>NZ_CP032317.1:0-2400000 GCF_003574965.1 Hymenobacter oligotrophus | reverse complement strand
CTATTGCATGTTGCAGGTGCTTTGTTTTTTATCTTTACTCCCCAAACAGTAATATCTTATGAGAATAGTTTTACACAGGTATCCTTACGGCAAATGTGCAACGCTGCTTAAGCTCACCCTCATCTACTGGGTATTGTGCGTGGGCGTTGTAAGCTCGGCAATAGCCCAACCCAATTTTAAATGGGCAAAGAATGCCGGAGCCGCTAATCAAGCGGCAACGGGGCTTGCCGTTGCAGTAGCCCCCAACGGCAATAGTTATGCAATAGCACAATTCACAGGTAGTATCAAGGTAGGCCCGTTTACACGTACAGCACAGAGTGCATACCCTGAGTGCTTGCTAATTTGCTACGACGCCACAGGGCAGCCGCAATGGGTTAAGCAAATAAGCTCGACTTGGGGTGCAATCAAAATTACCGAACTAAGCGTGGATGAGTCCGGTACTATATGGGCAGCAGGAAATACCCCATCCACTGTAAATGTGGAAGGCATGTCTGCTGCTGTTACTACATTTGCAACCCACAATTATTGTGCATTTGTAGTCGCTTTTGCCCCCGATGGAACACCTAATTGGGCGAAGCTTTTTGTAGCCGATAATTACGCCCGCACAGTTGCTAAGCTGGCACTAGACGAAAAAAATGGGATCGGCTATCTAGCGTATGCTGTAGAGCCTTATCCCAATAATCCTGCATTTTTTGAATTAATCATTCATCGCATAAATGCAACGGGGCAAATTACCGCCTCCCGCGTGCGCAAGGACCAACAGATAAATCCTACTGCTGTTGGGTTTGATCAACGCCGTAAATGGCTGTATGTAGCCGGCGATTACGGCGGGCGAGACGGCTATACACCGCCTTTTGGCGGAACGGTTCAGGGAGGAAGCACCAGGCCGCCAGGTTGGAGTGCAACCGACACAAAGTTTACCGCCTGTCTGGATGCCGACCTCAACCCAAGGTGGAGCGTGGGAGGTGCCGATTTTAATGTATATGACCTTGTAAGCGACGAATCTGGCTCCGTTTATGGCATCGGAAATATGCCAGGAAATGTTATGAGTCTAGGCGGTACTACTTACAATGTTTATGATGGCACCTTTCCTATGCCAGGCAATGATATGTTGGTGTACCGCCTTACGTCGAAAGGTGCTATTAAATTGATTAAAACCTACGGAACGCGCTATACACATGATGTTGCTTATGCTGGACAACGAGGTTCTGATGGACAAGTGGTAGTATGTGGTTATGGAACTCTTAACAACACCCAAGCCGGAAACATTGTGGGGGCCATCGATTCGACAGGTAAAAGAGTTTGGGAAAGGCGCGTATCAGCAAACAGCAATTTGATATTTTGGGATGTAGCGTGTCAACCTGTTAATAACCACGTATTAACTACCGGATCAATGCAAGGAACGATTTCATTCGGCGCAGAGGCTGGAACAGTTACCGCGAGTGGTGCAAAGGATATGTTCGCTTGCAAGCTTACGCCATACCCAGTTATTAGCAGTTTTACTCCTAATGTTGGTGTTTCTACAGCAGTCACTAATGTTGTTATTTCTGGCGAGAATTTTACTGCTGCTACCGCTGTAACTTTTAATGGTTTATCCGCATCCTTTAGTATTAACAAAGAGGGAAATCAAATCAGTGCTCAAGTTCCGGTTGGTGCCACAACTGGCCTTGTTCGGGTGGTAACCCCAGAAGGAGTTGCCACAAGTGCAACGCCTTTTTCCGTGTACCCTTATACCACATGGACCGGAGCAAGCAGCACCGCGTGGGCGAACGCGGCTAATTGGAACGCAGGTGTGCCAGATACAGATGTTGATGCGCTGATACCAGCAGGTGTGCCGCGCTATCCTAGCGTAAGTGCTACAGCCACAGCACGGGACATTACTATTGCAACTGGAGCAACAATGAGCTTGAGTGCTGGTAGGCTAACGGTTGAAAGGAACCTGATATGTGATGGTTCTTTTGTTTCCGCGGTGGCTGTACTAATTACTGGTAAGCCCAATGAGCCAAGATCCGCGACGATTAGTGGAAATGGCATACTCCGCCTCTCGGAATGGATAATCGCCGGTCCAACGACGCAAAAAACTGCCGTAGAGGTTAGCAATGTTATAACAACCACGAAAGATTTAACCGTTCAAGCATCCCTGACGCTTCGTTCCATCCTAGGCGCTACTGCAATGCATGTTAATGCTGGTGGAAGCATTATTGGAGATGTTACGGTAGAGCGTTATATCAGTTCAAGCCGCAACAGCGGGCCTGGGTACCGACATATTAGCAGCCCGGTTGAAAACCGGAAGCTAAGCGATATGCGGTCCACTGGACCGTTGGTTGTTAATCCGGATTTCAATACAAGTTCGACCCCCTGGAATGTAAACCCTTATCCAACGGTGTTTTCATATGAGGAATCGAGATTGACGGCTGGGGCCGGTTTCGGAGCTGGTTGGACGTCGCCGGGAACGTTAGACGCAGGACTACCAGCGGGTAAATCCTTCACTATGCACATTCCCCCGGGAACTGTGCGGATCAGCGGCTCTCTGATTCAGCGTGATGTGACCCTCATTGGGTTGTCTCGTGGAACGCAGCCCGAATCTGGATGGCACCTGTTAGGTAACCCTTTTGCAGCTCCACTCGACTGGTCGAAAGTACCGGTACAAGCAGGAGTTGAAGGGGCAATGTATGTCTACCAAAGCTCAGGTACTTATACAGGCAATTATAGAAGTTATGTTAACGGAGTGGGCAATCCGTTTATCGCCTCCATGCAAGGCTTTTTTGTGCGGGTTAACACCGATAGAACTACTTTCACAATACCGCAAAGTGCTCGGGCAACTACGTATGTCAATCCTGTTGTGAGCCGAACCACTGCTGACACAAGGCCCATCGTAAACCTATCATTAGTTGATAATAAAGAGCAGGCTGATGAAGCGTCTATTTATTGGGCCCCAGATTGTGCTGATACATTCAAAGCAAGTGAGGACGCACGAAAGATCAGTGTGTCGGACCTGCCGCAGCTCTGGATTACTGCAGGGGATGCAAGCTTGAGCATAAATGGTTTGCCAGAGCAGTCACTAAATGTGCCCGTTCCGTTGACTGTCCGTGTTGCAAATGCTGGAGTGCATCAACTGAATTTAGAATCTGTTAATGCGTTGCCGGTTGGCACTAATGTTTGGCTTGAGGATAAACAATTGGGGCTAAGGCATAATCTGTCTCAGCAGAAAACTTATCAGTTCTCAGTGGGACAACCGATGCTAATCGGAGGGCGTTTTGCTCTAACGCTTACAAATCAAATATTGTCCGGTAAAGCCGCAGATAACGGCCTACAAGTTGCATTGTTTCCCAACCCGGCGCATCAATATGTTCGGTTGGAATTGGCCAATAAAGTTACTTCGGGCGCAGTTAAAGTTTTAATCTCAGACTTAGCAGGCCGTGTAGTCAAAATAATTGACCTAGCAGAAGTAAAAAATAATATCGACGTACGTGATTTTGCAAAAGGGGTGTACCTAATACAAATTCACCTTGATGGAGCAACTATTGTACGGCGCTTAACAGTAGAGTAAAACCTACTCTTTAAACAATGATTCCGCGGCTCAAGTACATATCACTTGAGCCGCGGAATCATTGTTTAAAGAGAAGTTGGGACTGGTCTCTTATGCTTGTTAGCTATGACGGTATTTGTAGCTGCAGCCGTAATGACTAATCCAGTCGAAAATTCTTTAAGCTCTAAGTACGAGCGGGTGCCTGTCGTGCAGCACCTCTTGCTGGATAGCTAGGGCAAACACGACCGTAATAGCAATCGGCAGGTCGCTGAACAGCGAGGGCTTTGAGCTCAGTTCTAGCCGAACTCTTCGACAGCTCCTGGCCTACCTGCAGCTTAATCGGGTACAGTTTGATCAGCTCTAGATGACTGCTGGCGGTAGCAGATTAGCGAGCCAGACCTAGGGTGCAAACTTGCCCGCTTGGCTGCGGCTTGCTCCGTATTGCACGCGCGTTTGGCAAGCTGCGATATGCCGGCTTACTTGCGCTAAATGATGCGTTTTGGGTTTCCGCAGCTACCAAGGCTGTACTTCTTGCTAGCAGCGTGCTGCTGGCTGCTTGCCAGCTCGTGGGGGCTGGCCCAAAATCTTACGTTCCGTACCCTAACGTCGCAAAACGGGCTGTCGGAAAACAACGTGTACGCCATTGCCCAGGACCAGCGCGGGTTTCTGTGGCTGGCCACGCAAGACGGCCTCAACCGCTACGACGGCGCCTCGTTCCGGGTGTTTCGCAGCGACCCGCAAGTGCGCGGCAGCCTCGGCAGCAACTTTGTGTTGGCGTTGGCTACCGACAAAAAAGGCGGCGTGTGGGTGGGCACCGGCGGCGGCGGTTTGGCGTGCTTTGACCCGCTTACCGAACGTTTTCGCATTTACGAAACCGGTGGGCCCGGCACCTTGGCCGATAACTTTGTGCGCGCCGTGTACGCCGATGGTCAGGGCCGCATCTGGGCCGGCACCGAGGGCGGTCTGCATCTGCTGAATGCCGCCACGGGCAAGTTTCGGTTGTTTAAACACGGCCCCGGCGTAAGCGGCAGCGTACGCGGCAATTCCATTCGCAGCATCGCGCAAAGCTCCGACGGCCGCGTGTGGGTAGGCACCGGCGAAGGCCGCATAAGCTACGCCAACGAACAAACCGGCGAGCTGGTGCCGCTGGCCGGTTGGCAACACGGCGACGCCATCAAGGACCTGGAGCCCACCCGCAGCAACGGCCTGTGGGTTGCCACCGAGCACATGGGCCTCTACTACCTAGGGCTGAACAACAATCAGCAGGTGCATTACCAGCACGAGCCCGGTACGGAAGGCGGCTTGCCTTCCGACGACATCCGCAATTTGCTGGTGGATAGCCAGCAGAACTTGTGGGTAGGTACGGCCGCGGGCATGTGCCGCTACAATGCCCGCACCAACGCGTTCGAGGTGTGGCGCCATCAGCAAAACGCCCCGCGCGGCCTGCCTACCGATAAGGTGCACAGCCTGTTTGAAGACCGCTCGGGCTTGTACTGGGTGGGCACCGAGCACGGGCTTTCCAGCTTCGACCCGCGGCCCAATGCTTTTGCGCAGCCCATTCCGCTGCGGGTTACGGGCTCGGTGTGGGCCATTGCCGAGGATGCCCGCCGCAACCTCTGGTTTGGCTCCGAGGCCCTGGGTCTGCACCGGCTCGAGCCCCGTACGGGGCGCATCACCACCTACCGCCACAACGAAAACGACCCCGAAAGCCTTCCCGAAGACTTTATCCGGGCCTTGCTGCCCGACCGCGACGGGCGCCTGTGGGTGGGTACCCAAAGCCAGGGGCTGGCCTGCCTCGACCCGGCCACCGGGCGTTTTCGGCGCTTTCGCCACAACCCCGCCGACCCCACCAGCCTCTCCGACGACTTTATCCGGTGCATTTACCAGGACAAACAAGGGCGCTTGTGGGTAGGCACCGAAGGCGGCCTCAACCTTTTCGATCCGGTAAGCGGCCGCAGCGCCGTGTACCGCCACAACCCCCGCGACCCGCGCAGCCTAAGCAGCAACTTTGTGCGCTGCGTATTCCAAGACAAGCGCGGGCGCATATGGGTAGGCGTGGGCGGCGGCGGGCTAAGCTTGTTCGATCCGCGCACGGGCCATTGCCGGGCGTTCCGGGCCAACCAAACCGACCCGCACAGCCTCAGCAACAACTTTGTGCGCTGCATGCTCGAGGATGAGCAGGGGCGCTTGTGGCTTGGCACCGAAGGCGGCGGGCTTACCTGCATGGTGGATGCCGAAAAGGGCCGTTTTGTAACGTACCGCGAGCGGCAGGGCCTGCCCAACAATGTTATCTACGGCATGTCGGCCGACGGGCGAGGCGGGCTTTGGATGGCCACCAACAAAGGCATTGCGCAGTTTACGCCTAGCACCGGCAAGTTCCGGACTTACGACACCCGCGACGGCCTGCCCCAAGACGAGCACAACGCCGGCGCCTACCTGCGCGCCGCCGACGGCCGCCTGCTGTTTGGCGGCCCCAACGGGGTGGTGGCTTTTTACCCCACGGCCGTGCGCCACAACCCCGTGCCGCCGCCGGTGGTGCTCACGCGGTTCCGCAAGTTCAACCAGCCCTCGGAGCTCGATACCAGCATCACCGAAAGCCGCGAAATCCGGCTTACCCCGCGCGACTATCTGTTCTCCATCGAGTTTGCGGCCCTCAACTACCGCCTGCCCGATAAGCACCGCTTCATGTACAAGCTGGAGAACTTCGACGACACCTGGATCGACGCGGGCAACCAGCACCAGGCCACTTACACCAACCTCGACCCCGGCACCTACACCTTTCGGGTGCGCGCCGCCAACAACGATGGCGTATGGAGCCCCAGCGGCACGGCGCTGCGCCTGATTGTGGAGCCGCCGTGGTACCAAACGTGGTGGTTCCGCATCTTGGCGAGCTGGTTTGTGTTCGGCTTGCTGTTTCTGGCCTACCGGGTGCGCGTAAGCCAGCTGCTGGCCCTGGAGCGGGTGCGCCACAACATTGCCCGCGACCTGCACGACGACATGGGCTCGACGCTTAGCTCCATCAGCATCCTGAGTCAGTTGGCCCGCACGCACCAGCAGCGCGGCAGCGTGGAGCAGTCGTCGCAGCTGCTCGAGCAAATCGGCGAATCGTCGCGGCGCATGCTCGATTCGATGGACGACATCGTGTGGGCCATCAACCCTGCCCACGACAGCATGGAATCGGTTACCTCGCGCATGCGCTCCTTCGCCTCCGATGTGCTCGAGGCGCGCGGCATCGACTTTATTTTTAAAGTAGCGCCGGAGGTTACCGAGCACCGCCTGCCCATGCGCGCGCGCCGCGAGTTTTTCCTGCTTTTCAAGGAGGCCGTTAACAACCTCGCCAAGTACTCCAAAGCCGAGTTTGCCTCCATTAAGCTCGATTATGAAAACCGAAACTTGGTATTGCGCGTGGACGACAACGGCGTCGGTTTCGACCCGAACGCGCCGGCACAGGGAGGCGGCAACGGCATGACCAACATGCGCAGCCGCGCCGCTGCCATCAAGGCCGATTTGCACATTGACACCGCGCCCGGGCAAGGCACTAAACTGCAGCTGCGCGTGCCGATGAAGTAGTGCCCACGGCCTCACATCATTATGCGAGGCGCCGCGTCGGGGCTTTGTCTACCTTGCAGCATCCAGTCCGCTCTTGTATCCACCACCGTTCAGCACATGGAAACCGCTACCCGCGTACTCATTTACGAAGACAATCCCGACCTGCGCCTGAGCCTGAGCCACCTGCTGGGCGGCACGCCCGGCCTCGAGCTGGTGGGGGCCCTAGGTAACTGCCAGCAGGTAGAAACCGACATTCCGCGCCTGAAACCCGATGTGGTGCTGATGGACATCGACATGCCCGGCATCAACGGCATCGAGGGCCTCAAGCGCATTAAAGCCTCGCAACCCAAGGTAAGCGTGGTGATGCTGACGGTGTTTGAGGACAACGACCGGGTGTTTCAGGCCGTGTGCGCCGGCGCCGATGGCTACCTGCTGAAGAAAACGCCCCCCGCCAAGTTGCTCGACGCCATTGGCGAGGTGCGCGCCGGCGGTGCCCCCATGACGCCGGCCATTGCCCGCCAGGTGCTGCGTCTGTTCCCGAAACCGGCCGCTCCGCGCCAGCAAGAAGACTCGCCGGCCAATCTGAGCGCCCGCGAGCAGGAAATCTTGGGCTTGCTGGTAGAGGGTTACAGCTACAAAATGATTGCCCACGACCGCGGCATTTCGCTCGATACGGTTCGCTCGCACATCAAGAAAATTTACGAAAAGTTGCACGTGCGCTCCATGACGGAAGCCGTAAGCAAAGCCTTGCGCCAAGGCCTCACCTAACCGCCAGGGCCCTAGGTGCCCAAGCGGGCACCAGGGCCGGGCAGGGGTAGGGCGGCTCACATTGTATCACATCATCATGTGATTGTGCCTTGCCTGCGAGCTGCTGATATTTACTGCATCAGACTCTCGCAGTCAGGTTGTTATCTCACTCTTTCAATGGCAGTTATGTCAACGAAATCCCGAGAACAGCTGCTGATTTCTTTGCTGGGCCTGTGCCTCATCGGCCGCCCGGCGCTGGCTTAGCGCGGTACCGCCGCCTAGCCCCGACAC
The DNA here is from genome assembly GCF_003574965.1 of Hymenobacter oligotrophus. Taxonomy (NCBI): domain Bacteria; kingdom Pseudomonadati; phylum Bacteroidota; class Cytophagia; order Cytophagales; family Hymenobacteraceae; genus Hymenobacter; species Hymenobacter oligotrophus. Next base: position 2,391,884 of record NZ_CP032317.1, on the reverse strand, counting down.
ACCTCCTGCAGCTCGGCAGCTGCGCTCCGTGAGTGAGCCAAACATACACCCGCCCGGTTGGTTGCCATACCAGCCGGGCGGGCTTGTTTGGGCCCCGCCCTACCTATTTTATGGTTGCGCACGTTTGATAGTTCGCCGGGGCGCGGGCTATCTTCGTTACCGAGCCCCCGTTCCACCGTGCCTTATGCAGTTACTCCGCAACCTCAAGCTTACCGACGTTTTCGTGCTCGACATTGAGACCGTGCCCTGCGTAGGTTGCCACGACGAGCTCGACGAGATGCTGCGCCACCTGTGGGAGCACAAAGCCCAGAGCTTGCGCCGCCAGCAGGGCTACCCCAGCTGGGGTGCCGAGGAAATTGAGCCCATGCCCGACCGCCTTTCGGCCGCGGCGCTTTTTGCACAGGCCGGCATTTACGCCGAGTTTGGCCGCGTGGTGTGCATTTCCCTAGGTTGCTTTTACCACGACAAGCAGGAGCAGCTGCGCTTCCGGGTGAAAAGCTTTGCCGCCGACGACGAAGCTGCCTTGCTGCGCGAATTTGCCGAAGTGCTAAGCCGCAAGCCCGGCCACATGCTGTGCGCCCACAATGGCAAGGAGTTCGACTTTCCGTACCTCTCCCGGCGCATGATAATCAACGGCGTGCCGCTGCCGCCCCAGCTCGATGTAGCCGGCAAAAAGCCCTGGGAAGTAAACCACCTTGATACCATGGAGCTCTGGAAGTTCGGCGACCGGAAGTCTTTTACCTCGCTGGCGCTGCTGGCCGCCATGTTCGGCATTCCCACGCCCAAAGACGATATCAGCGGCGCCGATGTGGCCCGCGTGTACTACGAGGAGCGCGATCTGCCTCGCATCGTTAAGTATTGCCAGAAAGACATCATCACCACTGCCCGCGTGCTGATGAAGTTCCGCGGCGACGACCCCTTCGACGACGCAGCCGTGGTGTACGCCGATCAGCCCGAAATGGCGGTTTTGCGGTTGGCCTGAAAAGCCAAACCTCACACATGGCAAGGCAGCCCTAAGGGGCTGCCTTTTTGTTTGGCTACCGGCGCAAAACCAATGTGGATAACCTTGTTAATATGTTGATAAATTATTGTATTATTACCTATGGTGTAACTTCTTATCCCCTAGGTCATGTCGCAAAATGTGTTGGAGGAAGTCTTGGCCTGTTTCACGGCACCAGCCGTAAGCCAAGTAAGTGCAGCGGTGGGAGAAAGCGAAACGGGTATTCGGAAAGCTTTGCCTAAGGTGGTGCCGCTGGTGCTCAGCAGCCTTATTAAACTCTCGGAGCAGGTAGGCGGCAGCGAAGTCATCTGGACGATGGCCCTCGACGCCAACCGGGCCGACAGCCGCACGGATGTGCTGGCCGCCGAAAACGAAAGCAGTCCGGCGCACCGCGGGCAGCAGCTCATCCGGTCGTTGCTGACGGAGAACAACCACCGGCGCGTGGGCGAAATAGCCCTTGAAAGCGGCATCCGCCACGCAGCCGTAGAGCGCTTGCTTGGCGTTGTGGCGCCCGTAATGCTGGGGGTGCTGGGCGAGCACGCCACCCGGCAGTCGCTCGATGCCCCGGCCCTAGGTCGTTGGCTACATGCCCAGCGCAGCAGCGTATCGGGCTTGCTGATCGGCGAAAAGGAAAGTGCCCTTGTGGCGCCGCAGCCCGTGCCGGAACCCCGGCGGCCCCTGCCGCCCGTTCACGAGCCCGTAGCGGTGCACGAGGGTTTTTCGCAGCGGCAATGGTTGTGGCCGGCCCTATTGGTGCTGTTGGCCGTGCTTACGGGCTTCTTTCTGGGCCAGAACCGCACGGCCCCACTAGCCAGCCTGCCTCCGGCCAGTTCCTACACAGCCGGCTTAGGTACCGCCAACGACCGCGTAGTGCCCAGCGCAGTGCCCGCCCGCGCCGCCAGCAACGCGCCCACCAGCAACGCTGCCCCGGGCGGCGGCCGTTACGATGCCGCCACCGAAAACTACATCTACGATACGGGTAAGCCGGTGCAGCTTACTTTGCTGGGCGGCACCACGCACACCGTGGGCGCCAACTCCACCGAAAACCGCCTCTACCGCTTCTTGGCCGATGCCAACGTGCAGGTCGATTCGATTAACCGCACCAAGGGCTGGATCAATTTCGACCGGGTGTATTTCGATGCCCGTAAAGCAACGCTCACCGACGAGTCGATGGCGCAGCTACGCAACGTGGCCGATATCCTGAAAAGCTTTCCTCGCTCCCGCGTGAAGATTGGCGGCTATACCGATACCACGGGCGTATTCATGCAAAACCTGAAGCTAAGCGAAGAGCGCGCTACCGTGGCCATGGCGGCGTTGGTAGGCCTGGGTGTGCCCCCAAACCGCATTGAGGCCAAGGGCTACGGGCAGAAGTACCCCGTAGCCAGCAACGAAACTCCGGTAGGCCGCGCGCTCAACCGGCGCATCAGCATTCGGGTTACGCACAAATAGTTTGCCCTAACGGGCACAAAAAAGGCAGCCCGCGCGGGCTGCCTTTTTTGTTGCACTGCCAAGCAGAAACTCTATCCGTTCAGAACGCCTTCCACAATGCCGGGCACCACGCCCAACAGCACCGTAATGGCCACCAGCAGCACCAGCACCGCCGACTGAAACGCGCTAACGGGGACCGGAGCTTCGTTGCCTTCGGGGGCGGGGCGCATGTACATGGCAATGATGGGGCGCAGGTAGTAGTAGATGCCAATGGCCGACATCACCACAGCAAAGATTACCAAGCCGATGTAGCCTTCTTGAGCTGCAGCTGTGAACAAGTAAAACTTGCCAAAGAAACCACCCGTGAGCGGAATGCCGGCCAACGAAAGCATCGAAACCGTCATGGCAAAAGCCAGCAGCGGGTTGGTGCGGGCCAGGCCGTTCAATCCCTCGTAGTCGTCGCGGCCGCGTTGGTCGTCTACTAGCTTGAGCACGGCGAAGGCCGCCACTGTTGCAATGGAGTAAGCTAGGGAGTAGAAGAAGATGGCGTTGGCCGACAAATTACCGCTGCGCAGGGCTACCAAAGCCAGCAGCAAGTAACCCGCGTGCGAAATGCTCGAGTAAGCCAGCATGCGCTTGGCGTTGGTTTGCGCCACCGCGCCTACGTTGCCGATCAGCAACGTGAGCACCAGCATGGCCGTGAGCGTGGGCAACCACATGCTGCTGGAGTTGTCGGCGAAAGCAACGAGCAACAGCTTAAAGAAACCAGCAATACCGGCCGTTTTCACCACGGTGCTCATAAAGCCCGTGAAGATGGTTGGTGCACCCTCGTACACGTCGGGCGTCCAGAAGTGGAAGGGCGCGGCCGAAATTTTAAAGCCAATGCCAATCAGCATCAGCAAAATGCCGACGTACAGCATGGGCATCATTGCGGGGTTGGCCGTGGGCAGCGCCCGGGCGGCCACGCCCAACTGATCGAGGGCGAACGTGCCCGACGCACCGTAAATCAGCGCCATGCCGAAGAGCAGGATGCCGGTGGCAAACGAGCCCATCAGGAAGTACTTCAGGGCAGCTTCGTTGGAGCGCAGGTTGCTCTTATCGGATCCGGCCAGCACGTACATGGCAATGCTGAGCGTTTCGATACCTAGGAAGAGGATGAGCAGGTGATTGTAGCTCACCATCATGATGGCGCCCACCAGCGAAAACAGCATCAGGCTGTAGTACTCGGCCAGGTTGGGGTTGCCTTCGCGCACGTATTTGTGCGAGAACGGCAGCAGCAGCAGCGTAGTGAGCACCACTACAGCAGTGAATACCTGCGCGTAGCGGTCGAAGATAAGCATGCCGTTGAAGTAGGGCGAGGCGTTCCACGACGACAGCGCCCCGGTGGAGTCGATGCCCGATAGGTTTACGGCAAACACCACGGCCAACACCAGCAACACCGCCGGCAGCAGCACCCGGTTGGAGCGAAGGAAACCTAGGAACAGGTTGGCCAGCCCGGTAACAGAAAGCAGGATAATCGAGAGCATGAGTCGGGTGGCTTAGCGGTTGATTAGCACCAGCAGCTTGTTCACGGCGGGCTCCGAAATGTGCAGGAAGGTGCCAGGGAACAGCCCGATCCAGAACACCATCAGGATAAGCGGCACGAGCACAGCCAGCTCAGCGCCGGTTAGGTCGCGGATAACGCTGGAAAACGACGAGTCGGGGCCGAGCATCACCCTCTGGAACATACGCAGCAAGTACACCGCCCCAAAGATGATGGTGAGGCCGGCCACAGCGCCCAGCCAAGGATTGTACTGGTACACGCCCATCAGCAGCAGAAACTCGCCTACAAAGCCGTTGGTGAGCGGCAGCGCTACAGTACCTAGCAGGATTACTAGGAAAGTAACCGATAACAGCGGGGTAGCGCGCGTCAGGCCACCCAACTCCGGAATCTGGCGGGTGCCGGTGCGGCGCTCGATGATGTCGGAAATGAAGAACATGCCTACTACGTTCACGCCGTGGGCCAGCATTTGTATTGCGGTGCCCTGCAGGCCTACGGCCGTAAGCGAGAACATGCCGGCAATCATCAGGCCTACGTGCGAGAGCGACGAGAAAGCAATCAGGCGCTTCATGTCGCGCTGACGGATGGCGATAAGCGCACCGTAGATGATGCCGATAACGGCCAGAATCATCACCAGCCAGCTCCACTGGCTAACGCCCAGCGGCACCACCGGCAGTACCCAGCGCATGGTGCCGTAAATACCCATTTTCAGCATAATGCCCGACAGCAGCATGGTGGCTGGCGTGGGGCTTTGCTCGTAGGTATCGGGCTGCCACGAGTGCAGCGGGAAGATGGGCATCTTCACGGCGAAGGCCGAGAACACCAGCAGGAATACCCACGACTGCTCGGCAGCCGAGAGGCGCAGGTTGTAGAAGGCGGTTAGGTCGGAGCTGCGCACCGCGCCGTTAGCACCCGTCATGTAGTACAGGTACACAAAACCGGCCAGCATTAGCAAGGAGCCAACCACGGTGTAGATAAAGAACTTAAGCGTAACCTGCACGCGCCGCTCGCCACCCCACACACCGGCAAGGAAGTAAATCGGAATCAACGCTACTTCCCAGAAGAAGTAGAATACGAACGCATCCATGGCTACAAACACGCCGATGAGGCCGGTTTGCATGAACAACACCAAGGCGTAGAATACCGAGGGGTTCTCGTAATCGTGGCGGAAGGATGCGAGCAGAATTAGCGGCACCAAAAAGGCCGTGAGCAGTACCAGCAGCAAGCTCAGGCCATCAACCCCGATGTGGAAGTTGATGCCAGCTGAAGCCAACCAAGGGTAGTTGATTTCGAATTGTGGTTGGGAATTGACTTGGAACGCGACCGTCATGTAAACGGCCAGTGCCAACTCAACCAACGAAGCACCAAAGGCCAAGGCTCGAGCAGCGCTGCCGCGCACAAAGTGCAGCAACAGTGCAGCCGCTACCGGCCAAAGGAGAACAATAAGCAAAAGGGCAGTTTGCATAACGCGAACTTCGAGGGATGCGGAGTAGCCCGCCTATGGATTACAGTCGGATGAAATTCAGGGCCAGCACCACCACGATGCCGATTACCATCAGCAGCAGGTAGGTTTCAACGCGGCCGGTTTGCAGGTTGCGCAGCAGCTGCGAGCCACCCATTACCAAACGACCTAGTCCATTCACGGAGCCATCTACCACGCGCTTTTCCACGCCATCGTGCAAGCCGCGCGAGAGAAACATGGAAGGGCGCACGAACAGGGCGTTGTACAGCTCGTCGACGTAGTACTTGTTGTACACCAAGTTCTCGAAGAAGCCACGAGGCTGGTTGTCTTCGGTTGGGCGGGTGCGGCGTGCGGCGTAGAGCACGTAGGCCAGCACAATACCCAGCACACCAGCGGCTACCGAGAAGCCAATAAGCATGTACTCGGTGGCATGGTCGATTTCAGCACCGAAAGCTTCGGGGTTCAGTTGGCGCGAGTAGTTGAACAACGGCGCTAAGAAGTCGGCCAAGTAGCCTTTGCCCAAGAACAGCGGCGCGTTCATGAAACCACCTACGGCAGCCAGAATGGCCAGAATAATGAGCGGCAGCGTCATGCTAGCCGGCGACTCGTGCAGGTGGTGCTTCTGCTCCTCGGTGCCGCGGAACTCGCCGAAAAAGGTGAGGAACAGCAGGCGGAACATGTAGAAGGCCGTCAGGAAAGCCGTAAGCAGGCCAATGCCCCACAGCACTTTGTTGTGCTCGTAGGCGTGGGCCAAGATTTCATCTTTCGAGAAGAAGCCCGAGAATGGCGGAATGCCCGAAATAGCTAAGCAGCCGATTAGGAACGTGAGGAAAGTAATCGGCAGGGCTTTGCGCAGGCCACCCATGCGGCGGATGTCCTGCTCGTTGCTCATGGCATGAATTACCGAACCAGCACCTAGGAACATCAGTGCCTTGAAAAAGGCGTGCGTGAGTACGTGGAACAGCGACGAGCTGTAGCCCATTATGCCCAGCGCCAGGAACATGTAGCCGAGCTGCGAAACAGTGGAGTATGCCAGTACCTTTTTAATGTCGTTTTGGGCTACGCCGATGGTGGCGGCGAACAGGGCCGTGATGGCGCCAATCCAGGCTACTACCTCCAGCGTGTCGGGCGACAGGGTGTAGAGCACGTTGGAGCGCAGCACCATGTAAATACCAGCCGTTACCATGGTGGCGGCGTGGATAAGCGCCGAAACCGGCGTGGGGCCGGCCATAGCGTCGGGCAGCCAGGTGTAAAGCGGCAGCTGCGCCGATTTACCCATAGCGCCCACGAAAAGCAGCAGCGTGATGGCGGTAACCACGCCCGCGCCAATCTGCATTTGCGAAGCTTTTTGGAAAACCTCGCCGTACTGCACCGAGTCGAAAGTGAAGTAGATCAGGAAGATGCCCAGTAGGAAGCCTAGGTCGCCAATGCGGTTGATGATGAATGCCTTCTTGGCGGCGTTGTTGTAGTTGGTATTCTTATTCCAGAAACCAATCAGCAGGTAGGAACAGAGGCCCACGCCTTCCCAGCCGATGAACAGAATCACGAAATTGGCGCCCATCACCAGCACCAGCATCGAGAAAACGAACAGGTTGAGGAAGGCGAAGAACTTACCCACGTTCTCATCGTGGTGCATGTACCCGATGGAGTACACGTGGATGAGGAAGCCTACGCCGGTAACCAGCAGCAGCATGATGAGGCTGAGCTGGTCGATTTGGTACGCGAAGGGGATGCTCAGCGAGCCGACCGAAATCCAGTCGAACAGGTGCACCACGTAGGGGTATTGGAACGTGGTGAACAGGTACACCGAAATCAGGAAGGAACCCAACACGGTGGCGCTGCCGATAAGCCCGGCTACCGTGCCCGAAAGGCGACGGTTGAGCAAGCCGTTGATGAGAAAGCCCAAAAACGGCAGCAGCGGAATAAGAATGTAGAGCAGCGGTGAGCCGCCGAAAACGGCGAGAGGCGCTTGTTCAGCCATGAGCGTCGATGTGCTGATGTGCGTTGTTTGCGTGTCGGCCTAGGTAAGCTGGTGCGTAGGATGCCCAAGGGCAGCTAGCACTCCGCGTAGTACGGGCCGGCAAAAATGATTACCACTTCAACCGGTCGAGCAGGTTGACGTCGGTGTTCTGAATGTTGCGGTAAATCATCACGATGATGCCCAGGCCCACTGCAACTTCGGCAGCGGCCACGGCCATGATGAAAAACACAAAAACTTGCCCGTTGGGGTCGGCACGGTAGGCCGAGAAAGCGGCCAACAGCACGTTCACGGCGTTGAGCATCAGCTCCACGCACATGAAAATAATAATGGCATTGCGCCGGCTCAGCACGCCCAACACCCCAATTGAGAACAGGGCAGAGGCAAAGAATATGTAGTGCTGAAGCGGAATCGTGCGGATGACTTCCGGTATCGTCTGTTCCATTCAGGACGGGGTAGCGGCAGAAAAAAGGTCTACCTCAGCGGTAGGCCGAATTAGCGGGCAAAGGTATCCTGAAAATCGGAAAACTCCCGCGGAAAAGTACCGGCCACAAGCACCAGCATTTGTCTTTCGCCCTTTTGCTGAGTAGGCTGCCGCTGCCGACGCCTAGGTTTCGCGCTGAGCGGTGACAGGCGCGGTCGGCTAAGAGGACCAAACGAAACTGCACCGCTCAGCGTGGTGCCTGCGCACTCCCCGAAATTTTCTATTCCCGGTAAAGTATTTTTCCGGTGCCTGCGTCTTCCCCTTCAGAATGGAACAGGCATTGACCATACTTCCTACCGCGGCGGCCATGACCGAGCAAAACGACCGGGTGCAAGAGGCCGTGCGAGAGCAGCGCAGCAAGCTGCTCTCGTTTATCCGCCGCCGCATCCCCGACGAAGCCGACGCCGAAGACGTGCTGCAGGACGTTTTCTACGAACTCGTGCAGAGCTACCGCTTAGTGAAGCCCGTGGAGCAAATGGCCGCTTGGCTGTTTCGGGTAGCCCGCAACAAAATCATCGACCGCTACCGCCGGCCCAAGCCTGCGTCGCTCGAAGAGGCGGCCTCGTACCACTCGGCCTCCGACACTGATGAGCCTCTGCTACTAGCCGATGTGCTGCCCGCGCCCGACGACTCCACCGAAACCGCCATGGCGCGCGAAACCATTATGGAAGCTATTCTGGACGCCCTCGAAGAGCTGCCGCCCGCCCAACGCCAAGTGTTTGTGTGGCACGAGTTCGACGGCAAAACGTTCAAGCAGATGTCGGAAGAAACCGGCGTTCCGCTGAAAACCCTGATTTCGCGCAAGCATTACGCGGTGCAGCAACTCCGCACCAAACTGCAGGCGCTCTACACCGATTTGTTTCTCGACTAACTCCCTCCCCGATATGAACCGCAATTTTTGGTTGCTCCGCGGCCTGCGCTTTTTGCTTTTTGTGGCCGTGTTCGTGGCGTTGGCCAGCCTGGCCGTTATGGCACTCTGGAACTGGCTGATGCCGGCCATTTTCGGCTTGCCCTTTATCTCGTTCGCGCAGGCCCTAGGTCTGTTGGTGCTGAGCAAGATACTGTTTGGTGGCTTCCGGGGCGGCCCAGCCGGCGGCTGGAAAGCCCGCGCCCAAGCTCACTGGCGCCAGAACATGGAAGCCCGCATGCAAGGCATGACGGAAGAGGAGCGGGAGAAATTCCGCCAGAAAATGAGCCGCTGCAGCGCCGGTTGGGCCCGAATGACCGCGCCTGAAGTTTAGCCTACCCAAACTGCATCGGCGGAATAAAACAAAAGCGGTGCTTGGGGCTTCAGGCACCGCTTTTGTTTGAATTAGCGCAGGTAATGAGCTGCCAGAACAATAACATACAGCCAGCTATTGTACAGCAGAGTATACATGAATCCATAACCGGCGCTTCTGCCGAGTTGCCCTTTGCATTGTGCTGAATGCCGGAAGATCAGCCGCAGCGCTCGGAAGAAAATCCAGTACAGCACCGCTGCAAACACCAGGAAAACCACCCAGATTACTGCGGCCTACGTCCAAAGCAGTAGCGCAGCCACTACTGCTACCAGTAGCCATAACAATATTGCGACAAGCATTCCGCCGCAACCTTCCCCTGCATCAAGGCCTTCTACGTCGAGTATGTCAATGTTTTTTGGAAAAGGTATGCGCCTCAACCGTGCGGCTGTCGGAACATGGGCAGGTGCGAGGCATACACCCGGCCAGTGCCAAAGCCCGGCTGTGACGAAAGTGAAAAAAGCAGCGGAAAGGATCGTCAGTGCTATAAGTGAATCTTTGAACAGACTCCAATCTTGACTTAAACCGATAAACCAAACAAGGAAGATAGTAAGTGTAGCTGCTAACAGGGTAGCAGTAAAGGCGGGTTTGGAAGGTAGCAGCCGGAAGGGATGCCGTGGTTTCATGGTGATATGAGGATAAGCCTAATCTGGTAGCACCAAAAATTAAAGACAAGCGGCGCCTGAAACATCAGGCGCCGCTTGTGCATTTATAAGAAATTGCAATTAAAAATTTCGTTCCCCGGTTTCGCGCTTGCCAAGCATTACCGAGCCTACCATGGCTACCAGGAACAGTATCGAAGCCAATTCGAACGGCAGCAGGTATTGCTGATACAGCACCAGACCTAGGCGGTTTACCATGCCAATCTGCGAGTCGAAGGTGGCGAGGTCGGCGCCGGCGGGATTTACATTGCGTAGCGCGGCAATAAGCACGAACAGCAGCAAGCCCCCGGCAATGGCGGCCGTAATCTTGGCCAGGGCTGGCTTATTCGGTTCCGTTTCGGCGTTGAGGTTTAGGAACATCACCACGAACAGGAACAGTACCATAATGGCACCTGCGTACACGATGATGTTTACGGCTGCCAGAAACTGCGCGTTCAGCAGTAGGTAATGACCCGAAATGGCGAAGAACGTCAGGATCAGGAACAGCACCGAGTGGATGGGGTTCTTGGCAAACACCACACCTAGGGCCGACAGCAGCGCCACAAACGTAAGGAAGTAGAATAAGGAGGTACCCATGGGGGAGAGGATGCTCGGGCTACGGTACTTGGTAAATAGAGTGTCCCGCTGAGCAAAGCTGACCTAGGGTGGCTTTGCTCAGCGCGGCGTACGGCGATTGTTAGGCTTCCATGCCGGCCATTCGGCGGGCCAAGGCCTCGGCTTGTTCGGCCGTGAGTTGAATGCCACGTTGGCTGCGGGCGTTTGGATCAACGGGCTCCACGAGGCGGTCCTTGCCGTAGATGAATTCGTCGCGCTCGAAGCGGGGCGGCGCCATCTTATCGGCTTGCAGGTAAATGGCTGCTTTGGGGCAGGCCTCCTCGCACAAGCCGCAAAAAATGCAGCGCAGCATGTTAATCTCGTAGCTGACGGCGTACTTCTCCTCGCGGTAGAGCTTCTCTTCGCCTTTCTTCCGCTCGCCGGCTACCATTGTAATGGCTTCGGCCGGGCAGGCTACCGCGCACAAGCCGCAAGCCGTGCAACGCTCACGGCCTTGTTCGTCGCGCTTGAGCACGTGCAAGCCGCGGAACGTAGGCGAGAAAGGACGCTGCTCCTCGGGGTATCGGATGGTGGCTTTCTTCGAAAAAAAGTGCTTCAGCGTGATGAGCATGCCTTTGGTAATAGAGGGCAGGTAAGCCCGCTCCATCAGCGTCATCGGCTTCTTCTCGATGTGTTTTCTTCTATTAGTCAGTTGCATGAGGATCGACAGTAGCAGTTGAACGGTGAGCGGCGCACGGCATGGTGCGCTACTTCGCTAGCCGAAGATGTAAGGCTTCAGCAGGATGAAAGCACCGGTCAGCAGGATGTTCAGGATGGCAATGGGGAACAACATGGTCCAGCCCAAGCGCATCAATTGGTCGTAGCGGAAGCGCGGCAGCGTCCAGCGCACCCACATAAAGAAGAAGATAAAGAAGAAGATTTTCGCGAACAACGTGATGGTACCTAGGATGGTAACCGTGTTGTGCGCGAACAACTCGCCCTGCGACTTCAGCAGCACATCGTAGAGCAGGTGCTCACCAGGGAAGCTGAAGCCACCGAAGTACAGCGTGCTCATCACGGCCGAAGCCACAAACACGTTGATGTACTCGGCAAACAGGTACAAGCCCATCTTCATCGAGGAATACTCCGTGTGGTAACCACCCACCAGCTCGGTTTCGCACTCCGGCAAGTCGAAGGGCGTACGGTTGGTTTCGGCAAAGGCACACACGCAGAAGATGATGAAGCCCAACGGCTGGTACACAATGTTCCAGAGGCCGTTGTACTGCTGCAAAGCAATTTCGCGCAGGCTCAGGGTACCCGTTACCATCAGCAAGGCAATCAGGGCCATGCCCATGGCTAGTTCGTAGCTAACTGCCTGGGCAGCTGCCCGAACGGCACCTAGGAGCGAGAACTTGTTGTTGGAAGCCCAGCCGCCAATCATGATGCCGTAAACGCCCAGCGAAACCACACCGAACACGTAGAGCATGCCAATGTTTACCTCAATGGCTTGCAGACGGATTTCAGTACCGTTGCCGAAAATCAGTGTATTGCCAAACGGGATAACGGCCGAGGCCATCAGGGCCGTGGTCATGGCCAAGCAAGGGCCAAACACGAACAGCCAACGGTTGGCACCGCTCGGGAAGAACTCCTCCTTCGTGAATAGCTTCACGGCATCGGCCAACGGTTGCAGCAGGCCGTAGGGGCCAGCACGGTCGGGGCCAACGCGGTCTTGCAAGAAAGCCGCTACCACGCGCTCGGCGTAAGTAGAGTAGGTAGCAATCAGCAGCGTAATGCCGAATACCGCCAGAATTACGAGGCCTTGCCAGGCCAGAACGGGTATTTCCATTAGAGTTGTCAGTTATTAGTTGCCGGTTGTCAGTCGGTTACGCGTTCGTCAGAAAACTCTGATAACTCGCTACCGACAACTGACAACTATCTACCTAGTTTCAATGGCGGGTTCTGTTCTAGGTCGCGAATGGTGCTTTCGGGCATATCGGCAATTACCTGCGGGTTCACCACCGGCAACTCGTAGTGGTTGGCCGAAATTACCGACGACCGCTCGATGTGCGTCGGGCCTTCAATAGTCCAGTCGCTGGTTTCCTTCTTTTCGAAGCGGCAAGTGTTGCAGATCCACTCCTTCACCTCGCCGTATTCGTCTTTACGAGCGGTTACGCGCAGTACGTCTTTGCCTTTGTACCACAGCACCACGTTGCCCGAGCACTTCGGGTTTTCGCAGTTGCGGTGGGCGTTTACCGGCTTGGTAAACCACACGCGCTGCTTAAAGCGCCAGGTCTTGTCGGTAAGAGCGCCTACCGGGCATACATCGATAACGTTGCCCGAGAAGTCCTGATCGATGATGTTGTCGATGTAGGTGCCAATCTCAGCGGCATCGCCCCGACCTAGGACGCCGTGAACGCGCTGCTCGGTCAATTGGTCGGCGGTGTACACGCAGCGGTAGCACAGGATGCAACGCGTCATGTGCAGCTGGATGTACGGGCCGATGTCGATCTTCTCGAAAGTGCGGCGCTCCTCTTCGTAGCGGGTGGTAGCCACACCGTGCTCGAAAGCGAAGTTCTGCAGGTCGCACTCACCAGCTTGGTCGCACACGGGGCAATCGAGCGGGTGATTAATCAGCAACATCTCCACAATGCCTTTGCGCACGTCGAGCACCTGCTGGTTGGTAGTGTTTTCTACCACCATGCCATCCTGCACCGTAGTGATGCACGAAGGCACCAGCTTGGGCATGGGGCGCGGGTCTTTGGCCGAACCGGCCGTCACCTTCACCAAGCAAGCACGGCATTTGCCGCCGGTGCCTTTTAGTGGGGTGTAGTAGCACATAGCCGGCGGCACAATGTCGCCCCCGATTTTGCGGGCTGCATTCATGATAGTGGTACCGTCTGGTACTTCTATCTCAATGCCGTCGAAGGTTATTTTAGCCATTTTCAGAACTCCCTAGGTCGGGAGCGAAAAGTCAGTTCAAAGGGAAAGTTTTAAACCAGTACGGCTTTGCCGGGGTACACAGCGCCGGGGCGAGTAGCCTCTTGGCGGTTCGTCACGTGCCACTCAAACTCGTGGCGGAAGTGACGCACTGCTGCCGCAACCGGCCAAGCCGCAGCTTCGCCTAGGGGGCAGATGGTGTTACCCTCAATCTGCTTGGCCACGCTCACGATCAGGTCGATGTCGTGCATGTTGCCGTGGCCGTGTTCGAGGCGGTGCAGCACCTTCTCGAGCCAGCCCGTACCCTCGCGGCAGGGCGAGCATTGCCCGCACGATTCGTGGTGGTAGAAGCGCGAGAAGTTCCAGGTGTTGCGCACGATGCAGGTGGTCTCGTCCATGGCAATGAAGCCACCCGAGCCGAGCATGGTACCCGTCACGAAACCACCGTCGGAAAGCGACTCGTAGGTCATCAGACGCGACTCGCCGGCAGCGGTTTTCAGGATAAGCTCCTTCGGCAGAATCGGCACCGACGAACCACCGGCTACTACAGCTTTCAGGTCGCGGCCTTTCCAGATGCCACCGCAGTACTCGTCGGAGTAAATGAATTCCTCCACCGGTACACCCAGCTCAATTTCGTAGATGCCAGGCTTGTTCAGGTGGCCGCAAGCCGAAATCAGCTTGGTGCCGGTGCTCTTGCCTACGCCTAGTTTCGCGTACTCTTCGCCGCCTTCGTTGATGATAGGCACCACGGCCGCAATCGACTCAACGTTGTTCACTACCGTGGGGCGGGCATAGAGGCCCTGCACAGCCGGGAACGGGGGCTTGTTGCGCGGGTTGCCACGCTTGCCTTCCAGCGACTCGAGCAAAGCGGTTTCTTCGCCACAGATGTAGGCACCGCCGCCGGGGTGCACGTGCAGGTCAAGGTCGTAGCCCGAACCCAGGATGTTCTTACCTAGGAAGCCGTTGGCGTACGCTTCGGCAATGGCTTTCTCCAGAATGCGCAGCACGTACAACAACTCGCCGCGGATGTAGATGTACGAGGTATTCGCACCTAGGGCATACGAGCTCGTAATCATGCCCTCGATGAGCAAGTGCGGCAGCTTCGACATCAGGTGGCGGTCCTTGAAGGTACCTGGCTCCGATTCGTCGGCGTTGCACACCAAGTGGCGCGGCACTCCCTCGGGCTTAGCCAAGAAGCTCCACTTCATGCCCGTAGGAAAGCCAGCGCCGCCGCGGCCACGCAGGCCCGACTTCTTCACTTCTTCCACCACCTCGTCGGGGGTCATCGTCTTCAGCGCCTTCTCCACCGAGCGGTAGCCGCCGTGTTGGCGGTATACCTCGAAGGTGTCGATGCCGGGAACGTTAATATGTTCGGTCAGTAGCTTGCGGCCCATGACAGTAGTTGCTTCAGATTATTGTTGCGTGTGCTGCAGGCCGGTTTGCTCCCACGGGAGCAGCGGGCGGTGCACCATGTTGCGCAGCTCGTTGAGCATGGCATCAACAGCTTCGGGCGAATCGAGCTGCTCGTAGTACTTCTCGCGCACCTGCACAATGGGCGCCGTGCCGCAGGCAGCCAGGCACTCCACTTCTTTCAAAGTGAACATGCCGTCGGGCGAGGTTTCGCCCACTTTGGCGCCGGTAATGCGCTCTAGGTTGGCCGTAAGCTCGTCGGAGCCGCGCAGCATGCAGGGGCCCGTGCGGCAAATTTCCAGCACGTGCTTGCCTACCGGCTTGAGGTTAAACATCGTGTAGAACGAGGAAACCTCGTACACCTCGATGGGCTTCAGTCCTAGGGTTTCGGCCACTAGGTCTTGCACCTTGGGGCTTACCCAGCCGCCAAACTCGGCCTGCGCTATGTGCAGCAGCGGCAGCAGAGCCGACTTTTTGCGGTCGTCGGGGTAGTGGGTCAGCAGACGAGCAATTTCAGCCTTGGCGGCTTCCGAAAATTGCGGCTTTACGGGCGCGGTCGTCGATTCCATAAGCAGCGCAGATTAAGCGTCCAGTTCGCCAGCAATGACGTTCATGGAGCTCAGGGTAATAATGGCGTCGGAGAGAGTCGAGCCTACCACCATTTCGGGGTAAGCCTGGTAGTAGATGTAGCAAGGCCGGCGGAAGTGCAGGCGGTACGGGGTGCGTCCGCCGTCCGATACTAGGTAGAAGCCCAGCTCGCCGTTGCCACCTTCCACGGAGTGATACACTTCGCCCACCGGAGCTTCAATTTCGCCCATGATGATCTTGAAGTGATAAATCAGGGCTTCCATGTTGCGGTACACCTCCGTTTTGGGCGGCAGGTAGTAATGCGGCGCATTGGCGTGGTACGGGCCATCGGGCAGCTTGGCCAACGCTTGCTCAATGATGCGGTAGCTCTGCCAGATTTCCTCGTTCCGGATTAGGTAACGGTCGTACGTGTCGCCGTTGGTGCCCACCGGAATTTCGAACTCGAAGTCTTCGTACGAGGAGTAGGGGTTCATCACCCGCACGTCGTAATCAACGCCGGCCGCACGCAGGTTGGGCCCGGTGAAGCCGTAGTTGAGCGCACGCTCCGCCGAAATCGGACCCACGTTAATGGTGCGGTCCATGAAGATGCGGTTGCGGTCGAAAAGGTTCTGGAATTCCTTCATTACCGCAGGAAACTCCTTCATCCACTTGCGCAGCTTCAGGATAGCCACTTCGGAGAAGTCGCGTTCCATACCGCCGACGCGGCCCATGTTGGTGGTGAGGCGCGAGCCACACACCTCCTCGTAAATTTCGTAAATCTTTTCGCGCTCCTCGAACAGGTAGAGGAAGCCCGAGAAAGCGCCGGTATCTACGCCCAAGATGCCGTTGCAGATAAGGTGGTCGGCAATGCGCGCCAGTTCCATCATGATAACGCGCATGTACTGGGCCCGCTTGGGCACCTCAATGCCCAGCAGCTTTTCCACCGTCATGTGCCAGCCCATGTTGTTGATGGGGCTGGAGCAGTAGTTCATCCGGTCCGTCAGCGGCGTAATCTGATAGAATGGGCGCCGCTCGGCAATCTTTTCGAATGCCCGGTGGATGTAGCCAATCGTCGGAACGCCCGACACGATCTTCTCGCCATCCATTTGCAGGATGTTCTGGAAGATGCCGTGCGTGGCCGGGTGCGTCGGACCTAGGTTCAGCGTGGTAAGGTCCTGGCCGAAATCTTCGGTCTTCTGGACCATCACGCCGCGCTGCTGTTGGGCAGCTTCGTGATGTATAGGACGGGTCGCTTCGAGTGCGTCGTTCGTTGCCATTTACTTAGTACTGAGTATGAAGTACTGAGTATTGAGTAAGTCGTGGTGAGTAAAAGAGGTGCAAAAGCACGGTCTCCACACTCGGTACTAAGTACTCGCTACTATTTCGGCCTAGCGGCCGAAGAAAAGGTCGGTCTTGTCTTCGCGCGTGCCGTCTTCGAGCGGATACTCCTTGCGCATGGGATGGTAGTCCATGTCCTCCACATTCAGGATGCGAATGAGGTTGGGGTGACCCGTGAAGATGATGCCGTAGAAGTCGTAAGCCTCGCGCTCCATCCAGTTGGCAGTGGCGTACACATCCGTGAGGGTGGGCACCACCGGGTCCTGAATGGGGAAGAAGATTTTCAGGCGCAACCGGATGTTGTTCACCAAGCTGTGCAGCTGGTACACCACGCCAAGCTCCTGGCCTACCTTGTCGGGCCAGTGCATGCCGCACATGGTGGTAAGGAAGTTGAGTTGCAACTGCTCCTCGCCGTGCAGCACGTCGATGATTTCGTGAATCCGTTCGCGCGATACCGTAGCGGTAAGCATGCCGTAAGGCTCTTCCACATCCGAGAACGTGTCGGCCCCAAAAAGCTCCTGCAAGCGAGCCAATAGTTGCTCGTTGCTAATAGCAGCGTGGGCTTTAACGTAGTCGGCAGCTTTTTGCTGGGCGGCCGGCGAGGTGTTGAGTTGGATCATGAATTAGTACTGAGTATGAAGTATTGAGTAGTGAGCGATGAGGATTGGCCATTGGGCGCTTCTCAATACTCACTACTCCGTACTCATTACTACTTAATGTTATAAGAGGCCAGCAATGCCTGATACTCGGGCGAGTTGCGGCGGCGCAACGATTCGTTTTTGGCCAGCTCCTGCACGCGCATCAGGCCTTCCAGCACTTGCTCGGGGCGGGGCGGGCAACCGGGCACGTACACGTCAACCGGAATAATGCGGTCGATGCCTTGCAATACCGAATAGCTGTCGAAAATACCACCCGACGAAGCGCATGCGCCCATGGCCAGCACCCAGCGGGGCTCGGCCATCTGCTCGTATACCTGCTTCACAATGGGGGCCATCTTCTTGGCAATGGTGCCCATCACCATCAGCAAATCAGCCTGGCGCGGAGAGAACGACGGACGCTCCGAGCCGAAGCGCGAAATATCGTAGTGCGAGCCCATGGTAGCCATGAACTCGATGCCGCAGCACGAAGTAGCAAAGGGCAAAGGCCACAGCGAGTTGGCGCGGGCAATGCCCACTACTTTCTCCAGCGAGGTGGCAAAAAAGCCGGCGCCTTCAATGCCTTCGGGGGCGGCTACCGTCTTGATTTCAGGAACACGGTTATCACTCATGGCGAAAAATCTGGTTAGGTGTAAGCTGCGGCGGCAACCTCCTACTCCGAACACCAGCCCGGATGCAAAGGTTTGCCAGCGGTTTCAGAACTTAGATTTTAGAATTTAGACCTCAGAACTTGGGAAAAGCTCCTCGGTTCTTGGCTCTTACATCTAAGCTCTAAACATTGCTTACTGCTGCCACTTCAGGATGCCTTTCTTGATGATGTAGAAGAAGCCAGCCAGCAGCAGCGTCATGAACAGCAGCATCGTGATGAAGCCGGAAAGACCCAGCTCGCGGAAGTTTACTGCCCACGGGTACATGAAGATAACTTCCACGTCGAATAGCACGAAGAGGATGGCCGTCAGGAAGTACTTCACCGAAATCGGAGTACGGGCGTTGCCCACCGACTCGATGCCGCACTCAAAAGAGGCGTCCTTCACTTTGGAGTGGCGCTTGGGACCGATGAGGTGCGAAGCAATCATCGAAAACGCCACAAAGGCCAGTGCGAGGCCCAGTTGAATCAGAATCGGCACGTAGTCGGCCGGTTGGTACGCAGCAGTGGTAGCTAACAGCATAGAAACAGGAAGTTGCTGTTGAGGAAATGGCATTGGGGGGCAAAGGTAGGATGAAAACCGGGGGGTTACAACGAATCAAAGACCATAGATGCCGATGAAGCGCAGAGTTGTGGTGTGATGCCTTTAGCTTAGAATTGTTCTAAAATTAAAAACGCAACATAGCCACCTGCTTCTGTAAACAAAAAAGCCGCCCTGTTTGTCGCAGGACGGCTTTTTACTTGCCGAACAGAGATTAAAAACCGCCTTTGCCGGACACGTTCAAATCCTCGTGGTTGTCGACACCTAGGAAGGGGTAGCGGTAATCGACGGGCGGCACAAAGGTTTCTTTGATGGTGCGCGGCGACACCCAACGCAGCAGGTTCAGGATTGAGCCGGCTTTGTCGTTGGTGCCGGAAGCGCGGGCCCCGCCGAAAGGCTGCTGGCCCACCACTGCGCCGGTGGGCTTGTCGTTGATGTAAAAGTTACCGGCTGCGTGCACCAGTTTGCGCGTAGCCAGGTCGATGGCGTAGCGGTCTTGCGAAAAAACGGCGCCGGTAAGGGCGTAAGGCGAGGTGTTGTCTACCAGCTCCAGTGCTTTCTCGAACTCCTGCGAGTTGTACACGTGCACCGTCAGCACCGGGCCGAACAGTTCGTCGCACATGGTAACGTACTGCGGGTCTTTGGCCACGATAACCGTCGGCTCGACGAAGTAGCCTTTCGACTTGTCGTAGTTGCCGCCGGCGATGATTTCCACCGACTCGTCTTGCTTGGCTTGGTCGATGTACTTGGCCAACTTATCAAACGATTTCTCGTCGATAACGGCGTTGATGAAGTTCGAGAAGTCCTCTACGTCGCCCATCTTGAACGACTTCAAGTCGTCGATGAGGTACTGGCGCACTTCGTCCCATATGTTGCTGGGGATGTACACGCGCGAAGCCGCCGAGCACTTCTGGCCCTGAAACTCAAAAGCACCGCGCGAAATAGCCGTGGCCACTTGGCGCGGGTGCGCCGACTCGTGGGCGATGATGAAGTCTTTGCCGCCGGTTTCGCCCACCACGCGGGGGTAGGAGCGGTAGTTACCCACATTCTGGCCAATGGTTTTCCAGATGTTGTTGAAAACTCCCGTCGAGCCGGTGAAGTGGATGCCCGCAAAATCGCGGTGCTTCAGGATTACGTCGCCGGCGGTGGGGCCGTCAACGTACACCAGGTTGATAACGCCAGCTGGTACGCCTGCTTCCTGGAAGAGCTCCATCAGCACCTGCGCCGAGTAAATCTGGGTGTTGGCAGGCTTCCATACCACCACGTTGCCCATCATGGCCGGGGCGGTGGGCAAGTTGCCGGCAATAGAGGTGAAGTTGAAAGGCGTAAGCGCGAACAAGAAGCCTTCGAGCGGGCGGTGCTCCAGGCGGTTCCACATACCAGGCGCCGACTCGGGCTGCTGCTGGTAGATCTGCTGCATGAAGTGCACGTTGAACCGGAAGAAATCGATCAGCTCGCACGCCGCGTCGATTTCGGCCTGGAAAGCGTTTTTGCTCTGGCCCAGCATGGTAGCCGCGTTCATACGCGCCCGGTAGGGGCCGGCCAGCAGCTCAGCCGCTTTCAGGAAGATGGCGGCGCGCTCCTGCCAGGGCAGCTCGGCCCACACGGGGCGGGCGGCCAGGGCAGCATCAATGGCCTGCTGCACGTGCTCGGCCGTGCCCAGGTGAAAATGACCTAGGGTGTGCTGGTGGTCGTGGGGCGGCGCAATGCGTTGGGTGTTGCCGGTGCGCACTTCTTGGCCGCCGATGTACATCGGAATATCGCGCTCCTGCTTTTTGAGCGCCTTAAGCATGGCTTGCAGCTCGGCGCGCTCGGGCGAGCCAGGCGCGTAGCCTTTTACGGGTTCGTTTACGGGAGCAGGTACGTTGAAAAAGCCGTTGGCCATAGCGTGGGAATATCTGTTGGCGATGGGGTGTCTGGAATGTGCGGCAAAGGTAGAACGAATAGGCAGAAGCGGGAGCACCGGCTGTCATTGCGAGCCAAGCGAAGCAATCGGTCCTGAGCAGGGCACGCCTCTTCAGCCAGCAGCAACCGAAACGACCTAGGCCGGGCCGAACGATGTAGCGCGAACTCTGTAAGCCCGCGTCCACGGACATAACTTCTTTTTCCCTAGGTCAACGATTAGAGAAAGGTACGCGGGGGCGCGGACTACCACCGCAGGAAGGCGTAGCCAAAGTCCGCGCTACAGCAGGCGGCGGGTTTCGCTTCGTGCCGGGTGACGGGTCGTGCCCTGCCCAGGACCGATTGCTTCGCTTGGCTCGCAATGACAGCCGGTAGGACCAGTTTCTACAAAATCGCTTTCAGCTCGCTTAGGCAGCTGATTTCGTAGGTGACTTCGGCTGAGTGGCGGCGCTTATCGGGGTTGAAGTACACCTGGTCGATGCCGGCGTTGTAGGCACCTAGCACGTCGCATTCCAGGTTGTCGCCCACCATCAGCGATTCGGGCGCTTTGGCACCGCTGCGCTCCAGGGCGTGCTCGAAAATGCGGCGGTCGGGCTTGAGGCAACCGCTACACTCAGAAGTTACAATTTCCTGGAAGTAGTCGGTGAGGTTGGAGGACGCCAGCTTGACGTACTGCACATCCTTGAAGCCGTTGGTAATCAGGTGCAGCTCGTAACCGCGGCCGCGTAGGTAGTCGAGCACCTCGTGGCAGTACGGGAACACCGCCGATTTCTGCGGCAGCAGGTCGGTAAAGTCGTTGCTGATGGTGGCCGGTACCTCTTCCTCGGGTACGTCGAATTTGGCCAGGGTGCGCACAAACCGCACGCTGCGAAGCTGCTGCTGCGAAATTTTGTTGGCTTGGTAGAGGCGCCACAAACCGTGGTTTACCTCACTGTAGCGGCCAATAAACTCATCCACCGTGAAGTTGCCGAAGCGGCCTAGGTTGTGCTGCGCGTAGAGGTGGCGCAGGGTCTCGTCGGCGTTGCGTTCAAAGTCCCACAGCGTATGATCGAGGTCGAAAAATAAATGGCGATAAGCTTTCACGTGGGAGGTAACTACAAATGAATGAGCACAAAGAACAGTGCTCCGAAGAAATTGGGTGCGCCCTAGGTGATTATTTTTCAATGACGAGCCGACCCACGGCCAGGCCTTCGCCCAGGTGCTGGTGCACGATGTCGGCGGCGTCGCGGGGGTGCACGTTGCCGTACCATACGCCCTCGGGGTACACTACCAAGGCCGCTCCGTGTCCTTTTTTGCACTGCTTGCACACATCGAGGCAGCCCACGGTTTGCACCCGGTTCTTGCGTTTTTTGCCCTCTATCAGCAGCTTTTTTAGGTCCTGCTTTTTCAACTCTTTCTTAATGGCCTTGGCCACATCGGAGCCGACGCCGCTCTTTTGATTGGTGCAAACGAAGAGGTGGTGCTGGTATATCATGAGGCAGCAATGTCCGTTGCGGCACTTGCTTGGGCAACCGAGGGCGCGGCCTAGGTGCGCGAGGTGCCCGTCCAGTAACGGTTTTGCAGCTTATACGCAGCCAGCTCGCGGTTCGACCAAAGCGTGTCGTAGGTCTTCTGGTCTTTCACTAGCTGCGGGTCGCGCTCCATGTAGCTGAGTTGCTGCTGCAGCAAGTCGACGACCTCGTCTTTGATGAAATAAAACATCCAGTTATCAAGTCGCCGGAAATTCACCAACCCGGCATTTTTCAGGTAGGATAATTGCCTGGAGGTTTTTGTTTGGGTGAAATCCAGCACTTGCTCGAGGTCGGAAATGCACATTTCCTGATTGCGCCAAAGCAAATGCAAGATGCGCACCCGCGATTCGTCGCCCATGGCTTTGTATAAGCTGAGCCCGAATGCAACGGAAAAGTGTTTAAGACGCATCTTTTGCCAAGCGTGGGGGTTATTGTGGCAGTTGGCCTGCTCTTCAAAGGTAGCCAGCCCCGCCCTACGCCCCGCGAAAGCACTGTATCTTTGTTTATCTGCAAATTGCCTCCATGCCCACCATTGCCCGCTTTAACCATCTGCTAGTTTGCTTGCTGCTTGTGCTGGTAGCTGCTTTTATGCTGCCCCGCCACGCGCACGCGCAAGGGCAGCGGCAGGTTGTACAGTTTACCGGCATTGTGGCCACCGGCGACTCGCTGCTGGGCGTGCCCGGCGCTACCGTGTTTGTGCCCAAGGCCGGCCGCGGTACGGCCACCAATGCGTACGGCTACTTCTCGATACCCGTGTTAGCCGGCGACAGCATCGTGATTCGCTCGCTGGGCTACCGCAACCAGTACGTGGTTATTCCGCCCGATTACCCCCGACAGAGCTACTCCGTAATTGTGCAGTTGAAAGAAGATGCCACCGTGCTGCCCGAGGTACGCGTGTTCCCGTACGTAACCGAAAAGGACTTTAAGCGGGCGTTTCTGGCGCTGAAGCTGCCCAAGGAGCGCGGCTCCCGCACGGCCGAAAACCTGAACGAAGATATCCTGCGCCGCATTTTCCTGAACGCGCCCGTAACCAGCATGGCCAATTACCGCCAAACCATGCAAATGCAGCAATTGGATCAGCAGCGGCGCATGGGCACCGCGCCTAACCCGTACTCCAATAACCCGCTTCTAAATCCGTTCAGCTGGCTGCAGCTGATCAACCAGATTAAGAACGGCGAGTTCAAAAAGAAGGATTGAGGAGCCCTACGGGGCACGGCCCCGGTTGCCTCACCCCCCGGCCCCCTCTCCGGAGGGAAAGGGGGAGCCACGGCGGCGCGGGTGTCAGCAACGATTGCGGCGGCTGCGGCTGGCGCCTGCGCCGCCGCGCCCTAGGTGCTCCAGTAGATTAGCAGGCAAACGCAGCGGGGCCGCCGAACGAGAGTTCGGCGGCCCCGCTGCGTTGAACGGAATCGTTGCTGACGGCTGGCTCCCCCTCTCCACGATGTCGCGCATGGAGCGAGGTAGGGGGGGGCGGGGGTGAGGCAACCGAAATAATGCTTTCGCGGTAAAGCGAGAAATGGCCGCAATGTGCCATTACGCGCTACCTTGGCGCGTCATCATCACGGTTTGCCATGGATACGAACCTTCCGAAATCGAACCACCCACGTGTTGTCATCATCGGCTGCGGCTTTGGCGGTATGCGCCTGGCTCAGTCGCTCAAGCACGATCCGGTGCAGGTGGTTGTAATCGACCGCCACAACTACCATAACTTTCAGCCGCTGCTCTACCAGGTAGCCACGGGCGCCCTCGAGGCCGATAGCATTGCCTATCCCATCCGCAAAATCTTCGCGGGGCAGAAAAACTTCTTCTACCGCATGGCCGATGTGGAGCACGTGGATACCGCCAACAACCGGGTGCACACCAACATCGGCGAAGTCAGCTACGATTACCTCGTAGTTGCCACCGGCTCGCTCACCAACTTTTTCGGAATCGAAAGCATCGAGCGCAACGCCATGCAGATCAAGAGCATCCCGAATGCCCTGAACCTGCGCAGCTACATCTTCCAGAACTTTGAGAAAGCGCTACTCAAAGAAGACCCCGCGCAACGCCAAGCCCTCATGAACATCGTGGTGGTGGGCGGGGGGCCAACGGGCGTCGAAATCAGCGGCTCGCTGGCCGAAATGCGCCGCACGGTGCTGCCCAAAGACTACCCCGAGCTCGACCTAAAGCAAATGAACATCATCCTGGTGGAGGCCGGCCCGGCCCTCCTAGGTCCTATGTCGCAAAAATCGCAGCAGGAGGCTTTACGCTACTTGCAGGAGCTAGGCGTGGATGTGCGCCTGAATACCGGCATCAAGCGCTTCGAAGACTGCCGCGCCTACTACACCGAAACGGATTTCATTCCGACGGAAAACCTGATTTGGGCCGCCGGCGTGAACGGTGCCGCCCTGCCCGGCCTGCCCGAGCAGGTAGTTACGCGCAACAAGCGCATCAACGTGAACAGCTGGAACCAGGTAGAAGGCTTCGAAAACGTGTTTGCCATCGGCGACGTGGCCAACATGGTAACCGACGACATGCCCAAGGGCATGCCCATGCTGGCTCCCGTGGCGCAGCAGCAGGCCGAGCACCTGGCCGACAACTTCCGCCGCATGATCCGGCGCGAGCAGCCCGTGCCGTTTAAGTACTTCAACAAGGGTGTAATGGCCATTGTAGCGCGCAACAAAGCCGTGGTCGATTTGCCCAAGGACGTGCACTTCCGCGGCTTCCTGGGCTGGCTTACGTGGTTGTTCGTGCACCTGATGACGCTCGTGGGCTTCCGCAACAAAGTGGTGGCCTTCGTCGACTGGGCGTTCAGCTATTTCGCTTCCGATCAAGCCCTGCGCCTCATCATCCGCCCCTTTAACCGCCGCGACATGAAGGACGACAAAGGCAAGCGCGCGGCCGAGCACCAAGTGGCCACACCGCAGTACAACCCCACGCCGCCTGCCATTCAAACTCCGGCAGCCTAGCACCTAGGGCACTTAAACGAAACGGCCCCGCCGCTCAGCTGAGCGGCGGGGCCGTTGCAAGTTTGGGGCAAATGCGCTTGCGGCCTACCGGCAAGGTGTGGTGCTGAAGCCTTCCAGCGTAACCAACAGGGGAGGGGCCGGGCAGTCGGTCGTGCGGGCACCTAGGGCCGCTAGCTCGGCGTTGGTTGCCGGGTGTGCCTGAAAGTAAATTTTGTGCCCCCGGTGCTGCAGCTCGGCGGGTAAGTTTAGGGCCGTAACTACGTGCTGGTACGTTGTGCCCGTGGCCGGGTCGGTCCAGGAAACCGAAGAAGGGTAATCGGCGGGTACCTCGAGCACAAAGCCATAGTTGCCGCTCGCCGAACCGCAGTGCGCGCCCAGCACAGTGGCAGCGGTGCAGGGTTGCGGCTCGTCATCGGAGTTGTCGCAGCCAAGGGCAAGCAGGCCAACGGCTAGCCCCAGCAATACAGAGGAAAATCGTAGGTTCATAAAGAATAGAGCAGGAACACTCTGCTGGCTTCAAGAGCACAGCAATCCTAGGTGAGTTGGCAGCTTGCCGAAAAATAGCTTATTGCCCTAGAGTGCGTACTCGGCCAGGGCCCGGCTGATGTCGTGGATGTTCTGGTCGTTGCGGAAGTTCTTGCTGATGGGCTCAACCTGCCCGCGTATCCAGATTTTCAGCTCGGCATCGAGGTCGAAGTGGCCGGTGGTTTCCATCGAAAACCGGTCGATGCTGCGGTAGGGCACGCTCAAAAACTCCTTCTTCTTGCCCGTCATGCCTTGCTTGTCTACCAAAATTAGGCGTTTGTTGGTGAAGATGATCTGGTCGCGGATGATGGCGTAGGCTTTTTCCACGCGCTCATCGGCGGCCAGAATGCGGGCGAGTTCTTGTTGCGTTTCCTGAATGTCGCTTTCCGAAGCGTTGCCGAGTATCGCGTCGAGGAGGCCCATGGGAAGAGAGGTAGGTGTTGGTTTGGGGAGTAAGATACAGCTGTGTATCTGCGAAGTACACTTAGTATTCCTTTAGCTTCTTCTTGTTCATCAAGCGTAAATCAGAGTTGCCAAATTTGTAGATAAAAGAAGAGTCAACGCATTTGATGTTGCTTAACTCTTCATCCAAAGGCCAGCAGTTTGCCTGGTTAACCAGTAACTGTAAGCTACCTTCTGGCGTGCGAATCACGTCTGTCGTACGCACATAACTAACCCCAGCGTCGCCATATGTCTCGGCTACTTCAAAGTCAGCATCGATCTGGCCCGTTCGGGTATTTACTATTGAGAGCTTGATCTTGCTGGGGTCGTACTCTCCAGGAACGCGAGTAAACAAACCAACCCTCTCCTTTGATAAGAGGAGCTTGCTTACCGCGAATACATCATTCCCTGCAGAGTTGGCACCTATCCCTAGCAACCTTGTCAAGCTGTCAGGAACTAGTTTCTCCCCAGGTAAAGGGCTCATAATTGAGGTGTCTTTTGCGGCTACTTCAGTTGAAAGTTTAAGCGGCAGGCGCGCTTCAGGGTAGTACCTCAGCAGCTGCTGCAGGCGCAGTGAATCATGGGCAGCAACATTTTTAGCCGATTGGTAGGATTCGGTTTTAAGACCGGCCGGTGCCTCCTGTTGGCATCCATAGAAATAAGCACTTAGGAGCAATAAGTATGGCTTTTTGATCATCGTCGAAGGATAGAAGAGAGCCAACGTTAAACAAAAACAGCCGGACCGAAAGGCCCGGCTGTTCAAAGCTAAACGAAAGCAGGATTAGCGAGTGCCGCCCGAAGTGCCACCGCCTTGCTGCGGCTGCTGCGACGACACGTTGCGCTGCTGCATGGGGTTCGGCTGGGCTTGTTGCTGCTGCTGGAACAACTCGAAGCGCGACGGCGCCAGCTTGCGCGGAAAACCGTTGTTCGAGAGGTCGGTGTCGGCCGTTTGGCCGAGCGGGTCGAGGGTAAACGAGGCCACCGGCTTCTCGGTGATGAACACTTTAGTTACCTCGGCGTTGTTGCGGCGCCAGATTTCGGCCGGAATGTTCACAATCTCCTGGGTGCCGTCGTTGTAAGTCATCTGAATGATGACGGGCATCACCAAGCCACCTAGGTTCTTCAGGTTTACCTGATAGAAGTTGAGGCCCTTGTTGAGGATCTGCTGCTGCTCGGGGTTCAGCCCCGACACGTATTTCTGGTACTTGGCCTTGTCGGCATCGGTTACGGCCAGCGCGTCGAAGCTGTTGTAGAAGTCCTTCAGCTCGGGCTTGTCGTCAACCAGCGTCTTCTTGATGTCCTGCAGGTTGCGCTGCTGCGAGAGGCTCTGCGGAGCGGCGTTCAGCTCTTCGCGGCGGCGGGCATTCTCGATTTCGGGGTTTTTCGAATCGGCTTTGTACCACTGCACGCCCTCAATGCTGATATCGGTGTGCTCGGTGCCGTAGAACCAGCCGCGCCAGAACCAGTCGAGGTCAACGCCCGAGGCGTCTTCCATCGAGCGGAAGAAGTCGGCAGGATTGGGGTGCTTGTAGGCCCAGCGCTTGGCGTAGGTTTTGAAAGCAAAGTCGAACAGCTCGCGGCCCATCACCGTTTCGCGCAGAATGTTCAGGGCCGTGGCGGGTTTGCCGTAGGCGTTGTTGCCCAGCTGCAGCACCGATTCCGAGTTCGTCATGATCGGGTTCTGCAGGTTTTGGGCCATGCTCATGTAAGGCACAATGTCCTTGGGCTCGCCGCGGCGCGAGGGGTAGCCACGCTCCCACTCCTGCTCGGTGAGGTACTGCATGAAGGTGTTCAGGCCTTCGTCCATCCACGTCCACTGGCGCTCATCCGAGTTCACAATCATCGGGAAGAAGTTGTGACCCACCTCGTGGATAACCACCGAAATCAGGCCGTACTTGGTGTTGGCCGAGTAGGTGCCGTCTTTCTCGGGGCGGTAGCCGTTGAAGCACAGCATGGGGTACTCCATGCCGCCGATGGGGCCGTGCACCGAAATAGCCACGGGGTACTGGTAGGGCACCGTCATGCGCGAGTACACGCGCAGGGTGTGCGCTACCGACTCGGTAGAGTACTTGCCCCACAGCGGGTTGGCCTCTTTGGGGTAGTATGACATGGCCATTACGGGCTTGCCCTCGATGCTGAGGCCCATGGCATCCCAGATAAACTTACGCGACGAGGCCCAGGCAAAGTCGCGCACGTTTTTGGCGGCGTACACCCAGGTTTTGGTGGCCTTGGCGCGTCCTTGCTCGGCCTTTGTAGCCTCGTCCTGCGTTACCACCACCACCGGGCTTTTGGCGTTTTTGGCTTGCTCGAGGCGCTTGCGCTGGGTAGCGGTGAGCACCTGATCGGGGTTTTGCAGCACGCCGGTTGCGCCCACCACGTGGTCGGCGGGGGCGGTGATGCTCACGCGGTAGTCGCCGAAAGGCAAAGTAAATTCGCCCTGGCCCAAGAACTGCTTGTGTTGCCAGCCGTTCACGTCGTCGTACACGGCCATGCGCGGGTAAAACTGCGCAATCTCGTAGAGGTAGTTCTTATCCTCCGGGAAGAACTCGTAGCCCGAGCGGCCGCCGGTGGCTTTCTGGTCGTTTACGGTGTAGTGCCACTTCACCGTAAAGGTGACCGACTGCTTGGGGGCCAGCGGCTGCGGCAAATCCACCCGCATCATGGTGTAGTTGATGGTATGGGGCAGCTGCTTGCTGCCGCCTTTCATCCGGATATCGTCGATTTTAAACGAACCATCGAAGCCCGTGCGCTGCAGGTACTCCATGGCCTGAAACGACATCCGGTCGCGCAGCTCGGCGGTCTGCGTCAGGGCCGTCATCGACTGCGGGTGGTAGATGTTGGCATCGAGCTGCAGCCAGAGGTACGAGAGGCGGTCGGGCGAGAGGTTGGTGTAGGTAATGTCCTCGGTGCCGGTGATGCTCTGGTTCTCGTCGTTCAGTGTCACCTTAATGTTGTAGTCGGCACGCTGCTGCCAGTAGTCCTTGCCCGGCGCGCCCGATGCCGTGCGGTACGTGTTGGGCGTGGGCAGCTCAGTGCCGAGCTGGGCAAATTTGTCGGTGCCGGAGTGGGTTTGCTGCGCCGTGGCCGGTGTGGCCAAAGCCAGCGCAACCCCCGCGGCGAGTAGTAGGCGAAAACGCATGGATGGTGAGTGAGGCAGAATGGGCTTGTAAGGTAGCTTACGTCGGTTAAAACTCAGTAAACCCCGAAAGTACTATTGCTAAATGGCAAAAACAGCGGGGCGGTGCAACGGCTGCGTAAGCAGTGTGGAAAAGCCAGAAGGATGAAAAAAGTTGCCGGTTGGGTGATAATTCTGCTGGCTAGGCGCCGGTTAACTGCCCCAGCAGCAGCACGGTAGCAATGCCCGCGGCGGCGCCGCTCACCACCAACACCCAGTCGCGGCGGGAGGCCCCAAACCCGCGCAGCACCACAAATCCCACAACCAAAATGATCAGCACGATGAGCAGCTGGCCCAGCTCTACGCCTAGGTTAAAAGCAAAGAGCTCGAGCACGGGGCGGCTGTTTTGGCCCAGTAGCTCGCGCAGGTAGTTCGAAAAACCCAGCCCGTGAATCAGCCCAAAAACGGCCGCCAGCAGGTTGGGCAGGGTAAGTACAATGGGTTCGGTGCGGCGGGTATCGTTGCGGCGTGGCTCGAGGCGGCCGGCGCGCAGCAGGTTGGCCAGGCAGGTAAGCAGAATAGTAACGGGTATCAGCGCCTCGATAATGGCTGCATTGAACGCAATGACACCTAGGGTTGCCAACGCCAGCGTGATGGAGTGGCCGATGGTGAAGCTGGTAACGAGGGCCACCACGCGGCGCCAATCGCCGAGCACGTAGGGGGCGCACAGCGCCAGCAAAAACACGAGGTGGTCGTAGGCCTGCAGGTTGAAGATGTGGTAGAAGCCCAGCTGCAGGTAGGTCTGGAAAACGGACATGCGGCAAAGCTATACGCCCGGCGCAAATCTGTACTACGGTTGAGGTGCCGGACGTTATCTTGCACCAATCATTTCTCTTAGAGTTCAGATGCGCAAGCAAATACTAGTAGCTGGGTTGTTGGTGCTTTCGGCTGCCGGAGCATCGGCCCAAACCAACCCCTCGCTACCCGAAAAACCCGCACCACCCATTGAGGCTGCGCCGCAAGTAGCAGCCAAAAACGACTCGGTGCAGGCCGTGCAAACCCTGTTTCGGAAGCGCCGCAACGGCGGCACGGTGTTTACGGCCATCGGCTCGTTGGTGCTGCTGCGCGGTGTGCTGGCCAGCGGCGACGCCAGCGGAGTAGCGGTTTCGGGTGCCGTTGCCGCGCCGTTTTTGGCGGTGGGCATTGGTAAGCTTGCGCGCTTTGGCAGCAAGAAAGAAGACGCTTACATCAAGCAATACCAGCAGGGTAAGCCGCTACCCGCCTACATTCGGAAGCGCTTGCGGCCGGAGTACTTCCGGGCGCGCTAACCATAAGCAACACAAGGTGTGGCCCTGGATGCGGAGTACTAGCCGAGCACCTAGGGCCATTGTTCTGACAGGAAGGGGTGCTCCTGAATAGCGTAGATAATTTTGGAGCAATCAAGGAGGGGCAACGCGAGCAGCGTAACCGCTGGCCTTGCTGCGCCGTTGCCTAGGTGCGAAAAGGCCAACCAGCAGCAGCTGATACTGATAACCGGCGTCGCCGCTACCTTCGTCCCCGCGTTACGCACCGATGCTGCGGCGTGCTTTGCTATGGAAACACTTTTAGGTACCGATGTGGCCCGTGCCGCTGCCCTGCTGCGGGCCGGCGAGCTGGTTGCCATTCCGACGGAAACCGTGTACGGGTTGGCAGGCCACGGCCTGCGCGAAGACAGCCTGCAGCGCATTTTTGCGGTAAAGGGCCGGCCGTTGAGCAACCCCCTCATTTTGCACTTTGCCAGCCCCGAGCACCTAGGCGGCTACGTGCGCCCCGGGGCCGTGCCGGCCGCCGCGCACACCTTGCTGGCTGCCTTCAGTCCGGGGCCGCTTACGCTGCTGCTGTCGCGCGAGCCCGCCGTAGTGCCCGATACCGTAACCGCTGGCCTACCCGACGTGGCCGTGCGCATTCCGGCGCACCCGCTGGTGCAGCAACTGCTGCACCAGCTCGATTTTCCGCTGGCGGCGCCCTCGGCCAATCCCTTTGGCTACATCAGCCCCACGTTGCCCGAGCACGTGCTGCGGCAGTTAGGCGGCAAAATTCCGTACGTGCTCGACGGCGGCCCCTGCGAGGCTGGTATCGAAAGCACGGTAGTAGGCTTTGGGCCGGCGGGCGAGCCGGTGGTGTACCGGCCCGGTGCCATTTCGCTGGAGGCGCTGCAGCAGGTGGTGCCCACGGCGCGCCTGCGCACGGCCGCCGAAAAAGCCCAGCGCGTGGCCAGCCCTGGCTTGTTGCCCTACCACTACTCGCCCCACACGCCGCTACAGCTTTTTGGCCCGGGCCTAGGTGCCGCGCCGGCTTTTGAAGCTGGCAGCACGGGCGCCCTCACGTTCCGCGAGCCGCTGCCCGGCTTGCCGCTCGAGCAGCAAGTGGTGCTTAGCCCCGGCCGCGGCAACCTCGCCGAAGCCGCCCACGGCCTGTACGCCGCCCTGCACCACCTCGATGGCCTCGGGTTGCAGCACTTGCTAGCCGAACGCTTTCCCGAAACCGGCATCGGCATGGCCCTGAACGAGCGACTGGAGAAGGCTGCCGCCCGCGGATAAGCACGGCTACTCAGCTAAAAAATAAACGCAACTGCAGCCTAGCCAACTGCCTGTAAAACAGAGTAGCTTTGGCGGTATTTCCACACTTCCAATTCTGTGCTGTTCATGCGCTTTTCTACTCTTTTTATGCAGCCGCGCGCCGCGTCGTGGTGTTTGTTTATTCTGTTGGCGCTGGGCACGCTGGCTGCGCAGGCCCAACAAGTCGCCCTGAAGGGCGACATGATTGTGGTCGATAAAAAGCCGTTTGGCAAGCTCGTGAAAGGCGGCAGCATGCTGATGCGCGACTACACCCTGCAGAGCGTTGATGGCAAGGATGTGATGAAAACCAAAGGCAACATCGTGGCCCTGCCGAGCAACGAAACGTTCGTGTTCTATGTGCTCACGTTTCAGCCCGGTGGCGAAACCGCCGAGATGAGCAAAACCGGCCTCAACTTTCAGCAGCAGCTGGCCGAGGCCTTGGTGCAGAACGAGGTTATGCGCGACGGCCAGCCCAACCCCGAGGGCATTCAGCGCTTTGTGGCCGCGTACAGCGAAAAGCTCTCGGCCAAATACGCCGCCGAAAGCGAAAAGCAAGCCAACGCCAAGCCGCTCGAGTACAGCACCGTGCAGCGCCAGCGAGGCGGCCAGGTAGCTACCGTATTCAACAAGCGCACCCAGCGTACCGAAATCGTGCAGGGCAACCAGGTTATCGGTTACCTCAGCCCGCTTGAGAACGACAAAGGCCGCGTGAAATGGGATGTGCGTTTGCCCGATGGCATGTCGGTGGCCGAAATGAACATTGAGGCCTGGATGGCCGATGCCCCCGGCGCCCGCGACATTTCCTACAAGATTCTGGTGAAGAAAAACAACCAGTTTCACACGCGCTCGGCAGTTGGCGGCGTAAGCGTCGCCCTGCAGGATGGCCTGCAGTATCTGGTATCGGGCGGGTATTTGTAAGCCCTAGGTACTGGTAACGAAAAGCCCCGCCGGCAGCTTGCCGGCGGGGCTTTTCGTTACCAGTACCTAGGGCCGCGGCCCTACTGCTTCCGGAAGATGTACGTGGATATCATGTCGCGCTCGTGGCGGCTGGCGCTGGTGGCGGCCGTTAGGGTGTAACCTTCGTTGTACAGCCGGTCGATTACGCTTTGCAACTGCTCGGTAACCGGCTGCTGGTTTTTTCTGACAAGCGTGTTACCCATGTCCTGCACTTCGGTTTTGCCGTTGCCGTAGGCTATGTACAGCTTGTCGCTCCACTCGTACACGCGCACCACCACGGTTTTTGATGGAGTTTGGGCCGAGGCGGAAGTGGCAAACAGCAGCGCAAATGCCAAGGCTGCGCATCGTAGGGTAGCCGAGAAATTCATGGCAGTGGAGTTAGTGTGGTTGAAGTACAGTACTTCGCGCCAAAACTGTGCCGCCACAGGCCGCAAGCGTCGCTCAGCAGCTACGGCAAGCCCTGCGGAGCTCGGGCTTGTCGTCCTCGTCGCAAACACAAAAACACCCCGCCGGTGCTTGCTACCAGCGGGGTGTTTTTGTGTTTGCTATTTGTGAGCTGCAGACTAAAGAGTGCGCTACAGCGGGCGGTGCTTACATGCCCGGAATCTGCACGTTCACGTTCTCGAACCGGATGTGACCATCCTCAAGCACAGCTTCCACCACGGCGTCCTTCGACACCTTGCCCGACAGGATTTCCTTCGACAGCTCGTTCAGGATCTGCCGCTGCAGCACGCGCTTGAGCGGGCGAGCCCCAAACTGCGGGTCGAAGCCCTGCTCGCCCAGGAAGTCGAGTACCTCGTCGGTGGCTTCCAGCCGGATGCCGGCTTCCTCCAGGCGCTGCTGAATGTGCTTGAACTGGATGTCGACAATCTTGCGGATTTCGCGGCGCTTCAGCGGCTGGAACATCACAATCTCGTCGATGCGGTTTAGGAACTCCGGGCGCATGTGCTGCTTTAGGCGCTCCACCACTTCGTCGCGGGTGCGGTCTACCACCTCGTCGTGGTTGTACTCGTTCAGCTCCTTGAAATTGCGCTGAATGATGTCGGCACCCGTGTTCGAGGTCATGATGATGATGGTGTTCTTGAAGTTCGCCACTCGGCCTTTGTTGTCGGTGAGGCGGCCGTCGTCGAGCACCTGCAGCAAAATGTTGAACACGTCGGGGTGGGCCTTCTCAATCTCATCGAGCAGGATTACCGAGTACGGCTTGCGGCGCACGGCCTCAGTTAGCTGACCGCCTTCGTCGTAGCCCACGTAGCCGGGAGGCGCCCCGATGAGGCGCGACACGGCGTGGCGCTCCTGGTACTCGCTCATATCGATGCGCACCATGGCGTTTTCGTCGTTGAACAAGTACTCGGCCAGGGCCTTGGCCAGCTCCGTTTTGCCCACGCCGGTAGTACCTAGGAAAATGAACGAGCCGATGGGGCGCTTGGGATCCTGCAGACCCGCCCGCGAACGGCGCACCGCATCCGAGATGGCCGCAATGGCTTCCGATTGGCCCGCTACGCGGCGGCCTAGCTCACCTTCGAGGTTCAGCAGCTTTTCGCGGTCCGACTGCAGCATTTTGCTTACCGGAATGCCCGTCCACTTGGCTACTACTTCGGCAATGTCCTCGTGCGTTACCACCTCCTGCAGCATCGAGCCGCCGTCTTTCTGGGCGTTGGCTTGCTCCTGCAAGGTTTTCAGCTTGGCTTCGGCTTCCTGAATTTTGCCGTAGCGCAGCTCGGCCACGCGGCCGTAGTCGCCCTGGCGTTCGGCTTGCTCGGCTTCCAGCTTAAAGCGGTCGATCTGCTCCTTAGTGGCCTGAATGTCGTTGAGCACGTTTTTCTCCGATTCCCAACGGGCTTTCAGGTCGTCGCGCTTCGAGCTGAGCTCGGCCAACTCCTTGTTCAGCACGGCCTCGCGGTCCTTGTTGTCTTCGCGCCGAATGGCCTCGCGCTCAATTTCCAGCTGCATAATGCGGCGCTGCACTTCGTCGAGCTCCACGGGCATGGAGTTCAGCTCGATGCGGAGCTTGGCGGCGGCCTCGTCCATCAGGTCGATGGCTTTGTCGGGCAGGAAGCGGTCGGTGATGTAGCGGCTCGACAGTTCCACGGCGGCAATCACGGCATCGTCGGTGATGCGCACGCCGTGGTGCAGCTCGTACTTCTCCTTGATGCCGCGCATGATGCTGATGGCGTCCTCCACCGAAGGCTCATCCACCATCACGGCCTGGAAGCGGCGCTCCAGCGCCTTGTCCTTCTCGATGTACTTCTGGTACTCCTTGAGCGTGGTAGCACCAATCGAGTGCAGCTCGCCGCGAGCTAGGGCAGGTTTCAGCAAGTTAGCCGCGTCCATGGCGCCTTCGCCGCCGGCACCGGCGCCAATCAGCGTGTGCATCTCGTCGATGAACAGGATGATCTGGCCTTCGGAGTCGGTTACCTCCTTAATTACGGACTTGAGGCGCTCCTCAAACTCGCCCTTGTACTTGGCACCGGCGATGAGCAGGCCCATGTCGAGCGACATGATGGTTTTGTCCTTCAGGTTCTCGGGCACGTCGCCGGCCACAATGCGCTGGGCCAGGCCCTCCACAATGGCGGTCTTGCCCACGCCCGGCTCACCTAGGAGCACGGGGTTGTTCTTGGTGCGGCGCGACAAGATTTGCAGCACGCGGCGGATTTCCTCGTCGCGGCCAATTACCGGGTCCATCTTGCCCGAGCGCACCTGCTCGTTCAGGTTGCGGGCGTAGCGATTCAGGCTCTGGTACTGGTCTTCGGCCGACTGACTGGTTACTTTGCGGCCACCCCGCAGTTCTTTAATGGCGGCTTTAAGGTCTTTCTCATTGAAGCCGGTGTCTTTGAGCAGCGTAGCCACGCTGTCGCGGCCGCCGAGCAAGCCCAGCAGCAGGTGCTCCACCGATACGTACTCATCGTCGAACTCTTTCAGGAAGCCGTTGGCGCGCTGCAGGGCAGCGGCGGCATCGTTGGCGAGGTACGGCGCACCACCGCTCACCTTGGGGTAGCCCGTCACAACGGCATCAAGGCGCGGGGAGAGGATATTCAGATTCACGCCGAGCTTCTTAGCCAGAAACCCGGTCACGTTTTCATCCACCTGAAAGAGCCCTTTCAGGAGGTGGCCCGTTTCGATGGCCTGCTGCTGATTGCCACCGGCAATTTCGGTGGCCTTCTGCACGGCCTCTTGGGCTTTGATCGTGAAGTTGTTGAAGTTCATATTGCTAAGTCTGTTTCAGGTGCTTGGTTAAGCTGATACGGTCTTAGCAAATGGTGGGCTACTTGGAGAAAGCGGACTTTTTGGCCGAATCTAGCTTGCAGATGAATGACTAGCATGAAATTTTGGCGCAAAACGTACGTTATGAATTAAAACGCGACGAAAGCACCTGATCAGATTCTAGATTCTCCCGTCGCGTTTACAACTAAAGCTTCATGTTCTTAATACTTATCTAAATAAGAGTAGCTTCAGAATCACCATCTTGGGTTCTTATTAGCATGGAATGCACTGTTTTTTCTAATTCATCTAATAATATGGTTGAGTTGTTGAATTCTGTAATAACGTTATTTAGTGTATTCTTTAAAAGTCTGGTTGCTCTATTCAAGCTTTTTGCAGCTGAAGGTATCTGGCTGACATTATCTCGAAAACCAACCATTGAATTTGAGGCAAAGTATATGTTCACTTTAGTTCCTATGATGCTCTCTATGAGCTCTTCTAATTCTTGGGGTTCCATTTTATTGCCAGAGCTTTCGTGAATGGTAAGTGCATCAGAAAAAGCATCTATGCCATTTGTGAATAGGTCATGAAATCTTGGTAATTCAATGCTGGTTAAATTAACATAATTTATTATGTCAGACGATGTGCTTTCAAATAGTATCCTGTAGCTATTAGGAGATTTATTAGGTGACTTATTCAGTGTATCTAACTTATTTGCTTTTCTGCTAATTTGTTGTCCTAAATCCTCTATGTGTTCACCCATTTTAGTGAGAGTTGTCTCTATTTGGGAGAAATTGTCTAAAAATATCTCTAACAAATCGAAATATCCGTTTTCATCCTCAGTATTATCTATGTCTTCTGGAGAGTGGGATTCGATATTTGAATCGTTGTTATATTTGTTAGGATTTATATTAGTGTGTAAGCTTTCAACTACATCTTTAATTTGATTAGCGAGATGTATTTTTAACATTTTCTGAAAAGAATCATTGTCATTGAAAGCCCAATGTAGTATTCCTAGTTCTTGGGCACGTAATTTAAAAGATCTTACTTTAGATAATTCATCGAAATTGATATCATCTGGTGGTATTGGTTTAGAACTAAAATATAGCATAATCTTTGTTTTGCCTTTGGTTTCGACAAATCTTGAGTAAGCTCTTTCGAACTCTTCTTCTGTTCCTGAGCCAGCTCTACCCGTTGGGGTGCCAAATCTTTGCCACATCATTCCAATAAAAATATCGTAATCACTGCCAATCTGATTGTTAATAACATCTTGAGCATCTATTCCTGCTGATGGGTAAGCGTCGGTTTCCCATGTTAGTAGATCAAGATGAATACTCATGGTTGTCCTCATAAGGGTATTCAGCTCATCTACGACTTGTTGAACTGATTGCCTTTCTTCTGATAGATCGGAAGGTGAAGCGAGGAATAAACTTACATGTGTAATTTGTTTTGCCATTTATTTTGTTTTTTTAATGAAGGGCTTTTGATTGTTGTTGGTTGAGCTGTATTGTGATACTCAAAACGCTTTGTAAAGCTTTTGCTAGATGCATTCGGATGAAATAATATCAATTTATGTTTCAAGTATATGTCTCTGTGAGTTGTAGCTGTATATAAAAATATTGGTTATGTTACACTATAATCATTATTGCTGAAACAAACGGATTGTATAATCAAGCAGGCTAGTATCACCTACTTGGCCGTGGCCCGGAATAACAACCCTCAAATTTGGGCAAGCTTTCTTCAGCTTGGTTACCGTAGCGGGCCACGCCTGCAAGTTGGCATCGGCGAGGTTTCCTTTGGTGGCGTTTAGCTCTTTAATCAAGCACCCACCAAACAGCACTTCGTCGGCCGGAAAATACCCAACAATGTTGTCGCGAGTGTGGCCTTCGCCGAAGAACCGGGCGTACACTTTCGCGCCGCCTAGGTCGAGCGTGAGGCTGTTGGCAAACCCGCGCTGGGGCACGTTGAATTTGCGCTGCTTGGCGTAGGTAATCGTTTTTTGGTTGGCGTAGGAGGGAATGTTGTTCCGCGCAAACTCCGGTAAGCCGCCCACGCAATCTTCGTGAAAATGAGTGGGCACCACGGCGTTTACTTTGCAGTGCAGCGTGGTGGTAATCCAACGGATCAGCTCCTTCGATTCTTTGTCGGAGGTGGGCGTATCGAACACCACGGTTTCGGCGCCGCTGCGCACCACCATGCCGTTGCAGGCCACCCGCCCAAACGATTGGGTATTCAGGAAGGAGGTGTGCACAAAGGTGTTCGGGGCCACCTGCGTAATGGTCAGGTCGCCGGATTGGTACACGACCTGGCCGGCGGTGGGGCTGCTGGTTTGGCCATTGGCCTGGGCGGCAACGACCACCAACCAGATCGAGGCAAGAAGGAATTTCATGATGAGCGAAAGTAAGGCCAGGGGCCGTAGCGTACCGCGCCAAGCTGCGCTGGCGGGGCGGCAATTGGTGCGTTGGGGTAGCGGAAGCCTAGGGCTGCTTGCGGGGCCAGCAGGCTAAGGTTTGGCGGCTGGGGAGGTTTCGAGCTCGCGCAAGGCTTGCTCGATTTCGGGGCGTAGCTGCGCTAGTTTGGCGTGGGCCAGCTCTTGCAAGGAGTGGCGCTTGGCCAGCTTTTCGGCAACCAAATAGCCTAGGTAGTAGCCCGAGCGGGCGGGCGTAGCAGCTTGCTCATCCATGCTACCTAGGAAATAGCGGGCGTAATCTTCCTGCTTTTCCGAATCGAGCACGGCGCGCAGCTCGCGGGCGTAGCGCGGCAAATCGGCTTGCGTGCGAGCGGGCGTGTTGAGCGGCAGGCCAAACAGGTTTACGCCGTCGGCCGAAGGGTTCAGGGCTTTGGCTACGTAGGTAGCCAGGCCCTCGCGCCACAGCGCCGAGGCCACCGACTCGTTGCGGTCGAAAAACTGGCTGTGGTAGACGTGAAAGAACTCGTGGTGAAAGAACGGCGCGGGGTCAGCTTCCTGCCCGTACACGTAGGCAATCATATCGAGGCCGAAGAGCAGCGCCTGCTGGCCCCCGATGGTGCGCGTGCCGCCATCGAAACCACCTAGGGAATAGATGAAGTAGATGCGGCCGCGGTAGTCGAGGTCGGGGAAGGTTTGGCGGAAGCTGGCCTCGTAGCGCGGCAGCTCCTGGCCGATTTGCTTGCCTAGGCGCAGCACCAATTCCATTTTGGGCAGCACCATTTTCTGCACTTTGGGGTAGCGCATGGGCAGCACCTCGGCAAAGGTTTTGTCGGTGGGGCCGCCCAGCACGTTGTTGTTGTACACCTCGGGGTAGCGGTCGGCCAGCATCTGCTGAAACAGCTTCACTTGGGCGGCTTCGTCTTGCGCCTGAGCCTTTTGCCAGAACGCATCGAAAGCTGGCATCAGGTTGATGACCTGGTACGGGGCGGCAGGTTGGGCGGCAGTTGGTGCTGAAGCCGCAGTTGCAACGGGCGGCGCCACTGCGCTGCGGCCACACGCCGACAGCAACACCGCGCCGAACAACGCCGCCGTGGCCGAACGAAGGAAAGGAAACATGGAAGTGGGGAAGGAGAAGCGAAACGAAGTACAACTCGGGCTGCACCAAGTTAAGTAAGCTTGCTTGGCCTCCGCCGAAAATATTAGGATAAATAGATATTATAAATGCCTGTTTTGAGACGATGAGCTTCATGCTTTGTAGCTGGCGCTAAAAAACAAAACCGCCCTAGGTGGGGCGGTTTTGCAAAGCAGCGGGCAGGGCCGTTTAAAAGCCCAACCCAACGGCCAAGCCATTGGCAGGACCGTTGAAGTTGCCGATAGGCGTAGCTGCGCCGGTGGTGGTGTTGATGCGAAACAGGCGCGTGGTGCCATTTGCGGTAAGCAGGGCATAGGGCACGTTGCTGGTGCCGCCAATATCAAAGCCGTTGGCGGCCTCCACGTTCAGCCCTAGGTCGCCAACCTCCACCAGCGTGCCGGCATTGGGCGGGTCTTGGCGGTAGAGCTTATCGGTGCTCGAGTCGATGTCGAAAAGCGCGGTGGAGGTAGTGCCCGCAAAGTTGTTGGTGTAGGCCGCAGCCGTTACGGCGGGCGTGCCGGGGTTCAGCGGGCCATCAACCAAGGCAGCACCATTGGCAGGGTTCACGCGCAGGTTTTGGCCCGTATTGCTGACGATGCGGATGCGGTCGACGGTGGGGTTGAAGTCGAAGCCGAAAGCCGTGCCCGAAAGAGGCGTGCTAAGCGTGCCCACCGCTGCGGCCGCGCCAGAAGCGGCGTTGAGCGTGTAGAGGCGGCTGGTGCTGCCCAAGGCGTAAAGCTGCCCGTTGGCGGGCCGGAAATCAATGCCCAGGATGGCCTCGCCCGGTTGCAGGCCCGAAATGGGTTTGCTTACGCTGTTGGCCGCCGGATTTTGCGGGTTAAAAATGAGCAGGCTGTTATCGGCGCCCACTGCATAAGCAACGGGCTGCGTGGGTATGGCCAGGCCCGTGTACATCAAGTCCTTGTCGTACTTGGCGATAATGCGCGTGTCGCCGGTTGCCAGGTCGATGCTGAAGAGCGTCGACTTCTTGTTCACCTCGAACATACCCAGGGCCACGTCGCCGGCAGGGGAAATATCAAAACCTCCTTCGCCGGTTATTCTCAGCTTAAGCGAGCCTACCGGCACCAAGGTGCCATCGTTGGGCGGCACTTGCTTGTAGAGCATTTGGGCAGCCACATCAATGTCGTACAGGGTAGTGGTGGTGGCCCCGGCTACGTTGTTGGTGTAGGCGGCGCCCGCCAGCATAGCCCCCGGTGCGCCGTTGATGGCCCCATCGACCATCGCCACAGTGCCCGTTTCGGGGTTGAGGCGCAGGTTCTGGCCCGCATCAGTTACCAGCCGAATGCGGTCGACGGTAGGGTTGAAATCGAAACCGGCCAGCTCGCCCGTAAGCGCCGGCGTAAAGGGGCCGCTGCCAATGGCCCGGGCCGTGCCCGACTGCGGGTTGATGACGTAGAGGCGGCTGGTGCTGCCCACGCCGTAGAGTTGGCCCGTAGCCGGCCTGAAGTCTATTGCCAAGATGGTTTCGGCGGGTTGCAGGCCCGTAATCGAAACCGAGCTAAGCACGGTTTCGGGGCGTTGCGTGGAATAAGCATCCAGGCGCACTCCGCCGGCCAACGCGTAGAAGGTAGTAGCGGCAGGGGCATTGGGGTTGCTGCGCGGCGGGTTGCCCTTGCCAAAGCGGTTTTGCAACTCCGTTTCCAACGCTTTCTCGCAGCTAGTTGCACCCAACAGCAGCAAAGCGCACGCGGTAAGCCGGCCTAAGTAAAATGCCTGTTTCATCTTGCAAGGGTTTTGGTTGAAGTGAACGAGGCAAGAGCTACGAACCCGAATTGTGGCTCGGATTGATATTAAGTGTAATTAATTTGATGCCGGATCGAGTGCTTCCACTACGCTTCAGCTTGAAAGCACGGAAGGTTATTATTTACAATTGATGATAAAATGTGGTATATTAAAGAGGTGGCGCACTAATGCCACCCAAAGCCATGGAAGCGAAACCAAGAAGATACCAAGGCTACGCAGGTATGCGCAAAGGCCTGCCTTGGTGGGCTTATATCCTGATGCTCTTCGGCTTTTACCTGTTCGGTTGGGTGCTGCACCTGGTGGGCATCATTCCGAGTCATTAGGGAATCAGGACACTTTTGAGGGGACTGGGTGCACAGGCAAGCACCGGTGCTGCAGCCCAGGCATGGGCTGCGCAAGGCTTTGTTGTGCGCTGGCGGCGCTGTAGCACACCTTGCGCCTAGGTGGCGCGGAGCCATGCCCGTTGCCGCACCGAATGCGTAGAGGGTAGCTTTACCATTGGTTTGGCATGGCTGCTACCCACTACATTGGCTGCTCGGGCTTTTCGTTTCGCGATTGGAAGGGCGTGTTCTACCCCGAGGGCTTGCCGCCGCGCAAGTGGTTTGAGTACTACTGCACGCAGTTCAGCACGCTCGAGCTGAACGTGACCTTTTAC
Organism: Hymenobacter oligotrophus; assembly: GCF_003574965.1. NCBI lineage: Bacteria > Pseudomonadati > Bacteroidota > Cytophagia > Cytophagales > Hymenobacteraceae > Hymenobacter > Hymenobacter oligotrophus. The sequence continues at coordinate 2,350,266 of NZ_CP032317.1, read as the reverse complement.
CGCATGCCCGAGCCGGAGGCGTTTGAGGGCTGGTACCACCGCAGCCCCGAGCACTTTCGTTTTGCCGTGAAAGCCCCGCGGGCCGTTACGCACTACAAAAAGTTTGGGCCCGAAGCGCAGCCCATTCTGGCCGATTTCTACGGTACGGTGCAAGAGGGCTTGCGCGACAAGCTGGGGCCGGTATTGTTTCAGCTGCCACCCAAAGCCGCCTACTCCGACGAGCTGCTGCACCGCCTGCTCGATAGCCTAGACCCGGCTTTCCGAAACGTGCTCGAGTTTCGGCATCCGAGCTGGTGGAGCGGCGAGGTGTTTCGGGAGCTGGCCCGGCACAACATCAGCTTTTGCGGGCAAAGCCACCCGCAGCCCCTGCCCGACGAGGTAGTGGCCAACACGCCGCTGCTGTACTACCGCTTCCATGGCGTGCCCGAGCTGTACAAATCGGCCTACGACAAGGCTTTTCTGCAACGCATTGCCGCCGAGGTGCAAGCCGCCAAGCAGGCAAAGGAGGTGTACTTGTTTTTCAACAACGGCATCGGCGGCGTGGGCGCCGTAAATGCCCGGCAAATGCAGCAGTTGTTGCCAGCCACACCGGCCGGGCAGCCCTAGGTGCGGGGTGCCAGCCTACAGGGTAGGAGCAGCGGTAGGCAGCGGGGCAATCTGGCGCAGCAGGTAAAACAGCATGTGGCCGATTTCCTGCAGCTGCGCGGGCTCCACCACGCCGGCATCCTTGCTGAAGCTGAGCTGCAGCGCGGCGTCGCCGTCGGTAGAGGCGGGGCCAAGCGAAAGGCGGCACTCGTGGTACTTCAGCAGCGTGTCGTGGATGTCGGGCGAGGCAAACAGGGTTTGCAGTGCGGCCGGGTCGTTGGTCCGGATGATGAAAGCGTCGTCGATGTCCTGTACGCCCAATTCCACGTCTTCGGTGCCCAAAAGCTTGCCCAGCTCGTGCAGCAAATCCTGCTCGTGCAGCACAAAGCGCAGCGCCACGTTATCGGGCACGGCGGCCGTAAGGGTGGTAAACTCGTAGCCGCCCTCAAACCCGCCGCCCAGGTCAATGTCAATATCGAGCAGGAGCTGGTAGCCGCCGAGGTTTAGTTGGGCCGAGTACTCTAGCAAGTCGGTTTCGCGGGCCATGTCGGCGGCAACTTGGCGCCATAGTTCGGCTTCGGTTTGGGCGCTGAAGACGCGGGTAGTTTCCATAAATAAGCGGCAGTTTGGTGTGTGGCTAAGCAAGCCGCCAAAGGGCAGCCCGCAGAGGAGCTTACTTACATTAGCTGCCGTTGGTTATGGCCGGCGCCCCACCTAGGGTTGCGCCGAGGCGGTAGCGTCTTGCGCGGCAATAGCTTGCTTGAGGTACTGCAGCACGGCATCGGTGCCCTCGGCCAGGTCTTTGGGGGTGGGCTTTACCTCCACGTCGGGCTGCACGCCAGTGTCTTGGGTTTGGGAGGTATAGTCCGCTGCCCACCACTCGGCGCCCGCACACATGCCCCACAGCTTGGTATTGGGCAGCTGAAAGCTCAGCGGCTCGCCAAAAAAGCGCATGGCGTTGCCGGTTTCTTCGCCCACAATGGTGCCTAGGTGGTAGGCCTTCACGGCTGCGGCCAGCATGTGGGCCGAGGAGAACGTGCGCGGCCCCGTAAGCAGGTAAAACTTGCCGCTGAAAAACAGCTCGGGCTTGGCCAGCGGCGCAGGCGGTTGCGGCGTGCTGCTGTGGCGGTAGCGGCCATTGGCATTGCCTTGGTTGGCCGCGAGCAGATCCTTAAACCACTTATTGTAGGGCTGCTGGGGCAAGGCCTGCGAGTAGCGCAGCTCCTTGGCCGCGCCCTGCAGGTAGGGCTTGGTGGTGAGGTATTGCAGCAGCTGAGCGCCCACCGCCGAGTTGCCGCCGCCGTTGCGCCGAATATCCACGGCTAGGTGCCGAATGCCTTTTTGCTTGATGACGGTGAAGGCCGAATCGAGAAAAGCGGTGGTGGCTTTGTTTTGCTGGAAGCCGAAAAACTCCAGCACGGCCAAGCTTTCGGGCTCGTGCAAGGTGAGCTTGTACTTGCGCGGCCCCACGTTCATGAGCTGCATCAGCCGCTCGGCCGGAATGCCGCGCAATGTCGTGGTTTGCTTTTGGCGCTGGCCGTAGTTCTGAAACTCCAGCTGCACGCTCTCGCCCCAGCCGTAGAGGCTCCAGAGCGTGAAGCCGAACAGTCGGGCCGTGGTGGCTTCGCGGTTTTTCTGATGGTCGGCGGGCCAGTAGCGCAGCATGTTTTGCACCAACGCATCGGCGCTTTCGCCATTTATCCGGCGAATGAGGGCCCCGGGACGCACCTCGCTCTGCGCGGCCGACTCGGCAACGTAGAGCTTGCCTTTTTGCAGCGTTACATTCAGCGGAAAAAACAAGCCCCCGCGCTGGCTGTAGGCCTGAAAAGCCGCATCCGAGAAGTCGTAGCTCAGGCCGGTGTGGCCGTCGGCGTACTGCGTGGTAAGGGGCATTACCAGCTGCGCAAACTCGCCGGCCGTGAGCGGCTGATTGAGCTGCGCCCGCACGCGTTGCCACTGTCGCTCGTCGGCCTCGTGGCTAAGGCGCAGGTGCAGGTTGGGGTGCGTAGCGTGCAGCCAGGCGTGCAGGCTATCCAGGTCTTGTTGCAGCTGCGGCGGCTCGAGCAACGTGAGGCTGGAAGCGGGGGCCGCCGGAAGCGGAGCGGGCTGCTGCTGCGCCCACGCGGCCTGCGCCACGCCAACGAGCAAGCATACAAAACCTAGGAGTGCTTTCATAGCCGGAAACCGGATGCGGGAGTGAGGGAGCGGAGTACCCGCCGCTGCCTGCAGCAACGCCGGGGTAAGCAAAAATAGCAGCTGGCCGCAAGCCGCGCAGCCACATAATAAGGTGAGCAATAGGCTAAAAGGTTGCCTGTTGTCGGGTGTTTGCCTCTGCAATGTTGCAAACTACCCAAGGCTTATGGGCAACGAAACGGACCGTTACGTACATCCTAAGCCCTGCCATTTGCTACCTCTATGCCCACCTACAACATTGGCTGCTCTGGTTATCACTACCGCCACTGGCGCGGCCTGTTTTACCCCGAAAAGCTGCCCATGCGGCGGTGGTTCGAGTACTATGCCGAGCACTTTGCCACGCTCGAGCTGAACGTGACGTTTTACCGCTTTCCGCAGCTCTCGTTTCTGCAGAACTGGTACCAAATCAGCCCACCCGCGTTTGTGTTTGCCGTGAAAGCGCCGCGTCTGATTACCCACTACAAGCAATTCAACGGGGTAGGAGAGTTGCTGCTCGATTTTTATGGCACGGTGCAAGAGGGCTTGCAAGAAAAGCTTGGGCCGGTGCTGTTTCAGCTGCCACCTAGGGCGGCCTACACCGCCGAGCGTCTGCAGCGCATCCTGAATTACCTCGATCCGGCTTTCCAGAATGTGTTGGAGTTTCGGCACCCGAGTTGGTGGCACCCGGCCGTGTACGCGGCGCTAGCCGAGCGCGGCATCAGCTTTTGTGGCCAAAGCCACCCCGAGCTGCCCGATGCCGTGGTGGCCACCGGGCCGGTGCTTTACTACCGCTTTCACGGGGTGCCGCGCTTGTATCAGTCGCCCTATAGCCCGGAGTTTCTGCAGCGCGTGCACGCCGAGGTTGCTGCTGCCCCGCAGGTAGAGCAGGCGTATTTGTACTTCAACAACGACATCGACGCCTCGGCCATTGCCGATGCCCGGCACATGCAAGCCCTAGCCGCCCCCGGCACCTAGGACGCTGACGCGATTACATAACTTTTGCAGGCTGAAGAAGTTAAAGCTGCTGGCGCCTAGGTATGCAGCTGCTGCTGAGGTGCACGGTGTCTGGCTGGTAAGCAGGCTAGCGGAGGGTAGTTTGTAACCCCAAGGGGCTGCGGGCGGTAAGCCTCGGAGCCGGATGCCGGTGTTCTTGTTACGCAGCCTACGCATTAGTTGCCCATGCACCCAGCGCTGTTCTTGTTATTGCTGTGCCCAGCCACTCCGCACCGGCGGCGTGCCTTGCTGCCCGTGGCCTTGCTGGTATGGCTGCTGCGCGCGGTGCCGGCCCTAGGTCAGCAGGCACCTGCCCGGCCGGTGCCGCCCAGCCCCGACTTCTCGCTGGAGCAATGCCTGCAGTACGCGCTCAGCAATCAGCCCCTCATCCGGCAGGCGCGGCTCGATGAGCAAACCAACGAGGCCGACATCCGGATTGGGTTGGCGGGCTGGCTGCCGCAGGTAAACCTCACGGGCAACGCGCAGCACTATTTTCAGCTGCCCTTTACGGTTTTCCCGAACGAGCAAGGCCAGCAGGTGCCGCGCCAAATTGGTTTGCGCAACACCTCCACGTTTTCGCTGGCCGGCACGCAGGCCCTCTACAACAACGAGGTGTGGCTGGCCTTGCGCAGCGCCCGGCCCTCGCGCGTGCTCTACCGGCAAATCACCCAAACCGCCCAAACCAACGTGGTGGCCGATGTGAGCAAGGCCTTTTTTGATGTGCTGCTCTCGCAACGCCAGCTGGGCGTGTACCAGGCCGACATTACCCGGCTGCAGCGCGCCCTGAAAGACGCCCGCGCCCGCTACGACGCCGGTGTGTCGGATAAAATCGACTTCAAACAAGCTGAAATTTCGCTGAATACCTCGTTGGCCGCACGCAAGCAGGTAGCCGAAAGCATCAAGGCCAAAACGGCGTTTCTAAAACAGCTGATGGGCCTGCCCAACGAGCAAGCCCTGCAACTCCGCTACGATACGCTACGCCTCGAGCAGGATGCGTTGGCTGATACTACCCTAGGGGTAAACCCCACCAACCGCCTCGAGTACCAGCAACTGCAAACCGAAAAAGCCCTGCAGGCCGCGCAAATTGGCTACTACCGCTGGGCCTTTTTGCCGGCGCTTTCGGCCTACGGCAACTACAACACGGTATTTCAGAACAACGAATTCTCGCGGTTGTACAGCCGCCGCTTCCCGAGCTCGTTTGCGGGTGTGCAGCTGGCCTTGCCGGTGTTTACGGGCACGCGGCGGCTGCAAAACCTGCGCCGCGCCCGCCTGCTCGACGAACGCCTCGACGAAGACCTGGTAGCCACCCGCAACCTCATTACCACCGAGTACGAGCAGGCCTTGGCCACCTACAAAGGCTACTTCGCCGATTACCAGCTGGGCAAGCGCAACCTGGCCTTGTCGCAGGAGGTGTACGACGTGGTAAACCTGCAGTACCGCGAAGGCATTAAGCCCTACCTCGATGTGCTGGTGGCCCAAACCACGCTGCGCACCGCCCAGCTCAACTACTACGTGGCCTTGTTTCAGGTGCTCAGCAGCAAAGTCGATTTGCAGCGGGCCCGGGGCGAGCTGCCCATCAACTACTAAGCCGCCTCTATCCACCATGCCGCTATACCACACACCAAAGGCTTTTTTTATCTGGCAATGGCTTCGCCGCTGCAGCCGCTGCCTGCCTGGCCAGCAACGCAGGGTAGTGCACCTAGGGCGCGTGCTGGCAGTAGGCGGGTTGCTGCTGCTTGCGGCCTGCGGCGATAAGGAGAAAGAAGCCGAAGGCCAAGGCGCCAGCGGCAAAGAGGCTGGCCCTACGCCCGTAAGCCTGGTGGCCGCCCAAAAGCGCTCCGCCGTGTACTACGACGAGTACCCCGCCACCGTGGTAGCCCTGAACAACGTGGAGCTGCGCAGCCAAGTGGCCGGGTTTATCACGGGCATCTTTTTCAAGGAAGGCGAGCTGGTGCCCAAAGGCAAGCCGCTGTACGAAATCGACCGCCGCAAGTACCAGGCTGCGCTCAGCCAGGCGCAGGCCAACCTGCTCAGTGCCCAGGCCGAGCTGAAAAACGCCAACGTAAACCTGCAGCGCTACCAGCGGCTGGCCGAGCAGGATGCCGTGGCCCGGCAAATACTCGACAACGCCGTAACCACCCAAGCCAGCGCCCGCGCCCAGGTGGAGGTGGCCCGCGCCGCTGTAGCCACTGCCCGCACCGACCTCGACTACTCGCTGATAAATGCGCCGTTTACGGGCCGCATTGGCATTTCGCAGGTGCGCCTAGGCGCGCAGGTGAGCCCCGGCACCACGCTGCTGAACACCTTATCGAGCGAAGACCCGATTGGCGTCGATTTCGTCATCAACGAAAAGGAGTTGGGCCGCTATGTGGCCTTGCAGCAGGAGCAGCAACGTGGTACCGGGGCTGATACCACCTTCCGGCTGCTGCTGCCCGATGGCAAGCTCTACGCCGATGGCGGCCGCATTCTGGCTATTGATCGGGGAGTCGATAACCAAACCGGTACCACGCAGGTGCGCGTGCAGTTCGGTAACCAGCAGCGCCTGCTTAAGGACGGCATGAGCACGGTACTGCGGGTGCTCAACCGCGCTTCGGGCGTGCAGGTGGTGGTACCGCACAAAGCCATTCTCGACCAAATGGGCGAGAGTTTCGTGTTTGTGGTGCGCGACACCGTAGCCCTGCAACGCAAAGTAGAGCTGGGGCCCCGCCTGCGCGACCAGATAGTGGTGCTGAAGGGCCTGAAGGAGGGCGAAAAGATTGTAACGGAAGGCTTGCAGCAGCTGCGCGACAGTGCCGTGGTAACCCTAGGTGCACCTAAACAAGGTGGCGGCAAGGGCGGCTCCGGCGCCGACAAAGCAGCCCAAAAAGGTGGCGGCCGAAAACAAGCAGGCCAGCCATGATAGCCGAAACCTTTATCCGCCGTCCCGTTACGGCCATCGTTTGCTCGGTTGTTATTGTGCTGATTGGGGCGCTGGCCATTCTTAACCTGCCCATCACGCAGTACCCGCAAATCACGCCGCCCACGGTGTCGGTGTCGGGGACGTACGTGGGCGCCGATGCCGAAACCGTGGAGCAAACGGTGGCTACGCCCGTGGAAGTGCAAGTAAACGGCACACCGGGCATGACCTACCTCACCAGCACCTCGGCCAACAACGGGCAGATGAGCATGTCGGTGAACTTCGATGTGGATACCGACATCGACGTAGCCGCCCTCGATGTGCAAAACCGCGTGGGCATTGCCCTGCCGCGCTTGCCGCAGGAGGTGCAGCGCCTGGGGCTTACGGTTCGTAAGCGCAACCCCAGCATCCTGATGCTAGTGGCGCTGTACGCCCCAAAAGGCACCCACAACATCACCTTTCTCGATAACTACGCCAACATCTACATCAAAGACGCGCTGCTGCGCACCAAGGGCGTTGGCGACATCAACGCCCGCGCCGACGACTTTTCGATGCGCATTTGGCTGAAGCCCGATAAGCTGGCGCAGCTGGGCGTAACGGCCGCCGAGGTTACGGCTGCCCTGCAAGAGCAAAACGCCCAAATTGCGGCCGGCTCGGTAGGGGCCATGCCGCAGCAGCCGGGCCAAAGCTTTGAGTACGCTGTTACGGTGCGCGGCCGCCTGGTTACGCCCGAGGAGTTCAGCGATGTAATCGTGAAAACCCGCCCCGAGGATGGCTCGGTGGTGTATTTGCGCGATGTGGCCCGCGTGGAGCTCGGCAAATACAACTACAACAACGTGTCGTTTGTGGATGGCAAGCGCGCGGCTTACCTGCTGGTGTACCAAGCCCCCGGCTCCAACGCCCTCGAAACCTACCAGAACGTGGAGGAAACCATGGAGCAGCTGAAAAAGCAGTTCCCGGCCGACCTCGACTACATGATACCTTTTGAGGCGGCTTCGGTGGTGAAGGTGTCCATCAAGGAAGTATTCAAAACCATGCTGGAGTGCTTGGTGCTGGTGGTGCTGGTGGTGTACTTGTTTTTGCAGAGCTGGCGCGCCACGCTTATTCCGGCACTGGTAATTCCGGTAGCGGTGGTGGGCCCGTTCATGGCCTTTGTGCCGCTCGATTTTACCATCAATACGCTCACGTTGTTCGGGCTGGTGCTGGCCATCGGCATCGTAATCGACGACGCGATTGTGGTGGTGGAGGCCGTGCAGCTGAACATGGACGAGAAAGGCATGAACGCCCGCGAGGCCACCTTGGAGGCCATGCGCGAAATCTCGACGCCGGTAGTTACCACCTCGCTTATCCTGATTGCGGTGTTTGTGCCGGTGGCGTTTATTCCGGGCATTACGGGGCGGCTGTACCAGCAATTTGCCCTCACCATTGCCGTTTCGGTGCTGCTTTCCACGTTTGCAGCGCTGTCGTTTACGCCAGCTCTGTGCGCTCTTATCCTGAAGCCGCGCAAACAAGCCGAAAATCAACCCGCCGAAGGCGAGCAAGCGCGACACCCAACCGCCGAAACCAGCGAGCAAGCAGCACCCAAGCAAAAAGCCAAAGGCTACCTCCGGCACTTTTTCGATTGGTTTAACCGCTGGTTTGGCAACCTTACCAACCGCTATACCAACGGCGTTGAGAAAGGGCTGCACTACCCGCGCTGGGTGTTGGTAGGGGTGGTGGTCATACTGGTAGGCACCGTGCTGCTGTACCGCACAAAGCCTTCAGGATTCATCCCGACGGAAGACGAAGGCCGCCTAATCATCACCTTTACGCTGCCCGAGGCGGCCTCTACCGGCCGCACCGTGGCCGTGCTGCAAGGCATGATGAAGGAGCTGCAACGCACGCCGGGCGTGAATCACTTTTCGGGGCTGGCGGGCTTGAACGCGGTAAACTTTTCTTCCAAATCGAATAGCGGCACCATCTTCTGCCAGCTGAAGCCCTGGGACGAGCGCAAAGACAAAGAGCTTAGTGCGCAGGCTTTGGTAGACACGCTGCAGCGGCGCTTTGCCAGGTTTAAGGAGGCGCGCGTGGTAGTAATTCCGCCGCCGGCCATTCCGGGCTTGGGCAACACCTCGGGTTTCTCGTTTATTCTGCAGCAGCGCGAGTCGACGACCGATATCAAGGAATTCGACCGCACGCTGCAGCGCTTTCTGGGGGCCATTCGGCAACGACCCGAAATAGCCAAGGGCTTCTCGTTCTTCACCACCAATACGCCCGGCTACAAGCTCGAAATCGACCGCGAAAAGTGCAAGAAGTTGGGCGTACAGGTATCGGCGGTGGGGCAGGCACTGCAAACCTACCTGGGCTCGGCCTACGTGAACGATTTTACCCTGTACGGCCGCACGTTCAGGGTGGTGGCGCAGGCCGATACCAGCTACCGCGGCGACATTCAAAACCTGAATCAGTACTACGTGCGCAACCAAAACGGCGGCATGGTGCCCCTGAGCACGCTCGTGAGCTACACCCTGGCCGAGAGTGCCCCGCTGGTATCGCACTACAACCTGTTCCGCTCGGCCGACATCAACGGCGACCCCGGCGAGGGCTACAGCACCGGCGACGCCATTAAGGCCCTGGAAGAAGTTGCCGCCGAAAATTTGCCGCCGGGCTACGGCTACGAGTTTTCGGGCCTAAGCCGCGAGGAAAAGCTGGCCGGCTCCCAGTCGCTTTACATCTTCGGGTTGTCGTTGGTGTTCGTGTTTCTGGTGCTGGCCGCGCTGTACGAAAGCTGGTCGGTGCCGTTTGCGGTGCTTGTATCGGTGCCCATTAGCGCCCTAGGTGCCATTCTTACCCTGAGTTTGCTGGCCAACCTCACCAACAACGTGTACGCCCAAATTGGGCTGGTTACGCTGGTGGGCCTGGCCGGCAAAAACGCCATTCTGATTGTGGAATATGCCAAGGAGCGCGTTGATGCCGGCACCGAGCTGGTGAAGGCCACGCTCGAGGCCGTGCGCCTGCGTTTTCGGCCCATCGTCATGACGTCGATGTCGTGCTTGCTGGGCGTGGTGCCCCTGATGATTGCCTCGGGCGCCGGTGCCGAAAGCCGCAAAACCATCGGCTGGACGATTTTCGGCGGCATGCTGCTGGCCACTACCGTAGCCACGTTTATCGTGGCGGTGTGCTACGTGTTCATCACGCGCAAAGCCTACGGCAAGCAAAAACTAGAGCAGCTGGAGCAGCAAGGCAAAGAGCGCGAAGAAGCCGACAAGCAAGAAGCCAAGCCGCAGAACACTTCACAAGATCAACATCCCGCTGCCCTAGGTGCCAAGCCCGCTGACCAGCCATTGGCACCTAGGGAAAACCAAGACAGCTCCAACGACGACTCTGCCCCCAAACAGCCACCGCCCCGCCCCGACTCACGGAGTTAAAGCCTTCCTGCTCCGGTGCTCAGTGCTGCTCGGCTAGCGGCAAAAGTCCGGCGCAGAGCCAGACCAGCACGAGCAACCGTTGCAGCTGCGTGGCGCCCAACAGTGCACCCTGCCTAGGTTAAGTAGCCAAGCGCTGGCACCTTGGTTGGTGCCTATCAGCTTGGTTGCGTACAGCCCTAACTCAGGTCGCAATGCTCTGCTTGTCAGGAGCAGCGCCCTAGGTACCGGCTCGGCAAACAACGCCACGGGGGCCAACTGCAAGCAATTGGCCCCCGTGGGTTATGTGAGCGGTTGTTTCGGCTGCCCAGCCCGCTGGTGCAGAAGGCCGGTACGCCCAGTTAAGTGGGCCTGTATACCCTAGGTACCCGAAAAAGTTGTAACGCCCATCGCCCTTTGGCATGTGGCGCCGGGGCAGTGGCCTCGTTCGGCCCATTGCGCCACGCGCCGCCGCAGGCAACCGAGCAAGGCCTGGCGGGCATCACATCTTCATGTGATGCCCGCCAGGCCTTGCCGAGCTGGTATCCGGCCAATGGATGTTGTATTTTAGGCCTGATTGCGTGAAGGAGGAGCCCGGGCGTACAGGCTTGGGTACAGACGAGAAGAGGCCCATGGCGGGGTCGTGAATACTCTCTTGCTGGACTTGATGGAGCTGCGCCAAGCACAACGGCGCGGCCATTAACCAGTTGTTGGCAATGGCCAGCACCCGCGCATATGCACGTTCCCATGCTTTCCGATTTGTTGATTATCCTGCTGCTTTCGGTGGGCGTAATCTTGCTTTTCAACCGCGTCAAGCTGCCATCCATCATCGGGTACCTGGTTACCGGCATGGTAGCCGGGCCTTACGCACTGGGGCTGGTGCACGCGCCGGCCAAGGTCAATCAGCTGGCCGAGCTGGGCGTGATGCTGCTGATGTTCATCATCGGGCTCGAGTTTTCGCTGCACAGCCTCAGCCGCATTAAGCGGGCGGTATTTTTGGGCGGCGCGCTGCAAGTGGGCCTCACCATTGCCGCCGTGTACGTGCTGGCCCGCGGCATGGGCAGCCCGCCGGCCACGGCCGTGTTCTGGGGTTTTCTGATTGCCCTAAGCAGTACCGCCATTGTGCTGAAGCTTTTGCAGGAGCAGTCGCAGGTGGAGTCGGTGCACGGGCAGGTTATTTTGGCCATTCTCATCTTTCAGGACCTGATTGTGGTGCCCATGATGCTGCTGGTGCCGCTCCTGAGCGGGCAAATTATTGGCAGTCCGTGGCTTACCGTCAGCATAATGCTGGCCAAAATGCTGGGCGTGCTGGTGCTGGTGGTGTTGGGGGCTAAGTACCTTATGCCCCGGCTGCTGCTGCTGGTGGCCCGTACGCGCAGTCGCGAATTGTTTCTGCTAACCATCATCGGCACGTGCGTTGGCGTGGCGTGGCTCACGGCCGAGGCGGGCTTGTCGATGGCCCTCGGGGCGTTTTTAGCCGGGCTTATCATCTCCGAATCGGAGTACAGCTACGAGGCCGTCAGCAACGTGATGCCCTTTCGGGAGGTGTTTGCCAGCTTCTTTTTCGTGTCCATCGGTATGCTGTTCGATGTGCAGGTGCTGCTCGAGTACCCCGTGCGCATTTTGCTGCTTACGTTAGGCGTTATGGCGCTGAAAGTGCTGCTGACACCCGCGGCGGCGGCGTTTTTGCGCGTGCCGGTGCGGGCGGTGCTGCTGGCTGGGTTGGCGCTGTGCCAAGTGGGCGAGTTTTCGTTTATCCTGTCGTTGGCAGGCCTCGAGGCGGGCCTTATCAGCCACAGCAGCTACCAGCTGTTTCTGGCCATTTCCATTCTTACCATGTGCCTCACGCCGGTGGTAATGCTGGTGGCCGAGCCGGTGGTGTCGCACATGATGCGCGTGCCCCTGCCGCAGGCCCTGCAAGAACACCTGCACCCCGAGCCGCCCAACGCCGAGCCGGCCACTTCCTTAGGCGAAAGCGTGCTCGACAACCACCTGGTTGTAATTGGCTACGGACTAAACGGGCGCAACCTGGTGCGGGCCGCCAAGCACGCGCACATCCCCTACGTCATCGTCGATACCGACGCCGACACCGTGCACCGGCAGCTTAAGCGCGGCGAGCCTATTTTGTACGGCGACGCCACTCACGCGCACGTGCTCGAGCACGTGCGCATCGAGCGCGCCCGGGTGGTGGTGGTGGCCATTTCCGACCCGGCCGGCAGCTTGCGCGTGGTGGCCGCCGTGCGGCGCCTCAACCCCGAGGCGTGCATTATCGTGCGCAGCCTGTACTTGCACGAGCGCAAAGAGCTGTACCAGCTGGGCGCTACCGAGGTAATTGCCGAAGAAATGGAAACTTCCATCGAGATACTGGCGCGCGTACTGGCCCGCTACCTAGTACCGCTGCACGAAATCGATGCCCTGGTGCGGCAACTGCGCGGGGGCAATATTGTGCGGCCCAGCTCGCTTACCGGGGCCGAGTGGTCGGGCATGCACGTAGGGCTGGCCGGCCTGGAGCTGGCTACCGTACCCGTGCCCGACGAGGCCGTGCTGGTGGGCAAAACCCTGTCGGAGTCGGAAATGCGCCAGCACTACGGCATCAATCTGCTGGCCATTCGGCGCAACGGCCACATGCTCGATCAAATGCGCCCCGATACCATCATCCACGGCCACGATACGCTGTACGTGTTCGGCAAGCCCGACCAAGTAGAGCGTTTGGCCCACGAGCTTCATGCTGATGAAACGTTTGCCTAGGTGCCCGGCCCATACGGCGGCGCGGGCACCTAGGCTAGGCCTAGGTCATTGGCGCCGTTTCGATTTTTGGAGGTACCCATAAGGGCTTAGTGAATCGGACAAGCATTGGTCACCTGCAACAGCCAGGCACGCTGCTCCACAGATGAATTACTCAGCAGTCGCCATCGGCAAGCCAACTAGGAATGTGGTCCGGCCGGCAAGCGCAAAGGTGCAGGCACCAGAACGCTACGCTAGCTGTGTTAACAACACACGCCAAGGCCCTAAAAACAGAAACGCCAGACCTGTAGGTCTGGCGTTTCGGGTACTGGCATCGTGGCCGGTTATTAGTTGGCCGCGGCAGTAGTGGGGTTCTTCACGTACTTATCCAGCCACGCGTTCATCTCCCACAGCATGTGCATGATGTTTTCGCGGGCCGCGTAGCCGTGCGATTCGAAGGGCAGTACCACGTAGCGGGTGGTAGCGCCGTGGCCTTTCAGAGCCGAGTAAAAACGCTCGCTCTGAATGGGGAAAGTACCCGAGTTGTTGTCCAATTCGCCGTGAATCAACAGAATCGGGGTCTTGATCTTGTTGGCGTAGTTGAACGGCGACATGGCGTTGTATACCTCCGGCGCTTGCCAGAACGTGCGCTCCTCGCCCTGGAAGCCGAACGGCGTGAGGGTGCGGTTGTAGGCGCCGCTGCGGGCAATACCGGCCCGGAATAGGTTGGAGTGCGCCAGCAGGTTGGCCGTCATGAAAGCGCCGTACGAGTGGCCCATTACGGCCACACGGTTCGGATCGACCACGCCCATGCGCTTGCCCTCGTCGATGGCGGCTTTGGCGCTGCTCACCAGCTGCTCAATGTAAGTGTCGTTGGGCTCTTTGGTGCCCTCGCCCACAATCGGAATGCTCGTGCCCTGCAACACGGCGTAGCCCTGCGTTACCCAGAAAATGGGCGAACCGTAGCCAACGCGCGTGAAGGTGTACGGCGAACCCGATACCTGGCCAGCGTTTTTCTTGTCCTTAAACTCCACAGGGTAAGCCTCCATCAGCGTAGGCAGCGGGCCGTCGGTGGGTTTGTAGTTGGGCGGCAAGTACAGGTTGGCGGTTAGCTCCACGCCATCGGCGCGCTTGTAGCGGAGCACCTGCTTTTTAAAGGAGCCGCCAAAGGCCGCGTAGGGGTTCGGGAATTTCGTAATGGCCGTAAGCTTGCCGCCGCGGGTATCGCGCACGTAATAGTTGGGAGCCTGGTCGACGGCTTCGCGGCGGGTAAGAATGCGGCGCTTCTCGGCGTCGAGAATGGCCAGCGGCACCTCGTAGTACGGGGCTTCGGAGCGCCACCAGCGGGTGGTTTTTTTGGTGGCGAGGTCCAGCTCGTCTACAAACGGACGGTCGCCTTCGGGCGAGGCGCCAAGCCCTGTAAAGTAGATGGTTTTGTTGGCGACATCGGTAAGCAGCACCGGTTGGCCCTGGGCGTTGCGCTTGGTGTAGGCCGAGCCCGGGTCGGTGTACTTATCCTGCGACGAACGTTCGTAGAGCACAGCCAGCGAAGGCAGGGCCCCCGGCGTTACGCGCCAGGTAACCTCCTTGCGGTCGGCCCAGCGGCTGCCGTACACCAGTGCCACCGAGTTGTTTCCCCAGGTTACGCCGTCGTAGCGCAGCGGCAAGGCAGCAAATTCTTCGGCTTGGCCGGTAAAGGGCGCGGTAAGGGTAAATACTTTGTCGCGAATGGCCGCCTCCGTTTTGGGGTTGCCGCCGTCCTGCGCTTCGGCCCAGTACAGGGTAGCCGGAGCATCGGCGCGCCAGCCGTGGCTGCGCTGGCCGGTGGGCACCGCGTCGAACGCCGTGGGCACGTTGTCGGCCAGGGGCAGGTCGGCCAGCATTTTAACCGGGTCGCCGGTGGTCAGGTCGTACACCTCCACTTTCAGCGGAAAGCTGCTGATGGGCAGGTTGTAGGAATAGGGCCGGTGGCGGGTTTTTACGAGAATGTATTTGCCGTTGGGCGAAGGCACCGCCGACTGAATCAGGCCGGGCTGGCTGATGGGCTGCAGCTTGCCCTCGAGCGTTACGCGCACCATTTGCGAGGTAGCGTAGTGCTCGAACAGCCGCTCGTCGGTAGGGTTGCGAAGCAAATCCTGGTAGGTGCGGGCACCGGCGGCTTTGCCGTTGTTTTCCTGCACGGCCGGGCCGGTAGGAGGGGCCGTAGCGCTGGGCGCCGCGCCGCGGCCTGCTACCAGGGCGCGTACGATCAGGGTCTGGTTATCGGAAACCCACTCGTAGGGCGTGCCCAGCGTGGCGTTTAGCGTAATGCCGGGTATGCGGCGGGCCGCAAAAGTGTTTACATCAACTACCCACAGCTCGATGCGGCCTTCGGCGCCGCTGCCGGTGGTGTGGCAAAAGGCCAGCTTGCTGTTGTCGGGCGACCAGCTTACGTCGCTGATGCGGGCCTGCGTAGGCAGGTTTAGCACGCCCATGTCCTTGCCGTCTTCGAGGCGGCGGAGCATCAGGCCGGTGGAGTAGCTGATGCGGCTGGGGCCGTTGGTGCGTGGGTTGATGCGCAGGCCGGCCAGGCGCAGCTCGGGCTGCGAGAGGTCGGCAATCGAGGGCATATCTTGCACAGCCAGCATGGCCATCCACTTGCCATCCGACGATAGGCTGATGCGGGGCGTTACCGGCGCCTCAACGATATCGGCAATGGCCCGGGGCGGCGTCTGGTACGCAACGTTTTGGGCTTGTGCAACGGCAGTCAAGCTCAAAAAGCCAGCGAGTAAAAAGTGTTTCATGTAGCAATTGGTGCAGCTAAGGCGGCGTATTAGCTACGAAGATACTATCCAAACCCGCAGTTTTGCCAACAGCCACTCGGCAAAACCATGAATTATAGTTTGTTAAATTCCTGATGACCTGGGTTTAGTTAGGGCACAAAACGCACGTATTATAAGAAAAGCCCTATTTGCCTGGGTGCGCAAACCAGTTGAGGCCGGTGGCAGCTAGTTAGCTTTTGCACCGGTTGCGCTGCCCGCCCGGCCAGCTAAGTTGGCCCAGCGGGGCACTGTGCTACCGGTATTTATAGCGAAAACCCTATTTTAAAACCGGCCGGTAAATAGAAGCCTTGGTAGGCGTAGTCGAGCGTGCCCGTGCGGTACCGGCTTTCCGGAAGCGCCGAGCTAAATCGGGTATTGCGGTAGCCCACGCCGAGGTAAAAATCCAAGTACACGCGCCCTAGGTCGAGGGGGCTTTGATAGCCCAATACAGCGGTGGCGCCGTAGCGCCGGATGGTTTCGGTGTAGTCGATGGGGCCAAATTGGTAGTACGTAAGGCCATCGTTGGCCAGCAACTGCTGCCAGCCGTTGGCCTTAAACTGCATCTCGAGCCGTTGGTACTGCGGGCCGTAGGCGAGGTAAAAACCCGACAGCGCCGCGTCGGTGTTGGGAATAAGGTAGGCGCGGTGCAGCAACTCCAAGCCCCAGCCGCTCAGGCGTTCGTCGGGTTGCACCTCGTGGTCGGAGGTGAGCTGGGTTACGCGCCCGCGAAACAGCTGGGGGGTAAGGCTCAGGCTGTGTTTGGGGTGGCCGGGCAGTTGCTTTTCGAACTCCATCTGGTAGCTGCGGGCCAGCGGCTGAAAGGCGTTGACCTTTAGCATGGCAGTGCGCGGCCGCACCGGCGCCTCCTCGGTTTGGGCACGGGCCGGCAGGCAACCGAGCAAAAGCAACCCGGCACCTAGGGGGCGCCAGCTGGCCAGGGAGCGGTGGGGGCGGGGCGGCAGCATCAGGGGCGGGCAATGGGCAGCATGCTTAGCTGCGTAAGGGTGTTGTTGCCGCGGCGGTACTGGTACAAGCCATCGGCCCCGATTACCAGCAGCAAGTCCTGGTTGGGGATAACATCGAACGCCTCGATGCGGTGATGCTCGCGCTGGGTGAGCGTGGGCGAGCGACGCAGGTCAAACACCTTCAGGCCGTCGTCGCATACGTACAGCTGCGTGGAGTCGGCGCCCAGGCCGTAGGGCTTGGTCATGGGGTAAACCTGGGCCAAACGGGGCTGTTGCAGGTTCTGCAAATCAACTACCTGCAGTTGGTTGACGCCGCCGCCGCACGTGCGCCCCTGCCGTAAGGTAAGGTAGGCATAACGGCCTTGCACCACCACCGGGTCGCAGCTGACTACGTGCTGAAAATAGCTGAGCTGCCGGGGGCTTTGCGGATTGGTGGCGTCGAAAATGAACATGCCCTGCTGCGTACCAATGAACAAGTAGGGCTCCTTCGGAAAAATCGTTTCGATGCCCACGCCTAGGTTGATGACGCGCACGGCAGCGGCGTTGGTGGAGTTGCCCAGGTCGAACACACGCAGGCTGTGGTCGTCGACGGTATAGAGCGTGTTGCCCATGATGGTAAAGCGGGCCATGGAGCCGCCCTGCCCCGTGTCGGAGCCACGGGGGGCACTATCCAGCGAGTCGGAAGAACAGCCGCTAAGGCCCGCGCACAGGCCGAGCAACAAGGCACCTAGGGCGCTTAGGCGGGCAAAGTAGGAGTGCAGCATGGGGCTATTTGTTTACTTTTTGCCAGCCCACTACCACGGCGTCGGCGGGGCGGTTTTCGGGGCGGTACTCGGGCTCGATGCTGGCCGGCTCGGGCGGGGCCAGCTCCGGAAACGCGTTGCGGGTGCGGCCCACCACGCGCGCATTGGCGGGGTCGGCCAGGTTTACGGTAACCAAGTCCACGGCATTGTCGGCGTAGAGCAAGGCGCCGCGCATGGCCACATCAACGTTGCCCGGAATGCGCAAAAAGCCCACGTTGCGCGGCTGCGCGGGGTCGTGGTTATCGATGATGTGAATGCCCTCGTACCGCTCGTTGATGAACACGTATTTATCCTTGAGGTAGATTTTGCCGGTGTTGCGCATGGTGCGGGCGGGCACCAGCGCCACCGATTGCTCCAGCGTTGCGCGCGACATAAGAATGGGCCGGTAGGGCGGCAGCACGGGGCGTTCGTCTACGTCAATAAAACAGCCCGACAGGCCCAGTAGCAAGCCTGCGGTAAGAAGCGGTGCGTAAAGTTGGCGCATAGAGTAAGGCGTTGGCCAGTAAGCCTGTAGCTGCTTGTGCAAGCGGTAGGCTTAGGCAAGAGCCAGGCAAGTGCCCCAAGGTTGCAAGTGCCCGCCCCAAAAAGTAGCAGCGCTACCTAAGGCATGCGCCACGCCACGCCCTCGCGCGGCACCACAAACGCCGAATCGGGGACATGCTGGGCCCGCTGGGCTTGGCGCAAATCGGATACGGGTTCGGTCAGGCCGTCGTCGGCCATCTGAAAGGTGCCGAAGTGCGTGGCCACGCTGCGGGCGGCGCCTAGGTCGCGGTGGGCCTGCACGGCTTGGGCCGGCGACATGTGAATGGGCTCCATAAACCACTGCGGCTTGTAGGCTCCGATGGGCAGAATGGCCAACCGGATGGGGCCTTCGCGGCGGGCAATTTCCTGCAAAAAGGGGCCGTAGCCCGTGTCGCCGGCGTAGTACAGCTTGCCCGCTTTGGTGCGCAACACCCAGCCGGCCCACAGCGTGGCGTCGCGGTCGGAGAGGCCGCGGCCCGAAAAGTGCTGCGCCGGTACGCACACGGCTTGCACGGATTGGCCTAGGTCGCGCTGCTGCCACCAATCCAGCTCGGCCGCGTTAGCAATGCCTTCTTCGTCGAGCAGCTTTTTTACACCTAGGGGTACCAGAATAAGCGGTTTATCGCGCTCGGCCAGGCGCTGCAAGGTGGGCAAATCGAGGTGGTCGTAGTGGTTGTGACTAATGACAACAGCATCGATGCGCGGCAGCTGCTCGAAGCGCAAGCCCGGCGGGCGCATGCGCTTGGGGCCAACCCAGCTAAAGGGGCTGCACCGCTCGCTCCAGATGGGGTCGGTGAGGATATTCAGCCCGTCAACCTGCAGCAAAAACGTGCCGTGGCCCACAAACGTGAGGCGTACCTCGCCGGCGGCCACTTGCCGGGACGGAGGCGGCCCCACAAAGGGAGTGGGCTGCGCGGGCCACTCGTCTTTGTCGCGGTTGAACATCCACTTCAGCACTCCGCCAAAGCCGTGCTGCTCAACGGGCGGCTGATTTATGAATTGCTTGCCGTTGAAGTGCTCGGAGCGCGGGCCCGTGTAACGGGGCGCCGAGAGCGAACAGCCCACCAGCACGGCGCCTGCGGCCAACACGAGTACTGCAGCCAGCAAGGGCAACCAAATGCGGCGGGGGCGAGCCATAGCGGTAGTGGGTAAAGTAGCCAAGTGGTGACTTGCTCGGTAGTACCTCGCGGCCTAGGCAAATGTTTGCCCGAAAGCTGCGAGAGGCCCAGCCTATAAAAGCAATAAGCCCCTCCGTGGTAGCGGAAGGGCTTGTAGTGCACTGTGATGTATCACAAGTTAGCTAATTTCCAGCAGCGCCCGGCTGGGTAGGTACGGGATGGGGCGCTCGATTTTGGTAGCAGTGTAAGTGAGCGAGTGGATAGCAATACATCGGTTTGGTGCTTGCAAAGTAAGCCTACGGCCAGGGGGTAGCGCAATCCGTGTCGGCACGGGTTTTTCGCGCAACCTTTCATGTGGCTAGCACGTAGAGGCGCCCCCGCGAAGCCTAAAACTACCCCCAAAATGCTATTTTGGGCTAGTGCACAATGCGGCGGGTGGCAAACAACTGCCCCTTGGAACCTCGCACTTGCAGCACATACACGCCGTTTGGCAGGTGGTTTAGGCCGATGTGTGCGGTAGATCCGCTGCTCGCTTGCGTTTGCACTACTTGGCCCAGCGAGTTGCGCAGCTGCAGCGAGCAAGCGCCCAGGCCGGCGGGCAGGTTTACCGTGAGTTGCTCGGCCGCGGGCTGCGGGTACGCCTCGATGCTAATTGCCGCCAAGCCGGCGCGCGAGCCCAGCGGGCGGCACTGCATGGCTGCCATCAGGCGCCGCCACAACTCCGCATCGAACGACGATACGGCCAGTTTGCTGGCACCCGCCGATTGGCCTTGGCGCACCACTACCAGCCCTAAGCTTGGCACCACGTAAATCTTCTGGTCGTTTTTGCCTAGGGCGGCAATCATATCGGTGGGAGCGGTGGGCACCATAGGCCCGTTGAACACCAGCTGCGAGGTAGGCAGCATGTGCGACTGTTGACCATTCAGCCACCACAAATAGCCGTAGGAGCGGTTATGGGCCTGCGAAGGCGTGGTCATGGCCTGGAAGTAGGCAGCGTCGCTCAGAACAGGGGTTTGCTCCCAGGTGCCGCGGTTCAAAATCAGCAGGCCAAACCGGGCCATGTCGCGGGCGCGGCTGTAGTACACGTCGTTGTACCACAGCCCGCTCATGCCGATGCGCGAGGCCAGACGCTGGTTGGTGTATTGGTTGATGCTGAGCCCGCTCGCCCGGGCAATTACATCCTGCAGCAAGCGGTAGGGCCCCGTGTGGTAAGCCCAACGTGTACCGGCATCGGCTAAGTAACGCAAGCAGCCGGCCGAGGTAGTTTCGTTATCACAGGGTGGGGGTGGGGTATCGTCGAGGCCAGTGGTCATGCTCAGCTGATGCCGCACGGTAATCAGCCGCTCCTTTGAGGCCGGCGCCGCCGACCAGCCGCGCCCTAGGTACTTGGAGGTGCTATCGGATAGGCTCAGCAAGCCCTCTTGCTGCGCAATGCCAACCAGCGTTGCCGTCAGCGACTTGCCCGCCGAGGCCCAGTACCACAGCGAGTCGCGGGTGTAGGTGCCGTAGTACTGTTCCACCACCATGCGGCCGTCCTTCAGCACGATCAACGACTTGGTGCGCTTGCTGGCTAGGTAGTTCAGCAAGGTATCGAGTTGCGGTTGGCACCAGCCTAAGCTTTGGGGCGTAGTGGCTGCCCAAGTGGTACCCGAAGTAGGCGGAAAGTACTGCGGGTTTTGAGCAGCAAGCGGCAAAGCTGCAGCCAACAGCAGCACAAGCAGTAACCCCAGGCGTAGATGTGCAAACATAGTAAGTATCTAATGTAGCTGCTTGGATGGCGACACCTCCTCAAGGTTTAGCTGCAGGTAGCATTAATTTCCGCGGCCTCAGAAATTATTAGGTCTGAAAGCCAGTTAAGTAATAATAGTTGTTTGCTATTTGATTGTGCACAATGTAATGTTGCATTGTCATCTTGAATACAGCGTTAAACCATCATGAGCAAACCAGCCACTCCCACCCCCAGCGAGCTGCTGAAGCTGGATAACCAGCTGTGCTTCCCGCTCTATGCTGTGTCGCGCCTGTTCACGAAGGCCTACCAGCCGCTGCTGCACGAGCTCGACTTAACTTACCCGCAGTACTTGGTGCTGCTGCTGCTCTGGGAACACCCGGAGCTTACGGTAAAAGCCCTAGGTGAAAAACTGCTGCTCGACTCGGGTACCCTCACGCCGCTCCTAAAGCGCATGGAACAGCGCCAGTTGGTAAGCCGCCGCCGCGATCCGCGCGACGAACGCTCTGTAATTATTGCCTTGGCGCCGGCCGGCCAGGCGCTGCAGCACCGCGCCGAGTGCATACCCGAGGCGCTGTTTGCCAAGCTGCAGCTCAGCCCCGATGAGTTCAATCAGCTGCGCAGCCAGCTCACCCGTTTGTTAACCCAGCTTTCGTAAAACACCGAAAGCTTCATTCCTCTGTTTGCGATGAAAATCGAGAAAGTGTACACGGCGCAAGCCCACGTAAAAGGCGGCCGCAACGGCCAAGTTACCAGCCAGGACAACGCCCTGAACCTGGAGCTCAGCACGCCCAAAGCCATGGGCGGCACGGGCAAAGAAGGCGCCACCAACCCCGAGCAGCTGTTTGCCGCCGGCTACGCTGCCTGCTTCGAGGGTGCCCTAGGTGTGGCTGCCCGCCAGGCCAAGGTGGCCCTACAAGGCGTAACCATCGAAAGCTTTGTGCACTTTGGCAAAGCCGAGGACGGCGGCTTTGGTATTGCGGCCGATCTGCACGTAAACATCCCCGGCGTGGAGCAAGGCCAAGCCGAAGAGCTGGTAGCCCAGGCGCACCAAATTTGCCCTTACTCGCGCGCTACCCGCGGCAACATCGAGGTGAACCTGCGCACCACCACCAACAACTAAGCTTAACCCCGCACCGGATTTAGCAGTTATAGCACACCGGCGCCTCCTGCAGCAGGAGGCGCCGGTGTTGTTTTTTCACGCATTGCTGAGCTGCCTGCCATGACCACTCGCACCATCGTCCTCGACCACCGGCCCCAAGGCAAACCCACGTCCGACACGTTCCGCTACGAAATCAGCGAGGTAGCTGCGCCCGCCGATGGCCAAGTGCTGCTGAAAACCCTGTACGTGTCGGTCGACCCCTACATGCGCGGCCGCATGAGCGACGCAAAGTCGTACGTGCCGCCCTTCGAGGTGGGGCAGCCCATCAGCGGTGGGGTGGTGGCGCAAGTGGTAGAAAGCCGCGTGGCGCAGCTGCCGGTAGGCACCGTGGTGGTAGGCAACTTGGCCTGGAGCGAGTACCAGCTTGCGGGCAGCCGGGGGCTGCAAGCAGTGCCTGCCAATGCTGCACCCATCAGCTACTACCTAGGGCTGCTTGGCATGACGGGCCTTACCGCCTACTTCGGCTTGCTCGATATTTGCCAACCCAAAGCTGGCGAAACCGTGGTGATATCGGGCGCGGCCGGCGCTGTGGGCATGGTAGTGGGCCAATTGGCCAAAATCCAGGGTGCGCGGGTGGTGGGTACCGCCGGCTCGGATGAGAAAGTGGCTTACCTGAAAAATGAGTTGGGTTTCGACGAGGCCATCAACTACAAAACTGCCGGCAATCTAGCCCAGGCCCTAGGTGCCGCCTGCCCCAACGGCGTCGACTGCTACTTCGACAACGTGGGCGGTGCCATTACCGATGCCGTGTACGACCTGCTGAACAAGCACGCGCGCATTGCCTTGTGTGGGCAGATATCGATGTACAACGCCACCGAGCAGCCCACCGGGCCTAGGCCCGAACCCAAGCTGCTCAAAACAAGTGCGCTGCTCAAAGGCTTTATCGTGAGCGACTACCTGCCGCGCTGGCCCGAAGGCGTAAAAGCCCTGACGGAGTGGTACCAGCAAGGCAAGCTGAAGTTTGAGGAAACCGTAACCGAAGGCTTCGAGCAAATTCCGCAGGCGTTCCTGGGTTTATTTAGCGGCGAAAACACCGGCAAGGCCATGGTGAAAGTGGCCGACCGTCAGTAGCGCGGTGTAGCGCGGGCTTCAGCCCGCGTTGGCGTGAACGGCTACCGTTGAACGGCAAACGCTTAACGATTTCGCTCTGACAAACGCGGACTGCAACCGCAGGTCGGCGTAGCCAAAGTCCGCGCTACAGAGCTACTTCCTATCTTTACACGCAGGATGACGAAGCGGTTGATTATAGCGCTGTTGAGCTGGCACTTGTTTGCCGTGAGCCTTGTGCCCGCTGGCAATGCGCTGGAGTTGCTGAAGATTCCGCAATTGGTTGATCATTACCAGCAGCACGCTGGTAGCTCTGTTCTGCGCTTCCTCTACGATCACTACGCCGGCCTGCATAACCAGCAGCGCCAGCAAGACCACGAGTCGCTGCCCCTGCACACCTGCCTGCACCAAGCCACCGCGCTGGCTTTGCCGCCGGTGCTGCGCTTAGTACTGCCCCAGCCGCTGGAGTTCCCGGAGGCGCAGCAGTACGGCGGCGAGTACGTGGTTTCGGCCCCGCGGGGCGTGTCGCGCACGTACTTTCAGCCCCCGCGCTCGGTAGCCGCCCCTGTGGCAAGCCGGGCGTAGGCTAGCGGCCCTGGCTTGGGCGAGGCAGCGCGGTGCACACTAGGTGCACCGGCCGCCCGTTGCAGTACAGTCAGCCTCCACATGAAAGTTGCCCTAGGTGGCAACGTGCCCTTCATGTTCAACAAGCTTATTGCGCTAAGCCTCCGGCACAAGCTGGGGGTAGGCGTCGGAGTAGTAGCCCTGTTGGTGTGGGGCCTCTACGCGTTGCGGCATCTGCCCATTGATGCCGTGCCCGACATCACCAACAACCAGGTTATCGTTTACACGGTGTCGCCCTCGCTCAGCGCGGCCGATGTAGAACGCCTGGTAACCTTCCCCGTCGAGCAAAGCGTGGCCACCATTCCGGGCCGCGAAGAGGTGCGCTCGTTTTCGCGCGCGGGCCTCTCGGTGGTTACCATTGTGTTCGGCGACGCCATCGACAATTACTGGGCACGGCAGCAAGTGGCCGAACGATTGCGCGCGGCCGAAGCGCAAATACCGCCCGGCCTAGGGCAGCCCGAGATGGGGCCGCCTACCACCGGCTTGGGCGAGATATACCAGTACACCATTCGCACCAAGCCGGGCTTCGAGAAGAAGTACTCGCTATCCGAACTGCGCACGTTGCAAGATTGGGTAGTGCGCCGCCAGTTGCTGGGCACGCCCGGCGTGGCCGATGTATCGTCGTTTGGCGGCTACATGCGCCAGTACGAGGTGGCCGTTGAGCCGGCGCGGCTGCGCAGCCTGGGGCTTACCGTGGCCGATTTGCAAGAAGCCCTGAGCCGCAACAACGGCAACGCCGGCGGGGGCTACCTCGTGCGCGGTCCGCAGGCGTGGTTTATCCGCACCGAGGGCTTGGCGCAATCCGAAGCCGATATTGGCCGGGCAGTGGTGCGCCCCGCCACCGAAAGCCGCGGGCCCATCCTCATCCGCGACGTGGCCGATGTGCGCGCCGGTGCCGCGCCGCGCTTTGGTGCCATGACGCGCAACCACCACGGCGAAACCGTAGGCGGCTTGGTGCTGATGCTGCGCGGCGCCAACTCCTCGGAAGTGGTTGCGGCCGTGAAAACCAAGATGGCCGCCATCCAAAAAACCTTGCCCGAAGGCCTGGAGATAACGCCCTTCCTCGACCGTACCAAGCTTGTCGATCAGGCCATCAGCACCGTAGCCAAAAACCTCGCCGAGGGCGCCCTGATTGTGATTTTCGTGCTGGTGCTGTTTTTGGGCAATTGGCGGGCCGGCTTGCTGGTGGCGTCGGTTATCCCGCTGGCCATGTTGTTTGCCATTGGCATGATGCACGTGTTCGGCGTATCGGGCAACCTAATGAGCCTAGGTGCTATCGACTTTGGCCTGATCGTGGACGGCGCTGTTATTATCGTGGAGGCTACCATGCACCGGCTCAGCACGCGTTTCGGGCAGGCCCACGGCAGCGGCGAATTGCCCCTCACCAACGACGACCTCTCGCCGCAGGAGATGGACGCAGAAGTGTACGATGCCGCCTCCCGCATTCAGCAGTCGGCTTCTTTCGGGCAGTTTATTATCCTGATGGTGTATTTGCCCATTTTGGCCCTCACCGGCATCGAAGGCAAAATGTTCCGGCCCATGGCTGAGACGGTGGCCTTCGCCATCCTGGGCGCCTTTATCCTGTCGCTGACGTACGTGCCGGTAATGTCGGCGCTGCTGCTGCGCAAGGGCGTGCACGGCGGTTGGTCGGATAAGGTGCTGGCCCGCCTAGCGGCTCGGTACCGGGCGCTGGTGCAGCAGGTATTGACCGTGCCGCAATTGGTGTTGGGCGCGGCCGTGGCGCTGCTGGTGGGCGCAGTGCTGCTGCTTGGCACCCTAGGTGGCGAGTTCATCCCGACGCTGGAGGAGGGCGACTTTGCCGTGGAAACCCGCGTGCTGCCCGGCTCGTCGCTCGATTACACCATCAAGCAAGCCCAACAAGCCTCGGATTTGCTCAAGCAGCAGTTTCCGGAGGTGAAGGAAGTAGTGGCCAAAATCGGGTCTTCCGAAATTCCCATCGACCCAATGCCGCTCGAAGCCTGCGACCTGATTGTGGTGCTGAAGGACCGCAAGGAATGGTCGTCGGCTGACAACCGCGAGGATTTGGCCGCCAAAATGGCCCACGCCCTGCGCGTGCTTCCCGGCGTTACGTTCGGTTTCCAGCAGCCCATCCAAATGCGCTTCAATGAGCTGATCAGCGGCGCGCGGCAAGATGTGGTGGTGAAGATTTACGGCGAAGACCTCGACCAGCTTGCGGGTTACGCCCGGCAAGTAGGCAACCTCGTGAAGCAAGTACCCGGCGCGGCCGACCTTTACGTGGAGCAGGCTACCGGCCTGGCCCAAATTGTGGTGCGCCCCGACCGCGAACGGCTGGCGCAGTTTGGCTTGAGCGTCGATGACCTCAACCAAAGCATTGCCGCGGCCTTTGCGGGTGCGGGAGCTGGCCAAGTGTTTGAGGGCGACCGGCGCTTCGACCTAGTGGTGCGCCTCGCCGACCAGTACCGCCACGACATTAGCCAGGTGCGCGCCCTCAACGTGCCGCTACCCGCGGGCGGGCAAGTGCCCCTCGAGCAAGTAGCCAAAGTCGAGTACCAAGTTGGCCCCAGCCAGATTCAGCGCGACAACGCCCAGCGCCGCATTACGGTGGGCTTCAACGTACGCGGCCGCGACGTGCAGCGCGTGGTGGAGGAGGTGCAGGCGCTGGTGCAACGCAACGTAAAGCTGAGCCCGGGCTACAACGTAACCTACGGCGGGCAGTTTGAGAACCTTCGCCAGGCCAACGAACGGCTGGGCATTGCGGTGCCGGTGGCGCTGCTCATGATTTTTGGTTTGCTGTTCCTCACGTTCGGCTCGCTCAAGCAAGCGGTGCTCATCTTCACGGCTATTCCGCTGGCGGCGGTGGGCGGCGTAGCGGCTTTGTGGCTGCGCGGCTTGCCGTTCAGTATTTCGGCGGGGGTGGGCTTTATTGCGCTGTTTGGGGTAGCGGTGCTCAACGGCATTGTGCTGCTGAGCGCCTTCAACACGCTGCGCGATTTTGGGGTGCGCGATGTGCGCGAACGGGTGCTGCGCGGCACCGAGGAGCGCCTGCGCCCCGTGCTGATGACGGCCACGGTGGCGTCCCTAGGTTTCTTGCCGATGGCCTTGGCCGGCACCGCTGGTGCCGAGGTGCAACGGCCGCTGGCTACGGTGGTAATCGGCGGGCTGGTATCGGCTACGCTGCTTACGCTGCTGGTGCTGCCGGTGCTGTATTACCTCAGCGAGGCCGAAGGCGGTTTTTGGCGCAACCTGCTGGGGCGCGCACCTAGGGCGAAAACAGTAGCCGCAGTAGGAGCAGGGTTGGTGCTGTTGCTCCCCGCTGCGGCTTCGGCTCAAACGCCTGCTGCCGACCGCCGCGCCGCGCCGGCACCGCTTACCGCGGCCGGCGCCGTAGAAGCTGCCCTAGGTAGAAGCGGCGACGTGCGCGCGGCCAGCTATCAGCTTTCGGCCCGTACTGCGGTGCGCGGGGCGGTTTGGGAGCTGCCGCGCACCACGGTGCAAGCGGGCTACGGGCAGTTCAACTCGCCGTATATGGATAATCAGTTTTCCATTGCGCAGCCGCTGCCTGCCCTAGGTCAGTACCGCGCGCTCATGGGCCTGGCAGCGGCGCAGGTAGCCGTAGCCGAAACCGAGCTGGATGTGCGCCGCGCCGAGCTTCGCCGGCAGGTGCGCACCACCTACCAACAGGCCGTGTATGCCCGGCACCGGTTGGTTTTGTTGCGCAGCCAGGATAGCCTAAGCCGCGCTTTTCGCCGGGCGGCCGAGCTGCGTTTTAAAACCGGCGAGGCGGCCCGCATCGAACCCGCCACGGCCTTGGTGCAGCAAGGCGAAACGCAGCTTGCCACTGCCCGCACCCGCACCGACTACCTCGCGGCCCGCCGCCAATTGCAAGCCTTGCTGCAGTGGCCCAGCCTGCCCGTGCCCGCCGACAGCTTGCTGCAGCCTTTGCCGCTGCCCATTGAGGTGGTAAGCCTCCTAGGTGATTCGTTGCAGGCCACGACCGACACCACCAAGGCTACCGACCCCACGGCCCGCCTGCTAAACCGGCAAGCTGCCGAGCGCCAGGCCGAAGCTTTGGTGCTGCGGCGCAGCCGTCGCCCCGAGTTGGGCCTTACGTACCTCAATCAGTCGTTGCGCGGCAATATCCTCTACAAAGGCACCGAGCGTTTCTACGGCCCCGGCAACCGCTTTCAGGCGGCGCAACTCAGCCTAAACGTACCCCTCTGGACGCGCCCGCACAAAGCCCGCGAAGAAGCTGCTCGGCTGCAGCAGCTCGCCGCGCAAGAGGCATACCGTCGCCGCGTAGCCGAAGTCGCGGCTAACCAAGCGTCGTTGTTGGCTAGGTTGCGCGAGCAGCAGCAGCGCATGGCTTTCTACCAGCAAACGGGCTTGCCGCAGGCGGCGCTCATTTTGCGGTTGGCCGGCAAAGGCTGGCGCGCCGGCGAGATGGATTTTGCCGAGTACTTGCTGCACGCCGAACGCGCACAACGACTGCGCGCAGATTATCTCGATGCCATATTGGCTTACAACCAAACGGTGCTCGAACTAGAGTACTTACTAGGCCGCACTGATTAGGCTTACTGTAGCGCCGTAGCGCGGACTTTGGCTACGCCGACCTTCGGTTGTAGTCCGCGCTACGGCGCTGCATCGCACAACATTTCATCAACTTTCCATGCTTCACCGCTCAACTTCATACTTCCGCTACTTGCTGCTTGCAGCCCTAGGTGCCTGCAACTCCGCGCCGGCCGAGCAGCCGCAGGAGCAAGCTGCTACCACCGAAGCTGCTCCCGTTGCCGAAAAAGAAGTGCATCTCAGCGCCGATGAGCTGCGCGTAGCGGGCGTGCGCACGGGCCGTGTCAGCTACCAATCGGCGGCGGGTGTGCTGCGCGTAAACGGCTCGTTGGAGGCACCGCCGCAAAGCCTAGTGGTGCTGAGTGCGCCCTTGGGCGGCTATATCGAGCGGCTGCCGTTGTTGCCGGGTGCCCACGTGCGCAAAGGCGAGGCCGTGGCCGTGGTGCGCAACCCCGAGTTTATTCAGGTGCAGCAGGATTACCGCCAAGTGCTTAGCCAACTCGAGTACGCCCGCGCCGAGATGGAGCGCCAACGCCAATTGGTGCAGGAAGAAGTAGCTCCGGCCAAAAACTACCAACGTGCCCAAGCCGAATACCGCAGTTTGCAGGCGCAGCGCGATGCGTTGGCCGCACGGCTGCGCCTAGCGGGCTTGCCGGTTCGGGCTAGCGGGGCCATGGCTACTACGGCCGAGTTGCGGGCGCCCATTAGCGGGTTTGTGCGCCACGTGCGCGCCACCACGGGCCAAACCGTAACCTCCACCGAGCCGGTGGCCGAACTCGTTGACCCTACCCACCTGCACGTAGAACTGACGGTGTTTGAGAAAGACGCACCTAGGGTCAAGATGGGCCAGCCCTTGCGCTTCACGCTCGCGTCCGACTCAGCCGGTGCCGAACACACGGCCCGTATTACGCTGGTAAGCCGTGCCGTCGACCCCGAAGCCCGCACCGTAACAGTGCACGCCCACCCCGACGTGGAAGACAACCCGGCCTTGTTGCCGGGCATGTTTGTGCGCGCCGCCATCCAAACCGAAACCGGCCAACCAAAAGCCACCACGCCCGCGTTGCCCGAGGCGGCCGTAGTCGATTTCGAAGGCCGGAGCTACATTTTCGTACAGCCCAATCCGGCCCAAGCCCGCTACCGCATGGTGGAGGTGCGCCGTGCTGGCGCCGTCGAAAACGGTACGGTGCCGGTAGTACTGCCCGCTACCGTTACGGCCGAAACGCAAGTGGTAACCACGGGCGCCTACAGCCTACTGGGTAAGCTGAAAAACACGGCCGAAGAGTAGTGCTGCGTAAGTTCGGGGCATGAGGGCTGCTCGTTTGCCATTTGTTGTTGCGCCAAACTCCGCCGAAACGCGGAAGGTGGTGTCGCGCCTGGCACCCACGCCAAGCGGCTATTTGCACCTAGGCAATGCCGTAAATTTTGTGCTGACGTGGCTGCTCGTGCGGCGCGCCGGCGGCACGTTGCACCTGCGCATCGACGACCTCGACCGCAACCGCCTGCGCCGCGCGTACCTCGAGAGCATCTTCCGCACTATCGAGTGGCTTGGCCTCGACTACGACCACGGCCCCACCGGCCCCGACGACTTTCTGCGCCACTACTCGCAGCTGCTGCACCAACCCGCGTACAACTACCTGCTCCGGCGCCTGCGCCTGGTGCCCGGCTTGTTGCACGCCAGCACCCGCTCGCGCACCAACGGCCTCGAAATCCCGGTCGACCTCGACCAACCCGGCGCGGCGTGGCGGGCGCAAGTGCCGCCTGGTACCACCGTAAGTTTTGCCGATGGCTGGCAAGGTACCAGCAGCCTCGACTTAGGCGCCGCCATGCCCGATTTTGTGCTGCGCAAGAAAGATGCGGTGGTGGCGTATCAACTGGCCTCTATTGCCGACGATCTGCGCCTAGGTACCACGCTCATTGTGCGCGGCCAAGACCTGCTGCCCAGCACTGCCGCGCAATTGTGGTTAGCCCAACAACTGCCCGAAACCACCGCTTTCAGCGCCGCGCGCATTCAGTTTTTGCACCACCCACTGCTAACCGACTCCGAAGGCCGTAAACTCAGCAAGTCGCAGCAGCAACCCCTCGACCGCGGTGTGCTAAACGCGGCAACCGGGCCACAGCCCGTGTACGAGGCAGTGGCCCGGTTGCTCCAGTTGCCCGCCGGGGCCGGCGAGTCGTTAAAAGCGCTGCAGCAGGCTTTGGGTTAGGCAGTGCTAGCGGCCCTTGCGCAGCGTAAGGTAATCGAGGTAGTACAGCACCTTGATGGAGACGGAGTTGTTGTGCGGGGTATTGATGGTGTTGTTCAGGTTGTCGAAGTACAGCGGCGTGGCTTGCTCAGCTTGCAAAAAGGTGTTGCCGGCGTTTTTCCAAACCAAGCTCACCTGCGAGCCGGGCGCGAACCACCAGGAGTACACCGCATCCACGTTGAAGGCGTTGTAGGTGTTGTCGCGGTTGCGGCGGTAGTCGATGAGCTTCTCCTGCCCGCCTTCTCCTAGCCGCGCAAAATCGCGGTAGCGCACGTTGCTGGTGTAGTGGCGCGTGCGCAGCGTAAACGACATGCGGTTGTTGAAGGTGTAGGCCATCTGCACCACGTTCGACACCGTCACCACGTTGCGCCGCCCCAGCACCACCTGCCCCACGAACGGCTCGTCCAGCGGCTCGCCCGCGTCCATGCCCCCGTTCACGTAGCCAATCTCGTTTTGGCCCAGGCTCCAATCGAGCGAGTAGCGGAAGGTGAGGTGGTCGTTGACGCGGTAGCGCGGGTAAGCGCCAAACTGGTAGCGGGCCCGGCGCGGGCGGGCGAGGTGGTCGTCGAGGGCATAGCCGCGGATGCCGGCGTTCATGCCCAAGGCAAATTTCTTGCGCGTATCGGAGTTGAAGAAGGCGAGAAAGAACGTGCTGCCGGGCACCTGCACGTAGTACTTGCCCAGCGGAAACACCCGCGGCTCGTAGAAGTCGTGATTTTTCGGGTCGACACTCATATCAAAGCCCACTTGCAGGAAGCTCTTCGTGAATACCGTGTTGGCCCCTAGGTAGTAGCTGTGGTTTTGGTAGCGGGTGGGCTTGTAGAGCAGCGAGTAGCGGGCTTGGCCGAAGATGTGGAAGTTGTTGACCTTCCAGAAAGGCTTGTACTTGTGGTAGCCCCAATCGAACGACTGCGTAATGTTGTTGTTGCCGAACAAGATGCCCAAGTCATTGGGGTTGTAGCGGTCCGATTCGATGCGGTGGTTGAGGCCCCACGTCCAGGTACCGCTGATTTTACCAACGCCGATTTCGTACTTAAACCCGTCGCGGTCGTCGATTTGCTCCTCGGAGCCGAAACGGTTGCCGCGCCGCCGCGAGTACACCACGCCGCCATCGAGTGCGTAGGTGTTGGTTTTGTCGTTGAAGCGGAACAAGCCGCCCGTTACGTTGGCGTCGTAGGTTTGGCCCCAGCGCGTTACGTTGGTATTAATGAGCGAAACGTAGGAGTTGTTTTTCAGCGACTGATCGAGCACAGCAATGTTGTAGTTGCTGAAGGGTTGGGTTTTCACCTGCCGTTCTTCGCCCGTTTCCTCGTTGCGCACGGTAGCGTACACGTCGTTGCTTAGGGCGTTGAACACACCAATGCCCAAGCCTTGGCGCGTGCGGCCCGAAATCTTCGTGGCGTTGAGCAGGCGCGTTTCGGCCGGGTTGCGGAGGATCTTCTCGTTGTCGCCCGCCTGCACGTCGTAGAAGCCGATGGGCGTGGCGCCCACTCGGCGCGAGTAGAACAAGTTGCCTTTGTTGAAGAGCTCGGTGCCTTCGGTGAAGAACTGCCGGTTTTCGGCGAACTGTACCTCGAAGGGCGAGAGGTTGAGCACCTGGTTGTCGCTCTGCACCTGCCCGAAGTCCGGCACCAGCGTAGCGTCCAGGGTAAAGCTCTCGTTGATGCCCCACTTCACGTCGGCCCCGCCGTTGAACGAAGTCGTGGTGCGCCGTTGCCCCTCCGCGTTCAAGGGGTTGTCGTTCACGTAGCCCGACACGTAGGGCGTCAGCGAGAGGCGCAGCGGCGGCTTCACGTCGCGCACGCCGTGCAAGGTGCCCCACTGGTTTACAAAGCCGTTGATGGCGGGCTTTACCTCGTTCCAAAAAAACTGTGCGTTGTCGCGCTTGCGCTGGCGGGCAAAGTTGAGGCCCCACAGCTGCTCGGGCATGTTGCTGAAGCGAATGGCCGAGTACGGAATTCGGATTTCAGCCACCCAGTCGGTACCTCGGATGGCGGTGCGGCTTTCCCACACGGCGTTCCAGTTCCAGTCTTCGCCCACGGCCGGCGAGTAGCGCGCATCGAGCTGCACGCCGGTGGGCGTTACCGTGAAGTTGTAGCCGTTGATCTGGTCGTGGTAGGTGTCGAGAAACATCGAGAAGATATCGGAGTTGCCGAACTGGTCGCGCGCGGTCATTTCGCGCAGAATGGAGTCGGGCGATACGTCGTGCATGATGGCGCCCACGTACAGGTTGGCGTCGTCGTAGAGCACGCGCACCTCGGTTTTCTGCTTTTCGGGCACGCCGGGGTTGGGCCGTTGCTGCACAAAGTCGGTAGCCACGGGTGCCTGCTGCCACACCGCTTCATCGAGCACGCCATCCATTTTCAGGGCTTCGCTGATGCGCACGGCTTGCAGCTGCCGCTTAGGCGCCGCCGTGGTGGCCGCTGTTTGCGCAGCAGCTTGCCGGGCACCTAGGCCCAGCACCAAAAGCAAACAGGCAACGCGCAGCGTAGAGGTAAAAGACATAGCACTCAGGGTTCGGGTGAGAGAAGGGTTGGCAAGAGGTAGGGCAAAGGCAAGGCGCTGCCCTGCAACAGCATAGCTGCGCTGAAAAACGACCAGAAAGGTGGAGCAAACATGTACCTGAGCTAGGTACTACAGCCGGCGGCGCCACTTGCCGGGGTGGCAGCGTCGGGAGCTAGAAAATACCACCACATGCGGCCGCGGCTACTGGTAGGTGCGGCAAGCAAAACAGGGTGTTTTGTAATTCGGCGGTGGAAACTTCGCCTCGGCACCAAGGTTACAGGCTGCTGCAATATTTTTTTGCAAAGCTTCGCTTCGGCACCCCAGAGGCATGCTCTTGGGTAGCGCAATAGGGCGTTTCACCTAGGGCTAAAGCGGTAACGGGCCCGCAGACTGCGCAGGCCCACCGGCAACAGGCGGGGCTGCGCCGCGGCGCATCAGCAGCAAGTAGTTAATTACAGTACCTCGCTTTTAAACTTAGCCGCCCACAAATCGGCAAGGCGGGTGGGCTCGGGCAGCTTGTAACCGCCTGCGCAACCTAGGGCCAGGGCAGTGGCACCGGCTTGGTCCAGGCGGTGGCCCGGCGACACAAACACGGGTTGTACGCGGTCTTTCATGCGCACCACTTCGCCAATCAGTTCGCCGGTTTTCTTGTCGGTAAGCGGCGTTACGTTGCCCTTTTCGGGCGCGGGTTCGGGGTACTGGCCAGTAAGCACCTGTTTGGCTACGCCTAGGCTGGGCTTGTCGAGCAAAATACCAATGTGCGCGCCGATGCCCATGCGGCGCGGGTGAGCATAGCCGTGGCCGTCTACCATCAGCACATCGGGTTGGTGCTGCAGCTTGGCAAAGGCATGAATAAGATTGGGCGCTTCGCGGAAGGACAAGAAGCCCGGCACGTAAGGCATATCCACGGGCCCGTAGTTGTACGCCTTTTCTACCAGCTCCAGCCCCGGGTACGTGAGCACCACAATCACCGACAGAATTGTGTCCTCGGTCGGAAACGATGAGTCGAGCCCGGCAATAAGCTTTGGCGGCGTAGCCAGCGGCTCGATACGTTGCCGCGCACGCATTTCGTTTTGCTGCTGCGTGAGCTGGCGTACCAAAGCAGGGTCGGCGGGCGGGTGGTAGGGGCGGTAGTAAGCCATAAGCGGAGCGGTTGGTACGCGGCTATACGCAACTAGGGCCGGCAGCGTGTTGCTACCGGCCCTAGGTTGGTTGTTGTTGCCTGTGAAGCAGAGGCTAATTACCCCCTCGTGAACACGTACGGGTCTTGGTCGATGCCGTCGTTTACGCGCAGCTCCACCGATTTCACCTGGCCGTTATCAACCACGAACGTAGCCGGGTAAATGCCATAGGTGAGGTTGGAGTACGTGGCCCGGAAATCCTGCGCATCCATGTAGTCGAGGGTGGCGCGCAGCTCGGGGTGGCGGCTGAAGCGGAGCATTAGCTGCTTGCCTTTGGCCTCGATGGTGATGGGCCCATAAACCGGGTGCGTGTACTGGCCGGCGTAGTTTTTCAGCGCCACAGCAGGCTTATTTTTCTTGGCTACGCGGGCGTTCAGCTGGGCAATGTTTTGGCGGGTTTCGTCGCGGGCGGCTTGGCTGCGGTTCCACAGCTGGCGGCTGCGGTCGACGTACGGCATGCCCAAGTAGGCATCGAGCAGTTGGTAGCGCAGGGCCTCGAAGAAGCTGTGGTTATCTTGGTTGGTGAGCACGGCAATACCCAGGCGCTCCTCGGGCACAAAGCAAGTATTGCTCACGTAGCCGGTGGCGCCGCCCGTGTGCCAGTACACCTGCCGGCCGTTGTAGTCGGCGGCAAACACGCCGAGGCCGTAGGTGCGGAAGTGCTCGGGCAACAACGAGGATTTGCGCGTCGAAATCAGGGTGTTGGGGTCGCGGGTGCGGCGCACAGCGGCCCAGGGCAGCACCTGCTGGCCTTGGTACTTGCCGCTGTCGAGTTGGCACTGCAGCCACTTGGCCAAGTCGCTCACGCTCGATACCATGCTGCCCGCCGGCCCTAGGTTGTCGATCTGGTCGATGGGCAGCACGGCCAGCGGGCCGTAGGCATTGGAGTAGGGCAGGGCAATGTTGGGGCGCTGCGCAAAGCCGGCCGTCAGCATGTAAGTGTTGCTCATGCCCAAGGGCTTCAGCATGGTTTGCTCCACGTAATTCTCCCAGGTGGTGCCGCCCGTTACCTTCGGGATAATCTCGCCGGCGGCCAGAAAACCGGCGTTGCAGTAGCCGTAATCCTGCCGAAACTGGTACACGGGTTTCAGCGTGCGCATGCGCTCGATGATTTCCTCCCGCGTGAAGTTGGAATCCCAGAAAGCGAAATCGCCCTGGAAGGTTTTGGTGCCGAGGTGGTGGCCCATCAAGTCGCGCACGGTGGTAAGCTGCGTGCTCGTGGGGTCGTAGAGCTGAAAACCGGGCAGGTACTTGGTGGCTGCGTCGTTGAGCGAGAGTTTCTTTTGCTGCTCGAGGTTGGCCAGGGCCGTGCCGGTAAACAGCTTGCTGTTCGAGGCAATCAAAAACAGCGTCTTGTCGTCAACGGGCTCTTTCTTGGCAAGGTCGCGCACGCCGTAGCCTTTGCTGACCACCACTTGCCCATCTTTCACCACCACCACGGCCAGCCCCGGAATTTGCCATTGGCGCATGCCGCGCTGAATGTACCGATCGAGCGAATCGGCAACGAAGCGGTTGGGGGCCGAAGCGGTTTGGGCCGTGGCCGGTGCCGCGCCACCTAGGGCCAGGGCAAACAAGCCGCCGAGTAGTGGCTTGATAAAGCGAGTACGCATCAGGAAGAAGGTAAAAAAGAGGTGTGGCAGCAGCACTGCAGCGCTTGCGCAACAGAACTGCCGCAGGTAAAAATAAGGCCCGGGTTCGGATGGCCGCCGCGTTACCACCGAATGCTGAAAGCGGTGAGGTGCGGATCGGTGGGTACGGGGCGCTCGGGCTCCACCTCCACCTTCACGCGCACGGCATCGGCGGGTTTAAAACGGCGGGCCAGCCCGGTAATAATCCCTAGGTCGAACGGCACGGGGTTGGGCGTGCGGCAGTGCAGCACCAGCTCGCGCTCGGCCTCGCGCGCCACGTGGTAGTAGCCCATGTTGTGGCCGTGCACGTTGGTGCGGTAGGTGAGGTCGAGCCCGCGCATGGCTTGCGCAAGCGTGTGCAGCGAAGCCGGAAATTGGCTGTGGTCGACGACCTGCAGCCCGATGCTGTAAAGCGTTTCGGCGCCAAATTTGGCTTCTACATCGGCCAGCACATCGAGCCAGGCTTGCATGGGGTACCACTTGCCGGGCTCGGGGTTTTCGGCAATGCCGTGGCGCGCCAGCAGCTCCGGGCCGTGGTTGGCCACGCGCAAGCCGGCCAGCAACGAGCGTATGCTCTCGCCGTTGATGGTGGCATTGGCGTCGAAGGAGGTATAACGAGGCACTGCGGCGGGCTTTACTCCGGAAAAATAGCTGAAAAAGTGGCGCCGCGCTATTGCGCTCTGACTTCGGAAAAACCGCGTTTCGAAACGCACTTGCTCTGCCGCGGCCCGGCACCTTTTGGCGGCCGTTGCGTAAAGCCGGGTACCTTCTCTCTGCACGCATGAATTCATCAGTAGTTACGCCGACTACCACGGCAGTACGGCTGGAGCTGCCGCAAGCTACCTTGCTCGGCGACCTGACGGTACCCGCTCGCGCCTCCGGCATTGTCGTGTTTTCGCACGGCAGCGGCAGCAGCCGCCTTAGCTCGCGCAACCGATTTGTAGCCCAGCGCCTGCAAAAAGCCGGCTTTGCTACGTTGCTTTTCGACTTGCTGACGCCCGAAGAAGACCAGCACTTTGAGGCTCGGTTTGACATTGATTTGCTGACGCGCCGCCTGCTAGGTGCCACCAGCTGGGTGCGCCGCGAGCAGCGCCTTCACGATTTGCGGTTGGGCTTCTTTGGGGCCAGCACGGGCGCGGCTTCAGCCATGCGCGCGGCGGCCGAGCTCGGCTCGCAGGTGCACGCGGTAATCTCGCGCGGTGGCCGCCCCGATTTGGTGCTGCCCGCCCTGCACCGCGTTTCGGCGCCGTCGCTGCTGATTGTGGGCGGGCAGGATTGGCCCGTAATTGGGCTGAACGAACAAGCCATGGATGCCCTAGGTGGCCCGTGCCAAATGCGGGTGGTGCAAGGCGCGGGGCACTTGTTTGAGGAGCCCGGCGCCCTCGAGGAAGTAGCCGATTTGGCCGTGAATTGGTGTACGCGTTACCTGCGCTGAGCAACGGCGCACAATCTTGGTAGGGCCCGAGACTTCTCGGTTCGAAAATCAATCGGAGGCGGCCCACTTGCCTGCTCAGCAACTACAGCACCTAGGTGTAGCCGCCGCGCCGGCGCCCGAGCTAACCTCCGGCTGGCGGGCATCGTTTTCAGCAAAGCACCTGCCGTGTTCCTTCCCCGGGCAGGGGCTGCACATATGTCTCAGAATCCGCAAACCGCCGAACAGGGCGCCGGGCCTTTTACAGAGCGGCGCTACTACATCGATATAGCCCATCCGAAGCAATCCGCCGCCGCCCTCATGCACGACATTCAGTGCAACATTGAGCGATACTCGCCGGGCCTGCTGGCCGAGTTTCACAAGGAAAAGGGCGAAAAGCACGGCCTGCACGTGGGCGACGAATTTCACATCAAAATTCTGGGCCCTTGGAATGGCTCGGTGCGCGTAACCGAAGCAGGCAAACAGCACTTCGAGCTGCTGACCCTCGAAGGCCACCCCGAAGCCGGCCACATTCGGTTTTCGTTGCGCCAATTGCCCAACCAGCCCGATGTGTTGCGTTTCGAAATTCACTCCAAAGCCCGCGCGCGCGATGGGCTGGTGGCCTTTGCCTACGGCACCCTCGGCGTGGGCAAGCAGGTGCAGGAGCAAACCTGGGTTACGTTTTGCCAGCGCGTAGCCGAAGAGAGCGGCGGCCAAGCCCTAGGTCCGGTGCAAGTAGATACCACCGAGCACGACGGTGCCGAAAAGCGCAAGGAGCACCATGAGCGCAGCTAACCCCACGGGCGTACCGGCCTGGCACCAGTACCGCACGCAGCTCGAGGCCTACGGCAAGGCCAAAGTAAACTACGACTTGGAGCGCGTACACGAGTACACCTCCGAAACCGGTTGGCAGCTCGATGACTACGGCACTGACTTACCTGCCGAGCCGCCGGGCCCGCCCGTGGCCGGCGGCAGCTTTGAGGCGGCCAAGCAAGTGCTGCTGAACTACTCTTTTCCGCCGCCCGATCTGATTACCGGCATCTTCGTGCCGGAGCAGCCGTTGGCCGAGCGCGTGATGCTGCTGCGCGGGCAGTTTCTGGGGTTCACGTTTTGGTTTGGCGTGCGCATTGGCGGCGTCATCGACGAGCAGCGCACTCCTTCGCCCGACGACGGCCCCGAGCAGGTGTGGGGCTACAACTACCGCACCCTCGAGGGCCACTTCGAAAAGGGCGAAATCACCTTTACCGTGCACAAGCAGCTGCGCACCGGCCGCGTGCGGTTTCAGGTGAAAGCCTACTCGCAGCCCGACCGCATCCAAAACTTCTTCTACCGCATCGGCTTCAAGCTGTTCGGGCGCATGTTGCAGCGCAAGTTTGCCCGTGAGTCGATGCGGCGCATGCGCGAGCAGGTAATTGCGCAGTTGCGGCAAGGTGCATCCGAAACAGCCGTAGTGCGAACTTTGTAGTCCGCGTCCGCAGATAGTAAACTCAATCATCCACAACGATTAGAAATTACTATCCGGGGACGCGAACTACAACCGAAGGTCGGCGTAGCCAAAGTCCGCGCTACTATCCGCCACCAATCGGCTATTCCCGAAAGAGCTTCTTATCGGCCCAAAACGTGCCGAAAGGCACCAGCGAGGCCACGAAGCCCAGCGCAGCTTTGCGCACCGACCAGCTGTGCTCAATAGTGGCCATAATCAGCAGCAACACGTAGAGCACAAACAGCAGGCCGTGCGCCATGCCCACGTGCTTAACTGCTTCGGGCTGGCCCATGAGGTACTTGAGGGGCATGGCAATGCCCAACAGCACCAAAAACGACAAACCTTCGAGGAAGCCCGCCACGCGCAGGCGACCTAGGGTAGAAGAAAACAAACCGGAGTTCTGCATATCAAGGCCAACAATAACCCAAGCCGCGAAGTTACCGTCTTCCCTTTCCTTTGTGGCTGACTTTTGACAGACCTCGATCAACTTCTTATTCCAAGCAATGCAACCAACCAAAGCCTACGCAGCGCCGGCGGTTAATATTCCGCTCGCGCCGTTTGAGTTTGAGCGCCGCGAAGTGGGCCCGCACGATGTGCAGATCGATATTCTGTACTGCGGCGTATGCCACTCCGATTTGCACCAGGTGCGCGACGAATGGGGCGGCTCCATCTTCCCGATGGTGCCCGGCCACGAAATTGTGGGCCGCGTAACCAAAGTAGGGGAACACGTGCGCCAGTTTAAGCCCGGCGACCTGGCCGGCGTGGGCTGCATGGTCGATTCGTGCCGCACTTGCCCAAGCTGCAAAGAGGGCCTCGAGCAGTACTGCGAAGTAGGCTTTGTGGGCACCTACAACGGCCGCGAACGAAACACCGGCGCGCCCACCTACGGCGGCTACTCCAAGCTGATTGTGGTGGACGAAGCTTACACCCTGCGCGTGCCCGAATCGTTGCCGCT
This sequence comes from Hymenobacter oligotrophus, assembly GCF_003574965.1. Lineage (NCBI taxonomy): Bacteria > Pseudomonadati > Bacteroidota > Cytophagia > Cytophagales > Hymenobacteraceae > Hymenobacter > Hymenobacter oligotrophus. Next base: position 2,310,794 of record NZ_CP032317.1, on the reverse strand, counting down.
CGAGGGCGTGGCGCCGCTGCTGTGCGCCGGCATTACCACCTACTCGCCGCTGCGCCAGTGGAAGGTAGGCCAGGGCCACCGCGTTGGCGTAATGGGCCTGGGCGGCCTGGGCCACATGGCCGTGAAGCTGGCGGCCGCCATGGGCGCCGAGGTTACGGTGCTCAGCACCTCGCCCAACAAGCAAGCCGATGCCGAAGCCCTAGGTGCCCACAAGTTTGTGGTGACCAAAGACCCGGCCGCGCTCAAGGGCGTGTCGAACTACTTCGACTTCATCCTGAACACCGTATCGGCGCCGCTGGATATGGGCATGTACGTAAACCTGCTTCGCCGCGACGGTACCATGATTTTGCTCGGCGTGCCGCCCGAAGCGCCGCAGCTCCATGCCTTCAACCTCATTGCCAAGCGCCGCCGCATTGCCGGCTCGCTGATTGGCGGCATTGAGGAAACGCAGGAAATGCTCGATTTCTGCGCCGAGCACAACATTGCGGCCGATGTAGAGGTAATTTCGATGGACTACATCAACGAAGCCTACGAACGCATGCTGAAAGCCGACGTGAAGTACCGCTTCGTGATAGACTTGGCTACGTTGTAAGCTCTCGGATGGCCTATGCAAAAACGGGCGGCTCCCTAGATCAGGGAGCCGCCCGTTTTGTTTTTTCGAATACCGAAAAGGCTAGCGCACTTCGTAAGGAAAATGAAAATTTCCCTCCAAGGTTAGCCGCTTGGCTTTGGCCCGGCTGCTGTTGGTTTGGCACAGCACCGCGCGGTACGTGCCGGTGAGGGTGTGGGCTTTGGTATCCACGGCCGTGATGCGCACTTCGCCGTCGTTTACCCCGCAGGCTTTCGATTCGGCGGTTACGTCGTCGGCGCGGTAATAGGCCTCGCGCACGTGCCCGCTTAGGATTTCCTTGAACCGGTAAACGCCGGGCTGCGGCTTAAACTCATCAACGAGGATTGACAAGCCAACATCGTCCGGAAAATCAGCCCGCACGATGGACAGCGTGAGCACCTTGCCGGCCCCGCTGGAGGCCGTAAAGCGCGAGCCGATTGAATCGGTAACGATGGCCCCGCCGTTGAGGCGCATCGTGAGTTGGTAGCGGGAAGCAGGCGGCGTGGGCAAAGTGGCGCTGCTGAGCAGCAGACCTAGGCCCAACGGAAGAAGGAAAGCGAAACGAGCCAACGGCATGGAAAGCGGTAAGTAGGGGAGCATCCGAAGTTACAACGCACGCATGGGCTTCGGGCGCATAAGCACGCAATTCTTTGTGCGCCTAGGTGGCTGGCTACTGCTGCCGGCCAGGGTATACCTCCAGCGCCTTGGCCAGGCATTCCATGGCGGCATCAATGGCCTCCAAATTCAGCACGTAGGCCAAGCGTACCTCTTGCCGGCCGATGCCGGGCGTGGCGTAGAAACCGGTAGCCGGCGAAAGCATAACCGTCTGGCCTAGGTATTCAAACTCCTCGAGTAGCCACTTGGCAAAGCGTTCGGCATCGTCGATGGGCAGGCTGGGCATTACGTAGAACGCGCCGCCCGGTACGGGGCACTGCACGCCGGGCATGGCTTGCAGGCGCTGCACCATTCGGTCGCGGCGGGTTTGGTACTCGGCTTTGGTGTGGTCGAAGTACGTCTCGGGCAGCTCGGCGGCGGCTTCGCCCAGCAGTTGCGCCAGGCCGGGCGGGCTCACGCGCATTTGCGCAAACTTGAAGGCCGCATCGTACACGGCTTTGTTTTTTGTTACCAACGCGCCAATGCGCGCCCCGCAGGCGCTGTAGCGCTTCGAAATGGTATCGAGCAGCACCACGTGCTCCTCGGCAGCCGGCCCTAGGTGCAAGGCGCTAACGTAGGGCGCGTCGTAGCAAAACTCGCGGTAAGCTTCGTCGGAAAGCAGAAACAGGTGGTGCCGTTCGCACAATGCCAGCAGCTCCTCCAGCTCGCGGCGCGTGTACACGTAGCCGGTAGGGTTGTTGGGGTTGCAGAGCAGCACGGCTTTGGTGCGTTCGGTAACGCGGGCCTCCAGCTCAGCAATGGGCGGCAGGGCAAAGCCGGTTTCGATGTGCGCCGTAACGGGCACGATGTGCACGCCGGCCGCAATGGCAAACGCTGTATAGGCGCCGTAGTAGGGCTCCGGTACAATCACCTCGTCGCCGGGGTTCAGGCAGCTCAGGAAGGCAAACAAAATAGCCTCCGAGCCGCCCGCCGTTACGATGATTTCTGAAGCCGCTACCTCGATGCCAACCCGCTGGTAATACTGCGCCAGCTTGTGTCGGTAGCTCAGGTTGCCCGCGCCGTGGCTGTACTCCAGCACCCGAATATTGGCTTGCTGCACCGCGGCCATTACCTCAGGCGGCGTTTCGATGTCGGGCTGGCCAATGTTGAGGTGGTATACCTTGGTGCCACGGGCCTTGGCGGCATCGGCGTAGGGCGTAAGCTTGCGGTAAGGCGACATGGGCATGGCCACGCCGCGCGAAGAAACTTGGAGCATAACCACAAAAATACAGCGCCACCACCCGCACCGAAAGCCCAACGGCAGCTATGTCTTCATGTTTGCTTCAGAATGCCCCTCCGAAGTTTGCCTTTACATGGCTTGGTTTGGCCGCACAAGAAAAGGAACAACCGGTTTGAATGCTTTTTTGGGGTACCAGCTAAGGTGCAACTCTGGTGCTGCAAGCGCGGTAACAAGCGCATCACTTACCGGTTACGCCCCATGAATACTCCTGCTGCTACCCCGCCCGAAGTCTGGCTGCGCGGCCCTTTGCCCAATATGCCTGCGCTGCTTCAACCCGTGGCGCACGCCCTGCTGCAAGCCCGCGAAGAGCTTGAAGCGGCGTTACTGAATTTTCCTGATGCGCTGCTGTGGCACCGGCCCGCCGGCGTGGCCTCGGTAGGTTTTCATTTGCAGCACCTCGCCGGCGTGCTCGACCGCCTGCTTACCTACGCCCGCGCCGAGCAGCTTAGCCCTGCCCAGCTTGCCTACCTAAGGGCCGAAGGCAACCCTGAGCAAGCCACCGCCAGCACCGCCGAGCTGCTGCAAGCGTTCGATGAGCAAGTAAAGCTGGCCCTGCAGCAGCTACAGGCTACCGACCCCGCCACCCTCACAGAAACGCGCGGCGTGGGGCGGGCGCAACTACCCTCCACGGTACTGGGCCTGTTGGTGCACGCCGCCGAGCACACCATGCGCCACCTAGGGCAACTGCTCGTTACGGCGCGGGTGCTGCAAGCCAGCGCCGGGCATGAGAGTATCCATTAGAAGCGCAACACTGCAACAGCAAAGGCGCTTCGGTTAGGAAGACGCTTTGGCTGTTGCGGTGTTGCGCTTGGCTAATGCCCGTAGCCGCTTGGTTACTGAGCCGTAGTGGCCGTGCCAGTACCCGCCGTAGTGGTGCCCGATGTTGTGCCGCTGCCCGTACCGGTTGCGCTACCGCTGGCGGTGCTGCCCGAGGTAGCCGAGCCACTGGTAGTAGTAGCCGTGCGGCCCGTGGTAGAGGTGGCACTGCCTGGGGTAGATGCCCGCGACGTGGGCCCGCCGTAAATAGAAGAGCCGTTGTTGGTAGTGGTCTGGTCGGTGCCCTCGATGCTGGCCGGTCCGTCGCCCGATTGGTCGGCGGTGGTTCCGGGCGCGGGCTGGGCGCCCTCGGCGGTGCCGTCGGTGTTGTCTTGCACGGTGCGCTGCTCGGCCGAGTTCTCGTTTTGCGTGCACGAGGCAAAGCTGAACGCAGCGGCGGCCAGCGCAAGGAAAAGGGTCTTCTTCATAATGATGGGTGAAAGGTTGTGGGAGTAGGGTGCCGCGAGTGGTGGCCGCCGCAATGTGCGGGGGCGCGGTTGCGTAGTTCTACGGCAGAACGCGGTACAGGGGTCGGCTGGGCGCCGCGCGGTGCATGAGTAGCAGGTGTATTTGTCGGCTAGCTTCACCGACGCCGGGTGCCCTAGGTAAATCGCCCCGCGCCAAGGTTGCCTAGGTACCAGGGGGGCAAGAGGTTGGACTACGGGGTAGATTTATCTTATATAGCATATAAATTATTATTGCTTCATAATCAGGTGCTTTTGCTTGGCATTGGCCGTTGGGTTACGCATAGCCGAGGTTGTGGCCCGGTGCTTGCCAACCTTACGCCGGCTACCAGCCATGCATGTTTCTATCCTTTTACTTGCTATGAACACTCGTTTACTGTACCTGACTACCCTCGGTGCCGCTGCCTTGCTCGGCCAATCCTGCTCCTCCGACAAATCGGATGCGCCCGCGCCCAAACCCGCTCCGCAAGGTTACGTGCGCATCGTCAACAACCTCACTGCCAGCCAGCCCGTTGCGGGCGAAATACAGCTGTACGTAGGCGGCAAAACCGTAGGGCCCGGAGCGGCCGTGGGCAAAGCCACGCCTTACCAGCCGGTAGCGGCCGGCGAGCATTTCGTGCAGATTATGCTGCCCTCGGCATCGGGCGGCGGTACGCAGTGGGTGCAGTTCAGCGCTTTGCCCATTGCCGAGAGCAAGCGCTACTCCTTGTTTACGCGCACTGCTGGTAGCTTGCACCATACCGCGTTGGTGGTAGAAGAAGCAACTGCCGTGCCCGCCCCGGTAGCCGGCAAAGCGCACATTCGGGTTGTCAACATTGCTTCGCAGTCTACGCCCGTGCGCATCGAAGATCGGCAAACCAGCACGGCGTTTTACACCGAGGTGGCCTGGGGTGCCGTAACCGGCTACCAGGCCGTGGATGCCCGCACGTACCGGCTCAACGTAACGCGCGCCGCCTACCCACAGGCACCGTTGTTTGTGCAAAGCGCCGCGCTCGAGCCGGGCAAAACGTATTCCTTGGTGCTGCGTGGCTCCACCGAAGCCAGTGCCGCCCCCACCGAGCAGCTGGCCTTCGATGTAATCGAGGATCAGTAAGCACAACCCGCTTGCCTGGCAAACCAAAGTGCCTTGCGCCCGAAGCGCGAACTGGGCAGCTGCCCGTTGCAGAACGCCCTAGGTAGGAGCTGCCGATTACAGCCTGAGAGTATAGTCGGCGTGCTGGGTTTGGCCTCCCGGTAGCCCTTGGCTGGATCAGGCCGATTATCTTCAAAACCGAAAACAAAAACCCCGCGCCGGCCGAAGCCAACGCGGGGTTTTTGGGTTACTGACTTAGGTCAGCGGAATTACATGTTCTTCACGATTTCCTCGCCGAACTCCGAGCACTTCAGCAAGGTAGCACCCTCCATCAGGCGTTCGAAGTCGTAGGTAACGCGCTTGTCGGCAATGGCGGCTTCCAGACCTTTGTAGATCAGGTCGGCGGCTTCCTGCCAGCCCATGTGCTCCAGCATCAGGGCACCCGACAGGATTACCGAACCGGGGTTCACCTTGTCGAGGCCGGCGTACTTGGGCGCGGTGCCGTGGGTAGCTTCGAAGATGGCGTGGCCGGTAACGTAGTTGATGTTGGCGCCCGGCGCGATGCCGATGCCGCCGACGATAGCGGCGAGGGCGTCGGAGATGTAGTCGCCGTTCAAGTTCAGGGTGGCCACCACGTCGTAGTCGGAGGGGCGGAGCAGGATCTGCTGCAGGAAGGCATCGGCGATGCTGTCCTTGATGAGGATCTTGCCCGAGGCCAGCTCGTTCTTCATGTGGGTGTTGGCCGCGTCCTGGCCGTGCTTGGCGGCCAGCTTATCGTACTGCGCCCAGGTGAATACCCGGTCGCCAAACTCGCGTTCGGCCAGCTCGTAGCCCCAGGTCTTGAAGGCTCCCTCGGTGAACTTCATGATGTTGCCCTTGTGGACAATCGTCACCGACTCGCGCTTGTTGTCCAGTGCGTACTGGATGGCAGCGCGCACGAGGCGCTCGGTGCCCTCCTTCGAAACGGGCTTGATGCCGAACGACGACGACTCGGGGAAGCGAATTTTCTTTACGCCCATCTCGTCTTGCAGGAATTCCAGCATTTTCTGGGCCTGCGGCGTGCCGTTCATGTACTCAATGCCGGCGTAGATGTCTTCGGTGTTTTCGCGGAAGATGACCATGTCGGTCAGCTCCGGGTGCTTCACGGGCGAAGGCACGCCCTGGAACCAGCGCACCGGGCGTACGCAGGCGTACAGGTCGAGCTCCTGGCGCAGGGCCACGTTCAGCGAGCGAATGCCACCGCCTACGGGCGTGGTGAGGGGGCCTTTGATGCCCACGAGGTATTCGCGGAAGGCATCGAGGGTTTCGTTGGGCAGCCAGTTGTTGAGTTGCTTGAACGACTTTTCGCCGGCCAGCACCTCTTTCCACTCAATCTTGCGCTGTCCGCCGTATGCCTTTTCAACGGCGGCGTCGAATACGCGCACCGAGGCAGCCCAGATGTCCGGACCGGTACCGTCGCCTTCGATGAACGGGATGATGGGGCGGTCAGGAACGTTGAGTTTGCCGTTCTTGATGGTAATCTTCTGGTCTGCCATATGTTACGTTGTCAGTAGATGACGCCGGGGTTAAGGGTGTTTGGTGAAGAAACTAAACGGGCCAAAGAGCCGGCTCAGCCAGCGCGTTTGGCCCTAAGCGGATGCAAAGCACCGACATTAATTGGGCCCAAACAAGTGTTTGAAAAAAATGTCGTATATGCGCCGTTGCGCCCCCAGCTTGGTTAGGCAACCACAGCTGCCTTAGGTGCCCCCGCACAAGCAAAAGGGCCGGCACCCAGGTGGTGCCGGCCCTTTGCGGTAAAAGCGAAGCTGAACGAAACTCCCCTCCTCAGATGAGGAGGGGTGCCCGTAGGGCGGGGTGGTTGACAATCGTTGGACTGACGCCACCTAGGGCGACCAACTCGTCTGATAAAGGAACGTCATGTCGAGCTTGTCGAGACATCTCACGTGCTAACGCTAGACAGTAATTACTATTCGGCGAGATGTCTCGACGGGGCTCGACATGACGTTCCTTTTGGGTTGAGGTTACTATCTGCCACGAGGTCAACCACCCCAGCCGCAACTGCGTTGCGGCGTCCCCTCCTCATCTGAGGAGAGGAGCTGGTTGTTCTGTCGTTTAGTACCCGAAAATTTCCTTTAGCGTGAGCTGTTTCACCTCGCCGTATTTGGCTAGTTCCTTAAAGTTCAGACGGTCCTTCGAGCCGATAACCAGGATGGTTTGCGGCTGGTCTTTCACCTTGGCTTCCTGAAACTTCTTGAGGTCGGCGAGGCTCATGTTTTGGGTCTGCTCGTAGATGTCGCGGCGCAAGTCGTAGTCAAGACCTAGGCGCCGGGCCCGCTCGTAGCTGAACAGAATATCCGACTTGGTGATGCGCTCCGTGGCAATGCTGTTGCGGATGCTCTGGCGGGCAATGTTCAGGTTGGCCTCGGCCATGGGCATGTCGTTCAGCAGGGTTTGCATGCCGGCCATGGCCTCGGGCAGCTTATCGGCTTGCGTGCCAATGTAGCTGAGCTGGTAGTTGGAGCGACCCTGCTTGTCGGCGTTGGCGTAGCGCGAAGTGGCCGAGTACGCCAGGGCCTTCGATTCGCGCAGCTCCTGAAACACGATGGAGCCCATGTTGCCGCCGAAGTACTCGTTGTAGAGGCTTACGGTGGGCACCAGCTTGGGGTCGTAGGCGTCGCGCTTGCTCAGGAACAGAATTTCGGCCTGTACCATGTTGTAGTCGGTCCAGTACACGCGGCGGTCTTTCAGCGGCTGCTCGCCAAACTCCTTGGTAGGCGGAGTGGGAATTAGCTTAGCCGGAACCTTGTGCTGGGTTACCAACGTGCTTTGCAGCTCCTGGGTGCCGCGCGGGCCATAGTACAGCACGCGGTGCTGGTAGGTGGGCAGCTGCTTGATGCGGCCGATCAAATCCTGCGGCTTCAGCGCCTTCAGCTCCTTCTCGCTTACAATGTTCGTGAAGGGGTTGTTGGGGCCGTACTTGGCGTAGTTCACCATGGCCTGCTGCAGAATCACGCCTTTGTTCAGCTTGGCATCCTGGCGGTTTTTCAGCACACCGGCCACCATGTTTTTCAGGGCGTCGGCGTCGGGGGTGGGGTTGGCAAGCAACTGCTCGAACAGCTGCAAGGCCGGCTCCAAGTTCTTATCGAGGCCCGAAAGGCTCACGAACACGCGGTCGGGGCCGCTTTGCACGCCAAACGAGCAGCCGAGCTTGTAAAACTCCTGCTGCAGTTGGGCGGCCGAGTACTTGCCCGTGCCCAAGTACTGCAGGTAGTCGGCCGCGAGGCCAAGCTTGGGGTCGTTGTTGGTGCCTAGGTCGAGCACGTAGTACAGCGAGAACAGGCCGTTCTCCTTATTCTGGGTGTAGTGCAGCGGCAGGCCGGGCTTCAGCTCCGTTTGCTGAATGTCCTTCTTGTAATCGACGAACACCGGCTGCAGCTCGGGCGAGGGCATGCCCACTACCTGCTTGTAGTAATCCGAAGCCGCGTCGCGGTTTACGGGCACGGGCGTAATGGCCGGCTTAATTACTTTGGGCGTGTTGGTGTCTTTGCCGGTGCGCTTGTACACGAGGGCGTAGCCGGGGCCGTAGTATTGGTTGGCCACGCGCATTACATCCTCCTTGGTAATCTTGCCGAAGTCCTCGAACTGCTGCAGGTAGTCTTTCCAGTTTTCGCGGGCCACAAAGGCCGCCACAAAGGCGCCGGCGCGTGCCTCGTTGCTTTCGTAGCTCTTGATGCGCTGCAACTGCTCGTTGTTGATGATGGCCGGAATCAGCCACTCCGGGAAGTCGCCCTTCTTCACCTTATCCAGTTGGGCCAGCAGCAGGTTGCGCACTTGGTCGAGGCTCTGGCCTTGGCGGGGCGTGCCGTACAGCACGTGCGTGCTGTAGTCGTTGTTGATGTCGGTAAACGAAGCGGCTTCCAGTACAGCCTGCTTCTGGTTCAGGTTCAGGTCGATGAGGCCGGCCTGGCCGTTCGTCAGGATCTTGTCGATCATGCGCAGCACCAACGCATCCTTGGTAGCCGTGCCCGGAAAGCGGAAGCCCAACATCACGTTTTCGGCGTTGGGGCCTTTTATCTCCTTTACAATGGGCGCCGCAATGGGCTCCTCGCCGGCCGGCACAAAGTCGGGCAGGGGCTTGCGCTCCAGCTTGCCAAAGAACTGGTCAACAATGCGGATGGTCTGGTCGAAGTCCAGGTCGCCGCTCATGGCCACGGCCATGTTGTTGGGCACGTAGTACTTGTTGAAATACCGCTTAATCTCCGTGATGGACGGGTTCTGCAGGTGCTCAATCGTGCCGATGGTGGTCTGGGTGCCGTATTGGTGCTTCTTGAAAAGGGAAGCATTCATGGCCTCAAACTCCTTGTTGAAGTCGTTGTCGAGGCCGCGGTTTTTCTCCTCGTACACAGCCTCCAGCTCGGTGTGGAACAAGCGCGGCACCAGTTCGCCAAACCGCTCGGCCTGCACCGAGGCCCATTTCTCGATCTGGTTCGACGGAATATCCTCTTGGTACACCGTCTGCTCCACCGAGGTGTAAGCGTTCGAGCCTTTCGCGCCAATGGCGCCCATCAGCTTGTCGTACTCGTTGGCCACGGCGTACTTCGCCGCCACGCTCGAGATGGAGTCGATCTGGTGGTACAACGCTTTGCGCTGCGCCGCGTCGCGGGTGCCGCGGTACTTCTCGTACAGGCCTTCTATCTTCTGCAGCTCGGCTCGTTCGGCCTCAAAGTTCTGGGCACCTAGGCGCGAGGTACCTTTAAACACCATGTGCTCGAGGTAGTGCGCAAGGCCGGTAGCATCGGCCGGGTCGTTTTTGGAGCCGGCCCGCACCGCTACGTACGTTTGGATGCGCGGCGCATCGTCGTAGTCGGAGAGGTACACCGTCAGGCCGTTCTCGAGGGTGTAGATGCGCGTTTTCAGCGGGTCGCCCTCCACGGTGGTGTACTTGTATTCTTTGGCCCTAGGTGCCTCGGCTGCCGCCGGGGGCTGGGGGCTAGTGGCGGTAGCGGCCGTTTTGCTGAGCTGGCACTGCATCAGGCCAAGCGCCACGGCGGCCGGCAGCAGGAGCAGGATTGGTTTTTTCACGGAGCAGATGAGGTGAAAAACAAGTAATGGGTAGCTACCAAAGGTAGCGATGCGGCCAGAACAACCCGCTTCCCTCCTTTTTGAAGGAGGGGACGCCGGGCCGCAGGCGCGGCTGGGGTGGTTCCGTCGTTGCTGACGTTGAGCACCTAGGGCACCGGCGCAGACTACTGGCACCGCGGATTATCGATGTTGCGTAGCAATATAAAATCAGCACCTAGGCATGCCCAACACATTCCGCCACAACCGCCAAGAGCTAAAGCAGACTCGTAAACAGCTCCGCGGAAACCTCACCCCTGCCGAAGCGGCGCTGTGGAAGGCCCTGCAAGGCGGAAGGCTTGACAACCGCAAATTTCGTCGGCAACACAGCGTAGGGCCGTACATTTTGGATTTCTACTGCCCAGCTGAGCGACTGGCAGTGGAACTGGATGGGCAGGGGCACTTCGACGTTGCCGGGGAAGCGCACGATGTGGCGCGCGCAGCTTACCTACGCCACGTGGGCATACGGGTGCTGCGCTTTTAAAACAAGCTGGTGTTCGAGCAGCCAGAGTGGGTGCTTGAAGCCATCAGACAGGAGTTTCAAGCTGGATGATGCAAAGAAGGCACGGGCGTCAGCAACGACAGAACCACCCCAGCCGTGCCTGCGGCCCGGCGTCCCCTCCTTCAAAAAGGAGGGGAACGGGTTGGCGGCTGCCCCGTTAAAAGTCGGTGTCCAGACCTAGGCGGTGCTTCATCTCGTGCAGCACCGGAAACTTTTCGGCCAGGTACTCAAACTTATCCGACGAGGTGTAGAGGCGCTTGCCGGTTTGCACCTGCTCCGTTACTTCGGTGTGGATGGTGAGCGACCGGTAGCCGGTGCGCTGGCGCAAGGCCGACAAAAACTCGGGCTTGAACGCGTTGAACTGGTCAAGCTGCACCGGGTTTTCGAGCTGCAGGCGAATCACGTGCTGTTCATCGGCCTGAATGGGCCGGTTCAACGTCATAAACTCGCTCATGCTGATTTGCTTGCGGGCTTCGGCCAACTCGCGCCACACCTGCTGCAGCATAGCTTGGTTGACGGTGCCCGTGACCGGTGCGGCGGCTTCTTCCTCCAGCACGGCCGCCGCGGCTTCCTGGCGCTGCGTGGCCTGGGCTTTCACCGCCTGCAGGTTTAGCTTCGGAATGGCAATGGGCTTGGGCGCGGGGCGGGCACTGCCGGGTGCAGCGGCCGCTACGGGCTCGGCCACCAAAGCCCGGCTGCCCGGCTCGTGGCCGGCCACGCTAGGGCGGCCGGTTTCTACGTGCGGCAGGGTATCCACCAGCTGCCGGCGCGTGGAGGGCACTTCCTCCAGCTCCGTTTCGATGCTGGGCGTGGGGTGCAACTCCTCAACGCCGCTTTGCACCGGCACAATGGGCTCCGGAGCGGCCGGCGCTGCCACGGGCGCGCCGTTGGCTTTGGGGTAGGAGGGAGCCGCCGTTTCGCGCACGGCCGACGCGTGGCCGTTGGGCGCGTACCCAGTGGGGTTGCCGATGGGGGCCGGCACGGCAGGCGCAGCAGAGGCTACACCATCAGTTTTTTTTTTAGCCTCGCCGTTGCCCGACGAAGCTAGCTGCGCACCGGCCACCAAATCGTGGGTGAGTTGCACGGCATTGCGCAGGTAAGCCAGCTTCATCAGGGCCAACTCCACGTGCAGGCGCTGGTTTTTGGCAGCTTTAAAGTCCCGGTCGCACTGGCTGAGCAGGTTCAGTCCCGTTACCAAGAAGCTAAGCGGGGCCTGGCGGGCTTGGTCGGCGTAGCGCTGGCGCAAGCCTTCCGATACTTCCAGGAGCTGGACGGTTTGCGGGTCTTTGCACACCAGCAGGCCGCGCAGGTGCTCGGCGGCACCAATCACAAACTGGTGCAGGTCGAAGCCGTTCTGCACCACCTCCTCGAGCAGCAGCAGCGTGGCCGAAAGGTTTTGGGTTAGGCAGGCTTCGGTAAGGCGGAAATAGTACTCGTAATCGAGCACGTGCAGGTTTTGCACCACCGCGCGGTAGCTCAGCTGATGGCCCGAGAAGGTCACCATCTGGTCGAAAATGCTGAGCGCGTCGCGCAGGCCGCCGTCGGCTTTTTGGGCAATCAGGTGCAGCGCGTCGTCTTCGGCAGTTACTTGCTCTTTGCCGGCAATGTAGCCTAGGTGCCCAACGATGTCGTCGAGCTTGATGCGGTTAAAGTCGAAGATCTGGCAGCGCGACAGAATCGTGGGAATGATTTTGTGGCGCTCGGTGGTGGCCAGAATAAAAATGGCGTAGCCCGGCGGCTCTTCCAGCGTTTTAAGGAAGGCATTGAAAGCCGCATTCGAGAGCATGTGCACCTCGTCGATGATGTACACCTTGTAACGGCCTTGCTGCGGGACGTAGCGTACCTGCTCCACCAGGGAGCGGATGTCCTCCACGGAGTTGTTCGAGGCCGCGTCGAGCTCGTGCACATTAAACGAGGCGCTTTGGTTGAAGGCCCGACACGAGTCGCACTCGTTGCAGGCTTCGGCCTCGGGCGTGAGGCTGGTGCAGTTGATGGTTTTGGCCAGAATGCGGGCACAGGTGGTTTTGCCCACACCGCGCGGACCGCAAAACAGAAACGCCTGGGCCAAGTGGCCGGTAACAATGGCGTTTTGCAGCGTGGTGGTCACGTGCTGCTGCCCAACTACACTCCGAAAAGTAGCGGGGCGGTACTTACGAGCCGAAACGACGAAATTCTCCATAGCCAGTTCCACAAAGATACGCATTCGGCGGCGCGCTTCCGCGGCTTTTCGCCGGCGCCAGCCCTAGGTGCGAAAGCCTTGGCGGAACCAACCAGGCAGTAGCACTAACCTTTGATCTGAAGCGAATTGCTGCTACATGCGTATATGTAAAATATTAATTAACAAGCTATTATATAACGAGGGAATACGCTCCTCAAGCACACGTCAATTTGGGCTCTGGCCAGCATGCACGGCTCTAAATCCTTAATAAAGCACTGTGGTATTTATTGACGAGTTTATAATTATTATAATAATTACTTGTGTTTGTTAAATAATGTAATTATATTGATACGCTCTTGCAAGCTGCCTATACGGTTGCTTGCGCCCACAACCATCCACATACCCAAAACATCTTCTATGGAAACAGCTTCTACTTCACAATCGCGGTGGCTTCTGGCAGCCTATGTATTGCTGACGTTGTACTGCCTGGTGGCTTCGGCTACCACCGAGTGGCAAGAGTACCGCAGTTGGTCGGAAATGAGCTCATACCTGAGCCTGACCGATTTTGCAGCCTGGAACATGGCCAACTCGCCTTCCACAACGCTCTTTCTCATGGTGCCATCGGTAGTGCTTACGGTGCTGGTGTTGGCGTTGCTGCGCAGCAAACCTGCCGCCGTACCTAGGGGCGTGCTGTGGGTATTGTTGCTGTGCCACGTAGCCGTGTGGGCAGCGTTTTTCTTAGCGCGGGTGCCGTTGGCCGCTGCCTTCAGCGAAAACGAACTCGTGAACCTGCTGCTGCAAAGCGACTGGGTGCGCAAACTCGCGCTGCTCATCGAAACGCCGCTGGCCTTGTACCTGGCCTTCCGGGCGTACAGTGCCCATTTCTGGTCTACCCGTCCGGCTTCGTTGTTGCGTACGCCTGGCAACACGCCGGCCATGAGCTGAGCCTTGTAGGGCCTAAGACAAAAAGTTTCGGGGCGCCGGCTTCTGCAAGCAGCGGAAGGCCGGCGCCCCGAAACTTTTTGCACTGTTTCATCCGTTATTCATCTGCTTGCGTACCTTCGCAGCCCCGCTTACCACGGCGGGTCGTTCTTACACAATTGGGGCTGACCGGAATTGACAGCTCGTGCAGGTCGCGAGTAAGCGTGTCGAGAGTTGGGTGAATCTCTCGCCAACAAATCATCCGAACAACAACTGGCGAGTATAGCTACGCCATGGCTGCCTAGTCTAGGTACTAAGCAATAGCCATCATCCCGCATCCGTCTGCCTTATCACGGGTGAGCACGGGGTGTCGAAAGAATAAGGATAGCCTAGGTGGCGCTGCGACGCCTAGGTGAATCTCAAGCAGATAAGGGTAACTCAAAGGCCTGACGGGCGCCTAGGTTACTTCGAACAAAGCAAGCTCGGATACACACGTAGAAAGCTCGACGCTCTCCTTGTCTGGACCAGGGTTCGACTCCCTGCAGCTCCACTGAAACCCGCTTTGCGTAATGCAGAGCGGGTTTTTTTGTTTTTGGCAAATCACTGCCAATATTCCCACCGTGTCATGGGCAGCATCAAGCTAGTTAAGTTCATCGCCACCGCCGTCCAGCTGCGCTTTTTCAACGGTACGCTACACAGTTGCCTCTATACCCAAGATTGCGCCGCCTAGTTTTACCACGCCGCCCCCGGCATTGCGACAATTATTTGCTCTATCAACGCCACCGGGTAGTAAACTAGATAGGGTTAGGCGCGGCCTTAGTTAATGGGTGTGCAGACAGCACCCCAACAACCGTATTTAACGAGGAGGTGCTATGTATAAATCGAAAGCCCCACTTCTGCCGGTAGTGTTATAGCATGGCAGATGGAAAAGACAAAAGTTTGATCAAGCGCGGCCTGCAATAATTCGGTGGAGGGGCTTTTCCACCGCGCGGTACAGCCCATAAGCCAACAGGTTCAGTAGCACGAATTTTAAGCCCACGTTATTGGAAATCCATATGTCGAGGGCCACGCTGAAAACGCTCATGTGCACTAGGTAGAAAGCGTACGAGCTTTTGCCCAGCGTGTCGAATAGCGGCGTGGAAAGGACCGCTTGCATTGCTGACCGCTCGTAAATCAGACCATAAAACAGGGACGCAATGCCCAGCGGCAGCACGGCGTTATTGACCACAATGCGCCAAGGGCTGCCGAATCCGCCGCCTAGCGTTTCCGAATGCAGGCTGATCAATACGAGGAGGCACCCAAATATCCAAACCAGCCCGGTGCCGGTCCATAACCACCCGGGCTGCGTCGGCCGCGTGCGGCGCTTCACTAGCAAGCCCAGCGCCATGCCCACCACAAACTCGGTGCTGCGACCGAAGAAAGTGTAGATGAACATAAATTCGTTCGAGTCAAACAAGCCGAGCAGTTGGCGCGGAGCCAATACTTGCACCAGCAACAGACCCAGGCCAACCAATACCGGAGGGTAAAGCCAGATGAGCCCGCGGCTGCGCGTTAGCCCCAGCAGCAAAAAAGGCGCGGTAAAGTAGAAGCACTCTTCCACCGTCAACGACCAGCCCTGGGCAATGCCGGAGAATTTTAGGTCGTCAAAGAAGCCCCGCAGAAAGGTGATGTTCGATATGATGACCGCCAGCTTATCCCGAGCAGCGTACCACTTCCACTGCTCGAGGTTATCCAACTCGGGGCGCAAGGCAAAGGCAGCGAAGGTCAGCAGCGTTAGCAGAAGGTACAACGGGTAGATGCGGGCCACTCGGTTGCGCAGGTAGCGCAGCGCCCAGCGGCCGCTGAGTTCGACGTGGTCCATGTACCGCACGCAGATCAACAACCCCGATAGCACAAAGAACAGCGTCACGCCGATGTGCAGCTCTTCGCAAAGGCGTTCAAAAAACTGCCCAGCCGCTGACGTTGCCCCCTTGAACGGATTGAAATGGTGCACAAAGACCATGTACGCCGCCACGGCCCGCACGCCCGTAAGCGCCCCGAAGTAGGGCTTCGCGGGACGCGCGGTTGGCGTGGCTATTGCTTCGGATAAGACAGGCTCTTGAACTTGCATTTACAGTTGGAAGCGAATAGGAAACTAAGGAGGCGTGCAAAGATAAGCTCCGCTCTTGTGACGCGGCGCGGCTGAAGTACCATTGGACGGCGATGCTACAGTATCATTATGTAGACTGTGCCCATTCCTAACGTCCCGCCCAGTTTGGCCAGCGCGAAAGCCTTCCCCTTATTTTAAATTGACGACAAAGAGCCCATTCAATAGCATCGGTAGCGGGGGCGGTGCCAGAGGTATTGGCACACCAATTGACACTACCTGTTAAGCCACAGGGTACTTGAAAATTGAACAAACACGCCGCGCTGAGGCGCTACGCCGCCCCGTTTCCGATGTGCTAGTAGAAAGAGTTGGCGACGGCGGTATATGCCTTTAGTTGGGCCTACATTCTGAGGCACAATGCGATACACGCGCAGCCGGTGATTTGGCCTTAAATAGGCCGCGTACCAGATCATTTCGAGCAGGCAGCTCCACTAATAACCCGCTTTGTGTGATACAGAGCGAGTTTTTTCTGCGGTTGTGCACAAACTGATGGGTGTTGTAAACTTCGGAGCTGGATTCCAATCCTACTCTGAGGCTGGTAGCCCAACAGTCGCAGTCATAGCGTTAAAAAATATTATCACGAAAATCCCCGGCTCGCCAAACCTTTTGGCAAGCTCGACAGTATAAAGCCCAAATTCCCTTTTTGCTATTATAAAGACCCGGCGTGCCCTGTGCTCCGGGTCTTTGCGCGTTCTGGCGGTTGGGTTGTTGTGGGCCTATTTCGGCTGGCGAAACGGGCAAAGGAGAAATAAAGGGCGCACGCTATGTCACAAAAGGCCAAAAATAATGTCGGTGCGCGGGCATAAAAGCTGCTATCAAACGCTTTAGGAGCGAATTAGCGCACACGGCCATGAGGCAAAACAGGCGTTTAGAGGCGTCACAAGCGCAGCAACTTTTTCCTTGCCGTTGGCTGGGCAATGTTGCACATTTGAGACCCAACCGCCCTTTTCCATAACCAAACCACAAGATGAGCGCCTCTAACTCTGCCATGGCCGGGCTGCAGGCGGCGGCCCTCGTGCAAGAAGCAATGCACGAGGGCCGTACCATCGAGGCGGCGTGCTTGCTGGCGCACTGGGTGCAGATACAAGAAGGCACGCCCGCGCTGGGCCAAGAGCAGCAAGCGCACTTGCTGCACAGTTGCCACGATTTGGTTTTGAGCGAGATGGAAACCCGTACCGATTTGTGGAGCCGGGCCCGGGCCTGCCTATATGCCGCGCTGCTACTCACCTAGGGCCGCGTGCGCATGCGGCCAAGCCCCGCGCTACTCCCGCAGCTGCGGCAAGTACGAAGCACCTAGGGGCACGCATTTGCCGCCGATGCTTACCTGATGCCGCTCGATGCGGTCGATGCGGTTGCGGGCCACGATAAACGAGCGGTGCACGCGCACAAAGCGTTCGGCAGGCAACAGCTCGGCTAGTTCATTAATGGTCATGCGCGTGAGCACGCTTTTGCCCTCCAGCACAAACGTTACGTAGTTACCCGCGGCCTCGAGGTACAGAATGTCGGCGTGGCGCACGCGTACCTGCTCGTAGCCGGTTTTCACGAACAGGTAGTCTTTTGGGGCTGTGGGAGGCGCGGCGGAATGGGCGCCGCGCAACTGCAACTGCTCGTGGGCTTTGTTGCACGCTTTCACAAACCGCGGCAGCGAAAAAGGCTTCAGCAGGTAGTCGAGGGCATCGAGCTCAAAGCCGGTAACGGCGTGCTCGGCGTAGGCTGTGGTAAACACCACCAGCGGCTTGCGCGCCAAGCTGCTCACCAGCTCCAGGCCCGAAATATCGGGCATGTTGATATCGATAAACAGCAAATCGACGGGCTCCTGCTGCAGGTATTCCAGCCCCTGAAACGCGTTCGTAAAACACGCTTTCAGCTCAATAAACGGCACCTTTGCGGCCAGGGCGCGAATTACGTTCAGGGCAATGGGCTCGTCGTCGATGGCAATGGCAATCATGCGAAGCAGAACAGAAACACGCGGCGCTTACAGCTGCAGCGTAAGATGCACGAAAAATTCGGTGCCGGTTTCCCGAATTACCAGGTCGTGGCGCTTGGGGTAAAGCAGCGCCAGCCGCTGCTGCACGTTGCTGAGGCCTAGGCCCGATTCTTCGGCCAGCGGCTCGTGCTCGGCCCGGGGGTGCGTGCTGTTGTACACATCAAAATACAGCTTGCCGTTGGCGTAATGCAGCGTGGTTTTAATCCAGGAGCGGCGCTGTAGGCTGATGCCGTGCTTGAACGCGTTTTCGACAAACGGGATTAGCAGCATGGGGGCAATCCAGGCGGCTTCGGGCACCTCCTCGATGTTGGTTTCGATGGTGATGTTGGGCGAGGTAGCGATGCGCAACGACTGCAATTCCACGTAGTTGCGCAGGTACTCGATTTCGCGGGCCAGCAAAATGCGCGACTGGTGGTTTTCGTGCAGCATAAACCGCATCATGTCGCCCAGCATCTGAATGCCTTGCGCCGTACGCTCGCTTTGCTCTTGCAGCGCGGTGCCGTAGAGCGTGTTGAGCGCGTTGAACAGGAAATGCGGGTTGATTTGGGCCCGCAGCAAATCGAGCGAGGCGTTCGAGTGCCCGAGCTCCTGCCGCAGCCCCTCCAGGGCCCGCTGGCCGCGGGTGCGCCGCTGGTACACCAACCACGCGAGCGGGGCGGTAATCAGCAGCTGAAAGGGCAGCAGCAGGGCCACGTAGCCCGCGGCGGCTTCGGGGTCGTTGCGCAGCACGCCCAAGAGCACGCCCAAAACCAAAGCCATGGGCAGCAGTGTAAGAACGAGGCGCAGCAGGTAGGCCCAAAACGGGCGCTTACGGCCTGCCACGCCCGGAATAAGCTTGTAGCAGGCAAAACAATGCAACAGCACTGCCGGCACTGCCAGAAAGCTCCAGTATAACACAAGCTCGCCGTTGCTTTCGCCAGCAAACAGCAGCAAGGAGCCCATAACCCACAACAGCAGGCCAATAAGGGCATCGCGCACAATGCTGCGGGATTCGGATGGCAAGGTTCCGTAGGCCGGAAACCAAGAGAGGCTAAGGTATTTCACAAACGGAAGATGGCCGGGGCTGCAACCCCTAGGTGAGTAAGAAGGAAAACGCCGTGCTCAGGCAGGCAATGGTGCAGCAGGGGCAACCCCGGTGCTGGGGTAGCTCGGTTACCCAGCGCGCGGCAAGCCGCAGCTCGGGCGGCTGCTTTGGCTGCCGAAACTGCAATGTGTGCACCGGCGGGTGGGCAGGCGGCACGGGCGCCGGAAGCCGACGCGGCGCCTGCCCTTGCAGCGCGCGCCCAGCGGCCAGCCATACCAGCGCTGCAACCGCCGCAACCAGCAACCAGCCCGAAAGCCGCCCGCCTACTAGGTGTAATTGTGCAAGTGCGTGCATGGCAGTTGGGGTTGGGTTGGGCGGGCCGCTGCACCACGCTGCTGCCCTAATGCCACACAAGGTTAGCGGCCCCGCGCCCGGCCCGAAACAAAAAGTGACGAAAGGCCCGGAAAATGGGACGAACCGCTACCGGGCCGTACCAACCAGTAATGGCGCGCTAGCCAAAAGCCCCTGGCCGAAGCCGGCTTAGCCTCAAACAGCAGCGCCCCCACCTGCAGGCAGGTAGGGGCGCTACGCACGGGTGCCGCGCGGTATAGCTGTTCAGGCAAAGCCAATACCCACGAACCGGGCGAGGCCTTGGGCCGCTACAAATCATTCGGCTGCGGTAGCGAACGTCGTCGGGAAGCCAGGTGCCCAACGCGCAATTGCGTTTTGAATTGATGTGCTAGCGCAAGGCCGAGTGGTGCGTTTGCTGCAGCAGCAGTTGCGTGCGGCTGCCTAGGTGCTGCGCTATGTGGTGGGCGCGCTGGGCCTGAGCAACTGCTTTAGCCGCGGGCGTGGCAGCGTGCACGCGCACTGCAAGGCTGAGCATGAGCATCAGGGCCAAAGCGAGGTAGTAGCGAAAGTTTTTCATGGCTGCTGCGGAGCAAGGCGTTAGGAGCAAGAACCTCGGGTGGCTTTGCCTGCCCGATTGAATGCTCAAACCTATCCTTCGCGGTTTGCTTGCGCCGTCGATTTATGCCGATGTAATGCTTATCTATCTGAACAGCGGGTTCGTCTTATTGGCCAGCGCGGGGCATTGGGTGTGCTTGGGGCAAGCCCTGCGGAACGGCAACGGATACGGCATGGTAGCCGGGGCTGAACGTTGCGGGCGTGCCAAGCCCCGGCGCTCAAAACGCCCTTGCCGACCTAGGGGTAAGTACGGATCTAAGCTTCCGCAGAAGCACGGAAATATCGGTTGCAGCCTGGCTCAACAATAACCCAGGCCCGCATGCCCTGCGTAAGCCCGCATTCCGGTAGGTGGTTATCCACCCGGCTTCAACCACATCCATCTTCAACCACAGCACCTCGTTATGAAAAAAGTAATTGTACTGGCGGCTATGTTCGCCGCAGGCTTTGCTGCGCAGGCCCAAACCACTACGGGCGGCACTACGTCGGGTGGCACCACCAGCGGCTCTACTACCATGAGCACCAGCGGCAGCACTTCGGGCTCCACAACCATGGGCACCACCACTTCGGGCACCACCAGCGGCACCACCGGCACTACGTCGGGCTCTACCAGCGGCTCGGGCACCATGAGCACCAGCGGCTCGGGCACGGGTACCACGTCGGGCACCATGGGCACCACAAGCGGCACTACCTCGGGCTCGATGGGCCAAGGCTCGACCACCAACGGCACGGTACGCGGCCAGGGCCGCGCCAACAGCTCGCAGAAGGGCACCCGCACCAAAACCAAGAGTAACCGCAGCCGCTCCACCTCGAGCACCTCGGGCTCGCGCATGTAGCATTACCCGCCAAGCCATTTTAGCAGGAGCCTGTGCCATTGGTGCAGGCTCCTTTGCGTTTGGGAGCTGGTGGCCACCTAGGGAAAGCCAAGCAGGACAGGGCAAAGTTCTACCTTCGCTACCTCCCACCCACATTCCTCCCACCCATGAAAGAGTTGCGCAAGCAAGCCGAGCTAAACGGCCGGCCGCTAAAGCCCGAAAGCCTGATGATGAGCTACGGCTTTCGGCCCGAATGGAGCGAGGGCGCCATTAAATGCCCCATTTTTCAAACCTCCACGTTCGTGTTCAAGAACGCCGAAGAAGGCAAAGCCTTTTTCGAGCTGGCCTACGGCCTGCGCCAGCCCGCGCCCGAAGAGGAAATGGGCCTGATTTACTCGCGCCTCAACAACCCCTCGCTCGAAATCCTGGAAGACCGCCTCACGCTGTGGGACGGCGCCGAAGACGCTGCCTCGTTTGCCTCGGGCATGGCCGCCATCAGCACCTCGCTGCTGGCCCTGCTAAAACCCGGCGACGTGGTGCTGCACTCCGAGCCCGTGTACGGCGGCACCGATTTCTTCCTGAAAAACGTGCTGCCGCGCTTTGGCATTACGGCCGAAGGCTTTTCGCCCACCTTACCGGCCGAAGCGCTGCAAGCCCGTGCCGCCGCCCTAGGTGATAAACTGGCCGTGCTGTACGTGGAGACGCCCGCCAACCCCACCAACCACCTCGTTGACCTCGACGCCTGCGTGGCGGCCGCCAAGCTGGCTGGCACCGCCGAGCGCCCCTGCCGCGTGGTGGTCGATAACACCTTCCTGGGGCCCGTGTTTCAGCACCCGTTGCGCCACGGCGCCGATTTGGTGCTGTACTCGGCTACCAAGTTCCTGGGCGGGCACTCCGACCTCATTGCCGGTGCCGCCCTAGGTTCGAAAGCCCTGATGAAGGAGGTACGGGCCATGCGCACCTTTATGGGCAGTATGTGCGACCCCAACACCGGCTGGATGCTGATGCGCAGCCTCGAAACCCTGAAGCTGCGCATGGAGCGGGCCGCCCAGTCGGCGCGCGTAGTGGCCGATTGGCTGCGCCAGCACCCGCAGGTTACGCGCACTTACTACCTGGGCCATCTGGAGCACGACGCCGCGCAGCAGGACATTTACCAGCGCCAGTGCCTTTCGCCGGGCTCCATGATTTCGTTTGACATTGCCGGCGGCGAGGCCGAGGCGTTCCGCTTCCTCAACCGCTTGCAGCTTATTAAGCTGGCCGTAAGCCTGGGCGGTACCGAAAGCCTGGCCGAGCACCCTGCCACCATGACGCACTCCGACATTACGCCCGAGCTGCAGCGCGAAATGGGCATCACCGAAAGCATGGTGCGCCTGAGCATTGGCGTGGAAGACCCCGCCGACCTCATTGCCGATTTGGCCCAAGCATTCGGTGATGAAGCCGAGCCCGTTGCCGTGGCCACCACCGCGGCCTACGATGCGGTTATTTAAGTATCCAAGCCCGTAGCCACCTAGGCTACCCGGGCCGGAAAAACCAGAACGTCATTCCGAGCGAAGTCGAGGAATCTCGCGTGCTGACGTCGGATAGCAATTGACTATCTGACCCAACACGCGAGATTCCTCGATAAGCTTGGAGTGACGTTCTTTCTTGGCCGTGCTAGCGCTTTGCGCTTGGAGGCCGTTTGCTTAGTGGTGCGGGGAGGCTAGCGCCCGTTGTTATCGGCTTCCAGCTCGCCGCCCAGGCGCAGCAGCAAAGTGCTCAGCTGCGAAAGACCCACCTTGCGGTCGTCGGGGGCGTGCGGCATAATCTCGGTTACCTGGGCGCCTAGCATGCCCAGGGAGCGGCCAATGGCGGGGCCATCGAGCTGACCGCTGCTGAGGATGGATTGCAGGTTGCCGATTTCGCGGGCAATGTTTTGCAGTTCGGGCTGGCCGCTTTGCAAAAATTGCTGCTGCCAGGCCTCGGTGGTCGTCATGGCTTGGCTGAGGGGCACGGCCGTGAGGCCGCTTTGCAAGGCATGAATGGTATCGGCGAGCAGGTCGGCGTTTTCGTCGGAGGAGGGTTGTTGCATGATTGCGAGATATAGCTTAGTACGAAGTGGCTGAGGGGGTGCGCGGCGCCGTGAGCCGGCCTACGTCGCGCAGAATCGCGCAGGCCTTGTGGGCGCTGGCTTCTTTGTCTTTGATTTCAAGCATGATGTCGGCATCGATGCCGCGCAAATCATCCACGAAAGCCCGGAACAGGTCTTCCTCGATGCTGTTCACGTGCTTGCCTTTCCGCTCGCCCGGCGCCTGCGAGCTGTAGTCGATCATCAGCGGGCCATCTTGCTCGGGGTGCCAGGTGGCGGCGGCCAGCTGCAAGGCCATGGGCATGGGTTCGCCGCTGTTCAGGCACTCGTGGTGGAAATTGTCGAACAGCACCGGCACGCCCACCGTGTCGTAGAGGCGCAGGCACTCTTGCAGGCTGTAGAGGCGGTCGTCGTTCTCGACCACCAGGCGCACCTTCACAGCCTCGGGCAGTAGCTCGTTGTAGGTAGCAATCCAGCGTTTCAGCGCCGATTCTTTGTCGCCGTACACGCCGCCGGCGTGTATCTGGAGCTTGGCCTTGCTGTCGAGGCCCATCAAATCAAGCATCGAGCCCTGGTACACCAATTCGGCCACGCTGCGCTCCACAATGCCGGTATCGGGCGAGTTTAGCACCACAAACTGATCGGGGTGAAACGACACCCGCATATCGTGTTGCTTGATGTAGTCGCCGATGGCCCGAAACTCGGCCGCAAAGCGCTGCTGCCAGGGGTAGGTATTGACGGGGTGCGAGCCGAACGGCACAATGCCCGAGCCAATCCGGAAGAAGCGCAGCTCGTGCTGCACGTTGTACTCCAGAATGCGCTGCAGGCAGGCCAGGTTGTTGGCCACGGCCTGCTCCAGCCGCTCGGCCGAGTACGAAGCCAGCCGAAAGGTGGAGGTAGACGTGCAGTCGAGCGACTCGTTGACGCAAGGATAGCCAATTCTCATAGCTAGGCTTACGCCGGGGCCGCTCCCTAGGTTGGCAAAAGCGCCGGCGCACCTAGGGCCGGCTTGCCCGGGCAGGGGGCGCGCTTACCGCTTAGGTGCCAGGCTGCCGGCGGGCGGCTGCATGGGTTGCGCGGGCAACGCCGGCAAGGTGCGCGGCACCGAAATGGGCACGTACGCGGAGTCGGTTTCTACCTCGTAGCCTTTGTTGATGCGGAAGAGGCGGTTATAGGCGCGGCGCCTGGCCAGCTCGTCGTTGTACTGCTTCTGGGCCTGAATCTCCTCCATCTTGCGGCGTTGCTCCCCCTCGCGCGAAAACTGGTCGTAGATAAAACTTATGGGGTTGGCCAGCGTGGGTACGGGCACCTTAGGCGCCGTTGAGTCGACGGGGAATAGGGGTTTGGGCCGGGGCGGCCGCTTCACCGCGTTGGGCGGGGGCGTGGGCCGCCGAATGTTGCGCAGGGCTTTGTTGATGGTGGCATCGTCGGGGCGGCCTTCGCGAATGGTTACGCCCGTAAGCTGCACGCTGGTGCGCTGCAGCTTTACCTGCACAATCAGCTGCGAGAGGCCCGTGCCACCTAGGGGCATGCGGTACGAGGCGTAGCCGATGGCCCGAAACTCCAGCGTATCGGTGGGCTGCGCCACCAAACTGAACTCGCCCTGCTCGTTGGCCACCACGCCCCGGCGGGTGCGCTGGTTGATAACGGCCGCCCCCGGGATGTCCTGGCGCGTGTCTTTGTCGCTGATGGAGCCCGTAACGCGCACTTGCGTTTGCGCGCTGGCCGGCGCCGCGGCCCACAGGCACAGCAGCACTGCCAAGAGGCCCAGCCACCTCCGCAAAATCAACCGATACAATACCAACGAAATATCCATGCAAGGCTGCAAACAAGCAATCGGCCCGCAATGTATTCAAGCCTCGGGCCAATGAGATAAAAAAAGCCTGCGCCGTTGGCAACGGCGCAGGCTTTTTTGCAAAATCCGGAATTAAGCCAATCGGCTATTCCATTTTTACCTTCTGGCCCTCTTCGGGCTTGTGCTTCACGGTGCCGTCGTCGGCATCCATCTTGGTTTTGTTGTCGGCGGCGTCCTTGATTTTCAGGTCGCCGTCGCGCTGAATTTTCACTTTCACGTCGCCTTCTTTGGTTTTCGTCGAACCCGACATCGAAGCCGAACCCGAGGCGTTTTCGGCGTTCATGTCGCTGCCGCTAGCCATCGAGGTGTTGTCGGTGGTCATGTAGCGGTCCTCAATGTACATGTCGCGGTTCGACTCGTAGGTGGCATACATTTCGGGCTCCGTAAAGATGCCCTTCAGCTCGGTATCCGTGTCAGAGTACACGCGGTTCATTTCGGCGGCCATGCCGGTGGTGTCGGTGGCGTACTTGTTGTGCAGCTCGCCCAGGCGCTTCGAGCGGTTGTAGTACACGGTGCGCACCTTTTGGCGGGTGGCATCGTCGAGCTTCATGTTGGTAGCCAAGTCCTGCGAAATCCGGTCGGCACGGCTGTTGTAGTCGGCGTCGGAGTAGCCGCCCATGGCCGCCGAAGCGTTGCCGGTGGCCGAGGTTTCGGTGGTCGTGGTGGTTTCGGTAGTGGTAGCGGCCGAGTCGGTGTTGTTGTCGCTGCTACACGAGGCCATGGTCAGCGCACCAGCGCAGGCCATTAGCATGAGGGTCTTTTTCATAATCAGGTAAATCAACGGTTAGGGAAGGCACGGCGCCTAGGTGCGTTCCGGAAGAAGCACTTCGGGCACCGTGCACAGCGGCTTATACGCTGCTGCCCAGGTTGCGTTACCTAAGGTTGAGTTTGAGACGGCAGAACTATGCCCGGCGCAGCTCAAACACCGTGATTTCGGGCAGGAAACCCACGCGGCCGGGATAGCCGATAAAGCCCAGGCCGGTGTTTACGTACAGCAGCTGCTTGCCGCGCTCGTACAAGCCCGCCCACTGCCGGTACACGTACTGCACGGGGCTCCACTTAAGGTGCGGCAGGTTCACACCGAACTGCATGCCGTGGGTGTGGCCCGAAAGCGTCAGGTCGATGTCGTTGTACTCGAGCACCTGCGCCTCCCAATGCGAAGGGTCGTGCGAGAGCAGAATTTTGAACGGCACTTCGCCCGAGGCCGCGTGGGTTTTGGCGAGGTTGCCGTACTTGGCAAAGCCGCGCTGGCCCCAGTTCTGCACACCCAAAATGGCAATCTTCTCGCCGTTGCGCTCAATGTGGTGCGTTTCATCAAGCAGCAGGCGCCAGCCAATTTTGGCGTGGTTTTCTTTGATGCGGGCGAGGTTGGCAGCCTTGGCCTCGGCGCCACCAAGGGGGCCCCAGTCCACGTAATCGGAGTAGTCGTGGTTGCCCAGCACCGAGAGCTTGGCCACGCCCGAGGTAATGCCGGCCAGCGTGTCGATGTGCTCCTCCACCTCGTGGGCGAAGTTGTTTACTAGGTCGCCGGTCATTACTACCAGGTCGGCACCCTGCTGATTAATCAGGTTCACGGCCCGGCGCAGCGGCTCTTTCGACTGAAACGAGCCCGTGTGCAGGTCGGAAATCTGCACCATTTTGAAGCCATCGAACGAGGCCGGCAGGTTGGGAAAGCGCAGCGTTACGCGCTTCACGCGGTAATCGGTGGCGCCGCGCACCATGCCGTAAATCAGCGCCACAAACGGGATGCCCGCCGCGAGCAGGGCCATTTTGCTCAGGAACTCGCTGCGCGTAATGGGCGCGCCGCCGGCCGTGGCACCATCGCCCGAGCGGGTAAACAGCCGCGTTGCCCAGCGCCCGAGGCGCACCAGGTCTTCGGGCAGCAAAAACAGCAGCACGATGAGCTTGGCCACCACAAACGCCAGCAGCAAGCCGCCGATGTACGACTTGGAGGCGCTGCTGCCCATGTGGCGCGTGCTCATGGCCCACACGCCGGCAACCCACAGGCCGATGGTAACCAGCCAGTACGCGGTTGTAACCACGCGCCGGGTGTGTTGCGAATACTGCTGCACCAAGGTGCGAATGGCTTGCGAGCCGTACCACTCGGCCACCACCAGCAGCGCCAAAAAGAAAAACGATGAAAACAGACGAGACATATCGAGGCTAACAAACTCCGCGGCGGCCGTTTGGTTGCAGCCGCGCGTCTGTACGTAAGACGGACAAGTTGAAATTTTACTTTACTCCGCCCCTTAACAATAGTGGTGCCGTATGGATTCGATTGACAACGCGACAGAAGACGAAAGCCCGGCGGGCAGCTATCAGGCGCCGGTTAGCTTCAGCATCAAGAGCTGGGCCGAAGAAGACCGCCCCCGCGAAAAGCTGTTGCTGAAAGGCCGCGCCGCGCTGTCGGATGCCGAGCTGATGGCTATTTTGCTGGGTTCGGGCACGGCCAAGCTCTCGGCCGTGGATGTGGCCAAGCTGGTGCTGGCCGCCACCGGCAACGATTTAAACCAGCTGGCCAGGCTCTCGGTGAAGGAGCTGATGCGCCACAAAGGCATTGGCGAGGCCAAAGCCATAACTATTGTGGCAGCCCTCGAGCTGGGCCGCCGCCGCAAAGAAACCGCCGCGGCCGAGCGCACCACCATCACTTGCTCCACCGACATTTACAACCTGGTACGGCCCGCTTTGCAGGATTTGCCGCACGAGGAGTTTTGGGTGATTCTGCTGAACCGCGCCAACGTGGTAATGCGGCAGGAAAAGATCAGCAGCGGCGGCGTGGCCGGCACCGTAGCCGACCCCAAGATGATCTTCAAGCACGCCCTGGAGCAGCTGGCTAGCAGCATTATTCTGGTGCACAACCACCCCAGCGGCAACCGCCAGCCCTCCGCCGCCGATATTGCCCTGACCAAAAAGCTTAAAGAAGCCGGCAAGTTTCTAGACTTGCCCGTGCTCGACCACCTCATCTACACCGACCGCGGCTACTACAGCTTCGCCGACGAGGGCATTTTGTAACTCTTGCAAGCCCTAGGTGCCTCAATCAACTTCGGGCACCTAGGGGCCCCCGGAGCGGGCGCTGCACTGCAGTTGGTCACAAAATCCGGGCAATCCGTCCAATCCGTGTTCATTCGTGGTCTAGCTTTGCAGCATGGCTAAAATTTCGGCGCCCAAAATTTTCCTAGGTCTGGGCTTGCTCATCGTGCTCGGCTACATCTTTTCCGACCTCGTGCTCAGCGACGATCAATACGCGTTTAAGCTGAAGCAGGAGCGCAAGCAGAAAAACGAGCAATTCCGCAGCCACAGCGAATCGCCGCTGCCCGAAGAGCTGCACGAAAACTTCGACAGCCTGCGCTACTACACGCCCAACCGCGAGTGGCGGTTGGTGGCCAAGCTCGAGCGCCTGCCCGAAGGCGACACCATCAGCCTGCCGCTCACCGAAGGCGGCGCCGACAAGTACACCCGCTTTGGCCGCGCCACCTTTGAGGTGAGCGGACAGCCGCAAACCCTTACGCTGCTGAAGCGCGCCAGCAAAACCGACCCCACGCTCTTCGTGCCCTTCACCGACAAAACCAACGGGCGCTCCACCTATGGCGGCGGCCGCTACCTCGATGTAGAAACGCCCGGCGAAAACGACAACCAAGTGGTGCTCGATTTCAACCGCACCTACAACCCGTACTGCGCCTACGGCGACAGCATCGCCTCGTGCCCCATGCCGCCCAAAGAGAACTGGCTGGGTGTGGAAGTGCCGGTAGGGGAGAAGACGTACAAAGAACTGTAGCGCAGTGTAGCGCGGACTTTGTAGTCCGCGTCCCCGGATAGTAATTTATGTTTCTGACCTAGAGCGCGCGGTGTAGCGCGGGCTTTAGCCTGCGTTGGCGTGAACGAGTGGTACCGCGCGGAACTGCCCTGACGCCAGCCGTTCTGGCAAACGCGGGCTAAAGCCCGCGCTACACGCAACGATTGAGTTTACTATCTGTGGACGCGGACTTGCAAAGTCCGCGCTACATCGTGCGGCACCGTTTACCTTTGCTGCCTCAGCCCAAACGGCCACTGGCTACCTAGGCCACAGCCAACTGATTATTATGAAGATTTCCCTCGACTGGCTCCGCACCCTGTTTCCTACTGATAAAACGCCGGCTGAAATTTCGGCTTTGCTTACCAGCACCGGCCTCGAGGTTGAAGGCCTGGAGGAGTTGGAAAGTGTGCCGGGCGGTTTGCAGGGCGTAGTGCTAGGCACGGTGCTCACCTGCCAAAAACACCCCGATGCCGATAAGCTCAGCATTACTACCGTGGACGTAGGCGACGCTAGCCCGCGCAACATCGTGTGCGGAGCGCCCAACGTGGCCGCCGGCCAGCGCGTGGTAGTTGCCCTGGAGGGTGCCGTGCTGCACCCCACCAGCGGCGAGCCGTTCAAAATCAAGAAATCGAAAATCCGCGGTGCGGCTTCGGAAGGCATGATTTGCGCCGAAGATGAAATCGGCCTGGGTACTTCGCACGCCGGCATTATGGTACTCGATACCGACCTGCCCAACGGCACGCCGGCCGCCGAGTACTTCGGCCTGGGTTCCGACCACGTGCTGGAAATCGGCCTGACGCCGAACCGCGCCGATGCTGCTTCGCACTTCGGCGTAGCCCGCGATTTGCGCGCCCTGCTGCGCCAGCCCGTGCAGCTGCCCGATGTTAGCCACTTTCATGCGCCGGTGCAGGCCGAAGGCCAAGCCATCGGCGTGCAGATCGAGGATGCCGAGGCGTGCCCCCGCTATGCTGGCTTGCTGCTCGAAAGCGTACAGGTAGGCCCCTCGCCCGAGTGGATGCAGCGCCGTCTGCGCAGCATTGGCCTGTCGCCCATCAATAACGTCGTCGACGTAACCAACTACGTGCTGCACGAGCTGGGCCAGCCGCTGCACGCCTTCGATGCCGACCAAATTGGCGGCAACGGCATTCGGGTGCGCCGCGCCGCTGCCGGGGAGCAATTCACCACGCTCGATGGCGCCGAGCGCACCCTGAAGGCCGAAGACTTGGTTATTGCCGATGCCCAAGGCCGTGCGCTGGCGCTGGCTGGGGTGTTCGGTGGCAAAACCTCGGGCGTAACCGAGGGTACCACCCGCGTATTTCTCGAAAGTGCCTACTTCGACCCGGCCGTAGCGCGCAAAACCGCTCAAAATCACCAGCTCAAAACCGACGCTTCGTTCCGCTTCGAGCGCGGTACCGACCCGCACATGGTGCCGCTGGCCCTCAAGCGGGCGGCCCTGCTGCTGCAAGAGGTGGCCAGTGCCCGCGTGGCCGCGCCCATTGTCGATGAGTTTCCCACGCACATCGAGCACACCTCGGTGCGCCTGCTGCTGCCGCGCGTCGAGAAGCTCATCGGCCACTACATTGCCTCCGACCGCATTCGTCAGATCCTGACCGATCTGGACATCCTCATTGTGGAGGAAAACGACGTGCACGGCGGGCCCGAGTGGATTGTATCGGTGCCGCCGTACCGCGTGGATGTTACCCGCGAAGCCGATGTGGTGGAGGAAATCCTGCGCATTTACGGCTTCGACCACGTGCCGCTGCGCACCCACAACGCCGCCGATTTCCTGGCCGGCTTCCCGCAGCCCGATGCCGAACTGCTCCGCCGCGACGTGTCGCAGCTGCTCAGCGGCCAGGGCTATTCCGAAATCGTAACGAACTCGCTCGTCAACTCCGATTACTTCGAAACCGCCGAGCAGCCCGCTGCCGATTTGGTGCGCGTGCTGAACTACAACTCGGCCGACCTCGATGTGATGCGCCCCACGCTGCTGCACTCGGGCCTCGAGATTGTGCGCCACAACGTAAACCGCCGCCAGCGCGACCTGAAGCTGTACGAGTTCGGTCGCAGCTACCACCGCCAGCCCGACGGCAGCTACAAAGAGCGCCCCACCCTAGGTATCTTCCTGACGGGCAACTTGCAGGCCGAAAGCTGGCAACAGCCCGACGCCAAAACGGCTTACCACCACCTGGCCGGCGCTGTGCTGCAGGTGCTGCGCAGCCTGGGCCACGCGCAGCCGGGCCAGCAGCCCGTGCAGCACCCCTACCTCAACGGCGGCCTTACGCTGCTGCTGCACAACCAGCCGGTGGTGCACCTAGGCAGCGTGTCGCCGAAAGTGCTGAAGCAGATGGACGTAAACCAGCCCGTGTGGTACGCCGAGCTCGACTGGGCTTGGCTGACCAAGAAGTACCGCGGGGCCCTCACGGTGCAGGAGCTGCCCAAGTTCCCCGAAGTCCGCCGCGATTTGTCGCTGGTTGTCGACCTGGGCGTGACGTTCGAGCAGCTGCGCCAGATTGCCACCAAAGTTGAGAAGAAGCTGCTGCGCGAAGTGAACGTGTTCGACGTGTACCAGGGCGAAAACCTAGGTGCCGGCAAAAAATCGTACTCGCTGAGCTTCCTGCTGCAAGACCCCGAGCGTACGCTCACCGATCAGGCCATCGATCAGGTGATGCAAAAACTCATGACGCAGTTCGAGCAGCAAGCGGGCGCAGTTATCCGGAAATAGGACATAGTAGGTTAGAGCCGTAGCGCCAACTTTCTGGCTTGCGCAGGCGGGGTAGTAAGCTCAGCAATTGAGTGCTACTGTGCTGTGCAGCGCCAAAAGTTGGCGCTACGGCGCTTTACTTACCAGCCCTTTCAAACCGGAAAGGCCCGCAGATCCGCGCAATTCGTTACTTTGCCTCAGAAATTCCCTGATTATGGCCTCCTCGCAACAGCTTGCCCAACTCGACCGATTGGAACGGCAGGTAACCACTTTAGTGGCTGCCTATCAGCAAGTGCGCGAAGAACTGGCCGATGCCCACACCACCATTCAGCAGCTCCAGGCCGAGCTGCGCGACCGGGACAAGCAGCTGCGCGAGCACCAGAACCAGGAAAATATTGTTAAACTTGCTAACACCATAGCTGGCGAACCGGCTACCGCAACCGAGCTAAAACAACGTCTCAACGAATACATCCGCGAACTAGATAAGTGCCTTGCCTATTTGAGGGAGTAACCGCCTAACCCACCCACCCAAAGCACCCGCGACTGTGACCGAATTATCCATTAAAATCCGCATTGCCGACCGCGACTACCCCCTTCGGGTAACGCCGCAGGAAGAGGAACGCCTGCGCCTAGCCGGGCGCATGCTCAACGAGCGGATAAAGGAATTTCGGGAGCAATACGGCATTCAGGACAAGCAAGACTTGCTGGCCATGATTGCGCTTACCACACTGGCCGACCGCATGAAGGCCGTGAAGGAAAAGGATGGTACCGACGCTGCACTAACCGAGCGCCTCTCCCGCCTCGATCAGCTGCTGGCATCGGTGGTACTCGCCTAAGGGCACTGGTACTTGGTATACAGTACTACGTATTTGGTATTAAGAACTCGGACATAACTGTTAGCCCCTCCGGCGGGCATCCGACTACCTAATACCCGATACCCACTACTCGATACCGCTCACGGCCTAGGGCAGACGGCCCGGCCTCCAACTGCCGTTGCGGCAGAACGCTTTGCGCAGGCTATGGTGTTTGTTCCATCCTCCCCAACATCACCATACCATGCCCGAAATAATATACATCGTGCTGGCAGCCGTGGTAGCCCTTGTTGTGGGCTTCTTCATCGGCCGGCAGATGGCAGGCAAAGCCCGGCAAGACGCCGAGGCGCAGGCGCAAGCCCGCGCGCAGGAGCTCTTGCAAGAGGCCGAAGCCAAAGCCAACCGAGTGCGCGAAGAGCGCATTCAGCAAGCCAAAGACAAAGCCCGCCAGATTCGGAACGAGTCTGAGCAGGAGCTGCGTCGGCTGCGCCAAGACGCCGAGCAGGACCTCTCGCAGCGCCGCGAAGTAGTGGTGCAGCAAGAAGCCAGCATCAAGCAGCTAACCCAAGCAACCCAGCGCCAGCTGGAGCAAGTGCAGCGCAAAGAGAAAGAACTCGACACGCTGCGCGAAAAAGTACAGAACGACGCCCAGCGCCAGCAGGAGCGGCTCGAAGCTCAGGAAGAAAAGCGCCGCGCGACCCACGAGCAAGTGCTCGATCAGCTGCGCCAAGACCAAGACGAGGTAGACGAGCAGCGCCACCACTTGCAGCGCCAGCTCGAAGCCATTGCTGGCCTTACAGCCGCCGAAGCCCGCGAGCAGTTGGTTGAATCGCTGAAGAACGAGGCCCAGATTCAGGCTTCGTCGTACATCAAAGACACCGTGGCGCAAGCCCGACTCACAGCTACCAAAGATGCCAAGAAGGTGGTGCTGGAAACCATTCAGCGCACCGCCGCCGAACACGCCATCGAGAACTGCGTGTCGGTGTTCAACATCGAGTCGGACGACGTAAAGGGCAAGATCATCGGCCGCGAAGGCCGTAACATCCGGGCGCTGGAAGCCGCAACCGGCGTCGAAATCATCGTTGATGACACGCCCGAGGCCATCATTATTTCGGGCTTCGACCCAGTGCGCCGCGAAATTGCCCGCCTCTCGCTGCACTTGCTCGTGAAAGACGGCCGCATTCACCCGGCCCGCATCGAGGAGATTGTAGCCAAAACGCGCAAGAACATCGAGGAGGAAATCGTCGAAATCGGCGAGCGTACCATCGTCGACCTGGGCATCCACGGCTTGCACCCCGAGCTGATCAAGATGGTGGGCCGCATGCGCTTCCGCTCGTCGTACGGCCAAAACTTGCTGCAGCACTCGCGCGAAGTAGCCAACCTGTGCGCCACCATGGCCGCCGAGCTGGGCCTGAACGTGAAGCACGCCAAGCGCGCCGGCCTGCTGCACGACATTGGTAAAGTAAGCACCGAGGAGCCCGAGCTGCCCCACGCCATCCTAGGTATGGAGTTGGCCAAGAAGTACAAAGAGCACCCCGACGTGGTAAACGCCATCGGCGCCCACCACGACGAAATCGAGATGACGGCGCTGATTTCGCCCATCGTGCAGGCCTGCGACGCCATCAGCGGTTCGCGCCCCGGCGCCCGCCGCGAAATGATGGAGAGCTACATCAAGCGCCTGAAGCAGCTCGAAGAAACGGCCCACGCCTTCAAAGGCGTAAACCAGTGCTACGCCATCCAGGCGGGCCGCGAGCTGCGCGTGATTGTGGATGCCGACAACGTAACTGACGACCGCGCCCAGGAGCTTTCCAGCGAGATTTCGCAGAAAATCGAGAAGGAAATGCAGTACCCCGGCCAGATTAAGGTGACGGTAATTCGCGAAATGCGCGCCGTGGCCTACGCCAAGTAGGCCCTGGGTAGCCCAAGCCAAAACGCCCGCCGCAACAGCTGTTGCGGCGGGCGTTTGCTTTTTTCGGGTGGCACGGGGGGCGTGTTTCGGCCCGGGCCACCTAGGGCACTGGTTGCCCGGGCCGCGCCGGCGCCCTAGGTGGCCGCGGCGCCGGGCGGGGCAGGCACCTAGGGCTGGGCTTATTTCTTATCGAAGAACTGCGCCAGCGGCCGGGCAAACAGGCCGGTGGTGGTGGCCACGTACACCGAGTCGCGCAGCACGGCCATGCCCGTTACGCTGGCGCGCTCCAGGCCGTCGGCTTTCAGCGGCCGCACGCGGTAGTTGAGCCCCTGCCAGTGCAGCGTGTACAGCTGATCGAATTGGCTGCCCACGAGGCTGTCGCCCACAAAGTAAAAGCGCGACTGATCGAAGATGGCCGGGGCGCCGGTGTACTCCCGCCAGGTAAGGCCTTTGTCGGCGGAGGTGAGCAGGCGCCCCCATTCGGCATGGGCATAGGCCGTGCCGCCGTAAGTGTAAAACGCGTCGGTAAGCGGCGAGGAGCCCCACACCTGCCGGAACTGCCCGTCGGCCCCGATGCGGTACAAACCCCCGTCGCCTAGGTCGGCCACGAAGTAATCCTCGAGGGCAGCAATGTGGCGCACGTAGGGCATGCCCGCATTTCGGTCGACGGGAATGCGCACGACTTGCGCCCGTTGCACCAAGCCGGTGGCCGGGTTGATGGTAGCCAGCAGCAACGTGATGGGCTGTGCCGGGTCGTTGTTGTCGTAGGCAATAAGTACTTGGTTGGCCGCGCTGATGGCCGTGGTTTTAAACGGAATCATGTAGCGCGTGGCAAAGCGCACGGCCGTGGCATCGAGCCGGCGCAGGTGCACGTAGCCCGCCGGGGTGAGCGGGGCCGCGGTGGTGGACACCACCAGTAGCGAGTCGTAGGCGGGATAAGCAAAAAACGCCGGGGCCAGATCGAGGCGCACGCGCACATCCGAGGGCAAGCGGGCAGCGTGCACAACCAAGTTCTGGGGGGCTTGCCCCCAGTATTTGGTGAAATTGTACGGCTGCTGCAGAAATAGCTGGCGCCCGTCGGTGCCCATGCTTAGGATGGTTCGGTCGAGCCCGCGCAGGTTGCGCACTTCCGTCCAGCTGCGGCGGGCAGGCACCTCTACTTCTTTAATCTCGACGATGGGGTCTTTTTTGCAGCCGGCCAGGGCCAAAGCGCCCGCGCCCAGCAGGCAGCACGATAAATAGCGCATAGGTAAAAGATGCATGCGTAACGAACGGGCACCGGCCCGATAACCGCCGAAAGGTAGCACCCGCACACGGCCGAGCTTCGCTGGCCAAGCCAATTTTATTTGTTGAGAGGCCTGCGTGTACCTCCGGCGCCTAAATTGCACACGGCTTTGCACAACGAAACAGCCTTTTCTTCGTTGCTAGCGCAAACCATTACCCGTTGCTGTGGCCGTACGTCGACTGTTGCTGCTGGGGCTGCCGCTGCTGAGTAGCTGTGCCTCTGTTTATTTTCCGCCACCTGCTGCCGCTCCCATGCTCACCCAAAAGGGCGAGTTCAGCGGGGGCTTGCACACCAACTGGAAGGCCAACGTAACGGCGCAGGGGGCCTACGCCGCCGGCGAGCACGTGGGCATTATCGCCTCGGGCTCGTTTCTGCACACCAACGGCAAGCGCAAAGTTTACGACCAAGACTTTGGCGAAGTGGGGGCGGGCTACTACACCCGCTTCGGCGCCGACCAAAGCCGCATTTTGGAGGTATACGCCGGCGCCGGATACGGCAAAGGCAAGCGCACCGAGCGCACCCGCGCCGGCGAGGTAACCGAAACGGTAGAAGCCCGGCTCGAGAAGTACTTTGCGCAGGTAAACTACACCAAGAAAGACCGCGAGGAGTTTGAGTTCCTAGGTCGGACGTGGCCGTTCCGCTACGGGGCCGCCCTGCGCCTGAGCTACATGAACACGCCCGAACTGCGCCTGAACGGCCAGCGCATTCCTGGCGAGGACAACATCTTCTTCGAGCCCGTTACCTACACCCGCATCGGCTTGGTTGGCCCGCTGAAATTCCAAACCATGAGTGGCTGGAACTTCGGCCTGAAAAACCGCAAGTACCTCACGGCCGGCAACTCGGTGTTCAGCCTAGGTCTGATTATCAACGTAGGCGGCGACGGGCGAGGGGATTAGAAAGTCATCCGCTTCTCCTGAACGTCATGTCGAGCTGCAGGCTAGACATCTCGCGTGCTGATGGCAGGTAGTAATTACTATCCGGCGAGATGCTTCGCCTACGGCTCTGCATGACGACCTAGGTTTCTACGCAAGAATGGCTTCTAACAAAAAAGCCCCGGCTGATGAATCAGCCGGGGCTTTTTGTATTCGGAACCTAGGGTGCAATTACGCCTCTACTTTCTCGCCTTTCAGCACGCGCAGCATCGTCTCGCCGATTTCGGCGGGCGAGTCTACCACGTGAATACCGCACTCGCGCATGATGGCCATTTTCGCAGCAGCCGTGTCGTCGGCGCCGCCTACGATGGCACCGGCGTGGCCCATGCGGCGGCCGGGAGGTGCGGTTTGGCCGGCAATGAAGCCTACTACAGGCTTTTTGTTGCCGGTTTCTTTGATCCAGCGAGCAGCTTCGGCTTCCATGCCGCCGCCGATTTCGCCGATCATCACGATGCCCTCGGTTTCGGGGTCGTTCATGAGCAGCTCAACGGCTTCCTTGGTAGTGGTGCCGATGATGGGGTCGCCGCCGATGCCGATAGCCGTGGTTTGGCCCAGGCCGGCTTTGGTTAGCTGGTCTACAGCTTCGTAGGTCAGCGTGCCCGATTTCGATACGATACCTACGCGGCCTTTCGAGAAGATAAAGCCGGGCATGATGCCCACTTTGCACTCGCCGGCGGTCATTACGCCGGGGCAGTTCGGGCCGATCATGCGCAGGCCTTCGCGGTTTTTCAGGTACTCCTTCACCGCAATCATGTCCTTGGTCGGGATGCCTTCCGTGATGGTTACGATAACCTTGATGCCGGCATCAGCAGCCTCCATAATGGCGTCGGCAGCAAATGCCGGGGGCACGAAAATGATGGTGGTGTCGGCGCCGGTTTCGCGTACGGCGTCGGCTACGGTGTTGAATACGGGCTTGCCGAGGTGGGTTTGGCCGCCTTTGCCGGGCGTTACGCCACCCACTACGTTGGTGCCGTAGTCCATCATCTGCTGGGCATGGAACGAGCCTTCGGAGCCCGTGAAACCCTGCACAATCACTTTCGAGTCCTTATTGACCAGTACGCTCATGTGGGAATGGAGTGAAGATAAATCAGTGGAAAAGCCCGCCTACGGCGAGCCGTGCGCAAAGGTAGGCTTTTCGGCGGCTGAGGCAAGGCAAGAAACCAACCACCGCGGACATGGCCGGCCCTAGGTGGCGCGGGCTGCCCGGGCCGCAGGCAGGCGCGCGGGCCCTTGAGCCGGCAATAAGCCTGCGCGCCGGCAAAGGCGCGGCGCACAGGCTTATTGCCGGCGGCGGGCACAAACCGCGGCGCGGCGATGTTACCAACCGATTTGCAAAGGCAAACCCAAAGCCAGGCCGCGCGGCAATCGTTCGGCCGCACCGGCAAAACCGTACCTTTGCGCTTTCCCAATCTCCCACGCATGTACCTAAACAACATCGTTGAAGCCATCGGCAACACGCCGCTGGTGAAGCTCAATAAAGTAGCCGAGGGCATTCCCGGTACCATCCTGGCCAAGGTGGAGTACTTCAACCCCGGCAACTCGGTAAAAGACCGCATGGCCCTGCGCATGATCGAGGACGCCGAAAAGGCGGGCCTGCTCAAGCCGGGCGGCACCATCATCGAGGGCACCTCGGGCAACACCGGCATGGGCCTGGCGCTGGCGGCTATTGCCAAAGGCTACAAGTGCATCTTCACGATGTCGGACAAGCAAAGCAAGGAAAAGCAGGATATCCTGAAGGCCGTAGGCGCCGAGGTAATCGTGTGCCCCACCAACGTGGCCCCCGACGACCCCCGCTCGTACTACTCGGTGGCCCGCAAGCTGAACGCCGAAATTCCGAACTCGTTCTACCCGAACCAGTACGACAACCTCTCGAACACGGCCGCGCACTACGAAACCACCGGCCCCGAGCTGTGGGTACAAACCGAAGGTAAGATTACGCACTACGCCTGCGGCGTGGGCACCGGCGGCACCATGTGCGGCACCACCAAGTACCTCAAAGAGCAAAACCCCGGCCTCGTAAGCATCGGCCTCGATACCTACGGCTCGGTGTTTAAGAAGTACAAGGAAACGGGCATCTTCGACGAGAACGAAATTTACTCCTACAAGACGGAAGGCATCGGCGAAGATATTTTGCCCAAAAACGTAGACTTTGACCTGATCGACTTGTTCATCAAGGTAACCGATAAGGACGCCGCCGTGATGACGCGCCGCCTGGCCAAGGAGGAGGGCTTGTTCGTGGGTTGGTCGTGCGGCTCGGCCGTGCACGGTGCCCTCGAGTATGCCAAGGAAAACCTCAAGCCCGAAGACACGATGGTGATTGTGCTGCCCGACCACGGCACGCGTTACCTAGGCAAGATCTACAACGACGAGTGGATGCGCGAGCAGGGCTGGCTCGATTAAATTCAGTATCTTTAGCATACCCGACTGCAAAGCGTGGCCGGTATCGTTTTAACAATTTTAGGCCTACGCAATGTCACGCAAACTCAACCAGGTGGTGCTCATCGACGACAACGAAACCACCAGCTTCTTGAACAACCGGCTGTTGCAGCGGCTCGATTTGGCCGAAAACATCCTGCTGTTCACGAACGCCGAGCAGGCCTTTGCCCAGCTTTGGGGCAATGACGCAACGGCCACCGACCAGCGGCCCGACTTGGTTTTTGTGGACTTGAAAATGCCCGGCATGGATGGCTTTGAGTTCTTGAACCAATACAGCCAACTGCCCGCCGAAGTGCGCGACAAAACGGTGATGACCGTGCTGACCACCTCCATGCACTCGGCCGATACCTCGCGCGTGGCGCAGTACGAAGGCGTGGAATACTTGGCCAAGCCCCTCACTGAAGAAAAGCTGCGCGTACTGCTCGAGAAGCGTTTTGAAATGGTAGGCTAACCCTAACTAAGCAATACAAAAAAGGCCGCCCGGTGCACTCCGGGCGGCCTTTTTTGTATGCCATGCGGAGCAGTAGCACAGGTGCTACATGAGCACGGGCACAAACTCGAACTTCTCGCCGTCGAACAAGCCCTTGTCGCTCAGCTTGAGGGCCGGAATAACCAGCAGCGCCATAAACGACAGCGTCATGAACGGGGCGCGCAAAGGGCTGCCTAGGTGCTTGGCCAGCTGATCGACGGCGGTGTAGGCCTCGGCCACGGCGTAGCCTTCGCCATCCGACATGAGGCCGGCTACCGGCAGCGGGAGCAGCAATTCTTCGCCGTCGTCGCCCACGGCTGCTAAGCCGCCCTTGGCCGCAATTACCAAGTTTACGGCGCGGGCAATGGCCTCGTCGGAGCAGCCCACGGCTGTGATGTTGTGCGAATCGTGGCCCACGCTGCTGGCCAAGGCGCCGCGTTGCAGCCCGAACCCGCGGATAAACGCCACGGCGGGCTTGGTGTGGGGTTGATAACGGTTCACCACTGTCAGCTTGAGCACGTCGTTGGCTACATCGGGCACGAGCAGGCCGCTTTGCACAGGTACCTGGGCAGGGTCGGCGGCGGTGATCAGCTGGCCGTCGTAGCAACGGATGGCCCGCACCGGTGCCGTGGCAGCCGCGGCGCTGGGGGCACCTAGGGCAAAATCGGCGGGCTGCAGGGGCTGTGCCACAAAGTTGTTGGGCGCCGCGTTGCGGCCGGGCGGCAGCAGCGCGCGGCCTTGCTCGGCCACCAGTTGGCCGCGCAGGTAGGTTTGCTGAACCCGGAACTCCTGGAGGTTGTCCACCGCGATGAAATCGGCCGCGTCGCCTTCGCGCAGTTGGCCTAGGTCGAGGCGGTAGTGCTGCACCGGGTTGAGGCAAGCCGCCTGCAGCACCTTCCAGACTTCGATGCCGCGGGCCACGGCGCGGCGCACCAGCTCGTCGATGTGGTTGAGCACCAACGAATCGGGGTGCTTGTCGTCGGAGCAGAACATAATCTGGGCCGAATACTCGTGCAGCAAATCCACCAGCGCCTCGAAGTTGCGCGCCGCCGAGCCCTCGCGGATAAGAATGTGCATGCCGCAGGCCAGTTTGTCCAAGGCTTCGTCGGCGGTAAAGCACTCGTGGTCGGTGCTCATGCCGGCGGCGGCGTAGCGGCGGGCGTCGTCGCCGCGCAGGCCGGGCGCGTGGCCATCCACGGGGCGGCCGTATTGGCGGGCCAGGGCAATTTTGCGCATCACGTCGGCGTCGTGGTGCAGCACGCCGGGCCAGTTCATCATTTCGGCCAGGTAACCAATTTCGGGCCGCTGAAACAGCTGCTCGATGTCGTCGGCGGTGATGGTGGCGCCGGCCGTTTCGAACACCGTGGCCGGCACGCACGACGGCGCGCCAAAGCAAAAGTGAAACGGCGACTGCCGGGCGTTATCGAGCATGAACTCCACGCCGGCCACGCCCAGCACGTTGCCAATTTCGTGGGGGTCGGATACGGTGGCCACCGTGCCGTGCACCACCGCGAGGCGCGCAAACTCGGCCGGCACCAGCAAGGAGCTTTCTACGTGCACGTGCGCATCCACGAAGCCGGGCAGGGCATAGGGCAAGGCAGGGTCGGGGGCTGCCGCGTCGTAAGCAACCCGCTCGATGCGGCCGTTGGCTACCCAAATGGTGCCCGGGCGAATGGTTTTGTTGGGGATATCGACCACGTTGGCGCGCAACGCAAAATCAGCAGACATAGGCAAAGGGCAGAAACAACATCGAACAGAAGAAAGCGGCAAAGCCAGCCGGCAAAGAAGGTTATCTTTGTTTAAAAACCGATTAACCGGTGAGAAAGACCATAACCCTGCTGCTCTCGGCGCTTACCTTGGCTACGGCCACCCCGTTGCTTACGAGCTGTGCCCGCATGACGCCGCAGCAGAAGAAAACCGCTTCGTTTAAGCGCAAAGCCCGCGGCGGCAAAACGCCCTGCCCCTGCGAAAGCCACTAGCCGCACCCGGCACCTAGGGCGACTGCCGCCCCATCCGCCTGTTTTTTCAACCTACTTGCTTATGATCCACGTTTACCGACGCGGCCGCGCCTCGGCTTTGCGCAGCCTGTGCGCTGTCCTTTTTCTGGTAGGCATTCATACCAGCGCCTCGGCGCAGGCAGGCCTTATTGTGGGCCTGGTACGTGCCGCCGTAAACGTAACCCTGCTGGCCACCGCCGATACCGAGTTTGCACGCAAAGGCAAAGGCAGCTACCAGCTGGAAGCCGCCGCGGGCAGTTGGCAAACAGGCAAATTGCTGCTCACCAACAACCTGATAGAGGTAGAGGCCGGCAAAGAGGATCAACGGTACAGCCTAGGCGAGCTGCGCCAGGCTGTTATTGGCACCGATACGTTTGCGGTGGTGCACAGCGTGCAGTTTCCGCCGAGCGGCAAAGACAAGCGGCCCGTGCCGCCCACCACGGTGCTGGGCCGCCGCACCTGGCGCCGACCGCAGGTAGAGCTGTTCGAGTTTGCCAGTGCCGGCGGCATGGTGCCGGTGCTGCGCTTCCCCAACCAAAAAGCCCTGGCCCTGCCCACGCAGCGCAAAGAGTTTCAGCAGGCCATGCAGGCCGTGGTGGCCGACCACCCCGTGCTCAGCCAGCAGCTGCAAAGCGGCCAGCTCGACGCGACGCACACCCGCGCCATTTTGGATGCCTACCTCCGCAACAAGCCCGATGGCTTTAATACAACCGCCATTTTTGCCCAGTAGCCCATCGGCGCCGAGTAGTTTTTGCCAAAGCGTACATTTTCAATGAGTGTAGTAACCCGATTTGCGTGGCTGACGCTGGCCCTAGGTGCCGGGCCGGCCTGCGCGTATGGGCAGGCCTTCCCGAGCTACTCGCCGCCGCGTATGCCACCGCCCGTGCCGGGGCAGCCCGGCATGCCCATGTATTATGGCCCGCGCAATGCCGTAACGTTTGAGCGTGGCCGCTTTCAGTTGGTCGATGGCCGTTGGAACGACGCCCAACTGGCGCCCGGCATCGATAGCATTGCCGTAGCCAACGACGACCGCCGCAACAAAACGCCCACTTGGTACGACCCCCGCGAGGTGCAGCGCTACGTAGTGTGGCAGGATACCTTTGTGGTAGCCCGAAATTTTGTGGCGCGAAAAGCAACGGTGGAACGGGCGTTTGTGCGGCAGCTCTACCGCAAAGCCGGCTACGTAGTAATGCGCTACGACGCTCCCGAAACCCTGTTGCTGGCCACGCCGGGCGGAGCCTCGGTGCGGGTGTTGCCGAAAAAGCGGGCCGAGTTTCGGCAGGCTATGGCCGAGGTATTGCACGACCACCCCACGCTACCGCAGGAGCTGGGCAAGGTTGACGTAGGCCCCGAGCACATCGGCAAAATCCTTGATATATACCTGAGTTGGAAGGCTGTGGCCCCTCAGCCGGGTGCCGCGGCGCTGCCGCCCGCGCCCTAACCACTGCCGCGGACCGCCGGTTGCCGTAAGAGGTAGTTGTCTTCCGCTTTTACTTTCTGTGCCTATGTCCTCCGAAAACCCCCTTGCCCATATTCACCAGGCTGCCGAAGCCGTGCGCCAGCAGCTGCAGGTAAACGACTTCGACGAAGCCGCTGTGCAGCGCCTTGCTAACTTTATTGAAGAACAGCGGCCTTTGCTCAACCGCGACAACATCCAGGGCGTGGTGGTGGCCCTAGGTGCTTTTTTGGGCCAGTGCATGGTGCAGGCTTACCAAGGCGAATGGGCCACCGGCCCCGACGGCACCACGGGCGTGGGTTTTCGGGGCGAGCGGTTCTTCAACCCTTTCTTCCGGGTGGCGCTGCAATTTGACAATGGAATAAAGGAATCCGTAGCCGATTTTTACGCTTCGATACCGTCGAGATTGGCCGAGCCCGTAAAGCGGCGGGGTTGGATTCAGTAGGCACGCCTACTAGTACTTTCCTAAAAAAATCTTATTATTTTTTCATAATCGCCTCCCCAGAGGCGATTTTTTTTGCCCGCAATTCGGGTATCCAGCAAAACTTTTGTAACTACGTAATCACCCGTTAGCGGGTTCGTCCTTCTTTCCTTCTTTCTATTTCACCTATTGCCATGGAAGAGTTGCGTGCTGCCGCCGAAGCTGTGCGGCAACAGCTCAATGTACCCGCCTTCGACGAGGCCGCGGTTCAAATACTTGCTGAATTTATTGAAAAGCAGCGCCACGATATTGGCGATGCCGACAAAGTAAACGTAGTCAGTGCGTTGGGCTCGTTTTTGGGCGAGTGCATCATCCGCGCGTTTGGGGGCTGCTGGATACACAATGAAGCCGGGGTGGTGGGCATCCAACTTGGAGCGCATACCTTTGTGCGGCCGTTCGAGCATGTGGACCGCCAACTGACGCATGGACTCGCCGAATCGGTGTCTGGGTTTTACCAATCGGTACCCAGCCGCCTGACGGCGCAGCCCGCTCGTCGGTTGACGTGGATTCCGCTCCCGCTCCCGACGACGGCCCGCCGACCGCTCACCAGATGAAAAACATCGTCATAGCCATCGACGGCTACTCTTCCTGCGGCAAAAGCACTACGGCCAAAGCCGTTGCCGCCGAACTTGGCTATGCTTACATCGACACCGGGGCCATGTACCGCGGGGTCACGCTTTACCTGCTCGAGCACAACATCGCGTTCGAGGACTTGCCGCGGGTGGAGGAAGCCCTCCACAATATGCAGATTACCTTCAAGCGGAACCGCCGCACGGGGCGCAACGAACTGTGCCTCGACGGCGTCATCCGGGAGGATGAAATCCGCCAGATGCGCATTTCCAACGCTGTAAGCGAAGTGTCGGTTATTCCGGCCGTGCGCCACGCCATGGTGCGCCAGCAGCAGCGCATGGCCCGCAAGCGCGGCGTGGTAATGGATGGCCGCGACATTGGCACCACCGTGTTTCCCGACGCCGAGGTGAAAATCTTCATGACCGCCGACGTGCACACCCGCGCCATGCGCCGGCAAGTGGAGCTGGCCACCAAAGGCGAGCAAGTATCGCTCGACGACATTGTCCAGAACTTGCAGAAGCGCGACTACCTCGATTCGACGCGTGCCGAAAGCCCCTTGCGCCGCGCAGCCGATGCCGTGCTGCTCGACACCTCGCACATTACAATTGATGAGCAGGTGGATTTCGTCCTGGAGCGCGTATCCTCCGTATTGGTGGATGGGTTGCGGGCCGCCGAAATCGGCTGACAAAACGCCCGCCCCGGCAGAGTTTGGAATGATTCGTGCCCTAGGGTACGTTAGTCGGCAGAGCTGCGGGAAGGCCAGCCGGCTGGGCTAAAAGAACCGACCGACATGAACGTCACCATCGATAAGAATTCCGGGTACTGCTTCGGCGTGGAGTACGCCATTCAGATGGCCGAAGACGAGCTGGGCCACTCCGCGGAGCTGTACTGCTTGGGCGATATCGTGCATAACCGCATGGAGGTAGAGCGCCTGCACCAGCAGGGCCTGCGCGTGATTGACCGCGAACAGCTGGGTCAATTGCACGATTGCAAAGTGCTGATCCGGGCCCACGGCGAGCCGCCCGAAACCTATCAGCTGGCCCTGCGCAACAACATCGAGCTGATCGACGCCTCGTGCCCGGTGGTGCTGAAGCTGCAAAACCGCGTGAAGCACGCCTTCGACGCCACCACCCGCCAAAACGGGCAAATTGTGCTGTACGGCCAACCCGGCCACGCCGAGGTAACCGGCCTGAACGGCCAAACCGGCAACCGCGCCATTGTGGTGATGACCGAGCAAGACCTGGACCAGATCGACTTCCGGCGTCCGGTTACGCTTTTCAGCCAAACCACCAAGAGTACCGCGGGCTTTTACCGCATGAAGCAGATGATGGAGGAGCGCATTGCCGCTGCTGGTGGCGACCTAACCACCTTCGACGCCAACGACTCCATTTGCCGGCAAGTATCGAACCGCGAGCCGCAGCTGCGCAAGTTCGCGCACGAGCACGACGTGGTGGTGTTTGTGAGCGGCCGCAAAAGCTCCAACGGCAAAGCCCTGTTTGGGGTAGTC
Organism: Hymenobacter oligotrophus; assembly: GCF_003574965.1. NCBI lineage: Bacteria > Pseudomonadati > Bacteroidota > Cytophagia > Cytophagales > Hymenobacteraceae > Hymenobacter > Hymenobacter oligotrophus. Next base: position 2,266,036 of record NZ_CP032317.1, on the reverse strand, counting down.
AACCACGAAAACCCGCGCAGCTACTTCGTAGAAAACGAGCAGGAGCTGCAAGACGATTGGTTTGAGGGCGCCACCTCGGTGGGCATTTGCGGCGCCACCAGCACGCCCATGTGGCTGATGCAGCGCGTGGCCGACCGCATTGCCGAAGTGGGCGAAGCCGTGGCGTAACCACCTTCGCTTAAAACCTGCTGCTTTTAGTAGTTTGCGCCTGGCTTTTGGCCGGGCGCTTTCTTTTTCGCCGCGATGAAAAAAATCCTTGGCTACTTTTTGCGTGGGCTGCTCATTCTGGCGCCCGTTACCCTCACCGTCTACATTCTGCTGGCCTTCTTGCAGTGGCTGAACAACTTGTTCACCATCGAGGGGTACCCGCCGGGGCTGGGGTTGCTGCTTATTGCGGTGCTGCTGACCATTGTGGGCTACGTGGGCACGCAGGTGCGGCCGTTCATCGTGCTGGGCGAACGAATCCTGAACCGCTTGCCCGTCATCAACATCCTGTATTCCAGTATCAAAGACATCTTTGATGCTTTGTTGGGCGAAGAGCAGAAGTTCAGCCAACCGGTGCTGGTGAAGGTGTTTGCCGGTACCGAGTGCTTTAAGCTGGGCTTTGTTACGCAGGAGTCGATGGCAGGCGTGCACCGCGACGACCTGACGGCCGTGTACTTCCCCGACTCTTACAACTTTTCGGGCGAGCTGCTGCTGGTGCCCCGCGAAAACGTGGTGCACCTCGATTTACCAAGCGCCCAGGTAATGAAGTTTATCGTTTCGGGCGGCGTGGCGAAGCTGTAAGTTCAATGAATAATGATCAATGAACAATGAGCAGTTGTGGGTGGGTTAATGGCCAGCTTCTGCGTACTGAATTGTTCATTGCTCATTGTTAATTGATCATTGACCATGTTCGTCGAATCGGGCGTTACCAAGCTGCATTACCAGGTGTATGGCCGCGGGCCGTTGCCGGTGCTGGCCTTTCACGGCTACGGCCAAAACGAAAGCCACTGGCGCAGCGTGGCGGCGTTGCTGGGCGAGCAGGTTACCATTTATTCCTTCGACCTGTTTTACCACGGCCGCAGCCGGCTGGGCAAGGCCGATTCGCCCATTCGCAAGCAACGGTTGGCCGAGCTCCTAGGTCGGTTTTTGCAGGAGCAGGGCATTGGGCACTTTGGGTTGCTGGCCTTTAGCATGGGCGCCAAGTTTGCCCTCACGCTGGCTGAGCACTTTACCGAGCGCGTAGCGCACCTTTGGCTCATTGCCCCCGACGGCATCAAAACGCAGTTCTGGTATTCGCTGGCTACTTACCCGCCTTGGATGCGCGGCGTGCTGGGCCGGGCCGTGCTGCGCCCCCAGCGCTTGCTCAACCTGATTGAGGCCCTAGGTCAGCGGCGCATCGTAGACACGGGACTGGTGCGCTTTGCCCAGTGGCAACTCGACAGCCGCGAAAAACGCCTGCGCGTGTACCGCAGCTGGACGGGCTTCCGCCACCTCGTGTTCGATACGCGGCGGCTGGTGCAAGTTCTCAACCAGCGGCCCACGCCCGTCACGTTTTTCCTAGGTCGCTACGATCGGGTAATTCCGCACGCCGGGCTGCGCGAGTTTATCGGCTCGCTTCGCAACGCCCACACCGTGATACTGGAAACCGGCCACGCCGGCCTGATCTACGACGTGGCGAGCTACTTGCGCCGCCACCCCGAGGAGCTGCGCTGGGCCTAAGCTTCGGAAAGGGCGGCTAGCTCGCGTTCGTAGAGGTGCAGGTTTTCCTCATCGAACAGCACAAACACCACTATTTCGGGCAACTCGTGGTGCAGCAGGTAGTCGCGCACGGTTTGCACGGCAATGCGCGCGGCCTCGGCTTTGGGGTAGCCATAAATACCCGTGCTAATGCCCGGAAACGCAATGCTGCGCAGCTGGTGCTCGGCGGCCAGCTGCAGGGAGTTGGTGTAGCAGTTGGCCAGCTGTTGGGGCTCCTCTTGCCCGCCGCCCTGCCACACCGGCCCCACGGTATGAATAACGTGGCGCGCGTGCAGCTTGCCGCCGCCGGTAATTACGGCTTTGCCCGTGGCCAAATTGCCCTGCCGCGCCCGAATCGTGCGGCACTCGTCGAGGATTTGGGCGCCGCCGGCCCGGTGAATGGCCCCGTCGACGCCGCCGCCACCTAGGAGCGAGGAGTTGGCCGCGTTGACGATGGCGTCGGTATCGAGCCGGGTGATGTCGCCGTGGGCGAGCATGATGCGGCCGAATGCGTGGGAAGCAGAGTGGGGGAGTGACATGCTGCAACGGAAAGCGTGGAAAACCAAAGACCGACGAAGGCCGACGGCGGCCGACACTTCGTCGGTCTTTTTAGACGGTTCGGCCCCAAATGGTTGCCGTTCGGTACATAAATTATTGACCTAGGGTACTCACCTGCAGTACATTCGGGTATTCTCATCACCCCGACCGATACCAAACACTGTCATGGCTACCCCCGACCGCGACCCCCAACTCTGGCGTATGGCCAAAACGCGCGCGCAGTTCAAATCGCACGCGCTTACCTACGTGCTCGTTAATGCGCTGCTCTGGACGATTTGGGCCCTCACCAGCCGCCATTCGGGCAACTACGGGCTGCCCTGGCCGGTGTGGCCCACCTTGTTCTGGGGCATTGGCCTGGGCATTCAGGCGGTGGCTACCTACGGCCGCTTCGGGCAGGAAAGCTGGTCGGAGCGCGAGTACGAGCGGCTGTTGCGCGAGCGGCAGGCCGGCCGCCTGTAGCGCCTCGGCACCTGCAACCTTTGCGCGGGGGCGGCAGTTGGTAGCGGTATGATCCGCCGACTGCTGCCCCTGCTTTTGTTGCTGCCCCTGGCCGGGGCAAACCCCGTTGCCGGCCCCGATAACCTAGGAAGCATTAAGCTGCCGGCCGGTTTCCGCATCAGCTACTTTGCCCAGAACGTGGGCGGGGCGCGCTCCTTGGCCCTAGGTGCCGACGGCACTGTGTACGTGGGCACCCGCGGCAACAAGGTGTACGCGCTGCCCGACCGCAACCGCGACGGCCGCGCCGACGAGGTGGTTACCGTGGCCGCCAACCTGAACGAGCCCAACGGCGTGGCCGTGCGCAACGGCGCCCTGTACGTGGCCGAAATCAGCCGCATTTTGCGCTACGACAACATTGCCGCCCGCCTAAAGCAAAACCCGCGGCCCGTGGTGGTGTACGACCAACTGCCCGACCGGGAGCACCACGGCTGGAAGTACATCAACTTCGGGCCCGATGGCAAGCTCTACATCCCGGTGGGGGCGCCCTGCAACGTGTGCCTGCCCGAGCAGCGCATCTTTGCTACCATCAACCGCCTGAACCCCGACGGTACGGGCCTCGAAACCGTGGCCTACGGCGTGCGCAACTCCGTGGGCTTCGACTGGAGCCCCGTAGATAAGACGTTGTGGTTTACCGACAACGGCCGCGACATGCTCGGCAACGACAAGCCCGCCTGCGAGCTGAACCGCCTGGCCGCGCCGGGTCAGCACTTTGGGTTTCCGTACGTGCACCAGGGCGACATCCTCGATCCGCAGTTTGGCCGGGGCAAAAGCCCAAGCGCCTTCGTGCCGCCGGCGCGCAAGCTGGGCCCGCACGTAGCCCCGCTGGGCATGAAGTTTTACACCGGGCGCATGTTTCCGGCGCCGTATCGCAACCAGATATTTATTCCGGAGCACGGCTCCTGGAACCGCGCCAGCAAAATCGGTTACCGCATTACGCTGGTGCGCCTCGATGCCACCGGCAAGCAAGCCATTAGCTACGAAACCTTTGCCTCGGGCTGGCTGCAGGGCGAGCGAAGCTGGGGCCGCCCCGTGGCGTTGCTGGTAATGCCCGACGGCTCGCTGCTTGTTTCCGACGACCAGAACAACTGCGTGTACCGCATCAGCTACGCGGGCTAGCGGCACCTAGGGCCGGGCCAAATAAAAAAAGACCCCGCGTACCTACCTACTGGCAGCCGCGCCCGTATTTTGCCGCTGTGAAAAAGGCCCACCCCCGACGACCCCCGAAGCGTATCGTAGGCCGCCGCGAGCTTGTCGACTTTCCGCAGTTTCAGCTGCGGGGGGTAGAGGCCAAGGTGGACACCGGCGCGTTTACGGGCGCCATCCACTGCTCCAACATCCACGTGGATACCTTGCCCGACGGGCGCCCGCTGCTGCGCGTGCTGCTGCTCGACGATGCGCACCCCGCGTTCCACGGCCGGCCGCTTCAGTTCGAGGAGTTTTCGCTGCGCGACATTCGCTCCTCCAACGGCGAAGTGCAGGAGCGTTACGTAATTAGGGCCGTAATTCGCTTGTTCGGCGAAGATTTCGAGACGGAATTTTCGCTTTCCGACCGCTCCGATATGAAGTACCCCGTACTTATTGGCCGGTTGTTGTTGCGCCGGGCCCGGTTGATGGTGGATGTGTCGAGGCGCAACGTGTCGTACAAAAGCCAGCACCTGCACATCGCCGAGTAACCGGCGGCCGGCCCTTTGTTTTCTTCCTCTGCTATACCCCCCGTTTACCATATGAAACTGGCGATTCTCTCGCGTGAGCCCAAGCTGTACTCCACGAAGCGCCTGGTGGAAGCGGCCGAGCTGCGCGGCCATCAGGTTGAAGTCGTTGACCATTTGCAGTGCAACCTGGTGCTCGAAAAAGGCGCGCCCAGCATTGTGTACGAGGGCCGCAAACTCGAAGGCTTCGATGCCATCATCCCGCGCATCGGGGCCTCGGTCACCTTCTACGGCACGGCCGTAGTGCGCCAGTTTGAAATGATGAAAGTGCGCACCGCCATCGAAAGCCAGGCCATTGTGCGCTCCCGCGACAAGCTGCGCTCGATGCAGATTTTGGCGCGCGCCGGCGTGGGCATGCCCAAAACCGCCTTCACCAATTACTCCGACGAGGTGCTGGAGATGATTCAGCAGGTGGGCGGTGCACCGGTTATCATCAAGCTGCTCGAGGGCACGCAGGGCCTGGGCGTGGTGCTGGCCGAAACCGAAAAAGCAGCGCAGTCGGTTATTGAGGCCTTCCACAACCTCAAGGCCCGCATTATTGTGCAGGAGTTTATTGCCGAAAGCAAAGGTGCCGACCTGCGCGCATTTGTGGTGAACGGCGAGGTGGTAGGGGCCATGAAGCGCCAGGGCAAAGAGGGCGAGTTTCGCTCGAACCTGCACCGCGGCGGCACGGGCAAGCTGGTGAAGCTGACGCGCGCCGAAAAAGCCGCTGCCCTGCTGGCTACCAAAGCCTTGGGCCTAGGTATTGCCGGCGTGGATATGCTGCAGAGCAAGCGCGGCCCATTGGTGCTGGAGGTAAACTCGTCGCCGGGGCTGGAGGGCATCGAAAAAGCCACCGGCCTCGATATTGCCGGCAAAATCATTGAGTACACCGAGGAGTTGAGCAAGCGCAAAAAAGACAGCAAGAAGAAAGTAGGCCCCAAATCGGCGGCCAAAACCTTGCCCGATACCCAATCGGATTGACGGCCGTTGGCGGCTGCGCATTAGCTGCGGTGCCAAAATCACCTAGGGGGGTAAGCAGCTGGTAAATAGGGCGCTTGCGCGGTAACGTTTACGCAAGTGCCTGTTGCAGTTGCCGCCGTGGCTTTGCTTACTGCTGCCTGCAAGTAGAGGTTGAAGGCGCGTGGGTTCGGCTGAAACCGGCGAGGCATTGGCCAGTTGGTTAGCCAGCTACCCAACAGCCGGTGGTGCAGCGGCCCTAGGTACCGCGCCGCGCCGCGGCCCAGGCAGGCAGCGGCGCGGCGCAGGAGTTTAGCAAGGTGGCCAAGGCCGAATTGCGAAGGGCAGTTGCCGTTTGCCGGTATTTGCCCCGACCTTTGCCCTTCGGACCATGCCAAAGCCGCCAGTGATTAACGCCACCGAACAAGAAGAACGCGAGTACCTCGAGGAGATTAAAGAGCAGCTGACGCTGGCGGTAAAGCGCGTGGATGATGCGGTGCGGCAGTTTTCGGGCGAGCTGCGCCAGCAAAAGCAATACCTGCACGAGCACCAATCGGGCCTCGACGAGGCCGACATGGTGGCCGCCGGGCAATCCATCGACCGCATGGCCTTTACGGGCACGGCAGCCGTGGCCCGGCGCCGCCGGCTGCTTAAGCTGGTGCAGTCGCCGTACTTCGGCCGCCTCGATTTTGTGACACCGAACCAGGTGAGCACGCCGGTGTACATCGGGGTGCATTCGTTTTTGGATGAGCGGACGCACCAAAACCGGATTTACGATTGGCGGGCGCCCATTTCTTCGCTGTTCTACGATTTTGAGCTGGGCGAGGCGTCGTACGACAGTCCAACGGGCCCCGTGCCCGGGCGCATTGCCCTGAAGCGGCAGTACCGCATCCGCGACGGGCGCATGGAGTTCATGCTCGACAGCGACGTGAACATCCACGACGACGTGCTGCAGCGCGAGCTGGCCAAGTCGTCGGACGACAAGATGAAGAACATCGTCGCCACGATTCAGCGCGACCAGAACGCGGTTATCCGCAACGAGGACGCGACGGTGATGGTCATTCAGGGGGTGGCCGGCTCGGGCAAAACCTCCATTGCCTTACACCGCATTGCCTTTTTGCTCTACCGCTTCCGCGACACCATTGCGGCCAAGGACATCCTCATCATCTCGCCCAACAAGGTATTCGCCGACTACATCAGCAACGTGCTGCCCGAGCTGGGCGAGGAGCACATTCCGGAGCTGGGCATGGAGGAGCTGGCCGCCGATCTGCTCCAGGGGCAGTTCCGGTTCCAGACGTTTTTCGAGCAGGTAGCAGCCTTGCTCGAGCGGCACGATGCGGCCTTCATCGAGCGGATTCGGTTTAAGTCGTCGGCGGAGTTTTTGAGCCAGCTAAACCAGTACCTGCTGCACGTCGAGAACAACTACTTCAGCGTGGCCGACCTGCGCGTGGGCCGCACCGTGGTGCCGGGGGCGTTTATTCAGCAAAAGTTTAAGGCCTACCACCGCGTGCCGCTGCTCCGGCGCTTTGGGCAGGTGGCCAACGACGTGCGTGCGTACGTACGCGACAAAGTGGACCGCAAGCTCACGGGCGGCGAAAAAGCCACCATCGGGGAGGGCATACCGCGCATGTTCCGGTACGCGAATGTGCTGGAATTTTACCGCGACTTTTACCGCTGGGTTGGCCGGCCCGATCTGCTCAAGCTCGACCCGCAGCGGCCCCTGGAGTACGCCGACGTGTTTGCCCTGATTTACCTGCGCATTCGCATGGAGGGCCTCGCCGGCTACGACCACGTAAAGCACTTGCTCGTTGACGAAATGCAGGACTACACCCCGGTGCAATACGCCGTGCTGTCGCGCCTGTTCCACTGCCGCAAAACCATTCTGGGCGACGTCAGCCAAACGGTGAACCCGTACAGCGCCTCCTCGGCCGAAACCATCGAGCGCGTGTTTCCGCAGGCCGACGTGGTGCGGCTGAACCGCAGCTACCGCTCCACGCTGGAAATTACCGCCTTCGCGCAGCGCATCAGCCCCAACCCGCACATCATGCCGCTGGAGCGCCACGGTCCGGAGCCCGCCGTGGTTCGCTACGCCAGCCCGGCCGAGGAGCTGCAGGCCGTGCAGGAACTGGTGGCAGCCTTCCGCAGCTCCGGTAACCATTCCCTAGGTATCATTTGCAAAACCCAGCGGCAGGCAGCGCAGGTGCACGAGGCGCTGCAGGGCCCCGGCGTGTATTTGCTTACCGAGGAGTCAACGGCTTTCAAGGAAGGCGTCATCGTTACCACTGCTCATTTGGCCAAGGGGCTCGAGTTCGACGAGGTGATTGTGCCCTTTGCCTCGGCGCGCAACTACCGCACCGAGGTAGATAAAAGCATGCTGTACGTGGCCTGCACCCGCGCCATGCACCGCCTCACGCTCACGTACACCGCCGAGCCGACGGCCTTCTTGTCGGCTTAAACGCGCCGGCAACGCGCGGCCCTAGGTGCCAGACCCGAGCGCAGGCCGTAGGAGGCAGGGCGCTAAATCGGCAAATAATGGGTAATTAGGAGCGGTGTGGCCCGGTGGTTGCTGGTAGCTGCCGAGCCACCGCTTCGTTTCCTTTTATTCGCGCTCTTGAGTACGCCCGCCCGCAACCCCGATATCCTGCTCAACAACCACATCATCGGCCCGGGCGAGCAGTTGCTCACGCGGCTGGTAATTTCCAAGCTGCCCTCGGGCTCGGTTATCGATGTGCCAGTGCACGTGTTTCGGGCCGTGGAGCCCGGGCCCACGGTGCTGCTGATGGCCGGCATGCACGGCGACGAGGTAAACGGCATCGAAACCATTCGGCGCATGATTCGGCGGGGGCAACTGCAGCGCCCGTTGCGCGGCACCATCATCGCCATTCCCATCCTCAACATCTACGGCTTCCTCAACTTTTCGCGCGAGGTGCCCGATGGCAAGGACGTGAACCGTTCGTTCCCCGGCTCACCCAGGGGCTCGGTGGCTAGCCGGGTGGCGCACCGCTTCATGCGCGAAATCATGCCCTTGGTTGATTACGGCATCGATTACCACACGGGCGGCGCGGCGCGCTCCAACCACCCGCAGGTGCGTTGCCTGCTGGGCGAAGACGCCGAAACCGATGCCCTGGCTACCGCTTTTGCCGCGCCCTTTACCCTGCACGCCGATTTGCGCCCCGGCTCGTTGCGCGAGGCGGCCATGCGGCAAGGCCGCCGCATTATCGTGTACGAAACCGGCGAGTCGTTGCGGCTCGATGAGTACGGCATCGAAATAGCTACTGCCGGCACCTTCCGCTTTCTCAAGCACCTAGGCATGCTGGCCGAAGCGCCCGAGCCCACGCAGGCCCCGGTGGTGTGCCGCAAGCATACCTGGCTGCGGGCCAAGTTTGCGGGCCTCTTCCGGACGCACCTGCAAACCGGCCAGTACGTGGAGAAAGGGCAGGAGTACGGCATTGTGGCCGACCCCTACGGCGAAATGGCCGTGCGGCTGGTGGCGCCGGTAAGCGGCTATATTATCGGCCTCAACCACATGCCCGTGGTAAACCAAGGCGACGCGCTGCTGCACATTGGCGTGCCGGAGCGAGGGTAGCCAGCCAACCCCAGCCCCGCGGTACCTGCGGCAACCCCAGCCACAAATGCAGCCAGTTGCGTGCGGGGCACCTAGGGCGGCGTGGTGGGGCAAGGCAGGCCGTTGGCTGATTTCTCGGCCTATGTCAAAACCTGCGGGTTTCTGCGTTTCTTTGCCGGGAGCCGGTGGCCGTAGCCGGTTGATTTTTCGATTTTCCAACGCATGAAGAATTCGCTTCAACTGGCGCTGAACGCTATCCTGCTGATAGCCGTGGGCGTGTTGTTTTACCTCCACTTCGCCCAAAAGCCCGCTGCCCCGGCGCCCGTTGCCGCGGCCACCGCGCCCGCCAAAGAAACGAAGGTTGTCGCCCTCGATACGGCCAAAGCAGCGCCGGCCCTGCCCGAAGACAACCTGCGCAAAGTCGCCTACGTGGAGTCGAGCAAGCTCCTCGATCAGTACAAAGGCCTGCAGGATGCACGCAAGGCGTTTGAGCGGAAAATAGCCGGCTGGGAGCGTCAGCACGAGCAAAACGTGCGCGGCCTGCAAGCCGCCGCCCAAGCCTACGAAAAAACCGCTGCCGGCCTCACCGACGAGCAACGCGCCGCTACCGTGCAGCGCCTGCAAGCCCAAGAGCAGCAAGTAGCCGCCAAACAGCAGCAGCTGCAGCAGCAGGCCCAGCAAGAAGAAGCCAAGATGACCGAGCAGGTGCTCACCCGCGTGAACAAACTGCTCGAAGCCTACGGCAAGGAAAACGACTACGACCTGATACTGGTAGCCGGCGGTGGCACCATTGCCTACGCCCGCCCCGGCCTCGACATTACGAAGGAAATACTGGGCCGCCTGAACGCCGAGTACGCCAACCGCAGCAAGAAATAAGCAGCCCCACTCGCTGCCCTGGCAACGCCCCGCTAGCACTCCGGTGCAGGCGGGGCGTTGTTCGTTATTGGCTGCCGGGTGCTTGGCGGGCCCATTAAACCTAGGGGCGGCCGAATACTCTAATGCAGCAAGAAGCCCGAACCATTGACCGCTATGAAAACACTTCTGAAAACCTCGTTGGCCGTGCTAGTAGCTGCCGCGGGCGCCATGCTGAGCAGCTGCGTTACGCCGGCCCGCACCGTGGTGGTAGCCCCCGCTCCGCGGCCCGTGGTGGTGCGGCCTTACCCGGCTCCGCGCCCGTACTACGCCCCGCGTGCTCCGCGCTACTACCGTCCGGCCCCGTACCGCCACGGCTACCGCGCGCCCTACTACCCGCCGGCTCCCCGGCCCGGCCGGCGCGTAATTATTGTGCGGTAAGCACCTAGGTCGCAAGCAACGAAACGGCCGCCGGATTGCTCCGGCGGCCGTTTCGTTAAGGCTATAAAGCTTGCGCTCCTGGATTAGAACGTGAAGCGTATGCTCACGGCACCATCGGTGTAAGCAGCGGTGCGGCCGTCGAAAATATCGAAGTACGGCTTGATATCGACGCCGACTACGATGGGCAGGTCGTCGAACTTGTACTCGGCGCCGGCCAGGAAGTCGCCGCCGAACACGGGGTATACCTTGTCATCGTAGTAATAGTAGCGGTACACCTCGTACTTTTTGTTTCGCTGGCGGTAGGCCACATCGTAGTAGTAGCGGCCGCGGTAGGCGCCGGCGTGCAGGCCTGCGCCCACGTAAAACTGAAACCCGCGCAGCTCTTTCAGCGGAAAGTGCTTTTCGAACAGCAGAGTGCCGCGCACGCCCTTGGCGTAGTACTCGGTGGTAATTAAGCCTTCGATGGCTACGTTTTTGCCGCCCGTAAAGTGCTTGATGGTGAGGCCCGAAGCGTAGTTGCCGCCGCGCAAGCCAATGGCCGTTTGGTAGCCCGCGCCGCCGTTGCCGCCCGACGATTTGGAAGAGCTTTTTTTGGATTGAGCCGAAGCCCAGCTAACCGGCAGGCACAAAGCCAGCAGGAGCAGGATGATAGCAGGTTTGTTCATGAAAAGGTACAAGAAATGCTAAGCGTAAGCCGTTTATCTATGCTTTATCAGGCAAACATACGGCTTGCGGTGCAATTCTAGGCCGTGGGCGAAATGCCGCTGGCAATTTCATCGGAGAGGTACACGCGCACGCCGCCGCCCTCCTGGTAAGCCGCGTTCAGCATGCCTTGCGCCACGGCTTGGGCGGGTATGCCGCGGTAGCGCTTAAGCGGGCCCACCAGCAGCGGGTTGAGCAGGCGCAGCACCACGGCGCCCACTTGCTCGCCCAGGCGTTTGTCGGTCCGGTCGCCGAGCAGCAACGAAGGCCGGAAAACGTGAATGGCCCGGAACGGCGTTTGGCGCACCGCCGCCTCCATGTCGCCCTTCACGCGGTTGTAGTAGAACGCCGATGCCACATCGGCCCCCATGGCCGACACCACCATAAACTGCGCCGCAAAGTTGGCGGCCGTAAGCGCCGCCAGCTTCACCACGTACAGGTAATCGACCTTGTAAAAGGCTTCCTTGGAACCAGCTTGCCGCATGGTGGTGCCCAGGCAGCAAAATACGTCGTCGGCGATAAGCGAGAGGCGGTGGTCTTCGAGGCGGTCGAAATCGACCACGCGCTGATCGAGCTTGGGGTGCACTAGCTGCAGCGGGCGGCGGCTCAAGGCAATTACTTTGGCGTAACGTCCGCTGTTCAGCAGCAACGGGAGCAGGTAGCTGCCCACCAAACCGCTGGCACCGGCAATGAGGGCTACTTTTTGGGGGGCCGACGAAGAAGGGGCCATGGCGCGCGTAGAGGAGCAGTGGGGAGTAGAGTTCGGCGGTTTTCCCAACGGAGCACGCGCCCGAAGGTTGCCTAGGTGCTTGGGGCTTACTCTTCGTCGATGAGGCGGGTGTGGTCGTCGGCCAGGTGCACGGCCCCGCGGCGGTATAAGGCACCTAGGGCTTTCTTGAACACTTTTTTGCTCATGCCCAAGCGGCGGTAAATTTCTTCGGGGTCGGTGCGGTCGGTGAGGGGCAAGGTGCCGCCGGCCTGGCGCAGGGCCTGCGTTAGGGCGTCGGCTGCGGCCAGGGCCTCGTCGTAGCCCTGGCGTTGCAGGCTTACGTCTACTTTGCCGTCGGGGCGCACCTGGCGCACGTAGCCGCGCAGCACATCGCCGGTGCGCATGGGCCGGAACACCTCGTTGCGAAATAACATGCCCTGGTAGCGGCTGTCGACCACGGCGGCGTAGCCTAGGTCGCTTTCGCCGGCAATAAGCAACTGTACCTCCTGGCCGGGCTCCAGTTGCGGCTCGTGGTCGGTAAATTTCTCCCACTTGGCGGTGGCCACCAGGCGGTCGGAGGCATCGTCGACGTACACGTACACCACCACCCGGTCGCCGGTGCGCACGCGCTTGGGCTGGTTGCGCAAGGGCAGCAGCAGGTCTTTCATCAGGCCCCAATCCAGGAAAGCACCCATGTTTGTTACGTCCTTCACGGCGAGGGCCGCAAAATCGCCCACGCGCGCCAGGGGTTGCTCGGTAGTAGCCACGAGGCGGTCTTCGGAGTCGCGGTACACGAACACGCGCAGCACGTCGCCCACTTGCACGCCGGCCGGCACGTAGCGGTCGGGCAGCAGAATGTCGCCGTCGTCGGAGGTGAGGTACACCCCAAATTCGACAAAGCGGGCTACTTCCAGTTCGTTGTAATCTCCTAGGTTCATGGGCGGAAAGGCAATGATCAATTAGCAATGAACAATGATCAATGAGCCATGATCATTGAGCCGCGCGGCTTCTATGCATTACGCAATCGGCACCCCGAAAGGCTTGCGCGCGGCTGCAAAGGTGATAATAGATAAGTCAGTTTTGAGTTTATGAGTTAAAGAGTTTAAGCAGTTAATGAGTTAGTGAGTTTTGAGTTTGGGAGTTGGCAGAGGTGCGCACGTTGCCCGAACGTGGGGCTGCGGCGGGTGCCTGGCGCTTGACGCCGGCTATCAGCGCCAAACCTTCGCACCGTAAAAACCCACAAACGCCTCAGCCGCAACACATCGAAGGTGAATGGCGCCAGGAAAACCACACCTCAACACTTCATAAACTCACAAACTCCTAAACTGTCCTCACTGAAACTGATCGTAGCGAACGATGCTGGGTTGCCCGAAGCTAAAGTCGCTGAAGGTGTAGTAATTACGCGTTGTTTGGAAGATGCGCGAGCCGGTGCCGTCGCCGAACCCGCGCGGGTAAAAACCGAAGTACAGCTGAATGGTGTTCACGGCGAGGTATTCGTTGCGGAAGCGTAGGCCAAAGCCGAAACCGGTATAAGGCTTGTCGCGGAAGGGCGAGGTACGGCCGTTGGTGCTCAGCCAGGCCGCATCAACAAACGCAATGCCCGCTAAGCGGAAGCCCAAAAACGACACCGGCGTGAACACGTTCGCCTCGTAATTGACGACGAAGCGCGAGCGGCCGCGCAGCTGCTGCTCGGGCCGGAAACCGCGCAGCCCGCGCTGCTCCTCAATGTTCAGGGGCAGTTCATCGGGCAGGCGGTTGATGCCCATGAGCGTGCGGTTCCAGAAGAAATGGCGCCACTGCCAGTTGCCCGTGTGGTAGAGGCGCGTAAACGCCAGCACCTCGCCCGTGAAAGCGCCCTGCGCCCAGCGGCCGTTGCGCAAAAAGCGCCCGTACTCACCGCTCATGTAGAGGTAGCCCCGCAGCGGGCTAAAGCCCGCCAGGCCCAGGCGCGTGCCCACGTAGGGGCGGTTGCCGTTCTCGTTCAGGTCGTAGCCGCCCGTAACGGTAAGCAGGCTGCCGGTGGGCACGTCCTCGGTGCGGCCAAAGCCGAAGAGGTAGCGGTCTTTGTAATAGCGGCGCACGCTGTAGCCCACGCTCAGCAGCCCCAGGGTGCTGTTGGCGAAAGTGGCGTTGGGGCGGCGGGCGTAATCGGTGCGCACCAGGCGGCCGGCCACGATAATGCGGGCCGGGTTTTCGTAGCCTAGGTCGTAAGAGCGGGGCTGGTAGGCACGGCCCAGCCAGGCATCGGCCACGGTAAAATCGAGCGGGCTGAAGGTAGGCTCCTGGCCCGGCTCGGGGTTGCCCTGCTGAATGCCGTAGTGGTACTGCGCGGCACCTAGGGAGTAGGCGTAGCGCGTGTTTACGGCCACAAACCCGCGCGAGAGCGAGGCCGCTTTTTCCTCGGTTTGGTATTGGTTGCGGTAGCGCGCCTGGGCCACCAGGTAGTTGCGCAGCGGCACGGTGTAGCTGCCGTCGTAGGCCCAGCCCTGCGGATCGGGGCGGCCGTAGCTGAAGCGGTTGCGGAAATCGTGGCCGCGCGCCAGAAAATTTTTGTCGCGCAGGGTAAGCACGCCCGCGCCCACGTCGCGGATTTGCAAGCCCGCGCTGGTGCTGAACACGTCTTTGGTAATAACCTTGATATCGACGCTGTCGCGCGTGGAGGTGCGCTCGTTCACCAGCACGCGCGCGTCCAGGATAAAGTTGGTTTGGCGCAGCAGGCGCTCGGTTTCGGCCAGTGCTTGCGGTTGCAGCTCTTGCCCCGGCCGAAACAGCAGCAGCTTGCGCACCTTGCGCCGCGCCGTTACGATGTGCAGCGCGTTGCCGCCTTTCTCCAGGAAGTTGCGCGGCACGCGCGTGGTGTCGTTGATGTTGTAGCCAAACGCGTCGAGGGTTTGCACCTCCACGCGCCGCACCACTTTGTAGTTGTGGCGGTCGTACTGGCGGTCGAGCAGGGTGGCATCGAGGCCGGCTTGCTCTTCGCGGCGCTCGGTGAAGTTGAATAAGGCCGAAGCCGCCCGGCTAATCAGCGTTTTGCGCCGCACGTAGTTGCGCAGGCCGCTCAGGATGCGCTGCTCGTCGATGCGCTTGCGCACGGTATCGGCAGGCGGCTCGGCCGCCGGGCGGCGGGTGGTATCGGCCGGTGGTACTTGCTGGGCAAAAGCCTGGCCGGCTGGCCTGCAGCAATGCAGCAGCAACAGGAGGGCGAGTAGGCTAAAGCGGGGCAATAGGCTGAACACAGGAGGGCAGGCCCGGGCCACCGGCTCGGGGTTGCTGCCGAAGATACGAAAGCCTAGGCGTGGCGTTGAACTCGGGAACTAATTCTAAAAAAATTAGTCGGGCTTTTTGGCGGAACATTGTTGCGTAATCAGCGGTTTTTCTATTTGTTTACACCCCGAAAGCCACCCTTTTGATGAACGAGCGGATTCAGGAAAAGCTAAGTATTTTGGCAGATGCCGCGAAGTACGATGCATCGTGCTCGAGCAGCGGTGGCAAGCGCAAAAACGAAAACCGTGGCTTGGGCAATGCCGAGGGCATGGGCATTTGCCATTCGTACACCGAGGACGGCCGCTGCGTATCGCTGCTGAAGATTCTGCTCACCAATCACTGCATTTTCGATTGCGCGTACTGCGTGTCGCGCAAGAGCAACGACGTGAAGCGCGCCGCCTTTACGGTAGAGGAAGTAGTGGACCTGACCATGAACTTCTACCGCCGCAACTACATCGAGGGCTTGTTCCTGAGCTCGGGCATCTTCTCCTCGCCCGACTACACCATGGAGCGCCTCGTGCGCATCTGCAAAAAGCTGCGCCTCGAGGAGAAGTTCAACGGCTACATCCACCTCAAAACCATTCCGGGCGCTTCGGAAGAGCTGATCCAGGAAGCCGGCTTGTACGCCGACCGCCTCAGCGTAAACATTGAGCTGCCTTCGGAGCTAAGCCTGAAGGCCCTCGCGCCCGAGAAGAACTACGAGGAGATTCTGACTCCGATGAGTCAGATCCAGACCAAAGTGGCCGAAAACCGCGAGGAGCGCGAGCTGTTTCGGAAAGTGCCGCAGTTTGCCCCCGCCGGCCAAACCACTCAGCTGGTAGTAGGCGCCTCGCCCGAAACCGACCACCAGATCATCAAGCTCGCCGACGGCCTGTATAAAGGCTACGGGCTGAAGCGCGTGTACTACTCGGGCTACGTGCCCGTGAGCGGCGACGACCGCCTGCCCCAAGTGGTGCAGCCCCCGCTGATGCGTGAGCACCGCCTGTACCAGAGCGACTGGCTGATGCGCTTCTACGGGTTCGATGCCGATGAAATTCTCGATCCGCACCATCCGCACCTCGATCTGGAAATCGACCCGAAGCTGGCGTGGGCCTTGCGCAACCGCCACGTGTTTCCGGTGGACGTGAACACCGCCGATTACGAGCTCATCTTGCGCGTGCCGGGTGTGGGTATGAAGTCGGCAAAGCGCATTGTGGCAGCCCGCCGCTTTGCTCCGCTTACCCTCGACCACCTGCACAAGTTTGGCGTGGTGCTGCGCCGTGCGCGCTACTTCATCACGTGCCGCGGCATGGCCCTCGAAAAGCGCGACTACGACGAGCAAACCGTGCGCCGCAAGATTTTGTACGGCGACGGCCAAACCCGCTCGGCCCTGGTAAAGCGCCAGCTCGATTTGTTCGCGCCCGAGCCCACCATCATCGCGCCGCCCGATCTGGTGTCGCCCCAACTCGATTTGTTTCGCCAAGCTGGCTAAACCCTAGGCATTCGACTCTTCCTTCTCCACCGCCATGACCATTTCGCACCGCCTTCCCGCCACCGAGCAAGCTGCGGATCAAGCCCAAAAAGTAACCCGCATGGCTTGCTGCTGCAAGCTCTCCGATTTGTTGCCGATTGTGCGGCAGCAGCTCCTGGCCAAGCGCGACGCCGCCCAAGGCGTGCGCCCCGAAGCCGAGGCTGCCTAGGTAGGACAGGCACCTAGGGCAAATGGAAGCTGTGGCGCCAGGGCCAAACCCTAGGTGGTTTTTTAATTCGCCTCAGCGGCTGGCACCTTGGGGCCAGCCGCTGAGGCGCCACGTGCCGCGAATGGGGTGCGGCACCGGCACAACCTAGGGCCGGCCGAGCGGTATACGGAGGCATGGCCCACGAACCCGAACACCACTACGTCGACACCAACGGCATTCGGTTGCACGTGGTGCAATGCGGCCCCCAAAGCGGCCCGTTGGTGGTGCTCCTGCACGGCTTTCCGGAATTTTGGTACGGCTGGCACCGCCAGCTACAAGCCCTGGCCGAAGCCGGCTACCGCGTGTGGGCACCCGACCAGCGCGGTTACAACCTCTCGGATAAGCCGCCGCGCGTGAGCGACTACACCTTGCCGAAGCTGGCGGCCGATGTGCTGGGGCTGCTGGACGCGGCCGGACAACGCAAGGCGTACGTAGCAGGCCACGATTGGGGCGGCATTGTGGCCTGGCATTTGGCTATGTATCACCCCGATCGGCTGCACCGCGTGGCCATCCTGAACGTGCCGCACCCCGCCGTGTTTGGCCGCACCTTGCGCAGCAGCCCCGGGCAATTGCGCAAAAGCTGGTACGTGTTCTTCTTTCAGCTGCCGTGGTTGCCCGAAACACTTACCAGCCTAAGCAACTACTGGGCTGGCCGCCAAACCTTGCTCAGCAGCAGTCGGCGCGGCATCTTTTCGCCCGATGATTTGCGCGAGTACCGCGCCGCGTGGGCCAAACCGGGCGCCATGCGCAGCATGATTAATTGGTACCGCGCCGCCGTGCGCACCGGCCGGCAGGGTACGCAGCCCGGGCGCGTGGCGGTGCCGTTGCACATGCTATGGGGTAAGCGCGATGCTTTTTTGCAAGCCGACATGGCCCAGCAAAGCCTCGCCTACTGCGACCACGGCCGCCTTACGTACTTCGACAAGGCCACGCACTGGCTGCAGCACGAAGAACCCCAACGGGTAACGGAAATGCTGCTTGCGTTTTTCGCGGAGCAAGTAAATCCACAGTCATCCTGAGGCGCCAGCCGAAGGACCTTCTCACGCGTGCTGACACCCGATAGCATACACTCCCCCTCTCTTGGGGAGAGGGGGCCGGGGGGTGAGGTCCCGCCAAGGTCCTTCGGCTCGCGCCTCAGGATGACAGCATAGATGAATTTGCGGGCGCCTAGGTCGTGCAAGCGGCGCGGGCGCCCGTCAACCACCCCAGCCGCAACTGCGTTGCGGCGTCCCCTCCTCATCTGAGGAGGGGAGTTTTTCGTTCTGAGTATTTCCATGAAACCAACCCGCCGCACCAACCTACCCGCCAAAGCCAACGCTGCCGCCGGCGTGCGGCGTATTGCGCCGTTGCCGCCCAGCTTCGATGGCACCGCCCGGTTCACCTACGACGGCTCCTTCGACGGCTTGCTGTGCGTGCTGCTGGCCTGCTGGGAAAGCCGCCGTTGGCCCGAGGCCATCCAGAGCGAAGACGCGGCACAAGGTGGCTTGTTCAGCGAAACGCGCTTTGTGCCCTCCGACGAAGCCCGCGCCCGGCGCGTGTGGGAAGGCATGCTGAAGTACATGCCCGCCGAGGCGCGCACCAACCTCTACAAAACGTTTTTGTCGGAAAGCCCCGAGCGGGAGCTGCTGATTTTTCGGTACACGCAAATGGCCATCGAGGCCGGCGGGCAGGACATCAGCGAAAACTTCGGCAACGACACGGTGCGGGCCGTGGCCGATATCACCAAGCAAATGTTTCGCGAGAAGCACCGCATGGAGGCGTTTGTGCGCTTCGAGAAAACGCACGACGGGCTATTCCATGCCACCATCGAGCCCGACTACGACGTGCTGCCCCTGATAGCCGAGCACTTTACGAAACGCTACGCCGATCAGCGCTGGCTGATTTTTGACCGGCGCCGGCGCTACGGCCTGTACTACGACCTCGAGCGCACCGACATCGTCAGCTTCGATGCCGAGGCCGGGCAGCAAGGGAGCAACTCGGCCGTTTCGGCCGCCGTGCTCGACGAGCGGGAGCCGCTGTTTCAGTCGTTGTGGCAAACGTACTTCGACCACGTGAACATCCCCGAGCGCCGCAACATCAAGCTGCACCGCCGCCACATGCCCAAGCGCTACTGGAAATACCTCACCGAAAAGCAACCTAGGGAGCGGCACTTCCGGCCCATCGACAACAAGCAGCGGCCGGCGCAGTAGCGCATTGCAACCTGCGCTTTGGCGCTGCGTTCAGCAGCAGCATGAGCCGAGGTTTTGTAAAAGAAGACGACTCGCAGCAGCCGCCCATTGTGCCGCCCCGCGCCGCGCTGCCGCCCAACACGCCCAACTACGTTACGCCGCGGGGCCTCGAGCTGCTGCGCCAAGAGCTGGCCGAGCTGGAAGCCGAGCGCGGGCAGGCCGAAACCAACCGCGACAACGACACCGACCGTACCCGCCAACTCAGCCTCCTCAACGGCAAGCTGAGCGCCCTAGGTGCGCGCATTGCCTCGGCCAAAGTAATTGACCCGCGCCAGCAACCCGCCGACGAGGTACGCTTTGGAGCTTCGGTTGCGCTTGTTACGCGCAGCGGCGGCAAACCCGGCACCGAGCGGCGCTTTACCATCGTGGGTGTTGATGAGGCCTCTATTGCCGAAGGCAAAATAGCCTTTGTGGCGCCCATTGCCCGCGCGGTGCAGGGTGCCCGCTTAGGCCAGCAAGTAACCCTGCACCTAGGGCCCAAACCCGAGGTGGTGGAGGTAACAAGCATCAGTTACGACGGCGGTAGCTGAGCCTGCCTGGCCCGGTGTAGCGCGCGACTGTAGCCCGCGTTGGCTTGAACGACTACCGTTGAGCGGTGTTGGCCTTACGATTACGTGCTGGCAAACGCGGGCTAAAGCCCGCGCTACTGCAAGCCAAGGCATTGATTAGGCCGGTATCCGCGCCAACTCGATGATACTGCCGCTGCCGTTGAGCCGACGCAGCTGATGAATGCTCGCAGCATCGAACTCGTGGATGCTCAGCAAGGCTTCGGTGAGGCGGTGCTGCCGGGCTATTTCGGCTTGCAGGTATGGGTTGGCCGCCACGGCGGCCTCGAAATCGCGGCGGTTGGGGTCGAGGCCTTGGTGCTCTTGCGCAAATGCCTCCACGCTGTCGGCAGCAGCCGTGGCGCAGTGCAGCATGTGGCTTTCTTGCTTATCGGTAAGAAAGCGCAAGGCTTCTTCCAGCGCAATGCAAGCATCGAGGGCAAAGGGCGTCAGGCCACTGGCAAAATCCGACAGCGCGGGCGTAACCAGGGCGAGCTTTTCGAGCAACGAGGTGGCCTCTTGGCTATGGAAAGCACCTAGGCCCGAGTTGTAAAGCAGCTCAATACCGCGCTCGTACACGGCCGGGCTGCCCCAGTTGGTGGCGCGGCAAAAAGCCTCGTATTGCGGGTACAGCCGCTCGCAGACCAAGCCCGCAAATACGGCTTTTTGGTTGTCGGATAAGCTGATGATTTGCGCGTGAATGTGTTCGGCCATGCTGCAAAGCTAGCCCACAAGGCACTGCTTCTTGCACAGCCCCGGCGTAAGGTCCTCGTACTCGCGACGCGGCTATAGAAGTAACCAAGGCACCAATCAGGCAGACGCTTTAACACCACGCAGCCCCGGCAGAGCTTCTGGCGGGGCTGCGTGGTGGTGTTGCGGGAAGTAAACGTTTAGCGCGTACGGGCCCGAACGGGCAAGCCTTCCAGCTGGGCGTAGCTCAGCTTCCAAGCACCCTTGGGGTTTTTCTTCCAGATCAGGGTGAAGTTGCCCGAGCCTTCGCCCATGGGCAAAGCCGGGTTGGCGGGCAGCACATCTACCGAAAAAGTGCCGGCCTCGTAGGCCAGTTGCGTGTCGGCGCCGGTACTAACGGGGCTGAGGCGCAGGTTGGCAATGGTGCCCATGGTTTCGCGCACCCAGCGGTTCGACACCTCGGAGCGGCCTTGGTAGTGGGCTTCGCCCTGGATGTAGTGCACGTCTTCGGCAAACAGGGTATCCAGCTGAATGGCGTTCTTGCTGTTCCAAGCACCAACAAACTGTTGGTTAAGCGTCTGCACGTTTACGGCTTCTTCTTTTTTCTCGGTTTTGGTGCAAGAGGCAGAGGCAAGGGCTGCGCCAACGAGCACCGTGCAAAGGAGGGGCTTCATAAACCTAGGGTTTTGGGAGAGAGGGTGTGAAACAATTTCGCCGACTTCGGCACGGGGCTGAAGTCGGCGAAACTTATCAGAAAGCGCGGACTTACCAGCTCTTTCTACGGTATTCCGAAGTCGGGTATTCCGTAGCACGGTCACCATACGACTCGTTGGGCAAATAGGCTGCGCTCATGGCCATCGGGGCACCAGCGGCACCGTTGTACAGCATGGCCGGGGTACCGGCAGCGGCAAAGCCGTTGGCCATGGCGGGGTATTGCTGGGCCTGGGGCATTTGCGGCACTTGCTGTTGGGCCAGCGCAGCTTTCTTCTCGGCGGCTTCGGCGCGGCGGGCCAGGGCGTTGCGCTCGGCGCGGGCGGCGGCGGCCTGGCGCTCAGCGCGGGCTGCGCGGTTGGCGGCGGCTACGCGGGCAGCCTCGGCGGCTTGGGCTTTGCGCTTGTTTTGCACGTTGCGGCCGATCATGTAACCGGTACCGGCGCCGGCGGCGGCACCTACTGCACCACCTACCACGCGGTTGCGCTTATGAATGATAGCACCGGCAGCGGCGCCACCTAGGCCACCAATTACGGCGCCCTTAGCTTGGGGGCTCCAGGGTTTGCGTTCTTGAGCCTGGGCTTCGCCTGCGAAAAGCGCGGTTACCAACAGCACCAGGGTCATGATATAGCTCAGGGTTTTCATGGCTTCGTAAAGTTTAGTGGATTGCTTTACAACTACATCCGTCGTTTGCAAGCACCGTGCCATAACGCAAAATTCATTCTGCAGGTTAAGCTCGGGCTTTGCGGTTGGTGTCTCAGCTGCGACAACCAACTGTAGCAAACGGCAAGGCTAAGTGACGTCTCCAGGTAGCCCGTCGTTGTTGCCAGGGTATTTCCGAAAACCGTGCCAATTCTGGTTTGGCCCGCCGCCGCGGGGCGCGGGCAATGGCCCCGCGGCGGCAACTGCGAGGCGGACTGCACCAGCCTAGGTAACGGTTGCGTAACCTAAGCTGAACAGTTGCGTAGACTAAAGGGCCCGAATTCCGCCCGTGCATGCTGCTCGCTTCGCCTACACCTCTTGTCGACATTTCTTACCGGCCCGATTTGCACATTGTGGTGGTGCGCTGGCTGGGCGTAACCACCGACGAGGAAACCCGCCGGGTGTACCGCCAGTTGGGGGCGCTGCCCGAGCCGCTGTGCCGGTTTTGGCTGCTCGATGCGCGCCGGCGGCCCAGCTCGAGCCCGGCGGTAACCAACTGGATTTTTGATGTGCTGGCTCCGCAACTGGCGCAGCGGCTAGGCGGGCCTATTTACCTGAGCTACCTGATTTCGCCCAGCCACCTGGCCGCTGCCGAAAGCTTTCAGCAAGAAAGCAACGCTGCCGGCGGCTTGCGCCTGCCCTATCGCCTCAACTACGCCAGCCAGGAGGGCGACGCTACCGAATGGCTGCTGCAAGCCCAGCAAACCGAAGCTGCGGGCGCTGCCCAGTCTGTTGCCGATCCGCTGCCAGCCATTAGCTAACCCTAGGTGCTGCGCTACAACCGCTCCACGAGCACCTGCACATTGGTGTTGCGGCCGTGGTCGTCGGCGCACGAAATTTTGAGCACGCCACTGCCGGGCCTAATAAACACGGCCTCGGTGGGCGCGGCGGCCCGCACAAACTGGTCGTTGGCGTACCAGTACACTTGGCGCACATCGTTGGCGGCGGCGCAGCGCAATTGCAGCTGTTGCGAGTCGCGGCCATCGAGCACGTACTCGGCGTTGGGCGTGGGCGAGAGGATACGCGGCGCCTGCTCCGGGCCGTCGTCGGAGCGTACGAGGGTGCAGGCGGGGTTGTGCGGCGGCCGAATGGCGTGCGGCAAACCGTTGGCGGCTTTAAATGCCAGCACTTCGGGCGTGAAGTTGGGGTACAGCTCGCGGCGGTAGCCAACGGCGGGCAAACAGGCGCGGCAGTAGCTTACATCGCCCGTCGGCGACACAAACACTTCTTGCTGATGTTCGCAGCGGCGCGCATCGGAAACGCCGGGCAGGTAGTAATCCATTACCTGATTGGGGCAATGCACGCCGGGCACTTGGCCCGTTACCGAGCACACCAACCGAAAATCGAGGCCGGCAGGCGGTACAAACCACTCGCCGCCGTCGTTGTAGCTGATGGCATTGAACAAGTCGAAGAGCAGGGGCGTGGCCACATCGGTGCCGGTAAGGGCGGGCGCGCCTTGCCCCGTAAAATTGCCCACCCACACGCCAATGGTGTAGTGGCGGTTGTAGCCGATGCTCCAGGCATCGCGGCGGCCGTAGCTGGTGCCGGTTTTCCAGGCGATGCGCGGCAGCCGAAGCGAGTTTTCGTAACCCACCGGCAAATCGGGCCGCACCAACTGCGACAGAATATCGGTAACGAGGTAGGCTGAGGCTTCCGATACCAGTTGCGTAGGGTGCGCAGCAGGCGCATCGGCCGTAAAGCGCAAGGGCGCATAAGCGCCTTTGTTCGCTAAAGCCGCATACAGGCCCACCAGCTCTTCGAGCGAGGCGCCGCAGCCCCCCAGAATGGTGCTCAGCCCAAGCTGCGGGGCTTGCCGCGCTACTGTTCGGAACCCAGCCCGGCGCAGCTGCTGCGTAAAAGTGCCCACGCCCACCTGCTGCAGCACGTGCACGGCCGGGATGTTGAGCGAGTGCCCTAGGGCGCGCTCCAGCGTAACTTCGCCGTTGCAGCGTTTATCGAAGTTTTCGGGCCGGAAGCCGGCAAAGTTGGTGGGCACATCGGGCAGCATGCGCTTGGGCGTAACGTGCCCTAGGTCGGCGGCAACGGCGTAGAGGAAAGGCTTAAGCGTGCTGCCCGGCGAGCGTACGGCCCGAATGCCATCAACCTGCCCCTGGCCCAGCACGTCGCCGAAATTGGCCGAGCCCACGTAGGCCTCCACGGCGCGGGTGCGGTTGTTTACCACCAGCACGGCCGCTTGCGTAATACCCAGCGGAGCGAGGCGGCGTACGTAGTGACGCGTCAGCTCCTCGGCTTTGGCTTGTTTGGCCCGCACCAGCGTGGCTTGCAGGCCGGCTTTGGAGCCCGCAAAGGTGGCCGCCTTCTGTAGCTCGGCCTGCACCAACCGCCGCGAGAGGTGCGGAGCCAGCCGCGGCGCTGGTCGGCGCTGCGCCAGCAAAGGCTCCTGCAAGGCATTTGCTACATCCTTGGCCGGGAAAACACCTGCGGCACCTAGGCGGCGCAGCCACCGGTTGCGGGCCTGCAGCAGCCGGGCGTTGTGCCGGCCCGGCGCCAACCCCGTGGGGTTGTTGGGTACGATGGTCAGCGCAACGGTTTGCGCCAGCGAGAGGTAATGCGGAGGCTGCCCGTAGTACAGCAGCGCCGCCGATTTTACGCCCTCCACGTTGGAGCCGTAGGGCACCAAATTGAGATACAGCTGCAAGATCTCATCCTTGGAGTAATGCGCCTCCAACTGCAAAGCGCGCAGCATTTCGAGCAGCTTGTTGCCTACGGTGCGCTCCTTGGGCTCGAGCATGCGCGCCACCTGCATGCTGATGGTGCTGGCGCCGGTGCGGCGCCCAGTATCTAGAGCGTTGCGCCCAACCGCCTGCAGCAAGGCTACTGGGTTGATGCCCGGGTGGTAGTAAAACCACTTGTCTTCTTTGGCTACAATGGCCTTGCGCAGCGTGGGGGTGATGTCGCGCAAATCGGCCGCTAGGCGCCACTTTTGGTCGGGCGACAAATACGCGTGCAGCACCGAGCCATCGGCAGCCGTTACCACGGGCGAATAGGGCGGAGGCGACGGCAGCGGCAACAGCCAGTTCAGCCCCAGGGCTACTGCCAACACGCCCAACAGCACCAGCAGCGGCCGGCGCAAGCGGCGCAACACGGAAGCAGGTTGGCGTGGCATCAGAATGTGGAGACGAAGCAGGTCTGGCTTGCGAAATGCAGCGCGGGCTTGGCTGCGCCGACCTTTGGTTTAGTCCGCGTTTGCCAGCACGATTGGTGCTGCGTGGAACTGCGCTACAGCAGGGTCAGTAAGGTAACGGACCTAGGCTACACCTCAAAAACAGGCATGCGCCACCGCCGGCCTACCAGCTTGCGCAGGGTGCGTTGCCAGCCGGCGAGGTTGCGGTAGGCCAGCTCGGCGCGGTGTACCTCGGGCAGACCTAGGGCATCAAGCCGGCGCAGCAACTCCTCGTGGCTGGCACCCCGATAACGGGAAAACAGCGCCGCCAGTGTGGGGCGCACCTCTTTCAGGTTCCAGTAATGTACCACGTAGGGCTTAGCCTCTTGCACGGGGCCATCCACGGCAAAGCGCATGCTGAAAGCCAGTTGCTCCATCATGTGCTTGTGGTAAGTGGCGTAGAGCTGTTCGGCCAGCTGCATTACGTCGCGCAGCAGGGTCGCCTCGTGGCTACGGAAACCGATAACGCCCGAGTTGAACAGGAGCGTAGCGGGCGTTACCTGCACCTGATAGGCGCCCGTTTGGAAGGTATGGCCCTTGAGGTGCCGGTACACTTTGCGGCTGAGCGTGTTGCCGGTTGCCAGCAGGCCTTCGTTGTCGTGCATAAAGCGCGCGCCTTGGCCAATTTGCTCAAAAATGGGCGTAGGGTCGCGCTGCCAAATCGTGTCGGTGTCTACGAACAGCAGGTTGCCAGGGTAGTGCGCGGCGGCGTGTTCGAGCACGCCAATCTTCAGTAGGTATACCATGTTGGCACTGCCCCGCCAGGCCCGCCACTCAGCCTCCATAACGCTTGGGTACAGCACACCGGGCCGCTCGCCCAGCACTTGCCGAAACGCCTCGGGTGCATCGGTGTAGATGAGTACCTGAGCCGGTGCCACCGGTGCCGCCCGGAAATAAGAAAGCAGGCTGTACAAGGCTTCGCTGCGCAGCTCGGCCGGGCCGTGGGCCAGGTAAATCAGGTAGTTCATCGGCGGCAAAGATAGGCGCCTAGGTGTAGCCCCGAGCCTGATTAGCGGCAGCCAATGAAGAGGAAGAGCGCGTATCTATGCGTACCAGCATTTTGCGTTCTGCGCCACCAATAAGCCTTACGGCACCGTTACATCGAGCACAAAGTCGCGCTTGGGCGGGGTGTCGTTGTTTGTGCCGTCGCGGTACAGAAAGCGGATGGTGGTTTGGCCGGGATTGAGCGCCTGAAAATTGAAGGTGATATCCTGCGGGGTGCCGGGCTTCGGCTTTTTTTTCGACTTCTTTTGCTCCTGCTCGGTTTGGGTGTTTACCAGTTTCACTATCTCGTTGGCTATCGGCATAACCTCCCACCGGGAAGTAGAACCGGCAGTGGTGCCTAGCTTGATGCTAAGCTGGTCGCCTTTGTTCACGGTTACGCGGCTGCGGTTGCCGTACTCCGTGATGTTGACGTTTTTGGCCACACCGGGCTGGTTGATGGTGAGGTACACGTGGAAATAGCTGCCCACCGGCGAGTAGCCCGTGCCCGGCAGCGCCGCCACCAGTACCAGATCGAGCCCGCCCGAGCCGATGGTTTGGAAGTGCATTTCGTGGGTGGCCGGGGCGCCGGGTACGCCACTGCGCACCCCGGGCAAAGTTTGGTTGCTTACCAGCGTGAGCTGGCCCGGGTAGTTCTGCACCAAGCGCCAGCCATAGCGCGGGGCCGCCGTGGGCAAGCGCACAATCAGCCGCTCGCCCACGGTTAGCTGCACTTCCTTGCCGTTGTCGGCGGCCGTGATGGTGGTAATGGCGCCTTGCGCCTGCGCACCTAGGGCGCAAAGCAGCAGGACAAACACAAGGATGAATCGAGTGAAAACGATGGAGCAACGAGGCATGGCTAAGGGGCTGGAGTGCGCAGGTTGTACGCGCCACCCGCCACGCAAGCTATGGTTGAGGTAAGGCTAGGGGCTCGTTCTTAAGATGTGTAGTGATACCTGGAAAATTGGAGGCTCTGGCAAAGCTGATAAGGCTTTAGTTATAACTAGGGTTAGAAGCTAGTTCCCCTCCTCAGATGAGGAGGGGCTAGGGGTGGTTGACTGTTGCATCAGAACAGCATCTAGAACTAGCCTCTAACTCTAGCTCTTCAACCACCCCTAACCCCTCCTCATCTGAGGAGGGGAACTAGCTTCTAACCCTAGCTTTGGCGTAGCGAAGATTAGCACTATGAAATATAATCTGGTACCTAGCGCACCTGTACCACTCCGGCGCCGGCGTACGAGTGGTACTCGGCGTTGTACATAGCGTCGGCGCTTACCGGACCTAGCTTGAAGGTGCCCTTCGATATGGCCCGGGCCAGGTAGTAGAACGACTTGGGCTGCGGGGTAGCGGTGGTGAACAGGTTGATGCGGTCGTCGCGCACGTCGAGGTAGTCGGGCGTGGCGGCGTCGGTGGCCCAGGTAAGCTCGCGCACGGCGCCAATGCGCGGGTTCTCGATTTCGAGGCCGGCGGGCAGCAGGTCGGTAATGGCTACGTTGGGCACCTCGCCGGCGTAGTCGGCGGCTTGTAGCGTGATTTTCACTACCACCAGGTCGTTTTGGCGGAACTCAGCCCGACCTAGGGGCTGGCCGGTGCGGTCGAGGAACTGGCGGCGCACTTGCAGGTATTGGTCTTCCTCGCGCACCTGGCCGGTGCGCGAAATACCTTCCAGCGTCCAGAAGTAGTACAGCGGCCCCATGCCGGCCGTTTGCAGGCTGAGGCGGCGGTTGGCTACGTTGTTCACAGTCAGGTTCTGCGGGCCTTTGTACTGGCCCAGCACTTTGCCACCCGTTTCGGCAAGCGTGGCGGTTACGGTGCTGTTCTTGTTTTGGCGGGCGACCTTACCTAGGGCCAGCAGCGCAAAAGCGCTTTCCTGCGTGCTCAGCCAACCTGCCCCTTTCACGAGGCGAGAAAGCTGACGAGCCATGCTCGTCACGAGCGGGTTTTCGGGGTCGGCTTCGATGAGGGTGTTCAGCGCCAGCCCTAGGTCGCGCACGGGCGAGTAGAACGAGCCATCCAGAGCACGACGGGCGGCGGGCTCCGAGAAGGAGCGGGGCAGCAGGTCGCGGAAACCTTTGGTTTGGCCCGACAGCGCGCTAGTACTGGCCAGCACAAAGCGCGAATCCTGCGCGAGCAGGCGCTGGTTGGCGCGGTAGTAGTTTAGCGCCACCGGGTCGGGCTTGCCGGCCAGGGCCAGCACGTAGAGCGAGTAGGCAATTTCCTTTTTGGCAATGGTCTTTTCGCGGGCCACGTTCGCGGCATCGAGGTACTGGTAGGGCTCGGTTTCGCGCTTTTTGGTGCGGTACTGCAGGTAGCGCAGCGTCTTGTCCAGAATGCCCTGGTTCACGGCGAAGCCGGCCCGCTTGGCTTCGAGCAGGAAGTGCGCGGCGTAGGCCGTGGTCCACCAGTTGTCGTAGTCGCCTCCGGGCCAGTAGCTCAACGAACCGTTGTAGAGCTGCTGCGCCTCAATCTTGCGGATAGCCTCCTGCACGTGGTAGTTGGGGTTGTAGCGCTGCGCCTTGCCCGCCTGACCTAGGGCCGCGGCCAGATCGGGGTAGTATAGTTGCGGGAAAGCAGCCGATACCGTTTGCTCCAGGCAGCCGTAGGGGTACTGCAGCAGGTAGCGCAGGTCTTTGCTGAACTCCGTCATGGGCGAGCGACTCAGCACCAGCTGGCTGCGCTGGGCAGTCGGCAGGAAATCGGTGCGCAAATCCAGCGGCTGCGTTTTGCCGCCCTGCACCATGCCCGAGCCGGTACGCATCTGCAGCGGCGAAGCGGGGCGTACGGGTAGCTCGATGGTTTCGGTGAACTTCTCAGAAGATTTGTAGCCACCGTTATCATCTAGTTCATGGGCTATTATTTGCACTGTCCCATTGCCGATAGTTTGCTTGGCCTTGAGTTGGAAAACAACCCTAGCTTCTGCATTAGCAGGTAACTTAACTTCCTCTGCGGTCAACTGAACTCTCACTGGCTTACCAAATGGCCCAGGTGAATTTGCGAATCGCGTGTTTGCCAAAGTTCCTGATGGTAAACATTCGACTAGAACAAACATGCCTTTTCCCGTCGTATTCGTCAGCGTTACCGGCACATCAATCGTGTCGCGGGGGCTGAGGAAGCGGGGTAGGGCGGTGCTGATAACCACCGGGTCGGCTACGCGCATGGTGTGCTCGGCCGAGCCGAACGCGTCGCCTTTGTAGGCCACGGCCATCAGCCGCAGCGCCCCGCTAAACTGCGGTACGCGCACGCGCACCTGCACACGGCCGTTGGCATCGGCGCGCTTCACGCCGCTCCAGCGGGCCACCAGCTGCACACGCCGCGAGGGCACGGGCGTGGTGCGGCGGGCTAGGTCGTAACCGTCGCCGCCGGTGCTGCTGGAGCCTAGCTCGGGCAGCAGGAAGGGGTACACATCGTGGGCCGATACCTCGAGGGCACGCTTCTGGTAGAAGTAGCCGAAGGGGTCGGGCGTGCGGTAGTTCTTCATCTGCAATATGCCCTCGTCCACCACGGCCAGCGTTACGGCTGCGTTGGGCTTGGTTTGCACTTCCACCGTCTGCCAAGTTTGGGAGCGGCTTTGCGCCACGGCCTTGATGGCTACAGGCAGGCGCGAATCGGGCTTCTCCACCGTCAGCGGCACGAAGCCGCGGGCCACGGTCAGCGGTATTTTGGAGTCAGCCGAGATAGGCCGAATGGCCGTGGCCGTAACGTACACGTTGGGCACGTGCCCGGCGCGAATGGGCACCGTTACGCGCGCCGATTTTTCGTCGGTATCCACGTAAAAATGCTCCAGCACGCGGTTGCGCTCCACCGTCACGAGTACGCGGCCGGCGAAGGGCGTTTTGAGCAGCAGCGTGGCTTTGTCGCCGGGCTGGTACTTGGGCTTGTCGGCCTCGATCTGCACCTGCCCCTCGTTGCTTACCTCGAAGGCGTTGCTCTGCGTGTCGCCGTAGCCGTAGGCGTAGAAGCGGCTGGCCACGTAGGTAGCAGCGCCGGGCCGCGACACGCGCACCTCGTACTCGCCCGAGTAGGTAGGCGTGAAGTTCAGCACCGCCGCCGGGCCGGCCTGAATGGCTTGGCTGAGCACAGTTTGCTCGCGGCGCTGCGAGTTGTAAGTGTAGCGGCCGCCCTGGCGCTCCAGCACGGTTTCCCAGAGCATGCGCACCACGCGCACCTCGCCGCGGGCCTGGGTAGGTTGTCCCTGCGGCGTAAGGGCCACCACCCGAATGGGCACGGCCTGGCGGGTACTCAGCAGCTCGGGCAATTGCTGCACCCCGAACATCACGGCCTGGGTGCGCACCTCGAAGGTGGCGAGGCGGTTTACGGGACGGCCGGTTTCGTCGAACACCGTGGCAAAGGCGGTGCCTTCGAGCGTGCCTAGGTCGCGGTATTCGGGCACCTGGTACTCGGCCGTGCCGCGGCCCTGCTCGTTGGTGCGGCCTTCGCGCACGGCTTTCTCAAACCGCTCGTTCAGCGCCGAGGCCGACTCCGGCTCTTCGCCGCCGTACTGGTTGCGTCGCTCCACACCACTCCGGATGCTGAAGTTGTAATCGGCGTATTCTTT
Organism: Hymenobacter oligotrophus; assembly: GCF_003574965.1. Lineage (NCBI taxonomy): Bacteria > Pseudomonadati > Bacteroidota > Cytophagia > Cytophagales > Hymenobacteraceae > Hymenobacter > Hymenobacter oligotrophus. The sequence goes on along the minus strand of NZ_CP032317.1, from coordinate 2,235,763 downwards.
GGGCGCGAAGGCCTTTTGCTTCAGCGAAAACTCTACCTCAAACTTGCGGTCGGTAGCGGGCGGGCCGAACAGGTTTTGGGCCAGCGCCGTGGCGCGCACCGTTTGGCCGGGCTGCACCACTTTGGGCGCGGCAGTTACGGTTACTTTCAGGCGGTCGGGGATAAACTCCTCCACGCTGATTTTGCGCGAGGTCAGCAGCACGTCGTTGCCGGTGAGTACCTCCAGCGTGTAGAGGCCCGTCATTACGGAAGGCGGCACGATGAACTGCGCCTCAAACGAGCCGTCTTCCTTGCTCAGGGTGCGGCGGTAGCTGGCGTACTCCTTGCCGGTGGGCAATAGCAGCCTAATTTTCATGGGCACGGCGCCGGGCACGCGCCAGTTGTCGGTGCGCACCACGGTGTTGGTGCGGATAGTGTCGCCGGGGCGGTACAGGTCACGGTCGCCGTACAGGAAAGCCTGGAAGCGGGCCGCGTTGCTTTGCAGGCCGCCTACGTCGTAGCGCGAGGTTTCGACGCGGGCGCGCTCCAGCTGCAGAAAGGTGAAATCCGGGCCGCTCTGCACCATCACCATGTCCAGCCGGAAGCGGCTGTTGGCGGTGCTGTCGCTCTGCCCTAGCATGGCCACGCCGTTGGCGTTGGTTTGGCCCGTAAACATCGTTTGGTTGTTGTGGCTGATGAAGCGCACCGAGGCGCCACCCACCGGCTTGGCCGTGCGCAGCGAATTCACGAACACCATGGCGCCGCCGGTGCCGTTGCGCTTCACCACCACGCCTAGGTCCGACACGGCCACCAGCTTCGATACCTGCAGCCATTGACGCTCGGTATCCTGCACGCGCACCACGTACAGGCCTTTCATCTGGTTGCCGAACTCCAGCTCGTCGAGCGAGAGGTGCAGCAGGCGCAGCGCGCCGGCTTTGGGCAGGGCGCTGGTGCTGTAGGTGCGCTCCGTGAGCAGGTTGCCGAAGTCCTCGGTATTGTAGTAGCGGTAGCTGCGGTCTATCCACTCGCCGTTTTCGTCCTGGCTTTCTTCGCCCTCCTCGCCGGCATCGTAGCCGTACTGCTCGCCCGAGCGCAGCAGCTCCCGGATGTTGTTGGCGTACACCTTGTAGATGCTCACCTTCACGCGCTCCACCTCGTTCAGGCGCAGCCCTAGGTTGCGCAAACCCTGCGCGCCCAGGTACATGGCTTTTTCGCCGCCCGAGGCAAAGCTGATGCTCGGCCGCTCGTCGCCAAACGATACGGCCTGGCTGAACGGCTCGGCCAAATGCCCACCTAGGGTGCCGTAGGCGCCGGGGCCTACGCTCACCGTATACGTTTTGCCTACCTCGAAACCGCCGCGCAGCACAAAGCCGCTTTCCAGCGCCTCCACACCAAAGGCCACGGCAGGCTGCACGCGCACTACTGTTTGCGCCTGCTCAGCTGATATGGGTTGGTCGGTGAGCACCGTCACCACCGGTTCGCCGTTGAGCAAGGAACCCGTCAGCTCGCGCACCTGCAACTGTTGCGGATCGGGCACGGTACCCGAGGCATCGAGGGCACGGCTGGTGCCGTTGCCGCCGCCCACGGGCTTCAGGCCAGGTTCCACGTGGAGCTGAACAGTACTGCCCGGTGCTACCGTTTGCGTGGGCCGGATGCCCACCACGCGGTCGGGCTCGGCCGATACTACCTCGAAGGACACCTGCTGGCCGGCTACCGTGAGGCGCAGGTGCTGGCGCAGGTCGGTGGGGCGCACGGCGTAGTTGAACACCGCGTTCAGGCGCACGGCCGGCTCGCTGCTTTGCGCCGAGGCCGTCCAGAACACCTGCGGCTCGCTCATCTGTAAGTAGGGCGTATGAAACTGCGTGCGGCTCAGCCTAGGTGGTTTCTGCTGCTTGCCGCTGGGCAGCGCCTGCGGCCGCAGCTCGGCCCGAAACGCGGTGCTCGGCCGGAACGGCTCGGCCGGCGAAAACACCAGCTCCCGCTCCGACGCCCACTTAAACTTGCCCCGCACCGCCGGCTCAAAGCGCACTACCTGCGTGGTGTCCCAGCGGTTCAGCTGGGCCTCCGAGGCTACCGGCTCCTCGAAGCTGAAAATCAGGTTTTCGTACGGGTCGATTTCCTCGCCGTCGGCAGCAGTTGCTGTGTTGGCATCCTCGCCGGGTTTGGAGCACGCGCATAGCAAAGCCAGCAGCACCAGCAGCGGCAGGCGAAGCAGTTTGGGGGTAGTCATCGGAAGGATAGGGGGAGGATAGCGGCGGGCGAAAGGTATAGAAAAACGCTAATGGATAAGGGGTATTATAGCTGCTAAAAGGTCAATAGCTAACTAATGCAGCTTTTAAGCAATAAGAACCGCGAGGCAGCTTGGCACTTGCCGGTTGAGCAAGTAAGGCTGTGCGTAAAAATTAAGAGCTCGGACAAATTTGCCTAAGCGTCAGTCAGGCTACTATTTGCAAAGCTTAACTAATGCGCCGTGCTCAAATATTGTATGATCGTGATTGATAATCCACAGGGCTTCATCAAATGGTATGGTGTCTTTGCGGCCTTGTTTATGGCCTCCTGCGGCAAGCAAGGCCAGCAGGGTGATACCGGTAAACACACGTTCGGCAAGCGAACAGCGGAATCGACTATGCTTACGGACACAGCAGGCGCTTATAAGCTGAGCAGCGGATGGCTTAAACCCAAAAAGTCTTTCGAGTTCAATGATTCCGCTTGGGTTTCGGCTGATACCTTGTTCCTGGTAACCTGTGCTGAGTTTGTTTATTACCCTTTTGGAAACATCAAGGATGAATCCATGCTCGGTAAATCGCTGCTAAAAGGATTCAAAGTCAATAAGCAGGTAACCCGCCTAAGAGATGGTGAGGCCTCTACGTATCACAGTTTGATAAAAGGAAAAGATAGGCTGTTGCTCTTCTTCGCCAAAGATGATTCGCCTGATAGCTACTGGGGCTCCTACATAATTAAAGGCGAATTGAGAGACAGCACTGTGGCATTAACTAACAAGGTCAAGGTCGGAATGTCGGCTAATCAATTCTACTCAACGTTCCTGACAGCCATAGATGCAGGGCTACAGCAGAAGATCAAATTCGTTGTTCTTGAGCCCTGCATAGACAATCCAAGGCACATTTACGAACTAAGCGAAGGTAAACTTGAGTCGATCCGCTTCGATTGCTTGGCCTGTGACAAAGAGGTGGACTACTAAAGGAAAATATATCTGCGGGGCATTGCTATTGAGTTTTGCGGTGAGCCACGCCGAGCTAAACTTATGCCGTTAGCTCTAACAGCTATGTCTGACTTTTCCTTGGTATACCTCCTGGCTATTCATGACCTTAGCCGATCATTACGCTGCCATGTGGCAGGAAGCTTTGCCTAAGTTAGCAAGCAACAGCCTGGCCACAGACCCACTGCTCGACGACCCCAACGACCATCGCCTAGGTCTCACCTTGGTCATTCGCCCTACAGCGGAAGTAAAGCACCGCATGGCCGAGTTCGTGGAACAACTGCGCCGCCTCGAACCCGAGCAATACTATTATCCGCCCTCGGATATGCACGTCACGCTGCTGACGCTCATTTCCTGCTACGAGGGCTTTGCTCTAAGCCAAATAAACCCAAGCGCATACAAGCAACTGCTGGCGAGCGTGCTGCCAGTAGCCCAGCCATTTACCATTAATTTCGCCGGCATCACTGCCTCGGCCGCTACGGTAATGGTGCAAGGCTTCCCTAGGTCCGCAGCACTGCAGGAGTTGAGGGGCAACCTACGCACTGCCTTCCGGGCTTCGGCCTTGCCGCAAACCATCGACAAACGCTACGTGCTGCAAACCGCCCACAGCACGGTAGCGCGGTTTCGGGCGCCGTTGCGCGAGCCGCTGCGGTTTGTGGAGTTGCTGCAGCAATACCGACAGCACGCTTTCGGCACGATGCAGGTGCAGCACGCCGAGCTGGTGTGCAACGACTGGTACCACCGGGCACGGGTAGTGCAGTGCCTAGGTAGGTTTGCTTTGGGCTAGCTTGGGCAGGCCCGCCCCGGCCACAGAATGCACGCAGGCGCGTGGTTTACCGGCGGCGCGTGCTAATTTGCCAGGCGGGCGGCCGCTCTGGGCATTGCCAAAGCAGCTGCCCGCCTTGCTCCATCCACCACAACCAAACCATAATGCGCTTTTTCGCTTTTCGCACCAGCTTGTTGCTAGCTGGTGCCGCGGCCCTGGCCACGGCTTCGTGCAACCAAGCTCCTAAGCAAACCGCCGCGTCGGCAAACCCGGCCGCTGCTACACCGGCCCGGCAAGAGGCCAACGCGTTGTTCGAGAAGCACGCCTACGCCGAGGCCTTGCCCAAGCTGTACAAGCTGGCGCAGGAAAACCCCGCCGACGCCGAACTGCACTACAAAATTGGCGTGGCCGAAGCCAACCAAAAGGAATACGCCAAATCGAGCACCAGCTTCCGGACGGCCCTGCGCCACGGCTACGACAAGGCGGCCGTAATGCGCAACATCGGCATCAACTACATCTGGACACAGCGCCTCGACTCGGCCAAGCACTACTTGCGCACGGCCCAGGCCCTGGCCCCCAACGACGCCAAAACCCAAAAGGCGTTTACCATCCTCAACAGCGAAGAAAAGCAACGCTGGGCTAGCAAGCTCGACAGCGTGAAGGCCAGCGTGCCGGCAAAATTATAGCCGCCTGGGAATGCTCCGATGGAAAATTTGGAGGTAGTATAACTACGAAAAGATTCGTAAAATAATTTGCTTGTAGCCAACTGTTTGGTGCAGCGCTAGGAGGGGTGCCGAGTCATTCCGGCATGAAAACGCACCGCCTAGTACTCGCAATTTGTGCCGGGGCGTTGGTGGGGAGCTTGCCGCTGCAGGGGGCTGCCCAACCGATGCCCAAGGCACAGCAGTTTGCCCACAGCACCGTGGTGCTGAATTCCGGCGACACCCTCCGCGGCCCGCTTGCGCTGCACTTCGACCGCGACTTGCTCTTGCTAAAAATGCCCGACGGGCGCGTGCGCACCATACCCGCTGGCGAGGTACGCGCCTTTGCCGTGCGCGGCGATGGGCAACTCCCCGCAACGGCCACGGCGGGCTTGCAACCCCGGGCCATGCGCAACGGCCGGGGCGGCCGCCCCTGGTTTGGCTACGACCGGGCACGCCTGTTTTTGGTGCACCGCTGGACCCGCGACTTACCCAACGCCGCGGGCGGGTGCCCCGCTTTTTTTGAGCTGATGAGCAGCGGCCCCGTAACGCTGTACCGGCGCTGCACCTTGGTACTGCGGCGGGCGCCTTGGGCCGAGCCGTCGTTTTGGGGCGTGGCCAATGCGGCGGGGCGGCCCCTCAACGACCACTACTACGCGCCGGCCGAGAAGTACTTTTTGGGTACCCCCGATGGCCGCGTGCTGCGCTTGCACCGCCCCAAGCACGATGTGCTGGCCTACTTTGCCCGCGAAGCCAACGCCATAGTTGCCTACGCCCGCCGGCACAACTTGCGCTTTACCGATGCCCGCCAGCTGGCCCTGCTCGTCGACTACGCCAACTCGCTGCGGCCGCACTGGCCGGGCTCGGGCCCGGTAGCGCGCCAACAGGCGGCTGCTCCCGCACCCAACGCACCAACCCAGCCGTAGCCGCTGCCTTTGGCTGCTTGGGTGCAAACAATCGCAGGCCACCTAGGGCTACGCGCTGAAACGCCGCGCTTTCGGGGGTTTGTTGCGCAGCAAATCGCGCGTAGAAAGGCCCAGCAGGGCGTACAGCGGGCTGAATCCGCTCAGGCCCGTAACCAGCAAGCCCGCCGACAGCGCGGCCAGCAGGGCCAGCATATCGGGGCTTTGCCCTTCGAGCAGCAACTCGGCGCCCAGCATCAGGGCAAACAGCAGGCGAATAAGGCGGTCGGGCATGCCTAGGTTGCAACGCATAGCTCGGGCGGTTTGGCGGATGGTGCTTATAAGTAACACCCGATAAAGGCCAATTGGTAATGAGTTGCGTTACAAAATTTGCGAACGTGCAAACGCTGTTGGTATAGTTCAGTTGGCCGCCTCAGGGCAGGCCAGCAGCGCGGGACGAAGTAGCTACTTGGCAGCCTGGTTGTACCTTCCGGCCATGCTTTCGCACCAACACGAGGTATTTCTGGAAGTGGCCCGGCGCCTCAGCTTCACCAAGGCCAGCCAAAGCCTGTTCATCAGCCAATCGGCGGTGAGCAAGCAAGTAAAAGCCTTGGAGGAGCACTACAAAACGGGCTTGTTTGAGCGTTTGGGCAACGCTGTGGCGCTTACGGCGGCCGGTCAGCTGCTCTACCAAAAACTTCTGCAGGTGCAGCAGCTGCAAACCGAGCTGCACCAGGCAATGGCCGACCTCAGCCCGCGCTTCACGCCCGACATCCGGATGGTGATTGGGGCCAGCACCACCATTTCGCTGTACGTGCTGCCGCCGGTGCTGTCGGCTTACCTAGGGCACCACCCGCACGTGCAGCTTACGCTCAAAAACCGCAACAGCGAGAACATCCTCAAAGCCTTGCTCGAGCACGAAATCGACCTAGGGGTAATCGAGGGGATTCATCGCGTAAGCAATGTTACGTACACGCCGCTGCTCTCCGACGACGTAGTGGCCGTATGCTCGGCCAAAAACCCACTGCAAGGGCGCAAGCTAGCCCTTACCGACCTCTACCACGTACCATTGGCCCTGCGCGAGCCGGGCTCGGGCACGCTGGCGGTGGTAGAGCAAGCCTTGCTGGCGCAGCGCATCCGGCTCGGCGATTTGCACGTGAAAGTGCGCCTAGGTGGCACCGAGGCCCTGAAGAACTTTGTGCGCGTTGACCCAAGCGTACTGGCTTTTTTGCCTAGGCAAGCCGTGGTGAAAGAACTGGCCGCCGGCGAGCTAGCCGAGGTGAAAGTGGCTGACTTGCAGCTGCGTCGGCATTTCGAATTTGTGCAACGGCGGGGCACCGAAAACAACTCTCCCTTCAAAGACTTTATGCAGTTCGCACTGCGGTATTATTCTAAAGCGGAATAACCCATGCGAAAATACCATGCTCATCGGGCATAACCATTGACGGGGTCGGCAGCGTTCTTTGGGCAGTTTTCACCCTAAACCCGAGCCATGGCCACCATCACCGAACCTCTTAGTCGTGTAAGCGAGCTGGTGTGCTCGCGCTGCCACGCGCCGCATTCGGCGTTTTCCCCCCAAACCGTGGCTGAGTGCTGCGCTGCGCCGCTGCTGGCCCGCTACACGCTCGAGAGAGGTTCGCTAAGCAAAGAGGCCCTGGCTGCGCGCCCGGCCACCATGTGGCGCTACCGCGAGGTGCTACCGCTGCTCGACGATGCCAACATGGTGAGCCTGGGCGAAGGGTTCACGCCGCTGCTTACGCTGCGCAATCTAGGGGCCCGCTACGGCTTGGCGTCGTTGCTGCTGAAAGACGAAGGCCAGAACCCAACGGGCTCCTTTAAGGCCCGCGGCCTGAGCATGGCCATATCCAAAGCCAAGGAACTTGGGGCCGAGGGCTGCATCATTCCAACGGCTGGCAACGCCGGCGTAGCCATGGCGGCCTACTGCGCCAAAGCCGGCCTGCCCGCTACGGTAGTAATGCCGCGTCATACGCCCAAAGCCTTTCGCGAGGAGTGCTACTGGTACGGTGCCGATGTGCGGCTAGTCGATGGCCTCATCAACGATTGCGCAGCCCACGTGCGGCAGCTCAACGCCGATGGCCGTTTGCTCGACGTCTCGACGCTAAAAGAGCCCTACCGGCTAGAAGGCAAAAAAACCATGGGTTACGAAATTGCCGAGCAGCTGCAGTGGCAACTGCCCGATGTGATAGTGTACCCTGCAGGCGGCGGCACCGGCCTTATCGGCATCTGGAAGGCATTTGAGGAAATGAAAGCCCTAGGTTGGCTAACGGCCGATGCCAAGCTGCCACGCATGGTAGCCGTGCAAGCCACCAACTGCTGCCCGCTGATCGAAACCATAGCCGGCAACCAGCCCAACTGCCAGCACTACAACGGCAAACCCACCATTGCCAACGGCTTGGCGGTGCCGCGCCCCCTAGGCGAAGCCCTGATGCTGCAAGTGCTCGAGCAGTCGAGCGGCACGGCCATGAGCATCAGCGACGACGAAATGGTAGAAGGCATGCGCGAGCTAGGCCGCACCGAAGGCTTGTTTGTAGCGCCCGAAGGCGCCGCCGTATGGATGGCCACCCGCAAACTGCTGGCCAGCGGCTGGCTACGCGCCGGCGAGCAAGTGCTGCTGCTGAACACCGGCTCGGGCCAGAAGTACCTCGATAACGTAGAAGGCCGTTACTAACGACGCCGATTCTATTCTAGCTCGCCTGTCATCCTGAGGCGCCGGCCGAAGGACCTTCATTACGCCAGCACAAACGCATAATGAACGTCATGCCACATCTGGCGTCCGCTTGCCTAAGCATCTCTACCGCTTCGTCTGCATCCGCGTACCTGGCATGTCGAGCTTGTCGAGCATCTCGCGTGCTTCGTCGCCATCAATTTAGAGCGGTCATGTCGAGCTTGTCGAGACATCTTGCCAGATAGTACTTTCTATCTAGCGTCAGCACGCGAGTTGTCTCGACAAGCTCGGCAGGACGTTCTTCTTTAATTTTTCTGCCGTGAGAAGGTCCTTCGGCCGGCACCTCAGGATGACAGATGTGAGAGCCTAGCTAGGCAGCTGCACAAGCTATACGCCATTAAAAACCTGGTTTGGCAATGCGTGTTTCGGGGCGGCTGATGCTGGTTTTACTTGCCTTGGGCTCGGCCGTATGGTTGTTTGGTAAGCTACGGAGTGGTTCTTTGCCGTATAGCCAACCTGCCAGCAACCAAGCCAACGCACCTATGCGCGCCAACCAAGAGCGGCTCTACGCCGATGTCGAATTTCTGACCTCGCTGCAGCCTGCCCGCAACTACCGCAACCTCGGTTCGCTCAACCAAGCGGCCGACTACATTCGGGCGGAGTTTGAAAAGCTGGGCTGCCCCGTGGAGGAACAGCCTTTTAAGGCCGATGGCCGGCAGTACCGCAACATCATCGCCACTTTTGGCCCCGCCGATGCCGAGCGCATCGTAGTAGGAGCCCATTACGATGTGTTTGGAGAGCAACCCGGCGCCGACGACAATGCCTCGGCCGTGGCAGGCCTGCTCGAAACCGCGCGCCTGCTGCAGCACATGCAAGCCGAGCTACCCGCCGACCGCCGCATCGACCTAGTGGCCTACCCCAACGAAGAGCCGCCGTACTTCGCCTCGGAGTACATGGGCAGCGCCGTGCACGCCAAATCCTTGCACGATGCGGGCGTGGCCGTACGCGCCATGATTTGCTACGAGATGATCGGCTACTTCCGCGACGAGCCCGGTTCGCAGCGCTTCCCCACCGAACACTTAGCCGAGCTGTACCCCAATACGGGCAACTTTATTACGGTGGTGGGCCGCGATGGGCAGGAGCTGTTCACGCAGCGCGTGCAGCAGCTGATGCGAGCCACCGCCGATGTGGATGTGCAACGCATCAACCTGTCGGCCAAAGCGGGCCTGGCGGGCTTGTCCGATCAGCGCAACTACTGGCCCTACGGCTGGAATGCCGTGATGATTAACGACACGGCCTTTTTGCGCAACCCCAACTACCACGAAACCGGCGACACCATCGACACGCTTGACTTCCGCCGCATGGCCGAAGTAGTAAACGGCGTGCTGAACGCCGTGCTGAAGCTGTAAAGAAAATGCCCTAGGTGCTGCAAACCGCGCAGCAACCTAGGGCCCTGACAGGCAGCAAGCCCAACTATGAGGCGTAGGGCTACACGTACCGCAAGGAGTCGGTCTGATACAGAAAGAATCAAAGTGCGCGCCCCTCGAGGCCAAAGGCTTGCAGCACCAGGAACAGCAAACCCAGGCCTAGGTGGTGGCGTGCCTAGTGCGCGAGGGCAACCAGGGCCCGGCGCAGCTCCAGGTCGGAAAGGCCGGGCACCTCAACCCGCTTGAACGGCGCCGTGTGGCCGCTGAGCAATGTAAGACTGCTGCGGGGCTGGGCCAGCACCTCGGCCAAAAACCGCAGCAGGCAGTCGTTGGCTTTGCCATCCTGCGCCGGGGCATTCAGCCGAATGGTAACGCTGCCATCGGCGGCAATTACAACGGCGTTGTGGCGGGCGTTGGGTTTGGCTTTGAGGTGCAGGGTGGCCATGCCGGGCTACGTGGTGGGCGAGTTGTAGGCGTCGTACACGTTCCAGGCCCACACGGCAAAAGGAACAATTATCGTCCACCAAAGCAAAAAGCCCACCACGCCGCTGATTACCCAAATAACAACGGCCTTGAGTAGTTGGCCTTTGATGAGCTGGCCCAAACCGGGGAATATGGCCGACAGCAACGCCGGCATGCCGTAAGTAGTTTTCATGGCTGAAGAGGAGAGAAGGTGATAGGTACGCTTACGCAGCCGGCACCACCAAAGTGTTGCCCCGCAGCTGCTGGCCGGTGGGGCACACATCAAGCAACACGCAGCGGCCGCAGGCGGGCGAGCGGTGGTAGCAGCACTTCTGCCCATGAAACATCAGGGCTTCGTGGTGGTCGTAAACTTGCTGCGCATCCCAACCAGGCGGCAACAACGCTTCGAGCAGGGCATGCGAGGCCTCCGTGCCTACCTTGGGGCCAATCAGCCCTAGGCGCTGCGCCACGCGGTGGTGGTGGCTATCGACGGGCATGGCCGGGCGGCGCAATGTGCTAAAAAGCAACGTAGCCGCACTGGTTTTGGGCCCCACGCCGGGCAGGGTTTCGAGCCAGGCGCGGGCCTCAGGCACGGGCAAATCGGCCAGGAACTCGAGTGTCAGTTGTCCATCGAGCCGTTCGGTTAGCTCGCGCAAAATGGCTTGTATGCGAGGGGCTTTTTGCTCGGGCCACGTGCAGGGGCTAATGGCTTCTTCCACTTCGGCCGTGGGGGCATCGCGCACCTCGGGCCAGGTGGCAAAGCGGGCGCGCAGTTGCTGGTAGGCGCGGTGCGAATCCTGGTTGCGGGTGCGGTGCGACAGGACGGCACTAACCAGCTCGCTCATGGGGTCTTTAACGCTGAAAAACCGAAACGGCGCCCCGTAGAGCTGGCATAGCCGCTCGTGCGCCAGCATAGCCAGCGCTTGGCGGTGGGGAAAGTCGGGATCGGGAGTGGGTAGGGCGGCAGACACAACCCTGGCAAACGCAAGAGCCGGCTGCGCGGTTGGGGCACCGCCAAAAACAAGGCCGGCCCCTAGGTGGGAGCCGGCCTTGGCGGGGTAAGGAGCAGGGGCTGCGCGTTAGCGCGTAGCGGCCCCGTTGTAGTTGTACATCTGCACGGCCTGCTTCAGCTTGTTGGCCTGCGAGCCGCCCACCAGCGTGGGCACCAGCAGCACCGGCACCGAAATGAACACCAGCGGCGAAATGCGCTGGGCGTTGCCGCTAAAGGTGTTCAGCATACCGGCCACCAACATGCCACCGCCCACAATGTAGCCCGCTGTGCTGATGCGCTTGAGGCGGGCGGCATCGCGCAGCAGCTCGGCGCTGCCGGGGTTATCGGAAAGCGCCACGCTCAGGTTCCGGAAGTTCATGTCCTGAATCGGGCCACCATCCTTGCTGAAGTACTCGGTTTTGACGGTGCGGTAGCCGCCGCCGTAGGGGTAGCCAGCCATGCCCCAGGGGCTGCCAAAGCCGTAGCGGCCCATGCCGTAGCCGTAGGGCCCGTAGCCCCAGGGGCCCATGCCGCCCGGCGCCCACTGCTGCGAGGTAATGGAGTAGGTACTGATGCGGCCCTGCTTTTCGCGGCGCAGCGTGGCCTCGCGGCGCGAGCCCGGCAAGTTGGTGCGGATGTAGTGGCCCGTCTCGTCCTGGTAAAACTTGATCTGGTCCAGATCGAAGCGTTGCTGGCCGTTGAGCAGCAGGTACGAGCGGCCGATTACGGGCTGGCGCATTTCCACATCGTCGGCGGCGTACACCTGCCCCGATTTCAGGCCGATGCGGTAGCGCGGTTGCGGAGCTTGCTGAGGCGGCGCAGCCTGGGCCGGCGCCGGCTGCGCTTGGGCCGGCGCCGCTACGCTTTGGCGCGCGGTGTCGGCCACGGTGGGAGGCGTGCTCAGCTGGCGCGGGGCATCCTGCGCCACGGCAGGAGCCGCGGAGGCGCCGGCAAGGCCGGCGGCGAGCAACATCGAACGAAGGTTCATGAGTGGAGGGCGTGAACGAACAGGTTGAAACCGTTGGGAAGCGTTCGGGTCGGGGGCGGTGGCTGACGAAGCGCCGCGCCGCCCGGCCGAAAAGTAATGCCGAAGCCAAGATGCCGCAAAAAATCGGCCAGGACCCCGTGTTTTTCAAAACCACAACAGCACGGCAACTCGTTCCGCCGGCCAATTGCCTTTTTAAAGCCATACGTGATTGACGCTCACCCCGATGCCAAGGTACGCCCAAACGGCCCCCAGACCCGGATTTGTGGCGCGGCACTTTGCTCCGCAGCCGTGCAAAACAGCGGGGCCGCCAAACCAAAGTTCGGCGGCCCCGCGGTTGTTGGCTTGCCACAAAGGCTACTCGGGCTTCAGCAAAGTTTCGAGCAGGCTCATGCTGTCGATCATGTCGCGGGTGTTCTCGAAATCGATGGGCTTCACGATGTACCCGCGCACGTTGTGCTGCTCGGCCTGCAGGCGGTCGATGTCCATTTCGGAAGTGGTGGTGATAAACACCGGAATATGGCGCAGTTCCTCGTGGGTGTTTAGCTCGGCCAGAAACTCGAACCCGTTCATCTTGGGCATATTCAGATCGAGCAGGATCACCTCGGGCAGCGGCCGGATGGGCTCCACGCCGTTCAGGCCCAGCAACAAATCCAGCGCCTCGAGCCCGTTGAAGGCCGTGTAGAGTTTGTGCGGCACGCTAAATTTCTCGAACGATTTCTGCACGGTCATCGTGTCGAAAAAATCGTCTTCTACTAGCAGAACGGAACGCATTGGCGAGCAAAGTGGTGAATGCGCAAAGGTAAGCTACGGCAGCCGAAGCCTGGGTTACAATTCGGCTTTGCTCAGGGCCACGCCCACCGGCTGCTTGGGCCAGGTAAACACAAACGCCGCCCCGTGGCCCACCGCCGAGTCCACCCGAATGCTGCCGCGCTGCTCGTCGATAATCTTCTTGACGATGCTCAGGCCGATGCCGGTGCTTTCGGCGGTGTGCCGGTCGCGCAGCGTCTGGAACATCAAGAAGATCTTTTCGTGGTACTCGGGCGCAATGCCGGGGCCGTCGTCCTGCACCCGAAACTCGTACTGCTTGCCCGCCTCGTGGCAGCCGATGCGGATAAGCCCTTGCTTGCTGTGGTGGTATTTCACGGCGTTGCTGAGCAGGTTGGTAAACACTTGTTGCAGGCTCAGGCGGTCGGTTAGCAGGGTGGGCAGCGTGCCCTCGATGCGCAGCTCGAAGGTGGGGGGCACCACCAAATCGGTTACCTCATGCACCAAGTGCTCCACGTTTACTTCTTCGAGGCGTTGCTGGGTGCGGCCCACGCGGGCGTAGGCCAACAGGCCGTTAATCAGGTCTTCGAGGCGCGAGAGGCGGCCCTTCATCAGCCCGAAATACTCGCGCATTTTGTCGGACAGCTCGTGGCCGAGCTCGTCCTCAATCCATTTCACCACCGTGCTTACGCCGCGCAGGGGGGCTTTCAGGTCGTGCGAGGCTACGTAGGCAAATTGGTCCAGCTCGCGGTTGCGTTTCTCAAGAGCCGTAAAGGTGTCGTCGAGGGTTTGCGTCATGCGGTTGAGCGAGGTGGCCAGGTTGCCCAGGCTGTCGCGCTCCTTGTCCTTTATTTTTACCTTGTAGTCGCCCTGCACTACTTGGTTGGCCAGGTTCTCAATGATGCTGATGCGGTGTGCTATGCCCTCGTTGGCGGCCGTTAGCTCGCGCTGGAGGCGCTCGTTGGCCGTAATTTCCACGCTTACACGCCAAAAAAGCCACAGCGTAATGACAATGGCAAACGCGGCCGATACCAGAATAATGGCCGGCGTAATGGTTTCGTAGGTGTTTTGCTCGGAGCTGCGCTCCTGCAAAATTTCAAGCTCGCGGGTGCGGGCCCGGCCCAGCATGCGCTCCACGGCGCGCATGGTTTGGCGGTCGGTATCGACGAGGGTTTGCAGCGCCGAGCGCGAGAGGCGGCCCTGCCCGCGGGCCAGGTCGGAGAGCAGGCGCATCTGCAAGCTCACCAAGGTCTGGAGGGTATCGAGCCGCAGCTGCTGCTGGGGGTTGTCCTGCATCAGCCGATCGACCTCGGTGAGGTGCACCGATACTTGCCCTTTGGCTTTGTTGTAGAGCCCTAGGTACACGGTATCGGCCGTAAGCAAGTAGCCGCGCACGCCCGAGCGGGCGTCCTTGATGCGCAGCTCCATGTCCTTGAGTTGCTGCATTACCTGGTACGAGTGCTCCACCCAGCGGGTGCGGTTGCTCAGCTGCCGGGTGCTGATGAACGAAGCCACCGCCGTGAGCAGCAGCACACCGGCCGCGATGAAAAAGCCGATGTACAGTTTGGTTTTCGTGTTGAAGGCCATGTTGGGAAATACCGTAGGCTACGGGATATGCAAGATACACACCCCGGCCCGCAGCCTGGCAAAAACCGCGTGGCGTAGGCAATGCCGTATCTTTGCGCGGCTCACGCTTAGCTCCCGCACCATGCCCGACCCGATCAGCAGCCCGCAAAACCCCCGCATCAAAAACCTGCTGCGCCTGCAGCAGAAATCGTCGGAGCGCCGGGCCCAGGGGCTTACCATTGTGGAGGGCCTGCGCGAGCTAACCATTGCCCGCGCCGCAGGCGTGGAGGTGCCCACCGTATTTGTGTGCCCCGAGCTGCTGCCGCGCGCCCAACAGTTGGAGTTGCGGCAAGTGCTGGAAGCCAACACGGAGTGGTTTGAGGTGTCGAAGGCGGTATTTGAGAAGGTGGCTTACCGCGAAGGCTCCGACGGCGTACTGGCCCTGGCCAAGCCCCCGCTGCGCCGCTTGCCCGAGCTGAACCTGCCCGCCAACCCGCTGCTGCTGGTGCTGGAGGCCGTAGAGAAGCCCGGCAACCTAGGGGCCGTGCTGCGCACGGCCGACGCCGCCCAGGCCGACGCCGTGATTGTGTGCGACCCGCGCACCGATTTGTTTAACCCCAACGCCATCCGCTCGAGCATTGGCTGCGTGTTTACGGTGCCGGTGGTGGCCACCACGCGCGAGGAGCTGCTGGGCTGGTGCCGGCAGCACGGCATTCGTACCTACGCGGCCGCCCTTTCGCCCGCGGCCCAGCCCTACACCAGTTTCGACTACCGCGGCCCCACGGCGCTGCTGATGGGCACCGAAGCCGACGGCCTCACGCCCGAGCTCATCGCCGCCTGCGACCATACCATTATCATTCCGATGCGCGGATACATCGATTCGCTGAACGTGAGCACGGCCACGGCGGTGCTTGCCTTCGAGGCCGTGCGCCAGCGCGACGTGGCTGCCACTCGCAATTAGGGCCCTGCGTACCTAGGCAGGGTTGCGCAAACGCAACGCGCCGGCCACCACCGCACCGCGCGGCTCCAGCTGGTCGTCGAACAGGCACAGGCTGGCTTGGTAGCCGGGCGCTAGCAGCCCTAGGTGGTGTTGCAGGCCCAGCACGCGGGCAGGGTAGAGGGAGGCCATGCGCAAGCTTTCGGCCAGCGGAATGCCCACGTGGTGCACGCAGTTGCGCACGGCTTGCAGCATGGTAAGCGCCGAACCCGCCAGCGTGCCCTGCCGATCCACGAACCGGTCGCCGGCGTGGCGGAACTGGTACGCGCCGTCGGGGCTTTCGGCCACGGCATCGGTAATCAGAAACAGCCGCTCGCCCATGAGTTTGTGGCTGATGCGCACCGCCGCAAAATCGCAGTGCACGCCATCGGCAATGATGCTGGCGCAGGCAGTAACGCAGTCGTACACGGCGCCCACCACGCCCGGCTCGCGCCCCGTAAGCTGCGACATGGCGTTGAACAAGTGCGTGGCCGCCGCAAAGCCCTGGCCGAAAGCGGCCGTAGCCTGCGCGTACGTGGCGTTGGTATGGCCCGCCGATAGCACCACGCCGGCTTCGCGCAGCAAAGCCAAAGCCTCGGGCGTGGCGGCTTCGGGCGCCATGGTAAGCATGCGCAATGTGCCCGGGCCCGCATGCAGCCACTCGCGCAGCTCGGTTGCATCGGGTGCCCGAATAAACGCGGCTTGGTGGGCGCCCTTTTTCTCGTGGCTGATGCAGGGCCCCTCGAGGTGCACGCCCAGCAAACCGCCGTTGGGGTGTTCGGCCCGAAACGCGTGGCCAGCCACTACGGCCTCACGCATGAGGGCCGGCGAGTTGGTGGGCATGGTGGCCAGAAAGTGCGTGGTGCCTTGCTCCCAAAACGCCTCCTGCATGCGGGCCAGCACCGCGGTGGTTGGCTGCGTCGAAAACAGCGCCCCGTGCGTGCCATACACTTGCAAATCAATCAGGCCCGGCGCTACGTGCAGTCCGCCTAGGTCGTAGGTACGCAAATCGGCTGGCAACGTGGCCGCAGGCACCACCGCCTCAATGTTGCTGCCGCTGATAACGACGGCGTGGTGGAGCAGCTCGGCGTGACCGGTGTGCAAAACGGCATTGGTAAGGGCGTAGCGCATGTGCCTCGGGATGCTAGGGCCGGGGTGCCGAAACCGCAACCGCGGCACGGCAGTATTTTTGGCGGCTTACGTACTATCGGCTTTGGCAGCTATGATCGAACACCGCACTTTCCGCATCCACGGCCGCGTGCAGGGCGTGTTTTTCCGGCAATCGTCGCAGCACGAGGCACGCCGGCTGGGCCTGCATGGCTACGCCCGCAACGAGCCCGACGGCACCGTAACCATCGAAGCCGAAGGCCCCGCCGACGCCCTAGGTGCCCTAGAGCAGTGGTGCCGCCAAGGGCCGCCCGCCGCCCGCGTCGATAAAGTAGAGGTGCAAACCGGCGTGGTGCAAGGCTATGCGCGCTTCGAGGTGAAACGGTAGGCGGCCTACTGCTTCAGCAAGCGGTGCACCACGCGGCCGTTATCAGTAGTCAGCGAAGCGAAGTACAAGCCCGCCGGCCAGCCAGCCACATCGAGTTGCAGCGGGCCCGCCCCCGTTGGCTGGCCGTAGTACCGCCGACCTAGGGCATCGTGGATGTGCAGCAGCCCGGCCGCTGGTACCTGCAGGTGCAAGGTTTGCAACACCGGGTTAGGGCCCGCCCGAAACGCGGCCAATTCGGCTGCTGGCTGGGCGGGCAATGCGGTGCGGGGCTGCACCGCGTACGCCGCCGCCCGAAGCGTGCAGCCCGAGTACAGCACCGAGGCCTGCAGCAGCAACCAGCCGTAGCGGTAGCCCGCCGAGGCAGTGCCCAACCGAAAGCCAACGTAGTGCGGAGCCCCGTCGCGCCACTCGCCCAACTGCTGCAGGCCGCCGGGGTTCGAGGCTTCCAACGCCAGCGCCAGTTCGGGGTCGGTGTACCCGCCGATGGTGGCCGGCGCCCAGGTAGGGGCGGAGCTTCCGGGCACGAAGGGGAGAGTACTGTCCTTGATGGGCGCCCCGCTGGGCAGAGCTACGGCCGTGGGCCTGAAGGTTGTTTGGGTTTTCAGGATTTCGCCGCCGCGTATCCACACAACGGCCGAGGCAATGGGGTACTTGCCAGCCTGCAGGGTAGCGTCGGTGGCCAGGAACACCTCAAAGCGCCCGTCGGCGTCCACGTCAAGCGAATCGAGCCGACGGGTGTTCAGCGGGGTATTGCCACCGGCGTACGTCAGGGCCGAGGTCAGTACCCGCTCTGGCGTCAGCACTTGGTGCTGCAACCCGCTTACTTGCCCGGCCACAATGCCCGTTTGCGCGTGCGCCACACCCAACGCCGCCAGCAGTGCGCCCCCAGTTGTGGCTGCTGCGGCGGCAAGCTTCGGGCGCCCCGAAAAGTGTAGGGATACTGGCATAAGCGGCGCAGTTGGTTTGTGGCGGAAGATACCGCAATATTCAGTAACCAAGATGCGGTTGCTGCCTTGGCCGAACGGTTTCGATGGATAAGCGCAATGCAGGGCCGCCACGCAGGCGCAAGGCCCTTCTGAAGTGCGATATTGCACCGATGAACAAAGCTTTCCTGTCCAATCTGCTGCGCCGCGTTGGCCTGATTTACGGCGCCGACCTCGTGCGCTACGGCTTCGTTCGGTACCAGAACCGACAGCAAAACCGCGCGTTTCGGGCTGCCAACCCCGCCGTGGCCTTGCCGCCCGACTACCCGCTTTACGAAACCTATCAGCTGAACTACCGCAAGTACTACGAAGGCGGACGCGACACCGCGCAGTGGATTTGCGATTTGCTTTCGCCGCACCTCGAGCTGCGCAACGCCCACCTGCTCGATTGGGGCTGCGGCCCGGGGCGCGTAATTAGGCATTTGCCCGAGGTGCTGGGCCACGGCTGCCGCTACACCGGCACCGATTACAACCCCGAGTTTGTGGCGTGGTGCCGCCAACACCTAGCCCGCCCCGATACCGCATTTCTGCAGAACGGCATCGAGCCGCCCCTGGCAGCCGAAGCAGCCACTTTTGATGCGGTATACGGCATTTCCATTTTCACACATTTGTCGGAGCAAGGCCACCAGCTATGGTTTCGGGAGCTGATGCGCGTAACCAAGCCCGGCGGCGTGCTGCTGTTTACTACCCACGGCGAGGCCTTTTTGCCAGTGCTCACGCCCGCCGAACAAGCGCGCTTTGCAGCGGGCCGACTGGTAATTCGGAGCTACGAAAACGAAGGCCACCGCATGTTTGGCGCGTTTCAGCCGACGGCTTATTTGCAGCAATTGTTTGGGCAGCAGACCGAGGTGCTGCAACACGTGCCGGGCCAGCGCCTAGGCAATACCTCCAGCCAAGATGTGTGGCTGCTGCGCAAACGGTAGCCGCGCGTACCGAACAAACAAAAAAGGCGCGGCCGAAGCTGCGCCTTTTTGCAATAATGGGTAGCTGTCAGCCGACAGCAAGGAGTTAGTCTGCTTTCTTGGCGTAGCGCAGACGCTCGTTTTCGTCGAGCAGAATCTTGCGCATGCGGATGCTCTTCGGGGTCACTTCCAGGTATTCATCCTTCTGGATGTATTCCATGGCGTCTTCCAGCGAGAATTGGCGCTTGGGCTGAATCTTCACGTTTTCATCCGAGCCCGAAGCACGCATGTTCGTCAGCTTCTTGCCCTTCTGCAGGTTGATGGTAAGGTCGTTCGGGCGGGTATGTTCGCCGATAACCTGGCCGCCGTACACTTCTTCGCCTGGGTCGATGAAAAACTCCCCGCGGTCCTGCATTTTGTCGAGCGTGTAAGCCGTTGCCGCACCAGCCTCCATCGAGATGAGCGAACCGCTGATACGGCCCGGAATACCGCCTTTGTAAGGCTCGTAGCTCTGGAAGCGGTGGTTCATGATGGCCTCACCAGCAGTAGCTGTCAGCACGTTGTTGCGCAGGCCAATCAGGCCGCGCGACGGAATGTTGAACTCCAGGTGCTGCAGGTCGCCTTTCGGCTCCATGATGGTCAGCTCGCCTTTGCGCATGGTTACCAGTTCGATAACCTTGCCGGCTGTTTCCTCGGGCACGTCAACTACCAGGTGCTCGATGGGCTCGAGGCGGTTGCCGTTGTCGTCTTCTTTGTACAGCACCTGCGGCTGGCCTACCTGCAACTCGTAGCCTTCGCGGCGCATCGTTTCGATGAGTACCGACAAGTGAAGGATACCACGGCCGTACACCAAGAAGGTGTCTTCGCGGTCGGTTTCCTGCACGCGCAGGGCCAGGTTCTTCTCGGTTTCTTTGTACAGACGGTCGCGCAAGTGACGCGAAGTTACAAACTTGCCTTCCTTGCCAAAGAACGGCGAGTTGTTAATGGTGAACAGCATGTTCATCGTCGGCTCGTCGATGCTGATGCGCGACAGCGCCTCGGGGTTTTCGGCGTCGGCGATGGTGTCGCCAATGTCGAAGCCTTCGATGCCCGTAACGGCGCAAATTTCGCCGGCCTGCACTTCGGCCACTTTGGCTTTGCCGAGGCCTTCGAACACCTGCAGTTCTTTGATCTTTACTTTTTTCACCGAGCCATCAGCCTTCATCAGGCTCATGTTGGCGCCTTCTTTCAGGGTGCCGCGGTGTACGCGTCCGATGGCAATACGGCCTACGAAAGCCGAGTAGTCGAGCGAGGTAACCTGCATTTGCGGCGTGCCCTCGATGAAGGGAGCCGGCGGAATTACTTCGATGATGGCGTCGAGCAGCGGAGTGATGTCTTCGGTCTTCTGCTTCCAGTCGCGCGACATCCAGCCCTGCTTCGACGAGCCGTACAGCGTTACGAAGTCCAGCTGGTCTTCGGTAGCGCCCAGGTTGAACATCAGGTCGAACACCTGCTCGTGCACCTCGTCGGGGCGGCAGTTTTCTTTGTCAACCTTGTTTACCACCACAATCGGCTTCAGGCCTAGGTCGATGGCTTTCGACAGCACGAAGCGGGTTTGGGGCATGGCGCCTTCGAAGGCGTCGACGAGCAGCAGCACGCCGTCGGCCATCTTCAGTACGCGCTCTACTTCACCACCAAAGTCGGCGTGACCAGGGGTGTCGATGATGTTAATTTTAACGTCCTTGTAGCGTACCGAAACGTTTTTGGAAACGATGGTAATGCCACGTTCCCGCTCCAGGTCGTTGTTGTCCAGGATCAGGTCGTCGAACTGCTGGTGTTCCCCGAAAATTTTAGAGGCGTGGATAATCTTGTCCACCAGCGTGGTCTTGCCGTGGTCGACGTGCGCGATGATGGCGATGTTACGAATGTTCTGCATGAGAGCGGTTTTGCGGGCGCAAAGGTACGGAATGTTGGCCGCAAATGCTTGTTATCCTTAAGGTTTGAGCTTAAACCACCCTGTGGCTTAGCTCCGTAGGTACGCCAAACAAGCCCTGGGGGCGTCGCGTTCAGCAAATACCTAGGGAATTTTCAGCCTGCTTGAGCACCGTTGCTATGCCCTTTGCCCGCCTCGCGCTAACTCTGTTTTCGGCCGTGTTGAGCGGCATTTTGCCCGCCTGCTCGCCGCCGCAACCCTCAGCCAAGCCCGTGCAGGGCGGCGCGGCAACGCACCCAACGGCTGCGCCGCGCACCAACCAGCCCAACGAGTTTCGGGTGCGCAAAACCGATGCGCAATGGCGGGCGCAGCTCACGCCCGAGCAGTACAAAGTGCTGCGCCAGCAAGGCACCGAGCGGCCCTTCGCCAACCAATTTCACCGCCACCACGCTACCGGCAGTTACCACTGCGCTGCCGACGGAAACTTGCTTTTTCGCAGCACCGAAAAGTTCGATTCGGGTACGGGGTGGCCCAGCTTTTGGGCGCCGGCCACGCCCGCCTCGCTGAAAGTGCAAAGCGACAACAGCTACGGCATGAAGCGCGACGAAATTGTGTGCGCTGCGTGCGGCGGCCACCTTGGCCACGTGTTCGACGACGGGCCCCGCCCCACCGGCCTGCGCTACTGCATGAACTCGGCCGCCATGGTGTTCAGGCCCGGCAACTAACCTAGGGCTTGGTGCCATACAGTTGGGCGAAGCCCAGAAGTGCAGTACGGCAACTTGCCCAAGTACCTTTTGGGGTTGAAAACCGCCGAGCGGCCAATTGGGAATGGCGCATGCGGGGCCAACTTCGCGGCGGCGCCTGCGTTCAGCAGGGTAGGGCGGCGCACTCACGCGGCTGCTCTTTGTACATGCCCGCACCACACCGTTTGCTCAGCTACCTAGGCGCTTTCATTTTAATTGGCTTGGTGGCTTGTTCCTCCGCCGATAGCGCCCTCGAAACCGACCGCGCCCCTACCGAAATCCGAACCGATGCCGACCGCCAGGCGGCGTACAACCGCGGCCTGGGCACGGGCAGCAGCGTACCCGATGCCACGCCGGGCCGCGTGCCCCAAGTGCGCGAGCAGGCCGCTGCCAGCGGAGGCCGCCAGCGCATCGAGTCGGTAAACACCAACGCGCCCAATACCACCACGCAGGAAGAGCGCGTACGGCGCATTCAGGGCAACGCCACGTTGGCTACGGATACGCTGCCGCGCCCTTAACAACACGCAAGTGGCCCGCTAGGCAACGGGTAAGGTTACCTGGCGGGCCACTCGTGGCTGATTGGCAACGGCTGACCTAGGCGCCGCCGGGCACCGGCGCAGCATCGGTACCGCCTGGTGCCGTAGCATCGGCGTTGCCGGGTTGTGCGGCGGGCTTGGCTGCCCGGCTGCGCGAGCGGTTGCTGGGCGCGGCGGCTGCAGCGGCACCGGTTGTGGCCGCTGCGCCGCTGCGGCTGCGCGAGGGCCTAGGCGGCGCAGGCTTGCGCTGCGACGCGGCAGGCTGGCTTGCCGCTGCCGCAGTGGTTTGGGCACCGCCCGTGGCAGTGCTTACGTCGTCGGTAGTAGTTGACGCGGTGGTTGCGGAAGTGCCGTCTTCCGAGAGGCTTTCCAGGGTTTGCTGCAACACTTGGCCGCTTTCGTCGTCGAAGCGCCGGGTGGCGTCCTCAATCACTTCGCGCAGCTTGGCCTTGGTTTCCTTGCGAATGCGCTTGGCCAGCTCGTCGAGGCGGCGGTCAAGCTCTTTCTGTACTTGCTTGGCGGCGGCGCGCAGGGCTTTTTTGTTGCCCGACTTTTTGCGCTTGGCTTGCTCGTTTTTGGCCGGCAAATCGATGCTGGTGTGTGCAGCGTCGTTTTGCTGCTGCTTGCGCTCGGCTTTGGCGGCTTTCCGCTCGGCCTTGCTCTGGCCGTCTTTGTCTTTCTTGTTGCCTTTGTCTTTTTGCTTGGTAGGCTGCTGGTCGGGCGTGTGGTCGGCCGTGGGGGTAGCTGCGGCTTTGGCCATAGAAGTAGAGGTTGAGGAGTGGAGAAGCAAGCGAACTACTTCGCCAAGGAAGCGAATCGGACGCAGATTGTCTTTGCTCATACGGCTGAAAAGTTGCTTTGGCGTGGTAGGGGTGCGCTTAATACGTAAAACGACGAGGTGAAGACTGCGCATTTCCCCGTTTCTTTGCGCGTTCGATTTCGTACGAAGCTCTATCGGCTGGCCCTAGGTGCCGGCTGCCTTTCATAGCTGCATGACCCCTCCGACCATCACCTCCCAGCCCCAGCGCTACACCATTACGGCGGCGCTGCCCTATGCCAACGGCCCCGTACACATTGGCCACTTGGCCGGCGTCTACATTCCGGCCGATATCTACGCGCGCTATTTGCGCGCCCAAGGCCGCGACGTTAAGTTCGTGTGCGGCTCCGATGAGCACGGCGTGCCCATCACCATTCGGGCCCAGAAAGAAGGCGTAACGCCGCAGCAGGTAGTCGATAAATACCACGCCATCATCCGCGACTCGTTCCGGGATTTCGGCATCTCGTTCGATATCTACGCCCGCACCTCCAACGACACGCACCGCCAAACCGCTTCCGATTTCTTCCGGAAGATGTACGAAGCCGGGCAGTTCACGGAGCAGGTGTCGCAGCAGTACTACGACGAGCAGGCCCAGCAATTTCTGGCCGACCGCTACATCGTGGGCACTTGCCCCACCTGCGCCAACGAAAACGCCTACGGCGACCAGTGCGAGCGGTGCGGCTCGTCGCTGAGCCCCACCGAGCTGATCAACCCCAAGTCGATGCTTTCGGGCAACAAGCCCGTGCTGCGCGAAACCAAGCACTGGTACCTGCCGCTCGACCAGTACGAGCAGTGGCTGCGCGAGTGGATCATCGAGGGCCACAAGCAAGACTGGAAAACCAACGTGTACGGCCAGTGCAAATCCTGGATCGACCAGGGCCTGCAGCCCCGCGCCGTAACCCGCGACCTGGATTGGGGCGTGCCCGTGCCCGTAGACGGCGCCGACGGCAAAGTGCTCTACGTGTGGTTTGATGCGCCCATTGGCTACATCTCGGCGACCAAAGATTTGCTGCCCGGCGACGCCTGGAAGCCCTACTGGCAAGACCCCACCACCAAGCTGGTGCACTTCATCGGCAAGGACAACATCGTGTTCCACTGCATCATTTTCCCGGCGATGCTCAAGGCCCACGGCGACTTCATCCTACCCGACAACGTGCCCGCCAACGAGTTCCTCAACCTTGAAGGCGACAAGATTTCGACCTCGCGTAATTGGGCCGTGTGGCTGCACGAGTACCTGCAGGATTTCCCCGGCAAAGCCGATGTGCTGCGCTACGTGCTGGCCGCCAACGCCCCCGAAACCAAGGACAACGACTTCACCTGGAAAGACTTTCAGGCCCGCAACAACAACGAGCTGGTTGCCAACCTAGGCAACTTCGTGAACCGCGCCGTGGTGCTTACCCACAAGTTTTTCGGCGGCGATGTGCCCGTGAAAGGCCCGCTCACCGACCTCGACCGCGAAGTATTTGCCCAGCTGGCCGAGTTTCCCAAGCGCATCGGCGACCTGATTGAGCAGTACCGCTTCCGCGATGCCCTCAGCGAGCTGATGAACCTCACGCGCCTAGGTAACAAGTACCTGGCCGACACCGAGCCTTGGAAACTGGTGAAAACCGATCAGGAGCGCACCGGTACCGTGTTGCACGTAGCCCTGCAATTGGCCGCCAGCCTGGTTACCTTGATGGAGCCCTTCCTGCCCACCGCAGCTGCCAACCTAGGCAGCATGTTGCGCATCGAGCGGCAGGCCTGGGCCCAGGCCGGTGCTACCGATCTGCTGCCCGCCGGCCACCACCTAGGCGACGCCGTGCTGCTCTTCGACAAAATCGAAGACAAAACCGTGGAGGCACAGGTGCAGAAGTTGCTCGATACCAAAGTGGCCAATCAGCTGGCCAACACGCCCGTAACAGCCGCCAAAGACAACGTGTCGTTCGACGAGTTCGGCCGCATGGATTTGCGCGTGGGCACCATCCTGAGCGCCGAGAAAGTAGCCAAAACCAAAAAGCTGCTGAAGCTCACCGTCGACACCGGCCTCGACCAGCGCACCATTGTGTCGGGCATTGCCGAGCACTTTGTGCCCGAGGCGCTGGTAGGTCAGCAAGTATTGGTGCTGCTGAACCTCGCCCCGCGCGAAATCAAAGGCATCGAAAGCCAAGGCATGCTGCTGATGGCCGAAGACGTGGACGGCTCGCTGCGCCTCATGCAGCCCGGCCAGCCCGTGCGGCCTGGCTCGTTTGTG
Organism: Hymenobacter oligotrophus; assembly: GCF_003574965.1. Taxonomy (NCBI): domain Bacteria; kingdom Pseudomonadati; phylum Bacteroidota; class Cytophagia; order Cytophagales; family Hymenobacteraceae; genus Hymenobacter; species Hymenobacter oligotrophus. The sequence continues at coordinate 2,210,720 of NZ_CP032317.1, read as the reverse complement.
GCGTAGGGGCGCATTGCCACGCACAGGCTTGCTACTTGCCCGAGTAATTGGCATTGGGCGCTTTAAAAACGGAAAGCCCGCATTCGATAAAGGAAGCGGGCTTTCAATTGTTAAACAGGTTGTTGAAACGGGTGCGTGCAATGCGCTCCTATTTGGTGTTGTACAAGTTCATCGTCCGCTCCAGCCCCAGGGTACCAAATGCCAGCACGGCCTCGGCAGCCTTTTCTACGCGCAGCGGCAGGTCAATCTGCTCGTCGGCCGAGAACGGGTTGAGCACATAATCCACCTGCCGGCCCTTCGGAAAGTTGGCATCTACGCCGAAGCGCAGGCGAGCGTACTCGTCGCTGCCCAGGGTTTCCTGAATGTGTTTGAGACCGTTGTGCCCGCCGGCCGAGCCTTTGCCTTTGAGGCGCAGCTTGCCGAAGGGGAGGGCCAGGTCGTCTGTCACCACCAGCAGCTGCTCTTTCTCCAGCTTTAGCGAGGAGAGGTAGTGCGCGGCGGCTTTGCCGCTCAGGTTCATGTAGGTGGTGGGTTTTACGAGCACGTAGGTTTTGCCTTTGTGCTTGATTTCGGCAACGAACGCGTGCCGCCCAATCTCAAATTTGGCGTCGTGTTTTTGAGCCAGGTAATCGAGCACCATGAAGCCGATGTTGTGGCGCGTATCGGCGTACTCGGGGCCGATATTGCCCAAGCCAAGGATCAGAAATTTCATAGAAGGTTGTTACGCGGGCACAAACGTAAAAAATCCTGCTCCGCACCGAGGCGAAGCAGGATTTTCTTATTCGAAAGCTCGAAAAACCTATTTCTCGGCTTGCAGCTGGCCACGCAGACCACGCGGGATGGTCACGGTAGCAATCGGAGCCAGCGGGTTGGTCAGAATCTGGTAGTTGGTGGTTTCCACCTTACTTACCTTGATCGACTTGCCCAGGCCCAGGTCCGAGATGTTCACCTCCACGAAGTCGGGCAGGTTCTCGGCCGTAGCCTTCACTTTCAGCTTGCGCAGCTTGGCCACCAGCTTGCCACCCTGCTGAACGCCGGGCGAGGTGCCTACAAACTTAACCGGCACGTCCATCTTCACCTCTTTGCCGTCTTGCAACTGCAGGAAGTCAACGTGCAGCAGCATTTCGTTCACGGGGTGGAACTGCGAGTCCTGCACGATGGCGCGGTACAGGTCGCCTTCAATGTTCAGATCAACGATGTGCACCTCCGGGGTGTACAGCAGCTCGCGGAACAGGATGGCCGGTACGTAGAAGTGCACTTGGGTCTCGCCGCCGTACATTACACAGGGTACGTACGACTCGTTGCGCAGACGCTTGGCTTCCTTCTTGCCGAGATTCGCTCTTTTAAACCCTACAATCTCCAGGCTTTTCATAATACTGGTGTTTGAAAAAGTGTGGCCCAATTAAAGGCCTTGAAATGAAACTGTTCCGCCCGGCTACAGCAGCCGAAGGGGCCGCAAAGGTACAGCGAAGAATTATATTTTGGAAGCCCAATGCTTAAATGAGGCGGAATAAAGCCTGTGCATAAACCAAGGCCAGGGCTAGCCCTGGCCTTGGTTACTATGTGGTCTATATAAACAGCGAGCTGATGGACTCGTGGGATACCACGTTGTGGATGGCGCGGGCGAAGAGGTCGGCTACGGAAATCACCTTGATCTTTTCGTTTTCCTCGCGCAGCGGAATGGTGTCGGTTGTAATCAGCTCTACCAAGGCCGAATTGCGGATGCGCTCGTGCGCGGGGCCGCTGAGAACAGGGTGCGTAATTACGGCGCGCACCGAGGCGGCGCCGCGCTCCAGCAGCAAGTCGGCGGCTTTGCAAACAGTGCCGGCCGTGTCCACGATGTCGTCCACGAGCACCACGTTCATGCCTGTTACGTCGCCAATTACCTGCATCGAGGCAATTTCGTTGGCCCGCAGGCGCATTTTGTCGCACACCACAATTTCGGCCCCAAACTTCTTAGCAAAGGCCCGGGTGCGCACCACGCCCCCTACGTCGGGCGAGGCAAAGATGAGGTTCTCCAGGTTCAGCGACTTGATGTAAGGCGCCGTGATGGTGGAGCCGTCAAGATGATCGACGGGGATGTCGAAGAAACCTTGGATTTGGCCGGCGTGCAGGTCGCAGGTCATCAGGCGCGAGGTGCCCACGCTCTGGATAAACTCGGCTACTACTTTGGCGCCGATGCTCACGCGGGGTTTGTCCTTGCGGTCTTGCCGGGTGTAGCCCATGTAGGGCATCACCACGTTCACTTTGTAGGCCGAGGCGCGCTTGGCCGCATCTACCATCAGCATCAACTCCATCAGGTTGTCGGCGGGCGGGAAGGTGCTTTGGATTAGGAACACCTCGCAACCGCGCACGCTTTCGTTGAAGCTCGGCCCGATTTCAGAATCGGCGAAACGCTGGATGGAGAGGTCGCCGAGGGGCTGGCCGTAGGCGGCGGCAATTTTTTCGGCTACGGCGCGCGACGTAGTACCGGAGAAGATTTTAACCTGCGAGGACATGAGGGAACGGAAATAAGCGAAACAGCGAAACCAAGACAGCGGCGCCCGACAAGATTCGGATGCACACGCGGTACTTGGGTGCCGGGCCGCTTGCCCGCCTGACCCAGGGCTAACGCGTGGGCCGATCTGCCGGAACCGAAAAACGCAAAAGGCGCCGGCTCCGCTCCGAAGAGGGGGCCAGCGCCTTGTTGGTTGTCCGACCAGGGCTCGAACCTGGACTTTCTTGAATCAAAATCAAGCGTGTTGCCAGTTACACCATCGGACAATTTCCCTTGCGGTAACCAGTGGTTGTGCCGTTTGGGTTTGCAAATGTAGCTAGCTTTTTGCTGCCTCCAAATTTTCCCTCAAAAAAAATTTCAGCAAAAAGGCCTTATTGGGGCCGAAAAGGCTCTTTTTGCAGTGATTTTCAGCGAGAAAAGATTCTGATTTTTTTCGCCGGGAGGCAGGGTTGCCCGTGCAGCGAATGGTCCGTACTTTTGCGGCCTGAAACTGCTCTCATTCTCCTTATAAAGAACTGCAATGGCGAATACCGGCAAAATCACCCAGGTTATCGGCCCCGTCGTCGACGTGAGCTTCGCGGGTGAAGGCTCTAAGCTTCCCAACATCCTCGACGCCCTCGAAGTGGTGAAGGACAACGGCACGCGCGTTATCCTGGAATGCCAGCAACACCTGGGCGAAGACCGTGTGCGTACCATTGCCATGGACTCGACCGACGGTCTGACCCGCGGCGCCGAAGTGCGCGACCTAGGCACCCCGATTCAGATGCCGACCGGCGACGCCGTACTCGGCCGCCTGTTCAACGTGGTAGGCGAGGCCATCGACGGCCTGCCCCAGCCGGCTGCCACCGGCTCGCTGCCCATCCACCGCTCGGCTCCGCGCTTCGAGGACCTCTCGACCAGCACCGAGGTACTGTACACGGGTATCAAAGTTATTGACCTGATCGAGCCCTACGCCAAGGGTGGTAAGATCGGTCTGTTTGGTGGTGCCGGTGTAGGCAAAACCGTACTGATTCAGGAACTCATCAACAACATCGCCAAGGCCTACTCGGGTCTGTCGGTGTTTGCTGGTGTAGGCGAGCGTACCCGCGAGGGCAACGACCTACTGCGCGAAATGATCGAAGCCGGCATCGTACAGTACGGCGACGAGTTTAAGCACGGCATGGAAGAAGGCCAGTGGAAACTGGACGCCGTGGATCTGGAAGGCATGAAGGATTCGAAAGCCACCTTCGTGTTCGGCCAAATGAACGAGCCCCCCGGAGCCCGCGCCCGCGTAGCCCTGTCGGGCCTTACGGTTGCTGAGAACTTCCGCGACGGCGACGGCACCGGCGCCGGCCGCGACATCTTGTTCTTCATCGACAACATCTTCCGCTTCACCCAAGCTGGTTCGGAAGTATCGGCTCTGCTGGGCCGTATGCCGTCGGCCGTAGGTTACCAGCCCACGCTGGCTACCGAAATGGGTGCCATGCAGGAGCGCATCACCTCCACGAAGCGTGGTTCGATTACCTCGGTACAGGCCGTTTACGTACCTGCCGACGACTTGACCGACCCGGCTCCGGCTACCACCTTTGCTCACTTGGACGCTACCACGGTACTGTCGCGTAAAATCGCTGAGCTGGGCATCTACCCGGCCGTTGACCCGCTCGACTCGACCTCGCGTATCCTGGATGCTTCGATCATCGGCGAAGAGCACTACAACACCGCTCAGCGCGTGAAAGAGATTCTGCAGCGCTACAAAGAACTGCAGGACATCATCGCCATCTTGGGTATGGACGAACTCTCGGAAGAAGACAAGCTCGTGGTATCGCGTGCACGCCGTGTGCAGCGCTTCCTGTCGCAGCCCTTCCACGTTGCGGAGCAGTTTACCGGTCTGAAAGGCGTACTGGTTGACATCAAGGACACCATCAAAGGCTTCAACGGCATCATCGACGGTCTGTACGACCACCTACCCGAGGCTGCGTTCAACCTGGTAGGCACCATCGAGGATGCCGTTGCCAAGGGCGAGCGTCTGATGGCTGAGGCCCGCTAATCTTTTAGTTGACAGTTGACAGTTGTCGGTAGTGAGTTCGGGCCCTAGGTCCGGACCGGCACTGGCAACTGTCAACTAAAACTGACAACGAACATGCGTTTAGAAATCATCACGCCGGACCGGAAAGTGTTCGAGGGCGAAGTTACCTCGGCGGTGTTCCCGGGTGTTGCCGGTCAGTTTGAAGTGCTCAACAACCACGCGCCCCTGATCAGCGCGTTGCAAGCGGGCGAGGTGCGCGTTATCAGCGCAACCGGCCGCGAGTCGTTCCAGGTGAGCGGCGGCGTGGTGGAGGTGCTGCGCAACAACGTAACCGTACTGGCTGAGTCGGTACTCGCGTAGTACAACTTACTTACATGCAGAAGGCCTTTCTCTAGCGAGAAAGGCCTTTTTGTTTTGTTGCCATTGCCAGGTTTTTTGGCCTAGGTGGTACTGCTTGCCAGAAGCCCGGCAGCGTTACATTTGCCTAATGGATATCCGCCCGAAAATCACGCCCATCTATCAAACGTCCGTTTTCAAGTTCCAGGACCTAACTGAACTGGAAACGTACTTTCAGGAGCCCGGCAGCAGCTACATGTACTCGCGCAACGGCAACCCCAACTCCGATGAGTTGGCCGAGGCCGTGAACAAGCTGGAGGGCGGGGCCGGAGCGGTAGCAACGGGCTCGGGCATGGCCACCATCTTTGCGGCTCTGATGGCTTATTGCCGGGCCGGCGACCATGTGTTGTGCGCCGCGGATATCTACGGTGGTTCGTCGGCGTTGCTGAATGCCGAGCTAAGTCGCGTGGGCATTACCGTAACCTATGTGCCCTTCGAGCAGCTCTACAACCTGGGGCAGTTTGTGCAGCCTACCACGCGCCTGCTGCTGGCCGAAACCATCAGCAACCCGCTCTTGCGCGTAGCCGACCTGCGCCGCCTGGCCGACGAATGCCACCGCCACGACCTCAAGCTGGTGGTAGACAATACCTTTGCCTCGCCCATTCTGACTAAGCCGCTGGACCTTGGGGCCGACATTACACTGCACAGCGTTACCAAGTACATATCGGGCCACAGCGACGTGACGGCCGGTGTAACGGTAGCGGCCGATGCCGAAACGGCTGCTCGGCTGCGGCAAATCACCATGATCTATGGGCTTACGCTGAGCCCCATGGAAAGCTGGTTGGCGGTGCGCGGCCTGAAAACCTTGCGCTTGCGCGTGCGCGAACACAGCCACAATGCTTTGGCCATTGCCAAGATGTTGCAGCAGCACCCGGCTGTGCGTGCTGTGTACTACCCCGGATTGCCCCAGCACGAGCAACATGCTGTGGCCTCTGAGCAGGGGCACGGCCTATTTGGTGGTATGCTTTCCTTCAAGCTCGATGACGACCCCGAGGCTGTAAGTGACTTTATGCGCCGCGTGAAGCGCTTCCCGTTTGCACCGTCATTGGCCGGCGTTGATTCGTCGTTGTCGTACCCCCTAGGTACTTCGCACCGCAACCTAACACCGGAGCAGCAGGAGACCCTAGGTATTTCGGTGGGTCTGGTACGCTTGTCGGTGGGTATTGAGCCGGTTGAGGAGCTAATAGCTGATTTGGAGCAAGCCCTGAGCTAAGTTGCAACGGAACAGGTTTATATACCACGGGCCGGGCATTTTGTGCCAGGCCCGTTTGCTTTGTACCCCTCATTGAACTTAATAGACCAATCCTCAGGTCTTAAACTATCCAGCAGGTAGTATTTCTTTTAAGGCACTTATCACCCGGCGCACGTGGGCGTCCGTCATAGCAGAGCCGGATGGGAGGCAAAGGCCACGGTTGAAGAGGTCTTCGCAAACGCTGCCGCCGTAGGTTGCGCAGCCGGCAAATAGCGGCTGCAGGTGCAGGGGTTTCCAAAGCGGGCGCGCTTCGATGTTGTGGGTTTCGAGGTGCTGGCGTACTTCTTCGGGACTCAGGTTGGTATGCTCGGGGCGCAGCAATATGGTGGTAAGCCAGCGGTTGGCGCGGGCATTGGGCAATTCGGCCGGCCCAACCTGAACGGCTGGCAATGGCTTTAGCAGCTCGCAGTATTGCGCATAAATCTCACGCCGACGCTTTACCCGGTCTTCGATTAGCCCCATCTGTCCGCGGCCGATGCCGGCCAGCAGGTTGCTGAGGCGGTAGTTGTAGCCTACGGCTGAGTGCTGGTAATGCGGAGCGGCGTCGCGGGCTTGGGTGGCGAGCCAACGCGCCTGCTGAGCCCACTCGCTTTTGTTGGTAACCAAGGCGCCGCCGCCGCTGGTGGTAATAATTTTGTTGCCGTTGAAGGAGAAAATGCCTACTGCTCCGAAGGTGCCCAGGGGCTGTTTCTGAAACGTCGAACCTAGGGCTTCGGCTGCATCTTCGAGCACTGGCACCCCAAATTCGGCCGCAATGGCCAGCAACTCGGGCAGGCGGGCCGGCATGCCGTAGAGGTGCACTAGCACAATGGCTTTGGGCAGGCGGCCTCTGCGACTGCGTTCGGTTAGAGCCTCGCGCAGCAAGCCGGGGCATATATTCCAGGTGTCGGTTTCGCTGTCGATGAAAACGGGCTCGGCGCCCAGGTAGCGCACGGGGTTCGCCGTGGCCACAAACGTAAAGGAGGGTACTAGCACTTCGTCGCCGGGGCCTACGCCGAGCAACTGAAGCCCTAGGTGAATTGCCGCCGTGCCCGAGTTCAGGGCTACGCAATGCTGCGCACCGGTATACTGGCAAATGTCGCGCTCGAAGCCGTCGATGTTCGGACCAACGGGGGCTACCCAATTGTCCTCGATGGCCTTGTGTAGGTAATTCAGCTCGTGGCGGCCCAGGTGTGGCGGCGAAAGGTAGAGTCGGTCGTATTCGTCGCTACGCATAAAAGGAGGGCATGGGAACAACCCCAAAAGCAAAGCCGCGCAACGCAGCCCAAAGTGAAATATTCAGACAAAAATAACCCCGTGGCGTGGGAAGATGTACGTGCGGCGGCTGGCAAGTAGCTGGCTAGCTGCCGCGTCAAACGCGCTGCTTGATGACGGAAGCCGGCACGCCCACGGCGGTACAGCGGGCCGGCAAATCGCGCACCACTACGGCACCGGCGCCTACCACCGCTTCGGCGCCAACCCGCACTTGGTTGATAACGGTAGCGTTGGTGCCCAAGTATACGCCGGTTTCGAGGTAGGCCTCGCCGCCTACGTTGGCGTGCGGCATCAGCGAGCAAAAATCCTCCAGCACGGCATCGTGGCCGATGGTACAGCCCAGGTTGACGAGCACGTGGCGGCCCAGGCGAATATCGCAGGTAAGAATGCTGGCCTGGCAAATGATGCAGCCCGCGCCCAACTGCACGCGTTGGTAGGCGCGCAGCGGCACCGAAGGGTGCACGAGCGTGGCAAAATGAATGCGCGGCGAAGTAAGGCGGCTGATTACAGCGGCGCGGCTGCGGCTGCTGCCCACGGCTACGGCTACGTACACCGAGTCGGCAGTGGCGTTCAGGTCATCAACGGTACCGAGCCACGGCAGCTCGTGCACGCGCTCCTCGGCCGGCCGCTGATCGTCGTAAAAGCCCAGCACGTTCCAGCGTTGCTCTACTTCGTTGAGCTGGCGCACCAACTGCAATACTTCGCGGCCGAGGCCGCCCGCGCCAACAATAACGAGCGGCCGCACGCCGGTGAACTCGGGGTCTTCGTACTCAGAAAAGAAAAGCTGGGTCATGCGGCAGGAGAATCGGAAGAGCTTGAGGCCGAGCCCCGGAAGGCTTCGGTGGTGGCTTGCCCGGGCGCCGAAATGCCTTTGGCACCTAGCACGCGGGCGGCAGTCAGCCCTAGAATACGTAAATCGAGCGCAAAAGAGAGATGCTCGACGTACCACACGTCGAAGGCAAATTTTTGCTCCCAGCTGATGGCGTTGCGGCCGTTTACCTGCGCCCACCCCGTAATGCCGGGGCGCACCTCGTGGCGGCGGGCCTGCAGAGCTGAGTAAAGTGGCAGATACTCGGGCAATAAGGGGCGTGGGCCTACCAAGCTAATGTCGCCGCGCAGCACGTTCCAGAGCTGGGGCAGCTCGTCGACGGAAGAAGCGCGCAGCCAGCGACCTAGGCGCGTGAGGCGCTGGGCATCGGGTAATAACTGGCCCTGGGCGTCGCGCTCGTCCTTCATGGTTTGCAGCTTATAAAGCGTAAACAGGCGGCCGTGCAACCCCGGGCGTTGGTGCCGAAACAGTACGCGGCCACTTCCGGGCTGGCACTTCAGCAACACGGCAGCAACGGCCAGTATTGGCAGCGCCAGCAGTAGCAGCGGCGCGGCCAGCAGCACATCGAGCAGGCGTTTGCCCCAAGTGCGGTACCAGCCAGTAGATGCAGCAGAAGCAGACATGCAGCGCGGGTGCGGATAAAACCCAGTGCAAGTTACGCGCAAGCTTTTCATCGGGCCGATTGCGTGCAGGTATGGCTGCTGCGTTGTTGCTTTGTGGCCATGCTCGTCTTCCCCAACGCCAAGCTCAACCTAGGGCTGCACATCACCGAACGCCGCCCCGATGGCTTTCATACGCTCGAAACCGCCATGGTACCGCTGCCGTGGTGCGATGCGCTGGAGGTACTGCCCAGCACTGCCGAAACCTCGCTGGCGCTTACCGGCCGCCCCATCCCCGGCGACCCGGCCACCAACCTGTGCATTCGGGCCTACGAGCTGCTAAAAGCCGACTTTCCGGAGGTGCCGGCCGTGCAAATGCACCTGCACAAAGTAGTGCCCATTGGCGCCGGCCTAGGTGGTGGTTCGGGCGATGCTGCCTTTGCCCTAAAGGCGCTGAACACGGTGCTCGACCTAGGGCTGACCGACGACCAGCTGGAAGCCTACGCCCGCCGCCTCGGTTCGGATTGTGCCTTCTTCGTGCGCAACCAACCGGCCTTAGCCCTAGGTCGCGGCGACGAGCTAACGCCCTTGCCGTTGCCGCAACTCGCGGGCACGGCTTGCAAGGTTATTTATCCCAACCTGCACATCAGCACGGCCGAGGCCTACGCGGGCGTAAAGCCCAAAGCACCCGCCCACGACTTGCGCACGGCGCTCAGCGGCCCCATCGAAACGTGGCGCCACACGGTGGTAAACGATTTTGAGGCCTCGCTGGCGCCTAGGTATCCGCTGCTCGATGAGCTGAAGCAGCAGCTTTATGCTGCCGGTGCCGCCTACGCTAGCCTGTCGGGCTCGGGGTCGGCGGTATTTGGGTTGTGGCCAGGGCAGCCGCTGCCGCCGAGCATGGCCTTAACCGGCGACTTCCTCGTGTGGGATGGGCAGCTGTGAGGCCGCGCGGCGCCGGCGCACCCACTGGTCGATAACCGGGTGCACCAGCACGCTCAACAGGATAATGACCGTGCCGAGGTAAAAGCCCGTCGACATTTTCTCCTGGCTACCGAAGATGAGCACAGCCAAGGCAATGCCGTACACGGGCTCCAGGTTCACGGTAAGGTTGAGCGAAAAGGCCGACAGGCGCTGCTGCAGCTCCACCGAAGCAGAAAACGCATACACAGTGCATACGCCGGCCAGTATCAGCAGCCACAACCAGTCGAGCAGGGTAGGGGCGAGTTGCGGCAGCTCGCCGCCAAAGCCCGGCCTGACAATCAGGAACAAGGCAATGCTCAGGCAAGCGCCGCTCATCTCGTAAAATGTTAAGCGCAAGGGCGGGTGCTGCTTGGTAAGCTTGGCATTGAACACGCTGAACAACGCACTCAGGCCCGCCGAAAACACTGCTACACCTAGGCCAAGTAGTTGATCGAACTCGGCTTGCGACACCAGGTACAAACCGACCATGGCCACCAAGCCCAGCACGATTTCGTAGGCCTCGAAGCGCTTGCGCAAAATCAGCGGCTCCAGTATCGACGTCCAGAGTGCGAGCGTAGCCATGCCGGCCAAACACACGCTTACCGACGATAGCCGCGCCGCCAGAAAGAAGGTAATCCAGTGCACGGCCACCATTGCCCCCACGCCCAACAGCCGCAACGCCTGCCCCCGCGATACCCGCCATTCCTGCTTGCGCGAAACCAGCAGAATGGCTAGGCCCACCGAGGCAATGAGTGTGCGGTAAAACACCAGTTCCACGGGCGGCAGCGAAATCAGCTTGCCCAGAATGGCCGTAAAGCCCCACAAAAACACGATAAAGTGGAGGCGAAGGTAGTCTTTGAGCATGGTGGTGGGGATGGCGCCAGCCGGCAACCTGGGGCCGCAGGCTGACACTTGGCGGTTAGCGCGGAATAAACTTATAGAGCACCAGCCCGATGCTGGTGAACACAATATTGGGCACCCAGGCGGCCAGCATTGGCGGCATATCGCCCACCAAAGCCAGGTTGCGGCTCAGGATAACAAAGCCGATGTAGATGAAGGCCAGCACGAAACCTAGGGCAATTTGGCCGCCCACGCCGGTGCGCGATTTGCGGGCACTCATGATTACGCCAATCACCGTCAGGATAACGATGGCGAAGGGGTAGGCGTAGCGTTCGGCGCGCTCCACCAGGTAAATCTCGGTGTCGCTGGCGCCGCGGTTTACTTTCTCCTGAATCAGGTTTTGCAGCTCGGGCAGGGTAAGCGTTTCGGCTAGCTTAAAAGTGCTGGCGAAGTCTTTAGGGTACAGGTTCAGGGTGGTGTCGCGGGCCGGAAAAACCTTCAGGGTTTCCTTGTCGCCGTTGATGGTGCGCACCACCTGCGGCGTAAGGTGCCAGGCTTTTTTGGTGGAGTCCCAACTGATGGCCTCGGCCGACATGCGGCGCTTGAGCATGGTACCCTCAATGGTTTCCAGCGCAAAACGGTAGCCCACGTTGCTCACGTTGTCGTAACTCTCGAGGTAAGCGTAGTGCTGCGGGCCAATTTTGATGTGCACGTTGCGCCCCTGAAAACGGTAGGGGTTCTTGACGTATTTCCGCTCGAAGGCCACGCGCGGTTTGTTGGCCAGCGGAATAACCCAGCCAATCAGCCCAAACGTGGCCAGCCCGATAATGCCGCCGCCCATAACATAAGGCAGCAGAAACCGCCGGAAACTCACGCCCGAGGCCAGAATGGCCACAATCTCGGTGCGAGCCGCCAACCGCGCCGTAACCAGCACCGTAGCAATAAACACCGTGATGGGCGAGAGCAGGTTGGCGTAGTAGGGGAATAGGTTTAGGTAATACTCCGTGATGATCTTGCCCGCCCCTAGGTTGTGCTTGATGAAGTCGTCGTTTTTCTCCGTGAAGTCAATCACGCATATCACCATCACCAGCACCACCACTGTGAAGATGAAGGTGGTGAGCATTTTACCTAGGACGTATTTATCGAGGAGCCGGAGCATGCGGGTTAGTTGTCAGTTGATCGTTGTTGGTTGTCAGTGATGGATGCCAGAACGAACGGACAACGAAAAACTGACAACTGAAAACTCATAGCCTTACCATCAGCTGCTTCACCATTTTCTCCTTCCACTCGCGGAAGGTGCCGGCCAGGATTTGCTCGCGGGCGTTGCGCACCAGCCACAGATAGAAGGTGAGGTTGTGCACCGAGGACACCATCCCTGCCAGGTACTCGCTGGCGTGAAACAAATGGCGCACGTACGATTTGGAGTAGAACGTGCTGGCGTAGCCACCGAGTTCTTCGTCGATGGGGGAGAAGTCCTGCTCCCACTTCTTGTTCTTGATGTTGATGATGCCCTGCGTGGTGAACAGCATGCCGTTGCGGGCGTTGCGGGTGGGCAGCACGCAGTCGAACATATCCACACCTAGGGCAATGTTCTCCAGGATGTTGGCCGGCGTGCCCACGCCCATCAGGTAGCGCGGCTTGTCGGCGGGCAAAATGTCGCAGCAGAGCTCCGTCATTTCGTACATCAGCTCGGCCGGTTCGCCCACGCTCAGGCCGCCAATGGCGTTGCCGGCGCGGCCTTGCGCGGCAATAAACTCGGCCGATTGCTTGCGCAAATCCCGGAAAGTGCTGCCCTGCACAATCGGAAAAAGCTGCTGCTCGTAGCCGTAGAGCGGTTCGGTGCTATCGATACGCTCGATGCAGCGCTTCAGCCAGCGGTGCGTCATGTCCATCGACTTGCGGGCGTAGTCGTACTCGCAGGGCCAGGGCGTGCATTCGTCGAACGCCATAATGATATCGGCCCCGATAACGCGCTGAATGTCCATTACGCCCTCGGGCGTGAACAAGTGGTGCGAGCCGTCGATGTGCGAGCGGAACTTCACGCCTTCCTCTTTGATCTTGCGCGTTTCGCTGAGCGAGTACACCTGGTAGCCGCCCGAGTCGGTCAGGATGGGCCTGTCCCAGCCGTTGAACTTGTGCAGGCCGCCGGCTTTCCGCAGCGTATCGAGGCCGGGGCGCAGGTACAGGTGGTAGGTATTGCCCAGAATAATTTGGGCGTTGATGTCCTCCTTGACTTCGCGCTGGTGCACGGCTTTTACCGAGCCCGCCGTGCCCACGGGCATAAAAATGGGCGTCTGGATGGTGCCGTGGTCGGTGGTGAGCACACCGGCGCGGGCTTTGGTTTGCGGATCGTGAGCGACGAGGTCGAAAGTCATGCGAAGAAAAATGGCAAGCGGTACTGGCGCCAGTAGTGCACCATCCCTAGGTGCCGGCACCACCAACAGCTCAGGCAGTTGGCAGGCAAGCTGCTCGGGGGTATCCAGCCGAAGGCATCAGCACAAGTGGGCACCTGCGGCCGCAGGCTAAACAAGCCGCAAAGGTAACCCGTATGGGCGGTTCGTGCCTCGCCTCGGAATGGCTACTTTTGCCCGCCGAATACCACTAACCCCGCACCTGCCTTGCCTTTTCACTTATCGCCCGTTTCCTGGCTGCTTGTGCTGTGCGTGGCGGTGCAATTGTGGTATGCGGTGTATTACTTCTGGCCGTTTGGGCGCCGCCGCGTAGCCGAAACCCAGGAGCCCGACGCCGCCCACGAAGCGGAGCATCCGGTGTCCATTGTGGTGGCGGCCCGCAACGCGGCCGATCAGCTTCGGCAGCTAATGCCGGCGCTGCTTAACCAGGAGTACGAGCGGTTCGAGGTAGTGCTCATCGACGACCGCTCCGACGACGAAACCGTTCTATACGCGCAGCAGCTCACGCAGTACTACCCCAACGTGCGCCTCGTGACCGTGGAGCGCACGCCCAACAACCTGGCTCCCAAAAAGTATGCCCTCACCCTAGGTGTTAAGGTGGCCCGTTACCCGTACCTGCTCTTCACCGACGCCGACTGCGTGCCCACCTCGTACCAGTGGCTGCGCCACATGGCGCGCGGCTTCGATACAGGCGCCGATTTGGTGCTGGGCTACGGGCCCTACGCCGAGGCCCCCGGGCTGCTGAACAAACTCGTGCGCTTCGAAACGCTGCTGACCGGCTTGCAGTACCTAGGCTTTGCCGAACGCGGCCTGCCTTACATGGGCGTGGGCCGCAACCTGGCCTACACCAAGCAAACCTTTATGGCCACCAAAGGCTTCGCTTCGCACATCAGGCAGCTCAGCGGCGACGATGATTTGCTGGTGCAGGATGCCGTGCAACTTGGGCGGCAAGCGGCCGTCGTTACGGCGGCCGAAGCGCAAACCCTGAGCCTCGCCCCAACCACCTGGCGGGAGTGGTGGCACCAGAAGCGCCGCCACATGGCCGCCGGCAATCGGTACCGATTTGCCGACCGACTTCGGATTGGAACCTTTATCTTAGCCAACGGCTTATTTTATCTCGCAACTCTGGCGGCATTTGTAGTGCCTGATCCTGAATGGGTAGCGCTTGCAGGGGCATGGGTTGTCCGAACCTCGACAGCACTTGCTACGTACGCGCAGGCCAGCCGCCGCCTCCACGACCGGCAACCGCTGTGGTTGTTCCCGGCGCTGGATGCGGGGTATTTTTTTGCCTACTTTCTCCTGACAGCCTCGTTAGTGCTCTACCGCAACCCCTCCCGATGGAAGTAAACAATCAGGACCTCCAGAAGCAGTTCTCGGCCAAAGCCAAGCACGACTTCAAGCTTATCCGCGCAGCCGTGGAGCAGGCCGACGAGAAGGCGTATGCCGAACTGATGCAGATTTATAAGAAACCCGTGTACCACGTGGTGCTTAAAATGGTGCGCAACCCCGACGATGCCGAAGACCTCACCATCGAGGCTTTTGCCAAGGCGTTCCGCAACCTGCATAAGTTTAACCCCGAGTACGCCTTCAGTACCTGGCTTTTCCGCATCGCCACCAACAACTGCATCGACTTTATTCGCAAGAATAAAATCAAGACGATGTCGATTGACTCGGCCATCAAGATTGACAACGGCGACGAAATCACCATCGATTTCCGCGACAACAACTTGAACCCTGCCGAAACGGCCATCAAGAACCAGAAAATCGAAATCATGCAGCACGTGGTATCGCGGCTGCCCGATAAGTACCAGCGCCTCGTAACCCTGCGCTATTTCGACGAGCTGAGCTACGAAGAAATTGCCCAGGAGCTGAAAGCGCCCCTAGGTACCGTAAAGGCCCAGCTGCACCGCGCCCGCGAGTTGCTCTACGACATGGTGAAGAACAAGAAGGAAATCATCTAGTGCTTGCTGCCTAACTAAAATCGAAGCCCCGCCACCTAGGCGGGGCTTCGTTGTTTGTAGCGCAGACTTCAGTCCGCGTTTGCGTGAACGACAAGCGTCAGGGCAGTTCCGCGCGCAACCATTGTTCTGGCAAACGCGGACTGAAGTCCGCGCTACAGCCGTGCCGCCTACGCGCTACCTTTGCCCTACAATGGATATCCTCTTCCGCTATTTCCCCGACCTCACGCCGCGCCAGCGCGAGCAGTTTCAGCAGCTCGACCACGAGTTCCGCGGTTGGAACGAGCGCGTAAACCTGATTGCCCGCACCGATGTGGATAACTTGGCCGAACGCCACTTTCTGCACTCCCTAGGTATTGCCAAGGCGGTGCAGTTTCCGGCAGGCAGCACGGTGCTCGATGTGGGCACGGGTGGCGGGTTGCCTGGTTTGCCGTTGGCCATTCTGTTTCCGGAGGTAGAGTTTCACCTTATTGACAGCATCGGCAAAAAGATTAAGGCCGTGCAGGATATGGCCCACGCCTTGAAGCTGCACAACGTTACGGCCGAGCAGGTGCGGGCGGAGCAAGTGCGCTCGAAGTTCGACTTTGTAGTGAGCCGCGCCGTTACGCGCCTGGCCAACTTTCACCCCTGGATTGCGCAACGGTATACCGCTACCGCCAGCACCGACGAGTCGCACGGCTTGTACTACCTGAAGGGCGGCGACTTGACGGAGGAAATCGAGGAATCGGGGTTGGTAGCCACGGTAACCAACCTAAGCGACTTCTTCGAGGAGGAGTTCTTTGACACGAAGAAGGTGGTGTTTGTGCCCGCCAACAAAGCCATATCGAAAGGCAAACGCACCAACAACGTATAGCCAACAACCAGTAAACAAAGCGGCGCGGAGGTCTTACTCCGCGCCGCTTTGCTGTTAGGCCGGTACTTGGGCCGTCAGAAATTCCACGGCCCGGCGCTCGGAGTAATAGGCGCCGTCGGAGGGGAGGCCTTCGGCAAAACCCACGTGGCCGCCGGCTTCGGGCGTTTCCAGAAATACGTAGGGGCTGCGTTCGGCCGCCTCGCGCGGAAAGCAAGTGGCCGGCAAAAACGGGTCGTTTTGGGCGTTTACAATCAGCGTCGGAATCCGAATGCCATCGAGGTAGCGGCCCGAGCTGCTATGCTCGTAGTACTCGTCGGCCGATTTGAAACCGTGCAAGGGCGCCGTAAAACGGTTGTCGAACTGCAAAAAGTCGCTCAACTCTTCCAAGCCTTCGAGGTCGAGTTGTCCGGGCAGCAGCTCGGCTTTGGTCCGAATTTTTTGCCGCAGCGACTTCAGGAAGCGGTTAAGGTAAATGCGGTTTTGCAGGCGCGAAATGTGCTCCGAGCCGGCCTTCAGATCGGTGGGTACCGAAAATACGGCCGCGCGCTTTACCTCTTGCGGAATGCGCCCAGCGTCTTCGCCTAGGTACTTCAGCGTCATGTTGCCGCCCGCCGAAAAGCCCGTCAGGAACACGCGGCGGTACCGGCCCGTGGCCAAGGCCTGCTGCACCACAAAGTGCAGGTCGTCGGTGTCGCCTAGGTGGTAAGCGCGCAGCAAGCGGTTGGGCTCGCCGCTGCAGCTGCGGTAGTTCCAGGCCAGCGCATCGATGCCGGCTTGGTTGAGCGCACGCGCCATGCCGCGCACGTAAGGCCGGCCAGCGTCGCCTTCGAGCCCGTGCGAAACAATGCCCAGCGCATCGGTAACGTGCTCGGTGCGCGCCCAATCCAAGTCCAGGAAGTCGCCGTCGGGCGTTTCGACGCGCTGGCGCTGGTACTGCACCTCGGGCACTTCGCGCAGCAAGCTGGGCACAATGGTTTGCAGGTGGCCGTTGAAAAGGTAAAAAGGCGGCCGGTAGCGGGAGTTGGCTATGATCGGCATCGCGGCAAGCAGTTAAGGATGAAGAAATGCGGGTTTCTGGAAGGTACGCAAGTTTTAGGCATGCATACTAATTGCGGCGTTCTGCGTGCTTCGGCCCTAGGTGGTATGGCCGCGCTGGGTGACCGGGGAGGTAACCAATTGGTCAGCAAATCTTTGTATGTACTTGAGTAGAAGCACAACAGTGCGCGCAAAGTTTCGAACAGCCGAATGCACAGAGCGTATAACTGCCTGACAACCTAAACGCTAACTATGAAAACAATGAAAACAACGTCCTTTTTTCTGGTAGCGGTGGCCGTGGTGCTTGGCAGCGCATGCAGCAGTTCGACTTCTACTACGGGCACCACCGGCTCGAGCACCTCGGGCAGCACGGTTACCAACGACGCCAGCAGCGGCATGACTTCGGGTAGCTCAACCAGCCCCGGCACGTCGGGTTCGGGCTCCATGAACACCTCGTCGGTAGGCACCAGCAGCAGCGTATCGGGCACCGGCGTTAGCTCGGGCTCCATGAACGTAAGCGGCAGCACGGCCAGCTCGGCTCCCGTGGGCGGTACCGGCGCTGCCGATATCAATGCCTTTGCGGCCACCTTCGCCAGCATGGACGACCCCACGTTTCTGATGACGGCTGCCAGCAGCAACATGCTCGAAATTCAGCTTGGCCAAATGGCCACGCAGCAATCGGCAAACGCCGACGTGAAAAAGTACGGGCAGATGATGAAAGACCACCACACCAAAGCCACGCAGGAGCTGAAAACAGTAGCAACTCCGCTGAACGTGACTTTGCCCACCGCCCTGATGCCCGTGCACCAAGCCTTGGCCGATAAAGTAGCGGGCAAAACCGGCAAGGCTTTCGACGAAGCCTACATGGACGCCATGGAAACGGCCCACCGCCTCGATATTGCCATGTTCGAAGCCAAATCCAAGCAAGCCAGCACGCCCTCGGTAAAAGCTTTGGCCATGAAAACGTTGCCCATGCTGAACTCGCACCAAAAAATGGCCGACGAGGTAGAGAAGAAAGTTGACTGAGGTTGGCGCAAGCGCGTGGCCGCGTACTGCGCGGTGTTTCCTATGCCCCGGTATGCTCTGGCAGGCCGGGGCTTTTTTGTGCCGCAGCAGGCAGCAGCGCCAGCAGAATCGCTACTACCACCGCCACGGCCGCTGAGGTGCCAAAAGCTGCCCGCGAGCCGAACTGCTGCCACAACAATCCCGTGAGGGCACTGGCCCCGAGCGCTGCCAAACTGCTTAGGCCGGCAAAAGTACCTAGGGCGGCGCCCTTGTCGGTGGGGGTACAAAGCCCGCTAACCCAGGCTTTGCTGACGCCCTCGGTGGCTGCGGCGTAGAGCCCATAAAGCCCGAACAAGCCGCCGACCAGCCACCCCCCGCGTGCGTACCCAATGCCGCCGTACGCCGCCGCAAACAGCAGCAAGCCCGCCACCAACATGCGGCGCGGGCCCACCTTGTCGGCCAATAAACCCATCGGGAAGGCTGCCGCGGCGTACACCACGTTGTAGAAAATATATACGCCCACCACCTGCCGGTACTGCTGCGGCGCACGGTGCCAGTACCCAAACGCGGCCCAAAACGGGCGCACCGGTTGCCCCGAGGGCTCCTGTGGCCGCTCCCGCACCAGCAGCGTAGCCCCCACCGACAATACCCCGGGCACAAAAGCCAGCAGAAACAGCGTGCGGTATTGGCCGGGGTGCGCAGCCAACCACCACAACGCTACCACGGGCCCCAGCACCGCCCCGAGCGTATCCAGAGCGCGGTGAAACCCGAACACGGCGCCGGTACGGTGAGCCGCCGCTTCGTCGGAAAGCAGCGCATCGCGGGCGCCGGTGCGCAAACCCTTGCCCAGGCGGTCGGTGGTGCGGGCCACAAAAATCCACCACGGCGCCGCCAACCACGCCAACATAGGTTTGGAGAGGGCGCTCAGGCCGTAGCCCAACCGCACAAACGGCAGGCGCCGCCCCACCCGATCCGACCACTGCCCGAAATAGCCTTTGCTTAGCCCGGCCGTGGCCTCGGCCAAGCCCTCCAGCGCCCCAATCAGCACTACCGAAAAACCAATGCTGCGCAGGTACAGCGGCATAATTGGGTATAGCATTTCGCTGGCCAAGTCGGCCAACAAGCTCACCAGCGACAGAAGCCAGATGGTTCGGGTCAGAAAACGCACGGGGCGGGGGGGGGGTAGGGGCTTGCAAAGCGCCGGTGCGGCAGCCAGCGCGGCCGATGGCAGGGCTTTGCAGGCATTTATTTGCCAGCTGTTTGACATTCTCGCTCCGAATATCTACCTTTGCCAACCCAATTGACTAGAACCTCGACAGAACATCTGTTTTTTTCGCTTTCCGCATCATGGCAAATCATAAGTCGGCTCTGAAGCGCATCCGCTCGAACGAAGCCAAGCGCGTGTTGAACCGTTACCAGGCCAAATCGACCCGCACGGCCGTTAAGAAGCTGCGTGCTACCACCGACGCTTCGGAAGCCCAAGAGCTCCTGAAGAAAGTATCGTCGATGCTGGATCGTCTGGCCAAGAAGAACATCATCCACAAGAACAAGGCGGCTAACAACAAGTCGAGCCTGGCTAAGTACGTAAATAAGCTGGCTGCCTAAGCCAACGGATTACGTTGTAGTTCTTGCTAAAGGCCCCGTGCTTACGAGCGCGGGGCCTTTACGCTTTGGGCTACGGCCGAGCTGGCCCGTGTGCCCTAGGTGCCAACCGGGAGACAACTGCCCGGCAGCCCTTGAAAGCAAAAAGCCCGCGCAGCCGTTGCTGCGCGGGCTTTTTGCAACTCAGCGGCGTGGCTTACACGGTGCTCAGCTTAATCATGTTGGCTTTGCCTTTCTCGTTGATGGGCATCGAGGCGGTGCTGATAAACACGTCGCCTTTGGCGATGTGGCCGGTGGTCATTAGCACGTACTTGATGTCGGCAATGGTGGTGTCGGTGCTCACAAAACGGTCGTAGTAAAAGCCGCGCACGCCCCAGGCCAGGCTCAGCTGCGTGAGGATGGCGCGGTTGTCGGTGAACACGAAGATGTTGGCTTGCGGGCGGTACTTCGAGAGTTGATACGCCGTGTAGCCCTTGTGCGTCATGCCTACAATGGCCTGCGCACCGGTGGCGCGGGCCAGGCTGCAGGCCGCTGCTAGTACGCTGTTGGTGTAGTAGGTATCGGGGGCAGCAAGAGGGTCGCCGGCGGCAAACTCGCGGTGGTACAGGCCGGGGTGCTCTTCGGCGCTCCGGATGGTGCCTCCCATCGAGCGGATCACCTCGGCCGGGTAAGCGCCCACGGCGGTTTCGGCCGACAGCATTACGGCGTCGGCGCCGTCGAGCACGGCGTTGGCCACGTCGTTGGTTTCGGCGCGGGTGGGGCGCGGGTTCACGATCATGCTCTCCATCATCTGCGTGGCCACAATCACGGGCTTGCCGGCGCGGTTGCATTTCTGGATGATCATCTTCTGCGCCATCGGCACCTCCTCGGCCTTAATTTCCACGCCTAGGTCGCCGCGGGCCACCATTACGGCGTCGGTTAGGGCAATAATTTCGTCGATGTTGCGCAGGGCCTCGGGCGTCTCGATTTTGGCCACTACGCGCGCCTGCTTGCCGCTCTCAGCGATGATCTGCTTGATGAAGCGGATGTCTTCGGCGCGGCGGGCAAACGAAAGCGCAATCCAGTCGACGTCGTTTTCGAGGCCAAACTTCAGGTCTTCGATGTCCTTCTCGGTCATCGACGGGGCCGATACGTTTGAGTCGGGCAGGTTGATGCCTTTGCGCGGTTTTACGGTGCCGCCGTAGATTACCTCGCAGAGCACTTCCTTTTCGCGGTCGGTCGTGAGCACGCGCAACTCCAACTTGCCATCGTCGATCAGGATCATGTCACCGGGCTTCACGTCGCGCGCCAGCCCTAGGTAAATCGTGCTGATGCGGCCCGGGCGGCTAATTTCCTTTTCGCCGCACACCAGCGTAATCTGCTCGCCGGCCTTTATTTCAAACGAGCCGCCCTCCACGTCGCCCAGGCGGATTTTCGGACCCTGCAAATCTTGCAACAAGCCCACGTGCGTGCGCAAATCCTTGTTGAGGCGACGCACCAGGTTGATTACGGCCAGGTGCTCTTCGTGCTTGCCGTGCGAAAAGTTCAGGCGAAACACATCCACGCCCTCGCGGATGAGCATGCCCAGTTTGTCGTAGGTGTTAGAGGCCGGTCCGACGGTGGCCACAATTTTGGTCTTGTTAAAACCAGGACGATTTTCCATGTATCGGTAAGGGTTGTGCGTCTGCGATTGTTGCGTCGTTTATTTAATCTGCCGACCTAGGGCGCAATCAAAGGACCTTCCTGTCTCGCGGCGGGCGGCACTGTAACCCTAGGTGGTTACGCAAAAATGCGCGCTAGGTAGCTGCCGCAAAGGCAACTACGGCGAGAGAAAGGTCCTGCGCTGGGTGAGGCAGCAAGGTAGTAGGGCGGCAGCCAAGCGGCAACCGGCCCCTAAAAGAGCAAGTTTTCTTTGAACTTGAGGTTATTCGGGTCGAAGCGGCACACGTACTGCACCGCCGGCAAGGCAGCCAAACGCTCGAGCAAAGCGTCGGGGTCGAGGGCGCCGGTGCCGTTTTGTACCTGTATCAGGTAGTCGTACTCCTTGATGTCGGGCGCCAGAAAGTGTTTTTGCAGCGGCGAGGGGTCGAGGGAGCGGTTGCGCAGCAGGCGCAGGGTAGCCGTTTCGGTGGCGTGCAGGTAGTTGCTGATAACCAGGCGCCCACGGGTGAGCAGGTCCAGAATCAGGTCTTGTTGCTTCACCAAACGCAGGCGCAGGGCCTGGTTGAGCGTCCAGGCCAGCTTATGGTCCCGGCTCGACGACACCACGCCGAACAGGTCGAAGTCGCAATCGTAGTCGCAGTCGAGGGTAAGGGTTTTCATAGGCAAAAAGCAGCCTGGCGCGCGGCGCAAAACTACGGAGTTGGCGGGGCTTAACCAGCGCGGGCACTTGGGCAATTCACCTCGTCCGGTTTGACAATGTTGCCGAAGATGGTGTTATTTGTGCCGAGTTTTCTTTAAACCCCACGGAAATGTCTGAAATCGCAGAAAAAGTAAAAAGCATTATCGTTGACAAGCTGGGCGTAGAGCCGTCGGAAGTTACCCCGGAGGCCAGCTTCACCAACGACCTCGGCGCTGACTCGCTGGACACGGTTGAGCTTATCATGGAATTCGAAAAAGAATTCAACGTAAGCATCCCCGACGATCAGGCTGAGAACATCGGCACCGTGGGCCAGGCTATTGCTTACCTCGAAGAACACGCCAAATAAGGCATCTTTACCTCGCTAAAGCACCAACCGCTTTGCCGGCCGGCCCGCGCCGGCCGTTTTTCTTTCCCCTCCTTTATCCCTTCGCACCCTTTTTATGGCGCTACGGAGAGTTGTTGTTACTGGTCTCGGAGCCATTACCCCCCTTGGCAACACGGTTGCCGCGTACTGGGACGGTTTGTCGCGCGGCGTTAGTGGGGCCGGCCCCATCACGCGCTTCGACGCCAGCAAGTTCAAAACCCGCTTTGCCTGCGAAGTGAAGGGCTACAACGCCGACAATTTCTTCGAACGCAAGGAAGGCCGCAAGCTGGATTTGTTTTCGCAGTTTGCCGTGGTAGCCGCCGACCAGGCCATTGCCGAAGCCGGCTTGGCCGATGGGGCCGTAAACAAAGACCGCGTGGGCGTTATCTGGGGTTCGGGCATTGGCGGCCTGCGCACCTTCCAGGAGGAGTGCGTGGCCTTTGCCAAAGGCGACGGCACCCCGCGCTTCAACCCGTTCTTCATCCCGAAAATGATTGCCGACATCGCGTCGGGACATATTTCGATGAAGCACGGTTTCCGCGGCCCCAACTTCGTTACGGTATCGGCCTGCGCCTCGTCGTCGAACTCCATCATCGATGCCTTCAACTACATCCGCCTCGGCTATGCCGACGTGATTGTGACCGGTGGCTCCGAAGCCGCCGTAACGGAAGCCGGTATCGGTGGTTTCAACGCCCTCAAGGCGTTGTCGGAGCGCAACGATGCCGCCGAAACGGCCTCGCGCCCCTACGATAAGGATCGGGACGGTTTTGTGCTGGGCGAAGGCGCCGGCGCCCTCATCCTGGAGGATCTGGAGCACGCCAAAGCGCGCGGTGCTAAAATTTACGCCGAGGTGCTCGGTGGCGGCATGTCGGCCGATGCGTACCACCTCACCGCGCCCGACCCCGAGGGCAACGGTGTGATGCTGGTGCTGAATATGGCCCTGCGCGACGCCGGCATTACCCCCGCCGACGTGGACTACATCAACACCCACGGCACCAGCACGCCCCTGGGCGACGGCGCCGAGGTGAAGGCCATTCAGAAAGTATTCGGCGACGCCATTTACGACCTGAACATTTCGTCGACGAAGAGCATGACGGGCCACCTGCTGGGTGGCGCCGGAGCCATCGAGGCCGTGGCCAGCATTCTGGCCATGGAGCACAGCCTGGTGCCGCCTACCATCAACCACTTTACCGACGACCCGGAGCTGGATCCGCGCCTGAACTTTACCTTCAACCAAGCCCAGCAGCGCGAGGTGAACATTGTCCTCAGCAATACGTTCGGGTTTGGCGGGCACAACACCTCGGTGGTGTTCGGCAAGCTTCGCGACTAGAGACGGTAATGGGTAGAGGGTAAGTAAGCATCAGGACAATCGATGGTTGCGTACCCAGGCATACACGCCCGCTACCCAATACCCAGTACCCGATACCAACTACGCTTATGGTACAGCGCAGCGGCCGTACGCTCCCGCTGTTCGGTTTCTTTCGCCGTTTGCTCGGCCACGACCGTCAGTTTCGGCAAGCCATTGCTTCCGTAACGGGCCGTGCGCCGGGCAACGTGCGTTTGTACCGGCTGGCATTTACGCACGCTTCCATGGTGCGGCAGCAACCCGGCCAAACCCGGCACCTCTCGAACGAGCGGCTGGAGTTTTTGGGCGATGCCGTGCTGGGCGCAGTGGTGGCCGAATTCCTGTTTCGCAAGTTTCCGTACGAGCCCGAAGGCTTCCTAACGGAGGTACGCTCGCGCATCGTCAACCGCGAAAGCATGAACCAACTGGCCCTCAAAATTGGTCTCGATGCGCTGGTGCAGCTCGATGCCGGCCAGAGCCGCTCTGCCCGCTCGCGTTCCGTAAACGGCAACGCCCTGGAGGCCTTGGTGGGCGCCGTTTACCTCGACCACGGCTACGAAGCCGCCCGACAGTTTGTGCTGAAGCGCCTGATTCGTCCGTTCGTGGATGTGAAGGCGCTGGTGAGCACCACGGCCAATTTCAAGAGTAAGCTGATTGAGTGGGCCCAGCGCCACGGCAAAGCCGTGCGCTACGAGCTGAACGGTGAGCAGCGCACCGGCGGCGTAATGGAGTTTTCGGCCACGGTGCTGATTGACGACGAGGCCGTGGCTACGGGCATGGGCCTCTCGAAAAAGCAAGCCGAGCAACAAGCCGCCGAGCGTGCGTTGGATGCCCTAGGTATGTAGCAAACCGCTCGCGCCCGCTGTCATTGCGAGGAGGCACGACATTCTGCGCATCAAGCGGCGTCAATCGGTCCTGGGCAGGACACCCTTGTTCACCTAGCAGCAAGCGAAATGTAGCGCGGGCTTTGGCTACGCCGACCTGCGGTTGTAGTCCGCGTCCCCGGATAGCAACCTTAATCGTTGCGGGCAGCACGTGTAGCGCGGGCTTGGCTACTCCTTCCTGCGGTTCAGCCCGCGTTGGCATGGACGAGTGGTTCCGCGCGGAACTGCCCTGACGCCAGCCGTTCTAGCAAACGCGGGCTGTATCCCTAGGTCCGGAAACGGAAATCACTATCTAAGGACGCGGACTACAACCGCAGGTCGGCGTAGCCAAAGCCCGCGCTACTGTTCTAGGGCGATTTCGCTTAGTGCTAAGGGAATGGCTCTGCCCAGTTCAGGACCGATTGACGCCGCTTGATGCGCGGAATGTCCTTCGTCCTCGCAATGACAACGAGTGTAGCGGTTTGCACAACCCGACTCGGCCATTTGGAGTTACTTGCAGCACGTTTCCACCATTCCTGCTTCAAGCCTATGCGACTTGCCGGTGCTGCCCTCAACCAAACGCCCATTGATTGGCAAAACAACCTGCGCAACATCCAAGAAGCCATTCAACAGGCCCAGGATGCGCAAGTAGAGCTGTTGTGCCTGCCCGAGCTGTGCCTTACGGGCTACGGCTGCGAGGATTTGTTTTTGCACGATTGGCTGAGCGAGGCGGCCCTAGGTTACTTGCAGCAGGTGCGCCAGTGGTGCACCGACCCCAACATGGTGGTGTGCGTAGGCTTACCCGTGCGCCTGAGCGGCCAAACGTATAACACGGCCTGCGTAATTCGCAACCGCGAGGTATTGGGTTTTGCGGCCAAGCAGTTTCTGGCCAACGACGGCGTGCACTACGAGCCTCGGTTTTTTACCTCGTGGCGGCCCGGTACCACGGGTACGTTCAGCTACCAAGGCGAGGAGTACACCATCGGCGACTTGGTGTTTGAGCACCTGGGCGTGCGGTTTGGCTTTGAAATATGCGAGGACGCTTGGCGCCCCGCTGCCGACCGACCCGCCGGCCGCCTGAAACCCAGGGGCGTGCAACTGATCGTGAACCCATCGGCCTCGCACTTTGCCATGAGCAAAACCGACGTGCGCTATCAACTGGTGCTGAAAGGCTCGCGCGATTACCAGGTGACGTACCTCTACGCCAACCTGCTCGGCAACGAGGCCGGCCGCATTACCTACGACGGCGAAATCCTGATTGCGCGCAACGGCCAGCTCATCAAGCGCAACCAGCTGCTGAGCTTCAAGAACGTAGACCTGGAGTATGCCGACGTTGATTTCAGCCGGGAGACTGCCGTTACACAGGAAATTACCCCGCTGCCTACGCCCGACGAGTACCGCGAGCTAAACCAAGCCCTGAGCCTGGCCCTGTTCGATTACCTGCGCAAAGCACGCAGCAAAGGCTTTGTGCTGAGCCTTTCGGGCGGTGCCGACTCGTGCATGTGCGCCGTAGGGGTGGCCGAAATGGTGCGCCTGGGCGTGCAGGAGCTTGGCGTGGAGGAGTTTATGCGCAAAGCCGGCAATTTCTCCGACGACGACATTCGGGTTGCCGTGGCGCAGGGGCAGCTGCCGGGCGCCGCGCCCATCGAGGCCGCTGCCACCTCCGATGCCGGCACGCGCGTGCAGGCGGTGTCGCACCCTGCCGAGCAGGTTACCGGCCACGAGCGCCTCACGCTCAACCAGCAGCTTACGCGCCGGCTGCTTACTTGCGCGTACCAAGGCACCGTCAACTCCTCCGACGATACGTACCTCTCGGCCAAGGAGGTAGCCGAGAACGTGGGCGCCGTGTTTTTCAGCTGGGATATCGACCAGGAAGTAAAGGGCTATACCCACAAAATCGAGCAGGCCCTAGGTCGGGAGCTAACGTGGAAAACCGACGACCTCACGCTGCAGAACATTCAGGCCCGGGTGCGCGCCCCCAGCATATGGATGCTGGCCAACGTGCAAAACTGCCTGCTGATTACCACCTCCAACCGCTCCGAAGCAGCCGTGGGCTACTGCACCATGGACGGCGACACCGCGGGCAGCATTTCGCCCATTGCCGGCGTCGATAAGGCGTTTGTGAAGCAGTGGCTGGTGTGGGCCGAAGCCGAGCTGGGCTACCCCGGCCTGCACCGCGTAAACAACCTGGCGCCCACCGCCGAGCTGCGCCCCCTCGAAGACAAACAAACCGACGAGCGCGACCTGATGCCGTACCCGCTGCTCAACCGCATCGAGCGGCTGGCGTTCTACGAGCGCCTCAGTCCGCAGCAGGTGCTGGAGCGCCTAGGTGCCGAGGTCGACAACGTGGAGGCGGAGCAGCTGAAAACATACGTGCAGCGCTTTTACCAGCTCTGGAGCCGCAACCAGTGGAAGCGTGAGCGGTACGCGCCCTCGTTTCACCTCGACGACTACAACCTCGACCCGCGCTCCTGGCTGCGCTTCCCCATTTTGAGCGGCGGTTTTGCCGACGAGCTGAAAGCCCTGTAGGGGCACGTTGCACGCGCCCGCTTGGTGTACTCGGGCGCGAAAACAACAGCGCGCAGCAGCACCCCGTAGGCTGCCCACTGGCCCCGCGCCCCAAGGCACCTAGGGCTACCCGCGCAACGTCTGCTACTTTTACCCGCAGGCCCGGGGCGTTTAGCGGCTCGGGCCTGTAATTTTTCCCCGGATAGTCGTTCTTTGTGGCGGGCGCGTGCAACGCGCCCCTACTTTTGTCCGACACCTTGCGCCAAAGTGCCTATGCTTGCTTATATCACCTGGGATATTTCGCCCATTTTGGCCCAGCTCGGGCCGCTCACGCTGCGTTGGTACGGCCTGCTGTTTGCGTTGGGCTTCATCATCGGCTCGTTCATCCTCACGCACATCTACAAAGCCGAGCGGGTGTCGCCGCGTTGGGTCGATGTCATTACCATTTACATGCTCATCGGCACGGTGCTGGGCGCACGCCTCGGGCACGTGTTCTTTTACGACGCCGATTATTACCTGGCGCACCCCGGCGAAATCCTGAAGATTTGGGAAGGCGGCTTGGCCAGCCACGGCGCCACCATCGGTATTTTGCTGGCTGTGTGGCTGTTTGCGCGCAACAACAAGTTCGATTACCTGTGGGTGCTCGACCGCATTGTGATTGTGGTGGCCACGGGCGGCATGTGCATTCGCCTGGGCAACCTGATGAATTCCGAAATCATCGGCCGCCAAACCGACGTGCCGTGGGCGTTTAAGTTTGCGCGCTACAACGAAATTCACCACGTGGCCGGCAACATCCCGAACGAACTGCGCCACCCCACCCAGATTTACGAGGCGCTGTTTTGCCTGTTTCTGTTTGTGCTGCTGTATTGGCTCTGGAACCGCTACAAAGAGCAAACCCCGCGCGGTTTGTTGTTCGGCTTGTTCGTAACGCTGCTCTTCACGTTCCGCCTGCTGGTGGAGTTCCTGAAGGAAAACCAAGAAGCTTTCGAAGACCGGCTGCCCCTGAACATGGGCCAGCTGCTGAGCATTCCGCTGATTTTGGTGGGGCTGTACGTGCTCTTCACGGCCAAAAAACGCCCTGGCCGCCCCGAAGATGCCCCGCGCGACCTGGGTTCGGAGGCCACCGCCAACACCAACAAGCCACTGCCCGTGCAGATGAAACGATAGGGCACCTAGGCCCCAACAAAAAGCCCCGCCGGATTGCTCCAGCGGGGCTTTTTATTGTCATGTCGAGCGACGCGAAACATCTGGGTAAACACGGCAGGTTTTCTGACCCAGATGTCTCGCGTCGCTCGACATGACAGCCAGACCTAGGGCCGGCGGTTCAGGGCGTTCAGGTCGTCGAAGGCTTGCTTGAGGCGCTCCACGAACGTCTTTTCGCCTTCGCGCAGCCACACGCGCGGATCGTAGTATTTCTTGTTGGGGGCGTCGTCGCCGGTGGGGTTGCCGATCTGGCCTTGCAGGTAGGCTTCATTCTTCTTATAGAAGTTCTTGATGCCGTCCCAGAACGCCCACTGCAAGTCGGTGTCGATGTTCATTTTGATAGCGCCGTAGCTGATGGCCTCGCGGATTTCTTCCTGCGACGAGCCCGAGCCGCCGTGGAACACGAAGTTGATCGGCAGGGCCTCCTGCAAGCCAAACTTCTCCTTCACGTACTCCTGCGAGTTCTTCAGGATAACGGGCTGCAGCTTTACGTTGCCGGGCTTGTACACGCCGTGCACGTTGCCGAAAGCAGCGGCAATGGTAAAGCGCGGGCTCACCTTCAGCAGTTCCTCGTAGGCGTAGGCCACTTCCGAAGGCTGGGTGTACAGCTTGCTCGAATCAACACCGGAGTTGTCGACGCCGTCTTCCTCGCCGCCGGTTACGCCCAGCTCGATTTCCAGCGTCATGCCCAGCTTATCCATGCGGGCCAGGTACTCCTTGCAGATCTCGATGTTCTCCTCAATCGGCTCCTCCGACAAGTCGATCATGTGCGAGCTGAACAGCGGGCGGCCGTGCTGGGCGAAGTACTTTTCGCCAGCCTCGAGCATGCCGTCGATCCAGGGCAGCAGCTTTTTGGCGGCGTGGTCGGTGTGCAGAATTACGGGCACGCCGTACAGCTCGGCCATTTGGTGCACGTGCATAGCCCCCGAAACAGCGCCGGCAATGCTGGCCTGCTGCTTGTCGTTGGGCGCACCCTTACCGGCGAAGAACTGCGCACCACCGTTCGAGAACTGAATGATAACCGGCGAGCTGACGGCCGCGGCGGTTTCGAGCACGGCGTTTACCGTGTCGGTACCCGTTACGTTGACGGCGGGCAGGGCAAAGCCGTTCGCCTTGGCGTATTCGAACAGCTGTTGAACCTCGTCGCCGTGCAGAACGCCGGCGCGCAGGGTGGTAACGGCAGTGTTACTCATAAGAAAAAGGAGGAAAAAAGAGGAAAACAGCCCCAAGCGGCTGCGGTACAATGTTAGTTATTAGCGGTCAGTTGTCAGCAGTTAGGGAGCAGCTATTAGCGGTTGGCTAGAAGTAATCGGCGGCTCTTGCCAACGCCAAGGCCCTAGGTGCCGGCCGCGCACAGGGCACCTAGGGCCAATTGGAGCACGGCAAGCGGCGGTAGCTCAGCCACGGGCGCGCGGCCCTGGGTGAAAAATCAAAATCTGATAACTGACAGCCGATATTTTATAGCTGATAACGGTACAACGCGCCCTGCTCGCTGCTGATGAGTACGGTGTTGTTGTCGATGAACACCACGCCCTCGGTTTGGCCGGCGCCGTTTAACTCCACGGCCTTCATTTTGACTGCGCCAAAATTGCCGCCGTTCACCGCGCCCACAAAAATTTGCTCGCGGCCCAGCAGCACCAGGCGCGAGCCATCGGGGCTGAGCGCGGCGTCGGTTACCTGGCCGGGCAGCGTTAGCTCGGCCACGCGTTGCGCCGTTTGGCGGGCGGGGCCGTTGGCATCGAGGCTGTAGATTTTGCTGGTGCGGTCGTTGCCCCGGTCGCGGGTGAAGAGGTAAATGCGGCCGTTGTGCCACAAGGAGGCTTCCACGTCGAAGTTACGCTCCTCTTTGGCCGGCGGAAACTCTTTTTGGTCGGGGTACGCAAACTGGATTTTGCTGACCTGCCCTAGATTTTTGGGGTCGACGCGGTAAATGGCCAGGTCTTGGCGGTCGTTGCCGTTGTTGCCGGTATCGGCCAGGTACAGGCGGCCCTGCGTGTCCTGCGACACCGACTCCCAATCCTGCTGCTGCACGCCTTGCAACTCAATGCGGCGTACGAGTTGGCCGTTTTCGCGCACCAGGTAAATCGAGGGGCCGCCGCCGGGGCTGCGCGTGTCGCCGTGCGTGTAGTAAGTGCCGGCCTCGGGTCCGCGCGCCAAGCCCGAGCTTTCGGGCACTTCGCTGGGCATGGTGCCCACCTTCGTGAGGCCAGCTATGGGGCTCAGGGCTTCGGTTTTATCTTTTTTCTTGCCGCCTTTCCCTTTTTTGCCTTTGCCTTCGGCTTGTTCGTTTTGTGCTTCGGAACAGCCTGTGGAGCCAAGTAGAGCCATGCTGAGCAGGCCCGCCAGTAGTCGGTTCATGTGCGTTGCGGATAGTGCCAGTAAAACGCCCGGCCAGCGGGCATACCAAGCGGCTATACGCAAACGCCCCACCTAGGGCCAAGAAACAGGCCTGGGCATGCAGCCCTAGGTGCCAGCGGCTTATTTCTCCGGAACAGGGTCGTGGCCGAAGCCGCCCCACGGGTGGCAGCGCCCAATGCGGCGCAGCGCCAGCCAGCCGCCGCGCCACGGGCCGTGCCGCCGCAGGGCCTCGGTGGCGTAGGCCGAGCAAGTGGGCGTGTAGCGGCAGGTGGCGGGCTTGAGCGGCGAAATCAAGTGCCGATACACCCACACCAAAGCCAGGAAAAAGTGTTTGAACAGGGCTGCCACGGGCGGTGTTGCTGAAGTACCCGCCGGGCCGTGCCGAACGAGCGTTAGGGTGTCAACGCCCGGCTTCGTAAGTTTGATTCGGGGTTGTCCAGGGCAATTTCCACTCTTTTCACCACATTCTATCCTCCCACCAATGCTCAAACGTTCCTGGCTGAAAGGCCTGCTGCTGGCGCTGTTGCTGCCCGCCGTGGCCCGCGCCGACGAAGGCATGTGGCTACCCTTGCTGGTTAAGCGCCTCAACCACGCCGACATGCAGAAGAAGGGCCTCAAGCTTACGCCCGAAGAAATTTACGACGTGAACAACGCCTCGCTCAAGGATGCCATCGTGCAGTTGGGCGGCTTCTGCACCGGCGAGTTCGTGTCGAAAGAAGGCTTGCTGCTCACCAACCACCACTGCGGCTACGACGCCATTCAGAGCCACAGCACCACGCAGAACAACATTCTGCAAAACGGCTTTTACGCCCAAACCCGCGCCGACGAAAAAGCCAACCCCGGCTTGTTCGTGGATATTCTGGTGCGCATGGAGGACGTAAGCGGCAAGGTGCTGGAGGGCATTACGCCCCAAACCCCCGAGGCCGAGCGCACCCAGCTGGTGCAGCAGCGCCAGCGCGAGCTGGCCAACGCAGCCAAAGAAAACGGCCAGTACGTGGCTTATGTGCGCGACATGTTTGCCGGCAACGAGTTCTACCTGTTCGTGTACCAGCGCTTCGGCGATGTGCGCCTGGTGGGTGCTCCGCCCGAAGCGGTAGGCAAGTTTGGCGGCGACACCGACAACTGGATGTGGCCCCGCCACACCGGCGACTTCTCGCTGTTCCGGGTGTACGCCTCCAAAGACAACAAGCCGACCGCCGGCTTTGCGGCCGACAACGTGCCCTACATCCCCAAGAAGCACCTGCCCGTGAGCCTGCAAGGCGTAAGCGAAGGCGACTTCTCGATGGTGTTTGGTTTCCCGGGCCGCACGCAGCGCTTTTTGCCCGCAGCTGGCTTGCAAATGACACTCGACCAGAGCAACCCGGCCCGCATTAAGCTACGCGACACCCGCCTGAAGCTGTGGAAAGAAGACATGGACCGCGACCCGGCCCTGCGCCTTGCCTACGCCTCGAAATATGCCAGCATTGCCAACTACTGGAAGTACTTCATCGGCCAGAACGAAGGCATGAAGCGCCTGAAAACCGTTGATCAGAAGAAAGGCGAAGAGGCTGCCCTGGCTCAGTGGATTGCTGCCGACCCCGCGCGTCAGCAGCAGTACGGCACCGTGCTGCAGGACATCAACCAGGCGTACGAAGGCCTGCGCCAGTACAACCTGAGCAGCCAGTACGTAAACGAAGCTGCCTTCGGCACCGAAATCCTGACCTTGGCCTCGCGCATGATGCCGCTGTACCAGGCCCTGAAAGGCACCGACAAAGCCGCCGTGCAAAAAGCCACCGAGGACTTGAAAGAGCCCGTGGCCGAGCACTTTAAGGACTACAGCGCCGCTACCGACAAGAAGGTGTTTGCCGCGCTCCTAGGTTTGTACATGCAGGATGTGGCCAAGGAGCAGCAGCCCGACGTGTTCCAGACGGTGCAGAAGCAGTACGGCGGCTCGATGCCGAAGTACGCCGACTACGTGTTCGGCAACTCGCTGCTGACTTCGAAAGCCAAGGTAGAGGCCTTCCTGGCCGCGCCCACGGCTGCTAAGCTGGAGGCCGATCCGGCCTTCAAAACCTTCCAGTCGGTGTACTCGAACTACCTGCAGAACATCCTGCCCAAAACGCAGGCCCTGCAAGCCAGCTTGGTGCGCGCCAACCGCCTGTACGTGGCGGCCTTGCGCCAGAAGAACGCCAACAAGGTGTACTCGCCCGATGCCAACTCCACGCTGCGCCTGAGCTACGGCACCGTGCGCGCCTACAAAGGCCGCGACGCCGTGCAGTACAACTACTACACCACGGGCCAGGGTATTCTGGAGAAGGAAGACAACACGAACCCCGAGTTTGTGGTGCCGGCCAAGCAAAGCCAGCTGTTGCAAGCCAAAGATTTCGGCCGCTTTGCCGACAAAAACGGCACCCTGCCCGTCGCATTCATCACCGATAACGACATTACGGGCGGCAACTCCGGTTCGCCGGTTATCAACGGCCGTGGCGAGCTGATTGGCTTGGCCTTCGACGGCAACTGGGAAGCCATGACCGGCGACCTGGCCTACGACCCCGATCTGAAACGCTGCATCAACGCCGACATCCGCTATGTGCTGTGGTGCATCGAGAAGTTGGGCGGCGCCAAGCACATCGTGGATGAAATGACGATTGTGAACAACGGCCCGAACCCGAACGCCAGCGTAGCCGCCAACACCCCCGCGGCCGATGCGAAGTCGACCAAAGTGAAGGTGAAAACCAAGAAGAAAAAGCCCGAAGCCGCTTCGGCTGGCATGTAAGCCCTAGGTGGTTTTCTGCGTAAGAAAGCCCCGGTGCCCGCAAAGGCACCGGGGCTTTTTCGTTGCCGATTCTTATTCAGAACTTTATAGCGTCGTAGCGTGCGTGCTTATGCCAAAACTATACTTAGGCTTACTATTCGTGTGTTTACCTCTTTTGGGCGCGGCCCAGGGCAACGGCCCCGGCGTGCGCGGCGGGCGCGCGGCTGCTTTGGGCAATGCCTCCGTTACGCTCGCCGATGTGTGGGCCGTGGGCAACAACGCAGCGGGCCTAGGTGTCCTAACCCGGCCCGAAGCCGCGGTGTATGCCGATAACCGTTTCCTGATTCCGGAGTTTGGCAACGCGGCTTTGGCGGCGGCGTTGCCCCTAGGTAAGCAGCCGGCGGGCAGCACAGCCACTGCTGCGCCGCACGGCGTGGTGGGCGTGGAGCTGCAGCGCTTTGGCGGCAAGCTCTACAACGAGCAGCGCGCCGGCGTGGGCTACGGCTACCGCTTGGGCCTATTCAGCGTGGGGGCGCGGGCCGATGTGCTGCAGGTGCGCATCGAGGGCCTCGGTAGCCGGCGTGCGGTGGCTTTATCATTAGGCGGTCAGGCCGAGGTTATTCCGCAGAAGCTCACCTTCGGCGCTTACCTCTACAACCTCAACCAAGCCCGCCTGGCCGAGTACCAGGCCGAGCGCGTGCCTACTGTGCTAAAAGCCGGGCTGAGCTACCGCGCTACGCCCAAAGTGCTGCTGCTGGTTGAAACTGAAAAGGACGTAGAGCAGGCCGCCGATTTTAAAGCCGGGCTCGAATACCAGGTGGTGGAGGCGTTGGCCTTGCGCGCCGGCGTAGCCACCCTAACCGAGCAAATGACCGGGGGCTTGGGGCTGCGTTTCGGCCGCGCCCGCCTCGATTACGCCGCCGCTTGGCACAACGCCCTTGGCCTGAGCCAGCACATAAGCGTAAGTCTGCGCCTCGAGCCCAAAACCGAAGCTGCACCATGAGGCGCCTAGGTAAATGGGTACGCCAGAACAGGGCAGGGGCGTGGCTATTGGCGGCATTGCTGAGCGCCGTAGGTGCGCTGCCTGCCCGGGCTCAAGTGCAGGATTACCCGCGCCAGCGCCCCGACCTCGACCGGCTGATGCAGGAGCTGTTTGCCGAGCCGCAGAGCGACCAAGTACCCTACGAGGACCTGTACGAAACGCTGCTGCAGTACCTGCAAACCCCGCTTAACCTAAACACGGCCACGCGCGAAGAGCTAACCGGCCTACTGCTACTGTCGCAGCCGCAGATTACGGCCTTGCTCGAGCACCGCGAGCGAAACGGCGCCCTGCTGAGCCTCTACGAGCTGCAAAGCATCGACGAGCTGGACCTGCGCACCATTTACCGCCTGGCGCCCTTCGCAACGGTGGGCGAGCCGAGCGGCAACGCCGTACGCGGCCCCCTGTGGCAGCGCATTCGGCAAGAAGACAACAACGCTTTGTTTCTGCGCTACGAGCGGGTGCTGGAGGAGCGCAAAGGGTACACCGCGCCCACCCTCAACAGCAACGGCACCGCCTCCAGCCGTTACCTAGGCTCGCCCGACAAGCTGCTCGTGCGCTTCCGGACTAGCCACGCGCGCGATTTCAGTGTTGGCCTGGCCGCCGAGAAAGACGCCGGCGAGCAGTTTGCCTGGAGCCCCAGCACCCGCCGCTACGGCTTCGATTACTACTCGGCGCACCTAGGGCTGTTTGAGCGCGGCCAGTTGAAGGCCGTGATTGTGGGCGATTACCAGCTGCAGTTCGGGCAAGGCTTGTTGCTGTCATCGGGGCTGCAGGTGGGCAAAGGCGCCGAAACCATTACCACGCTGCGCCGCTCCAACCTGGGCATCAGGCCCTACACCTCGGTGCTCGAAAGCTCGTTTTTCCGCGGAGCGGCAGCCACGGTAGCGCCGGCGCCGGGCTGGCGCCTCACCGGTTTTGCCTCGCTGAAGCGTGTAGACGCCACTTTGCGTAGCGCCTTGGCCGATTCGCTGGAGGAAGAAACCACGGATTTTGCCTCGGGATTGCTGCTGACGGGTTTCCATCGCACGGCCTCGGAGCTCCGCAACCGCCGCAGCCTGCGCGAGGGCGTGGTGGGCGGCAACGTCAGCTTTGCGCCTGCCGGTAGCCAGCTCAGCCTAGGGCTTACGGCCGTGGGCACCACCTTTGGGCAACCCCTGCAGCGCCGCCCCGAGCCGTACAACCGGTACGAGTTCGGCGGGCGGCAAAACCTGGCCGTATCGGCGCATTACAGCTACGGGTGGCGCAACCTTAGCCTGTTTGGCGAAACGGCCCGCAGCAGCAGCGGTGGCCTGGGCACCGTAAACGGTTTGCTCGCCAGCCTGGGCTCCGATGTGGATGCCGCCGTGCTGTACCGCCATTACGCGCGCAACTTTCATACGCTCTACGGCAACGCCTTCGGCGAAAACACCCGCAACATCAACGAGAGCGGCTTGTACCTAGGGCTGAAGCTGCGCCCGGTAGCGCGCTGGGAGTTGTCGGCCTACTACGATCAGTTTCGGTTTCCGTGGTTGCGCTACCAGGTTAGTGCCCCATCGCGCGGGTACGATTGGCTGGTGCGCGTGGCGTTTTCGCCTACCAAAACCAGCCAGCTCTACGCCCAGGTGCGCACCCGCCAAAAAGCCTACGACGCCGACGATGTAAGGCCAATGCCCGAGCCCGTGCCCACGCTGCGCCGCTCGCTGCTGCTGTTCTACGACACCAACCCCACGCCCATCCTCAGCCTGCGCACGCGCCTGCAGGGCACCCACCACCGCCAGCACCTAGGGCCCCGGCGCACGGGCTACTTGTTGGCGCAGGATGTGGCAGTGCAGCCACTGCGCACCCTGCGCCTCTCGGCCCGCTACGCCCTGTTCGATACCGACGACTACGACACCCGCCAATATGCTTACGAGCAAGACGTGCTCTACGCCTTTTCGGTGCCGGCGCTGGCGGGCCGCGGCACACGCGTGTATGCGCTGGCCGAGTACAAAATGGGCCGCCACGTTACGGTTTGGGTGCGTTACGCCAGCACCACCTACCGCGGGCAGCAAACGGTAGGCTCTGGCCTCGAGGAAATACAAGGCCCGCAGCGCTCCGAGGTAAAGGCCCAGCTGCGCCTGACGTTGTAGGCACCTAGGGCACGGGCTGGCTATGCCTCAAAAACAAGCGGCGGCACCCGGCCTCGGGTGCCGCCGCTTGTTCGTGGCGTACGCGCGTTGGGGTTACAGTTTGACGAGCTTTTCGATGGCGGTGCCGCCGCCGGGCAGCTCCAGCTGCAGGTGGTACACGCCCTGGGTTAGCTTGCCTAGGTCGAGGGTGTGGCGCAGTTGGCCGGCACCTTTGGTGAGTTGCTCGGCCAGCACAGTACGGCCCACGGCATCGGTTACGCGCACTTGCAGGCTACCGCGCAGGTTGTTGTCGATGGTCAGCTCGAAGCGGCCGGTGCTGGGGTTGGGGTACACCGCCACGCCTTGCAGTTGCTTGGCGCTGCGGTTGCTCGTTACGGCGTCTTGCACGGTGCAAAGCTCCAGCGCCCAGTTGGTGAGCGAGCCGGCGTTGCCGGGGGCTACATCCAGCACGTGCAGCGTCCAGGGGCCGTTGGCCGCCGAACCGCGGAAGGCGGCCAGCGGGCTTTCGGGCTGGTACGTGCCGCCGGTGTTGATGGGGCAAGCAATGCCCGTGGCGGCCGCGTCGTCGAAGCTGGCGTTGATGTTGGCGTTGCCCGGGCACGGCGACGAGGCCAGGCGCACGCGGGTGTTATCGGGCCCGCGCAGCTCCAGTACCAGCTCGCCCAGGTCGCGGTGGGTAATGCGTAGGTCGCGCACCCGCACCGCGGATACAACATCGGCGCTGCTCACCGTGATGGTAGAAATGGCCGTGGCGTTGGTGGTGTTGGCAATGGCAAGCGGCAGGTTGGTAGGGGCGTAGGTGGTGCAGCCAAGGCGGCCCACGTAAAACTGCTCGCCCGCCGACCAGTTGCCCACGCCGCACTCGGCCGTGCCGCGCACGCGCCAGTAGTAGCGGCCGTTTTGCTGCAACGCGGTAGCGGCCGTGTAAGTGTTGGTTTGCAGGCCCGCTTGGCTGATTACCACGTTGTTAAAGCCCGCATCGGTGGCCACCTGCAAGTCGTAGGACGTAGCGCCCGGTATGGCCGACCACGTGAACGTGGGCTGCGGCAAGGCACGCAAGGAGTTGGGCGCGGGCTGCTGCAAAGTGGGTGGCACGTTGGCCGAGTTGCGGATTATCAGGTTGATGACCTGGGTTTCGGTAGCGCCGCCGCCGGTGCCCACCACCGTAATGGGGTAGGTGCCCGCTGCAGCAGTAGCCGCCGAGCTAATGGCAAGGGTAGTGGAGCTGCCCGCCGCTACTTGCGTGCTGCCAAAGCTGACGCTCACGCCGGCCGGCACTCCCGTAGCCGAGAGACCTACCTGCCCCGCAAAACCCAGCACTTGGCCCACGCTCAGGCTGCAGCTAACCGAGGCACCAGGGCAAACGGCCTGCGTGCTGTTAGCGCAGTCGCTGGACAAGAAAAAGCCCGGGCCGGAGGGCGTTTGCAGCGTGAAGTTTTGGTTTGAAATGTCGAAGAAGACGTTGCCGGTGCCTTTTACCTTCAGGCGTACTTGCCCCGAGGCCGGCACGCCGGCAGGCACGGTTACCTGCTCGGCGCCGTCGTTGGGGGTCCCGGCAGCCAGCGTGTAAGGGTAGGTCAGGCCGCCATCCACCGAAAGCAGGATATCAACTTGTGCCGCGCTTACGGGTGCCGCCGTGGTGTTGGCCACATCCCAGGTTACCTGCTGCGGCACGGTGGTGCGCCACGTAACGTTGGTGTTGGGCGCCGTAACCACAAACGGTCCGGCGTTGTCGGCTACGGGTACCGTTACGGCATCATAGTTAGTGCCGCCCCCGCCCGTGCGGTTGTCGCGCACGGTAAGCCGGAAGGTGAGCGTACGGCCGTACTGCGGCAGCAATTCGCCAATGGTAGATGTGTTGCTTAGCAGCGCGCTCAAGCGCGGGAATACGCGCGTAGGATTGGTGGTGGGCGGAAACGAGCGGAAGATGGGCGCGTTGCCCTGCGGCTGGTTGGGGTTGCCGGCGGGCCCTAGGTCCAGCTCTTCCCAGCAGTACGTGAGGGCGTCGCCATCGGCGTCGGCGGCGCTGCCGGTCAGCTCAAAGGGGGTGCCTTTCGGAATGGTGTAGTTAGCGCCTGCATCCACCGTGGGCGGGCGGTTGCCCGTGCCAGCAGTGTTGGCGCAGGCACCTAGGGTGGTTACGTGGTTCAGGATTTCGTCGTAGCTCCACGTGTGGAAATACGCATCGGAGTTGGCTTGCAGGTTTTGGGGCGGGCAAATGCCCGCGTACGACATGATGGTGGAGCCGGAGCCCGGCTCGTAGGCCGCCGAGCCCGCGCGGGTGCCCGGGTTGCAGTTGCCGGCTTCGTTGCTGTTAAAGGTGTGATTGGCGCCAAACTGGTGGCCCATTTCGTGCGCCACAAAGTCGATGTCGAATGCGTCGCCGATGGGGTTGGGCAGGCCGGTGGTGGCGCGTGCCTTGTTGTTGCCAATGCACACCACGCCCAGGCCCGCCAGCCCGCCGCCATCGGTCGTAAACACGTGGCCGATGTCGTAATTGGCCGGCCCAATGCGCTGGTCGGTTACTTGCTGATTGGTGTTGAGGGTGGCTTCGGTGCTTTCGTTGGTGTACGGGTCGGTGGCGGGGTCGAGAAAAATCAGCTGGTCGGTGTTGCCAATCAGCTGCAGCCGAATCGACAGCTCCTTTTCGTACACGCCGCTTACGCGGTTTACCGAGGCCACAATGCCGGCCAGCGCGCCCTCGGTGGTGCCGCCTTTTTTGGCTGCGTACTCGCCCGTGCAGGCCATGGCCAGGCGGTAGGTGCGCAGCTGGGTACCGTTGCTGCGGGCCGCGGTGCCGCCTTGCAACGGACCAAGCCGCCGGCTAAGCACCGAGGTTGTTTGGGTAAGGCACACACGCCGGGCCAACGCCGCGTCGTTGATGTCGCGCTTGTAGAACACCAAGTGTTCCGGCCCGCCGGCGGCAGGGTCCACGTACACCGTATTGCCCGCCGACAAAATCATGGCGTGCAGCCCGGCCTTCGATACATCGAGGTAGGCGGTGGCCGTGGGGTCGTCGATGCCCTGGGCGGAGTACGTTTTAATGGCGGGGTAGCGGGCTGCCAGTGCGGGCGCCATCACCTGCGTTTCGGTAACCCGGAACCGGCCCGAGCTGCCATCGGGCAACGGCAACGACACCACCGGGCCAGCGCTACGCGCATTGTTGCTGTTGGCCGCCGGGGCCAGTGCGGCGCGCAGGTTGGCCAGTTGCACCGTTACCATCCGGTACCTACCTAGGGCTTGGGCAGTGCGGCGGGCAGCGGCAGGCAGGGGCTTGCTATCAGCATCGGCCCAAAGCACCCGTTGGGCGCTGGCCGAAAACGGCAAGCCTAAGCCCGCGGCAAGCAGGCCACGCAGCACAGCGCCGCGCAACGCTGTACCGGGCAGGGTAAATAATATGCGCATAGGCAGTGGTAGTTCGAATGCGGCTTCGAGATTTGAAAGATCAATTTACAGCTTTTGCGGCCACTCATGAGCTTAAACAAATGCTGGCGGTACTTGGCACAACGCAGCCGCCCGGCCACAGTTGCGGGCAAGCATCACCGGTTGTCACACCCGGCCCGGCAAATTAGTTGCGAACGGATAGCCGGCTGCTGCCTAACCCCGGTAGGAGCAAAAAACAACAGCCACCCTAAGCGGAGTGGCTGTTGAGAAAAGTGTGGCAGTAGGTCGGTATCAGGATTCGGGCCGCACCAACACCAGCTGCATGCGGTCGGCTTTGCTGATGCGCTGGCGGAAGGCTTCGTATGCTTCGTACTGCGCGGCCTCGAAGCGGCCATTGGGCATTTGCAGCCGGCGTATGTACTGAATGCTGCCATCGGGAAGCACCTGCACCTGCGCGTCGTAGCTGCCAAACGCGGTGCGCAGCTGCACCGGCGCCGGCACCGACTCGGGCTTGTAGCCGGCCGGCACCGTAAAGCGCACGGTATCGGCATCGGTAAAGGGCAGGTGCAACACCAAGGGCGTTTGGCGTGCCCCTACTGCCGAGGCCGGTGGCGGCAAGCGGTTGAGCAAGTTAGGCACCAGAAACAGGCGCCGTCCGGTAAGCGAGGCGTAGCTGGGCAAAGCCAGCGTGAGGCGCTCCGTAACCGCGGGCAATGCGCCTAGGTGGTTGCGCTGCCAGTTGCTTTGCTCGATGGTAACGGCAGCCAACCCCAGCCGGGCATACGCCTGCTTGCGTTGCTCGTCGGGCGGCAGGGCGCTTAGCATCTGCGCCAGCTCGTCTTGCTGCCGCCCCGTCGATACGGTGCGCACCGTGGCTCGGCCAAACCCTTTGTCGTCGATTGCCACTTGCGCGTTGCGAAACTGGCCGTTGGCGGAGGCGGCGTAGGCCGGCGTGCGTACCAGCTTGCCGCCTTGCGGTGTGAGCAGCAGGGCGTGGCGGCCGCCCGTAAACGAGCCTAGGTACCCAAACGCTTCGGTTTGCGAGGTGCACTCCAGCCACACGGTATCCTTGGGCATGGGCACGCACAAAATCATGTGGTTGAACTGGTTGCTCGGAAACGACGTGCGAATGGCCGCCCGTTGCTCGCCCGCCCCAATAATGGCGCAGTAACTCTCGATGCCAGCGGCGCGCAGCAAGGCCATGCAGTAGTTCGACAGAGCCTTGCAGTCGCCGTAGCCGGTGCTGGCCACCGTGCTAGCCGGAAACGCCTGCCAGCCCCCAATGCCCAGCTGCACCGATACGTAGCGCGTGGAGTTTTGCAAGTACTCGTACACCTTGCGCACGCGCTGCCGCGGGTCGGTCACGTCCTTCAGCAAAGCCGTTACTTTGGCTTTTACCTCGGGGCTCAGCTCGGCGCGGTCCTGGTTCAGGTCGTACTCCCACTTACCCAGGCCTTGCCAGGTGGTCATGTCGCCGCGGTGGCCCTGCACCTCAAAAGCGGTAGGGGCGGTGTACACGGTAGGCACCTGCTCGGCCACGGGCGGGCTGTAGGCCTCGCGCTCGAGCGGCGGCAGGTTGGTAAGCTGCCAGGCATACACCAGCTGGCTGCCCTGCTGACTTTTGGTGACGGCACCGCCCTGCGGCAGCCGCTCCTCGAGGTAGCGCAGCGGCAGCTCGGTCGGAGTAGTTACGCGCAGGGTGGCGTGCTCCAGGCTTACGTGCTCCTCGTCTTGGGGGCTCCAGGTCGGGAAATTCAGCGTATTATCGGAGGTGTATTCGTAGGTAAAATCGGCGGTGTAGGGGTAGCGGGGCTGGCGCAGGTCGGCCACGCGCACGCGGTTGTCCTCGAAAAGGCT
This sequence comes from Hymenobacter oligotrophus, assembly GCF_003574965.1. Lineage (NCBI taxonomy): Bacteria > Pseudomonadati > Bacteroidota > Cytophagia > Cytophagales > Hymenobacteraceae > Hymenobacter > Hymenobacter oligotrophus. Next base: position 2,169,114 of record NZ_CP032317.1, on the reverse strand, counting down.
AGCGCCGCTTACGTTGCTGTAGTCTTTGATGTCGGCGGGGCGCAGGGTGCGCACCGCCTGGCCTTCGGCATCGTACACGGTGCCGCGCAGGTAGCTTACTTGCGTTAGCTTATCGTAGGGTACCACGGCCACGCCCCAGTTGTCGCCCTGCTCATCGAGCACGGTTACCACGCGGCGCACGGTGTGCACCATGCGCCCAGCCGCCTTCACCGCAAGCACGTCGTCTTGCTGACGAATTACGGCATGCGCACCCTGGCGTAGCGGGGCTGCAATGCTGCTGACGGGCCATTGCGGGGGCTGGCCGGCCTGGACCAGCAGCGGCGCCAAGCCCAAGGCGCCGGCCAGTGCCAACTGCTTAAGAGTGGATTTCCAACCTGGGCTCATGACTTGCGCTTCAGCACGATTTTTTCGGCTTGCTTGGCCAGCATGCGCGTGTAAAACTCCCGCAACGAAGGGTATTCCTCGCTCAAGTACAAAGCACGGCTCAGGGTCAGGCGGCTGGTAATCTGCAGCTTGTTGCCCAGGGGCGTAATGCTGAACAAGAACCGTCCCCCGCCCTCGGGCAACTCGATGGCGGTGCTGGCGGGCATCTCCTCCACGGTGTAGTTGTCGGGGAGGGTGAGGGTTACCATGTTGGTTTCTTCCAGCAGCGTGCCGAAATCAACGGGGAAGCGGCGCTCGGTGAGCAGAAAGGGGTTGCTGGCCTGATTGAGGGTTTGCAGCACGTTCAGGTAAATGGTACCTAGGGGTTGCTCCGATTCGCCGGGCACGCGCACGTCCAGGTTCAGCGACAGGGGCTTGGCCAGGGCATCCACGTTCTGGAACGCAAACTTGTCGATCTTCCAGCCGCCGTTGTTTTTCAGCAGGCTCTCCACGTATTTCTTTTCGCCTTGCTCGCGCAGGGAGTTGCGCTGCACCAGGGCCAGGTAGCCGGCGCCTTCGTCGCGCACTTTGCCCGCTAGGCTGCCGCGCTCATCGAGCGTAAGCTCGGCCGAGCGGAAGTGCACAAACCGGAACTTCGACTGCAGCGGTACCCAGGCACCTTCTTTGGCGCTGGTAATCAGGCGGCCCTGGCCGTTAAGGCACGAGGCCGGCAGCATCCCAAAGGGGGCTAGCTCCTCGGTGGCATCGGCCAGCACCTGCTGGCTATCGGGCAGCTGCACGTGCGCCACCACGTAGTTGAAGCGCGACAGCAGCGGAAACGAGGTGTTGACGTAGCCGTGCTCGCGCGTGCTCAAAATCACGGGGTTGGCTTTCAGGCCGGCGTCGCGCAGCAGCGTAATCAGCAGCAGGTTGGCATCGGCTGCCGAGCCGCGGTGCTGCTCCCAGGTTTTCCGGATAGAGCCCGTGGCGTACAGGCCCGTGCCGCTGGCCTTTACGTTGCGGCGCACCAAGTCGTGCACGGCCGCCGCGCGCTCCACCGCGTTCGGGTACTTCTGCACGATGGCGTCGATTTCCGTTTTCAGGAAGCCACCGCGGCGCAGCTGCATGCCAAAGTTTTCGCTTTCGAGCAGCTCTTGCTGCATTTTGGGCCACGAGCTGCTCATGTCGCGGTAGGGCTCGTCGGGCCAGCGCACGCCGGCCAGCTCAAAATCCAAGCGCGATACGTAGTCGCGGGTAGTGGTCATGTACGGTTCCTCGCGCAGGGCCGGCACGTTTTGCATGGCCCAGCGGTGGTGCATTACCCTAGGTGTAACGGTGGCGCTGCCTCCCGAGGTGCGGCCGTAGGTGTTGATTTCGGCCGACCAACGCACGGTGTACTGCCCGTTGCCTTCGGTGCGCTCCTGCACGGCCAGCGGCTCGTAGCCCTGCCACAGCTGCTTGTAGTCGAAGTACTCCGGAATGGCGGCGCGGTACTCGCTCCAGCGCACCGGAATGCTGTGCTGAAATTGCCAGTCCTGAAAGTTAAACAGGAAGTCAGAAGTAAGCGTGTACGTGTACTCGATAACCGAGCCCTCGCGCACGCCGGGCATGGTAAACTTGCGCAGCGTAACGTTGGCGGAGGCCTTTTCGGTGAAAGCGTTGCCGGTTTCCAGCTTCACTTTCTCAATCTGGCCGTTGGCGCCCATGTTGTAGGTGTAGCCGTGCACGCCGCTCAGCTTTTCCTCGTCGCCGCCTTTGTGGTAGAGCGGCACTTGCACGTCGGCCCACTCGTAGCCGCCTTTTTTCAGGATCTTGATGCGGGTAGTGCGCTCAAATACATACTGAAAGTTGCCTTTGGGGCCCACGTTGAAGCGCGTGCGGCCGAAGTCGCAGAGCAATACGGCATTGGCGGCGCTGTCGGCTTTAAAGGCAGCGGGGTCAAACTCTTTCGCCTCGATCTTGCCGAATTTGATAGGGTCGGCCTGACCTAGGGCCGGGATGAAAGCGGCGCTGCCAAGGGTGCCAGCCAGCGTCAGCAACAAGGGTAAACAGTGCTTCATAAATAATGGGTTAAAGAAAGTATGTGCTTAGCACGGCCGCCGAGCTAGCCGATGCCCTAGGTGATTGGGGCACGGCCCGCGGGCAGGGGGCTAGTTGGTGCGGCGAAACACGAGCGGCTCGGCGTTTTTGGCCAGCGAGCGGGTAAACAGCTCGCGCAGGGCGGCGTACTCGTGGGGCAGATACTGCGTTTTGCGCAGCTGCATGCGGCTGGTAAGGTGTAGGGTGTTGCCCTCTTGGCTTACCTGGTAGCTGTAGCGCCCAACGCCATTGGGCAGCTCTAGCTGTAGGGGTTTGGGCAACTCCTCCACGGCCAAATTGGCCGGCAAGGCCAGCTGCACGGTGGTAACAAGCTCCTGCAGCGTGCCAAAATCCACGGGGTACGCGCGCTCGGCGTGCTCGAAGGGGTTTTTGGCATTGGTAAAAAGCTGCATTACCGGCACGTACAACCGCTGCTCATTGCCGCCCGCCGAACTGGGCACCGCCAGGCCGGTTTCGAGCAGCAGCGACTGATCGGGCTTGTCCAGGTTCAGGACTTTGGCATCGGTTAGTTGCCACTCGGCGTGTTGTTGGGCAAAGGCTTTTAAGTAAGCCGGCGCGCCGCTGGCAGCCGCTGCGTGGCGCTGGGCCAGGCCGGCGTAGCCGCTGTACTCTTCGCGCAGCGTACCTTTCAGGGCGCCCTGCTCATCGAGGGCAAGGCGAGCGGTGGTAAGCTGCACGTGGCGCAGCTTGGGCGCCAACGACACCCATTTGCCGCCGGAGGCGGTAATAAGGCGGCCTTGGCCGTTGAGGCACCGCTCCGGCAAGGTGCCAGCCGCTACCAGGGGCTCGGTGGCATCGAGCAGCAAATCGGGTTGGTTGGGCGCCGTTACGGCGGCCACCACGTAGTTGAACTGGCTAAGCAGCGGCACTTCGGTTTGCACCAAGCCGTGGCTGCGCGTGCTCAGCAGCACGGGCTGGGCCTCCAGGCCGGCGTCGCGCAAGGTTTGCACCAGCAGCAGGTTCATTTCGGCCGCAGAGCCCTGGCCTTGCTCCGCTACCCGCCGGAGCGGGTTGGTGGCGTACAGGCGCTCCTGGCCGTTGTAGCGCACCTTGTTTTGCACCAAGGCCACAACCGCCGCAGCACGCGCGTTCGGCTCGGGGTACTGGGCTTTTAGGGCTTCGGCGGCGCTGTGGAGCGGCGAGCGGCCCTGCAGGCGCACGCCAAAGTCTTCTTCCTGCAGCAATTCCGAGGCAATCTTCTCCCAAGTAGAGCTTACTTGCTGCGGCCGTTGCGGATCGAACACCACCTTGTCGAGCTCAAAATCGATGGCGGCCAGGTAGTCGTTGCGAGTGGTCATGAAGGGTTCCTCGCGGAACGCCGGCACGTTTTTCATCACCCACACGCTGCGCACGGCCTTGCCCGACAGCAGCATTTGCTGGCCCGAGCCCGTGGCGGCGCTGTGCGTGCCATAATGGTCGGAGGTAGATTGGGTGTAGCCTGTGGAGTAGCCCACAATATCGCGGCCCTGCGCGGTGTAGGGCAGGTAGCCGTGCGGAATTTCCTTGTACTGAAAGTACCCCGGAATAACGGTGCGGTACTCGCTCCAAGCCACCGGTACGTCGCGCTGAAACTGCCAGTCCTGCAGGTTGAACAGGAAGTCGGACTTGATGGTGTAGGCGTACTCGATGATGCTGCCCTCGCGCACGCTCGGCAGCGAAAACTTGTGTAGGGTGTGGCGGTCGTCGAGCTTTTCTTCGAAGGTGGCCTTGCTGTCGAGCTTCTGCTTCTCGATTTTGTCGCCCACGAGGTTGTAGGTAAAGCCACGCAAGTTTAGCAGCTCTTCCTTTTTGCCCTCGCGGTGATACAGCGGCACGGCCACGTTGGCTTGCTCGTAGCCGGCTTTGTTGAGTACCAGCACGCGCGTAACCCGCTCGAACACCACCTTAAACCCGTCTTGGGCACCTACAATGCGCGAGGTGCCAAAATCGCAGAGCACAACGGCCGGCGCAGCGTCGGCGCCTTTGTACTGATTGGGCTTAAAAACGTCGGGCTCAATCTTGCCGAACTTAACGGGCTCGTCCTGAGCCGCTGCCGGGTGAGTAATAACGCCCAGCAATGCCGCCAGGCCTAGGTACCGTAAAAACAAAAGCATATAGCGCGATAAGTCCACCTAAAAGCTGGGTGGCCGCGGCTAAATGCAGGGGATACGCAGTTTTGGTAGCCTAAAAGTACACGGCTGGCTTATATCTAAAAGAAGATTGTATGAATATTTTTAGCGCTTGGGTTAGCCGCGCACCAGTTGGCGCGTAGGCTGCCGGTACAGGTATACCAAAGCGGCCACCACGCACGCCACGCTTAGGCCATGCACCCACGGCAGGCGCACGGGCTCGTTGCTGTAGAGCCAGCCGGCCAGCAGGGCACCTAGACCAATGCCCACCTCCAGAAAGATGTACATGGTAGCCACGGCACGGCCGCGGCGCTCCGGGTCGCTGAGGTCTACCGTCCAGGCGTACAGGGTGGGTGAGTTGAGGCCTGCTGCCAACCCGAACAGCACTCCCGCACCTAGGAAAATCAGCTTGCTTTGGGCCAGGGCCAGCACTACCAGTGCCACCAGCAGCATAATGGTAGAGATGCGCAGCACCGGCACGCGGCCGTAGCGGTCGGAGGCGCGGCCGGCCACCAGCCGGATCAGCAACGAGGCCAAGGTGTAGCAAGTAAAAAACAGGCCTTTGTTGTCGATGCCCAACGTGCGGCTTTGGTCGGGTATTACCGTGAGCATTACGCCGTACGGAAACAGGCACAGCAGCGTAACCACGGCCGGCGCCAGCACCTGCGTATCGAGCACCTCGTGCCACTGCAGCTTCAGCAGCCCTAGGTGAAAGCGCTGCCGCTGGGCGCGGGGCAGTGTTTCCGTCATGGTGCCCTGCACCAGCACCGAAAGCAGCGCCGCCCCCGACGACAAGTAGAACAGCGTGTTCAGTGGGAAGTAGGTGGTGAGGTAGCCGCCCAGCGCCGGCCCGGCCGCCATGCCCAATGAGCCCGCCACGCCCAGGTAGCCCATGGCCTCGCCGCGGCGCTCCAAGGGCACAATGTCGGCGATGAACGCGGCCGTGCCCGTGGGCTTAAAGCCCGTGCTGAAACCGTGCAGCAGGCGCAGCAGCAAAAAGCTAAAAACCGTGGTGGCCCACACGTAGAAAAATCCGCAGATAAAGCACACCAACGAGCCCACCACCATTACCGGAATGCGCCCCACCGTATCGGCCAGCTTGCCACTGAACGGGCGCGAAAGCCCGGCCGTGAGCGTGAACAAGGCAATGATAAAGCCTTTGTAGTCGCCGCCGCCCAGGCGCGTGAGGTGGTCGGGCAGCTCTGGAATCAGCAGGTTGAAGGAGAGAAAGAACAGAAACGAGCTAAGGCACATCAGCCAGAAACCGGCTGTGTAAACCCGGGCGGGGGCAGTAGGCATAACGAGGTAGTACGCGCGTGGTGCGGCAAAGGTAAGCCGCTGCCAACGGCCAATGGGCCCGATTGCGCACCTGGTTTGGCAGCTTTTTGGCCAAAGCGTGCAGCCGCTTGTTATGCCTTAGCGTATGCACGCGTACTACCTATGAGCTTCTGGACAAACCTCTTCAGCCGCATATCGGCCAAACGACCTAGGCCCGACGGCAAACCTGCCCTTACGCTGCGCGAGCGGGCGGCGGCCTTGCGCAACATTCCCGCGTTTATGCGCCTGGTGTGGCAAACCAGCCCTAGGTTGTTTGTGCTCAACGCGTTGCTGCGGCTGGTGCGCGCTGGCCTGCCGCTGGCCATGCTCTACATCGGTCGGCTGATTATCGACGAGGTGGTGCGCCTAAACCAAGGCAGTGCCGGCGGCCCCGTGCCGCTTACGCCGGTGCTCACGCTGGTGGCCCTGGAGTTTGGCTTGGCGGTGCTCTCCGATGCCCTGGGGCGGGCCGTGGCTTTGCTCGATTCGTTGCTGGGCGACTTGCTGGCCAACTACTCCTCGGTAAAGCTGATGGAGCACGCCGCCGAACTCGACCTCGACCAGTTTGAGGACGCTGCTTTTTACGACAAACTCGAGCGCGCCCGGCGGCAAACCCTGTCGCGCACCATGCTTATGTCGCAGCTCCTGGGGCAGGCGCAGGATATTTTGAGCATGGGCTTTTTGGCCGCGGGCCTGGTGGCTTACAACCCGTGGCTGCTGCTGTTGCTGGGCGTGGCGGTGGTGCCGGCTTTTCTGGGCGAATCGCACTTTAACGAGCGCAGCTACTCCTTGGTGCATAGCTGGACACCCGAGCGCCGCGAGCTGGACTACCTGCGCCAAACCGGCGCCTCCGACGACACGGCCAAGGAGGTGAAAATCTTCGGACTGTCGGGCTTTCTCATCGAGCGGTTCCGGACGCTGTCCACCGAGTTTTTTCTGAAAAACCGCACGCTGGCCGTACGCCGCGCCAGCTGGGGCACCGTGTTTGCCGCCATCGGTACCATGGGCTACTACGCCGCCTATTTGTACCTGATTGTGCAAGCCGTGAACGGGCGCATGACGGTTGGCCAGCTTACGTTTTTGGCCGGCTCGTTTGCCCGCCTGCGGGGCTTGCTCGAAGGCGTGCTCAGCCGTTTCAGCTCGCTGGCCGAAGGCGCCCTGTACCTGCAGGATTTCTTTGATTTCTTCCAGATGAAGCCGCGCATTGTGCGCGATGCCAGCCAGCCCTACCTGCCGTTTCCGCGGCCCATTCGCGAGGGTTTCCGGTTCGAGGAAGTGGGTTTTAAGTACCGCAACGCCGAAAAGTGGGCCTTGCGCCACCTCAACTTTGAGCTGCGCGCAGGCGAGAAGCTGGCGCTGGTGGGCGAAAACGGCGCCGGCAAAACCACCCTCGTAAAGCTGTTGGCCCGCCTCTACGACCCCACCGAAGGCCGCATTTTGCTCGACGGCCACGATTTACGCGCCTACGACCCAGCCGAGCTGCGGCAGGAAATCGGCGTCATTTTCCAAGACTTCGTACGCTTTCAGCTGCCTGCGGGCCAAAACATTGCCGTGGGCCGCATTGATGAGCGGCAAAACCAAACGCGCATCGCGGACGCGGCCAGCCGCAGCCTCGCCGACACGGTTATTGGCAAGCTGCCCGGTGGCTACGAGCAGATGATTGGGCGGCGCTTTGCCGGCGGTGTCGACCTGAGCGGCGGCGAGTGGCAGAAGATTGCCCTGGGCCGGGCGTACATGCGCGATGCGCAGTTGCTCATCCTCGACGAGCCCACCGCCGCCCTCGATGCCCGCGCCGAGCACGAGGTGTTTTTGCGCTTTGCCGAGCTAACCAAAGGCAAAACGGCCGTGCTTATCTCGCACCGTTTCAGCACCGTGCGCATGGCCGACCGCATTCTGGTAATCGAACACGGGCAGTTCGTCGAAATTGGCTCGCACCAAGAGCTGTTGGCCCGCGGCGGGCGCTACGCCGAGCTGTTCAGGCTGCAGGCCGCCGGCTACCAATAACATTTTTATTTTGTTGCAACTATTTTATGTTTTGTAGGATCATGTATATAACTTGCCGCTGCCAAGGCAATACAATCATCTTTAAATACAGCTTATTGAATACAATTACTTCTCTCCACCGTGAAACTGCCGCTTATCTTCACCCACCTGTTGCTGGGCGCATTGCTGTGTGTATGCTGCCAGCGCAAACCGTCCTCAGCCGAGGCCGTTAATGCGGTTCTTGGCGACGTTAGCTACGTCCGTAAGTTTGGCACCGAGCCTACCTCCACCACCGACGAACACCTGCGCGTAACCGCCCATTTTCAGTACGTAGAGGCCCTTTTGCAACGCAAAGGCACCCGTGCCCTTACCAACCGCCAACGCCGCAACCGCTACCACGCCCTCAAGCTGCTGCGCAATTACTGGATGGCAGGACAATACCCCGCCAACTACGATTTCCCGCACGAGCGCCGCCCCTGCTTTATCGACCGCACCGGCCGCCCCTGCGCCGTAGCGTACATCATCGAGCAAACCGCAGGCCGCGACCTGGCCGAGCAAATCACCGCCAAGCACCAGTACGACCGCATTGAGGACGTGCGCACGCCGGAGTTCCAGCGGTGGATTAAGTCGTCGGGGTTTTCCATCGATGAGCTAGCCATGATTCAGCCGACCTACGCGCCGGCTACGGCCGCCGCGCAAAAGGCCCTGGCCGCCAAGCGCTAGGTCATAGGCTACTGCCAAAAACTACCTGCAACGCCCCGTTGGTGTGCCGTGCCCTAGGTACGCGCCGCCGGCGGGGCGTTGCGCTGCTGAATAAGCTGCGCCGCTACGCTGATGGCAATTTCTTCGGGGGTGCGGCTGCCAATGGGCACGCCCACGGGCGCTTGCACCCGGCTCAGCTGGGCCTCGGTGTAGCCCTCGTGTCGTAGCTCGGCAAACAGCTGGGCAATTTTAGCTTCGCTGCCCATCAGCCCTAGGTACGCCAGCTCGTGGCCGATAAGCTGGCGCAGGGCAACGGCATCGGAGCGGTAGCCAAACGTCATGATTACCACGTAGTGGTGCGGGCCGGCGGGTACGGCGTCGGTCAGCTCGTGGTAGGGCACGCAGTGTTTTTGGTGGGCGTAGGGGTTGTCGAGCAGGGTATTTAACTCGGGCCGGTCGTCAATTACCGAGAGGTGAAAATCGAGCGTGGCCACAATGCGCGACAACGCCAGCGCCACGTGCCCAGCGCCAATGATGGTGAGCTGGTCGCGGAAGCCTAGGTGCTCGGTGTAGTGCCAGTTGTTGGCACCTAGGGTGGTTTTGGGAGCGAAGCCCAGCGGCCTAGGTACCGCGCCGGTGCCTACGTGCAAAGAGCCATCGGCGTGCACCGCCAGCCAGCCGTTCGCGGCGCGTTGCTGCATGGCTACAATCGCATCGAGCGCAGCTAAATGCTCGGGGCGCAGCGGCAGCAGCAGCAAGGTTTGCTCGCCCGAGCAAATCATGCCCGAGCGGTGGTGGGGGGCTTCGCTGCGGTGTATTTGTTGGCGCAGTAGCAATTCGTGGTTGCCTTCGGCCATGCGGCTGCGCGCTAGCTCCACAAACTTGTGCTCCATGATGCCGCCGCCCACCGAGCCCGCCATGCTGCCCCCGGAAACCGTCATCTTGAAGCCTTGCCGGCCGGGGCTCGAGCCGCTGCTGCTCACCACCAGCAGCAGCGCAACGGGCACGCCGGCGCGCAGGCACGCGCCGGCGTGCTGCCACACCGGCAAATCGCGCGGAACGGATGGAGAAGCGGTAAGCAAGCTCAAGGCAATTCCGAATAATCCAACCTAGGCTTTGGTGGCGCTTTGGGCTGCCGCCGCGGTGGGCGAAGTGTTTGCTTCGGCCCTAGGTGCGCACAACGCCATCAGCACTTTCTCGGGCGTGATGGGCGCCGAAAACGCCGGCGCAACATCGGGCCGGGCAGCCCGAATGGCGTTGCGCACGGCAAAGTAGCCGCCGATGCCGTACATCAGCGGCGGCTCGCCTACGGCTTTGGAGCGCAAAATGGCCCTGGGGTGGCCTTCGGTTTCCAGGAACTCGATCTGCACATCGGCGGGCACCGAGTACAAATCGGGCACTTTGTAGGTGCTGAGGGTATTGCTGAGCAGGCGGCCTTGCTCGTCGTACAGCAGCTCTTCCATGGTCATCCAACCCAAACCTTGCACCAAGCCGCCTTCCACCTGGCCGCGGTCGATGCCCGGGGCCATGCTCTGGCCAAAGTCGTGCACGAGGCGCACGGCATCGAGCACGTAGGTGCCGCGCAGCACATCCACGGTGGCTTGCACGGCGGCGGTACCGTACACGTGGTAGGCAAAGGGGTAGCCGCTTTCGGTTTTCTGATCAAACCACAAGTCGGGCGTGGCGTAGTGGGCGTTTTCTGATAGGCTGATGCGTTTCCAGTACGCCGCAGCCACCAGCTTTTCCCAGTCCGACTCGATGGGGTGCCCGGCTGTGAGCACCCGCTCGTCGCAAATCTCCAGGCCTTCTTCGGCTACGCACAGCTCCTCGGCGGCCAGCGCCAGCAGGCGCTGGCGCAGCTGCTCGCAAGCCAGCTGCACGGCCTTGCCATTAAGGTCGGCGGTGGCCGAGGCGGCCGAAGGCGAGGTATTGGCTACGCGCGTGGTGTTGGTGGTTTCGATGCGGATGCGGTTGCTCCGGATACCTAGGGTGCGTGCCGCCACTTCCACCATTTTGGTGTTCACGCCCTGGCCCATTTCCACGGCGCCGGTGCTGATGCCCACCGAGCCATCGGTGTATATGTGCACCAAGGCGCGGGCCTGGTTCATGGCCGTTTTGGTAAACGAAATGCCGAAGCAGATGGGCATGATGGCCAATCCGCGCTTGCGCAGCGTGTTGCTTTGGTTGAAGGCATCCACCTCTTGTTGCCAGTTGCCTAGGCCGAAGGCTTGCTCGGCGCGGTGCCAGCAAGCATGGGCGTTGCACAGCTCGGCCGGTTGCCCAAACGGGAACGTGTCGCCCTCGCGCAGCAGGTTGCGCCGCTGAATTTCGGCGGCCGTTACGCCCAATTGCTCGGCCGCTTTGGCAATAGCCGACTCAATCACGAACATGCCCTGCGGCCCGCCAAACCCGCGGAAAGCCGTGTTGGGCGGCAGGTTGGTGCGGCAGCTGTAGGCCGTGGCCTGCACATTCGGAATGAAATAAGTATTGGTGCTATGGAACAGCGTACGCTCGAGCACCGCCGGCGACAAATCGGCCGCGGCGCCGGCATTCTGGTAGAAGGTAACTTCGTAGGCCAGCAGCTTCAGGTCGGCCGAAAGCCCCAGTTTGTAGTCGGAGGAGTAGGGGTGGCGCTTGCCCGTCATGCGCAAGTCGTCGTGGCGGGGCAGCACCAGCTTCACGGGCTTGCGGAGCAGGTAGGCACCTAGGGCCGCCAGCACCGCCCACGGGGTAGCCTGGTCTTCCTTGCCGCCAAAACCGCCACCCAGGCGCACCACATCCACCTCGATGCGGTGCATGCCAATGCCCAGCACCCGCGCCGCGTGGCGTTGGGCGGCGGTAGGGCCTTGGGTTGATGAGTGCACGCGCACCCCGCCTTGCTCGGTGGGATAAGCGTAGGCGCCCTGCGTTTCGATGTACAAATGTTCTTGCCCGCCGCTTTCGGCCGTGCCCTCGATGATGTGCGCGCACTCGGCCCACGCCGCGGTTGGGTCGCCGAGGCGGAAGGTGCGGGGCGGCACAATCAGCTCGCCTTGCGCATAGGCCACCCGCGGGTCAGTTATCACGGGCAGCGGCTCGATGTCGGCCTCAATCAGCTTGGCGGCGGCGCGCGCTTGTGGTTCGGTTTCGGCCAGCACCAGCGCCACCGGCTGCCCCCTGAAATGCACATGTCCTTCGGCCAGCAGCGGCTCGTCGGGTACAATGCCACCAATTTGGTTTTCGCCGGGTATGTCGGCGGCCGTAAGGATGCGTACCACGCCGGGCGCAGCCAAAGCAGCCTCCAGGCGCAGGCCGTTCAGCTTACCGTGAGCTAGGGGCGAGGCGTACACGGCCGCGTGCAAGGTGCCGCGCTGCACCGGAATATCGTCGAGGTATTGCGATTCGCCGCGCACGTGGCCGGCAGCGTCGAGGTTGTACATGGATGGGAATGCGAAGCAATAAAACTCCCCTCCTCAGCTGAGGAGGGGATGTTGCCGCTTTAGCGGCAACGGGGGTGGTTGGGGCGTTGCTGGCGTTGTTGACCTAGGGCTTATTGAGTATGGTTGATTGAAGTTGCTGCCTAACATCAGCAACGATTAACCACCCCAGCCGCGCCTTCGGCACGGCGTCCCCTCCTTAAAGAAGGAGGGGAGTTTAGGCCTTCGGCTACACCAGCGCCGCCAGGCTAACGTGCTGCGGAAAATGCTCCAGAAAATGCGCGTACAGCAGCTGGCGCAGCAATAGGCGCTTGTATTCGGCGGTGCCGCGCGCATCGCTAATCGGGCTGATTTCTTGCTGCGCGACCTCGTTGAGGCCGCGTAGCGTGTCGGGCGTAAGTTCTTTACCGATCAGGTAAGCCGATGCCTGCCCTAGGTACAAGGGCGTGGGCCCCACGCCGCCAGCCGAGAGGTGCGCCTCCTGCACCTCGCCGTCGGCCACGCGCAGCCGAGCGGCCGAGTTTACGCTGGCAATATCGAGGTGCGTGCGCTTGCTTACTTTCTCGAAGTTGAACACTTCGCCTGCAACCGGTGGCTGAAAGCGAATTTCGGCAATCTGCTCGTCGGGGCGGCGGTCGAGCTGTTTGTAGCCGCGGTACAGCTGGCGCAGCGGCAAGGTGCGCTGCTGGCCGGCGGCATCTTGCAGCGTCAGCTCGGCTCCCAGGGCCAGGAAGAAGATGGTAAGGTCGCCGATGGGCGAGGCATTCACGAAGTTGCCCGCCACCGTGGCCATGTTGCGGATGGGGGTGCTCGATACCAACTTGAGGTGCCGCGCTAGCTGCGGAAAGTGGCGCTGCATCAGCTCGGAGCGGCGCAGGTCTTCCACAGTGGTGGCGCCACCTAGGGCCACTTGCCCGGCGGGCAACTCGCGCACGTAGCAGCGGGTAGCGTGGCCGTAAAGCAGGTTAACCTCGGCGGCCAGCACCTCGTCGGGCCGCTGCACCAGCAAATCGGTGCCGCCGCCAAGCAGCCAGCTGGCCGGTAGCTCGGCTGAAGCAGGCGTGCGGCCGCCGGTTTGGGCGGCCACATCGGCCGCCGTGGCAGCGCGCACCTGGGCCAGCTTAGCGGGCATTTGGGCGAAGTAGCTGGGCACAAAGCCTTGGGTAATCAGCCACTCCAGGCGGGCCGGAGCCGCATCGCGCTCCAGCAAGTGCGCTGCCAGCTTATCGGCCGCGCGCTCCAACGACTTGTAGCCCGTGCAGCGGCAAATGTTGCCGTCCATGGCTGCCCGCGTGGCCTCGGGGGTAGCCGCGCCACCTAGGCAGTGGCCCGTCAGCGACATCACAAAACCGGGCGTGCAAAAGCCGCACTGCGTGCCGCCCTCGGCCACTACGGCGTGCTGCACTGGCGTGAGGGCGCGGTCTGCGGCGGGGCTGATGCCCTCGACGGTTACGATGTGGCGGCCGTGCGCATTGCCCAGCGGCGTGAGGCAGCTTGTCATGCTCTGGTAGCGCACGGTTTGCTCGTCGGGCTGCAACTCGCCTACCAGCACGGTACAGGCGCCGCAGTCGCCCTCGCGGCACCCGATTTTGGTGCCGGTAAGGTGCTGCTGATACCGGATGAAATCGAGCAGGGTGCTGCCGGCGGGTTGCGCGGGCCGCACCAGTTGGTCGTTGAGGTAAAATTCAAGCATAAGCAAAGCCCCAAACAAGGCCGGAAAAGCAATATAGCAAATCCGGAGGCCATTGGTTTGCGGTTCAGCTTATGATTTGAGTATCAATGTATAGAGTTTTTGCGTAGCGAGATTTTTAAGTACCTTCTGGATTCACTGCCACCGTTTCGTTTCGAGCCTATGAAACCCACCGCTACCGCTTCTGCCGCCTTGTTAAGCTTGTTGCTCAGTGGCTGTTTTACCGCCCGCGAAAGCCGCATCGAGTCGGATTACAGCTATGCCGGTAACTTCCGCCACTACCGCACCTTCGCATTCATGCAAAGCATGCCCACCCTGGAGGCCGATACGGCCATTTCGGTGGATAAAACCGTGCGCGAGGCCATCCAAACGCACCTTCGCTCGCAGGGGTACCGCCTCAACCAGCGCCGCCCCGATTTGCTGGTTTCGTTTCGGGTGTACGACGGGGCTATGCGCTTTACCGGCTACGACCAGCCCGACCTCATGCACTGGCTTAAGCAAGATGTAGTGGAAACCGAAGACTTACCCGTGGATCAGCGCCAGGGCTACGACCGCGTGCGCTACCTGCTCAGCGACGGCACGCTGCTCATCACCCTCATCGACCACCGAAACGGCCGGGCCGTGTGGCAGGGCTACGCCTCCAACGTAACCGCTCCCAACACGGCCCAGGCCTCCATGGTTATGCGCCGGGCAGTGCGCTCCATCTTCGACCGCTACCGCGTGCTGTCGGAAGACTACATGCAGCAAAACGCCGCCCAGCACTAGCACCTAGGGCAGCGCCTACCGCCCGCTGCCGGGTATGCGAATTTGCAGCCCCAACGACGGAATAAACGTGAAGCCCTTGAGCTGGGCCGTACGGTTGTTGAGCAACTGGTACGTGCCGTAGTTTTGATAATACACGGCCAAAGCAGGCAGCACGTACACGTAACGGTACCCGAACTTCGCATTCACGAAACCACCTAGGGCCCCAAAGCTCTGGCTGGCTTTTATTGCCGGAATCCGCTCGCTTACCTGTCCGCTGCCCGGCCCGGTGTACAGCCGGCCGGGCTCGAAGCGGTACGTCAGAAACGAGCGGGTGTAGGCCAAGCCGTAGGCAATGTGGCCGATTTCCTCTTCGGCACCTAGGGATTGGCTGAACACCAGCGGCACCATAATGTCGTAACGGCGGGCCCGGAAACCCAGTAGCTGCTCGGCGTCGTCGAGGAAGGGAATGCTGGGCAGCTTGGCCCGCTGCGCCGACAGCTGCAGCCCGATGCTGGCGTAGGTAGCGCCGGCCTGCCCGCCGGGGCGCTCGGGCGTGCCGGTAGGGCCCAGGAACTGGTACATGGCATCGAGGCTGTGCGCCCCGAACGAATATTTATAGCCGACATCCACGCGGTTGGCCACCCCGTAGCGCAGGTACAAATCGGGCGCGAGCTGCACCGGATCGAGCACGTAGGCCAAGGCAGCGGCCTGCACCCGATCAATGGCCGGGCGGTAATTCACCGTGTCCTGCGTGGCGGCTTTTTCGGCCAAGTCCTTTACGGCGCCGGTTGCCTGGCTAAGGGCCTCGTTGCCAACGTTCATCACGAAGTCGCCGCCGATCTTGAACTCGCCCTTGGGCGTAACTTTGCCGGAATGAATAACGGCCCGCGGCGCGCTGCAAGCAGCGGCGGCCAGGAGCAGTACGGGCAGCAGGCGGGTAGGGGAGAGGTGCAGCATGGGCTTCGGCGTTAGGGTAGCAAAAGTGCGGGTAATAGTAGGCGGTTGCCAAAAATCGGGCCGCGTTGTGGATTGGTGCGCCGGCGGGTTTTGCCCACCTTTGCGCTCCGCATGCTTACGGTACTTTTAATCTGGCTGATAACGGCCGTTGTTACAACCACCCTTGGCGTTGCCGCTTTTCGCTTGGCGCAGCGGTGCGGCGTGGGCGGAGCCAGCCGCTTACCCGCGCCCGAGTGGCTGAGCCTGGTAGGACTGGCCCTGCTTACGGCGCTGCTGCAACTTTGGTCGTTGGTGGCGGCTGTGGATGCGTGGGCGCAGGCCGTGGTGGCCCTAGGCGTTGGAACTTTGCTGATACTCCAACGGCAACAGGTGCGCGCGCTCTGGCAAGCGCAGTGGCCCGCCCGTTGGGATGCCCCCGCCAAGGCCGGCGGTTTGTTGCTGCTGCTGCTGTTGGGTTGGCTGCTAATGTTTGGCACCCAGCGCCCCACCAATTTCGATGTGGGCCTGTACCAGCTGCAAACCTTGCAGTGGACGGAGCGCTACCCCGTGGTGCTAGGCCTAGGCAATTTGCACGGCCGGCTGGCTTTCAACTCCAGCTTGTACCTGCCCATGGCCTTGCTGCGCTGGCCCACAGCCTATGGTCCGGCCTACGGCCTAAGCAGCTATTTGTATCCGCTGATGGCCGTGGTGGTGGTACGGGCGCTGGTTGCGGCCATGCGCAACCCCGAAGCCGATGCCCGCAGGGTGTGGGTGCCGATGCTCTTGTTTCTGCTGCTGATGTACAACTTTCAGGTGTGGTTGTCGTCCGTCACGGCCGATTGCACCACGGCAGCGTTGCTGGCGCTTACGCTGCTGTGGTATAGCCAACACCCACCGGCCAGCGCCACCGAGGCCGAGCGTTTGGTGCTGCTGGTGTTAGCTGCCTTGGCGGTTACGTTCAAGCTTTCGGCAGCGCCCGTTTTGCTGCTGCCGCTGTATGCTACTTGGGTGCACCGGGCCGCGCACCGCTGGCCGCGCACCTGGCTGCTGCCCCTTGGGCTGGGTTTGCTGCTGGGCCTGCCCTGGCTTACGCGCAACATGTTGCTTACCGGCTACCTCATCTACCCGCTGCCCGCGGTTGATTTGTTTGACGTGGACTGGAAGCTGCCCTACGAGTACGCCCGCATGGAGCACAGCATGGTGGTGAACTTAGCGCGCAACTCAGCCCAGAGCCCTTACGCTCCGCCGCACCAAACGCTGTGGGAGTGGCTACCCAATTGGTGGGCACCGATGCAAGGCTATTGGGGAACTATGGTAGTACTGGCACTAGGTTCGCCGCTGGTGGCGGCTTGGCGGTGGCGCCGCCCGCGCACCCCCGCCGAGGAAGGTTGGGCCGGAGCCTGGCTAGTGGCCTGGTTGGGGTGCATGTTTTGGTTTGTGGCTGGGCCCGATTTTCGTTTTGGGGCGGGTTTTCTGGTGGTGGCCGCTATCTGGCCTTGGGCAGGGCCCCGCTGGCCAGGCCCCGCGCAACGCGGGCTAATGGCGTACTTGCCCTGGGCCCTGCTCACGGTGTGGGTTATCCACAACTTGCGCGACCAACTGTACTACGTACGCACGCAGCCCTACCAGTTTGTACTACGCATTGCGCAGCCCGAGTTGGCCCCCGTACCGCCTACCGTGTTGCTGCCTATCGCGCCCAACCTGCGTGTGCGGGTGCCGCGTAGCGGCACCCAGTGCTGGGGCGCCGAGCTGCCGTGCACGCACTGCGTGGAGGAAGGTTTGGAGCTCCGCGGAGCTACCTTAGCCGACGGCTTCCGAACAAGATTGCCAGTACCCACAGGCAAGTAGCTGGCTGCAGTTGGCTTACGGCTGCCGCCTACTTTGCCACTGGCGTAGCCGATGCGCCCGGCTTTTCCTAATTTCCGGCGCTATGATGCGCCCCTCCGCCCTCCTTCCGCTTGCCCTGCCCGCGCTGCTGGCAGCCTGCACCACCGCCCGCGTGCCCCAAAACGCGGCCGCGCTCAATCAGTTTGCGGCCGATACCACCCTGCGGCGCATTGCCACGGCGCAAGATCAGCGCCAAACCGCTGCGCTGCGGCCGTTTCTGCAAAGCCCCAAGGTGCGTTACCGGCAGGCCGCGGCCTCGGCGTTTGGCTCGGTGCAGGACAAAGCCGCGCTGCCCGATTTACTAGGTGCTTTGTCGGATGCTGCGCCCGAGGTGCGCCAGGCGGCGGCGTTTGCCCTAGGTCAAACAGCCGATAGCGCGGCGGCGGCTCCGTTGGCCAACCAAATCAATACGGAAACCGATGCCCGCGTGCGGCGCACCCAGCTGGAGGCCCTTGGCAAATGCGTGGGTAAAGGTTCGGTGGCCTTGCTGTTGCGCGTTCCCGCCAACCCCGGCGCCGATACGCTGGCTACCATCGGGCAGGCTTGGGGCTTGTACCGGGCCGGGCTGCGCGGCATCACCTCCGAAACCAGCGTGCGCCGGGCCGTGAGCCTGCTCGCCCGGCAACAGCCGCTGGAAGCCCGACTGGCGGCCGCCCAAACGCTGGCCCGCACACCTCGCCTCGACCTAACGGCCTACGAAGCCCCCGTTGCCACCGCCGCTACCTCCGACCCCAGCTACGCCGTGCGGGCCGGAGCCACCGCTGCCCTAGGTAAAGTCAAAACCCCCGGCCTGGCCGCCACGCTGGCCAGCATCTTGCGCCGCGACACTGATTACCGGGTGCGCGTAGCCGCGTTGCGCGCCATGAACGCCTCGATGTACGTGCCCGTGAAGGAGGCCGCGTGGGCCGCCCTCGACGATGCCAACGCGCAAGTGGCCGTTACGGCTGCCGAGTTCTTCCTCAACCACGCTTCGGGCGAAACGGGCCAGCTGTTCCGGGATAAAGCCGAGCGCATGAACTCGTGGCGGGCACGTTCGGTGCTGTTTGCTGCCGCGCTCAAGCACGCTTCGGCCGAGGAAAAAGAGCCCATCCGCAAGGCCATTCAGCAGCGCTACGCCGGCGCTGCGGCCAACCCCTACGAGCAGGCGTTTTTGCTGAAGGCGCTGGGCGAGGACCCGGGCGCGTATGCGTTCATTGAACAAGCAACGTTTGCGCCGAAGCAACCCGCCGTGGTAAGCACCTACGGCATAGAGGCCTTGGTGGCGCTGCGCAACAACCCGGCGTTTCCGGCGGGGCAGCAGCCGCTGTTCATTCAAACCCTCGAAAAAGCCATAGCCAGCAACGACGTGGCCCTGATTGGTACCGCTGCCGGCGCCCTACACGACGCCAAGCTTAACCTGCGCAACGAGTACCGCAACCTCGATTTGCTCCGGCAGGCGCAGCAGCGCATTGTGCTGCCCCGCGACGTGGAAGCCTGGCAGGCCCTGCAGCAAGCCCTCGATTTCCTCGAAAGCAAAGCTACGCCCACGCCTACACCCAGCGCCGCTGCCCAACACCCCATCGACTGGAAGCTGGTAGCGGGCATACCGGCCGGGCAACGCGCGGTGGTGCACACCTCCAAGGGCGATGTGGTGCTGCGCTTGTTGGTGGAGGAGGCCCCGGGCTCGGTAGCCAGTTTTGTGCAGCTGGTGCACCAAGGCTTTTACAACGGCAAAAACTTTCACCGGGTGGTGCCCAACTTTGTGGCCCAGGGCGGCTGCCCCCGCGGCGACGGGTGGGGCGGCACCGATTACACCCTGCGCTCGGAGTTTGCCGACCGTCAGTACGCTGAGGGCGCTGTGGGCCTGGCCTCGGCCGGCAAAGACACCGAAAGCTGCCAGTGGTTTATTACGCACAGCCCCACGCCGCACCTCGATGGCCGCTACACCATTTTTGCCGTGGTGGAGCGCGGCATGGAGGTGGTGCACCGCATCGACATCGGCGACCAAATCCGGAGCGTAGAGCTGCAAAAGCCCTAGGTGCCAAACGCCCCCGCAAGCACCAAGGCCCGCCGGATCGGCTGATCCGGCGGGCCTTGGTGCTTGCGGGGGCGTTTTAACGGAGCTATTGCACCAGCAGTTGCTGGGCGGCTTCGTCGAGGCCGGGGCCGCTCACGCGCACCAGGTACAGGCCCGGTTTCAGGCGGTTGCCTAGGTCGAGCTGCACGGTTTGGCCGTTGGCAGGCACTTGGGTGCTCCAGGCCACGCGGCCCGCGGCATCAAGCACGCGCACGGTAACTGCGCCGGTAGTTGGGCTGGGCAGCCGTAGGTTCAACTCGCGCGAGGCCGGGTTCGGGAACAGCGCCAGCGTACCTGGGGCTGCCAGCAGGCGCACGGCCGCAATGGGCGAGTAAGTGGCTTTGCCGTCGGTATCGAGCTGCCGCAGGCGGTAGTACACCACGTCGGTAAGCCCGGAGGCATCGAGCAGGGTGTAGTGCTGCGGCTGCGAGCTGGTGCCGGCCCCCCGCACAAAGCCCACGTACTGCCACTTTTCGCCGTTGCGGGCGCGCTCTACTTCAAAGCCGCGGTTGTTTTTTTCCTGGGCCGTGGTCCAGTGCAGCCGAACGCTGCCGTCGCCCACGGCCTCGGCCCGGAAAGCCGTCAGCTCGACGGGCAGCGGGTTGATGGGGCTTACCGAGGCCAAACTGAATACCCCAAAACTGTTGACGGTGCCGGACGTAACCGAGCCGCTCGCCGCCGCGCCGGTAGTGCCGGTGTTGCCTTCGTTTACCCACGCGCTGCCGCTAAGCCGGGCCACGCGCAGCTCCGGCAACGACACCACCCCGCTGCGGGCGCCGTCTTCCCAAAACAGCTGCACCTGCACGTTGGCATTGCCGGCGCTGCGCTCCAGCAGCCAGTGCTCTACGCTGCTGGCGTTGCTAAGCGGCGGCTGCACGGCCGCAACGCCCGCTCCTTGCGCACGGTACTCCGCCGTAAAGGCGCTGCTTGTGGTGTTGGGCGCCGAAATACCTAAGCGACCCAGCACGCCGCTCTGGCCCACCGGAAACACAAAGGCATCGTTGCCGAGCTTGCGCAGCGGGCCCTGCACGTAGCTGCCCGCGTTGCCGCCACTGGCGGTGGCATTGTCGGCCAGGGTAAGCAAATCGGTGCTGGTGCTGCTGATAAGGCCGCTGGTAAGCGTCAGGCTGTTGTCGATGGTGAGCGGCGCGCGCAGCGTAAGCGTTTTGCCAACTCCGTTCATAGTCAGGTCGCGCACGCTCACGGGGGCGCCTTCCTGCGGCAAAAACACGTTTTTATCAATTACCAAGCTTTCGAGGTAGCTGCCCGGTGCGGCATCAATGGTGCCGCCGTCGGTAAGCATCAGCACAGCCTCCTGCAGGTTGCCCAAGGTGCCCGCCGCCGATGGGCTGCTGGCCGCCACGTTCAGGTAGCTGAAATCGGGCTGAAAGCCGGCCGCGGGCGAGGTGTCGGTGCCGCTGTTCAGGTAGGGGCTGATGTCGAGGCGGCCCGTGGTGCCTGTGGAGTTTTGCGTAGCAAAGCTGCCGTTGAGCGTGCGTACCAGCCCGCCGGTGCCGCTGGCACCCATCATGGCTACGGCATCGGTGCCGCCTAACCAGTTCAGGCTGGCATTCACTACGTTCGTCAGATTGATGGCCCGCAAGGGAAACACGCTGCAACTATCGATGCGGTTTTGGTTGATGCTGTCGCCGGCCGAAACAAGCAAGGTGTTGCCGCCGGCGCCGTAGTACGCACCTATGGCGCTGCTGCTGCCAGCGGGCCGATCTTGTATCTGAATGCCGTATTCGCACTGCGACACCACGTTGCGCAGCACCTTGTTATTCGAGCCCTCGAGCACCATGCCGAACGCATTCACCCCAAACCCAGCTAGGTTGCCCGGCAGGTAGCCGCGTACCACATTGCCTTCAATCCAAGCGCCGCCGGTGGTTAAGTCGCTGGCAAAGCCGCCTGTTGGGTTTTCAAGGGTTGCGCTCCGGTCGCGGTCGATGAAGGCAATGCCGGCGTTGTCGAACTGC
This sequence comes from Hymenobacter oligotrophus, assembly GCF_003574965.1. Classification (NCBI taxonomy): domain Bacteria; kingdom Pseudomonadati; phylum Bacteroidota; class Cytophagia; order Cytophagales; family Hymenobacteraceae; genus Hymenobacter; species Hymenobacter oligotrophus. Next base: position 2,147,836 of record NZ_CP032317.1, on the reverse strand, counting down.
GGTTCGGCGGGCAGGGCCTGAATGGCGCGCAACACAAAATTGTTGCGGATAACAAAGCTGCCCGGCCCTGTGCTGCGCCCCGTGCCCGCGCACGATTTCAGCTCCAGGCCGTTGGAAGCGTTATTGCGGATAACGTTGTTCTCGATCAGGGCCGCAAACGTGGTGTTGGGGCCCCCGGCCGTCAATCGGCCCGTAGCACCTAGGATCGACATGGCCGCGCCGCCGTTCAGCCCAAACTGGCAGTTGCGAATAATGAGGCCGCTCACGCTGCCGTCGTTTACATCAATGCCTGCCCGGCGGTTTTGCTCGAACACGCTGTTTTCAATCAGAAAAGCATGCTTGTGCCCGCTTTGAATTAGCAAGCCCCGCCCGGCGCCGTTGGCCCCACCGCCTGTGCCTCCCGAAAACGCTGTGCCCGTAGCCCGCAAGCGCCGAAACGTGATGCGCTCCGAGCCCACGGGGTTGTTGCCTACCGCGTTCCAAAACACACCCTGGCGGCGGTTGCTGGCCACTTCCACGTCTTCAATTAGAAAATCGTGTTTGCCGTTGCCGTTGTTGGTCTGAATGCCAAAGTCGTAGTTGCGCAGCGTGAGGTTGGCAATGGTAACCGGTGCCGCGGGCGTGCCGCCGCTGGTGGTTATCAGAATGCCCGTGGTACCATCTGGCGCCGTGAGCAGTTGGCCCTCGAGCACGGTAGCCGAGGCCGTGCCGCCTGCCGCCGTGCCCGCGCCCCGCAACGATACGTTGCTGCCGAGCACCACCTGTTCGGTGTACGTGCCCGCATCGATGCGTACGGTACTGCCCTCGGGTAATTCCTGCAAGGCCCGCGCGACGGTGCGGTAGGGCGCGGCGGCCGTGCCGGTGCCAAGGGCATCGCTGCCGGGCGCCGAGGTGTACACGTCGCCCGCGGTAACGGCATCGTTTACATACACGGTGGTTTGCGCCCGGGCGGCCTGCAAAGCCGCGCCCGAAAGCAGCGCCACTAAAGTCAAGCGTAAGGTTGTTTTCATGGAGTAGGTGGAATGGGATCAGTAAGCGAGGCAGCGCAGCTTGGTATCGCAGCCCGGCAACCGAAGTTGCCGTGGCTGCCCGCTCGCCTTTGGCTTGGCGAGCAACGGAGAGCAGCAAGGAAATAATGAAGCTACATTGGTATTTTATAATGATGCCATAGTAATATAGTTGTTAATTCGGTGTGCTTATAAAAAAAGCTGCCAGAACTTTTGTTCTGGCAGCAGGGCTTAATTATGCGTCGCGGTTGTGCGCTTGTGCCGGGGGCGTGGTGGCCTCTACGGCCGTAAATGGCTCCAGAATCCGATAGGTATGCTGCGCGCCCTTGGGCACCACCCACGAGTTGCCGGGCTCGAGCACCACCATTTGGCCTTCGAGGTGCAGCTCGGCGCGGCCCTCAATCACAAAGCCCACGGTTTCGTAGTCGCGGCTTACCAGCTCTTTGGCGTCGCTGGGTTGCTCGTTTTCCCACAGGCGCATCGATACATTGATGCCGGAAGCAAGGTATTTCTGGCCCTCGGGGCCTTTGGGCGAATGGCGCGAATCAATTTTAGTGACAGTGGTATCCTGCATGATAGCGGTGTTTTGGAGGTTGAACAGATGAGGATGTAAGCTCAGGTAACGCAGGCAAAACCCCGGCGGTTGCCTAATATTAGCCGGCCAACCCATGCCCCTAGGTGCTGGTTGAGCCGACCAAGCCACCCCGCGGGCCAGGCAAACACCTTCAGCAACCTGTTTTTCTGTATTCATGATACGCGACGCTTTTATAACCGCGCTGGCCGATACCCACCGCGCCGCCCCGCCACCGCTGCCCGGCCCCCAGCTGTGCCAGCTGGCCGATAGCCTGCTGGCGCTGCTGTTTCCGGAGCGCACCGAGCAGCGCCTCAGCAGCCCCGAAACGGTAAGTCGCGTGCTCACCGATCTGCAAACCCGCGTTGCGCAGCTGCTCGAGTCGGTGTCGGGGTTGCCGGTGGGTCCGGCCGCGTTGGCCGCCGATTTGTTTGGGCAACTGCCCTTGCTGCACGAGTTGTTGGTGCTCGATGCGCGCGCCATCCTGGCCGCCGACCCGGCAGCGCAGGACATGGCCGAAGTTATCAGCACGTACCCGGGTTTTTATGCCTTGGCCCTGCACCGGCTGGCGCATGCGTTTTACCAGCGCCGCGTGCCGTTGCTGCCGCGCCTGCTCAGCGAATACGCCCACCAGCGCACCGGCATTGATATTCACCCGGGCGCCCGCATCGGCCGCTCGTGCAGCATCGATCATGGTACGGGCATTGTTATCGGCGAAACGGCCGTGCTGGGCGACCACGTGCGCCTGTTTCAGGGCGTAACCCTAGGTGCCCTGAGTGTAGCCAAGGACCTGGCCAACCAAAAGCGCCACCCTACCATCGAAGACAACGTGGTGATTTACGCCGGTGCCACCATCCTAGGTGGCAGCACGGTTGTGGGGCGGCACAGCATCATCGGGGGCAATGTGTGGCTAACCGAGAGCGTGCCGTCGCACTCGCGCGTGTATCACCGGGCGCAGCTTTACGTTACCCGCGCCGAAGACCCCACGGCCGACCTTACCTTTTCCATTTAGGGTGCGCCTACCGGAAGCCTTTTTGCCGCCGAGTTATGATTTACGGCGCTTGCCTAACAATTTGCCGGTTCATCAATTCCTGGATTTGCTTTACTCGTCTCTGACCTCATGAAAGCCCAAACCATTCTCGATACCATTGGCAACACCCCGCTGCTGCGCATCAACCGCTTGTTCAAAGACATCCGCCCCGATGTGGAGGTGTGGATGAAGTTGGAACGCGCCAACCCCGGCGGCAGCATCAAAGACCGCATTGCCCTATCGATGATCGAACAGGCCGAGAAAGACGGCATCCTCACGCCCGATAGCCTGATTGTGGAGCCTACCTCAGGCAACACCGGTGTGGGCTTGGCCATGGTGGCCGCCGTCAAAGGCTACCGCCTTACGCTCGTCATGCCCGAGTCGATGTCCATCGAACGCCGCCGCCTGATGGCGGCTTACGGCGCCCAACTCGAGCTGACGCCGCGCGAAAAAGGCATGAAGGGCGCCATCGAGCGGGCCCACGAAATTGTGCGCGAAACGCCCGGCGCCTGGATTCCGATGCAGTTCGACAACCCGGCCAACATTCAGGTACACGCCGATACCACAGCTAAGGAAATTCTGCGCGATGCCCCCGAGGGCTTCGATTTCTACATCACGGGGGTGGGCACCGGTGGCCACATCACGGCCGTAGCCGAGGTGCTTAAGCCGCAATTTCCGCACATGAAAGTGTTTGCCGTGGAGCCCGAACTCTCGCCGGTTATCAGCGGCGGCCAGCCTGGGCCGCACCCCATTCAGGGCATCGGCGCGGGGTTCATCCCGAACAACCTGCACACCAACGTGCTCGACGGCACCGTGCAAATCAGCCAAGCCGAAGCATTCGAAATGGCGCGCCGCGCTGCCCGCGAAGAGGGTTTGTTTGTGGGCGTGTCGTCGGGGGCTTCGCTGGCGGCCGTGGCCAAAAAGCTGGCCGAAGTGCCGCAAGGTGGCCGCGTGCTCACCTTCTGCTACGACACCGGCGAACGTTACCTGTCCGTCGACGGCTTATTTGTGTAATGCCCTAGGTACCGCCGCCCCACGCGCGGCCCAGCACCTGCCTACGGGGCCCCGGCTGCTGCAGCCGGGGCCCCGTGGTTTTGGTACCTAGGTACGTTGCAAAGTGCGAGGCAGCATAACCGAACCGCAATCCGTCGAAAACAAAAAACCCAGCTTTGAGGGCTGGGCTTCTTGGGGCTAAAATAAAAACAGGAGTGGAGAATATCGGAGTCGAACCGATGACCTCTTGCATGCCATGCAAGCGCTCTAGCCAGCTGAGCTAATCCCCCTTGTGTAGTGTTCCGCGGTCATCTACCGTGGAATTGTGGTGCAAAGGTATACCCGGTTTTGGTAAACGCAAGCGTCTGCCGAAAAAAAATTATGCATTTCAAAAAAGAAAAACCCGGCCTGGAACGCTCCAGACCGGGTTTTTAGCTGTAACCTGCTGATTGTTAGTTGAAGATGTAGCGCAAGCCAATTTGCATCTGCCAGCGCGAACCAATACCGCCCGTGTCGTTACGGAAGGTGGTGTTCAGCGCTTGGCCCGGCGTTACTGTTACATCGCTGCCCGATACCGTGCGGGTGGGGTTGGTAAGGTAGCGGTACTCAAACACCGGCTGGCCTTGGGCGTTGTAACCTACCCAGTTGAGCGGGGTGGTGCGGTTGGCCGTCTGGAACACACCCCAATCGGAGTTGATCATGTTGCCAATGTTGAACACGTCGACGCTCAGCTGCAGGGTATTTTTGTTGTCGCCCAGGTTCGTGAATACGTCCTGGAGCAAGCGGAAGTCGAGACGGTTCTGCCAGGGGCGTACGGCACCGTTGCGCTCGGCGTACTGGCCGCGGCGGGTGCTCAGGTATTTATCCTGGTTGATGTACGCATCCAAGTCGGCCCACTGCTGATCGGCGGTGTACACCTGCTGCTGCGGCGTGCCCGAGAAGAAGGTGATGTTGCGCAACACAATCTCGTCGCGGCTGCGCGGCACGTACATCAGGTCGTTGTTGCCGCCCGTGCCGTCGCCGTTCATGTCGCCGGCGTAGGTGTACGAGAAGCGGCCGGCCGGCGCAGCTTCGTAGAACAGCGAAATGGTGGTGCCTAGGTGCCCTAGGTACTCGCGGCGGTAAGAGGCCGAGGCCACCACGCGGTGCTGCTGCAGGAAGTTCGAGTAAGCCAATACGTTGGCGTTCGGGTCGCCCGATACAGCACGGTCGCGCCAGATCGACTGCGCAATCGAGCCGCCGTCGTTCACCGACTTCGAATCGGAGTAGGTGTAGGCCGCGCTGGCGTAGAAACCGTTGCTGAAAGTCTTCTGCAACTGGCCGGTTACGGCGTACGAGTACCCCTTGTTGGTGTTCTTCATCAGGATGGCATCCGTGATGTTGGGGTTCGTGGGCGAAACGCCGCCCTGACCGCCGTAGATGCGGTTAACGGGAGTAGTGGTTACCACACCGTTGCTTTCCGAGCCGCTCAGCGTGTAGAAGATCGGGCGGTTATCGGCGCCGTTGGCATTGCGTACCGGCTGCGGCAAGTTCACGTTCTGGTGGTATACCCCGTTCAGGTCTTGGGTGTAAATACCTTCCAGCGTACCGATGAGGCCACCGGGCAGCTCCTGGTCGATGGCGGCGTTGGTACGCCACACCTGCGGGAATTTAAATTCGCGGTCCGTCACGGCCAGGTTGTACTGCGTGTTGGCAGCAGCACCTACCGGGCGGTACTTGTTCACGTCGGGATTGAAATACGAAGGCGTGCCACCCGTGGTCTGGCCCGCCGGGCGGGTAGTGGGGTTGATGGCGTTGGCACCGCGCAAATCGTAGGAGCCGAACTGCACGCCGTTGTTGCTGGCTTGGTTCGAAATCCACACGAAGGGCACGCGGCCGGTGAAGATGCCCGTACCGCCGCGCACTTGGGTTTTCTTATCGTCGAATACGTCCCAGTTTACCCCCACGCGCGGCGAAAACAGTACCCGTGCCTTCGGCAGCTGGTCGGTTTCGAGCTTCACGCCTTCGCGGAAGGTCAGGTTAGCCGCGTTGCTGTTGCGCGCAATGTCCGAGTAGATAATCGGCAAGTCGCCACGCACGCCGTAGGTTACCTTCAGGTTGTTGCGCACCGAAAATTCGTCCTGAATGTACAGGCCAAACTGAGCGGCTTTGGTTTCGGCGTACGGGAACGAGCCGTCGGGCAGGGCCGAGTACTGCAACTGGTAGCGCTGCGCACCGCGCGCCAGCGCCGGGTTGTTGTTGATTTGCGGTACGCCGTTGGCGTCGCGCACGTAGCCGTACGGTGCCTCCTGCGTTACTGCCGAAGCGTAGAAGTCGTCGAGCGAGTTGTACTGGTACGAGCCGTAGTAGTTCGGGGCGAAGCCGTTGCGGAAGCGGTACGCCTCGTTGTAGGTGCCCAGGGTTACGTTGTGTTTGCCTAGGTAAGCCGTAAAGTTGTTGCCGGCTTGGTAAACATCCGAATCGAGGATGTTAAAGGCCGAGAAAGGCTCGTAACCAAACGTGGTCAGCGTGTTGGTGGCCGTAATGTTGTTCAGGTTGGCGCCAGTGCTCAGGCCCGTCGAGTTGCCGATATCAACCAGCGGGAAGATAGTGCCTGCCGGGCTTTCACGGAAGTCGCGGAAGCGCGAGTAACCTGCCGTGAAGTTGTTCGAGAAACGGCTGCCGAAGGTGCTGTTCAACTCGGCAATCCACGAATCGAGGTTGTTGTTGATCGTGTAGTACGACGAGAAGAACGGCAAGCCGAATTGTGTTTGCGAACGGCTGTTGCCAATGGCGTTCGAGCTACTGGGCGAAATATCGGCGTACGAACGCAGGAAGTTGTACTTCACGTTCAGGCGATGCGCATCCGAGATGTTCCAGTCGAGGCGAGCGGTAGCCTTGTCGCTGTTCGAACGCTGTTCGAAGCCCTCGTAAGCGCCGGGGTTGTAGCCGTACTTCTGCTGCAGGAAGTTGCTCAGCACATCGAGGTCCGAAGCCAGAGCCCGCGAGGTTTGCGAGTTGCCACCCGGGGCCGGCGTTTGGCCAGGGCGGTTGGCCACGAAGTTACCCGACGGCGGGTCGTTGCGGCGCTCCGACTCGGCGTTCAGGAAGAAGAACAACTTGTCCTTGATAACCGGGCCGCCCACCCGGAAGCCGTAGTTCTTCAGGTTAAAGTTGGGGTAGTCCTGGGTTACGTCGCCCACCTTGCTGCCCACAAACTTCTGGTCGCGGTAGAAGCCGTACACCGAAGCTTGAATTTTGTTGGTGCCCGAGCGCGTAACGGCGTTGATGCCAGCCCCCGTGAAAGAGCCCTGGCGCACGTCGTACGGCGCAATGCTTACCTGAATCTGGTCGATGGCGTCGAGCGAGATGGGCTGCGCACCGGCTTGGCCGCCAACCGTCGGGGAAAGGCCGAACGAGTTGTTGAAAATAGCGCCGTCGATGGTGATGTTGTTGTAACCGCCGTTTCGACCCGCGAAGCTCTGGCCGTTGGCTTGCGGCGTCAGGCGCGTCATGTCGTTAAACGAGCGGTTCAGGGTGGGCAAACGCTCAATCTGCTCGCGCTGAATGGTGGTGGCTGCGCCCGTACGGCCCGCGTTGATAACCGGGTTCTGGGTGCCCGTTACCGTTACGCCAGCCAGCTCTGTGGTGGCTTCGCTCAGGTTCACGTCGAGGCGTTGCGTCTGACCTAGGGTCAGGAAGATGCCCTCACGAGTGGTTTCCTGATAGCCCACAAAGGTCACGCGGATGACATAGGGACCACCCACGCGCATGTTCTGCAAGTTGTAGCGCCCTTCCGAGTTGGTAGGAGCTACGTACTGCGTACCGGTAGGAGTGTGCACGGCAATTACCGTGGCCCCAGGCAAACCCTGACCCGTTTTATCGGTGATAACCCCGCTCATAGCGGAGGTGGTTACGCCTTGCCCCCAACCTTGCGAAGCAGTAGCTACCAGCAGCGTGGGAGCCAATAGGTGGTGAACAAATTTGTGTTTCATAAGAGCTATTTTGGAAACCGGCCACAAAATTAGCTCCCGGGCGTCGGCGTAACTTTACCGAATTGTTAATTAACGGGACGCACCGATAAATCATTGCGTTCTGGCGAATATAACATTGAATATTTTTAATATAAATCTGTTGTGTAAAAAACAAAAAAGGGCGGAGAGAACTCTCTCCGCCCTTTTGGCAATTTAAACCTGGGATAGTTTAGTTGAACGTGTAACGCACGCCCAACTGACCCTGCCAACGCGAAGCGAAGGCCGAGAAGTCATACGGACGGTAACCGTTGTTGGCAAAGGTTGCCGGGAAGGAGAACTGCGGACGTACGTTGGGCGAACCGGTGGTTTCAGGACGCAGCAGCTCAACAGCGTTGTTGGCTACGAAGTACTGACGACCCCACTCGTTGTTCAACAGGTTGCCCACATTCTGGATATCGAAGGTCACCTGTAGGGTGTTGCGCTTACCGCCAGCCATGAAGTTGAAGTCCTGAGCTACGCGGATGTCCACTTGGTGCGTCCAAGGCGTGCGAGCAGCAAAGCGCTCGGCGTACTGGCCACGGCGGCTGCGCAGGTACGGATCTTTCTGAATAAAGGTCTCCAGCTGGTTGCGGATTTCGTCAATCGAGCGCGGATCAGCTACACCGCCCGAAGTCGGCGATTTTACGATGTCAATTTCGTTTGCATCACGAGCATCACGCGGGATGTAGATGAGGTCGTTCGAGAACGCACCGTCGTTGTTCAAGTCGCGACCACCCTGGCCGTACACGTAGGCGATAGGCGAGCCCGACAGACCTTCATATATAACCGAGAAGTTAGTAGCTAGCTTGTCGCCAGCGTAGCGCAGGGTGTAACCACCCGTTGCCAGTACGCGGTGACGGCGGTCGTTAGCCGAGAAACCTAGCTCTGGGTTGTTCGGATCGGCTTGTACTTGGTTGAACTGCCAGTTCGAAAGCGCCGTGCTGCTTGCGCCGCTGTTCACTTCCTTCGACATGCCATAAGTGTAGGCTACACTCGTGTTCAGGCCGTTGGTGAAGTTCTTCTGCAACTGGGCCGTTGCGTTGTAGCGGTAACCTTTGTTGGTGTTGTCGAGCTGCAGAACGTTGGTATAGTTCGTGAAGCGCTGACGAGCCGAGGGGTAAACCGGGCGGTTATCGGGGCCAGCCAAACGACCGTTGGGCGCTACAAGATTAATGTTCTTGTAGTAGATGTCGTTCAGAGTTTTCGAGTAAATACCTTCAACGGTAGCTACGATGTCGCCGGGCAGGCGGAAGTCAACGGCCAAGTTCGAGCGCCATACTTGCGGCAGCTTGAAGTTCTTATCAATGACGTTGATCTCGGAAGTGCCAGTCGAAGCGAAAGTCGAAGGGAACAGAGCAGGATCAGTTACAACAGCAGGGTACTGGGTGTTAGCACCGGAGCCAGTCGGACGTCGGTCGATAGCTCCCTGGATCAGACCGCTGTTGGTGAAGCCGTTCGAAATCCACACGAAGGGAACACGGCCGGTAAATACACCAGTACCACCGCGTACCTGCACTTTGGCATCGTTGTTCACGTCCCAGTTGAAGCCTAGGCGCGGAGCCCACAGCAACTGCCCGTTGGGGGTGTTTTGCGTGTTGATGTTGCTACCAAAACGCTCGGTGACCGGTGCGTTAAAGCCTGGCTTGTCGAAGAAGAACGGTACGTCCAAACGAACACCCAGCGTCAGACGCAGGTTCTCGATCGGCGAGTATTCGTCCTGCGCGTACACGCCAGCTTGCATTGCGCTGAAGGTAGCTTCGCCGTTGTTAGCAGTGGGGTAAGCAGCCTGCAAACGGTTGGGACGCTCGTTCAAAAAGTCATCCAGCGTGTTGAACTGGTAGTAGCCAACCCCGTTGTTGATAAACAGGTTGCGGAACTTAAAGAACTCGTTGTGGGTACCCAGCGTGAAGGTGTGCTTGCCTACGGCGCGCGTAACGTTGTCAGTCAGTTCGAAGATGTCCTGATCGAGCTCGTTAAAGCCCGAGCTACGCTCGGTGCCGAAGGTGTAGCGGTTGCCACCTTGGTTGATTTCAAAAGTGGGGAACAGACGCTCCGGCGTAGTGCGGTTGTCGCGGATGCGCGTGTAGCTTACTAGTAGCTTGTTCGAGAAACCACCTAGGCGGCTGTTCAATTCAGCTACCGAGCTGTTGGTGGTGTTGTTGTTTTGGAAAACGTTGTTGCCAAAACGCAGAGTCGTCGAACCACGCGAGATGTTGTCATCGAACGCCTCAACATAGTTGTGGCGGACCGTCAATTGGTGGTTTTCCGAGATGTTGAAGTCCAAACGGCCGAACAGACGGTTGTTCTCGGTGCGGCGGTTGATGTTCAGGAACTCACCAACATCATAGCCGTAGCGCGAAGCGGCTCGATCCCGAATCTGGTTGATCACGCTTAGTTCAAGGCGCGAGTCGGAATTGCCAGGAACGAAACCTAGAGGCTCATTGCGGCGGCTGATTTCACCATTTACGAAGAAGAACACTTTGTTCTTCACGATGGCACCGCCTACGCGTGCACCCGTTTGGTAGTTGTAAAACTCGGCCGCTTTGGTTCGGGGCTCGGTTACGCTCTTACCAACAACGTCTTGGTTGCGGCCAAAGCCATAGATCGAAGCCGACAGGTCGTTGGTGCCCGAGCGCGTAACGGCGTTAATGCCGCCGCCGGTGAAGTTACCCAACGTTACGTCGTACGGAGCAACAACGATTTGAAGTTCCTGTACAGCATCAAGCGAAATGGGCTGGGTGCCGGCGTTGCCACCAGGAGTACCGCTGCCCGATAGGCCGAATACGTCGTTGTTTACAGCACCGTCGATGGTGATGTTGTTGTAGCGATTGTTGGCACCGCCAATCGAGCTGCTACCGCCGCCGTTGGCTTGCGGCGATACCCGGATAAAATCCTGCAGGTTACGGTTTAGGGTAGGCAGGCGTTCAATCTGCTCGCGCTGTACGGAGGTAGCGGCACCCGTACGACCGGCGTTGATAACCGGGTCGCGGCGGCCAGCAATTTCAACGCCTTGCAGCGTCTGCGTCTGCTCGCTCAGGTTTACGTCGAGGCGCTGGGTTTGGCCCAACGTCAGGAAGATGCCCTCGCGCACGGCTTCTTGGTAGCCCACAAACGTTACACGGATAGTGTAAGGGCCGCCCACACGCATGTTCTGAATGTTGTAGCGGCCTTCCGAGTTGGTGGGGGCCACGTACTGCGTACCGGTAGGAGTGTGCACGGCAATTACCGTGGCACCTGGTAGCCCTTCACCAGCTTTGTCGGTAATCGTACCACCCATTGCCGATGTTGTAGCGCCTTGCCCCCAGCTAGGAACAGCGGCCACAACAACCAGAGTGGGTGCTAAGAGATGGTGAATAAATTTGTTTGTCATGTGTGGGTGTGAGAAACGGTGAGCTAAGCTATTTTCCGGAAGGGCAGGGCTGGTAAATCAGCCGGTTGCCGCGGCAGAAACATCAAAGGGGAGGCGGCCCAGGTAGTGGGGCGCGCATGGGCGCACGAGTGCTGCGCAGCAGGCAGCGGGGTGTCTGTAAACTAGTGGCGCAGGGCAAGCGGTTAGTTGAGACTTCATGCACAGAATGAAATTCGCCGCAAAGCTACGATGGAATTTCACAACTTCGGCCTTACTGCTTTAATAAAGCGACTCAAATAATAGTCGCTTTCGAGAGCATTCTCCACAACACCTAACGACGTGGAAGAGTGGATGAACTGAACGCCTTCTTCGCTTACTTCGGTGACGAGACCAACGTGCGTGATGCTGCCGCTGCCAGGTGAGCCTCCAAAAAATACCAAATCGCCGGCCTGCAAATCCTGCGGACGGATAGGGTCGCCCCAGGCAGCCTGTTCGTTTGACGAACGCGGAATTTGTATGCCAGCCGCGCCGAAAGATACGTTCAGCAGGCCCGAGCAATCGAGCCCTAGGCGGGTGGTGCCGCCAAACTTGTAAGGGGTGCCGCGGTAAGAGCGGGCCGCTTCGATAACAGTGCCCAATTGCCTATCCACGGAAGCCGGACTGCTCGTGCGCTTGGGCCCGTGCGCGACGATTTTGCGCCCGCCGCTGCTCATGCGCGAGCTAGACTTGATTTTGGTTTTGCTGACGGCGCCAGCCACAGGCCGGCCGCGCCGCTCTGCGGCTTTCATGCGCGCAATCTCCTGAGCCGAGTAATAGCGGCCGTTGCGGTGGTTTAACTTCTTGGTACCTTGGCAACTAGCAAGAAGCAGAAGGATGGGTAGGAGCAGGTACGACAACCGGCCGACCGGCCGAAACGAATGCCGTACCTTTGGGAACGTTTTCCGCATCGATACAAAGATACGCGAATGGCTCAGTTACTTAAAGAAATACAGTTTGGGCAGTTAACTCCATTGCTGATCAGCGCCTTCGAAAACATAGTGGGTGCCAGCCATGTGCTGACGCCTGCACGCCTCGAAGAAGAGGAGTACGCCCGCTACGGCCGCGACCACACCGAAGACCTCGCGTTTCGGCCCGACGTGGTGCTGCGCCCTGCAAACGCCGACGAGCTTAGCCGTATTATGCGCCTCTGCCACGAAAACCGCATTCCGGTTACGCCGCGCGGAGCCGGTACGGGCCTAAGCGGCGGAGCGCTGCCTACTCACCAAGGCGTGGTGCTGAGCACCGAGCGCCTGAACCGTATCCTGAACATTGATCAGCGCAACCTGCAGGCAACCGTTGAGCCAGGTGTTATCAACGAGGTGTTCCAGAACGCCGTGAAGGAGGTGGGGCTGTTTTACCCGCCCGATCCGGCCAGCAAAGGCAGCTGCTCCCTAGGTGGCAACCTGGCCCACAGCAGCGGGGGGCCAAAGGCCGTGAAATACGGCACCACGCGCGACTATGTATTGAACCTGGAGGTAGTGTTGCCCACCGGCGAAATCATCTGGACGGCCGCCAACACCCTCAAAAACTCCACCGGCTACAACCTCACACAGCTGATGATTGGCTCGGAGGGTACGCTGGGCATCATTACCAAGGTGGTGTTCCGGCTGCTGCCGTACCCGCAACAGAACATCCTGATGCTGGTGCCTTTCCGGCAAGAGGAGCAAGCCGCCGAGGCGGTATCGGCGGTGTTCCGGGCCGGCATTATCCCGTCGGGTATGGAGTTTATGGAGCGCGAAGCCATCGTGTGGTCGTCGGAGTACCTGCAGATACCGCTTGCACTGCCCGACGATGTGCGCGCCCATTTGCTCATCGAGCTCGACGGCCAAGACCTGGATCAGCTGTATAAAGAAGCCGAACAAGTGTACGCCGTGCTCGAGCACTACGACGTGGGCGAAATTCTGCTGGCCGACACTGCCGCGCAGAAAGACGAACTCTGGAAAATCCGCCGCAACATCGGTAATGCCGTGCGCTACAACTCGGTGTACAAGGAAGAAGACACTGTGGTGCCACGTGCCGAGCTGCCCACGTTGCTCAAAGGCGTGAAGGACCTAGGCGAGCAGTACGGTTTCAAGAGCGTGTGCTACGGCCACGCCGGCGACGGCAACCTGCACGTGAATATCATTCGCGGCGAACTGTCGGATGAAATGTGGCACCACGGCCTTCAACAGCCCATTCGCGAGCTGTTTCAGCTGTGCGTGCGCCTAGGTGGCACCATCAGCGGAGAGCACGGCATCGGGCTGGTGCAACGGCCTTATATCAGTATTGCCCTAGGTGAGGTGCAGCTCAACCTGATGCGGGGCATTAAGCAAGTGTTCGACCCGCATGGTATCATGAACCCCGGCAAAATATTTTAGGCTAATAGGTACAGCATCAATCAGCCAACCCTAGGTGCCAAAACCAACAGGCCGCTTCCGGGTACGGGAGCGGCCTGTTGGTTTTGGCACCTAGGGTTGGTTGCCAGCGGGCAAACCATTAGCTTATTACTGCTGCGTTTTCAATCGGTCTTCGCCGCCGTACGGGGCGCCGTCGTTGATGTCGCCGCGTAAACCGCCAGTCGATACGCCGCCTTCGTTCTCAAAAGGCGCTTTGGCGGTGCCGGGGGCGTTGGCTTCGTTGGGGTTGGTAGCGGGTCGGCTGCCGGCGTCAAGCTGCGAGGCGGTGGCAGGTTGCCCAATGCCGGTAATAGTCGTGGCTGCTTCGGCAGCGGGGCCGGCAATTTCCTGCACGCGCTGCACGTACTGGCGCTTGGCCTCGTCTTCGCTCATGCCCTTAAACTTGCTCCAGGCTTCCCACTGTCCCTGCGACATGCCCTTAGGTCCGTCGGGGTTGGCGGGGGTGTCGTCGCCTACCACATCCTTCTCGGTGTCGTGGTCGCCCTCGGTGGCTTGCTTATACAAGCCGTACAGCTCCGTCATATGGGCCGCGGCTTGGTCGCCGGGCAAATTATTCACTTGGGAAACGGCAGCTTCGAACTGCTGCTGCAGGTCCATTTGATTTTGCAGATTCATGGGTCGCGGTGTTTGGCAGTTGGTACGCCGCCTCAAAAACTTGCGGCCTTCGGATGTACTGCCACTGCTTGGCTTTGGTTGCATTGGCCTGGTTGTCGTAAAAGCAAGCCTCAAATCCTGAAGCTTCGTACCTTTGCCTACCAGATATGTGTGGAATAACCGGACTTTTCGCCTTTACTGACTCCGGTCGGTCGTCGCTGGCTGGCCTGCAGGCCGCTACCGATGCCATCGTGAGCCGCGGCCCCGATTCGCAGGGCCACTACGTGTACGATGCCGTGGGGCTGGGTTTCCGCCGCCTCGCTATTCTCGACCTTTCGCCGTGCGGCAACCAGCCGATGACGGACGAATCGGGTCGCTATACCATTGTCTTCAACGGAGAGATTTTCAATTTCCGCGAGCTACGTGCCAAGCTGCAGCGCAAGGGCTACACCTTCAAGTCGCACACCGACACGGAGGTAATCCTGAAGCTGTACATCACCGAAGGCCGGGGCTTTCTGAAGAAACTGAACGGCTTTTTCGGCCTGGCCATCTACGACAAAGAGGAGAACACCCTGTTCATTGCCCGCGACCGGATGGGGGTGAAGCCCCTGCTCGTGTACCGCGACGAGGACAAGCTGATGTTCGCCTCCGAAATGAAGTCGCTGCTGGCCCTAGGTGTGCCACGCAAGCTCGACTACGTGGCCCTCTCGCACTACCTGCAGCTGAACTACATTCCGGGCCCGGCCACCATCTTCAAGGGTGTAAAAAAGCTGTTGCCTGGCCACTACATGTTCATCCGCCCCGATGGCAAGGTGGTGCGCAAGCGCTGGTACAAAATTCCGTACGACCCTAAAAAGGTAGCCAAAAACCGCCTCAGCTACGAGCAGCAGCAAGCCAAATTGGTAGAGCTGCTTGATGCGGCTGTTGCGCGCCGCCTTGTGGCCGATGTGCCTCTGGGGGCATTCTTGAGCGGCGGCATCGATTCGTCGGTGGTTACTGCGCTGGCAGCCAAACATACGCCCCACCTCAACACCTTTAGCGTAGGCTTTGCCGACGAGCCGTTCTTCGACGAAACGAAGTACGCCAACCTCGTGGCCAAAATGCACAAGACCAATCATACGGTCTTCTCGCTCACCAACAACGACATGTACGAGCACCTTTACCACGTGCTTGATTACATCGACGAACCCTTTGCCGATTCGTCGGCACTGGCTGTTTCTATCTTGAGCCAGCGCACCCGCGAAAAAGTAACCGTAGCGCTTTCCGGCGACGGCGCCGACGAAATGTTCGCCGGCTACAACAAGCACATGGGCGAGTGGCAGGTGCGCAATCCCGACTGGAAGGCCGAAGCCGTAACCGGGCTCAACCTGCTGTGGGATGTCTTGCCGAAGTCGCGCAATTCATACCTAGGCAACAAGGTGCGGCAGTTCCAGCGCTTCTCGCGGGGCATGCTAGCCGGCCCGAAGGATCGGTATTGGGATTGGGCCACCTTTGTGAGCGAAAAAGATGCTCGCAATTTGCTCAGCCCCGATTCGCGCCGCAAAGTCAGCAAAAAACTAGCCGACAAACGCCGCCGCGACATCCTGGAGCACATCCACGCCGACGGCGACCTGAACGAAGTGCTGCTCACCGATATGAAGTTGGTGCTGCCGTACGATATGAACACCAAGGTCGACCTGATGAGCATGGCCAACTCGCTGGAGGTGCGCAGTCCGTTCCTCGACTACAAAGTGGTCAACTTCGCTTTCTCGTTGCCCGTCGAAAGCAAAATCGACGCGAGGATGAAGAAGAAGATCGTGCAGGATGCCTTCCGACCGATGCTGCCCGAAGAGCTGTACAAACGCCCCAAGCACGGCTTCGAGGTGCCGCTGCTCAAGTGGTTCCGCAACGAGTTGCGTCCGCTCATCGAAGACGACTTGCTCAAAGATGAGTTCATTGAAGCGCAAGGCTTGTTCTCAGTCGACTCCGTGCGTGAACTCAAGCAACAGCTGTTCTCACGTAACCCTGGCGACGTGCACGCTCGTATTTGGGCGCTCATCGTGTTCCAGCACTGGTGGAAGCGGTACATGATGCCCGGCGCTGCCGCTGAAGCACGCACTTCCTTGGCTACCTCCGCTTCCCAATCCTAAGCTCTGAAAGCAATTATTTCCATTCTCTTATGAAAATTGCAGTAGTAGGCACAGGCTATGTAGGCTTGGTCACCGGCACTTGCTTTGCCGAGGTCGGCATTGATGTTACGTGCATCGACATCGATCAACGTAAAATCGATAACCTCAAGCAAGGCATCCTACCTATCTACGAGCCCGGGCTCGAAGAAATGGTAACTCGCAACGTAGCGGCCGGTCGTCTGCATTTTTCAACTTCGTTGGCCGAAAGTATTCGAGATGCCGATGTAGCGTTTATCGCCGTAGGTACACCTCCCGGCGAAGATGGATCTGCCGATTTGAAGTACGTGTTGGCTGTAGCTCGCGGCATTGGCGAGAACATGAACAGTTATGGCGTAATCGTCACGAAGAGCACAGTGCCGGTAGGCACCGCGGCCAAAGTGCGTAAGGAAATAGAAGATGCTTTAGCCAAGCGCGGCGCCGACATCGATTTTGATGTCGCTTCGAACCCCGAGTTCCTAAAGGAAGGCGCTGCAATTGATGACTTCTTGAAGCCTGACCGCATTGTTGTAGGAGTAGCTTCGGAACGCGCCGAAGAAGTAATGCGCCGCCTTTATAAGCCATTTCTGCTAAACGGTCATCCCATTATCTTCATGGATATTCCGTCGGCCGAGATGACGAAATACGCTGCCAACTCTATGTTGGCTACGAAGATTTCGTTCATGAACGACATTGCCAACCTATGCGAAATCATGGGTGCCGATGTAAACAAGGTGCGCCTAGGTATTGGCTCCGATGCGCGCATCGGCAACAAGTTCATTTACCCCGGTATTGGCTACGGCGGCTCGTGTTTCCCCAAAGACGTGAAGGCCCTCATCAAAACGGCTGCCGAAAACGGCTACCAGATGCAGGTGTTGAAAGCCGTTGAAAGCGTTAACGAAAACCAGAAATCGGTGCTGTTCAGCAAAGTGCAACAGCATTTCGGCAGCGACCTAGCTGGCAAGCACATTGCGGTGTGGGGGCTTTCATTTAAGCCCAAAACCGATGACATGCGCGAAGCCCCCTCGTTGGTGATTATTGACAAACTGCTCGACGCAGGTTGCACTGTAACTGCTTACGACCCCGTTGCGATGAAGGAGGCGCAGCATAGCCTCGGTGAGCGTATCACCTACGCCAAAGACCAACTCTCGGCCTTAATCGACGCCGATGCGTTGCTAGTGGTAACTGAATGGCCGGAGTTTCGCTCGCCTAACTTCGAGGTAATGGGTCGATTGTTAAAACAGCGTGTGGTATTCGACGGACGCAACATTTACGATGCCGACGAAATGGAAAAAGCGGGTTTTGCTTATCACTGCATTGGCATTCGTACGAAACATCGCGAACCTGCTTCCCACCAAACCGCATAACCTCTAGATGGAAAAGAAACGCGTACTAATTACGGGTGGTGCAGGCTTTTTGGGCTCCCACCTCTGCGACAGGTTCTTGGCCGAGGGTTACCATGTAATTGCCATGGATAACCTCGTGACGGGCGACTTGGAAAATATTCAACACTTGTTCGGCAAAAAGGACTTCGAGTTTCACCATCACGATGTGTCGAAGTTTGTGTTTGTGCCCGGCAAACTAGATTACATTCTACACTTCGCCTCGCCGGCTTCCCCTATCGATTACCTCAAGATTCCTATCCAAACCCTAAAAGTTGGTTCTTTAGGTACCCACAACCTGCTGGGCTTGGCCCGCGTGAAAGGCGCACGCATGCTGATTGCCAGCACTTCGGAGGTGTACGGAGACCCGGAAATTCACCCTCAGGTGGAAGAATATTTCGGCAACGTAAACCCAGTGGGGCCTCGCGGCTGCTACGATGAGGCCAAGCGCTTCCAGGAAGCCATTACCATGGCTTACCACAATCACCACGGCTTGGAGACGCGTATCGTGCGCATCTTCAATACTTATGGCCCGCGCATGCGCCTTAACGACGGCCGTGTGCTGCCTGCCTTCCTGTCTCAAGCCCTGCGCGGCGAAAACCTGACAGTATTCGGCGACGGTTCGCAAACTCGTTCCTTCTGCTACGTCGATGACCTGATTGAAGGCATCTACCGCCTGTTGCTCAGCGACTATCACTTGCCCGTAAACATTGGCAACCCGTCGGAGATAACTATCAAGGAGTTTGGGGAGGAAATTGCCCGCCTCACCGGTGTGGAGTTCAAACCCGACTACAAACCCTTGCCCGAAAACGACCCCATGAAGCGTCGCCCCGATATCAGTAAGGCTAAAGAGGTGCTGGGTTGGGAACCAAAAGTAGACCGGGCCGAGGGGCTTCGTCGCACGTTGGAGTATTTCCAAGAGCGCGTAAAATAAGAGGTAGTGCCGGAGCCGTATCTCATTAGCTTTCCCAAGCTAGGCGATGAAGCCTTCGGCTACATTTCCGTGGCTGAGCAGCTGCAGTACATTCCGTTTGAGGTCAAGCGAACATTCTGGACCTACAAAACACCTGAATATATTGTGCGTGGCCGCCACGCGCATTACCGCACCGAGCAGGTGCTGGTTGCTGCTGCGGGTCGCATTATTGTCACCACCGAAAACGTACGCGGCGACATTCAATTTTTTCGGTTGGAAGACCCATCGGTAGGATTGTACGTGCCGCCACACGTGTGGCACACTATGCAATACTCCGATTGTGCTGTTCAGTTGGCATTTGCCTCGCATCCGTACGACGAAAAAGACTACATCCGAAGTCGGGATGAGTTTCGGCAGGTTTGGCGGACGGCCCTCTGAGAATTTCGCCATTGAGCACCAGCATTTATAACGCCCTGCGACACCCGGTTCGCGGGGCGTTTTGTCATAAAGCAGTGATTGAGTGGCTCTGATCAGTAAAGCCAGACCAAAGCCAAAAATGCTGCTTCTGCCGGTACTGCTATCTTTGCGGACTCACGTACTGCTTGCACAGTCTGGCATGTGGGCACATGACCGCAGTTAGGCGGCGTTCAGGCAATCGCGTTAACTCCTACCGCACCATTTTCCTCTCATACATGGATTCAATGGCAATTCCTTTTCTCTCATTTCAAGCACAGCACGAGCCAATTCGCGAACAGGTACTGGCCGCCATGGCCCGTGTTTACGATTCGCAATGGTATGTATTGGGTGAAGAAGTAAAGCACTTTGAGGCCGAGTACGCAGCCTTTTCCGGCACGCAGCATGCTGTAGGCGTGGCCAACGGACTAGATGCGCTGGTGCTGGCCTTACGGGCTCTGGGTGTGGGTGAGGGTGACGAGGTAATCGTACCATCCAATACTTACATTGCCACTTGGCTGGCTGTTACGCAGGTAGGTGCTACCCCCGTGCCTGTGGAGCCCGACCCCGACACGAGCAACCTCGACCCGGCGCAGTTAGCAGCGGCCATCACTTCCCGCACGCGAGCCATTATGCCGGTACACCTCTATGGCCAAGCCTGCCGCATGAAGGAAATTATGACGGTGGCACTGCAGTATGGTCTCTCCGTAGTCGAAGACAATGCGCAGGCCCAGGGCGCCAGCTTCGGCGGGCAACTCACGGGTTCGTTCGGCCACATCAATGCCACCAGTTTTTACCCCGGCAAAAATCTCGGCGCCCTTGGGGATGCCGGCGCTATAACGACTGACGACGCGGCACTTGACCAGCGTGTGCGCGTGCTGCGCAACTACGGTTCGCAACAAAAGTATTACAACGAAGTCGTGGGCTATAACTCGCGCCTCGACGAGCTACAGGCTGCTGTGCTGCGAGTAAAATTGCAATCCTTGGCGGTTTGGACGGGCCAGCGCCAACAGGTAGCTGCTTGGTACAACCAACACCTAGCCGGCATTGCAGGCTTGGTGTTACCCCAAACCGCTCCGGGGGCTACCCACGTGTATCACCTGTACGTAGTGAGCACCCACGAACGCGATGCTTTGCAGCGGCGCCTGACAGAACAAGGCATCGGCACCATGATTCATTACCCAGTACCTCCGCATCTGCAGCAGGCATATGCTCCGATGCAGTTCGGAGCCGGTTCGTTGCCCATAGCTGAAAAACTAGCCCGAACCTCCTTGAGTCTGCCTTTGTGGCCAGGCATGACGGAAGATCAAGTAGCCGAGGTGGCGCAAG
The DNA here is from genome assembly GCF_003574965.1 of Hymenobacter oligotrophus. Lineage (NCBI taxonomy): Bacteria > Pseudomonadati > Bacteroidota > Cytophagia > Cytophagales > Hymenobacteraceae > Hymenobacter > Hymenobacter oligotrophus. Next base: position 2,127,644 of record NZ_CP032317.1, on the reverse strand, counting down.
CCATCCGGCGGGCCTAACTCTCGATAGGCTGGCTAACTGCCCAAACCTGTGAGTGCCTTAGCTGACAACTTTTCGAGCGGAACGTGGCTAAGCTCTATTACGCACGGTAGGCGTGCCTATGTCGCCGCTTAGGTACTTGCCCTAAAATCATTACGCCACGCCACAGCTGGCCGGTGAAGCGGAAGAGGCTTAGGCCTTCGATTAGATGCTTAAACGAATTTCTTTGCAGAGCAAAAAATGACCACAAACCCGTGTTTGCCTTGAGCAATTTGTTGACGCAACTCCTAAAATATGGTACTGTGTGCTTCTCAAGGTAAGAATACTGTTCATCCCCAGGAAAGCCTATGTTGCGGTGTGCAGATGGAGCAGGTCGTGATTTCTGCCAGCAGTACTATAATAGGTTTTAGTATTTTTACGCGAGCACGAGCCTATCAACTTCATGTGACTTCAGGCTTGATTTAAACCAAGCAAAATAATCACGTAAGCTCAAGCATTTGGTAGCTGAAATTAAGTAGCCATCACGCTCATCTACTTCTTAAGACAATACTGCTGTATGGCCGACCCTTTTCTGATTGAATTTTCCAAGATTGGCTCTTCAATGCTGGGATACATCTCAGTGGTGCAGAATAGCGAGTTGCCCTTCGAGATCAAGCGGGTTTATTGGACTTATTTTACGCCTGACTCTGTAGTACGGGGGCATCATGCTCATCACGATTTGGAGCAAATTATTTTTGCTACCAGCGGTAAAATTGTATTCACACTAGAAGGCCTAGATAATACTGTTCACGAATTTACACTTGATGAGCCGAATGTAGGGCTGTATATTCCAAAACTATTTTGGCGTACCATAAAGTTCTCGCACAATGCTGTATTGCTATGTTTGGCATCAGCCGAATATACTGAGGATGACTACATTCGAAGCTATGAGTCGTTTCAGCAATTAAAAATAAATCATTTAGTATGAAAGAAGTCGTTGAAACCACTATTTACTCCATTCGCAAGTACACCCCTCAGGACATAGACGTATGGAATGAATTTGTGGGTAAAAGCGCTAATGGGACTTTTTTATTTAAACGGTCATATATGGACTACCATAAAGACCGATTTGAAGACCATTCATACTTGATTTGGGATGAAGGTTCCCTTGTGGCTTTATTTGTGGCAGGATCAGCAAGAACGACCACCGACAAGAGCGTTGTTGTAGCTCATCCAGGGCTAACGTATGGTGGGTTGGTCCACAAATCGGGTTTAAAATATTATAAGTTTGAAAAGATTTATAATTTAATACTAATGCAGCTTAAACACGACGGTTTTACAAAATTGATCGTAAAACCAGTTTCGCGCGTTTTTTCTTCTGAATACTCGGAAGCGCATGAGTTTTATTTTTACAAATATGGGTTTTCAATTATTTCACAGGAGATTAATTCCGTAATTGACTTAACTAAAGCCTTGAGCCTCACTAGGGCTAGAAAGAAAAATCTAAAAAAGGCTGACGCGAGCGGTTTACGCATTGAACAAAGTGTTAATTTCCATGATTTCTGGGCTATCATGGCCAGTAGCCTCATGAAGACGCACGGGGTAAGACCAGTTCATACTGCAGAAGAACTGTTATTGCTACACCAGTCTAATCCTAATAACATTATTCTTTTTACTGCGTCCGTAGGAGACAAGATAGTTGGAGGTACCTTGTTATTCATGGATGAATCCAAGGGCTTTGTACATAGTCAGTATACGCATGCAAATGAAGAAGGCAGGGAAATACGTGCAATCGATGCGATGGTTGTTACTGCTGCGATGTATGCTCAGAAAAAAGGTATTCGTAAATTCTCATTTGGTATCTCTACAGTAAACAGCGAAATAAATTACGGCTTGCTCTCGCAAAAGGAAGATTTTGGGTCAGTTATTGAACTCATGCACATCTATGAAAAACAATTGTAATACAGTGTACCCATCAGTGTCAAATGGCTTTGTATTCAATAGCCACGATGATCTGCTGCCTGATTATAGGATAAACTCTTTCACTGCTTATGATTTAGCTGTGCATCATAGCTTAAAGCACGCCACTGACATTGATGATTACTTTGATCAACGTTTTGCGGGCAAAACATGGCAATACACCGCTAGTGGCTCACATGGTATATCAGAGGTACTTAAATTGCTTAAATTAAAACCTGACGATTGTATTACTATCCTCACAAGTACCGGTAATACTTATATAAGTGGATGTGTTACTAGGGAGATAGAGAAGGTGTGTCAGTGGTCAATGAAAATTGAGGTTAACACGAAAGCTATATTTGTAAACCATGAATTTGGCATTCCATTTCCAAATCTTGCTCGTCTGAAGAAATATGGAGTTCCAATAATAGAGGATTGCTGCTATGCGTTTAATTCTACTAATAGCTTCGGTGAAATTAGTCAGGTGGGTGATTTTGTTATTTATAGCTTTGCAAAGTTTTTTTCTATTCAATTCGGTGGTATTGTTGTTGCTAATAATAAATATGAGCTTAATTATAATTTAATTACTGAAGATAGTAAATTATATATTCAGAAAGTAATGTCGTTTTATCTTAAAGAAATCAACTCTATATCAGAAAAGCGTTTATATAACTATAAGTTGTTGTCTGATAAACTAGCGCCGCTTGCTTTGTCGCCTAGATTCGAATTGAAATCAGGAGAAGTTCCTGGAGTGTACATGTTCAAGGTAGAATGCGAGGTAGATTTACAAGCGCTGAAGTCCTATCTTTGGAAAAAGGGCATTCAGTGTAGTGTTTTTTATGGTGAGAAAGCTTTTTTTATACCTCTTCATCAAAAATTGAATGAGGTGGATTTCGCCTACTTCTACGAGTGCATACGTCAATTTATTTATTGCAAATAAAATGCTGACCGAAAATATTAATTTGGGGGCTGGTGTTGTTGTTGATCCTTCGAGTTCAATTAATAATATTAAAATTGGCAATAATGTTAAAATAGCAAAAGGTTGTAGTGTATTTGGTTCGGCTGAATTTATATTGCATGTAGGGGAAAGTACTTACATAGGGCCTCATTCATTTATTCAAGGTTATGCGGCCGCAATTGAGATAGGAAATTTTGTAAGTATAGCGCAACATGTAAATATTATGAGTAGCTCAGGTCCTAATGCAAGCCCATTGATGCAGAAATATTTTCCTATTGTTAAAAAAAACGTGAAGATTGGTGATCATTCATGGATTGGAGCAAATGCAGTGATTATGCCAGGGGTAATTTTAGGTAAATTTTGTGTTGTTGCTGCCAATAGCTTTGTAAACAATTGCTTTGATGACTTTTCTGTTGTGGGAGGAAATCCTGCAAGGCTAATCAAGAAGTTGGACCCTGAAATTGTGAGTCTTTAAAAAACAGTCATGATAAACTCTGATACGCCATTAGTAAGTGTTTGCATGTCCTCATACAACAATGCTAGGTTTGTAGTGGAGGCGCTTGAAAGTATTAAAGCTCAAACGTATAATAATATCGAATTAATTGTTGTCGATGACTGTTCGAAAGACAATTCAGTTGAGATAATTGATGCATGGTTATTGAATAATAGTATAAAATTTAAATTTATTAAACACAACGTAAACGAGGGTGTGTGTAGAGTTGCTAATGACATGTTATTAAACTCGCGCGGAAAATATATGTCAATAATTGCTTCTGATGACGTATTTATGCCGCGTAAGATAGAGGAGCAAGTTGCAGAATTTGAAAATTTGAGCGACGAATATGCTTTGTTGTATGGAGACGTTTATATAATTGACGAAGATAGTCAGCTAAAATCTGATACATTGATGAATAGTCGTGATCCTGATTTTGTTAAAACTTATGGCGATGTTTTTATTTCTTTGTTAAATAAAAACTTCATACCTGGAATAAGCACCATGGTTAGAACCGAGGCGCTTAAGAAATTAGGAGGTTTTGATGAAAACTTGTTCTATGAGGACTGGGATATGTGGCTCCGATTATCGCGCAATTATAAAGTGTTTTTCTCTAATTATATCCCTTCTAAATACAGAATAGTGAGCACATCAATGTGGAACACTCGTTCACATAAATTTTATGAATCTACAATTTTGTTGTTAAAGAAACATCTTGGCTTTAGTCCGGAAGGAGACGCGATTATCTATAGGCACATACGCGAACAAGCCGAGCTATTATATAGGAAAGGAGCCAAATCTGCTACGAAATACTTAAAGGAGGCTTGGAAGTATTATAAGGTACCGTCGCTAGGCCTGTTGTACTGTATGTCTGCTGTTGGGTTGCCTTATTCTGTGTTCGATCGGCTGCGCAGGGCTCGCGGCTAAACAACGCACTACGGTTTGACTAGGGTTCGCTACCTTTGTGGCTTCGAATGCTATTTGCCTCAATGCAAGGGGTATTCGCACAGAGTGTTAGCAATAGTGGACACTAAGAATACATGTTCAAAGAAAATGTAATTGGACAGGCTCTGCGGAGCCTGTTGTATTATCTGGCGCCTGCTGACAAGCGTCAGGCAGCCATCATGTTCTTGTTCCTGATCATCGCATCCTTGTTGGATGTGTTTGGTCTTGCCTCCTTGGTGCCGGTGGTTATGTTGGCCTCGGCCCCGGGCTCAGTAGAGAAAACGCGCTGGTCGGCGTGGCTCTACAATCAAATGAATTTTGAATCAGAAAAGTCGTTTTTGATTTTTTTAATTATAGCCATTTTTGTATTCTTTCTCGTTAAAAACGTCTTTACCAGCTGGATTAACTACAAACAAGTACGGTTCACGGCCTACGTGGCTCTCAAAATCGTAGATAATCAATTTCAGAAATACACGGGACTTCCTTTCTGGAAATTTCAGGAAATGGGCACGGCGCGCATGGTAAATGACGCCCTGGTAATGCCTAACTCTTATCTAAATGGAGTAATTCGGCAGTTATTTATTTTTCTATCTGAGATTATAATTGTTTTTGTAGTTGTACTGGGTATACTTCTGTACCAGCCTGCTCTGTTTGTCATTCTGCTAGTCACGTTAGTGCCCACCACGTTGCTTACCTACAGAGCTCTGAAGAACCGATCACAGCAAGTAGGACAGCAAATTGATGCCAACAGGCCCAAAGCCTATGGCATGGTTATCGATACCTTCGCAGGCTTTGTGGAGTTGAAGCTGGCCAATAAATTGTCGCGTTTCCGCAATCGGGTATACGAAAACCAAGGCTATCTGCAGGGGCTCGAAGCGAAGTCCTATCTCTACAATTTGCTGCCCTTGCGCATCATTGAGATGGTTGCGATTTTGGCTGTAGTCACCATATTCCTGTATTCGTTGCTGTTTGCCAAGGACACAACTAGCTTGGTGACTATAGTTGGTTTATTTGCGGCAGCGGCATACCGCCTCATGCCTTCTGTCAATCGAATCTTGACGTCGCTGGTTACCATTAAGCAGCACATTTACACGTTTGAGTCGTTGGCATTGTTCCGAGAGCGTGAATGGCAGTCTCATCACGTGAAGCAACAACCGAATTTAAATTTCGAGCGGCAAATAGATTTCGACCGTGTGAGTTTTGCCTTTCCTGGCGGCGACCATCCAGTACTGAACGATGTGAGCTTCAGTGTGCGCAAAGGCGAGAAGATCGGATTCATTGGCAGTTCGGGATCAGGCAAGACTACCCTAATGAACTTGTTGCTGCGCTTTTATGAGCAGCAACAGGGCCAAATTAAAGTTGACGGGGTGACTCTGACCCCAGAATATACCTCTGCTTGGCACCAACTAGTGGGGTATGTAAAGCAGGATACCTTCTTAATGGAAGCCTCTATTCGCGATAACATAACCTTGGGCGAGGAGCAGCCAGACGAGCAACGCCTGCAATATGCCTTGGAACAAGCTTCTTTGGCTGATTTTGTCCGCACACTGCCCAACGGGGTAGACACTGTTTCTGGAGAGCGAGGCGCCCGGCTTTCCGGAGGCCAACGGCAGCGTATTGGTATTGCCCGTGCCCTTTATAAGCGTACCCAAGTGCTTGTAATGGACGAAGCCACCAGTGCCCTAGATAACCAAACCGAGCGCGAAGTAAACGAGGCAATTAATAAGCTATCTGGTACGGATATAACCATTCTGATCATTGCTCACCGCATTACAACGCTGCGTCAGTGTGACCGTATCTACGAGTTGAAGAACGGCCAAATTGCGGCTGTGTACTCGTATGAGGAACTGATTGCCAAACACGTTTAGGCCCGCTAAGCTGCCGCCATTTCTGCTTACACTGTGGTTCGCATGTCCACATCCACACTGCCTCTGGTTTCCGTCATAGTACCGTGTTACAACTACGCACATTTTCTGCCTGAAACGGTGGCTAGCCTGCAACAGCAGAGTTACGTCAACTGGGAGTGCATCATCGTAGACGACGGATCGAAGGATAATACCCGCGAAGTGAGCGCCGCGCTTTGCAAAACCGATAACAGGGTTCGGTATATTTATCAAGACAACGCGGGACTTTCAAGTGCCCGCAATACGGGGCTGAGGGCGGTACAAGGCAAGTATGTGCAGCTATTAGATGCTGACGATTTGTTGTCAAAGTGCAAGCTGGAGTTGAATGTAGCTTTCCTCGAGGCTCACCCGGACGTGGATGTCGTGTACGGAAAGGTGCGCTATTTCGTACATGGTCAGTTTGGTGTTTTCAGCTGCTCTGTTGACATGCAGAATCAACCTTGGATGCCGTGCGTTTCTGGCAAAGGGGTAGAGGTGCTGAAGGAGCTGATTCGCGAGAACATAATGGTGGTGAATGCCCCTATGTTACGCAGGGAATTAATAAAGCGTGTAGGTGACTTTGACGAGGAATTAAGAGCTTGCGAAGATTGGCATTACTGGATTCGCTGCGCTGCTGAGGGAGGGCGGTTCACTTACGATGACTCCAATGAAGTGGCTGCATTGGTACGAGCCCACCCTATTAGCATGATCAACGAGTCCAATCGGATGCTACAAGCCCGGATTTTGATGCGGTTGAAAGTAAATACGCTGCCAGCTGTGACAAATAATAAGGATATCCGTATTGCCAATACCCACGACCTGCTAGCATTGCTGGCTAAGGACGATTTTTTGCACCTGTACCAAGGCAATTTCTGGATTGGAGTGAAAGGATTGATAGCTAGGATGGCACGGTGGAAGAGTTACCAATTCTTCATCGTAAACGGGCTGTATTGGTTTATGCGCCGTTTCCGTAACGCCTAGCACTTATGCGAATACTGATTTCAACCTGGTCTTTGCAGGTAGGAGGCGGGGAAGTTCTGGCCATGAACCTTGCCTCCGAGTTAGCGCGTCGAGGGCACGAGTTATTTGTGTTTAATCAGCGCGCTGAACTTATAGACCATGACTTGGTAAAGCGATTGTTGCCGCCCCAAGTGACAGTGCTTTCGATGCAGGACCGTCCTCGGCGGAGCTTTTGGGCCTATAAGGTAAACGCTGTGCAGCGCCGGCTCGGTCTTGCAGCTACTTTTTACGAAAAGCAACAACAGGCCTACTTGGCTGAATGCTTACGCCGCTATCAGATCGACTTAGTGAGTAGCCACGCTACGTATTCAGATCGGTTGTGCGCTAGCGTAACCACTGCCGCCGGTATTCCTTTGTACATTACCGAGCACGGTGAGTACACTCAGTTTTTGTTGGAAGGCAGGCGAGACTTCGAGTCCACGCTTAAGGCTGCCAGGCAGATTATTACAGTGTCGGATTATTGCCGAAATAATCTGCAGCAAGTTTTCCCAAGCCTGCCACCAGTACATACTATTTACAACGGGGTGGTAACCAACGCTAGCCACACTCGCGCCGGCATGCGGCAGCACATGGGGCTGCCAGCTGATGCTTTTGTAGTAGGAATGGTGGCTCGCGGACGGGCCGACAAAGGCTGGCAACAAGCTATTGATGCCTTCCGGATGCTGCGTCAGCAACCGCAGCATCGTCCGCTGCGACTTGTGCTGGTGGGTGGAAGCGACTATCTCAAAAACCTACAGCAGCAATATGCCGGCGAGGCAGATATAATATTTACGGGACGAGTTCCTAATCCGGATTTTTATGTAGCGGGCTTCGACGTAGGGCTGTTGCCCACGTATTTTCCCGCTGAGGCGCTGCCATTGGTTATTATCGAGTACATGGCCTTTGGCGTACCCACGGTGGCTACTCGGGTGGGGGGTGTGCCGGAACTGCTTACTTCCTTCGAAACTGCCGGTCAGTTGATTGAATTGGACCTAACGCTTGGTCAACCCCGGGTAGAAGACTTGCATGCAGCGGTACAGCGCTACTACCTCGATACGCAACTTTACGAGAAACATTCGCAGAATGCCCGTCGGGTAGGAGCTCGATTAGGAATGGTTACATGCGCCAACCATTACGAACAAGTATTCAATCAACACAAAATTCAGCATGCGTAATCAGGGGCCGATGAGAATCCTCGTATCGACCCTGTGCTTAGAAAAAGCCGGGTCGCACGTACTGGCGCTATCCCTGGCTTCTGCTATGGCTGCGCAAGGGCACCATGTGTTTCTTTACAACCAAGGCGAACAACTAGTGGATGCTGGCATGGTGGAGCAATATTTAAGCCCCCGGGTGCAGGTTGTAGCCATGGACAGATTTCCGCTTATCAATAAGATATGCTGGAAGATAAACGCTTTGGTGAAGAAGCTCGGGGTAAATTGGTCTTTCCACGAATGGTGTAAGACCCTGCTGCTCTTCTACACAATCTGGCATCATCGCATCGATATTGTGCATGGGCATGAGGTGTTGGTCGAAAAGTCTCGGCTGGTGAAGCTAAGGCAATGGTCGTCGGTGCCCATCGCAGTGACGGATCACGGAGGATACTCCATGCTAATTAAGATGGGCGACTGGTCCTTTGTGCCCTACGCCAACATGGGACAAAGCATAGTAGCAGTATCTGAGTATTCGGCGCGGCTATTACGCGGCGAGGTTGCAGAAGAAAACCCATCAGAGCTGCGTCAGTTGGGAGCTCATATCTTAGCTACTGACTATCAAGCCGAATTCAATAGCTTGAACGCATCGCGAACAAATACGCGCTTACCGCTTACTACTCCCATCACTACCATTTACAACGGAGTCGCAAGTACAGCTGGTACGCTTCCTACTCAAGCAATAGATCGTTCTACCTTCAGCATTCAAAACGAAAGTTTGGTTTTTGGAATGATTGGGCGCGGTACCGAACAAAAAGGGTGGCGCTATGCCTACGCCGCTTACCAGCATCTGAAGCAATTACTGCCCGATCAACCATTTACGCTGCTGTGCATGGGCGATGGGCCCGTGATACAAGAATTGCGTCAACAAACGTCTGCCGATCAGTCGGACATTGTATTTCTAGGCAATGTTGACAACCCACACCAGTACATGCCTCTTTGCGACGTTGGGTTAATGCCATCGTGCTTTTCGGAAGGGTTACCCCTTTCCATTATTGAATTTTTTGAACATCAGGTGCCTGTAATTGCAAGCTCTTTAGGAGGAATTCCTGAACTTATTGAGCCTATCGACCTAGCACCCGGTGGGTTGCTGGTACCGATAGAGCCTAATGGCACACCTAACATGAAGGCATTGGTGCACGCTATGCATGCCTACGCGATCAACAAAGACCTTCGGGATGAACACGCTCGTAATTCCGCTCGTATCCGTGCGCGCTTCAACATGGAGCAGTGCGCAACAGCATACGAAAAACTTTTTCGCGAACTGACTTCGTAGTTTCTCTGCTCATGGTTCAAGTTTCTGTTATAATCATCAACTACAATACTTTTAAGCTTACCAGCGAAGCTATTGAATCCATTCAACGCTATACACAAGGAGTTACTCACGAAATTATCTTAGTAGATAATGCATCATCAGAATGCGATCCAGGCTTGTTTACCCAACGCTTCCCAACGATCAAACTCGTTCGTAACCCCGACAATTCGGGCTTTGCAAAAGGTAACAACCTAGGTATTCAGCACGCAACGGGTGAAACCATCTTGCTGTTCAACAGCGACGCGGCCTGTTTAAACGACGCCCTGAGCTTAACCTATCGGGCATTGCAAGCCGAGCCCAAAGTAGGCGTGGTCACTGGGCGGCTCGAGTTCCCGGACGGCAAGTTGCAGTACCAATGCGGCCGCTTTCCGTCGGCGGGGTTGCAGTTACTGGAGTTGCTGCGCGTTCAAAAATTACTAAGCCCCGCCCGACGAGGCGAAATCCTGCAGGGTGGATTTTTCGCTCACGACAAGCCGCTTTACCCCGATTGGGTATGGGGCACATATTTTCACTTTAAACGTGAAGTACTGACTAAGTTGCCGGGGCAAAAATTGCCCGACGACTTCTTTATGTATGCCGAAGATCTGCAATGGAGTTATGCCATTCGCAAGCTTGGCTACGATATTAAGTACGTGCCCGAAGCACATATTCTGCACCATTTCTCGCAGAGCACCCGCAAGGAAAAAAAGCTGAATCAGCTGGGTATGATTCTGCGGAACGAAGATGCATTTATGCGTCAAGCGTACGGTTGGTGGGGTGCCAAATCGTATTACTTAGTGAAGATGCTGAACCTGCTAACCGCACGAGGCGGTGCCGAAACCAACCGGCACTTGGCCCGCCAATACAGCCGTTTATTGCTAGGTCGCCCGTTGTAGTATCTGCCGCATGAGCCCATTTTTTTCTATTGTAGTCCCGTGCTACAACCGCGCCGACATTCTTCCGAAAGTTGTGCAGGCCATCCTGCGCCAAGATTACCAGGACTTTGAATTAATTCTGGTCGACGACGGTAGCCGCGATACTACACTGGCGGTTATGCACGAGCTTGCTGCCACCGATCCTCGAATCCGTCCGTTTGGTAAAACCAACGGCGAGAGAGGTGCAGCCCGTAACTTTGGTGCCCGGCAGGCAGGGGGGCAGTACATCAATTTCTTCGACTCGGACGACGAAATGTATCCCAACCACCTACGGGTAGTTAAAGATTATCTGGATGCAAACGGACCGGTAGAGCTTGTGCATACGGGCTACGAAATTCTTGACGAGCACGACCGGTTGGTGCAGGAAGTATGCGATTTCAGGGCGAGTACCAATGAGGCGCTAATTCACAACAATTTTCTGGCGTGCAACACCGTGTTCGTGCGACGAGACGTGGCATTGAACAATCCGTTTGTGGAGGACCGAGCCTTGGCATCGGCCGAAGATTGGGAGCTGTGGCTTCGTTTGGCTAGCAAGTACCGCTTCCACAGCATTCCGGCCAAAACATTTTGTTTGCGCGAGCACGAAGGCCGTAGTCTCAATACCATAGCACCGGATGCGGTAAAGGCGCGCGATGAATTGTTTGCGCAGCTGATGCGTAACAATCCGGCGTTTCGCCAACGCTACCCCCAGCACGTGCAGTACTTTGTTGCCAATCGTTACACGTTCATCACGTTGATTTTGGCATTGGCCAAAAATCGGAAGAAAGAAACCTTGCGCTATTTGTGGAAGGCCCTTCAGGCTGATCCCACCGTGCTATGGCGTCGTCGTTTCCTCGCTTCCGTCAAACACTTGCTTTAGTCTATTGGCTGCAACGTCGTCCAAACCCCGGATTTTACTGCTCATTCCCAACCTGGGTCTGGGAGGAGCGCAACGCGTGTTTCGCGACCAAGCGCAAGCCTTGGCTGAGCCGTTTGAGGTAACCGAATGCGTGTTCAACCTTGACCAAGCTCACGATTACCATACCACCAACCAATTAGTGAGCTTGGACGTAGCTGGCGGGGGAAGTAGCGTTCAAAAGTTGCGCAACTTCGCGGCCCGTTGTAGCAAACTGCGCGATATCAAGCGCCGCCAGCGGATAGCCGTTTCCATCAGCCACCTAGAAGGGGCAGATTACGCCAACGTGCTTAGTGGCGCGGGTGAGAAGCGTATTTTGTGCATCCATGGGTCCAAAATGCACGATCAAAACATCCGCGGGATTGTAGGGTGGATACGTCGTTATGTGCTGATTCCGCTTTTGTATCGTAGAGCTAACCACATCGTAACCGTCAGCCGGGGCATACGCGAGGAGCTGGTGCAACAATTGGGGCTGCCTAGGGCCAAGGTAAGCGTCATTAATAATTTCTTTGATGTGGAGGGCGTGCAGGAGCGCGCACAAGAACCGCTGCAAGAGCCCTACGCACGGATGCTGGATGCTTTTCCTGTGCTGGTTACTGCAGGCAGGTTTGCTCCTGAGAAGAATCTGCTTCCGCTGCTCGAGATTTTTGCGCAGCTGCGCCAGAAAGTTGCCCGCTGTAAATTATTGCTTGTAGGGCATGGGGAAATGTACGATGCCTTACTGGCTCGCAGTACCGAGTTGGGGTTGCGAACCCACGTGCCCGAGCAAGCTCCGGAGGAAGCCTTTGAGGCAGATGTATTATTTGCTGGTTTTCAAACCAACCCATACAAGTTCGTAGCGCGCTCAAGCGTGTTTGTACTTCCATCGCGCAACGAAGGCTTTCCGATGGCTATGGGGGAGGCCATGATATGCGGTACCGTGGTGGCCGCCGCCGATTGCCCCACCGGTCCACGCGAAATCCTTGCTCCTGATTCAGATGTGCCAGTAGGAAGCATCCGGATGGCAGAGTGGACCAATACCGGAGTATTGTTGCCGTTGCTTAACCAACCCGAATCCGTATCAGACGACCAAAAAGTTTGGGTAGAGACATTAGCAGAGCTGCTAAACAATTCCGATAAGCGCACGCAATTGGCTGTGGCTGCTCAACACCGCATGCAGGATTTTACGCGCGACCGTATTTTTGATCAATGGAAGAGCTTGTTGCGAACGCTGCTCACTTAGGTTTTGAAAAGCCGGTCATCCTGATTGCGGACAACTCGACGGCCGTGACAGGCGCTTTAAATGCTATGCGGAGCGCTACAGACCGTTTGCGGCCGCGCTTTGAGTTTGTGTACGTTCTGCCCAGTGGCAGCAAGGGCGTTGCTTTGCTTGAGGCCGCAGGCTACAAAGTGTACCAAGTGCCTTTCGTTGAGATAAGCAAGCGGGTGCGCAACTTAGTGCTGTATCCGTTTATGTTGCTGCTGAACGGCTGGCGCTTGGCGCGAATTGCCCGCCGCGAAGAGGCCAGTGCGCTGCACATGAATGACTTCTATAACCTCACGGGCGTGGTCGCGCGGGCTTTAACGGCGCTACCGTTGATTACGCACGTGCGCTTTTTGCCGCAAACGCAAGTGCAGCCTTTGGCGCGTACCTGGCGTTGGCTGGCCGAGCATGTAGCACAGCGGGTTGTGTGTGTATCGCAGGCTGTTTACGGATATTTTAGTCCGTTGCCGCGCGTGCGGGTAATTGCCGACCCAATACCTGAACAGGAGAAATACCCGCCCGCCAACTTAGCACCTAGGGCCGATGGCACTGTGCGGATGCTGTACCTAAGCAATTACATACCCGGGAAAGGCCAGAACTTTGCCCTAGAAGCATTCAAGGCTGCTTATGCTCAAGACTCAAGGCTGCGGCTCCGCTTTATGGGAGGCGATATGGGCCTGGAAAAGAACCGCGATTTTAAAGCGCAGCTTGCAGCCGCTGTGGCAGATGCCGGATTAGGCGAAGTGGTAACGTTTGGAGGCTTTGAGGCCGATGTGGAAGCCGTAATCAAGCAAGCCGACATCGTGCTCAACTTCTCAGAGTCAGAGTCCTTTTCCCTTACTTGCCTGGATGCGCTGTTTTTCGGCACTCCACTAATTGCCTCTGACTGCGGCGGACCGGCGGAGCTATTTGAGCACGGGCGTTCTGGGTTTTTAGTACCCAACCGCGATGTACCTGCAATGGCTAGTGCCATGCTTCGTCTCGCTGCCGACCTGCCCCTGCGGCAGCAATTTGCCGAAGCCGGACGGGCTTTTGTGAGGAATAAGTTTAGCCCTGAAGCGACGTATTTGCGTTTGGGCGAGCTTTACGACGAGGTTTTGCGCAAGCGCGTGAAGTAGTCGAGCACTACTCCAATTACGCGCAATTGATCATCTTCCGAAAGCTCAAAGTACAGGGGCAGCCGAACCAAGCGTGTAGCATACTTGTGTGCGTTGGGAAGGATGCGGCCGTCGTGATGAGGTTGGTAGAACGGGCTGCCGTGTAGCGTCTGGTAATGGAAGACAGCCAAGATATTCTGTTCTGCTAGGTGCTGTATTAATTGTTGGCGCTCCTGAAGGTTGCGGCACACTAGGTAGAAGATGTGCCAGTTAGGCTGGGCATAGCTTGGGATGTATGGCAGCTCGACAAAACCTCTTGCAGCAATTTCTTCGAAGGCTTTGTAGTAGCGTTGCCACTGCTGGCGTCTTTGCTCGAGGATACGCTGCTTTTGCTCTAGTTGTGCCCATAGGTAGGCAGCGTTGAGTTCGGAGGGTAAAAACGACGATCCTACGTCGACCCACTGATACTTAGCAGCTTCGCCTCGGAAAAAGGCTGCTCGATTAGTGCCCTTTTCCCAAATGATTTCGGCCCTAGGTGCAAATTCAAGGTTGTTGATTGCCAGCAGTCCACCTTCGCCGGCAATCAGATTTTTCGTTTCGTGAAAGGAGAAGGCGGCCAACTGCCCTAGGCTACCGAGGGGCCTTCCTTGGTAAAAACTCTCGATTGCCTGAGCGGCATCCTCAATTACTGCCAAATTGAAGCGCTCGGCCAAACTGACAATGGCTCCCATGTCGCAGGATACGCCGGCGTAATGAACGGGCACAATGGCCCGGGTGCGTGGCGTGATCAACGATTCGAGCTGCGAAACATCAATGTTGGGATGCTCAGGTGAACTGTCGGCAAATACGATGCGGGCACCCCGCAGCACAAATGCGTTTGCCGTGGAGGTAAACGTGAACGACGGAATGATGACCTCGTCGCCCGGCTGCAAGCGTAGGAGCAGGGCTGCCATTTCCAGGGCTGCCGTGGCGCTGGTGGTCAGCAGCGCTTTGTGGATGTGGTAGTTTTGCTCGAAGTAGTGCTGACAACGTTTAGTGAACTGCCCATTCCCGGATAAATGCCCTGCCTGTATGGCCTCTTGAATGTACAGAAGCTCGTGGCCCGACAGATAAGGTTTGTTAAAGGGTATGTGCGTCGGCTTCATGCGGATTACGCGGGGTGATGGCAGCTACAACATACAGCGGCCGGTTGCGCACGCCTTCGAAAGTTTTACCCACGTAAAGGCCTACGATGCCAAGCACCAGGATGATTAACCCTGAAAAGAAACTCATCAGGATAAACAAGCTGGCATAGCCGGGTACGGTAATCTGACCTAGGGCAAACCGAATCAACGTGACGGTGCCGAGCATAAACGCCAAAGCCGAAATCAGTAAACCGGTATAAACCGTGAGACGCAGCGGTTTATCGGAGTACGCAAGCATGATGTCGGTAGCCAGGCGCAGCCTACGGCCTATATTGTACGTAGTGGGACGCTTGCTTTCCAGATGCTGCACGGGCAACGTGCATTGGCGAAAGCCAGCCCAACGCACCATTGTGGGGAAGTAGCGAATACTCTCGCGCAATTGCTGCACCGTGGCGATAACGCGGTGATGATAGATGCCAAAATTGGCAACGTCCGGGTTTTGTTTTACGCCGCTTAGATAAGATAACGCGCCGTAGAACCAGCGCGAGCTGATGCGTTTCATCCAGCCATCTTGCCGGTGCTGGCGCGCGGCTAGTACCACGTCGTAGCCGTCTTGGGCTTTTAGGTACAGCGCAGATATTTCCTCCGGTCGGTCTTGCAGGTCACAGTCCAGTACAACAACCCACGTGCCCCGGGCTATGTCCAGTCCAGCCGTAATGGCATGATGCTGACCGAAGTTCCTGCTGAGGCGCAAGCCCCGGATGCGCTGCTCTGCGGTTGCCAACTCGGCAATGCAGGCCCAACTCGCATCGGTGCTACCATCATCCACGAGAATGATTTCGAATTCGCTTGAAATACGATGCAGCTCCGCTACAAGGCGCTCTACCAACTCGGGTAGGACAGCAGCGGCTTGGTATACCGGGCTGACAACCGAGATGAAAGGACGTTCTTGTTCATTTGTCATTGCTTGCACGCAGGAGTAGCACCTAAGAAGGCTCAAAGATAGAAGAGCCGGGTACTTGCAACCCAACAGCATCTGTTTAGCTGCCAATGGGTGTTGTTGCTTGCAACTCGCCGAGCAACCTAGGGCTCTCTTGTGCAGTTACAAGCAACAATCCTAAGGCTTGCCGTACCTTTGCAAGCTGTAGTGCAGCCGCAAGCGCGGCAAGTTCATATTATGCGCATCTTGTTTTTAGTGCCGTATCCGATCGGCAAGGCTCCGTCTCAACGATTTCGCTTCGAGCAGTACCTCGAATTCCTTACTGCACAAGGCCATACTTGGCACTTGGAATCCTTTGTTTCGGATAGCACGTGGGCCATCCTGTACAAGCCGGGGCACACCGTGGCGAAGGTGCTAGGTATCCTGGGCGGGTTTTGGAGGCGCATTGTTGCGTTATTTACGCAGGTGCCCCAAGCAGATTTCGTATTTATTCACCGCGAGGCTTCGCCCATCGGGCCACCGGTTTTTGAGTGGCTGATTGCGAAAGTACTAGGCAAGCGTGTTGTCTACGACTTTGACGATGCCATCTGGATTCCGAATACCTCCGAGGCCAACAAGATTGTAGCCGGAATAAAGTGGCACCACAAGGTTGGCAGCATTTGCCGCTGGGCTTACAAGGTGAGCTGTGGCAATGCTTATCTCCGCGATTATGCCCGGCAGTTCAACGCCAACGCTATCGTCAATCCTACCACCATCGACACCGAAAACCTGCACAATCAAATAAAGGTGCAAGGCGAACGTACTGCCGATGGCCGGGTGGTGATAGGGTGGACGGGCACCCACTCCACATTGAAGTACCTTGACCAAGTAGTGCCGGTGCTACAGCGGTTGGAGCAGCGGCCGGAACTGAATTTTGAGTTTCGGGTAATCTCCAACCAGCCGCCTCAGTTGCCTTTGCGCAGTTTGGTTTTTCAACCCTGGCAGAAGGATACTGAAATTGCAGACCTGCTTGGTTTTCACCTAGGGCTTATGCCCTTGGAAGACGATTTGTGGGCAAAAGGCAAATGTGCCTTCAAAGCTCTGCAGTACATGGCCCTAGGTATGCCAGCCCTAGTCTCGCCGGTTGGCATGAACACCGAAGTGGTGCAAAACGACGAAAATGGGTACGTATGCACCACCCCGCAGGAATGGGAAGCCGCTCTGTTGCAGGTGTTGCAAGATGACAACCTGCGAACCAACCTAGGCAAGAACGCCCGGCGCACTATTGAAGA
The DNA here is from genome assembly GCF_003574965.1 of Hymenobacter oligotrophus. Lineage (NCBI taxonomy): Bacteria > Pseudomonadati > Bacteroidota > Cytophagia > Cytophagales > Hymenobacteraceae > Hymenobacter > Hymenobacter oligotrophus. The sequence goes on along the minus strand of NZ_CP032317.1, from coordinate 2,110,424 downwards.
GCGTTATTCGGTAATGGCCAACCGCCCCAATTTCCTGGCCTTGTTTAGCTGAGCAGCTCGCGTAGTGCCACGCCGCGAGCCAGCCTTAGCTATTTGCATGTGTTGCATGATATAAAGCGCGCTTAAGTAAAAGGGCATTAGCGGAATTTTATAGCGCACCAGTGTGCCAAAGTTGCCGCTATTGATGCCTACACCGATGGCAAACACAAGCGCGAACAAGAAGCTAAACGAAAGAATTGGAGTGCCGATGATGGTGCTTAATCCTTTCAGGAAGCCCGCGCGGTAGAACAATGAAAGAGTAAGCCAGATAAACATAGTCGCCTCCAATGCTGACAGGAGCATTACAGGGTTGCGCACTTCAAACAGAAAAGGGCGAAATATTGATACTACGATGGCCTGCGGGGCTACTTTTAGGGTAGAACCCAACGAGCCATCGAACTCACCAATGTTATAAACCGAGCCGCTGGCTACGTACGTGGTTAAGTAATCACGGGTGATTTTAGCCCTTTCACCTAACTTGTCTACGTCGTATTTTTCATCGCCGGCGGTAAGGTTGGTAGCCCCAAAATAACCCGCGGCCACGCCTAGCCCCAAAAACAGCGGTTTAAGCAACGTGCGCAATGCAGCAGACTTAATACGCCGGTTGTTTTCGGTGAACACCCAAATAAGGGCCGCCGGCAGAAAAGACAGCAGGATATACACCTTAACAGAGATAAGGATGTATGCACCTAGGGCGCCGAGCAGAGCTGCCGTGGTTAGATTCTTCTTGGCAATAAAGAAGTGGTAGAATCCGTAGAACGTCCAGCCTAGAGCGCCGATACACAGCGAATCTTTCATGAGGCCCGAACCCCAGAAGAACACGGACGGCAAGAAGAACACGGCAATAGCTAGCTTTTTGTAAGCTAGCGGATAAATTCTCAGGAAGGTAACGTACATCGCCCACATGCCGCAAAAGCTTACGAAGGCAAAGCAAAGCGCGATAACGGCATAGCTATTAAAGCACAGCAACGAAAATACCGAGGCTATCTGTACAATGAAGTACTCGGTAGGAGCTTCATACCAGTACATGCGCATAGTGTAGCGCAGCATGTCGCCATCGGGTGGGGTTTGAGCCATCAAGAGCTTAAGCCCGGTACCGAATGAATTGCCAAAGGCTTCGTGCACCACCTTCACGTGCGAAAAGTAGTTGAAGGTGTCGCCGCCGCCGTAGTAAAATTGGTAAATTAGGCCCAGGCCGATGGCGCCGATAAACTTGACCGTTAGGGCCGGAATAAAGTAGCGGCGTGTAAGTGCGTTGGTGTAACGCTTGCGAAGAGCGAAAGCAATGCCGTACAAAATGCCTAGGTACAGCGGCGTCAAAAAAAGGTCTTTCAGCTCCATGGTTCCCTAGGTGAGCGGCCGGCAATCAGCCCTTCTTGTACTTCTTCAGGTAAGCCTTGGCCTCGCGGTACTGCTCGCTTTTGCGGTCGGCTTTGTCGCGAACTACGGCGTAGTACCGCAGGGCCGCTTTTACTTCCTTTGCCTTATCGGCGATGCGGGCAAGGTTAAGGTTGGCGTAGAGGTAAAATCCGCCGCTGGTTTCGTTGGTGCTTTCGGCAAATACGATGCAGCGTTGGTAGTACTCTTTGGCCTTGTTGATGTCCTTGTACTTGTTCTGCATCAGCCAACCTAGGAAGTAGGTGGCATAGCGGCCGCTGATGCCCTCATACCCCGGAAACCCCCGATTGATTTTGTCGAGGATTTCGCGGCTAACTCGTTCGCATTCCCTGAACTCGCCTTCGTTGAAGCACAGCAAGGCGTAGAAGCGCTGAAAATACCCGTTGTCAGGGTAATTGGAGGCCAACGAGCGCGCAATCGGCATGGCGGCCGTGGGGTTGTTCTCCTCGTTGTTGAGGATGCGCATCAGAAACACTTTGGCCTCCGGGCCCACGTACACGCCGTTGTCGGCCACGTTGCGGAGCTGTTGCAGGCCCAGCTGCTTGTTGCCTTTCGGAAAAAGCAGCAGCACGGGTTTGAGCAGCGGGTAATTATCCGGAATCCAGACGGCGTAATAGTTAAACAAGGCCTGACCGAATAGAAACTCAGGGCTCAGGCCGTTGGCTTCCTTGCTTAGTTCGAGATACTTCAAGGAGCGTTTACTGGATACCGTGGCCTTGCGCCAGTTGGCGCGCTCGGCGTTCAGGCGGGCATCGAATCCGTAAGAGGCCGCCAGGAAAAAGCAAGCCTCGTAATTGCGGTTGTCCTGCTCGTAAAGTTTTTCGGCCTTCACGATGGCCGTGTCCATGTAGGCGAAAAACGGCCGGTCGTGAAGCGTAGTCTGGATGTTAGTGGGCATGATCTTCCACCACTGGCTGAGGCCGAGGAGGAAGTAGGGCATGGGGTGGTTGGGGTAGCGGCGGCGCAGCGAACGAAATTGCTTTTCGGCCTTGTCGTACTTGAAGTTGTAGAGGTTGCGCACGGCCCCGTCGAGCTCCAACTGAATGTCTTTGTCGAGCAGCAACCAGCCCTTAGTATCCACAGCACCAGGAGCCACATCAACGTTTTCGAGCTGAATGTTGCGAATGGGCGCGTTGCGCTTCGTCGTGTCGGCCTTTTGGGCGGCTGCCAAGCTAGGCAAGGCCAGCCGCAAGCCAAGTGCCACGAGCAGCGACAGGATAAAACGCAGATGAAAACTCATGGATTCAACTAAAGGGAACAGAAGGCGAAAGTATAGCCAGCGCTCCGCTACCAAACGGAACAGCTAAAATACGCTATTTAGGTTAGAATTTGGACGAAATACCCGTTGCTCATGGAACTACTGCATACATTATGCCGCATACCGGCACCCTCTGGCCACGAAGCGCCGCTCACCGAATTTGTGTTGCGCTACGTTGCGGAGCAGGCGCCAAGCTGGCGAGTTCAGCCAACAGTGCTGGCCGGTGGAGAGTTTCAGGATTGTATTATTCTGGTCTTCGGGAAACCCCGCACAGCGGTTTTTGCGCATCTTGATTCGATTGGTTTCACGGTGCGGTACGGCAAACAACTCGTGCGAATTGGCGGGCCCGATGTTGAAACGGGCTACCGATTGGTGGGCCGCGACGAGCAAGGCGAAATAGATTGTACGCTTACGGTAGACGAAAAAACCGGGGCCTTGGGTTATGAGTTCAGCCGCGAAATTGAGCGCGGCACCGAGCTTACTTTCCGTTGCGACTTCCGCGAGACTGACGAAAGCGTGCAGAGCTGCTACCTCGACAACCGCCTAGGTGTTTGGGCCGCGCTACGCCTGTGCGAGACCCTGGAGCACGGCATTGTGGCGTTTAGTTGCTGGGAAGAGCACGGCGGCGGATCGGTGGCTTACCTGGCCGACTACATCTACAAAAAGTATGGAGTGCGCCAGGCGCTGGTGTGCGACATTACTTGGGTAACCGAAGGCGTGCATGCCGGCCAGGGCTGCGTTATCTCGCTGCGCGACTCGCTGATTCCGCGGCGCTCGTACGTTGAGCGTATCCGCCAGATTGCTAGGGCATCAGGCATACCGCACCAGCTGGAGGTGGAGGGCAGCGGCGGTTCCGATGCCAAGGAGTTGCAGCACGGCGCGCAACCCTGGGACTGGTGCTTTGTGGGGGCTCCCGAAGACAACGTGCACACCCCGGATGAAATTGTTCATAAAGCCGACATAGACAGCATGTTGCGGCTTTATCAGGTGTTGATGCGGGAGTTGTAAGCTGTACCTAAAAAGGAAATAGTTGGGCTTGTGGCTAAAAAGCCTATTTTTCAAGCGCCAACCTGTGCTATTCTGTTTTTTTCCTTCTTCCTCAACCCCAACACCGCTTTATGATCATTCTCTACCTCGCACCCGCACTCGGGCTGCTGGCGCTGCTGTACACAGCGCTGCGCTCGGGCTGGGTTGCCCGGCAAGACGCCGGCGACGAACGCATGCGCACCATTGCCGGCTACATCGCCGACGGCGCCATTGCCTTTCTGCGCGCCGAATACCGAGTATTAGCCTTGTTTGCGCTGATTGCTTGCGCTTTCCTGGGTTTCTTGAGCTTCGGCAACGAACGCTCGCACCCGCTTATCATCGGGGCCTTTTTGCTGGGGGCTGTGTTTTCGGCTGCGGCCGGCTACATCGGGATGAAGATTGCCACCAAGGCCAACGTGCGCACGGCGCAGGCCGCCCGCACCAGCCTGTCGCAGGCCCTTAACGTGTCGTTTGCAGGGGGCTCGGTAATGGGGATGGGCGTTGCCGGTTTGGCGGTGCTTGGCCTAGGTGGATTGTTTATTGCCTTTTATTACCTGTTTGTGGGCAACGCCAGCGCCAACGGCCCCGAGATGGAGCGTGCGCTAGAGGTGCTTACCGGTTTCTCCCTAGGTGCCGAAAGCATTGCGCTGTTTGCCCGGGTAGGAGGGGGTATCTACACCAAAGCCGCCGACGTAGGGGCCGACCTGGTGGGCAAGGTTGAGGCCGGTATTCCGGAGGACGACCCGCGCAACCCCGCCACCATTGCCGACAACGTAGGCGACAACGTGGGCGACGTAGCCGGTATGGGTGCCGACTTGTTCGGCTCGTACGTGGCCACCATTTTGGCCACCATGGTGCTGGGGCGCGAAGTAGTAGCGGCCGGTGACAACTTCAACGGTTTGTCGCCCATTCTGCTGCCCATGGTAATTGCCGGGTTGGGCATTGTGTTTTCGCTGATCGGCATTCTGTTCGTGCGGGTGAAGGAAGGCGGCAACGTGCAAGGCGCCCTGAACATGGGCAACTGGATTTCGATTGTGCTTACCGGCGTAGCCTCGTGGTTTATCATCCACTACATCCTGCCCAGCGGCACGTTAGGCATGAACCGCCTAGGGTCGGCGCCCTTCACGGCTACCGACGTGTTTTGGGCCGTGGCCGTGGGCCTAGTGGTAGGCGCCCTGATGAGCATGATTACCGAATACTACACCGCCATGGGCAAGCGCCCGGTGCTCAGCATTGTGCGCCAGAGCAGCACGGGCCACGCCACCACCGTGATTGGCGGTTTGGCGGTAGGCATGGAGTCGACGGTGCTGCCGATTATTGTGCTGGCGGCCGGTATTGTGCTGTCGTATGAGTTTGCGGGCCTGTACGGCGTAGCTATAGCGGCGGCCGGCATGATGGCCACCACCGCTATGCAGCTGGCCATTGATGCCTTCGGGCCGATTGCCGACAACGCCGGCGGTATTGCCGAAATGGCCGAGTTGCCCAAAGAAGTGCGCGAGCGTACCGATATCCTCGATGCGGTGGGCAACACCACGGCCGCTACAGGCAAAGGGTTTGCCATTGCCTCGGCTGCCCTTACCTCGTTGGCGCTGTTTGCCGCTTTCATGGGCACGGCCAATATCAACAGCATCGACATCAGCAACGCCCGCGTGCTGGCGGGTTTGTTTATCGGAGCCATGATACCGTTCATTTTCTCGGCGCTGGCCATTGCGGCCGTGGGCCGGGCGGCCATGGCGATGGTGCAAGAAGTGCGCCGGCAGTTCCGCGAAATTCCGGGGATTATGGAAGGCACCGGCCGTCCCGAGTACGAGAAGTGCGTGGCCATTTCGACGCAGGCCGCCATTCGCGAGATGCTGCTGCCGGGCGCCATTGCCCTTATCTCGCCCATCATCATCGGCTACGCCTTCGGGCCCGAGGTGCTGGGCGGTACGCTGGCCGGTGTAACGGTTTCGGGGGTGCTGATGGCCATGTTCCAGAGCAACGCCGGCGGAGCCTGGGACAACGCCAAAAAGTCGTTTGAAAAAGGCGTGATGGTGAACGGTAAAATGGAGTACAAAGGCTCCGAGGCGCACAAAGCCTCCGTAACCGGCGACACCGTGGGCGACCCATTCAAGGATACCTCAGGGCCTTCGATGAACATCCTCATTAAGCTCATGAGCATCGTGTCGCTGGTGATTGCGCCGCACATTGCCAAGGAGGGCGGCGTGCCTGCCGAGCGCGGCGTGGCCCCTGCGCCGTTGCGCCCCGCCACCGAGCATGTGCTGCCCGCTGCCAAGCCTCAGGTGCGCTACGCCGACCTAGGCACCAAAGCCACACGCATTGTACTGACCTCGTTGCTGAACCGAGCCGAATAGCCTCTCAGCGCCCGTGTTTGCCGAGCAGCCTTCCTGCCAACCGGGAGGGCTGCTCTTTTTTCTCGTACCTTCGCGGCACTTTCGCCCCTACGCCAATCTGCCCCTGGCATGCCTCAGGCCACTATCTCGCTGCATAACAAAGCGTTTGCTCCTTATCTGTCCGAAGCTCAGCTAATTGCCGCGGTGCGCGCAGTAGCCCAGCAGCTCAACCGCGACTACGCCGGCAAAAAACCTTTGCTGCTGGCTGTGCTCAACGGTTCGTTTATGTTCGCTTCGGACCTGATGAAGGAGTTGACCATCGACTGCGAGATTAGCTTCATCCGGGTGGCCTCGTACCAAGGTACCAGCAGCACCGGCGAGATAAAGGAAATCCTAGGTCTGCAGGAAGCCGTAGAAGGCCGACACCTCGTGGTGCTGGAAGACATTGTAGATACGGGCCATACCATGAAGGCCCTGCTCGCGCAATTGCAGGCCAAGCAGCCGGCTTCGGTTGAGGTGGCCACGTTGCTCATCAAGCCCGAATGCCTCCAGCATCAGCTCGACATCAAGTACCAAGGTTTAGCCATTCCGAACGACTTTGTGGTGGGCTACGGGCTCGACTACGACGGCCTCGGCCGCAATTACCGCGACCTGTACCGCGCTGTGTAGAGCGCCCAGACTTGGCTAATCTTTCTTATATTACACTCGCCCCCGTTTTTCTCACAATCCCTCCCGCTTCCTCGCGTCATGCTTAATATTGTGTTGTTTGGCCCTCCCGGGGCTGGTAAAGGAACGCAGAGCCAAAACCTCATCAAGCGTTACGGCCTGGTACACCTCTCCACCGGCGACTTGCTCCGCTCGCAAATTTCCCAAGGCACCGAGCTTGGCCTTACGGCCAAGAAACTCATGGATGCCGGCGAACTGGTGCCCGACGCGGTGGTAATTGGCATGATCGAGACGCAGTTGGCCAGCAACCGCACCGCCGGCGGCTTTATTTTCGACGGTTTCCCGCGCACTATTCCGCAGGCCGTGGCCCTCGACGAGCTGATGCAGCGCTACGACACGGGTATTTCGTGCATGATTGCCCTGGAGGTAACCGAAGACGAGCTGGTGAAGCGCCTGCTGGAGCGCGGCAAAACCTCGGGCCGCCCCGACGACCAGAACGAAGAGCTGATCCGCCGCCGCGTGGTGGAGTACAACACCAAAACCGCCCAGGTGGCCTCGTACTACGCCGAGCAGGACAAGTTCCACGCCGTAAACGGCATTGGGGCCATCGATGGCATCTTCCAGCAACTCTGCCACCTCATCGACTCGCACCAGCCCGCTACGGTGGTTGACGGCGGCCAAGCTGCCGACGAGGTAAAAGCGTAACTTTGCGGGGTTGGGCTGCCGCGGCGCCCCAACTGCTGACACCATCTGTCATCCTGAGCAAAGCGAAGGACCTTATCACGCTGGAACGGTGTTTACCCAACTCGTTCCGACCTGACAAGGTCCTTCGCTTTGCTCAGGATGACGGTTTTTTCACGACACGCCAACTTAAGAATCAGGAAGAGCTGAGTCCCCTCAATTTCTAATTCCTAATTCTTAATTTTTAATTGAAGACAGTGGCTTCCAACAATTTCATCGATTACGTAAAAATTTGCTGCCGTTCGGGTAGGGGCGGGGCCGGTTCGCGCCACATGTTTCGGGCGAAAGGCAAACCCCTAGGTGGCCCCGACGGCGGCGACGGCGGCCGCGGCGGCCACATCATCCTTAAGGGCAACAAGCAGCTCTGGACGCTGCTGCACTTGCAATACAAAAAGCACGTAATTGCCGGCCACGGCGAGGGCGGCGGCGAAAACCTGCGCACCGGCGCTCAGGGCGAAGACGTGATTCTGGAAGTGCCCCTGGGTACCATTGCGCGCGACGCCGAAACAGGCGAAATCCGCGCCGAGATTACCGAAGACGGGCAGCAAATTATCCTGACGCCAGGCGGCCGCGGCGGCCTCGGCAACGACCACTTCAAATCGGCTACCAACCAAGCGCCTACGTATGCGCAGCCCGGTGAGCCGGGGCAAGAGGTTTGGAACGTATTGGAGCTGAAGCTGCTTGCCGATGTGGGCCTCGTGGGCTTCCCGAACGCGGGCAAAAGCACGCTGCTGTCGGTGGTTTCGGCGGCCACGCCCAAAATTGCCGATTACGCCTTTACCACCCTGGTGCCAAACCTAGGCGTAGTGGCCTACCGCGACTACAAATCGTTTGTAATGGCCGACATTCCGGGCATTATCGAGGGTGCAGCCGAAGGCCGCGGGTTGGGTTTGCGCTTCCTCAAGCACATCGAGCGCAACGCTACGCTGCTGTTCATGATAGCCGCCGACTCGCCCGATATTGCCCACGAGTACCAAGTGCTGCTCAGCGAGTTGGAGCAGTTTAACCCCGATTTGCTCGAAAAGCGCCGCGTGTTGGCCATTACCAAATCCGACATGCTGGACGAGGAGCTGGAGGCCGAAATTACGGCTACGCTGCCCCCGGATATGCCGCACGTGTTCATTTCCAGCATCACGCAGAAAAACATTCAGAAGCTGAAGGACTTGCTTTGGCAGCAAATTCAGGCCGCCCGCCTCGACGAGCCGAAGCCCCTGCGCCACAGCATCTGGAAGGAAAAGCGCGCCGACGGGGACGAGTTCGAAGACCTGTCCGAAGACCAGTTCGACTAATGGCCTAGGTGGTAGCTGCCCCGAGGTAGGCGTAGAACAGCCGGGCCGCTGCCTCGAGCAGCGGCACATCGGTGCTGCGCTCCTGGCAGCGCTGCATATCGTAGTGGCAAAGCGTGCCGTAGGGTTGCCCCTGCGCATCGCGAATCAGTACACCGCAATACGACACGACCGGAGTTTCAACGATGCCTTTCACGCGCACGTCGGTGGAGGCATCGTTGATTTCGAGGGGTTGCTGCTGCTGGCCTACCAACGAGCAGTAGGTGGCCTCCATGGGGGCATCGCCGCCCTTTTGCAGGGTCGGGTTGTAGCGGTCGAACAGGGCCTCGTTGCGGAGTGTTGCCCCATCGAAGCGAAAAATGCCCGTGTAGCGGTGCGGCGTGCGGTTGTTGAGGTACTCAAGGGCGGCATGCAGGCCCCGCTGGCGCAGCACCTCGGCAAATTCGCTTACCTCCAGCTGCATGGTTGGATCGTGGGGGTGGCTGGACATGGTGCGTATGTGAGCTAGGTGCGAAGTGGGCGGGCAGTGCGGCACAAAGATACGCAGCGCAGCCAAGCCATTATAAATATCCGGAGGACGAAATGGACCGGAGCCGCTGCCGGAAGCACGGCAGCCCGTGCGCCGCGCTCTATGGCTAGGCAAGTGCGCCAGGCTCCGTTACTTTGTCTGAACTAAACCACCTAGGGCTGAGGTTTCTGTGCCACTATGTCACCACGGCGGCCTTTGGCAGGCTCCTTGAGTTGGGGCAGTTGCTTAATCTGAACACCCATCCCCTGAAATAGACGTTGTAAGGAATGGCTGACGCACAACACACGCACGCCGAAGAGTCGCAGCAACCCAACGGTGCGACCCACAATGCCGACCACGTAGCCGGCGAAATGTTTGAGGAGCAAACCACGCAAGAGGCTGCCGAAAACGGCACCGCCGATGCTTCGCGTGCCGACCAAGAACTCGCCGATTTGAAAGACAAGTACTTGCGCCTGGCAGCCGAGTTTGAAAATTACAAGCGCCGCACCACCAAGGAGCGCGCCGACTTGTTTAAATCGGCCAACCAGGAGTTGATGATGGTGCTGCTGCCCGTGCTCGACGACTTTGAGCGCGCCCGCCAGCACACCCAAACCACCGACGACGCCAACATGGTGCGCGAAAGCATCGACATCATTTACGGCAAGCTTACCAAAGCCCTGCAGCAAAAAGGTCTGCAGACGATGGAAACCAAGGGCGGGGCGTTCGACCCCGAACTGCACGAAGCCATTACCCAGATTCCGGCCCCGTCGGAAGACCTGAAGGGCAAAGTGGTTGATGAAGTAGAAAAAGGCTACTACCTCGGCGATAAGGTAATCCGCCACGCCAAGGTGGTGCTAGGACAGTAATTTTTTTGGTGGTAGGTATTGGGTAGTTGGTAGTAGGACCTGGAGCCAACACCATCTTAATACCTGATACCGAATACCTAATACCGACACACTCATGTCGACGAAGCGAGATTATTACGAAATACTGGGCGTAGCCAAAAATGCGTCGGGCGATGAAATCAAGAAGGCGTACCGCAAGGTGGCCATCAAGTTTCATCCCGATAAAAACCCCGACGACCCCACGGCCGAAGACAAGTTTAAGGAAGCCGCCGAGGCCTACGAGGTTTTGTCCGACGACCAGAAACGCGCCCGTTACGACCGGTTTGGCCACCAGGGCGTAGGCGGAGCCGGCGGCAACGGCCACGGCCCAAGCATGGAGGACATCTTCTCGCAGTTCGGCGACATCTTCGGGGGCGGCGGCTTCGAGGGCTTCTTCGGGGGCGGGGCGCGCAGCCAAGGCCGGCGCGTGCGCAAAGGATCCAACCTGCGCATCAAGCTGAAGCTTGACCTGGAGGAAGTAGCCAACGGCGTTGAGAAGAAGATTAAGGTGAAGCGCTATACCGCTTGCAACACCTGCTCGGGCACGGGCGCCAAAAACGGCACCGAGCAGCAGGATTGCGGCACTTGCCACGGCCAGGGCCAGGTAAAGCGCGTGGTGCAAACCATGCTCGGGCAAATGGTGAGCAGCAGCACCTGCCCCACTTGCCACGGCGAGGGCAAAGTAGTAACAAGCAAGTGCGACGTATGCCACGGCGAAGGCCGTCAGCTGCAGGAGGAAATCATTCCGATTAACATTCCGGCTGGCGTGGCCGAGGGCATGCAGCTGAGCATGAGCGGCAAGGGCAACTACCCCGAGCGCGGCGGCGTACCCGGCGACTTGCTCATTCAGATTGAGGAAGAGCCGCACGAGCTGCTGAAGCGCGACGGCAACAACGTGGTGCTCGATCAGTACATCTCCATCATCGACGCGGCCCTAGGTGCCAGCGTAGAGGTGCCTACTATTGAGGGCAAGGTGAAGGTGAAGATCGACCCGGGCACGCAAGCCGGCAAAATTTTGCGCCTGCGCGGCAAGGGCATTCCCGACCTGAACGGCTACGGCAAAGGCGACCAGCTGATCCACATCAACGTGTGGACGCCCAAGAGCGTGACCAACGACGAACGTGCCTTGCTCGAAAAGCTGCGCTCTTCGCCCAACTTCACGCCCAGCCCCGGCAAAAACGAGAAAGGTTTCTTCGAGAAGGTGAAAGAGTACTTCCAGTAAGCGCCCTAGGTGCTTTGCAAGCCCGGCCTGCCCAGCAGGCCGGGCTTTTTTTGTGGGTACGGTGGTAGTGCCAAAAAAATATTTCGGGCCAACTGTAATGCACGTGCAGGCGCGGCGATTAATTCACTGACTTAGCTGCTCATGAGCCCTGCCGCCCCCGCATCTGCCGAATTTACCGCTCGCATTGCCGAGTACCAGCCGTTGCTATGGCGCGTGTGCCGCATGTACTGCCCCGACGCCACCGACCGGCAGGATTTGTACCAAGAAATTGTGCTGCAATTGTGGCAAGCCTGGCCCCGCTACCAGCCCGGGGCAGCTAAACTCAGCACGTGGCTCTACCGCGTAGCCCTGAACGTGGCCATATCCGACTTGCGGCGCCGTACGCGCCAGCCCAGCACCTCAGTGCTGGAGCCCGAGGCCCCCTATGCCGCGCCGCCCCCCGACGACCTAGGCGACGACCTCGCCCAGCTGTACCGCGCCATTGAGCGGCTCTCGGAGGTAGAAAAAGCCTTTGTGCTGCTGTACCTCGAGGAGCGTAGCTACGAAGAAATGGCCGACATCCTCGGCATCACCCAAAACAACGTGCGCGTGAGAATGCACCGCGTGCAAGAGAAACTCCGCACCCTGTTTGCCCACGCCTAGCCATGGAACTCGACGAGATGCGCCAGCGCTGGCGCCAGCAACCCACCGAATCGGCCGCACCCCTAACCCCCGAAGCCATGCAAGCTATCCTCAGCCAACCATCAAGCAGCCCCATCCTGCGCATTCGGCGTAATGCGTGGTTCGAAGTAGCCATTGCCCTCCTCGTTATTCCCGTAGCCCTAGGGGTAATGGTGTTGGCGCAGGAGGCATATCCGCGCATCATGGCCGGGTGGCTAGCCCTGATTTGTGCGGGTTCTTTGGTTTACCTCTACCGGAAGTTTCAGGTGCTCGATGGGTTGCAACCCAGGGCCGGCGCGCTGCGGCAGCAACTCGAACAACAAGCCAAAAGCCTCCGTCACTTGGTGCAGCTCTACTACCGCGCCACCATGCTCACGTTGTTTGGCTCGTTCGGCATTGGTTTCGTGATGCAGGTGCTGCAATTCGGCCGCACCCAACACGGCCAGAAGCTGGCGCTGATGATCGGTGTGCTGGTGGTGGCTTACCTGATTATTGGGTGGGTAGCATACCGGGCGCTGCAGCAATTTACCCGCTGGTATTTGCAACGGCTTTACGGCCAGCACCTCGATCGGCTCGACGGCTACCTGCACGACCTGCAAGCCACCGAGTAGGTTTCGCGTTGCCGGTTTGGGGCGGCTTTTTGCCAGTTCAGGGCGATGATCCGACCGTTCGTTTAAGATTCGCTGCGCACATAAGCCGCCGTGCGCCCGAAGTTTCTACCTTGCTATCCACAACCATTTCTCAACGGCCGTGAAACCAATTTTACAGGCGATTGACGTACGCAAGCACTACGCCAACCACACCGCCCTCGACGGCGTGAGTCTCGAGGTGCCTGAAGGCTCCATTTTTGGCTTGCTCGGCCCCAACGGCGCCGGCAAAACCTCGCTCATTCGCATCATCACCCAGATTACCGGCCCCGACGGCGGCGAAATCAGGTTTCGGGGCGAGCGGCTGAACCCCGCGCACATTGGCCAGATCGGTTACCTGCCCGAGGAGCGCGGCCTCTACAAAAAAATGAAAGTAGGGGAGCAGCTGATGTACTTGGCCCAGCTTAAAGGCTTGTCGAAGGCCGAAGCCCAGCAGAAGATTAAGTACTGGCTCGACCGGTTCGACATCAAGACCTGGGCCAGCAAAAACGTGGAGGACCTCTCCAAAGGCATGCAGCAGAAAGTGCAGTTTGTGGCTACCGTGGTGCACGACCCCGCCCTGCTCATCCTCGACGAACCGTTCTCAGGCTTCGACCCCATCAACGCCAACCTGCTGAAGGACGAAATTCTGGCTTTGCGCGAGCAGGGCACCACCATCATCTTCTCCACGCACCGCATGGAGTCGGTGGAGGAACTCTGCGACCACATCGCCCTAATTAACCGCTCGCAGAAGGTGCTCGATGGCCAAGTGCGCGACGTGCGCAACGCCTACCGCACCCAAACTTACGAGGTAGAAGGCCGCGGCCAGCTGATGGTAGTGCACCCCGATTTCGAGGTGCTGGAGCAGAAGAAGCGCGAAAACGACCATTTCTACGCCCGCATCCGCATTTTGCACGGCCTCACGCCCAACGACTTGCTGCGCTACCTCATTGGGCCCAGCGGGGTGGAGGTACATGCCTTCCGCGAGCGTATCCCGAGCATCAACGAAATCTTTATCCGGCGCGTGCGCGAAACGCAGCCCGACTACGTGCCCGAAACCGACTCGGTAACGGCTTAATGCAGGCAGCCCCGCACTGCGGTGCCCTAGGTGCCGTGGCTCCGCGGGGCATGGGCACCTAGGCAGCACGCCCAAGTGCTTATACCTCCTGCCTTACAAGGCGGGCACTATCCCTTTCTCAAAACATCTTACAACCATGTCCAAAATCTGGCTTATCGCGCAGCGTGAGTACCTCACCCGCGTGCGCAAAAAAAGCTTTCTGATAATGTCGCTGATTGGCCCGTTGCTTACGGTAGCCTTGTTTGCCGTGCCCGTGCTGATTGCGAAAATGTCGGACAGCGGCAAAGTAGTGGCCATTGCCGATGCGGGCGGCCTATTTGCCGATAAACTGCCCGAAAGCAAAGACGATATCAGCTTTACGCGGGTGTCGCCCGACTTGGCGGCGGCCAAGCAAGAGTTTCAGAAGGCGAAGTACGACGCGCTGCTGTACGTACCCAAGATGGACATCGGCAACCCCACGGGTTTTCAGGTGTTCTCGCGCAAAGGCCTTAGCCTAACCCTCGAAAACGATATTCGGCGGGCTGCTAATAAGGCCATTGAGAACCGCCGCCTGCAGCAAGCCGGTATCGACCGCTCGGTGCTCGATAACCTGAAGGCCGAAGTAGACCTGCAAACCGTAAGCCTGAGCGAGGCCGGCGAAAAAAGCTCCAGCACGGGCATCAGCACCGGCGTAGCGTATTTCTTCGGCTTCCTGATTTACATTTTCATCTTCCTGTACGGTGTGCAAATTATGCGCGGCGTGATGGAGGAGAAAACCAACCGCATTGTGGAGGTGGTTATTTCCTCCGTGAAGCCCTTCCAGCTGATGATGGGCAAAGTGCTGGGCATTGCCGGCGTGGGCTTTACGCAGCTGGCCCTGTGGGTGCTGCTCTCTATGGGAATCAGCTCGGTGGCCTCCACCTTCATCAGCCCCAGCAAGGCCGTGGTTAGCCAAGCCGCCAGCGTATCGGCCAGCACGGCCGATGCTGATGTTACGGCCATTGCCCGCCCGGATACCCCCGCCGACGAGGCCGCCAAGAAGAGCAACTTCACCGCAAAGGCCTTTCAGGCGCTGGATAACGCCGACCTGAACATGCCGCTGCTGCTGGCTTGCTTCCTGTTCTATTTCCTGGGTGGGTACCTGTTCTACGGCGCTTTGTTCGGGGCCATCGGCTCGGCCGTGGACAGCGAAACCGACACGCAGCAGTTCATGATGCCCGTAACGATGCCGCTGGTGCTCACCTTTGTGGTGTCGCAGGCCATCCTGACGACCAATCCCAACGGCTCGGTGGCGTTCTGGATGTCGATGATTCCGTTTACTTCGCCCATCGCCATGATGATGCGCCTGCCCTTCGGCGGGGTGCCGGCGTGGCAAATTGGCCTGTCGATGGCGCTGCTTATTGCCGGCTTCATGGGCACCATTTGGCTGGCCGGCCGCATCTACCGCGTAGGCATTCTGATGTACGGCAAGAAAGTAACCTACGGCGAGCTGTCGAAGTGGCTGTTTTACAAAGGCTAACCTAGGCAACTTATGTACTTGACTACCGGCCCCGCAACCAAGTTGCGGGGCCGGTTTGTTGTAGGCCTACGTTGTCAGTTCAGTACTTATTACTTTGCCGCATGCGCCTACTACTTACCTCGCTGCTTATGCTAGTAGCCACTGCTTTGTTGGCCGGCCATGCCCCGGACAAGGACGACGACCGGCCCGCGTACCGGCTCTTCGCCGCCGATGGCAAGCCGGTGTCTTTCGGCAAGATGGCCAAGGAGCTGGCCGGGGCCGATGTGGTGCTCTTCGGCGAACAGCACAACGACCCCATGGCCCATTGGCTGGAGCTGCAAGTAGCCAAAGAGCTGGCGCAGCGCAAGGCCGGGCAGGTGGTCCTAGGTCTGGAAATGTTCGAGCGCGACGTGCAGCCGCTGGTGGAGCAGTACAACGTGGGCGAGCTGGACGACAAAGCCTTTGAAGAGCGAAGCCGCCCCTGGCCCAATTACCCTACCGACTACAAACCCCTGCTGCTGCTGGCCCGGCAGCAGAAGCTGCGCGTGGTGGGCACCAACGTGCCCCGCCGCTTCGCCCAGCAGGTTGCCAAAGGCAGCCTCACGGCCCTTGATGTCCTAGGTGCCGACGAAAAGCAGTGGGTGGCGCCTCTGCCCATCAAAGTCGACTACAACCTGCCCGGCTATCAGAACATGTTTAAGATGTTCGGCGGCGATGCGGCCCACGCCGCAGGCGTGCAAAACATCGTGCAGGCGCAAGCCCTCAAAGACGCCACCATGGCGCATTTTATTCGCCAAAGCCGCCAGCCGGGCCAATTGCTGCTGCACGTAAACGGCTCGTACCACTCCGATAACCACGACGGCATTGTGTGGTACCTGCGCCAGGCCGAGCCGCAACTACGCATTCTTACCATCAGCACCGTAACGCAGGAGCAGCTGGGTAAGCTCGATAAAGAGCACCTGAAAAAAGCTGACTACGTGCTTGTGGTGCCGGCCGATATGACGAAGACGTATTAGCTAAATGGGTAAAACCAAAACGGTCGTGCCCATCTGGCGTCCGCTTGCCGAAGCACCTATACCGCTTCGCCGGATACCAATCTCAACGAAGCAGCAGAGGTGCTTCGGCAAAATCCGCATGATGTTCTAAACACCATTTTTAATGATATCAACCCGCAACTACGCCGCCCTGCCCGACGCTCCAACCCTGCAACGCCTATGCAAAGCGTTGGCGGTGCTCGATGCTATTAATTCGCAAGAATGGGAGTACCGCTACCACACCTATGACCCCGCTTGGGGCATAGGCGAAGAGCTGTTTGAGATGAACGACGGCGAGGGCGACCAGATGCTGGTGTTGTTCCGGAAGGAGGGATGCTGCATTAACGGCTACTTGGAGGGCTACGATCAGGCCGATAAGAATGAGCTGACCCGTGGACTGCCCGAGGTTTTCAAGGAGTTCATATACAGGGAGCCGGTAAACTCTATCGGCACCACGTTTTGCTTGTGGTACACGCCCGAGGCAGGTTGGCAAACCGGCGTGCCGGGCCACGGCGAAGATGGCTCGGAGGAGCTGCTGTACATCTTCGACGGCAAGCCCGAAACGTACACCGAATGGGCCAACGAGTACTTCATCGCAGAAACCGACCGGAAGCCCTTGGCCCTAGGTGCCGTGGCGCACATTTACCGCGGGGAAGTGCTTACCAAAGCGGTAGTGCACAGCATTATGGAAGAGCTGGAGGATTGGCCGCAACTGGAAGCCGATCTGCAGGAAATCGGTTACCCATACAATTTCAGCTAAAACAACAAGCCCCGGCAACTGCGTAGTTGCTGGGGCTTGGTGCTGATGACGAGAACGACCTAGGGCTTACGCCGAGAACGACGAGCCGCAGCCGCAGGTGCTCTTGGCTTGCGGGTTGCTGAACGTGAAGCCGCGGGCGTTCAGGCCGTCCTGGAAGTCGACTTCCATGCCCAGCACGTACATCGCGTGCTTCTTGTCCATGATCAGCTTTACGCCGTCCACGTCGAAAGTTTCGTCCTGGTCCTTGGCTTTGTCGAAGCCGAGCAAGTAGCTCAGGCCCGAGCAGCCGCCGCCCTGCACGCCTACGCGCAAGCCGTACTCGGCCGGGACGTTCTTCTCGCGGAGAATGTTTTTCACCTCTTCTAGCGCGCGCGACGTGAGCGTGATAGGAGCGATTTTGGTGGAAGCCGTGGCAGTTGCCATAGTCAGAAGTTGTTGCGTAGAATCTTCGGTTGGAAGGGCTTGCCGCCCCAGGCCACAAAGATACAGCCCAAGTGGCATAAGCCGTAACGATACCATAACAGCGGCCGTAGGCGGCAGGTTCACCGTACTATATTTGCCAGCCCTAGGTACTTTGGTGCCGGTTTTGGGCCACAGTTGTTCCACTCCACATGTGCCGCAAGTGCGGCGTGTTTCGTTTCGCATGGATACTGCCCTGATCATCGACCTGCTCAAGATTACCTTCCCCGCGCTTATCGTGGCGGGTACCGTGTACTACCTCATCCAGCAATACCTCGAAAAAGACCAGCAGCGCCGCCTGATCGAGCTGCGTTTGGAGAATGCCAAAACGGTGCTGCCCATTCGGCTGCAGGCCTACGAGCGCATTACGTTGCTGCTCGAGCGCATCACGCCCAACAACCTGTTGGTGCGTCTGAGCTCGGCCGGCCAAACCGCCACCGAGTACCACCGCCTGTTGGTGCAGGAAATTCGGGCCGAGTACGAGCACAATTTGTCGCAGCAGCTCTACATGAGCCCCGAGGCCTGGACGCAGGTGCGCCAAGCCAAGGAAAACGTGCTCACGATGATTAACAAGGCCTACCAAACCTTGCCCAACCAGCAACAGGCCCGCGGCACCGAGTTGGCCAAGCGCGTGCTCGAAACGCTGATAGCCGACGAAATCGACCCAACGACACCCGCCCTTAACGCCGTTAAGCGCGAGGCCGCCGGCTTGTTCTAGGGTTGGCTTTTGGGTGTTGGTTCGTGGTTTTTGGTTGATGGTTCTTGGCCTTTGGTTATTGGTTTTTGAGAAATAAAAACCCCTTCCGCCGCGTGGCAGAAGGGGTTTCGAGCGTTAAACAGCCCTAACAAAAAACCAATAACCAATAGCCAAAACAACCCACTACACCCCGGCCAGCACCGCATCGATGGCGCGTTGGTAGCAGGCTTCGTAACGCGGCACAATCTTCTCCACGGCAAATTCCTCGGCGTGGGTGCGGGCAGCGGCTTTAAAGCGCGGCAAATTGTCGTCGCGGAGCACGTAGAGGGCATTTTTCACCATGTCGGCCACGTCGCCGATGTTGCTGACCATGCCGGTAAGTCCGTGCACGTTCAGCTCCGGAATGCCACCGGCGTTGGTGCTGATGACGGGCACTTCGCAAGCCATAGCCTCAAGTGCGGCTAAGCCGAAGCTTTCTTTCTCGGAGGGCATCAGGAACAAGTCAGAAATGCTCAGCACTTCTTCCACGGCCTCCATTTTGCCCAGGAAGCGCACATCCTGGCAGTGACCCAACTCGCGGCACAACTTCTCGATACGAGGGCGGTCGGGACCGTCGCCTACGAGCAGCAGCTTCACGGGCATTTGCTCGCGCACGCCGGCAAATATGTGTACCACGTCGTCCACGCGTTTTACCGAGCGGAAGTTGGAAGTATGGATCAGTAACTTTTCGCCCTCGGGCGCGATAGCAGCCCTAAAATGCTCCTTGCGTTGCTTTTTAAAACGCTCCAGGTTGATGAAGTTCGGAATAACCTCGATGTCCTTCTCAATGGCAAAATAGCGGTAGGTTTCGTCCTTCAAATCGGCCGAAACAGAAGTAACCGCGTCGGACTGGTTGATGCTGAACGTGACCACCGGCTCATAGGAGGCATCTTTCCCCACCAGGGTAATGTCGGTTCCGTGCAGCGTGGTAATCACCGGAATCTGAATGCCCTTGGTGCGCAAAATTTGCTTGGCCATGTACGCCGCCGAAGCGTGCGGAATGGCATAATGCACGTGCAGTACATCGAGCTTCTCGTTCTGTACGATGTCGACCATTTTGCTGGCCAAGGCCAGTTCGTACGGCGGAAACTGAAACAGCGGGTAAGGCGGAATAAAAACCTCGTGGTAGAACAGGTTTTCGTTGAAGAAATCGAGTCGTACCGGTTGGCTGTAGGTGATGAAATGCACACGGTGGCCTTTCAGCGCCAGGGCTTTGCCCAATTCGGTGGCCACTACGCCCGAGCCGCCGAAGGTGGGGTAACAAACAATGCCAATATTCATAGGAGGTGTGTGCAGCGGGGGCCGAAGCAGGAGTGATTTTGCTGCCTAACAAGGCAAGCGGCGGCAAGTTGAGAAAACCCGCAGAATTATACGCGCTGACCTAGGTAGCGGCAGGCTTCAAGGGTAGTATACGCCAAAAAAGAACGCGCCGTCCTGGTCAGGGACGACGCGTCGGTCAAGGGGTTGCTTGTTCCACACCACATAGAAAGGCTTCCCCTCAAGTCAACCCGTGGCGCTGCCACGTTTTTACCCTTTGGTTTTGTCCGCGTCGGTCAGGATGGATTTGTAAATGACGTCGTGGATGCGCGTGCGGATGTTGTACTGGCGCAGTTTGTTGTTGCCGGCATCGGGGTACACCCGGTTCGACAGGAAAATGTACAGAATGCGGTTTTCCGGGTCCATCCACACGCAAGTGCCCGTGAAGCCGGTGTGGCCGAAAGTGCTGGCCGGCGACAGATTGCTGGTGGGGCCTTCGGGTTTGGTAGGGTCGCCGTGGTCCCAACCCAGGCCGCGGCGGTTGGCAGCGCTGGCCGAACGGGCAAACTCTGCCACCACCGGCGTGTTAAAGAACCGGCGCCCGCCGTAGCGGCCATTCTGCAAGTTCATCTGCATCAGGATGGCCAGGTCGTTGGCGTTCGAAAACAGGCCCGCGTGGCCGGCTACGCCGCCCATGAGCGCGGCGGCCTGGTCGTGCACGGTGCCTTGCAGCTGGGCGTGGCGGTAGTAGTTGTCGTTTTCGGTGGGCGCGATGCACGACTTCGGAAACCGCTGCAGCGGATTGTAGGTCATAGTGTTCAGGCCCAGCGGCGCGTAGAAGTTGCGCTGCAGAAAAGCCTCGATGGGCTCGTTCAGCACCTTTTCCGACAGGCGCTTCAGAATGATAAAGCTCAGGTCGGAGTACTCGGTGGGGTATACGCCGCCTTTGCCTTTAGGCAGCATCGAGCTGCGCTTGATCCACGTCCAGACGGAGTCTTCAGCCGACCGAGCCACATAAGTGCCCGGAATTACCTCGCGGCTAAAGTCGTCGGTGCGGGAGCTGGCGTAGAAGGTAGGCTTGAGGCCGCCGGTGCGCGTAATGGTACGTTCCCAAGTAGGAATGCCCGCTTTCAGGCCAGCCTGGTGCAGCAGTACCTGCCGCACGGTCATGTCCTTTTTGTTGGTGCCTTTCAGGTCGGTAAGGTAGTCCGAAACCTTGCTGTCGAGGTTTAGCTTGCCTTCGTCCTTGAGCCACATAATCGTTTGCAGCGTGCCCGCCACCTTCGACACCGAAGCCAGATCGTAAAGCGTTTCGTTGGTTACGGGCTGGGTTTTGTCGTAAGTGCAGTAGCCAAAGCTCTTGTCGTATACCACGGCGCCGTCTTTCGCCACTAATACCTGGCAGCCCGGAGTAGCGGCGTACGCAATAGCCTCGGTAGCAATGTTGTCGATTTGGGCCAGCACGCGCGAGTCGAGACCTACGGCTTCGGGCGTGGCGTAGCGCAAGCGGCGGAAATCGGCCGTGGGCAGGCCCGTGTTGGCTTTCAGGCTTTCCGATACGGTAACCGGCAGGCTGCCTTTGGCCGGCAACGCCCCAAACAGGATTTGCGGCACCACCGATTGCGAAGTGAAATTGTCTTCGTAGCCGCATACCAGGGTACGGGCTTCTTCAACGTGCTTCAGGGCATAAGCATTGCCCATCAGCACCACCACGGTTTTCAGGTTCTTGTTTTCCTGCAGCCTCTTCACGAACCGCAGAGCCCCGTCGCCCAGGCCGTAGTTATGGGCCGGGGTATTGTTCATGTTATGAAAGCTCACCACCACCGTGTTGTAGAGGGCCAGCTTCGGAAGCAGGTTCTCAAACGTGGAGTCGGGGGCGTAGCGGTTCGGAATGGCGTAGGTAGCGCAGGGCATGTAGCGCTGCATGGCTTTGCCGAACGCATTGCCGTTGGGCGCGCCGATGGTGATGGACGCCAGCCGAAGCGAATCGAGGTTGGCGAACGGCAACAAGTCGTCCTCGTTTTTCACGACTGTGGTGGCGTGCTCGTAGATGCTTTGCTGCACCACCCGGCTCAGCGGACGGTTCAGGTTGTTCATCAGGTTGGGCACATCTACCGTTTGCGGGCGGTTGAGGCCGGCCCAAAACTTGGCGCGCAGCACTTTGCGCACGCGGTAGTCAATTTCCTCCTGTGAGATTTTGTTGGCCGCAATCAGGTCTCTGATTTTCTGGATGGCCATGGGCACATCTTCCGAAAACAGCAGCACATCGTTGCCGGCCAGCAGGGCCAGGGCATCCAGCTCACCGGGTTTGTACAGGTCCGACACGCTTTTCATGTTCAGCGCGTCGGTGAACACCAACCCTTTATAACCCATTTTTTCCTTTAGCAGCCCCGTTACAAGATTGCGCGAAAGGGTGGTGGTTTGGGTGCGTACCGTATCGAACAGCGGCATATAAAGGTGAGCCACCATTACGCCCATTACACCGGCCTCAAACGACTTCTGGAAGGGGTAAAGGTCGACGTTCGAGAGGCGCACCATGTCGGTGTTGATAACCGGCAGGGCCAGGTGCGAGTCCACGTCGGTGTCGCCGTGGCCGGGGAAGTGCTTGGCTACGGCAATTACGCCGTGGTCTTGCAAACCGCGGATGTAGGCCGTGCCCAGCTTGGCTACCTGCTCTTTGTTTTCGCCAAACGAGCGGTTGCCGATTACCGGGTTGTTGGGGTTGGAGTTGACATCGACCACCGGCGAAAAGCTCACGTGCACACCTAGGGTGCGCATTTTGAGGGCAATTTCGCGGCCCATCTGGTACACAAACCGGTCGTCGTCCATGGCGCCAAGCGTCATTTGCTTGGCAAAGTGCATCGAGGAATCGAGGCGCATGTTCAGGCCCCATTCGGCGTCCATGGCAATAAGCAGGGGCGTACGGGCTGCGGCTTGGTAGCGGTTGGTGAGCTGGGCCTGCCGGCGCGGGCCGCCCTGCAAAAACATAAGCCCGCCGATGTTGTACTCGCGCACCAAAAACTCGGTGTACGTGGTGTGTTTGCGGTCCTTGTTGGAGTAGGCCGCTACCATAAATAGCTGCCCTAGGCGCTGATCGGGGGTGAGCGACGAGAAGACCGAATCGACCCATTGCTGCTCGGCTACGGAGCGGGGCGCTGCGCCCTTGTCGTGCGGGGCCGAGGACGACACGATCAGACCCGTAACGGCCAACAGCAGCAGTACCAATCCGATCCGAAATTCCTTGCCCATTGGCCTCTGTGTCGTGTCGCGTAAATGAAATGGCTAAGTCGGCCGCCTGCGTCTGCGCCCTTCGCCGGAGGCCGAAGCCTGCGCAGAAGGGCGCCAACCAAGCGGTGCGGAAATAACCGGCCGAAGCCCGTAAGACGATGGCCGACCCACTTACGAGCAAGCCCGCAAGCAAAAGCTGGCCACAAACTTACGCATTATTTCCCGTGGCGGATGAGTGCTAATTTGGGACCAATTACACCCGCAACCGGCAAGCCGTTCATTTTCAAGGAATGTTACGACGCGGGTGGGGGTAAAATCCCATGCTGGGTCCGGCCGACTCAGAGCGGTGGCGCAAGCCGTCGGGGAGTGACGTACCTTTGCCTTTCTACCCGAACAAACGCAAGTCCCGTCGAGGTTCGTATTGCCATGTCCGATATCATTCAACTGCTGCCCGAGTACCTAGCCAACCAGATTGCCGCCGGCGAGGTGGTGCAGCGCCCGGCCTCGGTGGTGAAAGAGCTGCTGGAAAACGCCGTGGATGCCGGCGCCACCCAAATTCAGCTCATTGTAAAGGAGGCCGGCAAGCAGCTGGTGCAAGTGGTTGATAACGGCTCGGGTATGTCGGCGACGGATGCGCGCATGAGCCTGGAGCGGCACGCCACAAGTAAAATCCGCACCACTGAGGATCTGTTTCGGATTCGTACCCTAGGTTTCCGGGGCGAGGCCTTAGCCTCGATTGCGGCCGTGGCGCAGGTAGAAATCAAATCGAAGCTGCAGGTCCAGGATACCGGTACGCAGCTGCTGGTAGAAGGCTCGCAGGTGGTAAGCCAGCAGCCCACGGCCTGCCCCGATGGCACCAGCATCGCCGTGAAAAACCTGTTTTTTAACGTGCCGGCGCGTCGCAACTTTCTGAAGAGCAATGCGGTGGAAATGCGCCACATCCTCGACGAGTTTCAGCACGTGGCCTTGTCGAAGTCGAGCATCAGCTTTTCGCTGTACCAAAACGACCTGGAGGTGTTTAACCTGCCCGCCGGCAAGCTAAGCCAGCGCGTGGTGGCCTTGCTAGGCAATAGCTACAAAGAGCAGTTGGCTTTAGTTGAGGAGGTTACGCCGTTTATTTCGGTAAAAGGCTACATCGGCAAGCCCGAATCGGCCAAGAAAAGCCGCGGCGACCAGTTTTTCTTCGTAAACGGGCGCTTTATCCGTTCGGCCTACCTCAACCACGCCGTGTTGGCGGCTTACGAGGGCCTGCTGCCCAAAGAGACGCACCCGTTTTACGTGCTGTTTTTGGAGCTCGACCCCAAGACCATCGACATCAACGTGCACCCAACGAAAACGGAAATCAAGTTCGAGGACGAGAAAACCGTTTACGCCATTGTGCGCGCCGCCGTTAAGCAGGCCCTAGGTCTGCACAACATGGCACCGTCGTTGGACTTCGAAAGCAATGTGAACTTTGCTCCGCTGGCGGGCTTGCGCACGGGCTCGATTTCAGACTTTGCCGATGCCGACGATGCCGCGCACCACCGCGACCTAGGGCACGAAGGCGGGGCTTTGGCCGCCGCCATGGCCGCCGCTGCCGCACCGGCCCGGCCCACGCGCGAAGCCGCCCGCTGGACCGACGAAAAACCCCTGACGCCGCGCCCCACCGAACAAGCCCGTAAGGCCCTGGAAGACTTCTACAAAACCCTAAGCCAACCCGGCGCCCTCGACGACATTGAGGCCGAAGCGCCCGATGCCAAACCCGAGCCACTGCCCGCCATTCCGGTGCTGCCGCCGGTGCCCGCCGTGCAAGCGGCCCCCGCGGCACCGGCCTCGCCCGAGCTGCCGCTTACGCACGGCCCCAGCACCGGCGCAGCCGAGGGCGGCGCCGCGGCGCCGGGCGCCATGCCCAGCCGCCGGGTGGTGCAGGTGCAGCAGTACGTGCTGGTGCCTGTAAAATCGGGGCTGATGATGATTGACCACGTTGCGGCCCGCGAGCGAATTTTGTACGAGCAGTACCAGCAGCAGATTGCCGAGGAAAGCAGCGCCTCGCAAACGCTGCTCTTTCCGCGTACGGTGGCATTTTCGCCCGGCGACTTTGCCGTGCTGCGCGAGGTAACCACCGAGCTGCACGACCTAGGGTTTCGGTTTTCGGAGTTTGGGCCCAACACCATTGTGGTGGAAGGCCTGCCCTCCGACGTACCCAGCCGCGCCAACGAGAAAGAATTGCTCGAGGGCCTGCTCGAGCAATTTCGGATGCCGGGCGTGCGCGCCCGCCTCGACCGCCGCGAGCAATTGGCCCGCAGTCTGGCCCGCCGCGTGGCCGCTTCGGCCGCAACTCGCCTGAGCGAAGTGGAGATGACGGCCCTTATCGATAAGCTGTTTGCCTGCCAAACGCCCGGCTACACGCCCGATGGCCAGCGCACCCTCGTAATGCTGGAGCTCGATCAGCTGCAAGCATTTTTCCGGAGCTAACTCCTAGGTTGGGGCGGTGGCCTGGCCGGCCCAGCGGCCAAACCGGGAGAAGCTTAAACCGTGCAGTTTGCGCGGCGGTTATACCTTCGCCCCGAGCGGCGGCCGGGTGGCGGTACCGCTGTGCCTGCTTGTTTTGCGTAAGCAGGTTTGTTGCCGGGCACCGGGTGCGCTTTCGGCGCCGGCTCCCATTCAGTTATTAGCCTAATCTGCTCTGCGTATGCTCAATGTCACCCCCATGGTGCGCAACCTGCTCCTAATTAACGTAGGGCTGTTGCTACTCGAAGGCATGGGTGCGCTTGGGGTAGTGCCGCTTTTGTTGGCCCTTTACCCCTGGACTTCCGACCTGTTTCAGCCCTTCCAGCACCTCACGTACATGTTTATGCACGCGGGTTGGGTGCATTTGCTGTCCAACATGTTTGGCCTGTTTTCCTTCGGGCCGATGCTGGAAATGCGCTGGGGCCCGCAGCGGTTCCTGGCTTTCTGGCTGATTTGCGGGGTAGGAGCGGGGGTGCTTTATTCCGGTATTCGGGAATATGAGTTGGCGCAAATGCGCGACGCGCGCAACGCCTTTGTGGAGTCGCCGAGCGCCGTGGGCTTCAGCGACTTTTACCGCGACTACTACCCGCAGGGCCAAGGCTACGAGATGGTGGCCCGCGACATTCAGCTAAACCCCGGCAATCAAAATAATATCAGGGGCGCAATCGAGAGCGTCGATACGATTTACGAGCGCGCGCTTAATGGCCCGATGGTGGGCGCCTCCGGGGCCCTCTTCGGCATTCTGCTGGCTTTTGCCTATCTTTTCCCCAATACGGAGCTGATGCTCCTGTTTTTTCCGTTTCCCATCAAGGCCAAGTATTTCGTGGCGCTGTACGGGCTGTACGAGCTCTACGCCGGCGTGGAGCGCAACCCCGGCGACAACGTGGCCCACTTCGCCCACCTGGGCGGAATGTTGTTCGGTTTCCTGCTGTTGAAATACTGGGAACGGCACCACTCGCGCTTCTACTAACCCACCTTTTGCCATGAGCATCTTCGCCGATATTCAGCAGACCTTCACCCGCCGCGACAACGCGCTGAATCAGCTGTTGGTCATCAACGTGCTGGTGTTTGCGTTGCTGGTGGTGATGCGCGCGGTGTTGCACCTGAGCAGCGTTGGCGACGCCTACGAAGTAGTGCTGCGCCAGCTGGCCATGCCCTCCGACCTGCCGAACCTGATTCGGCACCCCTGGACGGTACTCACCTATGCCTTTACCCACGACGGCTTTTTTCACATTCTGTTCAACATGCTAAACCTGTACTGGTTTGGCATGCTGGTGCGCGAGTACCTAGGCGACCGACGCCTGGTGAGCCTCTACATTCTGGGGGCCTTGGTAGGGGCGTTGTTTTTTGTGCTGAGCTACAATTTGGTGCCGGTGCTGCGGCCGGGTTTGGGCGTGCCCATGTTGGGTGCCTCGGGCGCCGTTACGGCTGTAATAGTAGCGGCGGCCACGCTCTTGCCCGATTACACTTTTAGTTTGCTGCTGATTGGCCCCGTGCGCATCAAGTACATTGCTGCGGCGGTGGTGCTGATTTCGATTGCCGGCATTAACGGTACCAACCCCGGCGGGCAAATTGCCCACCTAGGCGGCGCCGTGCTGGGCTTCGTGTACATCAACCAACTGCAGCGCGGCCGCGATTTGGGCCGGCCGGTTATTGCCGTAGGCGAATGGATTAACGGGTTGTTGCACGGGCGGCCGCGCTTGCGCGTAACGCACCGCAGCCCGCAAGCCAATGCGGCCGGTAGCAAGCGCGGCGGTTTGGCCCAACCGCCGCAAGAAGAAATCGACCTTATTCTGGACAAGATTTCGCGCTCCGGCTAC
The DNA here is from genome assembly GCF_003574965.1 of Hymenobacter oligotrophus. NCBI lineage: Bacteria > Pseudomonadati > Bacteroidota > Cytophagia > Cytophagales > Hymenobacteraceae > Hymenobacter > Hymenobacter oligotrophus. Next base: position 2,083,438 of record NZ_CP032317.1, on the reverse strand, counting down.
GAAAGCCTTTCCAAGGACGAAAAGCAGAAGCTGTTTCGGGCCAGCCAGAAATAGTTTGCACTGATTGCGCTATGCAGCGGCCCCGCTCGGTAACTCCTGGGTGGGGCCGCTGCTTTTTGTCATTCCGAGCCAAGCGAGGAATTTGGGGAAAGCAGACGGCGGTTAGGCCCGAACCAGTAGCGCCACACTTGCGCGCGTCGTGATTTTGGGCAGGGCAAGACTCCACCAGATTCCTCGCTTGGCTCGGAATGACAGAAAACAAACGAGCCGCTACGCCCGAAGGCATAGCGGCTCGCGCAGTTCCGGCCGTTAAGCCGAGTTACGCGTTGGCGGGCTGGCCCATTTTGTCCAGCGCATCCATTACCTCTTTCACGTGGCCGCGCGAGGTTTCGAGCAGGGCCTTCTCGTCGTCGTTCAGCTGCAGCTCGATGATGCGCTCGATGCCGTTTTTGCCGAGGATAACCGGAGCACCCAGGTACACGCCGTCGATGCCGTACTCGCCTTTCAGCTCTACGCACACCGGGAACACGCGGCGCTGGTCGCGCACGATGGCCTCAACCATTTGCGCGGCGGCGGCACCCGGAGCGTACCAAGCCGAGGTACCCATCAGTTTCACCAGCTCGCCGCCGCCAACAGCGGTGCGCTGCACAATGGCGTCGAGTTGCTCTTTGCCGATCAGCTCGGTTACCGGAATGCCGCCCACGGTGGTGTAGCGGGGCAGGGGCACCATGGTGTCGCCGTGGCCACCCATCAGTACTGCCTGAATGTCTTTGGGACTTACATTCAGGGCCTCAGCCAAGAATGCACGGTAGCGAGCGGTATCGAGGATGCCAGCCATGCCAAATACCTTGGTGCGGTCGAGGCCCGAGGTGAGGTGCGCTTGGTAGGTCATCACGTCGAGCGGGTTTGATACCACGATGATGATGGCGTTGGGCGAGTACTTCACCACTTGCTCCGTTACCGACTTCACGATGCCGGCGTTAACCGAAATAAGGTCGTCGCGGCTCATGCCGGGCTTGCGGGGCAGGCCCGAGGTAATTACCACCACGTCCGAATCAGCGGTGCGGCTGTAATCGTTGGTTACGCCGATGGTACGCGAGTCGTAACCGATGATGGGAGCCTTCTGCCAAATGTCCAGAGCCTTGCCTTCGGCAATGCCTTCCTTGATGTCGACGAGAACAATTTCGTTGGCGATTTCGCGGGTAGCGAGTACGTCGGCGCAGGTAGCGCCCACGTTACCTGCCCCTACAACGGTTACTTTCATGGGGTACGGAATGGGAATTGAAAGATGGGGTTACGCGCTTGCAAGGTAGAAAGAGTGGCGCGAAGTAGCACCCCCGACAGCGAAGTAGCGCGGACTTTATGGCCCGCGCTGCCTAGGTTTTACTTCGTCGGTTGGCGTTGCAAGCGCACCTCCAGCACCCGCTGCGTTTCCTCCGTCACTTTAAACCGGTCGTCGGGGCGGTAGCCAACTACCCAGGTTACTTTGCCATCGGGCGTAACGAGCAACGGCACTTGCGGCTTCAGGTTCAGGGGTACTTTTTCGTCGATGAGAAAGTCGCTGAGCTTCTTTTTGCCCTTCAGGCCGATGGGCATAAACCAGTCGCCCTCGCGCCACTTGCGTAGCGTCAGCGGAAACTTCAGCTTGTCGGCATCGAAGGCGGCCACCTCGCGCGACCTAGGGATTTTGTAGCCCTCGGCCGGGCGCTCGGTTACCGTTAGGCGCAGGCCCTCGGCTACTAGCTCGGCTTGGCCTGCCTGTAGCTGAAAGGTACCGAAGCCACCTAGGTTTTTGGGCGTGATGACGAGTTGGTCGCGGTCTTTCACGAGCAAGTGCGTGGGCGACTCGAACTGCCGCCCCGACGTGGCCCGGAACGAGGCCACAATGTCCTTGACCACTAGCCACGAAAAATGAAAGGGCCGCAGCATTTCCTGCAATACCACGGCCGTGGCGGGCGTGGCCTGCAGCACCCCAATGTTGATGTACACGGCCTGATCTTCGTCGCGGCGGGCTTGCTGGGTGGCTTGCTCCACCATGTGCTGCACCAGCAACTCGGCGCCCTGCACGCGCTCGGCGGTGTGTTGCAGGGTTTCGTCGAGGTTGGGGTTTAGCTCGCGCAGGGTGGGCAGCACCTCGTGGCGCAGCTTGTTGCGCTGGTAAGCGGTGCTTTCGTTCGAGGAGTCTTCGCGCCACACCAGGCGGCGCTCCACCACGTAGTCAAACATATCCTCCTTGCCGATGCCCAGCAGCGGGCGTACCACGTGGCCTTGCCGGGCAGGTATGCCGTGCAGGCCGCGCAGCCCGGTGCCGTGCGTCAGGTTCAGGAGCATGGTTTCGGCGGCGTCGCGGCGGTGGTGCGCGGTGGCTATGTAACCCAGCTGTTGGGTGCGCCGCACCTGCTCGAACCACTGGTAGCGCAGCACACGGGCAGCCATTTGGGTTGACAAACCTTCTTGCTCGGCAAAACCCTTCGTGTCGAAGAACTCGGCGAAGTAAGGGGCGTCGTACTTCTTGGCCAGCTTGCGCACAAACTCCTCGTCGGCATCGGCCTCCTCGCCGCGCAAGCCGAAGTGGCAGTGCGCCACCGCCACGCCCACACCCAGGCGGTGCAGCACATCGAGCAGCACCACCGAATCCATGCCGCCGCTCACGGCCACCAGCAGCTGGTCGGTTTCGGGGTTGAACAGGTTGTTTTCGGCAATAAACTCACGAACGCGGTCGAGCATACAAGCACAGTACAAGGGGAGGCGCAAAGGTAGCGCCTGCTCGCCCCGCCGCGAAACCGCCTGGGTGGCTAAACCTAAGCGGCTGCCAATCAGTAGATCGAGTGTAAAGTATAGCCGATCTACTATGCTCAAACGTTACGCCGTTACCGTGCTGGCGCGCCGCGCCAATTGGCTGGTTTGTGTGCTTGGAGGTGTGTTGGCCGGCTGCAGCCGCCACGCGGGCAGCGGCAGCACCACCGTCGGCCCGGGCCACGCGCCGGTGCGGGTAATTGGGCACGCGGGTTCGGGGTTCTTCACGCCCATAAATCCGTTTAACCCGTTGCCGCCAAGCAGCCTGGCCGGGGTAGCCAAGGCCCTAGGTGCCGGCGCCGATGGGGTAGAGGTGGACGTGCAACTCAGCCAAGACAGCGTACCGGTGCTCTACCACGACGCCGAGCTGCAAAGCATGACCACCGGCCACGGCTGCGTAAGCCAGCACCGCGCCGCCGCCTTGCAGCAGCTGAGTTACCGCGGCGGCCCGCCTTACGATTGGTTTCAGCAGCAGCGCATTGCCACGCTCGAGCAACTGCTGCAGGAGCTAAGCAAACGGCCAGCGTTTCCGTACCTGCACCTTGATTTGCACGAAAACGATGCCTGCCAGCCCCAGCAGCCCCATGCTCGTTCGCCCAGGTTGGTGCGCGCCCTAGGTCGGTTGCTGCGGCAATACCAGGTGCCACCCGAGCGGGTGCTAATTGTGACGGAGCACGTGCCCACGCTTCGGCAATTTAAAACCGAGCTGCCCGGCGTGGCCCTAGGTCTGGAAATTACCGATCGGTTTAATGAGCGGTTGCCGCTAGCGGCCGTAGAGGGCGTGCGGGCGGTGGTGCTGCCCAAGCGCTTGGCCACGCCCGAGCACGTGGCGCAGGTGCGGTCGGCGGGCTTGCAAGTAGTGCTGTTTGGCGGGCGTTCGGGCAAATCCATCAGGCGCTTACTGGCCCTGCAGCCCGATGCCATTGAGGTAGACAACGTGCCGCAGATGCTGAAGCAGCTGGGCCGCAACCGTAGTCCCCGCACCAACCCGGCAAATGCACCAAACCTGACGCGTGTGCGTTAGGGCTGGGGTTCTGTACTTTTGCGCCGATGCGCCTTCGTTTCTTCTTCCTCTGCTTTTTGTTGCTGCTTGCGTCGGTGCCGCTGGTGTGGGCGCAGCGCCGCCCCGCCCAAACGGCTCCGCCCCAAAAAGGCCAACGCATTGAGCTGCTGCCGGGCGCTGGCGAATTGGTGGGCGGCGTGTTCAACGGCCGCCAAATCCGGAAGCTGATCGGCAACGTGAGTTTTCGGCAGGGCGATACGTACCTGTACTGCGACTCGGCCTACCAGTACGCCGACCGCAACGCCATTGAGGCCTTTAGCAACGTGCGTGTGGTGCAGAACGACACGGTTACCATAACCGGCGACCGTGGGTTTTACGACGGCGACGCCCGCCTGGCCCGCATGACCGGCAACGTAACGCTGCGCGACCCGCGCATCACGCTTACTACGCCCGCTCTTGATTACGACCTGAACCGTCGCATCGCTTTTTACCGCGACGGCGGCCACATCGTCGACTCCGAGAACACGCTCGATTCGCAGCGCGGCTACTACAACACCGAAACGCAGGTGTTCAGCTTCCGGGGCAACGTAAAGCTGGTGAGCAAGGATTACACCATCACCAACGACACGCTGCAGTTCAACACCCAAACCAAGGTGGCGTACTTCTTCGGGCCCACGCGCATTACGGGGCAGCAGGGCAACCTCTACGCCGAAAAAGGCACCTACAACACCCGCACGCGGGTGTCGGATTTCCAGCGCAACGCCAAAATCGAGACGCCAAACTACCTGCTAGGTGGCGACCAGCTGATTTACGACGAGGCCCGGCAGTACGGCGTGGCCCGCGGCAACGTGTCGATGACGGCCAAAAAGGACAACGTGGTGATTCGCGGCGACGTGGGCCGTTACTGGCGTACCCTAGGTCGGGCCAAGGTGTACGGCTCGCCGGTGATGCGCAGCATTGCCGACCGCGACACGCTGTACCTCGCCGCCGATACGCTGATGAGCGTGGAGCGCCGTGTAGCCAACGACCCCGGCATTATTTACGCTTACCGGCGCGTCAAAATTTACCGCGGCGAGCTGCAAGGCCGCTGCGACTCGCTTACCTACAACCGCCGCGACTCGGTGATTTACCTGAACACCAAGCCGGTGCTCTGGAATCAGAAAAACCAGCTCACGGCCGACTCGATGGAAATCCGACTGCGGCGGCAGAAGATTGACCAGATGCGGCTGTACGCCAACTCGTTTATCGTCGGCCAGGATACACTCCTGAACTTTAATCAGGTGAAAGGCCGCAACATGGTGGCCCACTTTAGCAACAGCAAGCTGCGCAAGGTTGATGTGCTGGGCAACGCCGAGAGCTTGTACCACGCCCTCGAAAACGACACCGCTACCACGGGCCTGAACAAAGCCGTATCGGCCAACATGGCCCTGCGCTTTGCCGATAACAAACTGCAAACCATCACCTTCCTCACCAACCCCGATGCGAGCTTTATACCGCCGCACGAGCTCAAGGAAGACGACAAACAGCTGAAAGGGTTTCAGTGGTTGATAGCCCAAAAGCCCACCCGCCGTGCCGTGTTGGGCAAGCATTTTGCGCCCGCTGCCAAGCCCAAAGGCAAACCGGCCAAGAAGGTGGCCGCAAAAAAAACGCCTGCCAAGGGCAAGGCCGCTGCCAAGCCGGCCGCCAAACCCGCTGCGCCCAAGCCCGCAGCCCGGCCGGCTAAGGCCGCTCCGGCTGCTAAACCAGCTCCTACCCAAAAGCCTGCTACCTTGGGCAGCACCAAACCCAAACGATAAGTGTTAGGGCTTGCACCAGCGCAACCTTTGCACCGGTGCTGGGCTCCTGTGGCTGAGCGGCTTTTGCGTTGGGCCGCCAAACCCTTACCTTTGTCCCCCTTATGTCCGTATTCCGCCTTCGCGTCGTCGCCTTGCTGATGAGCACCTTGCTGCTCGGTGCCTGCAGCTCTTACCAGAAGCTGCTGAAAAGCACCGACGTGAACAAGAAGTACACGGCGGCCATCGACTACTACGAAAACAAGCACGACTACTACAAGGCCGGCACCTTGCTGGAGCCGCTGATTCCGCTGCTGAAAGGCCGCCCCGAAGCCGAAAAGGCCGAGTTTTACTTTGCCAACACCAACTACCGCCAGCGCAACTATACGCTGAGCGCGTACTACTTCGATCAGTTTGCGGCTACGTACCCCGCTTCGCCGTTTGCCGAAGAGGCCGAGTTCATGCACGCCAAGTCGCTGTTCAAGGATTCGCCCGAATTTGAGCTCGATCAAACCAACACCTTCGCGGCGCTCGAGTCCATTCAGGAGTTCCTGAACCGCCGCCCCGAAAGCAAGTTCCGCTCCGAGGCCGAGGGCATGTCGAACGAGCTGCAGAAAAAGCTGGACGTGAAAGCCTTTGAATCGGCTAAACTCTACTACTCGCTGCGCTACTTTCAGTCGGCCGTGGTAGCCTTAAATGGGTTCCAGCAGCAATATCCTTCTTCGCCCTACGGCGAGCAGGTAGCATACCTCAAGTTCGTATCGCAGTACGAGCTAGCCCGCGAAAGCGTGGAAAACAAGCAGCGCGAGCGTTACGCCGAAGCCGTGGCGTATTACCAGGCCTTTGTCGATGCCTTCCCGCAAAGCAAAAACCTGAAAGATGCCGAGCAGCTGTACGACTCCGCTCAAAAATTCCTGAAAGAAAACCAGCCGGCCAGCGAGGGTGCCACCGCCACCACGCCCAAGGCGCAGTAACCAAACCGCCGCGTTTGGCCATATTTGTCCAGATTCCTCAACCATCACTTGGTTATGAAAGTACCTAGCAACGTTCCTGCTTCCATCGTTACCCGCAACCTGTCGGACTTCGTGAACGAAACCGGCAACGTGTACGAGTCGATTGCTATCATCTCGAAGCGCGCCAACCAGATTTCGGTGAAGCTCAAGGAAGAGCTGAACAGCAAGCTGGCCGAATTTGCCACCACCGTTGACAACCTCGAGGAGGTGTTCGAAAACCGCGAGCAAATCGAGATTTCGAAGCACTACGAGCGTCTGCCCAAGCCCACCAACCTGGCAATCGAGGAGTTCCTGGAAGGCAAAGTAACCTTCCGGATGCCCGAGCCGGAGGAGCCCACGGCCGAGAAAGCCGAGTAGGTTAGCAAAGCCTAGGCTGTGATGCTGGCAGGCCGCCGCATATTGCTGGGCGTGAGTGGCAGCATTGCCGCTTACAAATCGGCCGCATTGGTGCGGCTGCTGATAAAAGCCGGAGCCGAGGTGCAGGTAATCCTGACGCCCTCGGCTTCGGCTTTTGTTACGCCCATTACCCTTGCCACGCTCTCGAAGCGGCCCGTGCTGCAAGGCTTTATCAAGGACGAGCAGTCGGGTGTGTGGCACAACCACGTCGACCTAGGGCTGTGGGCCGATCTGCTGCTGATTGCCCCTGCCAGCGCCAATACCCTAGGTGCTTTGGCCAACGGCCTGTGCCCCAACTTGCTCACGGCCGTGTACCTTTCGGCGCGCTGCCCCACCATGGTAGCCCCAGCCATGGACCTGGATATGTACCAGCATCCGGCTACGCAGCGCAACCTGGAGCGCCTGCGGCAGGATGGTGTACAGGTGCTGGAGTCGCCGGCCGGCGAGCTAGCCAGCGGCCTCAGCGGCCCCGGCCGTATGCAGGAGCCGGAGGAAATCATTAGAATTCTAAATGATGAATTATGAATTCTGGATTCGCTAGCGACACTACCAACTCAAGTCAGAATTCAACATTCAGAATTCAGAATTCGCCCCAGCGTGTTTTGCTCACGGCTGGCCCCACTTACGAGCCCATCGATCCGGTGCGGTTTATCGGCAACCACTCCACCGGCAAAATGGGCTATGCCCTGGCGCAGGAGTTTGCCGATGCTGGGTTTGAGGTGACGTTGGTGAGCGGGCCTACCAACCTAAGCATTGAGCACCCAGCCGTGCAGGTAGTGCGGGTGCAAACAGCGCAGGAAATGTACGAAGCCGCTGCGGCCGTGGCTTCGCAGGCCGATATCTGGGTTTTTGCGGCGGCTGTGGCCGATTACCGGCCCGGCACCGTTGCCACCGAGAAGATAAAAAAGCGCGACGACGGCTCGGATGAAACCCTGGTGCTGGAACTGGTGAAGAACATCGACATTGCCGCCACGCTCGGCCAAACCAAACGGCCCGAACAATTTTCGGTGGGTTTTGCGTTGGAGACGCAGGACGAGCTGCGCCACGCCCAGGATAAGCTGCGGCGCAAGAACTTCGATCTGGTGGTGCTGAACTCGCTCCGCGATGCCGGCGCAGGTTTTCGCCACGATACCAACAAAATCACCCTCGTGGATGCCAACGGCGCCACGGCTTTCGAGCTAAAACCCAAAGCCGCCGTTGCCCACGATATTGTTTCCGCCATTGTTGCCCGCCTTCAGCCCCATGTTGCGTAACGGTATATATTTCTGCCTAGGTCTGCTGCTGCTCGTGCTGGCCGGCACCCGGCCCGTACAGGCGCAGGAGCTGCTGGCCGAAGTGGAAGTAACGGCCCAAAACGTGGCCATTACCGACCCGCAACTGATTAGCCGGATGCAGAAGGAAATTGCCGATTTCTTGAACAACCGGCGTTGGACGAACGACGTGTACAAGCCGGAAGAGCGCATTCGGTGCCGCATTTTCATCGGCATCAACGCCATTCCGCAAAACGGCACTTACCAAACCACGGCGCGCATTTTCAGCTCGCGGCCGGTGTACGGCACCGCCTACGAAACCAACCTGATGAGCTACGCGGAGTCGTGGCAGTTTACTTACCTGCCCGGCCAGCCGCTCGATTTTTCGGAGAATTCCTACGTCAACAACCTGTCGTCGATACTGGGCTTTTACGCCTACATGATTATCGGCATGGATCAGGACAGCTTCTCGCCCCTAGGTGGTTCGCGCTACTTCGACCGCGCCCGCAACATTTTGCAGGTGGCAGCCGGCCAGAGCACCGACGGCGACGACGGCTGGAAGGACAACGGCAAGCGCGACCAGCGCAGCCGCTACTGGCTGCTCAACGGCATGCAAGACCCGCAGCTCGAAGCCTTGCGCTCGGCCGTATACGCCTATTACCGCCAAGGGCTCGATGTGTTTATTCAGAAACCCGACGACGCCCGCAGCAGCATTTTCGCAGCGTTGCAGGGCATTCAGCAGGCCAACCAGCGGCGGCCGGGCTCCACGCTTATCCGTGCATTCTTCGAAACCAAGGCCGATGAAATTGCCAACATCTACCGCAGCAGCCAGTCGGCCGACCAGAAACAGGGCGTGGTAGCGCTGCTGCAGGAAGTTGACCCCACCAACTCGGCCAAGTACCAAGCCATTTTGCAACAACGCTGACCTGCGACCTAGGCGGTTGAGTTACCACACGTTAGCAGCAGCAAGCCGAACAAGGTTTGCCGCTGCTAATTTTTTTATCTGCGTCAGATTGCTTGCCAAGCCACTTTTTGTTATTATTTGCTAAGTGAGTTAGAAATGGTGCTTGCGGATGGGCTAAACGTTTTAGTAAGTTTGTGAGTATCCACTTGGCTGCCGCCTCGCCTAGGTGGCGCTTGTCCTCATCTATCCACGCAACCATCAACCTTATGCTGGTTGACCTCCGCATACAGAACTACGCCCTCATCGAGTCGCTGGAACTGCGGCCCTCGTCGCTGCTGAGCATTATCACGGGCGAAACCGGCGCCGGCAAGTCCATTATGCTCGGCGCTATTGGTTTGCTTTTGGGCAACCGGGCCGACTCGAAGCTGCTCTTCAACACCGCCAAAAAATGCGTGATTGAGGGCCAGTTCGACATTTCGGGCTACCACCTGCAGGACATTTTTGAGGCCGAAGACATCGATTACGACGCGCAGTGCATTTTGCGCCGCGAAATCAGCCCCAACGGCAAGTCGCGCGCGTTCGTGAACGATACCCCCGTGACGGTGGAAACGCTGCGAAAAGTGGGCGCCAACCTGATGGACATCCACTCGCAGCACGATACGCTGCTGCTCGGCGACGCGGTTTTTCAGCTGAACCTGATTGACTTATACGCCGGCCTGGTGCCCACCCGCACGCAGTACAGCAGCGCCTACCGGCAGTACCGCAAGCTCGCCGCCGACCTTAAACACCTCGAAGACCAGGTAGCCCAAGCCAACAAAGAGCTCGACTACCACAGCTTTTTGCTCAACGAACTGGAAGAGGCTCGCCTCGATGGCGACAACCAAGAAGCCTTAGAGCAGGAGCTGAAAGAGCTGGAGCACGCCGAAGAAATCAAGCAAAAACTCACGTACGCGCTGCAAAGCCTGTCGGAAGGGGAGTACTGTGCTACCTCGTCGCTAAAGGAGGCCAGCATTATGCTGGGGCACATTGCGGGCTACTCTGAGTCGGCACGTCAGCTAAAGGAGCGGCTCGAGTCGTGTTTGATTGAGCTGCGCGACATTGCCGACGAAACTGAGCTGGCCGAGCAGCGCACCGAAGCCGACCCGCGCCGCCTGGAGGAACTGCAGGCCCGCCTGACAGTGCTTTACAACCTGCAGCGCAAGCACCAAGTGCGCGACCTACAAAGCCTGCTAGCCGTGCGCGACGAGCTGCAGCAAAAAGTAGGCTCGGTGCTGAACCTCGACAAAGAAATTGGGCGCTTGCGCAAGGATGCGGAGGGCGCCCTGGCTACCGTAAACAAGCGTGCCGCCCACCTGTCGGAGCAGCGGCGCAAGGCCTTCCCGCAGTTCGAGCGCGAGCTTGCCGAGCTGCTCTTCGACCTAGGGATGCCCAACGCCCGCTTGGTGGTACAGCACAGCGCCGGCCAGCCAACCGCCAGCGGCACCGATGTTATTAGCCTGCTCTTCACGGCCAACAAAGGCGCCCAGCCGCAAACCCTGAGCAAAGCGGCCTCGGGCGGCGAGTTCTCGCGCCTGATGCTGTGCGTGAAGTACCTGCTCGCCGACAAAACGGCCCTGCCCACCATCGTGTTCGACGAAATCGACACGGGTATTTCGGGCGAAATTGCCGTGAAAGTGGGCCGCATGATGCAGCAAATGGCCAAGAAGCACCAGCTCATCACCATTTCGCACCTGCCGCAAATGGCTGCTGCCGGCGATGCGCACTTCTTCGTGTACAAAGAAGACCGCGCCGACCGCACGGTTAGCCGCATCCGGCGCCTGACGGAAGAGGAGCGCATCCGCGAAATCGCGCAGATGATTTCGGGGGCCCGCGTTACCGAAAACGCCGTGCAAAGCGCCCGCGAACTGCTCTCAATGCGCGGCGAAAGCGAGTTGGTAGCGGCGTAAACCCTGTTCTACTGAACGTCATTCCGAGCGCAGTCGAGGAGTTTTGCATGTTTGGTCAGATAGTAGATTGCTATCCGACGTCAGCACGCGAGATTCCTCGGCTGCGCTCGGAATGACGTTCTTTTTATTTCGCGAGCAGAGCGAAACATCACGTTCGGGCCGAAACCCTATTTTTGCCCATTCCATATTCCTTCCTCCGACTCGACTCAACCGTTTTTATGGCCAACAACCTACTTGCCGGCAAGCGCGGCATCATCTTCGGTGCGCTCAACGAACAATCTATTGCCTGGAAGGTAGCCCAGCGCTGCCACGAAGAAGGCGCTACGTTTGTGCTCAGCAACGCGCCCCTCGCCATGCGCATGGGCGAAATCAACAAGCTGGCCGAGCAGTGCAATGCTCCGATCATTGCGGCCGATGCCACTATTGTTGAAGACCTAGAGAAAGTATTCAGCGGCGCGGTGGAGCAACTGGGCGGCAAAATCGACTTCGTGCTGCACTCCATCGGCATGAGCCCGAACATCCGCAAAGGCAAGCATTACGGAGAGCTGAACTACGACTGGTTCCAGAAGACGCTCGACATCTCGGCGCTGTCGTTCCACAAGATGCTGCACGTGGCCGAGAAGCAGGACGCCCTGAACGAGTGGGGCTCGGTAGTAGCCCTGTCGTACATCGCGGCCCAGCGCGCTTTCCTCGACTACACCGATATGTCGCAGGCCAAGGCCGTGCTCGAGAGTATTGCCCGTAGCTACGGCCAGCGCCTAGGTACCCAAAAGAAGGTGCGCGTAAACACCATCTCGCAGTCGCCCACCAAAACCACGGCCGGCACCGGCATTAGCGGCTTCGACGCTTTTTACGAGTACGCCGACCGCCTCTCGCCGCTGGGCAACGCCCCGGCCGAGGCTTGCGCCGATTACTGCGTATCGCTGTTCTCGGACCTGACCCGTTACGTAACCATGCAAAACCTGATGCATGACGGTGGCTTCAGCACCACAGGTATTTCGGAGGCCATGGTGGAGGCCATTACCCACGCTACCAAGGAAGCTTAATCTTCTTACCCTTAGTTAAAAACAAAAGCCCGGCCGGTGAGGTCGGGCTTTTCTGTGCCTTTACAAACAAGAATTGCGGCGTAGTATAGAGGCAATCAATTGCTATTCGTGTTTCTAATTTTCGATAGTGTAAAAACCATATTGCATTACTTTGATTTTCACAGTAATACACTGGCTACTTAAACATGTTGTCCTAATGATCAGTTACATTTAATTCCGATTATAGGTAGCAAAACCTTAATGGTATACATCGAATCTCGTGAGTGGTTCAACCGCGCTGACTTGCGTAAGCAGTAGATGGTAACTTGTTCCGACTGCGGCGCCACCACTCTTAGAGGAAAAGAACCCACTGGCCCGGAACGTAGAGCAGGGTACCACTGCTGTACCTGAGGACGCACGCGTTGCGGTTCGCCCGGCCACAGCGCGTAACCTGATAGTAAGCAAACCTGCGCGCCTCGTCGTATGCATTGGTAAGTGCCTGGAATGGGCCGATTCGTACGCCGGTTACAAAAAAGCAATGGTGTAGCTTGTAATTTCGGAGCAGGCCGCGTTTTCGCAACTTGGGTGCGCCACAGTAGAAAAGGGCTTTCATGCCCGTTAGTACGGCTAATCCATAGGTTGCGCCACTATCAAAACTGGTAATACAGATTGCAAAGAATAATACTTAATATATGATGTAGTGTATATTATTACGTTACTTCGTTACCTTAGGCCACTAAAGCGTTTCTAGTTTCTTTCTAGCGAACATAATCTTTCCTCATTTTAAAATCCATGAAAAAGGTCATACTAAAACTATTGATGCAGTCGATGAAGCTGATTAAATGGGATTACTATAGGTACATAGTATTGAAGCCATTATTTAAGCTTAATCATCAGAACTTACATGGATTTACTAGTTTATTTAATGATAGATTCTTTGTTTATAAAGTAAATGATAAATTTCTTCCTTCACAGGCATTGCACTGGCCAATTACATATAAAGGTTTTGAAGATTGGTGTGACTCAACTGCGCTCTACGGGTACGAGGTAAAAGAGGGTGATTTTGTACTGGATATAGGCGCGGGTATGGGTGAAGAGATACTGGTTCTTTCAAACAGAGTGGGGCAAACTGGCAAAATATATGCAATCGAAGCTAACCCCAAAGTGTATAATGTTTTGCAGACGATAGTCAAGAAAAATTGTTTAAATAACGTTGAGTTGCATAATATCGCCATTAGTTCAGCTGATGAAGATATTAGCCTGATTGATGATGCTGATTCGTACTTGGCGGGGTCAATTCAGCAAAATAATGGAAATAATGGCTATATAGTGCAAGGCAAACGAGTAGATACGTTCTTTAAAGAACGTGATATTAACAAAATTGATTTGTTGAAGTCAAATATTGAAGGAGCAGAGAGATTTGTTGTCGATTCAATTTCAAAAGACAATCTCAAGAAGATTAAAAGAGTGGCTATTTCGTGTCATGACTTTAGGTATCGAGTTGATGGCAATGAATTCTATAAAACCAAAGAATATATATCTGATTTCTTAATAAATAATGGATTTGAGATAACCTGTCAAAAATCAGGGATAGGGCATATTGATGATTACGTTTACGGAGTTAATAAATTTTATTCTCCTGTCTGATCAACTTAGACTCATCGGGGTAATATTATTTAATACCCCCGCGCCACATCCACCAAACTCTCCAGCGGCTCGCCATTTCGGAAGCGCCCTAGGTTCAGCAGAATCATATCCACCTTGCCACCATCCTCATCGGGTTGGCCGCCGGCGGAGTGCTGGGTAAGGATGACGTTGGGCATGCTCCAGAGCGGGTTGTCCACGGGCAGGGGCTCCACGGCGGTTACATCTAGCACGGCGCCGCCTAGGTGGCCAGTCTGCAAGGCGGCAATAAGGGCGGGCTCGTCGGTGGTGTTGCCGCGGCCTACGCTGGCGTACACGCTGCCGGGCTGCATGGCCGCAATTAGCTCGGCGGAATAAAAGCCTTCGGCAGTGCCGGGTAGGCAGTTGATAACTAAATCAATGTCGGGCAACACGGCTTTTAACTCTTTGGGCGAGCGGAGCTGGGCCTCGGGGCTGGTGCGGGCCAACAGCTGCGTGTGGCAGCCAAAGCCCGACAGCTGTTGCCGCACCGCCAGGCCGATGTAGCCGGCACCTAGCACAACCACGCGCTTGTGGCGCATGAGCTGCATGTTGGCGCGTACGGGCGGGCCCACCCAACGCTTTTCGGCCTGCAGCAGCGCCAGTTGCGGCAGGTTGCGGTACAGCGCCATAATGCCGGCCACTATGCTTTCGGCGCAAGGCCAGGCAAAGTAGTCGCCCATGTTGGCCACGGGCACGGGCAGCTGCAAGCCGGTGTACTGCTCGAAGCCCGACGAATCAATTTGCCAGAACTGCAGCGCGGGCGGGGGAGCATCGGCAAACCAAGCGGCCGGCGGGTTGCCCAAGATTACGTTGGCCGACTGAAAGCTGGGCAACTGCTGCTCGTCGGGTAGCTCGTTGCGGAAGAATACCTGCACGTCGGCGGGAAGCTGCGCCCGAAGGCGGGAGCGAAGCGTGTCGTCGAGCAGGGTGTAAACGTACAGGTGCATGCAGAAGCGAAATGGAGGCCGCAAGTTACGCGCCCCGGTGCAGGTGCCCGGCGGCGCTTGTGCCGCCTGCCAAATACCCTGCCGAAGCACGTCGCGCCCGGGCAGCCCTAGGTGGCCGCGGGTGCGGCGTTGCTTACGGCCGCTGCCCACCTAGGGCTGCCCCGGCCGATAGCTGCCGCAACACATCGAGGGCGCGCTCGGCATCGGCAGTGGGCACAAACAGGTGGTCGTGGTAATAAGCCGCTACCACGTTGCAGCTGATGCCGGCTTGCGTAAGCGCCGTGGCAAAAGCCGCCGTAAGGCCTACGGCCTCGAGCGCCGAATGCACAGTAAGGCTAATCCAGCGGGCCACGAAGGTGTAGGGGAGACCTAGGGCATCGGCGGCGGTTTGCGGCAGAATTACGGTGAGGCCCTCCTGCTCGCGGAACAGGCACAATACATCGTCGGGGTTGATGCCGCTGAGGCTGCGCACGGTGCAAAATACGTAGGTGCCGGGCTGCAGGGCCGGCCGGAGGGTGCGGAGCAGCTCAGCAAGGTTGGTTTGGCCGGGCATGGCAAGGTGTTGATTGTCAGCAGGCACCATGCGCACCTGGGGCCGCCGCCAAAAAGGAGTGCGTGCGCCTGGGGGCCAATACCGCGGCCGGTTGCATATTGTGCCGCCCACGCGTGCAACTCAGGTTGGCTACGCGTGTTCTTCATGGCAAAGCCCAAAGGTATGGCTTGCGCCGCGGCCCGGCCCCGAGCTGCCGCAACCCCGGGCTGCTTTCTCACGCTTTAGCTACGCTCTCAATCATGGCGTTTCGATCTTCCCTAAGTCTGTACTCGGCTTTGCTGCCGGGCTTTCTGTTTTTTATGCCTCCGGGCTCGGAGCGCCTTGCCGGCGATGTACCGCCCCAGAAAAAAGAGATTTTACTGAGCACGGTAGTGCAAGGCCTGGCCCTGGCCCACGTGCAGCCCACGCAGCTCGACGACGAACTCTCGCGGCGGGTGTACGCGCTGTACCTCAAGCGCCTCGACGGCAGCAAGAAATTTTTGCTGCAGCCCGATGTGAAGCAGCTGGAAGCCTACGAAAAGCTCATCGACAACGAAATCAAGCAAGGCAAGCACGCATTTCTCGACCTCAGCACCAAGCTCATCGATCAGCGCACCCGCGAGGCGCAGCTGCTGTACCGCGAGCTGCTGAGCACGCCCTTCGAGTTCACGGCCAACGAAACTTTCGAAACCGACTCCGATAAACTTGGCTACCCAGCCGACGAAGCCGCCCGCCGCGACATGTGGCGCCGCCTGCTGAAGTACCAAACCATGGTGCGCGTGGCCGAAATGATGGACGAGCAAGACCGGCAGCAAACGAAGTCGCTGGCCTCTACCAAAGCAGAGCCCTCCGGTGCGGTTATCTCGAAGCCGGTGCGTACGCCCGCCCAAATGGAAGCCGAAGCCCGCAAGCAAGTGCTCAAGTACTACGACGAGCGTTTCCAGGACCTGCTGCAAACCGACGAAGCCGACCGCTTGGCCGAGTTTGCCAACACCGTGGCCAACACCTTCGACCCGCACTCCGAGTACTTTGCGCCGCAGGATAAAACGAACTTCGACCTGGCCGTAACGGGCCGCCTCGAGGGCACCGGCGCGCAACTCAGCGAGCGTGATGGCCAGATTGTGGTGGCTTACATTGTGCCCGGTTCGGCCGCGTACCGCCAGGGCGAGCTGAAGGCCGGCGACGTGATTCAGCGCGTGGCCCAAGGCGCCGCCGAGCCCGTGGCCGTGGATGGCATGCGCTTCGATAAAGTGGTGGGCCTGATTCGGGGCAAGAAGGGCACCGAAGTGCGCCTGACGGTGAAAAAGCCCGACGCTACCGTGAAGGTCGTTCCGATTATCCGCGACGTGGTGGTGATTGAGGAAACCTACGCGCAATCGGCCGTTATCAACGAGGGCGGTAAGAAGTTTGGCTACATTTTGCTGCCCAGCTTCTACGCCGACTTCAACCAGAGCGGCGGCCGCAACTCGGCCGAAGACGTGAAAAAGGAGCTGCTGAAGCTGAAGGCCGAAAACGTGCAGGGCGTGGTGCTCGATTTGCGCTTCAACGGCGGCGGCTCGCTCTACGACGCCGCCGAAATGGCCGGCTTGTTTATGGAAAGCGGCCCCATGGTGCAGGTGAAGGGCCGGCAGCGCACCCCCGAAGTCGTAACCGACCCCGACCCAAAAGTGCAGTACGGCGGCCCGCTGGTGGTGCTAGTAAACCGCTACAGCGCCTCGGCCTCGGAAATTCTGGCCGGTGCCATTCAGGATTACAAGCGCGGCATTGTGCTCGGCAACACCACCTACGGCAAGGGCACGGTGCAGCGCGTGTTCGAGCTGGATAACATCATGAACCCCGAACTGGCGGCCCTCAAGCCCTTCGGCTCGCTCAAGATGACCATTCAGAAATACTACCGCGTAAACGGCGCTTCCACGCAGTTCAAGGGCGTAACGCCCGACATTGTGGTACCCGATGCCTACAGCACCCTGGCCGAAGGCGAGCAAGACACCGATTACCCGCTGCCATGGGATGAAATTGCGCCGGCCAACTACCGTCCGTGGCCGGCGGCGCCGCCCGTGGCCAAGCTGGCCGCGGCCAGCAAGCAGCGCGTAGCTTCCAACCAAGCTTTTGGCCTGCTCACCGATGCCGTGCAAAACATGGCCAAGCGCGAAAAGGTAACGCTGGCCTCGCTGAACCTCGCCACCTACCGCGCCGAGCAGAAAGCCTTGCAAGAAGCCACCGAACGTTACAAGCAAGTGCAGCAGCAAGCCCCCGTGCTGGCCGTGGCGCCCCTAGGTGCTGCCACCTCTGCGGATAGCGTGCAGAACAACCGCACCAACCGCTTTGTGCAGCCCTTGCGCAAGGATCTGACCCTGCGCGAAGCCGTGGCCGTGCTCAGCGACGAGGTGTAAGCAACCAAGCAGCGCGCCACGCCTGCCAAGCCCGGCCGTACTTGTGTGCGGCCGGGCTTGTTTCATTTGGCTGCCGGCCCCCGGCGCGAGTGCCGCCACCTAGGGCCAACCTTCGCGGTAAGGGCGCGTTGAATGAGAAGCCGCCCGGCCACGGGTGCGCACACTTCTGTTCCCTTACAACGCCTCACTTCCCAGAGCTATGCAGCATCCGAAAGAGCTTGAAGAACTGCTCGATACCCAACAAAAGAAACTGGCCTTTTTCCAGAACCTCGTGCTGGTAGCCGCCGCCGACGGCCGCCTCGACAAAGGCGAGGGCGACTTTTTGGTACAGATTGGCAACCGTTTGGGGCTCAAGCCCGACGATGTAAAACCCATTGCCGACAACCTCGGGGTGCTGAGCTTTATTGTGGCCTCCGAAGGCCTGCAGCGTACCCTCGAGCTGCAAACCCTGGTGCAGATGATGCTGCAAGACGGCGAAATCGACCCGCGCGAGTACGGCCTGTGCCTGGAGTACGCCCACCGCATCGGCTACGGCAAGGACATTCTCGACGACATGGTAACCCAACTGGCCGGCGGCGCGCCGGCTGCTACCCCGCGCAACCCGCCCACGGTAAGCTAACCCCTGTTGGCTGCGCCGCCCTAGGTGCCGCGCCGTCTTGGGTGCCTCGGCACCTAGGGCGGCGCGGCTTACTTTGCGAGCATGAACGTTCAGCAAGCCTACAACGCCTGGTCGGGCAGCTACGACACCGTCGAAAACAAAACCCGCGACTTAGAAGCCCGCGCCATTCGGGCCACGGTGCCCGGTGCGCGGGTAGCCAATGCGCTGGAGCTGGGCTGCGGCACCGGCAAAAACACCGAGTGGCTAGCCGGCGTGGCCCAGCAGCTCACCGCCGTCGATTTTTCGGCCGAGATGATGCAGCAGGCCCGGCAAAAGCTGCCGCTGCCGCACATCACGTTTCGGCAGGCCAACATTACCGAGCCCTGGCACTTCGCCGCCGATGCTGCCTTCGACCTCATCAGCTGCAGCCTCATCCTGGAGCACATTGCCGACCTAGGGCCCGTGTTTGCCGAGGCGCAGCGCGTGCTGCGGCCGGGCGGCTTGTTTTACGTGGGCGAGTTGCACCCCGTCAAGCAGTACACCGGCAGCAAAGCCCGCTTCGATACCGGCGCGGGCCAGGTATTCGAGCTGGAGTGCTACGTGCACCACGTTTCCGATTTCACCGAAGCGGCCCGCCAACACGGTTTGCGCTGCCAGCGCCTGCAAGAGTGGTTCGATGCCGACGACCGCAGCACGCCGCCGCGCATTGTATCGTTTTTGTTTGAAAAAGCGGGCTAGGCCGCGGGGGCTTTCCGGGCAACCATAATCAGGTGCACCGAGGGCGTGCCATCGGGCTTGCCGAAGTGCTTGCGCATCAGCTTCACCACGGCAAACCCGTTGCTGGCAAGCTGCTCCTGCAGGTAGGCTGCCTGGTGGTAGTACACGTAGGCCTTGTGCTGCCCGTTGCTCGAGCTTTCGAAGCCCGATTGGGCATAGTCGCCCTCGATGGCGCTGAGGTACAGCACGCCCACGTCGGTCAGGCGGGCGGCGCAGTCGCGTAGCAGCTTGGCGCAATCGGCTTGCGAGAGGTAGGGCAGGCAAAAGCCGCACACAATGCCCTCGTATTGCTCGGTTAATTGGTCGAGCGCGCGGCAATCGAGCACTTGGCAGCTGGCCGCGGGGTTGTTTTGCCGAGCCAATTGTACCATGGCCGGCGCCACATCGGTAGCGGTAATGCGGTAGTCGGGCCGCTGGGCCAGCAGGTAGCGCGTAATGTTGCCGGGGCCGCAACCCAGTTCCAGAATGCGCGCGTGGGGCTGGGGCAGCAGGGCGCAAAACGCATCGTAGGAGTCGTTGTACAAATCAAGCTCCATGTACCGATCCTGGTATGCCTGCGCCATCTTATCGAAGGCATCGAAGGTTAAGGCGTACTGATCCATGCGGCGCGTGTGTTACCTGTTGCGTGTCAGTTGTTACCTCTCGGCACCTCCTAGGGCCGGAGGTACAGCAGCGTCGATTGGTTGGAGGGGCCGTACTTATCGTTCATCAGGAAATAGCCGCCCCGGTAGGCCGCTATGCCTTCCCAGTTGTAGGTCATGTATTCGGCGGGCAGCTCGAACAGGGGTTTCCAGGTAAGTCGTTTGCGCTTGTACTGCAGCGTAATCAGGCGGCAGTAGTTTTTGTACGCGCTGCCTTGCTGTACCAGGCGGGCGTTGGCATCGGTGGGGGCGGGGCGGTACACGCGGTCGTCGTCGCCGTTGTAGAAGTAGTTGATGGCCGCAAACCGGTTGCGCCCTAGGGGTACCATGTCGGTTGTGCGGAAGGGCAGCCGCGCCACGGGCACGTAGCGGGGCACGTCGGCCGCAGCGGTGGCTTCGGGCAGCTCAAAAGCATAGTTGTCGTGCCCGAAGTAGTTGTATTCGAAGAGCAGCAGCAGGTTTTGCTTGTAAGTCGCCAACGCCTCGAAGCCGGCATTGTGAATGTGCGTGTTGTTGGTAAGCGCTGGCTTGGCCACGGGCACCAAGTAGCGGGCATCGATGCTGATGGTGGCCGCGGCGTCATCAACTTGCCCTTTAATGAGGTAGCAGTAGGCCGAGGGCGTGGTGGTTTCGATGGTGAAATACGCCACGTTGCCCAGCGTCGTCATGGCCTCCAGGCCTTCGTACACTTGGCAGGCGCTGTCGATCCGCGCCCGTATGGTTTCGAGGTTGCGGATGGTGTATTTGCGGTACGCTAGCTCCTGCGTTTTCTGCTCTTTTTGGTTCGTGATGCTCCCTAGGTCGAGGGCGTACACCTTGGCCTCGGCACCTTCTTGCAAGCGGCTTTCGGCCAGTAGCAGCAGCTGGTTGCCCCGCACATGCAGCCCCGAAAACTGGTTGTTGCGGTCCGCTATTTCTTTAGGCAACGCTATTTTCTGAATGCTTGCGGGTGCTTTTTGGGCGTGCGTGAACACCGCTTGCTGCAGAAGGATGAGCGAAACAAAAAGTTTGAGGTGCCGCATGTCGCTTAATTAGATCAAAAGGCAGAAGCATTAGGCAATACAGCAATTGCCCCTTGCACGGCATGCTTCACATCCGGCGCCTGCTTGTCGGAGCAACTCCCGCTTTCGTTGCAGTAAACCGAGCCCGTTGTGTCGCGCCTCATAACGGTCATGTCGAGCGGAGCACGCGAGATGTCTCTACGGGGCTCGTCATGACGGGCACGCGAAGCAGTTGAGTTGGAGCCGCACGTGCGCGAACGGGTACTGCTTGAGTCGGCATCCTAGGTTGCGGGTGCTGCTAGCGCACCTAGGGCCAGGCCGTACGGGCTAGCCTTTGCGCTCGGTTTTGCGCAAGAACTTAATCAGGGCCGGGAAGTAGTGCTTGGGGTCGTCCCACATGGCGTAGTGCGAGCCTTCGGGGCAAATGTAGCGCTGGCTGTTGGGGATGCGCCGCTGCATAAACTCGATGTCGGCCACCGGCACAAAGTCGTGTTTCGAGCCGATGACAAGCGTAGGCGGCTTGATGCTGGCCAGCCGCTGGCTGAAATCCCAGGCCAGCATGTAGGGCATAAAGTAGCCGGCATAGGTGCGGGTGATGTGCGCTTGGCTGCGCGTAAACGTGGGCGGCTCCTGCGGCAAGCGCATCATGTGCAGGCTCCGAAACTCCTTGGTTACGGCCGGGGTGATGTACGGCGAAAGCGCCACGAGGCCCATCGTATCGAGGCCGGCTATGGTTTTGCCCTCTTTGGCCGCGTTGCGCCGAATAATGTCGGCGTACTGGCTATAGCGGTGTTTGTTGAATACCGTGGCCTTGTAGCCGATGTTGGAGGTAATCAGGCCTTTGAGGTGCTGCGGGTATTTGCTGGCGTACTCAAGGGCCAGCATGCCGCCCCACGAGTGCCCCAGCAGGTAAAAGCTTTCCAGACCTAGGGCTTGGCGTACTTGCTCTACTTCTTCCACAAAGCGGGCAATTTGCCACACGTCTTTGTCCGGGGTTTTGTCGGAGTGGTACGAGTTGAGCTGGTCGTAGTAGTACAGCTCTACCCCTTCGTTGGCCAAGTGCTCCGGAAAATTCTCGAAGTACTCGTGGGTGTTGCCGGGGCCGCCGTGCAGCACCAGCAGCTTAATCTTGCCTTGGCCCACGCGCTGCGTCCAAACTTTGTACTTGCCATCAATGGTAACCATTTGCACGCCCGGGGCGCGCATTTTGGCGGCGTAGCTGCTATCGGCAACGGGGGCTTGCGCCCGGGCAAAGGGCAGGGCAAGCAGCAGCAGGAGCAGGGTTAGGCAGTGCTTCAAAATACAGTACTAAGGATGCTGGGCACGAATGAAAAACCGAGGAAAGATAGGCAGCCAACGGGGCTAAGCAACGGATAGCTGGAAACCTCGTCGATATCCTGTTTCTTTAGCCCGTCTCCTCTCAACCTTCACTCACACTGTTACTGATGCAAAAACTCGTGTACCTGGCCGTTGCCTACGGCCTCAGCACGGCCGCGCCGGCGCTGGCCCAGCAAGCCGAAAAGGTCGATCAGGCTATGATTGCCAAAATCAAGGACGAAGGCCTGAACCGCTCGCAGGTGATGAAAACCGCCTTTTACCTCACCGACGTGTGCGGCCCGCGCCTAGCCAACTCCGAAGGCCTGAAGCGCGCCAACGAGTGGACGCAAAAGCAGATGGCCCAATGGGGCCTCGTGAACGCGAAGGTGGAGCCTTGGGGCGACTTCGGCCGCGGCTGGGACATTGAGAAATCGTACGTGGCCATGACGGCGCCGTACTACCACAACATGATTGGCGCGCCCAAAGCCTGGACGCCCGGTACCAACGGCGCCATCAAAAAGCAGATTGTGCTGGTGAAGGCCACCACCGAAGCCGACCTCGACAAGTACAAAGGCCAGCTGCGCGATAAAATTGTGCTGACGGAAGTAGCCTCGGAGCCGAAAACCACCTTCGCCGCCGACGCCAAGCGCTACACCGACGAGGAGCTGCAGAAAATGGCCGCTCCGGCCGAAGCCCGCCCCGCCCGCCAAAACAACGACGAGGCCATGGCCGCTTACCGCGCCCGCCTGGCGCTGCGCACCAAAATGGCCGAGCTGTTTATGCAAGAAGGTGCCGCTGCCGTACTCAGCACCCGCGGCGGTTCGCACGGCACGTTCTTCACCTCCAACGGGGCGCCCTACGCCGCCGATGCCAAGCCCGTGCTGCCCGAAATCGAGATGTCGCCCGAAGACCAGCTGCGCCTGATTCGCCTGGTGGAAGCGGGCATTGCGGTGGAGGTGGAAATGGACACCAAAACCAAGTTTCAGACCCAGGATTTGAAGGGCTACAACGTGGTGGCTGAAATACCCGGCACCGACAAAAAGCTCAAGAACGAAGTGGTAATGCTCGGCGCCCACATCGACTCGTGGCACGCTGCTACCGGCGCTACCGACAACGCCGCTGGCTGCGCCGTGATGATGGAAGCCGTACGCATCCTGAAAGCCGTGGGCGCCAAGCCGCGTCGTACCATCCGCATTGCGCTGTGGGGCGAAGAGGAGCAGGGCCTGCACGGCTCGCGCAACTACGTGAAAAACAACTTCGGCGACCCCGCTACCATGAAACTGCTGCCCGCCCACGAAAAGCTGGCCGGCTACTTCAACCTCGATAACGGCTCGGGCAAAATCCGCGGCATCTACGCGCAAGGCAACGAGGGGGTGCAGCCCATTTTTGCCGAGTGGCTGAAGCCCTTCGCCGACATGGGCGCTACCACCGTTACGCCCCGCAACACCGGCGGCACCGACCACCTCGCCTTCGATGCCGTGGGCCTGCCCGGCTTCCAGTTTATTCAGGACGGCCTCGACTACAACACCCGCACCCACCACACCAACCAGGACACCTACGAGCGCCTGCAACCCGACGACCTGAAGCAGGCCTCAATAATCGTGGCCACGTTTGTGTACAACACCGCCATGCGCGACCAAAAGCTGCCGCGCAAAGCCCTGCCGCAAGCTCCCCAGCCCAAGTCGTAGGGCAACCACCTAGGGCTACCCCCGCAAAGCCCCGCTCCCTGCCGCGAGCGGGGCTTTGCAGTACCTAGGGCCCGCTACGGCACCGCATCACATATTGATGTGGTGCGTTCGGCGGCTTGGTTGCGGCCGCGTATTTTGGGCCCGGGCATAGTGTTCAGCAATGGTTTTGCCCGCCGCCGCGCGGCTTTGGTGGCGCCCGTGCCCAGCCCTTGCCAGGTGCCTAGGTCCGAAATGGCGCTGGAAAGGCCGGCAGCCCCGTGCTGGCCAAAACCCGCAAGGCATGCCCGGCGCCCGCGCAGCTTTATTTCCTATTCCTGCCTACCCAAGTATCGTATGCAAGTAGCGTTACCAACCGAGTTATTGCGTAGCCGCGCCAGGCGGCACTATTGGCGGGTACTGTTTGGGCTGTTGCTGTGTTGGCCGTGGCTGGCCAGCGCCCAACGCGGCCCCGATAATTACTGGTTTTTTGGGCAGCAAGCGGGCATCGGTTTCACGGGCGGCGGGCCCAGCTCCATCCGCTCCAGCGTAATGGCGGCTTCTGAAAACTGCGCCATCGTGTCCGACTCAACAGGAGCCTTGTTGTTTTACACCGATGGCCGCAGCGTCTGGAACGCGCGCCACCAGCCCATGCTCAACGGGCAGCGCCTGCTGGGCAACCCCTCGGCCACGCAGGGCGCACTAATTGTTCAGCATCCGGGCCGGGCTAAGCAGTATTTTCTGTTCACCATCGGCGAAGAACCGGGTGCCGTGGGGCCCTACTACTACCTCGTGGATATGGCCCAGCAAAACGGCCTGGGCGCCGTAAGCCGCAACGTGATGGCGCAACTGCCCACCGCCCCCATGACGGAGCGCCTCACGGGTATTTTGCACGCCGACGGCCGCGACACCTGGGTGGTAACGCACGGGCTGCTGAACTCCCGGTTTTACGCCTCGTTGGTGTCGCCGGCGGGCGTAAGCGCACCCATTATCAGCAGCATTGGCCCCGTTGATAGCAGCCGAGCCGGCTACCTGCAAGAGGCAAGCTACATGGTGGCCAACAAGCAGGGTACCAAAATCGCCGCCGCCATCAACGGCCACATTTGCTTGTTCGATTTCGACAAGGCTACCGGGCAGGTAACCGGCGTAACGCAGCTGCCCATGCTAATTCCGAAAAAGCCCACCTACGGCCTGGCTTTTTCGCCCGATGGCTCGCGGCTCTACGTGTCGATGTTTCCGAACATGCCGCGCACGCCGCTGCAGGTGGTAGCGCTGTTTCAGCTGGATGTGTCGTTGCCTACGGCAGCTGAAATTTATGCCTCGGCCCAACGCATTCCCATGTCGACGCGCCGCCCCGGCGCCCTGCTGCCCGGGCCCGACGGCCGGGTGTACGTCGCGTTTTTCGATAGCCCTTGGTTAGGTGTCATTCAGAACCCCAATGCCAGGGGAGCGTTGGCGTGTGCATTAGAGATTAACGGGGTGTCGTTGGCCTCGCGCAAAAGCACCCGCAGCTTGCCCAACTTCCCCAACGCCTTTCCTCGTTCGCCCTACCTTACCTTCAACAACGGCCCGTTTTGCATTGGCAACACCGCAAACTTTGCGGCCAGCCTTACGCCGGCATTGGGCATTGCATCGGCCACTTGGGATTTTGGGGAGCCGGCTTCGGGCGCTGGCAACACCGCCACGGGTACCACCGTCAGCCACACGTACCGGGCCTTGGGCACTTATAAGGTAACCTTGGAGGTGGTGCTGACAACAGGCGCGAAGTACACCAGCACGCAACTGGTGGCGGTAACGGCGCCGCCCACCGCGCAGCTCGGGCCCGATAAACTGGTATGCCCCGGGCAGCCAATTACGCTTAGCCCCGGCGCCCAACCCGACCGCACCAGTTATTTGTGGCAGGATGGCTCGTCGCAGCCCACTTTTACGGCCAGCCAAAGCGGCAAGTATTGGGTGCAGGTTACCTCGCCGCAGGGCTGCGTCAGCTCCGATACTGTCCGTGTGGGTTACCAAGCCACGCCCACCATTTCCCTAGGTCGCGACACTACTATTTGCCTGGACAGGGGCTTGGTGTTGCAGCCCGGGCCGCAGCGCGCGGGTGCCACCTACCGCTGGCAGGATGGCTCGACCAACGCCGCCTACGAAGTACTGAACCCCGGAAAGTATACCGTTGAGGTAACCGTGGATGGTTGCGTGAGCACCGGCGAAATAGAAGTGACCGATGCCCGATGCCCCGTTGACATGCCCAACGTGATTACGCCCAACAACGACGACAAGAACGAAACGTTCGTGGTGCGCGGCATCAACGCCAAAGCCTTCGGCATCCGCATTTTTAACCGCTGGGGGCGGGAGGTTTTCCGGCAAATCAGCTACGACAACAGCTGGCGCGCCGAGGGGCAACCCAACGGAGTGTATTACTACCTCTTGGATAACCCCGTAACCAAGCAGCAGTACAAAGGCAACATCGAAGTGATGCGCTGATAACGGAAAGCTGCCGCGCAAAGCTCTGCCGCAAGATCCCCAGCCGAAGTCGTAATTTGCTTACCTAGAAAATAAGAAAACGCCCCGCTGGTGCTTACCCAGCGGGGCGTTTTTGCTTAACGCCAAAGCTACTTGGCGCCAAGCGATTCTAAATAACTTACGACCTCCTTATGCTTCCGGTCCTTTGCTGCTTTGAGGGGGGTGTTGCCTAATCCGTCGTCTGCATCTGGCTTGGCCCCATTATCGATTAGCAGCTTGGGCAGGGGTAAGTTGCCGTGGTGTGCAGCCCACATCAATGGGGTCATTTTGAAACCATCTGTAGCGTTGACATCAGCGCCGCGTTTGATCAACAAGACGGCTACGTCAGTGTAATTCTGCATGGTCGCTTGCATTAGCACGTTGATATAAAATGCGCTGTTCATTTTGAAGGTATAATTTACGTCGGCACCTTCATCGACCAGCTTATTGACCTTCGCCGGTTGATTTTTCAGCACAGCTTCGTATAGCTTTCGATCAAGAGACTGAGCGGTAGCGGTGGTAAAAAACCAGAATAGCGTGGCTGTGAGCAGTGTCAAAAGAAAGCGCATAAAAGGCAAAAAGTGGCTGTGTATTGTTTGATGATGTAATCGTAGAACTGCCTACCCCAATTGCTCTTTAAACAGCCGCAACGTACGCTCCCAAGCCTGCTTAGCGGCAGCCTCGTTGTAGCGTGCCGGCGAAGAATCGTTGTTGAAAGCGTGCTGGGCGCCTTCGTACACGTACTGCTCATATTTTACGCCAGCGGCTTTCAGGGCTTGCTCCCAAGTGGCCATGCCGGCATTCACGCGCTCGTCCTGGCCGGCGTAGTGCATCATCAGGCGAGCTTTGATGTTGGCGGCGGCAGCGGCGTCGGGCTGGCGGCCGTAGTAGGCCACGGCGGCGTTCAGCTTGGGGTCGTTGGCGGCTAGTTGGTTGGCCATGGCGCCGCCCCAGCAAAAGCCCACGCAGCCGGTGCGGCCGTTGCTATCGGGGCGGGAGCGGAGGTACTCCAGGCCGCGCAGGTAGTTGCCTAGGTTCTGCTGCGCATCGAGCTTTCCTATTAGTTCGCGGCCCTTTTCCTCGTCGGTAGGCGTGCCCCCAAACGGCGACAGCGCATCGACACCTAGGGCCAGGTAGCCGGCTTTGGCCACGCGGCGCGTTACGTCTTTGATGTGCGGCGTAAGCCCGCGGTTTTCATGAATGACCACAACGGCGCCGCGCTTTTTCCGGCCTTTGGGGCGCACCAGGTAGCCCTTCATGGCGGTGCCGCCTTCGCCCGGCCAGCTTGCATCCTCGCTCACCAAGTCCTTGTCATCTTCGGGTACGGTGGCGGCTTCTGCATAGCCGGGGTCGAGCACCGAGAGGGCCGACATGGCAACGGCCATGCTGCCGGTTAGCTTTAGCAGCCGCTCCATAAACTTCTTGCGGGTGAGCGGCCGGTGCGTGTATTCGTCAAAGAGGTTGATGATGCGTTGGTCCATGGGGTAGGCAGTGTAGATGGGCTTGGCCAAAAAGTACGGAAAATAGGAGAAGCGCCTTTTGCGCGTAGCAGCTCGCCACGTAAAGCCGCCCTTAGGTAAAAAGCGCGGCGGCCCACGCAAGGAGCCGCCGCGCTTTTTACCTAGGGGGAACAGGGTACTCTATTCTGCTTCTCTGTTAACTGTAGTAGGGCTGAACGCCGGAATACAAATCGACCAGTACTCGCACTCCTCGGCAAACGGGTTGGAGTAGCGGATGCGCGCCCCGGCCTTGATGAGCAACGCCTGCCCGGCAGCCAGCTCCACCACGTCGCCGTCAATCTCGAAGCGTTTGCGGCCGCGCACCACAATGGTTATTTCGTCGAACTGGGGGGTTTGGTGCGGCTCGCTCCACTGCGGCGGCGCCACCATGTGGGCGAGGCTGTATTGGCCGGTGCCGGTGCTGGCGTAGCCCACGTGCTCTTCAATGAGTTTGCCGTCGGTGGTGGGCACCACAAAAGGGGCGGGGTTTAGTACGTAGCGTTTCTCAGACATGGAGCAATTAGTTGTTGGTGCCGGGGCATTCGCCCTTCGTGAACTTGGTTACGCCCGCGTTGGTCGCCACGCAGGCGTTGGAGTAGGTTTTGTTGTCGCAGCCGCACACGGGGTCGTACTGCATGGTGCACATGGCGTCTCGGCGAATCTTGCTTTCGTCGATGCAAGCAACTGAGGCGGAAGAAGAAGCGCTACGCTGGCAGGCACCCGAAAGTGCCGAGGCCAGCACCGCAGCGGCAAAAAGCAGGCGCGTGGGCATGGGGCAAGGGGAAGAGTAGTGGTGCCGAAAAGTACGTTGAAACCGCCACTGCCAGCCAAGTAAGCCGATTACGGACCTAGGGGGTAGGGTTGAATAATCAATTGCGCTAATATTGCAAAGAAGCTATTTTTATTAGGGCCTCCGCACAACTCATCGATTGGCCTTGCGTATAGCACGGCAAATCAGCCGATGAGCTTCGTCAGCCGATTTTCTTACCTGAACCTTTCTATCAACCCACACCCTCCTACAATCATGTCTTACAACGAAGACAACAACTCGGGCAAGATCCTGCTGGCCGTGCTGGCTGGCGCTAGCGCTGGTATCGTGGCCGGCCTGCTGATGGCCCCCGACAAAGGCAGCGCCACCCGCGGCAACTTGAAAAACTACGCCGGCAAGTACGGCGACCAGCTGAACGACACCCTCGCCAAGCTGGGCACCCAACTCGATACCTCCTTCAAAGGCCTGGCCGAAAAGCTGGAAGACCTAGGCGTAACCGGCGCCGGCGCCAGCCTGAACATGAAAGGCGACTGGAACGTGTCGAAGGGCAAGCTGAAGCAGCAGTACGCTCAGCTGACCGACGACGACCTGACCTACACCGAAGGCGCCGCCGACGACCTCGTTGGCCGTCTGCAAGACAAGCTCGGCAAGAGCAAGCGCGAAATTGTGAAGTTGCTGAACGACTTGTAAGCCAAGCGTTAGCTGCTCTGTAAAGGCCCCGCCCTCCCTAGGTGCGGGGCCTTTTTTTGCACAACTTTCCCGGCGCAACCGCGTTAGGAAGCTACCGGCCGTTGGGCCACGCACTTTGTTCTCCTCCTTAACCTAAACACCCTGCTATTTATGAAAGACAACAGCGGTAAAGTACTCCTCGCGTTGTTGGCCGGCGCCAGTGCCGGTATTGTGGCTGGTCTGCTAATGGCCCCCGACGCGGGCACTGCTACACGCGAAAGCCTGGGCAAGTCGTTGGGTAAGTTCGGCGACGACCTGAACAAACTCCTGCAAGACGGCCTCTCGCGGCTTGATGCCATGAAAGGTGGGGGAGGCGGCAACGCCGACAAGGCCGGCGCCGAAGATGCCCTTGCGGGCATGGGCGGCCAAGGTGGCAGCGGCAGCCGTTCGGGCGGTAGCTCGGGTGGTTCGGGCGGAGGCTCTTCGTCGGGCAGTGGATCTTCAGGGAGCGGCTCATCGGCAGGCGGCGGCTCGTCCGCTGGCGGCGGTTCGGGTTCGGGCAGCTCTTCGGGCAGTGGTTCTTCCGCCGGCGGCGGGTCCGCATCCGGAGGTGGCTCATCGTCCTCGTCGGGCAGCGGCAGCACAGGCAGCGCAGGCAGCACGGCTAGCTCGGCAGGCAGCGAAGCCAGCCGCAGCGGTTCCTCTACCTCGGGTAGTGGCAGCAGCGGCAGCGGTTCGGCCGGCGGCAGTGGCGGCAGCGGTTCGGCCGGCGGCAGTGGCGGCAGCGGCTCTTCCGCTACTTCGGGCGGCTCGGGTAGCTCCAGCTCTACGGGTGGCGGTGTAGCCGGCAATGCTACTGGCTCGGGCAACGCCGGGCGCTAAATTTTTTCGGCACCATCCGTAACCTTGCGGTGGGTGCTGCGTTAAAGAACTTAGAAATCGACTTTAAATAGTCTTTGATTTAGCCCCTGTAGCAAAATTGCCGACGGTAGAGCTTCTAGTCGGACTGGTTAAACATCCGCCTAGCAAAATCGTACCGATCCATCGCAAGCTTCTTCAGATTAAGCTGACTCGTTGATCTGGTTAAGTTGATTCTAAAGAAGAAGGCCTCGCATCGTTACTGGGTGCGAGGCCTTCTGATTTTAGCGGCCCTAGGTGCTCGGTTCAAAAAATAATCCGAGCAACAACAACCTTTTGATTTAGAGCCCGTTTAAACTAAAGAAATCGGTTTAAAGTGAACGTCGGATAGATGTCCGAAGTAAAATTGCCGACCGTAGAGCTTCTGCCAGGATCTGGTCAAACAACCTGCGTAGTAAAATCGTACGTGTCCATCGCAAGCTTCTTCGTTTCATACCGACCGGATTGGTAAACTGATTTTACAAAAGAAAGCCCCCCGTACGTGATAGGTACGAGGGGCTTTCGACGTTTTGTCGCCGTTTAGAACCACAGTAGCGCGGACTTTGTAGTCCGCGTCCGCAGATAGCAATTTCTAATCAACTGAGCGATAAAAATTACTATCAGCGGACGCGGACTACAAAGTCCGCGCTACGTATTACTCTACCGGCTTTTCCGATTTTTCCGTTAGGGTTTCCGCTTTCTCCGGCTTCATCTGCGGGAAGAAGAGCACGTCCTGAATCGAGTGCGAGTTGGTCATGATCATCGAGAGGCGGTCGATGCCGATACCTAGGCCAGCCGTGGGCGGCATGCCGTACTCCAAGGCGCGCAGAAAGTCCTCATCGAGCACCATGGCTTCGGTGTCGCCGCGCTTGCCCAGCTCCAGTTGGTCCTCAAAACGCTTGCGCTGGTCGATGGGGTCGTTTAGCTCCGAGAAGGCGTTGCAGATTTCTTT
The DNA here is from genome assembly GCF_003574965.1 of Hymenobacter oligotrophus. Lineage (NCBI taxonomy): Bacteria > Pseudomonadati > Bacteroidota > Cytophagia > Cytophagales > Hymenobacteraceae > Hymenobacter > Hymenobacter oligotrophus. The sequence continues at coordinate 2,052,513 of NZ_CP032317.1, read as the reverse complement.
GCCGTTGCAGATGGCTTCGAAACGCTCTACCAAGCCCGGCTTCGAGCGGTGCTTTTTCGCCAGCGGCGACATTTCCACGGGGTAGTCGGTAATGAACGTGGGCTGAATCAGCTTGGGCTCCACGTGCTCCCCGAAAATCTCGTCGATGATCTTGGCTTTGCCCATGCTGGGATCGAGGCCCACTTTCAGGTCCTTGGCGGCGGCGCGCAGTTCGTCTTCGCTCTTGCCTTCGATGTTGAAGCCGGTGTAGTGCTCAATGGCTTCGGCCATGGTGAAGCGCTTCCAGGGGCGCTGGAAGTTGATGATGTTCTCGCCCACCTTCACCTCGGTTTGGCCGTGCAGGACCAGCGCTACGCGCTCCACCATCTCTTCCACCAAGTCCATCATCCAGTAGTAGTCTTTGTAAGCTACGTACAGCTCCATCTGGGTGAACTCGGGGTTGTGGAAGCGCGACATGCCCTCGTTGCGGAAGTCCTTCGAGAACTCGTACACGCCATCGAACCCGCCTACAATCAGACGCTTCAGGTACAACTCGTTGGCAATGCGCAGGTACAGCGTCATGTCCAAGGTGTTGTGGTGCGTTTTGAAAGGACGCGCCGCGGCCCCGCCGTACAACGGCTGCAGAATAGGGGTTTCTACCTCCAGGTAGCCTTTGTCGTTGAGGTAGTTGCGCATGGCCTGCACCAGCAGCGTACGCTTCACGAAGGCGTCGCGCACGTGCGGGTTCACCACCAAGTCAACGTAGCGCTGGCGGTAGCGCTGCTCAGGGTCGGTAAAGGCATCGTAGGTGATTTTTTCACCCGTTGCCTCGTCTACGCGCTCTTTTACTACCGGCAGCGGGCGCAGGGCTTTCGAGAGCAGCTTGAAGCTAGTAACGTGCACCGAGGTTTCGCCCACCATCGTTTTGAACACGTGGCCCTCCACGGCAATGAAGTCGCCTAGGTCGAGCAGCTTCTTGAACACGGTGTTGTACAGCTCCTTGTCCTCGCCGGGGCAAATCTCGTCGCGGTTGATGTAGAGCTGAATGCGGCCCGAGGCGTCTTGCAGTTCGGCAAACGAGGCCTTGCCCTTCACCCGCACCGACATCAGGCGGCCCGCCAGGCGCACTTCCTGAAAGTTGTTGAGCTCGGGGTGGTAGTTATCGTGAATTTCCTGGGCGTAGAAGTTCACGTCGAACAGCTCGGACGGGTACGGCTCGATGCCGAGCTTTTGGAGTTCGTCGAGTTTCTGCCGACGAATCAGCTCCTGTTCGCTGAGGTGGTGCATAGGGTAGGGGTATATCAATCGGCCACGGCCGAAAAAGTCAAGCCGCAAAGATAGACCACAGATCGAAACGGATTTTTCGGATGTAGCGGATTTTAGTGCCCGATAAGACTGTGCCAGCAGCTGTCATTGCGAGGACGAAGGACTAAGCAATCGGTCCTGGGCTGGGCACCACCGCCCACCCAGCAGCAACCGAAAATGACCTAGGGCGTCCTGTAGCGCGGACTTTGGCTACGCCGACCTTCGGTTGTAGTCCGCGTTTGCGTACATGATGTAGTTGGCGCACAACCGGGCACAACCGCTTGTTCTGGCACACACGGGCTAAAGCCCACGCTACACGACGCCCTAGGTCGGGAAATAGAGAATACCATCCGGGGGCTGCGAACTGAAATTCACGCTACATCTTGCCCTAGGTTGTTTTCGCTTGGTGCTAGGTGAGAGGTTGTGCCTTGCTCAGGACCGATGCTTCGCTTTGCTCGCAATGACAGCTTCAGGAGCGGCTGCATTAACCGCAAACAAAAAGCGCCGGCCCAAGGGGCCAGCGCTTACGTGTATATGCAGTGGTGTACTTAATGAAGAGCGGAGGTTAGGCAGCAATGCCCATCTGCGGATCGGTTTCGGTGAAGTTCGGCTCGACGCGGGTGCGTAGGCGCTCCTCCACAAAGCCGTGCTGCAGGTGCTTCGGCAGGTTGGCCACCAGCTCGCGGTAGCGCTCCACACCTAGGGCTTTGGCCACGTAGGTTTCATGAACGCCGTTGAGGTAGCTCACGATGTCGAGCAGCGAGTGGTGGAACAAGGCGAAGTCGATGTCGGACTCAATGTAGCGCTCAATCTCGCGGCTGGTCTGCGAAATGCGCAGGCGGCCCAGCAAGTCGAAGATGGTGGTGTAACCCAGGCGCCAGGTAATCTGCTGCCAGTGCTGGGCGTTCCACTTCTCGAGCGGCTGCCCGGTCTTCTGGCTACGAATAGCCGTGGTGGGGTTGCCCTGCACCTGCTGACGCACGGCTACTGCCTTCTGCTTGCGGGTAGTGCGCAGGAACTGACCAATCTGAGCCTGTGCGTCGATGGCCTTGCTGGCAATCTGCAGCCCGGCCTTGTAGCCAGCCAGCGGCAAGCGGTGGATGCTGAAGTCGCCGTACGAGCCGGCAGCGTAGAACGACACCGGACGCGGATAGGCATTGCGCACTACCAGGCGGCCCACCTCGCGGCGAATCAGCGACGGATTATTAGTGCGCACGCCGGCCGTGTGCAAGAAGGCCTGCAAGCCCGCCATCACGGCGTGGTAGGCCTGCGGGAACGTCCAGTGCAGGGCGTTGCGCAGGTAGTCCTCGTCGCCTAGGTCGGCGGTAGCACGCAGAGCGTACTCGGTGCTCCAGCAGCTGTGCAGGTACTTCTCCACCTGAGCGCGGTCGGCGTCGGTAAGCTCGGCCTGGTGTGCCCGGAAGAAAGGAAGGTGCTGCAAGCCCCCCGTCGCGTCATCGGCCTCGCGGATGTGGTAGCTGAGCGCGAAGAAGTAGTTCAAGAACACCTGAGCCGGGATGGACTTGCGCCATGCCTCATCGTGCTGGGGCTGGGCCTCGTCGGCAACCGGTAGGTGCAGGATGTTATCGTTCAGTTGTTCGTTGTTCGTCATCATATCAGCACAACGCAGTAGCTGCCGATTGAGTGCCAAAATGCTAAAAAAATTGGGTGTTTATAATGTAAATATTAGTACTGATAATCAGTGTGTTATGAGATGATAAGATAAATATTTTGGGGACAAAAATAGGCGCTGATAATCAGCCTGTTCCAAGTGATTTAGCGCCGAAAACACCGGCAACTACCGGCCGCCGATGGACACAAAAAAGCCCCCGTGCCACTGGCACGGGGGCTTTGGTATTAGGCCGCCTAGGTAGGCTGTGCCAAAAAACCTAGCGGCGGGTAACCTGGGGCGCGTCAATCTGATCTTTCACCACGGCCACGGCCTCGCGCAGGTTGATGTCCTTCACTAAGTTTTTCGACAAGCGACGGGCGCGGTTTTGCTTTACCGTATCGGATTGCACGGCGCGCAGATCGGTGGCAAGCGGGGCAATGGCCAGCGGCTGGGCGGCCTTCTGCAATTCCTCGTAGCGCTTCGACTCGGCCTTGGCCTGCTCTTGCTCGGCACGGTAAGCCGTTAGCTTCAGCGATACGCTGGTGTCGTCTTTGCGCTTGCGCATGCGCTCCACAATTTCCTGCACCAGCTTAAAGCTCGGGCTGTTGGCCACGCGGGTATTCGAGGCGGCTTTCAGTTTATCCAGAGCCGGTTGCTGCGGCCACGTGCGGTAGCGGGCCGGGCTGATTTCGTCCCACTTCAGCGGGTACTCGGAATCTTTCTCGCCTTGGTCGAGGTAGCTGTACGCGTCGGGCAACACGATGTCGGGTACCACGCCTTTAAACTGCGTAGAGCCGCCGTTGATGCGGTAGAACTTTTGGGTGGTCAGCTTCAGCGAGCCAAACGGCTTAATGGCGTTAAACTCAGCCGGCAGCGCGTCGTCTAGGTTGAAAATGCGCTGAACGGTGCCTTTGCCGTAGGTGCTCGTCGAGCCCATTACCACGCCGCGCTTGTAGTCCTGAATGGCGGCGGCCAGAATTTCCGATGCCGAAGCGCTGTACTTGTTTACCATTACCACCAGCGGGCCGTTGTACTGCACGCGCGGGTCGCGGTCGTTCAGCACCTGCGCCGAGCCTTGGCCCGAACGCACCTGCACCACAGGGCCGCTGTCGATGAACAGGCCAGCCATTTCAACAGCATCGGTAAGCGAACCGCCACCGTTGCTGCGCAGGTCGAACACGATGCCTTGCACGCCTTCGGTTTTCAACTTTTCAATCTCCTTCTTCACGTCTTCGGCCGAGCTGCGCCCGCCTTGTTCGTCGTTGAAGTTGGCGTAGAAAGTAGGCAGGCGCAGGTAGCCAATCTTCTTGCCGTTCTCGTTGATTACGGCCGATTGCGCATAGGTTTCTTCCACAATTACCACGTCGCGCACAATCGGAATAACCTGCGTGCTGCCGTCGGGCTTTTTCACCGTCAGGCGTACTTCGGTGCCTTTGGCGCCGCGGATGTAGGTAATGGCTTTGTCGAGGCGCATGCCTTCAACCGATATCGGCTCGGCTGCGCCCTGCGCCACGCGCTGGATAATGTCGCCGGCTTTCAGTTGGCCTTGGCGGTACGAGGCAGAACCCGGAATGATGTCGGCTACTTTAATCTGGCCGTCTTTCTCCTGCAGCGTCGCGCCGATGCCTTCGAAACGGCCCGTCATGGCAATGTCAAACGACTCCTTGTCTTTCGGAGCAAAGTACTCGGTGTGCGGGTCGTAGGTGTTGGCAATGGTATTGGCCCACAACGCCAACCGGTCGTTGTCGTCGTTCTGCATCAAGTCGTTAAACTGCTCGTCGAAGTACTTCAGCACGCGCTTGCGGGCTTCGGCCTCCATCTCCGTGGCCGATAAGGCCGGGGCAGTAGCTTTTTTGGGGTCGCGCTTGGCTTGCTCGTCCTGAATTTCTACCAAACGCGTCATGGTCAGGTATTTCAGGTAGCGGCGCCACTCGTCGCGCTGGGCATTTTTATCGGCCGGGTACTGCGCTTTCTCGAAGTCCGTCTGAAAGGATTCCTCCGTTGCGAAGTCCATGGGCTTGCTCAGCAGCTCGCGGTACAACGCCTGGGCCTCTTTGGTACGCTGGTCAACCAAACGGGTAGCTAGGTCGAGGAACTCGTGCGAGCCGCGCTTAACCTGGTCGTCGATGTCGGTTTGGAACTTACGCAGCTGGGCTACGTCCGACTGCAGCAAGAACTTCTTGGAGTAGTCGATGCGCTTGAGGTACAGGTCGAATACGCGGCGCGAGAAATTGTCGTCGATTTGCTCGGGCTGGTAGTGGGCCTGGCTTAGTCCCTGCAGCATCGCCTTAATCAGAACTTCTTCTTTTTGCGGGATGCGGGCGTCGTTGCCCCGGTATAGCTTGTACGAAGCCAGCACGAACACAGCAGCAACCACTGCGGCGTACAGGCCTATTTTCAGGCGAAGAAATGACATGGGCAAAAGCGCGAAAAAAGTGGTCTTAAATGTACGTAAAGCCGCACCGAATGGTATGGCGAAAACCGCGCCCATTCTGCATTGCTAACGAGGCCAGCTACACAATAGTGCCAAATACGGCCCTAGGTGCCGGGCGTGGCCCGCTATCATAGTAACAAAAAAGACCCCCCCGGTTGCGGGAGGGTCTTTTGGCAAGCCGACTTAAGTTATCGACTAGTAGTAGATACGGTCGCCGTTGTGGCGGCGGAACTCATCTTGGAAGTGACGGGCGTCTTCGTCGTTGCGCGGACGCACACCCATTACGATGCCGCCGTTCTTAATGTCGTGCTCGTACTCGGCAGCGCGCTCCTCCGGAATGCCCGAGCCTACCAGGGCGCCTACCAGGCCACCCGTGAGGCCACCGGCGCCGGCGCCGGCCAGTGCTGCGGCCAGCGGGCCGGCAATTACCAGGCCCAAGCCCGGCAGTGCTACCGAAGTACCGATGGCTGCGATAGCGCCGATTACGGCACCGGCAGTACCGCCGATGGCCGAACCTACGCCTGCGCCTTCCATGGCTTTGTTGCCCAGCTCAGAGTCGGGGGTGTGGTCGCCGAAGTGCGTCTTGCGCGTTTCGTCCGACATCATCAGGTTCACGTCGTCTTTGGTGTAACCGCGCGACGAAAGCGAGCTGTAAGCACGCTCAGCCGATTCACGGTCGCGGAACGTCGAGGTCAGGATGCGGCCCGACTGGTTGCTCGAGCCGTAGGTGCTGTCGTTGCCGGTTACGGCACGGGCAGCATCGCCGGCGGTGTTTTGCACGGCATCAACGCCGCGACCTACGGCAGCACCTAGGCCGCCAGCCATTGCGCCGCCTTTCTCGGTGGCGCTGTAATCGTGGTGTTTCTGGTCGGGGTCAATGCCGCTGTTTTGCGGAGTGCTGTACGACGACGACGAGCCCATGTTGCTGTTGCCCATCGACGAGCCCGAGTTGTAGTTGGCGCCGGTGCTCTGGTCGGTGCCCGAGCCGGTGTTCGAGGCGTTCGAGATGTTGCTGCTAGAGTTCAGGCCCGAAGAGCCCATCGAGCCGCTGCCCGAATGCTGAGTGCTGCCGTAGCCGGCGCCAGCGCCGGTACCTTGGTTGGCAGGATTGGTAGAAGAGCCGGTGCCGGGCGTGTTGCCCAGGTTCGAATTATTGTCGGTGTTCATTGTGGTGAGGTTGTGGTTGGGTGAAAAAGGAAGGGAAATTCACCAAGGCCTGTTGCGGTTAGCCACATAACAGACTCGATGGCTTCCTTAACGCGGCCTATCCACTTGAGGTTACACGACGGTATCCAAATAAAACTGTCGAGCATCCAAATGCCTCACCCCAAAGGGCTAACCGAACTGAGCAAAATTGTCGTCGTTGCGCCAAAAATCGCGGCAGGTAGTGCGCAATTCCTGCAGGAAATCGGGGTTTTGCTTCAGCTCGCGCCACGGCCCCATGCCCAGCCGCTCGCACAGCTTGTAAAAATTATCGCCCTGGCCTTTGGAGCCCTCCACCTTTACCAGGCAGCTCAGCACGGGGCGGCCGGCGGTGTATTCGGTTTCCGATATTTCGGCCAGGATTTCGTTCAGGCGGGCTTTTTCGTGCGAGATATCGAGGTTCAGCCCTAGCTCCGCTTCCTGCACTACCGTGAGGTAGCTGGCCGTACCGGTTTGGTGGCGCGAGTATTGGATAAGAAAGCGGCGTACGCGTGTAATCATGTTGCTGCTAAGATGTAGGAGAGAAGGCGAGGGGAAAATACCAAAAAAGCCCGTTGCGTTGGATACTTCCAAGACAACGGGCCTTTTACCAATAACTATGCCGCTGACTACTAGCGCACTTTGTTTCGGCGGCGCTCCATTTCGCGCTTGATTAACAGAAACTCGCGGCTGCTTTGGCCGGCAATGGCGGTGTTTTCGTCGGCGCGGCGCAGCAGGTAGGGCATCACGGCTTCTACGGGGCCGTAGGGCACGTACTTGGCCGTGTTGTAGCCGGCGTGGGCGAGGTTGTAGCTCAGGTTGTCGCTCATGCCGTAGAGCTGGGCAAACCACACGCGCTCGTCGTTGGGGGCCAGGCCGGCTTCGGCCAATAGCTCGGTGAGCAAGCGCGAGGAGGCCTCGTTGTGCGTGCCAGCGCAAATGGCCATGCGCTCGATGTGGTCGATGGAAAAGCGCAGCGTCTCGTCGTACAGCTCGTCGGTGGCTTGCTTGGTCGGGTTGATGGGGTTGCGGTAGCCGCGCTGCTGCGCCACGCGGCCTTCCTTTTCCATGTAGGCCCCGCGTACCAGCTTGGCGCCCAGGTAGTAACCCTCCCGCACGGCGTGGTCGTGGTCGGCCTTCAGAGCGTCGAGGCGGTCGTGGCGGTAGAGCTGGTAAGTATTCCACACAATGGCGCGCTCCTGGTTGTAGCGGCGCATCATGTCGCGGGCTATGTCGTCGATGGTATCCTGAAACCAGCTTTCCTCGGCGTCGATGAAAATGCGCACGGTTTTCTCGTGGGCGCGGCGGCACAGGGCATCAATGCGCTGCATGGCGCGGTCGTAAGACTGCTGCTCGGCAGGCGTGAGCGGCTGCTTGGCTTGCACCTTTTCGAGCAGCGCGCTATCGGCCACGCCCGTTACCTTAAACACCGAAAACGGAATGTGCGGGTGCCCGGCTGCCAGGTCGATGGTTTTCAGCAGCTCGTCGCGGGTGTGGTCGAAGCTGTGCTCGTTGCCTTCGCCCTCCACGGAGTAATCGAGGATGGTGCCGATGTTGAACTTGCCCAGCTCGGCAATTACCGGCTTGCACTCAGCAATGGTTTCGCCGCCGCAAAACTGCTTGAAGATGGTGTGCTTGATGATGGTTTTGCTGCCCGGCAAGCCCCAGCTCAGGGCCCGCTTCATCATGCCGCCGCCTAGGTCGACAAGGCCCTTGTTGTTCATGGCAGCAAACAGGGCGTACATCTGCTTTAGCTCGCCATCCGACTTGGAGGCGAAGGCTACGGCGGTATTATCGAAGGAAACGCTTGGGTGGGTTTGGGGCTCGGGCATGCGGGGTGGTAGCTTTGGGCTGCGAAGATAGCCACGAAACATCGTTTTGGGCGGCGCTGTTATCATAAGCCAGCATGCCGGTGGCGTGCTTAAAACCCCTAGGTGGCAACGGCGGTTCCGGCAAGCTGGAGCACGGCCCGCACGCCGCCCTCAGCCATGGAACTCGACACGTATTTTACCCGGTTGCTGGCCCGCAAAGGGCAGCCGCTGCTGCTGGCCGGCCCTTGCTCGGCCGAAACCGAAGAGCAAGTAATGGCCACCGCCCGCGGCCTGCAGGGGTTGGGCGTCGATTTATTCAGGGCCGGTATCTGGAAGCCGCGCACCCGGCCTGGCTCGTTCGAGGGCATTGGCGCGGTGGGCCTAAAGTGGTTGCAGCGCGTGAAGCAGGAAGCCGGCCTGGCCGTAACCGTGGAAGTGGCCACGCCGCGCCACGTGGAAGAATGCCTTGCGCACGGCGTGGATGTGGTATGGATTGGGGCCCGCACCACCGTAAACCCCTTTGCCGTGCAGGAGCTAGCCGAAGCCCTAGGTGGCACCGGCGTGCCCGTGATGGTGAAGAACCCCGTGAACCCCGACCTGGCTTTGTGGGCTGGTGCCCTGGAGCGCCTCGACCGCGCCGGCGTGCGCGATTTAGCGGCCATTCACCGCGGGTTTAGCACGGGCGCGCCCAGCAAATACCGCAACGCGCCTACCTGGGCCATTCCAATTGAGCTGAAAACGCGCTTTCCGGAGCTGCCGCTCATCTGCGACCCCAGCCACATCAGCGGCCGGCGCGATTTGTTGCTCCCCGTAGCGCAAAAGGCCCTCGACCTGGACTACGACGGCCTGATGCTGGAAACGCACCCCGACCCCGAAAATGCCTGGAGCGACGCCGAGCAGCAGGTAACGCCCTTCAGGCTGGCCGAAATGCTGCACGAGCTAAAGCACCGTTACCGCTCCACCGAAAACCTCGACTACCTGAACAAGGCCGAGGAGTTGCGCCATAAAATGGACGTGGCCGACCAGGAAATTATCGAGGCCCTGGCGCGCCGCATGGCTTTGGTGGAGGAACTGGCCGAGTACAAAAAGCAGAACAACGTCAAGATTCTGCAGCTCGACCGCTGGAACGAAATTTACCAAAGCCGCCCCGAATGGGCTGCCCGCCTGAACGTGAACGACAAGTTTGTGGCCGAGCTCTACAAGCTTATTCACATCGAGAGCATCCGGAAGCAAACCGAAATACTGCAGCGGCCGGAGTAGCGCCCTAGTTGCTGGGCGCTACTCCGGCCGCTGCAGCCGCCTGGTACGATTATTTGCCGGGAGGCGCGGTGGCCGTGGCGCGGGCGTAGGTTTCGCGCATGGGCCAGCAATTCATTACGTCCTTGTACATGGGTGTGCTCCAGCGCAGGGTATCCTGTTGCAATTCGTACGTCATGCCGCTGTTGCCTTGGCCGTTGCTTAGCGAGAGGTAGCGCAAGCCATCGGGTGCTTGCACGTTTTTCGGAAAGCCGCGGTGCTGGTAGGTGCCTTCGAGCGTGAGCGTGTCGTTGCGGTAGAGGCGCAGGCGGCCATCGGCCAGAAACTCCATGCTGCGCTTGGGCAGCAACCGCACGGGGTAATGTTGCTGGTGCTTGGGCACTACAACATCCCAGCGGCCGAGCAGGGCGGTGTCGGTGGGTTGCACATCGTCGGGTTGCTGCTGGCAACCCAAGGCCGCAAAGCACAAAGCGGCAATCAGCAAATCGCAGAAAAGCAGGGCAGATTTCGTCATATCGGAGTTAGTTGGCGTTGGCTGAAACCCAGCGGTAGCGCCGGATCACGCCGTCCAGGCAAATGTTGCCGTCCAGCGTCAGCTCGTCGCCTTTGATCTGGTAGGCGTAAGTAATGCCGGCTTTGGTGCCTTCGTCGAAGCGCACCAGCTGTACGGGCTCGAGCTGGGTGCAGAAGTTGCCGGTGGTGGGCCGCAGGCGAAACTCTTGCTTCAGCGCATCGGCGTGGTACAGGCGCACGGTGCTGTCGGGGGCAATGCGCAGTTCTTCGGGCGGTACCGTGGGGTTGGGCACCATGCCGCCCTTCACGCCGACTGGCTGCCACCGCCCAATCAGCGAGGTGGGTTGGGCGGTTTCGGCGTCGATGGAATGCAAATGGTTGCAAGCACCTAGGGCCAGCAGGCCCGAGGCAAGCAGCAGCGAGTGGGCGAGCTTGGGCAAGGCGGTGGGGTTAGCGTTCATACTGCGAGATGTAGCCATCGGCGGCTTCGTCGTAGAGGGTGAGGCGGTTTTCGGTAATCTCGAACGACTGCCCCAGCGAGTTTTTGCCGTAGCGAATGAGGTTGGGCGTGCGGTTGTCGGCAGGCGCGGAGGTGAAAAAGAGCGAATACGTGTCGGAATCGATGACCTTGCCGTCGCGCAGGCGGTAAAAGCTGCCGTTCGACTCGAAACGGATTTCCTCTTGGTAGCCCGTGTTGGCCGGCGTAAGGCGCACGCCCGCAATGCCGCCGGTGGTTTGTACCCAGCGCCAGGAGCCCTGCAATTGGGCATCGAGCGGGGCCACATCGCGGTCGGTGGAGCAGCCGGCGAGCAGCAGCACGGCGCTCAGCAGCCAGAAGAAACAGGTGCGTATGGGCATGGTTCGGTAGGTTTGCTACCACATGATGCCGCCCTAGGTGCGAAAGGTTGCACGCAGCAGCAAGGCCTGGTTATTTGCTTGGCGGCGAGGCCACGCCGGCCTCCAGCCGCGCCAGCGCCGCAACCATGCGGGCTACCTTGGCGTCGTCGGTGGGGGCGGCGCGCACCCAGTTCAGCCATGCGGTTTGTTCGGGTGGGCTAAGGCGGGCATACGTTGCTTCGGCCGCAGGCGCATCGGCCAGGCAGGCCAGCAAATCCTCGTCGGACACTGCCAGCGGCTGGGCCTCGGCGTAGAGCACCAGGCGCACCGTGTCGCCGGCTTGCTTGCCGATGATTTTGCGAACTTCCGCCTTCACGGGCAAAAAGCTGCGGCCGTTGCCCATTGGCATCAGGTTGCTGAGCGGCAGTTCATACGCATCGATGGAGCCGGTTACCTTGGCCAGGCCAAATGCATTGCGGCCGGGTATTGGCAGGGGCGGCAGCGGAGCGTACGTCCAGGCGCCTTTGCCCGAAAACTTTGCCAGGCGTATCTCGCCGTCGAAAAGCGCTTTCTGTTCCACTGCTGCTGATGCGCGGTTTGCGGTACTTCGGAAAAGCCCAGGCCTGCTGCTCGCGGCCTTGCTGGGCGCCAATGTAGGCTACTAACGCCAGAACCCTGAACTTTACGCCCCATGACTGACGCAATCCACATCGGCCCCGAGGCGCTGCCGGCGTTGGCGGCCCTGCTTAGCCGCCCCGGCACCACGCGCGTGGCCGTGCTGGCCGATACCAACACCGCCCGCCTGTGTTACCACGCCCTCAAGCCCCACTTGCCCGAAGCGCACCTGCTGATTGAGGTGCCCGCCGGCGAGGAGCACAAAACCCTGGCCACCAGCGAGCGGGTGTGGAGCGAACTGACGGAACACCGCTTCGATCGGCATAGCGTGCTGGTGTGCTTGGGCGGCGGCGTCATCTCCGACCTAGGCAGCTTTTGCGCGGCCCTTTACAAGCGGGGCATGCGCTGCGCGGTGGTGCCTACCACGTTGCTGGCGCAGGTAGATGCGGCCATCGGCGGCAAAACCGGCGTCGACTTTATGGGCTACAAAAACCACCTGGGCGTGTTTCAGCTGCCCGAGGCCGTGTGCATCGACACCGCGTTCCTAAGCACCCTCGACCCGCGCGAGCTGCGCGCCGGCTACGCCGAGGTGGTAAAACACTGGCTGATTGCCGATGCCGACGCCTTTGCTGAGCAGCGCCACCAAGGCTTGTTTGTGGAAGACTGGACGCCCGTGGTGCGCGAATCGGTGCGGATAAAGCAGCACATTGTGGCGCAAGACCCCACCGAGAAAGGCCCGCGCAAGCTCCTGAATTTCGGCCACACCGTGGGCCACGCGCTCGAGAGCTACTTGCTAAGCCAAGCCGGCCGCAGCATTTTGCACGGCGAGGCGGTAGCCGCGGGCATCATCTGCGAAAGCTGGCTGTCGGTGCAAAAAGGCCTGCTATCGGAGCGCGAGCTAAACCAGATCGGAACGTTCCTGTTCTCGGTATTCGAAAAAGTGCAGTTCGTAACGCTCGAAACCCAAGCCATTGCCGAGCTGGCCCTGCAAGACAAGAAAAACCAGGGCAGCACCATCAACTGCACGTTGCTCGAGGGCATCGGCCGCGGCGTGTACGACCAGCCCGTGAGCGTAGCCGAAATTGCCGATTCGCTGCGCTACTACCACCGGCTGTAACCGGGCCCACCGCCGCCTCCCGCGCGGCTAGCCTGTAAGTTTAACCTAGGGCGCTACCTTCGGGCGCTCCTCTGCTAATGCACCAACCAACTTTTCCCGATACGCTGTCGTTGCGCTGGCCCGGTGGCCCGCTGCGCGGCACGGCCATGTTGCCCGCCTCCAAAAGCGAAAGCAACCGCGCCCTTATCCTGCAAGCCTTGGCCGGTGGCGGCACCCTCACGCACCTTTCCGAAGCCAACGACACCCAACTGATGCGCCGCCTGCTGGCGCACCCCGAGGCCGAGGTGTTCGATGCCGAAGATGCCGGCACGGTGATGCGCTTCCTGACCGCGTACCTGGCTGTTACGGGGCGTCGTACTACGCTTACCGGCACCGCCCGCATGCTGGAGCGGCCCATTGGCGTGTTGGTTGATGCCCTGCGCAAGCTTGGGGCCAACATCGGGTACCTAGGGCGCGAAGGCTACCCACCGCTGCAGCTCAACGGCTTCGAGCCCGGCGCGGCAACTACGCTAGCCGTGCGCGGCGACATCAGCAGCCAGTTTATTTCGGCCCTCATGATGGTAGGGCCGCTTATTCCGGGCGGCCTCAACCTGCAGCTGACGGGGCACATTGGTTCGCGCCCTTACATCACCATGACGGCCAGCCTGATGCGCCACTTTGGCGCGCAGGTAGAGGTGCGCGACCGGGACGTGCGCGTGGCCCCCAAGCCCTATAAACCCGCCGATTATACCATTGAGGCTGATTGGTCGGCGGCCAGCTATTGGTACGCCATGGTGGCCCTAGGTCCGGCGGGGTCGCAAATACACCTGCCCGGTTTACGCCGCCAATCCTGGCAAGGCGACCAAGCCATTATGTACCTGATGGACCCGCTGGGCGTGCACACCGAGTTCGTGGCCGATGGCGTCATTCTTAGGCAGGCACCGGCCAAGGAGCGCGCCGGCCACGTGGCCATGAACTTCACCGACTGCCCCGACCTGGCCCAAACCATTGCCGTTACGGCTGCTGCCACCGGCGTAACCGTTGACATGGTAGGCCTCGAAAGCTTGCGCATCAAAGAAACCGACCGCATTGCGGCCCTGCAGAACGAGCTCGGTAAGTTCGGCGCATCGCTCACGGCCGAAGAGCGCGACATGTTTCGGGTATCGGCGCCGCAGCTGCACGTAAACGGCCAATCCGTTGCCACATACCACGACCACCGCATGGCCATGGCCTTCGCGCCGTTGGCGCTGCGCGGCAAAATAGATGTGGAAACCCCGGCCGTGGTGCGCAAATCGTACCCGTTCTTCTGGGAGGAGCTACGCCAAGCCGGGTTTAAGATGTAGCCACTGTAGCGCGGGCTTCAGGCCGCGTTTACAAAAACGGTGCTGATAAACGGTCTAACCTCAGCAACGATTTCGTTCCTGAAAACGCGGGCTGAAGCCCACGCTACATCATGCTACTTCGCTTTGTAACTGCTGAAAATACGCCGCGGTGTGCCGCAGCCGGCTGCCGTACCAGCTAAACAACTCGCCATCTACTACCAGCACTTGGGCGCTGGGGCAAATAGCTTGGAACTCCGCCACGTGCTTGTCCTGAAAGGGATACGGCTCCGACGACAGCAATATGACTTGCGGCGCGGCCGCGGCCAGCTGCTCGGCGCTGATTTCGGGATAACGACCTAGGGCCCCAAACACGTTGCGGAAGCCCGCACGGGGAAGCATATCGTCGATGAAAGTGCCCGCGGCGGCGGCCATGTAGGGCTTGCGCCAAATAAAGTAAGCGGCCGTAAGCGGTTCGGCAGCACTTGGCAAAGCCAGCAGGCTGTTGGCAATTTCGCTGGCCAAGCGTTCGGCGCGGGCTTGCGTGCCAGTAATCAGCCCCACCTGCCTCATCATCCGCAGCGAATCACCTAGGGTGAAGATGTCGCTCATCCACACGGGGTACTCAGCCGCCAGCTGTTCGATGCCCTCTTGGTAGTTCTCCTCCTTGTTGCCGATGATGAGGTCGGGCTTGAGCGCGGCTATTTTATCGAAGTGGAAGTTCTTGGTGCCGCCAATTACCTGGGCCTGCTGCCGCGCCTCCTGCGGGTGAATGCAAAACTTCGTGACCCCCACCACTCGCTCGCCCAGCCCTAGGTCGAACAGCAGCTCCGTTTGCGAAGGCACCAACGACACGATGCGCTGCGGCGGGTAAGGCACCACCACGCGCCGGTTCATCTGGTCGGTAACGGTGAGCGGGGTTTGGATGAGCGGCGGATGCATGAGCAGGCAAAGGAAGTAATTTGCTTGTCGTCCTGACGCAAGAAGGACCTTATCACGCCCGAACGACCTAGGATTAGGTAGTTACCGTCCGGCGTAACAAGGTCCTACGCTTAGCTCAGGATGACAGGAGCAAGGCTTATTTAAAGTAGCGGAAATCGTGGTTGTCCTCGATGCGCAGCAGCGTTTCGTAAATGAGGTTAATCACGTTTTGCACGTCGTCGTTGTGCACGGTTTCCACGGTGGTGTGCATGTACTTCAGCGGCAGCGAAATCAGGGCCGACGCCACGCCGGCGTTGGAGTAAGCAAAAGCATCGGTGTCGGTGCCGGTGGCGCGGGTGGCCGCCGCGCGCTGAAACGGAATTTCCTTTTGCTGCGCCGCCTGGATAATCAGATCGCGCAGGTTATTCTGCACGGCCGGCCCATAGGTAATTACCGGGCCTTTGCCGCAGTGAATGTCGCCCGAAGTTTTCTTCTCGTACATCGGCGACTGCGTATCGTGGGTTACGTCGGTGATGATGGCCACGTCGGGCTTGATGCGGTGGGCAATCATCTCGGCGCCGCGCAGGCCAATTTCTTCCTGCACCGCATTCACAATGTACAGGCCGAAAGGCAGCTTCTTGCCTTCTTCCTTCAGTTGGCGCGCCACTTCGGCAATCATGAAACCGCCAATGCGGTTGTCGAGCGCACGGCCCACCAAGTACTTGTTGTTCAGCTCCATCAGCTCGTCCTCAAACGTAACCACGGAGCCCACGTGCACGCCCATTTCCTCCACTTCCTCGCGCGACGAAGCACCGCAATCCAGGAAGATGGTTTCAACGGTCGGGGCTTTGTCTTGCTCCACTTTGCGCACGTGAATGGCCGGCCAGCCAAACACCGCCCGTACCGGACCCTTGGCCGTATGGATGATAACGCGCTTGGAAGGAGCAATTAGGGCATCGGAACCGCCGTTGCGGCGCAAATAGATATAGCCTTCCTTCGTGATGTAATTCACGAACCAGCTGATTTCGTCGGCGTGGGCCTCGATTACCACTTTGTACTCGGCCTCGGGGTTCACCACGCCCACCACCGTGCCGTAGGTGTCCACAAAGTATTCGTCGATGTACGGCTTGATGTACTCCAGCCACAGCTTCTGGCCTTCCTTCTCGAAGCCGGTGGGGGAGGGGTTGTTGAGGTATTGCTGAAGGAAGTCGAAGCTTTCTTTGCGCATATAAGAACGAGTGTGGGGACGCAGATGAAGAAGTGTTGGCAGGTGTGATGAAACGCTGCTGACAGCGGGAGGTTTCGGGGCGAGCAGAGCAGCCGCTTAAACGAGTTAAATAAAAATAAGCCTGTCAGGACAAAGAAGCGGTGCTATTCTACCGAACAGCACCGCTTCCTCCTCTTCAAGTATACCAATTACAACGGAATGTTGCCGTGCTTTTTGCGCGGCAGCTGATCCACTTTGTTTTCGAGCATTTTGAAAGCTCGAATCAGCTTTTGGCGCGTCTGCGCAGGCACAATTACTTCGTCGACGAAGCCGCGGTGCGCGGCGCGGTACGGCGTAGCAAACTTGCGCTGGTAGTCGTCAACCTTCTCCTGCAGCTTGGCCTCGGGGTTTTCGGCCTGGGCGATTTCGCGCTTGAAGATGATTTCGGCCGCGCCCTTGGCGCCCATTACGGCAATTTCGGCCGTGGGCCAAGCGTAGTTCATGTCGGCGCCAATGTGCTTTGAGTTCATCACATCATAAGCCCCGCCGTAGGCTTTGCGGGTAATTACCGTGATGCGCGGCACGGTGGCTTCGCAGAAGGCGTAAAGCAGCTTCGCGCCGTTGGTGATGATGCCGCGCCACTCTTGGTCGGTGCCGGGCAGGAAGCCCGGAACGTCCTCCAGCACCAGCAGCGGAATGTTGAACGAGTCGCAGAAACGCACGAAACGCGCTGCCTTAGTCGAAGCGTTGATATCGAGCACGCCGGCCAGCACCGCCGGCTGGTTGCCCACAATGCCAATGCTGCGGCCACCTAGGCGGGCAAAACCCACCACAATGTTCTCGGCAAAGTTCTGGTGCACCTCCATAAACGAATCCGCATCGATGATGCCGGTAATTACCTCGCGGATGTCGTAGGGCTGGTTGGGGTTTTCCGGAATAATGGCGTCCAGCTCGGGGCGCAGCTCTTCGCCCTGCGCTTCGTAGGGGTACACCGGGGCGGTGTCCTCGCAGTTCTGCGGCATGTAGCTCAGCAACTGCTTAATCTGCTGAATGCAGGCCACCTCGTTGGCGGCGGTAAAGTGCGTAACGCCGCTTTTGGTGCTGTGCGTGCTAGCGCCGCCTAGCTCTTCGCTGGTTACGGTTTCGTGCGTCACCGTTTTCACCACGTTGGGGCCCGTCACGAACATGTAGCTCGTGTTTTCCACCATCATGATAAAGTCGGTAATGGCCGGCGAGTACACCGCGCCGCCGGCGCACGGGCCCATAATGGCCGAAATCTGCGGTACCACGCCCGAGGCCAGCGTGTTCTTGTAGAAGATGTCGGCGTAGCCACCTAGGCTTACCACACCTTCCTGAATACGCGCGCCGCCCGAGTCGTTCAGGCCGATAACCGGCGCACCGTTTTTCATGGCCAGGTCCATGATCTTCACAATCTTCTCGGCGTGGGTTTCGCTGAGCGAACCGCCCAATACCGTGAAGTCCTGCGAGAAAACGTACACCAAACGGCCGTTTACGGTGCCGTAGCCCGTTACCACGCCGTCGCCTAGGTAATACTCCTTATCAAGGCCAAAGTCCTTGGAGCGGTGCATCACAAACTTGCCGATTTCCTCGAAAGAGCCCGGGTCCATGAGCAGGTCGAGCCGCTCGCGGGCAGTTAGCTTGCCCTTCTGGTGTTGGGCATCGATGCGAGCCTGGCCGCCACCCAGCAGGGCTTCGGCGTTCTTCTTTTCCAGTATTTCGAGTTTGCTCAGCGCGAGGTCGGCGTGCGGATCGGACATATGGTGGGAGAGGGTAGGCAGAAAGTCAAGTAAGAAAGGAGGTCAAAGGTAACCCGCGGGCACAAAAAAGCCGAACCTGTTTTTCTGGGACTGAAATTGTGAGATTAATGTACTAATCCACTCAATTCAGCATCATGGTAGTTCTTCTGACCAAATGAATTTAGCCACAACGCAGTGTGGTGTGGGCTGATACCCAAACAAGTGAACAAAAAACGGCCGGCTGCGCAAGCAGCCGGCCGTTCCGTTTTGCAGCCCTAGGTCAGCTTACTCGGCTTTGCCTTCGGGGGGCTTCCGGCGTTTCGGCCGGGCGCTCGTCGCTGGCGAGGTTAGGGGCTGGGTTGGGTGCTCTTAACCATTTAGAAATTTGCTTTTCTAATGCTGAGCGTTGCTGTGTCGACCTAGGAGAGCAGCAGTACAGGGTCATTAAAACATAAGCCAGAAAGTATATAAATTTGGCTGTTTGTTTGATTTCAGGTCGTTTCACTTCAGTACCGGAATTGTATCTTTCAATTTCTCGACGAAGCGTACGCGCCCAGCTTAAATGATTACAGTAACTAAAACGTTTCTGCCGCCGCTGGAGGAGTACCACAAGCTTCTGAACGGTATTTGGGAACGAGGCTGGCTCACGAACGAAGGCCCTTTGGTAGAACGGCTTGAGGAAGTGCTTAAGCAAGAGCTGGGCGTAAAGCACCTGTTTTTTGTCAGCAACGGTACCTTGGCCTTACAACTGGCAATCAAAGCCTTGGCTTTGAAAGGGGATATCATCACTACTCCGTTTTCATACGTTGCTACCACCAGCAGCATCGTTTGGGAAGGTTGCCGGCCAGTGTTCGTGGATATTTGCCCCGAAACATTGTGCTTAGATCCAGCCCAGATTGAATCCGCAATTACTCCCGACACCCGCGCCATTTTGGCAACGCATGTGTTCGGCACCCCTTGCGATGTTGAGGCAATTGCCCGCATTGCCAGCCGCCACAACCTACGCGTTATCTACGATGCCGCCCACGCATTCGGGGTGTCCCACCTAGGGCAGTCGGTCCTTAATTCCGGCGATGTTAGTACTCTGAGTTTTCACGCTACCAAGCTGTTTCATACCGGCGAAGGCGGTGCTGTGATAACTACCAATGATGAGTTGGCGCACAGGCTTAGTTACATGCGCAACTTCGGCCATAACGGCCCAAACCAATTCATTGGCTTGGGCATCAATGCCAAGAACTCGGAGCTGCATGCCGCCATGGGGCTGAGCGTACTGCCGTACGTACCGCAACTGATGCAGCGGCGCCAAGCCTTATCGGCCCTCTACGACGCGCTGTTGACACCCTTAGACCTGCAGCGGCCCATGTTGCCGGCCGGGGCTAGCTCCAACTACTCCTATTACCCGGTGCTATTTCGCTCGGAGGAGCAGTTGCTAACAGCTGTAGCTGCCCTGAACAGCCACGACATATATCCGCGCCGGTATTTTTATCCGGCTCTAACCAACTTGCCTTACACGCAGGGCGCAGCTGCCTGCCCGGTGGCCGCATCGGTGGCGTCGCGCGTGCTCTGCCTGCCTTTGTACTACGAACTGGCCGAAGCCCAAGTCGAGCAGATAGCCCAAATCATAACCGAGGTCTGCCAGCGAAAGGGGGTATGCGCATAGCCATCATGCAGCCTTACTTGTTCCCCTACGTGGGGTACTTCCAACTGCTGCACTGCGCCGATGCTTTCGTTCTGCTCGATGATGTAGCATTCATCAAAAAAGGCTGGATCAACCGGAACCGCATTCTGGTGAATGGCGCGGAGCACTTGTTTACCATACCCATAGCCAGCGGCTCGCAGAACAAGCTCATCAAGGATACTCACCTGCACACCGATCAAAAGTGCCGACGCAAAGTGCTGACAACCATTCGACAAGCATACAGCACGGCTCCCGGGTTGGCACGGTTCTTTCCGCTGATTGAGCATATCCTGCTTTCGTCCGAAACCGACTTAACAACGCTGGTACTCCGTAGCCTTCAACTGATTAACGATTACGTGGCCGCGCCGGTGCCATTGCTGCGCAGTTCTGCCATCGATAAAAACAATCAGCTAAGCGGCCAGGGCAGAATAATTGAACTTTGCAAACGCCTAGGTGCTACCGAATACGTGAACGCTTCGGGGGGAGTAGAGCTTTATGCATCTTCCGATTTTGCAAATGCCGGCATAGCCTTGCGGTTTCTGCAACCCAACCTGCAGCCTTATCCCCAGGGTACAACAGCTTTTGTGCCTGGCTTGTCCGTAATCGATTTGCTGATGCACAACACCCCCGAGCAAGCCAGGGCCATGTTTGGCCAGGGCACTTTGCGCTGATGCACTTTACACCCGTTCTATCGCCTAATAACCAAACCTGCAGCCATGACTCCATCAACCTCTGTCAATACCCAGCACCATATAATTGTCGCGCACTGCGAATCGTACTTGACTGCGCACGGCGACAACCACAAAGGCGTGGGTTGGCCAAATTACGACGACGCGCAACTTCGTTATCAGGTCATGCTTGACGGGTTATTGGCTGCTGTACCGGCAGGCCAACATGTTCGGCTGTTGGATTTTGGCTGCGGTCCGGCTCATTTCTGCGAGTTTCTGCAACAAGGGCAATACGCCAGCCGAATCGAGTACACCGGCCTCGACTTGTCGGAGAGATACTTAGCTCTTGCGCGGCAAAAATTCCCGGCTACTACCTTCTTGCAGCTTGATGTATTACAAGAGTCGGACGCGCTGCCAACATTCGACTATATTGTTCTGAACGGCATATTCACGCAGAAATGCTCAAATAGCTTCGAGGAGATGTGGGCATATTGCCAGGATATGTTGCGCGCGTTGTGGCCCAAGGCAACACGGGGCGTTGCTTTTAATGTTATGACCAAACAAGTGGATTGGGAGCGCGACGACCTATTTCACGTACCTATGGACTTGTTGGCCACGTTCTTGAAGAAAGAAATAACCCGAAATTTTGTCTTGCGGCACGATTACGGCCTGTATGAGTACACTACCTACCTCTTTCGAGAGCCGAATCGGTGGTAAGTCCTAAACCGAAGCCCGTGGAAAGCCAGTAAACCGGCCTTTTCGCTGCTACAAATCTTATGAGTACACCACTGGTGAGTGTGTGGTTGATTACCTACAACCACGAGCGGTATATAGCGCAAGCTATAGAAGGAGTTTTGATGCAGAAGACGAGCTTTGCTGTGCACTTGGTAATAGGGGAGGACTGCTCAACCGATAATACGCGAGCCATCGTAAAGGAATACAAGGCTCTTTACCCTGATCGAATAACGCTTTATTTGCCTGAGCGCAATATGGGTATGTTGCCCATTCTGCGGCCTACGTTTGCCTTGTGCCAAAGCAAATATGTTGCGATGCTCGATGGCGATGATTACTGGACTGATCCGCTGAAACTACAAAAGCAAGTGGATGCTTTGGAAGCAGATCCGGAACTTATGTTGGCCTACCATCAGGTGCAGGTTTCCGACGAAATAAACGGCACTACTTATCTAGCAGCGCAGCCCAAACACCCATTGCGGGTACTCACGCTAGAAGATTTCATACAGCCCAGCCATCCTGTCATCACGTTGTCGACGATGTTCCGGAATGTGTTCAACGGAGTGATGCCGGAGCTGTACTACGAATTGCCTTATCCGGACTTGGCTTTGTTTATCCTGTTGTTAAAAGAGGGCGGAAAAGCAGTTTACAACCCGGATAATATGGGCGTATACCGCATCCACGCAAAAGGAGCGTTTTCAGGGTTAGATAAGTACGCCCGTTTGGAACAGCGAATAACCTTCTTTACAAAGCTTAAACCTGAACTATCAAAATTACACCAGTGTCGGGTAGCCGAAATAATAGGCTTTCATTATTATGAATTGATGATGACAGCGCTGAGAGAGGGTAGCGTTGTTCAAGCTGCGCAATACTTCAAATTAATGTCGGGGTATAGCAGTGGGCTTATTAAAAATTCCCGTACGGTATGGCATGCTCTTTTCACCACAATGGTGCGCAATCTGAGCACTTTTTACCGTAAAACGGCAAGAGCATAAAGTGGTCGATTAGACGAAAGATATAAAAACAGAACGGCCGGCTGCGCAAGCAGTCGGCCGTTCTGTGTTTACATTCCTAGGTAAGCTTATTCAGCTTTGCCTTCGGGGGCTTCCGGCGTTTCGGCCGGGCGCTCGTCGCTGGCGAGGTTAGGGGCCTCGTCGCTCTTGTACGAGCTGAAGAGGAGCTCCTCTTTGCCTTCCTCATGGTCGGCTTTAATCACGTCGCCTTGCGTGAGCTGGGCCTTCAGTATTTCCTCGGCAATCGGGTCTTCGATGTACTTCTGGATGGCCCGGTTCAGCGGACGTGCGCCGTACTTCGGATCGTAGCCTTTCTCGGCCACAAAGTTCTTCGCAGCCTCGGTCAGCTCGATGCGGTAGCCCAGGGCCTGTACGCGCTGGCGCAGTTTGGCAAGCGAGATGTCGATGATCTTGAAGATGTCTTCCTTCTGCAGACCATTGAACACGATAACGTCGTCCAAACGGTTCAGGAATTCCGGCGCGAAGGTCTTGCGTAGGGCGCTGGCGATAGTGCCCTTCATCAGCTCGTCCATGTTTTCCTGGCGGGCCTTCGTGCCGAAGCCGATGCCCACACCGAAGTCAGCCAAATCACGTGCCCCGATGTTCGAGGTCATGATGATGATGGTGTTGCGGAAGTCAACCTTCCGACCTAGGCCGTCGGTCAGGATACCGTCGTCGAGCACCTGCAGCAACAGGTTGTAGACATCGGGGTGCGCCTTCTCAATCTCGTCGAGCAGGATTACCGAGTAGGGCTTGCGGCGGATTTTCTCCGTCAGCTGGCCGCCCTCTTCGTAACCCACGTAGCCGGGAGGCGCGCCCACAAGGCGCGATACGCTAAATTTCTCCATGTACTCCGACATGTCGATGCGCACCAGCGCGTCTTCCTTGTCGAAGAGGTAGGTAGCCAACACCTTGGCCAGCTCCGTCTTGCCGACGCCGGTCGGACCTAGGAACACGAACGAGCCGATGGGCTTCTTCGGGTCTTTCAGGCCCACGCGGGTGCGCTGGATGGCTTTCACGAGCTGGGCAATGGCTTTGTCCTGGCCAATTACTTTGCCCTTCAGCTCTTCGCCCATCTTCAGCAATTTCTCGCCTTCGTTTTGGGCTACGCGGCTCACCGGAATGCCGGTCATCATGGCGATTACCTCGGCCACGTTTTCCTCCTTCACGGTGTAGCGCTTCTTCTTGGTTTCTTCTTCCCAGTTGCGCTTGGCGGTGTCGAGCTGTTCGATGAGCTTCTTCTCCTTGTCGCGGAGCTGGGCAGCCTCTTCGTACTTCTGCGACTTCACCACGCGGTTCTTCTCCACCTTGATGTTCTCGATGCTTTCCTCGAGCTTCAGGATGTCTTCGGGAACCACGATGTTGTTGATGTGCACGCGCGCACCGGCCTCGTCCAGGATGTCGATGGCCTTATCGGGCAGGAAGCGGTCCGACATGTAGCGGTCCGACAGCTTCACGCACGCCTCAATGGCTTTGTCGGTGTACACCACGTGGTGGTGGTCCTGGTACTTGTCCTTGATGTTGTGCAGAATCTCAATGGTTTCCTCGGGCGTGGTCGGGTCTACCATCACCATCTGGAAACGACGAGCCAAGGCACCATCCTTCTCGATGTACTGGCGGTACTCGTCGAGGGTAGTGGCACCGATGCATTGGATTTCGCCGCGGGCCAAGGCCGGCTTGAACATGTTCGAAGCATCGAGCGAACCTGAGGCACCGCCGGCGCCCACGATGGTGTGCAGCTCGTCGATGAACAGAATCACGTCGGGCGACTTCTCCAGCTCGTTCATCACAGCCTTCATGCGCTCCTCAAACTGGCCGCGGTACTTAGTACCAGCTACCAGCGAGGCGAGGTCGAGCGTAACGACGCGCTTGTTGAAGAGCACGCGCGAAACTTTCTTCTGCACAATGCGCAGGGCGAGGCCTTCGGCAATTGCCGTTTTACCTACACCCGGCTCACCGATGAGAATCGGGTTGTTCTTTTTGCGGCGCGACAGGATTTGGGCTACGCGCTCAATCTCTTTTTCGCGGCCCACAATGGGGTCGAGTTTGTCGTCTTCGGCGAGCTTGGTTAGGTCGCGGCCGAAGTTGTCGAGCACGGGCGTGCGCGACTTTTCACCCGGCTTTTTGGCCGCGGCCGAGCCCGACGATTTGGACGAGCCAAACAGTTTGTCGTTGTCGTCGTCGTCGGTGTCGGAAGGGCCCGAGGTGGGGTTGTGGCTGGTGTTACCGTGGTAATCCAGCGAGTCGCGTACGGCTTCGTAGTTCACGTTAAACTTGCTCAGGATTTGGGAAGAAATGTTGTCTTCATCGCGCAGAATCGAGAGCAGCAAGTGCTCGGTGCCAATAATTTCGCTCTTGAAGATTTTGGCTTCGAGATACGTAATCTTCAGAACCTTTTCCGTCTGCTTCGTCAGCGGGATGCTGCCCGTTATACTGATACCTTGGGTGGCAGTGTTACGTGTAGCTTGTTCGAGAGCGTATTTCAGCTCCTCTACGGATACGCCGAGCTTCTTCAACAGCGCAATGGCAGTGCCTTCGCCCTCCCGAATCATCCCCAGCAAAAGGTGCTCGGTGCCTATATAGTCGTGGCCAAGTCGGATGGCTTCTTCCCGACTCAGGGAGATGACCTCCTTGACTCTATTTGAGAATTTCGCTTCCATGCAGATAAGGTGAGAAAGAATCCGGACGTGTACAAGGCTTGTATCTCCGGATGCAAATACTTAAACCGGCTATTCGGGCCAAAGGTTCGCCGCCGGCCAGGAGGCGGGCACGAGGTAGGTACCAGCCGCCGGACCCACGGCAAACAGCAGGTCCAGCACACTTAAGCCGGGTACAAACTCCGCACCAAAGCACTGCCGGTAAGCCCGCTGCAGCCCCGCGCCTGACGGGCTGTCAGGTAGTTGCTTCGGGCTCAGCCAATCCCGCCGATCGAGCACAAGTTCGGCCGGGTAGCGGGCTTGCCACTCGGCGGTATACTCAACGGGAAGAGGCAGACGCAGACACCGCAACAGCAACTGCAGCACGGCTAGGTTCAGATCAAAAAGCCTTTGGGGCTTACCTACGTAAATGTCGTGCAAATAGTCGGCGTAGTACTCAAAATAAGCGCTGCCGCCGTAGGCCGTTTGCAAGGTGCGCCAGTGGCGGTGAATCCAATTCTGGCGGTAATCTATTTCGAGCTCGTCGATGCGGACTTTTTCGGAGCGGTTGCCGTCGATTACCGGCACCGTAAGCGGCTGCACGCCTTGCGCCGTAACAATCAGGCAGCGGTTGCGGTACGTTTGCTTGCGGTAGTTTTCGTGCCGCTCGAGCAGCAGCGAATCGGCCGCGAGGAGCTCGGCAAAAAATGCGGCCGGCGGGCAGTAGGGCAGCTCAAATAAAACAGCTGGCATGGCAGGGGAGGGGCGGCGTTACCTAGGGAAAGGGCGAAAGTACAACCCGAAGGTTGCGGCCCGGTTGGGCACTACGGCCAGCTTTTTGCGTTGTAGCGGCGTACCACTCATTTCTGATGCTTTTTTGCCCATGCGTTTTCGCTTACTGCTGCCGCTTTTGCTGGTACTACTTACCGCCGCTGCCCGCGCCGCCACGCCCACGCTGCTGCTCGATGTGGCCCGGTTTAAGACCCTAGGTGCCAATACTTATGAGGTGGAAGTGTATGCCACCGTGCCCGGCAACGGCCTCACATACATGCGCCGCGCGCCGGGCAGCTTTCAGGCTGCGGCGGTGGTTACGCTGCAGGTGCTGCGCGCCGATGGCAAGCCCGCCCACTCCGAAACCGTAACGCTGAAACCGCCCGTAATCAGCGACACCACGGCGGCCCTGAAAAACCCGCAAAGCTTTTTGAAACGCCTGACGTTGCCCGCCGGGCAGTACACGCTCCGGGCCGAGCTGCGCGACCAATACCGCAAAGGCACGCCCACCGTGGTTGAGCAACCATTAACACTCAATTACCCAGCTGCCACACCGGTGCTCAGCGACATCGTGTATTTGAGCAAAGCCGCCAGCCAAACCACGGCCCAAACCAATTTTACGCGCGGCGGCTACCTGCTTACGCGCGCTGCCGCTGGCAACTACGGCCGCGGCGCCGATCAGCTGTATTTTTACTTGGAGCTCTACAATGCCACGCCCGGCCAGGCGCTTAAGCTGCACTACCACGTGGAGTCGGCCGAGGGGTTTGCCGCCGACGCCGATGCGCCCCTAGGTACGGCCAAGGCTGGCAGGCCAACGGCCGTAGCAGGCGAGCTGCCCCTAGGTGGTTTAAGTGCGTTGGGCATCAACACCGACGGCGAGTACACCCTAACCGTTGAAGTGCGCAACGCGGCCAACAAAGTGCTGGCTTCGCGCTCGGCAAAGTTCCGCCGCAGCAGCGCCGAATACGCGCCCGGCGGTGCATCTTTGCCCCGATGAATCACCCGAAGCCCACGCGCCGCGATTTTGCGTGGTATTACCTCCCGCTCGAGTGGCTGCTCCTAGGTCTGTCGAGCCTGCCGATGCCGGTGCTGTACCTGGTAGCCGATGGCTTTTACCTGCTGATGCGCTACGTGCTGCGCTACCGCCACCAAGTGGTGTTCGGCAACATCCGCAACTCGTTTCCGGACAAGCCCGAAGCGTGGGTGCGCGACACTGCCCACGGCTTTTACCGCCATTTTGCCGATACCATCGTCGAGATTCTGAAAATGGCTACCATCAGCCCGGCTGAGTTTAACCGGCGCGTGGTGATAACCAACCCCGAGCTCGGCGACGCCTACTTTGCCAAGGGCCGTACCATCATGACGCTGGGCTCGCACCACGGCAATTGGGAGTGGATTGCCCCGACCGGCGCACAGCGCTGGCCCGGCAAGGTCGATGGGGTGTACAAACCCCTAAGCAACCCGTTTTTCGAGTACTTCGTGTACCGGCTGCGCACCCGCCTGGGTACCGGCCTTATTCCGATGCGCGAAACCTTGCGCGACATGGAGGCCAACCGCGGCCAGGTGCGCTCGTTGTGCATGCTCTCCGACCAATGCCCGCCCAAAAGCAAGTATGCCTACTGGACGCGCACGCTCAACCAGGACACGGCCTTCTTCACGGGTTCCGACCGCCTGGCCGTGCAGTACAACTGCCCCGTGCTCTACGCCAGCATCCGGAAAGTGCGCCGCGGCTATTGCACCATCACGCTGGAGGAAATTTACGACGGTTCGGCCGAGCTGAACCTAGCCGAGCACCCCATCACCGAGGCCTTTGCCCGCCGCATCGAGCGCGACATCATGGAGCGGCCATCGGAGTACCTGTGGTCGCACCGCCGCTGGAAACTCCAGAAAAGTTAATGAGTTGGCGAGTGTTGAGTTTAAGAGTTGGGTAGGGGAAGAGTTGATACGTTTTTCACTTTCTAACTCAAATTCCGTCAACTCTTAAACTCAAAACTCCCTAACTCATTGACTACAAATACTGCTCGATGTCGCCGGCGCCGGCGCGCACTACCTCGTAGTCCTCGGTGGTGCAATCGACTACGGTGCTGGCCACGTTGTTGCCAAAGCCGCCGTCGATGACCAAATCAACCAGGGGGCGGTACTTCTCAAAAATCAGCTCGGGGTCGGTGCTGTATTCGATAATGCTATCGTCGTCGTGAATGGAGGTTGACACGATGGGGTTGCCCAGCTCGCGCACCAAAGCCAAGGCAATGGCATTGTCGGGCACCCGAATGCCCACGGTTTTGCGCTTCACGCCGCCGTATTTAGGCGCTTTCGAGCTGGCCTCGAAGATAAATGTGAATGGCCCGGGCAGCGCTTTTTTCAGCAGCTTGTAAGTGGGCGTGGTGATGCCGTTGGCGTAGTCGCTGATGTGCGACAAATCGGAGCAGATAAACGACAGATTGGCTTTATCGGGCTTCAGGCCCCGAATGCGGCACAGCTTCTCCACGGCCCGCTGGTTGGTGATGTCGCAGCCAAGCCCGTAAATCGTATCGGTGGGGTAAATGATGATGCCGCCCTGGCGTAGCACCTGTACAGCTTGCTGAATTTTATTGAGGGGCGGGTTGTCGGGGTGAATGCGCAGCAGGGTAGCAGCCATAGCAGGTTGGGGGCGTTAGTGAGGGAAAGGCGGCTTAGTTACACAATACCCGTATGACGCGCAAGCGGCCAGGCGAGTTGTGTTTTTCTAGGCCTGCGCCAACGCGGCCACGGCGGGCAGCACCATCACCTTAGCCGCGCTGCGGGCCGTGAGCTGCAGCGCGGCGGTTAGCTCGAGCCAAGCCGCGCCCTGCACCAGGCGCACGCCGGCTGCTTCGCCCAGCTCCACCACGCCCGTAAGGGTAAGCAGGCACTGCGAGGCTTCCAGGGTTAGCTCATCGGCGGGGTGCAGCTCGTGCAGGGTGCCTTGCGCCAGCCATTGGCGGCGTTCGGGCTGGCCTAGGTGCTCGTAGCTGCCGAGGTGGTGCACCAGCTCGTCGAGGCGCCGGGCGGCAAAGTGCAGCCATAAGCTGCGGTGCAATTGCGCATCGGCGGCCAGCACCGGTAGCAAGGCACGCCTGGGTATGCGCAGCACGGTGCAACTGCTGGCCGTGCGCACGGTAGCGGTGCGGTGTTCCCCGGTAAGCACGGCCATTTCGCCGAAAGCCGCGCCGCTACTTAGCTGGTCGATGATGCGCTCGGTGCCATCGGCTTCGGTTGCCAGGGCGTAGGCGGCTCCGCGCACCAGCAACAGCAGGTCGTGGCCTGGCTCGCCGTGCCGGAACAAGTGCCGGCCTGCCGCGTGCTTGCTCAGCGTAGCGGCGGCTGCCAGCGTCTGCAAGGTGGCGGCGGGCAGGTGCGCAAAAAGCAGGGCCTCGCGCAGGTAGGCCATTATGCGGGGCCGTACCAACCGGGCGCCTAGCGGCGTTTGGCGCATCAGCCGGTAGGCCAGCTGCATAGGCTTGCGCACCTGCGCCCGACCTAGGGTACGGGCCATGTGCAGCAGGCTGCCAAACGAAAGCTGCACCATAGTTACCAGGCCGTGGCCTTGCTGGTAACCGGGGTTGGCATCCACAAAAAAGCGGCCCGCGGGTTTGTCGCACTGGGCCCAGTAGGCGCGCTCGGCCTCGGTTTCGCGGGTGCGCCAGCCCACGTGGCGCAACAAGGGGTTGTGGGGCACTACACGCTCCAGCCCAAAGGAAGTAGCGAGGTCGTCCATCAGGCTGAGCAGTGCGGGCGGGGTAGGGGCCGAAGCCCGCGGCCACACGTCGCCAAAAAATTTCAAAAACGCCGAGTAGCTGGAGGGGTGCACCAACGAGCCTAGGTAGTAAACGCGCCGGCCGGGGTGTTGCAGCATGTAGCGCAAGCCCAGTTGCAGCCCAAGCGGCGCGTTTACGTTGCGGCCCCGGTAGGCGCGGAGCGAACCGGCTTCGGCCCGAAAAATGGCCACCGGCTCGCCGTTAAACTCGCGCTCGAACACGTGCAAGGCAAAGTAGCCCACAATGGCGTCGTGCTCGTTGCGGTGCACCTGAATGGAAGTCAGCTCGGCCGGCGACTCCACCACGTAGCGGGCAAAAGCGGCGGGCTCCACCCCGTCGAAAATTTCGCAGTGCACGGCGTAGAGCGCCGCGGTGAGGGCAGCGCGCTGCTCGGGCGCGAGCAGCTTGGGGTTGATAATTTCGGAACGAACGATGCGCGGCACGGCTTGGGGGCTAGGTTTGTTGGGCCGGACGAGCCGGCTGTGGATGGTGGGGCGAAGCCAAAAGGCGGTGCAAAGGTACCGGAGCGAAACCAGCATCGGAAAACGCTTTGCCGGGGCGGTGCAACAAAACGACGGCAAACGCCCTTACTTTTGGCTGATGATTGTTGCTGGGCACGGCGCCGCACGGGCCCGCCCAGCCGTCGTACGGCTTCTATTTTAGCTACTCTTAGCCCTACAATGCCAACTCCCGACGAGTACCGCGCCCGCGCCACCCGCCGCCGCAACCGCTTTGCCTATCCGCTGGGCATATTCGGCATTTTGCTGATTACCTTCTCTTACTACTTCTACCAGATTTTCTACACGCCCAACGTCGAGACGAAGGGGCGGCCCACTTACGTGGTGGTGAAGCCGGGCCAGAGCGCCAAAACGGTGCTCGAAACCATCGACCAAAGCGGCGTTATCGTCGATAAGCTGTCGTTGCACTTCGTGGCGCGCCTGATGAAGTACGAGCAGCTGGTAAAGCCCGGCCGCTACGAGCTGAAAGACGGCTACACCAACCGCCAACTCATCAACGATTTGCGCCGCGGCATACAGTCGCCGCTCAAGCTCACGTTCCAGAACATTCGCCTGCGCCGCGACTTGGCCCGCAAGCTCAGCGAAAGCTTTGCCTCGCGCCCGCAGCAGTTCGACTCGCTGCTCAGCAGCAACGCCTACGCCCGCGACCTAGGGTTCCGGGACACCACGGCCTTGCTCACAATGTTCATCCCGAACACCTACGAGCTGTACTACACCACGCCGCCGGCCAAAGTGCTGAAGCGCCTGAAAGAGGAGTACGAGAAGTTTTGGACGCCCGCCCGCGACGCCAAAGCCAAGGCCCTGGGTATGAGCCGCGCCGAGGTAAGCACCCTGGCCAGCATTGTGGAGGCCGAGCAGCAGCAGCACGCCGACGAGCGCCCCCGCGTGGCGGGCGTGTACCTCAACCGCCTGAAGCGCGGCATGAAGCTGCAAGCCGACCCCACCGTGGTGTACGCCAACGGCGACTTCGGCATCCGGCGCGTGCTGAACGTGCACCTGCAGAAAGACTCGCCCTACAACACGTACAAATACGCCGGTTTGCCGCCCGGCCCCATCAACCTGCCCAGCATTGCCAGCATCGATGCGGTGCTGAACCCCGAGCAGCACAACTACTTGTATTTCTGCGCCAAAGAAGATTTCAGCGGTTACCACGCCTTTGCCACCAACGAGCGCGACCATATCCTGAACGCCCGCCGCTACCAAGCCGCCCTCACGCGTTCGGGCATTATGAAATAGCCGATTTTAGGTTTTTGGTGGCTGATTTTTGGCTGATCGAGTTGAACAATCCACCAAAAACCACCAACCAAAAACCAACGCATGTATTCTTCCGACGTTCATATCCGCGTTCGGTACGCCGAAACCGACCAAATGGGCTACGTGTACCACGGCAATTTTGCCGCGTACTTTGAGGTGGCCCGCACCGAGGCGTTTCGGTACCTAGGGATTAGCTACAAAGAGTTGGAAGCCGAGGGCGTGGGCATGCCGGTAGGAGAGCTGCGCGTGAAGTACCGTCGCCCGGCCCGCTACGACGACCTGCTCCGCGTGCGCATGCTGCTGCGCCAAATGCCCGAAGGCTCGCGCGTGCTGTTCGAGTACGAGATATACAACGAAGCCGACGAGCTGCTCACCGAAGGCTCCACGCTGATGGTGTTCGTAAACAGCAGCACGGGCCGGCCCACGGCCATACCGCAGCACGTGCTCGAAAGCATTCGGCCGTATTTTAGTTGACAGTAGGGGAGTTGTCAGTTGTCAGTCAGGTGTTGATTGACACGTCACTGACAACTGACCACTAAAAACTGACAACTCGCTCATGGAGCTACCCGACCGATACCGCAAGGCGCTGATCCTGCGCCGCCGCCGCACCTACCGCCGCTTTATTCAGTGGTTGGCCGGGTTTCGGTTGCGCAACGGCGTTTCGATGTACGACGTGGTCGACCACATGCTCGACGAGCTGCGCTTCGATTCCATTACCAAGCGCAGCGCCTACATGGCCTTCAACTTCACGGTGGCCGTGTTTCCTACCATTATCTTCCTGTTCACGCTCATCCCGTACATTCAGGTGCCGGGCCTGAGCATCGATATCCTGCAGTTTCTTGGCGACATCATGCCCAAGGAGATGTACGCCGCCACCCGC
Source organism: Hymenobacter oligotrophus (assembly GCF_003574965.1). NCBI lineage: Bacteria > Pseudomonadati > Bacteroidota > Cytophagia > Cytophagales > Hymenobacteraceae > Hymenobacter > Hymenobacter oligotrophus. The sequence continues at coordinate 2,020,742 of NZ_CP032317.1, read as the reverse complement.
GAAACCATCGAAGACATTGTGTACATCCCGCACGGGGGCTTGCTGTCGTTTGGTTTTGCCACGGCGCTGGTCCTCAGCTCCAACGGCATCATGGCCCTGCTCGATGCCTTCGATAAAAAGCACAGCATCTTTAAGCGGCGCACCTACTTGCGCAAGCGCGTAATTGCCACGGTGCTCACGGTGGTGCTTTCGCTGGCGCTGCTGGTGGCCGTGGCGGGTATCTTCTTCGGCACCTACATCATCGATGCACTGGTGTACTACGAGATTGTGCCCGAGCGCCTCACCGAGTTCCTTATTTCGTTGTTGCGCTACGGCTCGGTAGTGGGGCTATTCCTGTTCGTTACCTGCCTCATTTACTACTACGTGCCGGCCGTGCAGCACCGGTGGCCGTTTTTGTCGGCGGGGGCCATTATCGCAACGGTGCTGATTTTGCTTGTGTCGTTTCTGTTTGTGCTGTACATCAAGATCTTCGACAGCTACAACAACTTCTACGGCTCCATTGGCACGCTTGTGGGCTTTATGGTGTGGCTCGATTTTGTGTGCATGACATTGATACTGGGGTTTGAGGTGAACGTGAGCGTAGATGCCGTAACGGGCCGGGGCAAGGCCCGCAGCGCCAGCCAAGCCGCCAAAGCCACTGCCTGAAAACTATGCGGCTGAAAGCCAGCCTCGTGCAAGGCCAAACCCCTAGGTCAAACATTTTTTTGCTGGCGGCACTTGCATCAGGCACCTCGGCCTACTAGTTTTGCAGTCCCCAAACCACTCATTTGGGCTACAGAGAGGTGGCAGAGTGGTCGAATGCGACGGATTCGAAATCCGTTATACCGGCAACGGTATCGGGGGTTCGAATCCCCCCCTCTCTGCAAAAAGGCTTTTTCGGCGCTGGAAAAGCCTTTTTTTATCGTTAGCGCCACACAGAGGAGTGGCAGAGTGGTCGATTGCGGCGGTCTTGAAAACCGTTGAGGGTAACACCTCCGGGGGTTCGAATCCCTCCTCCTCTGCAAGCAAAAGTGCTGTTCCGGCTGCGGGGCAGCACTTTTGTTTTTGCCGCCGGGTGGTTAAACTTGGCGGCTGTCAAGCGGTTTGATACGGCGGGGTTGTTGTTTGCAGCAGTTGCCTATTGCTTGTGGGGACCAAGGCACCGGCCGGTTCCGTTGCTTACCTTGCGCTACAGTAGAGTTATTGGTTCTTTAAGCCTTGCATGTCCGACCTGCTATTCGACGTAAACCTGCAGCAACTCCCAGATGAATTTCTGACGGGTGCGTGGCGCGTTTCGGACAGGGTGCTTAACCGAACCGACCCCAGCAACCCGCTGGCGCAGGCCACTTATGTGCATTTGCAGGCCAATACGCTGCACCTCGAGGGCCAGCAACAGTTGCCCGGCAACTGGCGCGTGCAGCGCGACGAAATGCTGAACCGGCCTTACCTCGAAATTGAGGTAGCCCAGGAAAAAACCCGGGCCCTGATAACCCGCTTGCGCCGCTCGTCCGATGGGCAGCGGAGCCAACTTAATCTGTATTTTTTGTCGGGGATGGAAATGCAGCTGACCCAGCCGTAACCGCTCCGCCTTTGTTGCTGATTGCAATGCCGAATTCCGAAACCGTTACCGATTACGAACGCCTGCAAACCGCCGTAGAAGCGGCCGGGGTGGGCACTTGGGATTTCAACCCGATTACGGGCGAGCTGCAATGGTCGAACCGTTGCAAGGAGCTGTTTGGCCTGCCGGCAACCGCCGAGGTCGACTACGCCCGCTTTTTGGAGGGCCTGCACCCCGACGACCGCGCGCATACCGATGCGGTGGTGCAGCAGGCCCTCGACCCCAAAGGCGCTGGCTCGTACGATGTGGAGTACCGCACCGTAGGGTTCGAAGACGGCGGGCAGCTGCGCTGGGTGCGCGCTACCGGCCGGGCCTTCTTCGATGCAGCACGCACCAAAGCCGTGCGTTTTATCGGCACCATCACCGATGTATCGGAGTCAAAACAAGCAGAAAGCAACTACAGCTTTCTGGCCGAAAACGCCCCGCTGCTGCTGATGGTGACCAACGCCGCCGGCGAGGCCACCTACGCCAACAGCAGCCTGCTAAAGTTTACCGGTTACACCCTAGCACAATTGCAGGAGAGCTGGGCGGGCGTAGTGCACCCCGACGACCTAAGGCCGCTGACGGAGCGCTGGCAGCACGCGCTCGAACACGCCACCGCGTACCAGGCGGAGTACCGACTGCGGCGCCACGACGGGCAGTACCACTGGTACCTCAACAGCACGCAGCCGCAACTTGATAGCGACGGGCGCGTGGTGCAGTGGGTGAGCACCAACATCGACATTGATGCCCGCTACCGCGCCGAGCAGCAGCTTACCCAGCAGCAGGAAGAAATGCGCCGCGTAACGGAGCTGATGCCGCAAATGGTGTGGGTAACCGACCCAAAGGGCTACCATACTTATTTCAACCAGCGTTGGATTGAGTTTACGGGTTATACCGTGGAGCAAAGCCAGGGCACCGAAATGTGGAACAACCTGCTCCACCCCGACGACCAGCAGCGCGCCCGCACCATCTGGACGCACTCGCTCGAAACCGGCGCCCCTTACGAAATAGAGTACCGCTTTAAGTCAAAGCAAGGCGACTACCGTTGGTTTTTGGCCCGGGCCCTGCCCATGCGCGACGAGGACGGCCAGATTACCAAGTGGTTTGGCACCTGCACCGACATCCACGAGCAAAAGCTGGCCTCGGAACAGTTGCGCTGGAGCGACGAGCGGTACGCCATGGCCTCGTTGGCTACCAACGACGCTATCTGGGACTGGAACCTGGAAACCAACGCCATTACCTGGAACAAGGCCCTGGAGCGCGTGTTTCAGCACAAACCCAACGAGGTACAGGAAACCGCCGAGTGGTGGTACAGCCACATTCACCCCGACGACGCGGAGCGCGTGACTAACGGCATCCATGCGGTAATCGACGGAGGCGGCAAATCCTGGAAGGACAGCTACCGGTTCCGCCGCGCCGATGGCACCTACGCCGAAGTAATCGACCGGGGCCGCGTAGCCCACAACGACGAGGGCAAGCCCGTGCGCATGATTGGCGCCATGCAGGACGTGAGCGAGCAACGCCGCGCCGCGGCCGAGCTGCGCCGCCGCGAGGAGGAGTTCAGCACCCTGGCCGACAACGTAGCTCAACTGGCCTGGATGGCCGAGCCCGACGGCTACATTTACTGGTACAACAAGCGCTGGTACGAGTTTACGGGCACCACGCTGGAAGAAATGCGCGGCTGGGGCTGGGAAAAAGTACATCACCCCGGCCATATCGAACGGGTGCTGGCGTTCGTGCGCGATGCTTGGCCGGCCGGCAAGGCCTGGGAGCTGTCGTTTCCGTTGCGCGGCCACGACGGCGAGTACCGTTGGTTTCTGACGCGCGCCGTACCCGTGCACAACGAGCAAGGCGAGGTGGTTCGCTGGCTCGGCACAAACACCGACGTAACCGACATGCGCCAGATGCAGGAACGCCTCGAGCGCGCCTACAACGATTTGGAGCTAAAAGTAACCTTCCGGACGCTCGAGCTCGAGCGCGAAGTGCAAAGCCTGAAACAGCAGTTGGGCCAGGCCTAGGTGCCACTGGCTGCTGCCCGCTGCAAGGCCCCAACCGCCCTAGGCGGTTGGGGCCTTGCCGTTGGGGGAGGAGCCGGCCAGTAGAAATCCCCTAGGTGATCTGCTTGCCTCAAGGCTAAGGCACCCTACAACTCGTGGGGCGAGGCTTCGTGGCGGGCCCAACAAGTGAGGTGTTCTATGGTGCCGTCGGCAATGTTCTGCAGGGCTTCGTGCGTCAGGAAGGCTTGGTGGCCGGTGATTAGCACGTTCTTGAAAGTCAGCAGGCGCGCGAAAGTGTCGTCGAGCAGCGACTCGTGCGAATGATCGAAAAAGAAGAGGCCTTTCTCGCGCTCGTATACATCGAGGCCTAGGGCGCCCAAGTGCCCGCTTTTGAGCGCCGCAATAGCAGCTTCGGTATCGAGCACGCCGCCGCGGCCGGTGTTGATGAGCATGGCGCCAGGCCTGAGCCGCTGCAGCAACTCGGCGCCGATAACGTGGTGGGTATGCTCGTTGAGCGGCGCGTGGATGCTCACGATGTCGGATTGCGCAAACACCGCTTCGAGCGAGGTATACAACAAGCCGTAGTGCTCGGTTAGGGCGGAATTTGGGGCAGGGTCGTGGCCGAGCAATCGGCAGCCAAAGCCGTGCAGAATACGCGCCAGCACGCCGCCGATGCGCCCGCAACCCACAATGCCCACGGTTTTGCCATGCATATCAAAACCAACCAGCCCGTCGAGCCGAAAGTCGTAGTTGCGCAGGTTGTAATCGGCCTGGCGGAGGTGGCGGTTGAGGGCCAGCATTAAAGCCACGGCGTGCTCGGCAATGGAGTAGGGCGAGTACTCCGGCACGTTGGCTACGCGCATGCCTAGGTGGCGGGCATGGGGCAGGGCTACTTGGTCGTGGCCGGCGGCGCGCACCGCAATGTGACGCACCCCAGCAGCATACAGGGCATCGAGCACCGGGGCCGAGGCATCGTCGTTGGTGAAGATAGAAACGGCCTCGGCACCGGTGGCCAAGTGGGCAGTGCGGCTGCCGAGGCTGACTTCCGCAAACACCAGCTCGTGGCGGCCGGCGTTGGCTTGCTCCAGGTAGGGCTGCTCGTAGGGCTTGGTGCTGAATACAACCGTTCGCATGAAACTGCTCAATTATCAACCGGGAAGCGGCATAGCCTGGGGCTGAGCTTGCCGTACTGCATACTATGGACGACGCCAATATATCAACGCCGCCGCTCAACGAAACCCACTTGGCCCGCAAACAGGAACGTAAGTTTCTGGAAGGATAAAGGTTGCGGCGCAGCGAGCTAAAGCTCTTGTTTGGGGTGGTGCATCATTTTGTGCGCGGCCTGCGCATGCTGCACCAATTGGGGGCGTGCGTTTCGGTGTTCGGCTCGGCCCGCGTGCTAAGACGTTGGCGTACTGAGGGCAAGCCCGCGCCCTAGGTGCCGTTGCGGGCCCCGGAGATTGAGCAGGTGCTGAGAGCCGGTAACTGTGCGGGCTCCGCCAAAAACTCAATTTCCAAATCCTTTTGACCACCGGTAACTTACAGTGCACCAACCAAAAGCCCGGCCGCACCTAGGTGGGCCGGGCTAAAGAATGGATTGCTGCTGGGCTTGCCAACGGTTACTTCACCACCAAGCTGCCGCGCAACATGCCCATGCCGCAGGTAAAGCTGAAGCGGCCTGCTTGCTGGGGCAGCAACTCGATAAGCGTGGTTTGGAATGCAGGCAGCTCGCGCCGGATGTTGAACTCCGGAAACACGATTTCCTCAGAGCAGCTGGCGTCTTCGTCGCGGTAGAAATGGAGCTGCACCGGCTTGCCTTGTTCTACCTCAATAACATCGGGCGAGTAGCCGCCCTTCACTGTTACATCAATTTGCTGCACGCCGGTGCTCGATGAAACCGCACTAACGACTTGGTGCGGAGCCACGAAGAAGTACCAGATAACCAGTACGGCTAAGCTTAAGCCAACGGTGGTTACGATGAGTTCGGCGGTGTCCATAATTCTGGGAAGAGGTAAATGTAGCGCGGGCTTTAGCCCGCGTATGCTTGAACGATTGGTTCTGCGCGGTTTCGTGCCAACGATTACGTTCTGGCAAACGCGGGCTAAAGCCCGCGCTACTGCGCGTTACAATTGGTCTGCCTTAAAACCGCGCAGGCGCAGCGAGTTGGTGAGCACCGAAACGGAGCTAAGGGCCATGGCCGCGGCCGCCAGCATGGGCGAAAGCAGAATACCGAAGAAGGGGTAGAGCAGGCCTGCCGCCACCGGAATACCCAGGGTGTTGTACACGAAGGCGAAGAACAGGTTTTGCTTGATGACGCGGATGGTTTGGCGCGAGAGGCTGATGGCCGTAACCACACCCTGCAAATCGGAGCGCATGAGCGTGATGCTGGCGGCCTCCATGGCTACATCGGTGCCCGAGCCAATAGCCATGCCCACATCGGCTTGGGCCAGCGCCGGGGCATCGTTGATACCGTCGCCTACCATGGCTACGGTGTGGCCTTCGGCTTGCAACTCCTTCACCTTGCTGGCTTTGTCCTGCGGCAGCACCTCGGCGAAGTAGCGCTTAATGCCTACTTGCGCGGCCACTTTGGCGGCGGTGTAGCGGTTGTCGCCGGTCATCATCACTACCTCAATGCCCAACCGCTGCAGGTGCTGAATGGCCGCCCGCGATGAGTCGCGCACGGTATCGGCCACGGCTACCAAGGCAGCCAGCTGCCCGCCTAGGGCAGCGTAAAGCACGGTTTTGGCTTCGTTGAGCAACTGTTCGGCTTGCTGCTCCTGCTCGGGCGTAAGGGCAACGTGGTGCTCGGCCATCAGGCGGCGGTTGCCAATGAGTACCGGTTTCCCCGCCACAGTGGCGCCAGCCCCGCGGCCTTCGTAGGCCCGGAAATCGGTGGCGGTAAGCTTATCGGTGCCCTGCTGCTCGGCGTAGCGCACCACGGCTTCGGCCAACGGGTGCTCCGATTGCCGCTCCACGGCAGCCAGCAACGCTAGCAGCTGAACGGGTTCGGTAGCAGCACCAAGGGTAGGTACAAAATCGGTTACGCTGGGTTCGCCGCGGGTAATGGTGCCGGTTTTATCGAGCAGCACGGCCGTAACATGGTGCGCTTTCTCGAGGGCCTCGGCATTGCGCACCAGCACGCCGTGCTCGGCGCCTTTGCCCGAGCCTACCATAATGGCGGTGGGCGTAGCCAGACCTAGGGCGCAGGGGCAGGCAATAATCAGCACGGCTACAAAGTTTACCAGTGCCAGCGGCAAGCGCGCTTCCGCCGGGGCCAGGTCGAACCACAGCACAAAGGTGAGGAGGGCAATTACCACCACCGTGGGCACAAAAATGGCGCTGATTTTATCGGCCAGCCGCTGGATGGGAGCACGGGAGCCTTGCGCATCTTCCACCATCCGGATGATGTGCGCCAGCATGGTATCGGCCCCTACCTTGGTAACCCGGAAGCGGAACGAGCCGGTTTTGTTGAGCGTGGCACCGAACACGTTGTCGCCGGGCTGCTTCTCCACGGGCAGGCTTTCGCCGGTGAGCATGGCTTCATCCACGGCCGAGCGGCCTTCGAGCACTACGCCGTCGGTGGCTACTTTCTCGCCGGGGCGCACCAGCACAACATCGTTCAGGCGCACCTGCTCAATGGGCACGTCGGCCGCTTGGCCACCGGGGCGCAGCACGCGGGCCGTGCGTACTTGCAGGCCGATGAGCTTGCGGATAGCAGCCGAGGTTTGGGTTTTGGCGCGCAGCTCCAGCACTTTGCCCAGCAAAATAAGCGTGATGATGGTGGCCGTGGTATCGTAGTACACCTCGGGCATAATGCCGCGGCTGGTAAATACTTGCGGCGCCACGGTAGCTACGAGGCTGTAGAGGAACGCCGCGCCGGTGCCCACGGCAATCAGGGTATCCATGTTGGCGGCGCGGTGGCGAAAGGCGTGCCAGGCCGAGGTGTAGAACTCGCGGCCGCTATACAGCAGCACCGGCACCGTGAGCAGCAACAGCGCATAGTTAAGCACCGGCATCGGGATGCGGGCCATCAAAGCCGGCCACAGCATTAGCATGGAGGCGGGCATAATAACGGCCGTGAGGGCCGCGGCCACCCAAAAGCGGCGCTTCAGCTTGGCAAAAGCGGCGGCTTTTTGGCGCTCCAACTCCTCGGTGCGCTCGGCGGCCGAGGTGGTGGGGGCTGGCGGCGCCGCCACGCCGAAGCCTACGTTTGCCACCGCCGCCTCCAGCGCGGCCCGGTCGGTTTGCGCGGGGTGGTACTCCACGGTAGCTTTTTCGGTGGCGAGGTTTACCACGGCCCGCTGCACGCCGGGCGCGCGGTTAAGGGCCCGCTCCACCACGTTCACGCACGAGGCGCACGTCATGCCCTCGATGTCGAGGGTTTCGGTGCGGGTTGGCTGGCTGGCTACTGCTGCCACCGCGGCAACAGGCGCAGGGCTTGGGCGATGCCGCTGCGCGTGCCCTAGGTGCCGGGCCGCGCCGGCTTCGGCCGTGGCCAACCCGGGCTGCACGTATGCCTCCGGGTTGGCGTCGAATTTCGTTTGGCAGGAAGCCGAGCAAAAGACATAATCGTGCCCGGCGTGGTGCGAGCGGTGGGTGGCCTTGGCGGCATCCACGCTCATGCCGCATACAGGGTCGCGTTGCATGGTCATGGCGGTTAAGGAGTTCAGGGGATGAGCGGCGGAAAACGAGTGGCCTTCCGACACTGCAAAGAACGGAAGCACGTAGGGCCGCAGCGGTACGGAATTGTGCGCTGCGTCGTACGGGATTTTTCTTCTGCTCAGGGGCTTGTACAGGATGCTACTCCGGGGTTTACACAATTCGGCTCGGGCAAAAAGCTCGGTGGCGGAGTTGTACCTTTGTCGCCTTCAGCGTTACCCATTGGCAACTTCCAGTTTCAATTCATAAGCAATGAAAAAGCTTCTCTCGCTGCTGCTTGCCGCCAGCCTGCTCACCGCCTGCAACAGCAAGCCCACCAACGAAGTAGATACCGCCGCGCCCACCGCTGCCACCGCCGACTCGGCCAAGATTCAGCAGCCCACCGACGAGGTAGCCCGCCCCGCTACGGAAGGCGGCACCGGCGACCAAACCAACACCGGCCAAACCACCAGCTACGTGTGCCCCATGAAGTGCGAAGGCGGCGTTAGCAACCAGCCCGGCAAGTGTCCCAAGTGCGGCATGGATCTGGAAAAGCAAAGCTAGCACCTAGGCCGAAGCTCAACTGCCGAAAGCCCCGCGCCCACCAGCGCGGGGCTTTTTCGTTTAACCAAACCAAGCAGAAGCCTAAGCCGCCTGAATGTTGTAAGCACCAGCGCCTAATCCTGTACCGGCCGCCCAGCCCTCAGGGGCTAATTTTGTGGTTGACAGAAGTGCGGGCAGCCCAGTGCCGCCCACCAAAGCATAAGCATCCTTGCCATGAGCACCCTTCGTTTCAAAACCAACATCAACTGCGGCGGCTGCATCAAAGCCGTTACGCCTACCCTCAACCAAGTAGCCGGCCAGGGCAACTGGCAGGTTGATACCAACGTGCCCGAGAAAATCCTGACGGTGCAAACCACCAACACCACCGCGCAGCAAGTAGTGGAAGCAGTGCAGGAAGCCGGCTTCGAGATTCAGCAGGCGTAGCGGCAGCGCCATAGTGCTAGCAAACGCGCGGGCCCGCCGAACATGAGTTCGGCGGGCCCGCGCGCTATAATTCGATTCGGGAACCCTAGGTGCTTGGCCCGTTGCCGCAACCATGCCGGGGCAGGCAGTTATTTGCGGCGGCGCTTATCCCACCAAATGTACCCGCCAAATAGCAGCAGGCCCACGCCCGACACCCACAGCAAGCCGGTTTTCAGGCGCTGGCTGTCTTGGCCCAGGTAGGCCAGCAGCGCAATCAGCGGCAGTATGGCCACCGCCGTAACCCCGATGAACTTAAAGTAGCCCATGCGCGCCACGCCGCCAACAAAGCTGATGGCATCGTTGGAGATGATGGGCGTGAGGCGGGCCAGCGCCACGGCCCCCAAGCCGTATTGCTCCACAAACTCGGTTACCTTTTGCTGGTTTTTGTGGCCGAGCAGCTTGGTAACAAATGTTTCGCCCAGGGCGCGGCCAATCCAGTAGCCCACGCTGGAGGTTACGATAACGCCGGCCCAGGCCAGCGCCGCGCCCCACACCGGCCCGTAGGCCAGTATGGCCACCAGTATCAGCAGCGCATTGTTGATGACCACCAGAAACATTTGCGCAATCATGGCCAGCACCAGCACCACCGGACCCCAGTAGCCAAACTGCTGCACCCACTTGGCTACCTGCGCTTGCTCGCCGCTGCGCAACGCCGCCCAGCCCGCCTGCACCTGCTCCTGAAAAGCCGGCCACAAAAAATAGCACGCCACCAGCGAACCGATAATGCCCGCGGAAATGAACAGCGGCAGGCGCGAAGATTTGGGCTCGGCAGCAGCCGAAGGGGAGGAAGACGACGACATAAGCGGAAGAAAGTATGCCCCTGCTAACGGCAAGCCGGTGGTTGAGTTTAGGCACTGCCGCCCTAGGTGGCCCGTAGCCCGCCAACCACCTAGGGCCAGGTAGCTGGCGGGCCGCTGCTGGGGCGCGGGCTACTTGCGGGTGGTTTTGCCGGCCGGCAGCGGGTTGTCGGGCATCAGCACCGCGTCGAGGGTGTGCACAATGCCGTTGGTGGCCACAATGTCGTCGTTGAGCATGGTGGCCGAGTGGCCGGTGGCGTCGGTAATCGTGATGGTATCGGCGGAGCGACGCACGGTTAGGGTTTCGCCCAGCACGGTGGTCAGCTGCATGCCATCCTGCAGGTTGGCGGCCAGGTAGCTGCCGGGCACCACGTGGTGGGCTAGCAGCTGCGCGAGGCGGTCTTTGCCGGCCGGGCGCATCAGCTCGGCCAGCTGGCCCGCGGGCAGCTGGCCGAAGGCCGCGTTGGTGGGCGCAAACACGGTGTACTTTTCGGCGCCGCGGGCTTTGTCGGCTAGGCCCGAGGCTTGCAGCGCCTTCAGCAGGGTGGTGTGGCGCTCCGATAGGCGGGCCATGCCCTCGAGGTTGCCGCGGGCGGTAGTGGTTACGGCGTCGCCGGTTTGGGCATGGGCGGCGTTGGGGGCTCCTAGGGCGAAGCAGCCGGCCAACAACGCGGCAGCTAGCAAATGCTTGCTCATGTTGGGGTGGTTGAAATGGACTGATCGGAAGGAGAATAGCTACTGCCTACGCGCCCGGGTGGGCGGAGGTTGGGGCGGGGCAGGGGCCGCCCGGAGCCACCAACTTATAGGGCAGGGGCGCGTATTAGCAGAGCTGCCGACACGCCGGGTACCCGGCAGGGCGCACGCAGCGCCACACACCTATGCGCATATTGCTTGGGGCCTGTGTGCTCCTGGGTTGGCTTGCCGCACTGCCAGCCCACGGGTATTCGGTGCTGACCCACATGGCCAACATCGACTCCACCTGGAGGCGGTGCCTGGTACCCAACATCGAGCGGCGTTTTCCGGGAGGCATCCCCGAGGAGCTGCGCGAGGCCAAAGCCCACGCCTACGGCGGCGCCATCATCCAGGACATGAGTTTTTACCCGTTCGGCTCCAAGCTGTTCACCAACCTCACGCACTACGTGCGCAGCGGCGACTTTGTGCGCGCCCTGCTCGACTCGGCCCGCACCCGCGACGAGTACGCCTTTGCCCTAGGTGCCCTGGCGCATTACGTATCCGACATCCACGGCCACCCCGAGGGCACCAATCGCGCCATGGCCTCCGTGTACCCCGAGCTGGCCGCCCGCTACGGCTCCGCCATTACCTACGAAGAGGCCCCCAAGCAGCACACCCAGCTCGAGTTTGCCTTCGATGTGGTGCAGGTGGCCGCCGGCCGCTACCGCTCCGACGATTATCACCAAGCCATAGGCTTTAAGGTAAGCAAAGAAGTGCTGGAGCGCGCTTTTGTGGCCACTTACGGCCTCAAGCTGGGTCAGGCCATTGCCAACGTCGACCTGAGCATTGCCTCGTACCGGTTCAGCGTCAGCCAACTGATACCCACCGCCACGCGCGCCGCCTGGTACAGCCAGCGCCGCGAAATCCGGAAGCTCAGCCCCAAGGCCCGCCGCCGCGACTACGTGTACCGCTACAACGAGCGGCAATACCGCCGCGAGTTTGGCGGGGCTTACCAGCGCCCCGGCCTGGGGGCCCGCCTGCTGAGCGGGGTGGTGCACGTAATGCCCAAAATTGGGCCGCTTAAGCCGTTTGCCTTTACGCTGCCCACGCCCGCAGCCCAGCAGTTGTTCCGCGAAAGCTTCCAGGCCGTGTTGCAGCAGTATTGCGCCGCCGCCGAGCAGCAACAGGCCACCCCGCCGCAGCGCCTCGCCAACACCGATTTCGACACGGGCAAGCCTACCCGCGCCGGCGAATACACCCTCACCGACGAAACCTACGGCGAGTGGGTGCGCCGCCTCGCCGGCGATAATTTCGCCGCCGTTACGCCCGCCGTGCAGCAAAACGTACTCCGCTTCTTCGACAACCCCGTGCAGCCCATCGGCTCCGCCGAAGAACGCGAAGCGAAAACCCAGGCCAAAACCCAGGAAGCCCTGCAGCAATTGCGCAACTGGAAGCAGTAACGGCCTTACGGTGGCCTCACCCCCCGGCCCCCGAAGAAATGCTCGATGCGCATTTTCCCGTAGAGAGGGGGAGCCACGGCGGCGCGGACGTAAGCAACGATTGCGGGGCCGCCGAACCTAAGTTCGGCGGCCCCGCTGCGTATCCGGCACCCGGGGAATGTAGCGCGGAAATCCGTTCCGCGACGCGCTGCAAGGCGCGTATCCGAAACCGCGCATTACCGACATACGCGCCTTCGGGCGCGTCGCGGAACGGATTTCCGCGCTACACCGGCGCGGCGGCGAAGGCGCCAGCCGCAGCCGCCGCAATCGTTGCTGACGTCCGCGCCGCCGCGGCTCCCCTCTCTAAGGAGAGGGGCCGGGGGTGAGGCCACACCCAACCCCAACCAATACCTTTGCAGCTCTCTCAACACCCTTCCCACACGTATGCTTACTGCACACCTAGGGCAGCTGCGCCGCGCGGCGCTGTGGCTGCTGCTACTGCTCACCACTGCGGCCCCCGCCGCCCTGGCCGCCGACGGCCCCAAACCTGCCCTTGCCAACGGCACGCCCACCATCACCACCTCCGACGGCATCCGGCTCTTTACCAAAATCACGGGCAAAGGCCGGCCGTGCGTGTTTATCCACGGCGGGCCCGGCGCCTGGAGCGGCATGCCCGAAACCTTCATCGACCCGCTGGTGCAAGACAAGCTGCAGATGGTGTGGTACGACCAGCGGGGCAGCGGCCGCACCCCCAACGACCCCAACAAAAACTACTCGCTCGAGCGCCAGGTGCAAGACCTCGAAGAGCTGCGCCAGCAGCTGGGCCTGGAGCAGTGGCTGCTGATGGCGCATTCCTTCGGCGGTACCATTGCCACCGAGTACGCCGCCCGCTACCCCCAGCGCGTGCAAGGCCTGGTGCTGCTTAACTGCACGCTCTCGCTCGAGGAGGCCATGAAAAACACCGTGGCCGGCGCCTTGCCCTACCTGCCCGCCGCGGCCAAAGCCCCGCTGCAAGATGCCAGCAAATCGGCGGAGGAGCGCTTTGGCCTGCTGATGCCCCAGATGACGCCCGAAATCTGGCAGAAGCTGCAATACAAAACCCCCGAAGGCCACCAGAAAGTAACCGAGGCCGACAAAGGCAACCCCGGCACCGGCGAGTTCGGCTCCTACGGCTTCAGTCTGCCCGATTACCGCAAAAACTTCTTGGCCCTTACGCCGCAAATTACGGCTCCGGTGCTGGTAGTAACCGGCAAAATCGACAACTGCGTGGGCCCCGAGCACTACAAGCTGTTCCGCTTCCCCAACCAGCAAGTGGCCCTGATGCAAACCGGCCACGTGCCCTTTGTGGAGGAGCCCCAGGCCGTAGCCAAAGCCATTGCCAACTGGCTGAAAAAGCTCCCCCGCAAAGCCTAGGTGCGCAGTAGCGCGGACTTTGTAGTCCGCGTCCGCAGATAGTAAAATCAATCGTTCGGCTGATCAGAAATTACTATCCGAGGACGCGGACTACAAAGTCCGCGCTACTGCGCGCTACACCGCGCCGCCATGGCTCCCCCTCTCTTTTGGAGAGGGGGCCGGGGGGTGAGGTCCCCGTGAGGCCCCCTTTATATCTTGCCAAAAAGTTACCCCACCATCCTCCGTGACCTACTCCGAGTTTGAAGCCCGCTGGGCCGCCGCCGGCGGCGCCGAGCGCGCCAACTACGCCCTATTCCTCCACGACCTCTGCCGCCTGCTCGGCGTAGAGCCGCCCCAGCCCACCACCGCCCAGCGCCACTCCGATGCCTACGTGCTGGAGCGCGACGTAACCTTCCCCGACGGTACCCACGGCCGCATTGACCTGTACAAGCGCGGCTGCTTCGTGCTCGAAACCAAGCAAGGCACCGATGCCCAGGACCCCGCCGCCGTGCGCGAGCGACAAGACCTAGGCCTCTCGCCCGAGCGCCGCCGCCGCGGCCACGCCCTGCGCGGCACCCGCAAGTGGGATGAAATGATGCAGCAGGCCCGCCACCAGGCCCTCGGCTACGTGCGCGCCCTGCCCCAAACCGAGCCGCGCCCGCCCTTTGTGGTGGTCGTCGATGTGGGCTACTGCCTCGATCTGTACGCCAACTTCTCGGGCACCACCGATGCCTACGCGCCCTTCCTCGATTTGCTCTCGGGCCTGCCCGAGCGCCGCGAGCAGCAGCGCCACCTAGGGGCCAATGCTTACCGCGTGCGCCTGCCCGACCTCGCCGACGAGCAAGTGCGCCAGCGCCTCGCCCTGCTGTTTACGCAGCCCCAGGAGCTCGACCCCTCGCGCCGCGCCGCCCGCGTTACGCGCGCCCTTGCCGCCCAGCTCGCCGCCCTTAGCCAGCAGCTCGAGCAGGCCGGCCACGCCTCCGAGGTGGTGGCGCAGTTCCTCATGCGCTGCCTCTTCACCATGTTTGCCGAAGATGTGCAGCTCATCCCCAAAGATGCCTTTACCGGCCTGCTGCGCCAGTACCAGCACGAGGAGCTGCGCCCCCTGCTGCCCGATGTGCTCCAGAGCCTTTGGCACAGCATGGACCTAGGCGGTTTTGCGCCCGCCCTGCACACGCGCCTGCCGCGCTTCAACGGGCAGCTGTTCCACCAGGCCACGGCCTTGCCGCTTACCGGCGCCCAAATGGAGCTGCTGCTGCAAGCCGCCGAGGCCGACTGGCGCGAGGTAGAGCCCGCCATTTTCGGCACCCTGCTCGAGCGCGCCCTCGACCCCCACGAGCGCCACCGCCTGGGCGCCCACTACACCCCGCGCCGCTACGTAGAGCGCCTGGTGCTGCCCACCGTGCTGGAGCCGCTGCGCCGCGAGTGGGCCGCCGCCCAGGCCGCCGCTACCCGCCGCCACGACGAAGGCAACGACCGCGAGGCCCGCCAGGAGCTCGTCAAGTTCCTCAACCGCCTCACCTCGCTGCGCATCCTCGACCCCGCCTGCGGCTCCGGCAACTTCCTCTACGTTACGCTCGAGCACCTCAAGCGCCTCGAGGGCGAGGTGCTGGCCGCCATCAACCGCTTCGGCCACTCCCAGATGCTCGATTTGGCCGGCGCCACCACCGTGTCGCCGCAGCAGCTGCTGGGCCTCGAGCTGAACCCCCGCGCCGCCGCCATTGCCGATGTGGTGCTGCGCATTGGCTACCTGCAGTGGCACCTGCGCACCCACGGCCCCACGCAATTGCGCGAGCCCCTGCTCGACAACTACCAGAACATCCGGCAGCAAGACGCCGTGCTGGCCCACGACGCGCCCACGCCCCGCCTCGATGCCCACGGCCTGCCCGTAACGCGCTGGGACGGCCGCACCACCAAGCTGCACCCCGCCACCGGCCGCGAAGTGCCCGACGAAACCGCCCAGGTGCCCGTGCTCGATTACCCCAACCCGCGCCCCGCCGAGTGGCCCCAAGCCGATTTCATCGTGGGTAACCCGCCGTTTTTGGGGCCGGCACGCATGCGCGAAGCCCTAGGTGATGGGTACGCCGAAGCCCTGCGGCAGGCCTACAAAGGCCAGGTGCCCGATTCGGCCGATTTGGTAATGTACTGGTGGCACAAAGCCGGGCAGGTAACGGCGCACGGCCACACCGAACGCTTCGGCTTCATCACCACCAACAGCCTCAAGCAAACCTTCAACCGCCGCGTGTTGCAGCCATTCCTCGATGGCGACAACGCACCGCTCATGCTCGATTTCGCCATTCCCGACCACCCCTGGATTGACAGCGGCGACGGTGCCGCCGTGCGCATCGCCATGACGGTAGCCGAACCTAGGGCAAACGGCCAAGCTGCTGGTCAATTGCTCACAGTGCGAAGCGAATCAGTTGCTGAGGGCGACGAAGCCTCTGACGTTGCGTTCGACGAGCAGGAGGGAAAGATTTTGGCTGATTTAACTGTAGGAGCGGAGTTGGATTCGGTTAGCAAGCTGAAAGCCAATGCTGGTTTTGCAAATAGAGGGTTTTGTCTTTTTGGAAGTGGTTTTTTGGTTTCCGAAGCCAAAGCTGAGCAGTTGGGGCTGGGTATCGTTGAAAACCTGGAACGATACATAAGACCATTCAGGAACGGCAAAGACATCACGGACAAACCAAGAGGAGTGATGGTAATTGACGTTTATGGCTTGTCGGCTTCCGACCTGCTAAATCTGTATCCGTCAGTTTATCAGCATTTGTACGAACACGTCAAGCCTGAGCGCGACCAGAATAACCGGGCTGGTAGACGCGAAAACTGGTGGATTTTTGGTGAGCCCAACCCAAAGCTTCGCGCTTCATTGTTAGGGTTATCACGATATATCGTTACTCCGCGAGTTTCCAAGCATAGCTTCTTTCTCTTCTTTAATAAAGAGTTAGCCCCTGATGATAAAGTGGTGACTTTTTCATCCGATGACGCTTACCACTTAGGGGTTCTTTCAAGCCGTGCACATGTAGTATGGGCTTTAGCCACGGGAGGTAGATTAGGAGCAGGCAACGACCCAGTGTATGATAAAACCCGCTGCTTCGACCCATTTCCCTTTCCCGACGCCACGCCCGAGCAGCAGGCGCGCATCCGCGAGCTGGCCGAAACCCTCGACGCGCACCGCAAGCGCCAGCAGGCCCTGCACCCCACGCTCACCCTCACCGACCTCTACAACGTGGTGGAGAAGCTGCGCGCCGGCCAGGAGCTCACGGCCAAGGATAAGCAAACCAACCAGCAAGGCCTCGCCTCCGTGCTCCTGAGCCTGCACCAGCAGCTCGATGCCGCCGTGGCCGAGGCCTACGGCTGGCCCGCCCACCTGCCCGAAGCCGAGCTGCTGCAGCGCCTCGTGCACCTCAACCACCAGCGCGCCCGCGAAGAGCAGGCCGGCCACATCCGCTACCTGCGCCCCGCCTACCAGGCCCCCGAGCAGGTGCAAGCGCACCTAGGGCTGCCCGCCGCCCCCGCCGAGGCCCCGGCCGCTGCGCCCACCGGCAAAGCCGCCAAAGCCAAAGCCGCCAAAACCAGCCCCGCCGCCCCGGCCACGGCCGCCGCAGGTGCCGATACCTTCCCGCAGGATTTGGCCCAGCAAATGCAAGCCGTGCGCACCGTGGTGCAGCAGTCCGAAGCCCCGCTCACGCCGCAGCAAGTGGCCCAGCACTTCCGCCGCCTCCGCCCCGAAAAAGTGCAGCCCCTGCTCGATACCCTCGCCGCCCTAGGTCTGCTGCGCCAAACCCCCGAAGGCAGCTACGCCGGGTAACAGGTAACAGGTAACAGGTGCGAAGCACAAACTCCCCTCCTCAGATGAGGAGGGGATGCTTTGGCTTTAGCCAAAGCGGGGGTGGTTGATAATCGTTGCTGACGTTGTTTGCCCTGCGCCACGTTGTTTCGTCTGTCCTCCCGGCGCAGGAAGCACAACAGCCGATAACCCACAGCCATCAGCCAACCAACTTACCGTCCTTCCTGCACCAGCTCGCCGCTGAGCTGGCGCAGCACGGTTTCGGCTTGCTTGGCCGCAAAGCGCGCGTCGAGCAGGCGGGCCTCGGCGTTCAGCTGGTTGCGCTGGGCCTCCCGCAGGGCTAGCGGCGTTAGCAGACCTAGGCGGTAACGTTCCAGGGCAATGGCCACGTTTTGGCGGGCCAGCCGAATGTTGTCTTCCTCGAGCTGCAATAACTGCAGGCGGTTTTGGTACTGCAAGTAAGCCTGCTCGGCCGCCGAGGCTACGTTCAGCTGGGTTTGGTCGAGGCGCAGTTTGCTTTGCTCGATGGCCACGCGGGCGTTTTGCTCGAGGCGGCGGCGGTTGAAGCCGTCGAAAATAGGCACCGAGGCCACCAGGCCGTAGTTGAAGCCCTGCGTGCGGCCCGTGTTGGTAATGAGGTTGCCGCCGAAAAAGGCCGCGCCGTTTACGTTGCGGTTCAGGCCGTAGCCGCTCGTTACGTTCAGCTGAGGCCAGCGCGAGGCCGTAACCAACCGCCGGTCGAAATTGGCAATATCCACACCTAGGCGGGCCTGCTGCAGCTGCGTGTTGCGCTCCTGAATGCCCTGCAGCACGGCTTCGCGCACCAAGGTGTTGCGCACCACAATCGAGTCGGCGGGGCTGAAATCGGTGGTGGGGGTGCGGGCCAGCAGGTTGTTCAGGTTTACCTTGGCCGTGGCCAGTAGCTCTTGTTGCTGAATCAGAGCCGAGCGGTCGGCGTTGAAATCGACCTGCGCCGTAAGCAGCTCCACCTTGGCCGCCACGCCCACGCTCACCTGGGCCTGCGTCAAATCAATGCGCGCCTGCCCGATTTTCAGGGCTTCCTCAAACGCCCGAATCTTGCCCGACTCGCGCACCACGGCAAAGTAGGCATCGGTGATGTCGGCCACGGTTTGCTCCACGGTGGCGCGCGTAAACTGCTGCTGCTGCGCCTCCAGGGTGCGCAACCGGTCGTAGGCGATAAACATGCCCAAGCCGTCGAACACCGTCCAGGTTAGCGCCACGTTGCCGTTCAGCTGGTTGGAGCGGGCCCCTTGCGCCACGCTGGGCTCGGGCCGGTTGGAGGCCTCCTGCCGCACGTTGTTGATGGTGTAGTTGCGCGTGAAGTTGCCGTTGACGGTGGGCAGCTGCCCCGCGTTGCCGCGCGTTACGTTGTTGCGCGCAATCTGCTCGTCGCGCTGCGCAATCCGGATGCCGTAGTTGTTTTCGAGCCCAATGCTGATGGCCTCCTGCAACGACAGCGCCGGGCCCGGCGCCACCGTGCGGGGCTGCGCGGTTTGCGGGCCGGGGTTGGGGGCTGGTGTGGCGGGCCGCTGGGCCAGCGCGAGCACCGGCAGCAGCAACAAAGCAGCGGGGGAGAGGAAACGAAGCACTGGCAAGAAATTCAGAACGAAGGTTGGTTTGGTGGGGTCGCCCTTGTCATGTCGAGCAAAGCGAGACATCTGGCGTACGGTCGTTAGATAGCGTTTGTCATCCTGAGCCTAAGCGAAGGGCCTTATCGAAACCTCACCCCCAGCCCCTCTCCACAAGAGAGGGGAGCGGTTAGTATCTAACGTCAGCACCCCAGATGTCTCGCTGCGCTCGACATGACAAGGGCCCTAGGTCGTCAGGCTCCCCCTGTCTTCTGGAGAGGGGGCCGTGCCCCGCAGGGGTCCCTTGAGGTTGCTACGCCACCGCCGACACCTCGGCTTCTTCCGCGGGCTGCACGCGGTGCTTGCGGTTTTTGGCCGTGGCGAAATACGAATACATAACCGGCACGATGTACAGCGTGAGGATGGTGGAGAACAGCAAGCCGCCCACCACGCCAATGCCCATGGCGCGGCGGCTCAGAGCGCCCGCGCCCGTAGCCAAAGCAATCGGCAGGATGCCCAGGATGGCGCACAGCGAGGTCATCAGAATGGGGCGGAAGCGCGTGGCCGAAGCCTCTACCAGTGCCTCCATGTAATGCACGCCCTGCTCGGCCCGCTGGTTGGCAAACTCCACAATCAGGATGCCGTTTTTGGTAACCAGGCCGATCAGCATAATCACGCCGATTTGCGAGAAGATGTTGAGCGACTGGTTGAAGTACCACAGGCTGAGCAAGGCACCGGCCAAGGCCAGCGGCACCGTTACCATGATGATGGCGGGGTCCTTGAAGCTCTCGAACTGGGCTGCCAGCGTGAGGTAAATCAGCAGCAGCGCCAGGCCAAAGGCGAATAGCAGCGATGAGGAGCTTTCCTCGAAGTCGCGCGAGGCACCCGAAAGCTCCGTCGAGAACGTGTCGTCGAGGTTTTCTTGGGCAATGCGGCGCATGGCGGCAATGCCGTCGCCCAGGGTTTTGCCCTTCGCCAACGAGGCCGACACGGTGGCCGAGTTGTAGCGGTTGAAGCGAAACAGCTGCGGCGGCGTGCTGCTTTCTTCCAGCCGAATTACGTTGTCGAGCTGCACCAGTTGGCCGCTGCGGTTTTTCACCGTTAGCAGGCGCACATCGAGCGGCTGATTGCGGTTTTCGCGCGCTACCTGCCCGATAATCTGGTACTGCTTGCCCTCCCGGATAAAATAGCCGTAGCGCTGGCCGCTTAGGCCTGCCTGCAGCACCTGCGAAATATCCTGCACCGATACACCTAGGGTTTGGGCCTTTTCGCGGTCGATAATTACGCGTAGTTCGGGCTTGTTGAACTTCAGGTTCACGTCCACGAACTGGAAAGTGGGGTCTTGGCGAGCCGCTTCCAGGAACTTAGGCACGGCCGTTCGCAGCTTGTCAAAATCCTGGGTTTGCAGCACAAACTGCACCGGCAAGCCGCCGCCGCCACCCGAGCCAATGCTTTGGTCTTGCGATACGGAGGTGCGGGCTTCCGAGAGTTGCTTCACGCCGCCGCTCAACGCGTCGTTGAGCTGCTGCTGGGTTTGCTCGCGCTTGTCGGCATCCACCAGCAGCACGCGAGCAATGCCCGAGTTGGTGCCGCCGCCGCCGCCAAAGCCCGGCGAGGTTACCGTGAACACGCTGCTGAGGTTCTGGCCCGTCGAGTCGAGCACCACCTTCGTGAGCTTGGTCATGTACTGGTCCATAAACTCAAACGAGGCGCCCTCGGGGCCCGTGGCGTTTACGTTGATGCGGCTGCGGTCTTCTACCGGCGCCAGCTCCGAGGGTATCGTTTGGAAAAAGTAATACGAGCCACCTAGGGTAGCCAGCACCACCAGCCAGGCCCACTTGCGCTCCGCCAAAAACGACTCGAGGCTGCTGCGGTAGCCGTTGGTAAGCTTCTCGAAAAAGGGCTCGGTTTTGCGGTAAAACCAGTTGTGCTGCTCCTGGTGCTTCAGCAAACGCGAGCACATCATGGGCGTGAGCGTGAGCGACACAAACGCCGATATCAGCACCGAGCCCGCTACCACAATGCCGAACTCGCGGAACAAGCGGCCCGTGATGCCCTCGAGGAACACCACCGGCAAGAACACCGCCGCCAGTACAACGGTGGTTGAGACGATGGCGAAGAAGATTTCGGCCGAGCCTTTTTGGGCAGCTTCCATCGGCGACTCGCCCGCCTCGATGCGGGCGTAAATGTTCTCGAGCACCACAATGGCGTCGTCGACCACCAGGCCAATGGCCAGTACGATGCCCAGCATGGTGAGCACGTTGATGGAGAAGTTGAGCAAGTACATCACGAAGAAGATACCCACCAACGACACCGGAATGGCCACCACCGGAATCAGCGTGGAGCGCCAGTCGCGCAAAAACAGGAAGATGATAACCACCACGAGCACAAAGGCCTCGAAGATGGTGTGCTTCACCTCGTTGAGCGAGTTGCGGATGAAGATGGAGTTGTCGAAGCCGGGGCTCAGCTTCAGGTCCTTGGGCAAGTCGCCGCGGTACTGCTCGAGGCGCTTGTTGAACTCGTCGGCAATTTCGATTTGGTTGGAGCCGGGCTGCGGAATGACGGCCATGCCCACCATCGGCACGCCGTTCACCCGGAAAATGGTTTGGTCGTTTTCGGGGTACAGCTCGGCGTAGCCCACATCCGACATGCGAATAAGCGAAGTGGAATCGCGGCGCAGGATGAGGTTGTTAAAGTCCTTCTCTGACGACAAGCGGCCCATGGTACGGAGCGTGAGCTGAGTGTTAGTGCCCTGCACCGCGCCCGAGGGCAGCTCCACGTTTTCGCGGGCCAGGGCCTGCTGCACCTCCACGGGGCTCACACGCAGCGCGGTCAGGCGCACCGGGTCGAGCCACAGGCGCATGGAGTACTTCCGCTCGCCGTACACGCGCACCTCCGATACACCCGGAATTGTCTGCAGGCGTTCCTTCAGGGTGTTGTTGGCGTAGTCGGTTAGCTCGAGCAGCGTGCGGCTATCCGAGCTGAGGTAGGTCATCACAATCGGCTGCGAGTCGGCGTTGGCCTTGCTCACGGTAGCCGGGTCCATGTCGCGCGGCAGGCGGCCCGCGGCGCCCGATACCTTGTCGCGCACGTCGTTGGCGGCGGCCTCCAAGTCGGTTTCCAGGTCGAACTCCACGGTAATGGTCGAGCGGCCGTCGCGCGAGGTCGAGGTCAGGTTTTTGATGCCCGCAATGCCGTTCAGGGCTTCCTCGAGCGGCTCCGTTACCTGCGACTGAATTACGTCGGCCGAGGCACCCGTGTAGTTCGACGACACCGTGATGATCGGCGGATCGACGCTAGGGTACTCGCGCACCGAAAGGTAACGGTAGCCGATAACGCCGAAGAGCACGATAACCAAGCTCATCACAATGGCGAGTACCGGCCGGCTAATACTGGTGGATGATAAACTCATGGTATTCTTTCTTAGTCGGTTTCTCGCTGAGGTTCGCAGAGGAAAGGCGCCGAGGTTCGCGGAGGCATCAACAACTCAGCACACCTCCGCGCCCACCTCTGCGAACCTCAGCGAGAAACACCGTCTGCACATTACTGCTGTACCTTAATCTTATCACCGGGCTTCACCTGCAGGATGCCGGTGCGCAAAATGGTGTCGCCGGCACCTAGGCCCTCGGTAACCTGAATGAGCTTTTCGGAACGGATGCCGATTTTCACGGGCTGCGGCTGGGCCTTGCCGCCCACCACCTTAAACACGCGGTAGCCACTAGCCTCGGGCGACACGGCCTCGGTGGGCACCTGAATGGCTTCTTCTACTTGCCCGATTTGCAGGTTTACGCGCACAAACGCGCCGGGGCGTAGCTCCTGCTTGGTGTTGGGGTAAGTAGCCCGCACCGAAAGCGTCCGCGAAACCGGGTCGATCTGCGGGTTGATGGCGTAGACCTTGGCCTGGTATTTTTTGCCGTTGGCCTCGTCGAGCACTTCCACCACGTCGCCGGCTTTCACGGCGTTGGCGTAGCGGCCCGGCACGGCAAAATCAACCTTAACCGGCGTAATGCGCGAAACCGTGGTAATGGGCGTGTTGGGCGATACGTAAGCGCCCTGCGACACCGAGCGCAGCCCCGCAATGCCGCTGAACGGGGCCCGCACGTAGGCCTTGGCCAGCTGGGCCTGCAGCGCCTGCAAATCGGCGCGGGCCGTAAGCAGCTGGTTGTTGGCCTGCTCGTATTCCTGCTGGCTGATAAACTCTTTTTCGAGCAGGGTGCGCTGGCGCTTTTCCTGGTCGCTGAACAGCTTGATGTTGTAGCGCAGCTTCTGCAGCTGGGCCTGTATCTCGTCGGCGTTGATGGTGAGCAGCAGCTGGCCCTTGCTCACCGGCTGCCCCTCCCGGAAGTTGAGGCTGGTAATCCGGCCGTTCACTTCGCTCCGGATGGTTACCTGCTCGTCGGCTAGCACCGAGCCCGTAGCCGCTACGGCATCAGTTAGGCGCGTAAGCTGCACCACGTACACCTGCGCCGGTACGGCGGCGCCGCGGCCGCCCGGTCCGCCGCCCTTGCCAGCGCCGGTCGCGCCGGGGCCGCCTTTGCCCACACCGCCTTTGCCGCCGTCGGCCGTCGGCGACGGGAAGAATTTGATCTTGACAAAGGCCAGTGCGGCCACCACGGCCGCGGCTAGCAGCCACCAACGCCACGCCCCGCCGCGGCGGGGTTCGTGGTCGTACTCGTTATGCACGTTCGCGGAGTCGGTTAACGGCTCAATTTGTGGCATGAGAGGGGTAAGTAAGAACGCAAAAAGTGCGGGGCGCGGGCCCCATCCGGCAAGGCCGCCTATAACAACCTAGGGCGGGCAGAAAGTTTTGGGCGTGGAGGCAGCGCTGCTTCTGCTCAGCTTCCACGGACACAAAAAAAGCCTGCGCGTTGCAGGCTTTTTCTGAAAAAACGGGGCCGGCTGCCCGCGTTCCTTACATAGCACGCTGGTTGATATAGCCTTTGGCCAGATCATTCAGCTTGGTGTCAGTGAGTTGTTCTTCTTGCAGGGTTTGCGAGAGCAGCGAGGCCGCCTCGGTGTGGCCCAGGCGCTCAGCAAAGTGGCGCGCGGTGCCGTAGCCCGAAATTTCGTAGTGCTCGATGCGCTGCGAAGCGGCAATTAGGGCGGCGTCTTTTACCTCGTGGGTAGCGTTTTCGCTCAGGGTTTCCTTGCCTTCAGCTACCAGGCCCTGCATGGCTTTGCAGGTGTGGCCGCCTAGGTCGAGGTTGAGGCCGCGGCCGATTTGCTCGAGGCGGGCTACCTGGTTTTGGGTTTCCTGCAGGTGAGTTTCAAATGCCTGGCGCAGGCGCGGGTCGTTGGCTTCTTGGGCCATCATCGGCAGGGCTTTCACCAGCTGCGTTTCGGCGCTGTACAAGTCTTTCAGTTGCTCGGCGAACAGGTCTTCGAGCGAGTTCAGTTTACCTTCAAAGAATGACATAATAATGAGGTGTTTGGGTGATGGTGAACAGGTACTTACTGGCGAAGCACTAACTAACAGCGTAGTGGGCATGATGTACGCACCGAGGCAAAGCAGGGTTGAGAAGAATGCCCGCCTTTTGGCCGATTAAGCGCGGAGCCATGGTGGCTGGCCCGGGCGGTTTCTGTACCTTGCAGGTTGCATGGCCCTTCGTAATTCCCGTCGTACCGTTGCTCCGCAGCTTGCGCTGGCGCCCGTGCCGTTGGCCGAGCTGCTGCGCCGGGTGCGCGATGTTTTGGCCCTGGCGTTCGACGATGCCTACTGGGTTACGGCTGAAATAGCCGAGCTTACCCTGCCGCGTTTTGGCGCCGGGCATTGTTACCTTACCCTCACCGACCCCGCCACCGGCGCGGGCGGGGCCGAGGTGCGCACGCAGGTGCGGGCCACCATCTGGCGCAACCGCTACGAGGCGCTGGGGCCGCATTTTGAGCAGCAAACCGGGCAGCCACTGCGCGCGGGCATGCGCGTGCTGGCCCGCTGCCAAGTGCGCTTTCACGAGCAATACGGCCTCAGCCTCGACATCATCGCCCTCGATGCTTCCTACACCGTAGGCGACCTGGCCCGGCAGCGCGCCGAAACCATTGCCAAGCTCGAAGCCCGCGACCTTCTTCAGCGCAACAAGCGCCTCTCGCTGGCGCTGGCTCCGCAGCGCTTGGCCGTCATTTCGTCGGCTACGGCTGCGGGCTGGCAGGACTTTGTGCGGCAGCTCGAAGAAGCCCCGTACGCCTTTAGCGTGGCCCTGTTTCCGGCGGCCATGCAGGGGCAAGAGGCGCCGGCCAGCATCCTGGCCGCGCTGGAGCAAATCAAGCGGCAGCGTAGCCAGTTCGATGCGGTAATCATCATCCGCGGGGGCGGCTCGCGTACCGATCTGCTGTGCTTCGACGACTACGGCCTGGCGGCGGCCATCGGGGCGTTTCCGCTGCCCGTACTCACCGGCATTGGCCACGACCGCGACGAGGCCGTGTGCGACCTCACGGCCCATACCTCCCTGAAAACGCCCACCGCCGCCGCTATTTTTTTGGTTGAGCGGCTGGCCCGCCTCGAGGCAGCTTTCAACGGCTACGGCGTGCGCATTCATGAGCTGTGTACCCAGCAGCTTGGCCAGTACGGGACGGCGCTGCAGCGCCTAGGTCGGCAGGTGGTGCAGCTAAGCCAAGGGCGCATCGGGCAAGAGCAAACCGCACTGCGCCAACGCTTGCGCCGCGCCACCGAAACCCCACGCGAAGCCCTGTTGCGCGAAGCCCGCCAGCTTACCGGCCAGCAGCAGCACTTGCGCCGCGCCGCCCTGCAAGCCGCCGACCGCCAGCGCCGGCGCGTGCGCCACCTAGGGCGGCTGGTGCTGCGCCGCTTCCGGCAGCTGCACCAACGCCGCCGCGAGGCTTTGCTGCGCCAGCGCTACCAGCTGGAGGTGGCCGCCGTGCGTGCCACCGCGCGCCACGCCTTGGCTTTGGCGGCGGCCGTTACCCGCCACGCCTCCCTCGACCCCCAGCACCTAGGCCAGCGCGGCTACCTGCGCGCCGATAGCCTGCACCCCATTACGCCCGCCACGCCCGCCGGCACGCTGTTGCTGCTGCAATTGCCGGAAGGCCCCTTGCCGGTGCAGGTGGTCGATTTGGCAGCCCCTCCCGATCCGCTTTCCTTTTAGTATGCCCACTCCCGACGCTACCTCGCCCGACCGTACCTACCGCGACGCCATTGCCGAGCTCGAAACCTTGCTTCGCCGCCTCGAAACCGAAAATGTGGATGTCGACGACCTGACGGCCAACGCCCAGCGCGCCGCCGAGCTTATCCGCTTCTGCAAGCAGCGCCTGCGCACCGCCGAGGCCTCCCTCGACCGCGTGTTCGACGCCCTCGACGACGAAGACGAGGAACCCGCCGGCGCTGCCGACGACGATGCGCTGTAAGAACCGCGTGCCTAGGTACACTGGCGGTAGCTGCCGCCGTTTGCCCTAGGTGCCAAGCCAGCTAGCAGCCTCCAGTACCACCTAGGGCAAGCATCCCGGTGCCGGGGGCCTGCCACAAGCCTTGCCTGCAACGTCTTCCGGCGTCCGCTGCGTCGCCACGCGGGCACCCGTTTACATCTGAATACCAATATATTTGTGCGCCTCGATCAGGGGCTTCTTGCTTCCTCCTAATTCCACCTCTCAACAACCTTTACCCAAATGACATTTACCGGCGACGAAGGCAGCTTTATTTCTGAAGAAGACGGCGTAACCTTAACCGGGCGTTACCAGAAGCGCGACATCAACACCAACAAGGCGGTGTTCCTGGGGAAGGAGCACCTACTCAAGCTATTGGAGCAAGACGGAGCGCAGGGCATCCGGTTTTACTTTGGGCTGAAAGCCGACGATAAGCTCACGTTGGTGGCCGTGGCAGCCAACAACGAGGGCGAAGACATAACTTCATTGGTGCTGAACCGCGGCTTCGAGTGCCCCGATTACTGCGCCCACAACAGCCCGTTCCGCGCCGAGTAACCGTTTACCCCACGCTATGCCAACGCCCATTCCCGAGTGGCTCGAAGTCCTGAGCAGGGTCCTTAACCGTGCATCCATGTTTGGCGTGCTCGTGCCCACCGTGCTGGGACTGTGGCGTTGGCGTAGCCTTTCAAAACCGGCCCGCATCGTGGTGGGGTACTTCGCGTTCTGGAGCGCCGATGCCTTTGTGGATATGTGGAGCCGCAAGGTGCTGCACACCAACATGTACCTGTTCCACGTCACGGTGCTCGTCGAAACCTGGCTGCTGGGCTGGGCCTACTACCACGCGCTGCGCCAACCTTGGGTAAAGCGCTGGCTGCCGGTGGTGGGGGTGGTGTTTACGCTGGTGTGCCTAGCCGACGCCTTCTGGTGGTCGGGCATTCATCGGCCCAATGTATACGCCCGCGCCTTGCAGGTAATGCTTATGCTTGCCCTCGTGCTGCTTTACTTCGAGCAGTGGCTGCTGCAGTTGCGCGCCCTCAACCCCTGGTACGACTTTATGTTTGTGGTGAGCGTGGCGCAGGCCATTTATTACGCCGGCTCCGTCACCAGCTACCTGATGAAAAAAGAAAAGGGCTTTGCCAATCTTTGGATGGGCATGATCATCGACGGCACCTACCTTATAGGCTTGGTGCTGATGACGCTTGCCTTGTGGCGCGACGGCCGCCCCCAGCCCAAAACGCTTTCGCACCGCGCGGTAAGCACCTAGGCCGCGGTTGGCTAATTGCTTTATTTTAAGGTAGTGGCAGCCCAATAATCTGCCATTGGGCAGCAAGAGTTCAAGTGGATATTAGTAATTTTAATCCGCCAAACCACACGCTGGGCAGTTGCTCGTTGCGGCATCATTTGTAGACTTAATAAGTGTTTATATTATATTTTGTATATGTTTAGGCTGTGCTTTTATCTGCTTAGTGTCCGATGAGTCCCTTGCTTAAAACAGTGCTCTTGGTTACGCCGGTGCTGCTGGTGCTGGCAGTGGGCATTGTGGGCTTTGTGTTGCGCTACCAACGCCGCCTGCTGCTGCAGCAAGAGGAGATGCGCCACGAGCGGGAGCAGGCGCAATCGCAAGCCCTCGAGGCTGCCTTGTTTGCGCAGGAAGAAGAGCGGCGGCGCATCGCAGCCGATTTGCACGACGCCGTGGGCACTATGCTGTCCATCGTGAAGCTGCACCTAAGTGCCATGCCCGAGTCGGCGGCTACCAGCGAAATGTCGGCCATGCTCGATCAGGCCATTTCCGAAGTGCGGCGCATTTCGCGCAACCTGCTGCCAGCCGTGCTCGAGAAATTCGGGCTGTCGTTTGCGCTCGAAACCCTTTGCCGCGCGGTTCCCGAGGGTGGCCCCCGGGTGGTGCTGCAGCAAGTAGGCGAACCGCGGCGCATGTCGGCCAAGCACGAGTTGGCCGTGTACCGCGTAGTGCAGGAGCTCATCGGCAACGGCCTTAAGCACGCCCAGGCCACCGAAATTGTGGTGCGCCTGCAATTCGGGCCCGATCGGCTGGGCATCGAATACGCCGACAACGGTATTGGTTTCAGCTTGGCTGCTACCGAGGTCCAGCCCGCTCCCGGCAGTCGTTCGGGCCTGGGTTTAACCAATTTACGTAGCCGCGTTATCGTTTTGCGGGGTATATTGCGGCACGAGTCGGCCCCCGGAACCGGAACCCGCGTTTGGATTTCTTTCCCGGCTGCTTACCTGCCCGCTGCTACTACCAATCCCGCTGCCACACCTATATCCGTACCGCTAGCCTCATGAGCCCCTCTATCCGAATAGCTATTGCCGACGACCACATCCTGTTTCGTAAAGGTTTACGGGCGCTGCTCACGGCGTTCGACGAGGTAGAAGTATTATTTGAAGCCGGCGACGGGCAAGAATTGCTCGAGCGCATTGATGCCCTAGACCACCGCCCCGACGTGGTGTTGATGGATTTGCAAATGCCTGTGCTCGACGGCTTGCAAACCACCCGCTTGCTGCGCGTGCAGTACCCCAGCATCCGGGTTATCATTATTTCAATGCACGATGAGCCCGAACTGATCGACAGCCTGAAAGCCGAGGGTGCTTATGGCTACCTGCTGAAAAACGCCAATCCCGAGGAAATGCGCCGCATGATTAAAGGAGCAGTGGCGCAAACGGTTGCCGTGTAGTAGCTTTGCTGCGTAATGCCTTGCCAAGCGGACAATAGTACATTGCCGTTGTACGGGCAGACAGTTGCCTTTGTAGTATGTTGCTTTATATAGCCCGCCTGCGCTTCGCTTTATGGTTGGGTGCGCTTGGCTTGCAGCTGCTAGCCGTAGTGCCCGCACAAGCCGCTTGCGCCCTAGATGCCGACTGGCCTGCCAGTCGCGGGCGGGTCGTTTCGGATAACCCCGCCGGGGTGGGCAAACCCAAGAGAACTGCCGCCTCGCCGCACACCCACACCGACAGCACCCGGCTGGTGGTGTTTCATCGGCCGGTGAGCACGCAGCCCGACGTGGAAGTGAGCGTGAACGGTGATGTTGTGGGCAACATTGCCGACAAAGGCTACGTGCTGGTGCCCTGGCCCAGCACCCGCAACGAGCTGAGTTTGTGCCCCACCGCGCGAGCCGCTGCCTGCGTGAGCGTGCACCCACAGCACTGCCGCGTAAACTACTACGAGCTAGTACCCGGCTACGGCAAGCACGCCGCCACGCTCAAGCCGGTTTCGGCCAAGGAAGGCGAGTTTTACATGCGCCTGCTGCAACAGCGCGCCCAAGAGCAGACCGCGCAGGCTGCCAGCCGCTAAGCGCGGCTGCGCCACCTAGGGCTGAAGCTCGGTGCTGGGGTCCCAGAAGCGCTGCGGAAAATCGGGTACTTTGTCTTCGACAACGGGCACGCCTTCAGCCTCCAAGGCCTCTTGCATGGCCGTGGGCGAGCCGAAAAATTGCTTGCCCGTGAGCACGCCCAAGCGGTTGATAACGCGGTGGCAGGGCACGTAATCATCGCCGCGCAGGGCGTGCGCCGCTTGCATGGCCCAGCCTACCGTGCGGGCACCCTGCTTGCTGCCCAGGTAGTGTGCAATGGCGCCGTAGGTAGAAACGCGCCCCGGTGGGATTTGGCGTACTACCTCGTACACATCCTGAAAGAAATTGCGGTAACGTTCGTTGAGCTCCTTCATCAGCCCGAAGATACGTGCCCTAGGAAGCCGTGGCCGAATCGGGGCGAGGAGCAGCGGGGGTGTTGGCGGAAACAGAGCCGGGATAAATGCAGCCATCTGTTTACCTTACAAGCCAAATCTCACCCTCACCTATCGTTTCGTATGAAAAACCGCAACCGCGTGTCGATCGTGGTGGCTGCCTGGGGCGCCTTAGCGCTGTGGGGCTGTGCATCGAGCTCCAAAACCGCCACCACCACCACCACGCAGACGACGGCAAGCACCACAACCGCAGCCCCGGCTGCCGAATCGTACCCCGCTGGCGTGGGCCTGAACGTGGCCAACCTTGATAAGTCGGTAGCGCCGTGCGACGATTTCAACCAGTACGCCTCGGGCAACTGGTACAAAAACAACCCCATTCCGGCCGCCGAGGTACGCTGGGGCTCATTTAACGAGCTGGCCGACAAGAACAACGCCGTGATGCGGCAAATTCTGGACGAAGCCGCCGCCAACAAAAACGCCGCCAAAGGCACCAACGCCCAGAAGGTAGGCGACTACTACGCCTCGGCCATGGACACGGCTGCTATTGAAGCGGCTGGCCTCAAGTACCTGCAGCCCGAGCTGGCCCGCATCAGCGCTGCCAAGGACCTGAAGAGCCTGCAAAGCCAGCTGGTGCGCGCCCAAATGCTGCAAACCGGCGCCCTGTTCAACACCTACGTTGGGCAGGACGACAAAATCAGCTCGCAGTACGCCGTAAACCTGTACCAAGGTGGCCTGAGCCTGCCCGACCGCGACTACTACCTGAAGGAGGATGCGCGCTCGAAGGGCATTCGGGCGGCGTACATGACGTACCTGACCAACACCTTTAAGCTGCTCGGCGACAACGAGGCCACGGCCAAGAAAAACGCCGAAACGGTAATGCGCCTCGAAACGCGCCTGGCCAAGGCCTCGAAGAGCCGCGTGGATTTGCGCGACCCGTACGCCAACTACAACAAAATGACGGTGGCCGAAGCCAACAAGCGCTTCCCCAACCTAGGGCTTTCGGCCATGCTGCCGCAGCTGGGCCTAGGTTCGGCCAAAGAAGTGATTGTGGGTCAGCCGGCGTTCTTCCAGGAAGCTAGCAACGCCATGAAGGCCGAGCCGCTAAACGACTGGAAAACCTACCTGCGCTGGCACCTGGTGTCGTCGGTGCCGTCGGCGCTGCCGCAAGCGTTCAACGACGAGTCGTTCCGTTTCCAGCAGGTACTCACGGGCGCTAAAAAGCAGCAGCCCCGCTGGAAGCGCATGATCCGCGCTACGGATGGTGCCCTGGGCGAGGCGTTCGGCCAGCTGTATGTTGATAAGGCCTTCACCCCCGAGGCAAAAGCTAAGGCCATGGAGATGGTCAGCAACATCAAGGAGGCCATGGGTGAGCACATTCAGCGCAACGACTGGATGAGCGACGCCACCAAGAAGGAAGCCATGAAGAAGCTCAACGCCTTCACGGTGAAAATCGGCTACCCCGACCAGTGGAAGGACTACTCGGCGCTGAACATCTCGCGCGAGTCGTACCTGAAAAACGTGCTGGCTTCGCGCGAGTGGGCTTACCGCGACATGGCCAGCAAGTTTGGCAAACCCATCGACCGCAAGGAGTGGGGCATGACGCCGCCCACGGTAAACGCCTACTACAATCCGTCGATGAACGAGATTGTGTTCCCGGCCGGCATCATGCAGCCGCCGTTCTTCGATCCGAAGGCTGACGACGCCGTTAACTACGGCGGCATGGGCGCGGTAATCGGCCACGAAATCACCCACGGCTTCGACGACCAGGGCCGCCAGTACGATGCCGAAGGCAACCTGAAGGACTGGTGGACCAAGGAAGACGCCGAGAAGTTTGAGGCCCGCGCTGCCGTAGTAGGCAAGCAGTACTCGGCCTTCCAGCCGCTCGACTCGGTGTACGTGAACGGCAAGCTGACCATGGGCGAAAACCTCGCCGACCTAGGAGGCCTGAGCATTGCCCACTCGGCGCTGCAAAAGCAGCTGAAGAAGCAGTACCCCAACGGCAACGTGCCTAAGTACGACGGCCTCACGCCCGACCAGCGCTTCTTCCTCGCCTGGGCGCAAATCTGGCGTACCAACGCGCGTCCGGAGTTTCTGCGTCAGCAAGTACTCACCGACCCGCACTCGCCGGCGCAGTTCCGCACCAACGGCCCGTTGATGAACATGCCGCAGTTCTTTGAGGCCTTCGGTTGCAAAGAGGATGCGAAAATGGTGCGCGCCAAAACCGAGCGTGCCAAAATTTGGTAAGCTAATTAGCTCCAAGCCGATAAGGCGGCCCGCGCATTTGGCGCGGGCCGCCTTTTTCTTTGCTGCAACTTTGCGGCTCGCCGTATAGCCATCGGTTGCCCTAGGTACCTACGGCCGCATGTTTGCTAACCCTCGTTGCATGAACAAGTTTCTTTCCGCCGCCCTAGGTGTGTTGTTGCTCCTGAGTGCCTGCCAGCGCAAGGATGCGCGTAAGCCGGATGCCGCCAGTACGGCGCCGGCCACACCAGCCACGGCGCCTGCGCCAACCCCCACCGACCGCACCGCCGAATACCTCAGCAACCCGCAAGTTGGCGACGTGCTGGTAGTGCGCTTTTTCCCAAAAGGTGGCGCGCAGGAACGGTTTTACTTCTACCGCATTTTTCGCGTAAGCGGCGACAGTATTCTTACCAATCCGGCCCGGCAGCCGGCCGCCAGCGCCACCGCCGATATAAGCGGCATGGAGGTGTTTGCGCCCCAAGCCGTGCGCACTTACACCCGCCAGGAGTTGGTTGATTTTCAAAAAGAAGACCCCATCGATCCGCAACACTCCAAGCTGGTGCAGATTCGGCGGGGCCAGTAGACTTAGGCTAAGCGGCTATTTCAGGATTTCAACCTTCATGCCTACGTCCTTGAGCGGCCAGTTGTAAGCATCAACGGGTACTTGGTTGATTTTCTCGACCACGTCCATGCCTTCTACTACTTCGCCAAACACGGTGTATTGGCCATCGAGAGCGGGTACGCCGCCTTCGGTGGTGTACGCTTTTACCTGCTCGGGCGTGAGCTTGCGGCCGGCTACGCCTTGTGCCTGGAAAGCTTTCATGGGCTTGCCTACCGTGAAGTAAAAGTCGTGCGAGGAAGAGAGGCGGCCGGGGTTCTTCTCGTCGTCGTAGCGGGCCATGCCCACGGCGCCGCGGCGGTGGAAGTACTCGGGCTTGATTTCGGGAGGCAGATGGTACTTGCCCAGGCTTATGGTGCGCTTATCTGAATTGCCGCCCTGCACCACAAAGCCCTTCTCGATGCGGTAGAACACCGTCTGATCGAGGTAGCCCTTGTTGGCTAGCAGCAAAAAGTTGGCGCGGTGCAGCGGCGTGTCCTTAAACAAGCGCACCTTCACCGGGCCCATGTCCGTTTTGATCAGTACCTCGGTTTGCGGATGCTCCTGGCCGTACTTCGTCAGGATTTCCACCACGTTCTGGTCGTTGATCTTGGTCAGGTCCGGGCCGGGCCGGTTCGAGCCATCGGCCGAGGTGGCAGCGGCTTGTTCCTGAGCGGGCTGCTGCTGGTTGCAAGCAGCTACCAAAAGCACGGCGGCACCTAGGGCAGCCTGGGCAAGGGTGGGGCAGAGGCGGGCAAGAACGGTGGTCATGGCAGCAAGAAAAATCCCCCGAACCTAGGGCAGGTCCGGGGGACAAACATACACGGCTTCGGCAACTCAGAGCTTGATGCCCAATTTTTTCGCTATGTCCTTGAACATTTCGGGGTCGAAATCCTCCGCGCCCGGTGCGTTTAGCTGGGGTTCCTCTTCGAGGTCGGGGTAAGGCGCACCCTCGGGCGAGCCTTGCACCACCTGCAGCTCTTGGCCGTCTTCGGGGTGCGGGCCGTTCCAGATGAGGCCGGCCTGCAGGTAGTCTTCGGGGCTAAAGGTGTAGAGCTTTAGGTGCAGGCCTTTTTGCTCGTGCTTACGCGCTTCCGGAAAAGCTTTATTGCTTAAATCGGGCACGGGCACCAGCTTGGTTACGGCCACGCCGGTGAGTACTTCCAGAGCCCGGGCGTAAGCCACAATATGCACCCCGCCGCGCACCAGCAGGTAGCCCACCATTTCGCGGGCGGTGCGGTCGGTTACCATCTCGTACACGCGCATTTTGTTGGCGCGGGCGCCGCATTCCAGGAAGAAGTTGTGCAGCAAGTCCATCTTCAGGTTGCCGGTGCTCACCACGTTCTGGCCCGTCCAGGGCAGGCCCATCGAGTCGACGGGCAAGGCGGCTTGGCCGCTGGCAATAAAGTGGTAGGAGTTGCGCGCGTCCACTGCGTTTTGCAGCGGGCCGGGTTCGGGGTCGTGGCCGCGCTTGGTGGTGCCGGTCAGGAGTAAGTTAATGGCATACGACACCGCTTCGATATGGCCGTACTCTTCGGCCGCAATGCTGGCTACCAGTTCGTAAAACGGCCGCAGCCGCTTGCGCCCCCTGAAATTGAACGACTGAAAGGTGTAGTTCATCAGGGTCGACATCTCCCCGAACTTGCCACCTAGCAGCTCCTGCACGGCAGCGGCGTCGTTGGCCGAGGGGTTTTTGGGGGTGGGCAGCTCCAGCGCCAGCCGATCGATGCGGTGAATCATAGCTTTACAGGATTGGGTGAGGGTATAACGCGGCGCCAGTGATAGGCCGAAGCATGGTTAACGAATAGGCTACTAGGTAGTTATGGTTGAGTAAACAAAAACGCCCCTGCGGGGCAGGGGCGTTTTTGTGAAAGAAATGCCGGGGTAAGCGGGCCGGTGCTGAGCAGCTCACTTGTCGTTGAAGGGGCTGTTGTCGTCCTTCTTCTTGGCCTTGGTTTTCTCTTTCTGCTTGTCGTTGTCGCGCTTCTCCTTGGTCTTTACTTTGTCGGCCTCGGGGGCAGCTGCGGGGGCAGCGGCGGGCGCTGCTGCTTCGGGGGCCGGCGCGGGGGCGGCGCCATCGGCCGAGCCCACCACGTCGGGCTTTTCCTCCGACTTCTCCTTCTGCAACGAAAGCAGCATGTTCAGGGGCACCAGTTGGTTGTCCTTCCAGGCTTCGAGTTGCTCGTCGAGCACTTTCTTTTCTTCCTTGCTAAGCTTGCCGGGGCGCATCATGGCGCCTAGGTCGGGGCTGCCGGCATCTTTCCAGGCCGTGTACCACATCGAGGCTACCATGGTGGGTGCGCCTTTCAGGCGGTAAGCCACCATGCCGCCCACTTTCTTGTGGTACTCCTTGGCAAACGCATCGGAGTAGGAGCGGCGGGTTTTTCCGTATTTGTGCGAGTAGGTATACTTCTTCTCGGTGGGGAAGTTTTTGCTCAACTCCATCTCGTAGTCGAAGGTGGCACCCAAGAACCCGTACGAATCCTGCACCACTCTCCAGATGGCCGACTTCGGGTCTTTTAGGTAATCGGCTTTCTCCGAGTCGAGTTTGTAATCGGCAATAAACATTTCGGGCAGCTTCGACTCCCACAGCGAGTGCAGGCCGTGTTGCTTGGTCAGCTGGCCGTCGTAGTTCTCGGTGGTGTGCAGCGGCACAAAGGCATCGGCCACGTAGTGGTTCAAATCGGCCGACAGGGCAATTATGGCGGTGGTATCGCGCTGCTTAAAGGCTTCGGTGAGCTTTTCCTTGGTTTCGAGCACCACCCACGGCACCACACCGTATTTCTTCAGCGTATCGGCGGTGTACTTGGCTACGGCCTTGTCGTAGTCTTTCGGCATCATCCCAAAGGGGTTGTCGCCGAAGTGGTCCATGTCGATGAAGTGTTTGGTAGCCTCGGTGGGGTCGTCGTTGCGGCGCTCATCGGGGGCGGTGCTCAGCTTCACCAGCTGCGGCATGTGGCGGTAGTAGAAGCCCTGCATGCTCGAGGGCAGCGTGTACACGGCTATCTGCGTGATGGTGCGGTGACCAAAAAAGCCCCAGCCGGGCGACAACACCGGCACCAGCATGGCCAGCGCCAAGGAGAATAAAGCTTTTTTCATGGAAGAGTGCCAAATGGCGGGAAAAGGCACTTAAAGTTCGGGAAATTTTGGCGTTGGTTGTTCACCATTCCCTAGGTGAGATCTGGGCCAAGCAGGCCAGGGCCTATGGCAGCCCTACCACCAAGCAGGTGCCAGCGCCCCCGATACTTTTCGGGCGAATTTTGCCTTGGTGCAGTTGCTCGATCTGCTTCGTGACAAACAAACTTAGGCCGGTGCTGACCATACCGGCAACCCCGGGCCGGGCCGCCAAACTTATCAAAAACCCGCTCCTGCAGCTCTTCCGGAATACCAATGTCAATATCCTGCACGCGCAGAGACGCTGTGCCGTCTTGCTCGGCTGCCGGCAGGCTGGCACCCACGCGCACCTAGGGCCGGCTGCCGCGCTGATGGCTGCATTGTTCTTAGGGTACTTTGTCTTACTCTGAGTGTACTTTGTCTTACTTTGCTAGAGCGCGCCCCGGATTGCCGGGGCCTTCAGCGCTTGTGCTGCCAGCTCTACCATGCCTTTGCCCGCTTCTGTTGCCCTGCCCGAACTGCTGCCCGTTGTGCTCGACGTGTCGCTGTCGGGCTATATCGTGTTCCGGCCCGTATACGACCCCGCCGACCAGGCCACCATTGTCGACCTGGCGTACGAATACCTGAACCCGGCCGCCCAGCGCATGCTGCAGCGGCCCGAGCGCCCGGCCGAAACGTTTCTGACGCTGTACCCCAACACGATAGAAACCGGCATTTTCGCGTTTTACCGCGACACCTTTCTGGCCGGCGGGCCGGGGCGCTACGACGTCAACTACCAGCACGACGGCCTCGACAACTACTTTCAGCTGGCCGCTCACCGGGCCGGCGAGGTACTGGTGGTCTGTTTTTCCGACACGGCCGACCAACCCCGCACGGCCGTGGAAGAAGCCCTGCGCCAAAGCCAGGTGCGCGAGCAGCAGGCCCGGGCCGAGGCCGAGGCTCAGCGCCGGCGCCTGCACGACGTGCTCATGGCCTTGCCCGCCCAAGTGTCGACCTTTAACGGGCCCGAGCACGTGTACGAGCTGGTCAATCCGCGCTACCAGCAATTGTTTCCGTCGCGCCCCGTACAGGGCCTGCCCATCCGCCAAGCCCTGCCGGAACTGGCTGGCCAGGGCATTATTGAGCGGCTCGACCGCGTGTACCAAACTGGCGAGCCGCACGTTGACCCCGAGCTGGAAACGTGGGTGGACCGGACGGGCACGGGCCGGCTGGAGCAGTGCTACTTCAGCGTGTTGTTGCAAGCCCTGCGCGATGCGGAGGGCCGCGTGGATGGCCTGCTCAACTTTGCTTACGACGTTACCGAGCAGGTGCAGGCCCGCCGGCAGGTGCAGCAGCTCAACCAGGAGCTCGAAAGCCGCGTGCTGCAGCGCACCCAGGAGGCCGAGGCGGCCCGCGCCGAGGCCGAAGCCGTGGCCCGCCGCCTGCAGCGCATCACCGAGAGCCTGCCCAGTACCACCTTCACCGTCGACGAGCACGGCCAGATTCTCTACGTCAGCCCGCAGTACTACGCCTACACCGGCTTGGCGCCCAGCCTACCCATGGGCCAAGACCAGCCCGCGCACCTAGGGCCTGTTGGGCAAGGCTGGCCCGAGCTGATTCACCCGGACGACCTGCCCTTGGTGGCCCGCGAGTACGGCGGCGCCCTGGCGCAGGGCCACGGCTGGCGCTACGAGTTTCGGCTGCGCGGCGCCGACGGCCGCTACCGCTGGTTTGCCAGCCAGGGCGTGCCCGAGCCGCTCGAAGACGCCCGTGCCGCCGGCCGCCCCCGCCAGTGGTTCGGCTCCAACCTCGACATCGACGACCTGAAGCGCGCCCAGCACGAGCTGGAGCTGCAAGACCAGCGCCTGCGCGAAATTTTGCGGCAAAGCCCGGCCATGATTGCCTCCGTGGAAGGCCCCAACCACCGCTTTGCCTTTACCAACCCCGGCTACGATGCCATGGTGGGCCAGCGCGCCCGCCCCGGCGCCACGGTGGCCGAGTGCCTGCCCGAGCTGGCGGCGCAGGGCTTTGTGGAGCTGCTCGACGAGGTGTATCGCACCGGCCAGCCGCACATAGGCCGCGAGGCGCTGGTGGTACTGGAGTCGGCCGGCAGCGGGCCGGCGCCCCACTACTTCGATTTCACGTACCAGCCCCTGCCCGATGCCCAGGGCCAGACAACCGGCGTGCTGGCGTTTATTGTGGATGCCACCGAGCGCGTGCAGGCCCGCCAGCGCGCCGACGAGGCCCAGGCGCAGGCGCTGGCCGCTGCCGAGCAGGCTGCCGCCCAGCGCGAGTCGTTTTACCGCGTGTTCGAGCAAACCCCGGCCTGCATCGCGTTGCTGCGCGGCCCCGAGTTCCGCTACGAGTACGCCAACCCCGCCTACCAGGCCCTGTTTCCCGATCGGCCGCTGCTGGGGCGTACCGTGGCCGAGGCGTTTCCGGAAACCGTGGAGCAGGGCTTTTTGGCCTGGCTCGATGGCGTGTACCAAACCGGGCAAACCTATGTGGGCCAAGAGGCAAAATTTACGGCCGCGCCAGCCGTCGGCCTGCCGCCCCAAGACACGTACTACGACATTACCTACCAGGCCATTCGGGAGGGCGAGCAAATCACGGGCATTTCCATTTTCGCTTTCGATGTAACCGAGCGCGTGCGTGCCCGAAAAGAGCGCGAGGCGCAGCGCCGCCAGCTGCTCAATTTGTTTGAGCAGGCCCCGGCTGGCATTGCTATCCTGGCCGGCCCCAGCATGGCATACGAGTTCATCAATCCCAGTTACCAACGGCTGGTGCCCAACCGGGCGTTGCTGGGGCTGCCTTTTCTGGAGGCCCTGCCCGAGCTAGCCGACAACCCGGTGACAAGCATTATGCGCAACGTATACGCCACGGGGCAAGCTCACGAAGAGCGGGAGTTGCTGATTCCGGTGGCACGTACCCTGGAGGGCGAGCCGGAAAACCGCTACTTCAGCTTTGTGTACCAACCCCGCCGCAACGAGCACAACCAGGTAGACGGCCTACTCGTGTTTGTGTTTGAGGTTACCGAGCAGGTGCAGGCCCGCCAGCAGGTGCTAAACCTGAACGAGGAATTGAAGGGCGCCAACGCCGAGCTGGCCGCCGCCAACCAGCAGCTCACGCGCACCAACATCGACCTCGACAACTTTGTGTACACGGCCTCGCACGACCTGAAAGCCCCCATCAGCAACCTCGACGGCCTGTTGGCGCTGCTGCGCCACGAGCTGCCCGCCGAAGTGGCCCAGAGCGAGTACGTGGCACCCACGCTGAGCCACATGCGCGACGCCGTGGAGCGCTTTAAGCGCACCATCGACCAGCTCACCGATGTATCGAGGCTGCAAAAAGAACACTCTCCGGCCGCGGTGGCCGTGGACCTGGCCGCCGTGGTAGACGACGTATGCCAGGACCTGGCCCCGCTGCTGCGCGAAACCAACGCCCGCCTGACGGTGGCGGTGGCCAATTTTCCGGCCGTGTTGTTTTCCGAAAAAAACCTGCGCTCGGTGGTGTTCAACCTGCTCAGCAACGCCCTGAAGTACCGCCACCCGGCTCGCCGCCCCCACGTGGATGTGCGCGCCCACGTGCGCACCGGCTACACCGTGCTGGAGGTGCACGACAACGGCCTAGGCCTCGATGCCGCCCAGCTGCCGCGCTTGTTTGCCATGTTTCAGCGCTTCCACAGCCACGTGGAGGGCACGGGCATTGGCTTGTTTATGGTGAAGCGCATGGTTGAAAACGCCGGCGGGCGCATTGAGGTGCACAGCCAGCCCGGCGCCGGCACCACGTTTTTTGTACACCTGCCCCACGCGCCCGGCCCGGCGGTAGTCGCCTGATTGTTTTTCCCTTTCAACGCTCCGTTCATGGGGGCTCCGCCCTGCGTGCTGCTCAACGACGATACCAACAACTTCCTCAACCAGTAGTTGCTGCGGTGCATGGCCGTGGCCGACCAAGTGCTGGTAGCCCTCGACCTGCTGCACGCCCACTGCGCGCGAACCCGCCGCTGCCGCCTGCCCGGTTTTGATTTTGCTTTACCTGAAAATGCCGCGCATGAACGGCATTGAGTTTCTGCAAGCCTACGCCGAGCGCAACACCTAGGGAACGGACCAGCAGGGTGCGTACTAGCCCGAGTAGCAGCGCGTTAGCGCACAATTGAAGCTCGGGAAATCTTACTCTCGGTGTAGTGTTGAGCGGCACTCGGCGCGGCCGCCCACAGCGGCCAAGCGGAATTGCGCGGCAGCAGCCCGACCCTTGATGGGGACGTGCCGCCCCAGTGCCGAGTACCACCCGGCGTTACCGCCACCTAGGGGCGTTTTTACGTTCTTGCAGCATCACCTTGCCCGCCACCTGCCTTGAACGAAATATCCAAAAAGAAGCCTTCGTACCGCATCAGCCAGCCGCTGCGCGAATACCTGCACCTTTACGACCGCGAAACACGCCTGCCGGTGACATACGGCGACTTGCTGCGCTCCACCGGTTCGTTTCCGCTGCTCGACCGCCAGGGCACCGACACGCTCTGGGAAACCGTGCACTACGAGCCGCACACGCTGCTGGAGCTGAGCGCGGGCCTCACGCAGGTGTACGCGCTGCTGAAAACCGACGGCGACCTGTCGTTTACGGAGCACCTCATTGCCGACCGCGTGGATTACTGCCGGTTCGGCAACTCCAACCCGTTTCGGGTGCGCATCGTCAACCAGTTCAACGACAACTACGACTACTTCTACGTGAAGCGGGCCGATGCCTCGCGCGTGTACGGGCTGGAGCTGGAGCACCTGTTGTCGCCGAACAGCATCAACTTTTTGGTGGCCGGCGACACGCTCATCGAGGAGCACATTGCGGGCATTCCGGGCGACGACTTTATTCGGACGCGCCTCGATCGGCCGCACCTCAACCAAGTACGCATTGCCAAGGAGTTCGTGAAGTTCAACGAGCGGTGCTTTGCGCGCTTGCTCGGCGATATGCGCTCTTACAACTACGTTATCGACGTAACGCCCGATTTCGAGGACGAACAATACCGCGTGCGGGCCATCGACTTCGACCAGCAGAGCTACGAGGGCCACAAGGCCATGTACCTGCCGCAGTATTTTCGCGACAACCGCCCCGTGGTGGAGTTGGTGCGCCAGCTGCTTTCGCCCGAAACCATCAGGCAATACCAAACCGAAGAGCGCACCCTGATGGCCCGCCGCGCCCGCGCCGAGCGTTACCGCCTCAAAGACTTAGTGGACTGCATGCGGCAGGAGGAGCTTTCGTCGGCCGAAAAAATTGCGCAGCTGAAAAAGGAGTTGAACCTGCACCACCAAACCGCCGAGTTCGACCGCTGCGACTCCGTGGGCGATGTGGTGCGCATGAACCTGCGCCTTGTGCTCGGCCGGCCCCGAATGGCCTAGATGCTACCGGTGCGCGGCACCGGTAGGGGCATAGTTAATTAGAGCCAGGGCTTAGTACCCTCGGCCGAGCAGAAAAGTCAGCGACACCTCGGGCCCACCCGGGCCGAAAAACCGCATAAGGGCGCGCATGTCCCTGCTGGGGCGGCCGTAGGTGGCGTAGTGGT
The DNA here is from genome assembly GCF_003574965.1 of Hymenobacter oligotrophus. Taxonomy (NCBI): domain Bacteria; kingdom Pseudomonadati; phylum Bacteroidota; class Cytophagia; order Cytophagales; family Hymenobacteraceae; genus Hymenobacter; species Hymenobacter oligotrophus. The sequence continues at coordinate 1,979,272 of NZ_CP032317.1, read as the reverse complement.
AAGTGGCTGGGTCGCCGGTAAAAACCAAGCCGTAGCCAAACGTGCCCAGCATGGCAAAGCGGCCGGGCTGCCACCGCAAACCGGTGCGCAAATGCAATACGCCGCTCGGCCGGAGCGAGTACTGTACTTCTTCGTCGTCGAGGGTAAGGGTAACGTTGGAGAAGCGGCCGGAGCGGACAAGGTTGGCCCCGAAGAACGGCGACACGCGCTTGCTGGGCTCGACGTAATACCGCACGCCCACGCCAATTTTTCCGCCAATGCCTAGGCCCAGCCCGCCATTCACCTCCAACTTGTCCGTCATCAGCATGCTGTACTCGAAGCCCAAACCATACGGAGCGCCCCAGCCCAGGCTCAGGCCCAGCGAGCTAGCAGGGTAAAGCGGCCGCTGGCTTGCGGGCGCAGCGTTGGCGGGCGGCAGCGACAGCGGCCGCGCCGGAAGCCTAGTGGTATCGGGCTTGGCGCTTAGTTCCGACTGCGCTTGTGCCGGCAGCGTTGCCAATGCGGCCAAGCTGAAAGCGGCCACGATAGTACTAACGGTAGAGTTTGCCATTGCCACAAAAATGCGCGAAAGCAGCCGGATTCGGCTGCTTTCGCGGGAGTTCGGTGGCATTATTTTCTAGCTGCCCTTTACGCTTTCGCTCGGGCTGTTTTGGCGCCGATCGAGCAGCTCCGCTAGCTTGCTGTAAATAAAATCAGCAGCTAAGTCGCGGAGCTTGTCGGTGGGGGCTTTCAACACCTCGCGGTACTCGTGGGCACGGCCTTCAAGCAAAACCGTGACGAAGATGGTGCCCGATGGTTTGTCGGGCGTTTCGGAAGCGCCGGGGCCAAACAGGCCCGTAATGGCCACGCACACATCGGCGGGCAGCTGTTTGTGCAGGCCTTCCACCATTTCGTTGGTGGTTTGCTGGCTTTCGGCCGAGTATTCCTCCAAGGTTTTCTTCTTGACACCTAGGAGGCGTTGCTTGGCCTCGCCGTGGTAGGTAACCACCGAGCCGAGCAGCACATTGCTCACGCCCTGGGCCGGGGCCAGCTGGGCAGCCACCCAGCCGCAGGTGCAGCTTTCGGCCAGCGCCAAGGTGAGCTTGTGTTGCAGGAATTTCTTGATGAGGGAATCGACGTCGGGAGCTTTCATAGCAGTAGGGGCGCGGCCTGTTGCCTTACGCGCACTTGCACTGCGGAGTTAACCGCAAGGGCAAAAGTTGAGCGCCAGAACCAGCAGGCCGCGCCGCCACGCTTTTACTCCTGCCGGTACACCACGCCTTGCTTCATCACAAAGCGCACCCGCTGCATGGTGCGGATGTCTTGCAGCGGGTCGCCCTCCACGGCTACCACATCGGCCAGCTTGCCGGGCTCGAGGGAGCCTAGGTTGGGCGTTTGGCCCAGCAGCTCGGCAGCGTTGAGGGTGGCGGCGCGCAGGGCCTCCAAAGCGGGCATGCCGGCCTCTACCATGTACTGAAACTCCATGGCGTTTACGCCGTGCCGAAATACCGAAGCATCGGTGCCGAAGGCGATTTTGACGCCGGCTTTGTAGGCCTTGCCGAAGGTGCCTTGCAACTTGGGCCCGATGGCCAGTGCTTTGGGCGTAACCAGCGGCGGGTAGTAGTTGGGGTACTTAGCGGCCGAGTCGGCCACGGATTTGCCGGCCGTGATGGTGGGCACGTACCAGGTGCCGTACTTCTTCATCAGCCTGATGGTCTCGTCGTCCATCAGGGTGCCGTGCTCGATGCTCGTTACCCCGGCCCGAATGGCGCGCTTCATGCCCTCGGCGCCGTGGGCGTGGCAGGCCACGTTCAGGCCCAGGTCGCGGGCGGTTTCCACCACCGCTTTGATTTCCTCCTCGGTAAACTGCGGGGCCGAGCCATCCTTGGCTACCGACAGTACGCCGCCCGTGGAGGCAATTTTGATGAGGTCGGCGCCGCGTTTGTACTGCTCGCGCACGGCCTGGCGGCATTGGTCGGGGCCGTTTGCCACGCCGTCGGCCGGGCCGGGCACGCCCATCAAATCGAGGCGGTAGCCGTTGGTGGGGTCCATGTGGCCGCCCGTACCGCTAATAGCCTTGCCTACCGTGAAGATCCTAGGCCCGGCCACTTGCCCGCGGTTGATGGCGTTGCGCAACGAAATGTTGATGCCCGAGCCGCCTAGGTCGCGCACGGTGGTAAAGCCGGCCAGCAGGGTGGTGCGGGCGTGGGCTTCGGCTGCGTAGGCCACGTCGCCGGGGTTTTCGGTGAATTCTTTCAGGAAGTTGTCCTTGCTGGTTTCGCCCTCCACGTGCACGTGGCAGTCGATGAGGCCGGGCAGCACGGTGCGGTTTTTCAGGTCAACCACTTTATCGGCGGCGCCGCCGGGCGTAGCGTAGCCGGCTTGCAGGGCCTGCACGCGGCCGTTTTCGATTACCAGCGTTTGCTCGGTGAGCAGCTTGCCGGCGCGCACATCGAGCAGGCGGCCGCAGTGCAGGTAAGTTTTTTGCGCAAAGGCGGCGGTGCTCAGGCCGAGCAGCAACGCCGTACTAAACAAGTGTTTGGCAGGAGTGGAAAGGGGCATGGAGGAGGTGATTCGGTGAGTTGCGGCCCAAGGTAAGGTATGCGCGGCATCGGATGAATGCGTATGTTAGGCGTGCCGAATATTCGGCAGCATATCTAACCCACAATCAGCTCCATGGCCACCCCAGAAGAATTTGAACAAGCCGCCCAACGCGCGCAGCAACTGCCCAAAAAACCCGACAACATGACGCTGCTGAAGCTCTACGCTTTGTACAAGCAAGCTTCGGAAGGCGACGTGAGCGGCGACCGGCCGGGCGGGTTCGACTTCAAAGCCATTGCCAAGTACGACGCCTGGGCCGGCCTCAACGGCAAAAGCCAGGACGAAGCTCGGCAGGAGTACGTAGCGTTGGTAAACCAGCTTTTTCAGCAAGCGTAAGCAGCGGCTCCTCCTAACGGCAAAGCCCGCCTAGGTGCAAACCAGGGCGGGCTTTGTTGTGGCCGAAAAAGCAGCTATACTTTTTTGGGGGGCAAATCGAAGGCTACGGCGTTGTGCTCGAAGTGACCTTTGTGCGAACCGTCGCAGAAGGGTTTTTGGCTCGAGAGGCCGCAGCGGCAGATGCTAACCAGGGTGCGGCCCTGCAGGCCGTACTCGTTGCCCTGGGCATCAACGATGATGAAGTCTTCGCCTTCGACGCGCAAAGAGCCGTTGTTGTTGACGGTGAGTTTCGTGGGCATAGGAAAAAGTGTGTAGGAAAAAGCGGTGAAGCCCTAGGTGCCTGGGGTGCCGGCAGTGCCAGGCACCTAGGCGAAGGGCAATATTTTGGCTTGCAGCGGCTTGCGCATCACAAAGTCGTTCATCCAGTACGGGCCAATCGGGATGTCCTCCTCGCGGTGCTGCTGAAAGCCCAGGTGCTCGTAGAAGCCCAGGGCCGGGTTGTGGCGATTTACGTTCAGCTCGAGCCACTGGCCGCCCGCCTCGCAGGCGGCCTCCTCCACGGCCGCTACCAGCTGCTGACCTAGGCGCCGGCCCTGGTGCGAGGGCAGCACGTACAGCTTGTGCAGCTTAAAGGTGCCTGGCTCGGTAGCCCGTTCGCTGAACGAGGCGTAGCCTGCCGGGTGCCCCTCGTAGTGCAGCACCAGAAAGCGGTGGCCGTCGTCGGTCATTTGCCGTTGCAGCGAAGCCGGCGTGTAGATCACGCGGTACATGTACTCGATCTGCTCCTTCGAGATGATGAAGCGGTACGTGGGCTCCCAGGTGGCTTCGGCCAGCGCAATAATCGTCGGGATATCGGCCAGCGTGGCGGGTTGTATAGCTACGGCAGCAGCGGCTGAATCGGGCATAGGGCGCAAAAAGGGCATAATTTCGGTAAAAAACGAACGTTTGAGGGTTGGCGGCGCATGTTTGGCCCGAATTTTAGATAGTACGTACCTATGGCCTGGGCCTTGGGCCCGGTTTTACTTTGCAACCACACTCCTCCAATATGAAATCCACCGTTCTTTCCAGCTTGTTTGCCGCTTCGTTGCTGGCTTGCTTGGCGCCCGGTGCCGCGGCCCAAACGCGGCCGGCCGGTACGCCGGCCCCGGCCTCGCAGCAGGCCAAAAAGCCTCAGCAGCAGACCCCGCCCGCGCAAAAGCCTGCCCAGCGCCCCGCTACCAGCTCCACGAGCACGGAGGTGCGGCAGGCGGCTACGTCCGTTGAACGCGACCTGGGCATTTTCCGCGACTGGGTAAACGACAAGCTCGAGCGCGCCGAAACCGGCGCCCGCCGCGATTTGCCGCGCGTGATGGACGAGTTCGACTACCAAAGCAAGCGCATCGATAAGGCCGTGGATAGCCTTTCGGCGCAAGGCAAACGCGAGTACGGCAACCTCAAAAGCCGCTACCACAACTGGGAGGCCACGCAGCGCCGCTTGCAGGAAGAAGCCGGCCAGCCCCAAACCCAGCAGCAGGCCCAAGCCCAGATACTGGGCGAAAACGTGAACCTGGCTACGGTGCGGGCGTCCGAAATGCACGACCTGTACGGCCGCTTTATCGACTACGTGCGCGTAAACCGCCACGACTGGGAACCCGAGGAATGGGCCGTGGCCAGCAACGTGCTCACCAAACTGAACACGCGCTACGAGAAAGTGCGCGAGCAAATCCCGATGGAGGAGCGCCTGCGCATTCGCTCGTGGCAGGCCGAGTTCCGCACGCTCGAAAAAGCCAAACAAACCAAGAAGGCCCTCGACGAATAGAGCCGCCTCCTTGGGGCAATTGCACCGCGGGCGGTCCGACCTTGGCAACAGGGTGGGGCCGCCCGCTGTCGTATTGCCGCCCCTAGGCGGCCGAGGTATTACTCGTTTTCTGAACCCGCTGCCGCAGCCACTTCCAGGCCACCGGCAAGCTGTAAAACAGGCGCAAGTCTAGCTCTTCGCCAATGGCATCGGCCACGCTCGTGTTTTCCAACGACATGGGCGTGTCCGGGTCCATCACGTAGGCAAAGGCAAACAAGCCGTTTTGCTTGGCGCGCGGCAGCCACTCAAACTGAATCCAGTCGATGGAGTCGCCCCAGTCGCCGGTGGTGCCGCGCTTGTCGTTCACGAGCCCGAGCGGGTGCAGCTGCTCAATCCACGGCAGGCTGGCTTCGGCCACCCGAATAACCAGCTCGCCGGTGAGGTGCCCGTGCCAACACACGTACAACACGCGCTCAGCCACGAAGTAGTTGAATTCAGCTATGATGGCGCCAAATGGGTCGCTTACGCGATGCACCAATTCGGCGGCCGAGTGGGCTCTGGGGCCCCCCGGATGCGGGCTAAAGGGTTGCGGCATATGACATAAGTTACAATAATTTGAAACAGCAGCCAATGCACAACAACAACGATAATCGGCTGATGGGTTTGCGTTACTTTTGTGCGCTCATTTCTGATTTCGCCCCCTGCTCATGCACATCGCCATCGTTGGCAATATAGGCGCCGGCAAAACCACGCTCGCCCACAAGCTGGCCCACCACTTCAATTGGGAAGTGTTTCTGGAAGACGTCGACCACAATCCTTACCTCAAGGATTTTTACGACGACATGCCCCGCTGGTCGTTTCACCTGCAGGTGTACTTTCTCAACAGCCGATTCCGCCAAACCCAGCGCATCAAGGAGATGAAGGCTATCGGCAAGGGCGTGATTCAGGACCGCACGATTTACGAGGATGCCCACATCTTCGCGGCCAACCTGCACGAGTCGGGCCTGATGATCGAGCGCGACTACGAAAACTACCTAGGGCTGTTCGAGTCGATGATCAGCATGGTCGATCCGCCCGATCTGCTGCTGTACCTCAAAGCCGATTTGCCCAAGCTCATTCACCAGATTGAGAAGCGCGGCCGCGACTACGAAAACAACATGCGCATCGAGTACCTGCGCAACCTCAACGAGCACTACGAACGCTGGATTGGCAACTACAAAGCGGGCAAGCTGCTGATCGTAGACGTAAGCCAGCTCGACTACGTTAGCCGCCCCGAAGACCTAGGCACCATCATCGAGAAGATTCAGGCCAACCTGTTCGGGTTGTTTTAATTAGGGCTTAGGTGTTAGGACCTAGGGCGAACCGATACAAAAAAGAGGCGCAACGTCAGTTGCGCCTCTTTTTTATAACCCTTGGGCCAGGCCAGCATACACCCTAATACCTAATACCTAATACCTAATACCTAATATCTAATACCTAATACCTAATACCTAATCTTGCTGCATGGCTTCGTTGAGGAACGTTACGAGCGGTTGTGCCGCTTGCCAGGCAGCCAGCACGCGGTCGGGAAAATCAGCGCGAAGTACTTCTTTGTCCGGAAACGTGCGCCACACAAAGTAGCTCTTGAGCCGCAGCCACTCAATGTCGGGGTCGTGGCGGTCGTAGCCCTTGGGAGCGGTGCGCAGCGCTTGGCTCATATCAAGCCCCTGCGGAAACTCGCGCAGCAAGCCCGCATTTTGGCGCACGCCATGAAACGCATCGGGGTTGTAGTGAATTTCTTGCCGGATGCGGGCCAGTTGTTGCGGCTCGGGCTGCCACCGGCCGGCCCCCACGTAGGTTTCGCCGCCGGGCTCGATGGCCACAAAGTAGCCTGCCCACGGCGATTGCCGCCCGTCGCGCTTCAGGCCGGCGCCCATGTGGCGCTTGTAGGGCTCGTCGCTTTGCTGAAATCGGTCGTTTTTGTTGATGCGGTACATCACATCGGAGGGCGAAAGCGCCAGCAAAGCCGGCTCAAACCGCTGCGCGCGGGCCAGCAACTCGGTTACCAACGCCGTAAACACCTTGCGGGCTTGCTGGTAATCGGCGCGGTGCGCATCCATCCAGGGTTTGTTGTTGTTCTGGGCCAGCTGGCCCAAAAACTCGAGCAAAAAGGCTAGGTCCTTCAAAGCACTGAAGCGGGTAGGAGGTACGAAAAAACGCAACCGGGCCGCCCAAAAACGCCGCAGCCGCTTCGGCGGAAGCGGCTGCGGTACTGGTTAGGGCTTAGCGCTTGCGTTGGGCTACTACGCCGGGTCCGCGCGAATCGTTGAGCGTCCAGTCGTAGGGCACGTAGCTGACGGCGGTGCTGGAGCTGAGGCCGGTGGCGGCGTAGCGGTTGATGAACTCGAGCAGTTGAGCCGGGGTGCCAAAGTCGGCCGCGTACCAATCGAACAGGCTGGAAAGCTGGGCGCTGTCGGGAGCCAGCACGTTCAGCACCGGGTCGTTGATGAAACGCGACGCCTGCAACGACAATTGGGCATCGAGGCGGTTGCCTTCGTAAGCCTCGGGCAAGAGCTTCGGCGACGAGGCTGCCCCGCAGTGCAACGCAAAGTGGCGGCGCGGGTCGTTGGGCAGCAACTCGGGCAAAATTTCGCGCTCAATCTGCTTCAGGGTGTACTGCTTGCCGCCAATGTTGACTTCGGGCGCGTCCCACAGGGAGCGGTAGCCGCCCACGCTTTTGATCTTAATGTCGCTTAGACGCTCTACGGGGTAGTACTGTGCGGCTAGGTACAGGGTGTAGGCGTTGTAAGTATTCAGCCAGAACGCGGCCTGGTCGTAGCGGCTCCAGCTGGGCAAGGGCGGCCGGCTGCTCAGGCTTTGCAGGTAGGCCATCAGCACTTCTTCGTCGTCGGCTAGGCCCTCGTAGTTCACGCGGCCATCGGGCAATACGTGGCGTTTGAGCAAGGCCTCGTAGGCGGGCTGATCGGCTACTAGCGCCGGCCGGTGAGCCCAGGCCACGGTGGAAACGAGTAGCGCCAGCAAAAGCAGGAGCTGCCGAAAAAAGTAGTTGTGCTGCATTAGGTGAAGGTGGGGCGGGGCAGACCCACCCGCAGCCGGCTGCTTTTGGCTTTTGGGCATAGCGCGTGGGTGCTCAAAAATACTCGGTAAACAGCACTCTATCAATGGCAATTACCTTTTTCCGGGAAATATTTTACAATCTAAATCCTTAAGCGAGCGGGCATTATTGCTAAATAGCCCCGGCGCGGCTGCAAACGCCCAAAACCGCACGGAGAGGTGCTGGGCGCAGCTTGGCCTGCTGGCACAAAAAACAGGCGCCGCCCGCAGCACCCCGTTGCTGCGGGCGGCGCCTACGTTGCCCTAGGTGGACAGCTAATTGCGGCGGCTGAACACCTCGAGGGCATCGCCCACGCGCAACAGGCCGGCTTCGGGGCCTACCACGTTCAGGCCAAACATCACGTGGTTGCCCACGGTGCGGTACTGCGCCAGCGTGCGCAGCGGCTCGGGGGTGCGCTCGGCCGTTTGCTGATTGGTGGTGATGAGCACGCAGCGGCCGCAGGTGCGTATGCCCTCGAAGGCGTTGCCGCCAATGGCAAAGCTGCCCCAAGCATCCTCGGCGTAGGCCTCGGCGCCGTGCACCACCAAATTGGGCCGAAAGCGGTTCATGGGCACGGGCTCGGCAAGGCGGCTGTTGAGGTCGTCGAGCGAGGCTTGGCCGATAAGCAGGAAGGGGTAGGCATCGGCAAAGCTGACGAGGCCGCGGGCGTCGCCGCCGTCGGCGGCGCGCAGAGCGGCGTCGGGCATGTGCACCAGGCGGCAAGGCTGGCCTAGGGCTTCGGAAAACCATTCGTCGTGCTCGCGCAGGCCGCGGTAAGCAAACACCATGTCGTCCCACACGGTTACGAACTGCGTGCCTTTGTGCTCGGCCTCGAAAGGTACCAGCAGGGGTTTTAACTCGGGGCGCTGAATGTGGCGCACAATGAAGCCGTTGTGGGCGTACTCGAGGTGCAGCAAGGCCATGGCCGGCAGGGTGCGCTGCGTCAGAAAGCGGCCGCGCGCATCAACCAGCAGCCAGCGGCGGTCGTGGCGCAGGCCGCGCAACTCAACGGCCGCTTCGGGCACGCGAAAGCCACCTAGGGATTTGACGGGGTATAGATAAAGATCGGAAAGCGTAAGCGCAGCGTGGGTATCAGCCATGCTACGAAGGTAAGGCTTGCGCGGCAGTCGGAAAGCAGGTAAACTGCATAGCGCGGGCCTAATACATGCCTGCTAAACCCCGCCGAGCCTATGTTGTTGCCTGGTATATCTGCTGCCGCTACCAATACTCAACCGGCGGTGCTCCCGCCTGCCCAAGCGGCCCCTGCGGCCGCCGAGCGGTGCCTCAACTGCGAGCAACCAATGGCCGCGGGTAATTTTTGCCCCGGTTGCGGCCAGCCGCGGCCCCACCGCCTGAGCACCGCCCATGTGCTGCACGAGCTGGTGCACGTGTTCACGCACGCCGACAAAAGCATTTTTGGGTTTGCCAGGCAAGTACTGCTTGCGCCGGGCCGGGTGTTTGCCGATTACGCGGCGGGGCGCCGCAAGCGGTATTTCAGTCCGTTTCAGTTTTTGCTGCTGGCGGCCGGCTTGGCCACGCTGCTCTCGGTGAAGCTGCACTATTACGAACTGATCGGCGAAAACGTGCAGCGCGGCTTTCAGCTGCGCGGAGCCTCGGCCGAGCAAGTGCGCCGCGTGGGCGAGTATTTTGCGGCAGTGGGCAAGTACTTCAACGTGTGGTGGTTGTCGTTGGTACCGGTGCACGCGCTGGCGGCGTGGGCGGTTTATCGGCGGCGCCTCAACTACGCCGAGGCGTTTCTGCTGCTGGTGCTGGTGGGGTGCGCCTTTCAGCTGTTGCTGCTGGCGGCGCTGGTTTCGGTGTTTTTGGTGGCGGGGCGCGAGCCGGGCAGCAGCACGGCCTTCATGCAGGCCGGCGTTTACGTGGTGTACCTCACCTGGATCGGGCGCCGGGGCCTCGGCCTTAGCTGGCCCGCGGCCATAGCCAGCGCGTTGGCTGTAAGCGTAGTTGGCGGCTGCATCAACTACGGCACCAACATGCTTATTTTCAGGTGGTACGTGTTTGCCTGAGGCTTGCTGCCTAGGGCGGTAGCCACGTGCGGCACCTAGGGCACCGGGTTGGGTGAGCGGCTGACTGCCGACTGCCGACTGCCCCGGGGCAATACCACCAATCGGTTGTGATTGATTTACAGAGTACGCCGCCGCTGCTTGCTTGTCCTGCTTAGTGCAGCGGCTTCTTCTTGATGACGCCGCCGTGGGTGTCCTTGATGCTGTGCATCAGGATAAAGGCCTGGTGGTCGATGGCTTCTACTTCGGCCTTGAGCCGCGTGAGCTCGAGGCGGGTTACGGCCGTGAACACGATGTCGAGCGACTGGCGCTGCACGCCGTTGGCGCTGTAACCGGTGCGGCCGCTGTAAATGGTAACCCCGTGGCCGAGGTCTTCGGTGAGCACGCGCCGGATGGCCTCGCTGCGCTTCGAGATGATGGTGACGCCGGTGTACTCCTCAAGGCCATCAATCATGAAATCGACGGTTTTGGCAGCCGCCAGGTAGGCCAGAATGGAGTACATGGCCGCCTCCACCGAGAGCAGCAGCGCCGCTACCCCGAAGATGAAAATGTTGATGACCAGAATTACGTCGCCGACGCTTAAGGGGCTTTTGCGGCTGACGAACACCGACAGGATTTCGGTGCCATCGAGCACGCCACCGCCCCGGATGGTAAGGCCGATGCCGGCACCTAGGAAAAACCCGCCGAACACCGAAATCAGGAGCTTATCGTGTGTGAGCACCGGGAAGGACACCAGCCACAGCACCACGGCCAGCCCGGTAATGGCCAGCAGGGTTTTCACGGCCACCACGCGGTCGAGGTGAAAGTAGGCCAGCACCACAAACGGCGCGTTGATGATCAGAATCAGCACCGAAAGCGGCAGGCCGGTAACCTGCGCCGTGAGCAGGGAAATGCCCGTTACGCCGCCGTCGATGAAGCCGTTGGGCAGCAAAAATCCCTTCAGGCCCAGGGCCGCCGAAAAAATGCCGGCTACCACCAAGGCCGTGTTGGTAAGCTGCCGCCGCAGCAGGCGCAGCGCAAAGCGCCAAATGGGCCCGCCGCCCTTGTAGCGGGGCGGCAAGCCTTGCGGGTATTTTTTGCGCAGAACGCTGCGAACAATAAGCTGCTGTAACAACATGCGGGCAGGAGGTTGGAAGGAAATACGGCCACGCGCTGCACAAAGCCCGGCGGCCGCGGCGGCTACTAACAAAAACGGGCAACGGCGTTTGCCGTTGCCCGTTGGCCTGCATTGGCCCTAGGTGCTTAGCGCCCCGTAGGCCCCGGCGTAGCGGCGGCTTTGGCGCCCTGTTGGCCGGCCAATTGCACGGCACGGTACAGGTTGATGACACCGCCGGTGCTCGAGAGCTGCGTGAAGTCGATCGTCTTCTTGTCGCCGGGCTTTTGCACCTTGGTGCGCACCGGCTCGGCCGATTGCATAATGATGCGCTTGAGGTCGGTGGCGGTAAGCTGCGGGTAGTACGCTTTCAGCACGGCCGCTACGCCCGCCGCGGTGGGCGCTGCCATGCTGGTGCCGCTTTCGTTGCCGTACTTGCTGCCGGGCAGGGTGGAGTAGATGTTTACGCCGGGCGCAAATACATCCACGCGCTTGCCAAAGTTGCTGAACTCGGCCACCAGCTGCTCGTTGTTTTTGCTGGCCGAGGCGCCCACCGTCAGCAAGTTGGGGTGGGCGGTTTTGCCATCCTTGGCCACCGGCGACGGAAAGTGCGTTACCAGGTCGATGTTCTTCGACTCGTTGCCGGCGGCGTGCACCAGCAGCACGCCTTTTTGGCCGGCGTACTTAATGGCCTCATCCACGGCGGGGCGCTGCGGCGAGTAGTACTTGCCGAAGCTCATGTTGATGATTTGCGCGCCGTTGTCCACGGCGTAACGGATGGCGTGGGCAATGTCCTTGTCGTGCTCGTCGCCGTTGGGCACGGCCCGCAGCGTCATGATGCGCACGGGCGCATCGGCCACGCCCAAAATCCCTAGGTTGTTGCGGCGGTCGGCGGCAATAATGCCCGATACGTGCGTGCCGTGCGTGGGGTCGGGGCCCATCACATCGGGGTTGCCATGGCCGCGCTCCTGCACGTTTTCCTCGTTGTCCTGCACAATTTCGGCCCGCGGGTTAAACTTCAGGTTCAGCGAGTACTCCACGCGCTTTTTGGCTTCGGCCGAGGCCTCGCGCAGCTGCACCACCACCGACTCCATATCGGGCGCGCCCGACTGCATCAGGCTGCCGTAGAGCTGCGAAGTGATTTGCAGAATGCCGGCCTCCTTGGTAGGCGGGCGGCGCAGCACGGCCGTATCGAGGCGCTCCACGCCCAACACTTGCTTGAGCTGGCCCGTGATGCCGTCGAGCTGCTCGGCCAGCGGGCCAAGCTCTTTGTACTGCTCGGTGTCGTCCTGCAGTTTTTTCTCGTAGTCCTTTTTCACGCGCAGGTACAGGTCGTACTCGGCTTGTTTGGCCTTGGGTACGCTGGTGCGCGATTTGCCCTCGTACAGCGGCTGCAGCTTGGCCAGCAGGCGGGTTTCCTCGTAGGTGTCCACGTCCACGTTGCGGCCGTCCTTGCCACCCAGGAAGTTCCAGCCGTACACGTCGTCGACGTAGCCGTTCTGGTCGTCGTCTTTGCCGTTGCCCACAATTTCCTTGGTGTTGCGCCACAGCACGCGCTTCAGGTCTTCGTGGGTAGTGTCGATGCCTGCGTCAATCACGGCCACGATTACGGGCGTGGGTTGGCGGTTTTTCAGCAGCTCGGCGTAGGTGCGTTCGGTACTGATGCCCATTACCCGGTCGGCTTTGGGGTCGAGGTGCGTCCATTGCTGCGCAGCGGCGGCGGGCTTAGCAGCAGGCGGGGCGGTTTGGGCAAACGAGGCAGCGGGCTGCAACAGCAGCGCCAAACCCAGGGCCGATAACCAGGAACGAGAAGATAAGCTCATGCAGAAAATGCGGTTGAAAAGGGGAGGTGCGCCCCCGAATGCGCGGTAAGTTATGCCACCGACGGCGGCCGGGCCGCAACCGTTGCGGCAAAGTCGGGTTTTTATCCCGGCTACCTAAACCAATACCTTTACGCCCCTCGTTCCATTCGCTTTCCCGAATGCTCCTGACTCGCCTCCGCGCCGCGCTGTCGGCCCTCGTCCTGCTTCATTCTTCCTTCTTCCTTGAAGCAAGTGCCCAAGCACCCAAAACATATTCGTCGTCGGAAATCCTGCTGGGCCTGAAAAAGCTCAACGTGCTGGGCTCGGTGCTCTACATCGCCGCGCACCCCGACGATGAGAACACCCGCATGATTGCCTACCTCGCCAACGGCCGCCTCCTGGAAACCGGCTATTTCAGCTGCACCCGCGGCGACGGCGGCCAGAACCTAATCGGGCCCGAGCTGCGCGAAGCCCTAGGTGTAATCCGGACGCAGGAGCTGCTGGCAGCCCGCCGCATCGATGGCGGCCGGCAGTTTTTCTCGCGCGCCAACGATTTCGGCTTCAGCAAAACCGCCGAAGAAACCTTTACCATTTGGGATAAGGAGCAGGTGCTGGCCGATATGGTGTGGGTTATCCGGCAGCGCCGCCCCGATGTGCTCATCACCCGCTTTCCGCCCGACAGCCGCGCCGGCCACGGCCACCACACCGCCTCGGCTATGCTCGCCCTCGAAGCCTTCGATGCTGCCGGCGACCCGAAGCGCTTTCCGGAGCAGCTGCAATACGTGCAGCCCTGGCAACCCAAGCGCTTGTTCTGGAACACCGGCTCGTTTTTCGTGAAACCCGGCGAGGACATGAGCGGCTACCTGAAGGTAGATGCCGGTGGTTACAACGCCCTCCTAGGCCAGAGCTACGGTGAAATTGCCGCCCGCAGCCGCTCGCAGCACCAAAGCCAGGGCATGGGCGCCAGCGCTTCACGCGGCGAGGCTATTGAGTACCTGCAGCAGATAAAGGGGGAGAAGGTTAGCAAAGACCCATTTGAGGGCATAGATGTGACTTGGCGGCGCTTGCAAGGCAAACAATCGTTGGGCGGTTATAACATGGATAAACTCACTAGCGAGGTTATTCGCAAATACGACCCGAACAATCCTGCCGCCTCAATCGCCGGGTTGATGGAGATACGCGAGCTTCTTATGAAGCTAACTGGCGATGGAAGTGATGCAAAGGGTAATTATTTGTTAGGGACCAAGTTGCAATCCGTCAATGATTTAATACGTGCCTGCTTGGGGTTGCATTTGGAGGTAACGGCTGCCGAGGCATCGGTCGTTCCGGGTCAGGTATTGCGCTTCAATGTTGAAGCAGTTAATCGCTCCGCATCTCCTATTGAAGTTCAATCTGTGCATATCGGACGTCTAAATGAGGCGAAATTAGACACTGTGTTGCGCAAATTGCTGAGGGCCGAAGAAGCAATGCGCCTTCAGTTGAAGTATACAGTGCCAGTTACTTACACCGTCTCGCAGCCTTACTGGTTACGCCAACCTGGTACTACTGGCATGTACGTTGTTGCCGATCAGGTACAACGCGGTGACGCTGAAAATGGAGAAGCAGTAAATGTGGCGGTTAGTGTGAAAATAGGTAAGAACACTATCCCATTCTTGCTCTCCGCTCAATACAAGCGCACCGACCCTGTATACGGCGAGCTGTACCGGCCGCTCACGGTAGTGCCGCCAGTAGCCGTAAACCTCATCGGCCACGCCTATGTGTTTGCCGAAAACCAGCCCAAAACAGTGCCGGTAACGCTGAAAGCTGGCCGCGCCAATGCCAAAGGCACGGTTGCTCTTCAGGTACCGGCCGGTTGGAAAGTAGAGCCCGCCAGCATTCCGTTCGAGCTGAAGAACAAGGACGAGGAGCGCACGGTGGAGTTTCAGGTGCAGCCCACGGGCAACCAGGAAAGCGCCAATCAGCTGCGCGCCGTGGCTACCGTTGATGGTCAGCAATATTCGCGCGGCATCCAGAACATCAACTACACTCACATTCCGGCCCAAACGCTGTTCCCCGAAGCCTTTGCACCGCTCGTAAAGCTCGATCTGAAGCGCAAGGCCAACAACATTGGCTACCTCATGGGCGCCGGCGACGAAGTGCCCGATGCCCTGCGCCAGATTGGCTACGCGGTAACGCTGCTCAAACCCGAAGACATTTCGGCCCAAAGCCTGCGCCGCTTCGATGCGGTAGTGCTGGGGGTGCGGGCCTACAACACCGTGGAGCGCCTGCGCTACCTGCAGCCCGTGCTGCTCGACTACGTAGAGAAAGGCGGCAACCTGGTGGTGCAGTACACCGTGAACCGCGGCACCGTGCTGCCCGAAATCGGCCCGTATCCGCTTAAGTTATCCTCGGAGCGCGTAACAGTTGAAAACGCTCCGGTGAAGTTTCTGAAGCCCGAGCATGCGCTGCTAAACACCCCGAACAAGATTACGGAGCGCGATTTTCAGGGCTGGGTACAGGAGCAGGGCTTGTACTATCCTAACTCCTGGGATGCCAAGTACCAAACCATCATCAGCAGCAACGACCCCGGCGAATCGGCCAAGGAAGGCGCCATTTTGGTAGCCGAGTACGGCAAAGGCCACTACATCTATACGGGTTTGTCGTTTTTCCGCGAGCTGCCGGCCGGCGTGCCGGGCGCCTACCGGCTGCTGACGAATATGATTGAGCTAGGCAAAAAGTAGCCGCCGAACCGCGTGTAGGCGGCGTAGCCACCTTGGCGGTGCCGCCCAAAACCGCCCAGCCCCAGATGGTCGCCGGAGTTGGCCGCGCCGAGCGCCGCTCAGCGTTACACGCCGTTCGGCTATTGCGTAGCTTTTGGCCGTTGTTACCGTTCTTCGAGGAGTTTTAATTTCCACTCATGCCGCATTCCACTCAATCGCACTCCGATACCCAACCACCGCTGCTACCCTCGTGGCGGGCGTGGTACTGGCTGGTGCTGGGAGCATTGGCTGCCGAAATTGGGGTGTTTGTGTGGCTTAGCCGCTGGTTTGCAACGTGAGTGCGCTCGATTGGCTGGTGCTTACGGGCACCTTGGCGTTTATTATCGGCTACGGCACGTGGCGCACCCGCACGGCTGGCTCCTCGCTCGATGGCTACCTGCTGGGCGGGCGGCAAACGCGCTGGTGGGGCGTGGGCCTCAGCATTATTGCCACGCAGGCTTCGGCCATCACGTTCCTGAGCACGCCGGGCCAAGCCTTTGCCGATGGCATGCGCTTTATCCAGTTCTATTTCGGCCTGCCGGTGGCCATGGTGCTTATTGCCATTGTGGCGGTGCCCATTTATCACCGGCTGCGCGTGTACACGGCCTACGAGTACCTGCAGCGTCGCTTCGATAAACGCACGCGCACCTTGGCGGCGGGGCTTTTTTTGCTGCAACGGGGGCTTAGCAATGGCCTTTCGTTGTACGCGCCGGCCTTGGTGCTGTCGGCCATTTTGGGCTGGAACACCACCGTTACGGTGTGTCTCCTAGGTGCCGCCATCATTGGTTACACCGTGAGCGGGGGCACCCGGGCCGTAACGGTAACGCAGCAGGGGCAAGTGGCGGTTATTTTCAGCGGAATGGCCATTGCGGGCTATTTGCTGGTGCACTACCTGCCGCCGCAGGTAGGTTTTGCCGATGCCATGCACGTGGCCGGCCGCATGGGCAAGCTCAACCTCGTCGATTTCAGCTTCGACTGGCAGAACCGCTACAACTTCTGGACGGGCATGACGGGCGGCTTGTTCCTCGCCTTGTCGTACTTCGGTACCGACCAAAGCCAGGTGCAGCGTTACCTCTCGGGCCAAAGCATCACGCAAAGCCGCCTAGGTTTGCTGATGAACGGGCTCATTAAGGTGCCCATGCAGTTTGGCATTTTGCTGATTGGGGTACTGCTGTTCGTGTTTTACTTGTTTCAGCCAGCGCCGCTCACCTTCAACCGGCCTGTGTACGAGAAGGTGATGAGCAACCCGGCCCTTTCGGCGGAGGCGCGCCAGCTCGAAAGCAAGCACGCTGAGGTGCAAATAGCACAGCAAGAGGCAGCCACGGCCTTGGTAGCCGCTCGCCAAAGCAACGATGCGCAGCTGCAGGTTGCCGCCCAGCAGCGGCTGCAAACCACCCAAGCCGCTGCCGGCGGCCTGCGGAAATCGTGGCAGGAGCTGGTGAAACAAGCCGATCCGGCGGCCGATAGCAAGGATACCGACTACGTGTTCATCTCGTTTGTGCTGCGCTACTTGCCGCGTGGGCTGGTGGGGCTGCTGGTGGCCGTGGTGCTAAGCGCCGCCATGAGCAGTGCCGCCGGGGGGCTCAACTCCCTAGGTTCAACCACCCTCATCGACCTGTACCGACCATTTACGCGCCGGCAGCACTGCACCGAAGCGCACTTGGTGCGGGTTTCGCGCTGGGCCACGGTGGCGTGGGGCACCTTGGGCGTGGGTTTCGCGCTGTTTGCCAGCCGCATGGAAAACCTCATTCAGGCCGTCAACATCCTGGGGTCGTTGTTCTACGGTACCATCCTGGGCATTTTTGCGGTGGCGTTTTTTCAGAAGCACGTACACGGCCGGGCCGTGTTTTGGGCGGCCGTGCTTACCCAAATAGCTACGGTGCTGGCCTTTTGGCTGACGGACATCGCCTACCTGTGGTACAACATTCTGGGGTGCTTTGCCGTGATGCTGCTGGCCGAGCTACTGCAGAAATTGCGGCCTGAGCCGGTGCCGGACGCCCAGCCCAGTTTGGCGACCTAGGGCATGGCCTCACCCCCCAGCCCCCTTCCCTCGCTCGATGCGCGACATCGTAGAGAGGGGGAGCCACGGCGGCGCGGCCGTCAGCAACGATTGCGGCGGCTGCGGCTCGCGCCTTAGCCGCCGCGCCGGTGTAGCGCGGAAATCCGTTGGCTACGCCGACCTTCGGTTCCGCGACGCGCTGCAGGCGCGTATCCGGTACAGCGCATGAGAACATACGCGCCCAGGGCGCGTCGCGGAACGGATTTCCGCGCTACATAAAAACGCACAACGGCCCGGCTGCCATAGCAGCCGGGCCGTTGTATTGAGCTTCAGCGAAATTACCGATTACAGCTTGCCAACTTTCTTGGCTTCTACAATCAGGTCTTCGTTCATTTTCACGTAGTCGGCGTTCTTGGCGTCGAGGGCGAGTTTGCGCGACTGCTCAGCGGCCGTAACGGCACCTTTGTAATCCTTCATTTTCATCCGGATTTTGGCTTCGGTGTGCACGTTCCAAAACTTCGGCTCGTTGGCGTTTACCTTCTGCATCCACTCCAAGGCCTGCTTCTGGTCCTTGTTGTTGTCGTAGTAGTACACGGCCGCGGCGGCCATGTCGTTGGCGCTCGGGTTGGCGTTCTTGAGTACCTTCTCCTCGATCTGGGCCATTACTTTGGGCTCCACGTCGGAGGTGATTTTGAACTTGGCACCGGTCATTTCCCACTGCATGTCCACGTTGGCGGTGGCGGGGGTGAGGTCGGTGAAGTTCATGGTGAAGGTTTCCACCTTCGAGGGCACTTTGTAAGGCTTAATGGAGAAGCGCGCCACGTCCTGGTCGTCCTTGAAGTTCTCCACGTCGGCGCCGCGCTTGGTGTCTTTGTTCAGCACAACCAGCCACTCCGTTTTGTTCGGGATGGTGTAGATGCCGTACTCGCCGGCCGGCACCTTTTTGCCCTCCACCGTTACCTCGTCGGAAAACTTGATGGTGGTGGTTTGGTTGGCACCCGTGCGCCAGCGGCGGCCGAAAGGTACCAGCGTACCGAACACCGTGCGGCCTTTGGCGCTGGGACGCGAGTAGGTCAGGGTTACATCGGTGAGGCCCACGCGCTGCTGCACGGTGCTTTTGGGGCTGGCAGCGGGGGTGCTGAGCTGGGCTTGAGCGGCCGGAGCCGAGAAAAGGATTGCGCCTGCCAGTGCGGTGCCCGCCAGGAGCGAAGTCCGGTTCTTTAGCAACATAGGGATGGGTAGAGAGGGTTGATTAGCTGCGGTAAAAGTACGGTTTTCGCGCAATGCGGCGCGGGGTTTTTGCTAACGCTGTTGGCCTAGGTGGTTTCAGACCGCGTACACCCGGCCATCCACCAGCAAGCGGGCAAACGGGTCGTGGTGGTGCAGCAGGCGGTGAAACCGGAACAACGACTGCTCGGTGTGGTAGCCATACACCACAAACGACACCGTGTTGCGCCCTAGGTTGCGGCCGCGGCTTACGCGGGCATCGGCATCGAGGCACTCGTAAAACAGGCGGCGCACGGTTTCAACGTCGAGGTAGTTTTCGTTGAAAGTGGCCGTTACGCGGGTTTGCATGGGCTTGGGTGCCAACCGAACTTACTTCAGGGCTATGCCTTTGTCGGCCAGCAGTTGCAGCAGCGCGGCCTCGGTAGCCGGGGCTTGCAGGCGGCCTAGGTCGATGAGGTGCGTGGCCGGCGCGGTGGTGGTAAGCAGCAACCAATTGTTGCGCCGCTGGGCTTCGCTGATGGTGTCCCAGCGCACTTCGAGCGGATTGCTGTGCCGGCCGGTTACGGTTATGCGCTTCGGCTCGAAGGTGTAATCGAGCGCGTCGTTGGCCAAGCCCGAGTCCTCGTAGCTTTTTCTGATTTGCCCTAGGTAGTACACCAGCCCCGCCGTAACCAGAGCCAGCACCAGCACCAACGGCGGCCCGTAGAACCAAGGCGTAGCGAGGTATTTCACGTTGGCCAGGGCAATGATGATGCCCACCACAATAACCAGCGGCACCGCGAAATACATCATCGAGCGGTATGTAAGCGAGAAGTAAAGCCGGCGGTAATCGGCAAATGGTACCCGCACTCCAGAAACAACAATCGGCTGCATGCGGCCAAGTTAGCCACAGGCAGCCGATTTGGGCTGATGACAGGTAAATGCTAACCCTAGGTCAGCTCAAACTGCAACTTCAGCAGGTTGGCGTACAGGCCGTTCTCGTTTTCGCTTAGCTCTTCGTGCGAACCTTGCTCAACGATGCGGCCGCCGTCGATAACCAGAATCTTATCAACCTTGCGAATTGTGCTGAGGCGGTGCGCGATGATGATGCTGGTGCGGTTCTGCATCAGCTCGTCCATAGCCTGCTGCACCAGCTTCTCGCTTTCCGAGTCGAGGGCCGAGGTGGCTTCGTCGAGGAGCAGAATGGCCGGGTTTTTCAGGATGGCGCGGGCAATGGCAATGCGCTGGCGCTGCCCACCCGAAAGTTTAATGCCTCGTTCGCCCACCACGGTGTCGAGCCCTTCTGGGAACGACTGAATGAACTGCCAGGCGTTGGCGCGGCGTGCGGCGTCAACCACATCGGCCTCGGCAGCATCGGGGCGGCCGTAGAGGATGTTTTCGCGAATGGTGCCGCCGAACAACAGGGTTTCCTGCGGCACGATGCCGATGTTGCGGCGCAGGTCGGTCAAGTCGATCTGATTCAGATCGTAGCCATCGATGCGGATGTGTCCGCCGCTGAGCTTGTAGAAATGCATGAGCAATTGCACGATGGTGCTTTTGCCTGCTCCCGACGGGCCTACCAACGCCACCTTTTCGCCGGCTTCGATGCGGAAGTTGATGTCCTTGAGCACGGCCAAATCGGGGCGCGTGGGGTAGCGGAACTGCACGTTGGCGTACTCAATGTCGCCGCGCAGTTGCACCGGGGCTACGCCGGCCGGCTTGGTGGCGTGCACCGGCTCCGACTGCTCGTCGAGGATTTCCAAAATACGCTCCGAAGCACCTAGGCTGCTCTGGATTTTGCCGTACATCTCGCCCAAACCCGCCACCGAGGCGCCGATGAACATGGTGTAGAGAATAAACGACACCAGGTCGCCCATGTCGAGGTGGCGCGGATCGGTGCTCGGCAGCTCCACGTAGGTGGCACCGCGCCACAGCACCAGGAAAATGCCGCCAAAAATGGCCACGATGATGAACGACACAAAGCCCCCGCGGAACACGCTGGCTTTCAGGGCCGCTTGCACGGTGCGGTTGAGGCCGGCGCCGTAGCGGTTTACTTCGTGCTGCTCGCTCGTAAATGCCTTTACCGAGTTGATGCCCTGCATCGTTTCCTCCACGATGACGTTGGTCTTGGCCAGCTCGTCCTGGGTTTGCTTGGACAACTTGCGGATGCTGCGGCCAAACAAAAAAGCCAGCAGCACCAACGGCGGAAATGTAGCCAGCATAAACAGCGACAACCGCCACGACTCCCACATGATGAAGGCCACGCCCGCGAGCAGCGTCAGAATCTGGCGCATAAACTCGGCCAGCGTCAGCGTAAACGTGTCCTGAATGTTGGCCACGTCAGAGGTCAGACGGGAAGTGATTTCGCCCACGCGGCGCTGCTCGAAAAACGGGATGGGCAGCGTAACGAGCTTTTGGTAGAGCGTGCGACGAATATCGCGCACGGTAAACTCGCTTACCCGCGCAAAGAAGAAGATGCGGAAAAAGGAAAACACGCCCTGCAGCAGCACTACCCCAAACAGCACCAGCGCAATGCCGGTAATGGTTTTGGGCAGAAACGCCGGCAGCGAATTGGTTTGGTGATTGGCAATGTTGACGAGGTAGCCCAGCATTTTGGGCATTACCATCGTGGATACGCTGCTGAGCAGCAGCAGCAGCAGGCCCGCTATAAACGGCGCCTTGTAAGGCAGCACAAAGCGGAAGATCCGCAGGCCGCGCTTGAAGCTCTCTTTAGTAAGCTTGACTTTGGGTACTTCGGCATCTGCTGTACCGCTCGTATTCAATCCGCTTCTGGCTGCCATGTATTCAGGAGCTAGGAGCTAGGAGTCAGGAGTGAGGAGCTATTAGCGGGTCCGTAACCTAGCTTCTAGCTTCTAACTCCCAGCTCCTAACTCCTTCTATTCAAACTTTACTTTACTCTTCTGTACCTGCAGCGTGGCAGAGTTGCCGAACGGGATGGGCACCTGCACTTGCACGGCTACGGGCTGGCCTTTGCGGGTGGCAGGCTTCCAAGCGGGCATCAGGCTTAGCACCCGCAGGGCTTCGGCGTCGCATTCGGGCGAGAGGCCCTGCACCACTTTGGGTTGGGTTACTTTGCCATCGGCGGCTATCACAAAGGTAGTGAGCACGTTGCCGCTGAGCTGCTTGCTGCGCGCTGCCTCGGGGTACTGCACCTGCTCTTGCACAAACTGACCTAGGGCCCGCTGGCCGCCCGGAAACTGCGGCGCCACATCGGGGCGGTTGGCCGCCGGGCGCGCTTGCGCCTGCATGTGACCCGGGCGCAGCACCGTGGGCTGCTTGGCCGAGGCCGCCGGGGTAGTTTGCGCCGAGGCGGCGCAAGCGAGCAGCGAGAAGAGGAAGAGTAGGTGATATCTCACGGGCAAGGCAAAAGGTAGCGCGAACCGCAGGGTTGGCAAAGGCAAGCTCCCGCTTCGCGTATGGCTGAACGATAACGCATTAACGGTACCGATGCAGCAATACGCGAAGCGGGAGCTCCGCGCTGCGGGCGCAAAGGTACGCCCTAGCTAACCAATTCGCGGGCTATGGGGTTCACTGCCTCTTCAACCTCTGCTTTGCGCGAAATCAGCCACAGGCCCATAAAGGTGAGCAGGCCGTTGTAAATGAGTTTTTCGAAGCCGATTTCGTAGCCGCCAAACCACGCTGCCGAGTTCTTTACCAGGGCCCACGTGATAATGGGCGACAGCACGCAGATGATGGGTACCCAGGTATCCTGCGGCCGGCGGCGGGTGTACAGGCCAAAGGCGTAGAGGCCCAGCAGCGGCCCGTAGGTGTAGCCCGCCGCATCGAACACGGCCGATACCACGTTCTGGTCGTTGAGGGCGCGGAAGATGAGGATAATCACGATCAGCACCACCGTGAAGGCCAAATGCGCGGCCTGGCGCATGGTTTTTTGCTTGGCCTCGGGGTAGCGGCTGATGTTGAGGAAGTCGACGCAAAAGGAGGTGGTAAGGGCCGTAAGGGCCGAGTCGGCCGAGGCGTAGGTTACGGCAATGATGCCCAGCACGAACACTACGCCCGCAAACAGCGAGAAATGCGTGGTAGCCAAGTAGGGAAAAACCTTGTCGGTATCGAGGTTGCCCTTGGCGTTGAGCAAGCTAGGAATCTGGTCGAGGGCAATGCCCTTCACCTCGGCAAACTTGTACAGCAGCACACCTAGGGAAAGGAACAGCAGGTTGACGAACACCAGCGTGAGCGTAAACCAGAACATGTTCTTCTGGGCGTCGCGCAGGTTACGGCAGCTGAGGTTCTTCTGCATCAGGTCCTGGTCGAGGCCCGTCATGGTGATGGTGATGAACATGCCGGCCGCGAACAGCTTCCAGAAGTACTTCTTGTCGTTGGCATCGGCGAAGAAGAACGTTTCCGATAGCGGCGACTCGCGCACGGTTTGCACCAGGCCCGCCCACCCTAGGTTTAGTTCGTTGCCAATCAGCCCGATGCTGACGATGACGCACAGCAGCATGGCCAAGGTCTGGAAAGTGTCGGTCCAGAGAATGGTTTTGAGGCCGCCGCGGAAGGTGTAGAGGTAAATCAGCAGAATGCTAACGGTGACGGTAACGGCGAAAGGCACGCCCATCTGCTCGAACACGATAACCTGCAGCACGCCCGCCACCAGAAACAACCGGAACGCCGCGCCGATTGCCCGCGAAAGCAGAAAGAAAAACGCCCCGGTTTTGTAGCTCCAAAACCCAAAGCGCTGCTCCAGGTAGGTGTAAATGCTGATGAGGTTGAGGCGGTAGTACAGCGGCAGCAGCACCGTGGCAATTACCGCGTAGCCGGCCACGTAGCCCAGCACCATGCCCATGTAACTCCACTGGCCCGAAAGCACTTGCCCTGGCACCGACACGAACGTAACCCCCGACAAGGAGGTGCCGATCATGGCGAAGGCCACCATGTACCACGGGGCGTTGCGGTTGGCCACGAAGAAGGAGGCGCTGGTGGCCTTGCGCGAGGTGAGCAAGGCAATGATGATAAGCACGACGAAGTAGCCGGCTATCAAACTCAGGACGAGGGAGGGCGACATAGGCGGGAAAGTAGGTTGTAAAGATAACGCTCCGGCGAATGTGCGCCCGGTGTCGGTGGCGGGTGCTCAAACAAAAGCCCCAACCGCGCGAGCGGCCGGGGCTTGAAGTTGGCTAAGGCATTGGGCCCTAGGTATTTTGTCTGGCTCTGGGATGCGGCAGGCAATGGCCGGGCCGGGGCGGGTTGGGGCGCTGCGCTCTGCGGCCGGCGCTTTGCGCCACGGCTGCGCCGCCGGCGCGTGGCTGGGGCGGTTGGCACGGGCGCCCTAGGTGCAGGTTGCGACAAACGGCACGGGCAGCTACTCCATGCCGGCAATAGCAAGCGGCTCGCCTACGGCCGGCGCGTGCAGCTGGGCATTCAGCCAACCTTCGCCTACTATCTGCTCGAGCAAGCGCAGCGGCTCCGATGCGGGCTCGTCGGAGAGGTCGTAGGTGCCGTAGTGCATGGGGATGAGGTGGCCGGCCCGGAGCTGGTTGCACACTTTGGCCGCTTCGTGAGGGTTCATGTGCGAGCGGCTCATCATGAAAGCCGGTTTGTAAGCCCCAATTGGCAGCAACACAATATCCAGGGGCCCAAACTGCTCCTCGATTTGGTAAAAGTGCGGGCCCTCGGCCGAGTCGCCGCCGAAGTACAGCGTGCGGCCCGTGGCCGCTTCGCGCAGCAAAAATGAGCCCCACAGCACGGTGTTCAGGTCGCCGATGCCGCGGCGGTGCCAGTGCGCAGCCGGCAAGTAAAACACCTCGATGGGCGCCGCGGGCCCTAGGTCGAACTGCTGCCACCAGCCGGCCTCTTGCGTGGGGGGCAGCGTGCCGGCGGTGCGCTTGAGCAACTTGGCCGCGCCGAGCGGGCCGAGCACTTGCATTTTGGGGTTCTGCCGCGCCAACAGCCGAATGGAGCCATCGTCGAGGTGGTCGCGGTGGCCGTGCGAAAGCAGCAGGTAATCGATGCCGGTAAGGTCGGTGGGGGCGCAAGGCAGCGGGTGGCGGCGCTTGATGAGCGGTAAATCGAACAACACCGGATCGAACAGAAACGTGAGGCCATTCCAGCACAACCAAAACGAGGCGTGGCCCAGCCACACGAGTGTATCGGGGCGGCGCTGGCTTATTACATCGGCGCAAGGCTGCACGGCGGGCGCCCAGGTGTCGCGTTTCTTTTCCTCGGCCTGCGGGTTTTTGGTCAGCAGCTTCCAGCGCAACACGTTCGAAAACGTTGGTTCGTACAGCTCCTCGTTGGCGTTGGTGAACGCGCGCCCGATCATCAGGTTGCCCTCGTAGCGGGGGCGCACGATACGCAGCTTCTCGTTGCGGACGCGACGACTTGTAGGCATGCAAAAATTATGGTTTAAGTAAGAAAATTATGCAATACACTGAAAAGTGCATATAACGTGCTGTGCAATCAACTACTTTAGGATCAGTATTGCTTGCCAACCGCTTTAACTGTTGCCATTCCGCCGCTGCGTATGCAAGAAATTGTACCCCAAGAAGGTCAGGAGCTACAACCCGCACTAGCAACCCTAACGGCCGAGCAAGTAGCCGATTTGCAAGCTTACTTCATGACGCAGGTACTTGGCTGGCTAACCGGCGCCCTCGCCTTATCGGGCGGTTTGGCCATGGTGGTGGCTGCCTCGCCCGAGTTGCAGGTGTTGTTGTTTGGCACGGCCTGGGTGTTTGTGGTGGTGGTAGCGGTGTTGTTCATAGCAGGGTTGGTGGTAGCGCGCCGGTCGGCCAACCGAAATTCCGTTGCGGTGGTAACCGCTTTTGCGGCTTGCGTGTTGGCTGGTGGCTTGGCTTTGGGCGTGGTGTTTCGGGAGTACTCGGCGTATTCGTTGGGCAAAACCTTCTTCCTGGCTTCGGCTGCCGCGGGCGCCATGATGCTGTACGGCTACTTTGCCCGCGTTCGGATGAGTAATTGGGCAAGTACGCTGCTGGTGCTGCTGGTTGCATTGGGCTTAGCGGCAGGTACCAACTTGCTGTGGCCAAGCACCTACGCCGCAGGCCTGAGCAGCTTTGCCGGCGTGCTGTTGTTTGTGCCCCTGATAGCTTACGATGCGCACAAGCTAAAGAACAAAACCTTTATTGGTTTGGGCGACGAAAACACCGACCGCAAAGTAGCGGTGCGCAGCGCCTTTGGCTTGTACTTCAATTTGCTGTGCCTGTTCCTGAGCTTGCTGAGCTTCACGGGCATTTCTATTTAAGCGAGGCCGAACGCGCTAAACTCGCTAATAAAGCAACGCCGGCTGGTGCAAGGCACTAGCCGGGGTTGCTGTTTGATAACAATCAGCTGAGGGCGTTGGCGGGCTCCGGATCAGGTTCGGGGGTGTTGACGTGCCGGCTCATCAGCCAGGCTACGCCCGCCAGGCACAGCGCAAACCACAACCACGGCAAGCGCAGATCGAAGGCCGAAAGTGCGGCAAACACCAAAGTAGAGGCAAAGCTGGCCAAGCCTTGCACGGCTTGGTTGAGGCCGAATATTTCGCCGCGGTCGGCGGAGGTGGTGCGCCGGGCAATCAGGCCCTCGAGTAAGCCCTGAATAAGGGAAAGAGTGAGGCAGTCGAACACCACGATGCTGTACAAGGCCAGCCGCGAACTGCCCACCAACCCGTAGGCCAGCAGCACCGGCACACCTAGGGTAGCAAACCATTGTACGGCCCGCCGCTGGTTGATGCGGTCGGCAACCAGCCCGAAAAAGCCGTAGTTGATGGCAATGCTGAGCGCCCCGAAAAACATGAAGAAGTACGAAATGGCGCGGGCATCCATGCGCAGCTCGCCCAAACTGATGTAGGGCACAAAGTAGTAGTAGCAGCCGATGCTCAGCGTGAACAAAGCCTGCGTAGCTACCAGCTGCAGCAAGCCGGGGTGCAATTGGTTTTTGGCCTTGAGGCGGTGCCAAAGTGAAGGCAAGTGCAGGGCCTCGGCCACGGCGGCACCTAGGGCGCTGCGGCTTACGCCGGTGTGCTGCGGGTGCGGCTCGCGCAAAATGCAGCTCAAACCCACGTTTAGCAGGGCTAGCCCAATGCCCAAGCCCACCACTACCTGCACTTGCCGCGCGGGCTCCACATCAAACGTCGTCAGCAGCAGCCCCGAGGCCATGGGACCTAGCACGAAGCCCAACGACACAATGGCGCCTTCGAACCCTAGGTTGCGGAAGAGACGCTCGGGCGGGGAGAGGTCGGTAATGGCCGAGCGGATGGTGGCGTACATGCCGTTGGTAAGCCCATCCGACACGCGGTTGGCAAAGTACAAGCCCGCCCGCACCGGCCACAGCAGGCAGTTGGCCGCCAGCGTACCAATGGCCGACAAAATCAGCACGGGTCGCCTGCCGTACCCATCGGAAAGCTTACCGAGCAGCGGCGCCGAAAACAGCTGAATGCCCAGGAACAACCCAACGCCCAACGACAGCCACAACTGCGGCCGTGGCAGCCCCCGCACAAACTCGGGCATTACCGGACCTAGGGCCGCACCGGCTACCACATCGATGAGGATAATGGCGTAGATAAGGCGGAGACGGTGGTCGGAGCGGGGCATGGAAAAATTATAACGTGCCGAGAGCAAAGGCGTTGCGGGCAACCACCGGGCCACGCGGGGAGTAGGGAGTAATGTCCCGGCTCAGCTTACAGCCTTGCTGCCCGGGAGCTTCGTTCTTTTTCCGTTAACCAAAACCCTGTTCTATGTTGCACCGCTTTACGCCGCGGCTGTTAGCCGCCATGCTCGTATTGCTAGCCGCCTGCGGCCAGCCAGCAGAAACAATAGCGCCCCGGCCCACCGCCGCGCTGGTGCAGGACGCCACCGGCACGCTTGGCCTTGTGGGCGACGCCGCCGACGTAACCACCACCACCAGCGGCGGTACCGTACTCATGGGCGGCGGCACCGACGTAGATGCAGCCATGCGCTGGATGGTAAGCAAATCGGGCGGCGGCGACTTTTTGGTGCTGCGCGCCACCGGCACCAACGCCTACAACAGCTACATCTACGGCCTTGGCGGCGTTAATTCAGTAGAAACGCTGCTGATTAACTCTCGGACCCTCGCCAACGACCCCGAAGTGGAAGCCAAAATCCGGGGCGCGGAGGCTGTGTTCATCGCGGGCGGCGACCAGGCCAATTACGTGAACTTTTGGAAGGACACCCGCGTGGAATCGGCCCTGAATTACCTGCGCAACACCAAGCAGGTGCCCATCGGCGGTACGTCGGCGGGCTGTGCCATACAGGGCAGTTACTACTTCTCCGCCATCAGTGGCACCATTACCAGCAGCGAAGCCCTGGCTAACCCCTACAACAGCAAGCTTACGCTTGGCCGCAACGATTTCCTGTCGAACCCCTACCTCTCGAATACCATCACCGATACCCACTTCAACAACCCCGACCGGCGTGGGCGCCTGATAACGTTTATGGCGCGTATGAGCACCGACAACGGGGTGCTGCCGCAAGGCATTGGGGTGGATGAGCAAACGGCCGTGTGCATCGAGCCCAACGGCACCGGCAAGGTGTTCGGGAGCGGCTATGCGTTCTTCTGCCGCCAAAACGGCAGCGGCTACACGCCCGAGCGTTGCCTCAGCGGCTCGCCGCTCGATTGGTACCGCGCGCGCCAGGCCGTGCGGGTATACAAAGTGCCGGGCAACAGCACCGGCAGCAATACCTTTAACCTGAGCACCTGGAGCAGCGGTAGCGGGGGCAGTTGGCAGTACTACTACGCCGACCGCGGCGCGTTTGGGTTGTCGTATTGAGGCGCGTATTGGAATTGCTCCTAATGGCTGCAGCCTCCGCCGTACCTAGGCATACAACAGCGCCCGGCTAAGCCGGGCGCTGTTTTTGCTACTGCTGGGTTTTGCTGCCCAGCCAGGCCTTCCGGAAAGCCAGTTGCTCGGGTGTGGGCTGCTGGCCTGCTTGCTCGGCCGGAGTTACCTCCAACCGCGGGTCGGCTGCCAGAACAACCTGCACGGTGCGCACTTGCCCCCGCGAGCGGTACTCCAGCGGCACCGTGTCGCCTACTTTGTGCTTCTTCAGAATAGCGGGCAGCGACTTTTCGTCCTTCAGCGCCTTGCCGTCGAGCTTCAACAGTTCGTCGTCGCGGTCGAGGCCGGCTTGGTAAAGCGGCGAGCCGATAACGGTGTTGGTAGTAATTGCCCAGCGCCCGTTGGCGAAAGCGGCGTCGAGGGTTGGCTCGTTGGGCTTAGCCTGCCGCACCACAATGCCAGCGGGGGCGAGCAGGGCGGCGTAGTCGTGCGCGGTGGCGTTGTAAATGTGCTGGCGGAAGAACTGGCCGGCAAAAGCCGTGTCTTTGCTTACCTCGCCCAAAATGCGCTGCAAATCGGCTACGGCATAGGGCCGCTCGGGGGCGTGGTTCTTCTGGGGTTTGCCTTGCTGCTGCCACACCGCGCGCATGTAGGTGTCGAGGTCGGTGCGGAAGCGTTGGCGCAGCATCAAGTCGAGCGCCAAAGCATTGGCCCCGCCCACGTAGTAGTACGACTGAAAATTGTTGCCGCGGTTGGTGGGGTCGATGGATTTGGCCGCATCCACAAACGGTGCCTGCTGGCTCATGTAAATGGCGCCGTAGCGCTGCGCGCCGGGCACTTGCATGGAGTTGACGAAGCCGTTGAGCGCCTCTTGGCAATACTGCGCATCGGTGGTGTAAGCGCCCGAGCGGCGCAGCAGCAGCTCGCCATAGTACTGCGTAAAGCCCTCCGCAAACCACAGCATGTCGCTCATGTTGGCGCGGTCGAAATCGAACGGCTCCAGGTCGTTGGGGCGAATGCGCTCCACGTTCCAGCTGTGCACAAACTCGTGCGACACGGTGCCTAGGTTATCGAGCATGTTGGGGCCACCCAGGGGGCGCGAGCTGGTAACCGAGGTAGAGTTGCGGTGCTCCATGCCGTCGCCGCTGGCTTGGGGCAGGTAGTTGGCTACAAAGGTGTAGCGGCCAAAATCGAAGGTGGGTAGCTCGCCAAACACGGCTTGGGCTTCGCGCACCACGTTTTTGGTGAGGTCGGCGTAGCGGTCGAGGTCGGCATCGGAGCCGGCGTGCAGCACCTGCATTTCTATTTGCTGCCCGTTTACCTGCCAGGCCCGGAGTTTTTGGGCGCCCAGCGAGGTCGGCGAGTCCATGAAATACTGCAGGTGCGGCGCAAAGTAGCGGCCGGACACCTTCTGACCGTTTTCGTTTACCTCCAGCAGTTGCGTAGCCACTTTCCAATCGGCGGGCAGTTGCTCAAAGTTCACGTATACCGGGCGCTGCTCCAGCCCGCGGGCGTAAGCAAACGTGGCCGGAATGTTCAGGTGGGCGTGCTGGGCGTCGATGCCGGCGTAGGTGCCATCGGTACGGTCGCCGTAGAGGGTGTAGCTGAACCGTACGGTACCGTCGGGGCCGGGCGTTACGTCCCAACCGTAAGGGTCGGGCCGATGAATGGGCAGCGGTTTGCCCTGGCCGTCGGTGGCGCGCACGTTGTACACGTTTTTGGCAAACTCGTGCAGGGCGTAGCGCCCCGGCGAGGAGCGGGCCATGCGTACCTGCAACGGCCGGCCGGCGGGCACTTTCTGGAAGGTGGCTACTACCTGCGCCTCGTGGTGCACAGCGTTCGGAAACTGAATGCTGTACTGCACCGGTGCATCGGTGGTGGCGGTGCGGGTTGCGGTGTTTTGGGCGGCCCCCGTTAGCGGAGCCGAAAGCATACCCAAGCCCAGCACAAACCGGGCAGCTGATAATTGAAGCATACGTGGAGCAAGGAGTGGCCCCAATGTACACCGCCGCCGCCACACGTTGCATATGCCGGCGCATTCAGCCAGGTGTGCCGTACACGCTAGCCTCCACCAAACCGCCGCGCCAGTGCCGTTGCCACCTAGGCGCCAAGCCCAGGGTAGCCATGGCCGCGGCAATGTTGGGCAGGCGGCGCCCACGCACATTGGCGGTCAGCCCAAAAAAGAAATACATCAGCCCGTGCAAGCAGCGTTGCCACCAGCGGCTCGGCGGGGCAAACTCGGCTACCAGCCACTGCGTACCGGCGTGGGTATGGCGGCGCAGCTGGTTTAGCATGGCTGCCAACTCGGCTTCCGGAAACAAATCGAACAGGAAAAAGGCTATTACGGCGTCGAACTGCTCGTTGGCGCGCAAGCTCGTTTCGGTGCCGTGCCGAAAGCTGATGCGCCGCCCCGCACTGTTGAGCTGCTCGCGCACCAATGCTTGCGCCTGCGCCAGCATGTTGGCCGATGCCTCGAGGTACAGCACCTCGGCCATGGGACGTAGCGCAACTAAATCGGGAAGTACCTGGCCGGTGCCGCCGCCAATAAACAATACCCTAGGTGCGCCGGCGGGCAGGCCCTCGGCCAAGGCCTGGCGCTGGGCCTGCAGCAGCGTGCCGCCAAACACCAACTGCGCCAGCGGGTCGTAGAAACGAGCTACACGATCGAAGTTGGGAGCGGGCACGGGGCGGCAAGGCTGGTAATACGGCAACTTACGTAAGCAATACCAGGTAGGCACATCCTAAGCCCAACGGTTTGCGTTTTTGCAGCATCCACCAACACTCCCTCTGCATGACTGGCTTTCTCCGACGGCTGCTGGCCGGTGCTGCGCTGTTTGCCACCGAGTTTGCCCTCATTCTGCTGATCGGCACGGTAGGGGTGGTGTTGTTTTTGTTGCTCGGCCGGCAGGTGCTCGGCGATGGTCAGCTCGATTTTGATGAGGGGGCGTTTGCGTGGTCGCACCGCTTGTTGGGCGAAGACAACCGCTCTTGGGTCGAGTTTTTTACCTTTCTGGCCTCGCGCAACTTCATTATTGTCGCCGCGCTGGCTCTCATTGGGTACTTCTTGGTAGTAAGGCAGCACAGGTGGTATTCGCTTAAGGTACCCGTAGTGGCCTTGGGCAGCATCACGCTTAACCTGCTGCTCAAAACTTTTTACAACCGACCTAGGCCCGTGTTGCCGCTTACCTCGGCCTCGGGGCTTAGCTTTCCGAGTGGGCACGCCATGATTTCGGCATCGTTTTATGGCTTGCTGATTTACGTAACGTGGCGCCACGTGCGGAGCCGCACGTGGCGCTGGCTGTTGATGGCGGGCTTGGCAGTGCTCATCCTGCTTATCGGCCTCACGCGGGTATACCTGCGCGTGCACTACGCTTCCGATGTGTTGGCTGGGTTTGCAGCCGGCGGCCTGTGGTTGCTGATAGCCATACCGCTGCTCAACCGCCTCGAGCACACCATTAAGCGGCGTGTGCGCACGGCTATGGCGGCTGATAGTGCGCTAAACAAATAAAATTTGTGCCTGACAATCAGCCCCTAGGTAACGTTGGGGTAAAAAACTTTAGGCAGGTGCTTGACAACAACGGCAAGCTTGCTCTACTTTTGTATTACAATTCGCCGCTGCCCTACCAACAGCGGCGAGTTTTTGAAAGCTGCGGTTGTGGCGAAATTGGTAGACGCGCTGTCTTCAGGCGGCAGTTCCGAAAGGTGTGAGAGTTCGAGTCTCTCCGACCGCACAACAGAAAGCCGGTTCCGAAAGGGCCGGCTTTCTTGTTTTTGCTTCGGCCGCTTCGTTTGCTTTGTTGCACCTAGGGCGCCAAAAGCCGCTGCTCTTCCTGCCATGAACCGCCTCTCGCAATTTCTGCTCCGCCTTACCGGCCAGCTCACCGCCGAGCTGCTCGTGCTGGTTGGGGCTTTCAGCGGCAGCTTTCTTTGTTTTGTGCTGCTTACGCGCCTGGTTTTTGTAGCCGGCCCCGAGCAGTTCGACCAAGCCGCTTTCAACGCGTTCGATCAGTTGCGGATAGCCATGCCGGGGCTCACACCTTGGGTGCTGCGCCTTACGTTCTTCGGCTCGGCGTTGTGGTTTGTGGCGGTGGCGTTGGTGTTGCCGGCTTGGCTGTGGTGGCGCAAGCACCGCCGCGAGGCCGTGGAGTTATTTGCAGCCATAGCCGGTTCGGCATTGCTCAATCAATTGCTCAAAACCACATTCGGGCGCGTACGGCCCCTCACGGCACTCATTTACCAGCCCGGCCTGAGTTTCCCGAGCGGCCATGCCATGATTGGCTTGGCCATGTACGGCATGCTCGCCTGGCAACTTTGGCGCTACCGCCACCACCCGGTATGGGCCGCATTGCTGCTGCTGTGGGCCATACTGATCGGCTTGTCGCGGGTGTACCTGCACGTGCATTACGCCACCGATGTACTCGCCGGCTTCGCGGCTGCAGTGGCTTGGTTGATATTGGTGCGCACAACCATACGGCAGCGCCTAGGAAGGTAGTGCTGAGTACTCGGTACTGAGTATTAGGTATTGGGAGGTAAGTACTGGGTAATGAATTAAAACAAGGAAAAGAAGCCAAAGGGCACAACCCAATGCCCGAACGGTCATACACCCTAATACCTAATACCTAATACCTAATACCTAATACCTAATACCTAATACCTAATACCTAATACCTACATCTTCACCTTTACGCGCAGGGCCATTAAACCCTTTACACCCTGCAACTCTTCCAGTTCAAGTTCCTCTACTTCTGGCTCCAGCATGCTACGGTCTTGCAGGTAGTCGATGTACTCCTGGTATTCGGCGGCTTCGCGGGCTTGGGCATACACCAAGGCAATGTGCCCGGGCTGCGTTAGCCGCTCGCCCGTGCCGGCTACCGTGGCCTTGTCGATGCGCTTTTTGATGATTTCGTAGCGGATGTTGTAGGCGCCGTCCACATCGAACTGCCGTTCATCGGTGCGGAAGCGGATGCTCAGGGCCTGGCTATGAATGAGGATCAGCTGGGTGGTTTCGAGTGGCACCGGCAGGGTGGGCTTAAGCCGGTGCGTGAGGCGGGTAACCTCGCAGCTTACCAGCAACTGCCACAAACGCAGGTTCTTCAGGAAGATGAGGTCGAAGGTTTTGTCGTGCACCAACGAGGCGCCGATGTAGATGTTGTACTCCACGCCGTCGGTTTTGAAGCGCTGGAAGTAATGCGGAAACATCTGTTGCGCCCGCCGATTTTCCTCGTCGAGGTAGTCGCTTACGGCATCGTTCAGCTGCGTAATGCTTTGCTCGAAAGCTTTGCGGCGCTTGTACAAAATGCCCAATTCGGGGTCGATGTTCGACCAATAGTCGCTGATGACGGGCCGTAGCTCGGGGGTGTGCTGGGCCAGGTACTCAAACAGCGGCTCCACCTCGGTTTTTACCGATTCTAGAATGTTCACCTCGTCGCCCGAAAGAATGCCCTGGCGCAGGCGGCGCAGGTTTTTGGTGACGTAAAACTTCAGTTCGTCGAGAATAGGTAGCGCCTGGTACTCGGTGGCCTTTTTGAGCACGCGGTTGGCCAGCGTGAGGTGCTCCACCAAGTCGCCTTGTATAGCCTCGTTGCGGGCCGTGCTGGAGCCGCGCACGTCGGAAGAGCCGTAGAGCGGGTACACATCATGGAACACGATGGGCTCCATTTCGGCGTTTTTATTGCCTTCGTCGAGCTTCTCGAGCAAATTGATGGCCGCGTCGGTAAAGCGCCACTCCAGGCTCGGGTGAATGGCCGTAAACTTCTCTTTGATAATGGATTGCACCCGTGTTTGGATTTCCTCGGCGTTGCGCTTTACGGCCACCGCAAACAGCGGCAAAAAGGCATTCACGTTGTCGAGGGCAAACTCGTCTAGGTCGCCGGGTTTGGGCGAGCCTAGCTCCAGCAAGCCCACGGCGTCGTCGCCGTAGGGCAGCAGCGCCAAAATGGCCGAGCGAATACCAATGCTCAGCAGCTGCTCGCGCAAGTCCTCCGGAATATCGGCGGTTTGCACATCTTCGAGCACCAAGGGCCGACGCTGCTGCGTTACCTGGGCGTAGATGCGCCGAAAACCGGAATTAGCATCCTGCCGCTGCAGCTGCTTCATCAAAAAGCTGTGGTTGATTTTGCGGCCGAAGTCGACGAAAGCTTTCTTCTTCTCGTCGTAGGCGGCAATGCCCAACTGCAAAAACGGGCGGCCAAACAGCACGCGCAGCTTCTCCTGAATTTGCTCGAGGCGGTCGGAGGCTTGCAGCACGTCGCGCTCGAGCAAATCGTACTTCAGCTCCGACAGAATTTCTTGATTGGTTACGTCGCCGAGGTGCAGCACATTGAATCCTTCCAGCGCAAAATTGTCTGGAGGCAGCAACTCGCGCAACAACTCAATGTTGAACGGATTGCGGCGCAGCTGCTCTAATTGCTCCACCGACAACTCGGGCCGCTGGCCTACCACCCGAATATCGAGGAAAGCCGAGTTGAACGACACGCTGTAGTGGCGGTACAGGCCGATGTGGTAATCGGGCACCGTGAAGATGACCGAGCCGTTGATGTCGGGCAAGTCCACGCCGTAGAGCTTCTCCAGAATTTGGGCGTACACCATGTGCACCATGTGGCGCTCCATGGTAGCCGAATCGATGTTGAGCGGCTGCTTTACGCGCTTGTCGGGGGCCAGCAGCACCTCGGCAAACCTAGGCGTATGGTAAAAGCTGTAGCGCTGAAAAGGCGGTATGGCTCCGCTGATTTCGGTGTCGAACGAGGCGGGCGGAAACACGGCCACCATAAGGGCCTGCACCAAAGTTTGGTGCGTATCGAGCACACTAGGCTCGGTGATGTTGCCGCGCAGCTCGGGCACGCGCTCTACCTCGCGCATGATGCCGCGGGCCAACAGGGCAATGCCGGGGTTGGCATCGTCGGTGCGGGCCTGCCACCACGCAATTATGGGCTCGAGGCTAAGGGTGGTTTGAAAAAAGAATATCGGCGCGGGCGCCGTAGTTACGTCGGAAGACTGAGGCATAGGGGGGAGGCAACTGCCGGGTGGCAAACCGGAACGGTTTGCGGTAGTACTAAGTACTATACGCAGTTGCCGGGCCCCTGGACGTGGCCCCGCCCGCCTAGCGCACGAGCGTGGTAACGGCGGGCGGCGCCCCCGCGCCGGTAGTGGCCTCTACAAACGTGTTGTTGAGGTAAAAAGACTTTTCAATGTTTTCGTAGCAGGTGCAGCAGCCGTCGGCTTCTACCTTGCCCCGCAGGGTTAGGCCGCCAATGAAATAACGCTTGCGCACCGGCGAGTTGCGCTGCGCACCCGTGAGCAAAATGGCGTAGCGGTGCGACTCGCGCGGGTTGGGCGAGCCAAGTTTGCGGCCGAAACGCTGAGCAAACGGCTCGGTATTGTCGATTACTACCGGGGCAAAAGCCGTGGCACGGGTGCGCGTTAGGCGCACGGTGTCGGTTTTTTGCACGTTGGCCGAGTCCTCGGGGTAAATGGTGTTGTAGCGCACCAGTGCGATGTTGGCCAGTTCCGAAGCCCGAAAGCCGCGCCCACTTACCGAATCGGCACTGAATTGAAAGATGAGCGCATCGGTGCGGTAGTTTTGGCAGTCGCAGGCCACCGAGCCGCAGCAGCCGGCAAATAAGACCGCACCTAGCAGCGGCAGCACAAACAGCAAAAGCAAACGACGAAGCATAGCGCGAAGGTAACGTACCCAAGCCACGGCTAGTACCTGGGGCCCAGCAAACAGTGCCCCAAAGCAACAGGCCGCCCCTAGGTGGGGCGGCCTGTGCCGGAATATGGGAGGTGCTTTGCGGTGTTTACTCCTTCACAAACCGTCGGGTTTCGGTGTTGCCCTTGCTGCTGATTTTGTAGAGGTAAGTACCGCGGCCTAGGTCGGCAAGGTTCACGTCGAGTGAGTGGGTGCCTTTGTTTTGCTTGCCATCGAAGAGGGTGCGCAGGGTTTTGCCACGCTCATCCATCAGCTCCACTTTCACGTTGCCATCCTTCTTTACCTCGTACTCGAGGCGTTGCGAGTTGCTGGCCGGGTTGGGGTACAAGGCGGCGCGGCCGTTGCCGGCGTTGCGCTCGGCTTTGGCTTGGGCGTTGGGGTTCATCAGCAGAAAGCGCGAGGGACCGAAGAAGTTTTGGCGGGTGCCGGGGCCCGTGCCGCGTTTTTGCTGCCACTGCGCACGCTTTTGCTGCTGCTCGGGCGTCAGGTTTTTCTGCGACAACGCTTTCAGGTCGGCGGCCCACTTTTCGCGTTGCGGCTTTACCTCTTCGGCCAAGCGGTTGATCTGCGCGTCGTATTTCTGGGCCAGGCGAGCTACGTTTTCCAGCACGGCTTTGCGCTCGGCGCGCAACTCCTGCACTTGCTGCTTTTGTGCATCGGTTAGCTGCACGCGCTGGCCTTTGGGCGTGCCCTCGGGGCGGAAGCTCTTGCGCAGCGTGGCTTGCCGCTCGCGCAGGCTTTTCAGCTGGCCGCGGTAGGTTTCGAGCTGCGTTTTGTCGGAGGCGCTCATTTGGGCATCCAGCTTTTGGCGCTGCTGGCGCACCACGGGCATCACGTTGTCGCGGAGGTAAGCGCGCACTTCGGGGTTGCCTTTGCGCTGGCCGCCGCGGTGGCCGTGCTTGCCAAAACCTTGCGCGTTTTGTTGGGTGCCAGGCACCTGGGCCCAAGCCGTGCTAACGGCGGCAGTAGTGGGAAGCAGGGCGAACGAAAAAGCCAGCGCTTTGAGCCAAGAATTGGTTTTCATGCTTATGTGAGTAGGGGACGTTGTTGTTTCCTGTTTCTACTCCCATAGATGGTGCCGCCGGCCTCAGGTTTAAAGCCCGACCAAAAAAGATTGTTTGCGACGGATCTTGCGCGGGTTGCTTGGCTAGAAATTGGGCGCGGCTTGGCCACTGTCTGCGCAGGGCTACTTGTAAAAGGCGGCCAACGCGGCACCTAGGGCAGTTACCCTAGGGCAGTTACATTTTGGTGAAGGTCACCTCGAAGCGGCCGTCGGTGAGCTGCAAGGCATCGGAAGGCACTTGGCCCAAGTTCTTTACGCGCACCACCTTGCCGCTGAAGCTGCCGGCAATGGTGCGCGCGGTTGCGTTGTAGCTCGTAACGGTGAGCGTGCCGCCCTCCACCGAGGTGTAGTAGTTCAGGGCGTCTTTGGTGCCCTTGGGGTAGTAAAACACCTTCACGTATTTTTCGGTGCTTTGCACGCCCAGCGGCAAGGTGGCGGGCAGTTTCGGAAAAGCCGCGGGCATAATTTCGAGCATCACGTGGCTGCCGTCGCTAAGGTTGCCGCCTAGGTTCAGGGCGTTCATCATCAGCAGGCAGGTGTTGAAACCCGGCTTCCCCGTCAGGGCCTTGCCGTTTACCTTCACGCTGAAAGTGTTGGCCGCAGCAGGCGGCGCCGGCCGAAAGCCAAACACGGTAAGCAGCAAAGCCGGCGCTGCTACCCGGGCGAGTACAGATGCGTTCATAAGCTGGAGGATTTTGGCAGTGAGCAACGAAACCTAAAACCTACGCCTAGGTGCGCCTGGGCGCAGTTACTGCCCTGCAGCTGCGGCAGGCGTAGGCGGCGTGCGCTTGGCCGCTACGGGGCCAGCGCCCAACAAGGCCAGCCGCAAGCGGCTGGCATCTTGCTCGAGCTGGGGCTTAATCTGAGCCAAGGCGCCGCGCAGGGCCGCTACCTCGGCCAGCCGGGGGGCTTCGCTTTGCGAGTAGCCGTGGTACATGGCCACCTTCACGCGCGATGCGCCGGTGGCCGTGTAGGTGGCCAGCACCTGGCCGCGGGCGTTGGCAATTTGCACTTGGGCCGTAAGCTGGCTTTGGTAGTGCTCGAGGGGCACGCCCACCAGCGAGGGCAGCATAAACGTAACCAACTGCAACACCTGCAGGCCTTTGCTGCTGCGTTCGATGGCCGCGTGGGTTACCTGCAGGAGGGCATAACCGTAGCGCAGGGTGTCTTCGGGGTCGCTCAGGTTCATGCGCACTTCGCGCTCGAACAGCTTCTCGGCGTCGTCGGGCAGGCTGACGTCGGTTTGGGCCAGGGCGCCGTTGTCAACCCGTATTTCCAGCGAAGGCAACCGGTTGTTTAGCGACAGGCGCGATGGTTGCCACAAAATTCGATCGACCGATTGGCACCCCGAAGCCAGCAACACCAGCGTGCTCCAAACCAACGCCGCGCGGTACCACTGTTGCATGGTTGTAGCAATCGAATAAATACGGTTGGAATCCTATGAAGGGCTGCACCTGAGCAGTAGTCAAATATAATTAAGTAATTATAATATATGAAAATATTTATTGTTCAGTGCAAGTGCTACGGAATAGTACAAAAAAGTTGTTGTAGCTACTGGCCTGTTACCAGGCAAGCAATTGCCGGCGAGGCTTGGTAATTGGCAAACCCGGCCACTGGTAGGGCCAAGCCTTGCAGGCAGCCAACCCAACAGCCTTGCTCCTTTGGTAAGCACATGCCCATTTCCGCTGCCGGGTAAAAGCAGCAGCCCGGGCCCCGCGCTGTGCGGAACCCGGGCTGCTGTTGGGGGTGCTAAGCGGCCGTTGGCCGCCGGGCCCCTAGGGCTTAGTGGTTGCGCGTAGCGGCCACCGGCGCCGTGGTTTCTTCCTCAAACAAGTCGTCGACTGGTTCGCCCTGGTAGTTGTCGACAAACTCGCCTTCCCAGCGGGCAATTACGGCCGTGGCCAGGCAGTTGCCCATTACGTTTACAGCGGTGCGGGCCATGTCCATCAGGGCGTCGATGCCCAGGATGATGAACACCGGCCACGAAGGCAGGTTGAACGACGCCACCGTAGCCAGCAGAATCACGAGCGAAGCGCGCGGCACACCGGCAACGCCTTTCGAGGTGAGCATCAGCGTAAACACCATTACCAGCTGCTGGCCCAGGGTTAGCTCGATGCCGGCTGCTTGGGCCACGAACACGGCCGCCAACGAGAGGTACAGCGTGGTACCGTCGAGGTTGAAGGAGTAGCCCGTGGGCATTACAAAGGCTACAACGCGGCGCGGTACGCCAATGCTTTCCATGGCCTCCATGGCGCGGGGCAGGGCCGCTTCCGACGAGGTAGTGGCGAAGGCAATACTTACCGGCTCGGCAATGGCTTGCACAAAACGCTTAAGCGGAATGCGCGCAATCAGGGCCATGGGCAGCAAAATCAGCACCACAAAGGCGATGAGCGCGGCGTAGAGCGTAAGGAGCAATTGCAGCGCGTTCAGCAGCGGTGCAAAGCCCATTTTGCCTACTGTGTAGGCAATGGCACCGCCCACACCTAGGGGCGCGAAGAACATTACCACGTTGGTGAATTTGAACATCACCTCCGACAAGCTCTCCGACCACTCCAGAATGGGTTTGCGGTGCTGCTCTTTCACCATGGCCAGGCCAATGGCGAAGATGATGGCAAACACCACCACCTGCAGTACTTGCCCTTCGGCCACCGATTTGGCAATGTTCTCGGGGAAGATGTGCAGAATGATGTCGGCCGTGGTTTGCTTCACGGTTTGCAGCGTTTCGGTTTCGGCGTTGCCGGCTTGGCTAATGCCCACGCCGGCCCGTGTGAGGTTGATGGCCGCCAAACCAATGAACAGCGCGAAGGTGGTAACCACTTCGAAGTAGATAAGGGCCTTAACGCCCATGCGGCCCACCTTCTTGAGGTCGGAG
This sequence comes from Hymenobacter oligotrophus, assembly GCF_003574965.1. Classification (NCBI taxonomy): domain Bacteria; kingdom Pseudomonadati; phylum Bacteroidota; class Cytophagia; order Cytophagales; family Hymenobacteraceae; genus Hymenobacter; species Hymenobacter oligotrophus. The sequence continues at coordinate 1,939,211 of NZ_CP032317.1, read as the reverse complement.
TGGCCGGCAATACCTACCACCAGCGTAGCAAATACCAGCGGAGCAATAATGGTTTTAACCAGGCGCAGGAATACATCCGACAGCACCTTTAGGTTTTGAGCCGCTTGCGGGAAATCGGCACCGGCTTCGGCACCCACCAGCATGCTCACCACAATCCAGAATGTGAGGGAGCGGCGGGCCGAGGCCCAAACAACGATGGCCAGCAAGGCTATCCAGCGGGCAGCCATGGGTACGGCGGGTGGCAGGGCAACCACGCCGTAATGCGACAGGGCGGTGAGGAGGGCAGCCAGCAGCAGCAAGGCTATGGCCGGCACGGCAACGCGCGTAAGCTTCATAAATAGCAGTAAGTCCAGTCTTCGGCTCGGATGGGGGTACCGAAGGTGGACAAAGATAGACGTTTGGGCGGCAGTCCGCTGATGTGCGCCGCTGGCTTAATTTGCACCCCTGCCCGAGTGGGCTCGTATTGCTCCCGTATGCTGCACTGGTCCATCGGCTCGCTCGAGCTGCCGCTTCGCTTTACCTGGAAAATTTCGCGCAACGCCTCCGACGCCAAAACCAACCTGTTGGTGCGGGCGGGCGAAGGCGCGCAGGCCGGCTGGGGCGAAGCTGCGCCCAACGTGCGCTACGCCGAAACGCCCGAGCTGCTGCTGGCACAATTTGCCGCCCTGCAACAAGCCGGGCTAGGTAGCGTGCAGCACCTCCATGACCTAACGGCCCTGCTCGATGCCGCCAATCCCGCCCACGCGCTACGCTTCGCGGTAGAGTCGGCCTACGTGCACCACCAGGCCCGCAAGCAAGGCCTGAGCGTGCCCGAGCTGCTGCAAGTGCCCACACCCGCCGCGGCGGTGCCCACGGCCTTTACCCTGCCCATTATGGAGCCAGGCGCGGTGGCCGGTTTTGTGCAGGCGCAAGGCATGGCGCGTTTTCCGCTGCTGAAGGTGAAAGTAAACCAGGAGGGCGGCGCCGATTTGCTGCGCGAGCTAACCCGGTTGCTGCCCGGCCACCCTTTGCTCGTCGACGGCAACGAAGCCTGGCACGACGCCGATGGCCTGTTGCGCTTCGTGGAAGCAGTACGCGACTTACCCGGCCTGAACGTGCAACTGCTAGAGCAGCCGTTGCCCGCCACCTGCACCGACGATTACCGCCACCTGCACCGCCGCAGCCCCTGGCCGCTCATCGCCGACGAATCGGTGACCGATACTGCCGATTTCGCCGCCATTGCCGAGCAATTTCACGTGCTGAACATGAAATTGATGAAAGCCGGTGGCTACCTCAACGGCGTACGGCTGCTGCGCCAAGCTCAGGCGCACGGTCTGCGCACCATGATTGGCTGCATGGTTGAAACCAGCCTAGGTATATGGTCGGCGCTGCAGGTCAGTGGCCTGGCCGAAGTGTGCGACCTAGACGGTTTCCTGATTGTGCGCGACGAGCCTTACGGCTTGGTGCACGAAACAAACGGGCACCTGACCGCTCAAGCGCAGGTGCCCGTTTTATAAGCTGTCAGTTGTTAGTTGACAGTTGTTAGTTGCTAGCTGACGGCTTCCGACCTAGGGCTGACAACTAACAACTGTCAACTGACAACTGACAACTATCAACTACCAACCTACTTCACGCTTCGCAGTTGCTCGTCGAGGGCCTTGATCTGGCTGTCGAGCTGGCTGGTGTCGGGCAATTTGGGGTGGCCTTGGCTGAGCAGCGAAATCTTCTGGTTGAGCAGTTGCAACTTCTGCGCCATCAAATCAACGCGGCGGCCTAGGTCGGCAATGCGCTGGTCGGCCTCGGCCGTGCTGGGCACCGCGCCCTGGTCGACGCCGCCAAACTTGGCATCGGCCGGGGCGGTTTCGCCGCGGGCGGCCGCGGCGCTTTGCGGCGTGGCGTATACAATGCTGCCGTCGGCGCGCACGTAGTCGCCTTCTTTCAGCGTAGTAATCTTACCGCCGGGCAGCTCCACAATACCGCTCTTCACGTTTACCTTGGTGCCGTTGGGCAGGCGCACGTTTTGGCTTAGCCCAACGGTTTGGTTGCCGCGGCGCTTTACCACCGAGCCGTTTTGCATTACAAACTGATCGGTGCTTTGAAGTTCGCGCTGGTTATCTTGCTGGGCAGCTTGGGCGGGTGCGTTTTGGGCTTGCGCGGCAGCGGCCGTGGTAAGGCAAGCGCCAATCACAAGCAGGAGGGAGGTCAGCTTTTTCATAAAGGAAGGAGTGTGGTCTGGTTTGTGCTGTTACCGCACGCCCTCCATACGGCAAAGGCTAAGCAAAGGTGGATTAGTCGGTTTGTGAAAAAAATATTGGAACGATGTTGATACATATAATGTATGTACATATATTTGCAACGTATTCTAGATGACGCATGAAGCTCGAAGACGAAATCCAACAGCGGGTGTTCAAGAGCGCCTACCAAAAAGCCCACTTGAACGTGGTTTTTACGGCAGGCTGGCTGCAACAACGCCTGGCTGCGGCCTTCAAGCCCTACGGCATCACGCTGCCGCAATACAACGTGCTGCGCATTTTGCGGGGGCAGCATCCTAAGCCTGCCACCGTGAACCTGCTCATCGAGCGCATGCTCGATAAAACCAGCAACGCTTCGCGCATTGTGGATAAGCTGGAGGCCAAGGGCTTGGTAACGCGGCAGGTGTGCCCCAGCAACCGCCGGGCCGTGGATATCCGCATTACTGACGCCGGCCTCGAGCTGCTGCAGCAAACCGAGGAGCTGGCCAACGCCAAGCACAGCGGCCTCGAAAACCTCAGCAACGAAGAAGCCGCGCTGCTCAGCGACTTACTTGATAAAATCCGCAGCTAAACACCACGCTGCTAGCAACACAACAACTGTTCTCTCACTTCTCTTAAATCATGAAAAAGTTTGTTCTGCCCCTGCTGCTCGTAGGCGCTCTGTTTACCGCTCCGGCCCACGCTCAGGAGAAGTTTGGTGTTAAGAAAACCACCCCCGGTACCGCCAAGGCCAACAACAACGCCTACGCCGCGCAGCCGCAGCTGAGCACCCTAGGTTGGGTGGGCAAAAAAGTAGGTGGCCAGCACAACGGCACCGTGGCTCTGAAAGACGGCCAGATGCTGGTGCGCGGCAACCAAGTAACGGGCGGCACCTTCACCTTCGATATGAACTCGATTAAGGTGGACGACATCAAAGACGCCGACTACAACGGCAAATTGGTGGGCCACCTGAAGAACGACGACTTCTTCAGCTCGGAGAAATTTCCGACCGCTACTTTCGTAATCACGAATCTGAAGCCACTGAAAGGCGATGCCAACGGCAACAACGCCCTGGTAACCGGCAACCTCACCATCAAAGGCAAAACCGGCGTGGTAAGCTTCCCGGCTAAAGTAGGCGTGAAGGACGGCGTGGCTTCGGCCTCGGGCGTAGCTACCGTCGACCGCACCAAGTACGACGTGAAGTACGGCTCGACCCTGTTCGGCGCCGCCGCCGATAAGGCCATCGACGACAATTTCACGCTGAGCTTCAACGTAATTGCCAAGCAGCAAGCTCAGTAATCAACCTCCTACCCAGTAGGCCCAAAAGCGAGAACGGCCCCACCTGCATTGCAGGTGGGGCCGTTCTCGCTTTTGGTACCCAAGGCACCTAGGGGGGCCTAGCGCTGGCCGCCGTTGTTGGCGGGGGCAGGGCTGGCCGCGGGGGCCGCAGCCGGGGCGGCTTGGGGCTCGGCGGCCGGGGTAGCCGGCGTGGCGGCCGTGCTGCTGCGCAGTACCACGCGCAGCGGAGCCACGTTGGTTTCGCGCAGGGGCAGAATGCCGTGTACCGTTTCGCCGGGCTTAATTACCTTGTTGGTGAGGTCGTAGGTAGCAAACTCGTTGCGCAGGTTTTTGTTGGCGCCGCTGGCACCCAGCATGTTGCCTACGGCTACGGCCGGGCCCCACGGAAACAGCACACCGCCCGAGGTCTGGCCGGTCATGGGGTCGGTAGAGCCACCTAGGCGGCCAATGCCGAGCACGTAGAGCAGGTAAATAGCCACGCCCTGCTTCAGGTCGTTGGCGGCTTGCACCGACGGCACAGCCTGCACCGGACGCTCGCCGAAGTACAGCTCCAGGTCGCGCGAGAAGTTGATGTCGGCGCTGGTGTTGTTTTTCACGCTAACGGCCACAATTTGGTAGCCTTGCTTGCGCTCTTTCTTAACGTACTTTTTGTTGGGGCCGTTGGTAATCAGGGCGCTGTACTTGTAGCCGAACTCAACGGGGGCGTTGGCTGCGGCTACCGATTGGTACGTGGCAATGCGCGCCGGACGAATGGGAGAATAGCTGCCCGCGCAGCTCGTTAGGCCCAGGAATGCACAACCGGTAAGGATACGGGTAATGTTTTTCTGCATAAAACGGATGAAGAGAAGGAGTGGAGCAGTTAAATGCGTTATGCGCAGCCTCCAAATCTAAATCCGTTTTTGCATTCGCTCTTATTTATTTTATATAATAATTCTTTTGTTATAACCATTGTAGTTTAAGCGCAAAAGGCTGCGCCTCAATGGGCCGTTTAGTGCGGCAGCTCCAGCTCTTTGGGCAACGCGTAGCGCAGTTGGCGGTGCTTCTCGTGGCCGCGCAGCGTGGTCAGGATTTCGTCGATTTCGGGCTTGTATTCCAGCCACAAATCTTCGTGCAGTTTGGGCACTAGCTTGGCCGTGCGCAGCAGCATTCGTACCGTGGCCACGTAAAACGATTGAAAGTACCCGTCGAAGTATTGGCTATACTCTTCCTGCACCAGGCGCAAGGTGTAAAGGCTCAGCTCCACCTCCAGGCGTTTGTCTTTGGTGATGCGCTTGGCCCGGGCAATTTCCTTGGCCGCTTTACCTAGGGCCCGCGAGAGGGCGCGGTTCATTACGCGGCCGTTGGCTTTTTGCAGCAGCTCGGCAATGCGCTCGGCGTGCTCGTCCTGAATTACGCGCAAGTCTACCTCAGGCAGAATTTCGTAGCGCAGCAAATCATAAAGCTCGGCGTCGCGACGTACGGCTTTCAGCAGCAGGTCTTCTTTTTCTTTATCGGAAAGTTGGCGCAGGGCACGCTTGAAGTCGGTAGAAGGAGCGGGCATTCTAGAACAACGGTGAGCAGGTAAGATGGAGCAGGTTCGACAGTGACCTTCTTGCTAAAGAGAGGACCTCATCACGCGTGAACGGCTAAACGCCCTCCACGGTGACAAGGTCCTGCTTCTAACCCAGTGTGGCAGGCAGCAAAATTACTGTCCGCTCGTGTTGGTGCCCGCAGCCGGAGCCTCCGGCTTCAGGTACATGTCGAGGTAGTTCGTGATTTTGGTGTAGAGGTGCACCCGGTCTTTGCCGCCCACGTTGTGCGGGTGGCCGGGGTACACAAAGTAATCGAGCTGCACACCCTTATCAACGGCGTTTTTAAGGTAGGCCTGGCTGTGCTGCCACACCACCACGTCGTCGATGGTGCCGTGGATCATCAGCAGCGGCGCCTTCAGGTTCTCCACGTAATTGAGCAGGTTGGCTTTCTGGTAGCCCTCGGGGTTTTCTTGCGGAGTGTCCATGTAGCGCTCGGTGTACATCACCTCGTACAGGCGCCAGTCGATAACGGGGCCGCCGGCCACGCCCACCTTAAAAGTGCCTTGCGGAGCGCGCGTAAGCATGGTCGTCGTCATGAAACCGCCGTAGCTCCAGCCGTGCACGCCAATGCGCTGGGCGTCCACGTAGGGCAAGGACTTCAGGTAATCGACGCCTTTAAGCTGGTCGGCCAGCTCCTGCGTGCCCAACTGCCGGTGCGTGGCCTGCTCGAAGGGCAAGCCGCGGTTGCCCGAGCCGCGCGAGTCGACGGTGAACACCACGTACCCTTTCTCGGCCATCATCTGCATCCAGAGGTTGCCGCCGCCCAGCCACGAGTCGGTTACGAGCTGCACGTGTGGGCCGCCGTACACGTAAATCACCGCCGGGTACTTCTTATTTGGGTCGAAGTTGGGCGGGGTAATAAGGCGAGCGTACAGGTCGGTTTGTCCATCGGCTGCCTTAATCGGGAACACCTTGGTAGCACCTAGGCGGTAGTTGGCCAGCGGGTTGGGCGCGTTCAGCAGCTGCGCTTGGCTTTTGCCATCCTTGGTGCCCAGCACGGCAACGGTGCGCGGCGTGGTTTGGCTGCTGTACGAATCGAGCAGCCGCTCGCCCGAGGGGCTAAGCGTGCCGGTGTGGGTGCCGGCCCCGCTGCTGATGCGGCGCGGCTTGCCGCCACCTAGGGGCAACGCGTAGAGCTGGCGCTGAATGGTGCCCTCTTGGTTGCTGGCGAAGTACACCGTTTTGCCCTTGCCATCGAAGCCGAGCACATCGGTTACCAGCCACGGGCCTTGGGTGAGCTGGCGCAGCAGCTTGCCCGCGGTGTTGTAGAGGTACAGGTGGTTGTAGCCGTCGCGCTGGCTTTGCCACACAAATTGATCGGGCTGGCCCGGCACAAACTGCAGCGGGTGCTGCGGCTCCACGTACTCCTTATCGGTTTCCTCAAACAAGGTTTTCACCAACGCACCGGTAGCAGCATCGAACTGGCGCAGCCACATGTGGTTTTGCTCGCGGTTGAGCACGGCCACGTACACCGATTTCTCGTCGGGGCTCCAGCTGATGTTGGTGAGGTATTGCTCCTTGGGCTCGCCGGTTTGCAAAAACACGGTTTTGCCCGTAGCCACGTCGTACACGCCCACGGTTACGTGGTGGCTTTTGTCGCCGGCCATGGGGTATTTAATGGGCTCGGCCTTGGCCGGTACTTCCGCGGTGTTAATCAGCGGATAGTCCGTTACCATGGTTTGGTCCATGCGGTAGTAAGCCATCTTGTTGCCTTTGGGGCTCCAAAACGTGCCCTTGGTAATGCCGAACTCGGAGCGATGAGCCGCTTGGCCGTTCACGATGGCCGGGTTAGCTTCCGAGGTAACGGCCACGTTCTCCTTGCCTGCTTGGCTGATGAACAGGTTCTGCTCTTTGGTGTAGGCTACCCGCGTTTTGGTCGGGTCAAACTCCACGTTGTCGGCGCCAGCCTGGTAGCCGAACAGCTTGGTGGCTTTGCCCTCGGCCGTGGAGTAGCGGAATACCTCGCGGCTGGGCATGGCTACCAAAAAGGCGTCGGGGCCCGTCCACTGCACCTGCGGAAAGCCCATGGCTTTTACGGCCGGGGCACCAGCGGCTTGCAAGGCTTGCCCTAGGTTGCCGAGCGTTACCACGGATTGCAGGGTGCCGCCCACGCGGCCGCGCACCAGCTCGTCTTGCCCGTTTTCGGTGCGCACAAAGCTGTATTCGTCTGTCGAGTTGGGTATCCAGCCCAGTTGCCGGAGGTTGGCGGGGTTGAGGGCGGTGTTGCGGAAGGCGTCTTCCACGGTAAGGAGTTGCTGCTGCGCCAGCGCGGGCGAGCCGGCCAAGGCCAGCAGTACTAGGGGCAGCGAAAGCCGCCGCAAAATAACGTGCATAAAGGGCGAGAAGTGGGTGAGGGCCGAACGATTGTGCCGGGAAATTACAGCAGAATCAACAGAAATGGCCGCCCTACAAATTCCGGTTCGGCGGCAACTATACCACGGCGCAGGGTGTTATGCTGTACCATCCGCCGGCCCACAACCTACCACCTGAAGCTGTACCTTTACGCCATGAACACCAAACCGCTGATTGCCCCGGACGAAGAGGTTTTGGTGCTGGAAGAAAGCACCGACCTGCGCGACCTTGTGGTATACAACGACGACGTAAATACCTTCGACCACGTCATCAAGACGCTAATCGACGTGTGCGGCCACGAGCCTATGCAGGCCGAGCAATGCACGCTTCTGATCCATTACAAAGGCCAGTGCACCGTGAAGGTAGGCTCGTACGAAGAGCTGGAACCCATGTGCACGGCCATTCACGACCGCGGCATTTCGGCCGACGTAGTATAAGCGTTGCCAGTTACCCGTTGTCAGTTGTCAGGGCCCTAGGTGGGTGGTGGCTAACTGACAACTAAGAGCTGACAACCGACAACTAACCCGAATGGAATTTCCCTCTAAACTGATCGAAAACGCGGTAGCGGAACTCTCGAAGCTGCCCGGCATTGGCCGCAAAACGGCTTTGCGCCTGGCGCTGCACTTGCTGAAAGCCGAAACGGAAACGACCAGCTCGTTGGCCGAGGCATTGGCTAAAATGCGCTTCGATATTCGGTACTGCAATTCCTGCTTCAATATCTCCGACACGGAGCAGTGCTCGATTTGCGCCAACCCGCTGCGCGATCATAGCACCGTGTGCGTCGTGTCGGACATCCGCGACGTAATTGCCATCGAAAACACCGGCCAATACCAGGGCGTGTACCACGTGTTGGGCGGCGTCATCTCGCCCATCGAGGGCATCGGCCCCAGCGACCTGCACATCGAACCGCTGATGGACCGTATGCAAGGGGAGGAAGGCGAGGTAAAGGAAGTTATTCTGGCCATCAGCCCCACGATGGAAGGCGACACCACGGCCTTTTACCTTACGCGCCGCCTGCGCGAGTTCCCCGAGGTGCACATCAGCTCCATTGCCCGCGGTATTCCGGTGGGCGGCGAGCTGGAGTACGCCGACGAGATTACCCTAGGTCGCTCCATTGTGGAGCGCCAACGGCAGGCCCGGTAAAGCAGCGCCACACAAGCTAAACCGCCTCAGCTATGCAGTTGAGGCGGTTTTTATTTTGGGCATTGGTGCAATTGCAGGGGAGGGTTGTGGCAAGCAGGATATTAAAGAATCAAAACCTAGCAGTTAAGAAATCTATAAGATGCGGCTCGTCCGTAGGTAGGGCATTAGCAAAGTCGCTAACTTTCGGTGTATTGCTTTTCCACCCGTGCCGGCTTACCCCAAGCTCTCTGTCGTAATCGTTAATTACAACGTCTGCTACTTCCTGGAGCAGACGCTGTTGTCGGTGCGCCGTGCTGTTGAAAAGCTGGGCGAGCCGGTGGAGGTGTTTGTGGTCGATAACAACTCCGTCGACCGCTCGGTGGCCATGGTGCGGCAGCGCTTTCCGGAGGTTATCCTCATTGAAAACCAGGATAACCCCGGCTTCAGCAAGGCCAACAACCAAGCCCTGCGCCAAGCCAAGGGCGAGTACCTGCTGCTGCTGAACCCCGACACCGTGGTGGAGGAAGATACCTTCCGGGCGTGTTGCGCGTTTATGGATGCGCACCCCAAAGCCGGCGGCCTGGGGGTGAAGATGCTCGACGGGCAGGGCAAGTTTCTGCCCGAAAGCAAGCGCAGCCTGCCCACGCCCTGGATTGCCTTTTACAAAGTGTTCGGCTTGGCAGCGCTGTTTCCGAAGTCGCGCACGTTTGGCCGTTACCACCTAGGTTTCCTCGACCAAGACCAGACGCATGAGATAGAAGTGCTGAGCGGTGCGTTTATGCTAATGCGCAAAGCCGCCCTCGACCAAGTAGGCCTGCTCGACGAAGATTACTTTATGTACGGCGAGGACATTGACCTCTCGTACCGGCTTACGCAGGGCGGCTGGAAGAATTACTACTTCCCCGGCACCCGCATCATCCATTACAAGGGCGAAAGCACCAAGCGCACCTCGGTAAACTACGTGTTCGTGTTTTACCGGGCCATGGTCATTTTCGCCCAGAAGCACTTTGCGCCCAAGCAGGCCGGCGCGTTTTCGCTGCTCATCAACTTTGCCATTTGGCTGCGCGCTGGGGTGGCCCTAGGTCGGCGCTTCTGGGACAAGGGCTGGCCCGTGCTGCTCGATGCGCTCATTATCCTGGGGGGCATGTACTTCCTGAAGGATTACTGGGAGCAGAACCACAAGTTTGTGCCCACGCCCTACCCGCCGCAGTACATGCTGGTGGCCGTGCCGGCCTACATTGTGGTGTGGCTCAGCTCGGCCTACCTCAGCGGCTCCTACGACGAGCCAGCCAAAACCTCGCGCATTGCGCACGGCATCCTTATCGGCACGGTGCTGATTTCGGCCATTTCGAACTTCCTGGATGCCTGGCGTTTCTCCAAAGCGCTGATCATCCTAGGTGGCGTGTGGGCTGTGGGGGCCATGGTAGCGCGGCGGGTAGTGCAGCATTTCATTCGCTACCGCGATTTGCGCCTCTCCGAGCAGCCGCCCAAGAACATTGCCATTGTGGGCTCCGAGGCCGAAAGCCAACGCGTGCGTCGGCTGTTGGGCGCCGCGGCCGTGCAGGCCCGTATTCTGGGTTTCATCAGCCCCGCCGACGAAGGCTCGTCGGCCGACACGCCGGCCGACCAACTGGGCTCGTTGCGCCAACTTGACGAGGTGTTGCGCATTTACGACGTGACGGAGCTGGTATTCTGCGGCAAAGACCTGACAGCCAGTCAGATTATGGGCAACATGGTGCAGCTGCAGGACACGCACCCCGAGGTGGCTTTCAAGATATTGCCCGAAGACAGCGACTACATCATCGGAAGCTCGTCGAAGGATGCGCCCGGCGACTACTACGCCCTCGAGATTGAGCTGAACCTTTACAAGCCCCAGCAACGGCGGGCCAAACGCCTGCTCGATATCGGCATCAGCCTGGCCGTGCTGGTGGGTACGCCGCTGGTGCTGCTGCGGCAGCGCGCCGCCCTAGGTGGTTTTTTGCGCAACGTGCTGCGGGTGCTGCTGGGCCGGCGCACGTGGGTGGGCTTGCGCTACATGGCGCCCCGCACGGGCACGCCGCGCGCCGTGTTTTCGCCGGCCGATGAGGCCGTGCACGCCAACTTCGCCATGAACGATGCCACGCGCCGCCGCCTGGAGCTCATCTACGCCCGCGACTATTCGCCGGCCGACGACTTGCGGTTGGTGCTGCGCAATTTTCAGGTGCTGGGGCAGGAGTAGCCAGGGCGAAACCTAGGCAAACGGCAGCGGGTTGTGCCGCAGGGGTTTGTGCAGCGCGGGGCGCCGGCCCATACTGCACGCAGCGCCTATCTGCGTACCTTTGCACTTTCCCCATTTCCCACCCCAAGCCCGCATTCTCTCCATGTCGAACGCTGCCGACACGCTAGCCACCTCGTTCTTATCCGACCGCATCAACGCGCTGGAAGAGTCGCAAACCATTGGCATGGCCAAAAAGGCCCGCGAGCTGGCGGCCAAAGGCGTCGACGTGATTAGCCTGAGCTTCGGCGAACCCGATTTTCAGACCCCGCAGTACGTTAAGGACGCGGCCAAGAAAGCCATCGACGACGGCTACACGTTTTATACACCCGTGCCCGGCTACCCCGAGCTGCGCGCCGCCATTGCCGAGAAATTCAAGCGTGACAACAACCTCGATTACAAGCCCGAAAACATTGTAGTAAGCACCGGCGCCAAGCAAAGCATTGCCAACGCCGTGATGAGCTTGGTAAACCCCGGCGACGAAGTGCTCATTTTTTCGCCCTACTGGGTTAGCTACGAGGAGATTGTGAAACTGGCCGAGGGCACGCCCATTAAGCTGGTGGGCACCCTCGAAAACGACTACAAGGTAACCGCCGAGCAGCTCGAAGAAGCCATTACGCCCCGCACCAAGCTGGTGATGTACTCGTCGCCGTGCAACCCCACGGGCTCGGTGTTCTCGCGCGAGGAGCTGGCCGCCATTGCCGAGGTAGTGGCCCGCAACCCCCACGTGCACGTCATTGCCGACGAGATTTACGAGTACATCAACTTTGTGGGTGAGCACGTAAGCCTGGCGCAGTTTGCCGAGGTGAAGGACCAGGTAATCACCATCAACGGTTTCTCCAAGGGCTACGCCATGACGGGCTGGCGCATTGGCTACCTGGCGGCCCGCAAGGAAATTGCCGCCGCTTGCGAAAAGATGCAAAGCCAGATTACCTCGGGCACCTGCTCCATTGCGCAGCGCGCAGCACTGGCAGCCCTGCAAGGCGGCCGCACCTCGGCCGACGAAATGGTGGAAGCCTACCGCCGCCGCCGCGACCTGGTGCTGGAAATGGTGCGCGAGATTCCGGGCCTGAAAACGCCTACGCCAAGCGGCGCTTTCTACGTATTCCCCGAAGTGTCGTCGTATTTCGGCAAAGCCACGCCCGAGGGCCAGGTTATCGAAAACGCCTGCGACCTGGCTATTTACCTGCTCAACGACGGCCACGTAGCCACCGTAGACGGCGGCGCATTTGGCGCCCCGCAGTGCTTGCGCATGAGCACCGCCGCTGCCGATGAAAAGCTGCGCGAGGCCTTTCGCCGCATCAAAGTAAGCTTGGCCAAGCTGGCCTAATCAGCCCGCACAAGCGCCCTAGGTAGCAAGCCACACCCGGGCAGGGCGCAGCCGGTTACCTAGGGCGTGCGGACAGCTAGCAACAGGAGCCTCATGCTGAGCAAAGCCGAACCGCAGGTTGGCAGAGCCAAGCATCGTACCGAAACCTCACCCCCAGCCCCTCTCCAAAAGAGAGGGGAGCGGGTGCTATCTGAATTCAGCCGCCAGATGTTTCGCTCTGCTCAACATGACACGACCTAGGAAAGCTGTTCGGGCGTGAGAAGGTCCTTCGCTTTGCGTACGCCAGGTGAGGGATGACAATACTATCCGGCGAGATGCTTCGACGAGTTCAGTACGACGGTGTAAAGAACACAGCTCTTTCCGACTGCTTACTTGGCCGCCGGATACCAGTTGCGCAGCCGCACGTCGATTTTCTTGTTGGCCTGGTTTACGGTTTGTTTAAAGGCGGCCACGTCGCTCAGGCCGTTTTGGCCCCGGTAGTGGTACGGGTACACGATGCTGGGCCGGAAAGCCAGCACGCCTTGCGCGGCCTGCTGCACATCCATGGTGTAGGGCAGGTTCATGCACACAAAAGCCACGTCGATGTTTTTGAGGGCGCGCATCTCGGGGATATCCTCCGTATCGCCGGAGAGGTACACGTTTTTGCCGCCCAGGCCCAGCACGTAGCCGTTGCCGCGGCCTTTGGTGTGCATGGCGTCGGGGGCTTCGGGCAGGTTGTACATCGGAATGGCCGAAATCGTGAGGCCCAGCGTGTCTAGGCGCTGCCCGTTGCGCAAAATGCGCACCTGCGGCTTGTACTCGGCCGGCAGCTTATCGGCCACCGCTTGCGGCACCACCATCAGCGCCTTGCCGGCCGCCAAAGCACCTAGGGTTTGGGGGGCGAGGTGGTCGCCGTGAATGTCCGTAATCAGAATAACGTTGGGCGCGGCCAGGCCGGCGTAGGCGTCGGCGCCACCGTAGGGGTCCACGTAAATGGTTTTGCCGTTCCAGGTGAGCACCACGCTGCCGTGCGTAATGGGCTGCACCGCCAGCGGGCCTTTTTTGGTCGGAATTTGGTCGGGGGCGGGGCGCGCCGGGGCCGCCGGCTGGGCCTGCGCCCGGTAAGCGCCGAGGGCCAGGGCCGCGGCAAGAGCGAGGTAGTGCTTCATGGGAGTTGTTGGGTACGGTTGGGTAAACGGCAGGAGCGGGGCCCCGGGGGCATCGGCCACCGTAAAACGTGATGATAACCCGGCCGGCCCGCGCAAGTTCGAGCCGGTGGGGTGGGGCCGCCGGCGCACAACGGAGCAAAGTCCGCGGAAGCGGGTTGGCGCGGCGCGTGGTTGGGCGCGGCCGATGGGCCCATAACTCTGCGCCGAACGCTACCTTTGCGGCTTCATTCGCCATTCTGCTTTCCGATGCCTGCAGCCGCTTTGTCGTCGTCCGCCACGCTAACCGATCTTTTTGCCGCTTTCAACAACCTGACCGTGCTCATCGTGGGCGACGTGATGGTGGACGCCTACGTGTGGGGCAAAGCGGGGCGTTTGTCGCCGGAGGCGCCGGTGCCCATCGTGAACGTAACGCGCACCGAGCAGCGCCTAGGTGGCGCGGCCAACGTGGCCCTGAATGTGCAAGCCCTAGGTGCCACGCCGCTGCTGTGCGCCGTAATTGGCGACGACGCCGGCGGCGACCAGTTGCTGCACCTGCTGCACGAGCGGCACCTGCCCGCCGACGGGCTGGTGCGCAGCGCCGAGCGCCCCACCACGGTAAAGCAGCGCATTTTGGCCCACGGCCAGCACCTGCTCCGCATCGATTCGGAAGTGGAAACCGACCTGGCCGCAACCGAAGATGCTGCCCTGACCGAAGCCTACGAGCAGCTACTCGACCGCGCCGATGTGGTCATTTTCGAAGATTACGACAAAGGGGTGCTGAATGCCGAGCGCATTGCCCACTTCATTGCCCTGGCACGCCGAAAAGGTGTGCCCACGGTAGTCGACCCCAAGAAGCGCAACTTCCTGGCTTACCGCGGTTGCACACTTTTCAAACCCAATCTGAAGGAGCTGCGCGAAGGCCTGAAACTGGAATTTGCCGATGGCGACAATGCCGGCCTCGAAAATGCCGTAACCGTGCTGCGCCAGTACCTAGCGCCCGAAATGGTGCTGGTAACTTTATCAGAGCGCGGCGTTTTCTGCGATGCTGCCGCCGGCCCGGTGTACCTGCCGGCCCACGTGCGCGCCATTTCCGATGTATCGGGAGCCGGCGATACGGTAATCAGCATTGCTGCGCTGTGCGTAGCCCTGGGCACCAGCCCCGAGGCCATGGCGGCCCTGGCCAACCTAGGCGGCGGATTGGTGTGCGAGCAAGTAGGCGTAGTACCGATTGAAAAAGCCCGCCTGCTGCAGGAAGCCGAAGCGGCCGAGGTGCTGTAGGCTAGTAAAAAGCTGTCATCCTGAGCGCAGCAAAGGACCTTCTCTCGCCAGATAGAAATTACTATCCCACGTGACAAGGTCCTTCGCTGCGCGTACGCCAGATGAAGGATGACAGATTTTATGCACCTAGGCCAAATCCTGGCGCATGCGGGTGCTGTGCTCTTTCACCGTTTCCACGAATACCTTCACGCGCTCGGGGTTGGTGTCGGGGTACACGCCGTGGCCTAGGTTGGCAATGTGGCGTTGCGGGCCGAAGCGCTCCAGCATTTCGATAGTGGCCGCGCGCACTTGCTCGGGCGTGCCGTAGAGGGCGCAGGGGTCGAGGTTGCCTTGCAGGGTTTTGTCGCCTACTAGTTGGCGCACAGCCCTGGGGTCTTCGTTCCAGTCGAGGCCAATGGTGCGGCAGGGCATCTGGGCGAAGTCGTGGTGGGCGAAGAAAGCTCCTTTGGCAAACACCGTTACGGGTACGTCGGCGGGCATCGCGGCGCAAATTTCGCCGATGTAACGGGCCGAAAACTCGTGGTAGTGCTGTGGGTTCAGGATGCCCGCCCACGAGTCGAACACCTGCAACATATTGGCACCGGCCTCTACTTGGGCGCGCAGGTAGGCAATGGTGGTGTCGGTAATCTTACGGAGCAGCTGGTGCGAAAGCTCGGGGTCCTGAAACAGCATGCGGCGCGCTTTGCTGAAGGTTTTGGAGCCGTGGCCCTCCACCATGTAGGCCAGAATCGTCCAGGGGGCGCCGGCAAAACCAATCAGCGGCACGCGGCCACCTAGGGCTTTTTTGGTGACGCGCAGGGCCTCGAGCACGTAGCCGAGGTGCTCCTCGGGGTCGGCTACGCGCAGGCGCGCCACATCGGCCGCCGACTTCACCGTTTCCGGGAAAAGCGGGCCGCGGGCCTCCACCATTTCGTAGGTGAGGCCCATGGCCTCGGGCACCACCAAAATGTCGGAGAAGATGATAGCCGCGTCAACATCGAGCGCATCAATGGGCTGAATGGTTACCTCGGCCGCGAGGTCGGGTGTTTCAACCAGTTCCTTAAAACCGCTCAGCTTGGCGCGCAACGCGCGGTACTCGGGCAAAATGCGGCCGGCCTGGCGCATCAGCCATACAGGAGTACGTTCGGTTTGTTCGCCGCGGGCGGCACGCAGGATCAGGTCGTTCTTCAGCATCAGATAAGCGGTTTCGGGCCGCAAAGATAGCCTACGGATGGTTGTGCTGTTGGGTGATAATTATCAACCGGCTTGGCCTAGCACCTGCTGCGCTATCCGAACGAAAACACTTACTCCTGAAACAGCGCTTTAATGGCCGAGGCCAGAAAATTGACGCCAATAGCCAGCGTGATAAACCCCATTACCCGTGCCAGCGCCGCCAAGCCCGGCCGACCTAGGAAGCGCGTAAGCCGCAACGACGACAGCAGAATAAGGTAGCTGGCCAGCGCTACCAGTACAAAGCCCAGCACGATCAGGCTGATATCGAAGTAGCTGAGCCGCTCGGTAAACAGGCTGATGCACACCGCGATGGAGCCCGGGCCCGAGAGCATGGGCATGGCCAGCGGGGTAAAGCTGATATCGTCTTTGTGCAGGCTTTCTTCGAGCACGGCGGGGCCTACCCGGTCGCGGTTGGCGCCGGGCGTGAGCAGGTCGAAGGCCGAGCGCATAAGCAAAATACCGCCCGCAATGCGCAGGTGATGGATGTTGATGCCGAAAAAATTGAGCACGTACTGCCCCGCAAAAAACGACACGGCCAGCACGCCCACCATGTAGGTGCAGGCGCGCAGGGCGGTGGCGGCGCGTTGGTGTGCGGTGTCGGCTTGCGTAAGGGTCAGAAACACGGGCATGGCCCCGAACGGGTTGACAACCGAAAACAGCGTAGTGAAGGTGGCGAGCAGTATCTCCATGCAGCGGGCAATATATTCTGGCTAAAGGTAGCGGAGCAGCGCATACAGTACCGATTTTGTTGGCTCCGGCGGGGCGCATCTGCGTATGCATACTGCCGGGCTTGCCGCTTGGTGCCCATTGCCTCTCCCAGCCACTGCCATGACAACGCTTCCTCCCGACCACAACGCCCCCGATGCCTCCACGCCGGTGGTGGGCATCATTATGGGCAGCCAATCCGACCTGCGCGTGATGAACGTGGCGGCCGAGGTGCTGCGCCAGTTTCAGGTGCCCTTCGAGATTACGCTGGTGTCGCCGCACCGCACGCCGCACCGCTTGGTGGAGTACGCCGAGTCGGCGCGCAAGCGGGGGCTGCGCGTGGTAATTGCCGGCGGGGGCGGCGCGGCCCACTTGCCCGGCATGGTGGCGGCCTTCACCACGCTGCCGGTAATTGGCGTGCCCATCAACGCGGCCACCAGCATTGCCGGGCTCGATTCGGTGCTGTCGATGCTGCAAATGCCCGCGGGCGTGCCCGTGGCTACCGTGGCCCTCGACAACGCCGCCAACGCCGCCATTCTTGCCGTGCAAATGCTGGCCATCGGCAATGCCCGCCTGGCCGATGCGCTGGAAAAATACCGCGCCGCCCTGCGCGACAAGGTGATGCGCACCGTGGACGAGCTGCGCAAAGGCGGCCTCGACGATTTTTAGCCCCTGCAGGCAGGCGGCGTGCCGCCCCTAGGTAGCCGCGCTACCGTCGGGCGCGTATATAGCCCTAATTATATGCAAGCCGCAACTTAGTTGCTTCGTGGCAGTACAATAGCTCAACTGTTCTCCTTCGCTCAACCCGCCCGTGCTAACCTTTCTGATAACCCTCTTCACGCGCGTGCTCGACGGCCTGGTTGCCGTGGTGGGCACTGGCGCCGTGGTGGCTACGCTGCTGCCCTTGCTGCGCCGCGAAGCCTGGTGGATCAGGGTGTTCGATTTTCCGCGCCTGCAAGTGGTGGGGGCGCTGGCCGTGGCGCTGGTCGGCGCCCTGCTGCTGAACTTCTGGCAGTTCGATTGGCTGGGGCCGCTGTTCGTGCTCACGCTGGCCGGCGCTATTGTGTACCAGGTGATACGCATCTTGCCCTACACCCACTTGTTGCCCAAAAAGGTACTCGACAGCTCGCTCCCGACCACCGACAACGACAACCACCTAAGTCTGCTGGTAACCAACGTGCTGATGACCAACCGCGACGCCTCGCGGTGCCTGGGCGTCATTCGGCACTGCAACCCCGATGTGATTCTGGCCGTCGAAACCGACCAGTGGTGGCTGGAGCAGCTGCGCAGCCTCGAGGAAACGCACCCCTACACGGCCTACGCTCCGCTTCCCAACACCTACGGCATGCTGGTGTTTTCGCGGCTGCCGCTGCTCAACCCCGAAATCAAGTTTCTGCTCGACGACGACATCCCGTCGTTTCACGCCTTCGTGGAAATGCCCAACGGACTGCGCGTGCGCTTGTACTGCCTGCATCCCAAGCCGCCCGCGCCGCAGGAGTCGAAAACCAGCACCAAGCGCGATGCCGAGCTGCTGCTGGTGGGCCACGAAATCGAAGACCACGACGGCCCTACCGTGGTGGCCGGCGACATGAACGACGTGGCCTGGTCACACACCTCCGAGCTGTTCCGCCGCATCAGCCGCCTGCTCGATCCGCGCATGGGTCGCGGCCTGCTGCCCACCTTCCATGCCGATTACCGCCTGCTGCGTTGGCCCCTCGACCACGTGTTTCACTCGGCGCATTTTAAGGTAGCCAGCATCGAGCGGCTGCCCCACGTCGGCTCCGACCACTTCCCGATTTACATCCGGCTGAGCTACGAGCCGCACGCCAAAATGCAGCACATGGCCAACATGGAACGCCCCGACGAGGGCGACTTCCAGGAGGCCGCCGAGAAAATTCAGAAAGGTTTCGAGGAAGAGACCGAAGAGGAGTCGGCCGAGGTCAAAGGCCAACCCCAGCCCGTCCCTCTCGAGCTGCAGCAGCCTGCCCGCCCCAGCGCACCGTAGCGCACCTAGGAAACCGTTCCTGAAGCGCTGTCCTTGCGAGCCAAGCGAAGCAAACGGTCCTGAGCAAGGCACAGCCGTTCAGCTGGCAGCACCCGAAATGCACCTAGGGCGCGAAGTAGCGCGGACTTCAGTCCGCAGCCTCCGGGTATTATTTTATATTTCCCTACCTAAGGTGCGGTGCGCTGTAGCGTAGGCTTTAGCACGCGTGTGCCAGAATAAGCGGTTTTGCCCGGTTGCGTAACAAAGGCATCGGGCACGCAAACGCGGACTGAAGTCCGCGCTACATGACGGCCTAGGTCGTTTTCGCTCCGTGCCGATTGAGAGGTTGCGCCCGACCCAGGGCCAGTTGCTTTGGCTCAGGCCTCGCAAGGACAGCGGCGGGAGCGGCCTACTCGCCTTCGTATAAAAATTGCATTTGCTGCCTATTCAGGGAGCTGGGCACGCGGCGCATCACGGCGTTGCGAAGCTGCACCAGCCACGGCCGCGAGAACTGCGCCACCTGCCCAAGCTGCCACGATTGCCGCACAATGCGCGTGGTGCGGGGTAGCCGGCGTTGCTCGAACAACCGAAACGCAGCTTGCAAAGCGGGTTGCTCGCTAAGGCAGCGGGCCAGCATGGCGGCATCCTCAACGGCTTGCCCGGCGCCCTGGCCCATGTTGGGCGTGGTGGCGTGGGCGGCATCGCCGAGCAGCAGCACACGGCCGAAGGCAAACTGCCGCAACGGTTTCAGATCGATGATGTCGCCCCAGATAACCTGCTCGTCGGTGGTAAGCGCCAGCAGCTCCGGAATGGGCGCGTGGAAGTGAGTGAAATGCTTTTGCAGATCGGCCAGCCGCAGGGCTTTGCAGGCGGGGTTTTGCGGTACGGCGCTGTTGATACAGGCAAACCAGTACACCTGCCCGTTGGCGAGCGGCACCACGCCAAAGCGCCCCGCCGCCCCCCACGACTCGGTGCTGCGCCCGGCGGGCAGCTGCAGGGCCGAGCCATCGGTAACGCCGCGCCAACAGGTGTAGCCGGCGTAGCGCGGTTGGCTGTGCGGCAGCAGCTGCAGGCGCGCCCGCGAGCGAATGCCGTCGGCGGCCAGCAAGGCATCGGCGGTGGCCGCGCTGCCGTCGGCGAAGTAGGCCGTTACCTGATTGCCGAGTTGTTCGAAACGCGCTAGGGCTTTGCCTAGGTGCAGCACGCCCGGAGGCAGCTGCGCAAGCAGCACGCGCTGCAAATCGGCGCGATGAATGGCGAGGTTATCGTAACCGACGCGCTCGGTAAACGGGCGCGTGTCGATGTCGTTGAGTACTCCCCCCGCTTGATCGAGTAGGCTGATGCGCGTAACGGCAAAGCCAGCGGCGTGCACGGCATCGTGCAGCCCTAGGTGGCCAAGTGCCCGCATGGCGTTGGCACCCAGCACCACGCCCGCGCCAATTTCGCGCAGGGCGGGTGCTGCCTCGTACACCGCCACCTTGTGGCCCTGCCGGTGCAAGGCCAAAGCCGTGGCAAGGCCCGCAATGCCAGCACCGATAATCAGAAAATCCATGCCCGAAGGTAGGTACAAAGGCCACTGTCCGCTGCGCGCAGTAGCCCCACCTAGGCCGCAGCAACTTGGTTAAGTTTTCGTAAAACCACTAGCCGGCCGCGCCCTCCTTGAACCAACCAGCCCGCGGCGGCGGTTGCAGCCATGCTGCTTACCCTACACCACCTGCCCATGACAACTGCCTGCACCCTTCTTTGGCTGACCGCCGCTTGGTTGAGTTCCTCGCAAACCAAACCCGGCCCGTCGGCCCCGGCGGCCTTCGAGCCGACGGCCTTGCCGGCCAAAGCGGCCCGCACCGCTGCCTTTGTGCCCACGGGTTGGCTGCTGGAGCGCCAGGTATCGGGCGACTTGAACGGCGACAAACGCGCCGACCCCGTGCTGGTGCTGATCGAGCGCCCGTCGACTACGGCACCGGAGGCCCGCCGCGAGCGGGCCGTGGTGGTGCTGCTGGCCGATGCCGCGGGGCAGTTACAGCGCGTAGCGGCCTCGGGGCGAGTGCTCTACGGCAGTGGCGGCCCCGATCCGCTGATCAGCGCCGATAAAATGCCGGAAATAAAAGTTGAGAACGGCATGTTGGTGGTGCGGCACCTTTCGGGCACCGAGCAAAACCTCGAGTTTACGCACCGCTTCGCTTACGACACTGGAAGCAAAAAAATGCGCCTGGCAAGCGAGGAGCAAATCAAGAGTAACCGCCAAACGCTCGATACCACCATCCGGAGCAGTGACTACCTCGCGGGCAAGCAGCGCACCGAGCGCGTGTACCGCGACCCCGCCGACCCCGACGGCCGGCGCCAGCTTACCTCGCGCAAGGACGCCACGCTGCCCAAAGCTCCCAAGCGCTACCTCGAAGACGTGGACGTGCGCAAAATCACCGCCGATTCGGGCATAAAGTAACGGCCGCTCCGGCGCTACGGCAACAGGGGCGCAACGGCTAGGCTGTCGTTGCGCCCCTTATTTTTGGCCATGCTCAACCTTACCTTGCCTTGGCTGCTTGCGGCGTTCCTAGGTCATGCGGCCACTCCAAACCCACTGCAGGCCGAACGGCGCATGCTCGATGCCCAACGGCTGCCTGCTTCGGCCCCGGCCCCGGCCGCCTTCGTGCCGAAGGGCTGGCGGCTGGAGCAGCAGCTTTTGGGCGACCTGAACGCTGACCGACGCCCCGATAAGGTGCTGATGCTCATCGAGCAACAATCGCCCGACCCGCAGGACGACACCCGTTACCGCGCGCTAGTGGTACTGCTGGCCCAGCCCGACGGCCGCCTGCTGCGCGCGGGCGTGGGCAGCAAGCTGCTGTACTGCACCACGTGCTTTGGCGCCCTAGGTGGCGAGGGCACCCAACCGCAACTGAGCATAGCGCGGGGCGTGCTGCTGGTGTCGCACTACGCGGGCTCGCGCTGGGCCTACCAGGTACTGCAGCGCTTTCGGTACGAAACGGCAACGGGTCGCATGCGCCTCATCGGCGAGGATTACACCAGCATCGACCGGGCCAGTGGCGCAAGCAAAAGCCTAAGCACCAATATGCTTACTGGAAAGCAGGTGATGCAAGTGCAGCCAGCAGAAGGGCAGCCCAAGCCCGCGCCACAGCCCCGCACGGTGCGCGTGCCCAAGCTGTACCTCGAGGATGTAGACCCCGAGTCGGAACAATCAATGAGCTGGACGCCCAAGGGCTTCCTGGGCTAAGTAATGGACTGTAAGTAACTGCCTACGTCTGGGCGTCATGCTTCGGCGGGGCTCAGCATGACGCCCAGACGTAAACGGTTATTCGCGACTGACTATTTAAGCTTGCCGGCCAGCCAGCAGGCCGGCGCACCTAGGGCCGTGAAAACAAAAAGGCCGGGGAGCAGATCCCCGGCCTTTTCGCCACAGTTCGCGGTTGGCAGCAATTACTTGTTGCCGTCCACTTCTTCGTAATCTACGTCCGTCACGTTGTCGTGCGGGGCGCCTTGGGCCTGCTGGCCGTTGCCGCCGGGCTGGCCGCCCTGGAAGCCGCTGGCGTCGCCGCCGGGGTAGCCCTGCGGGCCACCTTGCGCGCCGCTCTGGGCGTACATCTCCTGCGAAGCCGCCTGCCAAGCAGCGTTGATGGCCTCCATAGCCGAGTCAACGCGGGCTACGTCTTTGCTTTCGTGGGCCGAGCGCAAATCAGCCAAAGCCGATTCGATAGCCGATTTGTTGCCGGCGCTCAGTTTGTCGCCGTACTCTTTCAGCTGCTTCTCGGTCTGGAAGATCATCGAGTCGGCCTGGTTCAGCTTATCGATACGCTCGCGCTCGGCTTTATCGGCGTCGGCGTTGGCCTGAGCCTCCTGGCGCATGCGCTCGATATCGGCGTCGGACAGACCCGACGAAGCTTCGATGCGGATCTTCTGCTCCTTGCCGGTGCCTTTGTCCTTAGCCGTTACGTGCAGGATACCGTTGGCGTCGATGTCGAAGATTACTTCGATTTGCGGAACGCCGCGGGGTGCCGGCGGAATGTCGGTGAGGTGGAAGCGGCCGATGGTGCGGTTCTGCGAAGCCATCGGACGTTCGCCCTGCAACACGTGAATCTCTACCGAAGGCTGGTTGTCCGAAGCCGTCGAGAAGGTTTCCGATTTCTTGGTCGGGATGGTGGTGTTGGCTTCGATGAGCTTGGTCATCACGCCGCCCATCGTTTCGATGCCGAGGCTCAGCGGGGTTACGTCGAGCAGCAGCACGTCCTTCACCTCGCCCGTCAGTACACCGCCCTGGATGGCAGCGCCCACGGCCACTACCTCGTCGGGGTTAACGCCCTTCGAAGGCTTCTTGCCGAAGAACTTCTCTACCTCTTCCTGGATGCGCGGAATGCGGGTGGAGCCACCTACCAGAATCACGTCGTTGATATCCGAGGCCGACAAACCGGCGTCTTGCAGGGCCTTGCGCACCGGTTCCATCGAGCGGCGAATCAGCGAATCGGCCAGCTGCTCGAACTTGGCGCGGCTCAGCTTCACCACCAAGTGCTTGGGGCCGGTAGCCGTAGCGGTGATGTAGGGCAGGTTGATTTCCGTTTCCGTCGACGACGACAGCTCAATCTTGGCTTTCTCGGCGGCTTCCTTCAAACGCTGCAGGGCCATGGCGTCTTTGCGCAGGTCCATGCCTTCGTTTTCGGAGGCAAACTGATCGGCCAGGAAGTTGATGATAACCTGGTCGAAGTCGTCGCCACCTAGGTGGGTGTCGCCGTTGGTGCTCAACACCTCAAACACGCCGTTGTCGAGCTCGAGGATGGAAATATCAAACGTACCACCGCCGAGGTCGTACACGGCCACTTTGTGGTTCGAGTGGTCTTTGTCGAGGCCGTAGGCCAGGGCAGCGGCCGTGGGCTCGTTGATGATGCGCTTCACATCGAGGCCCGCAATGGCACCGGCTTCTTTGGTGGCCTGGCGCTGGGCGTCGTTGAAGTAAGCCGGCACGGTAATAACCGCTTCGGTTACGGGCTGGCCGAGGTAGTCTTCGGCGGTTTGCTTCATCTTCTGAAGCACCATGGCCGAAATTTCCTGCGGGGTGTACTGACGGTCGCCGATTTGCACGCCCACGGTGTTGTTCGAGCCGCTGGCCAGCTGGTACGCCACGTGCTTGGTTTCCTCGGTTACTTCCGAGAAACGGCGGCCCATGAAGCGCTTGATCGACTGGATGGTGTTATGCGGGTTGGTAATAGCCTGGCGCTTGGCAGGGTCGCCTACCTTACGTTCGCCTTTGCCATTATCGAGAAAGGCCACAATCGACGGCGTCGTACGGCGGCCTTCGCTGTTCGGAATTACAACCGGTTCGTTGCCTTCCATTACGGCCACGCACGAGTTGGTCGTGCCGAGGTCAATACCGATAATCTTTCCCATTGGTATGGATGAGTAGGAGTGAAGGTGTCTTAGTTAAGCAAGCTGCCCTAGGTGCGGACGGCTGCGGGGCTAGTTACAAGCAGCGTACCAAGGCCAAAACCTGTCGTTTTGGCTGTCAGATTGTCACCGGGGCTTTGGCTGAGTTGGCCCGCTGCTGACGAAAGTTGTCTTACGGCAAACCCAAGCCGACAGATGTTCAGCGTAGCGCAGCTTAACTCAATTGGTGCTGGCCGCTGCAGTACCGGTGCGAAGCAAAAACTCTTCAGTTGTACGCCGCCACTCAGCTTCGTGCTTGCGCCAATAGGGCTCGTGCCCACTGCCTGCAAAGTCGTGGCGCTGCTTGGGGCCACCTAGGGCCGCGAAGACAGCATCGGTTTCCTGGCGGGTTACGCGCGGGTCGGCGGTGCCCCACATCAGCAGCGTGGGCGTTTTGATGTTTGCGGCGTAGGCTTCGGCAGAGAGGCCGTAGGCCCAGAAACCGTTTTGCACACCACCCCAGAACACCAGCAAGTTGGCCATCGGGAATGCCGGTATGCCCATGAAGGCAAACCGGTTTTGCGCCGTTTGCAGCATGCTGCCGTAAGGGCACTCAATAATGTTGGCCGCGGCTTGCACGCCCAGTTCGCTTTCGGCCCGCAGAATAGCTACGGCGCCCATGCTCACACCGTACAGCACAATGCATTGCCTAGGGTATTGCAGTTGCAGCCAGCGCACTGCCGCCGCCACATCGTAGGCCTCGCGGTAACCTACGGTTATGCGGTAGCCCTCGGAGCCGCCGGCACCGGCAAAATCGGTGAGCAGCACCGAGTATCCTAGGTGGCGGAAGTAGGCCGCTTCGCGGAGCAGGCGCGATTTGTCGCTGGTGTAGCCGTGGAACAGCGCCACGGTGCCGCGTGCCTGCGGCACTGGGCTGTACCAGCTTTCGAGCCGGCCGTTGGGGCTGCTGATTTTAACCGTGCGATAAGCAAACGCGGGCAAGCCGGCATTCACGGGCTTGGGGTTGCAAATGCCCGTTGCCAGCACCCACAGCTTTTCAGCAAGTGAAAGCTGCTCCGGATTGGCCGTGTGGCGACCAACCTCCGCCGAAAAGTGTGTGAAGCGCCATGCGTGGTTGAACGCAACTACGTTGGCAAGTACAAAAAGCAACAGCGCCGCCCGTACCAGCCAGTACAAGCGGCGCCGTTTGGAGGCTGGTTGGCTAGCGCGAACCACGCGTGCCCCGGCCCGTTGCTGATGAGCGACCGTTGCCTGAGCGGCCTGGGCCCGCCGGCTTGCCGCCCGGGCGCGGCGCAGTGCTGCCGCCTGTGGGTTTGCTACCGCGAGGCGCCGCACCAGCCGAACGACCACCCGATGCACCTGGCCCACCAGCCGAACGACCACCGCCGGCACTTTTAGGGCCGCGCGAGAAGCCAAACTTGCCGCCTGCGCGGGCTGCCTGGGCCGCTTTGCGGGCGGCTACCTTTTGCTCGAAGTTGGGGTCGTAACGCTCGGTGGGCTTCTTGCGGGCCGGAGCGGTTTCGCCGGGTAAGTTGGCTGCGGTCAGCTGCTTAAGCTCCTGAATTTCGGTTGCCACCAGCTCGCGCCATTGGCCGGGGGCTAGGTTGCTGAGCGTGAGCGTGGCAATGCCAGCCCGGATGAGGCGCAGCGTGGGGAAGCCCACGGCGGCGGTCATTTTGCGCACTTGGCGGTTCATGCCTTCCGATATGGTCAGCTCAATCCAGCTCGTCGGGATATTGGCCCGGAAACGTACGGGCTTGCTGCGTTCCCATACCTGCTCCGGCACCTCGGGCAGCAGGCGCACTTGGGCCGGCGCCGTAAAGCCGTCTTTAATTTGCACGCCGCGGCGCAACTGCTCCAGGGCTTCGTCGGTGGGTACGCCTTCTACCTGCACCCAGTAGGTTTTGGGCACTTTGTAGCGCGGCTCGGCCAACCGAAACTGCATTTGCTTGTCGTCGGTGAGCAGCATCAGGCCCTCCGAGTCGTAATCGAGGCGGCCGACGGGGTACACGTCGGGCACGGCCACGAACTGCTTAAGGGTGGCACGGCCGGCCTCGTCGGTAAACTGGGGCAGGACTTCGAAGGGTTTGTTGACGAGGATGTAGCGCATATAACCACAAAGGTACGGCGTTGCGGATGGTAGCACACAATACCGGTGTGGGGCTGCTGACACAAATCAATCCCTAGGTGCTCTAAAGGGTGTTGAAGAGTGGCAGCCTTGACCCGCCAGCGGAGGACCACTCCGAACCACGCGGCGAGCGGCTTATTCCAGCCAGGCGGCTACCTCGCGGCGAATGTCGTCGAACTCGCCGGCCAGCACAAAGTTCCAGCCCAACTCAATGGCCTGCACGGCGCGGCGCATTTCCTGCACGTCGGCCACCTCAAAACCCGATTCCTGCTCTACCCACGCGGCGTACTTGCGGCCGGTGGTCAGCAGGTTGTTCACGGCATACACCAACGCCCGGTCGATGGTCTGGGCTTTGGCCTCGTCGGCTGCTTCCGAAGGCTGTTCGCCGTTGAGGTGCTTGTTTACTGCTTCGAAGCACTCTAAAATATTCTCGGCCAGCGGCTGCACCGGTTTGAATGCTTTCTTGTCGCTGATCAGGAACAGCGTGTGCAGAAAATCATCGGACGAGGACTTGTGCTTGGAGGTGCCGGCGTGGCGTTGGAGGCGTTCGAGGGCGGTAGGGTAGTCCATGTATAATTCTTCTTTGTTTAGCGTGTTATCCTGAGCCCCGCGAAGGACCTTATTACGGCTGCACGACGACGTTATGATAGTTAGTAGCTGCCGTGTAAAGGTCCTTCGCGGGGCTCAGGATGACAGCCGGAAAAGTTGAAGGCGAAATTAGATACTCCCCGAGTACCGCCTAATAGTCCACTCGGCCGTAGCCAGCGCGAGCAGCAGAAAAAACAGCCATTTCTCGTCGATCAGGTCTTTCAGATCCTCCTGCGTGTAGAGCACCGGCTTGAACTTGGCTTGTAGCAACTGCTGCTCAAGCTGTTGCAATTGCGCGGGGTAGTAGAGGCGGCCGCCGCTGCGCTGGGCCAGTTGATAAAGCATGTTGTGGTCGGCGCGAGAGGCGGCGGCTTCCAGCTGTTGCTCTTGCACCAGCAGTTCGCCGCGGTCTTCCTGGGCTTGGCCGGCCACGGTAGCGCGGGCCGTGTAGCGGTAGAGCCCGCCGGGCAAGGTGCCTAGGTTCAGGGGGCCGCCGTTTTCGCGGTTGGTAAAGCTGAACGTGCGCGGGCGGTTCTGCTCGTCGGTGAGCGTAAGCGCAATGCGCTGCCCGTACACGCGCTCGAACACGGCGTTGTACGTTTCGGCCCCTAGGGTTACCTCGTCGGTGGTGTTGAAGGCGTCTTGCGTGGGGTACACATCCAGGCGCTTGCGGCGGCTATCCTGCGTGAGCAGTTGCAGCAGGCGCGTCATCAGGCCATCGTAAGCAGTGGGGCGGTCGTCGTGGGTGGCCGCTTCTTCGAGGCGCCATTGCCAGCTGCCATCGGTGAGCAAGGTGGCCTGCCGTTGGCCGGCCTGGCCCGCCACCACCAGCAGCGGGCGGTTGGTGCGGGTGCCGTTTACTTGCTGGCGCAGAATTACCTCGGCGCCCCCGCCCAGCTGCGGCGTGCCCGTAACGGGCACTTGCGGGTAATCGGCCAGGCGCGAGGCCACACCAACATCCAAAGTAAAACGCGTGAAATTGGGGTTGAGCACTGGCGAAGCCTCGGAACCGGAGCCCCCGCTCACGCGCACGCCGGTGCCTAGGTTGTTGTAGGCGCCTAGGTCGGATTGGGCACCCAGGATGTAGAGGGCCGGCAAACGGCGCGTGCGCACGTACTGCACAATGTCGCGGCCCTCGGCGGTGCGGCTGGGCAGCTGGTGCAGCACGGCCACATCGTAATCCTGGTTGGCGCGCAGCGGCGCAATGCCGGGCAGCACGAGCGTAACCTCGAAGTTGTCGTTCTGGATAAGCGCGGCCCGCAGAGCCTTGAGGTCGGGGTGGGGCACAGCGCCGGCCAGCAGCACGCGCAGGCGGCCTTTTACCACCTCCACGTAGGCGTTGCGCGCGTTGTTGAGCAAGGTGAACTCGCCGGGCTGCTGCTCCACGAATACTTCGTAGCGGTGTTTGCCGGGCGCGGCCGCCGTCAGCTGAAATTGAATGCGCTGCAGGCGGCGGTTGGGGTTGAGCTGCACCGTTTGGCGAGCCAATACGCGGCCGTTTTCGCGAATGAGCACGTTGGCCGATCCGCTGCCGAATCCGTCGAAGCCAATCTCGGCCTCGACGGGGAATCGGTTGCCCGAAAAGGCCACGCGGTTGTAGCGCAAATCCGTTACGCGCAGGTCGCGGCGCGGCACGGTGTCGCCCAGGGCCAGCGGGTAAATCGGGTAGGTGAAGTCGGCGTACACGGGCGGGCGGCCTTGGTTGGCCAGCCCATCGGAGGCCAGCACCACGGCAGCGAGGTTGCGGCCCTGGTAGCCCTCCTGCAAGCCCGTAAGCAGCTGATCGAGGTTGGTGGCCGACTGCCGAAAGCGCAGTTGCGCCGCTTGTGCTGGCGCGGCCGTATCGAGGGTGCGGAGTTGCACATCGTAGCCGGCGGCCCGCAACCGCGCGGCCATGGCATCCAGGCCCGCGAGCGTACGGCGCAGGCTGGTGCTATCGGCCGTGTAGAGCGGCACCGAGCGCGAGTCGTCGACGGCCAGCACCACGGTGGGTGCTTCTTCGGTGGTGCTGTTGCGGCGGATAATCGGACCTAGGAGCAGCCAGCACAGCAGGCTTACCAGCGCAAAGCGCAGAAAGGCAAGGCCGTAGTTAAGGGCTTTGCTCCAGGGCGCGCGTTTTGAGTATAGCAGCGCCGCGTAGCCGGCGCCTACGGCCAGGCACAACAGGAGAAACCAAGGGGAGTAGGCGGTCGTCAGCAACGGGCGGAATCAGCAGATGGAATACCAAGAACTCCGCCGCAAGCTAAACGGTTGCGCGGGGAATGACTTAACACCGGTAGCTGCTGTGGTGCAGCAACTGCCCGGCGGCCTTCAGGGCATACGCAGCACCAACATGCCCGATTCGGGTTGCTCGAACAGAAAGTGGCGTATGCGCTCCAGTTGCGTGCCCAGATAGACCGTCAAGGCGCGGGCCGGCACCTGGGCATTGGTTACCACTATCACTTTCGGCGGGAATCCGTGGGTCAACAACAAGCGAACAAAGTCTTCGTCCTTCGTAACAATGTGCCACCCTTGCGCTTGGGCGTGCTGCCAGATAGTACTGTCGGGGCTGTTGTCAAGCCCTAGGTCGCGCACATGCACTACCGCCTCCAGGCGCGACCACAGCAGCGGTGCTACCCATTACGATATATTTTCGTCGAGCAACAGGCGCATGCGCTAGGCTGCCACGAGCACAATGCTCTCTTTGTAAGCCGCATAAAGCAGGCACGCCCGAATTTGGGCTGGCCCTAGCGCCGGGAAATCCTCTGCGATGTCAGCCGCGCTCATGCCGTTGGCCAACATCTCCAGTACCTCGGCCACGGTGGTGCGCGTACCCGTCACAACGGGCTTCCCAAACCGTACTTCGGGGTTGAGGCTAATGTACTGAGTCACGTCCGCAAGGTTCATGTGGGCTAATTTGGTGAAATCTTGCGAAATACGGCCTGCCAACCAAAACCGAAGCATCTCTACCTAGGCCATCCTCACGAGAGGAGTTACTATCAGTAGAGATGCTTCGGCGGGGCGGACGCCAGATGAAGCATGACGTGCTGAAAAAGCGCAATAACAGCAAACCCTAGGTCAGCATGCCGCCATCAACCTGCAGCACCTGGCCGGTGATGTAGGCCGAGTCGTCGGAGGCGAGGAAGGCGGTGGCTTTGGCTACGTCGTCGGGGGTGCCGCCGCGCTTGAGCGGAATGGCCTTGCGCCACTCGTCAACCACTTTCTGGTCTAGCTCGCCGGTCATTTCAGTTTCGATGAAGCCGGGCGCAATGGCGTTGCAGCGGATGTTGCGCGAGCCCAGCTCCAGGGCTACCGACTTGGTGAAGCCGATGATGCCCGACTTGGAAGCCGCGTAGTTGGCCTGGCCGGCGTTGCCTTTGATGCCCACCACCGAGGTCATGTTGATGATGCTGCCCGATTTGGCGCGCATCATGGGCTTGGTGGCGGCTTTGGTGAGGTTGAACACCGATTTGAGGTTCACGTTCAGCACCTGGTCCCACTGCTCCTCGCTCATGCGCATCAGCAGGCCGTCTTTGGTGATGCCGGCGTTGTTCACGAGCACATCGAGCTTGCCGAACTCGGCCATTACGTCGTCGATCAGCTTCTCGGCCTGCTGGTAATCCGACGCATCGGAGCGGTAGCCTTTTACTTTGGTGCCGAAAGCGGCTAGCTCTTGTTCGAGCTGCTGGCCTTTCTCGACGCTGGAGAGGTACGTGAAGGCAACCTGAGCGCCCAGTTGGGCAAAATGCTGGGCAATGGCCCGGCCAATTCCTTTCGAAGCGCCCGTAATCAGGGCTACTTTTCCGTCGAGCAGTTTGGTCATGAGGGCAAAGCTAAACCTCTGACGAAGCTCGTACTGCTGTCGGCTTTGTTTTTTTGTGCAAACCGAACCCCCAAGCCAGGTTGTACAAGCACATTGCGCCACGGCACAAGCAGCCTTTCGGGGCTGGGCACCACCTTTGCGCCAGCAAACCGCGTACTGCTTGGCAAGCAAGTTTCGCCCGGGCGTAATCAAACTATTATACTGATGAGTGGGTTAGCCTCAGGCCGCCGGAGTACCTCGCGCGCTTTACCTGTGTTCATGGTTCGTTTACGCTCGTTCCGATTTGTTTTTCTGCTGCTGTTGCTGGCAGCAGCGCCGCTTAGTTTGCTTGCCCAAGTGGTGCTACGCGGCACCGTACGCGGCTCCGATGGCACCGCGCTGCCCGGGGCCAACGTGGCCGTGCCGCGCCTAGGTTTGGGCACCGCCACCAACCCCGATGGCAGCTACGAGCTCAGCTTGCCCACCGGCCGCCACAGCGTGCAGGCCTCGTTTATCGGTTACCGAAACCAAACCCTGGAAGTGAACCTGCGCAATACGCAGCGCCTCGATTTTGCGCTGCCCCTGGGCGGTACCGAGCTGCAGGAAGTGGTAATTGAAGGCTCGGGCACGCTCGAGCAGAAGCTGCAAACCACCCAAATGGGCGCCGAGCGCATTACGGCCCGCGAAGCCAAGTTGCTGCCGGCGTTGTTTGGCGAGGTCGATATCCTGAAAACCCTGCAGCTAAAGCCCGGGGTGCAAAACGGTGGCGAGGGCACCAGCGGCCTGTTTGTGCGCGGCGGCTCGGCCGACCAAAACCTCTTCCTCGTCGACGACGCGGTGGTGTACAACCCCAACCACTTGTTCGGGTTGTTCAGCACCTTCAACTCCGATGTGGTGCAGTCCGTGGATTTGTACAAATCGGGCTACCCGGCGCAGTACGGCGGGCGCCTCTCGTCGGTGGTGGATGTGAAGCTGCGCGAAGGCAGCCGCGACTCCGTGGGCGTAAGCGGCGGCATCGGCCTTATTTCGTCGCGCTTGGCGGTGGAGGCGCCCATCCGAAAGGGCAAAGGCTCGTTTATCGTGGCGGGGCGGCGCACGTACTTCGATGTGTTTACGCGCCAGATCAACAAGCTGAACGCCGACGACCCCGACTACAAACCCATCCCGGATTACTACTTCTACGACCTCAACGCCAAGGCCAACTACCAGCTCACCGACAAAGACCAGGTGTTTCTGAGCGGCTACCTCGGCAACGATGTGTTTGGCTTCAACTCCACGCAAGGCTTCAACTTCGACTTTCGGTGGGGCAACCGCGCCGCCACCGCCCGCTGGAGCCACGTCTTCAGCCCTAGGTTGTTTACCAACACGTCGGCCACGGCATCTTACTACACCTACAACATCGCCAACAAGCTCGATCAGTTCAGCTTTGGCCTGAGCAGCAGCATCCGCGACTACAACCTGCGCTCCGATTGGGAGTGGCGCCCCGAGGGCGGCAAGCACGTGGTGCGGTTTGGCGGCAGCGGCACCCTGCACCACTTTGGCGTAGGACGACTGCGGGCCGGCTCGCAGGATCAGGAGCTGAACCTAGGGCAGGACGTGCAGTACGACGGGCAGGAGGGGGGCCTCTACGCGGCCGACAACTTTACCGTAACCGATAAGCTGGCCCTCGATTACGGCCTGCGCCTGTCGGGTTTCCGCTCGGGCAGCAACGAGTACGGCGGGCTCGAGCCCCGCGCGGCGGCGCGCTACACGTTGTCGCCGAAAACGACCCTGAAGGCCAGCTACGCCCTCATGTACCAGTACGTGCACCTGGTTACGAACTCGGGTGCCTCCCTGCCGACCGACATTTGGTACCCTTCGCGCTTGTCGGTCGATCCGCAACGCTCGCAGCAGGTTTCGGCGGGCGTAAGCTGGCTGTTTGCCGGCGGCAAGTTGCTGCTCACCAACGAGGTGTACTACAAGTGGGCGCAGCGTCAAATCGATTTCCGCGACGGCGCGCAGCTGTTCGTGAACCCCGAGCTGGACCAGGAATTTCTGTTCGGGCGCGGCTGGGCCTACGGCAACGAGGTGTACCTCGAGAAGAAAGACGGCCGCACCACCGGTTGGCTGGGCTACACCCTGGCCTGGACAAAGCGCGAGTTTGAGCCCCAGCGCGGTACCAACGGCATCAACGGCGGCCAGCCGTTTTTCCCCACCTACGACCGCCGCCACAACCTTACCGTGGTGCTGTTGCACCAGCTTAGCAAGCGCATCAACCTCACGGGCTCGTTTGTGTACACCTCGGGCAACCCCACCACGCTGCCCACCGGCCGCATTGCCTTGCAAGATGTTTTTGGCGGCGAAACCGAGGCCGTGCCGCTGTACCCCGACCGCAACGCCTTCCGGCTGCCTAGCTACAACCGCCTCGACCTAGGCGTGGTGTACAAACTGCGGCCCATGCGCTGGGGCGGCGAGTCGGACCTGACGCTGAGCATTTACAACGCCTACAACCGCCGCAACCCGTACTTTATTTACATCGATGAGGTGCGCGACGAAGAAACCGAGCAAGTGCTGCGCTACCGCGCCCGGCAGGTTTCGCTGTTCCCCGTGATTCCGTCGGTTACCTACAACTTCAAGTTCTAGCCGAACCATGCAATTGTCTTCAATAGCTTCTGCCCGGCGCCGGTGCGGTTTTGCGCTGGCCGTGGTATCGGCCGGCTTGCTAAGCGGCTGCGGCTTGCAGAAAGACGTGGACGTGGAGCTGCCCGCGCCGCCCGCTCAGCTGGTGGCCGAATGCTACCTGGAGTCGGGCCAGATTCCGCAGCTCACCGTTACCGAAACGGTGCCCTACCTCAGCGAGCCGAGCACCCAGTTGCTGACCGACGTAACGGTTACGCTTACCGGCCCCACGGGGCGCGTGGATACGCTGCGGTTCCGGCCCGGCCAAAACCCCGGCACCAAAAAATTCTTTACGCACCAAGGGCGCCGGCGGCTCACCATCCGGCCCGGCGACACGTACCGCCTCGACGTGAAGGATACCAAAGGCCGCCATTTGTTTGGCACCTCAACCATGCCGGCCGATGTACCCATCGATACCGTGGAGTGGAAGTTTAACGACCTCACGGGCGAGCAGCGCAAGGCGTACGTACTCACCAAGTTCGACGACCCGGCCGCTACCGTCGATTTTTACCGCCTGCAGGTGCACCGCCGCCGCATCAACGACGACCCCGAAGTAGACTACGAGCCCGACGACCGCCTGCTCAACGGCCAACGCTTTGTGCTGGGCACCAGCTACGAGTTTTCGCCCAACGACACGCTGTTCGTAACGCTCTACCATCTCGAGCGGCCGTACTACGATTTCCTGCGCTCCATCGACGACGCGCAATCGGCCAACGGCAACCCGTTTGGGCAACCGGCCAAAGTGCGCAGCACCGTGGAGGGCGGCATTGGGGTGTTCACCATCCTGAGCTACGACCGGCGCCGGATTATTCTAAAAGAGTAATTTGGCCTGCCTGCCAACCTTGCCCGCAGCCGGCGGCTCTGCCCTGTATAGCGCTACCTAATCCGCTTGCTGTTCATGATACTACGATACGCTTGGGTTTGCTTGCTTGGCCTGTCGGCCCTGGTGGCTTGCCGCAAGGATAAGTTCGAGCCCGATCCAGCCAACAAGCAACTGCCCCTGTACACCGAAAAAGGCAATAATGCGGGCGGTGCCCTCATCAACGGGCAAGTATGGCGGGCCTATATGAACCAGGGCCTGCTTGGCCGCCGCAAGCCGCTGGTGGTTGAGGCGCAAGCAGATACCCTGTTTATCACATTCGACGGGGAGATGCAGAACAGCGGCGCTGCTGACCCCCGGGAGGGCTTTGTTTTTGCCCTGCGCCGCGACGGCCGCGTGTCCTTTACCCTGGATTCGCTCCTGAACCTGAACAACCGCCGCTTCGTGCTCGACGGCCGGCGGCACTTCGCCCGCATGGATTGGCTCGGAAACTACACCGATTACGGCGCCGGGCGGGGCGAGCTGCACGTGCGACGGGTACAGAAAAAGGTGTTGTCTAATACAAATGGCGGCGGGCAGCCCTACACCGAGTACATCCTGTCGGGCACATTCCGCTTTACCGCGTACCGCCGCTCCGATTCGGTACAGGTGGTAGAAGGGCGTTTCGACCATCGCATCAACCGTTTGGGGTACTACTAGGCCCTGTCAGAAAAGCAAGCGGGGCCGCCGAACGAGAGTTCGGCGGCCCCGCAATCGTTGAACGGAATCGTTGCTGACGGCTGGCTCCCCCTCTCTACGATGTCGCGCATGGAGCGAGGTAGGGGGCCGTGCCCCGTGGGGGTCCCGTGAGGCCCTTACTGCTGCTCCACCACGCGCTTCAGCAACGCAGTCAGGCGCGGCTCGGCATCGGCGGCGGCGGCGAGGATGTGCTGAATATCAACCGGCTTGAGGTGCTCGGGGCTGGCTAGGTCGGTGATGACGGAAACGGCCAGTACCGGCAGGCCCATGTGGCGCGCGGCAATTACCTCGGGCACGGTGCTCATGCCCACGGCATCGGAGCCAATGGTGCGCAGGTAGCGGTACTCGGCCGGCGTTTCGAGCATGGGGCCGGGCAAGGAGGCATACACCCCCCGGCGCACGCGCGGGCCAAACCCTAGGTCGGCGGCGGCGGCTTCGGCTTGGGCAAGCAGGCCGGCGTCGTAGGGCGCAAACATATCGGGGAAGCGCGGCCCTAGCTCATCGAGGTTGGGGCCCACGAGCGGATTGGTGGGCTGCAGGTTGATGTGGTCGTCGATCAGCATCAGGTCGCTGATGCGGAACTCGGGGTGCAGGCCACCGGCGGCGTTGCTCACAAACAGCTTGCTGATGCCCAGCAGCTTCAGCACCCGCACCGGAAACACCACCTGCTGCATGGTGTAGCCCTCGTAGTAGTGGAAGCGCCCCTGCAATACCGCCACCCGCCGGCCACCTAGGGTGCCCAGCAGCAACCGGCCCGCGTGGCTTTCCACCGTTGATACCGGAAAGTGCGGAATATCAGCGTAGCTGAGTGCGTGCTCTACTTGCACCTCCTTGGCCAAGGCACCTAGGCCCGTGCCCAGGATGATGCCAAATTCGGGCTGAAAAGCAGCGGCTTGTTGCTGAATGTACGCGGCGGCGGCGCGCAGTTGGGTGAGTTGTTCGGCGGCGGTTTGGGGCATAAAAAAGCGCCGCCGACAAGTGCCGGCGGCGCGTAAAAGTAGCTTTAAGTTGAGCTTCGCAACGTTTAGGCGCGGGCTGATTTTTATCAAGCCCGGTCGTGGCGTTTACTGAATCTGCAACTCGTAGGGCAGGCGGGCTTGCACGCCCTGCATCTGCGTAACGGTGCGGTACTGCTCGTAAATCGGGAACAGCGGGCCGAGCTTGGCCTTTAGGGCGCGGGCTTCGGCCTCTTCCGAGTCGCCGAAGAAGCTCATGAAGCTTTCGAAGGCCGATTTGCGGCGGGGCAGGCTCTGCAGGCGATAGTCGCCTTTGTCGAGCTTGGCGCGCTTGGCGGCCATGGCCACGGCGTCGTCGAAGTCGCCGAGTACGTCAACCAAGCCGCGTTCCTTGGCCTCGGTGCCCGACCACACCCGGCCCGAGGCCAAGCGGCGCAGGCGCTCCACGGGCATTTTCCGACCTAGGGCTGCCTTACTGGTGAAATCGGCGTAGGTGCGCTCTACCTCGCGCTGCAGTTGCTGCTGCTCGAAGGGCGTGAGGCGGCGCGTTACCGTTGGGATATCGGAGAACTTGCCGGTGGTTACGCGGTCGACGGTGATGCCGAGCTTATCGGAGAGCAGCGGCCCTAGGTTGGGCAGCACGCCAAACACGCCAATCGAGCCGGTGATGGTGTTGGGGTGGGCCACAATGGCGTCGCAACCCATGGCCAGGTAGTACCCGCCCGAGGCCGCCACGTCCGACATCGAGGCAATTACCGGCTTCTCTTTCTTGGCCAGCAGCACCTCGCGGTACATCACATCCGAGGCCAAAGCCGAGCCGCCGGGCGAGTTGATGCGCAGCACAATGGCTTTCACCTTTTTATCGAGGCGGGCTTTGCGGATGGCCTCGGCGAACTTTGTGCCACCGATGCTTTCCTCGCCGCCTTTGCCGCTCACGATGTCGCCTTCGGCGTAAATAACGGCAATGCGGTTGCTGCTGGTGGCTTCCTCGTCGTCTTTCTCGGCCTTGCTGTACGTGCTGAGGCTCACGATGCTCGGCTTTTTTTCTTTGTCTAGCTTCAGCTTGCCGCGCATGTAGTCGAGCACTTCGTCGTAGTAGCCCAGCTTGGTTACCAAGCCGTAGCGCTTGGCGTCCTCGGCGTTGTGCACCAGCATGGAGTCTTGCACGGCCTTGAGGCGGGCAACCGGCAGCTTGCGCGCGGCGGCAATTTGCTGCACGGTGTGGTTGTTGATGGAGTTCAGGAACGACACCGTTTGGTAACGGGCCGAGTCAGAAAAATTCTCGCGCATGTAGGGCTCCACGGCGCTCTTAAACGAGCCCACCCGGAAGATAAACGGCTCTACGCCCAGCTTATCGAACAAGCGCTTGTAGAAAAACACCTCCGACGACAAGCCGTTGAACTCAAGCAGGCCTTGCGGGTGCAGGTACACCTCGTCGGCCACCGACGACAGGTAGTAGCCTTTCTCGGAGCCGGTTTCGTGGTAGGCCACCACAAACTTGCCCGATTTCTTGAAGTCGATCAGCGCGTCGCGTACTTCCTCCAGCGAGGCCATGCCGCCCGATACCACATCCAGGTTCAGCAAAATGCCGCGGATGTCGTCGTCGGTTTTGGCCCGGCCGATGGCTTCTTTCAGGTTGACGAGGCCTATGGAGGCGTTGCCCGCGCCGAAGGGCGTGAACTCGGCCTCCTGCTTGCGCTCGGTAATCGGTTTGTCAAGCTTCAGCTCCAGCACCGAGTTGCTGGCCACGGTTACTTCGTCGGCCGAGCTACCCAGGGCAGCCACCATGGCAACGAACAAGAACAGGCCCACCACCGAGAACAGGATCAGCCCGACGATGGTAGCCAGTACGTATTTAAGAAATTGACGCATTGTTGAGGAAGAAGGGTATCAGCGGCTAATAAACAAAAGTAGAAGGGTTTTGGTAGCGGGTTGCACAAAGTAGTGTCGAATGGTGCTCGGCGCCAAGGCTTGCGCCAGTCCACGTCTAGGTCAGAATGTTGCAATAGCCGTTAATGAAGCAGATAAGAATTGTTCTGACGGCGCGGACGCCCGTCAACCACCCCAGCCGCAGCTAAAGCTGCGCCGTCCCCTCCTCATCTGAGGAGGGGAGCTTTGAGTTCTGTATCAGCTAGTAACCATACTTCTCGCCCCACCAATAGCGCAGGCGCTCCAGCATTTTGGCTTCGGTGGGGTTGTCGCCGGGCGTGTAGAAGCGCTTGTTGCCGAGGCCATCGGGCATGAACTCCTGGAACACGAAGTTGCCTTCGCCGTCGTGCGAGTAGTGGTACTCGGCGCCGTAGTTCAGCTGCTTCATGAGCTTGGTGGGGGCGTTGCGCAATTGCAGCGGCACCGCGGCCACGCCGTTTTGCCGCACAAAAGCCCGCGCCTCCCGAATGGCCGTGTACGAGGCATTGCTCTTGGGCGAGGTAGCCAAATACACCACGCACTGACCTAGGATAATATCCGACTCGGGCATGCCGATAACCGTAACGGCCTGAAACGTGTTTTGCGCCAGCAGCAGGGCGTTGGGGTTGGCGTTGCCTACGTCTTCCGAAGCCAGGATGAGCAGGCGCCGGGCAATAAATTTGGGGTCCTCGCCGCCCTCGAGCATTACGGCCAGATAGTAAAGCGCCGCGTTGGGGTCGGAGCCCCGAATGCTCTTGATAAAGGCCGAAATGACATCGTAGTGCATTTCGCCGCCTTTGTCGTAGCGCGAGAGGTTTTGCTGGGCCAGCTGCTGCACCACCTCGTCGTTGATGACGACTTCGCCGGTTTCGGGGTTGGCCTTGGCCGCCTGCACCACTATTTCGAGCAGGTTGAGCAGCTTGCGCGCATCGCCGCCCGAAATGCGCAGCAGCGCGTCGTAGCTTTCGAGGCGCACGGGCCGGCGGCGCAGCGCTTCGTCGTCGCGCAGGGCCCGGTCCACGAGGCCGGTTAGCTCGTCTTTACCTAGGGCCTCGAGCACGTACACCTGGGCCCGGCTCAGGATGGCCGGTATTACCTCGAACGAAGGGTTTTCGGTGGTGGCGCCCACCAGCGTAACAATGCCCTGCTCCACGGCCCCCAGCAGCGCATCTTGCTGCGACTTGCTGAAGCGGTGGATTTCGTCGATAAACAAAATGGTGCCGCGCCGCGACTTGGCCTGCTGAATCACGTCGCGTACGTCTTTCACGCCGGCGTTGATGGCGCTGAGGGCCACAAACGGCAGCTTTAGCTGCGCGGCCAGCAAGTGGGCCAGGGTGGTTTTGCCCACGCCCGGCGGGCCCCACAAAATCAGCGAAGGCAAACGACCGGCCTCGAGGTAGCGGCGCAGCACGCCGCCCTCGCCAATGAGGTGCTGCTGGCCCACGTACTCGGCCAACGTACGGGGGCGAAGGCGTTCGGCCAGCGGGGCGCCGGGCCGCGGTTGGTCGGCGGGTGGGTCGAAAAGTGAGTTCATAGAAGATGCAATACGCGCAAGGTAGCGCCGGCGACGCGCGAACTTTCCGCTCGCGCGTCGCCGGCGCTGCGATGTTGTGCTAAACGTCGTGCAACAATACGCGAACGGAAAGTTCGCGCTGCGGGCACCGTATCTTCGCGGCTTCATCCACCTAGCCCTCCTTGCGTGAATCAGCCCTCCAACCCGCTGCGCGTGCACGCCGCGCTGTTCGTCGTGTCGCTGATTTACGCTGCCAACTACAGCCTTTCCAAGGAAGTAATGCCGCAATACGTGGGGCCGTACGGCATTGTGGTGCTGCGCGTGGTATCGGCCGCGGTGGTGTTCGAGGTGCTGGCGCGGGTGTTTGCCAAGGAGCGCATTACGGGGCGGGCCGATAACATACGGTCCGTTTTGTGCGGCATTTCGGGCATTGGACTGAACCAGCTGCTGTTTTTCGGCGGGCTCAACCTCACCACGCCCATCAGCGCCTCGTTGGTGCAAACCATTTCGCCCATTGTGGTGGTGCTGGCCTCGGTGGTGCTGCTCGGCGAGCGAATCACCCTGAAGCGCGCCCTCGGTATTGGCCTGGCCGGGGCCGGGGCGGCCATGGTAATCCTGAGCCGGGGGCCGGCCGGGGCCGCAGGCCAATCGGCGGCCCTAGGTAACCTGCTGATTTTGCTGAACGCCACCTTCTTCGGGTTGTACCTGGTGCTGGTAGCGCCGCTCATGCGCAAGTACCACGCGTTTACGGTGCTGGCGCGCAGCTTTTTGGTGGGGGCGTTTATTGTGGTGCCTTTCGGGTTGCGGCAAGCCCTGGCCCCCGATTATGCCGAGCTGCCGCTGCGCATCTGGGTGG
Organism: Hymenobacter oligotrophus; assembly: GCF_003574965.1. NCBI lineage: Bacteria > Pseudomonadati > Bacteroidota > Cytophagia > Cytophagales > Hymenobacteraceae > Hymenobacter > Hymenobacter oligotrophus. The sequence goes on along the minus strand of NZ_CP032317.1, from coordinate 1,899,433 downwards.
TTATCGTGTACATGATTCTGATGGTGACCGTGGTGGCCTACCTGCTCAACAACTGGGCCCTGAAGCACGCGTCGCCGGCGCTGCTGGGCGTGTACATTTACCTGCAACCCATTCTGGCCGTGCTCATTGCCGTGGCCCTAGGCAAAGACCACCTCACGTGGGGCCGGGCCTTGCAAGGCGCACTGATTTTCGTGGGCGTGTGGCTCGTCAGCCAGAAACCCAAGCACAAAACCGTGATAGGGAAGGAAGTGCCGCTTGAGCCGGTGCAGGACTGACCTAGGCGCGTAACCGCTACCGGGGCTCGTGGCCGGAGCGCAGCACCGCGCGGGGCAGCAGCAGCCGCGCCGCAATGCCCGCAAACGCTAGGGCTTCCGTTACCAAACCGGCCGTAATGAGCGCGTCGCCGCCTTGCCAGTGCTGAATTTTGAACAGCGCACCCACCACCACGATGGGCACGCCGAGCAACAGAATTCCAAACAGCGCGCGGTAAGTAAACAGCTGATTCATTGGTATAAATGATTTTGTGAAACGCAAAGATGAAAGGTTTGCCGTTGGGCAACCGGGCTTGAAGTTAAGCATCGAGCAGCTGGCGGTTTACGCGCCAGCCCCAACGCACAAACAACAGCAGCAACAGCACTTTGGCTAGTAAGGCGCAGCTGAGGCCCAGCAATAAGCCGCCATCGGCCAGCAACGGCGACAGGTTGGCCACCTTAAAAAACACGCCTAGGCCGGCCAGCACCAAGCCACCCAGCAGCAGGTACAGCAGTTTCCAGAAGGTGAGCAACGTCTTCATGCGGCAGGAGCTTAGGTGTTGGATTTACGTTAGCTAGGAGCAGAAGCCAACGATAACGAAAACTCGGCAATACGCGAAACTTTGCGGGCAGCTAGCGGTACTCTTGGCGGCGACTCACAGAAAGGCGGCCACTTACCTTTGTGCACGGCCACTGCCGCTGTGCCAAGCCCCGCGCTTATGAAGCTATTGTTGGTTGAGGACGAGCCCAAGCTGGCTTCGTTTATCCGGAAAGGGTTCGAAAACGAGGCCTACGAGATTGAGGTGGCTTACGACGGCCGCGTGGGCAAATCGTTGCTCGAGCGCAACCGCTACGATGTGGTTATTCTCGACGTAAACCTGCCCTACATCAACGGGTTTGAGCTGTGCCGCCAATTGCGCGAGCACGACGCCCACGTGCCCGTGCTCATGCTCACGGCCCTCGATAGCCTCGACGACAAAGTGGCCGGTTTTGAGGCCGGCGCCGACGATTACCTCGTAAAGCCCTTCGAGTTCAGGGAGTTGCTGATGCGCGTTCGGGCCCTAGGTAAGCGCAACCACGAGGCCGCCACGGCCAAACGCGTTTTGCGCATGGCCGACCTCGAACTCAACCTCGACGGCCGTTACGTAACCCGTGCGGGTCAGCGCATCGACCTCACCACCCGCGAATATTCTTTGCTCGAGTACCTGCTGCTCAACCGCGGGAAAACCGTAACCCGCGTGGATATTACCGAGCGGGTGTGGGAGCTGAACTTCGACACGAACACCAACATCATTGACGTGTACGTGAGCTACCTGCGCAAAAAGATCGACAAAGATTTCACGCCCAAGCTTATTCATACGGTGGTAGGCATGGGCTACACCATGCGCGAGGGATGATTGGTGAATTAAAAATGACAAATACCACCGCTTCAACTTATTTATCATTCAAAAGCCAGTAAGGTGTGTCCGTCAAATAATTTTTAATTGTTGATTCTTAATTTTTAATTTATAAAAATGCTGATTCGTAATAAACTGATTCTGCGCTTTACGCTGCTGGTGCTGGCTATTCAGCTGTGTTTTTCGCTGTTCATTTATTACTTCAATGCTGCCACGCGCGAAAAGAAGTTTCATAACCGCTTGGCGGGTAAAGTGGAGCTTACGGGCCGCATTCTGCTCGAGCGCGACAATTTGCGCAGCGGTATTTTGAGCGCGTTTCGGCGGCGCGATTTGGTGACGCACGCCGGCGAGCAAATCAGCATTTTCGGTCCGCAGGGGCAACTTATTTACGCCTCCGACGACCACATCGACCAACGCGGCAACCGAGCGCATTTAAGTCAGATTCAGCCCAACCACCAAGTAGCATTTTGGTACGACGGGCGCGAGTGCCTGGGCGCGTACTACGAGCACCGCGGACAGGGCTACCGCATTTTTGCCGCCGGCCACGACGAAGTAGGCCACGAGCAACTGGGCAAGCTGCTGCTGATTTTGCTGGTGGGCAACATTGGCGCGCTGGCCCTCACGGTGGTGGCCGGCTGGTACTTCGCCGAAGAGTCGCTGAAGCCGATTGCGCGCATCGTGCGCGAGGTGCGCCGCATTACGGCCTCCAACTTAGGGCAGCGCGTGCACGAGGGCAACCAAAAGGATGAAATTGCTCAGCTGGCCATTACGTTCAACCGCATGCTCGAGGGGCTGGAGCAGGCCTTCGACGCCCACAAAAGCTTTGTGGCCCACGCCTCGCACGAGCTGCGCACGCCGCTGGCCAACGCCCTAGGTACCCTCGAAACCTCCCTGAGCTACGACACCGATTTAACCGAGGCCAAGCGCAGCATGCAGTCGTCCATCGAGGAGCTGCGCCGCATTATTGAGTTGACCAACGGCCTGTTGGCCCTCGCCAAAGCCGACGAGACCAGCTTCAAGCGCAACCCCGTGCGCCTGGATGAGTGCCTAACCCAAGCCATTGATTACTGCACGGCCAAGCACACCAATTGCGCGGTGCAGCTGCACTTCGGCTACCTGCCCGACGACCTCGAGGACCCCTTTATGGTGCTGGGCAACGAGCACCTGCTCACCACCGCCCTCTTCAACCTCCTCGACAACGCCTGCAAGTACTCCGGCAAGCCCGTAACGGTGCAGCTGGGTTACCACAACCGCAAAACCCTGCTCGTAACCGTTGCCGATGAAGGCATTGGCATCGAGCCACAGGCCTTGCAGCGCGTTTTCGAGCCGCTGTTTCGGGCCGAAAACGGCCGCGCGCAGCCCGGTTACGGCATTGGCCTGCCCATCACGCAAAAAGTAGTACGCTTGCATAAAGGCGAGCTTACCCTAAGCTCGGAGCCGGGGCAGGGCACCACCGCTACCGTGCGGCTGCCGGCATACGTAGCGGCTGCCGAGCCCAAAGCGGCCCACTAGCACCTAGGGCTTGTCAGGGCGAGTACGGCTTGTCATGTCGAGCAAAGCGAGACATCTGCGAGTTGACGCCCGATACTATTGTTATGTCATCCTGAGGCGCCAGCCGAAGGACCTTATCACGCCTGCTTCGTTGAACCTCACGGGACCCCTACGCGGCAAGCTTCTCTCCCGAAGAGAGGGGAGTGGATGCTATCAAGCGTCAGCACCCCAGATGTCTCGCCCTGCTCGACATGACAACGGCCCTAGGTCGCCTAGCTCCCCTCTCTTCTGGAGGGGGGCCGGGGGGTGAGGTTTCGATAAGGCCCTTCGCTCAGGCTCAGGATGATAACACTACCCGGTGAAATGCCGCGGTACCTTGCTCCAAGCGCAACATGCTCAACAGGCCGTGTTAAGGCGCGACACGCCCGGCAAACGCACTTGCCGCATGCCCTTCTAATTTTTTCTAATCCGATTCTCACGCGGCTCTAATGCGCTACGGCCTCCTTTGTGGCCGATCCGTGCATTTATGCCCATGAAAAAGCATCGTCGGCCAACGCCGCTGCCCGCTTTGCTGCTGCTGGCGGCGTTGCTGTTGTCGGCCAGCCTAAACTGCTATTTGCTGTACCCCGGAGCCGATTACCGCCTCGACCGCGAAACCGTGGCCGACGAGTCGGCGGTGGAGCTGCGCCTGATGCAAGGCCAATTGGCCGCCTGCCAGGCCGAGCAGCTGCGCAAGGATAGCGTGCTGGTTAGCCTGCTGCGGCAACGGCAGCCCACCGCCCAAACTCGCCTCTAATGTTTTCTAATGCCGCCCTAATGCGGCTCTAATGTCGCTACATCAATTTTGGAGGCGCCAACCACCCTTATTGCCTTTGCAAGGCAAATAGCTATGCTCGCACCGCTACCCCAAATACTACGCTTACCCCTGCTTTCCGCCGCCCTAGGTGGCCTGGCCCTGGCCGGCTGCACGGCCAAAGGCGAAACCGAGCAATCGGCCAACGCCGCCGCCGCCACCGAAGCTACGCCCGTGCTGCCCGTTACGCAGCTTGTAGCCAAGGATACCGTGCTGTTTCGCAAGTACGTAGCCGACATTCAGGCCCTGCGCAACGTGGAGGTGCGCGGCCGCGTGCAGGGTTTCCTCGATAAAATTCACGTCGACGAAGGCCAGGAGGTAACACAAGGCCAACTGCTGTTCAGCATCAACGACGCGCCGTACCGCACCCAAATCAGCAAGGCAAAAGCGGCCTTGGCCAGCGCCCAAGCCGCCACCCGCGTAGCCGAGCTGGAGGTAAAGCAAGTAACGCTGCTGGTCGATAAAAACATCGTGTCGAAAACGGAGCTGGAGGTGGCCCAGGCCAAGCTGAAGGCCGCGCACTCCGAGGCCGCGCAGGCCCGCTCGTCGTTGGCCGATGCCCAACTGCACCTCTCGTACACGCAGGTGCGCGCCCCCTTCGATGGCATCATCGACCGGATTCCGCTGAAAGTGGGCAGTCTGGTCGACGACGGCACCTTGCTCACCACCGTGTCCGACATCCGGGCCGTGTTTGCCTACTTCACGGTGTCGGAGGGCGAGTACCTCGACTACATGAAGCGCCGCGCCAAAGGCCCCAGCAGCCACGCCGACGAGGTGCAGCTGGTGCTGGCCGATGGCTCGCAGTACCCGCACCTAGGGCGCATCGAAACCGTGGAGAGCGAGTTCGATGCCAACACCGGCTCCATTGCGTTCCGGGCGCGTTTCCAGAACCCCGATAAGCTGCTGAAGCACGGCGCCACCGGCCGCATTAAGCTCGCCAGCGAGGTAGCCAATGCCGTGCTGCTGCCGCAAAAGGCCGTGTTCGAGCTTCAGGACAAAAACTACGTGTTCCTCGTCGGCCAAGACAACCGCTTGCGCCAAACGCACTTTGTGCCCAAAACGCGCCTCTCGCACTTTTATGTGGTGGAAGCCGGCCTGAAGCCCGGCGACCGGGTGGTGTACGAAGGCGTGCAGGATGCCCGCGACGGTATGCGCATCAGGCCCCGGGCCGTGGGCATCGATAGCCTGCTGGCGCCAGCACCTAGGCCCAGCGGTGGCGGCAGCGGTTCGGTAGCCACGGTGCACGCCTACTGAGTTTCGCCCCATGTCGCTGCTCTCCACCTGTTCAGCACGCGACATCCGCCCGCCGAAGCAGCGTTGCCCCACCCCGGCCAAAGCCATTTTCAAGGAGAAACAAGGTGAAAGAGGTGGCTCTGGCCGGTTGGCAACGCGGCTTTGGGCGGGCGTGAGGGGCAGGGTGTTTTTCTCAAGTCGCTGACGACTGTCAACTGACCATTTATCTCCTGCATGCTCGCATTGTTTATCAAACGACCGGTACTCTCGCTGGTCATTTCGCTGATTTTTGTGCTGCTGGGCGGGCTGGCGTTTCTTACCCTGCCCATCACGCAGTTTCCCGAAATTGTGCCGCCCTCCGTAACGGTAACGGCCAAGTACACCGGGGCCAACGCCGAGGTGTGCGCCAAGGCCGTGGCCACGCCGCTGGAGCGCGCCATCAACGGCGTGCCGGGCATGACGTACATGTCGACGGTGACCAGCAACAACGGCATCACGGCCGTGCAGGTGTTTTTTGAGGTAGGCACCGACCCCGACCTAGCCGCCGTGAACGTGCAGAACCGCGTCACGACGGTTATCGACGAGCTGCCCGTGGAGGTGATCCGCGCCGGCGTAACCACGGAAAAGGAAGTCAACAGCATGTTGCTCTACCTGAACGTGATGAGCACCGACCCGGCGGCCGACGAGAAGTTTATCTACAACTTCGCCGATATCAACATCCTGCAGGAGCTTAAGCGCATCGACGGCGTGGGCCGGGCCGAAATCATGGGCTCCCGCGAGTACTCCATGCGCGTGTGGGTAAAGCCCGACCGCCTGTTGGCCTACAACGTGTCGGCCGACGAAGTGGTGGAGGCCATCCGGGCCCAGAACGTGGAGGCCGCTCCCGGCCAGGCCGGCGAAAGCTCCGGCCGCACGGCCCAAATGCTGCAGTACGTGCTGCGCTACACCGGCAAGTTTTTCGAGCCGGAGCAGTACCGCAACATCGTGGTGCGGGCCAATGCCGACGGCTCCATTCTGCGCCTGAAGGACGTGGCCGACGTGGAATTTGGCACGTTCAGCTACGGCATGGCCTCCAAAACCGACGGCCGCGCCTCGGCCGCAATCATGCTTAAGCAGCGCCCCGGCTCCAACGCCCGCGAGGTAATTGCCAACGTAAAGGCGCGCATGGCGGAGCTGCAAGCAACCAGCTTCCCGCCGGGCATGTCCTACAACATCAGCTACGACGTGTCGCGCTTCCTCGACGCCTCCATTCAGGAAGTGGTGCGCACCTTGCTCGAGGCCTTTCTGCTGGTGTTTCTGGTGGTGTACGTGTTTTTGCAGGACTGGCGCTCCACCCTGATTCCGGCCCTGGCCGTGCCCGTGGCGCTTATTGGCACGCTGGCCTTTATGCAAATGCTGGGCTTTAGCATCAACCTGCTCACGCTCTTCGCCCTGGTGCTGGCCATTGGCATTGTGGTCGACAACGCCATTGTGGTGGTGGAGGCCGTGCACGTCAAGATGCACGAGGAGCATTTGTCGGCCCGGGCCGCCACGCTGGCCGCCATGCGCGAAATTGGCGGGGCCATCGTGGCCATCACGCTGGTAATGTCGGCCGTGTTCGTGCCGGTGGCGTTTATGTCGGGCCCGGTGGGCGTGTTCTACCGGCAGTTTTCCCTGACGCTGGCCATTTCCATCGTCATCTCGGGCATCAACGCGCTTACCCTGACGCCGGCCTTGTGCGCCCTGTTGCTCAGGCCAATGCCCGCGCACGGCACGGCTACCGAAGACGCCACGGCCGATGCCCACGCCGCGCCCAAACGCCCGGGGCCGATGGCCCGCTTTTTTGCCGGCTTCAACCACCGCTACGACCAGCTGGCCCGGCGTTACGAAAACCTGCTGCGGTGGCTGGCTCCCCGGCGCGCGGTTACGCTGGGTTTGTTTCTGGCGTTCTGCCTGGCTACGTACGGCGTGAGCACGGTGCTGCCCTCGGGCTTTATCCCAACCGAGGACCAGGGCATGATTTACGTGAACGTAACGGCCCCGCCCGGCGCCACGGTAGAGCGCACCGAGCGCGTGCTCGATCAGATTCAGCAAGCTGCCGCCAAGCTGGAGCCGGTAGAATCGGTGACGACGCTGGCCGGCTACAGCTTGCTCAACGAGGTGGCCGGCGCCTCCTATGGCATGGGCATGATCAACCTCAAAGCCTGGGACGAGCGGCCCCAAACGGCCACCGAGCTGATTGCGGAGCTGCGCAAGCGCACGGCCCACATCACCGACGCCAACATCGAGTTCTTCTCGCCGCCCACCGTGCCGGGCTTTGGCAACAGCAGCGGCTTTGAGCTGCGCGTGCTCGACAAAACCGGCCGCGGCGACCTGCAGCAGACGGCCGCCGTCACCAACCGCTTCGTAACGGCCCTGGCGCAAACGCCCGCCATCGGGGCGTCCTTCACCACCTTCGACGCCAGCTTCCCGCAGTACCTCATCCACGTCGACCAGGAGATGGCCGCCAAAAAAGGCGTAACCGTGGACCGGGCCATGAACTCCCTCCAGACGCTGTTGGGCTCGCTCTACGCTTCCAACTTCATCCGCTTTGGGCGCATGTACAAGGTAATGGTGCAGGCTGCGCCCAACTACCGCGCCGCCCCCGAGGACGTGCTCAAGCTCTACGTCAAAAACGACCGCGGCGAAATGGTGCCTTACTCCACGTTCCTGCGCATGGAGCGCGTGTTCGGTCCCGAACTGCTCACCCGCTACAACATGTACACCTCGGCCATGCTCAACGGCGACCCCGCCCCTGGCTTCTCGTCCGGCGACGCCATCGCGGCGGCCGAGCGCGTAGCTGCCAAAGAGCTGCCCCGCGGCTTCAGCTTTGAGTGGTCGGGCATGACGCGCGAGCAAATCCTGTCGGGCAACCAGGCCGTGTACATTTTTCTGGTGGTAATCGTGTTCGTGTACCTGCTGCTGGCCGCCCAGTACGAGAGCTTCCTGCTGCCCATGCCGGTGCTGTTGTCGTTGCCCACCGGCGTGTTCGGCGCCTTCCTGTCGCTGAAGCTCCTAGGTCTCGAAAACAACATCTACGCGCAGGTGGCGCTGGTAATGCTTATCGGCTTGCTAGGCAAAAACGCCATCCTCATCATCGAGGTAGCCAACCAGCGCCGGCAGCAAGGCGCCTCGGTGCTCGAGGCCGCCGTGGAGGGCGCCGTGTCGCGCCTGCGGCCCATTCTGATGACGTCGTTTGCGTTCATCGCGGGCCTGATTCCGCTGTGCATTGCCTCGGGCGCCGGGGCCATGGGCAACCGCTCCATCGGCACGGCCTCGGCGGGCGGTATGCTCATCGGTACCCTGTTTGGGGTAGTGCTGATTCCCGGCCTGTACGTGCTGTTTGCCGGCCTCAGCAAACCCGCTGCTGCGGAAGAAGATGACGAAGAAGCCCCGGTGGAAACCCGGCACGCGGTGCGGCGCCTCGAGCCCGAACCAGCTTAAGTAACACAACGGATTAAACGCCTAGGTGGCAAGGCCGCTTAGCGTTGTGCCGGGCACAGCCAGGCTTCGGGCCGGAGAGCAAGCAAATGGCTACGGTTGGGGAACCGCCATTTTTCTGCGAACCGGTGCCGAAGCTTCCGCTGGTGCCCTGCACAACGCGCCGCTCCACCTAGGCCGGGCCCTGCACCCGCGGCGGCCCGCTCTTATGCTCTACCTCATGCTTTCTCAACGCTTGTATTTCCTGCTAAGCCTGCTGCTGCTAGCTGGCTGCAAAGTGGCCGAGCCCACACCACCTAGGGCCGCGGCCGTGCTGCCGGCGCAGTACGGCCCCGCCGCTGCCGCCGACTCGGCCAGCGTTGCCGAGCGGCCTTGGCGCGAGTTCTTTGCCGATGCCCGGCTGGTCAGCCTCATCGATACAGCCCTGCAAAACAACCTCGATGTGCGCATGGCCGTGCAGCGCATCGAGCAGGCGCGGGCCTCGGTGGTGGCGGCCCGCGGGGCGCTGTTCCCAACGGTAAGCGGGGTAACCGCCGCCGGTTTCGATCGGTGGGGCAAGTACACGCTCAACGGCGTCGGCAACTACGACACCAACCTTTCGCCCAACATCCGCGGCGACCAGCGCATCCCCAATCCTGCCACGCCCGACTACTTTCTGGGCCTGCGTAGCACCTGGGAAATCGACCTGTGGGGCCGGCTGCGGCAGCGCCGGCAGGCAGCCTATGCGCGTTTGTTGGCTACCGAGCAAGGCCGCTACCTGGTTACCACCTCGCTGGTGGCGCAGGTAGCCAGCCTGTACTACGAACTGCTGGCCCTCGACTCGGAGCTGGATGTGCTGGTGCGCAACGCCCGCCTGCAGGAGCGCGCCCTCGAGATTGTGCAGGTGCAGAAAACCGGTGGGCGCGCCACCGAGTTGGCTGTGCAGCAGTTTACTGCGCAAATGCTGCGCACCCAAAGCCTCGAGCAGCAAGTACGCCAGCGCATCGTGCGGGCCGAAAACGAGCTGAACCAACTGCTGGGTCGGTACCCGCAGCGCGTGGTGCGGGGCGCGCCCATCCGGCAGCAGGCACTGCCCGATAGCGTGGCTGCCGGCGTGCCCACCCGTTTGCTGCTGCGCCGCCCCGATATCCGGCAGGCCGAGTTGGAGCTAACCGCTACCCGCGCCGACGTGGCTGCTGCCCGGGCGGCGTTTCTGCCTTCGCTCACCATCACGCCCTATGTGGGGCTGAACGCCTACCGCACGTCGCTGTTGTTTCAGCCGCAATCGGTAGCCTTTGGGCTGCTGGCGGGCTTGGCCGCACCCGTGTTCAACCGCAGCCAGATAAAAGCCGATTATCAGCGCGCTACCGCCACCGAGCGCGAAGCAGTTTTTGCTTACCAGAAGGCCCTGCAGACCGGTTTTCGGGAGGTGCACACCAACCTCAGCGGGCTGGCTTATTTCCGGCGGGCCTACGCTTTTAAGCAGCAAGAGGTAGCCTCGCTCAACCGGGCGGTGGAGGCCTCCAACAGCCTGTACGTGGCCAACCGGGCTACTTACCTCGAAGTCATTACCGCTCAGCGCAATGTGCTCGATGCCGAGCTGGAAGCTACCCAACTGCGCAAGGAGCAATTTCAACTGCTTATCGAGTTGTACCGTGCCCTAGGTGGTGGCTGGGAGGCGGCTGCCACCAACCCGTGACCTTGTTGAACTCTGTGCATGCGTGCCGGCCCAACACCCTAGACGAAGAATTGTTGGGCGTGTAGCCCGTGCCGTGTGGATATGCTGCATCGAGCGGAACCTAGGAGAAACACCAGCTACCAGACGGTAAAACAGAAGGAAGGCCAGTTGAGTAACCTGAAAACGTTGCTGGCGCTGCCAGGCTTGGCAAAATGGCGCTGTTAAATGGGCAGTGCGCGGGAATAATGCCGTGCCTGAGCTTGGGTTATACATTGTTATTGCTAATATTTGAGAATACCAATGCTTAACGCCATGGCCGTACCTATCGGATTGTTCGATCAAGCTCGCCAAAACGGATACGCGTTCAACCAGGCTCCTGAGCCTGATTTGGCTGCATCCTTGGCATTGTTCGACCCCGTCAATATTTGGGCCGGGTTTCAGCAACTAACCCATTTGCAGCAGCGGCAGAAAGCCAAGGCGGCGCTTATCGGCAGGGTGCTGAAACGAAGGCTTTCCAGAATTCGGAGCTTGGTGCACCGAAAGAAATCGAAGTAATACTACAACAAGCACAACGGCCCGCCGGAACACTGTTCCGGCGGGCCGTTGGCCTATAAGCTTACCTAGGGCTTACAAGTGAATTACCTCGCCGTAGGCAGCGGCGGCAGCTTCCATCACCGCCTCCGACATGGTGGGGTGGGGGTGAATGGCCTTGATGATTTCGTGGCCGGTGGTTTCGAGCTTGCGCGCCACCACGGCTTCCGCAATCATGTCGGTTACGCCGGCGCCAATCATGTGGGCACCCAGCCATTCGCCGTACTTCTTGTCGAAGATGACTTTCACAAAGCCATCCTTAGCCCCCGAAGCCGACGCTTTGCCCGAGGCCGAGAAGGGAAATTTGCCCACGAGCACGTCGTAGCCCTGCTTGCGGGCTTCTTCTTCGGTGAGGCCCACCGAGGCAATTTCGGGGTAGCAGTAGGTGCAGCCGGGGATGTTGCCGTAGTTGATGGGCTCGGGGTGGTGGCCCGCAATGGCCTCCACGCAGGTAATGCCTTCGGCCGAAGCCACGTGCGCCAGCGCCGGGCCGGGCACGATGTCGCCGATGGCGTAGATGCCGGGCACGTTGGTGCGGTAGTACTCATCCACCTTGATGCGGCCTTTCTCCACCGTGATGCCCAGCTCCTCAAGGCCTAGGTTTTCGAGGTTCGGCTGAATGCCCACGGCGCTCAGCACCACGTCGGCCTCCATTTGCTGCTCGCCCTTAGCGGTTTTGATGGTCACTTTGCAGCCGGCGCCGCTTGTATCTACCTTCTCTACCGAGGCGTTGGTCAGGATGTCGATGCCCGACTTTTTAAACGAACGCTCCAGCTGCTTCGATACCTCTTCGTCCTCCACCGGCACGATGCGCGGCATGAACTCCACGATGGTAACCTTGGTGCCCATGGTGGCATAGAAGTAGGCAAACTCCACGCCGATGGCGCCCGAGCCTACTACCACCATGCTTTTGGGCTGCTCGGGCAGCACCATGGCATCGCGGTAGCCAAGAATTTTTTTGTGGTCGATGGGCAGGTTGGGCAGCTCGCGGGCGCGGGCGCCGGTAGCCAGGATGATGTGCTTGGCCTGAATGGTTTCGGCGCCGCCATCGGCCTTGGTTACAGCCACTTCGCCGGGCTTGCTGATTTTAGCCGTGCCCGAAATTACGTCAACCTTGTTTTTCTTCAGCAGGAAGGTAACGCCCTTGCTCATGCCCTCGGCCACGCCGCGGCTGCGCTTTACCACGGCGCCAAAGTCGTAGCCTACGTTGTCGGCCGAGAGGCCGTAGTCCTGCGGGTGCTTCAGGTAGTCGAATACCTGCGCCGATTTCAGCAGGGCTTTGGTGGGGATACAGCCCCAGTTGAGGCAGATACCACCGAGCGATTCGCGCTCTACCACGCCTACTTTCAGGCCAAGCTGCGAGGCGCGAATGGCCGCTACGTAGCCGCCAGGGCCCGAGCCAATCACGACTACGTCGTACTGCAATGCCATATAAGGTTGTCTGATGGGAAAGATGGGCAAATGAAAGCCGGGCCCAGCCAGGGCTCGGGTGGGCAAAGATAGCCGCCCCGGCAATACCGCCCCAATGCGCGGTACTTTGGCGGGCGGGCGCCGTATACTAAACCGCGGGGCCTGGGTTTGGGCTTTTCCGCGCTTGCATTATTTTTTTCTGACGACTTCTGATGAAACCAACCATACCCAACTTGCCCGCTTTGGGCGGCCTGCTGCTAATTCTGCTTACGGCCCAGTGCTCGGCCACCCGCGAAAACGAAACGCCCACCATGGCTGCGCGCGCGCGCCTCAACGAGGCCGAGGCCGCCGCCGCGGCCGATTCGAGCCGGCCCCTCACCACCACGTCTGCCACGCCCGTGGCCAGCAACGCGCCCACCCCCGTGCTAGGTGCCGCTGCGCCCACGGCACCTGCGGCACCTAGGGCTGCCGTGGCCGAACGCCTCACCCCGGCCGATTTTCGGACCGAGATTAAAGCTGCCGACGCCCGCCTGAAAACCAACCCGCGCAACGCCGACGCCCTGATTGCCCGCGGCCGTGCCAAAGCGCAACTCAAGGATTACCGCAATGCCCTCACCGATTTCAACGCGGCCTTGCGCGTGAAAGCCACCAACCCCGTGGCCTTGTACAACCGCGGCCTCACGCGCTTGCGCTTGAAAGAGTACAACGCCGCCATCAGCGACTTTGGCAAAGCCATTCGGTACAGCCCCGCCGATAAAGAGGCTTATTTTGGCCGCGGCATTGCCAAAATGCAGCTCGGCAACTACAAAAGCGCCATGCCCGATTTCAACAAGGCCATCGACCTCGATCCGCAGTACGCCGATGCCTACGAGTACCGCGGCATTTGCTACGCTTCGCTCAACAAACCCGAAGACGCCCGCAAAGACCTGGAGCGCGCCGCCGCGCTCAACCCCGAAGCCAACAAAAGCCTGCGCCGCTACGCGGGCAAGTAAGAGCACCTAGGGCATGCCAGCAGTCTGCCGCGGTGTAGCGCGGAAATCCGTTCCGCGACGCGCCCAACGGACGCGTATCTGTTGCCGCGCCGCTTGGTGATTTCGTGCGTTTGTACATACGTCCTTAGGCACGTCGCGGAACACATTACCGCGCTACACGCCGGCCTGCTGATCGTAGGCTATGCGCCGTTATTTGCCTGCCAACAGGCGCAAGTAAAACGACGGTTGCCGCAGCCGCTCGCGCAAATCAAGGTCGAGGAACATGGCCGAAAGGGTTTCGGCCAGCGTGGGGTTGCGCGCGGCGCGGTTGGCCACAAAGTTGAACAGGCTAGGCCAGCGCAGCAGCCGCTGCATGCCGTGGCTCAGGCGCAGTTCTTTACCTAGGCGGCGGTACACGGCCGCATCGTAGCCCTGCAGCAAGCGAGCGGAGGTATCGTTGGCGGCCAGGGCACGGGCGGCCCAGTCGGCGGCGTGCCGGCCCGAAATCATGGCGTGGCCGATGCCCTCGCCCGTGAACGGATCGATAAGGGAGCCGGCATCACCCAGCAGCAGGTAGCCGTTGCCGGAGAGCGAGCGGCGCTTCGAACCTAGGGGCAAGCCAAAACCGCGCACCGGGCCCTCGGGCGTGGCGTCGGCAAACCGCTCGCGCAGCTTGGGGTGGGTGGTAAGCAGCTCGTGCAGCCGCTCGCGCAGGTTCACGCGCTTGCGCGAAACTTCCTGGGTAAGCATGCCCACGCCCACGTTGGCGGCGCCGTCGGGCAGCGGAAAAATCCAGAGGTAACCCGGCAAAAAATCGGGCAGAAAGTGCAGCTCGATGAAATTGTGCGGGTGCAGCTGCCGCACGCCGCGGTAGTACACCCGCAGGCCGGCGCAGTGGTGCGCCGGCTCCAGCGCGTGCCCGCCAATTTGCCGCGCAAACGCCGATTGCGCCCCGTTGGCCACCAGCAGCAAGCGCGCCGTGATAATGGGCTGATTGGCGGCATCGAGTAGCTGCCAGCGGCCGTCGGCACCTAGGCGGTGGTCGGCCACGGCTATGCCTTCGAGCAACTCCACCTCCGGGCGCTGGCGCAGTTCGTCAACCAGCAAATGGTCGAAATCGACGCGCCGGGCTACGTGGCCGGCGGGGGCTTCGGTATCGGGATTGTAGCGGGGCCGAAAGGGTACGCTGAGGCGCTGGCCGTTGGGCGCAAAAAAATCGATGCCCCAACTGGGTATCTGGCCGGGCCAGGCGGCCAGCTTGGCCGGCAATGCCTCATCAATGCGCCGTAACTCCATCAGCACCTTGCCGCTGAGCGCATCGCCGCACACCTTGTCGCGCGGAAAAGTTGCCTTGTCGAGCACCGTTACGCGGTGGCCGGCATTGGCTAGGTGAAGGGCAGCAGTGGCACCGGCAGGGCCGGCCCCCAGGATGCAGATATCGGCGTGGCGCATAAAAAACGGCCGGCGCAACAGCACCGGCCGCACAAGATAAGCCGCGCAATTTGCTTAGGCGCGTTGGCCCACGTAGCTCGCAAGTACTTGGTTGAGCTGCGGCTCGGGCACCACGCCCGACTGCCGCCACACCGGCTGGCCTTTGTGAAACAGGATAAGCGTAGGAATGCCCTGCACCCGAAACTGCTGCGCGGCCGCCGGGTTGCGGTCTACGTCTACTTTAATGATCTTGACCTTGCCTTGGTGCCGCGCCGCCACCTGCTCCAGAATGGGCGCCATGGCTTTGCAGGGGCCGCACCAATCGGCGTAAAAATCGACCAGCACAGGCATGCCCGGGCTGTTGATGAGCTCGTTGAAGGATTTTTTGGCCATGGGTACGGAGGGCTTGTTGCTGCGCAAGTATACGCAGCCGCAAACCGGCCGGGTAGGCAAAAAATGAAACCGCCCGGCGCGTGGGTGCGGGCCGGGCGGCAGGTGCCAAAGGTTGTGAGGGGGTTATTTCTTGGCGCGCTCTACCACCGTCACGTCGTTCGATACGGCGGGCAGCGAGAAGCGGCCACCGCCAGCACGCTTGCCGCTTACTTCGCAAACCCAGGTGTATTCGCCGGGGGCGCCGTTGGCCGCAATGCCGTTGTCAGTCTGGAAGAAATCGGCCTCGGTGGCCGGGCTCGGGAAAATCACGTCGACGCCGTTCTGGCCGTTCTGCACGCTTTTCACTAGGGTGTAGGTTTTGCCCGACGACTGGCTCGTAACCGTGAACTTGGCCTTGTAGGCACCAAGTTGGCCGAATTTGTCAGCCACCCCAATTTTCACAAACGGGTCGGTGGATACCATCCAGGTTTGGGCCTTAGCGCTAGGCGAGCACAGCAGCAACACAACAAGCAGCGCGGCAAGGCTGCTCATGCGTTTCCACAAAGCAAGGGTAGGAGTGTTCATAGGGCGGAGGAGTGAGTGAAGTAATAGGAGGAGAAAGCGGAAGGAAAGCGGGGTTGCCGGGCAGGGGTGCCCCGCAACGGCAGCGAGTGCAGCTAGGTAAGAAATTGACTTATTGGGCCTTTGCCACACTGATGCTACCAAATATATAAATCTGACAAGCGCCTTGAAAAAAGCACAAGTAAATTTTTTCTGAATCGCCTGTTTTTCGCTGCCGGCCTGGGTATCCTGCTATCCGGGCTTCGCGTAAGCCTGTTTCGTGGCCCGACGTCGGAAAATACACCTTGCAGCTGCGGCCCCGCCGCCCGAGCCCACCTGCCAACTCTGCGAGCGGCAGGTGCAGCACGTATCGCGCCACCACTTAGTGCCCCGCGAAGAAGGCGGCCGCTACGGCCCCACCGTCGACTTGTGCCAGCCGTGCCACAGCACCGTGCATTTGCTGCTCACCAACAAGGAGTTGGCCCGGCAATACCATTCGGTTGAGGCCCTACGCAGCGCCGGTGAGCTCCAAAAGTACCTGCACTGGATAAAGCGCAGCCGCGTGGAGCGCATCAGCAACCGCCGGCGGCGGCGCTAATTGGCTCGGCGGGTGTTTATTTGCCGGCCTATGCCCCAGCTTACATTTCTGCCGTTTGCCCAAGCCCGCCGGCAAGCCGCTGCCACGGTGGTGGTCGACAGTATTTTACCTAGGGCTACCCTTACGCTGGCGCACTGGCGGCAGGCACCCACGCCCGAACTTTACCGCGACGATACCAGCGCCGGCTCGGCGCTACGGGCGCTGCTGCAACAACCACCCGAGCTGCAAGGCGCGCAGTTTGTGACGGCCAACCACTTCGATGTGGATGGTTTTGTGGGCGTGTGGGCGCTGCTGAACCCTGGGCTAGCCAAGCAGCACGAAACCTTGCTGCGCATGGTAGCTACCCTAGGTGATTTTCGGGAGCTGGATTGGCAGCACCCGTTGGCCGACACCGCTCTTAAGCTGGTATGCTGGCTGAATGCGAAGGAGAAGGAGCTGTTTTACCCGCCGTTTGGGGCTCCTGAGCTGCGCCGTCGCGAAGACGAAGCCTCGGCTGAAAAGTTTGCTTGGTTTCTGCCTGCCTTTGCCGAGGTAATGCAAAACCCCAACCTAGGGCGCGGAGCCTGGGTTCCGGAGTACGAGCGCGTGCGCCAAGCCACTGAGGTAATGCAAAGCTCCGCCACGCAGCTGCACCGCTACCCGGAGCTTGGCTTGGTGGTGGTGCACACACCCGAGCCGCTGCCTTATTACGCCTTGTTCGGGCCCACAGCAGGCTACGATATGGTGCTGAGTTGCTACAACGAGCAGCGTTACGAGCTGGAGTATAAATACACCACGTGGGTTGATTTGGAAAGCCGCCCCACGCTGCCGCGCCTGCCGTTGCAAGCCCTAGCCGAACGCCTGAACGAGCTTGAAACCACCCGCCGCCTCTGGACGTGCGATGCCGTTACCGACACCGGCCCGCAAATGCGCCTTTCCGGCCGCGGCCTCAGCAAAGTGCAGCGCTACGCCGACCCCGATCAGCGGCCTATTTATGCGTCTTCTATTCCTGCTGCTGAATTGGAAACGGAGGTGGTTCGCTTCTTCAAGACCCAATATGTTGGTGTTGAACCCCGGCGCTATTGGAGTTGGGATGAAACCAGAGCAACTGGTGTAGCTGCCCAACCGTAGCGTGGACTGCAAAGTCCGCGCTACGGTTGGGTTACCCTTCGCTGCCGAAGCCTACCACGCGCAGCGAGCTGACGCCGCCCGCGCCGCGGCGCACGTGGATTTGGGTGCTTACGCGCTCTTTCAGCGCCTCCACGTGCGATATCACGCCGATCATCTTGCCGGTGCCCTGCAACGTTTCGAGGGCCGAAAGCGCCACATCAAGTGTGTCGGGGTCGAGGGTGCCGAAGCCTTCGTCGATGAAGAGCGTGTCGATCTGCGTCTTGCGGCCAGCCAACTCCGACAGACCTAGGGCCAAAGCCAAGCTCACCAAAAAACTTTCCCCACCCGACAGCGAGTTCATCGAGCGGGTGCTGCCGGCCTGGTATTCGTCCACAATCAGCAGGTCGAGGTGCTCGTTGGGGTTGCGGGTGATGCGGTATCGGTCGTTGAGGCGGCCTAGGTGGCGGTTGGCCAGCTCTACGAGGCGGGCCAGCGTGAGGCCCTGCGCAAACTCGCTGAACTTCTTGCCATCGGCCGAGCCAATGAGCTCCGCCAACCGGCGCCAACGGCGAGCCTCCTGCAATTGCTTATCAAGCTCGGCCACAATCTGGGCGTGGCGCTCCTGCCCGCTGCGGTGGTCGGCAAGGCGCTGTTGTCGCTGGCCCAACTGCTGGTTGATAGCGGCCAACTGGTGTTCGGCCTCGCGCAGCTGCACCTGCACCACCTCCGCCGATTCGGTGGTGAGGGCGCGGGCCTGCTCGGTTTGGTGCTGATGCGTAAGCTCCGTAATGCTGTGTTGCGCAGCCGCTACAGCCCGCTCGTGCGCTTGCAGTTGCTCGGCTAAGCGGTGCACCTCTTGCTCGGGCAGCAGGCGGGCAGCCAACTCGGCACCATCGGCGGGCAGGCCGGCGGCTTGCAAATCGGCCAGCAGGGCCGCATGGCGTTGGTCGCGCTGCTGCTGTTGCTGGGCTATTTCTTCGCCGAGTTGTTTGTGGCGTTCGTCGTGGCGGGCTAGGGCTGCTTCCTGCTCGCAGAAAGCTTTGTCGTGGCGTTCGTAAGCTTCGGTGGCTTGGCGCACGGCTTCGGCTAGCTGCGCCCGCGCCTGGGCTACGTCGGCGCCGGCAAAGAACTCTTGCCGTTGCGTGCGCTGCTGCTCAATGCCCTTGAACTGCTGCACCAATACCTCTTTGCGGCCCGACAACCACTGCTGATTTTCGGTGCGGCTCTTGGTGAGTTCCTCCACGCGGGCCTGGGCGGTGCTGAGCTGCTTTTCTACGTTGGTGCGCGCCTGCTTCTTCTGCTCAAAATCGGCACCTAGGCGCTTCAGCTGCTCAACCAGCGTAGCCCCGTTTTCGCCCGTAAACTGCAGCCCAAACGAGCTAAGCAAGCTGCTGATGGTAGCACGTACCACGGGCACACGCTCTTCGGCATCGAGCAGGCGGGTGTGCAGGCTAGCCAGCTCATGCGTAAGCTGTTGCTGCTGAGCCGCCGCTTGTTGCTGCAAGCCCTGAGCTTTGGTGAAAGCAACTTCGAGGTCGTGCTGCTGCTGATCCAGCTCGCGGAGTTGCTGGCCGATGGCCCGTACGGCTTTGGGGGCAGCTTCTTCGTCGGCTTCGGTTAGCAGGGCCAGCAGGGTAGGTGCTTCGGCCGCGGCGGCGTTGCCACCGGCGTGCTCAAGTAGGCCCGTGAGGCTTTGCATGCGGTTGAGGCGCGCATTCAGGGTACGCACCAGTTGGCCTAGCTCTTCCTCGCGTTGCTGGTCCTGCTTAAGCGAATCGTGGCTGATGCCTAGCACTCCGGCCGCGTAGGGGTGCTCGGTGGCACCGCACAGCGGGCACGGCTCGCCGGCAACCAGGTGCTGCCGGGCTTCCTCGTGCGTCAAGATTAATTGGTGGGCTTGGGTAAGACGGCGTAGGTCGTCCCAACGTTGCTCTTGCTCGCGGTGTTCGCGCTGCAGGGCCGCTATGTGGTGCAGCAGGCGGCGCAACCATTCGTCGCGCTCAGTGGCGGCGGCTTGGTGTTGCTGGCGCACGGCGGCAAGGCGTTGCTGCGTGGCTTCAGTTTCGTGGTGGCCACGTTGCGCGGCCGTAGTGGCCGCTGCCAAACGGGTTTTAAGGTCAGCTTCGGCTTTGCGTAGCTCGCCCAATTCGGCCTGCAGGCTTGTCCAAACCTGCAGTTCGCTGGTAAGGTCGGGCAGGGCTTCGGATAGCTCGGCCAAGCGCTGGTTGTGCTGCAGCCACTGCTCGAGTTCGTGCAACTGCTGACCTAGGGCCTGCACCTGAGCTGTGGTTTGCTCGATGGTAGCAGCCGCCTGCTTGTGCTGTTCGAGGCGCTGATCGTACTCCAGGCGCTCTTTGCGGAGCTGCTCCTCGGCTTGCCCAATCAAGCCATCGAGCTTATCGGCCTCAAGCAACTTGGGCTCCTGCTCTTGCTGGGCTTGCTGAGCTTGGGCGTGTTGCTGCTTGGCCGTAGCGCGCTGCTGACGGGCAGTGTCTAGGGTGTTGTGCAACAGCGGGCGGCGCAATGCCAGCTGCATTTGCTCGTGGCGTAGGCGCTGCAGTTGCGCATCGGTTTGCTGCACCAAAGCCCACGGCGTGCTGAACGGCGCCGCCTGTTGGTGGGCCTTGAGGCGCTGGTGCACGGGCTTGAGGCTGGCTGCCTGCGCCGTGAGCTGCTCCAGCGTGGCGGCCGCACGTTGGCGGCGTAGCCCTAGGTCTTCGAGCTGCCGCAGCCAGGTATGAGCTTCGTTGAGGCGCTGGCGCGTGGCCGTGGCCGTAGCGGCTTGCGTTTCAAGGGCGGCTACTTCGGCCGTCAGGGCGGTCAGTTCGTCTTCCGACAGAAGGGTTACGCCCGCGAGGCCAGCCCGCAAGGCTTCGCTACGCTTGTCTTCTTCCTTGGCTTTCTCGAACGCGAAGCGCGAAATCTCGGAGTACTTCTGCGTGTCGGTAATCTTTTCGAGCAGTTGGGCCCGCTCGCCGGGGTTCGATTTCAGAAAGCGCGTAAACTCGCCTTGAGCCAGCAGCACCGAGCGCAAAAACTGGCGGTACTCCAGGCCACTAAGCTCGGCTACCCGCGCCGGCACCCGCGACTTGTAGCTTTCCAGTATCACGCCTTCGTCGGAGCCCTCTTTCAACTCGCTGATGCTCATGGAGGCGTCCTGCAGCTGCCCTTCGGCTTTTTTGCGGGCGCGGTGCTGGCCCCAACGCGAGCGGTACAGCTTGCCGTTTACGCTAAACTCCACCTCAGCCCAGCTTTCGCCGGTGCCTTGGCTCATTACCTGCGCTACCTCGCCATCGTGGCGGGGTACTTGGCCGTAGAGCGCTAGCGTAATGGCATCGAGAATAGTGGTTTTGCCCGCGCCGGTAGGGCCGGTAATGGCAAACAAGCCCGCATCGGAAAGCGGGGCGTTGCTGAAATCAATCTCGTGCTGCCCGCGCAGCGAGTTGAGGTTGAAGAACCGGACGCGGAGAATTTTCATAAGCGGAAGAAGGTACGCACGGCCAGAAGCTGGCCAACGCTACCTTAAAATTACATTGATAGTAGAGCAATGCACCTATCGCGCATCGCTCAATAGCCTACATACTCGTTGGGTGAATACAAGTGCGGCAACGAGTATGTGCGAAGGTGCGCTGGTGGATAAGTAAGTGGATAATCTTCAAGGTCATTGCCGCTACCGCGAGTGCATCAACTCCACCAACTCGTCGAAGGTGCGCAGCAGCACCTCGCGGCCGTCTTCCGGCTCGCCCTCTAAGCGGCGCTCAAACACCTCTCGCTCCGAAAAGTCGTGCAGGCTGCGGGTGAGTGGCTCGGCTCCGGTTTCGCCGAGGGGCCGGAGCGTTACGATGCGGAAATGCCGGCGGGCCAGCACTTCAATCTGCTTGCGGTCGAGCTTCTCGATAACCTTGAGCAACTGCTCGGCTACCTCGAGCTGGCCTATTTCGGAGCGGATTTCTACATCGGCCCAGGCGGGCAGGGGCAGCCCGGCGTTGTCGTAGGCGGCAAGCTGGTTTAATACTTCCTCCAGGTCGCCGTGGAAACGGACGAGGCGGCGGGAGGTAGGCACTGCAATGGCCTCGATGCGGGGGCAGCCCGTGCCTTTGAACTCGAGCAGCAATACCTGCTTGGGGTCGTGGATTTCGGAAAACGACAGCGGAATGGGGGAGCCGCTGTAGCGGATATGCTCGCGGCCGCCCACACGCTGCGGGCGGTGCAAGTGACCTAGGGCCACGTAGTCGAAGCAATCGGAAAAGTGGTCGGCCGTTACCTGCCCTAGGTTGCCCACGTGAATGGTGCGTTCCGAGTCGGAAGCCGACCCGCCGGCGGCGTAGAGGTGGCCGGTGGCTAGCACGGGCAAGCCGTTGGCTTTGTGCTGCCAAACCCGCTCGCACTCGGCCACGCGAGCGTAGTGGTCAGCAATACCTTGTTTAATGCGGCTTTCGCGCTCCTCGGCGGTTTCGCCGGGCAGCGAGAGGCGCACGTCACGGTCGCGGAGGAAAGGAACGGCGCACACCACCAGTCCGGGTTGGCCCGTGACGTCGTCCAGTATCAGCACTTGGTCGTCGAAGCAATCGGGCACGCAGCCCACCACGTGCACGCGCAAGTGGCGTAGCAGGCGGGCCGGGGCATTGAGCGTGGCCGGCGAGTCGTGGTTGCCGCCCACAATCACTATGTCGCGGCAGTAGGTTTGGCGCAGCTGCACCAAAAAGGAGTAGTACAGCTCGAGCGCGGCGCTAGAGGGCGAGCCGGTGTCGAACACGTCGCCGGCCAGCACCAGCACTTCCACCTGCCGCTCCTGCACGGTTCTCACCAGCCACTCCAGAAAATGGCGGTGCTCCTCGGTGCGCTCATGGCCGCTGATGAAGCGTTGGCCTAAGTGCCAATCGGCGGTGTGCAGGACTCTCATGCGGTGGTGGAAGAAGTAATGAACACCAAAAATAACGCTTGCCGCGTTGAATTTTGCCGCAATTTGTGGGCGTATATATTAGTAGAAGCTTGGTAAACCGGGTTACTGATCTTGGTTAGTAAACTGGTTTAGTTAGACCGCAGATTAAGCCAATGTTTTCGCAGAGGGTGCTGAGCTCCGCGACTTCTGCGTAAACCTCGGCGCCCTCTGCGGGCTAAAATGGAAAAAAAACAAAAGCCCCGACACGCGGTGAGGGCTTTTGTTGTCAGCATAAACAAGGACCGGCTTAGTGCACCGCCTGCTTCTGGAACTCCGTAATGGCTTCGCCTAGGTCGTACACGGGCACGCTGGGCAGCACAGCCTTCAGAATGCTGCTGCCGGCGGCCGAGCGGTAGCCACCGGCGCAGTGCACCAGTACAGGCTTATCGGCAGGCACTTCGTGGGCACGCTCGCGCAACTCGGGCAGCGGAATCAGCAAAGCATTGTCGAAAACGGGCTGCTTGGCTTCGGTGCGGTTGCGGATATCGACAATGGTGAACTGCCCGGGGTGCTGGCGCACTTGCTCCACATCAACTTCGGGCGCGGTAGCGGCCAGCTCACGCGGGGTAAGCAATGCACCCTTAATGTTGCTCTCGTAGCCGATTTTGGCAGTTTTCCGGATTACCGTGTCGAGAGCAATCTGCGAGTCGGCCACCAGGTAGAATTGCTCTTTCGGACCTAGGATGGAGCCCAGCCACGTCTCAAACTTGCCACCGTCCATCAGGTTGATGGCGCCGGGCAAATGGCCCTGCCGGAACTGCGCCGCCGGGCGGGTATCGATAATCGGAATACCGGCTTCGAGCGGAGCGCCGCCTTGCAGGTGCGGCACCGAGCGTATCGAATCCTCGAAGGCGGGCGCACCTTGCTTATTGATTTGCACGTCGCGGCCAAAGTACTTGGGCGCGAAGGGCTGGTCCTCGAGCAGCACGCGCACAAATTCGTCGCGCGACATGGGCTGCAGCGCGTAGTTGGTTTTCAGCTCCTTGCCGATGGTCGAGTCGAGGTCGGTGGAAGTGGTTTTGCCGCACAACGAGCCGGGCCCGTGGGCCGGGTACACCTTGGTGGTGGGCGGCAAGGTCATCAGCTTTTCGCGGGTGCTGTCGTACATCAGCGCGGCCAGCTCCTCGCGCTTGTGGCCACCCACGGCTTCGTCTTCGCGCAGATCGGGGCGGCCAACGTCGCCCACAAACAGCGTATCGCCGGTAAAAACCGCCCGAATGTTGGCAAACTCATCAACGAGCAAAATGCAGATGGAGTCGGGGGAGTGGCCGGGCGTGTTGATGGCGTGCAGCTCCACTTGCCCGATGGCAATCCGGTCGCCCTCGTCGAAGGGCTTGTGCGGATAAGTGGCCTTCACCAGCTTGCTCACGTAGATGGTGGCGCCGGTTTCCTCAGCAATTTCCAGGTGCGACGAGACGAAGTCGGCGTGGGGGTGCGTCTCGATGACGGCCACAATTTTGGCGTCCTGCTCGTCGGCGAAGTCGTAGTACGGTTGCGGGTCGCGGGCCGGGTCGATGACGGCCATGCGGCCGCCGCTGAGCACGGCGTAAGAGGCGTGGGCCAACCCTTTGTCGTAGAACTGGTGTATCCTGAAGGGTTGTGAGGAAGGCAGGGGACTCATGAATGTAGCGTAAAGTGACAATTGCCGCACCTAGGTGGCGCGGCCGCCCAACAGGCGGCTTGCCGGCAGCAAGCACCGCGCCGTTTGGGCGTGAGCTGACAGCCTGGCGGCCGGAGCCGGCGCAGGCTGACGTTGTCAAATATAACAATCCGAGAATCCTATCGGCCGGCGGCAGCCTTGAAATTTGCACCGCTTGCGTGTTTATACGCAGCTAAGCCGCTGCTTACCAAGCGTTACCACCAATAAATACGCCCTGGGTGGAGCTTTGCGGGCGCTGTTTGGCCGGAAAGTCAGCAAAGCACAAAAGCCGCCCCTAGGTTAGGCGCGGCTTTTGGAAGCGGTGGAGGTGGTGGAGAAGGAGCGAGGTGGAGGTTTAGTCGGCTTTTACCTTCGCTTTATTCTTGTCGGTTTTCACCTTCACTTTGTCGCCTTTGGCTTTCACCTTGGCTTCTTTCACTTCCTCGCGGCGCTCCAGGCGGTCTTCCATCTGGTCTTCGCGCTTGGCTTGGTACTGGGCAAACTGCTCCGGCGTGAGCACGCCGCGCAACTGCTCGTCGGTGCGGGTGCGGGCTTCCTGCACTTTCTGACCTAGGGCCTGGCGGTCGGCGTTGCCGGGTTGGTTTTGCGCGCGCAGGGTTTCCATTTCGGTGGCCTGCGTCAGAAAGATGGCACGCGCACGAGCTTGCTGGTCGGGCGTAAGGCGTAGTTGTTTGGCAAGGCGTTGGGCCTGCATATCGGCGCGCTGCTCGGGCGAGAAGCGGCCTTGGCCTTGGCCGCGGCCCTGGTAATTGCCGGGGTTGGGCGTACCGGCGTTGGCGCTCGAGGGGTTTTGGGCTTGAGCGGTGGTAAAGCCGAGGGCCGCAACCGTCAGCAACAAAAGCATCTTTTTCATGGCAAGCGTGTCTGTGAGCAAATTTGCTGGCTTAGAGGGCAAGCCGGCCTTTGGGTTTAATTGGCTTGCGCAACCTAGGGCAACTTCCGGGCCAAGCTAGCAGCAAGCCGGATTCTGCCTATATTCGGGCCCCGACGTGTCCGTTTCCGGCCCAGTCTGGTGCTCCACGACCATCTTCTCTCTAAATATTCTCCCCATTCACTCTCACTAATGGCAAACATTTTCGCCAAAAAACCGCTCGCTCAGCTGTTGGGCGAAGCCAATGCCTCCGGCGAAGGCGCGCTAAAGCGCACCCTGGGCGCGGCTAACTTGGTGGCACTCGGCGTCGGGGCTATCATCGGGGCTGGCCTGTTTGTGCGCACCGCTGCGGCGGCCGCGCAGGCATCGGGTCCGGGCGTTACGCTTGCATTCATTGTGGCCGCTATCGGCTGCGCCTTTGCAGGCCTGTGCTACGCCGAGTTTGCGGCCATGATTCCGATTGCCGGTTCGGCCTACACCTACGCCTACACCACCATGGGCGAATTTGTGGCCTGGGTTATCGGCTGGGCCCTGATTATGGAGTATGCCCTAGGTGCCGCTACGGTATCCATTGCCTGGAGCGAATACCTGAACAAGCTTTTGGAGGCGCTACACATAGCGCCCATATCCTACGAGTTCAGCCACTCGCCCTTCGAAAGTGCCGTTGTTGACGGCGTAACGCACTCCGGCATCATCAACCTGCCGGCGCTGCTCGTCATCGTGGTGCTGAGCTTGCTGCTCATCAAAGGCACGCAGGAATCGGCCACCCTGAACGCGTTTCTGGTGGTGCTGAAGGTGACCGTGGTGCTGGTGTTCATCGCCGTGGGCTGGCAGTACATCAACCCCGCCAACCACACGCCCTACCTGATTCCCGAAAACGCCGAGCCCGTGAAAAACGCTGCCGGCGAGGTAGTGCGCGAGTACACCGCCTGGAACAAGCACGGCTGGGGTGGTATCCTTGGCGGCGCCGCCATTGTGTTCTTTGCCTTCATCGGTTTCGACGCCGTATCGACTGCTGCGCAGGAAGCCAAAAACCCCAAGCGCGACATGCCCATCGGCATTCTCGGTTCGCTGGCCGTGTGCACCGTGCTCTACATCCTGTTCGGCCACGTGCTGACGGGCGTAACCAACTGGCGCGAGTTTGCCGACCCGGCCAAGGGCGGCGAGGCCTCGGTAACCTACGCCATCGAAACGTACATGACGGATTACAAGTGGCTGGGTACGGCCGTAACGGGCGCCATCCTGTTCGGCTTCACCTCGGTAATCTTGGTGATGCTCATGGGCCAGTCGCGCGTGTTTTTCTCCATGGCCAACGACGGCCTGATGCCCAAGGCGTTTTCTGAACTGCACCCCAAGTTCCGTACGCCCTACAAGTCCAACCTGGCGCTGCTGGTGTTTGTGGGCGCGTTTGCGGCCTTCGTGCCCGGCTCCTTGGCCGGCGACCTTACCTCGTTCGGTACGCTGCTGGCCTTCGTGCTGGTGTCGGCGGGCGTGTGGCTGATGCGCCGCACCGACCCCGATCAGCCGCGTCCGTTCCGTTCGCCGCTTTCGTCGGCTGCGTTTCCGCTGGTGCCCTTCCTGGGGGCGGCCATCTGCCTGGGCATGATTGTAGCCCTCGATGCCAACACCCTGAAGCTGGCCTTGGGCTGGATGGTGCTCGGCTTTATCGTGTACTTCATCTACGGCAAGCGCAACTCCAAGCTGCAGAAAGGCATTGTGGTAATCCCGACCGAAATGGAGGAGCAAGCCTTCATCGAGCCCGACCCCAAAAACGCCTAGGTCGTTTTTTAGGATTAAATAGCAAAAGCCCCGCCGGTATCCCGGCGGGGCTTTTTTGTGCGGGTCGCACCGTTCTACTTGCTCACCGGCTGCACTTCGCTTTTCAGCTTAAGCACCCGGTCGCCGTTTTCCTGCACGATAAGAAATGCCGGGTTATCGGGAGTGCCGTGGCGGGTGATGTCGGCGCCTTTAATGGTGCGCGTTACGGGCTCTTTAAAGGACTGTTCGATTTTGCCAACGGCCGAGCCGGTGCCGTATTTCCAGGAAACGCGGGTGCCTTTGCGCATATGGTTGGGTGTTAAAAGGTGTCTGACATCAACTCACTTACGCAAAGCCGCGAAACTCGGCTTTGCGGGGGCTGCAACCATTGCGGGCCGGGCAGTTTCTTTGGCTACCTTTAGAGGGTTCACTCCCCTTCATTTCCCCCGTTTTTTCGCATGCGAAACCATTTACGCCTGCTAGGCTTGGTGTTCGGGCTGGCAGCAGTTAGCCCGGCCTGGGCTCAGGTAACGTACCCGCGCAACGGCGTGTACGACGAACGACCCGGCCTCTTTGCCTTCACGCACGCCACCATCTTCACCGACTACAAAACCCGCCTCGACGATGCCACGCTCGTGATTCGCGACGGCAAGGTGGAAGCCGTGGGCAAAAACGTAAAAGTGCCTACTGGTGCGGTAGTGCAGGATATGCGCGGCCGCCACATCTACCCGGCTTTTGTAGAAGCGTACTCCAGCTATGGCCTGCCCGAAGTAAAGCCCGCCGATAACCGCGGCCGCCGTGCCCAGGGGCCGCAGTTCGAAAGCACCAAAGCCGGCGCCTACGACTGGAACCAGGCCGTGCACCCCGAGGTAAATGCCGCCGAGCTGTTTAAGGTAAACGACGAACAGGCCGAACAGCTGCGCAAGCTGGGCTTTGGCGCCGTGCTCACGCACCAGGCCGACGGCATTGCGCGCGGTACTGGTGCCTTGGTAGCGCTTAGCTCGGGCCGCAAAGAGGGCGAAGTGCTGCTGCTCGACCGGGCCGCCGCCGCCTACTCCTTCGATAAAGGCACCAGCACGCAGGACTATCCCTCGTCGCTGATGGGCAGCATTGCGCTGCTGCGCCAAACCTACCTCGACGCCGATTGGAACCAGCGCAACCCGCAAAAGGAGCAAAACCTGTCGCTCAGGGCCCTGAACGAGCAGCGCCGCTTGCCCCAAATTTTTGAGGTGCGCGATAAGCAAAGCCTGCTGCGTGCCGACCGCGTGGGCGACGAGTTCGGCCAGCAATACATCATCAAAGGCCGCGGCGACGAGTACCAGCGTATCGACGACGTGAAAGCCACTAAGGCGCCGCTGATTCTGACGCTGAACTTCCCCGACGCCTACCAGGTAGACGACATTTACGACGCCACGCGCATTGCGCTGGAGGACCTGAAGCACTGGGAAATGGCCCCGGCCAACGCCGCATTGCTGCAAAAAGCCGGCGTACGTTTCGCGTTGTCGTCGGCTGATTTGAAGGACAAAAAGAAGTTCTGGGCGAACCTGCGCACGGCCGTGCGCTACGGCTTGCCCGAGCAGGAAGCTCTGCGCGCCCTCACGGCCACGCCGGCCGAGTTGCTGAAGGTGCAGGATAGGGTAGGAGCCCTAAAGCCCGGCATGGAAGCCAACTTCCTGGTAACCTCGGCGCGCCTGTTTGCCGACGACAACGTGTTACTCGACAACTGGGTACAGGGCCGCCGCTACAAGCTAAGCGAGATACCTGCCGATTACCGCGGCGTGTACGCCCTGCAAATCGGCCAACAACCCGAAGTGCGCATGCTGGTAGCCGGCAAGCCCGAAGCACCCGAGCTGAAAGTAGCCGTGGCACCCAAGGACACCGTGCGCGGCAGCCTGAGCGTAACCGGCGACCTGGCAACCATTGTGTTCGCCCAGAAAGGCAAAGCCAAGGGCCAAACGGTGCGCCTGAGCGGTTACTACACCGCCGAGGGCCGCGTGTTTCAGGGCGAAGGCCAACTGCCCGATGCCAGCCAGGTGAAGTGGACGGCCCGCCGCCTCGAAGAAGCCAGCCGCGCCGCCAAGCGCGACTCGGCCAAAGCCCCCGAAGTGCCGCAGCTGGGCGGCATGATGTACCCCTTTGTGGCGTACGGCCGCACCGAGGTGCCCAAGCAGGAGGTGGTGCTGATCAAGAACGCCACCGTTTGGACCAACGAAAAAGACGGCCGCCTGGAAGGTGCCGATGTACTCCTGAAAGACGGCAAGATTGCCAAAGTAGGTAAGGGCTTGGTAGCGCCCAGCGGTGCCCGCACCGTCGACGGCACGGGCAAACACCTCACGCCCGGCATCATCGACGAACACTCGCATATTGCCATCAGCGAAGGCGTAAACGAGGGCACCCAATCGGTTACCTCGGAGGTGCGCGTGAGCGACGTGGTGGATGCCGAGGACGTGGACGTGTACCGCGACCTAGCCGGCGGCGTGGTGGCGGCGCAGCTGCTGCACGGCTCGGCCAACGCCATTGGCGGGCAATCGGCCATCATCAAGATGCGCTGGGGCATGCCCGGCGAGCAGTACAAAATCCAGGACACGCACGGCTTCATCAAGTTTGCCCTAGGTGAAAACGTGAAGCAAGCCAACTGGGGCGACCTGAACGTGACCCGCTTTCCGCAGTCGCGCATGGGGGTGGAGCAGGTGTTTGTGGATGCCTTTACCCGTGCCAAGGAGTACCAGCAGGAGTGGGCGGCGTTCAACAAGCTGGGCAAAGGCAAGCAGAAAAAGGCAGGCGCCCCGCGCCGCGACCTGGAGCTGGAAGCCTTGGTTGAGATTTTGGAGGGCAAGCGCAACATCTCGTGCCACAGCTATGTGCAAAGCGAGATTAACATGCTCCTGAACGTGGCCGAGCGCATGGGCTTCAAGGTGAATACCTTTACGCACATCTTGGAGGGCTACAAAGTGGCCGACAAGATGAAAGCACACGGCGCTACAGCCTCCACGTTCTCCGACTGGTGGGCTTACAAAAACGAAGTGCGCGATGCCATTCCGTACAACGCTGCCATCATGACGAAGGTGGGCCTGAACGTGTGCATCAACTCCGACGACGCCGAAATGTCGCGCCGCCTCAACCAGGAAGCCGCCAAAACCATCAAGTACGGTGGCCTTTCGGAGGAAGAAGCGCTGAAGCTGATTACGCTGAACCCGGCCCGCGCCCTCAAGCTCGACAAGCACATGGGTTCGATTAAGGAAGGCAAAGACGCCGACGTGGTGCTCTGGACGGCCAACCCGCTGAGCATCTACGCCAAAGCCGAGCGCACCTTTGTGGACGGCCGCCAGCTGTTTGATCTGGAAAGCGACCTGCAACTGCGCCAGCTGATGAAGCAGGAGCGCCAGCGCCTAGTGCAGAAGATGATGGATGCCAAAAAAGGCGGGGCGCCCACCCAAATGGGCGTGCAGCGCCAAACCGGCCATTTCCACTGCGACACGGTTGGCGAAGACAAAGACCTCGATCAGTAAGCCCGGAATGCGCCGCTAGCCAATGCGGCGCCACCTCAACTTAGTCAGACACACAAAAGCCATGCGCTTTACGCATAAATTATTTACCCTAGCCCTGGCCCTAGGTGCCAGCGCCACCGCGGCGCTCGGGCAGGTGCCCACGCCGGCCCCCGCGCAAGCCAAACCCATACTGCTGGTGGGCGGCACGCTGCACGTGGGCAACGGCACCGTTGTAAACGATGCCGCCGTCGCCTTCGATAAAGGCCGCATTACCTACGTGGGCGCCCAAAACGGCTTTGCTGCCGACAAGGCTGCCTACGAGGTGGTGGATGTGAAAGGCCAGCACATTTACCCCGGCCTGATTTTGCCGAACACCACCCTAGGTCTGACGGAAGTCGACGCCGTGCGGGCCACCGTCGACTCGCGCGAGGTGGGCGTGTTCAACCCCAACGTGCGCGCCCTGATTGCCTACAACACCGATTCCGACATCATCCCGACGCTGCGCACCAACGGGGTGCTGCTGGCCCAGGTAACACCTAGGGGCGGCATGATTTCGGGCCAGAGCTCGGTGGTACAACTGGATGCCTGGAACTGGCAGGACGCGGCCGTGCGCGCCGACGAGGGCATGCACCTCAACTGGCCCGCCATGGTGCTCAAGCTAAACGCCGCCGAAGAAGCCCAGGCTGTGCAAAAGCGCCAAGACGCCCGCGACCAGCAGCTGCGCGACCTGGAAAGCCTGCTAACCGAAGCCGCCGCTTACCAGCAACTGCCCAAAGGCCGCAAAGAAAACCTGCGCCTCACGGCCTTAGGCGGCTTGTTCGACGGCTCCAAAACGCTGTTCATCCACGTCGACTACGGCAAGGAAATGATTGAGGCCGTACGCTTTGCCAAGCGTTTGGGCGTGCAGAAAGTAGCTGTGGTAGGCGCCCGCGACGCCTGGATGGCTCTCGATTTCCTCAAGCAAAACAACGTGGCGGTGGTGCTCTCGCGCATCCACGCCCTGCCGCGCCGCGCCGACGACGACTACGACCTGCCCTACAAATTGCCCGCTATTTTGCAGCAGGCCGGCATCCCGTTCTGCCTCGATTACCAGGGCGACATGGAAATACCCGGCTCGCGCAACCTGGCCTTTATTGCCGGCACGGCGGCCAATTTTGGCCTAAGCAAAGAGCAAGCCCTAACGTCTGTAACCCTGAGCCCGGCCCGCCTAATGGGCCTCGACAAGGACTACGGCAGTTTGGAGCAGGGCAAAAGCGCCACATTGGTGGTAAGCACCGGCGACTTGCTCGATATGCGCACTAACAACGTAACGCGCGCCTACATCGATGGCCGCGCGTTCAGCCTCGAGAACAAGCAACTCTACCTCAACCGTAAGTTCAGCGGCAAGTACGGGCTGTAACCCGCCCGGGCCGCCCGCCGCTGTTTTGGCAGCGGGCGGCCTTTACCAATTTGAACAGCCACTGCGCCGGGCACATCGGCACGCAAACGTGCGCGCGTACGTATTTATCGAGCCAGATACTTAGTGGCTGCTTGCCAATTGAGAATTGCAGGCTTGTATATTGGCCGGGTGTTACTACGCCGATAAACTAAGCATTAGCATACCGTGTGCAGCGGCTTTGCCGTTTATACCCCACCGTTGCGCCGTCGATTGTACCGTACTTTGCGGTACCATTTTGCAGCGTAACCAGCTCTCCGTATAAATACCCGCATGTTTGGCAACAGCCTAGGTGACCCTTCCATGAGCAACACTACCGGAGCCGCAAGCCAAGTCCCGGCCGGCGCACTTTCTGTATTGCTGGTCGACGACCACCCCCTGGTGATTGAAGGCCTGAAAGCCCTGCTGAACGATGCCCCCGACATACGGGTGGTGGCTACGGCCGGCGGCGGTGCCGATGCCCTGCTGCGCCTGCAAGAAAACCCGGCTATTCGCGTGGCCATCGTTGATTTGAACATGCCCGGCATGACGGGCGTGGAGCTGATGCGGGCCATCCGGACGGCGCACCCCGCCGTGTGCACCATGGCGCTGTCGGTTTTTCACGATCACAGCTCTGTTACCGATGTGCTGGAAGCAGGCGGCTCGGGCTACGTGCTCAAAAACACCACCAAACCCGAGCTAACCGATGCTATTCGGCAAGTGGCCTCGGGGCGCACGTACTTTAGTGCCGAGGTGGGCGCGGCGCTGCTCCAAAACCTACACCGCAACGGCGCCAACCACCACGATGCCCGCGAGGACAAACCGGTGGAGCTTACGGCCCGCGAAATGGAGATTCTGCAGCTAATAGCCCGCGAGTACCCCAATGCGCTCATTGCCGAAAAGCTATTTATTAGCGAGCGAACGGTGGAAACCCATCGCAAAAACATCCTTACCAAAACCAATTCCAAATCAGTGGTAGGCTTGATTCAGTACGCCCTTAAGTACAAGCTCATCAACAACTCATAAGGGGCGGCAAAAGAGAGGCGGCGTTGCATAGCAGACCGTTCGGCAGCAGTGCCGAACGGTCTTTTGCTTTAGATTAGATTGAATTGGATAAAATTACTTTTTCGCGACAGGCTCAACCATAGTCGACGGGCGCCCGTATTGCGTCTGCGAATGCGGTCCGGGCATCTACGGCCGGTTTGCCTTCCGGGCTGGTACTGAGTTGGTTGGTACGTACTGGCACGGAGGGTAAATTACGTAATGATACGGATGGCGTAGCAACAAAATATTCTGCTATCTTAGCATCGTTCAATAAATTAAAATTTAGTTTATAATCGTGATTGACCTCTGAGAGTAGCTTACGCTTACCACACCCAACCTCTTTTCCAACAACCTAAAACACGAGAACGAACATGGCATCAAAGATCCTCTCCTTCATCTGCCACGTACCCGGTGTAATACCTGGCGCTTATCCGGCTGTGCCCACTTCGAGCACTACCACCACAACGGCGGCTGCTCCCAAAAGCAGCGAGCGGCAACCCATCGACAACAACGGCGGCGGCCACTTTACGGCCATTTACGAGAACGACAAATTTGTGCGCTTCAAGTACATCCACAATCCTGCATGAAAACACACTGACGCTATTTGCCTTCGGCAACCTTATTGCGCATCGCCCACTGGTTTAGGCCGGTTGGGCGATGTTGCATTTAGGCGGAAAGCCCGCGGCACGGATTTCGCCTAACTTGCGCACCGTACTAAGTGTGCCGTGTTGCCTTATGCCGATTGCCTCTGTATTGTTGCGTAGCTGGGTGGTGGTGCTGTTGTGGATGTGTGCAGCCCTAGGTGGCCACCAAGCCACTGCGCAAAATGCACCGGTGCCCACCGAGGGTACTTTTTACGGCGTGGTAGCGCGGGCCACCGGCCGGGCGCTGGAGGTAAAAGGAGCCACGGCCGAAGCCGGCGCAAGCGTAGTGCAATGGGAGTTTACGCAAGCCCAAAGCCAGCAGTGGCGCTTTGTGCGCATCAGCCCGGGCAGCGAGTGGTACCGCATCGAGGCGCGCCACAGCGGCAAATGCCTCACGCTGGAGCGCCCCGACGAAAACGCCCCCGTGGTGCAGCGCCCTTACACGGGTAGCTTGTACCAGCAGTGGAAGCTAGTAGCCGCAGGCCCCGTGGGCTGCGCCCAAATCGTAAGCCGGGGCAACGATTTTTGCCTGGCTGTGCCCAGCACCGATAAGCTCAACGGCACCGGCATTGTGGGCCAGCGCGCCCAAACCAAGGCCACGCAGCAGTGGCGCATGTTTCCGCTGCGCCTGCAACTGGCCGAAACCGCCCGCACGTTTGGCAAGCCCGCGCCCCTAGGTGCGGCCGTCAACACGCCGGCCAACGAGCTGCACCCAGTACTCACGGCCGATGGCAAAACCCTGTTTTTTGCGCGCACGCGCTTTGCCGGCAACACCGAAGGCAACACCGAATCGGGCGACGTATGGACAAGCCAAACGACCGACAACGGCCAATCCTGGAGCCCGGCCACCCGCCTCGATGCCCTGAATACGCCGCAGCACAACGGCGTGCAGGCCGTGCTGGCGGGCGGCAACGCCCTGCTGGTGCGCGGCTGGTACCAATCCGATGGCACCTCCAAGGACGAGGGCGTGTCCAAAACGCGCCGCGTGGGCAGCACCTGGGGCAAAACGGAGTCGGTGGAAATCCTGAACTACTACACCACGGGCACCTCCTCCACGTTTTACATGACGCCCGACGAGAAGGTGCTGCTGCTGAGCCTCGAACGCGCCGACGGCCAGGGCGCCAACGATTTGTACCTCAGCCAACCCGACCGCGACGGCGGCTGGACGGAGCCGCGCAGCCTGGGTGGCACCGTAAATTCGCCGGGCTTTGATTTTGCGCCTTGGCTGGCGCCCGATGGCAAAACGCTGTACTTCGCCTCGTACGGCCACGCCGGCTACGGCAGCGCCGATGTGTTTGTGTGCGAGCGGCTCGACGATACCTGGACGCGGTGGTCGGAGCCGCGCAACCTAGGGCCCGTGGTAAACGGACCCGGTTTCGACGCTTACTTTCAGCTGGGGCCCGAGGGCAAATCGGCGTACTGGGCGGCGGCCCGCACCACCAACGGCCCCGCCGACATTGTGCGGGCCGCCGCCGGCCTCGTGCCGGCCCCCGATACCGTGCCGACGCCAGCGCCGGTGGCAGCGGTTGCGCCCGTGGCTGCGGCTCCGGCGCGCGGCTTTGTGCAAGGCCGCGTGCTCGATGCCCGCACCCGCAAGCCTGTGGTGGCCGAGGTAAAAGCCCAGCGCCTAGGTGGCGACATCGTGTTCAACGCCACGGGCCGCACCGATGCCTCGGGCGGCAACTACCAGTTTAGCCTGCCCGCGGGGCGATACCGCGTGGCCGCTACGGCTGGTGGCTTCCTGACGGTAACCGACACCATCACGGTATCGGGCCCGCTCACCATGGATTTGCTCGTGATGCCCGCCGCCGTGGGCTCGCGCCTCGAGTTGCCCACCATCATTTTTGCGCAGGGCAAAGCCAACCTGCTGGGCACCTCGTACGCCGAGCTGAACCGCCTGGCCCGCACGCTGCAGGACAACACCTCGGTGGAAATCCGCCTCGAAGGCCACACCGATAACCAGGGCGACGCCGAGAAAAACCGCTTGCTTTCCGAGCAGCGCGTAGCCGAGGTAAAACGCTACCTCGTGAGCCGAGGCGTGCCGGCCGAGCGCATCAGCACGGTTGGCTACGGCGGCACCAAGCCCCGCGCCAGCAACGAGCGCGAGGAAACTCGCCGCCTCAACCGCCGCGTCGAGTTCACCATCACGAAGCAATAGGTCTTCGGTTGTCGGTTGTGAGTTGTCGGGTTTTAGTTTTGGTTGGTGGTTTTTGGGTGTTCGTTTAAGGGCTGATCAGGTGGCGCTTTGCACTTGGCTAGTCCGTCCTGGTAAGCGCATTACCAACGGCCCCGGCCCCGGTTGCGTAGCGGCATAGCGCGTTGCAGGCCGATGGGGACCGTTTCAGGCCGCTGGGACTGTCGCACTAACAACCCAACTAACAACTATCAACTGAAAACTCCTATGCGAGCCACCATTCAGCGCGAAGTATCATTGCCGAAGCTGCCCTCGGCCTCGGGCATTGAGGTAGTGGGCGACTTGGCCTACATCATCGGCGACGACGCGCCGTTTTTATACTGCCTGAGCGCCCGCGACTTAGTGGCCGGCAACCCCGTGCAGCTTTTCGAAACGGCGCATTTCAGCTCGGGTCGCATCCCCAAAGACCTGAAGCCCGACCTGGAATGCCTTACGGCCGTTACGCTGGCCGATGGGCAACGCGGATTGCTGGTGATGGGCTCGGGCGCAACGGCAGCGCGCGAGGTTGGCTTTTGGGTAGCGCTTGGGGCCGGCACTCCGCCCGCCGCCACGGTGTACCCGCTTTCGCTCACGCCGCTGTACCAAGCCCTCAAGCCGTTGCTGCCCACGGGCATTACGCTGAACCTGGAGGCCGCCGCAGCTACCGCCGATACCCTTTTTCTGATGCAGCGCAGCGTAGGTACCGACGCCGGCAACCTCGTGTTCCGTTGCCCCCTAGGGGCCGCCCTCGATTTTGTGCAGCACCGGACGGCGCAACTGCCCACCATCGGCGTGCAGCGCTACACTTTGCCAAACATCAACGGCAAACCGGCGGGCTTGTCGGGCGCTTCGGTGCACAACAACTTGCTGTTTGTGTCGGCTTCGGTGGAGGATACCACCGACCCCGTGGCCGACGGCGAAGTGCTCGGCAGCTTCGTGGGCATCATCGACGCGAAGCAGCACAGCCGCAAGACTTTGGACGTACGCATGGCGCGGCTGGTGCAGCCCAACGGACAACCGTACCTGGGCAAAGTGGAAAGCATAACTGTACGGGGCGAACTCGGCCGCGGCTGCTACGAACTGCTGCTGGTAACCGACGACGACCAGGGCGGCTCCACGGCTGTGGAGGTAACTTTGGCTACCTAGGGCGTCGCTTCGCCCCAACCACCTAGGCTGGTGGAGGGGCATCGGAGGCAGGCGGCACTTTGCGCAGCTGCCGGCCCAGCACCACGGCCGGGCCGCCGGCAAACCGCACCAGCATGGAGCCGTTGCGCCCGCGTAGGCATTTGCCGCGGCCATCGAGCACGGGCTGGCACAGCTGGCCAACCAGGGCCGAGCCCATCAGGCGGGCAAGCCGGTCGCCGAGGTAGCGGTAGGTGGTGAGTGGTGCGCTCATAAAAACACAAGGCCCCGCATCGGCCTGGTTGCGCCAACGCGGGGCCCGCAATGAGTTGTACTGCTGCGCTAGCGCTCCAGTTTCGCGCCGGGGTCGACGGCGGGCCGCTCCGGCGTGTTGCTTACGGCCCAGCCCGTGGCGTACATCCAGCGCGTCATGCGGGCGAGCTTGGCCATATCGATGCGCGCGGCTTCGTCGCGGGGGGTATGGTAATCGGGGTGGAGCAAGGTGGTGAAGAACAAGCCCGGAATGCCGGCGCGCACGTAGGGCAGGTGGTCGCTGCGGAAATACCAACCCTCGGGGTGCTTGGGGTCGTCCCAGGTGTTGTCGAGCTTGAACTTGGTGAATTGGCTGTTGGCTTGCAGGGCCATGTTCACGAGGGCCGTGGAGTTGCGGTGCGGCGGCACCGAGCCCAGCAGCGCGGCCGAGTCGGGGGCGTTGCGGCCAATCATGTCGCCGTTCAGCACGGCCACAATCGAGTTTTTGGGTACGGTGGGGTGCTCGGCGTACCAGCGCGAGCCCAGCAAGCCGCGCTCCTCGGCGCCGTGCCACACAAACAGCGCCGAACGGCGGCCGGGGTTCAGCTTCCAGGCGCGGCCAATGGCCAACATGGCCACGCTCACGGTGGCGTTGTCGTCGGCCCCGTTCCAGATAGAGTCGCCTTGCAAGGCCGGGCCCACGCCGTCGTGGTCGTGGTGCCCGCTGAACAGCACGTGCTCGGCGCGCAAGGCGGCGTCGGAGCCGGGGGCGCGGGCAATTACGTTGATGGACGGGTAGATGTAGCTATCGACTCCCAAAGTGGCCTTCAGCGTGGCCTTGGCGCGTAGCTGCGCACCTAGGGCTTGCCGCACCAGCAGCAAGGGCGTAGCTGGCGGGGCGGGCGCGGCCCCGGTGGCCGGCAGGTTGTAGGTGCCGTCTTTGTAACGAAAGCCCACGAACCCCAACTGCGGCTCGGCCGTGGCATCGGCTACCAGCACAATGCCCGCCACACCCTTGCTGCGCAGCGCCGCACCCTGCTGACCTAAGGCCGACAAGATGTAACGGAAGCCCCACAAACTCATTTTGGGCGCGGGCAGCGGCGTGGGCGGCAGCAGGCTCATGGCCACAATTTTGCCGCGTAGGTCGCGCCTAGCGGTGTCAGCCATCGAGTTCAGCCATACCACGGGGCCGTCGAGGCGCGCTTCTACGGGGTTGGTTACCCAGGCATCCTGCCACAAAGCCACCGCCTGCCCGTTGAGCTGCACCCGGCTATCGGCCGACACCTCCACGCGGCGCAGCGGGTAAAACTGAAAGTAGGTACCATCGGCACCGGCGGGTTGGAGGCCGGCGGCGCGGGCACGCTCGGCCACCCAAACGGCGGCGCGGAGCTCATCTTCGCGGCCGGCGCGGCGCCCGCGCAGGCTGTCGCTGGCCAGCTCAAACAAGTCGCGGCGCAGCTCGTCTTCGCGAATAGCGCCGAATGCCGGTGGCTCGGTAGGCGAGGCGCTGGCTTTGGCCGAAGTGCCCGGCGGGCGGGTGCCGCAGGCCGTCAGCAAGCTAAGCGCCGCGGCCAGCAAGGGTAACGTGTGTTTCATTGGGGGGGCAGGGTAGTGGTTGTAGGCGAAACAGCGGTGGGGCCTAGGTGCCAAAGCAGGATAGGCCGCTAGGCACCTAGGGCAAAGGTGCCAAGCTACTACGAAACGCGCACCGTGCTAAGCCGCACCGCCGCCCAACCCCGCGCCTAGCCGTGGCACCGGTTGGTGTTGAAACCCACCTGCCCAACCCAACCGACGCAGTTTGCCGATGGCGACTGGCCCGGCCAACTTGCCGAACAATAGGCATTTGCGCGCAGCATTAGTTGTCACGCGCGCCGCGGGCAACGCTGCTGTCGTACACAATTCGGAGTAGGCCTTACATGATTGCGGTTGCGCCCCAGTTCGGCACGTTCTTCGATGGCTGACCTGGCAGCGTGGGCGTTGCCGCTTACAGGCTGCTGACGTACAAACCAGGCGGCGCCGGCCGGGCTGCCGGCAGGCCCACTGCTTGTTTGATATTCAAAGCAATCCTTGTCGATGAAGCGCATTTTGTTTCCTGTTCTTGCCTTGGCCAGTCTCACGTGGGCTGCGTCGTGTTCGTCGAATGATTCGGCGGCCTCGCAGCCCGCTGTGGCCGCTGCCGCCGAGCACCACAACCACGAGCCAGCGCAAGCTGCCGCGGCCATTGCCAATGCCGCTTACGTTTGCCCCATGCACCCCGAGGTAACCAGCCCCAACCCCGGCAAATGCCCCAAATGCGGAATGGACCTGCAACCCAGCCCGCAGCCCGCCGCAACCACAGGCCCCGACTACCGCATGGATTTCCGGGCTACGCCGGCGCAGCTTGCAGCGGGCCAGCCCGCCACGCTCTCGTTCCAACCCCAAGCCGCCGCCGACCCAAAAGCCACTGTGCCGCTGGCCGTGGTGCACGAAAAAAAGATGCACCTCATCGTTGTGAGCAAGGATTTGGCAGAGTTCTACCACGAGCATCCCAACTTGCAGGCCTCGGGGCGCTACGAGGTGCCCTTCACTTTCAAAACCGGGGGCGAGTACGTGCTCTTTCAGGATTATCAGCCCGTGGGCAAAGCGCACCAGCTAAGCCGGCAGGTAGTGACGGTGGCGGGTGCGCCCAAAAAACCGGTGCAATTTGCTCAGGATCAGCTGCGCTGGACCAACGACGGCTACACCGCCGCCCTGTCTTTCGACAAACGCGTGCAGGCGGGGCAGCCGCTGGTGGTTGCGGCTAACCTGAGCCGCCAAGGCCAGCCCATCACCGATTTGGCCAACTACCTAGGTGCCAAAGGGCACATGGTCATCATCGGCGCCGATACCGAGCAGTACCTACACGTGCACCCCCAGCACGGCAACGGAAGCGGGCCTAAAGTGAGCTTTCAGACCACTTTTGACAAGCCGGGGCTGTACCGGGTGTTTCTGCAATTTAACCACGCCGGTAAGGTCCGGACTGCCGATTTCACGGTGAACGTAGCGCCGGCCACATCTTAGCGGCCACCCGCTGCAGCGGGGCTTTTGGGCGGCCGGGCCTGGGCGGGTGCGGCGGGTAGTTAACGCATTTGTGATGCTGAGGTCATGTTCGCGTCATGCCCCAGCCCGAGCTTTGCCAGCGCAAAATCTCCCTTTCTGCGCTATGAAAACTTCCCTTTTGCGGTGGGTACGGCGGCTGGCAGCCGCTGTGCGTCCCGGCCCAGTACCCGAAACCGACTGGTTTGTATGAAGGGTGCTTTTGGCTACCGGCCGGGACACCTGGGCTACCGCCGCGCCGTGGCAACGCAGCCCACGCGCCCATTGCCAACCAGCACCTCAACCGGCCCGGAGCCCCAGCGGGTGCCCCAACCGCCGCTGCATCAGGCCGCTTAACTAGGTGTAGCTGCGCACCATACGCCCAGCCTAGTACACCACTTCCAAATTCAGGCCGCAGCAAATTAGTTAGCTGCCGACTCGAGGTAACGGGTTTGGGTTAGCTCCTCGCTCACTTGCCACAACTGCCGGCCCACCCGCGGGTCCTGCGAGGACGCATCGGAATCTACCTGGGTGGGGTAACCGCGCATTTGCCGAAAGCCGGCCGGCCCGATGAACTCGCCGCCCCCTAGGTTATCGGCCAGCGCGGCGTACAGCACTGGCCAGGCACCTTGGCTGGCCGGCTGCAGAAACAGGCTGCCCAGCGGCCGAATAAGGGCAGGAAAGTACTGATCGAGGTTGGTTTTGGCCAGGCCCGGGTGCGCAGCCACCGAGCGCGTGGGCAGGCCTGCGGCGACCAAGCGGCGTTGCAGCTCGTAGGCAAACACCAGGCAGGCCCGCTTGCTTTGCCCATAAGCCTTGCGCCGGCTGTAGCCCTTCCCGGCATGGAGGTCGGCAAAGTCAATTTCGGCCCATTTGTACGACAAGCTGCTTAGC
The DNA here is from genome assembly GCF_003574965.1 of Hymenobacter oligotrophus. Taxonomy (NCBI): domain Bacteria; kingdom Pseudomonadati; phylum Bacteroidota; class Cytophagia; order Cytophagales; family Hymenobacteraceae; genus Hymenobacter; species Hymenobacter oligotrophus. Next base: position 1,858,753 of record NZ_CP032317.1, on the reverse strand, counting down.
GTAACCACCCGCGAGCCGGGCGTGCTGCCAAGCCTAGGCAACAGCAGGCCTGTGAGAGCAAAATGACCTAGGTAGTTGGTAGCCAATTGGTTTTCGAAGCCGTCGTCGGTTACCTGGTGGGGCGGCATCATAACGCCCGCATTGTTGATAAGCCAATCCAGCCGCGCGTGGCGCTGGCCAAACGCGCCCGCAAAGTCGCGCACGCTTTGCAGGCGGCTTAGGTCGAGCGGCAAAATTTCGGTTTGGGCACCGGGCGCCGCCGCTTGTATGCGGGCCTGGGCTTTGGCGGCCTTGTCGGGGTTGCGGCAAGCCAGCACCACGTGGGCACCTTTTTGGGCCAGGGCCAAGGCGGTTTCGTAGCCCACGCCGCTGTTGGCCCCAGTTACGATGGCCACGCGGCCAGGCTGCGCGGGCACTTGTGCTACGCTCCAGTGTTGGGTCATGGGCAACAGAAAAAGTTAGAGTACGCTGAAAAGCTTGATGGCAGCGGGTTTGATGGTGGGGCCGTGTTCAATTACGGCCGGCGCAAAATCCGGCTTGCCAAACGGTTTGTAGTTGTTGCCAAACCCAATGGGCTCCTTCGGGATACCTAGAAAATTCTGGTCGAGCCGGCCGTTGCCGTTCGCGTCTTGGTAAATCGACACGGCGTATTTCCCGTAGGGCACCGCCAAGGTAGCTTGCGAGGCGGCACCATCGGCGGGCAGCGAAATCCGCCGAAACGGCGTCTGCAGCCATTCCGCCTCGGTTCGGTACAGCTCTACCACTATCCGGCCCCGGGCCGGCTGCGCATTCCGGATTTGCAGTTGCAAGGGCGCTTGCTGAGCGGCAGGCCTAAAAGCGGCTGCGGCTAGCAGAAGCACAGAAAACAAAGCTAGGTGGTGGCGTTGCATGTGGCTATTGAACGGAGCGTGACAAGCCGGCCGAATGGCCGGGCTTGGGTGCCTGCGGCGAGGCTCTGCAAAGCTGGGGCACCCGGCCGCTTGGCCGTTGGCAGAAATCCGGCCGGTACCCGGACAAACCGGGCCAATTGCGCAGGCTAACCGGCGGCGCACGGCAGCAGCGCGCTGCGGTAGGCGCGGGGCGTTTGCTGCGTTAGTTGCTTAAACAAGCGGCCGAAGTACGACGGGTCCGAAAAATTCAGCTCAAAAGCCACCTGGGCTACGTCCTTGGCGGGGTTTTGCAGCAGCACTTTGCTGTGGTTGATAACCATTTCGTTGATGTGCTGCTTGGGCGGCTTGCCCGTGGCGGTGCGCACGCAGCGGTTCAGGTAATTTTCCGAAACAGCCAGGGCATCGGCGTAAAAAGCTACGTCGCGCTTGCTCAGAAAATGCTCGTAGAGCAACTCCTTAAAGCGCAAGCTCAGCTCGGAAAGCCGGTCGGGCCTAGCCAGGGCAGCGGGCGAAGCTTCGGCCAGCTTTAGCACCAACGCCCGCAGCAGGGTGCAGCGCAGGTGCGTGGCGTAGGCGTTGGCGGCGTGGGGCGCAGCCAGCAGCTCGCAGCAGCGGGCAAGCCACTGCATATCGGCCTCCGAAACCGAGTGCTTCGGGTAAAAAGTAAGGCGGTGAAGCAAGGTGCTGTCGGCAAAAACTTGCGGCAGCAGCGCGCTATCGAGGTAAACGTAGTAACCCGCCGTATCGGGGTCAATCGATTTGATGGCGTTCAGGTGGCCTTCTCGAATAAACAACACGTCGTTGGCTTGCAGGGTCAGCAGCTCGTTGTCGACCTGCTGTTGCCCGCCGCCGGCCTGAATCAAGAGCAGAAAGTTGTATTCGGCCCGAAAAAGCGGCGTGGGCGGCTGAATGAGAGCCGGGGCCATGGCCAGCGGGTACACCCGGATGGCGCCTTGCTGCGGCTCGGTGCCAGCGGCCATGTACTGTGCCGCAAACCCCTCGAAGGAAACAACGGCGGCGTTCTTAGAACTCATGCGTTTGGCGGGCTGCCTTAGGTTGGGCTGCCCACGCTTTAGCAACCAATAAGGCCGCCGCTGGTTCGGCGGGGCGGCCGCCCTAGGTTGGGAAACCGCTAGGGATGTTGCAGCAGGCCGCCGCGCCTCAACCTAGGGCCGAAGGTGGTCAACGGGCAATTGTCGGCTGGTTTGCTTCTGCTTGTGCAGCGGCGACAGTTCCGCTGCTCCAACTGATGCCAACGCACCGAATGCAATCTGTAGCAGTACTGGCTGACCAATTCAGCAATAAAGCCGAAAAGCGGCCCTGCCAGTTGTACTGGAAAGGCCGCTTTTCGGCTGATTTGGAGGTTTTACCTCCTAAAAGTACCCAGAGCCGGGGTCGAACCGGCACACCTTGCGGTATTGGTGTTTGAGACCAACGCGTCTACCGATTCCGCCATCTGGGCTTATCTCGTTCCCACGACTCAGGAACGGGTAGCAAACTTAGAGAGACTTTCGCGAATGCGCAAGAGGTAGCGGCGTTTCAAGTAATAAGTGCGCACTTGCTGCAGGGCGGCGGGGCGGTGTTCTTCGGGTAGCTCGGTGTAGCTCGCAAGCACCGGTCGAATGTTGGTTTCTATTTCATTCTCAATCCGATCTACCTCCGTTTGCACGCGCGCAGCTACCCCGGCATCGGGCTCAAATTCCAGCTCCATCAGCTGCTCGTTGAGCTCCATAACTTCCATTAAAAAATCTGCGGGAAGCTCTTGTTTGCCTTCTTCGAGCAGGCCGTGGCGCTGTAAAATGTACTGCAGGCGCTGGTCGTAGCTCGAGAGGGTGCGGTAGGCATTGGTGTTTTGCGTGGATAGCTCCAGCATGCGCTGCTGCTGCTCGGGCGCGGCCGTGGCATGAAAGTCGGGGTGATACTCGCGGCTGAGCGCGTAGTATTTTGTTTTGAGGGCCTTTTCGTCGGGCAAGAAGCTTTCGGGAAGGCCGTAGAGGGCAAAGTAGTCGGGCTGCATAAGGCAAAGCGCACGGCTTAAGGCCGCGCGAAACGGTGAACGGAAGCTGGCTGCGCACCAGCTGTGCCGGGCAACAACGCGCTCCTAGGTATGGTTTGGCTACAACACCGAATCGGGGGGTGGCAGCTGGGCGGTTTAGGCCGTTACGGGGTGTACGGAAAACGCCACGGGCGGGGCGGCAAACAGGCGCTTGGTGGCTGGCCACACCTCCCCAAACAAAGCGGAGCGGCGGTAAGCATCGAGGTGCTCGGCCGAATCCCAGTGGCTGTGGGTGCAAAACACGTTGGGGGCGTCGGCATCTTGCCAGAGCTCCATGTGGCGGCAACCGGGTTGCTGCCGAATGCGGTCTTCGGAAGCCCGGAATACGTTCAGGAAATCCGTTACGGCTTCGGGCCGGAACGTCAGGCGCACAATGCGAACGAGCATAGCTGGTAATCGTTTGGGTGGGGTGGCGGGGGCCCTAGGTCGCAAATGCCGGCTGCGCCGCTGGCAGCCAGGCCCGGCACGCTACTCCTGGGCAAACCGTACATCCACCTGCGAATCGAAATGCAGGCCGAGCAGCTCGGAAGCGTTGCCCTGGTTTACGCCGATGCACAGCGCGCCTTCGCTGTTGAACACGCACACGGCATCGCCGGGGTCGGCAGCTTGGTAGTGCGTGGCAATCTGGCGCACGATTTCGCGGGAAAAATGAATGGAGTACGACCGGTCGTGGCCCACGGCCTCCATGGCTGCGCGGGTGATGTTGGTAATGAGGTTGCCGTAGTGGTCGACGTGCACCACGTGGCCGGTAATGCGGTGGTCCTGCAGGCGCAGCTGGCGGTTGAGCAGCTGGTAGAGCTCGGTGCTGAGCGGCCCTAGGTCGGTGAGGGCGCCGCCTTTGGCCAGGTGCGCCGCGGCGGGCACCAGCACCTCGCGGGTGGGCGAGGCGGGCCACTCGGCCGGTTGCGGCAGCCGCACCAGGTCGTCGGGGCGGCCGTCGGTGAGCAAGGTCAGGATGCCGTTGTCGGCGGCCACAAAGTAGTGCCCGCGCCAAGCGGCCGCCAGCCAGCCGCGGCGGCCGGCGCCGTGGTCTTCAACGCCAATCAGGTGCACCGTGCCCTCCGGAAAATCAGCGAAAACCGACCCGAGCACGTGCACGGCCTGCGCAATGTTGAACGGCTCAATGGCGTGCGTAATGTCGAGTACGGGCACTGCGGGCGCCAAGCGCAGCAACTGCGCCTTAACGGCGGCCACGTAATGGTCGCGGTAGCCAAAGTCCGAAAGGAACGTTATCAGGCCCATTGACCGTTTTTGAGAAGAATGCGTACTATTGTTTGAACCCACTGCAGCGGCGGCAAAAGTAGGCAATCGGCCCCGACTGACCGCTCAGCAAGTTGGCCGCTTTTCTTCTCTCTCCACTGCGCCATTGGCGTTTTCACATCTATTTAGCTTGGTCGAGAAAGTCATCACGCTTGAGAACGTTTCGCTAGTCGACTTCTTGGGCCCCGACAACCAAAATATCCGCCAGCTGGCGGCTGCCTTCCCCGGCAGTAAAATCATTTCGCGCGGAAACGAGATTAAGATCCAGGGCCAAACGGCCGTTATCCAGCGCATCAACGACATTCTTTCGTCGCTGCTCGAGCACTACCACCAGTACGGCCAGGTTACGGACAAAACCGTGGCGCAGTACGTAGGCTCGTCGGATGAGGAGCTGGAGGACGCCCGCCTCGCCTCGTCGCCCGACGTAATTTTGTTTGGCGCGAAAGGGGGCATCATCAAGGCCAAAACCGCTAATCAGCAGCGCTTGGTTGATGCCGTAAACAAAAACGACCTGGTGTTTGCCCTCGGGCCGGCCGGTACGGGCAAAACCTATATTTCGGTAGCCCTGGCCGTGCGCGCCCTCAAAAACAAGGAGGTCAAGAAGATCATCATTTCGCGCCCCGTGGTAGAAGCCGGCGAGAACCTAGGCTTTTTGCCCGGCGACATGAAGGAGAAAGTAGACCCTTACCTGCGCCCGATTTACGACGCGCTGGAGGACATGCTGCCGCCCGAGAAGTTTAAGTTCTACCTCGAGAACAAGACCATTGAGATTGCGCCGCTGGCCTACATGCGCGGCCGCACGCTCAACCACGCCTTTGTATTGCTCGACGAAGCCCAGAACACCACGCCCTCGCAGCTGAAGATGTTCTTGACGCGCATGGGCCCGAATGCAAAAGTGATGGTGAACGGCGACCGGAGCCAGGTTGACTTGCCCACGAAGATTAAATCGGGCTTGTTCCATGCTTTGGATATTCTGCAAGACGTGCCCGGCATTGGGTTCGTAGAAATGACTGCCGAAGACGTGGTGCGTCACCGCTTGGTAAAGCAGATTGTAATGGCCTACGACAAGCACGACGCCGACCAGCAGCGTGCCCAAGCCGAGCGCCCGGTGCGCCCCGCGCGCTACTACCAACCCGGCCAGCGCCCCACCGAAGCCGACGGCGACGACCGCCCCGTGCAAGAGTTGCCCGTAAACCAGGAGCAGGCCTAGGTTACGTTGGCTAATAATATTCGACGGCGCGGTAGCTTTGCTGCCGCGCCGTTGTGCTTTTCTCAATCTTACTTTTGCCATGACTACCGCCCACCGCATCACCGCTCCCGAAGAACTTGAGCAGGCGTTTGCCATCCGTGAAAAGGTGTTTGTGGAAGGCCAGAACGTGCCGCGCGAGCTGGAGCACGACGCCCACGACCAAGCCGGTGCCACGCACTACCTGGCCCAAGCCACCGACGGCACGCCCTGCGGCGCCGCCCGCTGGCGCCGCACCGAGGGCGGCGTGAAACTGGAGCGTTTTGCCGTGCTCGAGGAGTACCGCAACCAGCTAGTAGGCAGTGCTATCCTGAAAGCCGTGCTGCGCGATGTACAAACCATGCACCCCGAAGCCACGGTGTACCTGAATGCGCAACTGCGCGCGGTGCCTTTTTACGAGCGCCACGGCTTCGAGAAAGTAGGCGAGCAGTTTACCGAGGCCGACATTCAGCACTACAAAATGGAATGGCGCAACCCGGCAGCGGCAGGCTTGTAGCGCACGCGCCGCGCCGGCCGTAGCCACCCTAAGCATTCCTGGCCCGTACAAACCTGCCTAGGTCGGAAAGTATAGGTGAAGGATTTTTATAGAAGGCAGGCTATGGTAATTCGCTCCACCACCATTCCGTGGGCCACACACCCGGCGGTTCGGCTCGTGTTGGCTTTGGTTCTGGGAATCGTAAGCTGGTTTTACTGGGGCGAGGCATTGCCCGAACTATTGCCCTGGTTGGCAGCAGGCACAGCATTGTACCTAGGGGCTAATTGGTGGGCCACGCGGGCAGGCGCGCCCAGTGCCCACGATGCCGTGGGCCTGCTGGGCCTGGGTGTGGTGGTGCTGGCCGGCACCACCGTAGCCCAACAAGCCACCGAAAGCCGCCGCCCCGAACACCTGTATCACCAAGGCCCCGTGGAGTTTTACCGCGCCGTGGTGGACGACTACACCGTGGTGCGGCCCAACACGTACGCCACCACTTTGCGCGTGTCGGCGGTGCGGGTGGCGGGGCAGTGGCGCCCGGCCCTAGGTGGCGTGCGGGTATCGGTGCCTAGGTACGAGGCCGGGGCGCAGGAGCCGCATTACGGGCAGGTGTGGTTGGTGCGCGGTGCGCCAGCGCCGGCCAAAGCACCGCTCAACCCCGGCGAGTTCGACTACCGGCGCTACCTCAGCTACCACCAGATTTACCACCAGCAGTTCGTCCACCCCGATCAGTACCGCGTAGTTGCGCTCCGGCCGCCCAACTGGCTGCGCTACTACAGCATGCAAGCCGCCAAAGAGTTGGAAGGCGTGTTCAGGCGCTACGTTACGGCCAAGCGCGAGTTTGCCATTGCCAATGCCTTGGTGCTGGGCCTGAAAGACGAGGTAGACCGCGACACCAAGCAGGCCTACGCCAACACCGGTACCACGCACATCATGGCCGTGTCGGGCTTGCAGGTGGGGTTACTGTTTGGGGTGTTGCAGCTGGTGCTAGGTCGGTTTTTCGGCAACACGCGCGGATTTCGGGTGTGGTCGGCAGGGGTGGGGCTGCTGGTAATTTGGGCTTACGCGTTCCTCACGGGCTTGTCGGCCTCGGTGCTGCGGGCAGCCGTAATGTTCACGTTTGTGGCCGCGGCGCGGGCCGCGGGCCGGCAAAGCAACATGTACAACACGTTGGCGGTGGCCGCCTTCTGCCTGCTGCTCTACGACCCGTACCTGCTCGTCGATGTAGGCTTTCAGCTCTCGTTTCTGGCCGTGCTCAGCATCGTGTACCTGCAGCCGCGCATTGCCCACTGGGTTGATGCGCAGGAGTGGGCAGCCCGCCGCATTCGGCCGTGGCAGCCGCGCTGGCAGCAAAAGCTGCTAGGCGGCACGGGTTGGGCCCTGGATGCGGTGTGGCAGGCCGTGGCGCTTTCGTTGGCGGCGCAAGTGGCTACGTTTCCGCTGGGCTTGTTCTATTTTCACCAGTTTCCGCTCAGCTTTTTGCTTTCCAATTTGGTGGCAGTGCCCTTGTCGTCGTTGGCGCTGTACGTGGGCCTAGGGCTGCAAGCCGTGGCGTTGTTGGCCGAAGGCGCCGTGCAACTCACGGGCCTGCAAGCGTTGCTGTGGCTTCCGCGCGGCCTGGGATGGGTGTTCGAAAAGCTGATCTGGCTGTTCAACGAATACATTGTGTGGGTAGGCGAGGCCATGCCCGGCGCATTGGTTACGGGCATTCACCTCACGCCGCCGCAAACCTGGCTGCTGTACCTGCTCATTGCTTTGCTGCTGGCTTTTGCGGCGTGGCGGCGGATGGTGTGGCTGGGCGCGGCGGCCGTGGTGCTGCTGGGGTTCTCGGGCAGCCGCGTGCAAGCCGATCGGCGCATTGCCGCCGATAAACGCCTCGTTATCTATAGCATTCCGCGGCGCTCGGCCCTGGGCTTGCACGATGGCGCCTCGGCCCTCATCCTCACGCCCGACTCGCTGCCGCTCAACCACACCGAGCAAACCTACCGCGTGTTGCCGGGCCTAACCGAGCGCGGCAACCGGCAAGTGCGCTACGTGGCCGGCTGGCCGCCGCAGCTGGCCGTGCGCCACCTAGGTCCGGGCGGGCCGGTGCTCCTCAGCTGGCACGGCTTGCGCGTGGCCTACGTTAGCCAACGCCTCTGGAAAGGCCAGCAGCCCGTGCCCGTTGATGTGGTGGTGCTGCGCCGCAACGCCCGCGTGTGGCCCGAGCAGCTGCTGGCCACCTTCGGACCTAGGGCCTTGGTGGTGTTCGATTCGTCGTGCCGCGCGTGGTACGTGGCGCGCCTGTTGCCGCAACTGCAAGGCCTGGGCATGCGCGCGCACGATGTAACTACGCAAGGCGCTGTGGTGCAGCAAGTAACAACTGGCTTAAGGCATCAGCGAGTTGCACTATCCAACTAAGTTTAGCAGGCCCCCGTCCAAACTCGTTATTCCTTCGTACATTCTCTCGGTGCAGCACCTTAGCCGGCTGGTTTTGATGTCGCATCATTTTTGTTAGGTTTGACCCGAGTCCGTTTGGGCCACCGCCGCGCACCGGGCCTGTACGGCTCCGCTGCCGGGCCGCCAACGGCCCGGAACACCGCGCGCCCCGGCCCTCCACCACATCCCACACGCAACGACGACTCATGGAAGATATGGCTACCCAAGAGCTAGAAGCGTTACAGTACATTCGCTACGAAGCGAATGAGGCCATCGGCTACATCACGCTCAACCGCCCCGAAAAACGCAATGCCCTGAGCTCGGAGCTGGTAACCGAGCTGAAGCAGGCCTTCGAGTACGCCGAGAACGACCCCCGCTGCAAAGTGGTGGTGCTGCGCGCCGAAGGCCCGGCCTTTTGCGCCGGCGCCGACCTAGGCTACATTCAGGAACTGCAAAACTTCGGCTACACCGATAACCTGGCCGACTCGACGCACCTGATGCAGTTGTTTCACCAGATTTACACCCTCAAAAAAGTCGTAATTGCCCAGGTACAGGGCCACGCCCTTGCGGGGGGCTGCGGCTTGGCCACGCTGTGCGATTTTTCGTTTGCCGTGCCCGAGGCCAAGTTTGGCTACACCGAGGTGAAAATTGGTTTCCTGCCCGCGATTGTGAGCGTATTCCTGCTGCGCAAAATAGGCGAGGCCCGCACCAAGCAGCTGCTGCTCACCGGCGACGTGTTTTCGGCTGAAAAAGCGGCGGCCTACAACCTCATCAACGAGGTAGTGCCCGCCGAGCAACTCGCCGACCACGTGTACCGCTTCGCCCGCAGGCTTTGCGTCGAAAATTCGGGGCAAAGCATGGAAATCACGAAGGAAATGATTGGCCGCATTCCGGAGCTGCCCCTCGAAGAAAGCCTGCGCTACGCCGCGCGGCTCAACGCCGAGGCCCGCGGCTCCGAAGACTGCCGCCGGGGCATTTCGGCCTTCCTTAACAAAGAGAAGATTACCTGGAATTAACGCCGGGGTAACCACCGCTACGCGACGCGCGGCTTTCTGCTTCGGGGCACTCGGGTGTAATTAAGCCTACCACCCGCCTGCCGGCAGAGCGCCGCGCGTCGTTGCTGTTGTGGCCGCCGAAGCGCTAACTTCCGCTGCCGCCCGCGTGCCACCTAGGCGGTTAAATAAAACAAGTACCACTTCTTGCGGTTAGCATACCATGACTCCTCTGACTGGCGCGGCCTTGGTGGCCCTTACCTTTCTGGGTATGGAATTCGTGGCGTGGTTCATGCACAAATTTGTGTTGCATGGCCCGCTGTGGTTTTTGCACCGCTCGCACCACGTGCGGCACCCGCACCGGTTCGAGCGCAACGACTTTTTCTTTCTGTTCTACGGCGGCTTGTCGATGCTGCTGATGGTGTACGGCGGCCCCGAAAAGGATTGGCGCTACTGGGTGGGCATGGGCGTGGCCGTGTACGGCACGCTCTACTTTTTCGTGCACGATGTGCTCATTCACCGGCGCTTGCCCTTTTGGAAGCGCACCAGTAACGCCTACCTGCGCGCCCTTAACATGGCCCACAAAATGCACCACAAAACCACCGGCCGCGAGGGCAGCGAGGAGTTTGGCTTGCTGTGGGTTTCGCCCAAATATTTTGCCTTGGCGCGCCGCAAGTCCCAAACCAGCCGACCCGGCTCCGCGCAGAGCCGCGTTGCTTAACTTATTTTCTTACCTCTCTTCCTGTTCCGTGGGCCAGTTTTCAATTAAGGACCTGGAAAGCCTTTCCGGCATCAAGGCGCACACCATCCGAATGTGGGAGCAGCGCTACGGCGTGTTGCGCCCCGAGCGCACCGCCACCAACATTCGTACGTATTACGACGCCGACCTGCGCCGCCTGCTGAACGTGGCCACCCTGTGCGAACGGGGCCACCGCATTTCGCAAGTGGCTAGCCTTTCGGAGCAGGAGCTATGCCAGGCCGTTGCAGCCTGTTGCATCGATCCGCACCTGTACAACCCGCAGATAACCGAGCTGCTCACGGCCACCCTGGACATGGATGAGCCCAAACTCAGCCACGTAATTGCGCGCGCGGCCAAGGAAATCGGGTTCGAGCACACCATGATTCATATCGTGTACCCCTTTCTGTACCGGATTGGGGTGCTCTGGCAAACCGGCAGCCTCAACCCGGCGCAGGAGCACATGGCCTCGCACCTGCTGCGCCAAAAGCTGTTGGCCGCCGCCGATGCCCTGCCGCCCGTTGAGGCCGGCACCACCACCCGCTGGGTGTTGTTTTTGCCCGAAGGCGAACTACACGAGCTGGCTTTGCTGTTTATGAACTACCTGCTGCGCGTACGCCAGCACCACGTATTGTACCTAGGGCAAAACCTGCCTGTGCGCGAGCTGAGCGCCGTGTGCGCGTGCTACAAACCGCACTACGTGGCCTCGGTACTTACTACCGTGCCCGAGCGCGACCGGGTACAGCAGTTTCTGCAGGAGCTGGGCACGCTGTGCCCCAGCGCCGAGTTTGTGTTGTACGGCCCGGCGCTGCAAGCCGAAGCCGAAATGCCGCCGCGCTTTCAGCGGGTGCAGCGCATGACCGATTTCATTGCCCTCGTTCAACAGCTGGCTTCAACAGAAACCGTAGCCGCGAGCAATGAGGCGGTGTGATTTGATGAAATATGCAAATAGTTGTATTGCAGTTTGTTAGCTCGGCAATTAAAACCGCATTAACGAATTTGGCTAAATATCTTTAACAAGCTTTTATCGGGCAGTGAGTGGTGTTCATCGAGTTTTGGGGGTGGTTCACCGAAACCGCGAAAAAAAGGGACGGCAGGCACGTATGCTTATGAAGTAGTTTCGTATGTTTGTTTAGCTTTTGGGTATTGAAAGTTAAACAGGCGTATGACTTCCCTGGAATTCACCAACCAAGTACAAAAGATTTCCTACTCGCTTCGGCCCGTGGCGATGAACCTCACCCGCGACGCCGACGACGCCAAGGATTTGGTGCAAGAAACCCTGCTTAAGGCCCTGCTGAACAAAGAGAAGTTCAAGGCAGGGACCAACCTGAAGGCGTGGCTTTACACCATAATGCGCAACACGTTTATCAACAATTACAATAAGATAACGAAGCGCAACAGCCACATTGATACCACTGAGTACTTCCAGTACTTCAACACCGATGAGAACTACATCACGCACAACGGCGCCCAGTCGGACTTCGTGGTGACGGACATCAACGAAGCCATTGCGCACCTCGGCCACGAGTACCGCACGCCTTTCATGATGTACTACATCGGCTACAAATACCAGGAAATTGCAGAGAAGCTGCAGATTCCGATTGGCACCGTCAAGAACCGCATTCACATAGCCCGCAAGGAGCTCAAGAGTGCGCTTAAGGTCTACGCTCCCGGCGCGTAGGGGGAAGGAGTAATCGAGTCGGGAGCGTGCACGGGCCGCAAGCTGCAACCTCAACCGGAGGGCGTGGCTTGCGGCCTTTTTTGTGCGGCCCTAGGTGCCCGCCGGCCGCCGCCAAAACAAAGTGCGGGCACATTTGGTAGCTTGCTACCTTTCATCAACATCTGTACAGCGCTTGAGTACCTCCGCCCAACCCAGTAAAAAAGTAATCGTGATAGGGGCTGGCTTTGCCGGTTTGGCCGCTGCTGCCTCGTTGGCGCAGCGCGGTTACCGCGTTACGGTGCTCGAAAAAAACGACGGCCCCGGCGGGCGGGCGCGCGTGTTTCGCACGCAGGGCTTCACCTTTGATATGGGCCCGAGCTGGTACTGGATGCCCGATGTATTTGAGCAGTTTTTTGCCCGCTTCGGCCACACGCCGGCCGATTTCTACAACCTCGTTCGCCTCGACCCCTCGTACCGCGTGGTGTTTGGCCACAACGATTTCCTGGATGTGCCGGCCGACATGGAAGCCCTGCGCCGCATGTTTGAGCAGCTGGAGCCCGGCGCCGGCCGCCGCCTCGACGATTTCCTAGGTCAGGCGGGCTATAAGTACCGGGTGGGCATGAGCAAGTTCGTGAACAAGCCCGGCCGCTCGGTGCTGGAGTTTGCCGACCCGCGCCTGCTCGTGGATGCCGTGCGGCTCGATTTGCTCCAGAACATGCACACCCACGTGCGCAAGTTTTTCCGCCACCCCAAGCTGGTGGAGTTGATGGAGTTTCCGGTGTTGTTTTTGGGTGCTACGCCGCAAAACACGCCCGCGCTGTACTCGCTCATGAACTACGCCGACCTGGCCCTAGGTACCTGGTACCCCATGGGCGGCATGCACGAGATAGTGCGCGGCATGGTGCGCGTGGCTGAGGAGCAGGGCGTCGAGTTCCGCTACAGCCAAGAAGTAGAGCTGATTGAGGTGCAGAACGGCCGCGCCACCGGCGTGCGCACCAGCAGCGGTCTGGTGGAGGCCGATATCGTAGTAGCCGGCGCCGATTACCACCACGTGGAGCAACAACTGCTGGCCCCCGAGCACCGGCACTACTCGCCCAAGTACTGGGAAACGCGCACCATGGCGCCCTCGTCGTTGCTGTTTTACGTAGGCCTGAACAAGCGCCTCAACAACGTGCGGCACCATAACCTGTTCTTCGACGAAGACTTCAACCAGCACGCCCACGAGATTTACGAGGCGCCGCGCTGGCCCAGCAAGCCGTTATTCTACGCCTCGGTACCCAGCGTAACCGACCCATCCTTGGCGCCCGAAGGCTGCGAAAACCTGTTCCTGCTGATACCCGTGGCCCCCGGCCTAGGGGGCGACGACGAAACCACCCGCCAGCGGTACTACGATATGGTGATGACGCGCCTCGAGCAACACACCGGCCAGAGCGTGCGCGACGCCGTGGTGTACTGCCGCAGCTACGCCCACCGCGACTTCATCGAGGATTACCACGCCTTTAAGGGCAATGCCTACGGGCTGGCCAATACCCTGCGCCAAACTGCCATCCTCAAACCCACGCTCAAAAGCCCCAAAGTGAGCAACCTGTACTTTACGGGCCAGCTTACGGTGCCAGGCCCGGGCGTGCCGCCTTCGCTGATATCGGGGCAGGTGGTGGCCGGCGAGGTAGAGAAGGAAAACGCCTTGCCCGTCTGATTATGCTTACCTTATTAATACGCTGACAAAGCCAGCCGCCCGCCCGTCCGCTACCGTTTAGCTTCTTCTGCCGTAGATACCGCGTACCACACCAACCTTTCCCAATGGCCACAGCTCAACCCGCCGTTTCGCCGCCGTCCGTTGCGGACCACGTGGCCCTTTTCGACCGGGCCAGCCTGGCGTGTAGCAAGCTCATCACCCAGCGCTACAGCACCTCCTTTACGCTGGGCATCCGCAGCCTCGATGCGCGTTTTCACGAGGCCATTTACGCCGTGTACGGCTTTGTGCGCTGGGCCGATGAAATAGTGGACACCTTCCACGACCGCGACAAGGCTGCCTTGCTGCGCGAGTTTCGCGCCGAAACCCACCGCGCCATCGACGAGCAGTTCAGCATGAATCCTGTGCTGCACGCCTTTCAGCTGGCCGTGCACCGCTACGGCATCGACCGCGAGTTCATCGATGCGTTTCTGCACAGCATGGCCATGGACCTCGAGGACATTTGCTACAACGACCAGCTCTACAACGAGTACATCTACGGCTCAGCCGAGGTGGTGGGCCTGATGTGTTTGCGCGTGTTTTGCGAAGGCGACGAGGCCCAGTTTGAGCAGCTGCGCCACCCAGCCTGTCGGTTGGGAGCGGCGTTCCAAAAAATCAACTTCCTGCGCGATTTGCGCTCCGATTACGAAGACCGTGGCCGGGTGTATTTTCCGGACGTGTGCTACGAGCAGTTCGACGACGCCTGCAAGCGGCGCATCGAGGCCGACATCAAAGCCGATTTCGATGCGGGCTACGCGGGCATTGTGCAGCTGCCGCGCTCAGCCCGCCTGGGCGTGTACTTGGCCTACGTGTACTACCTCAAGCTGTTTGCCACCATCCGGGAGCTGCCGGCTCAGCGCATTTTGGCCGGCCGCGTGCGCGTGCCCGACAACACGAAACTTCTGCTGCTTGTAGGGTCGTATTTCCGGTACCGCCTGCGGGCCATTTAAGGCCGCTGCGCTACCGTCCTGCCCCGTGAAACTCCTGTTCAGCCTGCTTTTAACCTTGCTCGTTACCGTGCTACCTGCCGCCGATACCGCCGACGCCCAATCGCCGTACGCCTTGCCCGCGTTGCGCCGCCATTACCGCCAGGCCGCTACCGACGAGGAAGCAAGCCGGCGGTTTCATCTGCTGATGCGCAACTATGCCCAGCGCGATGCCGTGGTGCTGGCCTACAAAGCAGCCTCCGAGGCCATTATGGCCAAGCACACTGGGGGCGTGTTCGATAAGCTCGACCGCGTGAAAGCCGCCAGCCAGCAGTTCGACGCCGCTGTGGCCCTTAACCCCAAGCACCCCGAGGTGCGCTTCCTGCGTTTCAGCATCGAGAGCAACTTGCCCAAGTTCCTGGGTGCCAGCAAGCACCTCGACGAAGACCGCGCCCTGGTACAGCAGGCTTTGCTGCGCCACCCCAACTCGGGCCTCGATGCCGAGGGCTTCCGCATCGTGCGCGATTTTATGCTCACCAACAACCACATTGGCGGCTCCGAGGCTGCTAAACTGCGCCAGTTGCCCGAGTAGGCTGCGCGCAGCACCAAGAGTATGCTATCTTAAAGCAGAATTCACACCTTCTGCCGCACACTCTGCCGCAACCTTCTGCCTGGCTCCTTGGTTACCGAGACAGATATGCCGCTCAACCTAAGTGTACGCATCGACCCGAACTCCGGCTTCTGCTTTGGGGTAATCTACGCCATCCAAATGGCCGAAGACATCCTCGACGAGCAGGGCTACCTGTATTGCCTTGGCGACATTGTGCACAACGATGAAGAAGTGGAGCGCCTCGAAAAGCGGGGCCTGCGCATCATCGATTACGACATTCTGGAAGCCCTGCGCGACGAGAAGGTGCTGATTCGGGCCCACGGCGAACCGCCCAGCACTTACCAAACAGCGCTGCAAAACAACCTCACCCTCATCGACGCCTCGTGCCCGGTGGTGCTGAAGTTGCAAAACCGCATCAAGAGCAGCTACGACCGCAAAGAGCGCATTTTTATTTACGGCAAGCACGGCCATGCCGAGGTGCGCGGCCTGCTGGGCCAAACCCGCGGCGACGCCGTGGTGTTCGAGAACCTCGACGAACTGCTGCGGCACGAGTTGCCGTCCAACATCACGCTCTACAGCCAAACCACCAAAAGTACCGACAGCTTCTACCGCATTAAGGGCGAGCTGGAGGGGCGGGGCTACCACGTGGCCGCCAACGATACCATTTGCCGCCAGGTGTCGAACCGCGACCAGGAGCTGCGCCGCTTTGCCGCCGAGTACGACCAAATCGTGTTCGTGTCGGGTACCAAAAGCTCCAACGGCAAAGTACTGTACCAGGTGTGCAAAAACACCAACGACAACACGCACTTCATATCCAAGGTAGAGGAGCTGCAAACTGCGTGGTTTGAGCCCGGACAGACCGTTGGCATTTGCGGCGCCACCAGCACGCCCATGTGGCTGATGGAAGATGTGCGCGATGCCCTGTTGCGGCTCTGAGCCGCTTGCCACCGGGGCTGCCGCGCAATGCGGGCCGGCCTAGGTGGCTTTTCGTTGATTTAGCATTATGACCCAGCTTCAGGCACAACCTTTCGCAGTGCCCGCCACGTACCGGCGCGTTCGGCCCAAGCCGCTGGGCTCCAAGGGCGTGGTGGTAGCGTTGCTGATTTTGGCGGCGTGGGCTGCGCTGCTAGCGTTTTTGCTGGCTTTTTACCAGCCCAACTGGCGCACGCCGTGGCCGTACTTGCTGGCCTTGGTGCAAACGCACCTTTACACCGGCCTGTTCATTACCGCGCACGATGCCATGCACGGCGTGGTAAGCACCAACCGACGTCTTAACAATGCCCTAGGCACGGTGGCGGCGCTGCTGTTTGCTTACAACTGGTTTCCGCGGCTGCTGCCGCGCCACCACGCGCACCACCGTCACGTAGCCACCCCCGACGACCCCGATTTTCACGACGGCCAGCACCCCAGCTTTGGGCTGTGGCTGCTGCGCTTTGCCCGCAACTACATCACGCTGTGGCAGGTGCTGCTGATGGCCGCCACGTTTAATGTGCTGAAGCTGTTCTTCCCGGTGGCCAACGTTATTGCCTTCTGGATGCTGCCGGCGGTGCTGGCCACGGTGCAGCTGTTTTACTTTGGTACGTACTTGCCCCACCGCGGCGAGCACGCCCCCGACAACGTGCACAAATCGCGCAGCCAACTGCCGCACCACGTGTGGGCGTTTGTGAGCTGCTACTTTTTTGGCTACCACTACGAGCACCACGACCAACCGTACCTGCCGTGGTGGCGGCTGTGGCGCACCAAGCACGCCGAGGTGCCGCTGCGCCCAGGGCCTGCCGGCACCTAGGCGTGCTTGGCCGGCTAGTGCGTGCGTCGGATGAGGGCGCGGTTTACGATGCGCTCCGTAACCTTGTCGCGGTAGGTTTGGCCCAGGGGCAAGGCGTGGCCGCCCACACGTACTTCTTGGTTGCTAACCGCCTCGATGCGCGCCGAATTGACGAGGTAGGAGCGGTGCGTGCGCACGAACATGCCGGGCGGCAATTGCTCCTCAATGTTCTTCAGGTTGACGAGCGTGAGGTGCGTGCGGCCGTCGGTGGTGTTGATTTTGGTGAAGTCCTTTAGCGCCTCAATGTAGAGCACCTCGCGGTAGTGCAAGCGCACGAACTGCGCATCGGTGCGAATGAAAAACGACCCCCAACCCGACAGCGCATCGCCCGACTCGACGGCGGCCGGCACCTGGACGGTGCGCAGCAAGCCGGCAATCTTGTTTACGGCTTTTAGAAAACGGTCGAGCGAAATTGGCTTCAGCAGAAAGTCGCACACATCGAGGTTGAAGCCCTCCATGGCGTACTGCGGGTACGATGTCATGAGCACCACCAGCGGCGGCTCGCGCAAGGAGCGCACCAAATCGAGGCCCGACAGGTGCGGCATCGTTACGTCGGAAAACAGCACTTGCACCTGGTGGTCAAGCAAATACCGGTGAGCTTCGAGCGGGTCGGCAAATGCTGCTTTCACCTCCAACACGTCCGTCATGGCAGCATAAGCTTGTAGCAAATCCAACACCAGCGGGTCGTCGTCGAGAAGCAAGCAGGAAATCTTCATGACTTGGTTGGGAATAGAGGCGTGGGGTCAATATAGCGAGCAGAAGTATAGGGTGCTAAAAAATATTAAAAGAAAACAATGTTGGCCTACTACAAAGCGCCCCTGGTCGACTTCAAACCGGGTTTCCTCGATTTTAACCACGAGCTAGCTCAACCGGAGGCCGGCATGTTCCCAAACTATTGCTGGCATGTGGCAACTATAGCGCTGAAAGTGTGTACATTACTGTATGATGCTTGCCGCCCTTTCACACACCTGCCGCTATGTCTCAATCTATTGCTGCCATACCCCTAGCCCCGCCGCTTGTGCTGGGGGTGGCCTTTACAATACCGCGCCATGAGCCGGCGCGCTATCCGCGTCCCGATGTTGGCGCACGTTTCATCAAGCTGCGCATCGACCCACTACTGGACCTTTTGTTTGTATCGGAAGTAACCTTACCCTCCAACCTCGATTGTTTGGCGGCCCTTACCTCGCCCGGCGTAACCGCCGTGAGTTTGCGTACAGCCAGCCTCGAGCTGCTGCCCGAAGCGCCTTGCACGGGGCCGCGCCGAGGACCTTCGCTGAACGCTTTTGCCAGTGGGCAATGCTTTGTAACCGCCCACGACCGCAAAGCCCAGATAGCCACTTTTGGCGAGCGGCAAGTGCACGCCACCGGCATCGAAATGCAGGTGCAGCGCCACGTTAACCTGCTGGAATACCTGCGTTCCGATTGGTTTACGGTGGAGGTTTCGGGCACATTGCGGCGGCGCCTAACCCAGCCGCTGCCCCTGCGCCTGCAACTCACCTTCGATGTGCAAGTGACAGAGCAAGCCAAAGGCCCGTTGGCCGCATAACCGCAACGCCCCGCTTACGCAAAACGCCGCCCTAGGTACCTAGGGCGGCGTTTTGCGTAAGCGGGGCGTTGGCACACAGGCTTAATTGGCAGAGTGCACAGCGTTGGTTTTTTTGCAGCACTCGGGCAGGCGCTCGTAGGCCTTGGCGTTGGCGGTTTTCGTATCGGCATCGTAGCCGGTGGCCACTACGGCCGAGCGCAGTGCGTCGGCGTTGGTTTTATCGGTGCGATAGGTAACCGTCAGCATTTGGGTGGGCACGTTTAGCACGGCAGCCTGCACGCCTTTTTCGTAGGCCAATGATTTTTCGAGGCGGGCTTTGCACATGTCGCACACGGCCGAAGTTTTGATGGTTACCTGCTCGGTGCCGGCCTTTTGCTTGGCCTTGGGCTTGGTATCCTGCGCTTGCGAAAACTGGGTGCCAACAAAGGCTAAGAGGCCAAAGGAAAGTGCGCGGAAGGTTTTCATGACTAGAAAAGGAAGAAAAGAGGAGAGAAGTTCTGTGTGGGATACTTGGTAGTCAGTATTGAGTATTTTGTATTGAGTACTTAGTGCACGGTTCTAACTACCAAGTGCTTATTGCTATTTGCTGAGTACTACATACTCAGTACCAAGTACTCAATACCAGATACCAACCACTATTCCAGGCGGAAGCGCATGCCTAGGTAAGTTAAACGCCCATAGATGGGGCCCCAGTTCATAGCAGCATCAAACATGGGGCCGAAAGGCTGTGCGGCCGCATCAATGGGGTTGCGCTGGCGGTAATTGCTGAGGTTCTCGACGCCGGCGTACACATCGAAGCGCTTAAAGGCACGGGTGAGCTGCGCGTTCAGGGTAGCGAAGCGCGGCGAGTAGCGCAACACCGGACCGGCGCTGCCGGCGTCGTGTTGGTGGGCCAGGCCGGGGGCGTAGGGGCGCTTGCCGTACCATTGGGCCGTAAGGTCGGCGCGCCACTTGTCGTAAGCGCTGGCGTAGCCCACGTTGGCAAACAAGCGGTGCTGCGGCGTAAGCGGCCGGGGTAGCAAGCGGTTGCCGTAGCTGGTTCGCACATCGAGCCACTTGTAAGCCGCCTTGGCGTGTAGTCCTTTCACGGGCTCTACCTGCACCTCGGCCTGAAAGCTGCGCGAGAACGAGCGGCCGCCTGGCGCTAGGTTGCCGATGATGAGCATCGAAGGCAGCGAGTACGGGTCGGCCACTACCTGGTTCTGAAAAATGGTGTGGTAGTAGTCGGCCACAAACGTTGCCTGCCGCCCAGCCACCGTGAAGTACTGCGACAACGAGCCGCCTACGTTCCAGGCCCGCTCGGACTGCAGGTTGTTGGCAATGCTGAAGGGGCGGCTGCTTACGAGCATGCCCGAGTTTTCGGCAATGGGGTTGGCCACGCGGTAGCCGCGGCCGGCGGCCAAGCGCAGCACGGTGCTGGTGGTGGGGTCGTATTTTACGTTCAGGCGCGGCGTCAGAAACCAGCCGTACAGGTTGTGGTAATCGGCGCGGGCGCCGGCCACCACCGTGAGGTTGCGCGAGTTTTGGTAGGTGTACTCGGCAAACGCGCCGGGCACGCGCTCGGTGCGGGCCCGCAGTTCGCGTTGGCGGGTTTGCGCGGGCGTTTCGGCCGCGTTCGGGCCGGTACGCAGGTACTCCTGGTAATCGTCGTAGAGGTAGCTGGCACCTAGGCGGTACACGTGCGAGGTGTTGCCAATGGCGCTCTGAAACAGCAGCGTAGCCAATCCGGTGCGTTGCGTGCCATCGTACTGGCGCTGCGGGCGGAACAGGTTGCCCTCTTGCAGCACCACATCGAAAGGCAAACCGTAGGTGCTGCCCCCAAACGTGGAGTTGAACTTGTGGCTGGTACCCGAAAGCAGCAAGCCTAGGCTCTGATAAGGCTTGCTGGGCCAGGTATAAGAGGTTTTGTTGTAGGCTGTGTAGCGGTTGGTTTCCTGCGTGATGCCGTAGTTGGGGTTGCCAACCTCATCCTGCTTAAAACCCATTTGGCCACCTAGGCGGGTTTCGCGCAACGCGCCCACGCCCAGCTCGCTCACTACTGCCTTGCCCGACTTGTACTTCCACTTGTTCATCACGTTGTACTGCGTGGCCAAGGGCAAGTCCATAAAACCGTCTTTGTTGCGGTCGATTCGGTTGCCTAGGTGGTCGGCGTGCAGCAGCAGCGCGGTGCTCAGCTTGGGGTTGATGCGGGCCGAGGTGTTGAGGTTCAGGTCGAATTTGCCGAAGTCGTTGACGTAGGCATTGAAGAGCAGACGATCCGTGACGTCGGGCTCCTTCAGCCGCACGTTCACTTGCCCCGAAATCGACTCGTAACCGTTCACCACCGAGCCCATGCCCTTGATGATGTCGATGCTCTCGATCCAAGGGCCGGCTAGGTAGTTGAGGCGGTACGGGGTAGAAAGGCCGCGCAGAGCGGGCAAGTTGTCCACCGTCAGCAGCGAGTAGGAGCCATCGAGGCCCAGCAGCTGAATCTGCTTGGCGCCCGAAGCCGCGTCGGTCGTCGACACTTCCACCGAAGCATTGGTCTCGAAACTTTCGGCCAGGTTGCAGCACGCCGACTTAGTTAGGTCTTGCGCACTGATTACCTGCGTGTTGGTGGGCGTGAGCGAGGAATAGCTAGGAGCACGCTCCGTAATTACTACCTCCTGCAACTCGGCGCTGCCTTTGAGAGGCACGCGCACGTAGCCGGCCGCCTGAACCGTGTCGGGACGGTAGCCTAAGGCATTTACCACCAAGCGGGCCGAGGTAGCCTTGGTAGAGTAGGGCAGCACGAACAAGCCTTTGTCGTCGGTGGTAGTGGCCTGGTCGGTGCCGAGCCAGCGCACAACGGCGCCGGGCAGTGCGGCGCGCGAGGCGCCGTCGGTTACTTCGCCGCGTACCGGTTGCGGTGCGGCAGATGATTGGGCGAAAGCGGCCGGCGCAGCACCTAGCAGGAGCATGGGCACGAGGCGCAGAGCGCGACTTCGCATCGAAGCAAGCATAAAGTCAGGAGGTTAGGTCTTCGGGAGGGGTGGGTGATGGCCGTGCAAGACCATACCCGCCGGCACCGCACGGTGCCAGCATTGCCGAAAAAGAGCCTAACCTAGACGTTGAGCGTGCACTTGAAGGCCAGCAAAGCGCGGCCCGCTCGAAGGGGGGGAGACGTATCGCCCGCGTGCCAGGTAAGCTGGGGCGCTACGGCGGCTACCGCCGGTGCCTGCGGTGCCCACATGGGCTGAGGCAGCACGGCTAGCAGGGCTGGCGTTACCACTTTTAGTAGCGGCCCTGCCGATGCCGAGGTGTCTACCTTGTGGTGATGAGCACTGAAGTCGCAGCAGCCGTCTTTTACCTCGGCTTTGGCAACCGGTGCGGGCTTGTTGCAGCTTGCCGCATCGGCTACGTCAGCTTTGGGGGCGCACACGTGGTGCGGCGTCAGTACAACGGCTCGTTGGGTTTGGCCACTGGCAAAGCAAGTGTGCTGCTGCACCGTGAGGCCCACCGACGAGGTGAGCACCAACAAGGCCAGCCACAAGCTAGTGAGGCGCAGGAACAACGAGCGTTTCTTCACAGCACAAAGATACGCAGAAGGCCCGAGCATAAGCGGTATACATAAATGCTCGGGCAGTACATGATTTAGGCTTCGCCCTAGGTGCAGCAAGTGCTGGCTGCCAATATGGCAAGGGGGCAATGAACGTTTTCCACTTTCTGCTCCAAGCTCGGTCTGATTTTCGCCAAAAGTGCCCCAGTAGGCTCTAAATGGTCATTTCCGGTGGTGGTAGAAAATGGTAAATGGTGGTTGCCTTTTCGAGGGGCTTGCGTACTTTTGCTTACCGACCTCGTGCGCTTACCCCACCTTCAAAGCTACGGCTTCTTTTTGCACCTAACCTATGAACCTGCTCTCCGGCGAATACGAATGCAAGCTCGACCCGAAAGGGCGGCTCGTGTTGCCGGCGAAGGTGAAGGCCAACTTGCCCGAGGAGTCGGGCAACCAATTGGTGCTGGTGCGGGGGTTCGAGCCTTGCTTGGTGTTGTACCCTAGGTCGGCGTGGCGCGTGATTCACGAGAAGGTAATGGCTCTCGACGAGTTCAACGAGGAGTACCGCCAGTTTCAGCGTAACTTCTTCCGGGGCATGACGGAGGTGGAGCTCGACAACATCGGGCGCTTTGGCTTGCCGCGCACCATGCTGCGCTATGCCGGCATCGAGAAGGAAGCCATTATTGTGGGCCTGGGCAACCGCTGCGAAATCTGGGACCCTACCCGCTACGACGAGTACCTGATTAAAGACCAGCAAAGCTTCTCGAAGCTGGCGCAGAAATTCCTTACCAACGAAACGCCGCCGGCGGGCGGTTTGGCCGCATAAGCATGGAAACTCCCAACGCGACCTACCACCGCCCCGTGATGCTGCAAGAGTGCCTCGAAGGGCTCGATCTGCAGCCCAACGGCCGCTACGTCGATGTTACTTTCGGCGGCGGTGGGCACTCTTGGGCTATTCTGGAGCGCCTAGGTCCGGAAGGTCATTTGTACTCCTTCGACCAAGACGCCGACGCCGAGCGGCAAGCGCAACGCCTCCTCGCGGGTCCGCAGGCCGATCGGTTCACGTTCATCCGGGCCAACTTTGGTGAGCTGCAGGCCGAGCTTGAGCGCCGCGGGGCTGCTCCCGTAGATGGGCTACTCGCCGACCTAGGCGTGTCGTCGTATCAGTTCGATACGCCGGAGCGCGGCTTCAGCACCCGTTTCGATGGCCCGCTTGATATGCGCATGAACCCCGACGAAGGCCCCACCGCCGCCGACGTGGTAAACGAATACGGCGAAGCCGAGCTGCACCGCATTTTCGGCATGTACGGCGAGGTAACCAACGCCCGCACCTTGGCCAAAGCCGTGGTACAAAGCCGGGGCGGCCGGGGTATCGAAACCATTGCCGACCTCAAAAAAGCCATTGCCAGCTGCACCCCGCGCGGCAAGGAAAATAAGTATTTGGCGCAGGTATTTCAGGCTTTGCGCATCGAGGTAAACAACGAGCTGACGGTGCTGGAGGCCATGCTGGAGCAAGCCGCCCAAGTGCTGCGGCCGGGCGGGCGCCTAGTCGTCATGTCGTACCATTCGCTCGAAGACCGGCTGGTGAAGAACTACCTAGGCACGGGCAAGTTCTTCGGGGAGGTAGATAAAGACCTTTTCGGCAACCCGCAGAAACCCTTTGAGGTGCTCACGCGCAAACCCGTTACGGCTTCGGAAGAGGAACTGCAGCTGAACAACCGCGCCCGCAGCGCCAAGCTGCGCGTGGGCGTGCGCAATGACTTCGTTATCAAATCTAAGCACTAATCCGGCGTGGCTGTTAATACTATTCGTCCGACTACGCACCAACCGCGACAAAACACGCCGCGCGAGGTAGTGCCGCCGGTGCTCGAGCCCGAGGAGCTGCCCGAGCCGGAGCCCACGCCCGAACCTAAGCGTACGCGCCCGGAGCGGGAGCCTGAGCCGCGTCGGCAATCGACGTGGAGCATTTTTTCGGTAGTTGAGAAAG
The DNA here is from genome assembly GCF_003574965.1 of Hymenobacter oligotrophus. NCBI lineage: Bacteria > Pseudomonadati > Bacteroidota > Cytophagia > Cytophagales > Hymenobacteraceae > Hymenobacter > Hymenobacter oligotrophus. The sequence continues at coordinate 1,834,883 of NZ_CP032317.1, read as the reverse complement.
TAGTAAACGTCGACGGGTTGTTCCGCGACGGCGTGCCCGTGCGCTTCCTGCCGCACATGCTGTTCGTGATGTTCCTGATTCTGGTGTACATCGGCAACACGCACTACGCCACGCGCATGAACCGCAGCATCCAGAAGCTGAAAGTAGAAACCGAAGACCTCCGAGCCGATTACACCACGCTGAAATCGGATTACATGGAGGCCAGCAAGCAGAGCGAGGTAGCCCGAAAAGTAGCGGCCTACGGCTTAGTAGAGAGTTCGTCGCCGCCGTTCCGCATTACCGTGCCAGCTGGTGGCCTTGATGAAGCCGAGCTTGACCGCCTGCCGGTACTAACCGCCGACTCGTTGGCTGCCCGCGCCGCGCGCGACTCGGCCGCTACCGATTCGGCAGCCCAGCCAATCACCCCGCCCACCGAAGAAGAGCAACACTAGCGCAGAGGCATGAGCAAGCAGGGTAGCGTTAAGAAGTCCATCGTTACGCGGGTGCGGCTCGCCTTTTTGGGCGTGCTGCTGTTTTCGTGCGCCGTCGTCTGGAAGATTCAGCGCATTCAGTACCAAGAGGGGGAACGGTGGCGGGCCCTCGAGCAGGAGCGCCGCATTGTGTACCAGCCGGTGTTTGCCACCCGCGGCAACATCTTCTCCGATAACGAAAGCATTATGGCTACCTCGCTGCCCTTTTACCGGGTGGCTTGGGACCCCTCGGTGGTAAGCGACGAGCTGTTCAACCGCAAGGCCGATTCGCTGGCTTTGCTGCTGTCGCGCTTTTTCGGCGACCGTAGCAAGGACGAATACCTGCGCAAGCTGAAAAACGCGCACAACCCCAAAGCGCGGGTCCGTTACGTGCGTCTCAACTCGCGGCAGATCAACTTTCAGGAGAAAAAACTGCTGGCGACCTGGCCCATTTTCCGGGCCGGCAAAAACCGCGGCGGCGTCATCTTCGAGAAGGTGGATAAGCGCTTCCGGCCGTTTGGCGGTTTGGCGCAGCGTACCATTGGCTTTATCAACGAAGAAAAGCACGGCGCTGGCCTCGAGTACACGTTCAACAAGCAACTGGCCGGCAAAGACGGCGAGGCCCTGTTCGAGCGCCTACCCGGTGGCCTGAAGCCCGTGTACGACGCGGCCGAGGTAAAGCCGCTCGATGGTTACGACATCAAAACCACCATCGACATCAACCTGCAGGACGTAGCCGAAAACGCCCTGCTGCGCAGCCTGATGGACAACAACGCGCAGTACGGTACGGTAATCCTGATGGAGGTGAAAACCGGCGAAATCAAAGCCGTAGCCAACCTAGGGAAAGTGGCCGATGGCGTGTACCGCGAGGATTACAACTACGCCATTGCCGATCAGGGCCGTACCGAGCCGGGCTCTACCTTCAAGCTGGCCTCGATGATGGCTTTGTTTGAAGACAACCCCGAGCTGGACCTGAACGACTCGGTGAACACCGGCCGCACGGGCTCGATGAAAATTGCCGGCGCCGTAAAAACCGACTCGCACCCTTACGGCAAGATTTCGGTGCAGCAAGTGTTCGAGAAGTCGTCGAACATTGGCGTGGCGAAGTTGGTGAACGACCACTTCAGCCCCGAGCCCAACAAGTACACCGACTACCTGAAGAAGTTTGGCCTGCACCAGCCCCTAGGTTTTCAGATGAGTGGCGAGGCCCGGCCCTACATCAAAGACCCCAAAGACCGTTCCTGGAGCCGTACTTCGCTTTCTACCATGAGCATCGGCTACGAGCTGAAGCTGGCCCCGCTGCAAACGCTGGCCTTCTACAACGCTGTGGCCAACAACGGCGTGAAGGTGCAGCCCATTATTGTGCGCGAGATAAAGCAGGCCGATCAAGTGCTGGAGCGCTTCGAAACCAAGGTGCTGAACCCCAAAATCTGCTCCGAATCTACCTTGGCTAAAGTGAAAGCCATGATGGAAGGCGTGGTGGAAAACGGTACGGCCCGCGGCATTCGCACGCTCGATTACAAGATTGCCGGCAAAACCGGCACGGCCTGGAAGTTTAAGAACGGCCGCTACACCAAAACCTACTCCACCAGCTTCTGCGGCTATTTTCCGGCCGATAAGCCCAAGTACTCGTGCATCGTGGTGGTCGATTCGCCCAAGAACGGCCGCATTTACGGCGCCGACGTAGCCGCGCCGGTGTTCCGCGAAGTGGCCGACAAAGCCATGGCCCGCGACCAAGCCAGCCAACGCCCGCTATTGGCCCGCGCGCCGCTGCGCAAGGCCATGGTACCCGCAGCCCACGCCGGCATGCAAGAAGACCTACAACTGGTGTGCAGCCGCCTAGGTGTCAGTAACCACGCCGAGGGTTCGTCGGCCGATGAGTGGGTGCGGGCCGATACGCAGCAAGGCATTAAGGCGCTGCAATGGCAGCCCATGCCGGTGCGCCGGGGCCGGGTGCCGAATGTAGCAGGCCTAACCCGCCGCGACGCGCTCTTTATGCTCGAAAACCGCGGCCTGCGCGTGCGCACAGTAGGGACGGGCCGCGTTACGCGGCAATCGTTGCCGGCTGGTGCTCCGGCGCAACGCGGTGCCACCATCATCCTGGAACTCAAAGACCCAACCTTGGTAGCTAAGGCTGCCTTGCCAGTGCTGCCTTATGCGCCACCTAGGCCTACCGTGGCTCCCGAGCCCACGGTAATACCCGAACCGGTTTCGGCTAGCGGCCAACCCATTGCCCGGCCCGAGGGCCAAGGCACGCTGTACCCCGGCCTAAAGCCTGCGCGCTCCCGCTAATTGCTAGCCTCGTACGCGCCAAACCAATTTCGTCGAACCTCCCGCTGCTTCACTGCTCTTGACTCCGCTAACCTCCACCCCCCAGCATCAGCTTCGCGACTTACTCACCGACGTAAACGTGCTCGAGCAGCACGGTTCGGCCGATGTGCTCGTCGCCAACCTTACGCTCGATTCGCGCCAAGCTGCAGCCGGCACCGCGTTTTTCGCGTTGCGCGGCGTGCAGGCCGATGGTCATCAGTTCATCGGCAAGGCAGTTGACCTAGGCGCTGGCGTGGTGGTGTGCGAAGAATTGCCGGCTGAGTTGAGCGAGCAGGTTACGTATGTGCGGGTAGCAGACAGCGCCGAGGCCATGGGCCATATGGCTGCCGCTTTTTACGGGCACCCATCAAAGCAGCTGAAGCTGGTGGGCGTAACGGGCACCAATGGCAAAACCACCGTGGCTACCCTGATGCATAAGCTGTTTACGGCGCGGGGTTATAAAGCAGGCATGCTCTCCACGGTGCAAAACCAGATTGGCGAAGAGGTAATACCAGCTACCCACACCACGCCCGATGCCATTCGGCTGAATGAGTTGCTGGCCCGTATGGTGGCTGCGCGGTGCACGCATGCCTTTATGGAAGTAAGCTCGCACTCGGTGGTGCAGCACCGCGTAACGGGCCTGCATTTTGCCGGTGGCATTTTCACCAACCTCACCCACGACCACCTCGACTACCACGGCACGTTCGATAATTACATTAAGGCCAAAAAGGGCTTTTTCGACATGCTGCCTGCTTCGGCCTTTGCCCTTACCAACGCCGACGACAAGCGCGGCATGGTAATGCTGCAAAACACCCGAGCCAGCAAAGCCACTTACTCCATGCGCAGCCTGGCCACGGTGCGCGGCCGCCTGATTGAGAATAGCGTAGAAGGCCTGCAGCTCGAAGTAGACGGCCACGAGGTGCAGTTCCGCCTGATTGGAGTGTTCAACGCCTACAACTTGTTGGCGGTGTACGGCGCTGCTACGCTGCTGGGCGAGGAGCCCGAGGAGGTGCTGACGGTGCTATCGGGCCTTACCTCGGCGCCTGGCCGCTTCGAGCCGATTGTATCGCCGCGCAAGCGCGTGGTGGGTATTGTGGATTACGCCCACACACCCGACGCGCTGGAAAATGTGCTGACTACCATTGCCGAAATCCGGCGGCCCGATCAGCAGGTGATTACCGTGGTGGGTTGCGGCGGCAACCGCGATGCCGCTAAGCGCCCCGTAATGGCCGAGTTGGCCTGCCGCTTGTCCGACCGGGCCGTGCTTACCTCCGATAACCCGCGCTTCGAGGACCCCAACGAAATTCTGAAACAAATGCAAGCGGGCGTGCGGCCAACCGACGCTGGCAAATACCTGACCGTGCCCGACCGCCGCGAGGCCATTAAAACGGCTTGCGCCATTGCGCGCCCCAACGACATTGTGCTGGTAGCCGGCAAAGGCCACGAAATCTACCAGGAAATCCAAGGCCAGCGCACCGCTTTCGACGACCGCGAAGTACTGCGCGAGGCCTACGAACTGCTGAGCTTGTAATTGCAAATTAAAAGCAACCAGCTAGTAAAGTAGGGTTTTTAGCCCGCCCCGATTAGCACAAAATCACTACAAACGCAACGTTTGACCGCACCCGAAAAAGCCGAAATTTTGCTGCTTCACCGCGGTTGAACTGGCTGCCGCTCCAGCCCCCACTAATGCTCTACTACCTCTTCGATTTTTTGCACCGCCATTACAACATTCCCGGCACGGGTGTATTTCAGTACACCTCGTTTCGGGCGGCTATGGCAGTGGTTACCTCGCTTATCATCGCGCAGCTGTTCGGCAAACGGCTGATTGCCATTTTGCGCCGCAGGCAAATTGGCGAAACCGTGCGCGACCTAGGTCTGCAGGGGCAACTCGAGAAAAAGGGCACTCCCACCATGGGCGGCCTCATCATTTTGCTGGCCATTTTGGTGCCCACGCTCCTCTTTGCCAAGCTCGATAACCTCTACGTTATCCTGATGATTCTGAGCACCGTGTGGCTTGGGCTCATCGGCTTCGTGGACGACTACATCAAGGTAGTAAAGAAGGACAAGGAGGGCTTAGCGGGTCGCTTCAAGATGCTGGGCCAGATTGGCTTGGGCCTGACGGTGGGCTGGGTGCTATTCTTCAGCCGCGATGTAACGGTGCGCCAATACCTGCTGCCCACCGGGCAGCTTTCGGCCGTCGACGCCAGCACCGTCTACCAGGACGTGAAGCTCATGATTACCACCATCCCGTTTGCGAAAAACAACGAGCTGAACTACGGCGACTTGTTTGCTACGGCCGGCGACTTCTTCAACGAGTACTATGCCTTCTTCTACATTCCCATCGTGATTTTTATCATCACGGCGGTGTCGAATGGCGCCAACATTACCGACGGCCTCGATGGCCTCGCGGCAGGTACTTCGGCCATTATTGGCACCACGCTGGGCATCTTCGCCTTCGTGTCGGGTAACGCCGTGCTGGCCGATTACCTCGACATCATGTTCATCCCGAACGTGGGCGAGCTGACGATTTTCTGTACGGCTTTCGTGGGAGCGTGCGTGGGCTTTTTGTGGTACAACTCCTTCCCGGCCCAGGTATTCATGGGCGACACGGGCTCGTTGGCCATTGGCGGCATTATTGCGGTGCTGGCCCTTATCGTGCGCAAAGAGCTGCTCATTCCGGTGCTCTGCGGCATTTTCCTCGTCGAGAATCTTTCGGTGATGGTGCAGGTGAGCTATTTCAAGTACACCAAGCGCAAGTACGGCGAAGGCCGCCGCTTGCTGCGCATGTCGCCGCTGCACCACCACTACCAGAAGCTGGGCTACCACGAGTCCAAAATCGTGTCGCGCTTCTGGATTGTCTGTATTATGCTGGCGGTGCTAACTCTTGTGACTTTGAAACTACGCTAAGTTTCAGAACGGAGAAGCCAGAGCTTAGAACAAAGCCGCTTCTCTTTTTTTTCGTGAATATCTGCTAAGCTCTGACTTCTGACCTCTCATGTCTAAAATCGTAATCCTAGGTTCGGGCGAAAGCGGGGTAGGGGCAGCACTGTTGGCGCACGCCAAAGGGCACGACGTGTTTGTGTCGGATGGCGGCGCGCTGAAGCCCGTTTACAAGGAGAAGCTCGACCGGGCCGGCATCCGCTACGAAGAAGGCGCGCACACGCTGGAAGAAATTCTGGCCGCTGACGAAATCGTGAAAAGCCCGGGGATTCCGGAAAAAGCGCCCGTAATGCAGGCCGTGCGCGCGAAAGGCATCCGCGTGATTTCGGAAATCGACCTGGCCAGCCGCTACACCAAAGCCAAGAGCATTGGCATTACGGGTACCAACGGCAAAACCACCACCACGCTGCTCACTTACCACCTGCTGAAGGAAGCCGGCTACAAGGTAGGCTTGGCTGGCAACGTGGGCCACTCGTTTGCCGAGCAAGTAATCGACGACCAGTTTGATTGGTACGTGTTGGAGCTAAGCTCATTTCAGCTCGACGATACCTACGACTACGCGCCCACCGTGGCGGTGCTGCTGAACATCACGCCCGACCACCTCGACCGCTACGAGTACTCGATGCAGAAGTACGCGCAGGCCAAGCTGCGCCTTACGCGCAACCTGGATAGCAGTAGCTACTTCATTTACAACGCCGACGACCGCCTGATCGAGCAGGAGTACCAATCGGTATTCGTCGATACCAACGACTTACCGTTCACCCTGGCCGATCATCCGGAGCGCAAGTGTGCTGCCTTTTTCACCGCCGAAACCACGCTGCGCCTTGACATTCCGCACGTGCAGGCCGACGGCTACGAGGAAGTAAGCCTTGCCAACTCGCCGCTGATTGGCCAGCACAACCGGCAGAACCAAGCTGCGGCCATTATGGCTGCGCGCGTGGCTGGGGTTTCGGTCGAGCAAATTGAGGCCGCGCTGCCTAGGTTCCACAACGCAGACCACCGCCTGCAGCCCGTGGGCGAAATCAACGGTGCCCGCTTCATCAACGACTCCAAAGCCACCAACGTGGAGGCCGCTTGGTTTGCCCTCGATGGCGTAAAGGCTCCGCTGATATGGATTGCGGGCGGCACCGACAAAGGCAACGATTACAGCACGCTCGTGCCGCTGGCCCGCGACAAGGTGAAGGCGCTGATTTGCCTAGGTGCCGACAACGCCAAGCTGCGCCAAGTGTTCGGTGAGGTAGTGCCGCAACTGGAGGAAACGCAGGACGTGCGCGAGGCCGTGCGCCGCGCCGCCGCGCTGGCCGCCCCCGGCGACGTGGTGCTGCTGTCGCCCGCCTGCGCCTCGTTCGACTTGTTCAAAAACTACGAAGACCGCGGCCGGCAATTCGCGCAGGCAGTCAAGGATTTAGCATTAAATACCATGACATAAGTGGTGAGTAAAGCCAACAAGCTGCAAACCCGCTACGAACTCTTTGTACGCACTTCAAACTACTCACCACCAACAGCATGGAACCCATCAAGAACTGGCTACAGCGCAACCTGAAGGGCGACCCTATCTTATGGGTCATCGTGCTGATTTTTTCGGTTATCAGCATTTTGGTGGTGTACTCGGCCACGGGCACCCTGGCGTACAAGAAGATGGGCGGCAATACCGAGTATTTCCTCATCAAGCACGCTGGCCTGATCTTCGTCGGACTGTTCTCGGCGTGGTTGGCGCACCTCATCGACTACCGCCACTACTCTCGCTTGTCGTTGTGGGCGCTGCTGGCCTCGGTACCGCTGCTGTTGTTCACGTATTTCTTCGGGGGCACTACCGTAAACGACGCCTCGCGCTGGATTACCATTCCGGTAATCAACCAAACGTTTCAGCCTTCCGACTTGGCCAAGCTCGCGCTGATTTCGCACTTGGCCAGCATGTTGTCGCGCCGGCAGCAGTATATCGAGAACTTTAAAACTACGCTGCTGCCCGTAATGATTTGGGTGGGGGTTATCTGCGGCATCATTGTGCTGTCGAACGCTTCCACGGCCCTGTTGCTGTTTTTTACCTGCCTGCTGCTGATGTTTATCGGCCGCGTGCCCATGAAGCATATGGTCCTCACGGTCGTAATTGTGGTTTCCCTAGGTGGCGTGGCCCTTACGGCCGGCCAGCGCTGGGGTACGGTACAAAAGCGGATCGAGTCGTTCACGGACAAATCGAAACCGGTGCCGTTTCAGCTCGAGCACAGCTACATCGCCATTGCTACGGGCGGCCTCACCGGCAAAGGTCCCGGCAAAAGCACCGAGCGCAACATTCTGCCGCACCCGTATTCCGACTTCATTTACGCTGTGATTATCGAAGAGTATGGCTTTGTTGGTGGCGTGGGCATCTTGTTCCTGTACCTAGCCTTTCTGTACCGCGGGCTGATTACCGTAATGCGCAGTTACGGCGCTTTCGGAGGGCTACTCTCGGCTGGGCTGAGCTTTAGTTTGGTATTGCAGGCCATGGTGAATATGGGCGTTGCCGTGGGCCTAGGTCCGATTACGGGCCTGCCGCTGCCCATGCTCAGCATGGGCGGTACCTCGCTGATTTTCACGGGTATCAGCATCGGTATTATCTTGAGCGTGAGCCGGGGCGAGCGGGAGCTTCGTCCCATGACGGGAGAGCCCGACGATGCACCCCGCATCCCGAAACAAACGGCGCTGGCTTGATTAAGACGAGTAGGTGAGCGGATGAACAGATGAATACACACGGGTAACCGGCCAAACCATCTTTTCATCCACTTATCTGCTCAGCCAGCCATCCACTCATTTGAACACCATGCCAAATCCGGCTGCCCATATCGAGTCCAATCTGAATGCATCTTGCCGCGTGATTATCAGCGGCGGGGGCACGGGTGGGCACATTTTTCCGGCCGTAGCCATTGCCAACGAGCTGCGCCGCCGCCGCCCCGATGCCGACATCCTGTTTGTGGGTGCCAACGGCCGCATGGAGATGACGCGCGTACCCGAAGCCGGCTACCGCATTGTGGGGCTTGATATTTCGGGCTTGCAGCGCCGCCTTACGCCGCAAAATCTGCTCTTTCCGGTTAAGGTGTTTCGGGCCGTGCGCAAGGCAGGCAAGCTGCTCGAGCGTTTTCGGCCCGATGCCGTGGTGGGCGTAGGCGGTTACGCCTCGGCGCCGGTGCTGTTGGCTGCTACCTCGCGCGCTATTCCGTCGCTTATTCAGGAGCAAAACTCCTACGCGGGCCTCGTAAACAAGCTGCTGGCCCGCCGCGTCGATAAAATTTGCGTGGCTTACGATGGCATGGCGCGATTCTTCCCGCAAGATCGGCTGGTGCTCACGGGCAACCCTGTGCGCAGCGAAATTGCCGGCGGTAGCCGCGAGGAGGCCCTTACGTTTTTCGGCCTCGACCCCGCGCGCCCGGTGCTGCTGGTGGTAGGCGGAAGCCTAGGTGCCCGTACGCTTAACCAAGCCACGGCAGCGGCCTTGCCACAGTTGCAAGAAGCTGGCGTGCAGTTGCTCTGGCAAACGGGCAAGCTGTACTACCCTAATGCCCAGCAAGAAGCCGCGCCTTTTGCCGCTGCTGGCTTGCATGCGCTAGAGTTCATTCGGCGCATGGATTTGGCCTACGCCGCCGCCGATGTGGTAATTAGCCGCGCCGGGGCGCTGTCGGTTTCGGAGCTGTGCCTTACCGGCAAACCTTGCGTGCTGGTGCCCTCGCCCAACGTGGCCGAAGACCACCAAACAAAAAATGCGCAGGCATTGTCCTCGCGCTCTGCGGCTTTGCTGGTAACCGATGCCGAGGTCCCGCACAAGCTCTACAATGTGGCCTTGGATTTGCTGCGCAACCCCGCCCGGCAAACCGAGCTGCGCCGCAACATTCTGCCCCTGGCCCGCCCCGATGCCACCACGGCCATCGTCGACGAACTGGAAATCTTAATTGAACGCCAACGCGCCCTCGCAGCCCGATGAATCCTGTAGCTCAATTTCCCTACGTTTATTTCCTAGGTATTGGCGGCATTGGCATGTCGGCGCTGGCGCGCTGGTTTCGGGCCAACGGCCACATTGTGTGGGGCTACGACAAAACGCGTACGCCGCTTACCGAGGCTTTGCAGCACGAGGGCATCCACGTGCACTACGCCGACGACCCACTCAGCATCCCTACCGAAGTGCGGGTGAACCCCGACAAGACGCTGGTAGTACTGACGCCCGCCATGCCCAAAGACCACCGCGAGTGGGCTTGGCTGCGCGAAAACAACTTTAACATCCAGAAGCGAAGCCAGGTGCTGGGCTTGCTCACGCAGGGCCGCCGCACGGTGGCCGTGGCGGGTACGCACGGCAAAACCACCACCAGCAGCATGGTTGCGCATTTGTTGCACCACGCGCAAGTGCCGGCCGGCGCTTTCCTGGGTGGCATTTGCGTCAACCTCGATTCGAACCTGCTGCTGCCGCCCGCCGAGGCCGGGCCCGAGGTGCCGGTGGTAGTGGAGGCCGACGAATACGACCGGTCGTTTCTGACGCTGCACCCCGATGTGGCCATTGTAACGAGCACCGACGCCGACCACCTCGACATTTACGGCGAGCAGTCGGCCCTGGTCGATTCGTTTCGGCAGTTTGTAAGCCAGATCAAGCCCGGTGGCACGCTGCTGCTCAACCACACCGCCGATCAAAGCCTGGCCACGGCCGTGCAGCCCGGTGTGCGCGTGTTGCGCTACGGCCTCACGCCCGAGCAAGGCCCCGATCTGCATACCGGCCACATTCAGGCGCAAGGCCACAAGTTTCACTTCGATTTGCTGGCGCCCGGCCTAGGTGATATGCGCGTGCCTGGCCTGGAGCTGCCGGTGCCCGGCTACCACAACGTGGAGAACCTGCTGGCCGCTGCCGCCGCCGCCAGCATTGTGGGCTTGCCCTGGGAGCAACTGCCCGAGGCCGTAGCTGCCTACCGGGGGGTGCACCGCCGCTTCGAGTTTGTGCTGACGAAGGGGGAGGACCACGCCTTTATCGACGACTACGCCCACCACCCCCGCGAGATTGAGGCCTTTTTGCGCTCGGTGCGCGCCCTATATCCCGGCAAGCGCATTCGGGCCATTTTTCAGCCGCACCTCTACACCCGCACCCGCGATTTTGTCGATGGTTTTGCCCAAAGCCTAAGCCTGGCCGACGAGGTTATTTTGTTGCCCATTTACCCGGCCCGCGAGCAGCCCATCGAAGGCGTTGAATCGGATATCATCTTCGAGAAGCTGACTACTACCCGCAAAGCCTTGCTCACCAAGGAGCGCCTGCTGCAAGTAGAAAGCGCCTACGGCGACGACGATTTTGAGGTGCTGGTCACCATCGGCGCGGGCGACATTGACCAGCTTGTCCCGGAATTGAAAAAAATTCTGAACAAAAAATGGTATGGCGCTGAAGCGTAAGGCAAAAAATGTACTTTTCGTTATTGGTAGCCTCCTGCTAATGACGGCTTTAACGGTATTCGCGTCGGTGCGGCAGGCCAACCGCCCCGTGGGTTCGGTAATTGTTTCGATCGGCAACGAATTCAATAATTTCTTCATCAGCGAACAGCAAGTGACGGCACTGCTCACGCGCAACGGAAATCAGCAGTTGGAAGGCGCCGAGCCGCAGGAGCTCGACCTGCGCGCGTTGGAGGGGCGTTTGAAAACCCACCCGTTTGTGAAGGATGCCCAAGTGTACCGCGACCTAGGCGGCAACTTGCACGCCGATGTGCGCCAGAACCGTCCCATTGCCCGCCTCGTGCACCCCAATGCCGACCAAGACCTATATGTGGACGCCGACGGCCAAACGCTGCCGCTCTCGACCCTGTATTCGGCGCGCGTGGTGCCCATTGCGCGCGTGGGCGGTGCGCCGTTGAGCAGCGGGTTTTTCCGCGACTCGACAGGACGCCGTTACCTGGAGTTTTTGCGTTACATCGACGAGCATCCCTTCTGGCGTGCGCAGGTGGCCGAAGTATTTGTGTCGGTCAACGGCAAGCTCACGTTTACCCAGCAAGTAGGCGACCAACGCGTAGAATTTGGATATCCTGAGAATATTTCGGAAAAATTCGCGAAACTCATGGTATTTTACCGCCAAATTCCGCCAGCTTTAGGATGGGATACGTACCACCGGGTTAATGTGGAATTTCAGAATCAAATTATTTGCGAATAAAAGGCCGTTGAAACTATCTGATTTTCCGGCATTTTGCTTTCTCCCGACCCTCAACACCGCTTTTACCCGCCAGCCATTACGTCCATGCAGCACGATAAAATTGTAGTAGGTCTTGACATTGGCACCACCAAAATTTGCGCTTTGGTGGGCCGTAAAAACGAATACGGCAAACTCGAAATTCTCGGCATGGGTAAAGCCGTGTCGGAGGGTGTAGTGCGTGGTATTGTTTCGAATATCGACAAGACCGTTGATGCAATTAAACGTGCTATTCGGCAGGCCGAAGAACAGTCCGGAATTAACATCGGAATTGTAAACGTTGGCATTGCCGGTCAGCATATCAAGTCGCTGCAACACAACGGCTCCATTACGCGTGCGTCGGCCGATAGCGAGATTACGCAGGAAGACGTGATGCGCCTGACCAACGACATGTACCGGTTGGTAACGCCGCCCGGCTCCGAAATCATCCACGTAATGCCTCAGGATTACAAGGTTGATTACGAGGAGAACATCATGGACCCGGTGGGTATGTCGGGCGTGCGCCTGGAAGGTAACTTCCACATTATCACGGCGCAGAGCACGGCCATCAACAACATCAATAAGTGCGTTACCAAGGCCGGGCTGGAAATCGATAACCTGATTCTGGAGCCGCTGGCGTCGTCGATGTCGGTGCTGTCGGACGAGGAGAAGGAAGCAGGTGTGGCCCTGATCGATATCGGCGGCGGCACCACCGATCTGGCCATTTTCAAAGACGGCATTATTCGCCACGCGGCCGTGCTGCCGTTTGGGGGCAACATCATCACTTCCGACATTAAGCAAGGCTGCTTGGTAATGCAAAACCAGGCCGAGCAACTGAAGGTGAAATTTGGCAAAGCCATTGCTGAAGAAGCCTCGGAGTACGAAATCGTGAGCATTCCGGGACTGCGCGACCGGGCGCCGAAGGAAATCAGCCTGAAAAACCTGGCTTACATCATCGAGGCCCGCATGGAGGAAATTCTGGAGCTGGTGTACGCCGAAATTCAGCGCACCGGTTTCGAGAAAAGCCTGGCGGCGGGCATTGTGCTGACGGGTGGCGGCTCGCAGCTTCAAAACTTGGTGCAGCTGACCGAGTACATCACCGGCATGGATACCCGCATTGGCTACCCCAACGAACACCTAGGCAAGTCGCGCATCGAGGCCGTGAAGTCGCCGATGTACGCTACCACGGTGGGCTTGGTGTTGGCCGGGTACCGCTCTCTCGACGAGCGCGGCTCGCGCCAGCAGTATGACGAGTACACCATGACGCGCCCGCACGAGGCTTCGGCTCGGCAGAACACCACGCCGGCTGCCCAGCCCACCCAGGCTCAACCGCAAGCCAAACAACCGGAGCAGCCCAAGCAGCCGAGCAAGGCCGCCGGTTTCTTCCGCGACATCCTGACCAAGACGAAAGGTTTGTTGATCGACGATTTCGACGATAAACAGTACTAGGGAAGCTGTTAGCTTATAGCTATTAGCTGTCAGTTTCCGAACTTCGCGAAACACAGCCGATGGCTACAGGCCAGCCCCAAAAGCTAACCGCCAACAGCCAACAGCTAACAGCCCATCCTGCCATGGATTTTAAATTTGATATCACACCCCAAAGCAAGTCCATCATCAAGGTGATTGGTGTGGGTGGTGGCGGCTCCAACGCCGTCAACCACATGTACTCGCAGGGGATTAAAGATGTAGAGTTCGTTATCTGCAACACCGATAAGCAGGCGTTGCAGAGCTCATCCGTACCGAACCGCCTGCAAATTGGCGTCGACCTCACGGAAGGCCTAGGTGCTGGCGCCAACCCTGAGCGTGGCAAGCAAGCCGCTATCGAGAGCCGCGAGCAAATTCGGGAGCTGCTGAGCAACGGCACCAAAATGGTGTTTATTACGGCAGGCATGGGCGGTGGCACCGGTACGGGCGCTGCGCCGGTAATTGCCAAAGTTGCCAAAGAGCTGGGTATCCTGACGGTGGGCATCGTGACGGCGCCCTTCATGTTCGAGGGCCGCAAGAAGCGCCAGCAAGCCGAAATGGGTATCCGCGATTTGAGCGACAACTGCGACACGGTGCTGGTTATCCTCAACGACAAGCTGCGCGAGATGTACGGCAATTTGCCCATCCGCTCGGCTTTCGCGAAAGCAGATAATGTGTTGAGCACCGCTGCCAAGTCGATTGCCGAAATCATTACGGTAACGGCCGATGTAAACGTGGACTTTGAAGACGTGAAAACCGTCATGAAGGACTCGGGTGCGGCCGTAATGGGCAGCAGCATTACCGAAGGCGAGAACCGCGCCCGCCGCGCCGCCGAAGAGGCTTTGGCTTCGCCGCTGCTGAACAATACCGACATTCACGGCGCGCAGAAAATCCTGCTCTCCATCATGTCGGGCGACCAGGCCGAGCTGGAGATGGACGAACTCACCGAAATCACCGAGTACATCCAGGCCAAAGCCGGCCAGGATGCCGAGGTTATTTTCGGCCACGGCATCGACGGTACGTTGGGTCAGAGCATCCGCGTAACGGTAATTGCCACGGGCTTTGCCCGTGAAGCGCACAGCATCACCATCATGAACAGCTTGTCGCGCGAAGCCGATTCGGTTTCCAAGTCGGAGCCGGTGGTAGTGCCCGACCCGCAGATCAACCTCTTCGACAAAGACCGCCACGAGCCCGTCGGGATGCGCCCGGTTGTGCCCAATCCTTCGCCGGTGGTGGCACCGCCTGCGCCGGTTGTAGCCACGCCTGTGGCGGCTGTGGAGTACCCGCCCGTAACACCGCCTGCGGCCCCGGAGCCGCCGCAAGCCCGCTTCGACCTAGAGCAGTCGCCTTCACCGTTCGTGCCGCCTGTGGTGTACCCCACGTCTTCGGCCCCCGAGCCGTTGCAGGTGGTGCAACACGTGCCCGCCGCTCCGGCCGAACCGCTGCCGCAAGCCGTGCCCGCTCGCCCGTCGTTGGATGCCCGCGCCGAGGAGCGCCGCCGCCGCCTGATGGAGCTGAGCAACGGCCTCTCGACGGATGCGGTGAAGGAGCAACTGGAAGTGCCCGCTTACTTGCGCCGCCAGGTTAAACTGGAGCCGGTGCAGCCGTCGTCGGAGCGCAACATCTCGCGCTTCAACCTCTCCGATGACAACGAACTGCTCGGCGACAACCGCTTCCTGCACGACAACGTGGACTAGGTGCTGCACCTAGTAAAGCAACGGCCCCGCTGGCATGCCAGCGGGGCCGTTGCTTTTGGGCTTCTTGGTCTTATGGGCAAGCAGCTTACCTAGGGGCCAGGCGCCGAAAACTGCGGGTTGCTGATGAATGTAGAGTCTGTCAGCGTCTTCAAAAAAGCAATGATCTGGCGTTTTTCGGTGGCCGAAAGCATCATGCGGCCCGAGGGGTGGTTGGGGCTGTTGGCGAGGTTTGGGTCGAGGTTGGGGCTGTTGAGTTGCACATGGTCGCTGTAGTGGTCGAGCACCTCCTCCAAGGTTTTGAACCGTCCATCGTGCATGTAGGGGGCCGTAAGAGCGATGTTGCGCAGCGTAGGAGCCTTGAAGCGGCCCATGTCGATGCCGAGGCCCGTTACGCCGCCGCGGCCTGAGTCGGTAAATGTTTGGTCGAGGCCGTTGTTGAAAAAGGTGTTGTAGGGGCCCGAAAACGTGGGCGGCACGTGGCAGTGAAAGCACTCGGCCCCGCGGGTGGTGCCGGTGGCGTGCGAGCGAAACAAGGCAAAGCCTTGCACTTCATCGGGGCTGAACACCGTTGGGTTGGTCAGAAAACGGTCGTACTTCGAGCCAGCCGAAATGAGGGTGCGCTGAAACTGCGCCAGCGCTTTCAGCACGTGCTCTTCGGTGATGGTGGCAGAGCCGAACGCTTTGCGAAACAGCGCCGGGTATGTAGTGGTTTGCTGCAGCTTGCGCACGCCCTCGGCCAACGACTGGTGCATCTCAATTGGGTTTTCGATGGGAATGCGCGCTTGCTGTTCCAGCTCCGAGGCGCCGCCGTCCCACAGTAAGGCCTTTTCCCACAGCACATTGGCCAGCGACATGCTGCTGCGGCGGTTGCGCTGCCCGCCAATACCTAGGGCCAGGGCTTGGTCGTCGGCAAATGCCTTGCTTTGTTGGTGGCACGAGCCGCACGAAACGGTGCCGTTGGCGGAGAGTTGCTTTTCGTAGAACAGAGCCCTGCCCAACGCCACGCCTTCTTCGGTGAGCGGATTGTCGGGCGTTTCGGGGATGCGCGGGAAGCCCCTAGGTGCCGTAAGCTGCAGCGGGGTAGGGGTACCCAAGGGTTCCTCCACATCCTTATCGGGCTTGCAGCCGGCGGCCATCAGCAGCAAACCTGCCCAAAGCAGTTGGCGGTAAATGCGGGGCAGCGCGGCAAGGTGCACAATGCTTGGGCTAAGGGTGGTAGCTGAAATTACGCCTTTTCAGGTGAAGAACCGCGTGCGCGCAGGCTTGGTTCGGGGCAAAAGCTCGTCGGCGCGTAGTCGGCCGCAATTTGTGGCTATGGCATTAAGTTCCAGCCCAGCAACGTCAAAACCACGAAGCCCCGACCAAAATGCACGGGCTCTCGGTAGGCTTGCCAACTAAAGCGGCCTGCGTGCGGGTAACAGCGCGGTTAGCGAGGCTTCGCGAGCTGCGGGTTGTTGAGAAATTGCTCGTCGGTGAGCGTGAGCAGGAAAGCCCGCAAGTCGCTCTTTTGCTGAACTGTAAGCGCAATACCTAGGCGGCCGCCGGGGCGGCGTAGCTGCGGATCGAGGGTAGGCGACTCCACCACGCCGGTGTTATAATGATCGAGCACCTGCTCCAGCGTGCCAAAGCGGCCATCGTGCATGTAGGGCGCCGTGCGGGCCACGTTGCGCAAGCTCGGCACCTTAAACAAGCCCCGGTCGGCGGCGCGGCCGGTAATGTGTGCCCGTCCCGAATCGGCTGCGAAGCCACGGTCGAGGCCGTTGTTGCGAAACGACTCGTCGGTAAACAAATCGGTGGCGTGGCAACCGGCGCAGTTGGCTTTGAACACCAACAGCCCGCGCACCTCTGGGGCCGCCAAGGTGCCGTCGCTTTCGTTGCGCACGTACTGGTCGTAGCGCGAGTTGGCCGAAGTAAAGCCCGCCAGAAACTGGGCCAGCGCTTTCAAAAACTGCTGCGAGCCAATGGGCCCGGCGCCGTACGCCTGGGCAAAGCGCTGGCGGTAGTCGGCATCGGCATTCAGCTTGCGCAGTACGTTGGGCAGCGTTTCGTTCATCTCGGCCGGGTTGGCGAGCGGAGCCAGTGGCAGCATTTCCAGGTGGGCTACGCCGCCGTCCCAGAGCAGCGAACGGCGCCACCGCAGGTTTTGCAGCGCCGGGGTGTTGCGGCTACCCTGGCGGCCGCCCACGCCGAGGCTAAGCGCGTGGCCCGCGTCGGCAAAGGCGTGGGTTTGCTGGTGGCACGAGCCGCACGATACGCTCCCATCGCGCGACAGGCGCGCGTCGTAAAACAGTTTGCGGCCGAGCTCGAACGCGGCGCGGTCGGGTGGATTTTGATCGGGCGCATACGCAGGCGCCGGAAAGCGGCTTGGCAACGCGCTGCCAGGCAACTCCTGTACGGGTTGCCAATCGGCATCGGGCCGGCAGCTGCCCACGAGCAGGCCTGCCAGCGCGGCACTCAACAAAACGGCCACCAAGCGTTGCATAACGGCCCTGGGTTAGTCGGCGTGCACGTGGTCGATGCGAAACATGCCCGCGGCGTAGTTGTTGGCCACCCTTACCGCGGCCGCGCCGCCCATCGTGTTCGAAAGTTCCGCAAACCGAACTGGGTGGGGGCCGCTGAACAGCTTCAGCACATCGGCCTTGTAGTATACCGTTGCGGCTTTGTCGGCGCGTACCTGCAGCAACGCACCCGCGGGCAAGGGCGGCGACACCGTACGGATGGTGTTGTGAGGCGCCCGAAACCCGCCGATATGGAACACGAGCTGCCCGTTGGCCGCCCGCGGCGAAGTGCCTTCCAGCTTCAGGAAAATGTAGCCGGTATTCCACGTCCAGAACATGTCGTTCAACGGATCGAGGGCGCCGGCTTGCGCACCCGATACGTTGCGGGTGCTATCTACGCCGATGGTAAAGCGGATGGCGGTGTAGTTGCCGGTGGGCACCTGCTGCAGCGCAATGGTGCGAGTACTGGTTTGGTCGTGCTTCACCAGGTGGTAGCTTTCGGGTTCGGCCCATTCGCTGCCATCGGCTTTGGTAAGCCTAATGTTGCTGATGTAGTAGTTCAGCTTGCTTACGGTAAACGGGTCGCCGTCGGCGGTGGTGTACGTCTGGCCCAGGGCCAAGGCTTGCGTGCCCACTACGTTCTCGAATTGCAGTTGCAATGTGCCTTTGCTGGGCTGCGCCTTATTTTTGCTGCCGCAGGCCGTAAAAACCAGCGAGGCAATGGCCAGCACCAGGGCGGCAAAAGCAGGAGTTGCGGTACGGAAACGCATATAACCAAGGGCTGTTTGTTACAAATTGCGCGCGGATTACCTAGGGCGCCGTGGGCTGATGGTGTGCTGCCAGAGGCAGATGGCCGGCAATGCTTAATGTAGCACCAATCGGCTACGCTACAACGTTCGAATTATGCTTCTGCGTCTGCTTAATGCCACAAGCAGCTAAGCCGCCCTAGGTATTGCTGGCCACCCAAAGGGCAAAACAACGCGTAGCGGGCCGAGCTCAAAAGAAGGAATACGCGAGTTGGCAACGGCTCCGTGGCAAGGTGTGGTTTCTTAAAACCGGATCAGCTCCTCGGCCTGTTGGCGCAGCAGTTCCTGGAACAACGGGTGCTTTAGTTCGCCCTCAAGCGTAAGGTGTTCCTCGATGTTGGGCAGGCGCACGCGCAACGGCAGCACCGCCGTGCCTAGGTACATCAGTACGTCGGTTAAGTGGGTAAGGGCCAACAAGCCTCCCTGCGTGCCCGACGACAAACCCACTAAGGCTGCTTTTTTGTTGCGAATGCCGCCGGGGTAGGGCAAGCCGTCGATAAACGCTTTCAGTACCCCCGGAAACGAGCAATTGTATTCGGGCACCACAAACACCAGCTTGTCGGCTTGGCTAGCCAAGCCGGCCAAGCGGTTGAACGCGTCGTTGCGGCCGGCGTGCTCGTAGAGCGCGGTCGAAATAAAATCAGCAGGCAACTCGGCCAAGTCGAGCACCTGCGCCTCGGCGTCCAGGCTTTGCAGCGTAGCGGCGTACAGGCTGCTCAGCCGACGCGCCCGCGAACGGGGCCGGTTGGTACCGGCGATAATGGTAATCATTGGGGTAGGGGCCATGCGTGTTGCCGGCCGCAATGCTGCAAGCCCTAGGTAGTGGGGCGAGCCGCATTGCTCGGCAGGTGAGGTAGGGGCAAAAGAAAAGCGAAACGGAGGGCCGTTTCGCTTTTCCGCTTTCGCAGCACTTAACTGCTAAGTGCTACGCAAGGTTATTGGAAGTTGCCTTGGCGTTCAGGAACTCGCGGTTCAGGATGGCAATGTTCTCGAGCGAGATGCCCACTGGGCACTCCGCTGCGCACGAGCCGATGTTTGAGCAAGCGCCGAAGCCTTCCTTGTCCATCTGCGCTACCATGTTCTCCACGCGGGTTTTGCGTTCTACCTGGCCTTGGGGCAACAGCGCGAGCTGCGACACCTTAGCCGATACGAACAGCATAGCCGAAGCATTTTTGCATGCCGCTACGCAAGCACCGCAACCAATGCAGGTAGCGGCGTCGAATGCACGGTCGGCAATGTTCTTCGGAATCGGAATTTCGTTGGCATCGGGTACGCCGCCGGTGTTTACCGACACATAGCCACCGGCCTGAATAATCCGGTCGAAGGCCGAGCGGTCAACGCTCAGGTCTTTGTTCACGGGGAATGCCGCCGCGCGCCAGGGCTCGATAACGATGGTGTCGCCGTCGCTGAACTTGCGCATGTGCAACTGGCAAGTCGTGGTGCCCGGCTCGGGGCCGTGGGCGCGGCCGTTGATGAACAGGTTGCACGAGCCGCAAATGCCCTCGCGGCAGTCGTGGTCGAAAGCAACCGGCTCCTCGCCTTTGTGAAGCAGGTCTTCGTTTAGTACGTCAAGCATTTCCAGGAACGACATTTCCGGCGAAATGTCGCGTACCTGGTAGTCAACCAGATTACCGCCGCTGTTGCGGTTGCGCTGCCGCCACACGCGCAGGGTAAGATTCATGGGTTTGGCATTCGGGTTATTACCGGCCATTTTATTTCTGAGGTATTAGATCTTAGGAACGTAGGTATTAGGGCAGGGAGGGGTACGAATCTAACCCCAAAATCCCTAAGCCCTATAACCTTACTTGTAGCTACGCTGCGTGAGCTTCACGTTTTCGAAGCTGAGGTCTTCCTTGTGAAGTGCTTCGGGCGTGTTGTCGCCCTGGTACTCCCAAGCCGCCACGTACGCGAAGTTGTCGTCGTCGCGAAGGGCTTCGCCTTCGGGCGTCTGGTACTCCTCGCGGAAGTGGCCACCGCAGCTTTCGTCGCGGTTCAAGGCATCGTCAACCATCAGCTCGCCCAGCTCCAGGAAGTCGGCCACGCGGCCGGCGGCTTCCAGCGTCTGGTTCAGCTCTTCGTTAACACCTACTACCTTCAAATCGCTCCAAAACTCCTTGCGCAGTTGCTGAATTGCCTGCTTGGCAAAGCGCAAACCTTCGGCCGTGCGGGCCATGCCGCAGTACTCCCACATGATATGACCTAGGGCCTTGTGGAACTCGGTAGGCGTGCGGTTGCCGTTGATGCTCATGAACTTGGCAATTCGCTCGCGTACCTCGGTTTCGGCCTGCTGGAACGCGGGGTGCTCGGTAGTAACCGGCTTGGGCGGCGTTTGAGCTAAGTAATCACCTAGGGTGTAGGGAATTACAAAGTAACCGTCGGCCAGGCCTTGCATCAGCGCCGAAGCACCCAGGCGGTTGGCACCGTGGTCGGAGAAGTTGCACTCGCCCAGGGCGTACAGGCCCGGTACAGTGGTTTGCAGGTTGTAATCAACCCACAGGCCGCCCATGGTGTAGTGCACCGCGGGGTAAATGCGCATCGGCTGCTGGTAGGGGTCCTCGCCGGTAATCTTCTCGTACATGGCAAACAGGTTGCCGTACTTCGAGCTTACCCAATCGGCACCGTTACGCTTGATGGCGTCGGCGAAATCGAGGTATACGGCAAGGCCTGACTGGCCCACACCGCGGCCTTCGTCGCACATCATTTTGGCGTTGCGCGAGGCTACGTCGCGGGGCACCAGATTACCGAAAGCCGGGTACTTACGCTCCAAGAAGTAGTCACGGTCTTCCTCTGCAATGTCGTTCACGCGGATCTGGCCGGCGCGCAGGCGCTCAGCGGTTTCCTTCGTCTTGGGTACCCACACGCGGCCGTCGTTGCGCAGCGACTCCGACATCAGCGTCAGTTTCGACTGGTAGTCGCCCGACACCGGGATGCAGGTAGGGTGAATTTGCGTGAAGCAAGGGTTGGCGAAGTAAGCACCCTTTTTGTGCGCGCGCCAAGCGGCGGTAGCGTTCGAGTACTTGGCGTTCGTGCTCAGGTAGAACACGTTGCCGTAGCCACCGGTGCACAGCAGCACAGCGTGCGCCGCGTGCGTCTGGATTTCGCCGGTAATCAGGTTGCGCGTCACGATGCCGCGGGCCTGGCCGTCAACCACCACCAGATCGAGCATCTCGGTGCGGGTGTACATCTTCACCTTGCCGTAAGCAATCTGGCGCGAGAGGGCCGAGTAGGCACCGAGCAGCAGCTGCTGGCCGGTTTGGCCGCGGGCGTAAAACGTGCGGCTTACCTGCGCACCCCCGAACGAGCGGTTGGCCAGCAATCCGCCGTACTCGCGGGCAAAGGGTACGCCCTGCGCCACGCATTGGTCGATGATATTTACCGATACCTGCGCCAAGCGGTACACGTTTGCTTCGCGGGCGCGGTAGTCACCGCCTTTCACGGTGTCGTAGAACAAACGGAACACGGAGTCGCCGTCGTTCTGGTAGTTTTTGGCAGCGTTGATACCACCCTGCGCAGCAATGGAGTGCGCGCGGCGGGGCGAATCGTGGAACGAGAAAGCCTTCACGTTGTAGCCCAACTCGGCCAGCGAAGCCGCCGCAGAGGCACCGGCCAAGCCCGTGCCTACCACGATTACGTCGTACTTGCGCTTGTTAGCAGGGTTTACAAGCTTAACGTTGAACTTGTGCTTCTCCCATTTTTCGGCCAAGGGGCCTTCGGGAATCTTAGCTTCCAGTTTCATTAGTTGAGCGCGAGGTTAATGGTGTCCACCAACGGCTTCACGGCCCACACAGGCTGATAGTTGTCGTCGGTCAGAAAGTAGAAGTACAGCGGCATGACGGCGAAGCCCGCCGCTACCAAAATGGCGAAGGCGTACCCGGCGTAGGTAATGGCCGGGGTGTACTTGCGGTGGGTGAGCCCTAGGGTCTGGAAGGCGCTTTTGAAGCCGTGCACCAAGTGAAAGCCCAATGCAATTTGCGCGGCCACGTACAGCACCACGTACCACCACTGCTTAAACGACGAAGCCACCAGCGTGAACAAGTCGTCGTTGTTGTTAATGTCCGGGTCCAGCTCGCCGAAGCGCGCCCGGTAAAAGAAATTGTACAGGTGTACCAGTAGGAAAATCAGGATGATGGTACCCAGCAAACCCATGTTACGCGACTGCCAGGGCGAGTTCTGCTCGTTGTGGTTTACTACGTAGCCCTGGGCACCGCGGGCGGCTTTGTTGCGGGCAGTGAGCATGTAGGTTTCGTAGATGTGAAAAACGAAACCGGCCACCAACACAATTTCCATCACCCGAATGACGGGGTTGGTGCCCATGAAGTGGGAGTAAATGTTGAAAGCAACACCGCCGTCGTTCTTGAACAACTGTAGGTTGCCAACCAAGTGAACGACGAGGAACGAGCACAGGAACAAACCCGTGACGGCCACGACGATTTTGCGGCCAATGCTGCT
Organism: Hymenobacter oligotrophus; assembly: GCF_003574965.1. NCBI lineage: Bacteria > Pseudomonadati > Bacteroidota > Cytophagia > Cytophagales > Hymenobacteraceae > Hymenobacter > Hymenobacter oligotrophus. Next base: position 1,812,113 of record NZ_CP032317.1, on the reverse strand, counting down.
GGTAAGCGCTTTGCTAAGCCAACTCATAGGGGAACGAAAGGGTGAGAAAATGGGGGGTTGTACCGGTCAAAGGTACTGCCCGACCCGCTACGAAACAATGTAACCTAAGCCGAACAGTAATTAAGCTCGGAAGCAGGCCAAACCACCTAGGCTGTTGAACCGTTACACTCATCGTACCATTTTAGTAACCCAACTAGTATGGTTTTTGTTAGGTTGATCAAGGAATTTTCCGCATCTTCTTCGCTTCTCGCCGACGCTTCTAACGGATTAGCTATATGACGCTTCCGCTACTTAATTGCCGGGCTTCTCGTGGGCTCGCCACATTCCTGACGCTCGTTGCGCTGTGGCTGGTTGCCGGGCAGGCAATGGCCACGCACATTCGGGCCGGCGACATCCAGGCCCGCGCCGACCCTAACAACCCGCTGCGCATCATTTTTCAGATGATCATCTACACCGACTCCCGCTCGCAGGCGTCGGCCGATGAAACCGAAACGATATTTTATGGAGATGGTACCACGAGTGGCGTAAATGCCATTACGGTATCCAGCCGTACCAATATTGGCAACGACATTCTGCGCAACGTTTACAATTTCGAGCATACCTATAATGCACCGGGTAGCTACTTTGTAAGCTTCATTGGTGAGAACCGGGCCACCGGCATCCGGAACATGCAGGCCTCGGATGCGCAAAATTTCTACATCCACACCCGCATCACCATCGACCCCATTTTGGGGGCCAACAGTTCGCCGGTGCTTAATGCGCCGGCCGTCGATCGGGCCACGGCTTCGCAGGTGTTTTTGCACAACCCCGCCGCCTCCGACCCCGACGGCGACTCGCTTTCGTACCGCTTGGTGGTGTGCCAGCGCGAGCCCCGCGGTGTGGTAGGCATTACCACGGCTACCACCAACCGCAACCGGCCTCAGCCAACGCCCGTGCCCGGCTATGCCTACCCCAACGAGCAAAGTGTGTCGCCGGGCGGAGTGCAGGTGCGCTACTCCGGGCCGCCTGCGGCGCAGGAGGGAGAGCCGGCCATTTTGGTGATTGACCCCCGCACCGGCCAATTGGTTTGGAACGCGCCCAGCCCGCGCGGCCTCGGCGATTACAACGTGGCCTTTATTGTAACGGAGTGGCGCCGCGACGCCAACGGCGGCCGCCGCATCATCGGCGAGGTAATTCGCGACATGCAGATTACGGTAGTTGCCTCCAACAACCAGCGCCCCACCGTGTTTGTGCCGCGCGATACCTGCGTAATTGCCGGCGCCACCATTACGCGCACCATCACCGGCACCGACCCCGACAACCACACCATGCAGCTGCAGGCGTTCGGCGGGATTTTTCCGCCCGCTACGTTTCGGCAAACCATTAGCCGGCCCGGCTACGTGGCCGGCACCTTCCAATGGACCACTAGCTGCTCCGATGTTGCCTCCGACCCCACGCAGGTAGTATTTAAGGTGCAGGACCAGCCGCCGGGAGCTATTTCGCCGCTGATCGACGAGCGGCCTTGGCGCATCACGGTGGTAGGGCCGCCGCCGGCCAACCTAGCAGGCAGGCCGCAGGGCGGCTCCGTTGTGCTCAACTGGGACCGGTACATCTGCAGCAATGCTTCGCGCATTCTCATCTTCCGCAAGGAGAATACTTCATCGTTCCGGCCCGGGCCTTGCGAAACCGGCATACCGGCCAGCGCCGGCTATACCCAAATTGGCTCGGTGGCCAGCAACGTGGTTTCCTTTACCGACGACAACGCTGGCCGCGGCCTGGAGCGGGGCAAAACCTACTGCTACCGCATCTACGCCGAGTTTCCGCGCCCGGCAGGCGGGGCCAGCATTGCCTCGCAGGAAGTTTGTGTAAAGCTGGAAGGAAGAGCGGCGTTGTTCACCAACGTTACCGTCGACCGCACCGAAGTAGCCAACGGCCAGATTACCGTGAAGTGGACCAAGCCGGCCAGCTCGTCGGGCTTCAACCCGCCGGTGGGCTACCGCTTGTTCCGCGGCGAGGGCCAGAACCCGGCCACCGGCAGCTACACGCTGGTAAGCACCATCAACAACCTGAACGACACGGTGTATGTAGACAGCGGCCTCGACACCGAGACCAAAGCCTTCACGTACCGGCTCGAGTTCTTCAGCAACGTTTCGACGCAGCCCAACTCCGCGGCCATCGTCGAGAATGCGGGGCCGGCTAGCAGCGTGCGCCTCAACGGCGTGGCCAATGCCGTAGGCAACAGCATTAAGCTGAACTGGACGTACAACGTGCCCTGGGACAACAGCCAGCAACGCACGCGCATTTACCGCCGCAACCCGGGCGCTACGGCCTTTACGCTTATTGCCGACACCGTGGTAACGCGCACCGGCGGCACTTTTACCGACCGTGGCACCACGGCCCAGCCGCTGCGCAAAAACCAGACGTACTGCTACTACGTGGAAACCGTGGGTACCTACGGGGCGCCCAACTTGCCCAGCAACCTCATCAACAAAAGCCAGGTTCGGTGCGTGGCGCTGGCCTCCATTCCGTGCCCGCCGGTGCTTACGCTGCGGCCCATCAACTGCGACAGCGTAGCGGCCACTTTGCCCCGCGGTGGGCAGGCCCGCTACAACAACTACCTGCGCTGGACGCTGGGTAATACCCCGGCCGACTGCGGCCGCAACATTGCCTTCTACCGCGTGCTGTTCCGGCCCACCGAAGAGGGCGAGTTTTCCGAAATCGGGCGCACGCCGGTGCAAAGCTTTGTGCACCGCAACCTAGCCTCGGCGGCGGGCTGCTACGCAGTAATTGCCGTCGACTCGGCTGGTACCTCGAGCGCGCAAAGCAACATCGAGTGCCAGGACAACTGCCAGATTTTTGTGCTGCCGAACATCTTCACGCCCAACGGCGACGGCCGCAACGACACGTTCAAGCCCATCTTCGCCAGCCCGGTAACCCGTGCCAAGGTGCAGATCTTTAACCGTTGGGGCGCGAAGGTGTACGAAGGCAATGCCTCGAGCGACCTAACCTTGTGGAACGGCGGCGGCGGCCGCGGCAACGAAGGCGGCGACACCGGGGCACGCGCCTCGGCCGGCACTTACTACTACCTGCTCGAGGTGGAGTTTGCCGACCTCAAGCGCACCACCCGCACGTTTAAAGGCTGGGTAGAGCTGATGCGCTAACGACCTTTAGCGAGTATTCCAGAAACGGGCTGCCGATTATCGGCAGCCCGTTTTTTGTGCTGGCCCTAGGTGCCCCGGGCGCACGTGCGAAGCAGGCAGCCGAGCAAGCCCCGCGCCGCACCGGCCCTAGGTGCCGCGGGCAAAACCGCGCCCCGGCACCCAGGGCCGCCCTATGGGTTTTGCGCATAAGGCCCTGATTGCGCACCTTGCGGCCTGTTTAGCCGCTGCTAAACCGGGCCGCGCGCCCGCCACCGTTTCTTCCATCGCATTTCCCTCTTGATGAAAGCAGTAGTATTCCCCGGCCAGGGCAGCCAGTTTACGGGCATGGGCCGCGAGCTTTTCGAGCAAAACGCCGAGGCCAAGCGCCTGATGCTGCAAGCCAACGAAATTCTGGGCTTCTCGCTCACGGATATCATGTTTGCGGGTTCCGACGAAGACCTGCGCCGCACCGACGTAACGCAGCCGGCCATCTTTGTGCACTCGGTGGCGCAGTTTGTGGCCACGCCCGGCTTGCAGCCCGATATGGTAGCCGGCCACTCCCTAGGTGAGTTTTCGGCGCTGGTAGCGGCGGGGGTGCTGCAGTTTGAAGACGCGCTGCAACTGGTAGCCCGCCGTGCCCAAGCCATGCAAGCGGCCTGCGAAGAGCAGCCCGGCACCATGGCCGCCATCCTGGGCCTCGACGATGCCGCGGTGGAGCGCATCTGCCAGGAAATCACGCAGGGCGGCAACGTGGTGGTAGCGGCCAACTACAACTGCCCCGGCCAGCTGGTAATCAGCGGCTCGAAACTGGGCATCGAGCAGGCTTGCGAAGCCCTGAAGGCCGCCGGCGCCAAGCGCGCTCTGCCGCTGCCGGTGGGCGGGGCCTTCCACTCGCCGCTGATGCAATCGGCGGAGGCGGCGCTGGCCGAAGCCATTGGCCGTACCACCTTCAGTGCGGGCCGTTGCGCCGTGTACCAGAACGTAGACGCTGCCCCGCACACCAACCCCGACGAAATTCGCCAGAACCTGATCAGCCAACTCACCGCTCCGGTGCGCTGGACGCAGTCGGTGCAGCGCATGACGCAGGACGGCGCCGCCGAGTTTGTGGAGTGCGGCCCCGGCAAGGTGCTGCAAGGCTTGGTGAAAAAGATTTCGCCGCAGGCCGCTACCGCTTCGGCTCAGTAAGCTTTCGATTACAGCAAGAGCCGGCCCGCCGCCGGCTCTTTTGCTTTTTGCCCTAGGTGCATGCAGCAGCCACAGCTGACGAGGGGTAGTGCCGGAAGGCTCGTGATTGGCTTGCTGGCAGCGGGCTGGTTGCTGGGCCTGTTTGCCTATGCCTACTGGCCCGGCCCCGGCACCACCTCCGACTCGCGTTACTACATATCGGCAGCCCGCAGCTTTGCCGCGCAAGGCCGCCTGCTAAACCCCGATGGCTCGGCGTATTGCTGGTGGGGCCCGTTGTACCCCGTGCTGCTGGCGCCCGGCGTGGGCCACCTAAAAAATTGGGTGGGCGTGCTGAATGGCCTGAGCTTACTGGGCTGCCTAGGTGCTTGGAGCTGGTTGGGCTGGCAGGTGGTGCCTAAGCGCGCAGTGACTGTGGTTTTTACACTGGCATTGGCTTGCGCCACGCCCTGGCTGGCCACGGCCAAGTTTGTGTGGTCGGAACCGGTATTTGGCTTGCTGTTTGGGCTGTACGTGGTTTCTCTGCACCAATACCTGCAGCACAATGGTCCTAGGTGGTTGTTGGCCGCTACCGTGCTGGGGGTGCTGCTGCCGCTGCAGCGCACCTCGGGGTTGTTTCTGCTGGTGGGCATGGGCCTCGGCTTGTTGCTGGCTTACCCCAATGCTTGGAAGCGCCGGCGGCCGGCCTTGCTGCTGCACGGTGCAGCCTGCGGCTTAGCGGCTTTGGCTTGGCTGATTTACGCCCGGATAGTAGCGCCGTACCCCGAGTTTTACCGCAACAAAGGCTGGCAAGGCATGCGCGAAGCCTTGGCCGACTACGGCTACGTACTAGTGCGTTGGATGGTGCCGGTGCACCAAGCCGAGTGGCCCAAACATTGGGTGTTTCTGGTGCTTTTGCTCGGGGCGCTGGCGGGCTTGCTGTACCTGGGTTGGCAGCAAAGCCACCGGTTGGTGCGGCAGCTGAGCGTTGCCGTAGTCGTTTACTTGCTCATTCACATAGCAACCACCGTGGCCAGCCGCAGCGCGGGCAACGTGTACGATGTGGAGCGTTACTGCGCCGTGGTGTACGGCCCGGTGCTGCTGGTGCTGGCCACGGTAGTTTGCGGAGTGGCCGCCCGCCGGCGTTGGGTGGTGTGGCTGCTGGCCCTGTGGCTGGTATACCCGGCCGCGCGTATGATTCGGGTGGCGCATTTTTGCCGCATGCGGCCGGTGCAGCCGTTGGAGGCCCCGCACCAAACCAGCCGGCCGGCGCCCTAGTTTACATATCGCCCATCCACTGCTCCACGGGCAATTTATCGGGGCAGTCGGCAAGCAAATCGGCTACGCTTTTGTGCAGCTCGGGGTGCACGTAGGTGGTGGCAATGTCGCTCAAGGGGGCCAGCACGAACATGCGTTCGGGCAGGCGCGGGTGCGGGATGGTAAGGCGCTCGGTGTGCAGCACCACATCGTCGAAGAAAAGGATATCGACATCGAGGGTGCGCGGGCCCCAAGGCTCCAGCCGCTCGCGGCCAAACGCCTGCTCCACTTGCTGGCAGGCATCAAGCAACTGCTCGGGCCCGAGGTCGGTGTTCAGCAAGATGGCTTGGTTCAGGAAAGCGGGCTGGCCTTGGTTGCCCCAGGCGGCGGTTTCGTACACGCCCGATACCGACACAATTTTGCCGGCTTTGGCGGCCAGTGCCACTAGGGCGCGGTGCAGGGTAGCAACCCGGTCGCCCAGGTTCGAGCCGAGCAGGAGGTAGGCGTTGTGCTTGTGGTTCATGGCCTAGGAGGCTTGGCGCTGAAAAAAGGCAACGGTGCGTTCGGCGGCTTCGTGGGCAGGCTCGGGGAGGTGTTCGGCATCCCAGGGGTGCGCGCCGCCAAACATATGCCCCGCGCCGGGCAATATTACCAGCTCGGTGTCGGGTTTCCAGCGGGGCACCTCGTGCGCTTTTTGTACGGGCAAGGTCTCGTCTTGGTCGCCATGAATCACGAGCAGCGGCTGGCGCAGCTTGCGGCGCACGTTGTGCGGAATATCGAGGCGCAAGCGGTTGGTATGGAAATCTTCCACAATCTGGAAATACAGCGGCAATTGCTGCTTGGTGCGCGCGTTTTCGACGTGGATGACGCCCGCTTGCTGCCACTGTTGCATCATGGGCTCGGGCCAGCCGGGGTTTACGTTGGTAATGGGCGCCCACGCCGCCACGGCCTTCACGCGTTTGTCTTCAGCTCCTTTCAGCATTACCAACCCGCCGCCGCGGCTGTGACCCGCAAGGTACAAGCGCCCTAGGTCCATTTCGGTGGGCGGAACGGGGGCAGCGCCGGGGTGGTGCAGGGCATCGAGCAGGCAGCCGATATCATCGAGCTCGATGCTGAAGTTGTTGCGGCCGAAGGCGTCGAGGTCTTCCAGGTCGCCGGTGCCGCCAATTACCACGCCGTTGTGCGATAAATCGAGCTTCACGAACACAAAGCCGCGTTGGGCAAAGTAATCGGCCAGCACGTTGAAGTGGCCCCACTCTTTGAAGCCTTTGAAGCCATGCACAAACACCACCACCGGCTTGGGTTTACCGTCGGGCACAAAGCGGGCATCGGCGGCAAACGGCCGCGCGTGATGCGCGGGCGTCAGTACAAAATCGAGGCGGGTGAGGGTTGCGGCAGCAGGCATGGCACAGAAAGCAATGGGGCTCGGAAGCCCGACAGTGAGGGGTTACAGCAGAAGGTACGTAACCAACAACAGAAACGGCCGATAGGCTTTTGCCAAAAGCCAGAAAAAACCGCGCCTGCTAAGCTGCAGCGCTGCCCCGGCCCAGCCGCTAGGGCGGAGCTGCGGTGCCATTGGTAGTTGTGGCAGGCTTGGTGTTTTCGGCAGGGGCGTTGGCAGTAAGCACCTTACAACGCGGTGCCTCCATTGAGGGCGCCGGTAACGGTGGCAGTCAGGTGGTTTAAACCGCAGGTGGTTGGTTGGTGGTTGTTGGCTTAAACTACGCTTCCGCCGTATTCTGCCCGACCCTTCCGCTTAAAAACTGCCGCCGCGTGCGTATCATTGCGCGCCCAACCACCGCATGAGATATACGCTGGACGATATACAGGCCCCGATAGCGGCCGAAATGCAGGAATTTGAAACCAAATTCCGCCAGTCCATGCAAACGCGGGTGATGCTGCTTGATAAAATCATGGGCTACATCATCAAGCGCAAAGGCAAGCAGCTGCGGCCCATGTTCGTGTTCCTGACGGCCCACACCGTTAGCGCCGACCCCACCGCGCCGCTGCCCGAAGCTTCCTTTCGCGGGGCGGCCCTAATCGAGCTGCTGCACACGGCCACGCTGGTGCACGACGACGTGGTAGATGATTCGAACTACCGCCGCGGCTTCTTCTCCATCAACGCCCTCTGGAAGAACAAGATTGCCGTGCTCGTGGGCGACTACCTGCTCTCGCGCGGCATGGCCCTGGCCCTGGAGAACGACGATTTTGACTTGCTCAAGATCGTGAACAATGCCGTGCGCGAGCTGAGCGAAGGCGAACTGCTGCAGATCGAAAAAGCGCGCCGCCTCGACATCACCGAGGACGTGTACTTCGATATCATCCGGCAGAAAACGGCTTCGCTGATTGCCTCCTGCACGGCCGTGGGCGCTTCGTCGGCCGGCGCCGACAAAGCCACCGTGGAGCGTGCCCGCCTGTTCGGCGAAAAAGTGGGCATGGCGTTCCAGATCAAGGACGACTTGTTTGACTACGGCACCGCCGAAATCGGCAAGCCCGTGGGCATCGATATCAAGGAGAAGAAGATGACGCTGCCGCTTATTCACGCCCTGCGCGAGGCCTCGTGGCTGCAAAAGCGGCGCATCATTTACAACGTGCAAAACAACGACGGCCGCTCCGACCGTGTGCAGTCGGTTATCGAGTTCGTGAAGAAATCGGGCGGCCTGGATTACGCCATCGAGTGCATGACGCGCTTCCGCGACGAGGCCCTCGAAATCCTGAACACCTTTCCGGAGTCGCCGGCCCGTACCTCGTTGGCGCAGCTGATCGACTACACCATCGAGCGCGAAAAATAGGGCGCCTAATAACGCCCGCTACGCACACCGCCCGAAGCAAATGGCTGCTTCGGGCGGTGTTTGTTTTCAGCTCAATTGAGCCTATGGCTAGTGCTGTTCGGCCGGTGGAATCTGGTAGCTTACTTTGTCGGGGGCCACGTCGGATACATCAAACGTAACACCGTCGAAGGTGCTTTTTACCGTGATTTCGTGCACCATGTCGCAGCCGGGGCACTTAATTTCTTCTTTCTCGAACTGGCCGTCGTCTTCCACGGAGTTGGCCAGGTGGTCGGGGGCCGGAATGCCGATTAGATCCGTGAAAACTTCGGTTTGGCACTCGTTGCACTCGAACTTGAGCCCCACGGTGTGCCCCTGCAACTCAGTAATGGGAGCGGGCTGGTTGGCTTTCTGCTGAATCCACATACGGGGAGGTGTTTGGTTTTGGGTTAAGGAAGCGTGCCGAACGGCCTGGGTGCTAACGCGGGTTAGCCCACGCTAGTGGTACGCACGAACCTGCAAAAAGGTAACCCGCCTAGGTGCCGCAACCCTGCAAAAACCAAGGCAGCGGTTGGCCGCTTGCGGCCCGGGGTGTACTTTGGGGCGCTTTTGCCCAGCGCCTGTATTTTGCCCCTTTAGCTATGAACGCCTCTGCGCCGGCGGCTTCGCCCACGCTGCCCCAAGTGCCTCGCCTGCGGGCTTTTCGCAACTCGTTGGCGCTGGCCGAAAATCCGATTCCTGTCCTCACGCAGTACCTCGATGAGTTGGGCGACACCATTGGGCTGCACATGGGCGGCATCAAGCCCACCTTGCTCACCCGCGACCCGGGCCTGATTCAGCACATTCTGCAGAAAAACCATCGCAACTACCCCAAGTCGGAGATGTCGCACGGGGTGGCGCGCTACCTAGGGCACGGGCTGCTTACCTCCGAGGGCAGCTACTGGCTGCAGCAGCGCCGGCTAATTCAGCCGGGGTTTCATCGGCAGCGCATTGCGGCCCTCACCGAAACCATGCTGCAGGTAATTGAAGAGTGCTTGGAACCCGTGGCCGCGCAGGCCCGGCAGCAAGGCGGTGCCACCACTGTGGCCGTGCACGAGCTGATGACGACCACGGCTTTCCGGGTTATTGCGCGCTCGGTATTCAGCACCAGCATGAGCGAGGCCGAACTGCAGCAGCTGGCGCACTTGCTTACCGATATCCAGGCCTTTTACACGCGCACCCTGCGCCAGCCTTATCTGAAGCCGTGGCTGGCCGTGAAGGGCCAATTCCGCTACCACGACCAACTGGCCGCGCAGATGCGCCAGCTGGTGCTTAAGTACATCAGGCAACGGCAGCAGGAGGGAGGCGCCGGCAAAGACGACCTGCTGCAGATGCTGCTCGATGCGCGCTACGAAGACACCCACGAACCCATGACGGAGGCGCAGGTGCTCGACGAAGCCATTATCCTGCTCGTGGCCGGCCACGAAACCTCGGCCAATGCGTTGTCGTGGCTGTGGTACTTGCTGGCCCAGCACCCGGAGGTTGTAACCAAGCTGCGCGCCGAAATGGCTGCTGCCCTAGGTGAGCGGCGCCCGACTTTTCAGGACTTGCCCCAACTGCCGTACTCGCTGCAGGTAATTCAGGAAACCATGCGGCTGTACCCGCCCGCCTGGATTGTAGACCGCCAAGCCCTCAACGACGACGAGTATAACGGGCTGCCGCTGCCCAAAGGCACGCTCATTTCGGCGTACATCTACGGCGTGCACCACCTGCCCAGGCTGTGGCCCGAGCCCGAAGCTTTCCGGCCCGAGCGTTTTGGCAAAGAGCAACTGCGCGAGCAGCCTGCCTACGCCTACCTGCCGTTTGGCGGCGGGCCGCGCCTGTGCATCGGCAACCAATTTGCCCTCACCGAAATGCAGTTGGTGCTGCTCGAAACCCTGCGCCGCTTCGAGGTGGAGTGGGAAGCGCAGCCCGCACCCGGCATGCGCCCGCTCATCACGTTGCGTCCCCGCGCCGAAATCACGTTGCGCTTCCGGGTGCGCGCCTAGGTGCCTCGCGCCCCGCAGCGGCCAGCCACCTAGGCCACTTCACCTGTTCTCTCCTTTTGCCTGCTCATCATGACCCTGCCCCTAAGCCTGCTCGCCGCGCCGCAAAACCTGGTGCCGCAGCTCGAAACCGCCGACCTTATCCTGCGCGGGCCCAAGCTCGATGATTTGCAGGAGTCGGCCGACATGCACACCGACCCCGATTTCTTCCGCTACCTAGGCAACAAGCCCAATACGGAGGAAGAAGTGTGGCGCCGCATCCTGGGTCAGCTGGGGCACTGGGCCATGCTGGGCTACGGCTCTTGGGCCATTGAGGAAAGAGCCACCGGCCGCTACATCGGGGCGGTGGGCTTTTTCGACTACCAGCGCGACCTCACGCCCTCCATCAAAGGCACGCCCGAAGCGGGCTGGGTGTTGTCGCCGCGCGTGCACCGCCGCGGCTACGCCAGCCAGGCCCTGGAGGCAGCCCTGGCTTGGGCCGATGCTCACTTCCCCACCAACCGCATTACCTGCATCATCGACCCCGACAACGAAGCCTCGCTGCGCCTCGCCGGCAAGTTCGGCTTTCAGGAGTTTGTCCGCACCACGTACCACGAAGGCCTCATTGTGTTGCTGGAGCGCATCCGTACCTAGGGGCCTCACCCCCCGGCCCCTCTCCCGAAGAGAGGGGGAGCCAGGCGTCAGCAACATCAGCAACGATTGCGGGGCCGCCGAACTCTCGTTCGGCGGCCCCGCTACTTTCTCTTCTAATCTGCTAGCACACCTAGAGCGCGGCGGCGAAGGCGCCAGCCGCAGCCGCCGCAATCGTTGAACGAAATCGTTGCTGACGCCTGGCTCCCCCTCTCCACGATGTCGCGCTTGGAGCGAGGTAGGGGGCCGGGGGGGTGAGGCCTCTACTCTGCCAGCAGCTGATCGATGGTTTTGTTGAACTCCGCGGTCTGCTTTTGGTAGTACTCGCCGGTGCCGGGGCCGCTAAAGCCCGTATGAATTTTGCGCACCTCGCCCTTCTTATCCAGGAAGATGGTGGTGGGGAAGGCCAGTACTTTCGAGAGCTGGGGCAGGGCTTTGCTCGCCGAGTCTTTGTTGGCTATGCCGGCCACGGCCAAATCGTAGCCCACGTTCAGGCGCTCCTTCATTTTCAGCAGCTTTTGGGCGGCTGCCTTCTGGTCGGGGCTGCGCTCGAAACCTAGGCCGATGATTTCCACGCCGCGCTGCTTGTTCTTCTCGTACCACGGCGCCAGGAAGTTAGTTTCGTCCATGCAGTTGGGGCACCACGAGCCGAGCACCTGCACCACTACTACTTTGCCCTTGTACTTGGGGTCGGTGGGGGAGATAGAGCCGCCTTCGTACACGTTCGGGAATTTGAAGTCGAGGCGCTTCTGGCCGGGCTTCATGCCGGTGAGGGCGTTGGCGTCGGGCAGCTTGGCATTGGGGTCTAGCTTAGCCGTCCAGGTTTCGTGGCCCGATTTGCCGCTGTAGAAGTCGCCCTTTAGCGTACCATCTGCCTGCTTTTGGGCTGTAAATAGCCATCCGTGGTTGCCGTCGAAAGTGGTCATGCGCACGCTGTTGCCTTCGGCTTGGCCCGCCAAGTAGCGGTAGTCGCCCGTGGTAGTCAGAAATGTGCCTGTAACCTCCGAGCCGTTTTGCTTGAAGATGCCCACCGCAGGCGTGGTGTTGCCTTCGTCGTCCTTGAACGTGGTAGCCCAAGTGCCCGCAAAGTTTTGGGCTTGGCCCTGCGCATCGCCAAACAGTTGGTTGCTTTGCGTAGCCTCAAACGGCACTCGGTACGGCTCGGGCGCGTCGTACTTCACCCACGTACCAATTAGTTTGCCTTCGCCTGCGGGGCGCACCACCAAGGCTGCATCAAACACGTGCAGCTTAATAGAAGTCGAGTCGCCAGCGGTGCTAATTTCATCCAGCTTCAGGCGCTCCTCGCCGTTGATGCCTTTGTTAATCAGGTAAGCCACCTGTTTGCCACCTTCTTCGGCCACCTCAAACAGGAAAGGAATTTCCTGCCCTTGGGTTTTCAAAGTGCCGCGCCAGGGGCCGGTTTTCAGCGGCGAGGCCGCGCTGGTTTTTTCCACGCTATCAGCAGCAGTTTTGTCGGAACCCGAGTTGCAGGCCGTCAGCACCGACGCCAGCAGGGCGGCGCTGCCCAACAGCAGGCGGCCCGAAACGAAACGAAAAGTCATCTGTTAGAAAAAGATACGGGCCCACTGAACCCCTGAAAAGTACACTTGGCTACCCAACGTAGCAGCCAAACCCGCGTACAACCCGAGGGCGAATATAAAGTTTGTCTGCCGGGTGGTGGGGCCTATATTTGCGCTTTGCCAAATCTGGCTTGGTTTTGTCACCCTTTTCCCGCTGATATCCCATGGCGTTTGACCTGGACATGATCAAGACCGTGTACAACGGTCTGGGCGAGCGAGTAGAAGCTGCCCGCCGCGTGGTGGGCCGCCCCCTCACGCTGGCCGAAAAAATCCTATACGCCCACTTGTATGCCGGTACACCCACGCAGGGCTTTGAGCGTGGCGTATCGTACGTTGACTTCGCGCCCGACCGCGTAGCCATGCAGGACGCCACCGCCCAGATGGCCCTGCTGCAGTTCATGCAAGCCGGCCGCGACAAAACGGCTGTGCCCTCCACCGTGCACTGCGACCACCTTATTCAGGCCCGCGACGGCGCCGCCGAAGACCTGGCCGTAGCCAACGACGAGAACAAGGAAGTGTACGACTTCCTGGCTTCTGTATCGAACAAGTACGGCATTGGCTTCTGGAAGCCCGGTGCTGGTATCATTCACCAAGTGGTGCTCGAAAACTACGCCTTCCCCGGCGGTATGATGATCGGTACCGACTCGCACACCCCCAACGCGGGCGGCCTCGGCATGATTGCCATTGGCGTAGGCGGTGCCGATGCCGTTGACGTAATGGCCGGCATGGCATGGGAGCTGAAGTTTCCGAAGCTGATCGGCGTGAAGCTGACCGGCAAGCTTTCGGGCTGGGCTTCGCCCAAAGACGTTATCCTGAAAGTAGCGGGTATCCTGACCGTAAAAGGCGGCACCGGCGCTATCGTGGAATACTTCGGCGAAGGCGCTTCGAACATGTCGTGCACGGGTAAGGCTACCATCTGCAACATGGGCGCCGAAATCGGGGCTACCACCTCGGTATTCGCCTACGACGAGTCGATGGCCACCTACCTGAGCGGTACCGGCCGCGCCGAAATTGCCGACATGGCCAACGGCGTAGCGCAGCACCTGCGCCCCGACGACGAAGTGCTGGCCGACCCGGCTCAGTACTACGATCAGCTGATCGAGATTAACCTCTCGGAGCTGGAGCCGCACGTAAACGGCCCCTTTACGCCCGACGCAGCTTGGCCGATTTCGCAGTTTGCGGCGGCCGTTAAGGAGCACAACTGGCCCGCTCGTCTCGAGGTAGGCCTGATTGGTTCGTGCACCAACTCGTCGTACGAAGACATCACCCGTGCGGCTTCCATCGCCGAGCAGGCCGTAACCAAAGGCCTGACGGTAAACGCCGAGTTCACGGTAACGCCGGGTTCGGAGCTGGTACGCTACACCGTGCAGCGCGACGGCCTGCTCGATACCTTCGCCCAAATGGGCGGCGTGGTGCTGGCCAACGCCTGCGGTCCGTGCATCGGCCAGTGGGCCCGCCACACCGACGACCCCAAGCGCAAGAACTCGATCATCACTTCGTTCAACCGCAACTTCGCCAAGCGTAACGACGGCAACCCGAACACCCACGCGTTCGTGGCTTCGCCGGAAATCGTAACCGCTTTCGCTATTGCCGGCGACCTGACCTTCAACCCGCTCACTGATACGCTCCTGAACAAAAACGGCGAGCAAGTAAAGCTGGATGAGCCCCGCGGCCTCGAAATGCCGCCGCAAGGCTACGCCGTGGAAGACGCGGGCTACCAAGCTCCGGCCGAAAACGGCATGGGCGTGCAGGTAATCGTTGATCCGAACTCCGACCGCCTCGAGCTGCTCGAGCCCTTCAAGCCCTGGGAAGGCACCGACCTGATGGGTCTGCGCCTGCTCATCAAGGCCCAAGGCAAGTGCACCACCGACCACATTTCGATGGCCGGCCCGTGGCTGAAGTACCGTGGTCACCTGGACAACATCTCGAACAACATGCTCATCGGGGCCATCAACGCTTTCAACAGCGAGGCCAACAAGGTGCGCGACTTCGTGAGCCAGGGCGAAACCTACAACTCGGTACCGCAAGTGGCCCGCAACTACAAGTCGATGGGCATCGGCACGGTGGTAGTAGGCGACGAGAACTACGGGGAAGGTTCGTCGCGCGAGCACGCTGCCATGGAGCCCCGCCACCTAGGCGTGCGCGCTATCCTGGTGAAGTCGTTCGCGCGTATCCACGAAACCAACCTGAAGAAGCAGGGCATGCTGGCCCTCACCTTCGCCAACAAGGCCGACTACGACCTGATTGAGGAAGGCGACACCATCGACATCCTCGGCCTGACCGAGTTTGCCCCCGGCAAGCCGCTGCAGATCCGCCTGCACCACACCGACGGCGACACGGACCTCATCACGGTGAACCACACCTACAACCAGGGCCAAATCGAGTGGTTTAAGGCCGGCTCGGCCCTGAACCTGATCCGTCTGCAGCAGTCGACGGAAGCCAGCGCGCTGTAGTAAGAAGCTGAGCTGCTAGCTCCCTAGCAAACCGGCCGCTTCCCTAGGTGGGAAGCGGCCGGTTTTTGTTTCCCGTAATGTGTTAGCCCGCAGAGGGCGCTGAGCTCTGCGGCTTCTGCGTAAACTTCTGCGCCCTCTGCGGGCTAAATTCATCTCGCTTACCATGCTCCAAGTCTCCCACATCAACTTTCAGGAAGAAGGCAACTTCGGCCTGCGCGACATCAGCTTTACCCAACAGCGATTTCAGAAGCTGGCCATTGCCGGCGAAACGGGCTCGGGCAAAAGCACGCTGCTGCAAACCATAGCCGGGCTGGTGTCGCCTGGGTCGGGCGAGGTGTGGTTTGAAGGGCAGCGCGTGGAGGACCCGCACGAAAAATTGATTCCCGGGCACAAAGGCATTGCCTACCTCTCGCAGCAGTTTGAGCTGCCCAAGTTTTTGCGTGTGGAGCAGGTGCTGCAGTACGCCAACGCCCTGCCCGCCGGCGAGGCCGAAACGCTGTACGAGGTGTGCCAGATCAGCCATTTGTTGAAGCGAAAAACCAACCAGCTTTCGGGCGGCGAGCGGCAGCGCATTGCCTTGGCCAAGCTGCTGCTGGGCGCTCCTAGGTTGCTGCTGCTCGATGAGCCCTTCTCCAACCTCGACATCGGCCACAAAACCACGCTCAAAGCCGTTATTCGCGACATCAGCGAACGGCTGGGCATCACGTGCACCCTCATTTCGCACGACCCCCTGGACACCCTTTCGTGGGCCGACGAGATACTGGTAATGCAGCACGGCGCCATTGTGCAGCGCGGCACGCCCCAGCAGGTGTACCAACAGCCCACGAGCGAGTACGTGGCCGGCTTGTTTGGGGGCTATAACCTGCTGCGCGGTGCCGCGCAAAAAGCCCTGGCTAAGCACCTAGGGCTGCGACCCAACCGCAAAGCCCTGCTGCTGCGCCCCGAAAACCTGCGGCTGGTAGCGCCGGGCCAGGGGCTGGCCGGCACCGTAACGGAGGTAAACTACTACGGCAGCTACTACGAGTTGCGGGCCGAGCTGGCCGGGGCATCGGTTGTTATCCGCACCACCGGCAACGGGCTGGCCGTGGGTGCGGCGGTGCACGTGGCAGTGCCGCCCGAGGCTGTGTGGTACGTGTAGCAAATCGGCCCTTTGTGGTTTAATGTTATCGGCGCCACCTAGGGCGTTATTGCCAGCTGCTTTTAAAATCCTCGGCAAACTGCCGGAACGAGATGGGCGCGCGGCCCAGCAAATCGGCGGCGGTGCCGGTGGTGCGGGCCGCCAGGCCCAGCCGCGCCACCGAGTAAATACCGATCATGACGTTGATGAACGCGGGCTTGAGCCCGTGGGCCAGCATGTGCTGCCTAAACTCGCCGATGCCTGCGGCGCGGTACCGGATGGGCTGGCCCAGCACCTGCGAAAGCACGGCGGCTACTTCGGTGTAGGTAAGCGCCTCGGTGCCGGTTAGCTCGTAAGCCGCGTTGGGCAGCTCGCCGGGCTGCAGCAGCACGCGCGCCGCTACGGCCCCGATGTCGCGCACATCAACAAACGACGTGCGGCCATTGCCGGCGGGCAGCAAAATCTGGTGGTTGTCGCGGATGTCGAAGCAATGCGTGGTGCTCAGGTTCTGCATAAAAAAGCTGGGCCGTAGCATCGTCCAGCCCATGCCCGAGCGGCGCAAATCGGCCTCTACCTTGTGGTGTGGGGCAAACCAGTTGTATTGCGCGCCCTGCAACGACAAAAACACCACGTGCCGCACGCCGCTCAGTTGCGCCCGCTCGATAAACGGGCGCAGGTAGCGCTTTACGTCGCTCAGCTCAGGCGGCCGAATCAGCAGCAGCCGCTCGATGCCTTGCAGCGCGGGCGGGTAGGTGGTGGGGTCGGTGAAATCGAGTGGTACGGTGGCTACGCCCGCGGGCAAGGCGGGGGCGGTGCCGGGGCGCACAGCGGCCAGCAGACGCTCGGCCACGTTGGGGGTTTGCAGCAAGTGTTGGAGCGTGGCCGCGCCTACGTTGCCGGTGGCCCCCGTGAGCAGGATTCGGGTCATGCGGGCAAGTACGCGTTTTTGCCCAATCCGGTGCATGACGTTTGTTGGCCCCGCTGGCCCTAGGTGCCGGGCGGCCGCTCGGCCCCCTGGCACCTAGGGCCAGCGGGGCCGCGTTTGGGAAAACAACCTGTAGTTTTGCGGCCTAGTCGGTAGGGTGCTCCGGGCCTAGTTTAGCGGGCTCGAATGAGCCCTTCCGCGTAATTGCTCAATTGTAATTCCTGGGGTTTATCCATCAGGGCCGGCTTTGCCTACGTATCAATAATGGTTGCCATTAAAAGCTTGCAGAAAAAACAGCACCTAGGCGTTACGCTTCTACTGCTATTTATTATCGGAATCGGTGTCTGGATTCGGATTGCGCATTTTCCGAAAATACCACCCGGCTTTAACCAAGATGAGGCGTGCACCGCGGTGGAGGCGTTTGCGTTGTCTGAAACCGGCAAGGATAAATGGGGCGACGCATGGCCGGCATACTTCCGCTCGTGGGGCAGTGGGCAAAATGTGTTAATGGCTTATTTAATTATCCCTTTTATTAAAGTATTTGGCCTGAATATATTTTCCATTCGTATTCTGCCGCTGATACTCGGTATTCTTACCCTGCCGCTGTTGTATGGGGCCGTTCGCGCCCTAGGTCGTTATGCCTCTTTGCTGACCGTGTTTGTGGTGGCGGTGGTTCCGTGGCATTTTATGCTGTCGAGGTGGGGGCTGGAGAGCAATTTGGTGCCGTTTTTTATGCTGCTGGGTTGCGCAATGGTAATTCAGGCCATAAACACCCAAAAGCCCGCGTGGATTGCGGCGTGCCTCGTGCCCTTCGCCCTGTCGTTGTACGCCTACGGCACCACCGTTGTGGTGCTGCCGGGGTTGCTACTGCTGCTGTTACTGGCGTTTCGCAAACGCATTGCGCTTCGGTGGCCGTATTGGCTGGCTGCGGTGGGCCTGTTTGCCGTGGTGGCGGCGCCGTTTGCGCTGGTTATTCTGGAGAATTTTATCCTGCACAAGAACCTGGCTTGGACGGATAAGCTGTTCTTCTCTACGCCTTTGCTCGAGGTAAACCGGCTCCAGCAGGTAAACGAAGCCAACCAGCAGCACGAATGGCAAATGCTGCGGCATAATTGGGCTTTCGTTAATTCCGGGTTCAACGACGGCTCATCCTATAACATGATTCAGGGATTCAGGCCGCTGTTTAGCTTTACTATCCTGCTTTTTGTGGTTGCGCTGGCGGTTATGCTCTACCGCGTGCTGCGGCCTAAATGGCCGGTAGCGGAGTCGCGGCGCGACGTAGTGGCGTGGGTGTTTTTTGCGTGGGCGGTGGCGTCGTTGCCGTTGTTTTTTGTGATTGATTTAAATATCAATCGGTTTAATCATTTCTATTTGCCGTGCTTGGTGCTGTCGGTTTGGGTTATTGATTTAATTATTAGAAATATAAATGATAACGTGCCCAAAACCGCCATTCGCGCAGTTGTGGTATTGTGGTTTGCTGTGGAAGGCGGATTGGTGGTTCGGGATTATTTTGCGGAGTACCCAAGCAGCCGAATTCGCGAGGATTTTAACGTGGGTTTGAAAGAGGCGTTCGACGAAGCAGAGCGCCTGCCGGGCGTGCGGCAAGTGCTCGTAACCACGCATATGCCGCTGCCTTACGTGTACACGTTGTTTTTCTCGAAATACCCACCGGCCCGTTTTCAGCAGGATAAATCCTATGAACTGGTAAATGGCCTCTACGATGTAAAGCGGGTAGGCAAGTTTGTGTTTGCCGAAAGCACGCTGGAGCCGGGCAGGGATTTTGGGTATTTGATGCGCAAAAACCAGATGCAGGACACCGATAAATGGCGCCACGAACCCCTTTTCGGCAACGATTACTGGGAGGTTGGTATCGTGCGGGTGCTGCCGTAGCTTTTCTACGAACCGCGGCCCTGCCAAAGCGCCAAAGGCCGCCAAGCGTGCGCCGATGTTTAGAAAGCCAACTCGCTGATTTGCTGGCCCTAGGTAGTTAGGCAAAGCCGAAAAGCATGGAGCCGCCGGGGAGCAGCAGCGAGCCGGGCCTACGGCGTAGCTGCTTGCTCGGGTTGGGTAGTGGCTTCGCGCGGCTGTTGAAATAAGTAGTGGTAAGCCAGCACCAGCAGCCCCAGCGCAAAGGGAATGAGCGCCAGGTGCTTGCCCGTAATTAGCCCGGCCACGCGCACCTCGTCGAAGTGAAAAAATTCGCTGATCATCCAGTACGAGTTGGCCGAAATCCAGAGCACAATGGCCAGGTTGTGGGCCAGCTCCGATTTCAGGTGGCGGGTGCGCCAGGCAATAACCGCGGCAATGGCCAGCGTCGGGAATATCATGCTGATGCCGAGGGGCTTCCAGACCATGCACCAGCTTACGTCCTTGAGCAGCCAGAACACGATGTGCAGGTTTTCCATGCGGCGGTACGAGGCCGGTATGGCGTAAACCGGCTCGGGCGTGGCGTTTTTCATGAGAACGGGAAAGGCAGAAAAGGCAAAGATAGGCCGCGCCCTTGGCGCGCCCGTGCCGCTGCCTAGGGCAAAATGTTAACCCGCGCAGAAGGGGCCCAAAGCACCTAGGTAGGTCGCAAGGCGCTGCCCGCCGCCGCCAAAAAAAACGGCCGCACAAAGGCGGCCGACGATGGAACAGAAACGGGTTGGCTAATTCAGCCACACCTCCGCTACAGGCTCGAAGCGTCGGGTAGCGAATGCGCCGTAGGGCTGCTCGGCATAGAAGCCAAGCACGTGCACCTGCGGCTCCTTGGTGCGGGCATTCAGCCGGTACTCTACCGAGTACACCGCGCCGCGCTCGGGCCAGTCGCCAATGTGGTCGTGGGGCCGGCGGGTGGCATCGACGCAGCGGGCGTATTGCTGCACGGGAGGGGGAGTAGGAAGCTGTATCTTCTTCGTTCTGCGCATATCCAAAAATACGGATATTCAGCATAAACTAAAAATATTAGGTAGAAAAATTCGGCTAAAAAAGGGTGCTATTGTTGTTTGAATAGCATTAAAGCCAGGTTAAGGACGCCAGCCTAGAGAAAATATTGGGTGCCGCGGGAACTAATCCGACAAGTTTAGAAAACTATATGCTAAAAAATTTAGTAAATAGCAGCGCCGACCAACGGACAAGTGGGGGTCGGCTCGTTCTATGACGCGCATTACGCCTTTTTCTATTAGCACCGATTGGGCCGGCTTCACGCTGCCGCTCTTCGCCTGCGTGGTGCCGGCCGGTTTTCCGTCGCCGGCCGACGACCACCTCGACGCACCGCTGAACCTGCACGAGCTGTTGTTTGCGCATCCGGCCTCCACGTTTCTGGCCCGCGTAACCGGCGACTCGATGAACGGGGCCGGCATTCGCCACAACGACATCATCGCCGTCGACCGCGCCCTGGAGCCCGCCGATGGCTGCATTGTGGTGGCCGTGCTCGATGGCGAACATACCGTGAAGCGCCTGCGCCGCGAGGGCACGCAAACGTGGCTGGAGCCCGAAAACCCGCGCTACCCTGTTATTCGCTTGCACGAGGGCAGCGAGCTGATTGTGTTTGGGGTGGTAACGCACGTAATCCACGCCTTTCGCGAAAAGCGCAGCCGCGTGCTCGGGCAGGTACCCAACCAGCGCCGCCGCGCCTAGCCAGCCGCGTTATGTTTGCCCTGGTCGACTGCAACAACTTTTATGTATCGTGCGAGCGGGTGTTTCAGCCGCGCTACGAGGGCGTGCCCGTGGTGGTGCTCAGCAACAACGACGGCTGCCTGATTGCCCGCTCCGACGAAGCAAAGGCGCTGGGGCTGAAAATGGGCGACGCGTTTCATCTGGTGAAGCCCACCTTGCAGGAGCACGCCGTAAAGGTTTTCTCCTCGAACTACGCCCTGTACGGCGACATGAGCCGGCGCGTGGTGCGGGTGCTCTGCGACTTTGCACCCGAGGTGGAGGTGTACTCCATCGACGAGGCCTTTCTGAACCTAGGTGGCATGCGCTACTGGGCCTCCGAGGGGCTGGAGCAGTACGCTGGCCGCATCCGGGAAACCGTAAAGCAGTACGTAGGCATACCTACCGCCGTAGGCGTGGCGCCCACCAAAGTGCTGGCCAAAATGGCCAACCGCTTGGCCCGCAAGCGCTCCGAAAAGGAACGCGTATGGGTGTTGGGCACCGATGCGCAGCGGCTTGAAGCGTTGGAGCGCACCACCGTGGAGGACGTGTGGGGTATTGGCCACCGCTACGCCCGCAAGCTGCACGAGCAAAACATCTGCACCGCCGCCGCCTTGGCCGCCAAGCCCCGCGCGTGGGTGCGCCAATACCTGGGCGGCGTGGTGGGCGAGCGGCTGTGGTACGAGTTGAACGGCCAGCCTTGCCTGGAATTGGAGGCCCGCCTCCCCGACGACGAAGCCACCCTCGGACCTAGGGCCACGCAGCGCCAGAGTGCCGCCTGCACGCGCTCGTTCACCAGGCCCATTGCCGACGAGCAGCGCCTACGCGAAGCCGTAGCCACGTTTGCCGCCCGCGCCGCCGAAAAGCTCCGCGCCGAGGGGCTGGCCGCGCACCTGCTCACGGTGCTGCTCGGTACCGATCGGTTTTCGCCCAAGCCGGGTCCGTCTACCTTCAGCACCACCGTTGCGCTGCCCTGCGCCACCAACGACACGGGCCAGCTGACGCATTACGCCCTAGGTGCCCTGCAGCGCCTGCGCCGGGCCGGCACCAGCTACACCCGCGCCGGGGTGGTGTGCGCCGGCCTAGAGCCCGAGGGTCGCGTGCAGTTGGGCTTGTTTGAAGCGCCCGAAGCGCGCCAGAAAAGCAAGCAGCTGATGGAGGCGCTCGATGCCTTGAACAAGCGTTTCGGGCGGGCCAAAGTGCGCTACGCCGCCGCCGGTACCAAGCCGCTCTCGTGGCAGGGGCGCTGTGAGTACGTGTCGCCGCAGTTTACCACCAACTGGGAGCAGCTGTGGCGCATCGGCGACGCCGCCGCCAAGGCGTAGCCGATGCTACGGCTGCAGCACCACACGCCGCGTAAGCACCCCGCCGCCGGCCAATTGCCACTGCAGCAGGTACACGCCCGCGGGCAAGGCCTGCACTTGCAACTCGGTAGTGGCTTGGGTTACGCGCCACGTGCGCACCGGCTGCCCTAGGTTGTTGCGCAAGATCAGCACCGAACCAGCCGCCGCGTTGCCGGGCAGTTGCACCTGCAGGCGCCCCTGGCTTGGGTTCGGAAATACCGCCCAGCTTGCCTGCTGGGACGCCGTGGGCCGCGTAGGCAATACTTGGGCGTAGCGCAGCTGGGCGGCATCGGCAGCGGCTTGCAGCTCGGCCAGGGTGGGAGCAGCCAGCACGGCAAAGGCCACCGTTACGGAGTCGTTGGGGGCCAGGCGGCCTAGGGCGGCGCCCACCACGTGCGACACATCGGAGCCGTTGGGGGCGCCGGCGGTGCGCTGCTTGCGCCCCGAGCTAAGCGTCAGAAATTTTTCGGCCGACGAAAACCCGTCGCGCAGGCTTATGGCAGCGGTGGTGGGCGCGGCGTGGTCGATGGCGTAGTGCAAGGCCGTGATAGGCGCCGCCGGCCCTAGCAGCCGCACGCCCGCAAACAACCTAGGGTTAAGCGCATCGTGCACGTAGCCGAGGGCGCGGGCCGAGTCGTAGGCGGCCAGGTTGCGGCCGGCTTCGGCGGGCAAGTCCCAATCCAAAAACAAGCCGGCGTGCAGGGTTTGCCAGGTATCGGGCGACAGGTTGCGCAAGGTGTACTCCACAATGACGTAATCCCGGTCGGCGGGGGCGGGGCCGGCCCAGGCCGTGGCGCGCTGGCGCACGCGCACCCCTAGGGTGCGGCCGTTGCTCTGGCCGGGCAACGAATCCTGAAAGGCCCCGGAGGCGCGCTGCATGGCGGCCGTAGCCGTTTGCATGGTTATGGCCTGTTGGCTGAAAAAGTCCTGCTCGACGCGGCTGCTCGGTACCCCGCGCAGGCGGTCGGCTACTTTGGCGGGGCCCGTGGCCACCAGCAGGCCGCCTTCGCTTAGCAGCACCGGTGAGTTGCGGTAGGTGATGCTGGCGCCCACTTCGGCGTTGCCGCTGTCGTAGCCCAGGTTGCCGCGGCTGGTAAGGGTAAGGTGCAGGTTGTTGGCCGTCAGCACCACGTAGTCGGGGTTCAGCTCAAGGGTCACGTACTCATCGGCCACAAAGCCATTGGGCGCCGTAAAGCGGCAACGCAGCACCGCGCGGGTGCTGGCGGGCGTGTTGGCCGCAATGCTCAAGCGCACCGGCACGGTGGCCGTGGCATTGGTGCCCAACGCACCTAGGGTTGCCGTGCCCCCGCTGCTAACGCTGAGGTGCGGCGAGAGCGAGCTGATGCTGAGCGTGAGGCCCTGCACCGGCTGCAGCAGGTTTTGGATGGTAAGCGCCAAGCGGGCGGTGTCGCCGGCCAGCAGGCGCGGCTTGCTGAGGCTGCGGCCCAGCACACGCACGGCCGTTTGGTTGGTGCCTAGGGCCAGGGCGCGGTGCGCGTTCAGGCGGCCCGAGCCCAACCGGCCCACCAGCGGCGCGTTTCTAGGAATGCCGTAGATGTCGTCGGCGGAGCGGCGCAGCACGGCCACCACCTGCGCCGCCGACAGCTGCGGGTACCTGCTGCGCACCAGCCCCGCCGTGCCGGCCACCAGCGGCGCCGCAAACGACGAGCCACCTACCGCCGCGTAGGTATCTTCGGCGTCGTAGAGGGTGGTGAGGATTTGGTTGCCCGGGGCGCTCAGGCCCACGCGGTAGCTGTAGGTAATGGTTTGCTGATCGGTTTCCGAGAGGCCCGCCACCGACAGCACGTGGTCGTAGGAGGCGGGGTAAAAGTCCAGCTCGGCGTTGGTGTTGCCGGCGGCGGCCACCAGCACGGCATCGCGGTTTACGGCCGCGTACGTGCACACATCCTGCTCGTACTGCGAGCGGCCGCCCACCCCGCCCCACGACATATTAATGACTTTGCAGCCGTGGTCGGCGGCGTACACAATGCCCTCGTAGCCGCCAAAAGCGCCTTCGGGCGTTTGCGGGTAAATTTTGATGTGCATGAAACGGCACTTGAACCCCACGCCCGCCACGCCCTTGCCGTTGTCGGCGGCGGCGGCGGCGGTGCCGGTTACCAGCGTGCCGTGGCTGAATAAGCCGCTGCGCGGCACCGAGGCCGTGGGGTTGTTGTCGTTGTCGCCGGTATCCCAGCCCCGAAAGTTGTCGATGTACCCGTCGCGGTCGTCGTCGAGGCCGTTGATGGGGTCGGCGTAGTTCAGCTTGGCCTGCCCGCGCAAATCCTGGTGGTTGAACAGCACGCCGCTATCGGTAATGCCAATCACCACCGAAGTGTCGCCCTTGCTCAGGTTCCAGGCCGCATAAGCCTTGATAAGCTTGAGGTGGTACTGGCCATCGGTTTTGGTGGAGTCGGCCAGCGGGTCGTTGGGCTGGTAAAGCGGAGCACGCTGGTACAGCGGCTCTACGTACTCCACGGCGCCGGTGCTCAGCAGCGTTTGGCGCACCTTGGCAAACGGCAGCTCGGTGGGGTAGCTGAACTGGTAAATGGTGCGCAGCTCCACGCTGCCCGGCAAATCGGCCGAGGGCGGCACCGCCCTCGGAAACTTTTGCACCACGCGCTTGGCCGCTAGTTGCCCCAAGGCGCGCTCAACGTAGGTAAGGGCCACTCCCTCGCGCAGCTTAAACACCGCCGTGCCCGGCAAGGTAGGCGGGGCCTCGTCAGCGGCAAGCGGGGCCAATTGCGCTGCGCCCGCCAACGGAAGCAGCCAGCAGCTATAGGCAAAAAACAGCAGGCGTAAAAGCTGTTTCATTGATGCAAATGATGTGATGGGGCAGGTGTGCCTTTACTACGTAAATTTAGCCCCGCCGCGACACATGGCCGAGCTTTTTCGCTCGACGTTGCTTAGCATTCCCTCAATACCCGATTATGACCGCTACAACCCAAAAGCACCAGGCTACCCTGGAGCAAGCTGTGCAAGCCCTGCACGGCCGCACGTTTTTCGCCCACTACCCCGAAAACCCCTCGCCCGAGGTGTACGGCGCCGAAGCCGATGCCCAAGGCCGCGAGGCTTTCCTAGGTCGCCGGGGCCAGCAGTTTGCCGAGCTGCAGCAAGGCCAGCCTGAGGGCTGGGCCGGCCAAGAAGACTCGCCCTACGAGCAGGCGGCCCTAGGTATCAAATACCCCTACTACGCGCCCGAAACACTGGTGCGCAACGCCCAGCAGTCGTTTGATGCGTGGCGCAAGCTGAAGCCCGCCGACCGCGCCGCCCTGCTCATCGAGAGCCTGGAAGGCATGAAGCAGCGCTTTTTCGAAATCGGCTACGCCACCATGCACACCACGGGGCAGGCCTTTATGATGTCGTTCCAGGCCTCGGGGCCGCACGCCGCCGACCGCGCCCTGGAGGCCGTGGCTGCCGGCTACGAGGAGCAAACGCGCTTCCCCGAAGAAACCCGCTGGGACAAGCCCATGGGCAAGTACACCATCAGCCTAAACAAAAGCTGGCGCCCCGTGCCCAAAGGCGTGGCCCTGGTAATTGGCTGCTCCACCTTCCCCACCTGGAACACGGTGCCCGGCATGTACGCCTCGCTGGTAACCGGCAACCCGGTTATCATCAAGCCGCACCCCAAGGCCGTGCTGCCGATTGCCATTGTGGTGGCCGAGGTGCAAAAAGTGCTGGTGGCCGCTGGCCTGCCCGCCGCCATTTGCCAGCTGGCCGTTGATGCCGACGACCGCCTCATCACGAAAGAGTTGGCCGAGAACCCCGCCGTGAAGCTGATCGACTACACCGGCGGTACCGAGTTTGGCAACTACATCGAGAGCCTGCAAAGCCAGGGCAAAATCGTCTTCACCGAGAAAACCGGCGTGAACTCGGTTATCCTCGACTCGTGCGACGACCTCGATAAAGTAGCCCAGAACCTGGCTTTCTCGGTAAGCCTGTACTCGGGCCAGATGTGCACTGCCCCGCAGAACTTCTTCATCCCGGAGCAGGGTGTGAAGGTAGCCGGTACGTTGGTGCCCTTTGATGAAGTAGTGCAAAAGCTGGCCGGCGCCGTGCAAGGGCTGGCCACCAACCCCAAGGCCGCGCCGCACGTGCTGGGTGCCATCCAGAACCCGGCCACGCACGAGCGGGTGGAGCAAATGGCGCAACGCGGCCACCGCAACGTGCTGGCGCACGGCAAAGTGGAGAACCCCATGTTCCAGAATGCCCGCACCTGCTCGCCGGCTTTGTACGAGGTTGATGCCACCCAGAAGGAGCACTTCAGCCAGGAGCTGTTTGGCCCCATCATGCTGGCCATCAAAACCAAAGACTCGCACGAGAGCGTGCGCCTTGCTGCCGAGCTAGCCCGGGAGCACGGCGCCATCAGCTGCGCGGCCTACACCACCGACGCCGAGCTGAAAGAGGACATCATGGACCAGATGAGCCTGGCCGGCACCGCTGTAAGCTTCAACCTCACGGGTGGCATCTACGTCAACCAGAACGCGGCATTCTCCGACTTTCACGTAACCGGCGGTAACCCTGCGGGCAATGCCTCCTTCACCAACCCCGAGTTTGTGCTGAAGCGCTTTACTTGGGTAGGCTTCCGCGAGCCAGCGGTTGGCTAATTGATAATTAATAATTAACAATTATTAATTAATGCAAACCGCCCCGGTGCCTTGCGGCGCCGGGGCGGTTTGCATTGGTTGGTGGCTCTGATGCTGTTACTGTGCGGCGCTGCGCTCGGGCTTGGCCGTTACGGGTTTGGTGTAGCGGTAAGCTTTCGGCGATTTCACCGTGCGAAATTTGTAGGGGTTGCGCGCGTTCACATCAACGCCGAAGCCGACGGTGCGTGGCTGCTTTCGGAACGACGACTTGTCGTTGGCGCGGCGTTGGGGTTTGTTGTTTACGTTGCCGTAGCTTTTAGGCTGTTGCAATACTTTATCTTGGGTGCAGGCGCTGCCGAGTACAAGCAGGCCCAGCGCGAGCAATGGAGTCGAGATGTTCATGAGGGCGCGGATTTTAGGTGGTAGCCGGCCGCGGCCGGGAAGCTAAGCAAGTGTACTTGCTTTAGCGCCAAAAGGATGCACGCGCCGCAGGCCCGCAAGCAAAACGTCCGGGACAGAGCCGCCGGGCGTTGCTAAAGCCTATGATACTAAACGTGCAGCTTAGGCGGGCCACGGCACCGGAGCCGCCTCGGGGATTACCAACGCCGGAATGGGCGTGCGCTGCATAAGGCCAGCCGTGGGGCTATTGTAAAACAAAGCACCGGGCAACGACTGCTGCCGCGCCACAAACATCAGCAGGTCGGCGGCGTGGGCCAAGGCCGTTTCGATAATGCCCTGCTCGATGCTGACGTGCTGGTTTGTTTGGATGGTGTGCGAAAGGCCGTTGAGCAGCTGCGTGGCGTGTACGTTGGCCAGGATGTCGTCGGGCTCGGGCGCTTGCTCGCTGGTATGAATGTGGATGGCCACGGCCTCCGGAATAACGCGCGTAAGCAGCCGCCGGGCGCCAACGCGGCCTTGCCCTAGGTACAGCACGCGGTTGGGCTGAAACTGCAGCAGAAACTCGGGCACAATAGCCACCGATTTGGGCAGGCGCGCCGGCTTACGGTCAGTATCGAACACGATGCGCAGCGGAACCGCGTGCTCGTGGTACTGCTGGGGCACCAGCAGCAAGGGTTGCATCACCAGCCGAATCAGCTGCAGCGCGGTGTGCGCGTTGGCGGCGACAGGCAGGTTGGCGCGGCCGCACACAAGCACAGTTGGCACCGAGGCCGGAAGCATTTCGGGCAGGCACTCGGCCACGGGCCGCTGCAGCAACTCGTGCGTGTAGGTTACCGAGGTTTCGCGCAAGCGTTCGAGCGCAGCAAGGCGTTGCTCGAGCAGCGGCAGCGGCGGCAGTGCGGGCTGGGCGTACAGGCCGTCGGCGGTGCCTAGGTCGGCGGCAACCGAGAGCACGCGCAACCGCACGCTCATTTGCCGAAGGGTAAGCTGACGGGCTAGCAAGGCGATGTATTCCAGGGCATTGGCACCAACCCCGGAAAAATCAGCCAAAACAGTGAAAACAAACATAGCCTTCTATCAATCAGCTGATTTTGAAGAATACTTACAAGTAGTATAAATATACACCAGGGGGCGGTTTATGTTCTTAATTTTAAATTAAATCATGAATATAAATGATTAATCAATGATACTTAGCGAGGTTGGCAGTACTATCACAAGCTAAGGGCCTCGCGGAAGCGAATGGACTGCTGCCGCGACACCTCCACCTCGGGCCCGCCGCGCAACTGAATTTTGAGCGTGCTGCTAAACCACGGCTCGATGCGCTCGATATGCTTCAGGTTGATGATTTGCTGGCGGTTGACGCGAAAAAACACGGCGGGGTCGAGGCGGCTCTCGAGCTGGTGCAAAGTGCGCGAAATCAGCGGGTGCTCGTCGTGAAAGTGAAGGCGCGTGTAATTTTCGGCCACCTCCAGCAGGCGCACATCGGCCAGGCGCACAAACCAGCACCGCTCGCCGTCTTTCACAAACACCTGGTCGGTTTCGCGCAGCAGCTCGCGGGCGGGCGCAGCGGCGGCAGTGGGCTCGTCGGCGGCGGCGGGTTCTGCGCTCAGGGCCGCGCGTGCTTTGGCCAGCGCAGCACCTAGGCGCTGCTCGTCGACGGGCTTCAGCAGGTAGTCGAGGGCATTTACCTCGAAGGCCTGCACAGCGTACTGGTCGAAGGCGGTGGTGAAGATGACGTGCGGAGCCGCCCCGTCGAGGTCGGCCAGCAGCTCAAAGCCTGTGCGGCCAGGCATATGAATGTCGAGCAGCAGCACATCGGGTTGCAGCTCGGCAATGCGGGCAGCGGCTTCGTCGGCGTTGGCGGCTTCGCCCACCACTGCCGCATCGGGGTGGCGCTGCAATAGGCGGCGCAGCTCCTGCCGGGCCAGGCGCGAGTCGTCGACGAGCAAGATGTTCATTTGGTAATGATCAATGAGCAATTAGTAATGATCAATTGCTGATGGGCAATGATAAGGGAAATGCGGGGTGCAGCTGGCAAAGCGTTGCCGGGGCCTAAACGCGGCGGCGGTACCTAGGGCCAGCCCGCGGCCCGGCGGCAATGGTTACTGGTTCACTGGTAACTGCTCATTGATAACTGTTCATTGCTCATTGCTAATTGTTCATTGATCATCGGCAGGCGCAGGCGGGCAGCCACGGTATCGGGGGTGGCCTGCTCGAGGCGCAGCTCGGCCCTAGGTCCGAAGAGCAGGCGCAGCCGCTCGCGGGCGTTGCGCAGGCCGGTTCCGGTGCCATCGGCCTTGGCCGGGCCGCTGTGCAGCTGGCCGGTGTTTTCCACGCTCAGCAGCAGCTCGCCGCCCGTGCAGCGGGCCTGCACCCGCAGCTCGCCCCCGGTGGGCAACTGCGCCAGCCCGTGCTTAATCGCGTTTTCGACGAGCACCTGCACCAGCATGGGCGGCACCTGTACCCCAAGGCAGTCGGCGGGCACATCAATGGTGTAGCGCAGGCGCTCCTCGAGCTGCAACGACTCGAGCTGCAGGTAATCCTGCACCACGGCCAGCTCCTTGCCCAAGGGCACCTGCTCGGTGCGGTTCAGCTGAATGGCGTAGCGCAACAGCTCCGAAAGGTGCGAGAGCATGTGGCGGGCCTGCTCGGGGTCTTCGCCGATGAGCGAGCGGATGTTGTTGAGTCCGTTGAAGAGGAAATGCGGGTTGATTTGCGCTTTCAGGGTTTGCATTTCGGCTTCGCGCACGGCGGCGGCCAGCTTCCACTTATCCACTTCGGCCTGGCGGTAGCTGCGCAGGTAGTGCAGCCCAAAGTACACCACCGACCACAGCCACAGCACGAAGTTGACGTTGAGCGCGTACCCAAAAAACTCGCCCGCGCTCTGGGCCTTGCCCCCGGGTTGCATTAGCGGCACAATTATCAGCAGCGTAATGCTCCAGATGACCACCTGGCTTAGCACCGACAACGCGGCGTTGGCAAGCAGCAGGCGCCACAGCACCCCCAGCAGCGGCAGCTGCACCCACTGGTAGCGCCTGATAATGTAGCGCAGCCCGTGCGACAACCCCAGCATGGTGGCTACCACCGCCAGCTGAATAGCTGCAATGTGCGCCGCAAACTTTTGGGTGAACATGGTGTAGCCCAGCACCCCGAACAGGCCGTACAGGGCCCAGCCAATTAGCTGCAGGCGCCAATACAGGCGGCTTGGGGGCGGCACCGTAGCGGGGGAGGGGTTCATGGGATGGGGCGGGGCTAGGCGATGAGCAATTTGCAGCGCACTGGCTAAGCCACGGCCACCGCGGCTGGCTGCGCGGCCGTAAGCCGCGCTTTGGCCCGGTAATCAACCCACAGCCACACGCCCAGCAGTACCAGCGAGCCGCTGATGAAAGCCGGAATAAGGTACTGCTGCGTTGGGGCCAGGTACATACCTAGGGCCAGGCTGCCCGCCGCCACTACGCCGGCCGCCACTACAAATGCGGGTGTGCGATAAAACCAGGCGTACGGAAAAAAGTGCGCCCCCGTGATGATGCCGTACGCCATGATAAAGTACTCGGGGTGGCGCAGGTACATGAACACCAAAAAGGGGAAGTAGAACAGCTGCGCGAAGTTGAGCCACAGCCCCAGCGGCTGCAGCGGGTTGTGCTTGAGTGTCCAGGTGGTGCCGAACACGCCCGAGAGCAAGCGCGCCGAGGGCAGCATCAGCCCACTGGCCATAAACGTGTAGAGGCTGTGCTGCGCGGCCGAGCCCGGCAGGGCCCACAGCACCGCAATGCCGGCCCAAAGCAGCGTGGCGGCGGCAATAAAATCGAGGCCGTTTTTGGCCTTTACCGACAGCTCCAGGTGCAGGGCGGCGAAGTCTTCTTGGCGAATCATGGTGGGGTATAAAAACGGTTGTGGAAGCGCAGATAAGATAAAGTAGGCCAACACCACGCGGGTGTTGGCCCGAAACTTAGCTGTTTTTTGCGCGGGCCCCAGCTTTTGCTTTGGTTTTGGCAGGAGCGTGCTGCTGCAAAAACGCGTCGGTTTGGGCAAAAAACCACTGCTGGTCGTCCCACATCAGGAAGTGGCGCCCGGCCTCCGACATTTCGATGCGGCGCTGGGGCAGCTTGGCGTACTGCTGCTCAAAAATGGCGCGGGTGCTTTCCTTCGTCGAGCCAAACTGCTTGTAGGCGGCCCAGGCGCCGAGCACCAGCACCGGCTGCTGAATGCGGGCCACATCGGGGCGCAGGTCGGTGGTGGCCATGTCGTACATGGCCTGGGCCACGGTGCCGGGGTCGGAGAGGCGGCCCCAGCGGGCGGCCACCGTTTGGCGGGCGGTGTCGGTAATCATGCTGGCCACCATTTGGCGCTGCTGCGCAGCCGGCATGGGGCCGCGGCGCATTTGCTGGCGCATGCCCTCGGCCATGGGCTTGGCCATTTCGGCCGTGAGGTTGGGGTTTTGGATGGCCGACATAAACGGCAGCGAATCAACAATTACCAGCGGGCCAATGGCTTCGGGTTGGGTAGCGCTCATCCAGAGGGCCACAAAACCACCCAGGCTGTGGCCAATGATGGCGGGGCGTTGCAGCTTCTGGGTTTTGATGTAGGCCAGCAGTTGGTCGCGCACATTCAGCAGCAAGTTATCAGTGCTAGCCGGAGCCGCTGCGCCGCCAAACCCCGCCAGCGACACAATGTGGCACTGGTACTGCTGCTGGTAGCGGGCCACGGTTTCGTCCCACACGGCGCCGGGGCAAGTAAGGCCCGGAATCAGCAGCACGGGCTGGCCCTTGCCCACCACGCGCACCGTAAAGTTGGGGTGCGCGGTGGGGTTATCGGTGGTGCGTGCGGCGTCAGCAGTTGGTTGGTGGGCCAGAGCTGCAGCGGGGGCCAGGGCAGCGGTGCTCAGCAGCAGGGCGGCGCAGAGGGGGCGGAGGGCGGTAGCGAAGCGTTTCATGGTCATCAGGCGGTTTGTGGCGTGGTTGATGATCCAAAGGTGGCACCTCGTGGCCCCGGGCGGAAGCAAAACCTAGGCGAGCGGTAAGCGGCCCGGCCGAGTGGTAAAAAATGCGGGTCGAGTGGCAAGCCGTATTGCGGGCGCAGTGGGGGCGCCGAGGGGCAGTTTACGGCCGACCCGCAAAGCAAGAAAGCGGCCCCTAGGTCGGGGGCCGCTTTCGGTATGCTAAGGGCAGAAGTTACTCCTTGCCGTAGTCGCCGCTATCGGGGCGTTTGTCGCCTTGGGCTTCGGGGGCGCACTGCTTGCTGGTTACGCGGCCATCGGCCCCGAAAATAATTTTGATGGGCTGGGTATCGGTGGCACTGCCAAACAGGTACGACCACGTGTTGCCGCCGTCGGTGGCGGGGTCGTTGCCGGTAGGCTCGCCCATCAGTTGGCGCACTTGTTCCTGGGTCATGCCCACTTCAATTTCGGTGCAGGCTACGGCGTTTTTGTAGCTCTCTTGCGCGGTGCAGGCATACAGCAGGGCTGCTGCCATCACCACCCCAATCAGTCGGTTGCGCATCGGTTGGGGCAGTTAAATCAGCTTGCTGATGTCGTCGCGCAGCGTGTCGATGCCGCGCTTGATTTCCGTCCAGACGCTGCCTTGCTGCCCGGCATCGTGGCCCGAAGTGCCGAGCTGCTCGGCCAGTTTGCTGCGCTTTACTTCCAGCGCGGCAATGTGCTCGTGGTAGTGGTGCGGCGAGTTGGCGGTGGTGGCGTTGGCGCGGGCGTGCAGGGTTTTAATCTTGGTGTCCAGCTCGTCGAGCGCCTGCCGCAGTTCGTTTTCGCTGAGGTGGTTAGGCGCCCGCATGTGGTCGGGGTTAGGCGTGTAGCTCATGGCTTGGAAGAGAGAATCGGAGGGGTAGATGGCGGCCACCTAGGGCGGCTCAAAGCTTTTTACTGATCTGGGCTCCGAAAAGATGCTGCTACCGCACTCAACACAACGGCAACACAAGCATAATTCAGCCTTCATCGGGTAGCTGCAGCGGCCCAATAGGTTTGCAGCGCCTTCAAGCCGAAGACGTTAGCCCACCTCATGCCACACCTATTCAGCCCACTGCTGCTGGCGGCCACGTTGCTCGCCGCTCTGCCAGCCACAGCCCAGCAAAGCACCCTGGTAAGCGACACAGCCACCGAAACCGCTGCCGCCGCCGCCGCTGCCGTGTACCACGCCCCCGATGTGATGCCCACTTTCCCGGGCGGCTCGGAGGCACTCCGATCTTTCCTGAAAGCCAAACTGCACTACCCCGAAGAAGCGCTGCGCAAAGGCCAGTCGGGCAAGGTGTACGTGCAGTTTGTGGTAGATGAGCGCGGGCACCTGCTCGAGCCGCAAGTGGTAAAAGGCCTCGCTGCCGACCTCGACGCCGAAGCCCTGCGCCTCGTGCGCATCATGCCCTGGTGGACGCCCGGCAGCGTAGCGGGGCAACCCGTGCGCGTGGCCTATACCTTGCCCATTGTGTTTCGGGCCCTTGAATAAAAAAGCCCCGGCTACCACCTAGGGCACCGGGGCCGTGCGCAAGCAGTGGCCGCGCAGTTGCTAGTGAAATACGCCCCACTGCTTGGGCAAGCCCAGGTCGCGGGCGAGCGGGGCGGCGGCGGTGCTCCAAATGTTGGTAAGCAGCTCGTTCACGGCGTCGGCCAGTTCGATGTGGTAGTCGGTTTCAAGCTTCTCGGCTTGGCGCAGTACGGTATCGGTGCGGCGCACTACGTGGTTGAGCAAGGGCTGCGTGGGGCCGTTGAGGCGAGCCACCGAAGCGGGCTGGTGCCGAAACACGTTGTTGAGCAAGCGCACCGTCAGTTCGGCTTCGCCAAACGTGTCGCCGGTAATCTTGGCGTGGTAGCTGATTTGGTTTTGCAGCTGGCGCAAAATCAGCAGCAAATCGTTGGGCGTTTGGTGGTAGCCGCGCACCGGGTCGTCGAGCCGCTCGCGCAGCCGCTCGCGCCGGTCCTCCAGGGCTTCGGGCCCCTCGAGCAGGCGGAACTGCAGCTGTTCGGTTAGCACCTTGTCCTGGCACACCAAGCGCACCAGCAGTTGGTCCTTTTCCTTTTGCGGCAGGTTGAGCAGGGCTTTGCGTAAGTCGGGGGGTAAGGCGGGCATGTAGTCAATTGGATATAGGCAAACAACAACGCGCGGGCGGTTTTTGCTTCCGAAAGTGCAGTTTTTTGCTGTGTACGCAAGCCGCGTGGCCGGGGATAAAAGGCGAAGCCCGAAAAAGCTCCCCTCCTCAGATGAGGAGGGGACGCCGCAACGCAGTTGCGGCTGGGGTGGTTGACCTCGCGTCAGATACTAACCTCAAGCCATCAGCGCGTCTAATAAAAGAACGTCATGTCGAGCTTGTCGAGGCATCTCGCGTGCTGACGTGGGATGGAATCTACTATCAGGCTAAACACGCGAGATGCCTCGACAAGCTCGGCATGACGTTTTTGTTGCCCTACGTGGTGTCAATTCAACGATTATCAACCACCCCGCCCTGCGGGCACCCCTCCTCAGCTGAGGAGGGGAACTGGTTCTAGCTTCTGGGCTTTGCGGCTTGCTCGTTCTCAGGCAGCGAGGTTGCCGATTCCTGCACCGCTACTGCGTGCTCGGGGCGGTCGGCGGCTACGTCGCTTTCGGGCGGTACGTGGCCGGCCAGGGCCCAACGGTTGCGGGCTTCGTCGAACTCGTTTTCGCTTTTGGCTACCACCACCGCCGCCACCGCATTGCCGATGATGTTGGTAATGGCCCGCGCCTCCGACATAAACCGATCGACGCCGAGCAGCAGCGCCATGCCCTCGACGGGAATGGTTTTGGTGGCCGCCAGGGTAGAGGCCAGCACCACAAAGCCCGAGCCCGTAACGCCCGCCGCGCCCTTGCTCGTCACCATCAGAATGCCAATAATGGTAAGCTGCTGCCCTAGGCTAAGCGGAATGTGGAAGGCCTGCGCCAGAAAGATGCTGGCCATGGACAGGTAAATGGTGGTGCCATCGAGGTTGAAGGAGTAGCCCGTGGGTATCACGAGGCCGGCTACCGAGCGCGAACAGCCGTAGGCCGTTAGCTTGTCAATCAGCCGCGGCAAGGCCGATTCGGACGACGACGTGCCGAGCACAATCAGCAGCTCTTCCTTAATAAAGCCCAGCAACCGCCACAGGCTGAAACGGTAATAGCGCGCCACCAGCCCAAGCACCCCAAAAATGAACAAGGCCATCGTCAGGTACACCGAGGCCATCAGCTTGGCCAGCGGCAGCAGGGTGTGCAGGCCGTACCTGCCAATGGTGTAGGCCATGCCGCCGAAAGCACCTAGGGGCGCCAGCTTCATGACCATGCCCAGCACCCCAAACAGCACGTGGCTCAGCCGATCGAAGGTGGCAATAAGCGGCTGGGCTACCGCCTCGGGCATGCGCGTAAGGGCCAAGCCGAACAACACCGCCACCAGCAACACCTGCAGCACGTCGCCCTCGGCAAAAGCGCCCACCATGCTCTCGGGCACAATGTGCGTGAAAAAGGCCACCCAATCCATGCCGGCGGCTTGCGCGGCGTACTTCTGGGTTTCGGCGGCTTTGCCGGTAGCCGCCGAGGTGTCGATGCCGGCGCCGGGGTGCACCAGGTTGGCGGCGGCCACGCCCAGCAACAGGGCAAACGTGGTAATCAGCTCGAAGTACAGCAGCGCTTTGCCGCCCACCCGGCCCACCTTTTTCAGGCTGCCCATGCTGCCGATGCCCAGCACCACCGTGAGGAAGATGATGGGCCCGATGAGCATTTTGATAAGCCGGATAAACGTTTCGCCCACGGGCTTGAGGGCGGCCCCCACGCCCGGGAAAAACGCGCCCAACAGCACCCCCAGGGCAATGGCAGTAAGTACCTGAAACGTGAGTTTGCGGGCGAGTTTTTTCATGCAGACGGCGAGCCAGCCGGCAAAGTAGCAAATGCGCGCGGGTGGCGGGCCTGGCGGCGCTCAAACCACCTAGGGCCGGTGGCGGCGGGGCTTAAGCCGCAACCAACCGCCAACGGCGCCCGGGTAGCGCCGGCGGCGTGTACGGGTTCGGATTAGCCTACCGACACCGGGGTGGCTGGCACATTGTCGGGTGCGTAGCGGGCGGCCAACCCATCTTCAAAATTTCGGAAACGTTGTAGCAGAACGATGGTGAGCACGGCGTAGGCAAGATTCAGGACATCGAGCATTAGCAGCGTGGTGGTGGCGTCGAGCAGTTGCTCCACGGTAGGGTCGGAGCCCCCGGCGCGGCTCACCAAGCGGCCAAATACAAAAAGCACAATGCGCAGAATCCACCAGCCTGTTAGCAAGCTGTGATCTTGCGCGGGAGCCCCCTGGCCGTGGTGGAGCGCATACCGCTGCGTACGGTACCACACTTCCTTGAGCATGTGCAGGGGCCGCCACAGGTTCAGGATGGGTACCAGCCAAGCGCCCACCGCCCAGCCCGGGCTATACGCTGGCTCGGGCGCCCCAGGAATACGGCGCAGGTTGTCGTAGGCCCTGGCAAACCACGAGATAAAGCCAATAAATGCCAACAGGGTAAGTACGAGCTGCAAACCGCCAACCAACTGCTGCCGATCATCATTGGCGTCGGCCGCTGCTGGTAGTATTTCTATGCCTGCCAAGGCATGCTGCAGGAGGCGGTACTGCAGGCCGGAAGAAACAAGCGCGGCGACCGTGGCTACAACCACAACCCACTGTGCAACGACAGCCAGGCGGTAGCGCTGGTAATTGGGCAAAAGCATAAAGCGTGATGTAGGATATAAATCGAATGAATTTTGAAATAGCGACAAACGTGAGACCTTTCCTAATCGGTTCGAAAAGCCCATCTAGTAAATTGGTCATACTGGTTGCGCGTAGCAGCGACAACCTACTATCATGTTGGCTTTGACGATTTTTAGTTGCGGTTGTCGCCAAAGCACGAAAAAGGCCCGCCTAGGTAGGCGGGCCTTTTACAGCAGGCACCCAGCAAAACTTACTTCACTAAGCTGATGCGGTTGGTTTTACTCTGCCCGTTGGTGCTTATGCGATAGATGTACGTACCCGTGGGTAACGAAGCTCCCCGGAACATGACTTCCTTCACTTCGCCGGCCTGCACTTGGGCGTCGAACAGGGTAGCGACTTTGGCACCCAGCACGTTGTACACCTCTACCACGGCCCGGCCCGATTTAGCTGCTGCGAAGGTAATGGTAGCATCTTCGCCGGTCGGGTTCGGGAATACCGAAGGCTCCAGCTCACCGCCGCCCCGCAGGGCTGCGCTGCTCGGTGCGGCCTGCGCACCTAGGGCAGCCGAGGTAGTAGCCGGCGTACCACCCAGCGGGCAGCCTGCATTGTTCAGGTTATCGAGCGTGGTAGCCATTTTGCCCGGAGCCGCACCACCCGATTTAAAGGCGGTGTTCACGTTGCTGATTACGCTGCTGGTCGTCAGGGCGTAGGTCACCTCGTCGCTGCAGGCGTTCAGCAACGCGGCCACCGATTGGCGAGCGAGGTTGTACACACCGCCACCGCCCAGGTTCAGGGCCTGCAGCAGCGTCAGGTTCTCGATGTCCTTCGGGATACCATCGTCTACTACTTTCCCGTTCACCACCACGTCGCTGCCGGCCTGCTTATCACCGAACACCGAGCCGTATTTCGTATTTGGGCTGTAAGCCAAGCACCAGCGGTTGGTGTGGTTTTTCCAGTAGCCCAGTGTGCAGCCCTCGTTGCACGTTTTAACCGTAATGGTAAAGCTGACAACCGGGCTAATGCAACTGCCAATTTGTTGCCGCACGTAGAACGTGAACGCGCCAACCGCGGCTATGCTTTGCGTGCTGGGCTGCGGCGAAAGCGCCACCCCGGCAGCCGTAGTGAAAACGATGGTGGCACCTGCCGTGGGCGTTACAAAACCCGAGAGTGCCACGGTGCCGCCGGGAGCGGAGCACACCTCCGAGCTACGCACGGTGGGGGCACCGGGGCTGCTGGGAGCCGGGTCGATGGTAACGCTGCTGGCGGCCGACACACAGTTGGCGCCGTTGCGTACCCGTAGCAAGTAAGTGCCGGGTGCTAGGTTGCTAAACATTGTACCGCTCTGCCAGGTACCACCATTCAGGTTGTACTCGAGGCCAGTGCCGGTAGGGGCCGTTACCGTAATGCTACCGGTGCTGGTGGTACAGGTTGGTTGCGTAGCAGAGTACGTTGGGGGCGCGGGCGTGCTGGGCTGCTGGTTGATGATAGCACTCGTTGGGCCCGACACGCAGTTGTCGGCGTTTTTCACGCGCACCTGGTAGGTGCCCGGAGCCAGGTTGCCGAAAGTAGTACCGCTCTGCCAAGTGCCGTTGTTCAGGTTGTACTGCAGCCCCATGCCAGTTGGTTCGGTAACCGTGATGCTACCCGTAGCCACGGTGCAGCTGGGTTGCGTGGTGCTGAGCTTAGGCGCAGCCGGAGCCGCGGGCTGCGGACTCACGGTAGCAGTAGCCGCCGCCGACACGCAACCGTCGTCGTTGCGTACGCGCACTTGGTACGTGCCGGGGGCAACATTGCTGAACGTGGAGCTGCTCTGCCAAGTGCCGCCGTTGAGGTTGTACTCGAAGCCTTGGCCCACAGGTGCAGTAACGGCAATGGTACCCGTACCAACAGCGCAGGTGGGTTGCGTCACCTCGACAGTAGGTGCGCCCGGAGTGCCCGGTTGCGGATTGATGGTAAAGTTAGCCGCAGCGGAGGTGCAGCCGGCCCCGTTCTTGGCCACCAAGCTGTAGGAGCCCGGCGCTAGGTTGCTGTAACCGCCCATTGGGTAAGCGGCGAAGGAGCCACCGTTGAGGCTAAACTGCAGGCCGCTGGTATTGGAGGTGATAGTGGCACTGCCCGTGGCAACGGCACAGGTGGGTTGCACCGCGCTTACGGTTGGTGCACCCGGAGTAGCAGGTTGCTGATTGATAACAACCGTGGCCGCCGCCGAAATACAACCTGCTGTGTTGCGGGCGCGCAGACTATAAGTGCCGGGTGCCAAGTTGGCGTAACCGCCACTCGGGTAGTTGGCAAACTCACCGTTGTTCAGGCTAAACTGCAGGCCGGAGGTGCTCGAAGTTACCGTAAAGCTGCCCGTAGCCGTGGTGCAGGTAGGCTGTACGATGCTGACCTCGGGGGCATCGGGGGTGCTGGGTGCCGGGTTGATGGTAACAGCGGCTGCCTCCGAAATACAGCCGGCACCGTTGCGGGCTCTTAAGGTGTAATTGCCGGGCGCCAGGTTGGTATATCCGCCACTGGGGTAGCTAGCAAAATCACCGTTGTTGAGGCTGAACTGCAAACCCGCGGTGCTCGAGGTAACGGCGATGCTGCCCGAGCCCTGTTCGCAAGTAGGCTGCGTTGCATTTACCGTTGGGGCTGCAGGCGTAGCCGGCTGCGGGTTGATGGTGAAGTTGGCAACTGCCGAAACGCAGCCGGCTGCATTACGAGCCGTTAGGGTGTAGCTACCCGGAGCCAATCCACTGTAACCACCATTCGGGTAAGCCGCATAATCTTCACCATCCAGGCTAAACTGCAAGCCGCTGGTGCTAGAGGTAACCGTTGCGCTACCGGTGGCCATGGTACAGTTAGGCTGCGTTACGCTTACAGTGGGTTGCGCTGGGGTAGCGGGTTGTTGGTTAATAGTGAAATTAGCCGCCGCCGAAGTACAGCCCGCGCTGTTCCTGGCCACCAACGAGTGAGACCCCGCCGCAAGGCCCGTGTAACCGCCGCTGGGGTACGCAGCAAACGGTCCGCTATCCAAGCTGAACTCCAGGCCTGCCGTGCTGGAGGTAATGGTTGCGCTGCCCGTGGCCACGGTGCAGGTGGGCTGCGTTTTGCTTACGGTTGGCGCGCTGGGTGTGGCCGGCTGCTGGTTAATCGTAAAATTAGCCGCAGCCGAAACACAGCCATCGGAGTTGCGACCAGTAAGGCTATGCGAGCCAGCAGCCAACCCCGTGTAACCACCGCTGGGGTAAGCAGCATAGTCCGCTCCGTCCAAGCTGAACTGCAAACCGCTGGTGTTGGAGGTTACGGCAATACTACCCGTGGCTACGGTACACGTGGGCTGCGTTACGTTTACCGTTGGGGCTGCAGGCGTAGCCGGTTGCGGATTGATGGTGAAGTTGGCCGCAGCGGAGGTGCAGCCGGCCCCGTTCTTGGCCACCAAGCTGTAGGAGCCCGGCGCCAGGTTGCTGTACCCGCCGCTGGGGTACGCCGCAAAGTTGCCACCGTTGAGGCTGAACTCGAGGCCAGCAGTGCTTGAGCTGACAGTGGCGCTACCGGTGGCCACAGTGCAAGTAGGCTGCACGGGGCTCACGGTTGGCACACCCGGAGTAGCGGGCTGGGCATTTATGGTAAAGTTGGCGACAGGCGAAACGCACCCCGCCGCGTTGCGCGCAGTTAAGGTGTGCGGACCTGCAGCCAACCCCGTATAGCCCCCGCTCGGGTAAGGCGCATAAGCCATTCCGTCGAGGCTAAACTCCAACCCTGATGTGGTAGAAGTAACGGCCGCCGTGCCCGTTGCCACGGTGCAACTAGGCTGTGTTACATTAACGGTGGGCGGCGCCGGCGTGCTGGGCTGCTGATTGATGGTGAAGTTAGCAGCCGAGGAAACGCAATTGTCGGCGTTTTTGGCCTTTAGGGTGTAATCGCCAGGCGCTAGGTTGGTGTAGCCACCGGCTGGATATGCGGTAAAAGGGCCATTGTTTAGGCTGAAGGTAAGGCCCGCGGTAGTGCCAACGGTGGCGCTGCCCGTAGCCACGGTGCAAGTAGGTTGCACCGGCGTAACTACAGGTGTACTCGGGGGCGTAGTAATCTGAAGTTCGGTTGCCGTAGCGCACTTAGGCGCAATCTTCGACGGGTCAAGCGGGCAATCGTTTTTACCTGTGTTGGAGGCGTCGGTCCAGGCTATGTACAGGTTAGTAATTTTTACCGCATCGCCGCATTTGAAGTTGATGGTAACATCTTGAAAGAGAAGAGGTGTGACGGTGTTGGCTGGCAAAGCCGGATTATTGGGATCAGTAGTGCCTTGGCACCCCGAAATCGAAGTGCTGACGGGCTGACCACCAGGCGAGGTAACTACCAGCGTACCCCAGAAGGCGAATGCCGCTCGATCGGACCCTGTGGTATTGTTGATGCGCAGCGTAAGCTTGCGGGATAACGGTTCGCCTGGCACGCACTCTATGCAGCTGCTATTGGCCAGGGTAGCACTTTCTACAAACAGGTCTTTTGAAACGCACCTATCTGCCGGTGGTAGGCTTTGGGCATAGGCCGACCCGTACCCAATAACGAACATGATCAGCACCAACAACCTAGGTAATAACTGGCGCTGATTTGGTGTCCGTGTGTCACAACACCTCAAAATGTTGGGTCGTGTGTAATTGAAAAGCTGTTTCATGGTGCGTAGGTGTGTGGATGAGAGTAGGTGTGAAGCGGATGTGATAAGGGCGCAAAGCAGCCTGCCCACGCTGAGCGGGGCATGCAAGAGGGCAGGGCTGGAGAGGTGGGGCTTCGGGCTGGCTACTCAAGCCAGGGCAAAGCGCTAAGCAGGCAAATCGGCTTTAGCTAACTGCGAAGGAGGCGGCAACTCCTGAGCATAAATTGAAGGCGGCGCAATGCAAAACCACCATTTGGCAAAAGCAATAGCTTGCCAGGCCACACGCGTTAGCAAGCGTGCAGCCGTTGAACGAACAAAAAGGGCGAGAGACCTAGGGCTTAGGTTAGGCCATCAGCAAGTGTACAGGTTGCCTCATACATCATCAGCCAACAGAGGTGAGAAGGGAAGCTAGGCAAGAACGGCGGCAGGGCAGTAAGCATACCAAGCGCAGTAGCAGCAAGGGCGTTGATTAAAGTAACCTTAATTGGAACCAAATAGCAAGTGAGTCTATAAATAAATAACAAATAAATATATGATAAATATCATTAGTAGAGCTTGCGAGACCAGCCAGCCCGTTGGCGCAGGCGCACTGTAAAATCCCTTTGAATTAAATTCAACTATTGACTTGGCGCCAACAGTCATGCATTTGTGCCGCGCTGCGGATGGTCGACTTCTTGTTTCGAATCTGAAAAGGGGCTGCTGCGTTTGGCTATACCGCGCAAAGCGCAAGTGCCGACAATTCGGGCGCACCGTTGCAAAAAATTGATGATTAGCTGCCTAGGCCCTCGGGAGGTGTTATAGGCGTGCGCCTGCCAAGCGTCGGCCAACTATAGCAAGGGCTTTCACGTTCGGGAACTGTTTGCTTTGTTGCTGCTATGCACCCATTACCAATTGCGCTGCTGCTTGTGCTGTGTGCTGCTGCCCTAGGTGCGCAGGCTCAAAACAGCCCCGCCCGCGATACCACCCGCCGCTCCGTAGCCCTGCCCGAAGCCACGGTAATCGGGTACGGGCAGCGCTTGCCGCTGCGGCGCACCGCTGCGGCCGTAGGCGTAATAGATGAGCAGGTGATTCGGCGCTTCAACGAGGTGTCGCTAACGCAGGCCGTTAACACGCTGCCCGGCGTGCGGCTGGAGGAGCGCGCCACGGCCAGCTACCGCATTAGCGTGCGGGGCAGCACTTTACGCTCGCCGTTTGGGGTGCGCAACGTAAAGGTGTATTACAACGACATCCCGTTTACCGAAGCCAGCGGCAGCACGCCGCTCAACCTGCTCGACCCCGCCACCCTGGGTAGAATCGAGGTGATAAAAGGCCCGGCCGGCAGCGCCTACGGAGCCGGCACGGGCGGCGTGGTGCTGCTAAGCAACCGCCGGCCAGTGCCCGGCGAGGCCCGCGTGCAACTGGGCGTGGCGGCCGGCTCGTTTGGCTTGCGGCGCTACTCGGCCGTAGCCGAAACCGGCACTGACGGCCGCAACCTACGCGCCCAGTATACCCGGCAGGAGCTCGACGGCTACCGCCAAAACAGCGCCCAGCGCCGCGACGTGCTGACGCTGGATGGCGAGCTAGCCGCTTCGGAAAAGCAAACCCTTGGCCTCAGCGCCCTCTACACCGACCTCGACTACCAGATACCCGGCAGCCTCACGCGGGCACAGTTCGAGCAGAACCCGCGGCAAGCCCGGCCGCGCAATGCCGCCGGGCCCGGCACCGTGGAGCAACGCGCCAGCTACCGCTCGCGCACGGCATTGCTAGGCGCCACGCACGAGTACCGTTTTTCGGCCGCTTTCGCCAACACTACCACCATCTACGCTATAGGCTCGGTTATTCGCACGCCGTTTTTGGTTGACTACGAGCGCAACACGCAGGTGGGCTGGGGCGGGCGCACCAGCTTTGGCTACCGCACCTTGCTGGCCGGGTTGCCGCTGCGCCTTGCGGCCGGCGGCGAGGTGCAAACCTCGTTCGAAAACGCGCGCAACTACCAAAACCGGGGCGGCACGCCCGGCCCGCTGCGCTACGACGACGAAATCCGGACGGCTACGGGTTTTGTGTTTGGGCAGGCCGATTGGGAGCTGCCCCATGGGTTTTTGGCCACGGTGGGCGCCAGCTACAACCGCCTGCGCTACCGCATCTACCGGGTGTCGGATGCGGCTTTGCAGCCCAACAACTACCGCTTCGAGCGCAGCTTCCGGCCCGAGGTGTCGCCTAGGGTGGCGCTGCTCAAGGAGCTGACGCCGCAGGTATCGGCCTACGCCAGCGTGAGCAGCGGTTTCTCGCCGCCCACCGAGGAGGAAATTCGGCCTTCCAACGGTTCGCTCAACCGCGAGCTGCAGGCCGAGCGCGGCACCAGCTACGAGGTGGGTACGCGCGGCCAACTGCTCGGCAACCGCCTCCGCTTCGATGTGGCCGCTTACGATTTCCGGCTGCGCCAAAGCATTGTATCGCGCACCGATGCGCAGGGCGTGCAGCTGTTTTCGAACTCGGGCGCCACGCGGCAACGCGGCCTGGAGGTAGCCCTAAGCGGCTGGCTGTGGCAAGCGCCGCCGGCCGCTGGGTCCGCTGCCGGTGCTGCAGCGCTGCCCCTAAGTTTGCGCGCCTTTGCCAGCTACGCCTACAATCATTACCGCTTCGGGCATTACGAGAGCAACGGCAACGATTTCAGCGGCAACCGCCTCACGGGCACCGCGCCGCACACCTTGGCCGCTGGGCTCGATTTCAGCCACCGCCTAGGTTTCTACATCAGCCCTACCACCAACCACCAGGCGCGCCTTCCGCTCAACGATGCCAATACGGAGTACGCGGCCGGGTACTGGGTTTTTGCCGCCCGCGCGGGCTGGCGGCGCACCTGGCTGCAGCGCCTCGAAACGGAGCTGTACGCGGGCCTCGAAAACGCCACCAACCGGCGTTACAGCCTTGGCAACGACCTGAACGCCTTTGGCAACCGCTACTTTCAGCCGGCGCCCGGGCGCAACTACTACGGCGGCCTTACGGTTGGGTGGCGCTGGTATGCCTCGGAAAGTACACCGAGAAGGTAGAGCCCACGCCCGGTTCGCTGCTGACCTCGATTTTGCCGCCGGCGTTTTCGACGCTGCGCTTCACCATGTAAAGGCCCACGCCCGAGCCCTCCACGTGGTGGTGCAAGCGGCGGAACATGGTGAACAGCTGCTGCTGCTGATCGGCATCGAGGCCCAGGCCGTTGTCGCGCACGTGCAGCACGGTATAATGCGCCAGTTGCGCACAGCCGATGTGCACCAGGGGCTGCCGGCCGGGGTGGCGGTACTTGAGCGCGTTGCTGAGCAGGTTGTACACCACCGAGCGCAGGTTGCGCGGCGAAAACGAAATGCTGGGGCAACCGCCTAGGTCGGCTTCGAGCACGGCGCCGGTTTCGGCAATCAGCGGCTGCAAATCCTGCCGCACGTCGTCGTACACGGCCGC
Organism: Hymenobacter oligotrophus; assembly: GCF_003574965.1. Taxonomy (NCBI): domain Bacteria; kingdom Pseudomonadati; phylum Bacteroidota; class Cytophagia; order Cytophagales; family Hymenobacteraceae; genus Hymenobacter; species Hymenobacter oligotrophus. The sequence goes on along the minus strand of NZ_CP032317.1, from coordinate 1,767,393 downwards.
CAGCAACACTTGCGCGGGCGGCTGATCGAACTCTTTCTGCAACTTGGTTACTTCGCTCAGGTAGCCAATGGTGCGCTTAAACCGCTCCACCGATTCGTGCATCATGCGCAGCACCGGCCCCAGCTCGGGGTTGCCCAGCGAAGCGGCCGGGAGTTGGTGCTCCAGCAAATCGAGCAGGCCCTCGATGTTGGTAATGGGCACGCGCAAATCGTGCGAGGCACTGTAAATGAAGTTGTCGAGGTCGACGTTGGTGCGCACCAACCGTTCGTTGGTGGCCTGCAGCTGCTTGTTGAGGGCACGGGCTTCGTCGCGGGCGGTGCGCAGTTGCTGGGTGAGGCGCTGCAAGGCCTGCTCAGCCAGCTGTCGCTCGTGTATGTCGAAAACGGTGCCCACAATGCCGGCGTACTCGCCGCTGGCGCTGTAGCGCGGCATGCCCGCATCAATGGCCCAGCGGTATTGCCCGTCGTGGCGGCGCAGGCGGTACACCACCCGGAACGGCACCTGGTAGTCGTTGGCTTCCAGAAACGCTTTTTCGGCGGCGGGGGCGTCGTCGGGGTGCACGGCTTGCAGCCAGCCAATGCCCAGCGCCTCGGCTTGCTGCTGCCCGGTGTAGCTGTACCATTGCTTGTTGAGGTAAGTGCAGTGCCCGTTGGGGTCGGTTACCCACACCATCGAGGGCAGGCTGTCGGCCATGGAGCGGAAATACTCCTCGCTTTCGAGCAGCACCTGTTGCAGGCGTTTCTGCTCGTGAATGTCGGTGTCGGTGCCAAACCAGCGCGTAATGTTGCCCTCAGCATCGCGCGAGGGCAAAGCCCGCACCAAAAACCAGCGGTACTCGCCCTCGGCACTGCGCAGGCGGGCCTCCACCTCGTAGGGCGTGCCCTGCGCCAGCGCGGTTTGCCAGTGCTGCTGCAGGCGGGGCAAATCATTTGGGTGGAAACAGGATGTCCAGCCGTTGTTGCGGCATTGCTCCCAAGTGCTGCCGGTGTAGCGGTACCACTGCTCGTTGTAGTAATCCACCTCGCCGTGCGGCTTGGCCGTCCACACCAGCTGATCGATGGCGTTGGTGAGCGTAAGCAACTCGTGCTGCATTTGCTGCATTTGCTGCTGGGCCGCCACCTGCTCCGTTACCTCGTAGGTAAACACCACCACCCCGTCGATGCGCCCGTGCTCGTCGTAGCGGGCTTGCTGAATGTAGTTGAAGTAGCCTAACTCGGTGGGGCCGCCGGGGGTGCGCTGCATGGCCAGTACCACGCCCTGCGCCTCGTGCGATACCCCGGTTTCGTACACCTGCCGCAACGAGAGATAGGCCGGGTGCCCGGCCGCCTCGGGCACAGCCTCCAGCAAGGGCCGGCCCAACAAGGCGCGCCCCGGAAACAGCCGCTCGTAGGCGGCGTTAACCATTTCGTACACAAAATCGGGGCCTGCCATGGTGCAGATGGCCGTGGGCGCGTGCCGAAACAACCGCTCCAAGCTGCTGCTTAGCTGCCGGGGCTCGGCCGGGGCGGCGGCACCTAGGGCAGCGGGCGCGGCCGCCGGGGCAAAGCCCAGGGCCAGTTCGTTGTGCTGGCATTGCAACGACAGTTGCCAGGCCGTGCCATCGGGCAGGGCGGGCAGCATCATGTGCAGGGGCTGGCCCGTGCGGTAGGCCTGCTGGCAGTGCGCCAGCAGCCGCTGCCCACCTAGGGCCGCAAAACACGCGCCGAGCAGTACGTTGGGCTCGGCGGGCTGTTGAAGCACTTGTTGCGCTGCTTGGTTGAGGTGCGTTACAACGAAATCGGCCGTATCGGGCCCCACCGGCCGCAGCAGTGCCCCCGGCGAAAACGACACGTGGAGCACGGCTTGGGCCAGCTGCGAAGCGGATTTGGGGTGGTTTGGCAAAGCTGGTTGAAAAAGCGTAGCGCACGGGCTATTGCCCGAAGGTAATACTATCAGAGCCGAGAGCCGGCCTGCAAGCACCGGAAGCACCCGGGGCCGGCTGGCAACCCCCGCCAAGCAGCTCGGTAGCGCGGCCGGTACAGCCCGCCCGAAGCCCTCCCGGGCGGAAGTTCGGCCGCAAATAGCCACGCCGCCGCAATCCGCGTACAAAGCCCGAACATTCACCAAAATGGAGCGGCTTCACCCTTCCCTGCGGCAATTGCAACACCTGCACGAGCAGCTGCTAGGCCTCAATGAGTTTACGCCCGAGCACCACGGCGAGATGCTGCGCCTCAGCCAGGAAGCGTTGCCCGAACTCGAGCGCCTGGCCGCCGTTGATATTGCCGTGCCGTGGCAGCGGCAGGTGCGCGCCAGCCGCGAGCTGCTCGAAATGGCCGTGGCCGAAACAGCCAAGCCCTTGCCGCAGTGGCGCCTGGTGCTCACCGCCCTCAACGGGGCGCTGTACCCGTGGGCGCATTTGCCCCGGCTGCCGCGCACCTCGCCCAACCCCGGCACCTAGGGCCGGCACCGCCCCGGGCTACACCTTTATGGCCTTGCCCTTGCGCGCCGATTCGTAAATGGCCATGATGTAGCGCACGTCGCGCAGGCCCTCCTCGCCGGGCGTGCGGGGCGTTTTGTTTTGCAGAATGCACTCCGAAAGGTGGTCGATTTCGGCGGCAAACTGGTTGCCCTCTTTCAGCTGCGGCTCCTCTTTGCCGTCGGGCTTGCCAATTTTCATGGTGTGCTTATCATAGTCGGAAAGCGGGTCGAGGTCGAGCCAGCCTTTGTCGCCAAAAACGCGGCCGCGCTTCACCGTTTCGTAGCTGTACGACGAGGTGCAGGCGGCCAGCACCCCGCTCGGGAAACGCAGCGTAAAAGCCACGTTGTCTTCCACTTCCTTAAACCTAGGGTCGTTGGGGTCGGAGGCAATTTGGGCGGTAACCTCCACGGGCTCCTCGCCGGCGAAATAACGCGCCGCGTTCAGCGAGTAAATGCCGATATCCATCAGCGAGCCGCCGCCCGCCAGTTTCTTTTGCACGCGCCAAGTATCGGCCTTGTCCTCGGTGGGCTTCACGCGGCGGCCGTGGTCGGAGGTAATAAAGCGGAGCTTGCCCAGCTCGCCTTTCCGGATGCGCTCGATGGCGTTCAGGTTGAAGGGCTCGTACTGGCAGCGGTAGGCAATCATCAGCTGCTTGCCCGCTTTCTGGCAGGCGTCAATCATCTTCTGGCAATCGTGCACGGAGGTGGCCATGGGCTTTTCGCAGAGCACGTGCTTGCCCGCCTGCGCCGCCCGAATGGTGTACTCGGCGTGCAGGCTGTTGGGCAAGATGATGTAGACCACATCCACCTCGGGGTTGTCCTTGATGCTGTCGAAGTTCTGGTAGCTGTAGATGTTTTTCTCCTGAAGGCCGTACTGCTGCGCCAGCTTCTGGGCCTTGTCGGGCGAGCCGCTTACCAGCGCTACCAGGCGCGAGTGTTGGCAATCCTTGAAGTTGGGCATGATTTCCTCGGTGGCAAATTTGCCCAGGCCCACAATGGCCCAGCCGAGTTTCTTCTTGTCGGAGTTTTGCATAGCGGCGGTGAGGGGTTGTGCGAGCATGGCCGCAGCCGCGCCCGGCGCGGCCAGCGCTGCCACGGCAGCACCCAGCCCAGCTTGGCGCAAAAACCGGCGGCGCGAATCGGTAGCATCCATGAGCAATGCGCAATTGGCCAATAGCAGGACTAACGGCTTGGCCCAACCCGGGGTTGCGGCCCGCGCCGCGCGGCCGGCTGCCTAGGTAGCGCCGGGCATGCGCCACCCAGGCAGCCGGCCGTAAACGCAACGCCGCCCGCGCTTCGGCAGCCAAAGGCCGGGGCGCGGGCGGCGTTGCGGGTGCCGAAACGAGAAAGACGACGGCGCACCTAGGGGCGCCACACCACCGTGAGGCCCGCCGCGCCGGGGTAGGCCAGCGGGGCCACGCTGTAGCGGCCCGGCAAGGGCTTGCGGCCCCAGCGGTTGCGGTGGGTGAGGTAGCCCAGGTGCGCCGACAAAATGCCCACGCCGGCACCAGCCACTACATCGGATTGCCAGTGGCGGTTGTTGAGCATGCGCAAGGCTGCCACGCTGGTGGCAATGGTGTAGGCGCCCACGCCGTACCACTGGCTTTTGTCGCGGAACTCGGTGTGCACAATGCTGGCCGCCAAAAACGCCTGCGCCGTGTGGCCCGACGGAAACGAATTGCGCGTGCTGCCATCGGGGCGCAGCACCTTGGTGGTGTGCTTAAGCGTGAAAGTGGTGGCGGCAAAAATGGCTTCCGATTTCAGCACCACCAGCAGCATGTTCAGCCGGTCGTTGCGGGTTTCTACGCCCGAAAGCTCCACGGCGGCTAGCTCTAGGTAAGGCGCGATGATCAGAAAATCATCGACACGGGTGCGGAAGTTGGGAAAGTGCCGCTGAATGTCGCGCCGGGCGTCGTAGCTGCTGTAAAAGCCGCGCCCGTTGATGGTGCTCACGCCGTAGCCGATGAGGGCCGCTGGCACCACCGTGGCGCGCACCAGCTTGCCCTTGTACCAGGGCTTCTTGTCGGCCGCCGACAGGCCGCCGGGGTTTTCGTATTTGCGAACGGTATCGGGCGGCGCGGCGGGCGCCAGCGGCGTTTGTGCCTGCGCCGCCGTGGGCAGCAGGCTAGCCAGCAAAAACAGGAGTCGGAGGTGACGCATAAAAACCGGAGTACCCGCAAAGGTACTCCGGTGTTATGGATGAGCTAGCCGACGGGACCTAGGCTTTTTCGGGCAGCACCAGCACGGGCAGGCGCGCCTCGCGCACCACCGTGGCCGTTACGCTTTGGTGAAACAAGTTGCCCAGGAAGCTGTGGCGCCGGGCCACCAGCAGCAGCAAGTCGGGCTGCTGCATGGCGGTGGCGTCGGCAATGCCGGCCGCCGGACTGGTGCCGCTAATGCCGCTGGCCTGCGCGCTGGCAAAACCGGCCACCAGGCCCGCGTGCTCGGCGTTGGCAAAAACGCGGCTGGGGTCGTTGGCAACTTCTTCCTCGCTTACGTGCAGCACGGTAAGGGCCGCATTGCCCAGCAAGGGCTGCAACTCGGTGGTAGTGTGCGTGGTGGGCAGGGGCTGGTCGTCGAGGGCAAGGAGCACTTGGCGCGGCGGCACCGCACCGGCTGCGTTGTGCGGCACCACCAGCAGGGGGCAGGCCACGTGGCGCAGTACATCCAACGAGGTAGTGTGCTCCAGCTCTTCGGGGGTGTTGCTTAGGTCGGGGCGGCCCACCACCAGCACCGAAGCGTTGTGCCGCCGAGCTGCTTCGGCCAACTCGGCGGCTACGTCGCCGCGCTCCAGGGCGCAGGTAGCCCGCACGCCCGCCGGCAACGCGCGCAGGCGTTGCTGCAGCAGGTCGTGGGCTTGGCTTTCGGAGTACTCGGCGGTGCCAGTGAAAGCACGCGGGCTCAGCAGCGAAGGGCGCACGTGCAGCAGCACAAGGTGCGCGCCCGCTGGCGCGGCCAGGGCAGCGGCATATTGCAGGGCGTGGTCGGCAACGGGCGAAAAATCGGTCAGAACAAGCAAAGTGAGCATAACGGGGAGCTTTAGCCGGGCGCCTGACAATGGCGCATTGGCGCTGCAGTTTACAACCTGTGTGTTAATGGGTAATTACGCCGGTCGGAAAATCGCGTCGGAATGCACCAAAATTGCGCTCGGTTGGGCGCTGGGCCTTGGCAATCAAATGCGGGTGGGTGCCGCGGCCGAAGCGGGGGCATCTGCGCCTGCGGTGCCTACCACGGCGCTGCGCCGCTCGAGCAGCACCACGTTGCGCCATACGCCGTGCAGCTGGCCCAGCCGTTCGCGGTAGCCCACCACCCGAAAACCCGCTTTGGCATGAAGGGCGAGGCTGGCGGTGTTTTCTGGCAAAATGCCGGCCTGCAGCGTCCAAATGCCGTTGCTTTCCGATGCCTGCACCAGGGCCCGCAGCAGCAGCAGGCCTACGCCTTGGCCACGAGCTTCGGCGGCAACGTACACGCTAACCTCGGCCACTCCGCCGTACACGCACCGCCCCGAAACAGGGCTGAGTGCTGCCCAGCCCACTACTTGCTGCTGCTCGTTGCATGCCACCAGCCGGCTGTGCCCTAGGTGGCTGGCGTGCCAGGTGGGCCAGGCAGGCACCTGGGTTTCAAAAGTAGCATTGCCCGTGCCTACGCCCGCCGCATAAATGGCTTGCACGGCGGGCCAGTGTTGCTCGGTTAAGGGGTGCAGGGTCATGGGGCTTGGTTGTGAGGTAAAGCACGAACTGCGTTAGCAGGTGCCGGTGCTGCAGCACTGTGGGGTTGGGCCCGCCTCAACCAGCGTAAAGGCCATGGGTGCGGTGGTTAGCGCTTCGGCCGGGGCCGAAGCGATGCAGCACTGGCCGGTGCTGGCCGCTAGGTCGTCGTAGTGCGGGTCGTTAAACTCGGCGTCTTCGTGAAAGTAGTACACTTCCCATTCCACGCCGTCGGGGTCGTTTACCCAAAACTTATCCTGCTTGGCGTAGCAGCAATTGGTGCCCATTTCCTGGCGCTGCACCAGCCCGGCGGCGCTGGCTACGGCTAGGCGCTGCTGCAGCTGCTCGGGAGTTTCAACCTGAAAGCCCAGGTGGCCAAAGTGGCTTTGCACGCGGGCCGGGTTTTGCACAAAGGAGATAATCAGCGACGGTCGCTCGAGCACGTATTTGGAGTAGCCGGGCTTTGTTTTGCTTGCTTGCTGGCTGGCTGGCCGAAAAAGCGGTTGTAGAAGGCCACGGTAGCCTCAATGTTGGACACGTACAGCGAAACGTGCATGCGAGGGAAGAGAGCGGTTTTCATAGATCAGAAGGGCAGAAAAAGGTTGCTGAACAAACGCGGAAGCGGCGGCACCTAGCAGGCGCAACCGGGTGCTGCGGGCCCGCAGCAAGCGGCCTGCTCCAGAAAAGCACCGAATTGCTGCTGCACGCGCCCGAGCACCTCCGTATCGAGGCAGTAGCACACGGTAAGCCCGTCGATGTCGCCGCGCACCAAGCCAGCCGCTTTCAGCTCTTGCAGGTGCTGCGAAACGGTGGTACGCGAAAGCGGCAGCTCGGCCGCTATGTCGCCGGAAATGCAAGTTTTTTTGGCGGCCAGCAGCTCGATGATGGCCACGCGGGCCGGGTGACTTAGGGCCTTGGCTACCCGCGCCAGCTGCTGCTGGGCCTCGGTGAACTCGGAAAGCTTGGCGTAGGTCATATATTCATGAAGTATGACGCAAACATACGTCATAGATAATTGTAACTCCAACCGTTTGTCGGATAAATATTTATAATTGACTATTTAAGCCTCGCTCCGGCTTGTCGACACTAAGCCCTAGGTGCCACAGGTTAAGCAGCCCAAAACAACACGGCCCGCTGCGAGGTGCGGCGGGCCGTGGCGGGCTTAGCGGGTGCGGTTGGTGGGGTCGAACCCAGTAGTGTCGTCGGTGAATGTGGGCGGGCGCGGGGTTTCGGTGTCGTCGCTGCCGTCGGAATAAATGCGGTCGGGCGTGCTGCGCGACATAATCTGGCCGTGGGTTTCGCGGTTCAGCATGGCCGTGGTGCTGCCCTCGGTATTATTGTTTTCCTGGGCGGGGGTGGGGCGGTCCTGTGCGTCGCGCTGTTGTTGCTCCTGGCGCTCCTCGCGAGCCTGGTGGTCGTCGGGTTCGTTGTACTGGGGGTGCTGTGATTTCGATGCCATGGTTGCGGATGGTAAGTAGGGTACTGCCTGGGTGTACGTAGCCCGCGGGCCCTAGGTCGATAAAAAAGCCCCGGCCATTGAGGGCCGGGGCTGCAATGGGTGCAGGCGCCGGGGCTATTCGGCGCGGGTGTTGGGGTTTTCTTCGCCCGGCACGCGCTCCTCGTTGCCGAGGTGCTGCGAGGCCGGTTGGTTCAGGCCCGAGGCAAAGTCGGAGGTGTCTTCGTCGGGGGCGGGCTGATCGAGAATCTGCCCGTATGTTTCGCGGTCGAGCAGGCTGGGCGCCTTGGTGCTGGTATCGCGCTGGTTTTCTTCGGCCGACACGGTTTTGCGCAGTTTGTCGGCTGCGTCGTCGGCGGGCTGGATGGGGTACTGGGAATGCATAGCGGGGGTGGGGAGAGGCGGGAAGGGTTAGTCGACGGGGTAGAGGCTGTGGCTGGCAGGGTCAATCTGCTCCCAATAGCGCATGCGCGGGGCCGGCGCTACGGGCTGGGCTGTGGGCGAAGCCGGAACCGGCTTCGCGGCCGGCGCCGGGCCCACGCGGTTGCTGAGCGGCTGCGGCGTTTCGGTTTTGGGGGTAGCTACTTGAGGCATAGGAGGATGGAAAAAAACAAAGCCGGGCAGGTGGCAACGGCTGCCCCGTTATACGTAACACAGGCGGTTGTGGTCGACGAGGGCAGCGCCAACGCGCCGCCTGCCCAGTTACTGCACCTTTCAACTCCCTAGCCCGCCAACCCATGCACATCGAACACCAACCCGAAGACCAGACGTTTTACGCCACCTCGCACGGCTACGAAGGCGAGCTTTCGTACAGCCGGCCGGAAGCCGGCGTTGTCGATTTCGCACACACCTACGTCGACGAAGAGCTGCGCGGCAAGGGCGTGGCCGAGCGCCTGGCCGAACAAGCCCTCGACTGGGCCGCCAGCGAAAAGCTGCGCGTGCGCACCTCGTGCCCGTACATGGCCAAATTTGTGCAGAAAAACCACGACAAGTACCAGCAGCTGCTGGCCTAGCAGCGGCCCTAGGTGCCGCTGCCCGTGGCGCCTACCGGGGGCTGCGCCTGGCACGGCCGGCCGCAAAAAAAAGCGGCTCCGGGTGCAACGCACCCGGAGCCGCTTTTCAGCTTAAATGAACCGGAATTACATCTCCGACTTCATTTTCATCTTGTCTTTCTTGGCCTTCATTTTTTCTTCTTTGCCGGGCTTCATGCGGCGGCCTACGCGCATGTCGTCAGCGCCGGTAGTAGTAGTGGTAGTCGAGGTGTTCGTGTCGGTGGTAGTGGTGCCGGTGCCCGACATCGAGCCGCTGCTGGTGCCGGTAGTAGAGGTACCGCTGCCGCTCATCGTGCCCGAGCCGGTGCTCATGGTACCGGTGCTGGTGCCCGTACCCGAGCCAGTGCTCATGGTACCCGTGCCCGAGCCCGACATAGTACCTGTGCTGGTTCCGGTGCTCGTACCGGTGCCCATCGTGCCCGACGAGTTCGTATCGGTGGTGGTGCCGGTGCTAGTGCCGGTGCTCATGCTGCCTGTGCTCGAGCCGCTCATCGAGCCCGACGACGAATTGATCATCGAACCGCCCGTAGAGGAGCCCGAAGAGCCCGTGGAGGTGCCGGTGGCATCCATCGAGCCGTCTTTCATGGGTTTCACCTTCGACTTCATTTTGTCGCCGGCTTCGGTCTTGCCTTTCAGCTTGGTATTGCCGTTGTCGTCGTTTTTCACCTTGGTCACGGTGCCGTCGGGCGTTGTGGTCTTGGTTTTTTCTTCGTCCGACTTGGTTTTCGTGGTTTGCGCTTCGGCCACGGTGGTTACGGCGCACATGGCAAGTGCCAGCGACAGCAGGGAGATTGTTTTCTTAAGCATGGTTGGTCAGGATGGGAGTGGTTGGGAAAACTCAGCCCTTATACGGGTAAAATGCAAGCAGGGTCTAGATTGCCCGCTCCCTGTTGGTGCGCGGCCGCCGACCACCTAGGGTACTAGGCATAAAAAAACCGCCCGCGCGGCGCGGGCGGTTTTTTTCGTCAAGCGCGTACGCCTAGCGCGTGGGCATGAGCACGGTGTCAACCACGTGGGTTACGCCATTGCTCGACACCACATTGGGGATAGACACCGTAGCCATGCCGCCTTTGGCATCGCGCAGCATCACCGAGTTGCCTTTTTTCATCACGGTCAGGGTTTCGCCCGCCACGGTGGTTAGCTGCTGTCCGTCTTTCAAATCGGTGGCCAGGTAGCGGCCGGGCACCACGTGGTAGGTAAGAATGCTCGTTAACTGCTGCTTGTTGGCCGGCTCTACGAGCGTTTGCACAGTGCCCGCGGGCAGCTTATCGAAGGCCGCGTTGGTGGGTGCAAACACCGTGAAAGGACCTGTGCCTTGCAGCGTGGATACCAATCCAGCGGCCTTAACAGCCGTTACGAGCGTGGTGTGCTCCGAAGAATTGAGGGCGTTGGCCACAATATCCTTGTCCGGCGTCATCATGGCACCGCCCACCATCACGCCGCCCGCAGCCGAGGAAGTAGCCATCGGGGAGCTTTTCGACATGCTACCGCCGGTGGTGGTGCCGTTCATCGAAGATTTCCCCTTCGTTTTCATCTTGTCTTCCTTGGCCTTGGTTTTCGTTTGGGCCAGCGCCGAGGTGCCGACGCCCGATCCGATAGCTACGACAAGGGCAAGGGCGGCAATGCTGTGCTTGAACATGGTGCTTGGGGTTTGGTGTGGTTGATGAATTGGTTGATGCCGGACCTACGGCGTTCATATTCAACCGGATTGCTACCGCATGGTTTACCAATCCAAAGTGCGCCGGGTGTTTTTCGCGGGTGGCGTCGCGTTAAGGCAGATTAATTATTTGCTGCCTGCACTCAGCCCTGCCGGAGCCATGCTTGCTTCGACGGTGGCAACCGCGCTTTGCTTTGTAGTCTGCTGCAAACAGGCGGCGGCCACTGCATATACCCTAGGTATGACTGAGCGCAACTAAACCAAGGGCCCGGCACGGCGTCCTGGGCACAGCTAATAATTTCGTAAATCTGGCTTCGAGGTTGGTGGGCCTGCCGCGGTGCGCAAAAAACAAAACCCTCCTGGCGGTTGGCCAAGAGGGTTTAAGCGGTTGTGGTCGCGCCAGGAATCGAACCTGGATCAAGAGCTTCGGAGACTCCTATACTATCCGTTGTACTACGCGACCAAATAGCAGCTGTGGGCGGCAAAAGTAGGCAAAAATGCGGCGCGGGCAAATCGGGTTGGCATTTTCCGCGAAAATGCAGGCGCAACCTTCGGCCGGTTTCGGCAGTTAAGCCTTACGCACAACCCGAAACCTAAAGCTTAGTTGTATGGCTACATCCGAAAAGAAAACCCTGTATACCGCTGAAGCCCAAGCCGTGGGCGGCCGCAGCGGCCACGTGCGTTCCACCACCGGCGTAATCGACTTGGATATGTCGGTGCCGGAGGGCCTCGGCGGCAAGCGCGGCGCCACCAACCCCGAGGAGCTGTTTGCCGCGGGCTACGCATCGTGCTTTCAGCAGGCGCTGCTGGTAATTGCCCAACGCGCCGGCGACCGGCTCGACCCCGATACGTCGGTAAATTGCTCGGTGTCGCTTTTTCAGGAGGGCGAGGCGTACGGCCTAAGCGCCATTCTGGATGTAGACCTGAAGAAATTCGACGACAACAAAACTGTTGAGATGGTACGCCAAGCTCACCAAATTTGCCCGTACTCGGTGGGCACCCGCGGCAACATGGAAGTAGAGCTGCGCGTGAAGGGCCAGGCCATTCCGGTGAAGGCCGAAGAAAATATTGGCGTAGCGCAGCAAGGCCAATAGATTTAGCGCATGCTTACCGAAAGCCCCGCCGGACCGCCGGCGGGGCTTTCGGCGTATTTAATGAGGCAGGTGCGGCCAAGTGGTAGCGGCAGGCTGGGGCGGCGCAGCCGCCGTGAGCGGCGGGTAAAAATCGGCCAGTGAGCTGGTGTAGCGCATGCCGCGCAAACGGGTGGTGCGCTGAAACGTGGTGAGGTTTTCGGCGCCGAGCGGCACAAGCATGAGGTGGGCCGCAGCCGCTGTTGGCTGCTCATACCGGTTGTCGAGCGGGGCGTCGAGGTAATACAGGTAGGGGCGCAGCCAGCGGTAGTAAAACCGAATTTTGGCGTTGCTGGAGGTAAGGCCGTCGAGGCCCGCTGCTCCGGAGGCCAGCGCGCCGCTGAGTTCCGCCGCATTCAGCGGCACCCCGTTCAGCGTCGGAATAACGTCCCACTGCCCGTCTACCACCACCCACTTCTGGTAATCGGGCAGCCAAACTTCGGTAAGCACATGCCCACCAGCGGCAGCGCGGGTGTCGGCGTTTTTGGCTTTGAGGTACAGCGGGCGTGCCGGTAGGCCCACGGCCGTGAGGGCGCCGGCCAGCACCCGCCCAAACTCCACGCATTGCACAGCTTTGCCGCGCGTTACTTCTTCCAATATGCCCAGCGGATCGGCTTTGCTGCACGCGCTGCGGCCGTCGTGCGTGAGGCGGTTGTGCACCCAGGCGCACAAGGCCTGCGCCTTGCCCAGCGCAGTGGGCTGATTGGCTACCACGGCCTCCAGGCCGTACCGCTCGCGTAGGGTTTGCAGGTAAGCAGAGTTGGGCGAGCTGAACTGGAACGTAGCACCAGCCGCAGCTGGCTCGGTAGAGTAGGGCAGCGCCAATTCCAATTTGGGCGCGGCCGGTTGGGCCCGGATGGTGGGCGTGGCGCCCAGGCAAGCAAACAAAAACAGCAGCGTAGCAATTCGAGGCATAATTCCAGTTCGGGTACGGGCCCCGAAACGCAAACCCAGCCCTTGGGGTTGGGTTGATTTACAAAGACCTAGGGCTGCGCGGGCTTGGTGCCGTCGCGGGCGGCCCCAACGCAAACGGGCTACCCCACTGCCAGTAGGGTAGCCCGTTTGCGTTGGGGCCGGGGTGCTGCGCGGCGTTAGGCCGTTTGCTCCTGCGCGGCCAGTACTTCTTTTACTTTCTGGGCGGCGTCCTTCAGCAATACAGCCGAGTACACTTTCAGGCCCGATTCGTCGATGATGCGGGCGCCTTCTTCGGCGTTGGTGCCCTGCAGGCGTACGATGATCGGCACGCGGATGTCGCCGATGTTCTTGTAAGCTTCCACCACACCGTTGGCAACCCGGTCGCAGCGTACGATACCACCGAAGATGTTGATGAGGATGGCCTTCACATTCGGGTCTTTCAGGATGATGCGGAAGCCAGCTTCAACGGTTTGGGCGTTGGCTCCACCCCCTACGTCGAGGAAGTTAGCCGGCTCGCCGCCGCTCAGCTTAATGATGTCCATGGTAGCCATGGCCAGGCCAGCGCCGTTTACCATGCAGCCTACGTTGCCGTCGAGCTTCACGTAGTTCAGGTTCGACTCCGAAGCCTCTACTTCCAGCGGATCTTCCTCGTTGGTGTCGCGCAGCGCAGCGAAATCCTTGTGGCGGTACAGGGCGTTGTCGTCGAGGGTTACTTTGGCGTCAACGGCCAGGATTTTGTTGTCCGAAGTTTTCAACACGGGGTTGATTTCGAACATGGCCGAGTCGGTGTCGTCGTAGGCCTTGTAGAGGGCCGATACGAACTTCACCATCTCTTTGTAAGCTTCGCCCTCAACGCCTAGGTTGAACGCAATCTTGCGGGCCTGGAAGCCCTGCAGCCCTACGCGCGGGTCGATGTACTCTTTGTGGATTTTCTCGGGGTGCGCTTCGGCTACCTCCTCGATGTCCATGCCACCCTCGGTGGTGTAGATGATAACGTTCTTGCCCGAAGTGCGGTCGAGCAGTACCGACATATAGTACTCCTTCGTTTCCGACTCGCCGGGGTAGTATACGTCTTGGGCTACCAGTACTTTGTGCACCTTGCGGCCTTCGGCGCCGGTTTGCTTGGTTACCAGCTGCATGCCGATGATTTGCTCCGAGAGTTCACGTACCTGGTCAAGGTTCTTGGCGAGCTTAACGCCGCCCCCTTTGCCACGGCCACCGGCGTGGATTTGGGCTTTGATTACGTGCCAGCCCGTGCCGGTTTGCTCGGTCAGCTTTTTGGCGGCCTCTACGGCCTGCTCGGCAGTTTCGGCCACGATGCCTTCCTGCACGCGCACGCCGTAGCGCTTAAGAATGTCCTTGCCCTGATATTCGTGAATGTTCATACTTCGGACTTGAGGTGGGTTTTCGGGTTCCGGAAATGTGCCCGCGAAAGTAGGCAATGTAGCGCGAAGTAGCACATAGTAGGGGCGCAGTTGCACCCACTTTGTGGCGCTGCCCCTTGGCTAGCAATTACCTAGGCTTGGCCGGCCCCCGGGCTTTGGCAGTGGGCACGTGCGTACTTTGGCGTCCCGCACCAAGCCACTACGGCCGAGTTGCCGTATAAGCCGGCGGGTACGCAGCCAAGGCCGGTTGTCAACCGGTTGGCATCGGGCCTTTCTGCGTAGCTTTGTCGCTACTTGCTTCTTCTCCTCCTAACACCCAGTCGGTTTGCTGCAGGCCGTCAACATCCGCAAACGCTACGGTTCGCTGGAAGTGCTCAAGGGCATCGATCTGACCATTGAAAAGTCGGAAATCGTATCCATCGTGGGCTCTTCGGGAGCCGGCAAGAGCACGCTCTTGCACATCCTAGGTACCCTCGACACACCCGATACCGGCGAAGTGCTATTCGACGGCGAATCCGTGAGCACGCTTAAACGCTCCGAGCTGGCGAAGTTTCGCAACCGACACATCGGCTTTGTGTTTCAGTTTCATAACCTGTTGCCCGAGTTTACGGCGCTCGAAAACGTGTGCTTGCCCGCGTACCTGGCCGGGCGCCACGAGCAAGAAACCCGCGTGCGGGCCCGCGAGCTGCTGGGCATGCTCAACCTAGAGCGCCGCGCCGACCACAAGCCCTCGGAAATGTCGGGCGGTGAGCAGCAGCGCGTGGCCGTAGCCCGGGCACTCATCAACTCGCCCGAAATCATTTTTGCCGACGAGCCTTCCGGCAACCTCGATTCGCAGAACGCGCAGGAGTTGCACCAGATATTCTTTTTGCTGCGCAAAGAGCTCGGCCAAACGTTCGTAATCGTAACCCACAACGACCAACTTGCCGAAATGGCCGACCGCAAAATCACCATGCGCGACGGCTACATTCTGGAGTAAGCACTGGCCCTGTGGCCGCCCTTGCACACCATATGGAAACGCGCCCCTGTGGCGCGTTTTTTCGTGCCTAGTTACCTAGGGTGTAGTCAGGCTGTGCTCAACCTCTTTGCTTTCAATACGTTGAAAGCGTGAGCAAAAAGCCGGTATCAGCAGCCCTCTAAAACGCACCGCGGAGGTGCAGCGGCCTGACTAAAAGCTTTAGCTATCATGTTTTTGAATATTGTTTGTAAGTGCCTGATTTACAACAAGAAAAAATACTAAAAATCAACGCGTAAAATGCACTAATTGCCTAGGTGTCCTGTTATCCATCCGTAACACAGGACGTACTACAGGGAAATCAAGAAAGCCATGACTGAGGCACAAAAAGACACCAAAGCACCGGTTCGTAAAATGAAAGCGGAAAGCTATGACATCTCGCGCTCCGACGAGACGCTGTCGTTGGCCAAGGACTTGGCTAACTTCATCAAGGAGAATAAGCTCACCACTTCGGTGCAAGGTAAAGAGTTCGTGAACGTGGAAGGCTGGCAGTACGCCGGCTCGCGCTTGGGCATTGTGCCCATCGTCGACCACGTGATTAACATGAGCACCGACACCGAGATTAAATACCAGGCCAAGGTAACGCTCTTCGACATGCGCTCGGAGCACACCGTGGGCGCGGGCTTTGCCATCTGCTCGAACAAGGAGCAAGGCAAGAAATTCTACCAGGAGTTTGCTATTGCTTCGATGGCGCAAACGCGTGCCATTGGCAAGGCCTACCGCAACATTCTGGCTTGGATTATCCGCGCTGCTGGCTACGAGCCCACCCCCGCTGAGGAGATGGAGTACGGCGGCAACACACCCGCCGAAGCACGCAACGCCGAAGCCACCCCGATGAAAGCCGTGAAGGCTGAGCAAGCTGCCCCGGCAACCGAGCCGGTAGCACCCGCTGCCAACGCATCGGCTTACGCCACGGCGCAGCAGAAGGAGGAAATCATCCGCTTGCTGAACCATCCGGTCATCACACGTCAGGAGAAAACCAAAATGCTCCTCAACATCAACAAGCTCGATCAGGAGCGTGCCACGCAGGCCATTGCTAACCTGAAGAAGACCATTGACGACCGTGAGAACGGCCAAGCCGCTGCTTAACCAGCAGCGCACCCATACGAAAGCCCGGCTCCAGCAGGAGCCGGGCTTTTTTGTTTGTGCGGGTAAGCAGCCGTTTCGCCCGGTGTCACTGCGAGCCAAGCGAAGCAATCGGTCCTGGGCTGGGCACAACCCTTCACGCAGCACTAAGCGAAATGCACCTAGGGCTGTAGCGCAAACTCGGCAAATTCGCGTCCTCGGACGGTAAAATCAATCGTTGTGCGGTGTAGCGCGGTCTTGGCTACGCCTACCTTCGGTTCAGCCCGCGTTGGCGTGGACGAGTAGTTGCGCGCGGAACTGCCCTGACGCCAGCCGTTCTAGAAAACGCGGGCTACACCGGACGCCCTAGGTCAGAAGTTACTGTATGGGGACGTGGACTTGCAGAGTCCGCGCTACATTTCGGTTGCTGCTAGGTGAACAGTGGTGCCCAGCCCAGGACCGATTGCTTCGCTTGGCTCGCAATGACAGCCGAGGTGAGCGGTCTAGGGGCTTGCGTTTCGTGCGTAACTTCGTCGTCCGACAAAAGCATTTGCCGTGCCCGCACCCACCGACGACATCCTTTCCGTACTGCGCCAACACTGGGGCCACAAGGCGTTCCGGCCCGGGCAGGAGGAAATTATCCGCTCGGTGTTGGCTGGCCACGATACGCTGGCCTTGCTGCCCACTGGCGGCGGCAAGAGCGTTTGCTTTCAGGTGCCTACGCTGGCCCACGATGGGCTTTGCCTGGTCATTTCGCCGCTCATCGCGCTGATGAAGGACCAAGTAGAGAACCTGCGCAAGCGCGGCATCAAGGCCGAGGCGGTGTATGCCGGCATGAGCCACCGCGACATCGACCAGACGCTCGACAACTGCGTGTACGGGCCGGTTAAGTTCCTGTACGTATCGCCCGAACGGTTGCTCACCGAGATGTTCCGGGCGCGGGTGGGCAAGATGAAGGTGCAGCTGATTGCCGTCGACGAGGCGCACTGCCTCTCGCAATGGGGCTACGATTTTCGACCGCCGTACCTGCAAATCAGTGCCTTGCGCGAGCTGCTGCCGGGCGTGCCGGTGCTGGCCCTTACGGCCACAGCCACCGAGGAAGTGCGCCGCGACATCGGGCAAAAACTCAACTTCGGCCCAACGGGGCAAATCTTCCAACGCAGCTTTCAGCGGCCCAACCTTTCGTACTCGGTGCTCCACACCGAAGACAAATTGCAGCGCCTGCTGCAAGTACTGAAGGGTGTAGGACCGGGCAAAACGGCCGTGGTGTACGCCCGCACGCGCAAGCAAACCGAACAAGCGGCCGCGTGGCTGCAGCAAAACGGGCTAAGCGCCGCGGCCTACCACGCCGGCTTGGCAGCCGATCAGCGCACGCGCGTGCAGCAGGACTGGACCAACGACAAAACCCGGATTGTGGTGGCAACCAACGCTTTCGGGATGGGCATTGATAAGCCCGATGTGCGCTGCGTGGTGCACCTCGACGCGCCCGATTCGCTGGAGGCGTACTACCAGGAGGCCGGGCGGGCGGGCCGCGACGAGCTCTACGCTTTTGCCGTGCTGCTGTGGGCCCCCAACGACGCGCACGAGATGCGCCGCCGCGTGGCCCTAGGTCATCCGCCCATTGATGTGGTGCGGCGCGTGTACCAGGCCTTGGCCAACTATTCCGGCACGGCCGTGGGCGGCGGCGAGCTGGTCGCCTTCGACTTTGATTTGCAGCAGTTTGCCAGCACCTACCGCCTCAAGCCCATCGACGCGCACAATGCCATGCGCGTGCTCGAAAAAGCCGGACTGGTGCAGCTGAACGAAGCCGTGTTCAGCCCGGCCAAGGTACACATCCCCCTCGATGTGCGCGATTTGTACCGCTTTCAGGTAGCCAACGAACGGCACGATCAGCTGATCAAAGCCATTCTGCGACTGTACGGGGGCGAAGTGTTCAGCTCGTTCCAGAACGTTTCGGAGGGCGCCCTCTCACAGCAGTTGCGCTGGAGCACCTCCGATGTGCGCAAAACCCTGGAGTACCTGCACAAAGCGGGCATCGTGCAGTACCAACCGCGGCACGAGGACCCGCAGGCGCTGTTTACCACTCCGCGCCACGATGCATCGAAACTACCGCTCGACGCCAAGGCCCTGGAAACCGCACGCGAGCGGGACCTGCAGAAAACCGAAGCCGTTATCCAGTACACCAACGGCATGCGCTGCCGCCAGCAACTGTTGCTGGAGTATTTCGGCGAGCTGGACAGCAAGCCTTGCCGCATCTGCGACCATTGCCTGGCGGAGAAGCGCCGCCAGCAAAAGGCCGTGGTGGCCACCGATTTGCGCGAGCAAGTGCTGGCGCAGCTGCGCACCGCCCCACGCACGCCCCGCGAGTTGCTGGCCGGTTTTCAGCCCAACCAGGCCGATGCCCTAACCGCGCTGCTCCGCGACCTAGTGGATACCGGCGTGCTGCGCTACACCGATGCGGGGCAATTGATAGCTACTGCCTAAAGTAAAAATGTAGCGTGGGCCTCAGCCCGCGCGTGCCAGAACGTACACTTTGCTGTATGGCTCTGGCACGTGCGGGCTGAGGCCCACGCTACATTACGCCTAGGTCGGTTTACTGCGCGTTGTAGGCCGTGATGCCGCCCAGCAGGTTGCGCACGTTCTGGAAACCGTGCTGCTGCATCAGGGCTTTGGCCGTGGCCGAGCGGCCGCCGCCTTTGCAGTGCACCACTACTTCCTGGTTTTTCAGGCCTTCGAGCTCCTCCAGCTTGGCAGGCAGCTCGCCCAGCGGAATGTTTTGGCTGCCGCTGATGCGGGTTTCTTCGTGCTCCCACGGCTCGCGCACGTCGATGATGACGGGAGCCTGGTTTTGCTGCTGACGCTCTTTGAGTTCGGTGGGGGTGATGTCGTTCATGTGCGGTAAAGTGGGGTGGAAGGTTGGGCAGCACCTAGGCGGAGCCGCGCCGCTAAAAAAAGAAAATATCCGGCGAAGCAGCGCCTTACGGCTGCAGCACCACGCGGTGGGTGCTCAGGCTGCCATCGGGCAAGGTAAGGCGCAGCAGGTATACGCCGGGGCTTACGGCCCGCAGGTTGAGCTGCGCTTGGCCGGCCTCGGTGGCGGGCTGCTGCCACACCTCCCGACCTAGGGCATCAACCAGCGCGGCGCGCGTGTAGCGGCCGTCCACCTGCACCGCGCCGTGGCTGGGGTTGGGGTACACCAGAAGACTGGCGGCGGTTTTGGGCGGGCGCGTGCTCGTTACGGTGCCCGTCATCACGGGGCGTAGCATGGGCACCACGTCGCGGTTCGAGAACACGACCCACACGCCGGTCTCGTTGTCGTAGAAGGCGTTGCGCGGCTGGTGGCTGTTCAGGTCGGCGCCGAACTGGATGAACAGGTTGGTGGCCGGCTGAATGTAGCCAACGTAAAAGTTGCCGCTCACCGGCACCGGCTGGTCGAACGTTACCTCCTGCGTACTGCCCTGTGCGGCATCGGTGCGGAGCGTTACCGACTTGGTGACCTTGGGCTGCTCGGCAGGCAGGCCGTTGGGCCCGGTGGCCTCCCACACCGCAAACGTGAGGGTTACGCTGGTGGGCACGGCCGTGCCCGGGGCCGCCGTGGCGCCGGCAAAGTAAAAGCGTACGCTGCGCACCTGGTCGGGCCGGTTAAGGGCAAAACGCATGGCGCGCGAGGTAGCCCGGGCTTCGCTCTGGCGCAGCAGGGTGGTGCCCTCGGCCGAGCCGTCGTCGTAGGCAAAATAGTTGCTGAGCTCGGTAATGCGGCGCACCGTATCGTTGGGGGCGGTGCGCGGATTCGCGGGGCTGTTCAGCAGCGAAAGGTAGATGCTGTGCTCGAGGCGCTTGGGGTCGGAGGTGGCGGGCACGGGGTTGGTGCCCACCGGGCCCCCAATGTAAAACTGCCGCGTGCCCGGACCTAGGGAGGTGCCGCCCGTCAGGAACTGGCTTGGCGCGCCCGCGGGCAGCAGGCGCACCGTGCCCGTCCAGGAAAACGGGGTGGGCGGTACCGCGCCGGCATCGAGGTTGTTGAAGGTGGTAAAGGTGCTGTCGTTGAGCTCTTGGGCGGGGTTAGTGGCCGCGTTGTACTGCCACACCGGCATGGCGGTGTAACGCTCAAGCAACGACGACAACGGCCGGCTCAGCACCACATCGGCGTACGATACGTTGGTGGTGTCGCGGTTGCGGTCGAGCACCAAGTAGTCGAGGTTCCAGGTGTCGCGGGTACCAAATTGGTTGCCCGAACTCCGGAATCGAAACCGAAAGTTGGCGTGCAGAAAACGCGCTTCGTTTACGGCAATAAAGCGCTGGATAAAATCGGTGCGCACGCCCTGGCTGGGCTTGCGCCACACCACCACCCAGTTTTCGTTGTTGTCGAGAAACTCGAGCTGCAAGAACACCGGCCGCGTGCCCGATTGGGCCGAAGGCGCCCCCACGATGCTGCCGGCCTGCCAAAAAAAGCTCAGGTAGGTGCGGTCGGCGGGGCGCACCGCGCTTAGGTCGATGGGGTGCGAGGTGAGCGTATCGGTGAAGCTGAACGACGATGTAGTGCCATATGCCTTGCCTTGGGCATTGAGCCCATCGAAGGTGGCAATGCCCCGCGAGGGTGGAGCCTGCGAGAAACGCTCGTTCACCAGCACGCCGCCTTTGGGCTCCCAACGGTCGGGGTTGGGCGCGCCTTCGCGCTGGCCGGCAAAGTCTTCGAAAAAGGGTAGCGTAAGCAACACGTTGCCGCGCCGCGCACTAGGAGCTTGCTGCCGGGCAGCCCGGCCCGGATCGGCCGGCAGCGGCAGCACGCCGGCTTGCTGTGCCAGTACGGCGGCCGGGCGCATGCCAAACGCCAGCAGCACCGCAAAAACGACAAATGGTAAACGTAGCCGATAAGTCATGAGCGGGTAAGTTACGCACCGCAAACGTGCCAGCGGCGGAAAAGATTATGCTGCCCGGCCGGATAGCGCGGAAATCCGTTGGCTGCGCCGACCTTCGGTTCCGCGACGCGCCTGGGGCGCGTATACGTTGCTGCGCGGTTCCGGACACGCGCCCCAGGCGCGTCGCGGAACGGATTTCCGCGTTACACTGCCCTAGGTGCCCAGCAACAAAAAAGCCACCCGGCAGGCCAGGTGGCTTTTCATACAACCCTAGGTGGTTATTGCACGGCTTTGATGGGCTCTTTGCCTGCTACCCACAAATCAACAAGCTGGCCCGAGCGGATGGTGGCGTTCGGCGTCGCCTCGGGACGTTGTTTTACCACGGTGCCTTCTTGCTGGCCTTCTTCGGGTTCTTGGTAGAAGGTTTCGCCGGGCACCAGGCCCTGGCCGGCCAGCAGCGTGGCGGCTTCGTCGGCGGGCATGCCAACCACGTTGGGCACCGCAAACTCCTGGTTGCCCAGGCCGTCGCCCACTACTAGGTCGACGCGGGTGCCTTTGGCAATGGGGGCGCCCGGGGCAATTTCCTTACCGTTCACCATTTGCTTCAGCACGGCGTTTTGGCGCAAATCAGGCACGAAGGTGAGCGTACCCACGGCCAGGCCGTAGCTGCTCAAAATCATCTGGGCGTTTTTCTGCGAACCCTCCGTCAGCTTAGGCATTTTGATGACGGGCGGGTTTTTCATGGCTACCTGAATGTAGATCTTCCGACCCTCTTTCACCTTTTCGCCCGGCCTGGGGTCCTGCGTGAGCACGGTGCCGGGCCGGATGTCGGGCCGGTACGTGCTGTCGTCGACGAAGTACGCCAGGTCGCGGTCGTCGAGGTAGCCGTCCAGGTCGGTTAGCTGCATGCCGGTAATCTTGGGTACCGCAATCGTCTCGCCGTGGTTGGTGGTGAGGGGCAGGTACACAAAGAAGAACAGGAACAGCAGCAGCAGCGATACGCCCGTAATCACCAGCAGGTGCTTCAGCAGGTCGAACCAGGTATCGGATTTAAGAAAAGCCATCTATGTAGAGGTGAGAAATTAGAAGTGAGAAATGAGGCTTTCGAAGCAATGAAGTAAGCAGACGAGCAGGCAAGACTGCCAAACTCGAAGTCTAACTTCTCACCTCTGAGTTCTCACTTCTACCCTTGCCGTACTCCAAAATGCGGTCGATGAAATCGTAGGGCGTGTAGCCGGCCAGCGCCGTTTGGTGGAAGATGCAAGTGGCCGGCGTCATACCCGGCAGCGAGTTCACCTCGATGATGAGCACCTCCACCTCGCCGTTCTCGCGCACCCGCACAAAAGCATCGATGCGAGCATAACCCTCGATGTTCAGTACCTCGGCCACGCGGCGCAGCTCCTTCTTCACCTCCTCCGATACGCGCTGACGCTCGGCGGCGTCGGCCGCGTAACGGGCCGGGGTAATGTTCTGTCCTTCGCCGGCCAGGAATTTCTCCTCCAAGCTCAGTACTTCGCCGGTTGCCAGTGCTTCTGAGGCTTCAAACACCTCGATGTCGCGGCCACCATCGGGGCGGCGGTGCGTGAGCAACCCACCCGTAATTTCAAGGAAGTGCTTAGCGCCGTCGCGCGAGATGAGCGTTTCAACCAGGAACACTTCCTTGCGCGGAAACTCCTCCTTGAACCCTAGGTTGAGGGTGCGGGCAGCGTCTTCGTGCAGGTCTTCCTGGTCGCGGAAGATCAGGCGGGCAAATGCTTCGAGCTCGGCGCGGTTCTTAATTTTCTTCACCGCCGACGAGCAACCGTCATCCGAAGGCTTGGCGATGAAGGGGTAGGCAAACTGCTCCTCAAGCGAGCGGTAGAACGCTTCGGGGTTGGCTTCCCACTCCAGGCGCGCGGCCAGGCGGTGTTCGGCCACCCGCAAGCCGGCTTCGCGCAGGCGGCGGTTGGTTTCGAACTTGTTGATGGTGATGCTGCTCGACTCCACGCCCGAGCCGTTGTAGGACAAGCCCACGCGCTCGAGCTGCTGCTGCAGGGCACCGTCTTCGCCGGGGCGGCCGTGCAGGGCAATGAATACCTCGTCAACGCGCTCGGCCAGTTGCTCAAACGTCAGCTTTTCGGGCACCGCCACCGACTGCGCGGCGTAGGTGTGCGTGATTTTGGAAGCCTCCTGACGAATGCGCTCCAAAATGGGGTGCTGGCCGTGGCCCGCCTCGTAGTGGCGCACCTTGTCGCGAATGTCGTCGGCGTTGTCCTTCAACATTACGTTGATGGGCAGCACGTAGAGCTGGTAATCAGCCGACGAGCCCGTGAGGAACACCGGCACCGGCTCGTACTTCGCCGACGACGACAGCTTCTCGTAAATGTTACGGCCGCTTTCCACCGAAATGTGGCGCTCCGACGAGTAGCCGCCCATAATCACGGCCACTTTGGTGCGGGGCTTTTGCTCGTGCTGGCGGCTGGCTACGGCTTGGTCGAGGGCGTGCAGCTTGCGGCCCAGCTTTACGGGCTGCAGGCCACCGCGGCGGCGTGCGGCCAGCGAAGTGCGGATAATGTAAGTAAGGAACTGCGAGGGGTTCAGCCCGATTTCCGCTGCCTGGTGGAAGAAGAACGATGCCGGCAGCATGCCCGAGGTGGTGTTCGGGTCGTTCAGAAAGATGTCGCCGCTTTCGGTAATGAAACCGTCGAGGCGGGCATACACCTGGAAGCCGAACGTGCGGAACAGCTGTTCGCACTGCTCGCGGATGCGCTGGATGTCGGCCTCGGGCAACTCGATGGGCGTGATCTTGCGGGCCATGCCGGGCAGGTACTTCGAGCGGTAGTCGAATACTTCCGTGCCCTTTACGATTTCGGTGGGGGGTAGGGCCAGCGGCGTGCCATCCACGTCTTCTACCACAATGCACGAAAACTCACGGCCCTGCACAAAGGCTTCTACCAGCACTTGCTGCTCGCCTTGCACGTTGGTGAGGCGCACCGAGTCTTGCAGTTTCAGGCGCTCATCAAGGGCGCGCAGCAGTTCTTCGGGATGGTAAATGAAGCCAGGTGCGAGTTGCGAGTTGCCAGTTGTCAGGTCGTTCGGCTGGCCGTTTACTGACAACTGGAAACCGGCAACTGGCGACTCATCAATTACCACGGGCAGGCCAATGCCTTCGCGGATATCAATGAGGTGCTGTGCCCAGGCAATGCGGTCCTGCGCACCTAGGCGCTGCCATTCCTCGCGGGTTACGGTGCGGCGGAACAGGCTGCGCTCCACAGCGGCAGTAAACTTGGCCACATCGGCATCGCGCACAATGCTTACACCAATGCTCGAGCCTTGGCGTGGCGCTTTCATTACCAGCGGCAAGCCCAGCTCACGCTCTAAGTAAGCCAGCAGGGCGGCGGGGTCGGCAGCGTCGAACTCCTCGGCCGTGAGCACGCGGAAGGCCGGCGAAGGCAGACCTAGGGCGTGGATCAGGGTTTTCTGCGCAATCTTATCGATGCCGAACGCGGAAGGCAATATGCCCGAGCCCGAGTACGGAATGCCGTACCACTCGAGCAAGCCCTGAATGGCGCCGTCTTCGCCGCTGGGGCCGTGCAGGGCCAGAAAGGCAAAGTCCATTAGCTCGGCCAGCTCGTCGGGGCGCAGGCGGCGGCCTACCTCCGCAATAATGCGGTCTTGCTCGTCGGGGCTCAGTGCACCTAGGCTCTCGAGGTATACCTGCAGCTTCAGGTCCGAGGGCGGCAGGGCCGACACGGGCGGGTAGAAGTCGCGGATGGTACCTTTATAAAGGTACTGCCAATCGAGCAGAATGAAGTTGCCGTGGCTGTCCACGAAGACCGGCACGGCCTGGAACAGCGACTTATCGAGGTTATCGTAAACCGTGCGGCCGCCAGCGAAGGAAATTTCCCGCTCACGCGACGGGCCACCGAAGAAAATGCCAATTCTCATGCTGCTGCAAAGTTAGGCGAAAAAAGAGCGGCCCGCAGCTATCTGCAGGCCGCTCGGCGCCAAACATCAAAGTAGACAGAAACGTTACTGCTTGCCGCCGAAGATGTAGCCCACCTGGGCATGAAAAACAGCGTTGCGCTTGCCCTTTACGCCGTTGCCGCGCATCACGCCGGTAATGTCGTGGGTGTGGCGTATCGTTAGGCTCCAGCCCTCGGGTACCTCGTAGCTGAGGCCAGCGGCATAGCCTACTTGAAAGGCGGCGTACTGGCTTCGGTCGAAGCTGGTGCGGGCGTCGGCACTGCGGGTAAGGTGGCGGTGCGCCGGGGTGAATACCGAGCTCAGCTGCGGGCCCACCTCCACCGCGAACCTGTTGAGATTGAGGTGGCCTCGCAACAAGGTGGGCAGGTTAAACGCGGCCAAGTTGAGGCGGGTCAGCACCGGCACCTCGTAGTAATGCAGGCGCTCATTGCTGCTTCCTTTGCGCAAATACAGCAACTCAGCCTGCAGACTCAGCGGGTGGTTGGGGGCCAAGTCGTAACGCGCCATTAGGCCGCCGCCAGCAGCCAGCAGCCGCTCGTTGGGCTGGGGGTTGCTGTGGTAGGTGTATTTGG
This sequence comes from Hymenobacter oligotrophus, assembly GCF_003574965.1. Lineage (NCBI taxonomy): Bacteria > Pseudomonadati > Bacteroidota > Cytophagia > Cytophagales > Hymenobacteraceae > Hymenobacter > Hymenobacter oligotrophus. Next base: position 1,742,157 of record NZ_CP032317.1, on the reverse strand, counting down.
AGTACGTAGCTCCGAGTTTTAAGCCGTACCGAACTTGTTGGGCAGAGGCCGCCGGGGCGAGCAGCAGCGCCGCGGCTGCTAGCAGATAAAATCGTTTCATATAAGCTGAAAAGGGCCGTGCAGAATAATTTGCTGAACGGCAGTTGGTAATTATTAAGCGAGGCAAATATAGAAGCTGCTAATATTCCTGATGGTACGGTATTGATAACTTATTGAACTTGCGGGCGTGGCTTTACGGGCACGAGTTGCGTGCTACGCGCTAAACTCCGCGCCAGCAACCAAGGCCCGTGGTCCCTTCGGCCGCAGGTCCATTGGGCACCTAGGGGTGCATATTCTTACATAGCGCTTTTTGCATCACTGCCGAAAAACACCGAACTACGCGGCGCCGCGTATAAGGCGGCGTTTACCCACCTAATCGGTTGCCTATGCAAACCATCGATCAGTACAACTTCGCCGGCAAAAGAGCTTTGGTGCGCGTCGATTTCAACGTGCCCCTCGACAAAGATTACCGCATTACCGACGACACGCGCATTCGGGCCGCAACGCGTACCATCCGCAAGATCCTGGCCGATGGCGGCTCGGTTATTCTGATGTCGCACCTAGGGCGCCCCAAAGGCGGCCCCGAGGAAAAGTACTCGCTGCGCCACCTCGTAAACCGCCTCAGCACGGAGTACGGCGTACCCGTGAAGTTTGCCCCCGATGCCATTGAGGCCGAGGCCGTTGAGCAAGCCCGTACGCTGCAGCCCGGCGAAATTCTGCTGCTCGAAAACCTGCGTTTCTATCCCGAAGAGGAAAAAGGCGACGCGCAATTTGCCCAGCGCCTGGCCAGCCTCGGCGATGTGTACGTGAACGACGCCTTTGGCACCGCGCACCGCCGCCACGCCTCCACGGCGGTAGTGGCCGAATCCTTCCCGCAGGCCCGCGTGGGCGGCTACTTGCTGCACAGCGAAGTGGAAAACGCCAACCGCGTGCTCAACAACGCCGAGCGGCCTTTCACGGCCATTATGGGCGGCGCCAAAATTTCGGACAAGATCGAAATCATTGAGCAACTGCTCGATAAGGTTGATAACCTGCTAATTGGCGGCGGCATGGCCTACACCTTTGCCAAAGCGCAAGGCGGCGACATCGGCTCCTCCTTGCTCGAAGGCGACAAGATGGACTTGGCCCTGAGCCTGATCCAAAAAGCCAAAGAAAAAGGCGTGAACCTGGTACTGCCCGCCGACAGCATCATCGCCGACAAATTCGCCAACGACGCCAACGTGGATGTAGCGGCCAACACGCACATTCCGCCCACCTGGATGGGCCTCGACATTGGTCCCACGGCGCGCGAGGAGTTTGCAGCCATCATTCGCAACTCCAAAACCATTCTGTGGAACGGCCCCATGGGCGTGTTCGAGATGAGCAATTTCTCGCTCGGTACCGAGTACGTGGCCCGCGCCATTGCCGAAGCCACGGCCAACGGCGCCTACTCGCTGATTGGCGGCGGCGACTCGGCCGCTGCCGTAAACCAGCTGGGCTTTGCCGACCGCGTAACGTACATCTCGACGGGTGGCGGTGCGCTGCTTGAGTACATGGAGGGCAAAACCTTGCCCGGCGTTGCAGCCCTAGGTTAGCAACACCTAAACAGCCGAAGCAAAAAGGACCCGCAGCACACGCTGCGGGTCCTTTTGCGTTTAAGCCTGTAATGTCGAGCAAAGCGAGACATCTGGCCGGATCACTCTGTCATCTTGAGCCCAAGCGAAGGACCTTATCACGTTGGGGCCTCACAGGACTCCTACGGGGCACGGCCCCCGAAGAAATGCTCGATGCGCATTTCCCCAACAGGAGAAGGGAGCGGATGCTATCCGGGCTCAGGATGACAATCCCGTTCGGCGTCAGCCTCCCAGATGTCTCGCTCTGCTCGACATAACAACGACCCTGGGTCGTTCAGTCGTGAGAGGGTCCTTCGGCTGGCGCCTCAGGATGACAAACGCCATTCAACGTCAGCACGCGAGACGCTTGGCTACGCCGACCTTTGGTTCGACTTCGCTCAGCATGACGCGCAAGAAGCCACGCTCTTAGTTCAGGCTGAAGCCAACCGGGCCGATAAGCTGGCTGCCTTGGCCCAGCAGTTTTTGCTTGTACTGCTCGTACTCGGCTTGCTTGATGACGTTGTGGTCGCGCAGCCACGTGAGGCGCTCTAGCTGCGCCTCCGTTGGCTCCAGGGCGTTTACGCGGAGGTACTTGCGGCGCAGGTGGGCAACGGTGTAGGCCTCCAGTTGGGCCAGCACTGCCGGCAGCTGCCGGCCCGAAGCCCCTAGGTCGAGAAAGCGCAGGTTGCCGCTGCCAGTGGTGATGACGAAGTGCCAGTGGCACTTTTTAACGGTGTAGGCAAGTGCCAACCCGAACAGCGCGAAGAACACAAGCACAGTCCAGATGCCATATTCCTGGTAATCAGCAACAGCCCGTACGCAAGCCGAAGCCAAAAAGAGGCAGAGCAGCGTGAGGCGCACCGGCACGCGCCGGTAGCGGGCCGTGCCCAGCGGCAGCAGGTCTTCGTAAGCTATGGTCAGCTCGTTGTAGGCGTTGAGCTGGCGCTCGGTAAAGCGCAGGCCCTCGGGCTCGAGCTTAAGCGAACGGTAAGTGAAAAAGGCACGCTGTTCGAACACAGAAAAGAGCCGTTAAAAGCAAGCGCAAAGATACAGCCCACGGCCGAGCTTCGGTACTTACGACGCAGGTAGTTAAGCCGGTAGGCCGTCTTCTTCGTCGGGGCGGCTGTAGAGGTTTACCCACACCAGCTGCCGGAAGAAGTTGAACGTGGCGCAGCACTCGGGGTCGGTTTTGGCGGCTTTGCCGCGGGCGTGGCGCACAAACAACTCGCGAGCTTCGGCTTCGGACACAATTTCCAGGCTGCGCACGTACGCGGCATCGGCCTTGGGCAGGGTACCCATCTGCACGAAGTCTTCGGGGGTGGTGGCGTCGCTTACGTCGCGGTGGCTCAGGCCAGCCTCGAGCATGTGGCCGGCAATGCGCTCGGCCAAAGCCCAGCGGTACTCGGGAGTGGTGCGGTCGGGGGGAGCGGTGGTGGTTGCCATGGCCCTAGGTACGCACCGGCCGCCTAGGTGTTGCCAACAGCCGGGCTTAGCGGAAGGGCGAAGGCGAAAAGCACAGCACAAATACCGCCAGCATCAGCCAGCCCAACACCTGCCGGCCCGGCGACAGGGGGCGTTCGTCGGTGGCGGGTGGGTGGTAAATGCTCGTAACCCGGCCCAGCAGCAAGCCAAACAACAGCCAGCCGGGGTTGCCTTCGATGCCCGGAAAAGCTACCGTTACGGCTAGTTGCGCCAATAGCACCCCCGCCACCAGCATCCATACGCGGCGGGGCGTGGGCAACACCCGCCGCAGCACAAAAAACAGATACAGCAGGTAAACCGGCACGCCGTAGAGCCAGGTTTCGCGCGAAGCGTTAAATGAAAACAGCCCGAGGCCGGCGTAGAAGATAAAGCACAGAAACAGCACCGCCGACAATTGATTGCCGCGCCGAAAACCCAGCAAGCCGTACAAAATGTGGCCGCCATCGAGCTGCCCGATGGGCAACAAATTCAGCGCCGTAAAAAACAGCCCCAGCACGCCCGCCAGTAGGTACGGGTAGTGCATCAGCTCGTTGAGGTGGGGGAGGCGTGCGGGGTCGGCCAGCAGTTGGGCCAGGCCGTGGTAGAGCAGCGGCGGGTTCACGCCAAACGACTCGGCGTTGTAGACGTGGCGGGCGTAGTCGGCGCCGTAAAAACGGTACTCGGGGTGCACCTGAAACAGGTACTCCAGCGGCGGCAAATGCGTGAGGCCGTACACCAGCACGCCCACGGCTACCACCAGCCCGGCCAGCGGCCCGGCAATGCCCACATCGAAAAACTCGCGCCGCGAGAAAATCTTGTCCCGAATCTGAATAACCGCTCCAAACGTGCCGATGTCGAGCAGGCCGTTAAGAATGGGGATGTAATACGGCAACGAGGTACGGATGCGGTTGTAACGCGCCGTGAAATAGTGCCCGAACTCGTGCACCGTCAGAATAGCCAAAAACGGAATCGAGTAAGCCAAGCCACGCTTGAGCTCCGCTACCGACGGCCACCAGCCCGACCACAACGACTTAGCCGTAACCTGCTCGGCGCCGGCCACCGTGGTGGTGTACAGGGTAATCAGAAACAGCCCTAGGTGCACAAGCACCACGCGCCAGAGCGGGGGCTCGGGGCGCTCGTAGCGCCGCCACCGCCAGCGCAGCGGGGCGTGGGGCGCGCGGCCAACGGGCGGCGTGGCCGGGTCGCTGCCGTGGGGGCTAGGTGGAAGGGACGGAAAAGGCACGGAGCGCAGCGGGTAGGGCTTGGGTGAGGGTAAGCGGCGGCTGCAAAAACAACGTGCGAATGCCCAGCGCTTCGGCCGTCCGGATGTGTTGGATACTATCCTCCACGAAAAGAGTTTCCTCGGGGCGCCAGTTCAGCTCGCGCAGCACGTGCCCGAACACCTCCTTACCCGGCTTGCGTAGGCCCACTTCCTGCGAGTAGAACACGCGGTCGAGCACATCGGCAATGCCGTTTTGCAACCCGTACTGGCGCCGCAGCATCTCCAGAATCATGTCGATGTGGATGCTGTTGGTGTTGGAGAGCAGCGCGGTTTGGTAGCCCTCGCGGCGCAGTTCCCGAATGTACTCGATGCGCTCCAGCGGCAAATCGAGCACCATGGCGTTCCAGGCTTCGTCGAGCTGGGCGTCGGTGGCGTGGTGCAGGTCGTAGTGGTGGCGCAGGCCCGTGCGGAACTCGGCAGGCGTGAGGCGGCCCGTCTCCAGCTCGTCGAACAAAGCCGATTGCGAGGCCTGCGTAAACTCGATGGTGGAGCCCGCGCGGCTTAGGGCGCGCATGGCCTCCAGCGTGCGGTTGTAATCGACGTTGATGATAACGCCGCCGAAGTCGAAAAGCAGGTTGGGCAGCCGCCGCGCAGGAGCAGACATAAGCGCAAGATTTGGTAATGAGCCCGCGAAATTGGTAGATTGCGCCGCCGAAACCAACCAACTGCCTTTTCAGTACTGAGGTTTCAGCCGGGCCTATAGCTCAATCGGTTAGAGCAACTGACTCATAATCAGTAGGTCGCTGGTTCGATTCCAGCTGGGCCCACTAAAACCCTGTTTACGACCAGTAAGCAGGGTTTTTTGTTTAATGCCAATAGCTTTGCCCGTCGTTAGCTGCAGCAACCAGCCGCCAAGCCCACCCAACGAGCAAAGGACGAACCTATCGCGCACACTACGCCAACTACGCAGTGGGCCAGCTCCCCGGCACCGCTTTGGCTGGCGGCACCTAGGAGGAGCGCGGTTGCCGGCACGCCCTCGCCCGCAAAGCTTCGGCCTAAGCGGGGCCGCAAGCGCACGGGCGCAACCCGTTCGGGCGGCGTACGCACTGCCAACAATTTGCTTTTTAACGGGCACCTTCGGTAACTGGGGCCCGACCTTTGGCGCTTGACGAGTTTGTGTATGAGTGTAATCTACCTGACGGATTTAATCGGGACCGGCGTGTTTGCCATATCGGGCACCCTGGCCGCCTTGCACAAGAAGAAAGACCACGACGTGCTCACGCTGTTCATCTTCGCGTTTGTGACGGCAGTGGGCGGCGGCACCCTGCGCGATGTCATCATTCGAACCCATCCGGTGGCTTGGATTACCGACGCCAACTACCTGGTGGTAATAACCGCGAGCGTACTAATTGCCGTGGTTTGCCGGCGCTGGTGGTTGGGCGTGTTGCAGCGCCCGCTGCTGGTGTTCGATACTTTGGGCATTGGCATATTTACCATTCTGGGGCTGCAAAAGGCCCTGAGCGCGGGCGTAAACGCGTGGGCGGCAGTGCTGCTCGGCATTGTGTCGGCGCTGTTTGGCGGCGTCATCCGCGATACGCTAGCCAACGAGGTGCCGCTGGTGTTTGAGCGGCAGCTGTACGCTACGCCTTGCCTAACCGGAGCGGTGCTGTACGTGCTGCTGCTGTTTTTGGGCTTCGATCCGACGATTAATTTCCTCGTGTCGGTGGGCGTGATTACCGTTTTTCGGCTGCTGGCTGCCAAAAAAGGTTGGTCGTTGCCGCCCATACGGGTATAGCCAAGGTGGGCTGCTTGCCCTTCGCAGAGGAATTGACTGAATTACTTGGCGCGGCCCTAGGTGGTAGTGCAAACTTTTTCGCGCAGGAGCAATGCAGGTTACGGCAAGATTATTAGCTTTGAAACACAAAGTACTTTAGTGTAACGCGCCAATTCATCGCCCGCATGGAAAACCTCATCCTCGCCAACCTTAACAATCCGCAGCTGCTGGAACGGTTGTACCGCGAAGACAAACCGGCTTTCCGGCGGGCCTTTCAGGCTGCGTACCCCGCGCAACCCGACAACGTGCTGCTGGCCTATTGGCACGCCCGCCTTACATATACTGCCCCGGCGGTTGCCGGAGGCGGCACGCACCTAGGGTTTGTCGTCGTTGCGTCGTTGCTGGCGGGGCTGATTGCCAAGTTGCCGGCCATTTTTCACCTCCGCGAGGAGTTCTTTTACCTGCGCAACATCGGCTTCGTGGTGTTTCCGCTGCTCTCGGCCTATTTCGCCTGGCGCAACAAGCTGGCCGTTGGCCCCGCGGCGTTTCTGGTAGGGGCCAGCCTATTGGCCGTGCTGTTCATTAACTGGCTGCCCAATGTGCCCACCAGCGACACACTGCTGCTCTCGTGCGTGCACTTGCTGCTGTTTTTGTGGTCGTTGCTGGGGTTTGCCTACGTGGGCGGCGCTGCCAATAACCCCGATAAGCGCTTGGGTTTTCTGAAATACAACGGCGACTTGGTGGTTATCACCACGCTTATCCTGATTGCCGGCGCCATCATGACGGGCATCACCATCGGCTTGTTTTCCCTGATCGGGCTGCAAATCGAGGAGTTTTACGTGCAGTACGTGGTGGTATTCGGGCTGGCGGCCGCGCCCATTGTGGGCACCTACCTCACGCAAACCAACCCGCAGCTGGTGGGCCGGGTGTCGCCGGTTATTGCCCGCATCTTCAGCCCGCTGGTGTTGGTAATGCTGGTGGTGTACCTGGGCGCAATGCTGTACTCGGGCAAAGACCCCTACAACGACCGGGAGTTTCTGCTGATTTTCAACGCGCTGCTGATCGGTGTGCTGGCCATTATCTTTTTCTCGGTTTCGGAAGGCGCCCACGCCACCAAAACGCGCCCCGAAATTTGGGTGCTGGCCCTGCTTTCGGCCGTTACAGTACTCGTCAACGGCGTGGCGCTGTCGGCCATTCTGTTCCGGATTTCAACTTGGGGCATCACCCCGAACCGGGCCGCAGTGCTGGGCGGCAACGTGCTCATTTTGGTGCACCTGCTGCTTGTAACGGCTCAGCTGTTCGGGGCGGCGTCGCGCAAGAGCAGCCTCGGCGGGGTGGGGCGCGCCATTGCCGTGTACCTGCCCATTTACTTTATCTGGACGGTTATCGTCACGTTCATTTTTCCGTTTCTGTTCAGCTTTAAATAGCACATAGGGCGCTTGCCCGGCAGGCAACAGCTGCCCGCACGCCAGCCGCGCCGCGGCACCTAGGCGGTGCCGCGGCCACCAGCGGCCAAGGCCGGCCCGCCAACCAGCCAATTGCCCCAGGTGCGTGCCAAAGCCAGCGCGCCCTAGGTGCCGCAGGGCCAGCTTTTAACGAGCAGCTAACGGGCTAAGGCAACGGCTTTTGCATTTCGAGCAACGTAAGGGTCTGGGAGGGTACGCCAAAGCGCGTGTCATCCGTAAACGGGTGCGCGTTGCCGGTGCCCCGAAAGCCGTGCCGCTCGTACCACGCTACCAACTCGGGCCGCGCCGAAAGCACCGTAATCGTGATGCTGCGGCAGGCGTGTTGGCGGGCGTAGGCCTCGGCTGCCTGCAACAGCTGCTTGCCGATGCCGTGCGTTTGGGCCGTGGGCTGCACCGCCAGCAGGCCCAGGTAAAGGGTGTCTTGCTGGGGCTGCACAAACACGCAGCCCAGCAGTTGGGCCACGGCGTTGCGGTAGGTAAGAATAGTGGCGCCGGGCGTCTGTAAAAGCTCCAGCAGTGCCGCGGCGTCGGTGCGTGGGCCGCTGAGCAGGTGCCCTTCGCCCGTCCAGCCGGCGCGGTCTGGTTCGCTGCGGTATGCAGCGTTAATGAGCTGAACAAGCGCGGGCACGTCGGCGGCGGTGGCCGGGGCCACCGTGTAAGCAGGGTTCATAGCCAAAAATAGCGCCGTCGTCATAATCCAGCAGGAGCGGATGGGAGAGAAGGCCCCGCACTGCTCCGGCACCCCACACGGCCCGTGGCACCTAGGCAGCGCAAAGGTACCCGACCAAAAGAACGCACCCAACTCAACAGTACCTCGCAGCCTGGCTTGCTTACCGCAGCGCTTTTGCCGCCCCCGCCTGCCGCTGGCTGCAAGGTGAAAATGTGGTTTATCTAAAATTTTTTTGTGAAGATTTTGGATGTCGCATCCCAAAACCCTCCCTACGCGGGTGTAGCCGGAACTACAGAGGAGCTTCGCCGACGAAGCAGGTGAGCATCAGTAGCTTAAGCACAAAGCAAAGCTCGGCTGTATGCGGCGTTTAGGGCCTGCCGCAGGAAAATCGAAGCCTGAGGCATAGGCTTAGCCATGGTACTTAAACTAGTTTGATTAGATTTAATATTAAATAAGTAATAATTAATACTTATTAAGTAATATCCTTTTCTTACCTTGCCCGTACTGAGCCCTTGTAACGGACTCCGGCAGCTCCAAGTCTTTACGTCGCAACCACCTGCACCCGTAACTATGGAACGGTACCGCCACTACACCGATGCCTCTCGTGTAATCCTGCCCATCACCGACGTGTTGCTGATTTTCGGCGCCTTTCGCTGCGCTGGCTACATCACGTCGGGTACTTGGAATTTTGAAGGCATTTACCCGGCACTTTTAGTTGTATTCGCCCTCCTTTGGTGGATACTCTCCGGCCAGTACGCCAACATCTACCGCGTCGACAGGCTCATCACGTACCCCGAGAAGCTGATGTACGTGGTGCGCACCTTTTTGCTGCACGCGGTACTGCTGCTCACGGGCGCAGTACTGATGCAACAATACTGGGTGCCCGCCCGCTTTTTGTTTGCGGCTTACAGCCTGTCGCTGGTAGCAGTGGTGTCGGGGCGCTTCGTGCTCACGTTTGGCTACCGCCAGTACCTGCGCCACGTAGCGCGCCCGGTTAGCCGCTACGTAATTGTAGGCGCCGGCGAAAGCGGCCAAAGCCTGTACCGTTTCCTGGCCTCGCACGACCCCATCGCCAACGAGTTTGCCGGCTTTTTTGCCGACGAGCCCGTGCCCGGCGGCCTGCGCAACTTAGTGCGCGGCGGAGTATCCGATCTGAAAACCTTTTGCCAGCAAAACCGCATCGACGAAATCTACTTTGCCATGCCGCTCGATCGGCGCGACCTCATCGAGGAACTCTCGCAGTTTGCCGATCAGCATTTCCTCTCGTTCCGCATCGTGCCCGATTTCCGCGGTACCGTGCGCAAGGACGTGAACGTGTACTTCTACGACCACATGCCCATTCTTACCATTCGGCACGAGCCGCTGGGCATTCGCACGAACCAGATGCTCAAGCGCATCTTCGACGTGGCTTTTTCGCTGGCGGTAATCCTGCTGGTGTTCCCGATCATCATGCCCATTCTGGCGTTGCTGATCAAGCTCGATTCGCGCGGGCCGATATTCTTTAAGCAGATGCGCCCAGGCAAGCACAACCAGCTTTTCCCGTGCTTTAAGCTGCGCACCATGAGCGCCTCCCACGGCCGCACCGAGCTGCAGGCTACCAAAAACGATCCGCGCGTAACCCGCGTGGGCGCCTACCTGCGCAAGTACAACCTCGACGAGCTGCCGCAGTTCTTCAACGTGCTGCTGGGCCACATGTCGGTGGTGGGCCCGCGCCCCAACATGGTGTCGCAGCTCGAGGAGTACTCCAAGCACATCACCCAATACCAGATGCGCCACGCCGTAACGCCCGGCATCACGGGCTACGCCCAAGTGAACGGCTACCGCGGCGAAACCCGCGAGGAAGGCACCATGGAAAAACGCGTGGAGTACGACCTGAAGTACGTGGAGAACTGGTCGTTTGGGCTCGATATGAAGATCATCGGCCAAACGGTTTGGAACATGGTGCGCGGCGAGAAGAACGCCTACTAGCCCCAGCCCCGTTCGGCAGCCCCCAAGCCCGCACGGCTACCCAGCCAACTTCTCCCGACTCCTACTTCATCCACCGCTTCTGTGCTACCTCGTTACCCCGTCCTGAACACCTGGATTTCGACCGGTACGCCCACGGCCATGGTCGACACCATTCTGAAATTAGGTGCAGCCCGTACCTCGTCGTACGTGTGCTTTGCCAACGTGCACATGGTGGTGGAGGCCTACCGCCAGCCATCTTTTGGCGCCGTGGTAAACCGGGCCGCCGTGGTAGCCCCCGACGGCAGCCCCGTGGCTGCCGCCGTGCGTTGGTTTGGTGGCCCCCGCCAGCCGCGCGTAGCCGGCATGGATGCCTTGCCCTTGCTGCTGGCCGAGGCCGCCCGGCGCAACCAGTCGGTGTACTTCTACGGCACCACCGAAAACGTGCTGCAAGCCATCGACGAACGCATCCGGCGCGAGTTGCCCACGCTGCGCGTGGCCGGCATGCACGCGCCGCCCTTCCGGCCGCTTACCCCGGCCGAAGACGAAGCCGACGTGGCCCGCATCAACGCCGCCAACCCCGACCTTGTGTTTGTGGCCCTAGGTTGCCCGCGCCAGGAGCAGTGGATGGCCCAACACCAGGGGCGCGTAACGGCTTGTATGCTTGGGGTGGGGCAGGCTTTTCTGACCTACGCCGGCCTGGAGCGTCGGTTACCCGAGTGGGCCCGTAAGCTCTGGCTGGAGTGGGCCTACCGCCTGTACCTAGAACCCCGCCGCCTGTGGCGCCGCTACCTCGTTACCAACTCGCGGTTTGTGTGGCTGATGTCGAAGCGGGCGGTGCAACACCTAGTGGGGCGGCCTGCCGAGCCGGCTCCTTGGTGAGCCAGTCGCTGCGTAACCGCCAACGCAAATTTTATAATATTTTAAGATGTATTATACTTATTAAAATTAACTGTGGAATTTGTAATTCGTAAGTTATAATTAAAAATATCTTTAGTCATATCGAATCAAGTATCCTGCTTGCGTCCAGCCGAGGCGCCGGCGAATACACCCGTTCAACAGCTACTCTCCACCAAATTTCACCCAATACATGAAAGCAGTTATCCTGGCGGGGGGCTACGGCACCCGCATTAGCGAGGAAAGCGGCGTACGTCCCAAACCGATGGTCGAGGTAGGCGGCCGGCCCATCTTGTGGCACATCCTCAAAATCTACGCCCACCACGGCATCACCGATTTTGTGGTGTGCTGCGGCTACAAAGGGCACATGATCAAGCAATATTTTGCCGATTACTTCTTGCACAACGCCGACATCACGTTTCGCGTCGACCGCAACGAAATGCAGGTGCACCGCCACAACGCCGAGCCCTGGACGGTGACCTTGGTTGATACCGGCCTCGAAACCATGACGGGTGGCCGCCTGCGCCGGGTGCGCGAGTACGTAGGCAACGAAACGTTTTGCATGACCTACGGCGATGGCGTGGGCAACATTGATATTCGCGAGGCCGTGCGCTTCCACCGCGAGCAGGGAGCCATGGCTACCCTTACAGCGGTGCGCCAGCCAGGCCGTTTTGGGGTGTTTAACCTAGGCGAAGATTCGGGCCGCATCGAGGCGTTTACGGAGAAGCCCGAAGGCGCCGAAACGCCCTGGATCAACGGCGGCTTTTTTGTGCTGGAGCCCGCCGTGTTCGACTACATCGAGGCCGATAGCACCGTGTGGGAAAAAGGCCCGCTCGAGCGCCTGGCAGCCGAAGGCAAGCTGGCGGCTTTCCGCCACCAAGGTTTTTGGCAGCCCATGGACACACTCCGCGACAAGAACCTACTCGAGGATATGTGGCAACGCGGCGAAGCCGCCTGGAAGGTCTGGAGCGACAAGCCCGCCCCCGCCGCCGACCCGGTGATGGAAGAAATTCTGTCGGGGCCGGTGCAGGCGCCCATCGGCGAGCGGATTGCCCTGCCCACCATTTTGCCCATCGACTAACGCCCTATTTGTTGTCGGCAGCCAGCTGCTGCGGCAAGCACACCCGGCGGGCCCTAGGTGCCCCGCCGTGCGCCAGCCCTAGGGGCCGGTGCCGAGTTGGCTCGCTGCCCTGCCTGTTGCAACAACCCCACCTGTATGATCTTCACCGAGACGGAACTTCCCGGCGCTTTCATCGTCGATGTGGAGCGGATAGCCGATGAGCGCGGCTTTTTTGCCCGCTCCTGGTGCGAAGACGAGTTTGCGGCCCGCGGCATCAGCACGCCGCCGCTGCAAGCCAACCTTTCGCACAACCCCCGCAAGGGCACCTTGCGCGGCCTGCACTACCAAACCGAACCCTACGCCGAAGCCAAACTGGTGCGTTGCACGCGCGGCGCCCTCTACGATGTAATCGTGGATTTGCGTCCCGACTCGCCCACCTATGGGCAGTGGCTGGGCGTGGAGCTAACCGCCGACTCGTACCGCATGTTGTACGTGCCGGCGGGTTTTGCCCACGGGTTTCTTACCCTGCAGGACAATACCGACATCAGCTACCAGGTATCGGCCAAGTACGCGCCCCAGCACGAGGCCGGCATTCGCTGGAACGACCCAGCCTTTGGTATCGAGTGGCCGATGGAACCGGTGCTGGTTTCGGCCCGCGACCAGCAGCATCCCGATTTCACGCTTATCCGTACTCCCAAACCAGCAGTGGTAAGTGCCGAGTAAAGCGTTGGGCGGTGCTGCCCAGCCCTTGGCTCGGCTAGCCTGCCCCGTTTGCCCAGCAACTCATTTCCCACACCTAGCAAGGTAGCAGCCAGGAGCCACGCTTGCGGGCGGAGCGGCCTTCTTCACCTGAGCTTTCTGAAAGCCTTTGCACTATGAACTGCCGGCACTGTGAAACAGAACTACACCACGTTTTCGCTGACCTAGGTCATTGTCCGCCCTCCAACTCGATGTTGAGTGCCCAGCAACTGGAGGAGCCCGAACTGCACTACCCGCTCAAGACCTACGTTTGCCACAACTGCTTTCTGGTGCAAATCGGGGAGGTAAAAAAGGCCGCCGACATATTCGGGGCCGAGTACACGTATTTCTCTTCGTACTCCAGCAGCTGGCTCAACCACGCCAAACGCTACGTCGACATGATGATGACGCGCTTTGGCTACACCCAGGATTCGCTGGTGATTGAAGCGGCCTCCAACGACGGCTACCTGCTGCAGTACTTCCAGGAGTACGGCGTGCCGGTGCTGGGCATCGACCCTACGGCCAACACCGCCCGCATTGCGGCCGGCAAAGGCATTCGTACGCTGGTCGATTTCTTCACCACCAAGCTGGCCCGCGAGCTGGCCAGCGCCGATCAGAAGGCCGACCTCATCATCGGCAACAACGTGCTGGCCCACGTGCCCGACATCAACGACTTTGTGGGCGGCATGCACGTGGCCCTGAAGCCCGGCGGCGTGGTAACGATGGAGTTTCCGCACTTGCTGAATTTGGTGGAGAAGTGCCAGTTCGACACGATTTACCACGAGCACTACAGCTACCTGTCGTTGAGCACGGTAAACCGCATTTTTGCCTCGCAGGGCCTTACCGTGTTCGATTTGGAGGAGCTGCCCACGCACGGCGGCTCGTTGCGCATTTTTGCGCGCCACACCACCGACGCCGCCAAGCCCGTAACCGAGGCGGTGCGGGCCTTGCTGGCCCGCGAGCGGGAGGCGGGCATGCTCACGCTGGAGTACTACCAAGATTTTCAGCCCCGCATCGATACGGTGCGCACCGATTTGTTGGGGTTTTTGCTGGAGCAAAAGCGCCTGGGCAAGCGCGTAGCCGGCTACGGCGCCGCCGCCAAAGGCAATACGCTTATCAACTACTGCGGCATTCAGGGTACCGGGCTCATCGAGTTTGTGGCCGATGTTTCGCCCTACAAGCAGAATAAATATTTGCCCGGCAGCCACATTCCGGTGCTGGCAGCCGATCTGATTCGCGAAAAACAACCCGATTACGTACTCATTCTGCCCTGGAACCTACGCGAAGAAATTGCCGAACGCCTCGGTTTCATCAGCGAGTGGGGCGGGCAGTTTGTAGTGGCCATTCCCGAACTCGAGGTATACAGCCATGCACCCAGCACCAGCCGTGTTGCACAAGTCTGAGGCGGCAGCCTCGGCGCTGGCCGAGTTGCTGGCCATGGCCTGATGCGTACGCTTACCGCCTCCACCACCGTTTCAGACCGCTCCCCATGGAACCCCAAATACTAACAGAAGCTCGCCCGCGCCAGGCAGCCAGCAAACCCTGCAGGGTGTGTGGCTTTGCCAATTGCGAGATATTCTACGAAGTGCACGGGGTACCCACGCAAACCGGCATTCTGTGGCCCACGCGCGCGGCGGCGCTGGCGGCGCCCATCACCGATGTGCGCCTATCGTTTTGCCCGCATTGCCACTTTATTATAAACGAAGCCTACGAGCCAGCCAAAATAATCCACACCCGCAACGACTTTTCGCTGGAGTTTTCGCCTTCGTTTAAAGCCTTTACCGATGGCCTGGCAACAAACCTGGTGCAGCGTTACCGCTTGCAAGGCAAGCGCGTGGTGGATATCGGCTGCGGCGACGGCGACTTTCTGCGCACTATGTTGCGCTCGGGCATGGGGTCGGGCCTAGGTATCGATCCGAGCTACGCGCCGCGGGAGGGGCAGAGCAACCCCGATAACCTGCACTTTAGCAAAGAATTTTTCGGGGCCGACAAAGCCCACGCCTTGCACGGGGCCGCGCTCATCAGCTGCCGCCACATGCTCGATATTATGGCCGGCAACCAAGCCGAGTTTGTGCGCATGCTGCGCCGGGCCATTCCGGAGGACGAACAGCCGCTGATTTATTTTGAGGTGCCAAACGCGCTTTACAACATCGGCGAGCAGGTGGTTTGGAACATCGTAAACGAGCACTCGGCTTGGTTTACGCCGCAATCGTTGGCGTACCTGTTCCGGAGCAGCGGGTTTGAGGTGCTCGAAGTAGAGCCGTGCTGGCACGGCGAATACATTAGCCTGGTGGCGCGCCCGGCGGGCATGCCCTTGCCCGAGCCTGCCGCGTTGCCGCCAACCAACGACCCCACCACGCCCGTAGCCGTGCGTGCTTTCACAACCGCCGCCGAAAAAGTAATTGCGCAATGGCAACTACGGGTAAACGAGCTGCGTAGCAGTAGAATGCACGTGGTGATCTGGGCTGCTGGGTCGCGCGCCATTACCTTCCTGAACACGTTCGACCTGAACGACTGCGTGGTAGCAGTGGTCGACATCAACCCCCGCCGGCAGGGCCAATACATGCCCCATACGGCGCACCCGGTGGTAGCGCCCCAACAACTGATGGGGTTTCATCCTGATGTAGTGCTCATCAGCAACCCTACCTACGCCCCCGAAATTCAGGAGCAAGCCCGCCAGCTCGGGTTCCAAGGCGAGTTTCTAATCCTCTGACCTAGGGTCGCTTCGCGTACCTTCTCCTATAGCTCCACCTCCCAACATACCTACTGCTCATGACTCCCTCTGTACTTGCAGCACTGGCGCCGCCCGTAGCCCAAACACCTGCGCTGGCCGCAACGGCCACCGGCGTGCTGGCGTTGCAGGAGCGCTTTCATGCGGTTATTCCGGGCGGAAGTCATACCTATGCCAAAGGCGACGACCAGTTTCCGGAGAGCATGGCCCCGTACCTGGTGCGCGGCAAGGGCTGCCGCGTGTGGGATACCGAGCAGCAAGAGTACATCGAGTACGGCATGGGCTTGCGGGCCGTAACCCTAGGGCACGCCTACGGCCCGGTGCTGCGGGCAGCACAGCGCGAAATGCTGCGAGGCACCACCAACGTGGGCCGGCCAACCGTGCTGGAGCTCCGCGCCGCCGAGGATTTCCTGGAAACCACCGGCGCCGGCGACATGGTGAAGTTTGCCAAAAATGGCTCCGACGTAACCACGGCCGCCGTGAAGCTGGCCCGTGCCGCTACCGGCCGCGACCTGGTGGCCTGCTGCCAAGACCACCCGTTTTTTTCTACCGACGACTGGTTTATCGGCACCACCGCCGTTCGGGCGGGCATACCCGATGCGGTACGGCAGCTTACCCTCGGCTTCCGCTACAACGACCTAGGCAGCGTGGAACAGCTTTTTGCCGAGCACCCCGGCCAAATTGCCTGCATCATTCTGGAAATTGAGAAGGAAACCCCGCCGGCTCCCGATTTTCTGCCCGGTTTGCGCCGTCTCTGCGACCAACACGGCACCGTGCTTATCTTCGATGAAATCATTACCGGCTTGCGCTGGCACGTGGGCGGTGCGCAGGCGCTTTACGGCGTAAAGCCCGACCTCAGCACCTGGGGCAAAGCCCTCGGCAACGGCTTTAGCGTTGCGGCCCTCGCGGGCAAGCGCGAGCTGATGGAGCTGGGCGGCTTGCACCACCAAAAGGAGCGGGTGTTCTTGCTCTCGACAACCTACGGCGCCGAAAGCCACTCGCTGGCGGCCATGCGCGCGGTGTTGGCCGCTTACCGCCGCGAGCCCGTGAACGAGCACATGCAGCAAGCCGGCGACTGCCTGCGCCGCCTCGTGTCGCAGTCGATCGACGAGTACCACCTAGGCGGGCACTTTGCGGTACTGGGCCAGCCGCAGTGCCTGGTGTACGCCACCCGCGACGCCGACCAGCAGCCCTCGCAGGGGTTCCGCACCTTGGTGCTGCAAGAAGCGCTGCGCCGGGGCTTGCTGCTGCCCTCGCTGATTGTGAGCTACGCCCACCAGCCCGCCGACATCGAACTAACCGCCGAGCGCCTGCACGAGGTGCTTGGTGTATACCGCAAGGCCCTCGACGAAGGCCTCGACAAATACCTGCACGGCCGCTCCGTGCAACCCGTGTACCGGGCGCGAAACTGAAAGGTGGAGCAGTTTCGATGCCTTGTGCCGCCCCGTCGGACCCGAAAGGGACCGGCGGGGTTGTTATTTACGGCTCAGCAAAAACCACCCATTATTTATTGAGCAAAACCTAGGGCAACGCCTTTAATTAGTCTAAAATAGATGCGTTGTGAATCAATGAAATGCCTGCTGAATACCACGTTTAAGCCTATTTCGTGTAAAACCTGATCGTAATATTTTACTATGAATAAATAGAAATATTGGCCTATTTGTGGCTATCTTAAATCAAAATAAGTAAAAGTCTCTGCCAACCAAACCAGGTTATGATCATACTTGATAAATTTCTGCAAGCTCGCGAGCAAGAAGGACGGCCAATTCGCGTAGGACTTTGGGGCGCCGGGGAAATGGCGAAGGGCATGGTAAACCAGGTAATGCGCTACACGCCGGGCATGGTGGTGAGCGTTATTGCCAACCGTACCCTGAGCAAAGCCCACGAAGCCTACGCGTACACCGGCCACACCGCTCAGGAGTGCAACGACTTAGCCTCGCTGCAGGCGTGTATTTCGGGTGGCGGCCTGGCCGTGACGGAAAATGCCGAGCTGCTGTGCGAAGTAGAGGGGCTGGATTTGCTGGTGGAGTGCACCGGTACCATCCATTACGCCGCCAACTTGGTGATGAAGGCCATCGAGAACAAAAAGCACGTGCTGCTTTTCAATCCGGAGGTAGATGCCACCGTGGGGCCGATTATGAAGGTGTACGCCGACAAAGCGGGCGTGATGCTGAGCGGTTGCGACGGCGACCAACCCGGTGTAATCATGAACCTGTACCGCTTTGTGAAGGGCCTGGGTCTGACGCCGCTGATTTGCGGCAACATCAAAGGGCTGCAGGATTTCTACCGCAACCCCACCACCCAAAAAGGCTTTGCCGAACGCTGGCAGCTGACGCCCGAAATGGTAACCAGCTTTGCCGACGGCACCAAAATTTCGATTGAGCAAGCCTGCGTGGCCAACGCCACCGGCATGGGCGTGGCCAAGCGCGGTATGCTTGGCTACCACCACGACGGCCACGTCGACGACATGACCGGCCTCTACGACGTGGAGGAGCTGAAGCGCCTAGGTGGCATCGTCGA
Source organism: Hymenobacter oligotrophus (assembly GCF_003574965.1). Classification (NCBI taxonomy): domain Bacteria; kingdom Pseudomonadati; phylum Bacteroidota; class Cytophagia; order Cytophagales; family Hymenobacteraceae; genus Hymenobacter; species Hymenobacter oligotrophus. Next base: position 1,724,043 of record NZ_CP032317.1, on the reverse strand, counting down.
TTATGTGGTAGGGCCCAAGCCCGGCCCCGGCGTGTTTGTATTCGCCACCACCGACGACCCCAAAACCAAGCATTACCTCGAGTACGGCAAGCTGGGCACGGGGCCGCTCTACAGCTTCTACACGCCGTACCACCTCATCTACGCCGAAATTCCGATTTCCATTGCCCGCATGGTGCTGTTCCAGGACATCATCATGGCGCCCCTAGGTGGCCCGGTGGTAGAAGTAATAACGCACGCCAAAACACCCTTGAAAGCCGGCCACAAGCTCGATGGCCTAGGGGGCTACGATACTTACGGGCAGTGCGAAAACGCCGAAACCGCCCGCCTCGAAAACCTGCTGCCCGTGGGCCTGGCCGAAGGTTGCGTACTGAAGCGCGACGTGCCGCGCGACCACCCCATCACGTTCGACGACGTAGAGCTGCCCGCCGACAACCTGGTGCAGCGCCTTTACCGCGAGCAAACGGCCCTGTTCTTCCCGCATTTGCAACCCAAAGCCGAGCTGGTGTAAGCCCGGCTTCGCTTCCTGCACACGCTCCTCCACCTTTCACCTACCCCATACATGATCGACGCCTTACCTACCAAAACCGATAACCGCATTTTGCGGGAGGACATGGTGGCTATCTATGAAAAGCTTAGCGACCAGGAAAAGGATAAACTGCGCGACTCCACCATTCTGCTGACCGGATGCGGCGGCTTTTTGGGCTACTACTTTATGCACTTCTTCGCGCATTTTGCCGAGGAGCTGCAAATCAAGCGCATCATCGCCCTCGAGAACTTCCTGACCGGCACCAAAGACTGGCTCGACAACCTGGTGGCCAGCAAGCCCGAGGTAATTAAGCTGCACGAGTTCAACGTAATTACCGACTCGGTAGCGGATATTCCCGGTGCCGCCGAGGCCGATTTGGTCATTCACATGGCCTCCATTGCCTCGCCCACGTTCTACCGCATTTACCCCATCGAAACGGTAGATGCCAACATCACGGGCCTGCGCCGCCTGCTCGACTTTTATGCCGAAAAGCAGCTGCGTGGCTTCCTGTTCTTCTCGAGCAGCGAGATTTACGGCGACCCGTTTCCTGAATTCATCCCGACCAAAGAGGAGTACCGCGGCAACGTAGCCACCATTGGCCCACGGGCTTGCTACGACGAGGCCAAGCGCTTCGGCGAAACGCTGTGCTACCTGTTTTCGCAGAAGTACAACATGCCCATCGGCATGGCGCGGCCCTTCAACAACTACGGGCCCGGCATGAATATCAACGACAAGCGCCTGCCCGCCGACTTTGCCAAAGCCGTGGTAGAAGGCCGCGACCTGGAAATCCTGTCGGACGGTACGCCCACGCGCACCTTCTGCTACATCTCCGATGCCATTACGGGCTACCTCAAAGTGCTGCTGCACGGCGAGTTCGATGTGTTCAACATCGGCATGGACAACCCAGAGCTGTCGGTGCGCGAGTTTGCCGAAATCTTCGAGCGCAACGGCCGCGAAATTTTCGGGTACACGGGCAAAATCTCCTTTAGCGTGTCGCACGACAAGGAGTACATGACCGACAACCCCAACCGCCGCTGCCCCGACCTCACCAAGGCACGCACCATTTTGGGCTACGACCCGCAGGTGCGCATTGAAGAAGGCATCCAGCGCTACCTGAAATTTCTCCACCTCAACAACGGCCAGCTATAATGATTACGGTACTCGGATTAGGGTTCGTTGGGCTTACCACGGCCCTGGGCTTCAGCAAAAAAGGCTTCAAGGTGTACGGCATCGACGTAAACCAGGAGCGCGTAGCCAAAATCAAGAACTACGAGGTGCCGTTTTACGAGCCTCACCTCGACGAAGCCCTGCGCGAGGAGCTGGGCCAGAACTTCATCGTCGACGCGTCGCTGCACGAAGCCGTGAACGACAGCAAGGCCATCATCATTTGCGTGGGCACCCCCGGCAACCCCGATGGCAGCGCCAACCTTACGTACCTGCTGAGCGCCGTGAAGGACGTGTTCGAGGCCAGCGAAGGCGACTTTAAAGTAATCGTGACGAAAAGCACGGTGCCGCCCTCCACGGTGTCGCGGAAGGTGAAGCCCTACGTTGATCAGCTAAACCAACAGTACAACAAGCCCATTGGCCTGGCCTCGAACCCCGAGTTTCTGCGCGAGGGCTACGCCTGGGACGACTTTATGAACCCCGACCGCGTGGTGATTGGGGTAGAGGACGAGCGTTCCAAAGAAGTGCTGAACCAGATTTACCTGCCCTTCAACGCGCCGGTACACTACGTTACGTACAACTCGGCCGAGTTCATCAAGTACCTCTCCAACACGCTGCTCTCTACGCTCATCAGCTTCTCAAACGAGATGAGCATGATTGCCGAGCACATCGGCGACATCGACGTGCCCTCGGCATTCAAGATTCTGCATCAGGACAAGCGCTGGACAGGGGCCCCGGCCAACATGGCCAGCTACGTGTTCCCCGGCTGCGGCTACGGCGGCTACTGCCTGCCCAAGGATACGGCCGCGCTGGCCAGCATTGCCAAGGAGAACGGCTTCGAGGCCAAAATTCTGGAAGGCAACCTGCGAATCAACGATGAAATCATGGATTTTATGGCCAACAAGATTGCCGCTGCGGTGCCCAACAAAGAGGCCACCATTGGCATCCTGGGTTTGGCGTTCAAGAGCGGTTCCGACGACGTGCGCCTGAGCCCGAGCAAGTTCATCATCGAGAAGCTGCTGGCCAAAGGCTACAGCCGCATTGTGGCCTACGACCCCATGGCCAACGAGGTGTTCGACAAAGAGTTTAAGCTGCCGATAGCCTACGCCGACTCGCTCGAAAGCCTCGTGGAGCAGGCCGACGAACTGGTGCTGCTGACGAGCTGGGCCGAGTTCAAGCAAAACAAGGAGCTGATTACCAGCAAGCGTTTGTTTGATTTCCGCTATGCGTTTGCCGAGCTGCCCAAGCCGCCAGTAGCGGCCGAGAGCGTGGCTTAGCCAGCTGCCCATGCCTACAAAACCGCCCTAGGTGCCGCCGGCACCTAGGGCGGTATGCTTTGCGCCGGGGTGCCCCGCGCAAAGCACAAACCAGCTATCTAGGAAAACGCCAAGCCCCGCAGCGCTCGTTAGCGCCGCGGGGCTTGGCATTGCAACGGAAGCCAGCGGCCTATATCGACGGCAGCAGCGGGCGAACCACCCGGCCATCGAGGCGCGAAAGCAGCGAGAAGGCCGCGCGCACCGGCAACCAGCGCACGGGCACTGGCAGGCCGCGCAACTCCGGAGTGCCCAGCAGCCCCAAAATTTGGCGCCCTTCGGCTACGTCGCCGCGTTGCAGGGCCCGGTACGCACCGGCCAACACAAATTGGTAGAAATAGTTGGCCTGAGCGCGGTCGAGCGCCTCGGCGGGCAAGTGCTGGGCCGTGCGCACCTTATCGAACATGCGCATCAGGTGCCGGATGGTTACTTGGTTAAACATTTGGGCCGTAACGGCGCCTTGGTGAATGGTGTAGGCGGCCGGCGTTTCGGGCACGCGCAACACGCCGTGCTGCGCAAACAGGCGCACCCACATATCGGAGTCGCCGCTGGGGCCCTGCTGCTCGTCGAGGCAGCCGGCCGCCATGTACGCATCGCGGCTCACGATCATGGCCGGCATGCGCACCAGCGAAGAATTGGTGAGCACCGCTTTGAGCGCGTCGGCGGGTTTCAGGAACACCTCTTGCTTTACCCCTTGGTGGCGAATAAAGCGTTCTTGCATATCCACCAGATCGACGCCGAACAGCACCACGGGGTGGGTGCGCTGCGTGCGCCGCAGCCGGTTGAGCATGAGCATCAGGCCCCCCGGGAAGAAGTAGTCGTCGTCGTGAAATTGCATCACGTAATGACCCTTGGCCCGCAGAATGCACAGGTTGAAGTTGGTAGCGGTGGTGCCGCCGGGCGGGTTGTGGTAGTAGCGCCACTGGGTGGCCGGCACATCGGCCAGCACGCGCTTCACCAGCTCTTCGCTGCGCGTATCCTCCAGCGGCGAGTTGTCGGAAATAACCAGCTCCACATCGGGGGGCAGCGGGCCAATGGAACGCAGGGTGCGCTCCAGCAGTTCGGGCCGCTTGTAGGTGGGCACGCACAGGCTCAGCACAGGCTTGGTTTGGTTGGCCGCGGCCTGGGGCACTGGGGCACCTAGGCGCGCACGGGCTTGCACCAGGCGCCGGCTGGTTAGCACCTCGCGCCGGTGGCGCCAGATGTAGGAATAAGCTGATAACGAGGAGCGTTCCATAAGTAAAGTATAAGCTAATACGGCCGCTTGCCGGGGCAGCGCCCGCAACCAGAAACCAGGTTTGGCGGGCGCATTTTTGGTGAGCAGCAGCAGTTGGTTTTTAACAGCATCGGCTTTGATAGCGGCCCCTAGGCGGCGGCGCAGGGTTAGGTCGCCGGGGCGAAAAACGCGCGGATGCACCGCCCGGCACCCGGGCTCGAACCAAGTGCGCCAGCCGTACAGCTGGCCGCGCCAGGCAATGTCCCAGTCTTCTTTGTGCGCAAAAAAACGTTCGTCGAAAAAATGGCCGGCCACGCGCAGGTCGTCGATAAAACGGCGGCGGTACAGCGGCAGGGCCCCATCGGCGCCATCAACCCAACCGGCTTCGGGGCGCGCCTCCGAAACGCGCTGGCCGTGCAGGCGCAGGCCAAAGCGCCCGGCAGAGTAACGGTTCATGCCAGCCGAGTCGATGAGCGGGTCGGCATCATCGCTTTGCACCAGCAGGCCGCACACCGTACCAATGTGCTCGTCGCGCTCCATAATGCGTAAGGCGTGGCTGAGGTAGTCGGGGGGCAGCACCACGTCGGGGTTCACCAGCAACACAAAATCGGTGCTGGTGCGGTCGAGGGCGTAGTTGTGGCCGCCGCAAAAACCGGTGTTTTGGGGCAGCGCGTGCAGCTGCACCCGCGCATCGCCCCCGATGAGGCGCTGCACCCGGGCGCAGGTGTCGTCGGTCGAGTCATTATCGACCACCCAAACCTGAAGGTTGGGGTGGTCTTGCGCCAGTACCGAGGCAAGGCACTGTTCAATGGTGTCGGCGCTGTTCCAGGTAACAATGGAAAGCAACGCCGTAGGCGTGGCAGTGGAAGTAGCCATGAGGCGGAGCGGCTAGCTGAAAAGGAGGAGTTGCGGCCGTTGCCGCAAGCAGGTGAACAGGAGCGGGGTAGGTGCTTAAGCAAGTTGCTGCTTGGCGGCCACGAGCGGCTCTACCCGAGCACGCAGGGCGTCTACGTCAATCAGCAGGTCTTCTTCCCAGGCCTGGCGTCGGTCTTTTACAAGAGCACCTAGGGTCGAGACCAAAAATTGGTAATGCATGCCGGCTTTGGTAGCTAAGTCGAGGTAATCGGCCACCACAAAGTGTTCCGAGAACAGCTCAATTACACTGGCGCCGGTGGGGCAGAAAACCAGGTTGGCAAGGCCCGCGCCGACGGGGCCCACCACAACGCGCGCGCCGGCAAACAAGGCTACCTTTTCGGCAAACGAGTAGGGGCTGAGCACGTGCGTTTCGAAACCGTAGCCGTGTAGCAGCTTTTCTACCTCGGCCTCGTTGCGGGTTAGGCGCATCGAAGCGTCGCGGCGGCTGATGTAAACCAGCGGCCCGAAGCGGCTGGCTACGGCCGCATCGGGGGGCAAAAATGCCGCGCGCAGGTAGTCGCTGGCCCAGCGGGGCACGTGGGTACCCTGGCCTCGCACCGAGGTAGTGGCAATTAGCTGCGTAGCTTGCACGTGGCGGTGCGTTTCTACGTCGATGATGCGCTCGGGGCCAATGCCTAGGTGCGCGAGGCTCTCGCGCACGAAGCCGTGGTTGCGGTTGTACACCAAAAAGTAATCGACGGAGCCAAGCAGTCCGGCCTCTTGCAACAGGTGCAAGCGGGGCAGCGAGTCGACGAGCCAGTGGTAGTAGTTGCCCGAGGCCGCGCCGCCGCCCGAAAGCAAGCTGAACACGGTGCCCTCGATGCGGGTAGGCGCCACAAACCACTGCTGCCGAAAGATGTTGTTGTGCTCGGGCTGCGCGAGGTTCCAGGAGTTGCCGTACTGAAACGATACATCGCCCACCAACCGGTTGTCGGCGCTGATGATGGCTACGCTGTTGGGGTTGTCGGCGTACACCCGGCCGTTGCGCAGCGTTAGCACAAAAGCAGCGGGCAACTGCTCGGTAGCGTTGGGTTTGCCGTGCAAGCCCGAAAAGTCGGCCGCGCACTCATAAAAGCCGGCCGGAAGCTCCAGCGTGGAGGTATGGGCCGGCTCAATTTCATTGTACGTAGCACCGCTGCCGGCCTGCTGGGCCAGTTGGGCACTGCTAGCATGTACGCCTACCGGGCGGTAGTGGCGGCGGTACGGTACCCACTCGCGCAACAAACGCCCAGCCCTGCGCTGAACCCTACTTAGTACTGCGTGCATAAATAGGCGGTAAGGCTAATTAAATGGAATGCGACGAACCTGCCGCCTAGGTGGCCAAGGCCGACAGCGCGTGGTTGGCTACTTCGGCGGCATCGGTGTGCCACTCAGCGGCCTCCAAAACGTGCCGGATGCCCTCGCGTAATTCAATTCGGTGGTGCCAGCCTAGGTTATGCAGGCGGCTTACATCGAGCAGCTTACGCGGGGTGCCATCGGGGCGAGAAGTATCGAACACCAACTCACCTTGGTAGCCGGTGAGCTCGGCAATGGTTTCGGCTAATTCGCGGATAGTAAGGTCCTCACCGGTGCCCACGTTAATGGGGTCGCGCCCATCGTAGTGCAGCAGCAGGTGCAGACAAGCATCGGCCAAGTCATCGACGTGCAAAAACTCGCGGTACGGCTTGCCCGTGCCCCACACCTCCACCTGCGGCCGACCTAGGGCTGCCGCCTCGCTGATTTTGCGCAGCAGCGCGGCCATCACGTGCGAGTTTTCGGGGTGGTAGTTGTCGCCGGGGCCGTACAGGTTGGTGGGCATCACCGTGATGAAGCGGCAACCGTGCTGGTCGTGGTAGGCCTCGCACAATTTGAGGCCCGCAATTTTGGCAATGGCGTACGGTTCGTTGGTGGGTTCCAGCGGTCCGGTCAGCAAGTACTCTTCCTTGATGGGCTGAGGCGCCATCTTCGGATAAATGCACGACGAGCCTAGGTATAGCAGCTTCTGCACGCCGTGCACGCGGGCTTGCTCCAGCACGTTTGACTCAATCATGAGGTTGTCGTACAGGAAATCGGCGCGGTAGGTGTTGTTGGCTACAATGCCGCCTACTTTGGCAGCAGCAAGCACCACATACCCGGGCTTTTCTTCCGCGAAGAAGTCGGCCACTGCGGCTTGGTTGCGCAAGTCGAGTTCCTTAGAGGTCCGCAGCACCAGGTTGTGGTAGCCGGCTTGTTGCAAGCGGCGCACAATGGCCGAGCCCGCCATTCCGCGGTGCCCGGCAACGTAAATCTTAGCGTTCTTTTCCATAGGTGGAGGAGGTGGAAAGCAGTCCGGTGCCGAATAGCTATTATTCGTAGTAGTTCAGCACTTTGTGACCGGCTTCGCGCAACGTGGCGTCGCGGCGGAACAGCTCCAGATCGGCCTGCATCATATCCTGCACCAGGGCCGGCAAGTCGTATTGCGGTTTCCAGCCCAACTTCTCCTGCGCCTTGGTGGGGTCGCCGATGAGCAGCTCCACTTCGGTGGGGCGGAAGTACGCCGGGTCGACGGCTACCACTTCTTTGCCTAGGGGCAGCTGGAACTCGGGGTTGTGGCAGGCCACCACGTGGCCGGTTTCGTCGGCGCCTTCGCCGAAAAACGTCAGCTCAATGCCGAGTTCGCGGAACGCCAGGCGCACGAACTCGCGCACGGTCGTGGTCACGCCCGTGGCGATGACGAAGTCCTCGGGCGTGTCTTGCTGCAGGATGCGCCACATGGCCTCCACGTAGTCCTTGGCGTGGCCCCAGTCGCGCTTGGCGTCGAGGTTGCCCAAAAACAGCTTGTCCTGCAGGCCCAGCGCGATGCGGGCCGCCGCGCGCGTGATCTTGCGCGTCACGAACGTCTCGCCGCGCAGCGGGCTCTCGTGGTTGAAGAGGATGCCGTTGCAGGCGTACATGCCGTAGGCCTCGCGGTAGTTCACCGTAATCCAGTAGGCGTAGAGCTTGGCCACGGCGTAGGGCGAGCGGGGGTAGAAGGGCGTCGTTTCGCGCTGCGGCACCTCCTGCACCAGGCCGTAGAGCTCCGAGGTGCTGGCCTGGTAAATGCGCGTCTTCTCCGTCAGGCCCAATATGCGGATGGCTTCCAGCAGGCGCAAGGTGCCCACCCCGTCCACGTCGGCCGTGTACTCGGGCGTGTCGAAGGACACCTTCACGTGCGACATGGCCCCGAGGTTGTAAATCTCGTCGGGCTGCACCTCCTGCACGATGCGGATCAGGTTCGTCGAGTCCGACAAGTCGCCGTAGTGCAGCTTGAAGCGGATGTCTTGCTCGTGGGGGTCTTGGTAGAGGTGGTCGATGCGTTCGGTGTTAAAGAGCGAGGAGCGGCGCTTGATGCCGTGTACTTCGTAACCTTTGCTGAGCAGCAGCTCGGCCAAATACGAGCCGTCTTGGCCCGTAATGCCGGTAAGGAGGGCACGCTTCATGGTTGGTAGGCAAAAGAAAGGTGGAGGAGATACGACAAAGTTCATCCTAGAACTTTGCCAGCAAATAATTGGATTACTTATTTGGCAAACAACGGTTTCAATAAATAAAATTTTATTTTTATTCAGAAAAGTACCATCATGCTGCTTCAGTGCAAAAAGCCCAGCCATTGCAATGGCTGGGCTTAGCAAGTAGGTCGCAAAACAGCAAAGCCCGGCAGGAGCCGGGCTTTGCAAGAGGTTGAGTGAAGGCAGGGGTTACTGCGTGATGCGGTAAATTTCCATACCTGATACGTTGATGGCACCGCCGGTGCTGCGCAGTTCGATAACGCCGTTGGTAACGGTTACCTTCTGCGGTGCGGTTTTTTGCCACTTGCCGGCTGTACCGCTGTTGTAGTTCGTCAGCGAAGGCTGGCCATTCAGCGTGGTGCTGTAGGTTTGTGCATAGTTGTCTTCGAAGACGTAGTACGATACCTCGTAGGTGCCGTTCGGAACGTTGTTCACCTTCAAGCTCAGGCTATTGCTCCATACAAACGAGCGGATCATCTGGGCGCGGGCTGCGTCGGTAGCCGGGTTTAGCGTCACCGATTGCGTCGAGATCTTACCGCCGTTGGTGGTGATGTCCTTGAACGTAGTGCCGTCTTCGTAGCTAATGCCGTCGATGGTCTGGGCCGGGCCGTTCAGGTTGATGGCGCGGAACAAGGTGCGGGTTACGGCCGGGGCCGTGGGGGCCGGTGCGGTAGTCGTGGTATTGTGTTTCCAAACCTCCACACCCGAAAGGTTGGGGTGGCCGCCTGAGGTGCTCAGGGCAATGCTGCCGTTGCTTACCTCGATTTTGAAAGGACCTACACGCTCCCACTTGCCGGCGCCGCCGGTGTTGTGGTTTGCTTTCACCGTTTGGCCATTCAGCACAATGTTGGTGGTCTCAGCGCTGTTGTCTTCCCAGATGTAAGCGTATACCGAGTAGGTGCCAGCGGGCACGCCGCTTAGGGTAGTGCCTACCGAGCTGCCGCCTACAGCCGTTTGCAACATGCCAGCGCGGGTTGCATCCGTTGCCGGGCTCAGTGCAGTCGAGGTGTTCGAGAAGTTCGTGCCCGTTACTTGCACGTTGGCAGCGCCAGCCGAAGCTTCCCACTTGTTGCCGTCGAGGGTAACAGCCGTGCCGTTGATGTCGATGCCGCGGTAGAAAGCAGCATCGGCGGGGCCGCTCATGGGCGTGCTACCGGTGTTGGTAGGGGCAGGAGCCGGAGCGGGAGCAGGGGCCGGTGCGGGGGCCGGCGCAGGAGCCGTAGGTGTGGTAACGACAACCGTACCCGAGCCACCCACACCGATGGTGATGTTGTTTTGCTGGAGCTTCTGCTGCCACAGGGTCAACTCGTTCTTCTCCGTGTCAATGGTAATCGGGTTGGGCAGGTGGTTGGTGCTCGTGCAGTTGTTGCAGGCACCGGTGCTCAAATCGTGACGGTTGGCGAAGGGAACGTTGTAGCCTTGGCGGTAATAACCAATGGTGTTGTTGTCCGTCTGGTTATTGTAGAATACGCTGCTCGGTTGCTGGTAGGCATTGAAGATAGCCGTAGCGGCCCAAGCCGAAGGCAACTTGGTGCCGTCGGGCAGAACGGCAGCCGTAACCATGCGGTTGTGGTGGAAGCGGATATCGTGGCCCGAAGCAATGTTCATCGCCGCGTTGCACGTCGAGATGAACTGGTTGTTGAACGCTTCGATGAAGGCAGCCGTGGTCGTGGCCGACGAGCCGTCGCCGTCGGTGGTCATGCCGGTGCCCGTAAACTTGGTGGCGTTGGCCGGGATGGGGTAGGCACCTTGCACGTAGTTGTTGTGCACGCGCGCCGGGCTGCCCGCTTTGCCACCCGAGTTGTAGAAGTTGATGTTGTCCTCGACGAGCGAGTTGTTGGGCTCGTTGATAACCTGGTTCCAGGCTACCTCGATGTTGCCCACGTTGCGCACCTGGTTCAGACCTAGGAACTGTACGTACTCGCCGCCGCCGTTGCGGTAGCGGCCGTCGATGTTCTTGGCCACGTTGCGGCGCACCGTTAGGGTTTGCGAGGGCGAACCATCGCCGCTCCACTGGTAGGCAGCCACACCCGAGGTGTGTTCGAAGTAATTGTTTTCAACAAGTACCGAACGACCCGAGTTTACCTCCACGAAACGGCCATGGCGGCGATTATCTACGCTTTGGTTCAGGCCGTAGCCCTTGTTGTTGCGGATAATCAGCGTGCTACCGCCGTTCTTGGCATCAATCAGGTCGCCGGCGCCTGCCAGGATGCAGTTCTCAATCGTAACCGGTTGAGTGGTCTGGATTCGGATGCACGGGGTATTCGAGTCCGTGCTTCGGAAGTTGCCAGAGTAGGTACCACCTTGCGTAATTACGAGGGGTGCCGAATACGTCACATTAGGGGCTTGGCCCTGCGCTAGCGAAACGCTAGGCTGCAGTCCAATCATCGACAGCACGAGCACCACTGAGGGCAGAAAGCGTGCACCAGAGTTTTCACGGTCAAACCGCGGCCGGAATCCAGAGGTTTTTTGCATTCTGTTTTTGTTAGGGAAAAAGATCCTTTGCAGGAATTGTTGCGGTTTCAACCTGGGGTCGTTACAATTTGTTCCGTCCGCCAGATGTTTAATGTGCAATTGTGGGTTTGAGATTTAATTATCCTCGGAGAGGAAAAGAATTAAACCAGAAAATCCATTTTCGACCGCAGTGCTAACCGAAATGCTTGTTCCGGGCCCAGAACTTAGCGTCGGTTTGCCTGGCGTCGTCACCAAGCTAAGTAGGCTTGTATTAAGCCTTTTAACCCAACTTCACTGTTCTCCAAACTTAGCAGGCAACCACTTATCACCTACTTCTTCCATCACCTAATTTTGCGTCGTGCAATCTGGCTACTGCGAAATGCACGCTGGTTGATTAGGTTTTTAACTCAGCTATTGTATGTTAAAAGTACAATTGCTGATGCCGTTGTTCAATGCAAATGTATAAAAGTTTTGTAAACAGCAAGGGGGGGGCAAAATAAAGTTGAATTGCACTATTTATATGCCTTTCGGCGCCCTAGCGTCGAAATTATAGCCCGTACGGTACAGCTAGACCTAATTTTGATAGACCAATTCTAAGTAAGCTCGGCCATAAAAAAAGCACTCCGAGTGGGAGTGCTGCCGAAAAAAAGTTGAAAAAGGTTGGTAATCAGACGCGTTTGGCGCGGACGGCCAACGCTTTGGCTTTAGGCCGGGGCCCAATTTCTACGCCCGCCCGGCTTAGCTTCTGCAACCACAGGCGCCACTCCTGTTGTTCGGTTTCGAGGGTTATAGGATTGGGCATGTGCGTGTTGCCAATGCACGTGGGGCAATGACCCGTGCTCAAATCGTGGCGATTGGCGAAGGGCACTTGGTAGCCGCTTTTGGCAAAGCCAATGGTGTTGTTCTCGATTTTGTTGGCGAAAAACACGCTCCGGGGTTTGTTATAGGCATTAAACACGGAGGTTGCCGCGTAGGTGGCCTTCAGGGTTCGGCCATCGGGCAGCTGGCTGCTGCTTACCATGCGGTTGTGGTGGTAACGCACGTGGTGGCCGGCTGCAATGTTCATGGCCGCGTTGCAGGTCGAAACCACCTGGTTCTGGTAGGCCTCAACATTAGCGGTGCAAGTAAGCGGCGAGCTGCCGTCGCCGTCAGTGGTGACGCCGCTGCCCGTAAACGTTTCGGCGGTAGCGGGCACGGGGTAAGCGCCCCGGATAAAGTTGTTGTGGATGCGGATGGGGCTAGCCGACGTGCCCGAGGAGTTGTAGATGTTAATGTTGTCTTCTACCATCGACCGGTCGGGCTCGTTGAGGACTTGGTTCCAGGCAATTTCGACGTTGGCCACCTGCAGTACTCCGTTCAGCAGCATAAAGTGCGACTTGCGCCCGCCCCCGTTGCGGTAACGGCCGGTAATATTGTGCACCTTGTTGCGCAGGATGCGCAGGGTTTGGCTAGCCGAGCCGTTGCCTTGCCATTTGTACACCACAATGCCTCCGGTTTGGCGCATCTCGCAATTGGTTACTGCAAGGGAGGTAGCGCTGTTGGCTTCCAGAAACCTGCCGGGGGCCGCGTTGTCATCGGTGGGGGCCAAGGCTACGCCCGTGCAGTGCTGCACCGTTAGGCGGGCGCCGCCGTTGCGGGCATCAATCAGCAAGCCGGTGCCCTCGAGCCGGCAATAGCGCAGCACCACGGGCTCGTTGGTGTCGATGCGGATGCACGGCTTATCGGGGTTGGTGCTGCGAAACGTGCCCGAGTAAACGCCGCCGCGTTTAATGACCAGCGTATTGGCGCCGGGCACGCCGGCCTGCTCCGAAGCGGGCACCGCCAAGCACGATCCAAACAACGACCAGCAAATCAGACGAAAAGGCGACATAGGCGTGGGGTAACTGATAGGTGAAAAGTGCAGATAACATAAATAGCCTGCGGCCCTTGCTGGCGCCGCACGCGGCACTTCGCACCTAGGGCTTGGTACGCTGGCTCAGGACTTTACCCACCCGTCGACCTAGGGCTGCCTCCGTCGCGCTGTCAATGCAAAAAGTACCCGACCAGCCGCCGGGCGTAGCCGTTGACAAGAAACAGCGGCACCAGCGGCGTGGGGCAGTTTTTCAGGGCGAAGTGCGTGAAGTTGCGCAGATTGCCGCCGCCCCGAATGCCAAACAGGTGCTCGTAGTAACCGCGCAGGCTTTTTTGCTTGCGCGTAATTTCCTGGCCGCTTTCCTCGGGGTAAGTCAGCAGGTGCGCGTCGTAGTTGATGTAGACAGGAAAACCGTGCCGCCGCGCCACGCTCGTGAAGTCGTAATCGGCCAGGTAGTGGGGCAGGCGTTTCTCGTCGAACAGGCCGATGCTGGCAAACACCTGCGCCGGAATAAGCAGGCCGCGGCCCGGCAAGTAGGTAACTGGGTGCAGGCCGCGGCGTTGCTCGGGCTTCAGCACCTCCAGCAAGTCGCTGCGGCGGTGCGTAAGCCAGCTGAACACCTCGCCGCCGTAAATAGGCTGGGCCGTGGAAGCATCGAGCTCCAGGGCACCTAGGAGTGCTTCGGGGTATTTGTGGGCCCAGTGCAGCATGCGCTCCACAAAGGCCGCGTCGCAAATCACGTCGTTGTTGAGCGTCATTACGCGGTCGGCGCCGTGCTCCAGCGCGCGTCGGATGCCCATGTTCACGCCGGCTGTCCAAAACAGGTTTCCGTCGCCCTGCAACACTTCTACCTCCGGAAACTCACGCGCCAGCACTTCGCTGGTACCGTCGGTCGAGCCATCGTCGACTACAATTGTGCGGAAGCGGTTGATGGTTTGCTGCCGCAGCGACTGCAAACAAGCACGGGTATAAGCCAGGCGGTTGAATACCGGAATGACGATGTACAACATAAGCCTCGGAAGCGGAAGTGGAGTGGAGAGAAAGCTCGGCTGAAGAAAACAGTGGGGCCGCCCTAGGGCAACACTGGTGCGTGTGCAAGGGCCGGCGCGGCGGGCTTGGCCGCCGCCTGGGCTTGCGGAGTTAACGGCGCGGCCAACTCGGCAAAGGCGGGGTCGTGGGCCGCTAGGCGCCCTAGGTGGTGCGACACCAGCTTGGGCCAGGTGTGCTGGAGCGCATAGGCGTAGCTGGCGCGGCCCATGCGCTCCAGCTCGGCGGGGTGGTCGTAGAGGTACTCCACCTGCCGGGCCAGGGCCTCGGCGGTAGCTTCGGGCGTGGTTACGGGCACTTTGATGCCGGCGTCGTCGGGAATAAAATCGGTAGCGCCGTGGTGGTCGAGCGTCAGAATGGGCAAGCCCAAGGCCATCGACTCGAGGTACTGCGAGGCGAAGGTGTCGCGCAGGCTGCAAAGCATAAACAAGTCGTGCTCGAGGTAGGCCTGCCGCACCGCGCCAAAAGGTACCGCGCCGTGCCAGGTTACTTTGTCCTGAATGCCGGCCTCGGCAATCCAGCCCGGCAGCAAGGGTGCCACGGGCCCGTCGCCCACGATATCGAGGTGAAACTTAACGCGCGGATCGACCTTGCCCAACGCTTCGATAACCAAGTGCAAGCCTTTGCGCGGAAACAAGCGGGCCAGCCACAGAATGCGCAACTCGCCGTTGGTGCGTTGCGGGCGCACGGGGTACTGCGGGGGGTAAAACGCCGGGAACTGCCCGGTACTCATGGCCAGCTCCACGTGCTTGGCACCCAGGCGACGCGCCAGCTCGGCGGTTTCGCGGTTTGCCGTGAGCACCAGTCTGGCATGGCGCAACGATTGGCGCACGTTCGGGTCGAAAGTGATGAGCAGCCGGCTGATGAGGTTGCGCATCGTTTCGGTTTTAAACCAATCGGGCAGATAGCGGCGCAGCGAGGCCGGGGCTTTCATGCCGCCGCCTAGCGGACCCAGCAGCAGCGGTTTGCCCAGGCGCCACATCCACGAGGCCATTTGCAGGCTGTTGTAGGTGATGTGGTACACCAAATCAAAGTCCACCTCCCGGTCGATTTCCTGTGCCTTGCGCCACGCGCGGTATTGCCAGTAGATGTAGTGCGCGTACACGCCAAACTGCCAGCGGTACAGGTAATTCAGCAACTTAGGCACCTCCACGTTTACCACCCGTATGCGCTGGGCAATGGGGTTGTGGGCGTGCTCGTGCAGGTACTTCTCGATGGAGCCGTTTTTATCTAGCGGCGTGGTAAAGCACCACACCTGGTGGCCCAGCGCGGCGGTTTCCCAAAGGGTATTAAAGCCGTGGCTGTCTTCGCCGCCCGAGTTGGGCTGGCAGCCGTACGCAGAAAGCAAAATTTTCATGGCGCTAAGCTTGGGTAGCCGGTGAGAAAAGCTCGGCTTTGGGTGAAGCCAAAACGGTGGCAGCAGCCACTGGGGCGGGTTGCTGAGCCGGGGCGGCGCGCTTCAGCAGGCGTTGCAGCTTGGCCCGGATGCGGCTCTGCAGAAACTCCTGAAAACGCCGCCGGTCGCGCCTGCGGTCGATGAGCACGTGGTGCGGGTGATGCAGCGGAAACGGCAGCTCCTGCGTGGGCACATCGGCTTGGCTGTCGGCGGCATCGGTGGTGTGGGTGCCTTGCTCGCCAAAGCCGATGTTGCCGACCAAGTTTACGGCCGGCACAATGCACGCTCCCGAGTTGGCCGCAATGGCAAAGTGCCACTGGTAGTCCCACACATCGGGCGGCTGCGGCAGGGCCAGCACTCCGCGGATTTTGCTGAGGCGGTAGCGCTCCTCCAGCCACGAGCTGTAAATGCCCCGCAGCTTGCCTTGGGCCTCGAGTTCGGGCAGGCGCCGCATGGCAAAATCGAAGTGCTGCCAGGCGCGGCGCCACGTGGCCCAGCCCCAGCTGTTTACCTGACTGGAGAAGTAATACGAATCGGTGCCCGGGCCGGGTGCTTGGGCTGCTTCGGCGGCGAAGTTGTTGCCGCCGATGTGCATCACGCGCGTGTCGTGGCGGTAGCGGGCCAGCAGCTCGGCGCAGAAGGCGAAAAACGAGCGGGCCGGCACGCAATCGTCTTCCAGAATGATGCCTTCTTCTTCGTGCTGAAAAAACCAGTCGATGGCCGTGGCCGGCGCCACGCCGCAGTTAAGGTTGGCAGCCCGAAACAAGGTTTGCACTGCGCAAGGCCAGTCGACCAGCTCGCGCACCAGGGCGCGGGTTTCAGCGCACAGGGCCTCGTCGGTGGGGCGGTTGGGGCGGGGGCCGTCGGCGGCTACGTACAGGCGCGTGGGCCGCACCTGCCGGATGGCCTCCAGCACGCGGCGCGTGGTAGCGGGGCGGTTAAAGATGAGCAGCAGCACCGGCGTATCGAAGCCCGCGCTAGGGGAGTAGTTTTCAAGCATCTGCATGGGCTACGGCGGTGGAAGGAATAGCCTCTTCGGTGCGGCGCACGCGGCGGGGCACCCGGGGTTGGTAAGCGGCCGGCGCGGCCACCGGCAATGGATCCATGATGGCTAGGGCGAATCCGTAAACGGAGTACATGTAGTAAGGCCAGTCGTAGGAAAAGCTGTAGAGGAGGCTGCTACCCAAAAAAGCCAGGAAAGCAGCCGAGTTGGCATCGAGTGGCTCGGGGTGGCGCAGGCGCCGGATAACCAGCCGGATGGGCATCACCAGCACCAGCAGCACACCCACCACCCCGAAGTAAAACAGGCGGTCGACGTACCAGCTATGAAAGTGGTGGCCGGTGCCGTCCTTCCACACCTTCAGCTTCGAGTCGGTGGCGTAAAACTGAATGGGCAGCTCGAAGCCTTTGAGGCGCATGCCCGCCACCGGGTGCTCCAGAATAAACGGCTCGTACGAGCGAAACTGCTGCAGGCGCCAGCTGCCGGTGCCCTGCTTGTCGGGGTTTTGGATGTCTTCGAGGCTGGTTTCGAGGCGGGCTACTACCTCGGGGTTGTTCAGCACCACGCCAATGCCGCCACCTAGGGCCACCACAATCGGGAGCACAAACATGGGCAGGAAGCGTTGGAACGAAAGCGTGACGCCGGCCGTGCGGCGCAGCAGCAGTATGTTGAGCGTAAGGGCCAACACCGCGCACAGCCACACCGTGCGGTGCTGCAAAAACCCGATCATGCCCAGGGCCACAAAAAACACCAGCAACCTAGGCAGCCCGCCTTTGGCTACGTACTGGTTGAAGTAGTACAGCGCCAGCAGCAAAATCAGGTACGTCGACTCGACGTTGAAGCCCCGCTCGTTGTCGACGAACGAAGCCAAGCTCAGGGCTTCCGGAAAGTTAATAACCAAGCTCGCGGCCAAGCCCACCAGCAAAAACGCCATCAGCAAACCTAGGGGCGGCATGCCGTAGCGGCGATAGAAGCCATACACCGCAAACAGCGGCATGATTACGAGCAGCTTGTTGAACACGTGCGGATACACCATCCAGGTGTCCCAGCCAATGCGCGACTCCAGCGCCAGCGCCGCCAAGCAAGCCAGCATCACGAAATACCACGTGCGCATGGGCCGGCTAAAGTAGCGCAGGTACAAGGCGCTCAGCCCAATCATGCTAGCCGTGAGCAACTGCATGCACATCCACAGCACTGGGTCGTCGGTGTCTTCGAACACGAAGGCCGTAAAGGCTTGGTCGGTAAGAAACACCACCAGCAGCACTACCAGAAAGCGGAATCGCAGGCTGATGATCATGGCAAAGTAAGCGGAGAAGTGGAGGGTTAGGTGAGCTCGAGCACAAGCGGCTCGGTTACGGCGTCTTTGTAGAGCTGGCGCGTAAGGTCGGCCGTGCGTTCCCAGGTAAAATCCTGGCTGCGTAGCCGACCAGCCGCGCTCAGGCGTTGTTTCAGCGCTTTATCGGAGAGTACATGCGCCAGTTGCTCGGCCAGTTGCTGGGGTGCCTCGGGCCGGAAGTACAGCGCCGCTTCTTGGGCAACTTCCGGAAAGCACGAGGCTTCGCTTAGCACCACCGGGCAGCCGTGGGCAAAGGCCTCCAAAATGGGCAACCCAAAGCCCTCGTAGTGCGAGGGAAATACGAAGGCCGCTGCGCCGCGGTACAAGTATGCCAACTCGGCATCGGTGAGCGGGCCCAGCTGTACCATCCGGTCGGTGAGCTGCAAGGCGCGCAACTGCTCCTGCTCGGCCGGGCTGAACGGCCCGCCGCCCGCGCACACGAAATACAACTCGGGGTATTGGCGCCGCAACAGGCTGGCCGCCTCGGCAAAGCAGCCGAAGTTTTTGTACATGCCGCGCGTGCCGGTGTACAGCACGTAACGGCCCGGTACCCTAGGTGCCGGCCCGGTGGCCTCGGTGGTGGTAGTGCCGTGCGGAATAACCACCACGCGCTCGGGCGGCAGGCGCAGCAGGCGCAGGGCATCGGCGCGGGTGTTTTCCGAAACCGTGATGATGCGGCTGGCCCGCTCGGCCACGCGCTTTAAGTGGCTCAGCTCCCGACCCGGGTAATAAGCCGGGTACAGGTACGGAATCATGTCGTGGATGGTGATGACGAAGGGCTTGCCCGCCGGCATCCGCTCTAGAAAGTAGTCGTCGTCGAACAGCGTTGGGTGAAACACATCGAACGCCCCGCGCCGCAAGGCTTTGCGCGCGGCCCAATCGTTGCAGGCCCTCATGATGCGCCAGCCGCCGGGCAAATTCGTGTTCGGGAAAAACGTGCGGTGGTTGGTGTACTGCCGGTTGCGCAGGTACAGGTTGTTGCTAAGCACCACCGGCAGCTCGCACTGTAGCCCAGGTCCGGCGTGGCGCATCAACTCGCAGAAGTACCGCGACACCCCACCGTAGTTTTGCACGGTAAAAATTTGATGGTCGAATAGAACTTTGGTTTTCATACCAATTCTGCTTCGGGGTCGGGAGAAAGGGCAGGCTGGCGCCGGGCGCTGGGGGCAGGATAGGGCACCACGGGTGCCGCAGCAGCCGGAGCCAGAGTAGCACCTAGGCGCTGCATCAGCCAGGCCGCGGGGGCGGCGGCCCAGCCCGTAGTGGGCAACGAGAGCTTGGCCACAATGCGCACCAGCAGGGCGCGCAGCGGCTCGGGCGGCCAAAACAGCAGCAGCCCACCAGCCGTTACGGCCCCGGTAAGCAGCGCCAAGCCAAAGCGTACCGGCAGCGGCGCGCCGGCTGTGCGCAGGCCGTACATCACCAAGCCCAGCACCAGCGCCACGGCGGCTGCCATGGTAAGGCCGGGCACGTAGGAGCGCAGTACCGCCAGCGGCGCCACGGCCAGTACCCGGTTCATCAGGCTCATGTACAGAATGGTGCGCACAACTTCGCCCATTACCACGGCCGCAGCTACGCCCACCAAGCCGTAGGGCGCCATCATCACAAACAGCAAAGGCAGCAGGGCCGTGTAGCCGATGTTGAGGATGAGCTTAGGGGTGAGGGTGGCCGTGGCATCGCACACCACGCCGGCAAACATGGTAACCATGCTCATCGAAAACGCTACGCACACCATTTGCAAGATGGGCGCGGCCTCGAGCCATTTGGGGCCGAGCATTACCAGCACAATTTCGGGCGCGGCCATGGCGGCGCCCGCGCACGTGGGCATCACCACGGCCCCGATCAGCATAATGCTGCTTAGGTACACCTCGCGCAGCTTGGGGCGGTCGTGCTGCAGCTGGCTGAACGACGGAAAGATAACCTTGGCAATGCTGCTCGTGAGCAAGTAAATGGGCAAGCCAATGAGCATCCAGGCGCGGTTGTATAACCCGAGGGCGGCCGCGTTTAGCAATCGGCCAATCAGCAGGGTGTCGAGCGAGCCGGTAAGGAACTCCAGGAAGCTAATGGCCGACATGCGCGAACCGTAGGCCACCAGCGGGCGGTACACCGCCCACTGAAAAATCGGCAGCAGGGAGTGGCGCGCGGCCGCGTAGGCCATAACCGTGAGCAGCAGCAACTGGCCAACTTGGGCGCCTACCAGGGCCCACACGCCAAAGCCCGCCCACGCCATTACAATGCCGATGCCGCCGTAGCTCAGCACGTAGGCCGCCACCTCGATGATGGCCAGAATTTGGAAGCGCATTTGCCGCCGCAGCAAGCTCAGGGCAGTGGCGTTAAGGCCTGTCAGCAACAGACCTAGGGCCAGCACCCGCACCACCGGCACCGCTTTGGGCTCGTGGAAAAACGCAACGGCAAGTGGCGCGCCCACCACCAAAATGGCTGTGAACAACGCCCCTAGCAGGGCCGATGAGGTAAACGCTGCCCGCACATCTTGGGTGGTAATGTCGGGCTTCTGAATAATGGCTTGCTCCATGCCCATTTGGGCGAAATAGCTGCCAAAACGCAGGATTACGCCGGCCAAAGCCACCAAGCCAAACTCGGCGGGCGTGAGCAAACGCGCCATTACGGCGGTGTAGCCCACCTGCAGCAGCGCAGTGGTAATGGAGGCACCCGTGGTCCACTTCACACCGTGAACCGTGGCGGCAGTAAGACTGCGTGCCGGGGCAGCGGACGAGGCCATAAAGAAAGCAGTAAAAAGGTGGAGGCAGAGCAGCGGTGCCGGCCCGCGGGCCGGGCACTATCTATTGGCTGTACCCGTAGGTGTAAGCTTTCTTTTTGTAGCGGTACTCGTAGGTTTTGTTGAAGTGCATGTCGTTGATAATGATGTAGACATGCTTGATTTTGCCCTCGTCGTAGAGCTCATTGATCTGGCTGATGTACGACGGATCGGTGTAGTTCTGGCGCACCACGTAAATGTTGGCGTCGAGGTGGCGCAGCAGCACAAAGTACTCCGACACGTAGCCCACGGGCGGGGTATCGAGCAGTACGTAGTCGTATTCTTCGCGCAGTTGCTCCATGAGCGAGGCCATTCGCGCTGATTCCAGCAGCTCCATCGGGTTCGGCGGAATGTCGCCGCACATCAGCACATCGAGGTTCGGCACCGACGAGGCCCGCAAACAGTCGCCCAGCGGGTGCAGGTTGGCCAGGTAAGCGGCCAGGCCCGGCGCCTGCGGGTCGTAGTTGAAGTAGTTGGCCACGGTAGGGCGGCGCAAGTCCGTCTCAACCAGCACTACACGGCGGCCCGAGTGGGCCAGCTCGGCGGCCAAGTTTACGGCGCAGAAGCTTTTGCCCTCGCCCGGTACCGAGGAGGTTACACCAATCACCTTTTTATCGAGCCCGGCCGAGAGGTACTGCAGGTTTACCCGAATCGAGCGGAACGACTCGGCAATGGGGCCTTTGGGGTTGTGCAGCATTTCCTGCCGCTCCGATTTGTTGCCGTGTGCCACTACGCCCAACATCGGAATATCGGTAATGCGCGAGAGGTCTTCTTTGCTCTGGATGCGGCGGTTGGCTTTGTCCATCAGCAACACCACACCTAGGGGGGTAAGCAAGCCGGCCAGCAAAGCCATAAAGCCCACAAACAGCGGCTGTGGCGCCGAGGGGCCGTTGCCCCTCATGGCTGCCCGGTCGATAACTTTTTTATCGGTGGTATTGGTGGCTAGCTCAATGGCCGCTTCGGCGCGCTTGTCAACCAAAAAGCCGTAGTTCTTATCGTTGAAATCGGATTTGCTTTTCAGCACGGCCAATTGCCGCTCGTTTTCGGGCATGCGGCTCATCTCGGAGCGCACCTTGTTGAGTTGCGCCGTGAGGTCGGCCAACTGAATGTCGGTCGAGCGAATCATGCTGCTCAGGTTTTGCTCGAGCGAAGCGCGCGTGTTGCGGATGCGCTCATCGAGCACGGCCACCAGCGGGTTGTTGTTGCTGGCATTCACCACCAGGCCTGAGCGCTCTTTGTACAGCTCGGCCATTTGCAAAATCAGGCTGCTCAGCACGGGGTCGTTTACGCCCGAGGCCGAAGCGGCCGTAACGGCGCGGTCGTCGCGGAGCTGGCGCAGCATGCCTTGGTAAAAGCTGCGCTGCGAGGCCAACCGGGTGCGTTCGTTTTCGAGGATGGAGGTTTGCTGAATACCCGACGCGGACTGGGCGTTTACGTCTACCACGCCGCGCTCGGCCCGAAAGGTGCTCAGCTCTGCGGCCGATTGCTGGCGGGCCTGGGCCAGCTTGGCAATTTCGTTGTCGAGAAACGCCACGGTTTTCTGGCCGGTCTGGTTTTTCTCGCGCAGGTCGGCCGTGATGAACACGTTCATCAGCGTATCCAAAAACTGCTGCTCCTTAATGGGCACGGTGCCCTTGGTGCGCAGCTCAATAATGCGCGACTCCTGGTCGATGGTGCGCACCTTGAGGCGCTCTTGGTAGGCGCCCGCCAAACTGCCCACGTCGTTCAGGGTAAAAAAGTATTTCTCGCCGGGCGTAACCGTGGCGTTGGCCTCGGGCCGAATGGTAACGTTGAGCAGGGCGTGGCGCAGCGGCTCGCCGGCCGCCAGGGTGTGGTCGAGCTCCGTGTCGATTACTTCGCGCACCACCGCACCGGTGTTCAGGTCGGCCAGCTGGCCTTTATCTACTTTGGCCTGCAGGCGGTAGCGGCCATCGGGCAGCACCTCCAGGCTTACTTTGGTGCCCGTAAGCTGGGGCGCGTCTAGGTCGGGCTCTACCCGAAACGGCACGGTGCCCACCGGCCGCTCGCGCACTTGCAGCGTGGCCACCTTGTTCAGCCAGTTGTCGGGGGCGGCGTAGTAGCTCACCTTGAAATCGGGGAGCTTCTCGATGGCCTGGCGCACCATGCCGGCCGAGCTAACCAGCCCAATTTCGTCTTCCATTTGAATGCCGCGCTCTTTTACTTCGAGCAGGTTCAGCAGCTCTTGCGCTTGCTTCGAGCCGGTGCTTTGGTTGCCCATCAGCATGGTGGCGCTGTAGTCGTATACCGGCGACTTGGCCTTGAGGTACAACAACGCGGCCGCGCCGGCCAGCAACAAACCCACCAGAAAGAAGTGCCAGCGGGCCCGCAGCTTGAAGAATAACTGATGAAGATCTAAATCGTCGGAAGTGGTAGCGCGTGATTCCATGCCGGTTGGGCTAGGTGTTTGGACGTGTGGGGGAGCAAGCCGGTGCGGACGCAGGTACCTACGTTCCTAGTTCAGCTTGAGGTAGTTCAGGATCAGGGCCAGGGCCGAGATACCCGAGAATACCAAGGCGAGGTTGGCGGTGTTGGCGCGGTTGGTACGGGCGGCCAGGGGCTCTACGTACAACGCGTCGTTGGGCAGCAAAAAAAAGTTGGGCGATGCCAACAGCTTCGGGTCGGTGAGGTCGAGCAGTACCACCTCGTTGCCTTTGGGCGAAGTCCGAATGAGCTTCACGTTACGGCGGTTGCCAAATTCCGTTAGGTCGCCGGCCAAGCCCAATGCCTCGAGCACCGTTGCCTGGCCATTATACACGAAATGGCGGCCAGGGTTTCTTACCTCGCCGAGCACCGTGATTTTAAACGAAAGCAGCTTCACGAGCACGTTGGCATCGCGCACAAAATTGCCCACCTCGCGCTGGATGCGCGCCTGGGTTTCGTCGATGGTAAGGCCTTGCACTTTCACCTTGCCCACGGTAGGTAAATTGATATGGCCGGTGGCGTCGACGTTGTAACCGGCCAGAAACATATTGCCGGGGTCGCCCTGAAACACGGCCCGTGCATCCGTCACGTTAAAAATCTCATTGAGTGCAGGCTGCACGCTTTGCACCCGCACCGACAGCACATCGTTGGGCTGAATGCGGTACGGCTGCGGTGCGTTAGGCATTAGCACCGCCGTAGAGGTATTGTATTTGCCTTGGAAATAGGGCAGGTTGCGCTGGGGCACGCAAGCCGCAAACAAAAACGGCAGCAGAAAAAGGCACAGCCGTGCGCGGTGCAGCAAGTGGGGCATGTTGGTGGTGGAGTTATGCTTCAGAGCAGACCTATACGCAGCAATCCGAAAGCCGGTGGCGCGGCCCTAGGTGCAGAGGTGCAAGTCGACGTGAGAAGCAGTTGGAGAGCCTAAGAGATAAGATTTTTCCATAAACTTATAGGACGCAGGCTAATTAGTCAAGTTAATCTTAAATTATTCTGATAATAATTTGTAATAAGCTTTGCTGCAATAATTCGACCAAACATCTTACAGTCGAGCTGATTAGTGCTGTAGGATGAGCGCAACCGGCTACCTTCGGTCCAGTATTTTATTTGCCTATGAAAATTCTGTTGGTTGAAGACGAACCGAAAGTGGCCGCGTTCCTGCAAAAGGGGCTGAGCGAGCAAACCCACTCGGTTGATATTGCCGCCGACGGCCTGCTGGGCTTGCGCCAGGCCCTTACCACGTCCTACGATTTGATCATCCTCGACCAACTGCTGCCCGGCCTGAGCGGGTTGGAGGTGTGCCGGCAAGTGCGCGCCCACAACACGGGGGTGCCCATCTTGATGCTCACGGCCCTAGGCGAAACCGACGACAAAATTCGGGGGCTCGACGCCGGCGCCGACGATTACCTCGTGAAACCCTTTGCCTTTCAGGAGTTGCTGGCCCGCATCCGGGCGTTGTCGCGGCGGCGGCAGGAGGCCCCCAGCCAACCTGTGCTGCGCCTCGCCGACCTCACCCTCGACCCCATGAGCAAGCAGGTAATGCGTGCCGGGCAGCCCATTCAGCTCACGGCCCGCGAGTTTGCGTTGCTGCACTACCTGCTGCGCAACCAGGGGCGGGTGGTGTCGCGCGTCGATATTCTAGAGCACGTGTGGGAAACCAGTTTCGACACCGGCTCCAATGTCATCGACGTGTACATCAACTTCTTGCGCAAAAAAATCGACAAGGAGTTTTCGCCCAAGCTCATTCACACGCTTGTGGGCATGGGCTACGTGGCCAAAGTCAACGAAGGGTAGCAAGCGTTTTGGAGGTCGTGGAGGGCAAGGTTTTAAAATTTGCCTAGGTGCCGCAGCAGGCAGCTCGGGCTTGCAACCCCGAAGCCGCGCCGCTCGGCTGCGTAGCCGGCCAGTTGGTGCCTGCTTGTGCTGCCGCCGGCTCTAGGTACGAATGCACGTTTCTTCACCTAGGGCACCTGCTCAGCTTGCTCTGTTTTCAACTCCTAAACTCAGGAACCCCGCAAACTCACTAACTGCCCCATGTCCATCCGCCTGCGCCTGGCGCTGCAGTTTGCTGCCATCGTGGCTTGCACGCTGCTGCTGTTTTCGGCGCTGATATATTTTTTCACTTACCTCTCGCGCAGCCAGTCGTTCGAGGAAAGCTTGCGCAACCGCGCCCTGGTGGTGGCGCACGTGTATTTCGATGGCACCCAGGCCAAAACCGACCCGCGCAGCCGGCCCGGCTACAGCCGTTACTTGCGGCAGTTTTACCGCACCCTCCCCGACGAAGAGGTGCGGATTTACGACCTGAATGGGCGCTTGGTGTTTCGGGAAGGCATGAACACCAACCGCGCGTTGCCCGCGGAGTGGCTGGCCAACAACGGCCAGCGCATGGCCCAAAAACTGCCCAACTGGCGCTACACGGTGGGCATGTTTTACGCCGTGCCCGAGCGCGGCCGGTTTCTGGTGGTGGCTTGGTCGAAGGATGCCGACAGCGAGCAAAAGCTGGGTACGCTGCGCACGGTGCTTATTACGGGCTTGCTGATTTCGTTGGTAGTAACGGGTATTGGTGGGTGGATTTTCGCCGGCCAGGCCCTGCGGCCCATGCGCTTGGCCGTGCAAGAAATGAGCAGCATTACCGCCTCCGACATGCACCGCCGCTTGTCGGGCGCCGGCGGCCAAGACGAAGTGTCGCAGCTGGCCCGCACCTTCAACAGCCTGCTCGATCGGTTGCAAACCGCGTTTGTAGGCCAGCGCACCTTTGTGCGCGATGCCTCGCACGAGCTGCGCACGCCGCTTACGGTGCTCATCGGCGAGCTGGAGGTAGCCTTGCTGCAACCGCGCAGCGCCGAGGAGTACCAGCAGGTACTGCGCAATACCCTCGATGCCGCCCGCCTGCTGAAAGACCTCACCAATGGCCTGCTGCAAATTGCCCGCGCCTCCGACGACCCCTCGCAGGTGCCGCTGGCCCCGCTGCGCCTCGATGAGTTGCTGCTGCAAGCGCACGAAGAGGTGCAGCGCCGCCACCAAACCTGCCGCATCGATTTGGATTTTCAGCTCCCTGCCGACATCGAGCCCGTGGTGAGCGGCAACGAAGCCTTGCTGCTCTCGGCCGCGCTCAACGTGCTCGAAAACGCTTGCAAGTTTTCGCGCGGTGCCCGGCGGCCGGTGCTGGCTACCCTTGGCGCCAACGCCCGCCATGTGAAGCTGGAAGTGCAGGACTGGGGAGTGGGCATGCACGAGGCCGACCGGCAACAAGTGTTCGTGCCCTTTTTCCGGGCCGATAACGCGCGCGGTGTACCCGGCCACGGCATCGGATTGCCCCTCACGCACCAAATTATGGAGCTGCACGGCGGCAGCATTCAGGTGCATAGCCAATTCGGCCAGGGCACCCGGGTGGTACTGGAGCTGCCTCGGCTCGACACCTAGAAAGCCGCTTTTTAACCTGGCTTTAATAAGCTTTTAACCGCAGATTAAGACAACGGAGGAAACTTGCAGACTAACGGGGCGCATGCGCGTAAACAACGCATCTGCTCATTAAAAACGCATCGGTTTACTCTGTTCTAATGGATTCAACAACGATATCATCACCGGCAGCGCCGGCCGCATCTTCGGCTACGGCTTCGCCGGTAGGCCCTCCGCCGTCGGCTGGCAATACGCTGGTTAAGGATTTGCCCGCCGGCTTGGTAGTATTCTTGGTTGCGCTGCCCTTGTGCTTGGGCATTTCGCTTGCTTCGGGTGCTCCGCTGCTCGCCGGCCTTGTGGCTGGCATTGTGGGCGGGGTGGTTGTCAGCTGGGTTAGCGGCTCGCACCTGAGCGTGAGCGGCCCGGCCGCCGGCCTCACCACCATTGTATTGGCGGGCATTCAGCAAGCCGGTAGCTACGAGGCCTTTTTGGTGGCCGTGGTGCTAGCGGGGGTGTTGCAAGTAGCCCTAGGTGCGCTGAAAGCCGGCGTCATCGGCATGTACTTTCCTACTTCGGTTATCCGGGGCATGCTGGCGGCCATCGGCCTAATTCTCATTCTGAAGCAAATTCCGCACTTCCTGGGCGGCGACGAAGACTTCTTCGAGGACCTGAATTTCTTTCAGCCCGACGGCATGAACACGTTCTCGTCGATTGGGCGGGCTATTGGCGAACTGCAGCCCGGCGCCCTCCTCATCGGCCTGTTTTCGCTCACGGTGCTGCTGCTTTGGGAGCGGCCCTTCGTCAAGCGCAACAAAGTACTGGGCCTGGTGCCGGGTGCGCTGATCGTGGTTGTGTGCTCTATTTTGATCAACCTGGCCCTAGGTAGCATGCGCCCCGAGTGGCAGGTAAAAACCACGCACCTGGTTAAGTTGCCGGTTATTAGCTCCGTCGACGACGTGCTGGGCTCCTTGCGCTTCCCCGATTGGAGCGTGCTGCTGAACGGCAACATCTACCTGCTGGCCCTCACCATCGGCATTGTGGCCTCGCTTGAGTCGTTGCTGAGCGTGGAGGCCGTTGATAAACTCGACCCGCTGAAGCGCAACACGCCCACCAACCGCGAGCTGTTGGCGCAGGGTACCGGCAACATCATTTCGGGCCTGCTCGGCGGCTTGCCGCTCACGGCCGTAATCGTGCGCTCGTCGGCCAACATCAACGCCGGCGCGGCTTCGCGGCTTTCGGCCTTCATCCACGGCATTCTGCTGCTGATGGCCGTGCTGTTTCTCGAAGATGTGCTCAACCTGATTCCGTTGTCGGCACTGGCGGCGGTGCTGCTGATGGTGGGCTACAAACTCACCAAGCCCGCCCTGTTCGTTACGCAGTGGAAGTTGGGCTGGGCGCAGTTCCTGCCGTTTGTGGTTACCATCGGCGTTATTCTGTTCACCGATTTGCTTAAAGGCGTGGGCGTAGGCCTGGCCGTGGCTGCTTTCTACATCCTGAAGGCCAATGCCGAGTCGGCCTATTTTTTCCACTACGAGCCCGACCACCAGCCCGGCACCGTGCACCTCAAGCTGGCCGAGCACGTATCATTCCTGAACAAAGCAGCCATTACCACCACCCTCGACCGGTTTAAGCCGGGTACGCGCGTGATTTTGGACGGCTCCGATTCAGTTTCGATTGACTACGACGTGCTCGAAGCCATCGAAAATTTCCGGCAAAGCGCCAACGACCGGGGCGTGGAGCTGGTTCTGCGCGACATTCCGCAGGTTCAGGTTTTAGGTCATTAAGCGCGGGCCGGGCCCGCAGCATTCCGCGTAAGCTCGCACCAACCTCACTTCCCCATTCCCCAATTATGCAACACATTCTCGATGGCAACCGCCGCTGGGTGGAGGCTCGACTTGCCGAAGACCCGGAATACTTCCACAAATTGTCGCAGGGCCAAAAGCCGCGTTACCTGTTCATCGGCTGCTCCGACTCGCGCGTGCCGGGCTCGGCCATTACGGGCACCATGCCGGGCGAGATGTTTACGCACCGCAACATTGCCAACCTGGTAGTGCCCACCGACATGAACATGCTGTCGGTGCTACAGTACGCGGTGGAAGTGCTTAAGGTAGAGGTGATTCTGGTAGTAGGTCACTACGGCTGCGGCGGCGTGGCGGCGGCAGCTTCTAACAAGCAGCACGGCCTCATCGATAGCTGGCTTACCAACATCCGCGACGTAATTCGCCTGCACGAAACGGAGCTGCTGCGCATTCAGGACGAAAACCAGCGCCTGCGCCGCCTCGTGGAGCTGAACGTGATTGAGCAGGTGCGCAACTTGGCCAAAACCAACATCATCCAGAACGCCCGCACCAAGCCCAACCCGCCGCAGCTGCATGGGTTGGTGTACGACATCAGCGAAGGCATTTTGCACGACCTGGAGGTAGACACCCGCGACCTGGACGAGTTCAACCACATTTACAGCACCATTGCCAACGCCGGCGCCGCGCTCGATCCGAAAGTGCAGGACGAGGTGAAGCAGCAGCTGCAACAGCAGCTCGGCAACCACAAAGGCAAAAAGCAGGAAGCCCCGCAAGCCTCTGAGCAAAGCGAAACCAAGCTGCCTGCCTAGGCCTTGAGTTGCGCCACCTAGGGCCCGGCGCTTGGCGTGCAGGCCTGCAAGCAAACCCTCCGGGCACGTAGCCCGGAGGGTTTTTTGTTGGGGCTGGCGCATGGCCGAGTACACCCGCCCGAACGACTTTTTTCGGGCGTATCTTTGTTGATTGCAGTGCCGCCGAAGCCCCCCGCGCAACGGCGCCGCCACCAACCACGATTACCTGCGATAGTGAAAGTCTGCATTGCCGAAAAACCCAGCGTAGCCCGCGAAATAGCCAACGTGCTAGGTGCCAACCGGCGCATGGATGGCTACTACGAGGGCAACGGTTACCAAGTCACCTGGACGTTTGGGCACTTCTGCACCCTGAAGGAGCCCGAAGACTACCGCCCCGAGTGGAAGCGCTGGAGCATTCACGACCTGCCCATGATGCCCGATAACTTCGGCATCAAGCTGATGCAGGACGACGGCGTGCGCAAGCAGTTTGCTGTCATCAAAGGCCTGCTGAACAGTGCCGAAGAAGTAATCAACTGCGGCGACGCCGGCCAGGAAGGGGAGGTGATTCAGCGCTGGGTGCTTACCGAAGCCAAGTACCGCAAGCCTTTCAAGCGCCTCTGGATTTCGTCGCTCACCGAAGAAGCCATCCGGCAAGGCTTTGCCAACCTGCGCGAGGGCAAAGAGTTCGACCGCCTGTACATGGCCGGCAAGAGCCGCGCCATTGGCGACTGGCTGCTGGGCCTGAACGCCACGCGCTTGTTTACCCTGAAGTACGCCTCGGGCCGCGGGCAGGTGCTAAGCCTGGGCCGCGTGCAAACGCCCACCCTGGCTTTGCTCGTCGACCGCTACCACGAGATTCGCAATTTTAAACCCGAGCCGTATTGGGTGCTGCGCACCGAGTACCGAGGCACTTTGTTCAGCCACGTAGCGCCGCCTAAAAAGGGCAAGGCCGATGACGACGAGCCCGACGAGAAAGCTCGTCTGAAAGCGCGTGGCTACTTCGTAAGCCAGGAGGAAGCCGATGCCGCTATGGCCGCCGTGAAGGACGCGCCCCTTACGGTTACGGGCGTCGAAATCAAGAAGGCGCTGGAGTCGCCGCCTGCCTTGTTCGACCTTACCTCGCTGCAGGTGCAGTGCAACAACCAGCTGGGCCTCTCGGCCGAGGATACGCTGAAGACGGTGCAAAGCCTCTACGAGAAGAAGGTAGTCAGCTATCCGCGTGTGGACACCACCTTCCTGCCCGACGACCAGTACCCCAAAATTCCCGGCATTCTGCAGGGCATCAGCGGGCCGTACCGCACCTTGGTGCAGCCGCTACTGGGCGAGAAGATTCGCAAGTCGAGCAAGGTATTCAACAACAACAAGGTAACCGACCACCACGCCATCATCCCGACGGGCAACGCGCCCGGGGGCCTGAGCCAGGCCGAGCACAACGTGTTCGACATCATCGTACGCCGCTTTCTGGCCGCGTTCTACCCCGATTGCGAAGTGTCGAACACCACGGTTACGGCCGAGGCGGCGGGGCACCCGTTCCGGGTGCGTGGCCGACAGATCCTCAACCCCGGTTGGCGCATTGTGTACGGCGACCCTACGCAGCAACAGGCGCCTAACACGGCGAAGGCTGGCGAAGGCGACGACGACGTGGTGAACACCGTGCTGCCGTCGTTCACGAAGGGCGAATCGGGTCCGCACAAGCCGCGCCTCGACCAAAAAGTAACCCAGCCCCCACGCGAGTACACCGAGGCTATGTTGCTGCGCGGCATGGAAACCGCCGGCCGCAACGTGGAGGACGAAGAACTGCGCCAAGCCATGAAGGAAAACGGCATTGGCCGGCCTTCTACGCGCGCCGCCATCATCGAAACGCTTTTTAAGCGCGGCTACATCCTGCGCGAAAAAAAGCGCATTGTGCCCACGCCCACCGGCGTCGAGTTGATCGGCCTGATCCGGAACCCCACGCTGAAATCGGCGGAGCTGACGGGGCAGTGGGAGCGGAAGCTGCGCCAGATTGAAGGCGGCAACCTCGAGCCCGATCAGTTTTTGGCCGAGCTAAAAGGCTTGGTGCAAGAGATGGTGCAGGAGGTAAAGCAAGACCGCGCCCGCATGGTGGCCCCGCCGCCCACGGCCACCGAAGCTGCTGCCTCGGCAGCCAAAAACGGCGGCAGCAAGCCCGCCCCCGCGAAGCCTGCTGTCCCCACCACGCCCGGCCCCGATGGCGCCCTAGGTGGTTGCCCGGTTTGCGGACAAGGCCACGTGCTCAAAGGCAAAACGGCGTTCGGCTGCTCACGCTTCCGCGAAGGTTGCCAGTTCCGGCTGCCGTTGGTGTTCGAGGGTAAGAAGTTCACCGACAAGCAAGTGCAGGCGCTGTTAACCAAGGGCCGCACTCCCGTCATCAAAGGCTTCATCGACGACCTAGGGCAGAAGTTCGACGCGGCCATCAGCCTAAACGCCCAGCACCAGCCCGAGCTGCAACGCGCCGCCGAGAGCAAACCCGCCGCCGACGACAAGCCGCAGCAGATACCTTGCCCGGTGTGCCGCCTGGGTACCATGCTCAAGGGCAAAACGGCCTGGGGTTGTTCGCGCTTTCGCGAAGACTGCCAGTTTCGGGTGCCGATGGAGCTGTGCGGCCGCCAGCTCACCGATGCGCAAGTGGCCAAGCTGCTGCGCCGGGGCAAGTCGGATGTGATACGCGGGTTTACCTCGCAGCGCACCGGCGCCAAGTTTGAGGCTGCACTCGAAATATCAGCCGAAGGAGAGGTGAAGTTTGTGTTTGAGAAGAAGTAATAAGCGAACAACCGGCTGCCGTGAAACGGGCAGCCGGTTTTCGTTTGCGGCATTCTTAGCTCAACGCACTCTTGGGTAATCAAAAACCAAAAGCAATGCTGGCGGTGATGCTCCTCTGTTTTTGGTTCTAGTTCTGAAAAGTGTTAGAAACCACATATTCATGTGGTTTAGCGTAGGCAACGCTCTTCAAACCACTTGCATCTAGGCGGTCATACGAACTCATTCTGACCGCTATGAAAACCTCTTTGCTACTCGGCCTACTGCTCACTTGCGGAACGGCAATTGCCCAAACTGCTACCTACCAAGGCTTGCCCGTGGTGAAGGCACATGCCGACCAGGCCGACTACCGCCTCGGTAATGCTTGGGTGAAAGGCAGTTGGCGCATTGCCCCCGAAGCCAGCCCCGATGTGCTGCTTTTACCGTTGCACGCCAGCAAAGAAACCCTCGTGTTCCGGACCGACCGTGACTCGATTCGCTACACGCTGGCGCCCGGCGACAAAAAGCAGTTTTACGTGCTGCTCGACGATGGCCGCTATGCCCTTACTGAGTTGCGCGCCACGGCTTTTCAAGCGGAGCGGCTGCGCTACAACGGCCCGCGCGGAGCCGCCACGCACGCCATTCGCTACGAGAGCGGAACTAACAACGCGTATCTGGCCCAGCTGCGTCAGCAATACAACCTCGACGCCGTGGTGCAGGGTGCTGCCAACGATACCGAGCGCGCCCAGCGCCTGCTGCACTGGGTGCACCAGCAGTGGCGCCACGATGGCGGCAACACCCCGACGAAGAACGATGCCCTAACGATTCTGGCCGAGGCCAAACAAGGCAAGCAATTCCGCTGCGTGGAGTACGGCATTGTGGCCACCTCGTGCCTCAACGCCTACGGGCTGAAGTCGCGGGTGCTGGGCCTGAAAACCAAGGAAGTGGAAACCACCCAATCGGGTGCGGGGCACGTGTTGCTCGAAACCTGGTTGCCCGATCTGCAAAAGTGGGTGCTGCTCGATGGGCAGTGGGATGTAATGCCCGTGCTGCGCGGCAAGCCACTGAACGCCGTGGAATTTCAGCAAGCCATTGTGCGCAACTACAAGGAACTGGAAATCCGCAGCCTATCGGGCACGGCCAAGCGGGGCTACGTTGACTGGATTACGCCCTACTTATACTACCTCGATGTACGATTCGACAACCGCGAAGGCGTTGGCCTGCAGCGCGAAAAGGTGAACGGCAAGAGCAGCCTGATGTTGGTGCCGGTGGGCGCTAAGGAGCCGACGGTGTTCCAGGCTAGCTCGCCCATTAACTACTGCGTGTACACCCGCTCGTTGGCCGATTTCTACGCCAAGCCAGAGTAAGCTGCGTTCCTTACAAGCTAGGCACTGCACCCGTTCGGAGCGACTTACGTAACGAACGGGTGTACTTTTTCCCACATTGATGCCTCCCCAACTCGGTAAACTACTCGTCATTGCTGGCCTCGGCATTGTGGTGCTCGGCGCCGTGATTTGGCTGGGCGGTGGCAGCTTATTCAGTTGGTTTGGCCGCTTGCCCGGCGACATCCGCATCGAACGGCCCAACTTCCGATTCTACGCGCCCATCGTATCGATGCTGCTGCTGAGTTTGGTGCTGAGCGCGATTATGTGGTTGGTGCGCAGGCTGTAGTACCTAGGTTAGAAACTGCACGCCAGCTGCAGGGTGCCCTGCGTGGGCGACTGACCCGTGCGAAACGGCGGTTGGTAATAAGCGCTTATGCTCCAAGCACCGCCCAAGGCTACGTACGCCTGCCCAAATACCTGGGCGGCTTCGCTATCGTAGGATGAAGTTGGAAAGGCCACGCCTACCAATAGCCGAAATTGCCCCTCGGAGCCGAAGCCCCGCCCGGCACCTAGGCGCGCCGAGGGGTTGCCCAGGCCGGTAAGATCGTGGGCGTAGTCGAGCTGTGCGTGCCAGCTGTCGAGGCGGCCGCCGCGCACGCGCAGTTGCGGCACAAACCGTACGGCCTCCAGCTCTCGGTAGTAGCCCAGCTTGCCCACCCACACCCCAAACCAACCGCCAAAGTAGCGGCCATCGGCGGCGGCGTAGGGGTTGAGGCCCCACAGGCGCGTGTTGCCGAGTATGGGGTAACGGAAGTCGCCGGTAAGGCTACCAAAGCCGCCGCGCAAACCCACCGTGAAGGTGGTGCTGTAGTCGGCATCGGATTCTTGCCACAGGTTGCGGTGCGCCACGTGCAGCCCGGCAGCCCAATAGCCGGGGTTGCCCATCGCCAAATTGGGCTGCCGGCCCAGCAGCGCCTCAGTACCTACCAGCCAGCTGTTGATTACCTGGCGGCTCGGTGGGGTAGGGGTTTGGGCCTGCAGCGGCTGAGCGGCGGCCACGCAACCTAGGGCTGCGGCGAGGAGCACGTGTTTCACAAGGCAAAGAAACGGACTGCTCCCGCACGTAGTATGCCCTAGGTAGCCGACGGCACCGCAGACGATGGTGACCTAGGCGTGCTGCCGTACTGCACAATATTTTCGATCATGCCCTTGAAAATGACGAAATGGAAGGGCACTAGCGAATACCAGTACAAGCGCCCCGCCAAGCCGCGCGGCCGGAAAGCGGCCAATTGCTCGAGCACGTGGGTGCCATCGGCGTTATCGAGAATGCGAAACTGCAGCCACGCTTCGCCGGGCAGCTTCATTTCGGCATAGAGCAGCAGACGGCGGCTGGCACGGTCGGCTACCAGCACACGCCAGAAATCGAGCGGGTCGCCGGGGCGCAGCGACGAGGCAGAACGGCGTCCGCGCCGCAAGCCTACACCGCCCACTAGTTTATCGAGCAAGCCACGCACGCGCCACAGCCAATCCACTTTGTACCACCCGCGTTTGCCGCCAATGCGCCAAATGTTATCGAGCACCTCTTCGGGCGGGCGGGCAAAGTGCATTACTTGGCGGTCGAAGAACATGCCGTGCTGCGGTATCTGCACGTAGTCCATGTAGTTTTTGTCGGCCACGCCGCTGCTGGCCGCGTCCTTCCAGCTGCTGATTACCTCGTTTTGCTCGATGCGCTGGAATGCCAGCTCCAGCGCTTCGGTGTAGCTCATGCACTGGTGCGGCACGGCTTTACGGATGCTGCGACGCAAATCGGCCACGGTGTCATTCTTCAGCGAATCGACCAAGCTTTGCGCCAGCGAAAACGAGGTGCGCGTTACCAGAAACAACCACCACGACGACAACCGGGGCGTGAGCACCGGCACCGTGAGTATGGGCCGACGAAAGCCGCGCAGCCGCGCAAAGCCCTGCAGCATCTGCTTGTACGTGAGCACATCGGGCCCACCGATATCGAAGGTTTTGCCCAAGCAAGCGGGGTTGTCGAGCACGGCGGTGAGGTAGTGCATCACGTCGCGCACGCCAATGGGTTGGCAGCGCGAGTTTAGCCACCTAGGGCCCACCATCACCGGGAGCTTCTCCACCAAATCACGGATGATTTCGAACGAGGCCGAGCCCGAGCCGATGATGATGCTGGCGCGCAACACGGTGGTTTGGGCGTGGGCGGCTTTCTTCAGCTCGCGCTCCACACCTAGGCGCGAGCGAAGGTGGGTGGAGAGCTTCGGGTCGTTGACGATGCCCGAGAGGTAAATCACCTGCCGGATGCGGGTGCCGTTGAGGTACTGCACAAAGTTGCTGGCCGACTGCTGCTCGGTCCGAAAGAAGTCGCGGCCGTTGGTGCTCATGGAATGCACCAGGTAGTAGGCGGCGTCGAAGTCGTGAGGTAGCTGACGCAGCGTATCGGGCTGGCGCAAATCGGCCTGCACCACCTGCACGCGCTCGTGCAACGGGGGCGGCAGGGCAAAGCGCCTGGGGTCGCGCACGAGGCAGGTTACGTCGTGGCCGGCTTCTACCAGCAGCGGCAGCAGGCGTTGGCCAATGTAGCCGTTGGCGCCGGTGAGCAGAATGCGCATAAGCCAAATGAGTTGCAAGCCAGAGTACTTAGGCTAACTCAAGTGCGCGGCAAAGGTTTGGGTTCGGAAGGCAATACAGGTAGCAAAGGGGCCTATATTGCCCCGATGAACAGCAAGCTGCCTACAACCCGATTGAAGTTGCGCCCGATGTTTTTCGCGGGCTTAGCATGGCTGGTGTTAGGCCTGTCGCAACAGAGCATGCGGGTGTTTGCCATCCTGGGCGTGATGTTTATGGTAATCAGCTTCAGGCCGCGCAAGGCTGCTCAACCGGCCTCGAACGCTGAGCCGGGTGGTAATCAGGAGCCCGGGGCTTAGCGAAATACCGCCTGGGTAGTTGGCAAGCGCTACTTTTGCCCGCGCTTCTTGTTTGCTTGCTTATGCCGTCTTTACCCATGTCGTCGCGTTGGTGGTTGTGGTTGCTGCTGCTAGCCCTAGGTGCGGCGTTCTTCGTCAACCTCAACGCTTGGGGGGTGCTCGAGAGCAGCGAGGCGCGCTACGCCGAAATTGGCCGCGAAATGTTGGTGGGGCAGGATTGGCTGCACCCGCGCCTGCTGGGTATTCAGCATTTTCATAAGCCGCCCGTTACGTACTGGCTCACGGCCGCTGGCTTAGGGCTGTTCGGCTCTTCGGCCGGGGCGGTGCGCGTGCTGCCGGTGCTGGCGGTGCTAGGGCAAGTGGCGCTGATGTACGGCTTGGGCCTACTGCTGTTCAGCGGCGATAAGCGCCGCGCCATTGCCACGGCGGTGGTGTACGGCACGCTGCCGGTGGTGCTTATTTCGGCGCTCAACGTAACTACCGATGCCTACCTGGCTACGCTGGAGCTGCTGTCGGCTTATGCGTTCGTGCGCTACCATTACACGCCCGCTGACAAGCCGGCAGCGGGTTGGCTTTACCTAGGCTGGGTAGCGTTGGGGCTAGGTTTCCTCACGAAAGGCCCGGTAGCAGTGGTGCTCCCGCTGATGGCCGTAATCAGCCTACACACCAACCGCGAGGCGCCGCGCCGCCCCTGGAGTGCGCACCACCTGCTGGCGTTCGGGCTGTTTGTGATGGCGGGCCTCAGCTGGTACTTGTTGCTACTGCTCGACGACCCCAAGTTCCTACGCTATTTTCTGTTCGAGCACACGGTACAGCGCTTTGCCAACGCCGCCACGTTTAACCGGGCTAAGCCGTGGTGGTTTTACGTGGTGCTGGCGCCCCTGGGCAGCTTGCCGTGGTCGGCGGCGCTCATTGCCGAAGTGGTGCGCACCGGCTGGCGCGGCCTAGGTGCCCGGTGGCGGCAAGTGCTGCTGTGGTGGGTGCTGGTGCCGCTGGTGTTCTTCTCGCTTTCCAAATCGAAGCTGCTGCTCTACGTGCTGCCCATATTTCCGGGGGTGGCGCTGCTGACGGTGGAGCTGCTCGGCCGCCGCACCGATGCGGTGCTGTTTCGCTGGTATGTGGGCTTTATGTCGTTGTTCGGGTTGTTGCTCGGGGCCATGTGCTTGCTGCCCATCTTCGGTCCGGGCTTTGGCCTCACCATCAGCCCGGTTACGGCCATGTGGCCCGCAGGAGGTGTGGTGGTGCTGCTGCTTACGCACTTGTTTTGGGATGAAGTGCGCATTGCCCCCAAGCTGCTGGTGCTCACGGTGGTATTCACGATGGGCCTGCTGGTGTCGGCCAAGGCATTCCTAGGTCAGGTAGAAGGACAGGCCAACGGCAGCCGCCCAGTGGCCGAGCGCCTTAAGCAACTGGAACTGGCGCAACGCCCAGTGCTGGTGTACAACGAGTTGCTGCCTTCGTTGGCGTTCGAGCAGCACAAGCTGCCCGTTTCGCTCTACGATGGCAACCACAGCCTGCAGCGCGAAACCCAATTCGAGCGCGACGAGCAATGGCGCCGCCACCTCATCAACCTGCAAGACCCCGCCGATACCGTGGCCCTAGGTACCTGGCTTCGCCAACGCCCCGTGGTGCTGACCAAAAAGGAATTGCCCGCCGAGCGGCAGTACTTGGTAAAAGGCCTCGGCAAGCACGAGCAAGTAGGCCCCTGGACTATTTACTACTAAGCACAACTTGCTGATGGCCGAGCCAAACCCGCAGATGCGCCCCGAAATGCCGGCCGATAAAGAAGCCGTTTTCGAGGTAAACAAGCGTGCGTTCAACCGCCCCGACGAGGCTCTTTTGGTTGATGCGCTGCGTCAGAGCCCTGCATTTGTGCCAGGTTTGTCGTTGGTGGCCGAAGCGGCCGGGCAAGTGGTCGGCCATATCTTGTTTACCATTATCAAGATCGAGCAGCCTGGCCGGGAGCCAATTACCAGCCTAGCACTTGCGCCCATGGCTGTGCTGCCCGAGTGGCAAGGCCAAGGCCTAGGTACCCAGTTGGTGCAACGTGGTTTGGAGCAAGCCCGCGCGTTGGGGTGCCGCTCAGTAATCGTTCTTGGCCACGAGCATTACTACCCTAGGTTCGGTTTCAGGCCTGCGCAGGAGTGGGGCATCAGCGCTCCGTTTGCGGTGCCGGCCGCCGCATTTATGGCCTTAGAGCTGGTGCCCGGTGCGCTGGCAGGTGTGCAGGGCGTGGTGCGCTACGCACCTGAGTTCGGCCTTTAACCACCGCGGCCCGGTATCCTAGCTGGATACCGGGCCGCGGTGGTTTTGGCAGGGCGAGTACTACACGTACACCGCCGGGGCTTTGTCGCGAAGGTTGTAGTTCGAGGCCATAACCTCGCCGTAGGCGCCGGCCGTGCGCAACACCACCACGTCGCCGCGGCGGGTTTCGGGTAGGGCAATGCGCCGCCCAAACGAGTCCGACGATTCGCAGATGGGGCCCACCACGTCGTAAAGCTGCTCTTCGCCTTGGCTGGTCAGGTTCTCGATGCGGTGGTAGCTCTGGTACAAAGCCGGGCGGATTAGCTCCGTCATGCCTGCATCGAGGATTGCGAAACGCGTCTGCTGGCTTTCCTTAACGTAGAGCACACGGCTTACCAGCGTGCCACACTGGGCCACCAGGGCGCGACCAAGCTCCACGTGCACTTGCTGCTCGGGGCGGCGGCGCAGGTACTGGTCGATGGTGCTAAAGTAGGCCTCGAAGTCAGGAATCAGCTGCTCGTCGGGCTGCTCGTAGTTCACGCCTAGGCCGCCGCCTACGTTGAGGTGGGGCAGCACAATGCCACGGTGCTCAAACCACTGCTGCAACTCATTCACGCGGTGGCACAAGGTTTCAAACACCGATATGTCGGTAATCTGCGAACCGATGTGCACGTGCAAACCCACCAGCTCCACGTGTGGCAGCGTTGCCAGCATATCTACCACGCCCGGCAACTCGGCCATGCCAATGCCGAACTTATTGGCTTTCAGGCCCGTGGTGATGTAGTGGTGCGTGCGAGCATCAACGTTTGGATTGAGGCGCAGCGCCACGCGGGCTTTTTTACCTAGGGCGCCGGCTAGCTCGCTGAGCACCTCCAGCTCGGGGCCCGACTCCACGTTGAAGCACCAGATATCGGCAGCCAGCGCGCGGTTGATTTCCGCATCCGATTTGCCTACGCCGGCAAACACCACGTGGTCGGGCGCGAAGCCGGCCTCGAGGGCACGCTGCACTTCGTTGCCGCTTACGCAGTCGGCCCCAAAACCATGCTCCCGCATCAACTGCAGCACGGGGTCGTTGGTGTTGGCTTTGAGCGCGTAATGCACCTGAATGTTGCGCGACTCGGCGGCGCGCTGGGCGGCCTGCAAGGTCTGGCGCAGCAGGCCTAGGTCGTAGAGATAAAAGGGTGTGGGCCGGGTGGCTAAGTCCGACGGAAGTTGAAGAGACATGGTATACGTGGGCTTACCCTTGGCCGCCCCTAGGTAGGAAAGCGGCCGGGCGGCCAGGCAGGCCGCGGCAGGGTAAGTGGTTGAAAGCGAAGTGTAAATCAGAAAGCTAAGACCCAAAAGCAGCCGGGCTTAGTTCCCTTGAGTAGGAGCGTTAGTCAAGGCTTGCTCGCGCCGAAACAGGCCATCGTTGAGGGCATGCAGGGCGCGGGCCTTGTCGGTGGTGTTGATGAGGATGCTGATGTTGTTGGGCGAGCCGCCGTAGCTAATCATGCGCAACGGCACATCGCGCAAGGTATCGAACACCTGGCCGGCGGCGCCGTGCTGCTCCTGCACCAGGTTGCCTACCAAGCAAATGATGGTGAGGTCGGTGTCGATTTCGACGGTGCCGAAGCGGCGAAGCTCTTCCAGAATGGCAGGCAGGTTGCTCGAGTCGTCGATTGTGAGCGACACGGCTACCTCCGAGGTGGTTACCATGTCGATGGGCGTGCGGTAACGCTCGAACACATCGAAAATGCTGCGCAAGAAACCGAAAGCCAACAGCATGCGGCTGCTTTTGATACGAATGGCCGTGAGGCCGTCTTTGGCGGCTACCGCCTTAATTGCCTCCGAACCGGTTTTCGACGAAATGAGCGTACCCGGCGCTTCGGGCTGCATGGTGTTCAGCAGGCGCACCGGAATGCCGTGCTCGCGCGCTGGCAGTACCGAGCTGGGGTGCAAGATTTTAGCCCCAAAGTAAGCTAGCTCGGCCGCTTCATCGAACGACAATTCGCGGATGGGGTAGGTGCCCTCTACCACGCGTGGGTCGTTGTTGTGCAGGCCGTCGATGTCGGTCCAGATTTGGATTTCCTCGGCGCTGGCGGCCGCACCAATCAGCGACGCCGAGTAGTCGGAGCCGCCGCGCTTAAGGTTGTCGATAAAGCCCTCGGCACTGCGGCAGATGTAGCCTTGCGTGATGAACAGGTGGTGCCCTGGGTGTGCCGCCAACTGCGTGGCCAGATGCTCGCGGATGTAGGCCGCATCGGGTTCGTCGTCGTGATCGAGGCGCATGAACTCCAGCGCTGGCAGCAAGGCCGCTTGCTCACCCAACACGCGCGTCAGGTACAAATGAAACAGCTGCGTGCTCAGCAGCTCGCCCTGTGCCAGAATCACCTTTTCGCCCGAGGCCGACAGTGGCGTGCGGGTTAGGTTGAAAATGGTTTTGAACGACTCGTCGAGCAGCTTGGTCGCCTCCTGGGCCACGGCCGCATCGGGCAGCAGCTCCTTGGCTACCATGTGGTAGTGCTGGCGCAAAATCTCGGTTTGCGAGGTAGCCGCCGTGATTTCACCCTCGAACAACAGCTTGGCAATGGCTACCAGCGCATTGGTAGTGCCCGACATGGCCGAGAGCACCACGATGCGGGGCTCCTGGGCCTTGATAAGCTCGGCCACGGCACGCATCCGCTCGGCCGACCCGACGGACGTGCCGCCGAACTTGAGAACTTTCATGAGAGTAGAGAAAGTGGAGTGACAAGGACTCAACCACTTGCAGGGTGGTTGCTAGGTGAAACGCAAGAAAAAAGCGCCGGTTGGAGGACCGGCGCTAACTACTTTGAAGTAAGATCAAACAAGTGGCAGGGCGACGGTCAGCTCCGGGTACGTTTCACCCGTTTAGCGCACTTACCCTTTTTGCCCATAGCACACACGCCAGCCGCAACCAGGGTAACCAGGCCGGCCGAAGCGGTTTGCGAAGCGAAATTGAAAGCGGTGCTGAACATGCTGCTGCAAATGTAACTCTGCCGATGCCCCGATAAGTCGGAACTAGCCGAGTTTGCGGCCGCGAAGTACGGACATAAAGCCGCAACAACCAGCACCCCGAAAAAAATATATGTGATACACTGGGCCAGGCGCAAGGATGCACTGCGGTGCCCTAGGTGCTGGGTAGGGCGCTCAAGCTCGGCACCTAGGGCTCAGTAACCCAAAGTGTTGTTGAATGCTGAGTATTAAGTCTCAAAGCAGCAGGGCTGTACTTGTATCATCACCAGAATATGTGATTGTGGCCTGCGGAGCTTGGCAGTAGGTTTGGGGCATCAATCTGACCTAGGGTCAGCTACGCACCCCAACCTCCCTACCTATGAAAACGCTTAGCAACTCGGCGCTGCGCACGGCGCTGCTTGGCAGCTTTGGCCTCGCCGCACTGGTCGGATGCAACAAGAACAACGAGCCCGAGCCTGGCAAGCCTACTGGCGGCAACAATACCTGCAGCTACACAGTGGTGCCGGTTACCAGCGCCATCAACACGCCCACTACTTGGCAGAGCTGCAAAGTGTATGTGGTAGGGCCCAACGTCACGCTGGGCAGCACGCTGACCATCGAGGCCGGAGCCATCGTGAAGTTTCAGGCCAACGCAGGCTTGTCGTTAACGGCTGGTGGGCGCATCGAGGCGGTGGGTACTGCG
Source organism: Hymenobacter oligotrophus (assembly GCF_003574965.1). Lineage (NCBI taxonomy): Bacteria > Pseudomonadati > Bacteroidota > Cytophagia > Cytophagales > Hymenobacteraceae > Hymenobacter > Hymenobacter oligotrophus. The sequence continues at coordinate 1,682,197 of NZ_CP032317.1, read as the reverse complement.
GATAACCCTGTGGTGTTTACCTCGGTTCTCGACGACGCCCACGGCGGCGACACCAACAACGACGGCGCTGCTACTACCCCGGCCAAGCGCAATTGGAGCAGCATTGCGCTTGCGGGCCAAAGCGGCTCGCGCTTCGAGCACTGCCGGTTTATGTACGGTGGGGCCGGCGCGCCAAACACCACGCTCGATCTGTTTGATGCTTCGGCTACGGTGCGCAACTGCCGGTTTGTGCGCAACGGCGGCGGTGCGCCCAACTTCAAAGGGGCCCTCAGCGCCAGCCGTGCGCTTACCAACACGGTAATCGAAGGCAACGCGTTCTACCTGAACGAAATGCCGCTGCGCATCACCAATCTGTATAGCCTCAACAACTCCAACACCTTCAGCAACCCCGCCAACCCGGCCGAGAAAAACGACCACAACGGCATTTGGGTAGAGGACGCCAGCAGCACCTCGGTAGCGCTGACTTGGGGCGAAACCGAAGTGCCCTTTGTGGTGGGCGGCCTCACGCTTGATGCGCCCATGACCCTGGGGCCCGGCGTGATGGTGAAGTTCGACGACCTAGGCAACCTGGTGCTCACGGCCAGCTCGGGCCGCATACTGGCCAATGGTACCGCGGCGCAGCCCGTCGTGTTCACGTCCATCCACGACGATGCCACGGGCGGCGACACCAACGCCAACGGCAATGCCACGGCCCCGGCCCGCAAAAGCTGGCGCGGCTTGGTGCTGAACACCACCACCGGCTCGGTGCTCGATAACTCCCGCTTTTACTACGGCGGCGGCGGCGGCACGGTACTCAACCTAACCGGCGCCGTGGCCGAGGTGCGCAACAGCGTATTCGCCCACAACGGCGACGATGTGAGCACGGCTACCCGCGCCGTGCTCGATGCCCACGCCTCGGCCGCTGGTACCGTTATCCGCAGCAACACCTTCTTCGACAACGTGCGCCCCTTGTCGATTACCTCCAACATCGACCTCGACGACTCCAACACCTTCAGCAACCCCGCCAACGCGGCCGAGAAAAACCAGTACCAAGGCATTTACGTCGACTGGAACGCGAACCTGCTGAAGCCCAACGTGAGCTGGGGCGAAACCGAGGTGGCATTTGTGAACCTGAGCAACATCGACCTGGCACCTGCCAACACGCTGGCCCTCGGCAACAACGTGGTGCTGAAATTTAACCCCGGCCTACAAATGACGCTGCGCACCGGCACCAGCCAACTGCTAAACCACAACGGCCCCGGCGTACGCTTTACCTCCGTGAAGGACGACGCCCTAGGGGGCGACTCGAACGGCAACGGCACCGCCAACGCGCCCGCCGCCAACGATTGGCGGGGCATCTACATCGATACGCTACCGGGCGTGTGGGTGCAGGGTAGCCACATTCTGTACCAAAGCCACTAAGCGCCGCGCACCTAGGCTTAACTACTATTCAATTGTTCTATTTCGGTGCAACTGCTTCGGTGCCTTTTGGCACCGAAGCAGTTGCCATGTTTGGGGCCGTTGGGGCCTTGGTGCGGCACGCGCAATACCTACACCGGAGCTGCGTTGTAGGCGCCGGAGCCCTGTGGCGTAGGCATTTCGGCGGCATTCGGCTACCTTACCGAACGTTTGTTGGGCTTCTTGCTAATTTTCGGCCGTACTGGGACGATGTTTGCTTGTAAGCCCCACTGAGTTCCACACCCGACCTGCATGAAACTACTTTCCACTCTGGTTTTGGCTGGAGGCTTGTGTAGCGTAGCCGCGCTGCCGCTGCAAGCCCAACAACTGCGCCTGCCCGTGATGAGCCCTACTGTGCGCATGCGGCAGGATTTCTCCACGTCCTACATCGAGCTGACGTATGGCCGCCCCTCCAAGCGCGGCCGCGACATCTTTGGTAAGCTGGAGCCCTACGGCCAGGTGTGGCGCACGGGGGCCAACTCGTCTACCCGCATCAAGTTTGGCGAGGAAGTAAAATTTGGAGGCCAAGTGGTGCCGGCCGGTACCTACGCCTTGTTCACCATCCCCGACCCCAAGGAGTGGACCATCATTCTGAACAAAGACACCTCGCAGTGGGGTGCCTACGACTACCGGCCCGAACTCGACCAAGTGCGCGTGAAAGCCAAGCCGCGCACCGCCAACACCGCCGCCGAGTCGTTTGCCATTACGCTGGAAAACCTGCAGCCTGCCGCCGCCGACTTGTACCTGCGGTGGGACAAAGTGCGCGTGAGCGTGCCCATCGAGGCCGATGCCGACGCCCGCATCATGGCGCAAATTCAGGACGCCATGAAGACGGACAAGAAGCCGTACTTCGCCGCCGCGCAGTACTACTACAGCACCGGCAAAGACCTGAACCAAGCCATTGCCTGGCTCGACGAATCCATTAAGCAGCAGCCCAGCTACTACGCCTATTACTGGAAGGGCAAAATGCTGCAGAAAGCCAACCGCAACGCCGAAGCCGCCGATGCCGTGCGCCAGTCGTTGGCCCTCGTGAAGCAGGAGAAAAACGAACACAGCCGCGACGAGTACACCCGCCTGAACGAGCAATTGCTTAAGGAGGTGAAAGGCAAGAAGTAAGCGGCATTGTTAGCCCGCAGAAGCCGCAGAGGGCTTACGCGGAGGACGCTGATTTGGCGCCTTCTGCGTAAGCCCTCTGCGGCTTCTGCGTGAAACTGACCTAGCGCTGCGCGGGCTTAAAGCTGATGGCTGTACCACCACCGGCAGCCAACTGCAGCTTTAAGTTCGATTTGCTGGTTACCCGCTGTTTCCGGATTTGGTACACCATGGGGTTTTTCTCCCAATCGGCGCCTTTGCCGTCGGCGTAGATGGTGGCTTCGTAGGTGGTGTTGGGCGAGAGGAAATCGAGCTTTACTTGCTGGTTGCGGGCCTGCTCGTCGGTAATGGCACCTAGGTACCACTCGTCTTTGCCTTTGGCTTTGCGCGCGATGGTGAGGTAGTCGCCGGGTTCGGCCAGCAGCACGCGGGTGTCGTCCCAATCCACGGGTACGTCCTTGATAAACTGAAAGGCATCGAGGCGCTGCTCGTAGGCTTCGGGCAGGTCGGCGACCATTTGCAGCGGCGAGTACATGGTAACGTACAGGGCCAGCTGCTTGGCCAGGGTGGTGTGCACTTGCCGGCCTTTGTTGCGCTCGGGGTTCCAGCTTTCCAGCTTTATCTGGAATACGCCGGGCGTGTAATCCATGGGGCCGCCCATCAGGCGCGTAAAGGGCAAAATGGTTTCGTGCTCGGGTGGGTTGCCTTCGCTCCAGGCGTTGAACTCGTTGCCGCGTGCCGCCTCGCTGGCCAGCCAGTTGGGGTAGGTGCGGTGCAGGCCGGTGGGGCGCACCGATTCGTGCATATCCACCATAATCTGGCGCTTGGCCATGTGCTCGGCGGTGCGGTTGTAGTGGTTTACCATCCACTGGCCATCGTGGTGCTCCCCGCGCGGAATAATGCGGCCCACGTAGCCGGTTTTCACGGCATCGTAGCCGTGGTCTTTCATAAAGCGCAAGGCTTCGTCCTGGCGGCGCTCGTAGTTGGTAACCGAGCCCGAGGTTTCGTGGTGCATAATCAGCTTTACGCCCTTGCCCACGGCGTAGCGCTGCAGCTCCTGCACGTCGAAATCGGGGTACGGCGTCACAAAGTCGAACACCTCTTCCTTCCAGTTGCCGTGCCAGTCTTCCCAACCCACGTTCCAGCCTTCTACCAGCACGCCCTCAATGCCGTGCTTGGCCGCAAAATCGATGTAGCGCTTTACGTTGGCGGTGTTGGCGCCGTGGCGTCCGTTGGGCTTAAGCGCGTTCCAATCCGTGGAGGCCAGCTTTAGGTTGCCGGTGTCGGAGTAGTTCCAGGAGGCTTTGTTGACGTGCATCTCCCACCACACCCCCACAAACTTCTGCGGCTTAATCCAGCTAACATCCTGCAGCTTGGTGGGCTCGTTCAGGTTCAGAATAAGCTTCGAGGCCAGTACCTCGGTGGCTTTGTTGCTTACTACCACCGTGCGCCAGGGCGTGTGCTCGGGCGCTTGCAGGTAAGCCGCGGCCCCGGTGGCCGTGGGCACCAGCTGCGCACCTAGGGCGTAGTTCTTAGTGTCCACATTCAGCATCATGGCGGGGTAGTTCACCAAGGCCGCTTCGTGGATGTTCACGTACAGCCCATCGTCCGATTTCAGCATCAGGGGTGTTTGCACCGTGGTTGGCGCTGCCTTTAGCTGAATGGGCGTAATGGGCAGGGTGTTCACCTCGCTCAGTCGGGTGGTTTGGTAGGCGTACTCGTTCGAGTCGTAGTCGCCGGGTATCCAGAAGGCTTTGTGGTTGGCCGGCAGGTTGAACTCGGTACGCTCTTGCTGCACCACAAAGTACTGCAGGTTGGGGTGCTGCGGCCACTCGTACCGAAAACCCAGGCCGTCGTCAAACAACCGGAAACGCACCTGCATCTGCCGCTTTTCAGTGCCCGGTTGCTGCAGCGTTACCAGCAACTCTTTGTAGCGGTTGCGAATTTGCTTCACCTCGCCCCACACCGGCGCCCAGGTTTCATCGGCCTGCGCCGAATCAACTTTGATTACCGTCAGCCCTTTGTCGAACCCTGGCTGGCCTTGCAGCAACACACCTAGGCGGCTGGGTTTCAGCACTTGCTTCTGCCCGAAGCTGAGCTGGTACAGCGGCTCGCCCTCGGGGCTCAAGCGGAAGTTGAGCGCGAGCTTGTTGGAGGGGGAGCGGAGGGTTTGAGCCAGCGCGGGCCCGGAGGCAAGCAGCGCGGCAGCAAAGGCAAGGGCAGCACGGGTCATAGGGCGCAAGGTAAGGCAGCTGCGGCAGTTTAAGTTGCGCAGTTTATTTGCAAGATGCCTGTTTTATCAACTGTGACACCGACCTGTTTTTGCAACAACGACTTCCCATCGGCAGTTACCCCAAGGCTACCGCCGACAACTTGGTGGCGCTTGCTCTCTGATAATCTCCCCAATTTCATTCAGCGCCTGCCGGGCCTCACGCATTACGGGCAGCAAGGGCCAGATGTGCGGCATACCGGCGCCGCGTACCACCCGTAGCGGTACCTCTGCGGCCATCAGTTTTTGAGCCAGCAACTCTTCGTCGGGGCGCATAATGTCGCGCTCGGCAATGAATAAGTAAGTAGGCACGAAGCCCTCGAACGAGCCGTATAGCGGCGAAATATCAGAGCTACGCAGCGACAACGGACCGGCACACATGCGCTTGGCCGACAACACGCCCGCCGTACCAAGCATGATATCCTGCTGATCCAGCGCCGGAATGGCCGGGTTAGTCATGCTGGCATCGGCTACCGGCGACACCAGAATGAGGCTGTTGGGTAGCTCAGTGGCGCCTTGCCGCAGCAACCGCTGCACCAGCAGGGCTAGCAGCGTGCCGCCCACCGAATCACCGATTAGAATAATGTTGCGGGCGGCGTAGCGCGTGAGCAGGTGGGCGTATGCGTCGTCGAGGCTGCGGTTGAGGGTATTAATTTGATTTTCCGGCGCTTTGGGGTAGTCTACCAAGTAAGCCGTCAGCTGGGTTTGCTGCGCAAGCCGGGCAATGCTGTGCCAGTTGATTTCGGTGGGGCCGTAGACAAAGGCGCCGCCCGGGCAGTACAGCACAGCTACGTCCGGCTGACTGACGGTGGCGGGCAGTATTTCCGTCAGCGTAGCTAGCCCGGCCTTTACCGTCCGGAACTCTTGCCCCAGCGTATGGCGCGGCGTGGGCACGTGCACATCGTCGCGGCGCAGCTTGGCATAGTCGATGGAGGAGCCGGAAAAGGTTTTCTTCAAGCCTTTAAGCTTGATGACGGAGGCAGTGAGGTAGTAGGACAGGCTGGGCATGTTGCAGTATAGGTGAGCTGTGGTGCACTGACCAGCAAAGCCGTTGCCCCGCTGCACTGGGCACGCGCAATTCACCCTTTTATGTGGTATCGTGTGCGGGTGCTGCCTTTGTTGCTATTTCTTGGCCGCGGCATCGGACAGCCGCAATTGAAATCGATAAACCGGACTCCGATGATTGGAACGGTAGTAAACATTACGCCACTTCGCCTTGCCCCAATCCGTCGACTTTTGCAAGGCAAAATCGTCGTAGAAATGACTTATGGTATCTGATTGAATCAGCAGCGTGTAGGCGTTGCGGCCTCCGTGGTTGCGAATAACCCGTTGAGGTTTGCTCTAACGTCGGTAAAGCGAAGGACCTTACCACGCCTAGATAGTAATTACTATCTCGCGTGGTAAGGTCCTTCGCTTTGCTCAGGATGACGGGCGTGGGTTACCGCACCGGCTTCGGGATTACCGGCAGGCTCTCATGGCCACTCTCATCCACTGAGGCCACACCGAAGATGAAGTTATCCTTGCTGTGAGGCAGGTCGGCGGTGGTGCCTTGCACGGGGAACCGCTGCTGCCATACCGGCGACGAGGTTTCGCGCATCAGCACCACGTAACCAGCGGGCTTGCGGCCGGTAGTGGGAGCGTCCCACTTCAGCTCGGTACGGTTGGTTAAGTTGGCCGTGAGCACGCCTACGTTTTGCGGCGCGGCAGGGGCAAGGGCCAGGCTAGCCATGGTGGCGAGGTTTACGCCAGTGTTCTTGCGCAGGTATTCGTAGTCCACAAACTCGGGCAGGTCGCCGTACTGGCGGCCGTTTTCGGTGCGCAGGTCCTGGTGCTGGTGCGTAAAGTCCTCGTTCATCTCGGAGAAGCGCACCGCGGCGTAGCCTTGCTGGTTGAAGGGCGTGTGGTCGCCGCCGCGCAGGAAGCGGTCGGGGCGGTACTCCAGGGCTACGGTGTGGCCGGCTACGTACTGCTCGCCGGTTTGCTTGGCGTAGCGGGCCAACTGGCGCGAGGGTGAGTCGTTTTCGGCAGAAAGCTGGCGGCGCAGCTGGGCCTGCTCGGGCGTTTCGTTGGCGGGTACGCCTTCGCTAAACACGCGCACGAGGTTGGGCTGGTGCAGGTCGGGGTCGTGGCCGTGCGAGTTGCCCACGATGTCGTTGTTGAGCATGCCCACGATGTTCCAGTTGTTGGCCTTGGCTTTGCGGGCCAGGTAGCCCGAGCCAATCAGGCTTTGCTCTTCGCCTTGCACGGCCACGAAAATGAGCGTGCACGGGAATTTGCGGCTGGCCATTACGCGGGCCATTTCCATTACCACGGCTACGCCCGAGGCGTCGTCGTTGGCGCCGGGCGCATCGGCGGTGCGGTTCATCACGTCGGTCACGCGCGAGTCGAGGTGGCCGCTCACGATGAACACGCGGTTGTCGTTGGGGTCGGTGCCGGGCAAGGTGGCCATTACGTTGGCCATTACGGTTTTCACATCCACGCGGCGGCCGTCGGGCTTTACCGTAAAGGTGTCTTGCTCCACCTTCAGGCGGCCGCCGCTGGCTTTGCTGTACTTCCGAAACTCCTCTTCCACCCAACGCCGGGCGGCGCCGATACCGCGCTTTTTGCTTTTGGTATCGGAGAGGGTGTGGCGCGTGCCAAACGACACCATTTTATACACGTCGTCTTTGAGGCGGTCGGCCGAAATTTCGGCTATCATCTTCTGGATTTCGGCGTCGGTGGGCGGAGCGGTGGGCGCTTGCGCGAAAAGGGCTAACGGGAACAGGAATGCAGCAGATGCGAGCAGCGGAAATTTCATGGCGGGGCGTTGGGGAAATTGGCGAGCCTAACTTACGGCGCCCGTCGGAAAGTTTCGCGCTGGGTGCGGTTAAAGTCGGGGGCCTCATGCCCCGGCCCCCGATGGCCTCACCCCCCCGGCCCCCTCTCCGGTGGAGAGGAGGAGCCAAGCCGGCGCGGTCGTCAGCAACGATTGGGGCCTCACGGGGCCCCTCCGGAGCACGGCCTCCGAAGAAATGCTCGATGCGCATGTCCCGATGGAGAGGGCGAGCCAGGCGTCAGCAACATCTGCAAGGATTGCGGCGGCTGCGGCTTACGCCTGCGCCGCCACGCCCTAGGTGCCCGGGCGAAAAAAGCTGGCAGGCACCTAGGACGCAGCGGTGTTTCAGGCCAGGGCTACGATGGCGCTGGCTGCGTTGCCGCCAAAGCCCGCTGCATTTACCATAATGCGGCGCAAGGGCTGCCGTACGGGGTGCTCGTTGAGCCAGGATGCAAAGGGCAACGCCGCCGGAGTAGCACCCAGCAGCAACTCGCAGGCATAGTTCAGGCTGAGCGCTGCCGAGGCACCTAGGGTATGGCCCACGAGCCATTTGTTGGAGGTGCAAGCGGGCAATTGCTGGCCAAATACGGCTTGCACTGCCCGGCGCTCGGCCGCGTCGCCGGCGGCGGTGCCGGGGCTGTGCAGCACCAGGGCATCTACCTCCGAAGGTTGACGGCGGGCTTGCTGCAGGGCCTCGCGCATGGCGCGCTGGAAGTGCTGCCCATCGGGCGAAAGGCCGGTTTTGCTGGGTATGGCTTCGAAACCAAAACCAACGCCTTCGAGCAAAAGAAAAGGCGCGGTGGGGTGCTGGGCGCGTTCGGCCTGCAGGGCTTCGGGGGTGAGGCGTTCGAGCGCGAACACGGCGGCGCCTTCGCCCAGCACAAACGTGTTGGGGCCGCCGGCGCCCGGGCGGCAAGGCCACTGCTCGGCCGCAAAGTGCGAGTAGATACCTAGGGCCTGCATTTGGGCCAGCGTGAAGTCGGTAAGCGGGGCCTCGGTGCCGCCGGCCAAAAACCGCTGCGCCATGCCCGCCCGCAACCACGCCACGGCGTTGCCCAAAGCCTGAAACGCGCTGCTGCAAGTGCTGGAGTGGCTGAGGGTTGCGCCTTGGCTGCCGGCGTCAAAAGCTACCCAGCTGGCTACGTTGCCCAAGGTGGTAAGAGGCGAAGCAGCTGCGGGTACGTTGCCTTCGGCTAAGTAGCTGCTGTGGAAATCCTCGAACCGCGCCGTAGCACCGCGCGACGAGCCAATGCTTACCGTGAGTTGAGGAGCCGGTGCCTCGCCGGACGCTTCATCAGCCGAAAGCCAACCCGCTTGCGCGCGGGCGGCGCGAGCGGCTAGTAGCCCAAGCAACACGGTACGGTCGAGTTGGCGGTAGGCGGGGTGCTGGCGGCGGAGGGTTTGCAGCTGGTGCTCTTCGGCCGCTGGCAGGCCGCCGACGGGCACTTGCTGGGCACCTAGGGCGCGCGTGGCAAACGGCGAAGCTGCTGGGGGAGGAGCACCCGCCGCGGTACCTAGGGTCGAAACGCTGCCGCGGCCCCGAATGACGATGGCAGCCCGGGCGAAATCAGTCATGCGGAAACTCAGGAAGGGAGGCCGGCGCGGTTGCGGTGGCGGCGCGCACCACCAGCTCGCGCATGGCCAGCATGGTGTCGTACACAAGGCGCAGTTCGGCGTTGCTGATGCAGTAGGGCGGCAGCACGTACACGATGTTGCCAAGCGGGCGCAGCAACACGCCGCGCGCAATGGCTAGGGCGTAAAACTCGTCGCGCAGGCGGCTGAAGTACGAGGTGGTTTCGTCGGGGGCAAACTCCACCGCCAGGATGGTGCCGCGCTGCCGCACTTCCCGAATACCGGGCAAGCCGTGCAGCTCCTGGGCAAATTGCGCGTGGGCGGCAGCAATCCGCTGGCGGTCAGCAAACGACTCGGGAGCCAGCAATAAATCCAGGCTGGCCAGGCCGGCGGCGCAAGCCACGGGATTGGCCGTGTAGGAGTGGCCGTGGAAGAAGGTTTTCGTCCGGTCGCTGCTCAGAAAGGCTTCGTAAATAGCGGCCGAGCAGCTGGTTACACCCAAGGCCATGGTGCCGCCCGTCAGGCCCTTCGAGAGGCACATGATGTCGGGTTGCTCGCGCAAATAGTCGGAGGCAAACAGCCGGCCGGTGCGGCCAAAGCCGGTCATTACCTCATCGGCAATGATGAAAATGTCGTGGCGGCGGCAAATGCTCAGCAGCGCGTCGAGGCTTTCGGGCTCGTACATTACCATGCCGGCCGTGCCGAGCACCAAGGGCTCGAAGATGAACGCAGCTATGTCGTCGCGCTGAGCTAGGGAAGCCATTTGAGCCATTACCTCGGCTTCGCGGCCGGGCACGGGCACGTCGATAAACTCCACATTGAACAGCAGCGGCGCAAACGGTGCCGTAAAGGCCGAACGCGCACTCACGCTCATGGCTCCGAAAGTGTCGCCGTGGTAGGAGTCGCGGAACGCTATGATGGTGCGGCGCTGGGGTTGGCCGTGGTTGTGGAAGTATTGCAAGGCCATTTTGATGGCCACTTCCACCGACGTAGCACCGTTGTCGGAGTAGAAAATGCGGTTCTGCGTGCTGGGCAATATCTGCAGCAGGCCTTCGGCCAGCTCCACGGCAGCGGGGTGCGTGAAGCCCGCAAAAATGACGTGCTCGAGGGTAGCCAATTGCGCGCTTACGCGCTGGGTAATATGCGGGTGGGCGTGGCCGTGCAGGTTTACCCACCACGAGGCCACGGCATCGAGGTAGCGCGTGCCGTCTTCGGCAATCAGCCAAGCACCTTCGCCGCGCACCACCGGAATGGGCAGGGGCGCGGTTTGCATTTGGGTGTACGGATGCCAGAGAACAGCGGCGTCGCGTTGGGCTAGGGACATGAAAAGTAGGTAATGGAACCGCAAAGATGGCGCACAAACCGGTGGGACTGCGTGTAGCGCGGACTTTGGCTACGCCGACCTTCGGTTGTAGTCCGCGTCCCCGGATAGTAACTTCCGACCTAGGGCGCTACACGCAACGACTGAGTTTACTATCTGTGGACGCGGACTGTAACCGAAGGTTGGCGTAGCCAAAGTCCGCGCTACAGTTGCACCTGCTCGGCGTAGCGCGCCACAGTGGCGGCATCGAGCTGCGCCTCTTGCTGCAAGCGGAAGAGTACCGGCGCGGGCGTGTGGTGCAGAATAGCCTCTTCGGAGGGGGCATCGAGCTGACTGTCGCCGTTGAACACGAGGCCGCGCAGCGGGATGCCCCGTTGGCGCAGTACCTCTAGCGTAAGCAGCGTGTGGTTGATGCTGCCTAGGTAGTGGCGGCTTACCACCACCACCTCAAGCCCTAGGTGCTTCACCAAATCGGCAACTAGCAGGCCGGGTGCCAAAGGCACCAGCAGGCCGCCAGCACCCTCAACTACCAAGTGGTTGGTGGTAGCGGGCAAGGCAAACTCTTCGAGGCGAATAGTAAGGCCTTCGGCGGCGGCAGCGCGGTGCGGCGAGGCAGGCATTTGCAGGCGGTGCCGCTCGGGGTGGAAGTGCGAAACCGGATTGCTCACGAGGCTGCGCACGGTATCCGAGTCGGTAAAGTCGAGGCCACCGGCTTGTACGGGCTTCCAGTAATCGGCACCGAGGGCTTGCACCAGCACGGCGGCGGCAACCGTTTTGCCTACATCGGTACCAATTCCGGTAACAAACAAGCGTTGGGGAGCAATGGAGCTAGGCAGCGGCGAGAGCGGCGCGGAGGGCGTCGGCGAAGGCATCTATTTCGGCAGTGGTATTGTAGGCATGAACAATGGCGCGCAGGCATTGTTGGCCGGCTGGCACCGTGGGCGGTACAATGGCCCGCACATCGAAGCCAGCCTGCTGCACGGCAAGCGCAACAGCGCGTACCTGCGCAGGCGTGGCATTGGGCAGCCTGATGGGGTGAATAACTTGGCTTTCGGGCGGCACTTGCACACCCGGCACAGCGGCCACGCGTTGGCGCAGGTAAGCGGAAAGAGCAAACAACTGCTGACGCTCGGCGCCTAGGTGCGGTAGCTGCTCGTAGGCAGCCGCAAGGCCGGCAAGCGTAAGCGGAGGCAGCGAGGTAGTGTAAATAAAAGGCCGGCTGAAGTTCAGTAGGTAGTCGCGCAGTACAGCCGAACCGATTACGGCAGCGCCTTGGCTACCAAGGGCCTTGCCGAACGTAACTACCCGCGCCAGCACTTGATCATCCAACCCCAACTCCGTAACCAAGCCTTCGCCGTTGGCGCCGTGCACGCCCATGCTGTGTGCTTCGTCAACTACCAACTGTGCGCCGTATTCGGCACATGCGGCAGCTAACTCGGTCAGTGGGGCAGCATCGCCGCCCATCGAGTACACGGCCTCCACGGCTACGAATACCACGCCCGTGCCGGGTTGCTGATGTAGGCGGCGGCGCAAACCGGCTACGTTGTTGTGCCGGAAGCTGTAGGCCGTAGCAAAGGAGCTGCGGATACCTTCTTTAACCGATGCGTGCGACGCTTCGTCGTACAGAATTACGTCGCCGCGCCGCGGCACGGCCGAGAAAAAGCCTAGGTTGGCCGTGTACCCCGAGTTAAACAGCAAGGCCGCCTCGGTGCCGTGAAAAGCGGCGATTTTTGCTTCCAGTGCTTCGGCATCGGCCGAGTTGCCCGTGAGCAAGCGGGCACCTGTGCTGCCAATGCTGGTAGCCTGGGCCGCAGCTTGTTGCAAGGCCGCGGTAAGCTGCGGCGAGCGGGCTAGCCCTAGGTAGTCGTTGGAGGCAAAATCGACTAGGCCTTGCGCGGGCAAGGTTAGTTGGCGGCGGGTGCCTTCGGCCTCGCGCTGCTGCAGCTGCTGCGCAAGCCGCGAAAGGAGAGGAGAGGCCATGAAAACGCAGGAAGAAATGCTAGAGCTAGAAGCTAAGGCTAGTTCCCCTCCTCAGATGAGGAGGGGCTAGGGGTGGTTGACCTTTCGTTGTTTAAACTGTTATCCTGAGGCGTTAGCCGAAGGACCTTGTCACGTCAAGTAGTATTTACTATATCTCGTGATAAGGTCCTTCGGCTAGCGCCTCAGGATGATGGATGGGTTTAGCTCGTAGCACTAGCCTTTCAACCACCCCTAGCCCACGCCGCTCGAGGCGCGGAATTCATCTGAGGAGGGGAACTAGCCTTAGCTCTTGGCTTTATTAATTAAGCTTCTACAGCGGCAGTTTTGGCCAGCACGGTAGCGCCTTCGGGCACGTGGTTCTTGAACGACTGGCGCGGCTTTAGGCCGAGCAGCGCGAACATCTCCTTGTCGGCGTCGAAATCGGGGTTGGGGGTAGTCAGCAGCTTCTCGCCCGAGAAGATGGAGTTGGCACCGGCCAAGAAGCACAAAGCCTGCTCGGTTACGGGCATCTCCTGGCGGCCAGCCGAAAGGCGCACCATCGTGTTGGGCATCAGAATGCGGGCCGTGCCAATCATGCGCAGCATTTCCCACACGCTCACGCGGGGTTGCTCGGCCAGCGGGGTGCCTTGCACCGGCACCAGTGCATTCACCGGCACCGACTCGGGGTGGGCCGGCAGGGTGGCCAGCGTGTGCAGCATCTTCACGCGGTCCTCGTCGGTTTCGCCGAGGCCGATGATGCCGCCCGAGCACACCGATAGGCCAGCCTTGCGCACGTTTTCGAGCGTGTTCAGGCGGTCGTCGTAGGTGCGGGTGGTGATGATGTTGGAGTAGTTTTCTTCGCTCGTATCGAGGTTGTGGTTGTAGGCGTACAGGCCGGCTTCCTTGAGTTTTTCAGCTTGGTAGTCGTTTACCATACCTAGGGTGGCGCATACCTCCAGGCCTAGGTCGTTTACCTGCGACACCATGTTCAGCACGCGGTCGAAGTCGCGGTTGTCGCGCACTTCGCGCCAGGCAGCGCCCATGCAAAAGCGCGTCGAACCCGACTCCTTGGCCCGCTGGGCAGCGGCTAGTACTTCGGCATCGGGCAGCAGCTTGTGGGCTTGCACGCCGGTGTGGTAGCGGGCAGCCTGCGGGCAGTAAGCGCAGTCTTCGGGGCAGCCGCCGGTTTTCACGCTCAGCAGGGTGCACACTTGCACCTCGCCGGTGGTTTGGTGCTGGCGGTGCACTTCGCTGGCTTGGGCCACCAGCTCGAGCACGGGTTGGTAATAAATGGCTTTTACTTCGTCGAGCGTCCAGTCGGTACGGAGCATAAGAGTCGGTGGGAAGGGGTTGTGGTCAAATCTGAGGGGCCGTAAGCGGCAAACCAAACGGCCCGCCGCAGCTAAAGGAGCTGCGGCGGGCCGCAAGTTACACGCCTAGCTGGTTTTGAGAGCAGTTTTGCTGTATCGGCTGGCCTATTCAGGCCAGAGCACTTTCAAGCTAAGCGCCTAGGTGCTTTCAGGTAAAAGCTATTGACCAGCCGCGCGACGCAGCTAAGCCGTGCATACTAACGATTTAAGCGTAAGCCGTAAACGTAGTAGCAGCGCCCAAAACTCATCGGAGGCCTTGCCTAGCCAGCAGCACACGGCGCTGTCATGTCCAGCCCCTCGAGACATCTTGCGCGCAGATACAGAATAACCCAAAGCAGCCCGTCATGTCGAGCCCCGTCGAGACATCTCGCGTGCTGACTGGGATAGGGTACACTCCCTCTCTTTTGGAGAGGGGGCCGGGGGGTGAAGTTTCGATAAGGTCCTTCGGCTGACGCCTCAGGATGACAATAGTATCCGGCGAGATGTCTCGATTTCTGGCTCCCAGCGCAACATGCTCGACCTAGCCATAACCTATGACTTCGGGCTAGCGAAGCGGCAAAGTCGCTTGGCTGGTTCCTTGCCGTGGTTTAATTTTTTGTTCGGAACCACCGCTCTTTTTTATTTCAACCGACCTGCCTAGCGCCCCGTGTGGCGGCCCCGCGGCTTGCTGCTGCGCCCCGCCGATTTGCTGCCGGCCGCCGGTTTCGTGTTTTTGCGGGCGCCTTCGCCGGTGGCTTTGGGCTTGGTGCTGCCGGGCCGGTGGCGGCCCTTGGCCTGGGCGTCTTTGCCGTAGGTGGGCAGTGCACCGGGCTTGCGCGCTGGCCTGCCGGGCGTGACGGGGGCCGCGGGCTTGCGCGGGGCTTCGCTCAACCACTCTTCGCTGGCAATCTGCTGCGGCGTTTTGGCCCGCGTGTAGCGCCTAGGCGCGGTACCGCTGGAGTGCTCGATGGCAGCGAAAATGCCGGCCAACTCCTTGTCGGTCAGCTCGCGCCAGTCGCCCACGCCCAGGCCTTTCAGGGTCACGTTCATCACGCGCCAGCGCTCCAGCTGCACCACTTCGTAGCCGAAGAACTCGCACATGCGGCGAATTTGGCGGTTGAGGCCTTGCACCAGAACGATGCGGAAGATATAGTCGGTTTCCTTCCGCACCTCACACTGCTTGGTAACGGTGCCCAACATGGGCACACCGTTGCGCATGCCCTCTAAAAACTGCTCCGTAATGGGCTTGTCCACCATCACGATGTACTCCTTCTCGTGCTCGTTGCCGGCCCGCAGAATTTTGTTGACGATGTCGCCGTTGGAGGTCAGCAAAATCAGGCCCTGCGAGTCCTTATCGAGGCGGCCGATGGGGAATATCCGCTCCGAGTGCTTGATGTAGCGGATGATGTTGTCCTTGACGCTGCGCTCGGTGGTGCTGGTAATGCCCGGCGGCTTGTTGAAGGCAATGTAAATGGCGTCTTCCGCGGCGCGGGGCTCAATGTGGTTGCCGTTCACCACCACTTTGTCGTTGGGCTCTACTTGGTCGCCCACGTGGGCACGCTTGCCGTTGATGAACACCACACCCTGCTCAATAAAGCGGTCGGCTTCGCGGCGCGAGCAAATGCCGCTTTCGCTGATGTATTTGTTGAGACGGGTAGGCATAGCAGCAGATGCAATAAGAAAAAACGGCCTGCCAAGTATGCTGGCAGGCCGTAAAGATACGCGACGCTGAGGCGGGGCCGGCGAATGCCTATTTGTACACCTCGTTGGTTTTGCCCGCTGTAACCTGCACCGTCCAGCGGTTGCTGCCCACTACAAACACATAGTTGCCCGCGTTCAGGTCGTTGAAGCTGATTTTAACGGGATTAATGCCATTGGTGCTGCCCAAGGCCGGTACTTTAGCTTCGCGCAAAGCACTGGCAGATGACGGCGCAGCCCACACCTGCTCCGTGAACAGGTAGCAAGTGGTGCCGCTAAACTGCGAGCTGTTGTTGAAACTGATCATCAAGTTGCCGGTTTGGGGCGCTACCTCAGCTTTTTTGCAACCGCCGAGTAGTCCCAGCAACATCAGCCATAAAATGGTAAAAGAACGCACTGCGGCCATAAAATTCAGGGAGTATCGAATGAAGTTCACCGAAAGGTAGGGCGCGCAAGGCGTCAGCTCACCATCTCGGAGGGCCGCAACGCCCTGGCGCTACTGCGGGTGCTACAGCTGCACTTTCTTCTGGCCCTGGTCTACACCCTTCAGGAACTTGACCAGCCCTGCCATGTACGTCTGCTGGTCGTCGTAGAAGCTCATGTGCGAGCCGTTGGGGCAAATGAGTGCCGTGCCGTTTTGCACCTTCTGGGCTATCATGCGCATGTGCTCGGGGTCCATGGTGTCGTGCTTGCCGCCAATGCTCAGCACGGGCACCGCGAGCTTGGGCAAATCGGGCACGCGGTTCCAGTTCACGAGTTTGCCCGCCACGCCAAATTCGCTGGGGCCCTGCATCGTTACGTACAACGATTGGTTCATCTTGGCGAACGAGCGGTTTACCGGCTCGGGCCACTTATCGAGCGGCAAGCGCAGGATGTGCGCGGTGTAGAAGTTGGGCAGCAGCAGCTCCATGTAGCGCGGGTTCTGGAAGTCCTTTTTGGCTTCGATGGCGCGGATTTCCTTCAGCACCTCGGGCTTCAGTTGCGGGGCCAGCACTTCGTCGGCGTAGCGGCCGTAAGCGGGCACGTCCATCATCATGTTCGAAATGACGAGGCCTTTCATGTGCTGCTGGTACTTGAGGGCGTACTCAGCGGCCAGAATACCACCCCACGAGTGGCCCAGCAAGTAAAAGTTATCCTTGTTCAGGTTGAGCGCCTGGCGCACCTGCTCCACTTCCTCCACGTAGCGCGGCAAGCTCCACATGGCCGTGTCCTTGGGGTTGTCGGAGTTGCCGCAGCCGAGCTGGTCGTAGTAAATGAACTCTATGCCCTCTTGCGGCAAGAAGCTCTCCATGCACTCGAAGTACTCGTGCGTGGCGCCGGGGCCGCCGTTGAGCAGCAGCAGCTTAATGCGCGGGTTGTTGCCGAAGCGCTTCGTCCAGACGTTGAACCTGCCCTTGGGGGTGTTAATGGCCACCATCTGCACGCCGCCGTCTTTGATGCGGGTGGTGTCGCTGGCAAAGTAGCTGGCCGGAACCGCGTTGTTGTCGGCGCCAGCTTCTACGGTTTTTTGTTGAGTGCAAGCGGCGGCCGTCAGCAGCAAGCCAGCTGCCAAAGCAGTAGCAATGGATTTCATAGAATAGAATGTGGGGGTGCGGGTATGGGCGGAGTAGGGCAGAACTGTTGAGCTAAACGTACTGATAAATCAACAGCGCCCCAACGCTTACCCGCTGCCCGGTGGCGGCGGCTACTTTTCCTCAGCCAGCCACTGCATGGCGCGGTACTCGCCGGGGCCGGCAAACAAGCGCAACAGCTCATCGGTAAGCACCAGGCCATTGGCGCTGTTGGTAAAGAAGACCAAGCTTGTTTTCTGCGCCGGAAACGCCATAAAGAATGCTTTGAAGTCGCCGTTGTCGCCCCAATGCCAAAGGGCCGGGCCCGCACTGGTGTTGGCCAAACCTAGGCCATAAGCCCAAGCAATGTGGGGGTCGGTAGGGGTGGGGCCCAGGCCGCAACGGTTGGCTGGGTTAGCCGCGGCGGTGAGCAGCTGCGCCGTGGTGGGCTTCAGGCCTTGGCCCTGCAGCAGGGCTTGCACAAACCGGCTGTAGTCGTGGGCGGTGCTGAGCAGGCTAAAACCAGCATTGGGTTCCGCAAACTTGCGAACCTCCGTGGGCTTGCCGCTTTTGTCGTGGCCAAAGCTGGCATCGCGCGCAAACGCCTCGCGCCACACAAAGCTGCTGTTCTTCATGCGCAACGGGCCAAACACCTCCTCCTGCGCCAAGGTTTGCAGCGATTTGCCCGTGATATGCTCCAGGGTTTTTTGCAGCCACACGAAGCCCTCGCCGGAGTAGTTCCAGCAGCTGTCGGGGGCGTATTTCAGCTTTAGCGGCGAGGTAGCCCACGTGGGGCTTAGCGGGTTTTCGGCCCAGTTGGGCAAACCGGTGGTGTGCGTGAGCACCATGCGCGCCGTAACGGCGGCCGCCCTAGGTTGGGTGCTTAGGCGTGGGTAGCGGTAGTAGCCGAGCAGAGGCTTATCGAGGTTAATTACGCCGCGGTCGTGGAGGCGCAGGGTGGTGTAGGCCAGTACCACTTTGCTCAGCGAAGCAGCCTGCATAAGGGTGTTGGCCGTGAGGGCCTCGGCCTTTCCGGCCTGCCGCACACCTAGGCTGTACTGCGTAGTCTCGCCTTTTCTGCTGAACACGACTTGCAGGCCGGGTACGTTGTGCTTTTTGAGCAGGGCCGTTAGCTCGGCCTGCTGGGCGGCCGCTGCCAGTGTGCAAAGCCAGAGCAAAGCCGTAAGAAATACTTTCATTAGGGAATAGCAGGTAAGCCTATATGCGGTGGACAACGGGGCCAATGTAAAGACAA
This sequence comes from Hymenobacter oligotrophus, assembly GCF_003574965.1. Taxonomy (NCBI): domain Bacteria; kingdom Pseudomonadati; phylum Bacteroidota; class Cytophagia; order Cytophagales; family Hymenobacteraceae; genus Hymenobacter; species Hymenobacter oligotrophus. Next base: position 1,663,880 of record NZ_CP032317.1, on the reverse strand, counting down.
AGCGGGCCACCCCGCTAGGGCAGCCCGCTTTGTAAGCTAGTAACCTACGCCTAGGCTTAGCCCAGCGTATGGTACACAGCCTGTACGTCGTCGTCGTCCTCAAACTTCTCGATCAGGTTCATCACCTCTTCCAGCTGCTCGCCCTCGAGGCGCACGGTGGTGTTGGGGATGCGCTGCAACTGGGCGCTGATTACGTTCAGGCCCTTTTGCTCCAGGGCTTTCTGCATCTGGCCGAAGTCGCTGAACGCGGTTTCGACCACGATGAAGTGCTTTACGTTGCCCTGCTCGTCTTCCTCCGAGTCTTCGTAGATGTCGTCGGCGCCGAAGTCGATCAGCTCGAGTTCCAGTTCGTCGCGGTCGAGGCCTTCGGCCGCCAGCTTAAACACGCCCTTGCGGGTGAAGGTGAAATCGGAAGAACCGGCGGTGCCCAGGGCGCCGTTGCCGCGGTTGAAGTACATGCGCACGTTGGCCACGGTGCGGGTGGGGTTGTCGGTGGCGGTTTCAACCACAATGGCCACGCCGTGCGGGGCATAGCCCTCGTACACCACTTCCTGGTAGTTGCCTTCTTCCTTCGAGCTGGCGCGCTTGATGGCGGCTTCCACGCGGTCTTTGGGCATGTTCACGCCTTTGGCGTTCTGCATGGCCGTGCGCAGGCGGGAGTTAGTATCGGGGTTGGCGCCGCCTTCCTTCACGGCAATCACGATTTCGCGCCCGATGCGGGTAAAGTCTTTCGACATCCGGTCCCAGCGCTTCATTTTGCGGCCTTTGCGGAATTCAAACGCGCGTCCCATAGTATGAGTGTTGTGCTAAGTGCTTAAGAGTTAATGCTTCGGCGCTGGGCGCCTAGGTGCCCAGCGCGAAAGGGGCTGCAAGTTAGCCGAAAGCCAAGCCCAGGGCAACACCAGCCCTAGGTGCTTGGCAGCGTGGGTGCGGGCAGCAGCGCGCAACTAGCGCAGGGGGCCGGCGGCCTGCAGCACGTACACGGCCTTGCTGCCCGCCGGAAAACCGTTGATCGTCAGCTCTAGGGTTTGCTTTTTGGCGTCGTACCGAAACGTGCCGTTGTCGGCTTTGGGCGTTTGCTGGCTGTCGAGGTAGGCAAAGCTGATGTTGGGGCCGCTCACGGTAAACCGCCCGCGCTGGCTGAAGGTAACCGGGCCGTTGGGGCCGGTCAGCTGCAGGCGCTTTTCGAACAAGCCCGTGGGGAAAAGCTTGAGGGTGCCGCCTACGCCGTTGGCCTGCACCGGCTCCTCGCCCGCCGAGTGCACCGTGTAGGAGCGGTAGGTGTAAGTGCCAAAAAACGAGCTGGGCAACTGCCCCATGCCCACCGAAGTAGGCGGAGTGGCGGGTTTGGCGCCGGGCTGCTGCGCCGCGGCAACCAGCGGCGTGCCCGCGAGGCAGCAAAGCAGGGCAGCAGCGGTTCGGAAGAAATTAAATGCCATGCAACGAAGGTAAGCATTGGGTCAGCTGTTAGCTGTTAGTTGTCAGTTGTTAGCTTTCGGGATGCAACGCGCCACATGTCGGCCCCGCGCGTCATGATTCCTGACAACTGCCAACCAACAGCTAATAGCTGAGGGCTGACAACTAACAGCTAACAACCCATGCCCACCTTTTTGCGCGAGCTGATACGCCCCGCCGCCGAAATGCCCGAAGCCGATGTGTGCTTGGTGGGTTTGCCCCTCGACCACGGCACCGTGCTTGAGGGCGGAAGGGCCGGGGCGGTAGGCGCCCCGGCGGCTATTCGGCGCGAACTACGGCGCTACCACAAAACCTACAACCTCGAGCACAACGTGCGCCTCGATGGCCTGCGCATTGCCGACGCCGGCGACGTAGCAGGCCCGCATCCCTACGACCACGCCGCGCACCACCAGCGCATCCGCGAGCAAGTGGCCGCGCTGCTGCGGCAGTACCCGCGTGTGGTAGTGCTGGGCGGCTCGCACGACGGCACCTACAGCACCGTGCGCGGCTTGCACGATGCGGTTGGTAGCCAAGCCGTGGGTGGAGTAAACATAGATGCCCATGCCGACGTGAAAGACCGCCCCGACCTAGGCAGCGGCACCCCCTTCGGCAAGCTGCTGCGCGAAGGCATTGTAACCGGCCAGTGCTTTACCGAAATCGGGCTGCACTCCAACCTAAACACCTTCGAGGATATCGATTTTCTGCACCAGCAACGGGCGACTATTGTGCCCCTGGCGCACGTGCAGAAGGACGGCATGGCCCTGTACATGGAGCGCGCCGTGCGCCGCGCCGCGGCCGCCGGCACGGCCTTCGTGAGCTTCGATACCGATGCCGTAGCGCAGGCGTTTGCCCCGGCCGTAAGCGCGCCCAGTGCCGATGGCCTCACGCCCCGCCAAGCCGTTGAAGCCGCCTTTGAGGCCGGTCGCCACGCCGAGGTTCGTCTGTTCGAAGTCGTCGAGTTCAACCCTGTTTTCGACCGCGATTTTCAAACGGCACGCCTCGCTGCAACAGTGGTTACGGCCTTTCTCACCGGGGTAGCCTCGAAAGCGTAAGCCTTTGCCCCGTGCCTAGGTGCCCACGCTCCCGAACGCCGCTGCACACCACTGGCCGGCTGTAGCTGCAACTCACCGATAAGCTTTGGGCAAGCCCGCAAGCCCTAGGTAGGTTGGCCCCGAACCTAACCCGCCACGGCTATGCTTTTCGCCCGCGTATCCTTTCCCGCCTGCTTTCGGCGCTTGCTTGTTGCCCCGGTTGCGCTGCTGATAACAGGCCTGGGTGGCGGCGCTTGCCAGCGCGTCACCGCACCAAGTGCCGCCGTTTCGGCACCCACTGGGTTCGAGGTAAAAGGCCAGCTAAGCAACGCCGCTGCCGGCACGCGCCTTGTGCTGGCCGATGGCGACGCTCCCGCATGGCGGCGCCTCGACTCGGCCAACACCGATGCCGCCGGCCGTTTTGCCTTGCGCGGGCAACTGGCCGAACCTGCCGTGTACACGCTGCTGGTTGGCCCCGAAGCCGACCCCGTACCCGTAGCCCTCGACAACACCGCGCGCATAGTACTTACCGCCGATGCCACCCAGCCCGCGGCCAGCGCCCAGCAAAGCGGCACCCCCGAGGCTCAGGTGCTGCAGCGCTTCCAGGATATTTTGTTGCGCCACCGCCAACGCACGCAGGAGCTGATTAGGCAGGGAGAGCAGCGCTCCGGCCCCTGGAACGATGCCTGGAGCGAGCGAATCGTAGGCACCAAGGAGCTTATTACGCAGCACCCAACCTCTTTTGTGGCTGCCTACGCCACCGTCGACCTGAGCGGGTACACGCGCGAGGAAGCATTGCTCGACTCGCTTACCAACCACTTTGCCGCGGCGCTGCCCAACTCGCGCTACACGCTGGTGCTCCTGGGTAGGCAGCGGGCCCGGCAAACCACGGCAGTTGGCAAGCCCGCGCCCGAGCTCAGCTTGCCCGGCCCCGATGGCAAACCCGTGGCCTTGTCTTCGCTGCGCGGCCGCTACGTGCTCGTCGATTTTTGGGCCTCGTGGTGCAAGCCCTGCCGGCAGGAAAACCCCGCCATGGTGAAGCTGTATCAGCAGTACAAGCCCAAAGGGTTTGAGGTGTACGCCGTGTCGCTCGACGACTCGCGCGAGAGATGGCTGAAGGCCATAGCCGCCGACCAGCTGCCCTGGATTCAGGTATCCGACCTGCAAGGATTTCGCAGCCCCAGCGCCGAGGTGTACGACGCCCGCGCTGTGCCGCTCACGGTGCTGCTCGACCCGCAAGGGCGCGTGGTAGCCAAAGACTTACGCGGCAAGCAGCTAGAGCAAAAGCTGGCCAAGCTGTTTCCGTAACTTACGCCTGCACCGCCAACTGCCGCCCCCTCATGGAAGTGGACCTGATTGACCCGCCTGCCCCCACACCTACGGCCTGGGTGCCGCCCGCTGCCGCGCCCGCGCACCTAGGGGCGCAGCCGCTAACTCCCGAGCAGCCCGCCCGCCTTGCGTGGCGCGGCTTATTGGCCATGGCGGGCTTTTACGCGGTGTTTGCGGTGTTTTACGCCGGCACCATTGCCTACACCGTGCAGGAGGTGCAGCCCGGCGCTTTTGCCGATTACCTGCGGCGGGTGCTGTTGTTTGACTACCCCCTAAAAGCCCTCTGGACGCTCCCGGTATGGTGGCTGTTCTTCCGCACACCGCTCGAGCGTGCTTCGTGGCCGCTAAAGTTGCTGGCGCACGCGGCCGTGTGGCCGCTGTGGGTAGGGGCGTGGTTTGTGAGTTACTACGGGCTGCTCAATTGGCTTGGCGAAGGCACCATGAGCGGCAACGGGCGCGTGTGGGATGTGTACATTCCGGCGCTGTTCTACGGGGTGCAGTTTGGGGTGCTGCACGTGCACCGCTTCATCCAGCAACTGCAGCACCGCAATCAGCTCAATCAGCAATTGCAGGCGCAGGCCCATGCCAGCCAAATGGCCGCCCTTAAGGCGCAAATCAACCCCCACTTTTTATTCAACACGCTCAACTCCATCAGCGCCTCGGTGCCGCCCGAGCTGGAAAGCACCCGCGAGCTGATTGTGCGGCTAGCGCATACCTTCCGCTTCGCCCTCGATGCCTCGCGGCACGAGCAGCTGCCCCTAGGCGACGAGCTGCTGTTTTTGCAGAGTTACCTCGAACTCGAGCAAGCCCGTTTTGGCAGTCGGCTCCAGGTAAGTTTTACGGCAGATGACAGCCTGCTGGCAGTACCCTTGCCGCCCATGCTGGTGCAGCCTTTGGTGGAGAATGCCGTGCGCCACGGCTTGGCCCCGGCCGTGCAAGGCGGCACCATTCACCTAGGCGCGCGGCGCGTAGGCAGCAATCAACTGCAAATCACCGTAGCCGATACGGGCGTGGGCCTGCCGCCCACTTGCTCGCCCGCTACGCTGCTGAGCTCGGCACAAGGCGTAGGGCTACGCACCACCCACCAGCGCCTGCGCGCCCTAGGTAGCAGCGGCCTGCGCATCGAGGCCAACCAACCGCACGGATTGGTGGTGTCGTTTGTGCTACCGATCTAGCCCTTCCATTATTTGCCTGCATGACTGCGCTCATCATCGACGACGAAGCTCCCGCCCGCACCATTGTGCGCCAGTACCTGGCCGATTTTCCGCAGGTACGCATTGTGGGCGAGTGCGCCGATGGGCTTGCCGCCGCCGAAAGCATTGCCCGGCTACAGCCCGAGCTGGTGTTTCTGGACATCCAGATGCCGGGCCTCAACGGCTTTGAGGTGTTGGCTCGGCTGGAGCAGGTGCCGCGGGTGGTTTTTTCTACGGCCTACGATCAGTATGCCCTCAGCGCCTTCGAAGCCGGCGCCATTGATTATCTGCTGAAGCCCTACGACCGCGCCCGGTTTCGGCGGGCCGTGGAGCGCGTACTGCAGCACACAACCGCCGATGCGCCCGACGCCAACCTGCAGCGCTTGCTGCAGCGCCTCGAAGATGCCCGTACCACACCCCCAACGCCCGCAGCCCCGGCTGCTTTTCCGCCTAGGTTGTTTGTGCCCCAAGGAGCCCGGCTAGTGGCCGTGCCCATCGAAACCATTCGGTGGGTGGAGGCGGCCGGCGACTACGCCACCCTGCATACCACCACCGGGCAGCACCTCAGCAACCTCGGCATCACGGCCCTGAAAGCCCGCCTCGATCCGCAACGGTTTCTGCGCATTCATCGCTCGGTGCTGGTGGCGCTCAACGCCGTGTTAGAGCTCGAGCGCGACGGCAGCGGGGGCTACTACGCCACGCTCGAAGGCGGAAAAGTAGTGCGCGTAAGCCGCTCGTATGCCGATGCTTTGCGGCCGTTGCTAGGGTAGGAGGTGTAAGAAGTACGAAAAATTTCGTTGTATATGCAGCCTTTGATATTTGGCTTTTGTCAGTGAGCTAAATCTTCCAAAAAAATTGCCTTTCCGAAGCTATGAAAAATGTATTTGCTGCCCTGCTGCTCAGCTCCGCTGCTTTGGTTGCCAATGCCCAAACGGCGCCGGCTTTCACCTCTACTTGCGAGGAGGGCAAGTGGGGCAACTCGGAGCAAAAGCGCTACTGCGAAACGCGCGATTTTACCTTGCCTGCCACCAAAGGCGATAAGCTGACGGTTGATGGCCTGCGCAACGGCGGCATTTCGGTAAAGGGGTACGACGGCAGCGAAATTCGGGTGCGGGCCAAAGTGCAAGCCTGGGGCCGCGACGAAGCCACCGCCAAAGCCACCGCGCAGCAGGTAAAAATCAGCACCGAGAACAACACCCTGCGCGGCGCCGGCCCCGATGGCAGCGGCAACAACACGGGGTACGCCATGAGCAACGGCGGCTACGCCGTGAGCTACGAAATTTTTGTGCCCCGCAAGCAGGCGCTGGCCCTCACCACCCACAACGGCGGCATCAGCCTGCAAGACGTACAGGGCCCCGTAGCGTTTGAGGCCCACAACGGCGGCGTAAGCATTACCGGCAGCGGCGGCGACCTGAAAGGCCGCACCCAAAACGGCGGCTTGAGCATCAACCTGACGGGCAATAAGTGGGACGGCGCCGGCCTCGACGTGGCCACCACTAACGGCGGCATCACCTGGAAAGTACCGGCCGACTACTCGGCGCAGCTGTTTACCAGCACCCAGCGCGGCCCCATCAGCACCGATTTCCCTACCAAAGTGCAGGGCACCATTGGCCGCGAGGTTTCGGTGGCCCTAGGCAAAGGCGGCGCACCCGTAAAGGCCGTGACGACCAACGGCGGCGTAACGGTGAGCCGCGCCGGCAAATAACCAAGGCTCCTTATCAGGCAACAATCGGCGGCGCAGGTTGTGGAGCCCCGTCGTTCGTTGGAGCCCGCCGATTGTTGCTTTAGGCTCTTTTTTCGCTCCCATAAACAGCACAAGGCCCTGGCTGCTACGGCAGCCAGGGCCTTGTGCTGTTTGGTACCTAGGGCAGCTACAAGCGGTACTCTTTGTAGCCGTACGAGCTCGAGTCGAGTTCGGGCGGCAAGGTGGTAAGCCCAATGGGGCGTTTGCCGCCGCGCCGTTTGCGGTTCTTGCTTTTGCGCCGCCGGCCGAGCAAGGCCAACGCACCCAGGGCCACAGCGGCACCCGCGCCCACCAAAGCGGCTTTCTGCGGAAGGTTATCGGCCGGGGCGGGCGGCAGGTACTGTACACCGTCGGCGTCGAGCACGGCGGGTTGCGCCACGTAGCGGCCGTGCCGGGGCATCGGGAAGTTGTTGGCCAGCGCCAGCAAACCCGCGGCGGCCTCGGGGCCTTTGATAACGGGGCCGTGTCCGCAGCCCACGGCCTGGGGTTGCAGCGAGGCCAGCAGCTGCACCGATTGGTGCACTTGCAGCCAGTTGTAGTTGAAAGGAGCGCCGGCTGCGCTGATTTTCGGCACCTGCATCAGCAGCGCCGGCACCGACTCGTGGTTGGCCGTGGCAAAGGCATCGGCACCTAGCAGCGTGCGGTCCGACTCGCGGAACAAGGCCACCTGCCCCGGCGCGTGGCCCGGCACGTGCAGCCAGCGCCACTCGTTCAGGTACGGTACGCTGTTGTCCTGCATCGGCAAGGCCTGCACCACGTCGGTCAGCTGAAACGATTGGGGCGGGAAAAACCGCGACACAAACGCCAACGAGCCGCCTTTGTCCACGGTGGGGTCGGCGGGCGGGTACACAGCCCTACCCTGCAAAAAAGGCAGCTCGAGCGGGTGCGCCAGCACCGGCACTTTCCAGTACTCAGCCAGCTCGCGGGCCGAGCCGGCGTGGTCCATGTGCCCGTGGGTGAGCAATATGGCCTGCGGGTGGGTGCCGGGGTAAAACAGCTTATGGGCCGCCGCAATAATGGCCTTGGCCGAGCCGGGCAGTCCGGTATCAACCAGCACCCACTCGCCAGCCAAGCCAGCTTCGACAAAATACACGTTTACAAACCGTTGAATTTGAAGCTGGTGTACGCCAGCGGCTACCTTTTCCATCGCAGCATCTGTTGGTTGATGATAATGGCAGTACGCAAACGCGCCCGGCTTAGTAGCAACCCGCCCGAATTTTAGTGTGCGGCACCTAGGGCCAGCAGCAGTGGGCCCTGGTGCCGAAGCAAGGTGCCGCGCCCGGCACCTAGGGCAACAAAAAAGCCCTCCGCCGGGGCGGAGGGCTTTGCGTGAGCCAAGCAGGCAGGCCTTATTGGCCGGTGGTGCTGCCGGTAGTGGTGGTGCCAGCCGCGCCCGTGCCGCCGCCCGTGGTTACGGCGCCGGCGGCCGTGGTGCCGGCAGCGGTGGTGCCGGTGGTAGCGGTGCCCGTAGCGGTGGTGGTGCCACCAGCGGTGCCAGCCGAATCGGCAGTGGCGCCGGCTTCGCCGCCGCCCATGTCGGTTACGGTCGTCGAGTCGGCAGCGCTGGTTTCGGTGGCAGCGCCCTCAGCGCCCGCGCCAGATTCCTGCTGGTTGCCGCACGAAGCGAAGGAGAACGAAGCGGCGGCCAGAGCCAGGAACAGTACTTTTTTCATGAGAGGGAAAGGTGAATGGTGAAGATTGATAAGCGTGTTTTTCGGCGTAGCATATGCATTTGCACAGGCCGGGCGCAAGTAACTAAACGCAGCCAGTATTTTCCAAACTAGAACTTCGCAAAGATGCAATTTCTACTATATGAAGGGCGGCAGGCGCAAGCATGGCCGGACCAAAACAGTGGCTGGGCTCCGGTGTGCCTGCCTTGGCTTGCGGATGCGGGCGGCACCTAGGGGTTGGTACTACACAACAAAGCCCCTCGCGCTGCGAGGGGCTTTGGCAAAATCAACAGGGCCCGAGGCGCTGCTAGCGGCCGGTGGTGCCGCCGGTGCCGGTAGAGCCCGTGCCACCAGCCGTAGAGCCGGTGCCCGTGGTGGTGGTGCCGCCCGCGGTGGTACCCGTGGTAGAGCCCATTGTAGAGCCGCCAGTGGTGCTGGCTGTGGTGGTACCGCCGGCAGTGCTGCCACCTGTGGTAGCGGCGCCCGTGGTTGAGCCCCCAGCGGTGGAGGCGCCGCCCGTCGAGCCGGTGGTGCCCATGTCGGTGCCGGTGCCCATATCGGTGCCCATGCCGCTACCGCTACCGCTCATGCTGGTATCGGTGCTCATCGTGCTCGATTCTTCCGTGGTGGTGGTCGAAGTGCTCGTCGACGACTCGGTGCCGCCGGCTGCGCCTTCCTGGTTGTTGCCGCCGCACGAGGCCAGCGAAAACGAAGCTGCTGCAAACGCTACAAAAAGTACCTTTTTCATGGGTGATTGGTTGGTAATGGTATGAACTGTACTGCCGCAAACCGCCCACAGGAGGCTTGCAATGGCTTTATACTGATTTGGGCATCAGGTAACCCAAATTTTATAAGAAAATATTGACAACATTGCACAATCTCAACAGTAAGCTGGGTTCGATAGCACTTTGCTAATGTCGAGCTTGCCGAGTGCGCAGGCTGCTTTTAGGAGTAGGAGAGGGCCGGGGTGCGCCTTTGGGCTGCCGGCCGGGGCGTGCACGCCGGACTCCTAGGGCCTGGGCACAACGCAACCAGGCGTGTTTGGGCATGCGGCCAAAAGCATATCTTGCTGCTCCACCCAAGCCCCTGTTTCTCCCACCCATCATGCCAAACTCCGCCTTCGAAACCCCCGAGCTCAACCTCGAAGCCACCAGCGCTTCCGACGACGCCAACGCCCCGCAGCCCACGGCCAAACGGCCCATGTATTACCAGTACAAGCCCCAGCAAACCGTGCGTGCCCAGCACGGCACCACGCTGCGCTGCAAAACCTGGGAAGCCGAAGCCGCCCTGCGCATGCTCGAGAACAACCTCGACCCCGCCGTGAGCCTGGTGTACGACGAGCTGATCGTGTACGGCGGCGCCGGCCGCGCGGCGCGCAACTGGAAGGAGTACCAGACTATTGTAAACACCCTCCAAAACCTCGAAGCCGACGAAACCATGTTGGTGCAGTCGGGCAAGGCCGTGGGTGTAATCCGCACCTGGCCGCACGCCCCGCGGGTACTCATTGCCAACAGCAACTTGGTGCCCGCCTGGAGCACCCAAGAGTACTTCGACGAGCTCGACCGCATGGGCCTGATGATGTACGGGCAGATGACGGCCGGCTCCTGGATTTACATCGCCACGCAGGGTATTCTGCAGGGCACCTACGAAACCTTCGCCGCCGTGGCCGATAAGCACTTTGGCGGTACCTTGGCCGGTACCATCACCGTTACGGCCGGCCTGGGCGGCATGAGCGGCGCCCAGCCCCTGGCCGTTACCATGAACGACGGTGTGTGCCTGGTAATCGAGCCCATCGACGCCCGCGTGAAGCAAAAGGTGCGCGAAGGCTACGTGGACGAGCAAGCCCGCGACTTGGAGCACGCCCTCGAGCTGTGCCAGCAGTACAAGCAGCAGCGCCAAGGCTGGAGCATTGGCCTGACCTGCAACGCCGCCACCGTGCTGCCCGAACTGCTGCAGCGCGGCTACAAGGCCGACATCGTCACCGACCAGACTTCGGCTCACGACCTGATGGACTACATTCCCGAGGGCGACATCACGGAGGTACTGCAGCTGCGCAAAGACAACCCCGAGGAGTTCAAGCGCCGGGCCCTGGCTTCCATCGTGAAGCACTGCCAGGCCATAATCGACATGCAAGCCGCCGGCGCCGTGGCCCTCGACTACGGCAACAACCTGCGCGGCCAGGCCGAAAAAGGCGGCCTGCAAGTGCGCGATCAGCACGGCCAGTTCCTGTACCCCGGCTTCGTGCCCGGCTACATCCGTCCGTTGTTCTGCGAGGGCAAGGGCCCCTTCCGCTGGGCGGCCCTCTCCGGCGACCCGCAAGACATCCTGCGCATCGACCGCGCCCTTTTGGAAACCTTCCCCGAAAACCAGATGCTGCGCCGTTGGATTGAGAAAGCTCAAGCCAAGGTGCCCTTCATCGGGCTGCCCGCCCGCGTGTGCTGGCTAGGCTACGGCGAGCGGGAAAAGTTTGGCCTCGTCATCAACGACCTCGTAGCCCGCGGCGAAGTAAAAGCGCCCATCGTCATCGGCCGCGACCACCTCGACTGCGGCTCCGTGGCCTCGCCCAACCGCGAAACCGAAGGCATGAAGGACGGCTCCGACGCCGTGGCCGACTGGCCTCTGCTCAACGCCCTAGCCAACTGCGCCTCCGGCGCCGACTGGGTTTCGCTGCACAACGGCGGCGGCGTGGGCATCGGCAACAGCACCCACGCGGGCATGGTAATCGTAGCCACCGGCACTCCCGAAAAGGCCGAGCGCCTGCGCCGCGTCCTCACCACCGACCCCGGCATGGGCGTCTTTCGCCACGCCGATGCGGGTTACGAGCTGGCCCAGCAGGTAGCCCAGGAGCGCGGGGCGAAGATTCCGGGCCGAAACTGATTTTGCCGCCAGTTTTTGAAAGAAATCCCCCAAGCCTTGCAGTTGTAAGCAGAGCGCCGAGTTCAAGCGTCATTGGCTACAAGCGAAAGAGTACCGTCCTTTTCTATGTTAGGAGCGGTACTCTTTCGCTTGACGAGCCACTTAAATGCTGAACGAAGCTAAATGACTCAACGGATTCTAGGCGCGTTTCCTTTATGACCTAGCAAGTGCGGTCGGAATACCACCCCGATTCCAAAAGCCGGCGAAGAGGTGTTTAACTCATACTCCGTTCCTTCGGCGGCGCTAGGAAGCGGGCGCGATGCACCTGCCTGGATCTGAAATTGTATGGGCCCCCTCCCTAATCGTGCATACAAGTACGTTCCCAGATACAAGTCGCCGACGGGTTCAGTGGGATGTTGTCCATTTAGGGTAAGCGTAGTATAGTGCAGGTTGGTTAGGCGCAGTGCTGTTCCAAGAGCGCACACATCATTCTGAAAGCCAATCTGGATTTGTCCGTACGCGGGGTTGTAACGTGCTCTATAGTCCTTGATTGGCGATAAGCTTCCTTCGGCTTGGTACCGCACGTTTGAAACAGCGGCGCCGTAACCTCCCAGACCGCTGACATACCAATGCTGCCGGCTACCAAAAGTGGTATAATAACCTAGGCCCACATCAGCTTGTCGGAATGTAGCATCGGTGTCGCCACTCACAGGCCTCCAGAGTTTCGATGCACTACCCGCCACGAGTAGGTGCTTTACCGGCGAGTAAACAGCATAGGCTTCTGCCATGGTAAGCGGACGGTAAATAGCGCCTACTTCGGCCTGTCCCCGCTGCTGCACCATCGATACTGGCCCTAAGGTTGGCACATATACCCCACACCCCATCAGGTGGAAGAACAAGGCTCCGCATAATCCCAGCACCACTAGGCTTTGCAAAGAAGAGATTCGCGAAATCATTATCACAATAAGGATGGACGGAGCGAGTCAAAGTAAGGGAATAAATTAGCTCACGTCATCATTGGCGCGCGTTATACCAACAGCGTGCTGGTGGTGCAGCTCAAGGGTTTGAGTCACAAAGTATAATTCGACGACTTACGCAGACCCAAAACGCTAAAATACCTGGCCGGGAGAACCGGTTCTACGCCTGTCGCATTCAAGCACTACCATTAGATTTGCATAGTTACCTTTTTGCGCACTGTTGGTAGTTTACTTTTTCGTGGGTCTGGCGTTCGGCACCGCATACAACTGGTTAACCCCAAAACGCTTAAGCCTCACTCACTAGGCCAGCTTAAAGCAAGTGCCTGCCTCAACGAACCGCGCCGCCTAGGTAATCCTGGGCGGCGCGGTTCGTTAAAGCAAATTACGTGTTGGTAGGCCGTATGGCAGGGTGGGGTGGCTCCGTTCGCGCCCTAATTACGCGGCTCGAAGCAGCGGCGAAGGCTGCCGGGCCGCGGGCGGCACCGAACGACCTAGGCCGTGCGCATGGCGCTGGCTTCGCGGAACAGCCAGCCCGAGCCGGCCCACATGGCCCCAAAAATCATGTTGGCGGCCATGCCTTCCGTGTCAACCGGGCCCGATTGCCCGATCAGCAGCGCGAGCACGGGCACCAGAAACTGCACCCCGGCCGCCGCGAACATGGTTTTGGCCATGCCCTGCGGCTGCAAGCGCGCCGAAGCCGAGCCGATGAACACCGTAAGGAACACCCCGGCAAACATGAGGTTGGCCACGTTGGGCCCGCCCCCGATGATGCCGACCGCTAAGTTTGCCCACAACGACAGGAAACCCGCAGCCACGGCCAAACCGCCGGCCAGGCGGTAGAGCAGGTTGTTCTGCTGGCTGAGCACCGCCATGCCCACAAGGCCCGTGGTGAAGATGAGCGCTCCGGCAATTACAAAGTCAGACAAAGTCCAATTTACGCCGGTGTTAAACCGCATCGCCACGAAGGGGATAAGCAGGAGGAGAGCGGTTGCGGTGGTAACGACAGCAATGTTTTTGAGGCGCAGCGTCATGGGAGTAAGGGTTGGTTGTTGAAAGCTGAGAAACGTCAGGTGGTTAGTTGCTTGAGCGTGCGCCGGGCCTGGGTTAGCGGGCGGCGTGTTGGGCAAGCGGTTGGTGTTGCAAAGGAATGTAAAGAACTTTGAGATGCAAAGTAAATACGAAAAAATGTTCCTGATGTTCGCTTTCTGAATGCGGAGCGATGCAATTGCACCGCGCCCAGCGTAGTAGTCATGAGCCATTTGGCGCGGCCGGCAAGTGCCTAGCGGCTAGGGCGCCAACCTTGGCAATCGGCTTACGCGAACCGAAACACTCGGGTAAGTCCTTGCGCTTGGCTTAGGTCGCGAAAGCTCTTAGTTCGCACACCGGCGGGGGGGCTAAGCGGTTTGCAGTAACTGCACTGCGCCATTGGGCACCGGCAATAGCGGAGGGTACCGGATATGTTAAGCGCTGACGGATGAGCTTCGGCAAGGGAAACCGCTATGTTGCGTTGGCAAGCAGCGTCGTGAATGAAACAGCTGCAACACGTCGCTTTACACTGACTAATTAACACAGCCGCGCGGCTATCCTATGCTGAAAAAGGTATTCCTTCCGTTGCTATTACTGGCCTCTTTTAGTTGGGCGAAAGCTCAGTCTGGTTGTCCTAAACCTGTGGTGTCGGTGCTGCGCAACGGCGAAACCGTAACCGCTGCGGGCGCCGCAATGGCTTCGGCAGTACGGTTGCAGCTGAGCTCCGACCCGGCCTGTTCCGAGAAGGCAAATTACCGATGCAAGTACGCCGAGCTGACGCTTTTGCGGGCGGGGCGCCCTGTGTTGCCAACCATCCGGGCCTACAAACCCGACGTGGATCTGTCGGCCTGGGTGCGGGCCGCTATGCCCGGCGACAAAATCTACGTGTTCGTGCCCTATACCAACCTTACGGTGGTGGCGCCCGATGGTACGCAGCTACCCTACGCCCAGCCCGAGCCGGCCAAGCCCAAGTACCCCGATATGCGCACCGACGAGGCCAAGGGCGTGGGCTTCAGCTGGCAACTCACAAAGTAGGCGCCCAACCAGGCTGCCCTAGGTGCAGACGGTAGATTTTCGGCGGGGCACCCGTTGAGGCTGCACTGATAGTACTATAAAAAGCCGCCCGCCGGCTACTGACGAGTGGCCAGTACTTCGCGCACCGATGTAAACCGGATTTCGGGGTAGCGGTGGTTGTCGAGCGGCTCGAGCTTGGGCAAGCCGCTGAGCATGTTGTGCATGTACTGCATGCCTTGCCAGGCCGGAAACACCTCGCCGTGGCTGGGCGCCAGCGCGCGGGTGAGCTTGATGACAGCCCCAAACGCACCCAGGCCGCCGGGGCGCAGCAACTTAAACGGCTGGCCGGTGGCGGCGGTGGCCGCCGCTTGCAAATCGCGCGTGGTGGCTACCTCGCCGGCCACGCGCAGGTACCTGGGCGTGTCGGCATCGAGGGCGGCAGCGGCCGTGAAGGCGGCGGTGTCGTCGAGGGTGGTAAAGTCCATGGGCTGATCGGGGTTGCCCCAGTAGAGCACCCGCCGCGGGCCAAACAGGATTACCGGCGCCTGCCCGGTAAGCAAATCGGTGAACATGCCGTTCAGGACGGACGTGGCCCGGATGGGGGCCTGGTCGAGGCGCTGGCCGAACTCGCGGCGCAAATCGAGGTTGCGGTTCGAGCCCCCGGGCAGCTTGGTGTAGTCGATGCAAAAGTCGGAGGGGATAAAGCGCGGCACGCCGGCCTCCACGGCGGCCAGCAGCAAGAGGCGTTGCGCCTCCACGATTACTTCGCGCAGGCCCGACAGCGCCGATACCACGCATCTGGCTCCGGCGCATACTTGGGCCATTTCGGCCACGCTGCCGTAGTTTACTTCGTGCACCTCGGCGCCCAATTGGCGGAGCTCCTCGGCCTCGGGCTTGGTGCCGCTGCCTTGGCGCACCAAGGCCCGCACTGCAGCGCCGCGCTGCCGCAGGTGGTACGCAATGCGCCGACCTAGGCCGCCGGTAGCGCCGGCCAGTACAACAACCGGCGTTGCAGAATTGAAAGCAGAAGAAGCCGAAGTAGCCATTAATGCAAAGCAAAAAGTAAGTATAGCGCCCGGGCCTGTTCCGCTACCAACCAAGTAGCGGTAGCCAGCGCCACAATGCGGAGGTAATACCGCAAACCCGGCCGAAGGTTGCCCGCTCGCGCGCCAAGCCTAGCTGCCTGACTGGTGCACACGCATATTTATTGCCGGCTCAGGAAAATAAAGCCGGCGCCCCGAGCCAAAAGTTGCCAAGAGCGGAAACCCTGTTTGCAGAGAGTTGGAGCCGTTATTTTCATTAATTAAGCCGGTTTTGAACTTAAGAAAGTGGCTGCTGGTTAGCTCCTCGTACAACGCAGCCACCAATGGTTCTGATGGTTTTTACTAGCCAGTCCAAATAAAAGGCTTACGTTTACAATGTTTAAGGCAAGTTGCCTCGTGTCACCTACCATCATTCGCTTGCAGAATCCAAGTAGTGTTCCGTTGCCAGTTGCTTTCTTTTCATCCATTTCCTAAAGCATCATGTCAACAGGAACCGTAAAATTCTTCAATGAAATCAAAGGCTTTGGTTTCATCAACGACGCCGCCACTGGTCAGGACATCTTCGTCCACGTAACCGGCCTTATCGACGAAATTCGCGACAACGACACGGTTCAGTTTGAGGTAGAGCAAGGCCGTAAGGGCCTGAACGCCGTAAAGGTGCGTCGCGCTCAGCTGTAAGCTCCCTCGCTTAACTGCATGAAAAAGGAGCCCCCGCCCGGGGGCTCCTTTTTTTGTTGTGCCCGGCCGCTGCCGCACGGGCTGCGGGCCCGGGGCACCTAGGGATTCGTCGACCACATGCCGGCTTCTTTGATGAAGATGCGGCGGTTGAGCTTGAGCTGCGCGATGATGAACTCGGCCAGGTCTTCGGGCTGCATCACGCGCTCGGGGTTGCCGTCGGTAAGGTTGTTGCTGATGGCCAGCTCGGTAGCCACCGTACTGGGCGTAAGCGCCGATACGCGAATGTTCTGTTTGCGCACCTCCTGCATCAGCGACTCCGTAAAGCCCAGCACCCCAAACTTGGAGGCACTGTAGGCGCTGGTGGTGGCGGCCCCCCGCTGGCCGGCCGTGGAAGCCACGTTGATGATGTCGCCGGCCTGGCGGGCAAGCATATCGGGCAGCACGGCGCGGGTTGTGTAGTAGGTGCCCAGCAGGTTCACCTGAATAATTCGCTCCCATTCCTCCACGGGCATGTCGAGCAGCTTGGCAAACGTGCCAATGCCCGCGTTGTTGATGAGGATATCGATGGGCCCGAGCTGCTGGCGCACTTGCTCCACGGCGGCCTCCACGGCCAGGCGGTCGGCTACGTCGGCGGTTACTACGGCGGCCTTGCCGCCCAGGGCGGCAATTTCGGCGGCCACTTCCTGCAACTGGTTTTCGGAGCGGGCCAGCAGGCCCACGTGGGCGCCTTCTTTGGCCAATGCCACGGCTACGGCGCGGCCAATGCCTTTGCCAGCGCCGGTTACCAGGGCAACTTTCCCGGTTAGGTTTTCCATATGCTTGCTTGGAGTAGTTAGGGAATGAGGTGTATAACCAAAGGCCAGCCCCTAGGTTGCTCACGCCCGCAATAACTTTCGGGCCCTAGGTGCGCGCTGGTTGTTAAGGCGCTGGCAGCTAGCAACAAGAAAGGCCACCCCTGGGCAGGAGCGGCCTTGGAGCAGCCAGGGCTGGCGGCTACTTGCTGCGTTTGTCCTTCAATGGGTCGTGGCCCCAGTTCATGAGCGAGTACCGCCAGCGCGAGTTTTCCACGTCTTTCGCATCGTGCGGACCTTGGGCCAGGTGGCGGCTCACGTAGCTGTGCACGCGGTGCATGTGTTCTTCGTCGTCGGGCGTGAGGTCGGCTTGCTTTTTATGCAGTATCTGCACAATTCGCTCGCCGGAGTGGCGGCCAATGCTGTTGCCGTCGCCGCTGTCCTGGCCCACCGATTTCGATTCGTCGGTGCGTAGCCATTTCTCGAGCTCCGGGGCGGTCATGTTCACGTCGTCCTTGAACTGCTTGCGAATGTCGTCGTTGTTGTGGGGAGTAGCCATGCGGGGTGTGGTTGTGGGTGATGAAAAAGTGCCTGCGGCGGCCGTGGGTTAGTCGTGCTGGCTGGCGTTGCGGTTGGCTGCTTTGGCCGCAGCCGTGTTCTCCACGTGTTGTTTGCCGGCGCGCGAACCGGCGCGTTTCTTGGCGTCGGTGGCTTTTTGCTGGGCCGGTGTTAGTTGCTCCCAAGCCTCCTTGGGCAAGTAGCGGGCGGTGCCGCGGGCGCGTTGGGCCGGTTTGCCGTCGGCCGTTTGCCAGTGCTGCTCCGTCCACTCGTGCAGGTGCGCTTGCGCTTCGGTGGGTTTGCGGTTGTTGTAGCCTCCGCCGGCCTTTTTGTACTCGCGGGTGAGCAGCTGCGATTTGCGGGCGCTCCACTGGCCGGCCTCGCCGCCTTTGTCGCCGGCCATAATCTGTGCCTTTAGCTTTTCGCGCAGCTTGGGGTCGGTGTAGGTGTCGTCCGGCGTCCGTTTGGCGGCGGGCTTGTGCGCAGCTGCGGCTTTGCTGGCTGATTCCTTTGCCATTGCAATGATTTTGTGGGTGAGTAAGACTGCATTGCCGGGGAGGAGCAGCTACTCTTAACGTGCGGAGCCCTAGGTGGTTTACCACAAATCGAGTTAAGCCCAACGGTTTACGCCTCCCAACTGCTTACTTCGTGGCGCTCCGCTTTAGTAAGAGAATCCGGAACCTGACCCGCCAATAGCCTTGAAAACTTTACTCTCCGAACGCGTTGCCGCCTACGGCATCTTGCTTATAACTAGCCTATCGGTGGTGTTTCACCTGTTGGTGCTGGCCCGCGTTGTGCCATCCGACATTGTGTGGGGTGGCGGCCAAAAAGACGCGCAGCAACTGCTGGTGCTCGAGTCGGTTTCTATTGCCATCAACCTGCTGATTTGGGCAGTGGTGGCCGTGCGGGTGGGCTGGCTTAAGCTGGCCATAAACGCCACCGTAATTCGCGTGGCGTTGTGGCTAATGGTGGGGGTGTTTGCGCTCAACACCGTTGGCAATTTGTTTTCAACTAACCGCTTCGAGAAGGCCGCCTTTACGCCCGTAACCTTGCTGCTGGCCTTGTTTAGTTTGCGCCTTGCGCTGGGTAGCCGCCTCGGCAAACAGCCAACTACGGCCGCGCAAGCCAAAGCGTGAGGCGGCACTGCCGAGCGCGGGCTTAGGTGTGGGCAGGTGCCGCCGGCGCTGCCACCTAGGGCCACAATCTGCGTACGTACCAGCAACAAGCCGTACGTCTGCCCCCAACGCTCATGACGCAGCACCCCTCAGCCACAGCCCCAACAACTACTCCGCAACATTGGCGCCCGTGCCTAGGTGGCCTGAGGCGGCTTGCCGCTGCGGGGGCAGTGCTGGCCTTTGCGCTACTAGCCACTGCCTGCTCGGGCGACAAACCGCGCGACACGGAACTGCAAACCGACCCCGCTACCGCCCAACGCGAAGCCGCCGAACCCGCCACCGCACCCGACGATTACGCCGACGATAACCTTCTGGTGGGGCCCGGCAGCTGGTTTCGGGTTACGGCCGAGCGAGCCTATTTTTTTGATGCACCCCGCGCTGAGAAACCCAACGGCCGCTACTTGCTGCGCGGCGACGTGCTGTATGCCGACGACGTGGTGAACCGCTACGTAAAAACCAGCTTTAAGCAGCCCAACGGCGCCACGGCCACCGGCTGGCTAAAGGCCGATGACCTGGGCCGCCTGGCCCGCAAACCTACTGTTGCCGCTACCCAGCGCGGCCGCACAGCCCAACGTCCGCAGCCCAGCCCCCAACCAACTCCACAGCCCGATGAGCCCTATAACTACGAGCTGGAGAACCCAGCGCCCAGCGCCCCGCCCCGCTCGGCGCGCCGCCAACCGGCCGCTGGCGCGGGGCGGGCCGTGGTGGCCGCTGAGCGTTCTTATTTCTACAACTCGCCCGACCTCACCGACCGCCGCAAGGCCCACTGCGTGCGCGGCGATAAGGTGCGCCTGGGCGAGGAGCAGGGCGACGCCGTGTACGTAACCTTCACGAATTGGGAAGGCGTAACCTCGCGCGGCTGGATGCGCAAAGACGCCCTGCAAGCCACGCCTTAACCACGCCTAATTAAAAAAGCCAGCTTGTGCGGCCGGCTCTTTCAGCAGTAAGCAAGGCAGCCACCTAGGGCTCGGGCATTAGCGCCACGAAAACTGGTTGCTGCCGCCGCTGATGCGGTAGCCTTTGGTGTCGCGGGGCCATACGGCGGCTTTATCGGACAGCACCACCGGCGCGGCAGCCGAGGAGGGCACCACCGCAATGGCCGTGTAGTAGCTGCGCTCGAAGGTTTTGTAAGCCCAGCAGGCCACGTGCTTGCCATCGGGCGACCAAGTAGGGTAGGTTTCGATGTTGTCGTTGTCGGCGGCCGTGAGCTGTTTCAGGTTGCTGCCGTCGAGGTTCATTACCCACACGTGGTTATTTAACACAAACGCTACGCGCTTGCCATCGGGGCTGGCGGTGGCGTGGTAGGGCGCCGGGTCGTCGAGGCCTTGGTCGATGCGCTGCGGGTTGCTCAGGCTGGCATCGGTGAGGAATATGCCCGGTTGCGGCGAGGTGTAAATGCTGCCATCGGTGCTGACGGTTTTGTGGGCGCCGCTCATCAGCAAGCGGCCATCGGGCAGCCAGTTGCCGTAATACTTGTCGTCGAATTTGGTGACGAGCTTGCCCGTGGCCTTGTCGAACACGGCCACGCAGTTTTTCGGAAACGCCTGGCCCGCGTAGCCCAGCACCGTTACGGAAAGGTACTTGCCATCGGGCGACACTTTGGGGTCGTACATGCTGCTCAGAATAGCCGAAATACCCGTGCCCCTGATTACGCTGTAGTCGGCCAAGGCCTGCTTGTACTCGGGGTTGTCGGCGCTCATATCGAGCACGTTGCGAAACTGCGAGGCCGAGGGGTTGCTCTTCTTGATCAGGTACTTCCCCTTCGGAAAAGCGTCGTTTACGTAGTAGATGTCGCCATCGGCTGCGCAAAACGGCTGCTGCGCTTTCTCCAGCACCGTGCGGTCGGCCTTCGATGCGAAATCATACACGTTGATGTCGTCGGTGTAACCGTGCACCAAAGTGCCTTTCCAGGGCGCCGCGGCCGGCGCGGGAGCTTTAATGGGGGCTTTGGCAGAAGCTTTAGGTGTGGGCTTGGTTTGGGCCACGGCAACCGCCGAGAAAGCACTAAGGCAGAGCAACGGCAGGGCACGAACGAGGGCAGGCATTTTCATGCACTAAAAATAGAATGGTTGAGCTTGCGGGCAATGCCCGCCCGCCAAACCCTGGGACCCGGTGGCCGTTGTTGCTACATCAGCCGCCTTGCCTATGAGCTCCGACCCCAACCAGCTATTCTCGGCCAATGCCTTTCGGCGCGTCGACGAAACGCCCGATGCCCAGTTTTACCGGCAGCCGCGCTTTGTTACGCACATTGATGAGGGCGCCATTGCGGCCGTTACGCAGCTCTACCGCGAGTATTTTGCCGCGGGTAGCACCTTGCTCGATTTGATGAGCAGCTGGGTAAGCCACCTGCCGCCCGAGGTGCAGTACGGCCGCGTGGTGGGCCTGGGCATGAACGAGGCCGAGCTGCGGGCCAACCCGCGCCTGCAAGCCTACGTGGTGCAAGACCTCAATCAGCAACCCCAGCTGCCCTTCGCCGACGCCGAGTTTGGCGGCGGCGCCATTTGCGTGTCCGTTGATTATCTTACGCAGCCCGTGGCGGTAATGCAGGAGCTAGGCCGCGTGTTGCAGCCCGGCGCGCCGTTGGTCATTACTTTCTCCAACCGCTGCTTCCCCACCAAAGCCATAGCCGCCTGGCACCAGCTCAGCGACCAAGGCCACCTGCAACTGGTAGGGCAATACCTGCAAGCGGCCGGCAACTGGCACGGCATCGAGCTGCTCGACCGCAGCCCGCGCCCGCGCGGATTTTCCGATCCGCTGTTTGCGGTGGTGGGCCAGGCCGGGGCCGCGCAGCGGCCCTAAGTGCTTAACAGGGTTACAACGAATAGATGAGCGCGCAGGCCGCAGCAGCGGCCATGACGAGGTAGAGCACTAGGTCGTTGCGCCTGACGGCTCGTTCGTACTTGCGTGAGGAATACATGGCCTGAAAATCAAAAGGTTGTTTCAGCGCCGGCTTGCCATTGGTGGCGCGCTGGCAACGTGCGGCACATGCGTTGCAGCGGTATTATAATGTACGGCTACTGCCAGCCTTGTGCATGTTATTGGTTGTTAAGGCTTTGTTATGTTTTTGAGCCTTCGTAACCAAGGCCCAGGCCTAATGCCAGCTAAGCAGGAACAATCGGCTGTCGGAGTGAAATTGTATTGTCCACATTTTCATGTGGATAGCTGTGGATAAATATATTTGCCTGCATATTCTATTTGGCGGACCCGCAACAATGCACTTGCGCCACTCGCCGCCGTTTTGCTATGGACGCAACCAATACCTACCTCGAACTGAACCGTGCCCTCTGGAACGCCCGTACCGAGCACCACCTAACGTCGGAGTTTTACAATGTGGAAGGCTTCCGGGCCGGTAAATCGTCGCTGAACAGCATCGAGCTGGAGCTGCTGGGCAAGGTGGCCGGCAAGCGGGTGCTGCACCTGCAGTGCCACTTCGGGCAGGATTCGTTGTCGCTGGCGCGGCTGGGGGCGCAGGTAACCGGCGTCGATCTGTCGGACGAAGCCATTGCCGCGGCTCGCCGGCTGAACACCGAACTGGGCCTCACGGCGGAGTTTGTGCGCTCCGATGTGTACGAGCTGCCCCAGCACTTGCCCGCCGAGCAGCAGTTTGATGTGGTGTTTACCAGCTACGGCGTAATCGGCTGGCTGCCCGACCTAGGCCGCTGGGCTGAGGTGGTAGCGCGCTACCTGAAACCGGGCGGGCAATTCCTGCTCGTGGAGTTTCACCCGGTGGTTTGGATGTTCAATAACGACTTCACCCACGTGCAGTACAGCTACTTCAACGCGGGCGCCATCGAGGAAACCGAAACCGGCACCTACGCCGACCGCGAGGCGCCCTTGGTACACCAATCCATTACCTGGAACCATAGCCTGAGCGAGGTGATTGGCAGCCTGTTGGGGAAGGGGCTGCAGCTCACGCATTTCTCCGAGTACGATTACTCGCCCTACGACTGCTTTGCCCACACGGTGCCGGCCGGCGAGGGGCGCTACCACATTGGGCCCCTGGGTGATAAAGCCCCGTTGGTGTACGCCGTGGCGGCAACCAAGCCGTAGGCTACCTTTGGGCTTATGCAGGCAGCCCGTACCGTATTTGTTGTTCGTCCGGCCCGGTTTGGCTTCAATGCCGAAACCGCCGTTTCCAATTCGTTTCAGCAAGCCCACGGCCACCTCGGCGCCGAGCTGGTGCAGCAGCAAGCCCACGCCGAGTTTGAGGCAGCCGTGGCTACGCTGCGCGCACAAGGGGTAGAGGTGCTGGTGTTCGAGGATACCGCCGAGCCGCCCAAGCCCGATGCCGTATTTCCGAACAACTGGCTTACGCTGCACCCCGATGGCCGTGCCGTGCTGTACCCCATGTGCACGCCCAACCGCCGCACCGAGCGCCGGCCCGATATTTTGGCGGCCCTGGGCAGCGAGTTTGAAGTGCGCGAAGTAGTCGACCTATCGGCGTACGAAAACCTAGGGCAGTACCTCGAGGGCACAGGCAGCATCGTGTTCGACCACCCCAACCGCGTGGCCTACGCCTGCCTGTCGCCGCGCACCGATGCCGCGCTGTTCGGGCAAGTGGCCGATATGCTGGGGTACCGCACGGTGGCTTTTCGGGCGCACGATGCACAGGGCCAAGCCATTTACCATACCAACGTAATGATGTGTGTGGGCCCGCAGTTTGCCGTGGTGTGCCTCGAAAGCATTACCGACGCCGCCGAGCGCGCCCAAGTAAAGGCGGAGTTGGGCAGCACCGGCCACGAGCTGGTTGAAATCAGCCTAGGGCAGGTGGCGCAGTTTGCCGGCAACATGCTGGCCTTGCAATCCGGGGCTGGCAAAGCGCTGCTGGTGCTATCGGGGCAGGCGCAAGCGGCACTAACCCAGGCCCAGCGCGAGCAACTGCAGCGCCACTGCCAACTGGTGCCGCTGGCCATACCCACCATCGAAACCATTGGGGGCGGCAGTGCCCGCTGCATGCTGGGCGAGGTATACCTGCCCCGGCGGCAATACTCGGAGTCTGCAACCTAGGGTACTTAATGTGATGGTATTAATGCCAGAATAAATTTGCTTTCGGCGGACAGGATTGGCATATTGGCTAGCTGCCCGGCGGCAGGGTGCCGCCGCGGTGTGGCAGCCGCGGCTCGTGCTTCCATTTCCTTCGCAGCCGGTTACGACCATGCACCACATCGTATACCAAAGCACCGCCGTCGAGCCTTTTTCAGCCGAAGCCCTGTGGGTGATGCTCGACCACGCGCGGCGCAAAAACCGGCGCATCGGCATTACCGGGCTGCTGCTGTATAGCAATGGCAACATTCTGCAGATTCTGGAAGGCGAGGAGCCGGTGGTGCAGGAGCTGTACGAGGCCATTCAGCACGACGTACGCCACACTAACGTGATTACCCTGGCCGATGGCCCCATCGAAAACCGTATGTTTTCGGACTGGACCATGGGCTTTCAGAACGTGGCCGAAGGCGACTTCCGACACCTCATCGACCAAGCCGAAGCCAACCAGAAACTGCTGCCCACGGTGGTGCACCCCGAGGTCGACGAGCCGCTGATTTGCCTCATCAAATCGTTTGTGGAAGACGAGCAGCCCCTGATTTAGCCCTAGGTGCCGCCTTGCTGCTTACGCAAAAGGGCCGCCCACGTGCGCGTGGGCGGCCCTTTTGCTGTTTAGGTTCAAGGTTTTGCCTAGGTTACTTTGCCTCGGTGGGCTCGGCCGCCATCAGGTTCAGCACGCGGCCGGTGTACTCCCGGATTTCCTCCACCATTTGCGGGTGCTCGTGCAGCGATACGCCGTACGACGGAATCATTTCCTTGAACTTGGCCTGCCACTCAGGCGTGCGGGCCTGCTGCGGAAAGCAGCGCTCAATCAAGCCCACCATAATGCTCACGGCTGTGGAGGCACCCGGCGAGGCACCCAGCAGCGCAGCAATGGAGCCATCGGAAGCGGCTACCACCTCGGTACCGAACTCGAGCACGCCGCCCGCTTTCTTGTCTTTCTTGATTACCTGCACGCGCTGGCCGGCAATTTCCAGCTCCCAGTCCTCAAAGCGGGCTTCGGGCAGGTATTGCTTCAGCGAAGCAAAGCGGTCTTCCGGCGACTGACGCACCTGATCGATGAGGTAGCGTGTGAGCGGGATGTTCTTGAGGCCGGCAATGATCATGGGGCGCATGTTGCTGAGCTTGATGCTCAGCGGCAAATCCAGGAACGAGCCTTTCTTCAGGAACTTGGTGGTGAAGCCGGCGTAGGGCCCAAACAGCAGCTCGCGCTTGCCGTTGATCATGCGGGTATCCAGGTGCGGCACCGACATGGGCGGCGAGCCTACCTCGGCCTTGCCGTACACCTTGGCTTGGTGGCGCTCAATTACTTCGGGGTTCACGCACTTCAGCCACTGGCCGCTCACGGGGAAGCCGCCAAAGCCAGCGGCCTCCGGAATGCCCGAGCTAATGAGCAGCGGCAACGAGCCCCCGCCCGCCCCAATAAACACAAAGCGGGCCCGCAGCTTCAGGGTGTCGCCGGTGGCGCGGTCTTTGGCTTTGATGCGCCAAGTGCCGTCGTCCTTGCGGCGCAGCTTGGTTACCTCTTGGTTGAAATGGAAGGCTACGTTGGGCTTCTCCTGCAGCAAGTGAAACATGCCGCGGGTGAGCGAGCCGAAGTTGACGTCGGTGCCCATGTCCATGCAGGTAGCGGCTACCTTCTGGCTAGGGTCGCGGCCTTCCATCACCAAGGGCATCCACTTCAGCAGTTGCTCGCGGTCTTCGGAGTAGCCCATGCCCTTGAACAGCGGCGACTGCGTGAGGGCCGCGTGGCGCTTGCGCAGGAAGTTCACGTTCTCCTCGCCCCACACAAAGCTGAGGTGCGGAATGTGGTTGATGAAGCGGCTGAGCCCGGTTACCTGGTACTTCTCGGCAAGGAAAGCCCAAAACTGCTTCGACTGCTCGAACTGGTCGGCAATCTTGATGGCCTTGCTCGTGTCAATCGAGCCGTCGGCTTTTTCGGGGGTGTAGTTCAGCTCGCAAAAGGCCGAGTGGCCCGTGCCGGCGTTGTTCCAGGCGTCGGAGCTTTCGGCCGCGGCTACGTCGAGGCGTTCCACCACGGCAATGCTCAGCTCGGGCTGCAGCTCCTTGAGCATCATGCCCAGGGTGGCACTCATGATGCCGGCCCCAACGAGCACTACGTCGAGGGATTGTTCGGAAGAGTTATCTATAGAAGTCATGAGGCGTTGGGGAAAGCCTTGCAGAATACGTGCAACGCGCAAAAAGGTATTTGGTTGGGGGCCACAAACTCGGGCGAGGCCACACGCCAAAAGGCCGACCGTAGGGGCCGGCCGCAGCAGCTAAGCGCGGGTTTGGCTGATGCAGCAACTGGCCAACTAGCCCGCCACGCAGGCCGTGGCTTGCGCCCACAGCCCCCAACGGCACCTATTCGGGCCGCAAATGTAGAGCATCAAACAAAGAAAAAGCCCGGAGAAATTCCGGGCTTTGCTTTCCTTCTGAGTATCAGGCCGCCTAGGTTAGTACCCCACGGGCGAGTAAAGTATGGGGTTGAGCCCCGGCGCCGAGGAGGCGCCCTGCACCACGCGCACCCCACCCGAAACCGAGATGTTCTCGGTGAGTTTGTAATCGGCGCGCAGGTTTACGCCCTGCCCTAGGTTGCCGAAGCCCGCGTAAGGATTTACGGCCGGGCCCATGTTGGGCAAACCGGGCGTCAGGTCTTTCCAGGCGCTGCCGGTAAGGGCCAGGCGCGGGCTGAGGGCATAGGTGCCGCCGCCGTAGAGCAGGTAGCGGTTGGTGCCGTTGCGCAGGCTGGCGCGCGGCGCGCCGCCCTCGGTGCTGGCGGGGTAGTGCGCCGCACCCGGCATCAGGCGCATAAACGTGCCGCCGGCAAACAGCGTGAGGCGGTTGCTTACCTGAAAATTGGCCTGCGGGCTGAGGTAGGAAGCCGAGCCGTAGCGGCCCGCAAACGAGGCCCCGGCTTGCACGTTGTACGACACCAGCGGCGCGCGCAAACCCAGCGCAGGCGCCTCTTGGGCATCTTGTGCCAGCACTGCACCGGCCGAGAGCAGCAGGGCACCTAGGGCAACGAAAAAGCGAAATTTCATAAGGCAGCGGAGTAGGGTAACCGAGCCAGTTGGCACCCCCAAGATACGCAATGCGAAACGAACAAGATTGGTGCCGCAAGCTCCTCGGTGGCACCGCACCTAGGGCATGGCAAACGGCTAGCGGGAGGCCGGCTTTGGCAACTCCTAAGTGCGACTTCTGGCCTTAAGCACCGAAAACGCAGCTTTTTTTGTTGAGTTGAACAAGCGCATTTCTGGCCGGAGTGGAAGCGCTTGGTGGTTAGCTGGTCTGTTGATTGGGGCTATGCTTCGGCGGCAGCACCTAGGGCGTTAGGCTCCGGGGTGCTGGTACGGATGCGGGGCAGGCACTGCGGGTAATGCTGCTGCACAAAGCCGAGCAGCTTTTCGCGCACCTCGCAGCGCAGCTCCCAAATGTCGCCCGAGCTGGCCGCACTAACCAGGGCGCGCAGCTCCAGGGTTCGGTCTTTGGAGTCGGTTACGTGCAGCACGCACAGGCGCTTATCCCAGTACTGGCTTTGCTCCACAATGCGCTGCAGGGCCGTTCGCACCTCGTCTACCGGAATAGTGTAGTCGGTTTGCAGGTGCACGGTGCCGAGCAGCTGCGAGGTAGTGCGCGTCCAATTCTGGAAAGGTTTCTCGATAAAGTAGTTGAGCGGCAGCACCAAACGGCGCTCGTCCCAGATGCGCAGCACCACGTAGGTGAAGGTAATTTCCTCTACGCGGCCCCACTCGCCCTCCACCACCAACACGTCGTCGAGCCGGATGGGTTGGGTAAAGGCTATCTGAAAGCCGGCCAGCAAGTTGCTGATGGAGCGCTGGGCCGCAAAGCCCACAATTACGCTGGCGATGCCCGCCGAGGTGACCAGCCCCGTACCAATTTTGCGTACTGTGGCAAAGCTCATCAGCACCAATGCCACGGCCAGAAACACGATCAGCGACACCACAAACTTGCGCACAAACTGCAACTGCGTAAACAGTTTGCGCACGCGCAGGTTGTCGCCCTCATCGAGGCGGTAGTGGTGCTGCACCATGTCTTGCACCACCCGCACCAGCCGCACCAGGCACCACGCAAACGAGGTAATCAGGCCGGTTTCTACGATTCGGCGCATTACCTCGAAAGGCTTGGGCGCGAGCGGGGCCAGCGGCAGCACAAACGACAGCACCAGCACGGGCAAAAAGTAGCCGCTCGGGCGCTTCAGCCGCCGCACCACCGATTGCAGCAGCACGGGGTCGTTGGGGCGGTGGCTGTAGGTACGCAACACCGCGAAGATGGCCAGCTTGAGCAGCAGCCCGGCCGCCAAACCGCCCAGGATTACGGCGGCCGTGCGTAAGGCAATATCGAGCTGGTAGGGGAGGTCGAGGCCTAGGTCGGACATAAGCAGAACAGCATAGGTAGGCCGCTGCCGGCCAGCGGCAGGCTTCATGCTGTACCCCGCGCCTACGGCAAAGGTTGTGGCCGCAGCAGCTCGGCTACATGGCTATGCGAGGCCTAAACCACCCGGCTTCACATGTTTATGTGGATGACGCAGCTGCTTGCGCACGGTATTTTTGCAGGGAGAATTTAGATGAATTTTCGCGGCCACTGCCCTTACTGGTTGGCGAATTGACTTGCCTGCTTGCGCACCTAGGGCGCTTACCTAGCCACCACCTATCCCGTTTGTTTTCCGCCTATCTACCTGTGCAACGCCATGGCTTATCAAGGTCAGTTCATCGAAAACCCGATTACCGGACAAAGCATTTATTTCCTGACGACTACTCGCCAAAGCTGCGGCGCCGAGTTGGTCGTCGAATCAAGCTACCGCGGACGGAGCCTCGAGCCCCAGCCGCACTTTCACCCCACGCAAGAAGAACATTTCGAGGTGCTGCAAGGCGAGGTAACGGTACGCCTCGATGGCACCCTGCGCACCTTACGCTGCGGCGAGGAGCTACGCATTGCGCCCGGCCAAGTACACAGCATGTGGAACAGCTCCGAAGCCCGCGCCACTGTGCGCTGGACTACCCGGCCCGCCCTGCGCACCGAGGAGTTTCTGGAAACGGTATTCACCCTGGCGCAGGCTGGGTTGGTAACGCCCGGCGGCGTGCCCGGCGTGCTGCAATCGTCGCTGTTGGCCGGCGAGTTCGAGGGTGAGTTTCGGCTTGCCGAGCCGCCGCGCTGGGTGCAAAACATATTGTTTGGCTTGCTGCGGCCCATTGCACTCCTATTGGGGCTGCGGGCGGTGTACAGCCCCGTGCGCAAAACCAAAATAGCCTAGGTGGCGGCTTGCTGGCTTAGCACCGCGGCGCTGCTTACCAACCGGCCGCCTAGGCGCTCAATATCAGCCTTGGCCTGCTCGTAACCCTCCGCCGAAATGGGCCGCGCGGCATCCTCAATCAGGTAAGTCTCGAAGCCCTCGCGTAGGGCATCCTTGGCCGTGAAGTACACGCAGTAGTCGCCGGCCAAGCCGGCCACGTACACCTGCCGCACGCCTTTGCCGCGCAGGTAATCGGCCAGGCCCGTAGCCTTCCGGTGGCCGTTGTCAAACAGGCCGCTGTAGCTGTCGATTTCAGGGTCGGTGCCTTTCCGGAAAATAGCCTCGATGCGCTGCGTGTCGAGTGCCGGGTGCAGCTCGGCGCCGGACGTGCCCTGCACGCAGTGTACCGGCCACAACACTTGCTCCAGCCCGTGCAATTCGGTGGTTTCGAACTCGTGCTTGCCCGGGTGGTTGGCCGCGAAACTTTTGTGCGTGCGCGGGTGCCAATCCTGGGTGGCCACCACCAGCTCGAAGCGCGGTTGCAGCGCGTTGGCCAGCGGAATAATTTGGTCGCCCCCGGGCACGGCCAGCGCCCCGCCCGGTACAAAGTCGTTCTGAATGTCGATGAGCAGCAGAGCTTTCATGGGCTTGCGGAAGGGTGGATGACCGTACGAACGCGCCGCTAAACGCGGGGTTGCCCCGGCACGGAGCGCGCCGCAAACCTAGGCGCCAAACGCGAAACTTCGCAGCAGCTCCCAAGGGCCGTTGCGGTAAGCCCACAGCTGCAAGCCCGTGCCGGTAGCCTCGAACGGCTGAAACGAGGCGCTTAGCTGCTCGTACAGCTGGCGGGCCGCAGCGGGCGTTACCTTGTTCTGAATGGTAACGTGCGGCCGCCGCCGCTGCTGGTCTTGTGGGGTAAGCTGCTCGCGCCACAGAGCTTGCAGCTCGCGGTGCAAAGCTTCGGCCTCGGGGGCCTCGAGCGCAAACGCTACCCCACGCCCCAAAAACTGCAACCCCGTTACCCGCATTGGTAGGGGAGGCTGGGCGTGGGCCCGAGCTGCCAGCGTGGCGGTAATGGCATCGTACTCGGCGCTGGGCAGGTGGTGGAAGAGCGTAAAGTGGGCGTCGAGGTAGTTGCGCTCCGGCGGAAAGTGCTTCTGCCGCAAGGCGTTGAAGTAGTCGAACGACTTTTTGTCGAGCGAAAGGGTGAGGATAAGTGGAGCGTCAATAGCAGGCATATTGCCTTAACTATCGAGGCGTTGTTATGGTTGTACTTGCTTAAATACAATGTTGTTTTTCAAATACTTACTGTGTAAGTATTGAAGTAAAAATCAAAATAAATGTTGGCTGAGTTAATTCTTGAGCTGAAATTTCAGAATTGGCTTAGCTGATGACGGAATTACGGTTGCTAGGTAATTAGCATCGAAAGAACCATGCGCCAGGCCGAAGGCCACTGTGGCCAACCGTATTGTTCGCGGTGCAGCCGAAGAGGCGTAGGGGCCACTGAATGGGGTGGCGTGCCGATGGCGCTAACAATTACTGCCACCTAGGTGCCTCGGGCCGGGCCACCGCGAGGCACCTAGGGCTAAGCCGGCAACGGCCAAGGCGGGTTTGGCTTGGGCCTTGCCGCTGGTTCGGCAGGGTTTTACGCACCGTGCAAAACGGGCAGGTAGTCTGGTAAAAAGGTTAGCATTATGTATGAGCAAATGTTACTATAAGTTATTGTATATCAGTGAGTAAATATTGAGTATTTGATGTGTTGAATGGAGCTTATAATGCTTGCGCGGTGTTGTGGCTAATGATGATCGACCAGCTCACGTTACCCGTTCTCAACGCCCCGGCCATTGCTCAGCCCGAGCCTTTGGTACGCACCCACAGCGCCAAGCTTTGGCTGCCTAAGCGCGTGCTCTTCACGCCCGACGCCCTCGACGAAGAGTTTGGCCAGCAGATATATCAGCGCGTGCTGCAGCACGACCTGGAGGTGGAGGTGCTCAAGAGCAACCGCCTTACCGGCTTGCGCGGCACCGACGAACGCGACACTTACCGCCGTGCCAAAAGCACGCTGGCCGTGGTGAAGGCGCCGCCGAGTGCGCTGCGCTTGCAGCCCACGCCCCCTTCGGCCGATTGGCAGATGAACCTGGCCGAAGGCTGCCCCGCGCACTGTCAGTACTGCTACTTGGCAGGCTCGCTGCAGGGTCCGCCGGTGGTGCGCGTGTTTGCCAACCTGCCCAGCCTGCTGCAAAACACCGCCAGCTACGAGCAGTCCGGACGGCTTACCAGCTTCGAGGTGAGCTGCTACACCGATGTGCTGGGCATTGAGCACCTCACCGGCAGCCTGGCCGAGTGCGTACGCTACTACGGGCAGCGCGAGGGTGCCCGCCTGCGCTTCGTATCGAAGTACGACCAGGTGGGTTCGTTGCTCGACTTGCCCCACAACGGCCACACGCGGGCCCGCGTCAGCCTCAACGCCGAGTCGGTAGCCCGCAAGCTCGAGGGCGGCACGGCTTCCGTTGAAGCGCGCTTGCAGGCCTTGCGCCAGTTGGCCTTGCCCAAGGAGCAGGGCGGTGGCGGCTACCCCGTGGGCGTGGTGCTGGCGCCCATCATGCCCATTCCTAACTGGGAGCAGGAGTACCGCCAGCTGTTCGACCGCCTGGAGGCTACGCTCGATTTCGACTGCGACCTCACGGCCGAGTTCATCAGCCACCGCTTTACGCCCGGCTCCAAGGACATGCTGCTGCAGTGGTATCCCAACACCTCCCTCGACCTCGACGAGGCCAAGCGCACCGTGAAGCGCAATAAGTTTGGCAGCCACAAGTACGTGTACCAGCCCGACGACATGCGCCGCCTCAAGGAGTTCTTCTACAGCGAGTGGCAGCAGAGCTTCCCGCAGGCGCCCGTGAAGTACTGGACCTAGGGCCACCGCGCACGCAACAGCAAATACGCCCGGCTGCAGCCGCCCGATGGGCAGCCGCAGCCGGGCGTACGCGCAACCGCGGGAGGGAGTAGCGCGGTTGCAAGGGCTGGCGTGGCTTAGGCGCGGTTCATGCAATCGAGGTAAAACTTCACGAACTCGTCGTACTTGTGCAGCTTGGGGTTGGTGGCTTCGGGCGGTGTGGGCTCGGGCTCGGCCGACGATGCTACCATAAAGCCCGTGGAGGCAGCGCTGCTTTTGGGGCTTGGCGTGCTTGCCTGTATCCGCAGGGGGCTAACCACAAAAGTGGCCTCATCGGTGGGCCGAATAGAACGTTCAACGGCTTCGTTGGGCAGCGCAGAGACTATCGTGAGCAGGGGCAGTGAGTTGGCAATAGGTCTCATGGGCTCTTGCGGTTAAGTTCGTCTATAATAATCAGATGAGGTAGTGAAAACCAAAGACGAGTTGGAAAAAGTATACGAACCTCGTCTTCAGGACTACCAATAATTTGCGGTAGGTAACCGCCTCTGTTTCTTCACGCTATGCAGGCCATCGTTTTCTGTGGTATTCAGGCCACGGGCAAGTCCACGTTCTACAAGCAGCGGTTCTTCAACTCGCACGTGCGCATCAGCCTCGATTTGCTCCGCACCCGCAACCGCGAGCGGCGCCTGCTGCAGTTTTGCCTCGAAACCCAGGCCCGTTTTGTGGTGGATAACACCAACCCCACGGCGGCCGAGCGGCAGGTGTACATTGCCGCAGCCCGGCAGGCTGGCTACCAGGTGGTGGGCTATTACTTTCAATCGGTGCCGCGCGAGGCCCTGCTCCGCAACCAGCAGCGCCCCGCGCCGGAGCAGGTGCCCGCCAAAGGTATTTTAGGCACGAGAGGCCGCCTCGAGTTGCCCACCTACGCCGAGGGTTTCGATGAGCTGTACTACGTGCGCATTGGGGCCGATGGCGGCTTCGAGGTGAGGCCCTGGCAGGCGTAACACCACCGGGCACCTAGGGCATCAGAAGTTACTTCTGCTACCTTTAGCGCCATGAAATCAGCCGTCGAGAAAATGCTGCTAAAGCCCGGCACCGTGGTGCTGGTGCTCCAGCTGCCCGCCGATTTGCAGCCCCTGCTGGCCGACATGCGCGCCCAATGCACTGTGGTGGCGGATGCTGCTGCCGCCGACAACGTGGATGCCGCTTTGGTGTTTGCTACGCAGCAGGCCGAAATCGATCAGCTGGCTCCGCAGGTAGCCGCCGTAGCGGCCGGCGACGCGGCCGTGTGGTTTGCCTACCCCAAGGGCACCAGCAAAATGTACCGCTGCGACTTCAACCGCGACACCGGCTGGGCGCCGCTGCACGCCCTCGGCTTCGAGCCGGTGCGGCAAATTGCTATTGACGACGATTGGTCGGCGCTGCGCTTCCGCCGCGTCGAGTACATCAAGCAGATGACGCGCGCCACCCGCCGCGCCACCCAACCCCAAGCCTAGGTTTCGCTGCGCAGTGCCCATCGCCCAACCCTACTCGCTGCTCATCCGCAACGCCGCGCAGGTGCTCACGCTGGTCGGCCCACCCCCCGATAAGCCCTTGGCTGGTGCTGCCATGTCGGAGTGGCGCATCATCGACCTAGGGTACGTAGCCTGCTACGGCGGCAGCATTGCCGCCGTGGGCCCAATGCACGAGCTCGACGAGGCGCTGATCGGCCCCGACACCCGCATCATCGAGGCCACGGGGCGCGTGGTGATGCCCGGCTTGGTGGAGTGCCACACGCACTTGGTGTTTGGCGGCAACCGCGCCGATGAGTTTCAGCGCAAGCTGCAGGGCGAGTCGTACCTCGATATCCTGGCCTCGGGTGGGGGCATCCTGAGCACGGTGCGCAAAACCCGCGCGGCTTCGGATGAAGAGCTGCTCGCCCAAGCCCTGCACCACCTCAAAGGCTTCCGGCACTACGGCGTAACCACCCTCGAAACCAAAACCGGCTACGGGCTCGACAAACCCACCGAGCTGCGCCTGCTGCGCGTGGCCCGGCAAGCGGGGCAGCGGCAGCCCGTGCGCATCGTCAATACCTTCCTAGGTGCCCACGTGCCCGGCCCCGAGTACAAGGGCCGCCCCGCCGATTACCTCGCGTATTTGGCGGCCGAAGTGCTGCCCGAAGTGCAAGGCGCAGCCGAGTTCGTGGATGTGTTTTGCGAGGAAGGCGCCTTTGGCGTGGCCGATGCGCGCCGCTACCTGCAGCGCGCCCGCGACCTAGGCTTTAAGTTGAAGATCCATGCCGAGCAGCTGCACGACCTAGGCGGCTGCCTGATGGCCGCCGAGCTGGGCGCCACCAGCGTCGACCACTGCGACTACCTCACGCCCGAGGGCGCCGCCCACGTGGCTGCCGCGGGCCAAGGGCGCACCGTGGCGGTGTTGTTGCCATTGGTACCCATGTTTTTGCGCCAAGCCCAGTACGCGCCCGGTCGGCAGTTTGTGGATGCCGGGTTGCCCGTGGCCATCAGCACCGATTTCAACCCCGGCTCGTGCCCCAGCAAAAACCTGTGGCTGGCCTTGCAGGTTGCCTGCCTGAAAATGGGCCTGACCCCGCGCGAAGCCTTGGCCGCCGTAACCCTCAACGCCGCCTGGGCCATCGACCGGCAGCAGGATTGCGGCTCGCTGGAGCCCGGCAAACGCGCCGACGTGCTGCTGCTGCACGTGCCCGACTACCGCGAGCTGCCGTACTGGCTGGGCGAAAACCCGGTGGCGCAGGTGGTAATTGGCGGCGAAGTAGTCTAGCACAAAAAATGGCCGGCCCCTAGGTGCTAGGAGCCGGCCCGTATCGAACACCGGAATAAGGTAGGCTAAGGCTGGTTACAGCGTGCGGATGTCGGCCACCATGGCCGTAACATCGGTTTCGGTGGGCGTGAGGGTAACGGCCGTGGTGGAGCCCACCACCAGGCTTTGCTTGGCGTAATACACGCGCTCGTTGTCGATGTGGATGACCAGCACCTTTACCTTGGCGCCCGTGGGCAGTTGGTTGGCCGTGAAGTTGTTGTTGCCGTCGATGCAAAGCTGCAGCACGGCGTTTAGCTCATCGAACACAACAAAGACGGCGGTTTTGGTTTTGCCGACGTTGGGGGCGTTGATGGCGATGGGCAGGGGCGGCGAGATGGGCAGGCCCACAAACCGGTCGCAGTTAATCCAACCCAGGCCGGCGTTCATGATTGAGCCCTGCACCGAGCCGGCAAAGCCGTTGCCCGTAGCCAAAAAAGGCGCGTTCGGCAGTGCAATCCAGCTAAAGCAGCCCGCTGCCCCGCCCCCTACGCCGTTGCCCGCGAAGAGCTGCATGCCCTGCTGCGAGTTGAGCACGGGTGGCAGTACCGTTTGGAAGCGTACCCGCGTGGTGTCGTTGATGCGCAACGGCACGCTATCCTGCGTGGCCTGAATCTGAAATTCGCCGGCTGATTCGAGCAACTCGCCTTGCTGAGCCACCGTGGGCATGGCCGACAGCACCATATCGGCCTTGCCCATAATCTCGCGGATGTGCACCCGTACGGGGCTGTTCGACAGCGGCTGGTTATCGGTTCGGATGAAATTGTTTGCCGCGAAGCTGAAACGGTTGCCTTTGGCGGTTACCACGGTTTGCGCGGTGCGCGCCGACAGCGAGAAAAGCTGCGGAGCGGCCCCGTACCGGCCAGTAAAAGCGGCAATGCTGGTGAGCTTGACGGGAGGCGTGACGGGCGGCACCACGCCACCGTCGGTTTCGCAGATAACGATGTCTTCTTTGGCGCAGCCAAGCAAGCTAGCGGCCAGCGCGGAGAGGAGAAGGATACGTTTCATAAGTCGGCAAGAATTAGTGTTTAGCAATAGCCGGGGCGGGGCGCTTCGGCTCTTTTAAGTTGAAGGACAAACCCGTTTGCAGGCCCACCGACACGGGCCGGCGTTGCAACAGCCCCGCATCGGGGGCGGTAAGCGAGGTGAGGTGGTACTGCAGGGTGGGGCGGAGCAGCAGGCGCACGTCGGGCGTGAGGTTGTAATCGAGGAAGGCGCCGGCGTTGGCAGCCACCGTAAAGGAGCGGTAGCGGGCGTCGGCGGCGGGGTCGTTGTTTTGCGTGCAGTTGCAGGCGCTGCCTTCGGTGGTGCGGCCCCCGGCGTACACCCCGAGCGTGCCCCCGGCCAGCCAACCTAGGGCATAGCGGTGGTTGCCGGCGAGTTTGTACTGCAGCTGCACCGGCACCAACATAAAGCGGTACACATCGCGCTGATCAACTTTCAGAACGCCGCCGTTGCTCTTCTGCACTTGGTAGCGGTAGCGCGAGGCGTAATCGGTGTAGCCCAAGCCGGCCGATACTTTGGCGCGGCGGTTGAGGGCGTAGGCCACGTTCAGCTGGCCCGAGTAGCCCACGGCGGGGCGCTCCAGGCTGGTAAGCTGCCGTTGCGCCACGGTGCCGCTGCCCGACAAGTGGCGGTAAGAGTAGGCGGCACCGGCCAGCAGCTCCACGCTCAAGCCCTTGATGATGCGCGCCCGGCGGCTTTGCGGCTTGCGGCTGTTGCGGCGCGTGCGTTGCACTTCCGGTTCTTCGGGCTCAACCAAAGCCACTGCAGGAGCTGTGGGCTCGAGCAATTGACTTGCACCCTTGATGCGGCCGCTGCTACCCTTGCGCGCCGCGGCCGCATCCGTGGTTTCAGCTCCCGACAGGCTAGCCAAAGCCTGGCCTGTTTTCGGACGAGCAACGCGGCGCAGGCTCTTCCGCGACAAACCCTGCTCGCGGGAAGCTGCCGTATTTGAGGCAGCAGCAAACGTGTTGCGGCCGGCGCGGGTAGCAGCAGCCCGGCTGCCCAAGCTTGCTACGGCTTGCCCTTTACCAAAACGGCCGGCGCGGGAGCGAGCAGCAGTGCTGCCGGCTGGCGCCGCAGCCAACCCGCCTAGGTGCTTACTCCGAGCTGCACGCGGGGTGCGTCGGCCGCCCTTGCCAGCAGTTGCGTAATTGGGAGAGGTGGTTGCAGGTGCCAGGCCAGTGCGGGCATCGGGGGCACCTAGGGTGTTGCGCTTGCGGGCCAGTGCCGGGGAGGCGCTTGCATAGGTGCCACCAAGCGGTTCGGCAGGTGCGCCTTCCGGCGTGGCTTGCGCAGTTGCGGTTTGCGCATCCGCAGCACGGGCGTTGCGGTAGCTATCGGCGCCTGGATTAGCTGGTTGCTCATTCGGCTGCACTCCAGTGTTGGCCGTTTGCCCACCGGTGTTGGCCGCGCCCACAGCAACGGGCTGCGCCGCGCCAGGTGCTCCTTGCCCGAAGGGCATATTGAAGCGGTGGAAACCACCTAGGAGCGTCACGCCAAGCAGCAACAAGGCCGCCGCCGTGCTCAGGTAAAAAAACAGGCGGCGGTCCTTCTTCTTTTGGGGCAGGCGGCTCTGAATGCCCGCCCAGGCATCGGCGGGCGGTTCGGCGCCAAAATCGTGGAGCTTATCGTGCAGCTCCCGGAAAAACTCTTGCGGATCGTGCTCAGTCATGGCAATTAGGCAATCTTGTTGGAGGCCACCAGCCGTTCTTCGAGCAGGTGGCGGGCGCGGGATAACTGCGATTTGCTGGTGCCTTCGGAAATGCCCAGCAGCTCGGCGATTTCGGCGTGCG
Source organism: Hymenobacter oligotrophus (assembly GCF_003574965.1). NCBI lineage: Bacteria > Pseudomonadati > Bacteroidota > Cytophagia > Cytophagales > Hymenobacteraceae > Hymenobacter > Hymenobacter oligotrophus. The sequence goes on along the minus strand of NZ_CP032317.1, from coordinate 1,626,541 downwards.
AGTAGCCTTCCACCGCGTACAGATTTAGCACGGTGCGGTAGCCCAGGGGCAGGGTTTGCATCAGGCTAAGCACCTCGTGCGCCGAAAGCTGCTCGAGCGGGGTGCCATCGGGGTGGGCCTGCTCGGCGGCTTCTTCGCAATCCACGTGGGGGCCGCGCTGCTTGCGTTGGTGGTAGGCGTTGATGGCGGTGGTAACGGCAATGCGGCGCGCCCACGCTTCGAAGGGGCCCTGCCCGGCGTATTGGTGCAGGTTGCTGAAGATTTTCACGAAGGCGTTTTGCAAGGCGTCCTCGGCTTCGGCGCGCGTGGGGCTGTAGCGCAGGCACACGCCCATCAGCCGGTAAGCCAAGTGGTCGTACAACTGCCGTTGGGCCACCGGGTGGTTGCGGCGGCACCCGGCGATTATTTCTTCGATTGGCGGCATACGGTACTGATAGAGCGAAGTAGCAAAGCTGATATTCCGGAATAAAACAACCTTCTGCACGCTTGACCGGGCACCTGTTTGCGCGGTTGCATGGCTCCTGAAATAATTATTCAAATCTTCTGATGAAGCAATAAAGCGTCGATTTCGCAGCAAGAATTGTTGGGCTTTGCAGGCGTCCGTAGCAAGTAGCGTCGCCGCCACCTTATGCCTCGGTCGGGTGCAGTACCTTCGCCGCCTATGAACCCGCGCCTGCTGCTCGTTATCGGCATCGTCTGCATCTCGCTTTCGCCCATTTTCGTGAAGGGCATGCCGGTGCCGGGGCTTACTTCGGCTTTCTACCGCATTGTGGTGGCGTGGGTGGTGTTGGGGCTGTATGTGCTGCTGGCCCGCAAGCTCAAGCCCATCAGCCGCCATGATTTGCTTATTTCCTTGCTCGGCGGCTTGGTATTCGCCTCGGATATTGCCGTCTGGAACATCTCCATCCGGCTGTCGTCGGCTACCGTAGCAACGCTGCTGGCCAACCTTGCACCCGTGTGGGTGGGCCTGGGCAGTGTGGTGTTTCTGAAGGCCCGGCCCGGCGTTTCGTTTTGGGTTGGCACCTCGGTTGCTTTGTGCGGCATGGTGTTGCTGGCCGGGCTGCCCGCCATCCTGGCCTTGCAGTTCGACCTAGGCTTTCTGCTAGCGGTATTATCCAGCGTCTTCTATGGCATCTATATTCTGCTGACCAAAGACGTGCTGCGACGCATCGACACGCTCACGTTTATGTTCTGGAACATGCTAGCCGCTAGCGTGTTTCTGCTGTTGCTCTGCCTGATTTACCAAGAGCCGCTGTGGCACTTTGCCGCCGACACTTGGTTGGGGCTGCTGGGCTTGGGTTTGGTGTGTCAGCTGGCGGGTTGGCTTACCATCAACCGCTCTATTCAGCACCTCGAGCCCACCCGCGTGTCGCTAAGCCTCCTGAGCCAAGCGTTTGTTACGGGGCTGATGGCTTGGGTATTTCTTGGCGAACACATTACCGGCACCACCATCGTGGGCGGGTGTATCGTGCTGTTTGGCATTGCCATTACCTATATCAAGCCCACCTCACCTAGGAGGCGGTGGCGTATGCCCAAGGAAACTTCCAAGGCGCCGCATTCCTGATAAAGCCTTGGTAAGCGCTGCAAGGGCGGCAGAGCCCGGGTCATTAGTAGCGGAAACAATTGCCGCCGAGTAGCTTAGCCACAAACGCCCGCCGTGGGCTGCAACTATGCTGAGGCGGGTGCTACATTAGCCCCGCTTATCTGCTTTCCCTGCCTCATGACGCTCCCCATCTACCAGGTCGACGCCTTCACCGATAAAGTATTTGCAGGCAACCCCGCCGCCGTGTGCCCGCTGCAAGCGTGGCTGCCTGCCGAAACCATGCAGGCCATTGCCGCCGAAAACAACCTCGCCGAAACGGCCTTTTTCGTGCCGCGCCCGGGCACCGAGGCCGAGTACGAGCTGCGCTGGTTTACGCCCGCCGTGGAGGTAGCGCTGTGCGGCCATGCCACCTTGGCCACGGCCCACGTGCTGTTCCGGCACCTAGGCGCCACGGCCGAGGAGCTTACCTTTCACTCCAAAAGCGGCCCGTTGCGCGTGCGCCAACAAGCCAACGGCCAGCTCACGCTCGATTTCCCGGCCCAACCGCCGCAGCACCTGGAGCACCACCCCGATGGTTTGCTTGATGGCCTGCGCGCCACGCCCCTGAGCATCCACGCTGGCCCCGACCTCATTGCCGTGTTCGACTCCGAAGCCGAGGTGCGCGCCCTGCGCCCCAGCATGACGCACCTGGCCAAGGTGGAGTACCGCGGCGTAATTGCCACCGCTCCCGGCTCCAACGGCGTCGATTTCGTGTCGCGCTGGTTTGGGCCGCGCGTGGGCGTACCCGAGGACCCCGTCACCGGCTCGGGCCACACGCAATTGGTGCCGTACTGGGCCGAACGCCTCGGCAAAACCACTTTTCACGCCCGGCAAGTCTCGCCCCGCAGCGGCGACCTGTGGTGCGAGCTGCGCGGCGACCGGGTGCTGATGAGCGGTTTCGCCGTTACCTACCTGCGCGGCGAGATTGATTTCAATTAGTATGTCGGCGGCGGCTATTCGGTGGCTGCTCAATTAAACAGCCCCGGCCCTAGGTAACTAGGAGCCGGGGCTGTTTGTATCTGAATCAATGGGTAACTTAGGCCTTAGCTACCGGCTTTTTGCGGGCGGCCACGGCTTTTTTGCCGGCCACCGGTGCGGCCATTTTATCGGGGTTTTCGGCCAGGAACTTGCCCCAGCTTTTGCCGCCGGCCTTTACGTTGTTGCCCTTTTGGTAGTGGTGGCAGAGCGCCACGGCCAGGGCATCCGTCGCGTCGAGGAGTTTAGGCGCTTCCTCCATGGGCGGCAACGTAAGCGTTTGGCGCAGCATGTGGGCCACTTGCTCCTTGCTGGCAGCGCCCGAGCCCGTAACCGATTGCTTTACCTTGGTGGGGGCGTACTCCACAAACGGAATGTCGCGCGAGAGGCAGGCAGCAATGGCCACGCCCTGGGCACGGCCCAGCTTGAGCATACTTTGCACGTTGGCGCCGTAAAAGGGAGCCTCGATGGCCAGCTCGTCGGGGAGGTACTCCTCAATGAGCTGAATCATCCGGTCGAAGATCTTCTTTAGTTTTACTGCGTGATTGGACCCAAACGCCTTGAGATTGATGACGTCGTAGCGCAGCACCTGCACCCGCTGGCCGGTGACCTCAATCACGGCGTAGCCCATAATCTGGGTGCCGGGGTCGATGCCCATAATGATCTTGGGCAGGTCGAGCAAAGCGGGGGAGGGGTAAGTAGCCATTCAGTACAAAGCTACACACATAAACCCAGTGCCGGTTCCCGTCGCCGCAACCTTAAGCCGTGGGTGGTGCTTGGCAAGCTGGCCGTAACCGCCCTAACGCTGTGGCTGCTGTGGCAGTCGGTGGTGGCCGATGCGGCTACCTCTGCCGCGTGGCGCGGGCTGATTACCGATGCCAAACGCGGCCCTGCCGTGATGGCCTTGCTGCTGGTGCCCCTCAACTGGGCCCTGGAAGCCTGGAAGTGGTGGCGCCTGGCGCAGCACCTTGAGCCCGTATCGTATGCGCGCAGCTTTCGGGCAGTGCTGGTGGGGCTTACCCTGGGTTTTGTAACACCCAACCGAGTGGGCGACTACGCCGGCCGCTTACTCGAGCTCAAAAACCGTCGGCCCGAAGCCCTAGGTGCCGTGTTTCTGGGGCGCTACTGCCAATTGGTAATTACCCTGTTGGCAGGCGCAGCGGGCGGGCTGTACTTTTTAGCGCGCTACATCGGCCATACGTACCCCCTGGTGGTGGGCGGCTTGGTGCTCACGGCTCTGCTGGGCTCGGGCTTGCTGCTGTTGCCGCTCTACCGCAGCCGCTATTTGCTGGAGGCGGTGCTGCAGTGGCGGCCCCTAGGTAGGTTTAGGCGCTACGTGGCCAACCTGCCGCACTACCCGGCCAAGGTGCTCAACGAGGTGCTGTTGGTTTCGGGGCTGCGCTATGCCGTGTTCACGGCGCAGTTCGGCTTGCTGCTGTGGGCCTACGGTGCCCAGGCGCCCCTAGGTGCCGCGCTGGCCGCCATTGCCGGCACGTTCCTGCTGAAGTCGTTGGTACCCTCGCTTAACGCGCTTACCGATGTAGGCGCCCGCGAGCTGTCGGCCACACATCTGTTTGGTCTGCTGGGTTTGCCCGTACTGCCCGTGCTGAGCGCCAGCCTAAGCCTGTGGGTGCTGAATATTGCCTTGCCCAGCGCGGCTGGTCTGCTGTTTGTGCTGCGCCTAAAAGTGCTGCGGCGCAACCGCAAACGGCGCAAGCACCTGCGCGTGGTATGATGCTGCCCCATTGGTTGGCGGCCGCCGCGTGCCTGCCCGCAGTTGTGTACGCCGCCGCATTTTGGCAATACCGCCACCACTGGCTGAAGCTCTCCATAGCTGCCAATCAGCCCCAAGCACCTAGGCCACATGCCCCGGCAACAGGGGAGACGCCGGTGGTATCGGTGCTGATAGCTGCCCGCAACGAGGCTGCCAACCTGCCGCTGCTGCTCACCGACCTAGGCCAGCAAACGTGGCTGCAGCAAGGTGGCCGCTTCGAGGTAGTTGTGGTTGATGACCATTCGACCGACGATACCGCCGCCGTAGTGCAGGCAGTTGCGGCCAACAGCCCTTACGTACTGCGCTTGCTGCGCCTGGCCGAGCAACCTGGCCAGCCCACGGGCAAAAAAGCGGCTATCGTGGCGGCTATTGCGCAGGCCCGTGCGCGGTGGGTGCTCTGCACCGATGCCGACTGCCGCGTGCCCGCGGGTTGGCTAGCGGCCTATGCGCAGGTGTTTGGCAATCCGGAGGTGCAGTTTGTGAGTGGCTCGGTGCTGCTTACCGGTAAGGGATTGTTGGCAGGACTGCAGGGCCTCGAATTAGCAGCTTTAGTTGGCACCGGCGCAGCCAGCATTGGCGCCGGAGCACCTACCATGTGCAACGGAGCTAACTTGGCTTACCAACGCGCCGCCTTCTACGAGGTCGGTGGTTTTGGCGGCAACGCCCACGTGCCCAGCGGCGACGATGAATTTCTGCTGCATAAGATGGCCGAGGCCTACCCACAAGGCATCCAGTTTCTCAAGCACCCCGAGGCCACGGTGCACACCGCCGCGCAGCCTACCTTAGGTGCCTTGCTGCAGCAACGGGTGCGGTGGGCCAGCAAGTGGCGGCACTACCAAAGCGGGGCTTCGCGCGGGTTGGCCGTGTTGGTGCTGGCAGCCAACGTAGGTTTATGGGCGCTGGTTGGGTTGCTGCTTTGGCAGGCCTCGGTGTGGCCGTGGGTGCTGGCAGCCTGGGCTCTGAAGCTGGGGGCCGATGTGGCCTTTCTGAACCCGGTGCTGCGGTTTTTCGAGCGCCGCAAATGGCTGATGCTGGTGCCGCTGCTGCAGCTTGTGTACCCCCCGTACGCCTTGGCCGTGGGCCTCCTAGGTTTGCGCGGCGGGTACCGTTGGAAAGGGCGCCAAATGGCCGCAAAAAAAACAGAAATGCCTAGGTCGGTCGGGGTGCCCGGCGCGGCCAGCTAGTGCAAAGCCAAGCCGCTTGCTCATTGTGTTCGCCAAAAAGCTATGGCCTGTGCGCTTGTTGGCAATCAGTCCAAACGCTGGCTTCGGGAGGCGTACTTTCTTACCCCAGTGACTTTTCCTTCGCATTCAGGTTAGCTGATGATACCTTTGTTCACCATCAGCTGAGCCTTCCGTGACCGACGCCGAATTCGACATCCTCGACGAACTTTACTTCGTCAGCTCCTTCCACGATTTGCAGCAGCGCACCAGCTTCTCGCCCAACGAGTTGGAGCAGCATTTGCGCGGCATGCTGGAGCAAGGCCTCATCCGCTGTTTCTGGCCCGACCCCGACACCGAATTGGCCTACGAGCCCAGCTTGTTTGGGGCCGTGCGGCAAGACTGTTTTTTCCTGGCCACCAAGGAAGGCCTGCTTCAACACAACACCCGCTAATGGCGGCTCCCGCAGCAACACCTCCGGCCGCGCCGGTTCGCACCCCCGGGTATTACGTACGGCAGCGCCTGCTGGGCAACAGCCCCGCCATGGCGGGGCTGTTGTTTATTGGCCTGTGCACGCTGGTGGCGCTGCTGGGCTACCTCGTGCTGCCCGATGCCACCCCCAACGCCAACAACGGCCTGGTGCAGCTGCAAAAACAACCGCCGGGCTTTCGGGCCATTATCCTCCGGTTGCCGCTTACCGACTCGGTAGCCGATAACCCCTCGTTGCTGCAACGTTGGCTGGCCGGTGCGCCCGCCCGCTACGAGGAGCTGCCCATTAGTGGCTGGCGAGTGGCCGGCGACACGCTTGTTGCGCAGCCCTATCAGGCCAAAGGCACGTTGGCCGAGGCCCCGCGCCGCTACCTGCTCAGCCAGGTAGTTAGGCACCTAGGGCCGGCGGCTCAATTGCGCCAGGAGGTCGAGCAAAAGCACATCATCGAGCGCACTTACTGGCTGGGCACCGACAAAGCCGGGCGCGACGAGCTAAGCCGCCTGCTGTTGGGCACGCGCATTTCCCTGGGTATCGGGTTGGTGGCGGTGCTCATTTCGCTGCTGATTGGGGTAACCGTGGGGGCTGTGGCGGGCTACACCGGCGGCTGGCTCGATTCGCTCTTGCTTGGCCTGATGACAGTGGTGTGGAGCATCCCGGGCATCATGCTGGTTATTGCCATTTCGCTGGCATTTGGCTCCAAAGGCGTCTGGACATCCTTTGTGGCCGTGGGACTTACGATGTGGGTGGATGTGGCGCGGGTGGTGCGTGGCCAGCTGCTGAGCCTGCGCGAAAAAACCTTCGTGGAGGCTGGCCGCGTATTAGGCTTGCCAACCGCAAGGTTGTTGGTGCGTCATCTGCTGCCCAATTTGCTCGGTCCGCTGATTGTTATTGCCACTTCCAACTTCGCGGCGGCCATTTTGCTGGAGGCCGGCCTGAGCTTTTTGGGCTTGGGCGTGCAGCCGCCGGCACCCTCGTGGGGCCTCATGGTAAACGAAGGCTTTCAGCTGTTGGGTACCCGCGCCGGCTTGTGGCTTACGCTGCTGCCGGGGCTTGCCATTAGCTTGCTGGTGCTTAGCTTTAACTTGCTGGGCAACGGCCTCCGCGACGCATACGACCCCAAAACGCCCCTCCGGTAGGGTTGGGTTAAGAGTTGTTGAACCTAGGAGTTGAGCCGGTGCCTCGCGCGCCTGATTGCTCAACTTGTTTTTTCGCCAACTCCCAAGCCCCCGCCCCCGCTGATATATAAATTGCCTTTATGCCCGACACCCTGCGTCCGCTTACCAAGGAAGAGCACTTGCTGCTCAAGCTCAAGGAGCGGGAGTTGGCTGCGCTGCTGGAAATAACCCAGGCCATCAACGGCGAGCCAAACGACGAAAACCTCTATAAAATCTTTCAGTTTACGCTGCTGGGCCAACTGGGCGTGCGGCAGCTGGCCGTGTACGTGGCCGAGGATAAACAGTGGCGCTGCGCCGTGGCGTTTGGGCCGGGCATGCCCGATTTTCGGGGCATTACGCTGCCCGAGCAGCTGCAGCGCTTTCCGCCGGAGCACCCCGTCGACGTAGCCGACCTGGAGCTTGGCCGCCCCTGGGACTTTTTTGCCACCGTTATGCCCGTGCGGCAAAGCGAGCAACTGCTGGGCCTCGTGTTCATCGGGCCGCTGCACCAAAACTACACCAGCTCGCTGGAGGCCCGCCGCGAGGCCGTTACGTTTATCGACTCGCTAAGCCAAATTTTGCTCGGGGCGGTGTCGTCGCGGCGGTTGGTGCGCCAGCAGGTGCAGGCCGCGGCCGTGCGCAAGGAAATTGAGATTGCGCAGGAGGTACAGGCCATGCTCTTTCCGAGCAAGCTGCCCAACGATCAGCACGTAGCGGTGCACGCCACGTACGTGCCCCACACGGCCGTGGGCGGCGACTTCTACGACGTGGTGCCCATCGACAAAAACCGCTTCCTGTTTTGTGCGGCCGACGTGTCGGGCAAGGGGGTGGGGGCCTCGCTGCTGATGTCGAACTTTCAGGCCGGCCTGCGTACGCTGCTGCGCCAGCAAGCCGATTTGGCCACCGTGGTAAGCGAGCTGAACAACCTGATTTTCCGCAACTCCGGCGGCGACCGGTTTATCACGGCTTTCTTTGGCGAGTACGACCGCACCACGCGCGAGCTGCGCTACGTAAACGCCGGCCACAACGACCCCATGCTGCTGCCCGACCTAGGCTGCGGCCCCGTGCAACTGCTCAAAGACGGCACCATTATGCTGGGCGTGATGGACGAGCTGCCCATGCTGAAAGTAGGCAGTGTGCAGGTGGCGGCCCACAGCATGCTGCTCTGCTACACCGATGGCCTTACCGAGGTATTCGACGCGCACCACGAGGAGTTTGGCGAAGCCGGCGTGCTCGAAACGCTGCAAACCAACCGCTACTTGCCGCTGCCCAAACTGCACGACGAGCTGCTGCGCCGCATCGAGGCCTTCAACGCCAACGGCAACCACTTCGCCGACGACATCACCATCCTGAGCTGCCGCTTCCGCTAGCCTGCTCGGCGGGGTACCTAGGCCAACGAAAAGGCCAGCCAGCTTGGTTGCTGGCGGGCCTTTTCGTTGATGTGTAAACGTTGCAACCTAGGCAAGGTGCTCGGGGCTGCTACCCGTGCCGTTGTTCAGCCATTCCTGGCACTTCATCAGCACGGCCAAGCCGATAAAGAAAAACGAACCGATCTTATCCACTTCAATCAACTCGTTGAGCGTGAGGTGGAAAATAATAACGATCAACGATAGCGACGCCGCCAGTATTACCTGCCGCACCTCGGGCCGGGCGGCGGCGCGGTGGTATAAGTGCTCGACCAACAGCAGCGTGGCCGACAGCAGCGTAATGAACAGCAAACAGCCGGGCACGCCCTGCTCGGCTAGTTGCAGCAAGAAGTAGTTGTGGGTGGTCGAGCGCTCGGGGTTGTCCGACACGAACGTGCGGAAGCTCTTGAGCGTGTAGCGCTTGTACTCCGGGTAGAATGTGGCCGGCCCGCTGCCGGTCAGGGGCTTTTCGCTCACCATGCGGGCGGCGGCCACCCAGCGGTACACGCGCTCCATGCCCGAGAGGTCCTGCAGGTTGTAGGTAGCGGCAATGTGCTTGCCGAAGTCGTCGCCGTTGAAAATGGTTTTCTCGTAGTCGGGCGCGTACAGCATAAAGTTGTTTTGCTGCACGAAATACAGCACCCCCGCCGACACGCTCAGCAGCGCCGCCACCAGTGCCACGCGCGTGTAGCGCCAGCGCAGCACCAGGTAGTACAGCGCCGCAATCGGGATGGACATGATGGAGGCGCGCGTGTAGGAGGTAAGCAGCCCGAACACCATTACGCCCACCGCCACACGCCACAGCCAGCGCCAAACGCCCTGGGTGCTGCGCGCCGCGTACCACGCGTAGGGCAGCATCATGGCCAGTACCGTGGCGTAAATAACGTGGTTGATGTAAAAGGGCTGCAGGGCCCAGTTGATGTCGGCGAAGCTGAAGCCCTTGGTGGCGTGCCTGGGGGCCGCGTACAGCACCGTAAGGCACGCCGAGGCCGTGTGGCAAGCCGCAATGCGCCACACATCGGTGGGCGTGCGCACCAGCATCAGCGTAATCAGCAGAAACGGCCCGATGTACCAGGTTTTGGCCAGCAGGTACTTAACCGATTTGGTGGTATCAACCGAAAACAGCATCGACACCGCCGACCACAACAGCATCAGCACCAGGATGATGACGATGGGATGCGTAAGCTGCCGAGCCGTGAGGCCGCTGCGCCCCGTGAGCACCGCCACGCCCAGGCACCCAAGCAGCACCAACATCATGGGCTCGGAGGGCACGTCGAGGCTGAGGCCGCCGGGCAGCGGAATCTCGCGCGAGAAAGCCAGCGTGCACAGCAGCGTGTAGTAAATCCAGCGCCAATCGACGAGCAGCACCCCCACGCCCACGGCCAGCAGCGCCGGCGCCAAACCTAGGGGCGACTTAAAGCCCAACCCAACGGCACCGCCCAGCACTAGCAGCAGCACAAAGGCCACAAAAACGCGTTCAGCGGTATCGCGCGGGCGCAACCGCGCCAGCAGCTGCATCATAGCGTGTTGGTGAGAACGGGGTCCTCGGTGTAGGTGCGGCGGTTGGCACCTAGGTTGCGGCGGTACAGCTCGATCAGGGTAACAACGATTACCGACAGCACGAACGTAATCAGCACCGACGAGGCCACAATCAGCCAGCGCACCGGCTGCGACTTACGCGCCGCCGGAATGGCTTTTTGCACCACGTACAACGACGACACGCGGCCTTTTAGGGCCAGTTCGGCGTTTTCGAAAGCGGCTTGCGCCTGCACCAAGCGCAGCTGCAAGTCCTCGAAGCGGGCCTCCAAAGTGCTGATGGAGTCGGCACCTTGCACGTAGTTCTCTAGGTTAATCACACTGCCGCCGTCGGCTTGGGTAAGGGCGCGCAGCGAGCGGCGCAGGGCCGCGGCGCGACCGGCGTCGCCGGCGCTTTCGGCGCGGTACATATCGGCCTGCGTCTCGATAATTTCCTGCGCCAGAAAACGCGACTCGCGGTCCATGCCGTAAATGCCGAAGCGTTTGCGGGCCGTGAGCAGAGCGCCCTTGGTACGGGTGTACTCTTTGTTGAGGTAGGTGTAGCGCGTGCGGTACAAATCGAGCACGCGGCGGCGGTTTTCAAGCGTCAGCTGCTGGTTGATCGAGTCGATCATGCCCATCAGGTCGTTGGCAATGCGCGCGGCCAGCTTCTTGTCCTCATCAAGGAAAGTCAGCTCAATAGCGTCGCGCTCGTTGTGCACGATGTCGAGGTTTTCAGTAAACTCTTCCAGCGCATCCTGGTCGTCGAGCTCGTTGCCCGGCGTGCCCACGTCGTAGCGCTCGTGCAGGTTGTACTTCAGGATAATCTGCTCGGCTACCGGCTGCGAGTTGCCGATGGTGATAAGGCGGTCGAGGTCCTCGGGGCGGTTGCTGATTTCGCGCTTGTTGCCCTGCTCCGTGATAAAGCGGTCGAGGTCGGAGGTTTCGGTGTTGGTGGGGTAAACGGCGTTGGTGGGGTAGAAGATGGCCGTCGACTTATAAATATTGGGCAACAGCAGCGCTACCACCAGGCTTACCAGGGCCGCAAAGCCCACAGCCGCAAGTACCAAGCGCTTCCAACGATGAATGATTGGCCAGAGGCCGAGTAACGAATAAGTGCGTGCGGACATGCGGGTTATTGAGAGGAAGTAAGCGGCTGCGCCGGGGCAAAAGCCGTTTTCTAACAAGCAAAGCTACCACAAAAACCGGGTACGAGCGTCTTTTTGGTAGCTTTGCGGCCCACCTAAGCCATACCTGCCGCATCAAACGCTTTTTCGGAAATATCGGGTTGGCCGTGCTCCTGAACCTGCTGGTGAAGCCCGGTTGGGTAGTGCTCGAAAACGTGGTGCAAGACCGCATCGGGCACGCCGCGTTCGGCACGTTTGCGGCCCTGCTAAACTTTACGTTGGTGCTGGCCTCGGTTTCCGATTTGGGCCTGACGCAGCACACCACCAAGCGCGTGGCCGCCGAGCCCGGCTTTTTGCCCGAGTACTTCCCAACGGTGCTGCCCTTGCGCGGGGCCCTAGGAGTTGCGTTTTTGGGGGTGATGGTGGGCGGCGGCTGGCTGATGGGCTACCGCGGGCACACGCTGCTGTTGTTGGCCGCCATTGGGGTGGGGCTGTTGCTTACGCAGTACGCGCAGTTTCTGCGCGGGGCGGTGCAGGCGCACCAGCACTTCAACACCGACGCGTGGCTGTCGGTGCTCGAAAAGCTGCTGCTGTTTGGGCTGGTGCTGGCGTTGCTGCCCATCGGCATCAGCCTCGAGAACTACGTGGGCGCCCGCACCGTGGCGGCGGCCTTTACGTTTGTGCTGCTCTACGTGCTGGTAACGCGGCTGTTTGGCAAGCTGGCCTGGCGCCCCCGGCGCCGGCAGGCCGCCGAAATGCTGCGGGGCAGTCTGCCGTTTGCCCTTATTACGCTGCTCTACGGCATGAACGAACGCATCGACATGCTGATGGTGGAGCGGCTCTCGTCGGCGCAGGAGGCGGGGTACTACGCCGGTGCCTACCGCTGGGTTGATGCCGTAATGATGTACCTCTGGACGGTGCTGCCGTTGTTCTTCGCCAAGTTTGCCCATTCCCTAGGTAGCCGCGACGAGCAAAAGCAGCTGCTGTGGTTTGGGCAGCGCGTAGCCGCTGTGCCGCTGCTGTTCGTGTGCGCGTTTGTTCTGTTTCGGGGCGAGCTGCTGTTTTTTCAGTTTCAGAACAGCAGCTTCGAGGAGGTACAGCGCATGACGTGGTGCGCCAAGCTGCTCTTTCTGAACGTGCTGGTGCACGCCTTTTTTGCCATATACAGCACCTTGCTCACCAGCACCAATTTTGAGCGACCGGTAAGCTGGCTCGTGGCCGGCAGCATCGGCCTCAACATCGGGCTCAACTTTGTGCTGCTGCCTAGGTACGGGGCCGTGGCGGGGGCGCTGAACACGCTGATTTGCGCGGTGGCGGTTTCGGCGGGCTACCTGTGGCTGGTGCAGTACCGGGCCAACATTGCCGTGCCCTGGAGCTTGCTGGGCCGCTTGCTGGCCGTGTTTGCGGGTCTGTGCGCGGGGTGGTACGCGCTGCAAACCTGGGCGGCGCTGCCGTGGCTGGCCGAAAGCGTAGTGGCCGGACTAATGTTCGTGGCGTTGCTGTTTGCCGCCGGCGTGGTGCGGGTGGCTGAGCTGCGCGGCCTCCTGAAACCTAGGGGCTGATGCGCAACCAGTTCAGCCCGCAACGGGGGCAGCAGTCAGCCCAGGCGGGCACTGTCAATTATATTTCAGCACTTTAGCCAACGCGCCTTAACTTGGATATTGCCGTAAACACCCGTTTTCTGCTGCCCGGCAACGCGCTCGAAGGCATTGGCCGGTTTACGTACGAAACGCTGCGCTACCTCGTGGCCCAGCATCCCGAGCACACGTTTCATTTCCTCTTCGATCGGGCTTTCGACCCGCGCTACGTGTTTGGGTCCAACGTGGTGCCGCACGTGCTGTACCCGCCGGCGCGCCACCCGTTTTTGTTTGTGGCCTGGTTTGAGGGGGCGGTGGCGGCCTGGCTGCGGCGGCACCGCCCCGCAGTTTTTCTCAGCCCCGACGGCTTTACCACCCTTAATACCTCGGTGCCGCGCCTCACGGTGGTGCACGATCTGGCCTTCGAGCACTACCCGCAGGATATAGGCTGGCTGGTGCGCAAATACTACCACTACTTCACGCCGCGCTACGTGCGCGCTTCGCGCCGCATTGTGGCCGTGTCGGAAGCCACCAAGCAGGATTTGGTACGCACCTACGGCACCGAGGCCGCCAAAATCGACGTGGTGTACAATGCGGCCGATGCCCACTTTCGTCCGCTGCCGGCCGCCGAGCAAGCGGCCGTGCGGCAGCAATTCAGCGGGGGGCGGCCCTACATCTTGTTTGTGGGGGCGCTGCAGCCGCGCAAAAACCTCGTGAACCTGCTGCGCGCCTTCGACCAGTTCAAGCAGCAAACCCACTCCGAAACGCAGCTGCTGGTAGTTGGCCGCAAAGCCTGGAAAGCGGGCCCCATCCTCGATGCCTACCAGCAGATGCAGCACCAGCAGGCAGTGCACCTCACGGGCCGCGTGGCCGACGAAGAGCTGGTGCAGCTGTATGCTGCGGCCCGCGCCTGCGCCTACGTGCCGTATTTCGAGGGCTTCGGCATCCCGATTGTGGAGGCGCAGCAAAGCGGTTGCCCGGTACTTACCTCCAACCGCAGCTCCATGCCTGAGGTTGCCGGCCCCGGCGGCGCACTGCTCGCCGATCCGTTTTCGGTGCAAGAGCTGGCCCAAGCACTAATTCAACTCGATTCGGACGACGCCCTCCGCCAACAACTGGTGCAGCAAGGCTTGCAAAACGCCAAACGCTTTGACTGGCAGGAAAGCGCCCGCCGGCTCTGGCAAGCAGTTGAGGCCACGGTAGATGCTCAGTGAGTGGTTGTAATAAGCTAGTTTACTAAAAAAGTAAACTAGCTTACGGTACTACAAATGGCTGACAGTCGGTTGGTTATCGGTGCTGAAATTAGCGAGCGGGCACTGTATGGCCTGTGCCAAATGAGTAGGTCAAGCCCTAGCTGCGCTAGGTGCTGCCCGATCCAACGCAGTCCGGCACCTAGGCGCAAGCACAGCCACTGAGCCCCACCGACAAGCGCCGCTGCTTACTTTTGCAGGCTCCACCACCTTTGCTTGCCCATGCGTTTGCACCGTTTGCCCGAAGTCATGCAGCGCTGGCTGCCCGGCGCTATCTGGCAAGGGCCAACTGCCGCCGAGCCCACCGTGTACCTCACGTTCGACGACGGCCCCATACCCGAAGAAACGCCTTGGGTACTCGAGCAACTGGCTGCTTTTGAGGCCAAAGCGGTGTTTTTTTGCGTGGGCGACAACGTGGAGCGTCATCCCGCAGTGGCGCGGCAAGTGCTGGCCGCCGGCCACCGATTGGGCAACCACACCCACCACCACATCAGCGGCTGGTCGAACTCGCAGGCGACGTACCTGGCCGAGGTGGCCCGGTGCCAGCAGGCTATTGAGGCGCTGCAACCCAGCGGCCCGAAGTTGTTTCGGCCGCCGTACGGTCGCATCACGCCGGCCCTGAACCGCGCGCTGCAGCCCGCCTACCGCATCATCATGTGGGACGTGCTCACATGCGATTACGACCGCGGCTACGAGCCCGAGCGCTGCCTGCGCGACTCGTTGCGCCTTACGCGGCCGGGCTCGGTGGTAGTGTTTCACGATAGCCTGAAAGCCAGCCGCAACCTGCGCTATGTGCTGCCCCGTTACCTGGCCGAGCTGGCCGGGCAGGGCTACCGGTTTGGGCTGCTGTAGCGGCCCTAGGTGCCGAGCAGTGCGCAAGCGGGCAAGAGCAAGGCCGCCTGCCTAGGTGGTGCGAAGCGAAGCCACCACCTGCTCGAGCACCGCTGCCACGCCAAACTCATCGTTGCTGGCGGCGAGGTAGCGGGCCGCTTGCTTTACCTGGGGGTGCGCATTGGCCATGGCGTAGCTGAACTGGGCGTACTGCATCATGTCGAGGTCGTTCAGGTAATCGCCAAACGCCATGGTTTGCGCCGGCCCGATGCCGTATTGCTGCTGCAACGCGGCCAGGGCGCGGCCTTTGCTGGCGAGGCCGTGGGCAATATCAAGCCAATGCATGCCCGAAACCATTACCTGCAGCTCGCCCTGCAAGTGTGCAAAGTGCGGCAGCAGGTGCGTTTCGGCGCCTCGTTCGTCTAACAAAGCAATTTTCAGAAACTCGTCGTGGGTTACCTGCAGCAGATCGGGCACCACCGCCACGGCGTCGTAGAACGGGCGTATGCGGGCCAAAAAATCGTCGGTGCCACAATCGACATACGCA
Organism: Hymenobacter oligotrophus; assembly: GCF_003574965.1. Classification (NCBI taxonomy): domain Bacteria; kingdom Pseudomonadati; phylum Bacteroidota; class Cytophagia; order Cytophagales; family Hymenobacteraceae; genus Hymenobacter; species Hymenobacter oligotrophus. The sequence goes on along the minus strand of NZ_CP032317.1, from coordinate 1,611,153 downwards.
CTGCGCTTGCCGCACAGCACTGCCTGCACGCCGGGCAGCCGACGGGCTAGGTGCAGCACATCGGCCACGGCTGCCAGCGGCAGGGCCTGCACCAGCAGCTGCTTACCCCGCCACACCACGTAGCTGCCGTTTTCGGCCACAAACACCACGTGCTCGGCAATGCGGGCGAAACGGCTGCGCAGGTTGTGGTACTGCCGCCCGCTGGCCACGGCAAACACCACATTGTTGGCTTGCAGCTGTTCGAACAAGGAGTAGAAGTTGGGGCTAAGCTCGTGGCGGGAGTTGAGCAGGGTGCCGTCGACGTCGGTGGCAATAAGCCGGATGTCAGCAAAAGACATGAGCGCGGGGGTAAGGGCCGGCAAAGAAACAACACATTAGGCGCCGAGCAGGCTCAGGCAGGGGGTGGGGGCTTGGCCCAAAGTACCGGGCCGAGCTGACGCCGTGCTGGGGTATCGGCCTATCTTTGCCTGCCCGGCCGGGCGGTTTTTGCCCAGGTCGGTGCATTGTTTGTGTATGGTGCTGGCTCATCAGCTGCTGCTCGGTTACTTGATTTTGTGGTTTGGCATTTTGCTCAGCTCGTGGTGGCTGTTTGCGCGTCGGCGCCCACCTAGGCCGCAGCCCTTGCCGCAGCCGATGCCCCGCGTTAGCATCCTGATAGCCGCGCGCAACGAGGAGCAGGCTATTGGTCGGTGCCTGAGCAGCATCAGGCAACTGGCGTACCCGCACGAGCAGCTGGAAGTGCTCCTCGGCGACGACGGCAGCACAGACGCCACCGCAGCCGTTGCCGAGGCTACCATGCAGGGCTTTGCGGGCACGTTCCGGATTACCCGCATCGAAGAGCACCTGGGCTCGGCGCGCGGCAAGGCCAACGTGCTGGCCCACTTGGCCCGCCAAGCCACCAGCGAGTTTTTCCTCATTACCGACGCCGACATTGCCGTGCCGCCCACGTGGGTGCAGGGTTTGCTGGCGTATTGGCAGCCGGGCATGGCCACCATCACCGGCCTCACGGTGGTGCGCGGCCCTAGGTTGTTCGATCGGCTGCAAGGCCTCGATTGGCTGATGTCTTTGTCGCTGGTGCAAATGGTATCCGACCGCGGCCAACCCGTAACGGCCATGGGCAACAACATGCTCATTACCCGCGAGGCCTACCTGGCTACCGGCGGCTACGAGAATCTGCCCTTTTCGGTAACCGAAGACTACGAGTTGTTTCAGGCCATTCTGCGCCGCGGCTTTGGGTGGCTGAACGTGTACGACCCGCTGGTGCTGGCCGAGTCGCTGCCCATAGCCACGTGGAGCAAGCTGATGCACCAGCGCCGCCGCTGGATGCGCGGCGTGGAGCAACTACCCTTGGGCATTCGGGTCGGGCTGCTGCTGTACGCGGGCTTTTACCCGGCCTTGTTGCTGGCCGCGTGGTGGTGGGGCTTGTTGGTGGCCCTAGGTGTGTTGGGCGCTAAAATGCTGGCACAGGGCTTATTGGCTACCAGTGCGTTTCGCAAGGCCGGCCTGAAGCCACCTTTGCACTTGCTTCCTTTCTTCGAGCTATATACAGTAGGCGTAACGGCCGGCATGACGTGGTTTCGCCTCAGCCGCAAACCTTTCGACTGGAAAGGACGGATGTACAAGGAGTAATTGGTTGACAGGTAAAACGTAATACGGAACAGCCGATGGGGGCGGGCCACTGGCGCGCGTCTCAGCCCGCCACGACAAGATGGTGCCGCCCTTAAGCACAAGCCTGCGTAGCTTTGCCGGCAACGGCCATCGTACACCGCAGCCGTGCCGTTTGCTAAATCTGCCTCAACCCGTGATTCTTACCGATTCCCACGCCCACATTTACGCCGAGCAGTTTAAGGAGGACCGCGACGAGGCCCTCGACCGCGCCTACGCCGCCGGGATAAGCACCATTCTCATGCCCAACATCGACCACACCAGCATCGATGCCATGCTTGAGACCGAAGCGCGCCACCCGCAGCACTGCTTTGCCATGATGGGCCTGCACCCGTGCCACGTGCACAAAGGTTTTGAGCGCGAGCTGTACCAGGTAGAGGATTGGCTGAACAAGCGCCCGTTTGCGGCAGTAGGGGAGTGCGGTGTCGATTTGTATTGGGATAAAACCACCCTAGGTTGGCAGCAAGAGGCCCTGCGCGTGCAGCTCGACCTAGCCAAGAAGCACAAACTGCCCATTGTGCTGCACACCCGCGACGCTTTCACTGAAACGGCCGAGCTGGTAGAGCAGGCTCAGGACGGCACGCTGCGCGGTGTATATCATTGCTTTTCGGGCACGAAGGAAGAGGCCGAACGCGCCATCAAGCTCGGGTTCAAGCTGGGCATAGGCGGCGTAGCTACCTTTAAAAATGGAGGCCTCGACCAAGTACTTCCGCACCTGGGGCTCGAGCACCTGCTGCTCGAAACCGATTGCCCGTACCTGGCCCCGGCGCCGCACCGCGGCAAGCGCAACGAGCCCAGCTATTTGCCTTTGGTAGCCAAGCGCGTAGCCGAGCTGATGAAAAAGGACGTGGAAGAAGTGGCCGAGGCCACCACCCACACCGCCCGCGAACTGTTTAACCTATAGCACCGTGGCCGAGCAAGTTCTTCAGCCCAGCGTGATAGTGGATGTGGAGCCCGCTACCGGGCAGCAGCCCGTGGCCTCGGTGCTGGTGATTTATACCGGCGGCACCGTAGGCATGTCGGTAAACCGGCGCGGCGAGCTGGTGCCCATGAAGTTTGCCCAGATTCAGAAGAAAATGCCCGAGCTGCGCCAATTGGGCATGCGCGTATCGGTGCTGAGCTTACCCGAGCCCATCGACTCGAGCAACGTAACACCCGCCGAGTGGCTGCAGCTGGCGGCCATTCTGGAGGAGCACTACCCGCACTACGACGGCTTTGTGGTGCTGCACGGCACCGATACCATGGCCTACTCAGCTGCCGCCCTCAGCTACCTGCTCGAGAACCTAGGCAAACCGGTGGTGTTTACGGGGGCGCAGGTGCCGGTGGGCCGCATCCGCACCGATGCCCGCCGCAACCTGGTTACGGCCCTCGAAATTGCTGCCGCCCGCCACCCCCGCGCCGGTACCGTGCGCGTGCCCGAGGTGTGCGTGTTTTTCAACGATGTGCTGATTCGCGGCACCCGCGCCAAAAAGGTGGAAAGCCAGCACTACTCGGCTTTCAAAAGCGAAAACCTGCCGCCCTTGGCCCGCGCCGGCATCGAGCTGGAGTTCAACGACAACCTCGTGCGCCTGTTGCCCAGCAGCCCCTTGCGCGTGCACCAGCACCTCGACGACCGCGTGGCCGTGCTCAAGCTTTTTCCGGGCATCACCGAGCGCATGGTGCGCGCCATCCTAAGTGCCCCCGACCTGCGCGGCTGCGTTCTCGAAACCTACGGCTCGGGCAACGCGCCCACCGCGCCGTGGTTTTTGCAGTGCCTGCGCGATGCTCACGCCCGCGGCGTACACGTGCTCAACGTGAGCCAATGCGAAGAAGGCCGCGTAATACAGGGCCGCTACGAAACCAGCGCCCACCTCACCGATCTAGGCGTAATTGGCGGCGAAGACATTACCACTGAGGCCGCTATCACCAAACTCATGTTCGTGCTGGGCTTGGGCCTTGATGTAGTTGCCACCCGCAATTTGCTGATGCAAGACCTGCGCGGCGAAATCTCCGCGAGCCAACCTACGCACGGCGGGTTGCGTTTCTGAGAAAAGCCGCGTTACTTTGCGCAGCTTTCCGCATTCAGAGAGGTGTCCGAGTGGTCGAAGGAGCACGCCTGGAAAGTGTGTATGGCCCAAAAGGTCATCGTGGGTTCGAATCCCATCCTCTCTGCAACAAAGCCCGTTCCTAGGTCAGGAACGGGCTTTTTTTTTGCTGCGGTCAGGCCGCAATGGTAGCACAAGCGTAACCGTGGGGTGAATTCGGGAAAACAGGCCGTGCCGACCTTTGCCGCCAACAAAGCCGGATACACAACCCCGGCCATGGCAAACCAAACCCGGAAAACCCATGAAAGCGTATCTGCAAACTCCCATTCGGTTGCTGATGCTTGGCGGCATTTTGTGCCTAGGTGCTCGCGCCAAAGCAAACTGGCCGCAGCCCGGCGAGGCCCAACCCGTGCACGTAGAGCAAGTAAGCGCGGGCGTGTACGTGGTGCGCGTAAGCAACCCCGCGCAGCAAACCGGCCGCCTGCAACTTGTGCGCCTCCCCGATGGGGTAGTGCTCTATGAAAGCAGCAGCCGCAAACCGGCTTTCGGCAGCAAGCTTAACTTGCAGGAGTTGCCCAATGGCAACTACGCCTTGGTAGTGCAGCTCGGCAAAGAGCAACGCCGCTACCCGATGCAGATCAGCAGCACGGAGCAGCGCCAAATTGCGCTCGACCTGGCCAGCACGCTCCAGTAAGCACGCCGGCCTAGGTGCTCAAGGCCCGGCTACACACAAAGGGGCCGCCCACCTGGGCGGCCCCTTTGTACTAGGTTACCAATTGGAGCGGCGCAGCTTATCGGGCTGCAGCACCCGGATGGTTTTGTTCGTTAGCTCAATCAGGCCATCGTGCTTGAACTCGCTGAGCGTGCGGATGAGCGACTCGGGCGCGGTGCCCACTACAGCGGCCATGTCGTCGCGCGAGAGTTGGATGACGGCGGCGCCCTCGGCGGCGGGCTGCTCGTGCATGCGCAGCAGCACATCGGCCACGCGGCGCCGGATGCTGTTGTAGGCCATGCCCAGCAGTTGCTGCTCCCGCTCGTTTACGCGGCCCGCCAGCAGGCGAATAAACTGCTGGCCCACCTCGGGGTTGCGCAGGAGCAACTGCGTAAAGTCGTCTTTGGGGATGTATACCAGCTCCGAATCATCGACGGCCACGGCCGAGTCGCCGTGCTTGGTTTGCTCGAGCAAGGCCATATAGCCAAAAAACTCGCCCGCGTTGTAAAGGCCCGTAATCAGCTCCTTGCCGCCGGCGGTGGTTTTCACGGTTTTCACGCGGCCCGCTTTCACGAAGTACAAGCGCGTGGGCTCGTCGCCTTCGGAGTAGATTTCCTGCTTTTTGCGCACGGTGTGCACCTTGCGGTCGGCCGACAAGCTTTCGAGGTTGCCTACGGCGCGGGCGTCGTCCAGAAACTCGTTCAGGCCGCTTTCGCTCTGCAGGTCGTACTCGGGCTTGAGGTGTTTGAAGCGGTTGAGGCGGCCGGTTACGGCGCTCAGCAGCTCGGCCTCGTCGAAGGGCTTGGTGAGGTAGTCGTCGGCGCCCAGCTCCATGCCCTTGCGCATGTCGGAGCGCTCGGTTTTGGCCGTCAGGAAGATAAACGGAATGCCGGCCAGCTGCGGGTTCTGGTTGAAGATGTTGAGCACGCCGTAGCCATCGAGCACGGGCATCATGATGTCGCAGATGACCAAGTCGGGGCGCGATGCCAGTGCCTTTTCCACCCCAATTTTGCCGTTTTCGGCCGTGAGCACGTGGTAGCCGGCCAGTTCCAGAATTTCGGCGGTGTTCTCACGAATGAGGTCGTTGTCCTCAATCAGCAGGATGGTTTTCATAGGGAATGGTGATGGTAACGGTGGTGCCCACGTTCAGCTCGCTTTGCAGCTCAATACGGCCACCCATGAGCTCCAAGTATTTGCCGATAATGTACAGACCTAGGCCCGTACCCGGCACGTTGGTAACGTTGCGGGCCCGGAAAAACCGCTCGAACAAGTGCTCCTGGTCTTCGCGCGAAATGCCCATGCCTTGGTCTTGCACCTGCAGCAGCAGGCGCTGGCCGTTGCAATCGGCGTGCACGCGCACCACGGAGTTTTCGCCCGAGTACTTGATGGCGTTGGAGAGGAGGTTGACGAGGATTTTGCGCAGCAAAGAGGGGTCGAGGCGCACCGGGCCCGAGCACTGCACGGTTTCGGCAATGGTTTGGCCCGCCTTGAGCATGCCGTGTACGTCGGCCACGGTTTCGTGCAGCAGGGTGGCAATGTCGAGGCTCACGGGGCGGGCCTCGATTTTGCCCTCCTCAATTTTGCCCACCGACAGGAACTCCTCGAGAATGTCGTTGAGGTGGTTTACCGAGGCCCGAATGCGGTGCAGGTGCTTCAAGCGCTTGTCCTGCTGGTCGCCGCCGGGGTACTTCTCGATGAGCGTGGCCGAGGTGAGCACCGCCGTGAGCGGCGTGCGGAACTCGTGCGAGGCCATCGACACGAAGCGCGACTTCAACTCGCCCAGCTCCTGCTCGGCGGCCAGGGCCTGCGCCAGCTCCTCGGAGCGTTGCTCCAGCTGCTCCAGCGTGCTGAGCAGGGCGTGGGTGCGGTCGGCTACCTTTTGCTCCAGCTCGGCGTTGAGGCGCTCCACGCGCTGGCGCTGGGCCACCAACTCGCGCTCGGCCTCTTTTTTATAAGTAATGTCGATAATGTACGACACGACATACAGCTCGTCGTCGAGGTTGAAGTAGCTGAGGCTGACTTCTACCGGAAACACCGAGCCGTCTTTGCGCTGGGCTTCTAGGTCGCCGCGGTGGGCGCCCATGGCCCGCACCGAGGGGTGCGCGTTAAACGACTTGCGCAGCGACTCGTGGTGGCCGCTGATGGCGCTGGGCACCAGCATTTCGATGCGCTGGCCGAGCAGCTCGCCGGGTACGTAGCCGAATTGCTGCTCCGATAGGCGGTTGGCCGATACGATGGTGCCGCTTCGGTCGCACATAATAATGCCGATGGTGGCGTTGGCCACCACCGCCTCGAAGCGCCTGACGCTTTGCGCCAGCTCGCGCTCGGCCTGCTGCAGGCGGCCCTGCTCGCTTAACCGCACCAGGCAATACGGGTGGCCGTCCGAATCGAAACGGGTAACCTCGAGCAAGCCGCGGCAGGCCGCGCCGGAGGAGCGCGACGGGTCGATTTCTACTTCGAGCGGGCCGTTTTGCTGCGCCTCTTGCAGCACCATGGGCCAATTGGCACCGGGCGGCAGCGCCAGGGGCAGCGCCTCGGGCGTACGCTGCAAAAACTCCTGCTCGGAGGCAAAGCCCAGCAGCCGGGCGCCGGCCTCGTTGGCGCGGATGAATTTGCCTTGCGCCGCATCGTAAATACCAATAAACTCCTGCGCCTGGTTGATGAGCAGGTCGGTTAGGGCACTGGTGTAGGGGTTGTTGGGCATGGGCCGAAAATAAGGCAGCTGCGTGCGGGGAGCTGCCTGAACACTAGAGTACGAAGGTTTGCCGCAAAATTGCCGAACTGACCCTTGTCAACCGCAAAGCATGACGAATGTCATAGCAAGGATATGGCGGAAAACCCAATTTTACTTCCGCAATATTACCTAACCAGCAATGACCATCTCCTCATCCAAATCGATGCCACCGCCCACCGATGCGGCGGTATTGCTGGTGCTGCTGCCGGTGGTTAACGCGCATGGCAAGCAGCACCACGTTTCGCTACAGGCTTCGCTCGATATGTTGCAGGGGCAGCTGGGCTCGGCCATTCGGGTTCTGAAGATTGACGAAGTAAGCCACCCCACGGTGGTGCGCAGCTTTCATGCGGCCGAGTTGCCCTCGTGCGTGCTGGTGCGCCGCGGCGTGGAGCTGTGGCGCCAGCAAGGCCTGCCCGATGGCGACGGCGTGGCCGATGTGCTGCTCAGTAAGCTGACCACCGCCTCGCTCGAGGCGCAGCCCGTGCTGTAGCAACTAGCTGCGCCCTAGGTGGCGGCCCCACTGCCGGCGCGCGGCAGCCGAGGGCCAACACAACGCGGAGGCCGTTGGTGCCCGGACGAAGAGCCGATGCGCCAGCGGCCTTCGCGCGTTGTGTTGCCCGGGCAAGCTCTTGGCCAGCCCAACGCCTGGCCGCACCTAGGGCCGGCGGCCAGCACGCACTGAGCATTGGCGCGTGCTGGAAGAGACCTTTATGGGCCAGCACTACAGCCGAGTTAGTGGACGATGTGCGGTGCAATAAATTGGTAGTAAGGAAGATGCGCGGCGCAGGCAGCGCGGGTGGTTGCTAGCACCGATGTGTAACATTGCGGCCTGCGCAGCGGTAAAAAAGGAATCTGACCAACGCCCCAAACGCCATGACCTACTATTCGGATTACCTTTTCGACGAACCGCGCAACCAAGACAACCGCCCCCGCGAAGGCCGCTCCGACCAGCGCTACCCCCGCGACAACCGACAAGGCGCTGGCCGCTCAGACCAAGACGATGATTATGACCGCGGCTTTAGCCGGCGCGGCGGAACTTCGGATACCTCGTCGGGTGGGGCGGCGGGCCGCCGCAACGGCTTGGGGCCGGGCTACCAACCCAACGAAATGGGCGAGCAGTACGACGGACGCCGCCGCGACATTGGCCGCCCCAACGAGCAGCCACGCCGTCGCAACAACAACGACGCCGACGATTACCCGCGCCCGCGCCAACAGTACAACGACAACTACGGCCGCGGCGCGGCCCTAGGTGGCTCGGGCTACGGCAGCTCGGAATACAGCGGCGCCAACCGCGGCTACGGCCAGGGTTTTGCCGGCTTCAACGGCGACCTAGACCGCGGCTACGACGAAAGCGGCATCAGGGGTGGTTTGGGCAGCGGCGGCCGCGATAGTTTTTCGGACCGCAATTTCGACGTCGACCGCAACCCCTTCAGGGGTGGCTACGGCGGCGGCGACTACGACCAGGGCGGCCGCAACCAAACCGATACCCGCCACATGAACATCGGTATGAACAGCCGCGGCCCCGGTCGCGAGCCGTACGGCCGCCCGCAGCCGCCCCGCGCCGATTTCCATGACCGTTACGACCGCCGCGACCCAAACCGGGAGTACCGCCGCTACGACAACGAACAGTAAGCCACTGGCGCGGCCCCACGGCAAACAGCGCGGGCCCGGAGCAATTGCTCCGGGCCCGCGCTGTTTGCCGTGGGGCCGTAGTGTTAGCCGGGTTGGGCGGTGCAGGCCTCCAGCCGGAAGCCGTTGCCCTCGAGGGCCTGCCGTATGCCTTCGGGGCCGGGGTTGGTGCCTTGGGCCACGGCCACTTCGGCCTGCCCAATCCCAACTTGGTCGACCAGCAAACCCAGGCCGGCGAGCAACTCGCGCACGCGGCCAATGCTGTCGTTGTCGGGCATGTTGCCGATTTGCAGCACGTAGCGGATAAGCTGCGTGGGGGAAGGGGCGGGGGTATCGGGTGGCATATGCGTAGCGGTTGGTTTCAGAAGAACGTACGCAAGCGCGCCGCCGACGATGCTACTGACGAGCGGAAACTTGCCCCGGCCGTTGCAACGAGCAAGCCGTAGCACGCTACGCCAAGCCCTAAGGGCTGAGGCCGGGCCAGATATTCGGTGGTGGTAGGCAGATTCTCAGGTTTACGTTGAGAGTAAAGCCGGGCCGCGTCCGCGTCCGTATTTGTTCAGCTTGAAAAACCGTACTTACCCCCGTAACCCAACGGTGCATTGCTGCGAAAGAGGGTTAAACAGCTGTCTGTTTCCGGGTTGTTGTCATTTTTCGGGGTGCCGGGTTGCCCAAGGCCCAAGCCGTTGCCACAACGGTGGTACCAAAGCTGGCCAAGCATAGCTGCTTAAGGCCGCCGGTCGCACGCCAGCGCAACCGCACTGATGAAACTTTGACAATAATGTATTTTCTTAAACGTAGAAACGGCTAAACTTTTTCGTGCATGGGCAACCGGTACACTTTGCGGGCGGTAGCCGAGGCCGATGGGCCGGTAGTAAGCCTTGTGCTCGTAACGCTCGGCAACGACCACCCCGACGTTTGGGAAATGGATTTGCCCTACCTGCTCTGGGAAAGCATGGGCACCCGGGCTGCCTCCCAACTGGTGGCCCGCATATTTCGGGAGCGGCACCCGTTGGCGGCCCGCTTGCTGGGCAGTTGCCACGTGCACCGCATCATTACCAATGCTTTGCAGCAGCACAGCACCGAACGGGTGCGCTAATGCAGCTGCTTGTTTTGTACCTGCAGCCTCCGGGTTGCTTCTCCACCTCGTAACATGAGCAACACCATTTCTTACGTCATTCAGGCCGATGCCGAACCCGACATGGCCATGGTAACGGTGCGCATTCAGTGCAAGATGAAAATTGTGCGCGTGCGTGCTCAGTCGCACTCGTGGCGGCTCGATATGCCGCGCCTGCTGTGGGCCTCCATGGGCACCGAGGATGCGGCCGATTTTGTAACGGAACAGTACTTTGAGGCCTACCCCGACGAGCTGGAGTACGTGCAGCAGCACCAAATTGCGGCCGCCGTGGCCACCTCGCTCGAAGACGCAGGCTTTTTCTTCGGCGACCCGGTGTCGGACTAACCCAACATCCTGCTTTAGCAAACGAGCGGGCCCCGCAGCCAATATTGGCTGCGGGGCCCGCTCGTTTTAACGCCACAGAGGCGGTTTAGGCCTTCAGGATACGATGCAGCTCGGTGAGCGTGGGCACCGGCCCGCGGTGGTGAATGTCGGGATTGTACAGGTCGCCCGACGAAACTTCAATGTCAGCGGAATCGAGCGGCACAAACACGCGCACGGAGCCGGTAGCCGACATACGGACGTACAGCTGGCCCTGCGTGTAGGTAGTACCCGATGGCACCCAGTCGGCGGGGTAAAAGCCGGCTTGTGCTAATTCTTCGGCAGTCATGGGAAAGCGGGGGAAGGAGCTGAGTTTGCGACGACTACGCGAGGTAGGGGCGCGCCAAGGGGTTGGGTATTGCTGCCCTCGGCACCACAAGTCTTGCTCGGCAAGAACTCAAACCAACTGCTCACGCACGCACAGTACAACACGCCTCCTCAAACGGCCGCGGCCGCGTGGGGGTTACGTTTTTTGTAAAATTTATTGAAAACTTAATTTCAGTAAGGGTTAACGCTTAAGTAGTTGGTTGAGACATTGGCCGACATCGCGCCTGAAACGCGGGTGCTTGGGCTGGCCTACTACTTGAGCCCGGTAAATGCCGCGGTGACTCGAAACCAGGTATGCCATTAAGCAAACCAGCGCCAGGTACGGTGCTGCGGAACGCCAAACAGCTCGACGGGCAAAGGGTTGCGGCGCGCCGAGGTGAAGGCAGGCACTGCAAGGCAAGGGCTGGTGAAGCGGCAAAATAAACACCGACGGCCTAGGTGCGCGGCGCCGTAGTTGGCCTGGGCAGCCACCCGGGCACGTTACTTAACCGTAGGGCAACGCGGGCAATAAGTAAAACTGCGTAGTTTGGGCATTCTTCTACTGCCTTACTTTATGACAACTGCCTCGGCCGCGGCCGCCACACCCGTTGCGGTGCCGAAAAACGACAAGCGCATTACCTCGGGCTGGGCCATGTATGATTGGGCCAACTCGGTGTACCCGCTCGTAATCACCTCCTCCATCTTCCCGATTTACTGGAGCGGCGTGGTGTCCGAAATAACCGGCCGCAACGGCAACAGCCCCGTTGAATTCTTGGGCTTTCAGGTGCCCGGCTCTTCGTTGCTTACCTACGCCATTTCGGCCGCTTTTCTGCTGATTGCCCTCATCAGCCCGTTCCTTACGGCCCTGGCCGACTTTTCGGGGCGCAAAAAGCTGTTCCTGCAGTTCTTCTGCTACCTGGGGGCGGCCTCGTGCGCGGCGCTGTACTTCTTCACGCCCAGCACGCTCACGGCTTCTACGTTCGTGTTCATCGCTGCCACGGTGGGTTTCTCGGGCTCCATCGTGTTCTACAACTCCTACTTGCCCATCATCGCCACCGAAGACCAGTACGACCGCCTTTCGGCCCGCGGGTTTTCCATGGGCTACATCGGTTCGGTAATACTGCTGCTGCTGAGCCTGGGGCTGATTATGGGCCACCCCGCCCTAGGCTTGGATAAGTCGTTGGGCCTTACGGCCGGCAAAGCCACCCAAATTGCGTTCCTGCTCACGGGCATTTGGTGGGCTGGCTTTGCGCAAATTCCCTTCGCCCGCCTGCCCGCCGACGAGGGCCGCGCCGCCGATGCCGCCGCCCCCGACAGCGGCTGGTTGCTCAACGGTTTCAAAGAGCTAGGCAAGGTGTGGGACGAGCTCAAGCACCTGCCCAACCTGAAGCGCTTTTTGCTGGCCTACTTCACCTACAACATGGGCGTGCAAACCGTGATGTACGTGGCTACCATCTTCGGCAAAGACGAGCTGCACCTGCCCGATCAGGACCTGATTATCACCATCTTGCTGCTGCAGCTGGTGGCCATCCTAGGTGCCTATCTGTTCGCCCGGCTGTCGGAGCGCATCGGCAACACGCGCGCCCTTAGCTGGGCTGTGGTTATTTGGGCGTTTATCTGCATTGCGGGCTACTTCGTGCAGGCCGACTGGACGTTCTACGCCCTGGCTTCGGTTATCGGCCTTACCATGGGCGGCATCCAAAGCCTTTCGCGCTCCACCTATTCCAAAATCATCCCCGAAGACACGCACAACACGGCCGCTTACTTCAGCTTTTTCGACGTGACCGAAAAGCTCAGCATCGTAATCGGCACCGCCACGTGGGGCATTATCGGGCAGTGGTTTGGCTCGATGCGGTACAGCATCCTGGCCCTCATTGTGTTCTTCATCCTGGGCCTGTTGTTTCTGCTGACGCTGCGTGGCAAAAAACTGCGCGAGCCGCACCCCAGCGAGGCCATTAACCAGCCGCCGCCCGCCGCGCCGCACGCCGGCACGCCGCTGCAGGCGCACTAAGCTGCACAGCCTCAAGTGCCGAGTATCCTCGGTGTACCTGGGGCATTTAAATTGAACGGCCCCGCCTGCAGCTGCAGGCGGGGCCGTTCGGCGTTTTGTCATTTCGAGCGTGAGCGAGAAATCTGGTGCTGCCGACGCGAGGCTGCTGATCCAGATTCCTCGCTCACGCTCGAAATGACAGTCAGGCGCATTACATGATAACCGGCTCTATCGTCGGAATGCCAGTTGGTTACTTCCGTTCGTACACTTTCTCGCCGCTGATGTAAGTGCTCAGCACTTTGATGTTGCGGAGCTGTTCGGCGGGCGCAGTCATTAGGTCCTGCTCCAGAATCACAAAGTCGGCCCACTTGCCGCCTTGCAGCGTGCCTTTTTTCTCCTCCTCGAAAGCCGCCCAGGCGGCCCACTCCGTCATGCCGCGCAGGGCTTGCTCGCGGGTGAGGGCGTTTTCGGGCTGAAAACCGCCCTTGGGGTAGTTCTTGGCATCCTGTCGCGCTACGGCCGCATGAAAGCCGAACAGCGGGTTCAGGGCCTCCACCGGAAAGTCGGAACCTAGGGCTAAGCGGCCGGTGGCCTTAAGCAAGTCCTGGTAGGCGTAGGCGGTTTTTAGTCGCTCGGCACCCAGCCGCTCGCCAGCCCAGTACATATCGGAGGTGGCGTGGGTGGGCTGCACCGAGGGCACCACGTTGAAGCGGCCAAACTTGGCCACGTCGGGGCGGCTTACCACCTGCGCGTGCTCGATGCGCCAGCGGCGGTCGGTTTGGCCGCGCAGCACTTCGGCGTAAATGTCCAGCAAAGCCCGATTGGCCGAGTCGCCGATGGCGTGGGTATTCATCTGAAACTTACTGGCTGCCAGCTCCTTTGCCAACGCACGGTATTCGGCTACCGATTGCAGCAGAAACCCGGTTTGCTTCGGCTGATCGGCGTAAGGATGCATTAGGCAGGCCCCGCGCGAACCCAGGGCGCCATCGGCGTACACCTTAAAGGAGTTCACCGTGAGGCGGTCGGTGAGGTAAGGGCCGCGTTTGAGGTAGTACTGCCGATTGGCGGGCGTGGGGTTAATCATGCAGTCGAGGCGCAGCTTCAGCTGGTTGGCCTTCTGCATCGCGTCGAGGCGTTCGATTTGGCTGCGCTCTAAGCCGGCATCGGCCAGGCTGGTGAGGCCCAGCTCCACGCACTGCTCCTGGGCTTGCAGCAGCAACTTGGCGGCTTCGGCGGGCGTGGGCTCCGGAATTTTGGCCGACACTAAATCCACCGCGTTATCGACCAATAGCCCCGTCAGGCGGCCCTGGGCATCTTTCTCAATCACGCCGCCCGAAATGGGCGTGCTGGCCGTAACGCCGGCTAAGTCGAGCGCTTTTTGGTTGACGAGGGCCGCGTGGCCATCAACCCGCACAATAAACACGGGCACATTCGGGAACTGTCGATCAAGCGAGTCTTTGGTCGGAAATTGCTTTGTGGTCCAGTCGTTTTGGTCCCAGCCGCGGCCCGTGAGCCACGCGCTTTGCGCGTACTGGAGGCGTTGCGCGCGCAGCTTGCCCAGCACCGCGCTCCACGAGTCGGTGCCGACCAAATCGGCATCGCGCAAACCTAGGGCGTAGCGGTAAAAGTGGCAGTGGGCATCGTAAAAGCCGGGGTAAATGAATTTGCCCTGGGCGTCGACTTCCTCCTTGCCGCGGTAGCGTTGCCGCACCTCATCGGAGCTGCCCACAAACATGATTTGGCCATCCTGCACAGCAAACGCCTGCGCTTTGGTAAAGGCCGAATCGACGGTGTACACGGTGGCGTTGTACACGATGAGGTCGGCGGGGTATTTGGTGGTGGGGCAGGCGGTAAGGCCCGCCAGCAAGGGCAGCGCCGCAAGCGGCGCCAGCACGGGGCGTAGTCGTTGGAGCATGGCAGAGGAAGAAAGGCGGCAAGTTAGGTCACTGCATGCCACCAACGAAAGCCCCCGAAAAAAGCACCGCCACGGCCGGGAAGCCGTGGCGGTGTGAGGATTGGCGTAAGCCGATGCCGGGTGGGCAACCGGCCTAGGTGCACTGCCTATTCAAAGCGCATGTGCTTCACCGATTCGCCGGAGTTCTTCAATTCCAGCAACGATTCGATACCGATTTGCAAGTGCGTAGTAACGTAGTTCGACGTTACGCTCTTGTCGCTCTCGGCGGTTTTCACGCCCTCGGGCGTCATCGGCTCGTCGGATACCAGCAACAGCGCGCCGTGCGGAATCTCGTTCACGAAGCCCACCACGAAAATGGTAGCGGTTTCCATATCCACGGCCATGGCGCGGATCTGGCGCAGGTAGTTCTTAAAGTTTTCGTCGTGCTCCCACACGCGGCGGTTGGTGGTGTACACCGTGCCCGTCCAGTAGTCCTTCTCGTGCTTCTTGATCATCGAGGAAACCGAACGCTGCAAGCGGAACGAGGGCAGCGCGGGGATTTCTGGCGGCAGATAGTCGTCGGAGGTACCTTCGCCGCGAATAGCCGCGATGGGCAGAATCAGGTCGCCAACTTTGGTTTTGCCTTTCAGGCCACCGCACTTGCCCAGGAAGAGCGCAGCTTTCGGCTTGATGGCCCCGAGCAGGTCCATCACGGTAGCAGCCATGGCCGAGCCCATGCCGAAGTTGATGATGGTGATGCCGTTGGCCGTGGCCGTTTGCATGGGCTTGTCAATGCCCTTGATTTCGACGCCGAAATGGTCGGCGAACATGGTTACGTAGTTGATGAAATTGGTCAGCAGAATGTACTGGCCAAAGTCTTCGAGCGGCACCCCGGTGTAGCGGGGCAACCAGTTCTTGACGATGTCTGATTTGGTCTTCATGTATTGTGGGAACTTAGGGTCTTGGGTTCTGAGAGACGCGGGTTTGCGGGGCGGCAGTTGCCGACGGGTGCCTGGGTGCTTGCTCGCCCAGCACCCCAACGGGTACAAAAAAACCGTCGTGCATGGGATTGAACGACGGCTCTGCGGAGCGAAAAAGCGGGTGCAGGAGCCTGTAAGCAGTACCTTTGGAGGTGATGCAAGCGTTGAACCTGCCGCCTTTCGCCTACAAAGTTACGCAATCGGGCCCGAATCTGTTGATCTGGGACGTGCTCCGCCGCCGCAACGTGGTGTGCACGCCCGAGGAGTGGGTGCGGCAACACGTTGTAAATTACTTGGTTGAACACCTGGGTTACCCGCGCGGCCTGCTCAGCCTGGAGCGCGGCCACACCTACAACCAACGCCGCAAGCGCACCGATTTGCACGCCCTAGGCCCCGATGGGCAGCCGCTGCTGCTGGTGGAGTGCAAAGCGGCCAGCGTGCCCCTCACCGCCCAAGTGGCCATGCAAATTGCTACCTACAACCAAACGATTGGCGCGCCGCTGCTGCTCGTAACCAACGGCGTGCAACATTGCTGCTGGCGCGTGCACAGCATCGAGCGTACCACGCAGGCGCTTACGTTTATCCCCACCTACGCCGAGGCGTTGGAGCTGCTGGAAGTAGCGCGGACTTTGTAGTCCGCGTCCCCATATAGTAAACTCAATCGTTGTGCTGCAGTGCGGTGTAGCGCGCGCTAGGCGACGCCTTCCTGCGGTTCAGCCCGCATGTGCCAGCACGACGTCGTTAGGGCGTAACCGCGCGGCACGAATCGTTCTGGAATATTAAGCCCGCGCTGCATTTCCCTAGGTCAGAAATTACTTTCTGCGGACGCGGACTACAATGTCCGCGCTACAGTTGCAGGCGTGGCCGGCTTCGGATACAAAGTGTTATCAAGCAGCCCATTGGTAAAGAATTGCACCAATGCGCGTAGCTCGTTGCCGTAAGCCTGTTGTTTATCCCTAGGTGGCTGAGCCAGCGGCTGGGCGGGCATATTGTGGGTGCGGTAGGGGTAAAGGCGCACCTGATTGTCGGTCGTCAGCTCGGTTACGTAGTCGCGGTGCACCAGGTAGTAAGTGTTGCCCGATAAGAACACCGCACGACCGGTTACCCGGTTGTCGAACACCGAATACCCAAACGGCAGCAGCTGGCTGGCATCGGCCCCGAAACCTAGGTAATCGAGTACGGTGGCGGGCACATCGGCTTGCTGCGTGATGCGGTGCACATCGGCGGCGGGCAGTTGCCGGCTGGGGTGGAACAGCAGCAGCGGCGTTTTGTACGAGCCTAGCAGGTTCTGGTAATCGGGCTGCAAGCTTTGCGAAGTGTGGTCGGCGAGCAGAACGAACAGCGTGTTGCGGTACCAAGGTTGTTTGCTGGCGGTTTGAAAAAAGCGCCGCAGGGCAAAATCGGTGTAGCCGATGGAGGCATGGATGGGCAGCTTGCCCGGCGAAAACTGCCCTTGGTACTGCGCTGGCACCGGAAACGGCTCGTGCGAGGTGAGCGTGAACACCGTCGAGAAAAACGGCTGCCGTTGCTGCGTAAGCTGCTGCGCGAAATACTGCAGGTACGGCTCGTCGAAAATGCCCCAGTGCCCGTCGTAGTCGGGGCTTTTGGCGCCGTTGGGGTAGTCTTGCAGGCCAAAGTACTGCTGAATACCGGCCTTGCTGGCAAACACGTTGAAGCCCATAGTACCGTTTTGGGCCCCGTGAAAAACCGACGTAGCGTAGCCGCGGCGCCCCAGCAGCTCGCCCAAGCCGTGCAGCTCGTTTGTCTGGAAGTTGGAGGTGATATAGGGCGACTCCATCAGGGCCGGCAAGCCGGCCAAGATGGCGGGCAACGACTCGATAGAGCGGCGGCCGTTGGCGTAGTGCTCCCGAAACAGCAGCCCCTGCGTTGCCAGCGAATCGAAAAACGGCGTGTAGCTGCGCTGCCCGGGGTTTTCGATGCCGTTGTACTCCGAGGCAAAACCTTCCACCAGCAAAATCAACACGTTGTGGGGGCGGGTGGTAGCGGGCTGCGGGCGCGGCGCGGGGTAGCTGGCACCTAGGGCTTGTTGCAGGGCAGCAGGGTTGGTGAAAAACTCGCGCCGCTCCAACACCTTCTGCCCAATGCTTTTAATAAAAGTAAAGGTGCTGTTTAGGGCCAAATGACCTAGGGTGGGCGGCGTTTGCACAAAGGCGTGGCCAGGCCGCAATGGCTTCAGCTGCAGCCCACCCCGCATGCCCAGCACGGCCAACCCAGCCACCAGCGTAAGCTCCAGCATGGCTACCGCCATGCGGCGCAGGGCACCGCGCGGGTTGCTTTGCACTGGCGGGGCGGCTTTGGGCATGGGGTAGAAATACCACAGCAACCCAAACAGCAGCACAAACGGCGGCACCAGAAACCAGTAATGCCACACCAGCTGCCCAGCCTGGCGCTCGATGTCGCCGGTGATGGTGAACAGCTCATCGGAGGTGCGCCGCCCGATAAACTTAAAGTACTGGCTGTCGATGATGTTCAGGGCCAGGCCGGGCGCGTTCAGCGTGAGGTACACGCCGCGCAAAGTGCGCTGCCAGGTGCGCCCGTAGGCCGGTATCAGCGACAACAGCAAGAACGGAACGTTGAGCAGCAGCAGCGCCGATAAATCGAATCGGAAGCCGTGCCAGAACGCCAGCAACGTTTGCCCCACCGAGGCCTCGGCAAATACGCTGTAGTTGGCCGCGTAAAACCCGCCGCGCAGCAGCAGGTAAGCAGCCAGCAGCAGCGCAAAGCGCCGGAGCAGCAGTTGCAGCAAAGAAGAGGGCATGCGAGGGAGGGGGAAATAAAAACGAAGGAGTTGAGGAGTGTGGAAGTAGGTGGGTGAAGTAGTTAATGGGTTGATTTACATCTACCCAAAACTCAATCCCTACTAACTCTTAAACTCCTCAACCCCTTTAGCTCACAAACTATTAATAGTCTTTGCGCAGGCGAATTTTTTGGCCCGGCTTGAGGCGGCGGATTTGCTGGTACAGGTTGGCCAACGAAGTCAGGCGCACATCTACCGGCATGCGCGTGAGGTTGAAGTTCTCGTTTTCGGCCTTGATGCAGTTGGGCGGGTACACGGCCAACAGCTCACCGGGTTGCAGCACAGCCCCTAGGTTGGTAAACATAGAAACGGCCTGCAGGTCGAGGGCGTCGTTGGGGTACAGCTCCACCCCGCGGATAAACCGCACGAAGTCCACGCCCAGGTTTTCCATTTCGCCGGTTTCGGTATCGAGCCACCATACCTCGCCGCGGCGGAGCAAAAACTGGTTGCCCACTGCATCCTGGGCAAAAGGCAAGTCGCTTTGCTTTACGCTGGAGTAAGTGCGCCAAAACGCGTTTTCGCCTTGCCAGGCCTCGCGCAGCGAGTGCCAGGCGGGCTCGTGGCAGCAACCCCGAATGTGCAGGCCGCCCAAAAAGGCAACCATGCCGTTGTGCTGCAGCATAAACGCCTGCATTTCAAACGGCAGCAGCTTAAAGGTGGCCGAATCGGAAACCGGCTCGCCGATATAGGTGATGTCTTGCATCGCGCAGAAAGAAGGTATTCGAGTTAGCAAAAAGCCTCCCTTGTGCGGGGAGGCTTTTTTTAAGGAGGAAGGAATAGTGAGGAAGGAAGAAGGCAAAACAAGGATGATTGGGCCTGCGGACGCAATCATCCTTCCTCATTATTCCTTCTTAATTCATTACGCGTGGGCGGGCTCCAGGATTTTGCTCACGTTGGTGAGCGGCAGGCCCCAAGCCTCGGCTACGCCTTTGTACACCACCTCGCCGTTTACCACGTTCAGGCCCAGGCGCAACGAAGCGTCGCGCAAGCAGGCCTCGCGCCAGCCCAGGTTTGCCAGTTTAACGGCGTAGGGCAGGGTAGCGTTGGTGAGGGCCAGGGTAGAGGTGTAGGGCACCGCGCCGGGCATGTTGGCTACGCAGTAGTGCACCACATCGTCGATGATGAAGGTGGGGTTTTCGTGCGTGGTGGGCGTGCAGGTTTCGATGCAACCGCCTTGGTCAACGGCTACGTCAACTACCACCGCGCCGGGCTTCATGTCCTTCAGCATGTCGCGGGTAACGAGGTGCGGAGCCTTAGCACCCGGAATCAGTACAGCACCGATGATCAGGTCGGCCTCCTTGATGGCAGCGCGGATGTTGTAATCGTTCGAGTACTGGGTTACCACGTTCTTCGGCATGATGTCGTCGAGCTCGCGCAGACGGTTCAGGCTGATGTCCATGATGGTTACCTGAGCACCGAAGCCAGCCGCTACTTTGGCAGCGTTGGTGCCTACTACGCCACCGCCCAGGATGAGCACGTTGGCAGGGCGCACGCCGGGTACGCCACCCAGCAGAATGCCACGGCCTTTCAGCGGTTTCTCGAGGTACTTAGCGCCTTCTTGCGGAGCCATGCGGCCGGCAACTTCGCTCATGGGCACCAGCAGGGGCAGCGAGCGGTTGGGCAGCTCCACGGTTTCGTAAGCCAAGCAGGTAGCTTTGCGCTCGATCATGGCGTGCGTCAGCTCCTCCGACGAGGCAAAGTGGAAGTAAGTGAACAGCAACTGGCCTTCGCGGATGAGCTGGTACTCCTCCTGAATGGGCTCCTTCACTTTCACGATCATCTCGGCCTGGCCATAAACCTCGGCGATGGTCGGCAGCATCAGGGCACCGGCTTGCTCGTAATCGGCATCGGAGAAGCCGCTGCCTTCGCCGGCGCTGGCTTGCACATACACCGTGTGGCCCGCCTTGCGGAACTCGGCCACGCCGGCGGGCGTAACGCCCACGCGGTTTTCGTTATTCTTAATTTCCTTCGGTACGCCGATGATCATGGGAAATATGGTGGGATGTGATGACGGGGAAAAGTGGCCGCAAATATAGGCAATGCCCGCCGCCTAGCGTTCTGTTGAGCTAACTCAAAAGGAGAGCCTGTTGCTCTGGATTTCGACGAACGTGGAGCGGTGCCCTTTGGGGCCGTACACCTTGGGGTGGTAAAGCAGCTGCAGCTGATATTGTTTGCCGGCCTCGCGCCGCTCGCCCGCAAAGGCGCTCATGGGCAAATCATAGGTGGCGCGGTAGGTGCCGCGGGCTGGTATGGTAACGCGCACATCCTTGCCGCGGCGCATGTGCATTTGCCAAGCCCTAGGTGCCCCGTCGATGTAGGCCACGGGCAGGGTGGCCTGCGGCCGCGCCGGGCTCGATACCACGTAGGGTTCATCGTTGGTATTGGTGAGCTCCAAGGCCACGCGCACGGTATCAAGCGTAGTGCTGGGCTTGATTTGCGGCAGCCGAATGCGCAGCTGCAAACCGTATTGCGGCGTGGCCTGCGGCACCTGAATATTGCGGACGCAGCCGCTGCCGAGCACGGCCGCGCTGGTCAGACCTAGGAAAAGGGGTAGAGAAACACGCATTGGGTAGGGTGGAGGTTGTTGAGAGAGGAAGGCGCAAAATGCACCCAGGCGGGCTCTACAAAAAATGATGCCACGACGGTTAAGGTCGTGGCATCAGCAGGAAATTAGTTTGCGTTTGCGGCGTGGTTTCAGCGGCCGAAAGCTTACTTAAACGGTACCGCCGCTGCGCCTTCTTTCAACATGCTTTGCTGCGAAAGGCTTTGCACCACGTTGGCTTTGAGCGTGATGGTGGCGTCGGGGCCGGTGATATCGTTCGAGTGCAGCGTAACCACATCGGCCATCTGGCCAATCTGGCGCTGCGCATACTGCAGCTCGATGGTAGCCGACTCGCCGGGCTTCAGGGCCTTGGGTTGGTTGCGCAGCGACACGCAGTAACAGTTGGAGGTAATCGAGCCCAGTTGCAGGTCGCTTTTGCCGGTGTTCTTCACCGTGAACTTGGCCGTGAGCTGCTGGCCCGATTCCATCTTGCCGAAGTCGTGCAGCTTGCGGTCGAGGGTGAGCTTGGGCGACTTGGCGATTTGCGCAGCCGTGTAGCTCTTGGCCATTTCGGCCTTATCCACCACCGCGCCTTTAATGGTGAGCACCATGGTGGGCGTAGCGGCGTTGCTGGTTACCGTTACGGTTTTGTTGAATTGCCCGGGGCGGCCGGCGCTGTTGTAGGCGGCCCGGATGAAACCTGTTTTGCCGGGCATCACGGGCGTTTTGGTCCAGTCGGGGGTGGTGCAGCCGCACGAGGCCTGCACGTTGGCAATTACCACGGGTTGGTTGCCGGTGTTCTTAAACTTGAACTCGTGCGTGGCCACGCTGCCCTCGGCCACGTTGCCGAAATCGTGCAGGGTTTGGGTGAACTCGAGCACACCCTGGGCCGAAGCACCTAGAGCCGTGAGCAGCAGGCACAGGCCCAGCAGCGAAGTAGTAAGGGTACGAAGCATAACAAAAAGGCGTAGATGAAGGACAAATGGCTGCTTGCCCAACGGCTAACCGCCGCGCCCTAGGGCCCGAACAGCCAGGTAAAACAGCCTCAGCAAATATAATCAGAAGCCCGCACCTAACGCTCGTTTGCCAGGCATCGACTTTGCGTGCCGCTTTTACGTACTTTTGAGGGCCCGTCGGCTTCGGCGGGCCGCCCGCACCCATCCGGCGGGTGTCCGCTCCGTCTATATTTTCCCCGACGACCAACTGCATGTCCACTGCCGAATCGGCCGTAGCTTCGGCCGCCGCCACGCTTAGCAAAGAAGAACTGCTCCGCGATTACCGCCTAGGGTGGGAAAGCCGCCAGGCCTCGCTCACGGGCCGCAAGGAAGTGTTTATGGGCAAAGCCAAGTTCGGCATTTTCGGCGACGGCAAAGAGCTGCCCCAGCTGGCAATGGCGCGTGCTTTCCGCCCCGGCGACTTCCGCTCGGGTTACTACCGCGACCAAACCTTCATGTTCGCCACCGGCGAGCTGACGCTGCAGCAGTACTTCGCCCAGCTGTACGCGCACCCCGACGCCGAAGCCGAGCCCGCCACTGCTGGCCGCGCCATGAACGGCCACTTCGCTACGCGCTTCCTCGACGAAGACGGCAACTTCAAAGCCCTCGTCGACAGCAAAAATTCCTCGGCCGATATTTCGCCTACCGGTGGCCAAATGCCGCGCCTGCTGGGCCTGGCCTATGCGTCCAAGCTCTTCCGCCAAAACCCCGAGCTGCAGCAGTTCACGCAGTTTTCGCGCAACGGCGACGAGGTAGCTTTTGGTACCATCGGCAACGCCAGCACCTCCGAGGGCATGTTCTTCGAGGCCATTAACGCGGCCGGCGTGCTGCAGGTACCCATGCTCATGAGCGTGTGGGACGACCACTACGGCATTTCGGTACCGGCCGAGTACCAAACCTGCAAGCAAAGCATTTCCGAAATCCTAGGTGGTTTCCAGCGCAACGCGCCGGGCGAGCAGGGCTTCGAAATTTTTGTGGTGAAGGGTTGGGACTACGCCGCCCTCGTCGACACATACCAGCGCGCCGCCGAGGTGTGCCGCCGCGAGCACGTGCCCGTGTTGGTGCACGTAACCGAACTCACGCAGCCCCAAGGCCACTCCACCTCGGGCTCGCACGAGCGTTACAAGAGCAAAGACCGCCTCACCTGGGAGCAGGAGTACGACTGCCTGCGCCAAATGCGCCAGTGGATTCTGCAAGACGGCCACGCCACCGAGGCCGAGCTCGACCAGATTGAAAACGAAGCCAAGGATGCCGTGCGTAAAGCGCGGGCCGCTGCTTGGGAGGCCTTCTTCAACCCCATCGTTGCCGAGCGTAATGAAGCCGTGCAATTGCTCAACAACCTCGCTACCGAAACCGGCCGCGAAAACGAGCTGCACGAGCTGATCCACCAACTCGAGCACAACCCCACGCCCATCCGCGCCGACATCATGCGCGCCGTGCGCCGCTCGCTGCGCCTTGTGCGCGACGTGAAGCGCTCCGGCGCCCGCGGCGAGCTGCGCCGCTGGCACGAGCAAGCCGTGGCCGAAAACGCCGACCGCTACAACTCGCACCTGTTCAGCCAAAGCGAAGAATCGGCGCTGAACGTGGAAGAAGTAAAGCCCGAGTTTGCCGCCGATGCCCCGCAGGTCGACGGCCGCGAGGTGTTGCAAGCCTGCTTCGACGCCATCCTGGCCCGCGACCCGCGCGTTTTCGCCATTGGCGAAGACGTAGGCCGCATCGGCGACGTAAACCAGGCTTTTGCCGGCCTGCAGGAGAAGTACGGCGAGCTGCGCGTAACCGACACCGGCATTCGCGAGTGCACGATTGTGGGCCAGGGCATTGGCGCCGCCATGCGCGGCCTGCGCCCCATCACCGAAATCCAGTACCTCGATTACCTGCTGTACGCCATTCAGATTCTGTCGGATGACTTGGCCTCGCTGCAGTACCGCACCAAAGGCGGACAAAAGGCTCCGCTGATTGTGCGCACCCGCGGCCACCGCCTCGAGGGCATCTGGCACAGCGGCTCGCCCATTCAGATGATTCTGGGCTCGATTCGGGGCATGCACCTGTGCGTACCGCGCAACATGACACAGGCCGCCGGTTTTTACAACACGTTGCTGAAGAGCGACGAACCGGCCATCGTAATTGAGCCCCTGAACGGCTACCGCCTCAAGGAGCGCATCCCGAGCAACATCGGCGAGTTTACGCTGCCCCTAGGTGTGCCCGAAGTGCTGAAGCAAGGCACCGACATCACCATCGTAACCTACGGCTCCATGTGCCGCATCGTGCTCGATGCCGCCGCCCAACTGGAGCAAGTAGGCATTTCGGTGGAGGTAATCGACGTGCAGACGCTACTGCCCTTCGACCGCGAAGGCGTGGTGCTGGAGTCGATCAAGAAAACCTCGCGCGTGCTGTTCGCCGACGAAGACGTGCCCGGTGGCGCCACCGCCTACATGATGCAGCAAGTCGTGGACGAGCAAGGCGGCTACCGCTACCTCGATTCGCAGCCGCGCTGCCTCGCGGCGCAGGCCCACCGCCCGCCCTACGGCTCCGACGGCGACTACTTCTCGAAGCCCAACGCCGAGGACGTGTTCGACACCGTGTACGAGCTGATGCAGGAGGTAGAGCCGCAGCGTTTCCCCGACATTTACTAGGCCCAGCTTATCATTTCGAGCGGTCGTATTGTCATTTCGAGCGAAGCGAGAAATCTAGGGCTGGCAGCCAAACGCCTTTTCAACCCAGATTTCTCGCTTCGCTCGAAATGACAACGAGCTAGGTGCCGAAAAGCAAACCGCCCCGCTGCCAGCATTGCCGGCGGCGGGGCGGTTGCATTGGGTGCTTAACCCGGTACGTACCTAGGGCAGCGTCAGCTCGTCGGTGGTGATGACGTTGCTCTCGTGCAGCTCGCGGTCCACGATCTGGATGTTGAACTTGATTTTGGTGCCGGGACGGAAGTTGGGGTCGGTGATGGTGAAGCCGATGCCTTTGTAAATTTCGTACGTCAGGTCGCCGCGAATGGGCTGGCTTTTCTCGTTCGGCTCGAGCATGCGCGGAAAGCGGCCGTTGAACGGAATCGATGGAATGTACTGCTCGTAGATACCGCTGCTGTTTTGCCGGAACATCGTAATGAAGTAGTTCTGGCTGTAACGGCCCGAGTTGAAGGGCGGCGTCTGAATGTCTTCTTCCGACAAGCCTAGGTCGCCGTCGCCATCTTTGTAGGCCACGGTTACATAAATTCGGTTGTAGGGCGTTTCGCCGGTGGTGGGCGTAACGCGCTCAGCCGTAACGCTTCTGAATTCGATGGAGGGCGTATCCGGGTAATCCGGTGCACTCTCGCAGGCTGTCAGCGCCGATGCGGCGGCCACTGCCAACAAGCTCATGAGTAAACGTATGCGCAGCATAGAGAGAAAGCTAAGCAGGTGCTGCCGATATCCGGCCCGAAAAAGTACACAATTTACTTCCACAGAACGCAGCACCGGCGCATTTGTTATGCTCTTCCTAAACCCGCTACTGGCCCGATGAGTTTCCGTGCTGCATACCTCCGCGAGCTGGCCGCCGTGCGCCCCGACACCGCCGAGGAGCTGGCCCTGAACCTGTTTCGCTACCAGGCCGAATGCTGCGCGGCGTACCGCAACTGGTTGGGGGCCTTGGGTTGCCAGCCTGCCCAAGTGCAGCGCTTGGCCGATGTACCCTTTCTGCCCATCGAGTTTTTCAAAACGCAGGAGGTTGTTACCATCGAGCCCGGCGACGAGTGGCAGCCCGTGCAGGTATTTCGCAGCAGCGGCACCACGCAAATGCAGCGCAGCCGCCACCTAGTGCGCGACCCTGAGCTGTACTACCAACACGCCCAACGCTTGTTCGAGCAGCAGTACGGCCCCCTAACCGACTGGACGTTTCTGACCTTGTTGCCGTCGTACCTCGAGCAAGGCGAGTCGTCGCTGGTGGCCATGGTCGAGCATTTTGTGCGCACCTCGGGCCAGCCGCAGCAAGAGGCGTTTTTTCTGCACGACCACGCCGCGCTGCTGCGGGCGCTCGAGCAGGCGCACCACCTAGGCGGCCGTAAGATTATGCTGATTGGAGTAACCTACGCCTTGCTCGACTTGGCCGCTGCCTACCCCAACCACCGGACGTTGCGCCTACCCGATGCCGTGCTGGAAACCGGCGGCATGAAAGGCCGCCGCCGCGAAATGATCAGGGAGGAGCTGCACGCCGACCTAGCAACGGCTTTTAGTCAAGAGGTTATCCACTCCGAATATGGCATGACGGAGCTGCTCTCGCAAGCGTATAGCCCCGGGCACGGCCGCTTTTATGCCGCTCCGGCATTGCAGGTGCTGCTGCGCGAACCCACCGACCCGTTCAGCGCCAACTTCGAACGTGCATCGGGTGCCATCAATGTGGTTGACCTGGCCAACATCGATAGTTGCGCCTTCATCGAAACGCGCGACCTAGGGCGCCGCCATCCGGATGGCAGCTTCGAGGTGCTTGGCCGCTTGGATAACTCCGACATCCGTGGTTGCAGCCAACTGGCAGGGTAAACACGTTTAATTAATGATTCGGCTGAAAATAACTGATTATTAGTTGTTTAAATACTGGTGAAGTGCGTTAAGCATAGTACACGTAGCCGCACCCGCACCATGAAACATTACCCCATATTTTTCTCCCTCCTCGTCCTTGTAGGGTTGCAGGGATTCGGTAGCACTGCTGTAAACGCTCAAACCGCCACAGATTCGGCGCAGGCACGCTTAATAGAGCAAAAGCAGCGCGCCCAGGATGCCAAAAACGAAGTGGCCGACCAGCACCAACGAACCGTGGAGAGCCGGCGCGCCGTTAACGACAGCGAAACGGAGCTGCGCAAGCAGCGCAGCGCCATGCAGGTACAAAAGCGCCAACTCAGGGAGCAACAATTGATAGCCCGCCAAAACCGGCAACGGGAGCAGGCCGCCCAGGTACAAAAGCGTGAGGAAAAAAGCCGCGTGAAAGATCAGAAACGGGACATTCGCGAAGCTAGTTCTACACCGGATTAAAGCCTTCCGAAGGAGTTCTGAAACAAAAAAGCCGGCCATTTCAGGCCGGCGTTTTTGTTTTTAGCAGCATCAGTTATTTGCCTGAAAAGCTGCGGGCGTCGTCTTCGCTGATGGGGTCGCCGCCCATGATCACGAGGCGCTCCACCACGTTGCGCAGCTCCCGGATGTTGCCGCGCCAATCGAGGCTTTGCAGGTACTGCATGGCATCGGGGGCGAAGCGCTTGGGCTTGTTGCCGTAATCGTTGGCAATGTCAGCCAGAAACTTCTCGGCCAGCGCCGGAATGTCCTCGCGGCGGTCGTTCAGGGCCGGCACCTGAATCAGGATTACCGACAGGCGGTGATATAAGTCTTCGCGGAAGTTGCGGTCGGCTATTTCCTGCAGCAGGTTTTTGTTGGTGGCCGCCAGCACGCGCACGTTCACCGAAATTTCCTTCTCGCCGCCCACGCGGGTTATTTTGTTTTCCTGCAGGGCGCGCAGCACCTTGGCTTGGGCCGACAGGCTCATGTCGCCGATTTCGTCGAGGAACAGCGTGCCGCCATCGGCCTGCTCAAATTTGCCGATGCGCTGCTTTACGGCCGATGTAAACGAGCCTTTCTCGTGGCCAAACAACTCCGATTCAATCAGCTCCGACGGAATAGCGGCGCAGTTCACTTCAATCAGCGGGCCGTTGGCGCGGTTGCTTTGCTCGTGTATCTGGCGGGCTACCATTTCCTTACCGGCGCCGTTGGGGCCGGTAATCAACACGCGGGCATCGGTGGGGGCTACTTTGGTAATGGCCTTGCGCACGCTCTCCAACGCCGCCGAGTCGCCCACCATCTCGGAGTTCTTGGCGATTTTCTTCTTCAGCGTTTTGGTTTCGGTAACCAGCTTGGTGCGGTCGAGGGCATTGCGCACGGTTACGAGTAGGCGGTTGAGGTCGGGCGGCTTCGGAATAAAATCGAATGCGCCTTTTTTGGTGGCGTCCACGGCCATTTCAATATTGCCGTGGGCCGAAACCATGATAAAGGCCGTGTCGGGCGAAATTTTCTGGGCACGTTCCAGCACCTCGAGTCCGTCCATCTTGGGCATCTTCACGTCGCAGAGCACCACGTCGTATTTGTCCTTGATGAGCATATCCAAGCCCGCGGGTCCGTCTTCAGCCTGATCGACGGTGTAGTTCTCAAACTCCAGGATTTCCTTGAGCGTGTAGCGAATGGCTTTTTCGTCGTCGATGATGAGGATGCGGGGCATGGATTCAGGGTAAGTCAGTCGGGGCCGAAAGTAACGAAAAGGAGGGCGTTGTAATTATACGCCGAAAACCGCCACCGTTGGCGGCAACTACTACCTTCGCTTTGCTGTTTACTGGGCCCGCGTGCCCGGCTGGCCCGAACAGCCCTAGGTGCGCCAGGCATGCGCCGCACCCAGGAGGCTGCGGAGCCCGGCTGTTCGTTTTGCCTCAGCGGCCGTATTAAAGTCTGCTACCAACCACGTTTACCGCTCATCAATACCCCATGAAAAACGCTGTTTCGCGTTACCTGCTGCTGCCTGCGGCGGTGGTCGGGAGCCTGTCCTTGTTTGCGCTCCGGCCCGAGGAGCGCGTAGTGCCCGACGCCGACAACGCGGGTCTGAAATTGCCGGCCGGCTTTGGCGCGCTGGTAGTGGCCGAAACCGGTGGCCGCGCCCGGCATATTGCCACTACGCCAGAGGGCACCATGTTTGTTAAGCTGAACCGACCCAATGCCTCCGGCAACGGCATTCTGATGTTGCGCCCCGGCACCGGTGGCAAAGCCGAAGTAGCCAGCGGTTTTGGCAAGTACGGGGGCACGGGTATCGCCGTGAAAAACGGTTACCTCTATGCCTCTTCCGATCAGGAAGTATTCCGCTACAAGCTGGACGACAAGGGTCAGGTAACCAACCCCGACAAGCCCGAGAAGATTGTAACGGGCCTGATTAACCGCCGCCAGCACGAAAGCAAATCCATTGCCCTCGACAACGACGGCAACCTGTACGTGAATATCGGCGCGTACTCCAACTCGTGCCAGGAGCGCGACCGGCAGCGCGGCTCCCTAGGTCGGCCCAACTGCCCCATGCTCGATTCGGCCGGGGGCATCTGGCAGTTTCGGGCCGATAAGCTGAACCAGAGCTACGGCAGCGGCACGCGCTACGTTACCGGCCTGCGCAACGTGGTGGGCCTCGACTGGAGCCCGCAAGCCAACCAGCTGTTTGTAATGCAGCACGGCCGCGACCAGTTGCACGACATCTTCCCGGCCATGTACGACACCAAGCAGTCGGCCGAACTGCCGGCCGAGTGCATGTACGCGCTGAAGAAGGGCGACAACGCCGGCTGGCCCTATATGTACTACGACGGCTTGCAGAAGAAGAAAATGCAAGCGCCCGAGTACGGCGGCGACGGCAAGAAGGAAGCCACCGGCAACTTCATCGACCCGGTGGCAGCTTATCCGGCCCACACCGCACCCAATGCGCTGCTGTTTTACACCGGTACTATGTTCCCCGAAAAGTATCGGAACGGGGCCTTTATTGCCTTTCACGGCTCCTGGAACCGCGCCCCTGAGCCGCAGAAGGGTTACTACGTAGTGTTTCAGCCTTTCAAAGACGGGAAACCTTCCGGCGATTGGGAAGTATTTGCTGACAATTTTGCGGGCGACGCCGCCAAAGCCGCTGCCGGCCGCCCCGACCACAAACCCTGCGGCTTGGCCCAAGGCCCCGACGGCTCCCTCTACATCACCGATGATAAGAAGGGCACCGTCTACCGCATCGTGTACAACAAAAAGTAAATGGCTTCTATCAAGCTGATTATTGCGACCCTAGGTCTGCTGACAGTAGGTGCTACCCCGACAGCCGCCCAACAAAAACCGGCCGCGAAGGCCAAGTCAACCGCCTCCAAAGCCAAACTCGCCGGGGCAGCTGTTTCGGCAGCCATGCTGGCCGCCGGCAAAACGGTGTACACCCAAAACTGCCTCACTTGCCACATGGCCGATGGGGGCGGGGTGGAGACCATGAACCCGCCGCTGAGCAAAACCACTTGGGTGCTGGGCGACAAAACCCGCTTGGTAAAAGTGGTACTCAACGGCCTCGAAGACGTGGAAATCGACGGCGAAGAGTACCGCAACGTAATGCCCGCGCAGCCCCACCTCACCGACCAGCAAATTGCCGACGTGCTGACGTACGTGCGCAACAGCTTCGGCAACAAAGCATCGGCCGTAACGCCCGCCGAGGTTAAAGCCATCCGGGCTGCGAATAAGAAGTAGCGTGTGAGGCTAAAGGCTAGGGCTAGTTCCCCTCCTCAAATGAGGAGGGGCTAGGGGTGGTTGAAAGTCTAGAATTAAAGTCTAGTCCTAGGTGCTGCTCAAACGTATGGTCAACCACCCCTAGCCCCTCCTCATCTGAGGAGGGGAACTAGTTTTTAGAGCCGGTGCGAATACGCGCCCAGTTGCCTTGCTATTGCCCGGATGCTAAAGCAAAACCGGCCGCCGTTGCTCACTTGCAACGACGGCCGGTTTCGTGTTTTTGGTGATGCGCCTGTAAGCCGGGTTCTGTCCGCCACCCCAAAGGGCAGCGGCCCCACCATTTATCTAGGCCCACACTCGCGCGTGGGCTCCATCAGCCTACCCGCCGACAACGAACGAGCCGCCCGTTGCGGAGCCGAAGCCCCGCCTGCCGGCCTATTTGGCCTTTCAACCCCTGAGGTTTACCCAGCCGGAACGGTTGCCCGCCCGCTGGTGCGCTCTTACCGCACCTTTTCACCCTTACCGGCTGCCCGAGGGCAGCTTAGGCGGTAGTTTTCTGTGGCACTGGCTGTCCGGCGGCCGTCGCCAGTCGCCGTCCTTCCCGTTAGGAAGCAGGGTGCTCTGCGTTGCCCGGACTTTCCTCTCCGCTCCCGACCTAGGCCGGTTGCGCAGCGGTGGGGCGGCGCATCACTTGCGGGCAAAGGTAAGTTATTCTTCCTGTCTTGGTCCATTTGTCATCCTGAGCAAAGCGAAGGACCTTATCACGCCAGATAGTAATTACTACCCAAACGTGATAAGGTCCTTCGCTTTGCTCAGGATGACAGATAAAAAATGACAATATTGTTTTTTCCTACTTCTGCTCCCACACGTTATCCTGCGGGTTGCTGTCCGGCACGTACGTGCTACCCAACTTTACCTTCTTCACCGCTTTGTCGCCGGGCACTTGCACGGTTATGGACCTAGGCGCTGACTCCCACACGCCGATGTTGCGGTGCACTTGTTGCGTGGTGCCGTCGGCGTAAGTCACAGTCACGTCAACGGGCACGGGTTTGCTGCCTTCGGCTTCCACTACCACATCGTAGCCGGCGCCTTGCTTGGTAACGCTGGCAATGCCTAGGTCGGGGTAGCCGCCGTCGAAAAACCAGCGCTGCCAGAACCAGTTGAGGTTGCGGCCCGCCCCGGCGTTCATCGAGTTAAAGAAGTCGAACGGCATGGGGTGCTTGCCGTTCCAGTTCTGAATGTAGGTATGCAAGGCTTTCGTGAACAGCTCGTCGCCGAGCAAATCGCGCACGTAGAGGTAACCTAGAGCTGGTTTGGGATACGAGTTAAGGAAAAAAGCTGTGCCGGTTTGCTGCGTGCTGAGCGTGGTGATGGGCATATCGACTTCGGTAGCAGCGGCGCGGGCATAAGGCATCACGCCATAGTCGTCAACCAGCTTGGGGTCGATAATGCTTGAAATTACCCACTCGCCGATGGTTGCCCAGCCCTCGTCCATCCAGCCGTACTTCGTTTCGTTGATGCCCATGTAAAAGGGGAACATCGTGTGGAAGATTTCGTGGTCGGTGAGCGTAATGGCGTCGGCGCGGGTTTCCACGGGGTTGTCGTTCACCATCATGGGGTACTCCATCTGGTCGAGGCCGTCGAACACGGTTTCGTGGGAATAGGGGAAGGGCCACTTCGGAAAGGTGTAGCTCATGGCCTCCACGGTTTTGCGGCCGAACTGCACCACCTCCTCAAAGTCCTTGTGCTTGGGGTTGTACACGGCATCTACGCGGGTGCGGCGCTTGGTTTTGGGGTCTACTACCAAGCTCGTCGACTGCCATACGTAGTGGTCGGAGGTAGCAAAAGCGAAGTCGGGCACGTTCTTGGCCTCGAAGCGCCAAGTGTTTTGAGCGTTGCTGGCGGTAATGTCGCGGCGCTGGGCATCGGCTTCGTCGATGATCTTCACCACCTCGTCTTTGCGCTCGGCATCGCGCAGGCGCTTGGCGTATTTTTTCGTGAGTACCTCGTTGGCGTTCTGCAGGTCGCCGGTGGCCCACACCACGTAATCCTTGGGCACCGTAATGGCGGCCGAGTAGTTGCCGAAGTCGTTGTAGAACTCCTGCTGGCCGTTGTAGGGCAATTTGTTCCAGCCGTCGATGTCGTCGTACACGGCGATGCGCGGGAAGAAATAGGCCAAGAAGTGCGAGCCGGGCTCCACCTCGCCGGTGCGCGTGTGCGAGCCTTTGTTGAGCGTGTAGGAGTACGTTACCGACACCTTGGCTTGCTGCCGCGCACCTAGGGGCTGCGGCAGCATTACCTGCATGTTGGTGGCACTGATGTTCAGCTTGGCAAGGTCGATGGCCTGGCCGTTGATGCTCAGCTGCTCAATTTTCACGCCTTCGCTCACATCCTCGGGCTTGATGTTGCTGGCCCGCGCTGCGCCCTTTTGGTAAAGGTTGGGGTAGAGCTTAAACCACAGCTGGCCGAGCTCGTCGGGGCAGTTGTTGAAGTAGGTTATGTCAACGGTGCCCGCCAGCAGGCGCGTGTTCGGGTCGAAATTGATGCGCAGGTTGTAGTCGGCGGCGTTCTGCCAATACTTGGGGCCGGGCCTGCCGTCCTCGGCGCGGGTGCCTTTGGTGTAGGTGTCCTGGAGGTTGCGCGGCACGGGCAGCCTAGGTGCTGTGGGCTGCTGTGCTAATGAGGGGATGGTGCTGAGGACGAGGAGCGAGGCGGCAAGCAGGCCAGGTAGTTTCATGGGTAAAAATTTGCAATATGAAGTTGCTGTCATCCTGAGCAAAGCGAAGGACCTTATCACGTCCGGCGCCGTTAGGGTTGCAGGAATTCTCTAGCAGGATTCAAGGTATCAATCAGCGCGTCTTTCTTCGCTCGGGTCCAACCTTTCAATTCCTTTTCGCGGGCAATGGCGTTGAGGCTGCTCTGATGTTGCTCGAAGTAGAGCAAGTTGTAACAGAAGTACTTGCCTGCAAAAGTGCCTGGTTCGCCGCGGTTGGCGTAGTGTTGCGCAAGGCGGTTTGCCAAGTCGTTTGTTACGCCGATGTACAGAACTGTTTTCGCAGGGTTGGTAGTGATATAGACGTAATAAGGCATAAGTTCCGAATCTTCCGTCATCTTGAGCAAAGCGAAGGACCTTATCACGCGAGATAGTAATTACTACCCAAACGTGATAAGGTCCTTCGCTTTGCTCAGGATGACAGCGCCTAGGCCAAATTCCTTACTTCAGCCGTACCAGCGTGGCTCCGTAGCCGAATTTCTCCTTGCGGGCTTCCTCGAAGAACTTGATGTCGCGGTTGCGGCTCAAGCGCTTGTGCAGTTCTTTGCGCAGCGTGCCGTTGCCAGTGCCGTGGATGAACACGATTTCGTGCATGTTGGTGGCCAAGGCACGGCTCAGCGCATCCTCAAAGGCGTTTACCTGTAGCTCCAAAATAGCGGTGTTGCTGAGGCCTTCGGTGACGCCTTCGGGCTTTAGGGCCTCCAAGTGCAAATCAACCTCGTGAGACGGGGGCACAATGGCTTTCACGGGCTCTTGCTTGGGGGCGGGTACCACGGTTTTGGCGTCGCCGCGCAGCTTTTCGGCAATTTGGTCGCGCAGCTTTACTGGGTCGACAACCGGGGCGGCAGCGGGCTTGGGCTCGTCGGCGGTGGGCACCGGAATGGGCGCCACGGGTTTTTCGTCGAGCTGAAACAAGAACGCCTCGCGCTTGATAACCGGTGCCTCGCGGCGGCTTGAGTAAAACGAGCTGGCTTTGAAAGAAACGCGCTTTAGCAGGGTTTCGAACAGCGTGGGCGAGTTGAGTTGCACAGGCAGCAACTGCACCACGGCCGTGCTCCACTGGTCGAAGTCCTTGAGGTGCCGATGACCTAGGGGCTGGCTTACGGTTTTGGGGGCAAGTTTTTCGGCCGATAAAGCGCGGTATTGGCCGTTGCGCTCCTCGCCGAACGTGAAAAGCACATCGGCATCGGTGTTGTTGATGAGGTGCGCCACCAGCAGCTCCGAGGTTTGCTGCACCAAGGCCAGGTACAGGCCTTTGGGCGCAGGCGGGGCCGGCGCCGGCTTGGGTGCCACGGGCGTGCTACCGCTGGGCGAAGTAGTGCTGGTAACGGCGGGCGGCGTGTTTTTGCCGCTCGGCTTGCCCGGCTTAAGTGGGCGCGGGGCAGCCACTTGCGAAGGCGCCAACTCGCTCCCGCCAAATGCTTTAAACTCCTCGGGGGCTACCAGCACCAACTCCGAGCGCAGCACCGGCACCGGAAAGTCGTCGATGGTTACTTCCACCAGGTTTTGATCGAGGATGCGGGTAACAATGCCTTCTTCGCGGCCCGACATCAGGCGCACACGGTCTCCAATATTCATAATCAGCTGTTTTTCGTCTGGGTTGCCCTAGGTGGCGGGGCGGCAGCCAGGGGGCAGGTAGGGGTAAAGGTCGCGAATGAAACGTGAAAAGCGGCCCCACCGGTTCGGGTGGCCGGCCCGCCGCGCCCCAAGCCTCTAGGTGCCTTAATGATACAGCCCGTGCAACACCAAGCCGCGCTTGCGGTTGAGCTCCAGGGCCGGCGCGGGCAGGTGAAAAATACTGGCCACGTAAAACACCGTGCGTAGGGCTTTGCTACGCGTGGGGATGTGGCGCAGGTCAATGTCGAACGACAGGTAGTACTGGCGGTAGGCATCGAGGCCGGCGGCGCGGTTCGCGTCGGCGTCGTTGTAGAGCATTTGCTGCGCGCCGTAGCCCAGGGCCGGCTGCAGCCAGCGCGGCCAGCGGCTGCCCTCGGGCAGGAAAGCGCCCACGTCGGCGCACAGCCAGTAGGTTTGGCCGTTGTAGTCTTTCAGCAGCCGCTCGCCTAGGTTGCTGCCCAGCACATTGGGCCGGCGCAGGGCGTAGGGGGTTTTCCGGAACGATACTTTGGGCATGAGGCGCACCTCGCCCCAGGCAAGCTGTTGGGCTATCAGCCCCGCCGAGCCCGCAAAGTTGGCCGCCAGGTCGGTAGCCGATGCGCCGTAAGCCGGGTCGCGGCCGTCGAAATACTCAATGGGGCTTTGCAACAAAAAGCCCACGAAGCCGCCGTACCACAGGGCTTGCTTTGGGGTGAGGCCGGCCCAGCGCAGCCAATCCACGGCGCCGCGGCTCTCGTGAAACGCGCCCCACAAATGGCCTACTTTGTCGAGCTGCTTCCACTCGCGCGAATCGTCAAACCAATGAAAGAGGCTGCGCGGGCCCGTGTACCAGCCGCGGCTCAGGGCGTAATACGTGCCCGCATACCCCGTGGCAAAAGTGCCGATTACCAGCGGCAGGCGGTGCCGGGGCACCGGAGCCGGTGCCGCACCTAGGGCCGGGCGCGGAGCCAGTAGGGTTACCGAATCGTTTGCGGCGGGCCGCACCGGCGGCACCTGTGCCCGCGCCCCGGCCACCGCCAACAGGCAACCCAAAATCAAAAGAAAAACGCGTTGCAGGGGCCGCATGCCATAAATGTTGTGCGCTGGCCAAAGCTACGCACAAAAGATAGCAGCAGGGTTGGTAACGTTTGCGGCCGGTAGTACCTTTACTCTGTTCCTTGCGTCATTTTTTTAGGATTTACTTCTCCATCAACCATACCCCTCACCGTTTATGAGAAAACTTCGACTCCTAGGCGTGCTTTGGATAATGCTGCTTAGCGCAGCAGCCACCGTGCGCGCCCAGGTGGTTACCACGCAGCCGTCGTTTTTCACAGCCGACGACCAGGTAACTATCACTTTCGACGCCACCAAAGGCTCGGGTGGCCTGAAGGATTACACCGGCGACGTGTACATCTGGACCGGCGTAATTTCCGACAAGAGCGCCAGCGATTCCGACTGGAAGGCCGTGGTGGGCACTAGCTTCTCCCAGCCCATTGCCAAGGAGAAGATGACGCGCAGCGCCAGCAACCCGAACCTCTACACCATCACCTTCGTGCCGCGCACTTACTACGATAAGCTGCCGGCCTCCGACAAGATCCTGAAGCTGGCCATGGTGTTCCGCGGCGCCAACGGTTCGCCCGAAGGCAAAGACACCGGCAACAAGGATATTCTGGTGAGCGTGCAGCAGAGCGCGGCGCTGTCGGTGCGGTTTACCGCGCCCACGGCCCAAGGCGTGCAGCTCGTTGAAACCGGCGGCAAGCTGCTGGTATCGGCCGAAGCCTCCAAGAGCACGAACCTGAAGCTGTACCTCAACAACACGTTGCAGGAAGAAGCCAACGCCGCAACCATCAGCAAAGAGCTGACCATTGCTCAGCCCGGCCGCAACGAAGTAAAGCTAGTAGCCACCGACGGCGCGCAAACCGCCGAGCAAACCCTGCTGGTGTACGCCCGCTCGGCCGTGGTTACGCAGGCCCTGCCCGCTGGCATGCGCGACGGCATCAATTACCTGCCCGGCAATACCTCGGCCGTGCTGGTGCTCACGGCCCCCGGCAAGCAGCACGTATTTGTGCTGGGCGAGTTCAACAATTGGGAACCCACCGACGCCGGCTACCTGAAGAAAACCCCCGACGGCAAGCAGTGGTGGGTGCAGCTCGATAACCTGCAGCCCGGCCAGGAGTACGCTTACCAGTACTTGGTTGATGGCACGCTGCGCATCGCCGACCCCTTCACCGAAAAGGTGCTCGACCCCAGCGACGACCCCTTTATCCCGCAGGTAACGTACCCCGGCCTGAAGGCCTACCCCACGGGCAAAACCACGGGCAACGTATCGGTGCTGCAAACCAACCAAGCCGCCTACACCTGGCAGGCTACCAACTTCCAGCGCCCGGCCAAAACCAAGCTGGTGATTTACGAGCTGCTGGTGCGCGACTTTATCGCCCGCCACGACTACCAAACCCTCGTTGATACGCTGGCTTACCTGCAGCGCTTGGGCGTAAATGCCATCGAGCTGATGCCCATAAACGAGTTTGAGGGCAACGAATCGTGGGGCTACAACACCTCGTTCTACTTCGCCCCGGACAAGTACTACGGTACCAAAAACCAGCTGAAGCGCTTTATCGACGAGTGCCACCGCCGCGGCATGGCCGTGATTCTCGACATGGTGCTGAACCATTCGTTCGGCGAGTCGCCGATGGTGCAGCTGTACTTCGAAAACGGCAAGCCCACGGCCAGCAACCCCTGGCACAACCCCGATGCCACGCACCCCTTCAACGTAGGGTACGACTTCAACCACGAAAGCCCCTACACCCGCGAGTTCTCGAAGCGCGTGATGGAGTTTTGGCTGCAGGAATACAAGATCGACGGCTACCGCTTCGACCTCTCGAAGGGCTTTACCCAAGTAAACTCGGGCGGCGACGTAGGCAAGTGGGGCCAGAAGGACGACTCGCGCATTGCCATCTGGAAGGATTACAACAACCACATCCGCAGCGTCGACCCGAACGCCTACGTGATTCTGGAGCACTTCGCCGACAACAGCGAGGAGCAGATTTTGGCCGCCGAAGGCATGATGTTGTGGGGCAACCTGAACCACAACTACAACGAAGCCACCATGGGCTACGTGGAGAACAACAAGTCGGACTTGAGCTGGGGCTACTACGGCACGCGCAACTGGTCGCAGCCGAACCTGGTAACCTACATGGAAAGCCACGACGAGGAGCGCCTGACGTTCAAGAACCTCAGCTTCGGCAAGCAGGTACCCGGCCACGATGTGAAAAACCTGAACACGGCGCTGGCCCGCAACGAAGCCGCTGCCGCGTTCTTCTTCACGGTGCCCGGCCCGAAGATGATCTGGCAGTTTGGCGAAGTAGGTTACGATAAGAGCATCGACGAGAACGGCCGCGTGGGCAACAAGCCCATACTATGGGAGTACTACAACAACCCGGCCCGCCGCAAACTCTACGACACGTATCGCAACCTCATTTCGCTGAAGAAAAACAACGCCGTGTTCGACAACCCGTCGAGCTTTGTGCAGAACGTAGCCGGCGCCACCAAAACCATCCACCTCAGCGACGCGAACCTGAACGTGGCGGTTATCGGCAACTTCGATGTGGTGTCGGCCACGGTGAACCCCAAGTTCCAGACGACCGGCAAGTGGTACAACTACCTAGCTAACGACAGCATCACGGTAACCGACGTAAACGCTACTATTACGCTGCAGCCCGGCGAGTACCGCGTGTACACCTCGCGCCGCCTGGCCCGCGTTACCTCCTCCAAGGCAGCACAGCAAGTAGCGGCCATTGGCCTCACGGTGGCCCCCAACCCGGCTGCCTCGCGCGCCACGGTGCTCTTTACGCTGCCCACGGCCGCACCCGTGCAGGTAACGGTGCTCAACATCATAGGCCGCGAAGTACGCCGCGTAGCCCTGCCGGGCCGCCAGGCTGCGGGCCCCGTTGGGGTTGAGGTGCCGCTGGCCAACCTTGCACCGGGTGTATACCTCGTGAAGGTGCAAGCCGGTGCTACCACCGCCACCACCCGCTTGGTAGTACAGCCCTAGGTGCTCTGCAAGCTCTGGCTACCTAGGTAGCCCAGGCAACCAAAAAGCCCCGCCAAACCGGCGGGGTTTTTTGTTGGCGCATACTTTCGTCAGAAACGCAAGCGGCTGCCGAATCCGTTGGCTATGCATGACTTCCGCAGCAAGCGTTGGCGCGAACTGCAGCACATACTCCGTGCCGCACGCGTTTCAGGCACCGGCGGCAAGCAACAGGGCCGCTCCCATTTGGGAGCGGCCCTGTTGCTTGCCGCCGGTACTGCCGCCGACCTAGGGAAGAAACGTTATTCGCTTTGCGCTACTTCCACGTGGTAGTCGACAAGGCTGTCGATGGGGGAGCGGATGATTTTGCCGACTTGCATGCCGTGGGCCCGTGCCACCTGCGCCAGCGCATCGCGGAAGTTGTAGCCCACCGAGCCCACGCAGTTGAAGGTATAGTTCTGGTAATCGGGATAGCGGATAACCAGATTCTGGAAGAATGCCTCAAAGCCTTCTACCACGATGTCGCGGCAGTAGCTTACGTTGTTGTGCTCGTAGGCAAACTTGCTGAACGACGCCAGAAAGCGGTTTGGCAACGGCTGGTTGTAAATGCGGTCGAAGATCTGCTCGTTTTCGAGGCCGTACTCTTGCTTGAACGCATCCTGCAAGCCATCGGGCAGCAGCCGGCGCATGTAGTCGCGCAGCAGGCGTTTGCCAATCCAGGAGCCCGATCCTTCGTCGCCCAGGAAATAACCAAGCGAGTCGATGTTGTGGGCAATGTCCTGGCCGTCGTAAATAGCCGAGTTGGTGCCGGTACCCAAAATGGCCGCAAACCCCGCCTCGCGCCCTAGCAATGCCCGCGCGGCAGCCAGCAAATCGTGGCCTACATACACGTTGGCGTTGGGAAAAGTGAGGCGCATAGCCTTCTCCACAATGCCCACGTTGGCAGCGGTGGAGCAGCCGGCGCCGTAGTAGCTTACTTGGGTTACGGCCTCGCGCGGCAGGGCTTCGGGCAAGCTACCATCCAGCGACTTCACGATGCCTTCGGTGTCGATGAAATACGGGTTGTACCCCTCGGTGTTGAAGTGGATACGATCCTGCGGGTTGGCTAAATCGAGCTGGCACCAGCTGGTTTTGGTAGAACCGCCGTCGGCAATTAAAATCATAGAGCAGATTGGGTTGCGGGGAAACCGGATAAGCCGGACTATCTGCGAAAATAGGCAGGTTATGTCAAGTACCTAGTTTTGCCGCTGCAATACCGGGCCAAAGCGGCAGAAAAGTTTGGGCGGCTGCCGCTACGCCTTGGTGGTCAGTGGCCCTAGGTGCGGTGCACGCTAAAAATATGTGGCAACAAAAAAGGCCACTGCCGAGGCAGTGGCCTTTTGCAAAAGCGGCACCCAAACGGTGCTTGCGCAGCCGCGGGCCGACCGATCGTTAGCTTACTTCACCGTGTAGGTGTAGTTGCCAGGCTTGCTCAGGTCGAGCGTAACGGTGTAGGTGCCGGCAGTGTTGATCTTGATGTTGTCGCCGCCGTAATCGAGTATAGCGTCCACGGGTGCACCGTTGCCGCCGTCGCCAAAGTTCACGCCCCAATCGCTGTTGGCGCGGAACTTAATCTCGCCCACTTTTAAGGCTACCCGAGCACTCCAAGTGCCGGTGGCAGCGTCGAAGGTGAGGGGGGTGTCGCTGTTCCACTCGTTTGGCGTGGCCGAGCCAATCACGCCCCAAGTAGTCTTGAGGTTTTCCCACGTCAGGCTCTTGGTGTTGGCCTTTAGGCGGTAATAGCCGGGGCCAGTTACCTTCAGGTTGCCAGCGCCGCCGTTGCTCGAAAGGGTGCCAGCCGTGCCGCCGTCGCCGTAGTTGGTGTTGTCCCAGTTAGGCGCGCTCGTGAACTTAAACTCCGGCGAAGCATCGGTGATGTTCACATAGCCCTCGTACGAGTCGGGGTTGTTGGTGAAGGCCGAAATCTTCGGGGCAGTGGCGGGCGTCCATCCCTGGTAATTGCCAGGTACGTACAGCGAGGGGTAGTTGATAACCACCAAGTACGGCGTGGCCGTGAAAGTCGAAACGCCCGAGTTCAGCGGAGCTACTTTGTCGCCTACGCTCGATTTTACGCGCACTTTCACCTGCGCCGGCGAACCGGCCGTAAGCTTCAGGCGGCTGATGAGCAGGTCGTTAATTTCGGCAACCGTGAAGGTTTTGGTAAGCGCCGAGCCCACCGCAACTTCGTAAGGCGTCGAGAAGTCACCGCTCTGCTTGTCGAATTGCAGCGTGTACGTCACGGCAGCATCGTAACCAAACGTCGAAGGCGTCCAGTTGTAGGTTACAGCCGGTTGGCTGGCGCTAGCCATCGAGAGGTTCAGCGTGGTCGCCGAAGCCGTCAGGCCAGGAACATCTTTTGGGGCCAGTATTGCGCGCTCCTCTTCTTTCTCGCACGAGGCGAGCAAAAGCAAAGCGGCAGCGCAAAGCCCAGTAAGTTGGGTAAGCCGATTGTTCATATGCGATGAATTTGAAAACACGTGGTTGATTCGGCAGACAGGCGCCCGGTGCCCTAGGTGGTTGCCCACAGCTAGGGCACCGGGACCTGCCAACTACATTTTAGTAGCCGGGGTTCTGCTTGAGGTTGGGGTTGGCCGTGAGGTCGGTGGTGGGGATGGGGAAAATCCGCAGGTTGTCGGATACACCCCGGCCTTCGGGCGTGCCGCCCTTAAAGGGCCACACGTAGTTACCACCGGTAAAGCGGCCAAAGCGAATCAGGTCGGTACGGCGGTGGCCTTCCCAGTACAGCTCACGCGCACGCTCGTTCAGGATTTCGTCGAGCGAGAGGGTGGTTACCTGGGCTGCCTGCGCGCGGGTGCGCAGCTGGTTTACGTAGCGTACGGCGTCGGCCTGGCTGCCGCCCGTGCCGCCGCGCAGTACTGCCTCGGCGTACATCAGGTATACGTCGGCTAGGCGGAACATCGGGAAGTCGGTGTCGGGGAAGTCGCCCGTAGCGTCGGAGCCGGCTTGGCCGGTCGAGGTTACGTTCTTGTACTTCGTAACGGCGTAGCCGTCGGTGAAGGTGAAGATGTCGCTGATTTCCTTGTTTTGGCCGGCCGTGTAGAACATGGCGCGCTTGTCGGCGGTGCCGTTGGCATCCGGGAACAGGTCGACCAGATTCTTCTTGGTGCGCAAACCAAACCAGCCACCGTTCACGCCGAAGTCGGCGGCGCGCATGCTACCACCGATAGCAGCGTGTACCAGGAACGTCATGCCACCGAAGGTTTTGGTGCGCACGCCGTCGAAGTTGATCGGGAAGATGATTTCGCGGTTAGCAGCGGTGCGGTCGTTATCGGCCAAAAACAGCAGGCGGTATTCCGGCGCCAACTGGTAGTTGGCGGCAATTACCTTGTTGCAGTTGGCAATAACGTCGGACCAGCGGTCCTGGCTCGAAGCACCTAGGTAGGTTTTCGAGTTCAGGTACAGCTTGGCCAGCAGCGTCCAGGCGGCGGCTTTGGTAGCGCGGCCGTAGGTGGCAGCGTTCGGGCCAGCATTGGGCAGGTCGGCTTCAGCGGCCTTAAGCTCAGCCTCGATGTAGTTGAACAGTGCCGCGCCGTTGGTTTGCGTGGGAAGCGTGCTACCTACCGACGACTCTTCCGTGGCAAACGGTACGTTGCCCCCAAACATATCGAGTGCGTGGTAGTAGCTAAGGGCACGCAGGAAGCGGGCCTCGGCACGGTACGTTTTGATGGTGGCCGCATCGTTGCCGCTAATGCCCCGCTCGCTCAGCTTCGCATCGGTCGTTTGGCGGATGAACTCGTTGCACAAGCCTACCTGGTAGAAGATACGGTCGTACATGGCGCGTACGAACTCGTTGTTGGCGTTCCAGGTCAGGCGGTTGTAGTCGGGCAGGTTGCCGTCGTTCCAAGCGATGATGGCCTCGTCGGTGGTCAATTCCTGGGCTTTCCAGTACTGACGCAGGTAGTTCGAGAAGCCTTCGTCGATGCCGGTGATATCGGGCAGGCCGGCCGGGCCCTGCTGGC
Organism: Hymenobacter oligotrophus; assembly: GCF_003574965.1. Taxonomy (NCBI): domain Bacteria; kingdom Pseudomonadati; phylum Bacteroidota; class Cytophagia; order Cytophagales; family Hymenobacteraceae; genus Hymenobacter; species Hymenobacter oligotrophus. Next base: position 1,568,720 of record NZ_CP032317.1, on the reverse strand, counting down.
CGCTGATGGCTAAGGTAGCGTAGAGGCGGGTGAGTACCTGCTGAATCTGGGCCGGGTCACGGTAAACCGTTTCGGTGTTGGCCAAGAACGTGGGCGACTGTTCCAGTTCGCCTACGCAAGAGGAGAGCGGTGCCAGCGAAGCCGCAAGCATTACGGCCGCCAAACTCCGGATAAACTTATTTTTCATTTTCAGGAATGCGTTAGAAGCCGAAGTTCAGACCAACCGTGAAGGTGCGCGGACGCGGGTAAATCGTGTTATCGATACCGGAGTTACCATCACGCTGCGGCTCCGGATCCAGACCCGTGTAGTTCGTGATAGTGAACAAGTTCTGAACAGCGAAAGATACATTGAGGTTCGCGCGATCTTTGTAGATGTTGCCGAAATTGTAACCCAACGTAATGTTTTCCATGCGCAGGAACGAGGCATTCTCCATGAAGTAATCGGAGAAGTACTGAGCCGAACCAAAACGCGAATCGTTTACTTCCTCGGTGGTATTGTTCACGAAACCGTTCGAGTTCTGCACGAAGAAGGACTGCGAGCGTACGTTGTTGTACACGTAGTTGCCTAGGTGCGAACGCAGCGTGGCAGCGAGGCTAGCCTTGCCGTACGTTAGGTTGGTGCCAAAGCCCAGGATAGCGCGCGGGCGAGCCGACTGGTAATGGTAGCGGTCGGAGCCGTTGATAACGCCGTCGCCGTTGCGGTCAACGTATAGGCCTTCTACCGGCTTGCCGTTGCTGTCGTACACCTGCTGGAATACGAAGAACGTCTGGGGCTGGTAGCCTACCGAGTTGATCTGGATGTTGTTGCCTACGCCCCCGGCGATGCCACCCGTGGGGTTGCCCACGAAGTTGGGGTTGTCAACGTTGGTCAGGCGCGTGATTTCGGTGCGCAGAACGTTGGCGTTGGCGTTGATCGACCAGTCGAATTTGTCGCCGCGAACGATGCCCAAGTTCACGTTGGCTTCTACGCCGCGGGTCTCCAGGTCGCCTACGTTAAAGAAACCTTCGTTCGAGAGGTTGGTGAGGGCAGCTACCTGGATAAAGCTCAGCAGGTCGGTGGTTTTGCGCTGGTAAGCGTCAAGAGCACCGCTGATGCGGCCGTCGAAGAAACCAAAGTCAAGACCGGCGTTGTAGGTCGTGGAGGTTTCCCACTTCAACTCTTCGTTGTAGAGACCAGCACGCAGCGTGTTGGAGAACTGGTTGCCCAGCTGGTACTGCGCCGTGTTGCGGCTCGGGGTGTAAAGCGAAATGTAGTCGTAGTAGCGGTTGCCGATGTCCTGCTGGCCGGTCTGGCCAACGCTCAGGCGCAGTTTCAGATCCGAAACGGCCGACGAGTTTTTCAGGAAACCTTCTTCCTTAAGACGCCATGCGAAAGCAGCCGAGGGGAAGTAGCCCCAGCGGTTATCCTCGGAGAAGCGCGACGAGCCGTCGGCGCGGAAAGTACCCGTCAGGATGTACTTGTCTTTGAGAGTGTAGTTGGCACGGCCGTAGAACGACAGCAGGCGGTAGCCGGGGTCGAAGTAATCTTTGCCGTTAATCGGACGGTCGGCAGGTTGTTGGAAGACCTGACCGAATACGTCGCGGTCGTCGAACACGTACTCTTTGTAATCGAAGCTCTGGTACGAGTGGCCGCCCAACAATTCGATGCGGCTGCCGCCAATCTGCTTGTTGTAGCGCAGGTAGGCTTCGAGCAGGCGGTTGTTGTTGTCGCGGGCGTATTGCTCAAAAATACCGCGACCGAGGCGGGCGCCCGTCAACTGACCCGAGTTGGGGTCGGTTACGCTGGTACCGCGGCTGCGCTGAATGTCGTAGCCCAGGTTCAGGTTGGCGCTCAAATCGCGCAGGAAGGGCAGTTTGTAGTCAAGCTGAAGGTTACCGATGCTGCGCTTTACGGTGCTGCGGCGGCGGTTTTGCTCAATCAGGCCAACGGGGTTGCGCGTAGCCAGGGTATTGATGCTGCCGTTGTCGAGGAACTGAAAGTAACCACCGTAGGGAGCGAAACGACCTTCGGAGGAGAAGATAGGCTGCGTGGGGTCGTAGAACACAGCGGCGCCCACGGCGTCCTGGTTCGAGAAGTTGTTGTCGATCCACGAACCCTTCACGTTCATGTCAACGCGCAGGTTGCCGTCGAGCAGCACGGGCGTCAGGCTCAAAGCACCGGTGTAGCGCTTCAGGTCGTTGCGCTTCAGCAGACCCTCTTGGTCGAGGTAGCCGGCCGAGGCACGGAACGGCAGCTTGCCAACGGCACCGGTCAGGCTTACGTTGTTGTCGGTGGTTTGGGCCGTGCGGAAGATTTCTTTCTGCCAGTCGGTGTTGGCCGTACCTAGCGAAGCTTTCTGCTGGGCATTACCACGCTCGTTTACCAGAGCGCGGAACTCGTCAGCCGACAGCACATCGACGTAGCGCACGGGCGTGGCTACCGAGTTTTGGCTCGATACGTTTACGCGCAGCTTTTCGCCTTGCAGGCCTTTTTTGGTCGTTACGATGATTACGCCGTTCGAAGCGCGCGAACCGTAGATAGCAGCCGCCGAGGCGTCTTTCAGCACGCTGATGCTCTCGATGTCGTTGGGGTTGATTAGCGACAGAGGGTTCGAAGCGCCGGGCAGGTCGCGGTTATCAACCGGTACGCCGTCGATTACGAACAGCGGATCGTTGCCGGCATTCAGCGACGAGCCGCCGCGGATGCGGATAACCGAGCCAGCGCCGGGAGCACCGCTGTTGGTGGTTACTTGCAAACCAGCCACTTTGCCTTGTACCAGTTGCTCGGGGTTGGTTACCTGGCCCTTCACAAACTGGCGCTCCGAAATCTGCTCTACCGAACCCGAAAGGTCCTGGCGACGCTGGGTGCCGTAGCCGATTACCACGGCTTCGTTCAGCAGGGTGGTGTTTTCGCCCAGCACCGTGTTGGCCACCGTTGCCGTTTGCCCGGCCGTAACCGTTACCGGAATGCGCTGGGTGGAGAAGCCCACAAACGAGGCTACTACCACGCGCGGACCTACGGGCACGTTCTGGATCAGGTACTGGCCCTCAGCGTTGGTGGAGCTGCCCAGCTGCGTGCCCTCGATGAGCACGGTTACGCCCGGCAGGCCTTGTTGATTTTCGTCGAGGATACGCCCGCTCACGGCGCCCGTTTGGGCAGCCGCGTTCAAGCAGCAACTGACAAGGAAGAAAAGCAGAAACCAAAGTTTCGGCAGGTAGGAGTGTTTCATGGTCACATGAACTGGGTTGAAGAAGATGTTTGCAGGCGTTTGGCGAGCCGTCGACGTTTCAAATGTGGGTTGAAGCAATGGCCGAGAATTTGGTGTGAAGGGGTTACCTGAAGAGTTGATTCCGACTCATAAATAAACTCCGCAAGTTAAAGTAATCAAAGCACGTATCGCAAACGTTTGCGACAGATGATTACATAGTACTATTTGTGGGATGATTTTACCTCTGTGTTTATGCAAAGGATTTCATGCCGGGAGGCCGGTAACTCTACCGAAATCGTTTGAGGTAAGTGATTGTTTCGCAGTATAATACCGATGGGTTGAATTAAACAAAGCTGATCTTAAAGCTCATGCGAAGATCGGGGAGAGGCAGCACAATTTTTCTTCTGGCCAAAAATGTTTGCTCGAAGCCGCTTTACTTGCGCTGTTTCTTTACTCAACCACGTTCAATGCGCCTTCTGTTTGCCGTTGGCTTAGCGCTGGCCCTAGGTCAGGCCCAGGCCCAAACCACCTTGCAGCTCACCAGTGTGCCTGCCAATACCCCCGCCGGGGCCAAGCTGTACGTGGCGGGCAGCTTCAATAACTGGAACCCGGCCAGTGCCGATTGGCAACTGCAGCCGGGAGCGGCGGGCCGATACCAGATTACGCTGCCGGCAGCGGTTAGCGGAGCGGTTGAGTTTAAGTTTACCCGCGGCTCGTGGCAGACCGTGGAAAGCGACGCCCAATTTGCCGATGTGCCCAACCGCCGGCTCACGATTGGCGCCGGCCCGACTACCATTGATTTGCAGGTGTTGGGCTGGAAGGACTTAGGAACCAATGCCCCCGCGCCGTGCCAATCGACGGCTATGCAGCCGCAAGTGCGGGTGATCAGCAACGAGTTTGATATGCCGCAACTGGGGCGCAAGCGCCGGGTGTGGGTGTATTTGCCCACCGACTACGCCACCAACCCGCAGCAGCGCTACCCGGTGCTCTACCTCCACGATGGCCAAAACGTGTTTGATAAATGCACCAGTTTTTCGGGCGAGTGGGGCGTGGACGAAGCCCTAGGTAAGCTGGAGCAGCAGGGCGTAGCGGCAGGCAAATGCGTGGTGGTGGCCATCGACAACGGTGGCAGCTCGCGCCTCGATGAGTACTCGCCTTGGCGCAACGCCCAATACGGCGGCGGGCAAGGCGGTCTGTACGTCGATTTTCTGGTGCAAACGCTTAAGCCGTATATCGATGCCAATTACCGTACCCTCATCGACCGCGCCAACACGGGCATTGCTGGTTCGAGCATGGGCGGGCTGATTTCGTTGTACGCAGCTACCCGGCACCCCGAGGTTTTTGGACGGGTAGGCGTATTTTCGCCGGCGTTTTGGTTTGCCGAAACCGAGCTTAAAAACTACTTGCGCCAACACCGCGCCACCGCGCCCACCCGCTTTTACTTTGTAGCCGGCGCGCAGGAAAGCCAAACCATGGTGCCGCTAATGCAGGCCGTGCGCGACTCGCTACAGCGAGCCGGCTACGCCGCCACCGACCTGAGCTATCAGGTGCGCGCCGATGGGCAACACGCCGAGTGGTTTTGGCAGCGCGAGTTTCCGGCTGCTCACCAATGGCTTTTTGCGCCCGGCACAGTAAACAGCCAGCGCCCTACGGCACAACAACCGTTCGGAATGTACCCAAACCCGGCCAACCAGCAGGTTACGGTGCAGTTGCCCGCGGGCCTTTCCGAGGCGCGCCTGGAGCTGGTAGATACCACGGGCCGCGTGGTGCTGCGCAGAGCCTTGCGCGAGGCTAGCAGCGTAATCGACGTGAGCGCGCTGCCAAAAGGCAATTACGTAGCACGGGTAAAGGGCAAAAAGTACGCGGTTAACCAAACGCTGGTCAAACAATAAACCCTAGGTGCGTTGTTAGTTTAGCAGTGAAAGGCAATAGAAGCCTGATCGGATTAACATATTTTCATATAATCCGGTTTTTATTGAGTAAACATCAGTGGATGTCGGTTTTAGTGATGATTTTGTAGTCATGGCTTGGCTTTATTGAAAACCTATGTACTTTTGCAGCGTCAAAACGACACAGCCATGAATATCTCGACTTCGCAGCAGCTTTGGTGGTGGCACGGCCGAAATCTCGGACGGGTCGCACCTGCGTCTGTAAGCTAGTCGAAGCAGCAACCGCTGCTACCACCAGATACAAAGCAACAAGCCCGGCCGAACAAGCCGGGCTTGTTGCTTTTCGGGCCCGGCCGAAAAATCCAAACGCCAGCTTCGAATCTCACTCGCCATGTCAGCACCCATCAAGCTTCGCACCCGTCACCTGAGCCTGCCCGCCGATACTGTTACTCCAGTGGGCCTGTACCTGCGCTTGCGCGACCAGTACCCGGGCTGCTTGTTGCTCGAAAGCTCCGACTACCACGCGCAGCAAAACGCCTTCTCGTACATCGCATTTGATGAGCTAGCTCGCTTTGAGCTGCGCGGCGCCGAGTTGCTGGAGCGCCTGCCCGACACATCGGAGGAACGCAGCACGCTGGACAATCCGCGCCACGAAGCGCTGGACCGCTTGCGCCAGTTTGCCCGTCGCTTCGAGGCACCTGCTGCCGACTTTCCTTTCATTTCGGGCGGGTTGTTTGGTTACCTCGGCTACGGCGCGGCGCAGTACTGCGAGGATGTGCAGTTCGATGCTACTAAGCCGGTGGCAGGCCCGCTGCCCGATGCGCGCTATGGCCTGTACCGCTATGTGTTGGCGCTTAACCATTACCGGCAGGAGCTGCACATATTTGAACACACCCCGGCCGATAGTGAGCCCGACGATGCGGCCCTGCAGCGCCTGCTGAGCGTGGTGCGCAGCCCCGTGCGGCCCACCTTTGGCTTTGCCATGGAAGGGGAGGAGGAAACCAACCAAACCGACGACGAATTCCGCCGGGTATTGGCTGCCGGCCAGCAGCACTGCCTGCGCGGCGACGTGTTTCAAATTGTGTTGTCGCGCCGCTTTGCCCAGCGCTTCCGCGGCGACGAGTTTCAGGTATACCGCGCTCTGCGGGCCATCAACCCTTCGCCGTACCTGTTCTACTTCGACTACGGCCAGTACCGCCTGCTGGGCTCGTCGCCCGAGCCGCAGCTGCGCGTAGAGGGCCGCGAAGCCAGTATCTTCCCGATTGCCGGTACGTTCCGCCGCACCGGGCAGGATGCCGAAGATGCTGCATTGGCGCAGAAGCTAGCCGACGACCCCAAGGAAAATGCCGAGCACGTAATGCTGGTCGACCTGGCTCGCAACGACCTAGCCCGCCACGGTCGCACCGTGGAGGTACGCCGCTTCCGCGAAATTCAGTACTACTCGCACGTAATCCATTTGGTAAGCCACGTGGCCGCCACCCTGGCCGATGGCACCGATCCGCTGCAGGTAGCCGCCGACACGTTCCCGGCCGGTACGCTTTCGGGCGCCCCAAAGGTGCGGGCCATGCAGCTGATAGATCAGCTGGAGCCCACAGCTCGTGGCTTGTACGGCGGCTGCATTGGGCACCTAGGCCTGAACGGCGACTTCAACCACGCCATTTTCATTCGCTCGTTTGTGAGCGTGGGCCGCACGCTTTACTTCCAGGCCGGAGCCGGGGTGGTAGCGAAGTCAGACATCGAATCGGAACTGAACGAGGTGCATCACAAGTTGGCTGCGCTACGCCAGGCCCTTAAGCAAGCTGCCGCAGCCGGCGACGAAGTGCTGCCCGTGGAGCTTGGCGCCACCGAGTCTGCCACAGCCGCTCGCTAATCCCTAGGTTGATCAACCGCCCACCTCTGTAGAACCTGCCGACCGATGTCTATTCTCGTTTTCGACAACTACGATTCGTTTACCTACAACCTAGTGCAGGTGCTGCGCGAACTGGGCTACGGCGACCAGATTACCGTGCGCCGCAACGACCAACTCGACCTGGATGAAGTAGAGCAGTACGATGCCGTGCTGCTGTCGCCCGGCCCGGGCATTCCCTCGGAGGCTGGTCTGATGCCGGAGCTTATCCGTCGCTACGCCCCAACCAAACGCATTTTGGGCGTGTGCCTAGGTCATCAGGGCATTGCCGAAAGCTTCGGGGCTAGCCTGATTAACCTGAGCGCGGTGCGCCACGGCGTGGCTACCGACGCTACGGTATCGGTACCCGGCGAGCGGCTGTTTGCCGGCATTCCCGAGCGTTTTCGGGTAGGACGCTACCATTCGTGGGCGGTGAAGCCCGACACCATGCCCGACTGTTTGGAGGCCACGGCGTTTGACGAGGAAGGTGAAATCATGGCGCTGCGCCACCGCCAGTACGACGTGCGGGGCGTGCAGTTCCACCCCGAGTCCATCCTGACGGAGCACGGCCACCGATTGCTGCAGAACTGGTTACACGACCTGCCGGCCGCTAAGTAATCAATCCGCAAGCATCAACCGAGCCTACGCTCACCCGCACATATGAAACAACTGCTCACTGCCCTGTTCGAACACCACAACCTAAGCCGCATCGAGGCCCACGAGCTGATGCTGCGCCTAGGTCAGGGCGAGGTGAACGACGCCGAAGCTGCCGCCCTGCTGACCGTTTTTCGGATGCGCCCCATTACGGTGCCCGAGCTGGCTGGCTTCCGCGATGCGCTGCTTGAACTGTGCCGCGACCCGGAGCTGGGCACCCACGAAGTGCTCGATATCGTGGGCACCGGCGGCGACGGCAAAGAAACCCTGAACATCAGCACACTGGCCAGCTTTGTGGTGGCCGGTGCTGGGTATAAGGTGGTGAAGCACGGCAATTTTGGCGTGTCGTCGTCGGTGGGGGCTTCTAATATCTTAGCTTATTTCGGCTACGATTTCGATTCGCCAACCCATCGGCTGCGCCATCAGCTGGAGGCGGCCAACATCTGCTTTCTGCACGCGCCGGCGTTTCACCCGGCTATGCGCCGCATTGCGCCGGTTCGGCGCGACCTAGGCGTGCGCACGTTCTTCAACATGCTGGGGCCGCTCATCAACCCCGCTCGCCCTACGGCGCAGCTGTTGGGCGTGTATAGCCTCGAGCTGTTGCGACTGTACCAATACTTGCTGCAGGAAAGCGGCACCCGCTACGCCGTGGTGCACGCCCTCGATGGTTACGACGAACTCTCGCTTACCGGCGACGCAAAAATTGCTACTTCCGACGAGGGCGAGCGGCTGTTGACGGCTGCCGAACTCGGCCTGCCCGTGTGCCGCACCGAAGACCTGGTAGGCGGCCGCTCCGTGGAAGGTTCGGCCCGCATCTTCCGCGATGTGCTCGATGGCAAAGGCACCCGCCCGCAGTGCGATGTGGTAGCCGCCAATGCCGCCCTAGGTATCACCTGCATCAACCCCAACATCAGCCTGCCCGATGCGCTGGAGGCCGCCTACGAGTCGCTCGATTCGGGGCGGGCGCGGCAGGCCTTTACCACCTTGCTGAACACCTAACCCAAGGCCAGCTTACTCCCGATTCTTCAACACATCACATATGCCTTGCCACTGCCGCCCGCGCACCTAAGCCCGAGCACGCAGCCCAAGGCAACCGACATGAGCACTACCATTTCGCCCCCCGATGTACTCGCCCGCATTGTGGCCCACAAACAGCAGGAGGTAGCCGAGCGCCGCAGCTTGGTGCCCACCACGCTGCTCGAGCGCAGCCAGTACTTCAACTCGCCTACGTTGTCGTTGCTAGGCTACCTGCGCCGGCCCGAGCTCAGCGGCATCATTGCCGAGTTTAAGCGCCGCTCGCCTTCGAAAGGCTGGATCAACGAGTTTGCCAAGGTGGAGCGTACCACCCTAGGCTACATGATGGCCGGGGCTTCGGCATTGTCCATCCTCACCGATACCGAGTTCTTCGGCGGCAAAAACGACGACCTGACCACGGCCCGCAAGTTCAACTTGTGCCCCATCCTGCGCAAGGATTTTGTGATTGATGAATACCAACTGCTCGAAGCCCGCAGCATTGGTGCCGATGCCGTGCTGCTGATTGCCAGCGTGCTCGAGCCTACTGAGGTACGTCGCCTAGGTCTGTTTGCCAAGGACCTAGGGCTGGAGGTGCTGCTCGAAGTGCACGACCGCGAAGAGCTGCTGCGCACCCTCGACGTAGCCATTGAGGCCGTGGACCTGGTGGGCGTGAACAACCGCGACCTGCGCGACTTTTCGGTGAACATCGAACGCTCGTTGGAGCTGGCCCAGTTGCTGCCCGCCCGCCTAGGTCGGGTAGCCGAAAGCGGCCTGCGCACCGCCGCCGACATTCAGGTGCTGCGCCAAGCTGGGTTTGATGGTTTCCTGATCGGGGAAACACTCATGCGCAACAGCCGCCCCGAGAAAGCCTGCGCCGCGCTTATTCAGCAGCTGCGCGAACTGCAAACCGTGCGCTAACTGTTGCCGAGGCCATGACTGCTGCTCACTCGTTGCTGACCACTGCACTGCCTACCGCATCGGCTAACCGGCCGTTGGTGAAGGTATGCGGCCTGAAGTACCCCGACAACGTAGCCCAAGTGGTTGCGCAGGAGGTGGACATGCTGGGCTTCATCTTCGCCCCGAAGTCGCCGCGCTATGCGCTGGATACCCTGGATGCCGCCCAAATGCGCAGCCTTTCGGTTATCAAAGTAGGAGTGTTCGTAAACGAGCGCACAGCCGTAATCCGGCGAATTGCTTTGCACTTTGGTCTTGATGCTGTGCAGCTCCACGGCCACGAAACGCCGGCCGAGTGCGCTGAGCTGGCTGCGGCCGGCCTCGCGGTTATCAAGGCGTTCGGAGTAGGGGAGTCGTTCGACTTCAGTCAGTTAGAGGCCTACGTGCCGCACTGCAGCCTGTTTGTGTTCGATACGGCCGGGCCCGCTGCTGGCGGCAACGGCGTAGCCTTCAACTGGGAGCTGCTGCGCCGCTACCACCTGCCCACGCCTTACCTGCTGGCCGGCGGCCTAGGACCCGACAATGCTGCTGCAGCCGGTGCCCTAACCTTACCCGGCCTAGCTGGTTTCGACCTCAACAGCAAGCTCGAGCAAGCACCTGGCCTGAAGAACCCGGCGCTGCTCCGCGAAACGCTGAGCCAGCTGCGCCCGGCGGCTACATCCATCCGCTAACACCACACCAACTATGTCCTTTCAACCCACTGCCCGCGGCTACTACGGCCAGTTTGGTGGCGCTTTCATCCCGGAAATGCTCTACCCCAACGTGGAGGAGCTGCGCGAGCAATACCTAGGCATTCTGGCCGATCCGGATTTTCAGCAGGAGTACCAGCAGCTGCTGCGCGACTACGTTGGTCGGCCCACGCCGCTGTTCCGAGCCAAGCGCCTCTCGGAGCGCTACGGAGCTACTATTTACCTGAAGCGTGAAGACCTGTGCCATACCGGCGCCCACAAGGTGAACAACACCGTGGGTCAGATTTTGCTGGCCGAGCGCCTAGGTAAAAAGCGCATCATTGCCGAAACGGGAGCCGGCCAGCACGGCGTAGCCACGGCGACAGTGTGCGCGCTGCGCGGGCTGGAGTGCATTGTGTACATGGGCGCCGTGGATATGGAGCGGCAAAAGCCCAACGTGGCCCGCATGTGCATGCTGGGGGCTGAAGTGCGGCCCGCCACCAGCGGCAGCCAAACGCTGAAAGACGCCACCAACGAAGCCATCCGCGACTGGATTTCAAACCCCACCGATACACATTACATCATCGGCTCGGTGGTGGGCCCGCACCCGTACCCCGATTTGGTAGCGCGCTTGCAGTCGGTGATAAGCGAAGAAATCCGGAAGCAGCTGCTCGCGCAAGCCGACCGCGAGCTGCCCGACTATGTGGTGGCCTGCGTAGGAGGCGGCTCCAACGCAGCAGGTGCCTTTTACCACTTCCTCGACGAGCCCACCGTGCAGTTGGTAGCCGTGGAAGCTGCCGGCCACGGCGTGCACACCGATAAATCGGCCGCTACTTCAGTGCTGGGTCGGCCGGGTATTATCCACGGCAGCCGCACGCTGCTGATGCAGGACGAGCACGGGCAGATTACCGAGCCGCACTCCATTTCGGCTGGCCTCGATTACCCCGGTATTGGTCCGCTGCACGCCTTTCTGGCCGATTCGGGTCGCGCTAAGTTTGTGGCCGTTACCGACGAAGACGCCCTGCAAGCTGCGCAGCTCTGCAGCCGCCTCGAAGGCATCATTCCGGCGCTCGAAACGGCGCACGCTTTCTCGGCGCTCGATCAGCTCGAGCTGAAGCCCACGGATGTGGTGGTACTTAACCTGTCGGGCCGCGGCGACAAAGACCTCGAGACCTACCTGCGCGAGCTGCACCTAGCCTAGTATATGCGCGCTGCCGCGCCAACCCTCAACTCAACAATCAGGCACCGTGCAAACCGCAACTCAGCCCGATAACGTGGTTCAGACCAACCGCTTCGCCGACCTCTTTGCGCGCAAGTCGCAGGGGCTGCTCAACCTATACATTACGGCTGGCTACCCCGGCCTCCACGACACCGTTCCGCTGCTGCGCACCTTGGCCGATGCCGGTGCTGATATTCTGGAAATAGGCGTACCCTTTTCCGACCCCTTGGCCGACGGTCCGGTGATTCAGCAAACCAGCACCGTGGCCTTGCGCAACGGCATGACGCTGCGCCGTTTGCTCGATGAGCTGCAGGGCGTTCGGCAGCATTTGCCCGATACGCCGTTGCTGCTGATGGGCTACCTGAACCCCGTGATGCAGCTAGGCATGGAGCATTTTTGCCGCCGCGCTTCCGAAGCAGGTATCGATGGCGTAATCCTGCCCGATCTGCCCGCCGAAGAGTACGCCGACTTCTACCAGGAAACCTTCCGCCGCTATAACCTACGCAAGGTGTTCCTCATCACGCCGCAAACCTCGGAAGCTCGCATCCGCCGCCTCGACGAGCTAACCGATGCGTTCCTGTACCTGGTGTCGGGCCCGGGCCTGACGGGCGGCAACCAAACCGCCGACAAAACCGCGCAGGACGCTTACCTGCAGCGCATTGCCCAAATGAACTTGCGCAACCCGCGCCTAGTAGGCTTTGGCATTGCCGATCGGGCCTCGTTCAATCAGGCCTGCCAGCACGCCAACGGCGCCATCATCGGCTCGGCCTTGCTGCGCGCCATAGAAGGCGCCGACGACCCGCACGCCGCCGCTCGCCAATTTGTTCAAAGCATCCGCTAGCACCTAAGCAGCGGCCAACGGGCTTCTGCAATCACCTGAAACTTTCCCCAGACCCACATCAGCGGTCCATGATAATTCACCTCGACCCCCAGCTTACGTTTGCTGCACAAGAAGCCTTGGTTGCTGAACTGCGCCAGCTGCGTTTCAAAGTCACTCCGGTTCATACGCAGCGCGCGGCTTACCTCGTGGCCCTAGGTCCGCAAGACGTTGACCTGCGCCGCATTGCGTCCCTGCCCGGCGTGCGCGACGTGCATCGCGTGTCCGACGACTACAAGCTGGTGTCGCGCAAGTGGCGCGTGCACCCCACCGTGCTTGACCTCGGCGACGGTATTCACCTAGGCGAAGGCTCGCTGAGCATTGTGGCTGGCCCCTGCAGCATCGAGAACGAAGGCCAGATGGAGGCCGTGATGCAGCACCTGGTGCGAAGCGGTGTGCGCCTGATGCGCGGCGGCGTGTTCAAGCCCCGTTCGTCGCCGTACTCGTTCCGCGGTTTGGGCCTGGCTGGCCTGCGCGACTTTTACCGTTTGGCCCGCCAGCACGGCTTGCGCATCGTAACGGAGGTAATGCAGGTGTCGCAAGTAGAGGAGATGTACGACTACGTCGACGTGTTTCAGGTGGGCGCGCGCAACACCCAAAACTTCAACCTGCTCGACGCCCTAGGTGGCGTAGACAAGCCCGTGCTGCTGAAGCGCGGCGTATCGGGCACCATCGAGGAGCTGCTGCACTCGGCCGAGTATATTTTCTCGGGCGGCAACGAGGACATCATTTTGTGCGAGCGGGGCATTCGTACCTTCGAAACGGCTTCGCGCAATACGCTCGATCTGAACGCAGTACCCATTCTGAAAGAGAAAACCCACCTGCCGGTGTTCGTCGATCCTTCGCACGGCATTGGCTTGCGCGAGCACGTGGCCCCGCTGGCTTTGGCCGGCATCATGGCCGGTGCCGACGGCATTTTGTACGAAACCGCGCCGGTGCCCGAGCGCGCCGCTTCGGATGGCCAACAAACCCTCGATTTCGACGAATCGGCAAGGCTGGTGGAGGCCATGCGCCGCACCTACGCGCTGCGCCAAGAGCTGATTGAACGCGAGCTGGTGTAGCACCGCTCGGCAAAACAATGCAGAAAGGGCCGGGTTGAGGTTGGAAATAGCCTCATCCGGCCCTTCCTTCGTTTTATGTTGTTTGAGTTTAGCCCGTATAGCTCGTTGCTGCTGCCGTTTTTTGTGCAAGGCATCGTGTTTGGGGTGCTGCTGCTGGTGCGCAGCTGGCGCCTCGAGGAGCCCGCCGACCGTTGGCTGGGGCTCCTGATTTTGCTGTACACGGCCAACGTAGCGCAGTGGATGCTGGGGTTTGCCGGCTGGTACGACGCGCACAACGCGTACTCCACCTTCATGTTCTACTTCCCGTTCTCTTTTCACCTAGGGGCGGGGCCTTTGTTCTATTTCTACTTCCGCAACCTTACCAACCAGCAGTTTCGGCTGCGCAAAGGTCAGTTGTGGCATTTTGCGCCGGCCGCTGCCTACGTGGCCTGGCATGTGTTCTGCTTCGTGGCCGATGTACTGGTGCAGCACCGCGCGCTGGGGCAGCCTTTGCCCGAGCATTTTGGCACCAAGGGCGCGCTCATCAGCATCGTTGCCGTGCACGATGTGGCCAGCCTGCTCAACTACATTTCGCTAGGTGCCTACGGGTATTTCACGCTCCGGGAGTTTCGGCAGTACACCCGCTACCTCAACGACAACTTTTCCGATACCGAGCGGCGGCGTTTCCGGTGGTTGCGCCATGCGTTGGTGGCCGTGCTGGTGGGCACCGTAGTGTCGGTGGCTTTTTCGTTGGTCGATTTCGGCGCTGGGCTGTCGTACGTTCAGTTCTGGTACGGCTACTTGTTCACGGGGCTCATCATTTACTACCTCAGCATCGGCGGGTGGCAAGCGCAGCACCACGGGCGCGTGCCGCTGCATTTCAAGCCACAACCGGTGGGGGCCGACCCGGCAGCACCCGAGCTAGTTGTAAAAACGGCACCCGAACCCATAACCGATGCCCCCACCACCGAGCAACTCCGCTGGGCCGAGCGCCTCGAGCAGCTGATGCTCACCGAGCGGCCCTACCTCGAGCCCGACTTATCGCTCGGTGACTTGGCCACCCGCCTGCAAACCAACACCACCACTTTGTCGAAGGTCATCAACGCGGGCTTTGGGCAAAACTTCAACGACTTCGTGAACAGCTACCGGGTAGGAGAGGCCGAGCGCCTGCTAACCGACCCCAAGTACCAGCACTATACGCTGGTAGGCATTGCGTTGGAGTCGGGCTTCAACTCCAAATCTACCTTCAACCGGGTGTTCAAAAAGCTTAAGGGCGAAACGCCTAGTGAGGCGGCTACGCGGCTCAAATCACAAATTGCGTCGTCCCGAATCATAACCTGAAGCGCTTTCGGGGTGTAGCTAAAGCAGTTTTGGGCTGTTCAAACAACTCACTGCCTTGCCATGAAAAAGCTCTTGTTCTCAGCCGCGGCCCTGCCCACTCGCGCCATCGATGCCGCCTGGCTTTTGTTTCGCCTGCACCTAGGGCTTTCCATTGCCGATGGCGCCGGGCTGCCCAAGCTCACCAACCTGGCGGCCGTAGCCAATGCCCAGGTACCCGGCCCGCCCGACTGGTTTGTGCAGCAAGTGGCAGGGCTTGGGTTCACGTTCCCGTCGCCCTACTTCTGGGCGGGCGCCGCCGTGTGGGGCGAGTTTGCGGGCGGGTTGCTCATTGCCCTAGGTTTGTTTACCCGCTGGAGCGGGCTGCAGCTAGCGTTCCAGTTTTTCGTGGTGGCATTTCTGTGGTACGAAGACCCGTCGCCCATCACCGGCATGTACTACCAACAACTGTTGTTTTGGGCCTTTATGGTTATAACGGCTGTTGGCCCCGGGCGCTATTCGCTTGATTACTACATCGGCCGGCGGGCCGCTGCGGCCGAGCCCGTAGCAGCCGCCCAACTCGGCAACCGCCAACCGGCCTGGGCGGCCGGGGCAGCAGTGGTTTGCGCACTGCTGATTGCCTTTAACAGTTGGGCCGGCACGGTGCATTCCGATTTGTTCATCGAGCCAGGCAAGCAGTTTGTGTTGGGCGGCTCGCAGGAGGGCACCTTTAAGGTAGAGGCCCTGAACAAAGGCAAAGTGCCGGTCGAAATCAAAGAGCGGCCCCGCGGCGGCGGTATTTTCGGCAAGGCCACGCTGCAACCGGGCGCGCGGGCCAGCTTGCGGTTTACGGCCGGCTCGGCGGCGGTGCTGGTCAATTCTTCGACCAATCAGCAAGCCAATTTGGCGCTGACCATCACGCGGGGCGAGGGACTGAGCATGACCTCCGAACCAGTAGGGCAGCGACAAAAAGCCGAGTAAGCAGCCCGCACTTTCCCAATAATTTTGGCTCGAACCTAGGCGAAGTTGCATCGTTGCAAATTCTTACTACTTTTGTGGTAGTCATGCTGCACCAGTCCATCAAATGCAATTTTACGCTGTACGTCCAGCCCATTCACGGGGCCGGAGTCGTGCCGTTGCATGTGAGAAAATGAAGCTACCGCAGCTACTCTTCCTTCTCTGAAATCAACTAAGCCCGGCTCCGCTCAACGGAGGCCGGGCTTTTTTTCTGCCTAAGTAGTTCGTATGCAAGCCCCTCACTTCACTGCCGAAGACCACCTCGTGTGGAAGGTTCTCTTCGACCGCCAAACCGCCCTGCTGCACCGCCGGGCCGCGGCGCCGTTTGTGGCCGGGCTCACTCGCCTGGGCCTCGCCCGCGACGCTGCCCCCAACCTCGATGACCTAGGGCAACGCCTGCGCCAACACACCGGCTGGGACGTGGTGCCCGCGCCGGGCCGCGTCGACGACCGCACGTTTCTGGCTTTGCTGGCCGAGCGCCGGTACCCGGTTACGCAGTGGGTGCGCTCCATGCAGCAGTTCGACTACATTGCCGGGCCCGATTTGTTTCACGATGCTTTTGGCCACTTGCCCATGCTCACCGACCCCGAGTGGGCCACTTGGCTCGAGCATTTTGGGCAGGTAGCGCGCCACCACCTCCACGATGCGGCCGCTGTGCAAGAGCTGGTGCGCCTGTTTTGGTACACGGCCGAGTTTGGGCTGGTGCAGGAGGGCGAGCAACTGCGCGTGTTCGGTGCCGGTTTGCTGTCGTCGGCTTCGGAGCTGCACCATTGCCTTGGCGAGGAAGTAGTACGTCAGCCCCTTGAGGTAGCGGCCGTGGTAGCCACGCCCGTAGTGCGCGAGGGGTTTCAGGCGACGTACTTTGTGCTGCCCAATTGGGCCGAGCTTTCCGACGCAACGGCCGAGCTAGCGGTGCGCCTTACGGCCGCAAACGTGGGCGCCACCGTATCGGCCGACCAGAGATAAGCTCGGGCTTGCTGCCCAACGGACAAGTGCCCAAAAGGGCCCGCTGCCAGCGGGCCTTTTTGGGCACTTGTCCGTTAAAAATCTTAGCGGCGGCGCCGGGTTAGCTGCCGAATGCCGAGTGCGCCAGCTGCAGCCACAAGCAACGACACCCCGCCGTCGATCGGAATTTCGGTAGGGGGATTGGGGATGTTGGGGGTTGGGCCGCCAGTGCCAGGGCCCTGGGCCAGTGCCGAAACGGAATTCACAAGCATCACAAGCAGCGCAAGCACTGTAATGCGCATAAAAAGCGATTTGAGCCTGGCCGAAACATAATGGCGGTACATAGGAAATTGGCTTCAGAAAAGTATACAATGGCAAATGTACGAGGCCACTAATTGACGACCACGCGCTTGACGACTACCGCTTGGCCTAGGTGCAAGTGGAGCGTGTATATGCCAAGGGCTAGGTGCTGGAGCGGCATGGCGCGCAGCTCTTGGCCACCGGGTATGGTTTGACGCTGCACCGCTTGTCCCAAAGAGTTGAAAAGCACGGCCTCTGCGATTTGGCTGCCCGCGGGCAAGCGTATCCAAAGTCGGTCGTGGGCTGGGTTCGGAAACACCTCTGCCTCAAGCTGTGCACCTAGGCCTGCAGTGGCAAGCGGACGGGCCGGAGTGAAAAGCAAGCTAAAGCGGGAGGTGGCCAGGCCGGCTTCGGCAGCGAAGGCGTACGTGGGTTGTTTCTGAAGGTCGACCACAGCGCCGGTGGCAGCATCGAGCAAGTGCACGGCAGTTCCGGCGGGCAGGTTCAATAACTCGTCGGCCTTCAGGGTAAAGTTGCCGGCCGCGCCTAGGTAAGTAAGCAGCGGCACGGCCACGGGAGCCGAGCCCAGCAAGGGCAAACCACTGATGGAAAGCAGCGCGTTGGGGTTGTCGCCGATGGCCAGCATGTTGCCACCGGCCGAAAGCTTGTGGGCATCAAAAGCCGAATCGAACGCGGGCGTGGCGCCGGCCCGGAAGTACACCGCAACCTGATCGGAGGTGCCAGCACCGTTCAGGCTGATTTTGGCAAGCGCGTGTGTATGGGTGGTGCGCTCGAGCGGTGCATTGGAGGGCGCAGCAACGCGCGCGGCGTTGGTAAACGTGAGGCTGCCATTTGCGCCCGGTGTGCTCGTGCGCACGAAAAACCCTTGCGCCACCGGCAGAATATTGCTGCCGCCGTTGGTGGAAACCCCGCTGCCCGCCACGTAGCTCGCGTAACTGCCCGAGTACGGACCGTTCGATTTGAACACGTACACGGTGTTCTCGAGGTTGGTGGCGCCAGCGTAGGTAAGGTTCCAGTCGATGGGCGAGGGGTAGGGGTTGCCGAGCAGATGCCAGCCAGCTTGGGGTGCGGCGTTGCGTCCTAGGTCGTTGCGGGCAATGGTGCCGTTGTTGGGCTGGCCTGCAAAGCTGATAATTTGGTTGGGGGCTATGTTGGCGGTGTACCCTTGGCCCGGCACCAGCAATTCGGCGGTGCTGCCCGGCGAAACCCAGCCTAGGTCGAAATCGGCCACTGCGCCCCGGCCGCTGGCCGTTACCCGCGACTGCTCGTAGAAAAACAGGTTCGGAAAGGGTATAACACTGCCCGGCTGGGGAGCGGTGTTGTAGGCCGGGTTTACCACTGGCGCAAAACCGGCCGGGCCGCTTGCCTGCACACCCGCAATGCTGCTGCCAGCCACCGGCGAGGCTAGGTGCCGGTAACCCAAACCGCCGTTTCGGGCGCCGCTGATGTACTGCTGAACGCGGGCGTTGCCCGTTATTTCGGCTGCGCCAAGGTTTACCACCGTGGCCGTACCATTGGCCGAGGAAAGCAGCGTCAGGTTGTTGTTCGTCGCCAGGTTGCCCGTTAAGGTCAGGAGTTTGCTGATGGCAACTGGCTCGGCTAACTGCGCGCCGGCAGCGCCCACCGTGAGGCTGCCCACGCTAACACTGCCGCTGCCGGATAGCGTTTGCGCGGCCGGCCCATTGGCAAGCAGCGTGCCCAAGCCACCTAGGGTACCGTTGTTAGCAAGGTTGCCGGTAATGGTTAAGGCGCCGCTCTCGGCCACGCCAAGCGCGGCGCCCGTGGCAATGCTCAGGTTGCGAGCGGCGCCGGTGCTGCTTACCAGCGGCATGCGCGGCACGCCGGATGGTATGCTCACGTCGTCGGTGGCGGAGGGCACGCGGTTGTTGCTCCAGTTGGCCGGGTCGTTGTAATCGGTGCTGGCTGCGCCCGTCCATACGCTGGCCGCGCTGGCGCCCGGGCTCACCACCACCGTAACGGTGTAGGTTTGCGTTTGGGCGGGCGTGCCGTTGTCTTGCACCCGAAACGAAACCGTGTTGCTCCCAACGTTGCAGGCCGCGCCCGTTACGCTGAAGTTGAGCGTGGGGTGGGGCGAATCGTTGTTGGCCAGGTTGGCCGTGGCGTTGCACAGGCCGCCCAGGCTAGGCGTAACGGTTACGTTTTGGTTGCCTTCCGAGCCAAAGAATTGCGCCGTCAGGCTGCGGGTTTCGCCTTGGTTAAGCATAAAAGTAGTACTCTGTGCCAGGCCCACAGCCGCGGGCGGGTTGTTGCGGCTGCGCACCTGAAAGCCAATGCATTGGTTGTCGAGCCAATCGATGCCGCCGGGCGAGTTGGGCGCGGGCATATTGGGTGGGGCGCTGCCCGGCTGGTTGAACCTACCGAACTCGAAGAAATTTTGCTGGTCGCCCACGTTGCCGCCCACCACGGCACCCAATTGGCCGCCAAAACCACCCGAACCCCCGGAGCTGATGGCCGTGGTCCACTGCATGTCGCCGTAGGCAAAGGTCACGTCGTCGCCGGCAAACCCCGGTGCCGTGTTGGCCCGGATGATAACCTGAAAGGTGTTCAGTTTATCGGCCTGCTCGAGGTAGTAGCCAACGCGGTCGTAGGTAACTACCAGGCGGTCGGGGAAAAGCCGGTACCAAACAGCGCCGCCGTTATCGTTCTGGGTGTCCACATCGGCCCAAAACGGCGCCAGCATGGCTATGTCCTCGTCGCCGGACTCACGAATGGGCAAGCCCGACGAGCTGAACGCCGGATAGGCCCTGTTGAAGGTGATATTGCCGTTGGTGTTGATGTACACCTGGGTGTAGGTGGTGCCGAAATACTGAAACCCAAAACCCAGCGCGATGGGCCCCAGCGAGGGGTCGTCGCCGCGCTCCACCTGCGTCCATCCTGCGGGGTTGGCAGCGTCGAAGGGCTCGGCGCAGGGAGGCAGGCTTGCCGCGGTGCGGCTTTGCGCACCGGGCCGCGGGGTAGCCCGAGCGGCGGCCGGTGGTGGGTATTTGCCGCGCAGCAGCTCGGCCAACTGCCGCTTGCGGGCGTTGTACTCGGGGTTTGCCTTGGCCGGATCGGTGGTGCGGGGAGCTGCCTGACCTAGGGTTGCGGCCACTGGCAAAGCAGCCAACAACCCCACCGTAAGCCACTGCTGCAAAAAGCGTAACGCTGGTAGCATAAATTGGGGGAAAACTCTTTTGACAATAAGACCAAAAAGTACGTACCCAGCGCGTGTTATGTAAGCTTAAATTAATATTTAATTGAATTTATCAGGGCAAGCCAGAACGCACCATTACTGCCCTGTCGGGCATTGCAGACCCAAAAGCGCCCCGCTGCTGATTCGGAGCAGAACCAGGGGCGGGGCGCGCTCAAGCCAAGCAATCAGCAATAAAATCAGCGGGTTAGCTCATCAGTAGGCCCAGCCCAACCGGCGGTACACAAAGTGCAGCAGCCACAACGGCCCGATCAGCAGAAATTGCACATCCTTCAGGAAGCTCGGCTTTTTGCCCTCCACCTTGTGGCCCCAAAACTGACCAACCCAGGCCAGCACAAACACGATCAGGCACACGGCCCACAGCGGGAGCGGGGCTTGGGCCTCCACGGCGCGCAGCGCCAGCGCCATGGCCGTGCTTACCAGCACCATACCTAGGGCCAGCGGAACCGAAAGGCGCACGTAGTAAACCACGGCCAGTGCCATTACCAACGTGGCCCAATTGAGCCACGGGCTGATGCGCTGCACCGCCTCCGGCACCGGCACCGACCACAGCAAACCCAGCAGCGAAAACATAATCAGCGGCACGCAAACCCAGTGCACCAGTTTGTTGGTGGGGTTCTGGTGGCTTTCGCCGTACTCGTGCAGCAACAACGAGAGGGTGGCAGTGGGCATAGCGGTGTTGGTGGAGTGGTTGATGAGGGAATATAGCGGAAGAACAACCCCTTGCGCAAGAAAAAGCCACCGCAACCTAGGGAAGCGGTGGCTCGGCGGCTCACTTGCAAAAGCACCTAGCCTAGCCTTTGAGCTTGAGTTGCTTTTTGAGGTAGCCGAGGGCCAGGGTATTGGCCTTGGTGGCCGCGGCGGCGTCGTACTTGGGGTTGCTGGGGTTGGCAAAGGCGTGGGCGGCCTCAAAATTGTGCACGGTTAGCTGTTTGCCGGCTTGCTTCATATCGGCCTGAAACTGCTTTACCACGGCGGGGCTGATGCTTTGATCTTGCGTGGCGAAGATGCCCAGCACGTCAGTGTTCAAGGTTCTCAGCTTGGCCACGTCCTTCTCGGGCATGCCGTAGTAAATCACACAGCCCGCGGCCTGCTTGCCGGCCAGCATAGCCGCCTGCAACGACCACCCACCGCCGAAGCACCAACCCAGAGTGGCCACTGGCGCTTTGGGCCCGGCGTGTTGTAGCGCCCCCCGAACGATGTTCTGCGCCCGGGTTTTGTCAACGGTTTGCACAAGGCGGCTGGCTTCGGGGGCGGTGGTAGCTAACTTCCCGTCGTACAGGTCGATGGCCAGCACCGTAACGCCGGGCATAGCCGCGGCCAAACGGTCGGTTTCGCGCTTGATGTAGTCGTTCAGGCCCCACCACTCGTGTATCACAAACAAAAATTTGCCGTTGGGTTGCGCGGGTTTTACCTCGTAGCCGTAAGCGGTGCTGCTGTCGGGGGTGGCGAAGCTGATGGTTTGGCCCGCGGCCTGCGGGGTGTAGTCGAAGGGCAGGGGCGCGTCGTGCCCGCTCACGAAGGCCGGGTCGGCGGCTAGTTGCGCAAAAGCCAGCATGGCATCGGGCGCGGGCTTAACGCAGCACGGGGCCGATTGTTGGGCCCGCAGGGCAGCCGCGCTTAGCAGCCAGGCTGCCAGAAAAGCGAAGAGGTATTTCATGGGTTGCGGATGGTTATGAGGTTGGCTTGCACGGAAATCATACGGTGCGGTGGGCCAAGCGGAGCCGACGCAGTTTGGGCAGCTCCTTTTGGGCCCGGCTCCGCAAAGCGCTGCGCGCTTGCGGCAACAAGGGCTCGAGGGCCCACAGCAGCTCCTCGGCTAGCGCGGGGTGCTGCTCGCAGAGCCGCGTAGCCGCCGACAGCGCAAACGTTTGGGTGGCTACGGGTGTGGTCGGGTTGCCAAGGGCGGCCAGGCATGAATCGAATGCTTGCGCCTGCACATCGGCCGGTACGTCGGCAAACTGCAGGGCCCGCATGGTGTTGCGGAGCACGGCATCGGGCTGGTTGGGCAATTGGCAAAACGGCAGAAGCTCCTGTAAATAAGTGGCGAGCAGGTGGGGCTGAGCTTCGGCGCAGTGGCCGAGCAGGCCCGCCGCCATTTGGGTTAGGCGCCGGGGGCCCGCAAAAAGCAGGCGCATGAGCGCGGCAAAGCGGGTTTCATCGGCTCCGATGTAAGCGGTGAGGCGTTGGTAGTGCAAACGCGAATGCTCGCGCAGCAGCTCGTCTTGCAGGTTCATGGGCCGCAATTAACCACCAAAACGGCTGCTGGTTTTGGGTGCCCAGCAGCGCAGCCGCAAACCACACCTAGGCAGCCGGCACGGTACGCACAAAAGCGCCTAGCTCGGTGAGCAGCGCGTACAGGCCCACGTAGGTGCGATTTAGGTAAATAAAGTGTTCGGAACCACGCGGTTCGCGCTCCTGGCGCAGTTCGGGCTTCTGCAGCAACTCGTCGCCGAGGGCGTAAAGTGACTCCAGAAAAGCCGGGTTGCCAAAATCGAACGTGGGTTGACGAAACGGCTGGCCTACCAGCGCCAGCGAGTCGTGCAGGGTGCGCAGGTACAACTCGCGCCGGGCAGCGGGGTCAGACGGGCGCAGCACACCGGCGTCTTCAAGCAAACCCAGCAGGCGGGCTTCGTCGGCGAGGGTTTCGGGCGCGAGCAAGGCCGTGAAAATGGCGTGCACCTCGGCGGGTATTTCCTTCACGCAGCCAAAATCGAGCACGCCCACGGTGCCGCCCTCGTCGGGGCGAAGCAGGAAGTTGCCGGGGTGCGGATCGGCGTGTACCTGCCGCAACTCATTCAGCTGAAACATATAGAAATCCCACAGGGCCTGGCCCAGTTGGTTGCGCACGGCCTGGCTGGGCTGGGTTGCCAGAAACTCGCGCAAGTGCTGGCCCGGCAGCCAATCCATCGTCAGAATACGGGCGGCCGACAGCTCGGGGTAGTAGCGCGGAAACTCGAGGTGGGGCAAGTGGGCGCAGCGCTCGGCAATGGCTTGCCCACGCCGTAGCTCGAGGGCGTAATCGGTTTCTTCGAGCAGGCGCGTTTCCACCTCCTCCAGGTAAGGACGCACCTGGGCTTCGTCGAGGCCCAAAATGCGCAGGGCCACGGGCTTCACCAGCCCTAGGTCGGATTTGATGCTGGCGGCCACGCCGGGGTACTGCACCTTCACGGCCAGTTCTTTATCACCCAAGCGCGCAAAGTGCACCTGCCCGATGCTGGCAGCCTGTCGGGCCGTGGGCTCAAACGCATCGAACAACTCGTAGGGCGACTTGCCGAAGGCGTCGCGGAAGGCTTTGGTTACCAGCGGGCCCGAGAGCGGCGGCGTTTGGTATTGAGCCTGGGCAAACTGCTCGGCGTAGGCCGTGGGCAAGATGTTTTTTTCCATGGCCAGCATTTGCGCCACTTTCAGCACCGAGCCTTTCATTTGGCTGAGCGCGCCGTAGAGCTCGGCCGCGTTGGCGGCATGTAGGTCGTCTTGGCTGACCTCGGCACCGGCTGCGCGCTTGGCGTAGTGCTTCACGTAGTTGGCGCCTACTTTCAGGCCGGTTTTGGCAAAGCGGGCCGCCCGCGCCACCTTGGTAGTAGGCAGCGACACCAACGGCTGCGCGTTGCTAGGCCCGGGCGCCGCGCCGTTGTTAAGGGAAGTGCTCATTAGCGGCGGCGCGATTGGATCAGGAAGCGCGCCAGGTCGAACGCCGAATCGAGGGTGTTAGGGCCTACCAAGTCGAAGCTCAGGCGCACGGCTTTCTCCACAGCCGCATCGGTGCGCTCAAAGTTCAGCGAGTCGTCGTTGGCGAAGAAGCCGAGCACGAACAAGGCCTGTTGCCAGAACAAGCGCGGGTACCGCTCTTGCAGCACCGGGCGCGAGGCTACCTCGTTGGTGTTTTGGCCGGCGCGCAAAATGCCGCCCACAAAAGCTTGAAAGTCGAGCCGAAAATCGTCGAGCACGCGCGGCGTGAGGCCGGGCACCTCGGGCATGTAGCGCCGCAACGACTGCAAGGCATAGCTGCGGTTTTGCTTCAGAACTTCGAGCAGCGTAAAGTAAAAGCCCAGTAGCTTTTCGCGGGCCGAATACTCGGGCCACACCGGCTCTTTGCTGGCTTGCTCGCGGGCCACGCGGCCGAAATCGGCCCATATTTCGCGGTCGATGGCCTCGAAGTTGGGGTAGAAGCGGTAGAACTCCGCCTCCGGTATGCCGAGCTTTTTGGTGAGCTTGAAAACCGAGGCGGGCGGCGTGTTCTTGCGCAGCACGTAGTCGAGGTACGCCTGCTTAATGCGGTCTTTCTCCATGGCACTAACACAACCGGCGGCAGGGTGCATTGGTTGCCAATTGGGCTGCTAAACCGGTTGGGTCATGTGGGCACCTAGGGTTTTGAAAAGCAGCGTTGCGTTATCAGGCACTTGCACGAGAGGCGCAGCAATGAAGAAGTAGCGCGGAACCGCAGGTCGGCGTAGCCAACGGATTTCCACGCTGCTGTTCTCACGCCCTAGGTGATTGGCAGATTTTGGTAGGCCTGACGGAATACCTGCACGGCCCGCTCGCGTGCAAACTTGTGCTCGACCATGGGCGCGGGGTAGGCTTTGGTGCCGTACTCCGGCACCCAGCGGCGCACGTACTCCAGCGTGGGGTCGAATTTCTTGAGCTGGGAGTCGGGGCTGAACACGCGGAACCACGGCGCGGCCACTACGCCGGTGCCGGCCACCCACTGCCAGTTGCCCACGTTCAGGGCCAGGTCGTAGTCGAGCAGTTTGTCGGCAAAGTACCGCTCGCCTAGGCGCCAATCAATCAGCAAATGCTTGTTCAGGAAGCCCGCTACGGCAATGCGGGCACGGTTGTGCAAAAAGCCGGTTTGGTTTAGCTCGCGCATGCCGGCATCCACCAGCGGGTAGCCCGTTTGCCCTTCGCACCAGCGCTGGTATTCTGCTTCGTGGTTGCGGTACGCCACGTGGCGCAGGCGCGGGTTGTAGCTTTCGTGGGCGGTGTTGGGGAAGTGCCACATCAGCATCATGTAGTAGTCGCGCCAGATGAGCTCGGCCAGCAGCTTGGGGTTTAGCTCGTGGGCCTGCCGCATCAGTTCGCGCACGCTCAGGGTGCCAAAGCGCAAGTGCACCGAGCGGCGCGTGCTGCTGTTGGCCAGCCCCAGCCGGTCGCGGGTGAGGTGGTAATCGCGCACAAAGTTCTCGGCGGGTATCTCGGCGGTGGGCACGTACTGCTCGTAGCGCTCAAAGCCCATTTGCTCGAGCGTGGGCCGGGGCGGCGCACCGGCTAAGCGGCCTAGGTGTTCGGCGCGGTACAGCTCGGCCGAGGGGTAGGGGCGTAGGTGTTCGTCGCGCAGGTTGGCCACCCACGCGTCGCGGTACATACCAAAGGCCTTGTGCGGCGTGCCCGACTTGGTGAGCACCTCGTTTTTGGCGAAAATGACCTGATCCTTGTAGGCTTTGAAAGGCACGCCGCGCGCCTGCAGCACCTCGGCCACCTCCGTATCGCGCTGGGTGGCGTAGGGTTCGTAGTCTTCGTTGGTGAAAACTGCCCCTAGGTCATAGCGGTCGAGCAGCTGCCGGAACACCTCCACCGGCTTGCCATAATAAGCCAAAAAGGTACCGCCCGCTGCTTCGGTTTGCCGGGCCAGCCGCTCCACCTCGTCGTAAATAAAGGTGAGGCGCGCGTCGTGGGGGCGCGGTACGTAGTCGAGGATGTCGGTGTCGTAGATGAACAGGGGCACCACCGGCAAGCCACTTTGCAGGGCTGCCGTTAGGCCGGCGTTATCGTGCTGCCGGAAGTCGCGGCGATGCCAGAACAGCGCAATTTTCATGGGTAGGGCTTAGGTGTTAGGGCTTGGGGCTTAGTGGGCTGGCGCTTGGTAGGTTGCTGAAAGCAGGCTTGCGAGGCCAGCAGCCGCTGAGGTTTGGCTCGGCGCTCAACTGCCCGTTCCAGCCTTAACCACTAAACCCTAAGTCCTAATCCCTAAGCCCCAACAACTATTTCAGTGTAGAATACCCGCCGTCGACGCGGATGATTTGGCCGGTGATAAAGCTGGCGGCATCGGAGAGCAGGAAGGCGGCGGTTTCGGCCAGGTCGGTAGGCTGGCCCACGCGCTGCAAAGGATGGCGCTTGGCCCCGGCTTCCTGCTTTTCGGGCGTGTTCAGCAAGGCAGCCGCCAACGGGGTGTTGGTGAGCGAAGGCGCCAGCGCATTCACCCGGATGCCGCTGCCGGCATACTCCGAGGCCAACGAGCGGGTGAGGCCCTCGAGCGCCGCCTTGGCCGTGGCAATGCTGGCGTGAAAGGGCATGCCGTTGTAGGCCGCCACGGTGCTGAACAACACCACGGATGCGTTGCTGGCTTTCTTCAGGCGCTTCATGCAAGCTTGCAATACCTGCACGGCACCCACCACGTTCAGCTCGAAGTCCTGCCGAAACTGCTCGGCACCTAGGCGCTCGAAGGGGCGCAGCAAAATGGAGCCGGGGCAGTACACCACGCCGTGCAGCACCTCGGGCAGGGCCTCCAAAGCAGCGGCCTCAAACTGCGTAACATCGAGCGGCAGGTGGGTGGCACCTAGGGCTTGCAGCTCATCCGATTGGTGGCGCGAAGCCGTGATGAGCGTGGCGCCTTGCTGCCCAAGCAATTGGGCCGTTGCCAAGCCGATGCCCGATGAGGCGCCGATGACCAGAATGGTTTTGCCGGAGAAATCCATGCGGTAGGTTGGGGTTGAAGAACCCCGAAACAACCCCCTCGTGGCGGTAAGGTTTGCTGGCACCTAGGCGCTGCCGCCTCGAAATCAAGCGGCGGTGTTACCAAATTGTTGTGTAATAGCCAATTCGGCTGGCTGGGTACCTCGCGCATGAAAAATTTTGCGGCCTATATAAATTGCTTTAAGTCAAGATGATCTTGCTTAGTTAGTATAAATTAACTGCGCAATATTGCCGAGTTGGCCCGCCGGCAAGCTCGACGGAAGCTTCTTGTTTTACGTAGCTTCGGACCAATCCCTGCATTCCTCCACTACCACAACCGAGTTATGAACATCCGCAAACTACTCGTCGCGAACCGCGGTGAAATTGCGATTCGCGTGCTGCGCGCCGCCACCGAGCTAGGCATCCAGACCGTCGCGATTTACACCTACGAGGACCGCTACTCGTTGCACCGCTACAAGGCCGACGAGGCCTACCAAGTGGGCCGCGACGAGGACCCGCTGAAGCCTTACCTCGACATAGAGGAGATTTTGCGGGTGGCCAAAGCCAACGGCGTCGATGCCATTCACCCAGGCTACGGTTTTCTGTCGGAAAACGCCACCTTCGCCCGCCGATGCGGCGAGGAGGGCATTACGTTTGTGGGCCCGCGGCCCGAGGTGATGGAGGCCCTAGGCGATAAAGTGCGCGCCAAGGAGGTGGCCGTGCGCTGCCAGGTGCCCATCATCGAAAGCAGCCAACAACCCCTTACAAGCTACGAGGTAGCCCGCGACGAAGCCCACCAAATTGGCTACCCCGTGATGCTGAAAGCGGCGGCCGGCGGCGGCGGCCGCGGCATGCGCGTAATCCGCGACGACGAGCAGTTGGAGAAAGGCTTTTTTGAGGCGCGCAACGAAGCCAAAAAGGCCTTCGGCGACGACACCGTGTTCCTCGAGAAGTTTGTGGAGCGGCCCAAGCACATCGAGGTGCAGCTGGTAGCCGATACCCACGGCAACATCATTCACCTCTACGAGCGCGACTGCTCGGTGCAGCGCCGCTACCAGAAGGTGGTGGAAGTGGCCCCCTCGCTGAACCTGCCCGACCACATGCGCCACCTGCTCTACGAGTACTCGTTGCGCCTAGGTAAAGCAGTGGGCTACAACAACGTGGGCACCGTGGAGTTCTTGGTAAACCCCGAGCACGACCGTATTTACTTTATCGAGGTGAACCCCCGCATTCAGGTAGAGCACACCGTAACCGAAATGATTACGGGCATCGACCTGATTAAAACGCAGCTGCACATTGCCGACGGCCGCCGCCTCTCAGACCCCGAAATTGGCCTAGGTAGCGACGTAAAGCCGCTGAAAATCGGCTACGCCATTCAGTGCCGCATCACCACCGAAGACCCCGAAAACGACTTCAAGCCCGATTACGGCACCATTGTGGCCTACCGCTCGGCCGGTGGTTTTGGCATTCGCCTCGACCAAGGCTCGGTGTACCAGGGCGTAAAAATTTCGCCCTTCTTCGACTCGCTGCTGGTGAAGGTGTCGGCGCACGCGCCCACGCTGGAGGGCGCCGCCCAAAAGATGCAGCGTACCCTCGACGAGTTCCGGGTACGCGGCGTGCGCACCAACATTCAGTTCTTGCAGAACATCATTGCGCATCACGAGTTTGTGGCCGGGCAAGCCAACGTCGACTTCATCAAAGACCACCAGGAGCTGTTCAAGTTCAAGCCGCGCCTCGACCGCGGCACGCGCCTACTCGAGTTCCTAGGTGATTTGATTGTGAACGGCAACGCCGACGTAAAAGGCCACGTCGACCCGAAGAAGGAGCTGCCTAAACCCAAGCTGCCGCAAGTAAATCACGTGGCGGGCTGGCAGGCAGCGTCGGGCTCGTTTCAGCCCAACAACGAACCCGGCTGGGCCGTTACCCCGCCGCTTTCGGCCGTGCCTCCCGGCACCAAGCAGCGCCTCACCGACCTAGGGCCCGAAGGCTTTGCGCAATGGTTGCGCAACGATCCGCTCATTCATTACACCGACACCACCTTCCGCGACGCGCACCAGAGCCTGCTGGCTACGCGCATGCGCAGCTTCGACATGCTGAAGGTGGCCGACCGCTACGCCCGCCAGCACCCGCAAACCTTCTCGCTCGAGTGCTGGGGCGGCGCCACCTTCGATGTGGCCATGCGTTTTCTGAAAGAAGACCCCTGGGACCGACTGGCCAAGATTCGCGAAGCCGTGCCCAATATTCTGCTGCAGATGCTCATCCGCGGGGCCAACGGCGTGGGCTACAAAGCCTACCCCGATAACCTGACGGAGCGCTTTGTGCAGCAAGCCTGGGAAACCGGCGTCGACGTGTTCCGCATCTTCGACTCGCTGAACTGGATGAAGGGCATGGAGGCCTGCATCGGCTTCGTGCGCAACAAAACCCAAGGCCTAGCCGAAGCCGCCATTTGCTACACCGGCGACATCCTCGACCCCAAGCGCAACCACAAGTACAACCTCGAGTACTACCTGCGCCTGGCCAAGCAAATCGAAGACGCCGGTGCGCACATCCTGTGCATCAAGGACATGGCCGGCCTGCTGAAGCCGTACGCGGCCACCGAGCTGATTACCGCGCTGCGCGAAACCGTGAGCATGCCCATTCACCTGCACACGCACGATACATCGTCGTTACAACCAGCTACTTACCTGAAAGCGGTTGAAGCCGGTGTTGATGTAATCGACGTGGCCCTAGGTTCGTTGTCGGGCCTTACCTCGCAGCCCAACTTCAACTCGGTGGTGGAGATGCTGCGCGGCACCGAGCGCCACCGCGAGTACGACCAGCACAGCCTCAACGAATTCTCGAACTACTTCGAAACCGTTCGCGACTACTACTACCCCTTCGAGTCGGGCCTGAAAGCGGGTACTTCGGAAGTGTTTCAGCACGAAATTCCGGGCGGGCAGTACTCCAACTTGCGTCCGCAGGCAGCGGGCCTAGGTCTGCTCGATAAGTTTGAGCTCATCAAGGAAACCTTCGCCGAGGTAAACGAGCTGTTCGGGGACATCGTGAAGGTGACGCCTTCGTCGAAGGTGGTAGGCGACATGGCTCTTTTCCTGGTATCAAACAACCTCACCACCGAGGACGTGCTGACGAAGGGCCACACCATCAGCTTCCCCGAGTCGGTGCGCGAGTTGTTCCGCGGCGACATCGGGCAGCCCGAAGGCGGCTGGCCCCACGAGCTGCAGAAGATCATCCTGAAAGACGAACAGCCCTTCACCGACCGCCCCAACGAGCACCTTAAGCCCATCGACTTCGACAAGGAGTGGGAGCGGTTTCAGGAGAAGTTTGGCCCCGGTGCCCGCTTCACCGATTTGCTTTCGTGGCTGCTCTACCCCAAAGTGTTCGAGCAGTACTGGAAGCACCTGCAGCAGTACGGCGACGTGTCGGTGGTGCCCACGCGCGTGTTCTTCTACGGCCTTAAGCCGGGCGAAGAAACCATCATCGACATTGCCCGCGGCAAGAGCATTATCGTGCGCCTGCAGTCGGTAGGTACCGTAAACGACGACGGCTGCCGCACCATCTTCTTCACGCTGAACGGCCAGACGCGCAACCTCGAAATCCGCGACCGGTCGGTGGAGGTAAAAACCGTGTCGAATCCCAAAGCCGACAAAGCCAACCCGCGCCAGATTGGGGCGCCGCTGCAAGGCTTGCTTTCGAAGGTGCTGGTGGAAAGCGGCCAGAAGGTGAAGCGCAACACGCCGCTGTTCATCATCGAGGCCATGAAAATGGAAACCACCATTACGGCCCCCAACGACGCAAGCGTGCACCTGGTGAACCTGAACGAAGGCACCCTGGTGAATGCTGATGATTTGGTGCTTACATTGGGCGAGAACTAACCCGTAAACTCCGCTCAGCACCATGAAACGATTGTTGATTGGTTTGTTGGCCCTTGTGGCAGCGCCCGCCCTGGCGCAAACAAACCCGGCTTCCACGGCTGTAACCACCGGCGTCGGGGCCAACGAAAACCTAGCCGCCATGGGCCGCTTGGGCAGCTTCAGCATGGCCGTGCCGTTCGACAACCGCTACATCGGCATGAAGGGCACGCCCTATACGGTGCCGCGCTGGCTGCCGGGCACCATTTACATGCGCCGCGGTGTGCAAGCCTCGGATTTGCCCCTGAAGTACGACTCGTTTTCGCAGCGCCTGCTGGCCCTGCGCCCTTCAAAAGACTCGATCATGGTGGACTTGAACCAGGTCGATAAGTTTGTGTTGCGCGAAACCCTGCCCGGCGTCGACGGCAAGGCTACCGTGGTGGCCGAGCACTTTTACCAGCGTTTGAGCAGCCCCACGGCCGCCATCCGGGACGCGTTTGTGGAGGTGCTGTACGCCCGCCAGGGCGGCAAGTACGAGCTCTACAAACTGCCCCGCAAAATCTTCATCAAGAGCGAGCGGGACCAAGGCTACAACTCCGGCCGCGACTACAACGAAATCATGGACGTGAACGAGTTTCATGTGAAGCTCCCTAGCGGCGCCGTGGCCAAAATTGCCAAGCCCGGCAACAAGCAGCTTGAGGCCGTGCTGCCCAAAGCCGACGCCGAGCGCTTCAAGGCCCTGAAAATCAACATCCGCACCGAAGAAGACCTGCGCAAAGCCATAGCCCAGCTCGATGCGCAATAGTGCCCGCAAGTAGCGACAACAACACAAAGAGCGCCCCAATGGGGCGCTCTTTGTGTTACTGGGGTGTATTAACCTGAATGATTGCTGCTTACCGTACTGGCCACTAAGGCCTGGGGCGCGCCTTGTGTGGCATGCCGGGCCTTGGCCTGGCTGCTGTGTCGGCTGCCTGGCCTGCGGGCGTTGCCGGGCCACCTAGGGCAGCCGGCGTGGCTGGGGCCGCTGCCAGGGCTTCCTCGGGCGTGCTTTCAACTAAGCCAACACGGGGGCTGGCAGGCTCCGGGTCGCCGAGGCCGGTAATCGTGCGGAACGGGACCTGCCTGGGTGTCTGGCCGTTAGCTGCCACTGAGGCAAGTGCCAAGACGCTTATTAACGCATAGCCACGAACAATCTGTACGAACATAAAGCTTGCCTTTATCAATTATGTAATAGGACAAACCTATGAATGATGCGCCGTGTAGCCAATCACATGATGATGTGATACGGGCGGGAGATTTACAGCAAAAGCTAGTGCGGCAACCGTAAGCTTAATCCGCCGCCAAAGGTGGTATGTTGGTGGCCCCCGAGTGTGCGTCCGGCCGTTACATCGAGGCGTAAGCCGGGCAATGGACGCCAGTTTAGGCCGGCCGTGGTGCCGTAGGTGTAGCTGCCCCGCCCGGTGCCGTAGCCCTCAGCAAAAAAGCCAAAGCGCTTACCTAGGGGCCCGTTGAGCGCCAGCGTGTACAAAAACTGCCCTTGCTTGGTGTCGGCCGCCCGAAACCCGCTCTGGCTGAACCCCAGGTTGGCCTCCAGCCCGTAGCGCTGCCCAATTTGCTGCGATACCAAGGCCCGGGCGGCAGCCAGCGGCTTGGTCAGGTGTAGGCTTCGGTCGCCGGTTTGGGGCAGGGTCAGCTCCGTCAGAAACACTACCTGCGAGCGGGCATCTTGCCTTGTGGAGGCCAGCCATTTGGCACCTAGGATAAGCGGCGCCAAGCCGAAAGCTACCGTTGGCGCCCCCTCGCGCGTGGGGCGGGGCGGCTGGTGTACGTAGCCTTGCGCCAAGCGGAGCTCCATGTGATTGAAGAAGCCAACGCGCAGCAGACCCACCGAGGCGGTAGTGCCCAAACCCGCAGCGGGCAGCTCGCGCTGCGTGCCTACCTCTACCTGAAACTGCCCGGGCCGCAACATGCTGGTGGTTACGGTTTGGCCGGGGCGGTCGGGCCGAATGTGGCGCACAAAAGGCGCGTCTAGGTTATTGTGCGCGTCCGGGGTTTGGGCCTGTAGGTTGCTGTGGGCACCCAGCAGCAGTACGCCGCTGAGCAAGGGCAAGGTGGTCTTCCGCATTCACCTCCGACAGCCAAAATCCCGGCATAGTTCAAGAACAGCAGCTCTGCAGCCGAATTTGATACAAACACTAAACCAAGGCAAGATAGCTTTGGCTTATTTGAGGAAGTTGGTGCGCATGCTCCCGCTACCCGTCGATAACCGGACCGCGCCTGTGCCGAAGCTCGGCCGGGCTAAGCATCTTTGCCGCATCATGAAATGGATTGTTACCCGTTGGCTGCTCGCCTTAGGCCTGCTCTGGTGTGCTGGCACCGCCCAAGCGCAAATTGAATTAACCGCCCCGCCCGATACGGTTTCGCCGTGGCGCACCAAGCTGAAAGCTTCTTTGAACATCAGCGAGGCGCTGCTTTCCGATAACTGGAAAGGCGGCGGCGTTAGCTTTTTGGGCCTGAACGGCTTGCTAAACACGCAGGCCAATTACCGGCTGGGCCGCAACAGCTGGGATAACCAAGCCGATGTGCTGTTTGCCTTTGCCCACAACAAGGGGCAGGGCTACCGCAAAAACCTCGACCGTCTGTTCCTCGACACCAAGTACGGCTACAGCATCAGCTCCGACTGGGATATGTTTGCTTCGCTGAACTTGCTTACGCAGTTTGCGCCGGGCTACGAGTACAAAAAAGACTCGGCCGGCACCGAGCGGGCGCGCTTTGTGTCGTCGTGGTTTGCGCCCGCGTTTATTACCTCGTCGTACGGGTTCGAGTACCACCCGGCCACGTTTTTCAAGCTGCGCCTCTCGCCGTTTTCGCCGCGCATTACCGTTGTAAACGACCCGCGGCGCTTTGTAGCTACCGTGGGCGACAGCCCGTACGGCGTGCGCCCGCCCCGGCAGGTGCGCTACGAAATTCTGGCCCTGCAAGTGCTGTCGGAATTCGACAAGGAAATTATGCAAAACGTGACCCTAAAAGGCCGCTATTTGCTTTTTGCCAACTACGAGAAACTAAACTGGCGCAAAATCGACCACCGCCTGGAGCTGGCCATTACGGCCAAAGTAAACCGCTACATCAACGTGGCCGTTACGGGCATCGGCCTGTACGACTACGATCAGGACACGAAAATTCAGGCTAGCCAAACCCTGTCGTTGGGCTTTCTATACACCTTCCAGAACTACACCGAGCAGAAATAGGCTGCCCGATCGGTGTTATAAGCAAAAGCACCTAGGCGGGCCGCGTTACCCCATGGAGTGCGTTTCCGATTTGGTAGCGAAGCGGTTGAGGATAAACTCGGCATCGGCCGCAATGCCCTGGCGCAGGCGGAGCACGGCGGCATCGTGCCACTGCCGCAGCGCAAACGAATTGGCACGCCGGCCCTCAATGCGCTCGGGGTGGTTGCTGAGCCATTGGTGCACGTAGGCGCGGGCTTGGGTTTCGGTTAGGTTTTCCATGGTTAAGCCACAGCAGGGAAGGAGTTGCTTGGGTAAATAGTAAGTTACCTTTCTGATACCAAAGGCCAGCGCATACAGAGTAATAATAATCAGGGTGACAATTGATTAACGTTCTGTTGTGGCTTGCTCGGTGGCCTAGTGCCTGGCTGGCTCCGCAAGCAAAACAGCCCGGCACCTCAAGGTGCCGGGCTGCTTTGCTTGCGGGGTTCAGTAACTATTGCTAGCGCCTGCGGCGCTCGTCGGGGTTGTTGTAGCCGCGGTTGCGGTCGTCGTCGTTGTCGTAGGCGCGGTTGGTTCGGTTGCGGCTGTTGTCGTCGTAGAGCGAGCTGGAGTAGTCGTTGCCGTAGCCGAACTCTTGGCGGCTGTTGCGTTCGTCTCGGTCGTTGCGGCGGTTGTCGCGTTCTTCGTAGCCGCTGTGGCCGCGGCGGTCTTCGTACCCGCTGCGCTCATTGTTGCCGCCGCCGGAGCGCTGGTCGTAGCCGCTGGCGTAGGGGTTGTGGCCGCGGTCGGCAAACCCGCGCGAGTACTGGTCGCGGCCGCGCGAGGCTTCGTTTCCGCGCACGCGGGCATCGTCGCTATGGTAGTCGCGCGGGGTTATGCCGCCCGGGCGCTGGTGCTGGTAGTGCACGTAGGAGGGGGCATCGTCTTGGCGAGTGGCGTACTGGCGGCGGTCGTCGTCGTCGGGGTATCCGCGAAACTGGGCGTTGTCGCGGGTGTAGTACTGAAACTCGCCTTGCTGCTGTACGGCGCGGCCGTAACTGCGGCCCTGGCCTTGGTCATAGTCGCCGGTCATGCCGCGTCGGTCGTTATCGTCCTCGTAGCGGCTGCGGTTGCCGCGGTAATCCTGCTCGCGGTGCTGGTCGTGGCGCGTCTGGTCGCCTTGGTTGGGGCCTTGGTTGTTTTGGCCGTAGGCGCCCACGCGGCCCGAGCTTGCGTAGGAGCTACGCCCCGATTCGCCTTCGCGGCTGTTGCCGTAGTTGCGCTGCTCGTAGGTGTCGTCGGCGCGGCCACTGCGGCGGCTGTCGTTGTGCTCGTATTGGTTGCGGCCGCGCTCGTCGAAGTCGTCGGTCCGAAGCTTTTGGTGATGAGCCATGGGTGCGAATGGATTTTGGTTGATCCATTCTTTTACCCCGTGCAAAGCCGGCAGGTTTCGGCTAATTGCAAGCTCAACAGCAAGTTAGCTTAGTACGCCTGAGCCGGGTACGACTCCAGCGCTAGTTGCAGATCGGCTGAAAAACGGGCCCGAAACAAGGCGTCGTTGGCCATGTGCGGATGCTCCAGAAAAAAGGCATCGGCCAACAAATCGGCTGTGTCCTCGGGCGGGAGCATTTCCCACAACACCGCCGGAAAGCGGCGCTGCCAGCGCACTTCGCCCGTGGCCATGCAGCCCAGCACCACCACAAGGAAGCCTTGGCCGTAATCGATGCGAACAAAAAAGGGGGAGGCCATGGCGCGCTGACGTTTGGGCAAGCCAAATAACGCACAAACACCGAATCATTGCACCCGGCCTTAGCCCTTGCCCTGCACCTAGGGCCCGAAAGCCGCGCGGCGCAACCGTGCCCTAGCCGATAGCAACACGCCACAAAACCGGTGTCAAGGCCGGTTTTATGGCGCTCCT
Source organism: Hymenobacter oligotrophus (assembly GCF_003574965.1). Lineage (NCBI taxonomy): Bacteria > Pseudomonadati > Bacteroidota > Cytophagia > Cytophagales > Hymenobacteraceae > Hymenobacter > Hymenobacter oligotrophus. The sequence continues at coordinate 1,532,877 of NZ_CP032317.1, read as the reverse complement.
ACGGAAGCTGCTTTGCTTAATCGTCTTCGTAATCGAGGCCGAGCAGTTGGTTGAGTGCCTGCTGCAGCTCGGAGGCGGCGTGCATTTGGCCAGCTTTGCGGGCCGTTACCAATCCGGCCCGAAAAATTTGTTCGGCTTCGGCGGCGGCGCCTAGTTCTTGCTTCAGCTTGCCGGCGTGGTAGTAAGTGCCCACGTAATCAGGGTGTTCAAGCAGAAGTTTTTGGTAAAACTGCCAGGCAGCATCGGCATTGCCCGCCGAACGGTATTCGGTAGCAATGGCGTATACCGTGAACGGGTCGTTCGGATCTTCTTCGTAGAAAGCCAGCAATTGCTGGAGGCGGCTCGGGGAGGTTTCCATCGGCAGGATTTTCCAGTATCTTCGGCCCGAAATTAGGGGCTTCCCCGCATCTTTTGACTTATAAGCAGACCTGATGAAGTTCCTCGTTTGCATCAGCAACGTTCCCGACACCACCACCAAAATTACGTTCACGCCCGATAACAAGGAGTTGAACAAGGCTGGCGTTCAGTTTGTGATTAACCCTTGGGATGAATACGCCCTCACCCGCGCCATCGAGCTCAAGGAACAACTCGGCGGCACCGTTACGGTACTCAACGTAGGCGAGGCCGATACCGAGCCCAACATCCGCAAGGCCCTGGCCATTGGCGCCGACGACGCCATCCGCGTGAATGCCAAACCCACCGACGCGTTCTTCGTGGCCCAGCAAATTGCTGCCGTGGCCAAAGACGGTGGCTACGACGTCATCCTGATGGGCAAAGAAAGCATCGACTACAACGGCTTCCAGGTGCACGGCATGGTAGGCGAGCTGCTCGGCATCCCGACGGTGGCCCCTGCCATGAAGCTAGACATGAGCGGCAACTCGGCTACGCTGGAGCGCGAAATCGAGGGCGGCAAGGAAATCGTGGAGGTGCAAACGCCCTTCGTGGTTTCGTGCCAGGAGCCGATGTGCGAACCCCGTATCCCGAACATGCGCGGCATCATGACGGCCCGCACCAAGCCGCTGAAAGTGGTGGAAGCCACGGGCCAGGGCGCCGCAACCGAAGTAGTGGAGTACGCCCTGCCGCCCAAAAAGCAAGGCGTAAAGCTAATCGAAGCCGAAAACGCCGGCGAGCTGATTCGTTTGCTGCGCAACGAAGCCAAAGTTATCTAATTTCAGAACTGAGATATTAGAGCTCAGAACCAAGTATTGCCACGTTGGTTCTTGACACTGAGGCGCTTTGCAAACCCTTTCTTAGCTCTGAGCTCTAACTTCTAACCTCTCCGAAAATGTCTGTACTCGTAGTAGTAGAATGCGATAAGGGCGAAGTAAAAAAGTCTTCGCTCGAAGTGGCCTCGTACGGGGCACAAGTAGCCCAGGCACTAGGTACCACCGCTACAGCTGTTGCCGTGGGCGAAGCCTCGGAAGCCAGCCTGGCCAGCCTTGGTGAGCAAGGCATTGGCAAAGTGCTGTACGACAACGATGCCCGCCTGAAAGAATTTGTAAACGGCGCCTACACCAAGCTCATCGCGGCCGCCGCCAAGCAGGAGCAGGCCCAGGTAATTGTGCTGGCCAACAGCAACATCGGCACCTCGGTAGGCTCGCGCCTGGCCGTGCGCCTGCAGGCCAGCCTGGCCACCAACGTGGTGGAGTTGCCCCGCGTAGAGGGCGGCAAGTTTACGGTGAAGCGCGGTGCCTACTCGGGCAAGGCCTTCTCCGACGTGGTGCTGGTAAACGACCGCAAAATCATTGCCGTTAAGAAAAACAGCATTGAGGCCCTGCACAACGCCGGCCAAACCGCGCAAGTGCAGTCGTTCTCGGCGCAGTTGGCCGATGCCGACTTTGCCGACGCGCCCAAGCAGGTAATCATGCAGGAGCAAACCGGCGGCGTACCGCTGCCCGAAGCCGACAAGGTGGTATCGGGCGGCCGCGGCATGAAAGGCCCCGAAAACTGGCACCTCATCGAGGAGCTGGCTAAGGCCCTAGGTGCCGCTACGGCCTGCTCCAAACCCGTATCCGATGTTGACTGGCGCCCCCACCACGAGCACGTGGGCCAAACCGGCATCACCGTTTCGCCGAACCTGTACATTGCTTGCGGCATTTCGGGCGCTATTCAGCACTTAGCGGGCGTTAACTCCTCCAAAGTCATTGTAGTAATCAACAAAGACCCCGAGGCACCGTTCTTCAAAGCGGCCGATTACGGCATTGTGGGCGACGTGTTCGACGTGCTGCCCAAGCTGACCCAGGCCGTTAAGGACCTGAGCTAGGGACGTAGGAGCTTGGGACTTAGGGCCGCAAACACCCACAGCCGTTGCAACAGGCTGCAACGCGCCCGGTGCACGGCCGTAAGTCCCCAGGTTTCGTATTTACCCCAGCCCCCCAGACCCTAAGCACCCAAGTCCCTTGAAAAAAATTCAGCTCGAAATACTGGGCTTGTCGTCGAGCCAATCGCAGTCGGGGTCGTTTGCTCTAATCCTGGGCGAGCGGCACGGCAACCGGCGCCTGCCCATCATTATCGGCATGTTCGAAGCGCAGAGCATTGCCATCCAGATCGAGAAAATCAACCCGAACCGTCCGCTTACCCACGATTTGTTCAAGTCGTTTGCCGAGCAGGTAAACGTGAGCATTATCGAAGTGCTGATTTCCGACCTGAAAGAAGGCGTGTTCTACTCGAAAATCGTGTGCACCGACGGCGCCAACACGTTTGAGCTGGACTCGCGGCCTTCCGATGCCATTGCCATTGGCTTGCGCTTCGGGGTTCCGATTTATACGGTTGAAAGCGTGATGAGCGAAGCCGGCATCATTTTGTCGGACTTGGACGAGGGCGCCGAGTCGGACGACGACGATGACGACGATGACGACGAAACCGGCAGCACCCGCCCCGAGGCCACCGAAACCCGCGAACCCAGCGGGCAAGTGTCGCTCGACGAGCTGACCAAGATGCTGGCCCAGGCACTCGAGCGCGAAGACTACGAGAAGGCGGCTAAAATCCGCGACGAATTGAACAAGCGCAACGGCGGCAAGGAGTAAGCGCCTGCGCCCATTGGTTTTCAGCAGCGGCCTGCTTTTGCTTCGGCAAGGGCAGGCCGCTGCTTTTTGCGAGCAAGTAACCCTAGGTGGAAGGTGCGCACCTTGGGGGCAGGGGCTGCCAGTGCCGGCTGGTGTATTTGTTACCTAGGGCGGTGCGGGTTGGCGTGCACACGTGGGGCTAATTCAGTAGACTTGCGCCTTCGTTTACCCGCTACTTTTTGAGTTAAGATGTCTGCACCCGAAACCGCTGCCGCCGAGCAGGACTTGCGTTACCCCATCGGCCACTACAGCCTGCCCGAGCAACCGCTCACGGCCGAGGAGCGTGCCGTGTACATTCAGCAACTGATGGCCTTGCCCACGGAGCTGCGCCAAGCCCTCGACGGCCTCAACGGCATTCAGTTCGACACGCCGTACCGGCCGGGTGGCTGGTCGGTGCGGCAAGTGCTGCACCACCTGCCCGATTCGCACCTGAACAGCTACATGCGCTTCCGGCTGGCCCTCACCGAAGATAACCCCACCATTAAGCCCTACGACGAAGCCGGCTGGGCCGAGCTGCCCGACGTGGCCATTGTGCCGCCCGACGTGTCGCTCATTCTGCTCGATGCCTTGCACGCCCGCTGGGTGGTGCTCATCAGCCAGCTAACCGACGAGCAATGGCTGCGCACGTGGTACCACCCCGGCATGCAGCAAACCATTCGCCTCGACCAAGCCTTGGTAATGTACGCGTGGCACGGGCGTCACCACGTGGCGCACATTACCAGCCTGCGCAAGCGCATGGGCTGGTAGCAGGTTATGAAGCTATTGTAACGCCACGCGTGTTCAGCCCAAGTTAGGGGGCCGCTTACTCGCCCTGGATCGGTTCGCCCACGTTGGTTTCGATGGTGCCGCCTTCCTGCTCCACTTTTTTGGCGGCGCGCACCAGGCTGCTGCTGAAAATGAAGTCTTTGAGCTCGGGCACTTGGGCGTTGAGGATTTCGTCTTTGGTGCCGTCCCACAGCTTCAGGCCCTTGTGCAAAAACACGATATGGTCGCCGATTTCCACCACCGAGTTCATGTCGTGGGTGATGATGACGGTGGTGATGCCGTACTCGTGGGTGATTTCGTAAATCAGCTCGTCGATTTTGATGCTGGTAAGCGGGTCGAGGCCGGAGTTGGGCTCGTCGCAGAACAGGTAGGTGCAATTGGGCGCAATGGCCCGTGCAATACCCACGCGCTTTTTCATGCCGCCCGATAACTCAGAGGGCATTTTAGGGCCGGCGTTTTCGAGGCCCACGCGCTTCAAGCAAAACTCCACCCGGTCGCGGCGCTCCTCCTTGCTCATGTCGGGCGTAAGCATCCGCAGCGGGAATTCTACGTTCTCGAACACGTTCATGGAGTCGAACAACGCCGAAGCCTGAAACAGCATCCCGATCTGTTTGCGGATTTCCTGCCGGATTTCAATTTTGTTGTTCGTGAAAATGGTGCCGTCGAAAGTGATGGAGCCGATGTCGGGCTTCAACAAGCCCACGATGCATTTGAGCAGCACCGATTTGCCCGTGCCCGAACCGCCCAGCACCAGGTTGCACTTGCCCGTTTCGAAAGTGCAGGTAATGCCCCTGAGAATGGGCGAATCGCCGAAGCTCTTATGAACGTTGTGTACTTCAATCATGGAAGTAGAGGACTTAGGAATCAGTGAATTAGGTTTTTGGAGTAGTGCGCACGAGCGCCCTAAAACCTAAGTGTCAATACCTAAAACCTATTACAAAAGCGTGTAAGCCAGCACAAAGTCGCCGACGAGGATGGCAATAATGGAGTGGGTTACGGCCGTGGTGCTGCTGGCGCCAACCTCCAGCGCGCCGCCTTCGGTAAAGAAGCCGCGGTACGCCGAAATGGACGACACCAAGAAGGCAAACACCACCGATTTAATCAGCGCAAACGCGATGTTGTAGGGGATGAAGGCGTCGCGGATGCCTTCGATGTATTCCTGCGCTGACAAGGCCCCCGAGAGCGTACCGGCCAGATAACCACCTAGGATTGAGAGTACCATGGCCAGGATTACCAGCAACGGAAACGTAATGATGGCCCCCAGGATGCGCGGAAACACTAGGTAAGAAGTGGAGTTAATGCCCATTACCTCCAGGGCATCAATTTGCTCGGTGATGCGCATGGTGCCCAGCCCGCCGGCAATGCTGGAGCCTACTTTGCCAGCCAGCACAATGCTGGTGATGGTGGGAGCCAATTCCAGGATGGTCATTTCGCGCACCATAAAGCCGATGGTGGCCTTCGGAATAAGCGGGTTGGTGAGGTTGTAGGCAATTTGCACGCACGTTACGGCACCGATAAAGGCCGCTACAATGCTGACGATGAACACCGAATCGATGCCGATGCTCACGGCTTCGTCGAGGGTGCGGTTCCAGAGCACGCGCACGCGTTCTTTGCGGACGAGCATGCTCTGCAGGAAAAGCAGATATTGGCCGAAAACTTTGACCATAAACCTAGGCTGGCGAAAAAATGGAGAGCAACGTGCCCACGGGGTGGCACGCTTCCCGCTCACATACGTACGAACGGCGAAACAATCTTACGGCTTATGCAGAAAACAATTGTAGTAACGGGTGGCACCAAGGGCATTGGAAGGGCAATTTTAATTCGATTTGCCGAAGCCGGCTTCCAGCTGGTCACGTGTTCGCGCTCGGCCGATAGTATCGAGGCGCTGCGCACCGATTTGCAGGCGCGCTTTCCGCAAACGCCGCTGCACGCCCTGCCCGTTGATTTAAGCCGTGCCAACGAGGCCCGCCGCTTCGTGGATTTTGTGCTGGGCCTAGGTACCAGCGTTGATGTGCTGGTAAACAACGCCGGGTATTTTACCCCCGGCCGCTTGCAAGACGACGCCGCCGATGGCTCCGTTATGCGCGAAATGCTGGCGGTAAATCTGCTCAGTGCTTATGACGTTACGCGCGGCTTGCTGCCGCACATGCTCGAGCAGGAGGGGGGCGGCCATATCTTCACGATGTGCTCCACGGCCAGCGTTACGGCGTACCCCAACGGCGGGGCATACGGTGTAGCCAAGTTTGCCCTTTATGGCATGACGAAGAACCTGCGCGAAGAGCTAAAACACAGCAACCTGCGCGTTACGGCTATTTTGCCCGGGGCTACTTTAACTGCCAGCTGGGAAGGCGTAGACTTGCCCGCCGAACGCTTTATGAAAGCCGAAGACGTGGCCGAAGCCGTGTACGGTGCCTACAGCCTCTCGCCGCAAGCGGTAATTGAGGAAATCCTGATGCGCCCGCAGCTGGGGGATATTTAGCTTAATGAACAATTAAGTATGAGCAATTGGAGTAACCTGCCCAAAAGCCGGGCGTAGCCTCATTGCTCATTGCTCATTGCTCATTGCTCCTTGCTCATTGCACTGCCGCCGCTTTGCCCTTGCCTGTCACTTTCACGTCCTTCTGCGCCGGCGGGCCGCTGTAGTACAGCGTGCCGGTGCCGGCTACCGTGGCACCTAGGAAATCGAGGGTGCGCACGTGCGCGTCGCCGTCGCTGAGTTTATCGAGGTGTACGGAGGCGCGCTTGGTGGTAAGGTCCTTGGCGAACAAACGCCCTAGGTCGCCGACGGTAGCTATGAGTTCGTCCGACTGGCCGCTGAGTTTCATGTCGCCCAGCTCGTACAAATCAACCCACAGGTACTTGCACTCCACGTTGAACTCTAGGTCGCCGGCGCGGGAGAGGTGCAAAAATAGTGTGTCCTGCAGGAAGGTGCCTTCGGTGCGCATGGTTTTCTCGCCCACATGAAACACATCGGTGAGGCGCGGCACGTGCAGCGTTACCTGGCGCGGCACATCGTAGCGGCGTACCCAGTTGCAGCGGCTGGTGTTGCTGATGGTGAGCGTGCCGTCCTGCACGTTCAGCTTCAAGTCTTCCTGCAAATTGCGGCCGGTGCGCACCTTGGCGTAGGTTTCGGTATCCTGCACCACGGTTACTTCCACGTTGTCGTAGAGGCGCAGCACATGAAAAGCTGCCAGCTCGCGGCGCTCGGTGGTGACGGGGCCGCTGCTCTTGAAGCAGTCACCTTCCTGGTCTTTGCGGCAACCTAGGAGCAGCAGCGGTGCTCCCAACAGCAAGGCCTTGCCTGCGTATGCCCTTACCCACGGCCGGGCCCTATCTTGCGCGGCTTTTACCAACGAGCTCAAAACTTTTTCCAACCAGAAAACTATGGATCTGAACGGCAAGGTAGCCATTGTCACGGGCGTCAGCAAAGGTATTGGCCTGGCCACGGCGCAGTTGCTGCTCGAGCGCGGCGCAGTGGTGGCCGGCTGGGGCCGCCGCGCGCCAGAAAACCTGCAACACGAGCGGTTTCAGTTTTTTGAGTGCGACGTGCGCAACGAGCTATCGGTGCAAGAAGCCTTTACCAACACCCAGCGCGAGTTGGGGCAGGAGGTAACGGTGCTGGTAAACAACGCCGGACTGGGTATTTCGGGCGAAGTTGATGGTTTCCGATCGGAGGATTGGCACACCATGTTCGATACCAACGTGCACGGCACGTTTTACTGCACCAAAGCCGTGCTGCCGCAAATGCGCAAGCAGCAGTTGGGCCACATCGTCAACATTTCGTCCATCGCGGGCCTCAACGGCATCGAGATGATGGCCGGTTATTGCGCCACGAAGTACGCGGTGCGCGGCTTTTCGCACTCGTTGTTCAAGGAAGTGCGCAAGGATGGCATCAAGGTTACGTGCTTGTACCCGGGCTCTACCCAAACCAACTTCTTCGACGACATCCCCGGCACCAACGCCAACCCCTCGATGATGCAACCCGAGGACATTGCCGGTGCCATTGTGTACGCCATCGAAACACCGTTCAACTTCCACATCGTGGACATGGAAATGCGGCCCTTGCAGCCGAAAAAAGGCTAATGCACGATGCTCTGGATCTGGGCCTTATCGTGGGTGCTGCTGTGGTACAACCTGCGCCAATGGCGCCGTGCACTGCCGGAACGAAGGCGGGTGCAGGCGCTGTTCGTGCTGCTTGCGGCGGCTTGGCTCGTGCTGCTGGGCTTGTGGGTAATTGTGCCGCTCGTAGCATCGTGGATCGGGGAGGCCTCCTTGCGCCGCCGCTAACTCCCTAGGTAGCTAGTGCAGCAAAGAGCAACTAACGCAGTACTTTCGCCCTTCCTATGGTTGAAATCCAACATTTGACCAAGCTTTTTGGTACCCAGGCCGCCGTCAACGACATCAGTTTTTCGGCGGGCCGGGGCGAAATCTTAGGTTTTCTGGGCCCGAACGGCGCCGGCAAAAGCACCACCATGAAGATTGCCACCGGCTACCTGCCGCCCAGCGCAGGTACGGTGCGCATTGCCGATTTCGACGTGGTAGAGCACCCGCTGGAGGTGCGCCGCCGCGTGGGATACTTGCCCGAGCACAACCCGCTCTACCTCGATATGTACGTGCACGAGTACCTCGATTTCATCGGGCGGGTGCACGGCCTGTCGGGCGGTGCGCTGCGCGAACGGGTAAAAGAGCTGGTGGCCCGCGTAGGCCTTACGCGCGAGCAGAACAAGCAAATCGGTGCCCTCTCCAAAGGCTACCGGCAGCGCGTAGGGTTGGCCCAGGCCTTGGTGCACGATCCGCAGGTGCTTATCCTCGACGAACCCACCACCGGCCTCGACCCCAACCAGATCGGCGAAATCCGGCAGCTTATTCGCGAGCTAGGTCAGGATAAAACCGTCATCTTCAGCACGCACATTTTGCCCGAAGTGCAAGCCCTCTGCGACCGGGTGGTCATCATCAGCCGCGGGCAGTTGGTAGCCGATTCGCCCGTGCGCGACCTAGGGGCGCTGGCCAAAGGCGAAACCATCATTCGCGCCGAGTTCGAGGGTACCATTGACCCAACGTCGCTGCGACAGCTACCGGGCATCAGAGCCGTGGAGCAAGCGGCGGGTGGCGTTTGGGTTATCCGCACCGATGGCCGCGGCGACCAACGCCGCGCCATTTCGCAACTGGCCGCTCAGCAAGGGTGGTTGCTGCTAGGTCTGCGGCAAGAAGAGCAGTCGTTGGAGCAGGTATTCCAGCAGCTGACCACTAAAAAATAGAACGACCAATTCCCCTCCTCAGATGAGGAGGGGTGGCCGAAGGCCGGGGTGGTTGACCTCGGCTGCACAACTTGCACCGGGTAGAAGTTACTATCCGACGCCCTTCAACCACCCCAGCGGCAGTAAACTGCCGCGTCCCCTCCTCATCTGAGGAGGGGAGCTTACCGTTCTCTACTCATCACTGCACATTCCGCTGAATGTTCGCCGTCCTTCGAAAAGAATTCAACGCCTTCCTCAACTCGCCGGTAGCCTACGTGGTGCTGGGTGTGTTTTTGGTTGCCACGGGCTTGTTCGTGTGGGTATTCCCCGACAGCTCCGTGCTCGATTATGGCTTTGCCGATCTGCAAACACTGTTTAACCTGGCCCCCTGGATCTTCCTGTTCCTGATTCCGGCCATTACCATGCGCACGTTTGCCGAAGAGAAGAAGGCCGGCACCATTGAGCTGTTGCTCACCCGCCCACTTACCGATGGGCAGCTAGTAGGAGGGAAGTACCTGGCCTGCCTACTGCTGGCGTTGCTGGCTCTGGTGCCCACGCTGCTGTACTACTACTCGGTGTACCAACTTGGCTCGCCGGTGGGCAACATAGATTCGGCAGCCTTTGCTGGTTCGCTGATTGGCTTGGCGCTACTCGCGGCCATTTTTGCGGCCATTGGTGTGCTAGCCTCGGCCCTCACGCGCGACCAAATCATTGCCTTTTTGGTGGCCGTGGTAGGATGCTTTCTGGTGTACTCCGGCTTCGATTCGTTGGCTTCGTTGTTCGAAGGCTCCACGGCCTACTACATCGGCCAGCTGGGCATAGCCGCGCACTACCGCGACCTAAGCAAAGGCCTCGTCGACTCGCGCGACGTGCTGTATTTCATATCGGTAGTAGCCGCTATGCTGCTGGCTACGCGCCTCGTATTGCAAAGCCGTAACTGGTAACCTGCCGGACTCTCTGACGCATGGAAACAACTCCCGCCGCCACGCCCGCACCCGTTACCGCTGCCGCTCCGGCCTCGCGCAAGCAGCGCGATTTGCTGCGCTTCGGCTTCATTATCCTAGGTCTGGTACTGCTCAACTTTATCGGGCAGCAGTTCTTTTTCCGCCTCGACCTCACCGAGGACAAACGCTACAGCATGTCGCCGGCAACGGAGCAGCTGCTGGAGCAAATGCCCGAGCCCGTAACCGTTACGGTATACCTGGCCGGCGACTTTCCGCCAGCCTTCCGTCGCTTGTCACAAGCCACGCGCGAAACCCTCGACGAAATGCAGGTACACGCCGGCACCAAGCTGCGCTACGTGTTCGTCGACCCTTCGGCCGCAACTTCCGAGGCCGAGCGCCAGAAGGAGTACCAGCGCCTCATTCAGAAAGGACTGAACCCAACCAACCTAGGGGCCAACGAAAACGGCAAGCGCGTCGAGAAGATCATCTTCCCGTGGGCTACCGTTACGGTGGGCAGCCGCGAAGAAAACGTGCTGCTGCTGCGCGGCAACCAGGCCGCCCCACCCGATGTGCGCCTCAACCAAAGCATCGAAGGCTTGGAATACGAGCTGGCCAGTGCCATCCGGCGCCTGGAGCCGGGCCAGCGCAAGCTCATCGGCATTGTGGAAGGCCACGGAGAGCCCGACAACGCACAGCTTTACGACCTGATTGCCACCTTGCAGCGCGACCACAACGTGTACCGCATCGACCTGAACAAGGTAACCGAGCAGAACATGAAGTCGCTTTCGGCGGTGATTGTGGCTAAGCCCGAGCGCGCTTACACCGAGCCGGAGAAATACAAGCTCGATAAGTTTATCACCGAAGGCGGCCGGGCCTTGTTCTTCGTGGATGCCATGCGCGTGAACCTCGACAGCGCCAACCGCGGCGGCATGCTCTCGTTCCCTCTCGATCTGAACCTCACCGACTTGCTGTTCACCTACGGTGCCCGCGTCAACGGCGACCTGATTTTGGACATCAATTCGGGGCTGATTCCGCTGGTAACGGGCATGACGGGCAACAAGCCCAACGTTGAGCCCATGCCGTGGCAGTTTTACCCTATTGTCAACGGTTACAGCCCGCACCCCATCGTACGCAACCTCGATGCGGTGTACCTGAAGTTTGTGAGCACCATTGATACAGTGAAGGCCAAGGGCATCCGCAAAACACCGCTGATGTACACCTCGCGCTACACCCGCGTGCTGCCCGCGCCCGTGCCCATCAACCTGAACGACGCCCGCCTGCCCGCCGACCCCAAGCTCTACACCAGCGGCCCCAAGCCCGTGGGCTACTTGCTCGAAGGGCAGTTCCGCTCGTTGTTTGCCAACCGCACCAAGCCCGGAACCTCGCAATTTGTGCCGGCGCAAAGCCCGCAAGCCAAGCCCGGCAAAATCGTGCTCGTGTCGGACGGCGACTTGGTGCGCAACGACGTGGACCCCAAAACCGGCCGCCCCGTACCCCTGGGCTTCGACCGCCTGGCTACCACCCGCTTTGCCAACCGCGAACTGGTGCAGAACGCCGTGGATTACCTGCTCGACGAAACCGGCCTGATTTCGGTGCGCGGCAAAGAAATCACCCTGCGCCCGCTCGACAAGGTGAAGGTGAACTCCGAGAAGAGCAAATGGCAGCTACTAAACCTAGGCGCTCCGCTGGCGCTGCTGGCCGGCTTTGGGTTGGTGCGCGCCTGGCTGCGCAAGCGCAAGTACGCCTCCTTCGCCAGCGAGTAGGCCTACGCACCTAGGGCCTTGGCACCAATGCCCTAGGTGCGTGGCGGCTGGGCAGGTGCCTCGGGCCGGGTGCCCAGCAGCGCGGCCAGGTTTTCCACCAGTTCGCGCAAGTGCTGTACTTGCTCTTTCAACACGCGTACTTGCTCCGCCGACGACGCTGCCTCCAGCTCGGCCTGCCCTAGGGCAAACTGCCGTACTTCGTCGTTGAGGTACTGGCCCAAGGTTTTGCCCAACTGCCGCGCAGCCTGCTCCAAAGCGTCGCGGGTTTCGCGCTCTACCCCGCGCACCGACCACGTAACGGGCACTGCGCCGGTGCGGGGCGGGCGGCCAACGCGGCCGCCCGTTGTGCTAAGGTTATTGGCAGAACCTGGCCCTGACGGTTGCGCATCTGTAATACTTTCTCCTATTTTTGTATTACCTAAACTCGCCTCGGTCAGCACGGCATCCAATTCTTGCGAATTCTCGGAGGTGGCTGGCGGCAGCGCGTCAGGTGAAGTCGCACGTGGGCTCGAGCTCATGGTAAGTACGTCTTGGGTGTGACAGCTCATAGGTACTTACGGTCGCGGGTGGCTTCTGGTCGTATGGTGAAGTTCAAAATGGTTTGACGCGGCCAAATTACGCGCTTCTTTGCTGCCCGTGTTAGAATTTATTAGCCAAGACTTATATTACGATCTTAACCTGCAGACACTCACACCCGAGCCCCTGTGCGTGGGGTGGCGCGTGGTAAGCCGCCGCGACGGCCGCCGCCCCGAGCCGGGTTGGGCCGAAGCCGAGCAGGTGCTCCTCAGCGCCGAAGCCCTGCACTTAGCCACGCAAAGCGGTGGCACCCAGTTGGCTGGCACGTGGTCGTTGGAGCGCAGTAGTTTTCTTAGCCAGCCTTATTTGGTGATGCAACTGGCCCACGGCACCTCCCAAGCCCTAATTACGCGCATGCGCCGCAGCCACGATGGCGCACGTCGTCTGCTAACTTTGTATTTTCAATCGGGGCTCGAAATTGAATTAACCCATCCGTAATCCGGGCCAGTACTAGGCTACTTTATTATGCATACGAATACCGATCCGGTTGCCGAACTGTCCCGCCTCGAGTCGGTGCTCGAAGCGGCAGGTGTAGGGGTGTGGGAGATGGAATTGCCCAGCCGCGTGCTGGCGTGGTCGGTACGATGCAAGCTGCTCTACGGCTTGCCCGCCGACAAACCCGTGACCCTTTCGGATCTGCTCAATGCCATTCATCCCGACGACCGGGCGAACGTGCAACGCAACATCGAAGCTACCCTCGACCCCAGCGGGCCGGGCCGTTATTTTAGGGAGTACCGTGTGGTTTGGCCCGACGGCACCGTGCGCTGGATTCGCTCGACCGGGCGCGTGCGCCGCCACCCCACCACCGGGGAGCCCGTGCGTTTCGAGGGCGCCAGCCGCGACATCACCGAGGCGCATCAAGAAACAGCCCAGTTGCAGCAGCGGGCACAGGAGTTTCTGTTTCTGGCCGAAACCGTGTCCGAAATTCTCTGGATAGCCCGGCCCGACGGCGGTGTTACCTACTTCAACCAGCGCTGGCTCGACTACACGGGCCAAACCTTGGAGCAAACCAAAGAGTGGGGCTGGGAACCCGTTATTCACCCCGACGACCTCGGCCGCTGCCTGGAGCGTTGGACCAACTCGCTGCGTACCCAGCAGCTGTACGAGGTGGAGTACCGCTTTCGGCGCCACGACGGCACCTACCGTTGGTACCTGGGCCGGGCCATGCCCATGTGCGATGCCAACGGGCAAGTGCTCAAATGGTTTGGCACCTGCACCGACATCCACAAGCAAAAAATGGTGGAACAGATGCTGCGCGCCCGCGAAGACGAATTGCAACGCGCCTACGCCGACCTCGAAAGCAAAGTGGCCTTCCGCAACCTAGAGCTGGAACGCCTGGTGCGCGAGCAAGCCGGGCGCATTGCTGCCCTGGAGGCTCAGCTCAACGGCTCGGCGCCCGCCGCTTCTTAGGTGCAACGGCCCATCAAACCGCGGGGCGCCCGGGGCCATGTGCCCTGGGCGCCCCGCGGCGCATTGGTACCTAGGGAAAAAGGTCAGATGAGGATGGCCTCGCGGCGCACAAACGTGCTCAGCAGCAAGTGCAACGAATCGGCCTCGTCGTCGGGGCTGGGGGCCAGGTAGGCATCGGCCAAGGGGTTGCGGTAGCCGGTTAGCTTGGCGTATTCTTCCGGGCGAATGGCCTGAAAACCCATCGTCCAGTCAGAAAAGTAGCGCTGCTCCGCCGGTCCGTCGGCCAGCCGGGTAATGTTGTGGTGGCGGCAGTCGCGGCTGATGCGCTCAAAAATGTAGTGCACCTCGTCGGCCGGGCCTTCCAGCACTTGCAAAATGTTGCCTTGGCTGTAAAGCAGCATGCCCGTAAGGCTGTGCGCCGCGTTCCAGGCCCGCGACTGCTGCAGCAGGTCCTGCAATTCCAGCTCGCTTAGCTCGCGGGTGGCGGAGCTTTGGTAAACCAAGTGGTGGAGACGGGGAAGACTCATGCGATGAACAATTGGCACAGGTGGCGGCAAGCAACCGTAGGCGGATACGCGGTGTGGCTTTTCAATAACACAAAAATAGCTTGTTTTTTCACCGTCGGCCTGCAAAAATCCTGTGGACTAGGCCTGGTGTATAGCGCTATTCATATGTTATTTGGCCTTTTACCGCGGCAAACCGGGAAAGGTTGGGATATTGTCGAGGTTATTTTGTTTCCTTGGCCTACATTAAGCCGCGTCGCCGACCACAGGCCTGCCGTTGCCTGCGCAAAACGGGTGCGGGCAGTGTTTTTACTTTCTGAAAACTCTCCGCAGGCTTCCTATCTTTGCTCTCTACCGTCAGAACCCTTCCCAAACCCCTGTATGAAGTTCATCGTCTCGTCTTCGGCGTTGCTTAAGCAGCTCCAGAGCATTAATGGTGTCGTCACGAACAACCCCGTGGTGCCCATCCTAGAGAACTTTCTGTTTGAAATTGAGAACGGGAAGCTGACAATTACCGCCTCCGATCTGGAGACGAGCATGATTACCGAGCTGCCGGTGGAGGCCCGCGAAAGCGGCCGCATCGCCGCCCCGGCCCGCATTCTGCTCGACACCCTGAAGAACCTGCCCGACCAGCCGGTAACCTTCACCATCGACGAGGAGACGTATGGCATCGAAATTTCTTCGGCCAACGGCCGCTACAAGCTAGCCGGCGAAAACGCTACCGACTTTCCCCGCGTGCCCGTGGTAAAAGGCTCGGCTCCGGTCGAAATTCCGTCGCAGGCGCTGCAGCGGGCCATCAACAAAACCATCTTCGCCGTTAGCACCGACGAGCTGCGCCCCGCCATGACCGGCATTTTGGTGCAACTGGCCGACGGGCAGGCCACGTTTGTGGCTACCGACGGGCACCGCCTGCTGCGCTACCGCCGCCAAGACGTGAACCCCGGCCAAACGGCCAACATCATCATCCCGCGCAAGGCGTTTAACCTGCTGAAGGGTGCGCTGCCCTCCGAGGCTACCACCGTGCGCATGGAGTTCAACCAGTCGAACGCGTTCTTCTCGTTCAACCAGATGCGCCTTGTGTGCCGCCTGATTGACGAGCGGTACCCCGATTACGAGAACGTTATTCCGGTTTCGAACCCGAACAAGCTCATCATCGACCGCGGCCAGTTCCTGAATTCGGTGAAGCGCATCGCCATTTACTCGAACAAAACCACGCACCAGGTGCGCTTGCGCCTGGCCGGTTCGGAAATGACGATTTCGGCTGAAGACCTCGATTTCTCGAACGAAGCCAACGAAAAACTGCCCTGCCAGTACGACGGCGAGGACATGGAAATCGGCTTCAACGCGCGTTTCCTCATTGAAATGCTTTCGAACATCGACTCAGAGGAAATCACCCTCGAGCTAAGCACGCCCAACCGCGCCGGCTTGCTGATGCCGACCCTAGCCGACGACAACGAGAACATTTTGATGCTCGTGATGCCGGTGATGCTCAACAATTACGTGTAATCGTACGCCAGCAATACATCTGTCATCCTGAGCCCAAGCGAAGGACCTTCTCACGTCGGATAGTAACTACCCAGCCCCGTGTTGTTCGGGCGTGAAAAGGTCCTTCGCTTGGGCTCAGGATGACAGCCGTTTTTTACTCGCCACTTACCGGACGACTTTCAACCGTCTTTTTGCCATGAAAAAATCTGAAATCCGCTTCAGCATTGCCCTCGACGACCAGAAGATTCCGGAGGCCATCAGCTGGAGCGCCACCGATGCCGGCGCCGATATTCACTTTGCCAAGGCCATGAACGTCAGCATCTGGGACCGGGAGCAGCAGGGTACCATGAAGATTGACCTCTGGACCAAGGAGATGCCCGTGAACGAGATGAAGCGTTTTTACGTGGACATGATCGGCTCGCTGGCCGAAAGCATTGTGGCTGCCACCAACGACGAGTACATGGGTGCCAAGCTGCGGGCCCTAGGTCGGGAGCTGGCCCAGCACGTGGAGCAGGAGGAGCGCAACCAGAAGTAAGAGGTTTAAGCCTAGGTGCTACACCAAAAAAGCCCGCTTGGCAGCTGCCAAGAGGGCTTTTTCTATGATGAAACTGACCGGCTAGCGGCTGCGCGGAGCGGGCTTGCTGTCGTCCTTGGTTTGCGAAATGGTGGCGCCTTTAGCGCTGGCCGGCAGCGGGTTTTGCACGGCTTTTACCAGCATAATATCGGTGGCCTGGGCGGCGTAGTCCTTGTCGTACTTGTAGTACACAGGGCGGCGGCCGTAGTAGTCGCTGTACTGCTCGGTAGTGAGTACGGCGCGCAACTCTTGGTCACGCTCGCGGCACACGCCTTGGCACTGCTCGTCAATCAGCTTGCTGTTGCCGGCGTAACGCGTTTCGATGGCAGCCATTTTGGCTACTTTATCGTCGTTGATGGCGCGCAGCCGGGTGGTTTGGTAGTTGTTAAGGCGCAACTCGCGGGCCATCTGGTTCGATAACCGCTCGGCGCGCTGTTGCACAACGGGGTTCTTTTTGGCAGAAGGTTGCTGCGCCTGCGCACCGAGTGCCATACCCGATGCCAGCACAACCGTTGCAATCATCTTAATGGTAGTCATGGCAAATATTATTGAGGGCCGAAGCCGCTGAAACAATGTTTGGGGCGCCGAAGCAGCCTACGCTTTTCCCTAACGAAAAAGTGTGCCAGGCAGTTCGGCCTTCGGCTGCAAACTAGCGAAAACGCAACCGGCTGGCTTTGCTACATACGTGCAAAAAGCCAGCCGGTTCATCCTCAGGCGATTGCCTAAAATTTGTTCATCCACATCATCGACTCCACGGGCTTGTCGGTGCGCTGGTTGTACTTGGCGTTGGGCTTGCGGTTGTAGTAATTTTGGATGGCGCCCTCCACCGCAAAGTAGATGAGCTGGCCAATGGGCATGCCGCGGTAAATGCGTACGGGCTGCGTTACGCTGAT
This sequence comes from Hymenobacter oligotrophus, assembly GCF_003574965.1. Taxonomy (NCBI): domain Bacteria; kingdom Pseudomonadati; phylum Bacteroidota; class Cytophagia; order Cytophagales; family Hymenobacteraceae; genus Hymenobacter; species Hymenobacter oligotrophus. The sequence continues at coordinate 1,515,662 of NZ_CP032317.1, read as the reverse complement.
TTCCAACGTCCAAGTGTTCGAGAAGCCTACGTCGCCTTTGCCTGCCGTGGCGTGAATGTCGATACCGAGGCGGCCCACAGAGCTTTTGCCTTCCAAGAAAGGCACGTGCGCGTGGGTTTCGGTGTACTCCTCGGTTACGCCCAGGTACAAGGTTTCGGGGGTGAGCACGAAGCCTTCTTCCGGAATCTCAAACACGTCAATCTGGTTGTGCTTGCGCGCGTCGAGCACGTGGTCGCGGTATGTGGCCAAGTAGCGGCCCAAGTGCACATCGTAGGAGTTGGTGCCCAGGCAAGCGCGGTCGTACGGTTCAATTACGATGGTGCCGCGCTCCATCTCGGCCAGAATTTGCTCGTCGGTAAGAATCATGTATGGTCTATTAATAATTAATAATGAGCAATTAGTAATGAATAATTGACGCAGAGTAGAAGTAGCACGAATGCCCTTCTTAGGCCTTAATTATTCATTATTAATTGTTCATTATTAATTAATTTTCGTCGTCTTCGTATCGGTCGGTGGGCAGCACCATGGCGGTGCGGCGTTTGGGGGCACCCTCGGCAGGTTCGTCGGCAGTTTCCTCCTCGTAGTCGGGCTGGGCGCCGAGGGCCTCTATCTGAGCCCGCATGCCCGGAATAACCGACATGGTGAGGTACAGCATCAGGGCCAGCGAAAACACCGAGCAAAGCAGCGTGGTGTAGTCGAGCCAATCGTGCGCGGGGCGCGGGGCGGTTTCGCCGAAGGTGCGGCCGGTGGGCCGGGTGCTCGGGGTGGGCTCCGTGAGTTCTTCGGGGCTGGGCTGCGGATCTTCGAGCGGCTTGGCAGTAGGCTCTTCGGCCTGGGCATCCACATCGGCGGGGGGGACGTTGGCCGCATCGGCCATCAGCTCCTCGGGGGCGGGGTCCTGGGAGGCGTTGAACTGGGCGCTGGCTTGCTTGATGTAGCGCTGCAGCGAGTGAATAAGCGCCACGCGCTCGTCGCGCGGGAGCACCCGGATGAAGAATTCGAAGTTGCGGTCGACCAGCACGCTGTTCAGCTGCTTTTCAAACTCGGCTAAATCGGTGCGGCCTTTGCCGAAACGTTGTTTGTACCGCTCGGCCACGCTGTTGTAGTTGCGGAACAGCGTTTTCAGGTCGTCGCGGCCGGCGTAGTCGTCGAACTCCTTGCGGGCTTTGGCCGTGCGCAGGGTTACGGGGTACTTGCGGCGCGTAAAGGACTTGTCGTAGACGGTTTCCATCGTGCGGAAGTTGATTTCGTCTACGGCGCGGTCGAAGAGTTGCTTGTTTTGCGCAGCGGTGTTCTCGGATTGGGCACGCAACCCCATCGGCACAATCAGCAGCACTAGCAGCAAGCTCCAAAACCCAAAACGGTAACGGTAAGGCATGGGCAACAGGCAAACAGTTTTCCGGGCAAAGGTAAACTGCTGAGCCTATTGATGGAGCGCTTTATTTGATTCCTTGCCGGAGCGGGCGGAATTTGGTGCTGATGTGGCTGTTATCCTTTATCTGTCATCTTGCTCTCGCCTGTCATCCTGAGCAAAGCGAAGGACCTTATCACGCCTAGGTAGTAATTACTATCTCGCGTGGTAAGGTCCTTCGCTTCACTCAGGATGACAGGCTATAGAGGAACTTACAAGCCGTGCGCCTCGCGCATAGACTCGCGGCAGGCGCTCAGGTAGAAGTCGACGAGGTCGTCGGTTACGGCGGTGCTCACAAACAGGGCCTCGAACTGCGACGGGGCTAGGTACACGCCGCGGTTGAGCATGGCCCGGAAGTAGCGGCCGAACGCCTCCAGGTCGGAGGTTTTGGCCGAAGCCAGGTCGGTTACGGGCTGCTGCGTGAAGAATACGCTCCACATCGAGCCCACGCGGTTTACGGTGTAGTTGAGGCCCAGCTCGGCGGCAATTTCGTAGGTGCCCTCGGCGAGGCGGGCGCTGGTGCGTTCGAGCTGCTCGTACACCTCGGGGTGCTCGTTGAGGTAGCGCAGCTGCGCCATGCCTGCGGCCGTGGCAATGGGATTGCCCGAGAGCGTGCCCGCTTGGTACACCTTGCCGGCAGGGGCTACCTGATCCATGATTTCGGCGCGGCCGCCGTAGGCACCCACCGGCATGCCACCGCCGATGATTTTACCTAGGGTCGTCATGTCGGGCTGAATGCCGAACAGCTCCTGGGCACCGCCGCGGGCTAAGCGGAAGCCCGTCATCACTTCATCGAAAATGAACACGATGCCGTGCTTGGTGCACAGCTCGCGCAAGCCTTGCAGGTAGCCGTCGGCGGGCGGCACCAACCCGATGTTGCCCACCACGGGCTCCAGAATGATGGCCGCAATTTGGTTCGGGTTGGCAGTAATGGCCTGCTCCACGGCGCCTAGGTCGTTGTAGGGCACCGTAAGGGTGTCTTTGGCAACGCTCTCGGTTACGCCGGGCGAATCGGGCGTACCTAGGGTGAGGGCACCCGAGCCAGCCGAAATCAAGAACGAGTCGCCGTGGCCGTGGTAGCAGCCTTCAAACTTCAGGATTTTGTCGCGGCCGGTGTAGCCGCGGGCTACCCGAATGGCCGACATAGTGGCCTCGGTGCCGGAATTTACCAAACGCACTTTCTCTACGCTGGGCACCATGTCGCAAATCAGCTCGGCCATTTCAACCTCGCGGCGCGTAGGTGCACCAAACGACAATGAATCGGGCAAAGCACGCTGCACAGCTTCCAGCACGATCTGCGGAGCGTGGCCCAAAATCATCGGGCCCCACGAGTTGATAAAATCGAGGTAACGGTTGCCGTCTACGTCGGTCAGCCACGCACCCTGCGCCGATTTCATGAACACGGGGTGGCCGCCCACAGCACGGAAAGCACGTACGGGCGAGTTAACGCCGCCGGGAATCAGATCTTTAGCGCGGGTGAAAAGCTGGTCGCTGGTAGCGAGGTTGAGGTCGGTTGCTTGCTGCATAGAGTGGTAACAACGGGCGGGCGCAGTTTGTCCCGCCGAAGTACAGGCAAAGGTAAAGCGCTGATTCGGGTAACGCCGATTGAGTTTAGGACAAACGCGAAGACGGTTTTGGTTGGCGTGCCAAGTACCTACCCTTCTTCGCAAACGACATCGGTGCATAGTAGGGCGCCCAATTGGTGGGCAATGCCGATAGCCTTTGCCTTTCGCGTATTGGCGGCAACAATGCCTACCATCGATTGCTCAACGCTCAGCAATACCTGCCAAACGTGCTCGGTTGCGACAACTCCAATGGGCACGGGAACTGTATCCAAAGGAAGAGCGTGTTTTTTCCTCATTGCACGAACCTTAACCAGCACTACTTTGGGCAAGGGGTGCCATTTTCCGAAGCGTAACCCGGCAACCCAGGTGTACCTCCTGTAGTTACCCTTCGCAAGGTCAACCGAAAATCCTTCGTAATGTGTAATCACGGTTAGCAGAAATACGGTGCTTACAACGCTGGCAAACCCAATTGCTACCTCAGTTGAATCGATCAGCAAACCACGAACTGCTAAGAAAGCCGGCAACCAGATAGCTAAAGCAGATACTATTCCTTTGTGCCAGTGCTCAGCGAGGTAGTGCCGCTGGAATACGCCGTCGTACATTTTCGGGCTCATTTGTCTACCGTTCTATGCATAATGGTACAAACAAAATCTACTTTACTGTCATGCTGAAACCCCTTCGGCAAGCCGATATATTTAAAGGTGCGGCTCAGCGCGTTGTGGTCGGTGGGCAGCATCGGTAAAGGCGGTTAGCCGATGCGTAGGGAGCAGCTTTTTACTTTCGCCGCAATACTGTTGTAATACATGCCTATCTGATTCAGAGGTATAAACTGGAGGCTACTTGCCATGCACTGCATGAGCATTCCTTTTCTGGTGCTGGGTGCACGAATACTCGGGTTTATTCGCTTTGTTCCTTTGCTAAAGGCGTATCAACAGGGCTGGGTTGAGAGGTTTTACCAGTCCGTTCTCAAGCTAAGACCACAAGAGGATATTGCGGCTGTCCTATCAGAAATGTTAGCAGCCTCACTCTATGCTTGGGGATTACAGTTTTAATGAGCTGTCTGCTCTCGGGTTTGGTGATATGGAATCGGCAAGAAAGCCGGATGATTCCACTGCTTTTATTTGTGTTTTGCATCATCATTTCGCAGACGCATTACGAAAAGCAAGAAGCGGTTTTGCAAGCAATTAGCCTGTTAAGCTGGCCATTTCAGGATTTCTCAATGCAAGCCAGACATGGTATCGTGGGCGGGCTACTCATAGGCATTGGCCTGCTACCATTTGTACTTACTTGGAAAAGGCCTCTGCCTGTACAGCAAAGCGGTAGTTATTGCGCATAGCCAGTTTTCGGTTGCTGCTGAGTGAACGGTTGTGCCCTGCCCAGGACCGATTACTTCGCTTGGCTCGCAATGACAACTGCCGGAACGGCGCATATGCCTAAAACCCTTTCGGCAAATCGATGCCTTTGATGGTGCGGTAGAGGCCAAGCGCGTTCTGGTCGGTGAGGGAGCCCACGTAGTCGGTGAGCAGGATGATTTGCTCGTAGGCCGATAAGCCCAACTGCGGACCTACCGCCCGAAACTGCGGTGGTATCAGGTCGAGGAGCTTGCGCGACCTAGGGCTGGCGGCCGGGTCGAAGATGCTGTGCAGAAAGGCATCGAGCAGGCCGCCGAGTACCTCGAAACCGGCGGCCTCGATTTGCAGCACGGGGCGGCTGCGGTACAGGCGCTCCACCGAGAGCAGGGCTACTTGCTGCAGCTCGTGCCAGCAGCTTAGCTCCTTGATCAGGCTCGCATCGTACTCGCCGCGCAGCATGGCCGGGGCGTGTTGGGCAAACAGCTGGGCCGCTTCGGCTACCAGCTTGCCGATGAGGCGGGCGCGCACGTAGCCCAGCTCTTCGCGCCAATCGCGCCACTCTACGCTGCGGGGGCGCGAGGGGTCGTCGGCCAGCATATCGCGGAGCAGCTCCAGGCCTTCGTGGTGCGGAATGAGGCCGAGCTTTAAACCGTCTTCAAAATCGATGATGCGGTAGCAGAGGTCGTCGGCGGCCTCTACCAAAAAGGCCAACGGGTGGCGGTGGTAAAAGCCGGCTTCGTCGGATTTGGGCAGCAGCCCTAGGTCGTGGGCTACGTGCCGAAAACGCTCGGCCTCGGTTTGAAAGTGGCCGTACTTTTTCTCGCTTACGCCGCCGGTTTTATCGTGGTCCTCGACCACGGAGGGGCGCGGGTACTTGGTGAAAGCGCCCAGCACGGCGTAGGTAAGGCCCAACCCAGCCGAACCCGAGCTATGCGCCGCGTAGGTATGGGTAAGCACTCGGAACCCGGCCGCGTTGCCCTCAAAGTTTTGCAAGTCGGCGCGTTGGGCGGGGCTGAGCACGCGCACAAACGGCTCGGCCGCGGGCGAGCGGAAGTAGCTGGAAATGGCATCTTCGCCGGAGTGACCAAAGGGCGGATTGCCGATGTCGTGGGCCAGGCAGGCGGCGGCCACAATGTCGCCGCAGTCGGCGTCGAAGTAGGGGAGTTGCTGGGCCAGTTCCTCGTCTTGCTCCATCAGCAGGCGGCCGCTCATCCGACCTAGGGAACGGCCCACGCAGGCGGTTTCGAGCGAGTGCGTGAGGCGCGTGTGCACGAAGTCAGTTTCGGGCATGGGCATCACCTGGGTTTTGCGCTGCAGCCGGCGGAAGGCTGAGCTGAACACCACGCGGTCGTAATCGGCCACGAAGGCGCCGCGCACAGGCGCAGCGTCGGACACCACGTGCAATTGCGGCTGCTCGGGGTAGCGGCGGCGCGAGAGCAGCCGTTCCCAAGTCATGGGGGCGGGAGAGGAGGAGGCGAGCTTCATGCAGCCCACAAGATATAACGCTGCAAGCAAGCACAAAGCACCTAGGCGGGCAGTTGTGCGTACACGGAGCGCAGTACTGAACTGGGCCCCGCTCGGCCTGCTTGTGTCCTGTGCTTCACCGCTAAACTATGCCCGGTTATGCTGCTGCTCACCGAACTCAACGCCGTGGTGCACGATTTGTACGACTGCATTAGTTTTGGCCCCGGCAAGCGGCCCAACTTCCGCCTGATGCGCCGCATCTTTCTGCCCCAGGCCATCCTAATAAATGCCAACGGCGCCGAGCCACAGCTACTCACGCTCGATGCCTTTATCAGTAGCATTGAGGCGAACCTAGCCGCTGGCAAATTCACGAGCTTCGAGGAAACCGAAGTTAAACACACCACCGAGGTGTTCGGCAAAGTGGCCCACCGCTTTAGCACTTATGAGGCACGGTTTACGCCCGGCTCCGTAGAGCCCGATATTGTGGGCATCAACAGCATTCAGTTTGTGCACGCCGATGGTCGATGGCAGGTAAGCTCTATTGCCTGAATGACCAAACGCCCGAACGTGCGTTGCCGGAGCAGTATCAGCCGGATTGAGGATTTGGTGGAGTAGATAAGTTGCGTTATGATAACCTGTATTTACCAAAACGCTGCTTCAAGACCGTTTTGACCAAGACTAATATCTTCCTAAGTACCAATTGTTGCAGAGATATCGTGCTTGGCTGATGTTCTTCAAAGTCCTGTAGTAGGTGATGCGCGTCACTTCCTCGGTTTGGAAGATCATACTGCCGTCTTCCATGTATAACACCATCCTTGTTCCAAGACCATCTGGTTCGCCAATGTATTCCCTGATTTGCAAGGAGTCTAGCTCACGCTGCAAAGACGCTACATAATTACACACGTTTGCTGGTGTCACAGCATCCGGCACGTATTCCAGCGAGTCTCGCAAAAGCGAATACTGCTGATTCTTCAGTTCTAAAATAAATTCGTTAGAACAGTTGCTGCGATAAGTAGTAAAAAACAATAAAGTCCCTTTCTTCCTTTGAGCGAATGTGCTGTGACTGAAGTGCTTGGTTATAAATTCTTGATTGTTACAGATGGAACTATTAAGGTGCTTGTTCGAGCAAGCAGAAAACACCATGAAGAAAAGTAAGCAGCTTGGTTTAATCAGGTACAATGCATCGAATGGCTTTTGCTGAGTCATGGCAATTTGGCAATATCTGGGTAAGCTAAAGCAGTGGCTTTGTCCCATGGTTTAGTTATTTAGCACTATCCGAAAACGCCCTCTTGCACCTTCTCATATCTCCATCAGAAGTTTACGGCTTTTCGCGTCAGGCCAGCGGGTGATCAACTAGCAACAGAAAAGCCCGGCAGCCATAAACTGCCGGGCTTTTCATTTATGCCTAGGTGCTAATTACTCCGCAATCGGTGCGGAGCCCGACGCGAAGCGCAGGCCCGCCAGGGTTTGGGCGTATTTGGCTTGCAACTCGGCTAGCTTGATGCGTGCTGAGAGGAGGGACGCCTCGCGCGAGTTGAGCAGGAACACCGAACTCTCGCCGTTTTCGAAGCGAATTTGTTCGCCGTTGCGCAGGCGCTCGGCGTTGGCTACCACTTGCTCCTGCACCTGCAACTGCTGGCTTAGGGCGCGCTGGTCGTTGGCCACGGTGCGCACGCCGGTGTCGATTTCGCGGGTGGTTTGCTCGAGGCCCAGGTTTGTTTCGCGGATTTTCAGCTGGGTGATTTGCAGCTTGCTGCGCTCCTGGCGCAGCAGCAGCGGGTAGGCAAAGCTTACGCCCAGCTTGTAGTTGTTGTTGAATACGGGTGCCGGGCCGTAGCCCATTTCGGGGTTGTAAGGCCGGCCGGTCATCAGCAGGTTGTAATCAACCGAAAGCTTGGGCAGCAGCTTGTTTTGGGCCAGGCGGCGCTCCACCTCCAGCTGGCCCAGCTTGGCGCGGGCTTTCAGCAGCTCGGGGTGTTGCTGGCGAGCTTGTTCCACCAGGGTTTCGAGCGGTACATTGGGCGGTGCCGACCACGCCTGGGCGGGCGGCAGCGGCTGCGGGCGCACGGTAATGGGCAGCTCGCGGGGGCGCTGCTGGGCATCCCACAGAAAATTGCTGAGCACCAACGTGGCGTTTTGCCACTCTACCTCGCCTTGCACCAGCTGGGCGCGGCGGTTTTGCAGCTCGGTAAGGGCCTCCACCGAGTCGATGGCGGCCAAATCACCTAGGCGCACCCGCTCGCGCACGGCGTTGTAGCGCACCTCGGCCAACTGCAGGTTGGTTTGCAGCAGGCGGCGGCGCTCGTAGGCCAAGGTCCAGTCCCAGTACTCCTTCACGGCGGAGAGCAGCAGCTTGTTGAGGGCGCCAATGCGCTCGGCCTCGGCCAGGTTTACCAACGCCTGGGCCTGGCGCACGGCGGCACGGCGCTCGTCAATCAGCAGGCCTTGGCCGAGCGGCAACGACAAGCCCACGTAGCTGAGGCCGGCGTTGGGGGTGGCGTCTTGCTGGCTGATGCGCGGGCCCACGTTGCGCTCGTACCCAAGGCGTACATCGGGGCCAAACCAAGTGGGCACGCGCAGCGTGTTGTCCCAGAGGTTCCAGTAGTCTTTGCCGCCGAACTCTTTGCGGTAAAATTTGCTGCTGGCGGCTGGGTCGAACATGCCGCGGGCCTGGCGTACCTCCTGGCGGGCACGCTCGGGCAGCAGGCCGGCCTGGCGCGCTACGGGGTGCTGCTCGCCCACCATCGTGAGCAAATCACCTAGGGTAAACACGGTGCTGGTATCGGCGGGCTGCGGAGCGGCCCTAGGTACCTGCGCCGCTGCCGGGGTGGGCAGGGCCGTGGCGGTGGTTCCGAGCAGCGCAGCGCCAAGCAGCGTGGTCAGCCAAAATCGGCGCTTGGGTATCATATCTCGGTTTCTTCGGAGGTGCTGCTAGCCGATTTGTCTTTGGTGCCTTTGGCTTTGTCGCCTTTGGTGTCGCCGCCGCCGTAGCCCACAAAGTTGGGCGGGAAGCCGTTGAGCTGACGCCACAGCTCGTACCAAATGGGCACGTCGTCGAGCAGGGCCCAGCCGTACACGCCCGAGCCCACGCGCAGCGGCTTAGGCCAGGCTTCGTCTTCGGGGTCGGGGGTTACGAGAATGCGGTAGCGGCCTTGCGAGTCGAGGTTGTCGATTACGGCCACTACGCCGCCAAAGGTACCGAAGCTGGTGCCCGGCCAGCCCGAAAACACCAGGGCGGGCCAGCCATCGAACTGCAGGCGCACTTTGCGGCCCACCGATAACAGCGGAATATCCATGGGCTGCACAAACAACTCGGCGGCCAGCTGCGGCTTGTCGGGCATCACCGTCACAATTGATTCGCCTTCCTTTACCATCTCGCCCAAGCCCGCCTTCAGGGCGCGCACCACGTAGCCATCCTGCGGAGCCGTAATGCGGTAAAAGCCCGAGCGGATGCTGATGTTGGCGTACTCGTTGCGCATCTTCGAAATCTGGCCCTCGGTATCGTACTGATACGCCAGCGTGCTGCGGCGGTCCGATTCGGATTTGGCCAGTTTGTCCTGGTACTCGGCCTGCAAGGAGTTCAGCTCCAGCTCGGCGTTCAGCAGCTCCTGGCGGGTAGCGGCCACTTTGTTTTCGACCGACTGGCGCTTGGCCGTCGATTCCTGAAACTTCAGGCGGCGCTGCTCCAGCTCGGTCAGCGACTTCAGGCCCTGGCGGTACAAGGCCTCTTGGCGCTGCAGCTGCTGCTGCGCAATGGCGAAGTCGTTGTTAGCGGCTTGCAGCTCGGCTTGGTCGCTGTTCAGCTTTAGGCGGGTTTGCTCCACCTTGTTGCGGGCCTTGCTCAAACTCACCTGCAAACCTGCGCGCAGGGCGGTTTGCTGGGCTTCGAGGGCTTGGCCTTTGGCGACGTTTTCGCGCAAGGAGCCTTCCTTGGCCGCCAACTGCTCGCGGGTACGGGCCAGCAGCTGCGGGTCGAAGTACTTGTCTTTGATTTCGGCAATTTCCACGAGGGTGTCGCCGCGTTTCACCAACTGGCCCTCGCGCACGCGCCACCGCTCGATGCGGCCGGCAATGGTGCTGGGCACGGTTTGGGGGCGGTCTTGGGGGCGCAGGGTGGTAAGCGTACCGCCCGAGCGGATGTTCTGCGTCCAGGGCAGAAAACCAGCCAGCAGGATACCCAGGCTTAGCCCGGCGCACCAGCGGGCCAGGGTGCGGCCGGCCGAAGGCGTTTGCACCATCTCGAAGGAGCGGAAAACGCCGGCCGAGGGGTGGGTTTCGGGACTTGGATGCTCAGCGAAGGGCATGGGTTAATAGCAGTATGAAGGGGAGCAGCCCACCAGGGCACGCATTGCCGGCAACGGCAGGAGCGGCGGAGTTGGTTCGGGCAAGTGCTCCATGAAGATGAAATTTACTGGGCCAGCAGGGCGCGCAATTCGGGTTCTTGGGCGGCTTGGGCATATGGGCCGTCTACCACCAAGCGGCCGTCGCGCATCAGCGCGGTGCGCGGGCACAACGACAGCAGGCGCGGGTCGTTTGACGCCACTACAAGCGTCCAGGGGTGTTCCTTGTCCACGAGGCGTTGCATCACGCGCAGGCGCTCGGCGGGCTCCACGTTGGGCAAAAACTGATCGAGCAACAGCAAGCGCGGGCGGCGCACCAAGGCGCGGGCCAGCAGCAGCTTTTGGCGCACGTAGTCAGCCACGGGTACTCCGGCACCTAGGGCCGTGGCTAGGCCGTCGGGGCGGGCGAAAAAGTAGTCGCGCAGGCCCACCAGCTCCAAGGCCCACGTTACGTCGGCGGGGCTGATGTTGGGCTGATCGAGCGTGATGTTTTCGAGCACCGTGCCCGAAAACAAGTGCTGGTGCGAGATGTTCTCGCCCACGGCCGCGCCCAGCGCCGCCGGCGACAAATCGCGCAGGGCAATGCTGTCGTAGGCTACTACACCGGTGTAGTCGTGCAACAAGCCGGCCAGCACGCGCAGCAACGTGGTTTTGCCCGAGCCATCGAAACCGGCCAGCCCTAGGTGTTCGCCGGGCGTCAGGTTCAACGAGATGCCCTCGAGCACGGGGCTGCGGCTATCGGGGTACTGGTAATGCACGTCGCGCAGCTCCACGCCCAAGCCCTTGCCCGTGTTGTTTAGCTCCAGGCCGGCACCGGTTTGGTCGGGCACCAGCGGCAGATCGAGCACGTGGCCAATTTTATCGAGCGAGGTAAGCGCATCGTAGAGCACGTCGAGCTTGATGAGCACCTTCTCGACGGCGTTGATGGTAAGAATGATTACGATTTCGGCCGCCACAAACTGCCCGATGTTGATTTGCTTGTTGATGAGCAGCCACGAGCCAATCATCAGCAGGGCAGCCGTAATCAGGCCCTTGAACGCGACAAAGCCGAAATACTGCGTGAGCAGCACTTTGAAGTGGCCGCGGCGGGCCGTGAGGTAGCCGCCCACCAAATCGTCGGTGCGGCTGATTACGATGGGGCGGCGCGGCGCCAGCCGGAAGGTGTGCACCGTGCGGGCCACGTCTTCGAGCCAAGCCACTACCCGGTACTTGTACTTCGACTCGGTGAGGCTGGTGCTGAGGCCTTTGGGCCCGGTGGCGCGCAGCAGCAGCGCCAGCAAGCCCACCAACAGCAAGCCAAACGCAATGAAGATGGGGTGGTAGAACGACAGCAGCACCAGCCCGAACAGGATTTGCAGACCGGCCGCCGTAAACTCGAGCAGCAGCGTGGCCAGGCCTTTTTGCAGGGTGGGCGCGTCGAGCAGGCGGTTCATGAGCTCGGGCAGGTACTGGCCACCTAGGGCCTCGGTGCGCACGCGCGGCAGGCGCACGGCAAAATCGAAGGCCACGCGGGCAAACAGCCGCTGCTGCACAAACTCCACGAGGTAGGTTTGCATTACCTGCAAGCCGCCCACCACGAGCGTGCCCAGCACGATAAACAGAATGAGCACAACGAGCGAGGTGCTCACGGCGCCGCTCGACACGAAGTTGACGACGCTTTGCACCCCCAGCGGCAGCGAGAGGTTGATAACGCCCGCCAAGGCGGCGTATACATACAGGTACGTGATGTCGCGGCGCTCGGCGCCCAACAGGCGCCACAAGCGTTGGCCCGGCGTAAGCGAGGCGTAGGGCTGCGAATCGGCCATGTGGTAGTAAGCAGTTGCCGGCGCGGGCCGGCTGGTGGTTAAAGTGGCGAGGTGCGAAGCACTGCGCGGCAACGCAGTTCAACAGTTAGGGCACCTACGGGCCCTACTAAAGCGAACAGACCGGCTTATTGTTGCCGAAGTGCCGAAAAAGCGAGGCTTTCGAGGAAATACAGGATTTGCGATTCGACCTTGTTGGCGTCGGTGGCGTCGCTGAGGGAAGGAAGGTGCTGGGCAAAAAACAGCTGCTTGCGGGCCGTTTCAATCAGCGTGCTCACGAGGGAGTTTGGGTAGGGGTAGGCCGGGTTAATCTCTTGCACTACCGACACGATATCGGCCGCCAGGCGCTTGTACTCGCGGTAAAAACCGTCGCGGTTTACCTCGTCAACCTCCTTGGTCAGGTAAGTTTTGGAGGCTTCCGTTACCACAATGCGGTACAGGGCGGCTTCGTCGAGGTCGGTGGTGGCGGCGTGGTCGCGGTGGGCCCGCGTAATGATGCTCAGAATCAGGCGCAGGCGCCCTTCGGCATCGGCAATGTTGTGGGTATGAAACCGAATTTGGAAGCGCAGCCACGCCCAGTGCCACGAAACCAGGTACACCAGCAGGCGGTGCTTGTTTTCGAAGTAGCGGTAAAGCGAGGCCTCGGTGGAGCCGATTTGTTGGGCGAGTTTCTTGAAGGTAAACTGCTCGAAGCCCAGCTCATCAATTAGCTGCACGCTTACCTGAATGATTTTGCGGCCTAGGTCGGTTTCCTGCGGGTCGCGCAAAAAGAGCTTTTCGTTAAGCTCGGGTCGGAGGGTAGTAAACATAAGCGGGATGTGGCAATGAAGGGGGCTGACACCTCAGCCGGCGCGCTAAGCAACCGGGATACTTTGGCGGCGTGCGCGAAGAACAGCAGCGGGGGCTGGCCCCCGCTGCCGGGCTACTAGCCGCTCCTCTTCATTTTCGCCTGCAAAGGGCGGCACACAAGCTTAAGCTGAGATTAAGCTGATCTTAAAATTTTGTTAATGCCGGCGCTATTCGCCTTGGCCCAACGAAAAGCCGCGTACTCCGTCGAACAGGTACAGGTTTTCGGTTTTCACGATTTCGAGGCCGGCATCGGTGAGGCGGTGTTGCAGCGCCAGCACATCGATGAAAGGCACAAGGCCGTAGCCGATTTCGGGAGCCGAGCCCGGGGCCACAAAGCGGCAGCGCCAGTGGTCGGTGCAGTAGGTTTCGGGCTGGCCATCGGGGTACACTTTCACGCCGCGGTTGGTTACCAGCTTCAGCTTCAGCCGCTCGCCGCCCATGGCCGTTAGCTGCTCGCCCAAGTTGGTGGGCGTGCCGTGCTGCCAGCGCAAAAAGATATCGACGCCCACCAACTGCTGCACGGGCTCGGCTTTTGCGGGGGCCGTAGCCGACGGCGTGGTGGTGGCAGCAGCGGGCGTGGGGTTTAGGCCGGTGCTGATAGACTGCCCCTGGAAATTGCTGGGCTCCTGACCTAGGCGTGCTACCACGGCATCGGCAAAACCTTTGGTGCTTACCAGCTCGGCGCTGTGGCCCGGGCGGTAAATATCGGCGGTGTGCAGGCCGTCTTCGAGGGCGCACAACCAGGCGTTTTGTACGCGGGCTGCGGCCTGGGTTTGCCCTAGGTGCTGCAGCATCAGCACGGCCGCTTGCAGCAGGCCCGAGGGGTTGGCAATGTTTTGGCCGGCAATGTCGGGGGCCGAGCCGTGGATGGCCTCGAACATGGCGCAGTCGCGGCCGATGTTGGCCGAGCCAGCCAAGCCCACCGAGCCCGTAAGCTCGGCTACCACGTCCGAAATAATATCGCCGTACAGGTTCAGCGTCACCACCACGTCGTAGCGCTCGGGCTGCGTAGCCAAGCGGGCCGTGCCGATGTCGATGATCTGGTGCTCCTGCTGAATATCGGGGTACTCGCGGCCGATTTCGTCGAACACGCGGTGAAACAGCCCGTCGGTCAGCTTCATGATGTTATCCTTCGTCATGCACGTTACCTTGCGGCGGCCGTGGTTGCGGGCGTATTCGAAGGCGTAGCGCACAATCCGCTCGCAGCCCGAGCGGGTAACCAGCTTTAGGCACTGCACCACGTCGGGCGTTTGCTGGTGCTCAATGCCGGCGTACAAGTCTTCCTCGTTTTCGCGGATAATCACCACATCCAGCTTGGGGTGCAACGAGCTAACGGCCGGCGCAAGCGAGCGGCACGGGCGCACGTTGGCGTAGAGGCCCAGGGTTTTGCGCAGCGTTACGTTCAGCGACTTGTAACCGCCGCCCTGGGGCGTGGTAATCGGGCCCTTCAGCAGCACGCGGGTATGGTGCAAAGAGTCCCAGGCGTCGGGCGCAATGCCCGAGCTGTGGCCCGAACGGTACAACTGCTCGCCTACCTCGATAAACTGCGGCGCCAACGATGCCCCCGCCGCTTTCAGGATGCGCAGCACCTGCGTCATGATTTCCGGGCCGATGCCGTCGCCAGCCGCTACGGTAATGGGCGTGGGCTGCGGCCGATCGAGACCGGCGGAGGAAAGTTCAGGAGTCGGGTTCAAAGTAGAGTGCAACATAGCTGGGTGTGAAATGACGACGCAATATATACAAGCTTTTTGTAATGATAGTTTTACTATCAGGTAAAATAGTTGCTGTGCCGAGCTTGTATCGTTGGGTAGCGCAACTACGTACCTTTGCCCGCCGGCCTGCTCGCGCCGGTGCTTTTCAGGTCTCTTTTGCCCACTCAGTTATATATGCGGTTTTCTTTTGCTTGTCTTGCAGTAGCTACTTGGTTGGTGATGCCGTGCGTGGCGCAGCAGCCGGCCCGTACGCAGCCGGCCGCGGCCAAGCCCGCCGTTGCCAAGCCGGCCAGCCCTGCTCCGAAACCGGGGGCTGCCGCAAGCAACGCCACTGCCCCCAGCACCACCGGCAAAGCCGCCCCGGCCGGCAAAGCTGCGGTGCCGCCGGCAGGTGGCGCTGTGTCCAAGCCGGCCGCCAAGCCCGCCACTGCAACGAGCACCTCCGCGGCCAAGCCGGCTGTGGTTCCTGCGGCGGCTCCGGCAGCCAAGCCAGCTCCGCCCTTGCCAGCCAACCTAGGCTCCTCCGACCCTGATACGCGCTACCGCAACGGCAAAACGCTCATCGACCAAAGCCGCTTCGAGCTGGCCATGGACGAACTGCTGCCGCTTACCCCGCCCGCAGCTAAGTATAGCCGCGGCCCCGAGGCCGCGTACCTCTACGCCGTGGCGGCTACCCGCGCCCGCAAGTGGGCCGAGGCCGAGCAAATGCTAAACCTGCTGCGCACCGAGTACCCGCAGTGGCCGGGCCTGAGCGAGGCGTATTTTCTGCAGGCGCAGGTATCGTTTGAGCAAGGCGAGGCCGACAACGCCCTGCGCGTGCTGGGCGAAATACCCGCTGGCCAGCTACGCACCCAGCAGCAAGCCATGAAAGCTACTTACCTGGCCCGCCTGCGCGACAAAGCCTTGTGGCAAAACCTGGTGCGCCGCTACCCGCAGGATACCACCGTGGCCCGCGCCTACGCCGAGCAACTGGTGTTTGGTGGCCTCTATACCGATGCCGACCGTGGGCAGCTGGAGCAAGTGGTCAAGCAATTCAGCCTCGATCGGGCGCGCTACACGCCGCGCCCGCGGGCGCAGCGCAAAAGCAGCTACAACGTAGCCGTGCTGCTGCCCTTTGAATTCGACGACCCGAGCTGGGAAACGCGCCGGCGCCTACAGTTTGTTACCGACCTGTACGCAGGCCTGAAGTTGGCGGCCGACTCGTTGCAGCGCGAGGGTCGCAGCCTGAATTTGTTTGCTTACGACACCGGCGCCGATACCCTGGGCCTGAAACAAGTGCTGGCCTTGCCCGAGCTGGCTTCGATGGATATGATCGTCGGGCCGGTATACAAATCCGGGGCAAAAATCCTGGCGCGTTATGCTCAGCAAAACCAGATTGTGGCCGTAAACCCGTTGTCGCAGGACGGCGCCTTGGTGCAGGACAACGCTTGGTACTACCTGTTCGAGCCGAGCCTGGCCACGCAAGGGCGGCTGGCCGCCGAGTACGCCTACCGCAGCCTAGGTGGGCGCCCGGCTGTTATCTTTCATGAGGACAATAAGGACGAAGCCGCATTTGCCGAAGCCTACAAGCGCGCCTACGAAAGCCTGGGAGGCCGCGTACTGGGCGTACGCCGCATCGACTCGAACAACCCCGAGTCGCTGAACGCAGGTTTTGGGGGCGTCGATCTGAAAAGTGCCGGCCATTTGGTGGTGGCTTCAGACCACCGTAAGGCCGGGCCATATGCCCTAGGTGTTATGCAAAGCCAGGGCCTCACAGCACCCTTGCTGGCTTACGCTTCGTGGCTCGACAACCCCAGCATCAGCCTAGGTCAGCTCGACCGCCGCGACATCTATTTTGTGCAGCCCAAGCACCTCGATGCTACGCTGCCCGGCGTGCGGCGCTTTCGGCAATTGTACACGCAGCAGCAAAACATTCCGCCTTCAGTGTTTGCCGCCACGGGCTTCGAGCTGCTGTACTACTTTGGGTCGCAGCTGCATCAAAACGGGCCGGGCTTTCAGCAGCAGCTGGCCAATTCCGGCCCGATTTCGGGCGTATTGTTCCAGGGCATCGGATACTCCAACCAAGCCCACGACAACCAGTACGTGCCCATCACCAAGCTGGAGCGGCTTGAGGTAGAAGTGCAAAACCCCGTGGGCTTGCGCTAAGGCCAGCCTCGTACGGCGCAACGGCCCCGGCATAAGCCGCTACCGCCCGTAGCGGCTTTTTTGCGCTGATGCTGAACAGTTAATTCGGACTAATTAGAATTAATCTAAATAAAGTTTGTGGCAGTTGGAACTCGCTTTTACCTTTGCGGCGTATTTGGACTTGTTCTAAACCGCTGCCAATGTCTTCTCGCTTTTTCGCCCGCTTGCTATTTACCCTGAGCGGGCTGCTGGTTTCCGTTTCTGTGTTTGCCCAAACCCTAAGTACGCTGCGCGGCAACGTGCGCGATGCCAAGGGCACTGGCCTGCCGGGTGCCACGGTGCGCCTGCTCAACACCAACCTAGGCGCCGCTACCGATGGCAGCGGCACGTTTGAAATTGGCAACGTACCCGCCGGCGACTACACCTTGGCCGTTACGGCCGTGGGCTACACCGCCACCCAACAGCGGGTGCAAGTGCAAGAGGCCCAAACCCAAACCTTGGCCGACGTGGTGCTGGCCGAAAACCGCGCCGAGCTGGGCGAGGTAATTGTGTCGGCTAGCCGCCGGGCCGAGCCCATCCGCGAAACGCCGGTTTCGGCTACCATCCTCAACGCCCGCGAAATTCAGCTGCAAGCCGCTGCTACGCCCAACAACCTGGCGGCTGTGGTGGGCAATGCCGTACCGGGCCTGGGCCTCACCACCAACCAAACCGGCAACGTGGGCCAAACCCTGCGCGGCCGCAATGTGCTGGTGCTCATCGATGGCATTCCGCAAAGCACGCCGTTGCGCGCCGGAGGCCGCGACATCCGCACCATCGACCCCACCGTGATTGAGCGCGTGGAGGTTATCAAAGGTGCCACCGCCATTTTCGGCAACGGCGCCGACGGCGGCCTCATCAACTACATCACCAAGCGCCCTGTGGCTGGCCAGAAATTTGGCGGCCTTACTACCCTAGGTGTGAACGGCAACGTGGCGCACCCCGGCAACTCGTTGGGGTACCGCGCTACGCAGCAGTTCTACGGCAAGCCCGGCAACTTCGATTACGTGGTGAGCGGCACTTTCGACCAGAGCGGCGTGTACAAGGACGCCCGCGGCGAGGTGATTTCGCCGCGCTACGGCCTAGGCGAAACCAAAACCTACAACGGCTTTGGCAAGCTGGGCTATGATCTTAACGAAAAGAACCGCTTGGAGCTGATGTACAACTACTTCAGCTCGCGCCAGAACTCCGACTATGTGCTGCGCGCCGGCAAGTACGGGCAGTTTCCGACCATTGGCGTGAAAGGTAGCCGCGGTGGGGTTGATGAAGGCACCCGCCACAACCACAACGCCTACCTAACCTACCGCGGCCAAGAGGTGCTCCCGCTGCGCAGCAGCGTGGAGGTAACCGGCTACTGGCAGGATTTCCGCACCATTTACGATGCCGAGCCGACGTTCTTCGAGGGCGGCGGGCAATCCGAAATCAACTCCAACAAGCTGGGCCTGCGCATAAACCTGAACACGCCCATCCTGACGGGCGAGCAGTTTAACGCCGATGTAACCTACGGCCTCGATTTGCTTGGCGACGAAACCGTGCAAAACCTGGTAGACGGCCGCCTCTGGACGCCGCGCATGCAGATGCGCAACCTGGCGCCCTACGCGCAGCTGCGCGCTACGCTGTTCGAGCACTTCATCCTAAAAGGCGGGGCCCGCGTGGAGAACATCCAAGTAAAAGTGCCCGACTACACCACCCTGCGCACCCAAAGCGGCAACACCTACGTGGGCGGCGTTGCGGTGCAAGGCGGAACGCTTAAGTACAAGACCGCGGTATACAACGCCGGCCTGCGCTACGCCCGCTACAAGTGGCTGAACCCCTTCGTGAGCTATTCCGAAGGCTTCTCGCTCTACGAGCTGGGCCGTACGCTGCGTACCGCTCGCGCCAACACGTTGTCGTTGCTCGAAACCGAAGCCATTGTGGTGCGCAACTACGAGGCCGGTGCCAGCAGCGAACTGGGCCCCCTGACGCTGAGCGGCGTGTACTTCGTGAGCAAATCCGACCTAGGGGCCAACCTCGTCGACCAGGGCAACGGCATACTGGTGCCGCAGCGCGCCCCCGAGCGCGTATGGGGCTACGAGCTTACGGCCGACTTCGCCCCGCTGAAAATCCTGAGCCTAGGTGGTTCGTGGTCGTGGGTGGAAGGACGGGCCACCTTGACCACGCGGGTAAACGGCCAGGACGTGCTACAAGGCGTGTGGCTGAACGGCAACCGCATTGCCCCGCCCAAGGCCACGGCCTACGTGCGCTACCAGCCCATCGAACCCCTAAGCCTGGCCCTGAACTACGTGTACTCGGGCACGCGCACGCGCTTCAACCGCAACGCCCGCACCGGCGCCTACGCTTCGGGCGAGGGTGCTGTAAATTCGTTCGGCCTCGTCAACTTCACCTCGACGTACAGCTTCACCGAAAAGCTACGCCTGACGCTGGGCGTAGAAAACCTGCTGAACAACGCGTATTACACACCCATTGCGCAGTTCAACGGCACCGATGCCAACTACACCCGCGGCAACGGCGCCCGCTTCAACCTCACGGCCGGCTACTCTTTCTAACCTTCCGAACTGCCTCGGGGCATCCTTCTTTCCGCTTTGGTGTTCGCTCAGCCAAGGCCTAGTGGCCGACTTTGATTTGGTACTTAGGTGAGTGAATGGCATCGGCAAACCTGCCAACCGGGCCGCGGCTGGGCAAGCACCTAGGCGAAGCAAGAAAAATCCCGAACGCTACTGTTTATGAACATCAAGCGCCGCCTCTTTACGCTGCATTCCTGGTTGGGGCTCGTTTGCGGAGCCTTTATCCTGGTGTTCTTCTGCACGGGCTCCCTCATGGTATTCCGCGAAGAACTGAACCAGCAGTTGCACCCCGAGCTGTTTCGGGTGGCAGTAGGGGAGCGGCGCCTGGGGTACGACGAGCTGTACCGACGGGCCAAAGCCGCCGAGCCGGCTGCGCAGTTCTACTCGTTTCGGTACATACCGCAAGCGCCCAACGAGTCGCTCGAAATCCGCATTTACGAAAACCAGGAGCCCGGCCGGCTGTTCGTCAATCCGTACACGGGGCAGGTACTGGGTAAGTCGTTCGGTTCTTTCACCGATCAGCTCATCATCCTGCACTACAGCTTCTTCATGGGTAAGTTGGGCGAGGCGTTGGCTGGCGTTTTTGCCATTGCCCTGCTTGGCTCGGTGCTTACCGGCTTTGTGGTGTACCGCAAGCACTTGCTCGATGCCTTGCTGCTGCGCACCGCCATCCGCTGGAAAAACTGGCGCACGGCTTCCTCGGGTTTGCACCGCGTGCTGGGCTCGTGGGCCTTGGTGTTCAATGTGGTATTGGCTGGCAGCGGCCTCTGGATGAGCTGGGACGCTTTCGATCTGAAGAAGATCTTCGCCGACGACAAAGAGAAGAAAGAGAAGGCCCTGCCCACGGTCGCCGCCAACCTCGATGTGCTGATTGCCGAAGCCCAACGCCTAGAGCCGGGCCTGGAGCTGGTGCGGGTAAACTTCCCGCGCAAGCCCGAGGCATCCGTTGCGGTGCTCGGCCGGGCCCCCAGCAGCGCCTGGATTTGGGGCCGCACCGCCAGCAAAGTGGAGTTCGGCAACGCAGCCGGCGCGGTGCAGGTGAGAAAGGTGTTTCGCGAGCAGAACCTACGCCCCGCCGAACGCTTCGACTTTGCCTTGCGCACCCTGCACTACGGGCAATACGGCGGCCTCGCAATCAAGATTATTTACAGCCTACTGGCCCTGAGCAGCGCCGTCATCACCGTCACGGGTTTTCTGCTGTGGTGGCGCCGGCAGCGGCCCGCCAAGCGCCATGCCACACCGGTGCGGCATGCGGCTGCCGTTTCGGCCTGAGCCGTGTTTTGCTACGCGTTTACCCTCGCTGATTCGTATGGCGCAGCTACTTCACCACAACACCTTTGGGTACACGGCCCGTTGCCCCCGGGCAGCCGGTTTCGTGCATCTATGCTTTGGCAACCTAGGGCTGGCGCTTACCCCAGCCGAGCTGGCCGATTTTCGCACGCGCATTGCCAGCACCTACCGGCAGTGCACCACCAGCTCGCGCCCCCCGTGCGACCCCGACGCGCGCTGCATTGCCGTACCCACGCCCGCTACGCGCATGGCCATGGTGTTCACCCTCGCCGAGCTGACGCAGCTCGTGGAGCTGCTCGATTGCACAGCGCTGTTTTTGGAGGCCGAGGAGTTGCTGAAAGGCGGCGCTTAAGCCTGCTCTTGCAGCGCCAACGCATCGAGCAAACCAACCAAAAACTGCTGGCCTTCTCCTAGGTGTTTTAAACCGGCAAGCAGCTCGTCAGCGGTTTGCACGTGCGGGCCAGGTATCAGTTCGTGCCCATCGTGCCGGATCATCTGCTGCAGAATTTCGGGCGTCATTTCGGGGTGGAACTGCAGGCCCACCACTCGCGTGCCGTACACAAAGCCTTGCTGTTGGCAAGCAGCCGAGGCACCTACGGTTGCAGCGCCTGCCGGCAGGGCAAAGGTGTCGCCGTGCCAGTGCAGGAAGGTTGCCTGTGCGCCAGCGTGAGCGAACAGCGGATGCCGTTGCGCTGCCTCGGAGAACTGCACTGAATAAAAACCAATTTCGGGCAGGTGGTTTTGGGTTACGGGGGCTCCCAAAACATCGGCCACTAGCTGCGCACCTAGGCAAATACCCAGTACCGTTTTGCCGGCGGCAATTGCTTGGCTGATAAACGCCTTTTCGGGCGCCAACCACGCAAGCCGTGCCTCGTCGTGCACGCTCATGGCGCCGCCAAGCACCACCAGCCAATCAACCGCGTTCAGCTTGGGTAGTTGCGGGTTTGGCTCGTCGAAACGGGTAATGCTGAGTTGGTGGCCCTGCTGCCGTGCCCAATCGGCAATCAGCCCCGGAGTTTCAAAGCTGATGTGTTGAAAGCAATGAATGCGCATGGCCTACTTCAGGTCCTCGTGCTCGAGATAGAGGCTGCCGCTGGCTTGCACCGCCAATTTGCGGCCGGCCACTTCGCCGTTAATGGTTGCGGGGGCAGCAATAGGCTCCACGCTGGCCGCTAGCCGGGGCTGCGTGAGCAGCAAGCTGCCTTGTTGGGCTAGCTGCTTGCGGCTGCGGGCATCGGGCAGGCGCACGCGCAGCACCTGATCGAAGTTGGGCCGGGCGCCAATGCGGTGCACCAGGAATTGCTCCTGCTCGTTGCCGATCAGCACGTACTCGGCTTTGGCCTCGGGGTCGGGGTTGGCTTGTAGCTGCTTCGCGTAGAGCACTTTGGCAATGCGTACCGTTACGCCGCCGGCAATGGGCGTGCCACCCCGCTCGAAATGCCCGCGGTAAAGCGTTGCCTTGAATGGCCGCGGCTGCTGCAGCATGGCCGGCAGCACAAACTTCTCCGGCTCGAGGGTATACACCTGCTCGTTGGGGTGTTTGCGCTGGCTAACTGCGTAGGCAGCTTTGGCCGAGTCGCTCAGAATAATTTCCAGCAGCACCTGGTAATCGTGCGGGCTGTGGAACATGGGCAGGTGCGAGGCATACACCCGGCCAGTGCCAAAAACCAGCATGCCGTGCACACCGGGGCGGTCGGGGGTGCTAAGCGGGGTGGGGGCGTGTTGGCCGTGCTGCGCTTGGGCAGTAGCCTGAACGACTAAGAGCGCTACGGCCAGGGCTACACAGTGCTTCACCCGGCGAAGGGTAGTAACCATTTGTCAGAGGTCGACAAAAAGGGGGATTGCCAATATTCGGCACCAAAGCAAAGATAAGGGCTTTGCCAACTTTGGTGATAAGCAGCGAAGTGGTGTCTTGCTTTCAGATGATTACCTGCGGAAGGCGCCAAGCGAAACGAAGCATGCTTGGCTTGAGCTTACTAGTCTGGTAAAATACATGAAGTAAAGCCGCCCCGGTTTCCCGATGCGGCTTTACAACTCATTTGCTGCTGCCTACTCCCACTCAATCGTTGCCGGCGGCTTCGACGAAATGTCGTACACCACGCGGTTGATGCCGCGCACCTGGTTGATGATGCGGTTCGATACATCGGCCAGGAACTCGTAGGGTAGGTGCGCCCAGTCGGCCGTCATGCCATCCACGCTGGTTACGGCGCGCAGCGCCACCACTTGCTCGTACGTGCGCTCGTCGCCCATCACACCTACGCTCTGAATGGGCAGCAAAATGGTGCCGGCTTGCCATACCTTTTCGTAGAGGCCGGTTTGGTGCAGCGCGTCGATGAATATGGCGTCGGCTTCTTGCAGCAGGCGCACTTTTTCGGGCGTGATGTCGCCCAGGATGCGAATGCCCAGGCCGGGGCCGGGGAAGGGGTGCCGGTGCAAAATGTGGTGCGGCAGACCTAGGGTATCGCCCACCTCGCGCACTTCGTCCTTGAACAACATGCGCAGCGGCTCCACCACTTTCAGGTGCATACGCTCGGGCAAGCCGCCCACGTTGTGGTGGCTCTTGATGGTTACGGCCGGGCCTTTTACCGATACCGACTCAATCACGTCGGGGTAAATGGTGCCCTGGGCCAACCACCGCGCGCCTTCCACTTTGTGCGCTTCGCGGTCGAACACTTCAATAAAGGTGCGGCCAATGGCTTTGCGCTTGGCTTCGGGGTCGGTGAGGCCGGCCAGCGCGGCGTAGAACTCCGCCGACGCATCCACGCCCGTTACGTTCAGGCCCAAGCCTTGGTAGGAGTGGAGCACGCTCTCGAACTCCTCTTTGCGCAGCAGGCCGTTGTTCACGAAAATGCCGTGCAACCTAGGGCCAATGGCGCGGTGCAGCAGCAAAGCCGCCACCGACGAATCGACGCCGCCCGACAGGCCCAGGATTACCTGGTCGTCGGGGCCAATGGTTTGCTGCAGCGCGGCCACGGCGCCGTCCACGAAGTGCTCCGGCGTCCAGTCCTGCGCGCAGCGGCAAATGCTCACCACAAAGTTTTCCAGCAGCTGCTTGCCTTGCGCGGAGTGGGTTACCTCGGGGTGAAACTGAATGCCGAAGGTTGGCTGGTCCTCAATCTGGAATGCCGCCACCCGCACCTCGGGCGTGCTGGCAATAACGTGGTAGTTGGCGGGCAGTGTTTTGATGGTGTCGCCGTGCGACATCCACACCTGCGAGTTCAGGCTGATGCCATGCATGAGCGGGTTCTCGGCGCGCAGGTCGGAGAGGCGCGCCCGCCCGTACTCCCGAATGGTAGCCGGCAGCACCTCGCCGCCAGCCTGGTGGGCCAGCAGCTGCGCTCCGTAGCACACGCCCAGCACCGGCACTTTGCCTAGGTACTTGCTGAGGTCGGGGTTGGGGGCTTCGGGGTCGCGCACCGAGCAGGGGGAGCCCGAAAGCACAACGCCCCGGATGTCCTCAGTGAGGTCCGGGGCGTGCGTGAAGGGGTGGATTTCGCAGAAGACGTTCAGCTCGCGGATGCGCCGCGCTATCAGCTGCGTGTACTGCGACCCGAAATCAAGGATCAAAATCTGTTGAGGCATGGGCAAAGGTAGGGCGCCAGAGCCGAGCTATCCAACCCCTAGGTGCCTGGTTCGCCGCAAAACCCGGCACCCACGCCACGCACGGTTGCAGGCTGCATCGTTCGATAGTACCAAACTTGGATGGTACCAATGGCTTGTTTCAATTTATTGATAAACAGCGGGTACACGGAGTTTTGTCGTTGCATGGTGCGGGCAGAATTAGTTTTTTTACAGAATACCCCCAACTCCGCTTTACCTCCTGTTGCTTGAAAAAACTTCTACTTCTCCTTTTTTGCTCGCCCGTGTTTTCGTGGGCTCAAACGCTGCCCGATAGCACCGCCACC
Source organism: Hymenobacter oligotrophus (assembly GCF_003574965.1). NCBI lineage: Bacteria > Pseudomonadati > Bacteroidota > Cytophagia > Cytophagales > Hymenobacteraceae > Hymenobacter > Hymenobacter oligotrophus. The sequence continues at coordinate 1,491,248 of NZ_CP032317.1, read as the reverse complement.
GGCGCCCCGGCGGCTTGGCAAGGTGGCCTGCTTATGGGCCACGATTTGTTTCGGGTGACAAACCCCGAGCCGGGCTTTGTGGTGGGCCAGTACCAGATTATTCCGCGCCTCACCACGCCCTCGGCGGGCTTTCGTATTGGGTTTTGGACGCGCCACAACTTTGGCGGGCCCGAGCGGCGCTGGTTTGTGCAGCCCGAGTTGGCTTATTCGCGCAGCCAAAGCTGGCACCACATCAACAACACCGCCCAGCAGCCCACCACTGGCGACTTCTGGTCGATGGCATCGGCGCAGGATTGGCAGCGGCTTAACGTTGCTGTGCCCGTGGGCTACCGCCTAAGCAAGCGGCTGCGCGTGTTGGGCGGGCCCGTGTTTGCGGTGCGCATCCCAACCGCTTACGAACGCGCCGAGCAGGATTACGAACTGCGCATCGTGAGCAGCATCAACCACAGCATGCGCCGGCACGGCCTAGCGGTGCAAGCCGGCATGGGCTACGAGCTGGGCCGGGTGCTGCTCACGGCACGATACGAGCGCGGCCTCACCAAAGCCGCCACCGAAATAAAGCTCGACAACCGCGAGTACAGCTTTGTGCACTACGTGAGCCAGTTGAGCTTTGGCATGGCACTCCGCCTGCTGCCTTTTAACCCCTAAAACCAGAAAAAACACGCTTGGGTTTGCAAATCCGCGGCCCGGCGTGTTACCTTTGCAACGGCGAATCAGTACGACCAGCTCCTGCTGAACTCCCCCAGGACCGGAAGGTAGCAAGGGTAGGTGGTTGAGCGGTGCGATACTGGTTCGCTTTTTTTTGTCCCTGCCCCAACTACCCGAGGCGAAGGTTCGTTTCCTTCGCCGCCAACAAACGGTTAGCTTTGGGGCATCTTTTGTTTTTAGGGCTTTAAGCTTTTCCGGATGAAGTTTTTCATTGACACCGCCAACCTGAAGGACATTCAGGAAGCCGTGGAGCTGGGTGTGCTCGACGGCGTTACCACCAACCCCTCGTTGATGGCAAAAGAAGGCATCGGCGGGCACGACAACGTAATGGCGCACTACAAGCGCATTTGCGAGCTGGTGGATGGCGACGTTTCGGCCGAAGTAATTGGTACCACATTCGACGAGATTGTGCGCGAAGGCGAAGCCCTGGCCGAGTTGCACCCCAACATCGTGGTGAAAGTGCCCATGATCCGCGACGGCATCAAGGCCATCAAGCACTTCTCCGAAAACGGCATCAAAACCAACTGCACGTTGATTTTCTCGGCCGGCCAAGCCCTGCTGGCTGCCAAAGCCGGTGCTACCTACGTGTCGCCGTTTGTGGGCCGCCTCGACGATATCGGCCACGACGGCCTGCAGCTGATCGAGCAAATTGTGAACATCTTCGGCAATTACGGCTACCCCACGCAAGTGCTGGCCGCCTCGTTGCGCCACGTGCCGCACCTCATTCAGTGCGCCGAAATCGGGGCCGACGTGGTAACCTGCCCGCTCAACGTGATTACGGGCTTGCTCAGCCACCCGCTTACCGACAAAGGCCTCGCCACTTTCCTGGCCGACCACAAGCGCGTAAACGCCTAAATGTTAGACCTGAGAATTGAGATGTGAGACGTTAGACTTTGGTCGAAAGGCCAGTCGGGTCTCACTTCTCATATCTCAGTACTCGGTACTAACTACATGTACATCATCAAAGTCAAAGGCAAGGCCAAGATTCCGGATTACATTCAGCTGCGCGACAACGATTTCGTGCTGATTGCCTACTTCCGCGCCGACCGCCCCCTGAAAGACCTGCACCGCTACGGCCTAGAGGGCAAGGAAGTGGAGTTGGCCGCCGTAATTGAGCAGCTGGAGTTTGGCAAGCTGCAACCCCTGAACCTGTAGCCAGCCTGCCCCGACGCGGCAGCCCGCACGCCCAAAACTTGCTCTAGGTAAGCGGCCGTATGCCTTGGCTGCCACCGCCCATTCCGCTACTTTTCCGAAGCCATGGATAACTCCGCCGTTATTGAGCTCCGCGACGCCTACGTGATGCAGGACGTAAACACCATCCTGCAAAACGTGTCGTTTGAGTTGGGCAAAGGCGAGTTTGCTTACTTGGTGGGCCGCACGGGCTCGGGCAAAAGCTCGTTGCTGAAAACTCTGTACGCCGATTTGCCATTGCACGAGGGCATGGGCACGGTGGTAGGCTACTCGTTGCGCAACTTGGCCCCCGAAAAAGTGCCGTACTTGCGCCGCAAGCTGGGCATCGTGTTTCAGGATTTTCAGCTGCTCTACGACCGTTCGGTGGCCCAAAACCTGCTGTTTGTGCTGCAGGCTACCGGCTGGCGCGACAAAGCCAAAATGAAGCAGCGCGTGCAGGATGTGCTCATGCGCGTGGGCCTAACAGGCGTAACCGGCAAAATGCCCCACCAGCTTTCGGGCGGCGAGCAGCAGCGCGTGGTAATTGCCCGCGCCATGCTCAACGAGCCCATGGTACTGCTGGCCGACGAGCCCACCGGCAACCTCGACCCCGACGTGACTGACGGCATCATGCGCTTGTTTATGGAAATCAACAACGCCGGCACGGCCGTGCTAATGGCTACCCACAACTACGAGCTCATCCGGCGTTACCCCAAGCGCGTACTCCGCTGCGAAGACGGCAAGCTGCGCGTCATCACCAACGACGACCTGCGCGTAACCACCTGGCTGTAGCGCGGCGCCTTGCCTAGGTCGGCTTTGTTGCACTTCGTTTAGCCAACTGCTTCATGCCTGGCCTCTCGGTACTCATACCGGTGTACAACTGCGATGTACGGGCGCTGGCACAGGCGCTGGTAAGCCAGGCTGCGCTGTGGCCTGGCCCCGTGGAGGTGCTTTGCTTCGACGACGGCTCCGACGAAGCGGTTAAGCAACGAAACCGCGAAATTGCCGGGTTGCCGGGTGTGCGCTACCACGAGTTGCCGCATAACCTAGGGCGCGCGGCCATTCGCAACCGGCTGGCTGCCGCGGCGCTGTATCCATGGCTGTTGCTGCTCGATAACAACGTACGCGTGGCCGCGCCCGATTTTTTGGCGCGGTACGCCGATGCCCTTGGCCGCGCGCCGGTGTTGGTGGGCGGCACCGCGTACAGCCCCAATCCACCTTCCGATGCCCGCCACTGCCTGCGGTGGCACTACGGCCGTGCGCGCGAAGCGCGCTCCGCCGCGGTGCGGCAACAGGCACCACATGCGCAGCTCAGCCTGAAAAACGTGCTCATTAGCGCGGCTGTGTTCCGGCAGTTTCCGCTCGACGAAAGACTGCAGCAATACGGCCACGAGGATACCTTACTGGGCTGGCAGCTTGGCCAACAAGGCGTTCCGGTGTACCATTTGCACAACCCCGTGGAGCACGCCGTGCTCGAGCCGGCCGAGGTGTTTCTGCAAAAAAGCCAGGCCGCTGCGCACAACCTGCTGCAGCTCCACCGCGCCTACGGCCTCGGCGCCCGTACCCGGCTGCTGGCCGCCGGCCAGCGCCTGCGGCATCTAGGGTTGGCGGGGCCGGCATTGGCAGCCCTGGCGCTGGCCGAGCCGTGGCTGCGCCGGCAAGTATTGCAACCCAAGCCCAGCTTACGGAGCCTCGATTTGTTGAAGCTGTTGTGGCTGCTGCGTGCTTGGCGGCGCGGCAGCTAAAAACAAAAAAGCCGACCTAGGGGGCCGGCTTTTTTGCAATAGGCGTATGGGTAGTGGGAGCAGTAGCTTAGTCCTTGTCGGTGTTCTTAACCTCCGACTTCACTTCTTTGTAAGCGCCCTTTACGGCGCCGCCAACTTTTTGGCCTACGTTTTTAGCGCTTTGGCCAGCGTCCTTGCCGGTTTCAGCGGCGTCTTTGCCAACCTCTTTGGCGTCGGAGCCAGCGTTGCGGGCCGACTGCTCCAGGCGTACGCCCGAGCCTTTGGCGGCTGCCTCTTCGCGGTTGCCGGTGGCCAGGTCGGCGCCCTGCGACACGCGGGTTTCGGCCTTGTCGTACGATTTAAAGGCGGCGTATTTCAGCTTTTCCTTGGCAATTTCGGCTTTGTCGCCGGTGCTTACATCGCCCTTAATTTGCTCGTACTTCTGGTCGAGGGCACGCCAGTCGGCGTTGATGTTGCGCCAGTCGTTGATGTCGTAGCGGTCTTCGTTCTGCTTCACCATCTGCACGAAGTCTTCGTACGTCTGGCGGGCGTTGGCGGCGGTAAGGCTAGCCGACGGGTTGCTGGGCTTGTAATATTTGCCCATGTTGCCGATGCCCAAAACAGGCTTCATCGAGCTGTTGCCCGCGGCCGAGCTGCCCCCCGTGGTAGTGCTCGTAGCCACGGCCCCGCGGTTACGATAGGTTTCTTCGCGGCGCGTGTAGGCCGTGTTGTAGCGGGTTTTCAGCTGCTCGTACTCCGTTTTGCGCGTATCATCCCAAGTGGCCATATCGGCCTCGGCAGCCGCAACTTTGCTGTCGTAATCGCTCTTGAGCTGGGTGCTTTCTTCGTTGTACTCGGCTTCCGTCAGGTCGCCCATGCTGTCGGCGCGGGCCTCGGTGTTGGCTACAAAGGTTTTGAAGTCGTTGTAGGCATCGTTGGTAGCGGCGCCCGTTTCGGAGGCGGTTTCCTGGCGCTCGGCGCGGTTGCAGCTGGCTTGGCTGAAGGCAAGGCCGCCACCCAGCAACAGCAGGGCGAGGGCGTGCGTGGAAATGGATTTCTTAAACATGATCGTCGGGGTTAGGGTGGGAAGGAAGCCGCGCGCGGCTGCGGCCATCTTGGCCCGCTAAACGCAGGCCATACATAGTAGGTTACGCATGTTTGGCGACTAGGATGCCAGCCTGGCCCGGGTTTTGTGCCACTCATCCTGCGCAAACCCAGAGGTAGCGCTATATTTCGGCTTTTCCACGTTGTTTTGCCGGTTTCTGTGCGTTCCGAAGTGCCCGCGTCACCCGTCCGACTGCTCGATTTACCGGCGCAGCACGCCCCCTTGCAAACCGCCCTCGAGGCCGCCCTGCAGCGCGTTATGCAGGCCGCCGATTTTATTCAGGGTGCGGAGGTTCAGTTGTTTGCCAACGAACTGGGCGCCTACTTAGGCGGCGCCCACGTGGTGCCCTGCGCCAACGGTACCGACGCCCTGCAGCTCGCCCTGATGAGCCTGGGTTTGCAACCCGGCGACGAGGTAATAGTGCCCGCGTTTACGTACGTGGCCTCCGCCGAGGCCGTGGCCGTGCTGGGCCTGAAACCGGTGCTGGCCGATGTTCTGCCTCATACCTTCACGCTCGATCCGGCCGCTGCCGCCGCAGCCATTACCCCCCGCACACGGGCCGTTATGGTTGTGCACCTCTACGGCCAGTGCGCCGACCTAACCGCCCTGCAGCGGCTGTGCCAACAGCACAGTCTCGCCCTCATCGAGGACAACGCCCAGGCCATTGGGGCCACCTGGCAACTGCCCGATGGCTGCTCGGTGGCAGCCGGCACGGTTGGCGAGGCAGGTACTACCTCGTTTTTTCCCTCGAAAAACCTAGGCGCGTTCGGCGACGGCGGGGCCGTACTCACCCACGATGCTGGCCGCGCCGCGCAGCTCTACCAGCTAGCCAACCACGGCCAGCGCCCCGGCCAGAAATACGTTCACCACTGCGTGGGCCTCAACTCCCGCCTCGATACGTTGCAAGCTGCCTTATTGCGCGTGAAGCTGCCGCACCTAGGCGCCTGGACGGCCGCGCGCCAGCAAATTGCCGCCCGCTACGATACCGCCCTAGGTGATTTGCCGCGCTTACGCATACCGGCCCGGCAGGCGGGCAGCACCCACGTGTTTCATCAGTACACGCTTACGCTGGCCAGCCAAACCGAGCGCGCTGCCTTGCAACAGTTTCTGAAGCAGCACGGCGTGCCCTCGGTGGTGTACTACCCAACGCCCTTGCACCTGCAGCCGGCTTACCAACACCTAGGCTACTCGCCGGGGGCGTTTCCGGTGGCCGATCAGCTGTGCCGCACGGTGCTTTCGCTGCCCATTCACCCGGCCATGCCGGCTGCGCAGGTGAGCTACGTAGCGGAGGTGGTGCAAGCCTGGGCGCAAGGTTGAGCGCGGCTGGCACTGTTTTTTCTTGCGCCCGTACAACTCGTCGTCATCAACCCGATTACCACGCACATGACCCGCTCTTTTCTTGGCCTGCTGGCGGGCCTCACGGCACTAGCCGGCCTCACCACCGCCGCCATCAACAAACCGCACCAGGGCTTCAACATTTTCTCCGTCGACCAGGACATTGCCCTGGGGGCGCAGGTGGCCCACCAAACCGATTCGCTCTACCAAGCCAAAGGCCAGCTGCTGTCGCGCGGCAGCAACGCCCGCGCCTACCAGCTGCTCGACGGCGTGGTGAAGCGCGTGCTTGACAACGGCAACATCAAGTACCGTAACCAGTTTGCCTGGGATGTCAAGATCATCAAGGACGACCAGATGCAAAATGCGTTTGCCACGCCCGGCGGCCACATCTACGTGTTTACGGGGCTCATCAAGTTCCTCGATAACGAAAGCCAACTGGCGGGCGTAATCGGCCACGAAATTGCCCACGCCGACCGCCGCCACAGCACCCAGCTGCTGCAGCGCCAGTACGGCATCAGCCTGCTGATGGGGGTGGTGCTGGGCAAAAACCCCAACATGCTCACGCAAATTGCCGCCGGCCTGGGCCAGCTCAAGTTCAGCCGCACCTTCGAGCAAGAGGCCGATAAGTACTCTACCGTGTACCTCAACGGCACGCGCTATTACGCCTGCGACGGCGCCGCGGGCTTCTTCATCAAGGCCGAAAAGCAGGGCGGTGCCCGCTCGCCTGAGTTCCTGAGCACGCACCCCAACCCCGGCTCGCGCGTTACGAGCATCCAGAACAGTGCCCGCCAACTGGGCTGCACCAACCGCTCGGTATCCAATGGCAGCTTCGAGGAGCTCAAGCGCATTCTCTAGGTCGGGCCGTGGCTTTTAGGGCCGAGGGCTCCGCGGCGGTTGCTGCGGAGCCCTCGCGCGTTTATCTTATGATGAACAAGGCTCGTCGGAAGCCGCTTTTTTCGGAGCTTGCGGCGTGTTTGCTGCAAGTACCTCCGGTACCGGCTTGGGCGCGGCTGCCTTGCCGGTTGTTCGTTTTGTGATTTGCGGGGCCGGGCACATTGGCCGGCGCCACGCCGCCTTGGTAGCCCGCAGCCCCGCGGCGCGTTTGGTGGCTCTTATCGACACCGATGCGGCGCTGCACGCGGCCTTGGCAGCCGAGTTTGCGGGGGTGCCGTGCTTTGCCTCGCTCGAGGAGTACCTAGGGCAAGGCCCCGCCGCCGATGTGCTGACCGTGGCCACGCCCAATTATTTGCACGCCGAGCAGGCCACGCAGGCGCTGCGCCACGGCCTGCACGTGGTGGTAGAAAAACCGCTGGCCCTGCGCCGCGCCGATGCCGAAGCCATTGTGCAAACGGCGCAGCAAACCAACCGGCTGGTGTTTGGGGTGATGCAAAACCGTTACTCGCCGCCTGCCGCCTGGCTCAAGCAGGTGTACGACGAAGGCCACCTAGGGCAGATTTACTTGGTGCAAATCAACTGCTTCTGGAACCGCGACACCCGCTACTACCGCCCCGGCAGCTGGCACGGCACGCGCGCCCTCGATGGCGGTACGCTGTTCACACAGTTCAGCCACTTCGTCGATTTGTTGTACTGGGTGTTTGGCGACATCACCAACATCGAGGCCCGGTTCCGCGACTTCAACCACCACGAGCTTACCGAGTTCGAAGACTCAGGCCTTGTGGCGTTCGATCTGGTACGGGGCGGCAGCGGCACCTTGCAATACAGCACCAGCGTGTGGGACCGTAACCTTGAAAGCTCCATTACGGTGGTGGCCGAGCACGGCAGCCTGCGCATTGCGGGCCAGTACATGGACAAGGTGGAGTATTGCCACATCCGCAATTACCAACTGCCCGCGCTGCCCCGCACCAACCCCGCCAACGATTACGGCACTTACCAAGGCAGCGCCGCCAACCACGTGCACCTCATCGAAAACGTGATTGACACCTTGCAGCACCGAACCGTAGCCACCACCAACGCCCACGACGGACTGAAAGTGGTGGAAATCATCGAGCGAATTTACAGCCTGAAGTAGGCGCTACTGCACAAACGTGACGCGCCGGATCAGGCCGTTTTCTACCTCGTAAATGGCCACGGCCTCCAGCACCTGGCCGTTGGGCAGGCCCGTTACGCGCTCGTGGTCGATAACCTTGTTGCCGAGCACCGTGCGGTGCACAATCTGGCAATTCAGGTCGGGCGTTTGGGCGAAAAACTGCCCGTAGCCTTCGCGCAGCTTGGCTATGCCTTTGGAGCGCAGCACAGCCGGAAACGTAAGCAGCTCCACCTGTTCGTGGTAAGTGGCCGCAAAGGCATCGAGGTTGCGGGCGTTGTAGGCCTCCAGTTGGCGCTGCACCACTTGCTCGGCTTCCGACAGCACGGGGGCCGGGGCAGGGGGTGGCGCGACGGGCGCAGCAGGCTGAGCGGGCTTGGCAACCGGTGCCGGCTGCTTGGCCGGGCGTTTTTGGGCGTACACGGCTGAGGCTCCCAACCACAGCAACAAGCAGAGTAAAGCAGGTTTCATGAGGTAACCAGTAGGGGGTAGTGGGTTTGTCAGCGAGGCGCTAATAAACGGGTAAATCGGCTAATATGTAGCGGCAAACCCCAACCCCCGCCTGCCAACTTGGGTAAGATTGGGTACCCGCGGCTGCGTAATCCAAGCCACTCGCCCCATGACCCCCGACGAACAGCAAGCCTACCAAGAGCTTCGCGCGTGGCAGCAGCGCATGCAGCGGCCGCCCTCGGCCCTCAACCGCTTTGCGCGCCACGTGCAAACCCGCCTGAACGCGTTGCTGCCCGAGCGTGTGCACCAAGCACTCACCACGGCTATCAAGCAAATGGTGCGCGGCGTGCTGTTCGGCTCGATGCACACCACGCGGCAACCCCTGCAACACGCGGCCTTGGCCCAGCGCGAGGCCGCGGTGCGCCAGCGCATCAAGTACTACCGCAACACCGCCGCCGCCGAGGGTGCCGTTACCGGGGCGGGCGGGTTTTTGCTGAGCCTGGCCGATTTTCCGCTGCTGCTCGGCATCAAGCTTAAACTGCTTTTCGACATTGCCGCACTTTACGGCCACGACGTGCGCGACTACACCGAGCGCCTGTTCTTGTTGCACGTGTTTCAGCTAACCTTCAGCAGCCAGCAAACCCGCAACGAGGTGTACCAGCGCTTGGCCAACTGGGAGGCCTACCGCCAAACCCTGCCCGCCGATGTCAACGCCTTCGACTGGCGCACCTTTCAGCAAGAATACCGCGACTACATCGACCTGGCCAAGCTGGCCCAATTGCTGCCCGTGGTGGGGGCAGCCGTGGGCCTGCTCGCCAACTACCGCCTGCTCGAGCAGCTCGGCGACACGGCCATGAGCTGCTACCGCATGCGTCGGCTGCCGGCCTCCTGAGCGGCGCCAAGCACCTAGGCGCACCGGGGCGTTTGCACAATCGGCGGTTTGCAGGCTACCTTTGCCCCATCAATTCTTTGCTCTGAAGGATTGTTTTTATACAGAGGCGTGGAGAGACAGGCTCCCTGAAGCGCCGGCAACCCTCCGGATCATCCGGAACGGTGCCAATTCCTGACCATATAAAAACAAGTAGCTGTGGGCTTTTTCTGCCACTTCCCCGTTTCTGGTCTCCACCGTGCTTCTGCACCTCGCTTGCTAAACCGCGCTGCTTTGGCTGCGCATGGGCTTGGCTGCGCATGTTGCTGTTGTTGTTGAGGCCAGCCGGCGCGGCCAGGCCGAGCTGCCACGCCTAAGCGCCAGTGCAGCTACCTAGGGCTTGCTTGACGCCGCGCCCACCCGTTGCGGTAACCATTTTCCTATTTGCCGGTCGGCTGCCCGCCCAGCTGCATTAAGCAAGGGCAGGAGCAGCGCCACGGCGCATTTTCGTTCGCACGTGCAGCAGCGCGTGCACCAACCATTGTATGCTTAAAAAATCATTGGAGCTGCTGCGGCAAGAAGCCGCAGAGAGCGGCACGCACACGCTTAAGCGCAGCCTAGGTCCGTTCAACCTCATTGCCATTGGGGTAGGGGTAATTATTGGGGCGGGCTTGTTCTCGCTCACGGGCATTGCTGCCGCCAACCACACCGGCCCGGCCATCACGTTGTCGTTTGTAATTGCTGCCATCGGGTGTGCCTTTTCGGCCTTGTGCTACGCCGAGTTTGCCTCCATGGTGCCGGTGGCCGGCTCGGCCTACACCTACTCCTACGCCACCATGGGCGAGCTATTTGCCTGGATTATCGGCTGGGATTTGGTGCTGGAGTACTCCGTGGGCGCCGCTACCGTGGCCATTAGCTGGTCGAACTACCTGGGCAAGTTCCTCAGCAAGTACGGCCTCCACGTGCCGCCGCAGCTCATGATGTCGCCGTGGGAAACGGCTACCCTGGCCGATGGCAGCACCGTGAGCGGCTTGGTTAACCTACCCGCCGTGCTCATTGTGCTGGCCATTACGGCCATTATTGCGCGCGGCACGCAGGGCTCGGCGTGGTTTAATGCCATTGTGGTGGCCCTTAAGGTGTCGGTGGTGCTGGTGTTCATTGCTCTGGGTTGGCAGTACATCGACCCGGCCAACTACCACCCGTACATTCCGGCCAACACGGGCACCTTCGGCGAGTTTGGCTGGAGCGGCATTTTGCGCGGGGCGGGCGTGGTTTTCTTCGTGTTCATCGGCTTCGATATTGTGGCTACCATGGCGCAAGAAGCCAAGAACCCGCAGCGCAACATGCCCATCGGCATCATTGGCTCGCTGCTGGTGTGCACGGTGCTGTTCGTGCTGTTCGGCTACGTTATGACGGGCCTCGCCAACTTCACCGTGTTTAAGAACAGCGCCGCGCCGGTGGCCATTGCCATCGAAAAAACACCCTACGGCTGGCTAAGCACGGCCATCATCGGGGCCATTCTGATCGGCTACACCTCGGTTATCCTGGTCGATTTGCTAGGCCAAAGCCGCGTGTTCTTCTCCATGTCGCGCGATGGGCTGTTGCCAAAGGTGTTCTCGCAAATACACCCCAAGTTCCAGACGCCGCTCAAATCGAGCCTGCTGCTGGGCTTGTTCATTAGCCTGTTTGCCGGCTTCGTGCCCATTCACGTGGTGGGCGAAATGTGCAGCATCGGTACATTGCTGGCCTTCGTGATGGTATGCGTAGGCGTGCTCATCATGCGCAAGCGCGAGCCCAACGCGCCGCGCGCGTTTCGCACGCCCTGGGTGCCGGTGGTGCCGGTTTTGGGCATCGTTACCTGCTTGGTGATGATGTTCTCGCTGCCCCAGGACACCTGGATTCGTTTGTTCGTGTGGCTGGCAATTGGCCTGATCATCTACTTCGCGTACGGCAAAAAGAACAGCAAGCTGGGCCAAGGACAGCTGGTGAATTCCACCGTCGAGCCCGTGGGCAACACGGTTGCTTAAGCCTGTGGGCCCTTTGATTACCTAGGGTTTGCCTTTGCTTTTGCCACGGGCCAGCAGCAGCGCTGCTGGCCCGTTGTGCTTTTGCCTGTATTTTGGGCCTGATATTCTTAAGCAATGGAACACGTTTTTCCGCAAGAACCCTACATGATGGCCGCGCCCGCCGCCTCGCGCCGCGCCAAAAAAGCATATCCCACGTACGGCGAAAGCTGGGCGGTGCTCGGCTGGTATCTGCTCGCTTCGGTGGTTGCAGGCATCCCAATGCTGCTGTTGCTCAATTGGCTGCCGAAAGACGACGCCGAGCGCTACGGCCTGGCAATAGCCTCCATAGCGCCGGCGCTGCTGGTTTGGTTTCTGAAGCGCTACGCCGGCCCAAGCCGCGTGGTGCCCGCGAGCTGGCAAAGCCGCTACGATGGCGCCGGGCTATATGCCATTCTTACCCTGGCAGGGGCCGCTCTGCTACTCGTACGCGCTCCGGTGGAGTGGTTGGGCTTGCCAACCTGGGCGCTGCCCAAGGCGTTGCTGCAACTGGCAACGCAACCGTTACTGTCGTTTGTGGTGCTGTGCGTAATGGCGCCGGTATTCGAGGAGTGGCTGTTTCGGGGCGTATTGTTGCCCGGGCTGATGAAAAACTACGGCCCCACCAAGGCCATTCTGCAAACCAGCTTGTTGTTTGGCATTATCCACTTCAACCCGGCCCAGTCGTTGGCTGCGGCTTTGTTTGGTGTGTTTCTGGGGTGGCTGTACTACCGCACGGGCTCGTTGCGGGCCTGCATTCTGGTGCACGCCGTAAACAACTTTATTGCGTGGCTGGGCATATTCATGATTCGCAACGACAAGGACGTGCTTGAGCAGTTAACGAAGTCCGAAGGCCCAACGCTGCCCATGGCCGCGGCTGCCCTAGGTGCTGCCGCGGTGTTGGTGTTGGTGGTGCGCTACCTGCAGCGTCTTACTCGCGAGCCAGCTGAGGACGAAGTGGTTATTGAAACCAATTCGGCGGTTGAGGCAGTGTAGTAAGCGCTGCTTTTGCGCGTGATTAGGCCTGCAAAAAATCCTGGGCCGGACGAAGCTACGCTTTGCTCCGGCCCAGGATTTTTTGCAGCAGCGGCGTGGCTTCGGGCACTGCGCGGGTTGCAAGCGCCAAGCCGCCGTACACCGCGGTAAGCGCCGCCGAGCGGACGAACATTGTCAGCCAAACCGATGTAAAGTTGGGCACCAGCCAGGCTACCACGCCGGCCACGGCCGCAATGCCCAGCAACAGCGGTATGCGCTTGTCGAAGGGCTGCAAGCCATAACTGTGCCACACAAACCACGTGCGCGCCACGTTGATGAGCACCAGCGCCAGTGAGGTAGCCGCTGCCGAGCCACCTAGGCCGTAGCGCGGAATGAGCAACAGGTTGAGCAGCACGGTAAGAACCGCGAGTGTAGCGTTGAATATAAGGTCGTAGCGGTAGCGCGGCGAGGTAACCACAATTAGCCCGTTTACGCCGGTTATGCCATCGAACAAGCGCCCGACCAGCAAAATGAGAACGGCCGCAGCACCGGCAGCGTATTCGGGCTTCATCAGCGAATAAATGAAGTCGAGATTCAGGCCTATGCCCAATGCTAAGTAACAGCCCAACACGGTGTTGAGGCGGGTGGTGCTGCGGTAAAACGCGGCCATGCGCCCTAGGTCGTGCTGTTTCCAATAGTCGGCCAGCAGCGGAAAGGCAATTTTGTAGAGCGAACGGAACGGAATGGTTAGCGCCGTGCTGATGAAAAATGCCACCGAATACACGCCCGCCGCGCCTAGGTTCAGCTTGGAGCCTACCATCAGGGCATCGATGGAGCTAATGACCGTGCCCGAGATATTGGAGAGCAGGGCAAAGCCCCCAAAGCCTAGCAATTCGCGCATGGGCCGTATTTGCAGCACCTCGCGTTGCGGGCGCAAATGCAACTCGCCTATAGCCGCCAGGTAAGCCGTGAGCAGCAGGGTTATGCCGCTGTTCAGGCCGATGTAAAGCAACACAAACTGATGGAACGTGAGCAGGCCCGCACCAAACGCCAGCGCCGCACCCGCCACGAGTAGGCGCAACAATACCTCTTGCACAAACGACGAAAAAGCCGTGTGGTACAGGGCTTTCAGGTAAGCATCCTGCAGCGAGTAGAGGAGCGTGAACAACGCCAGCACCACGCCCCATTGGTAATAAGGCCCGAGCAGAGCCGCGTCGGAAGCGTACTGCTCCATTACCAAGGGCTTGCCCCCTAGGTAGAGCGCCGTCATCAGCGCAAAGCCCAGCAGGGGCAGTCCCAGCAAAAACGGCAGGAAACCGTGGTGACCGGCTTCGCGGTTGCGGAAGTACGGGAAAAACCGGATGCCCATGCTCGCAAAGCCCACCGCCGACAACTGCGCGTAGATGGTGGCGATGGAAATGAGCACCCGCGTGAGGCCCAATTGCTCATCTTCGAGAATGCGGGGCAACACGAAAACCGTGTTGACAAAGCCCAGCCCCAGGCCGATGTAGGATATGATGGTATTGCGCAGCCCTTGGCGCCGGACGATGCCCAAAATTCAGTGCAGAGTTGACAGGTGGCGGTTGTCAGGCCGGCGTAGGGGCAAACCGGGCCAACACATCGGACCCCACCACAAACGCGGCATGACGGCCACGAAGGTAGCGCACCAACGCGTGGAACTGCTTGGGGCCGTTGCGGTGATTGCGCCGCGAGAAATTTTCGTTGTGCCACAGCAGGGTAAACACCCCACCAAAACGCTCTATTTCGGCCAGCATGGGCCGCACAGTGGGCAGAATTTCCTCGGGCCCAAGCTGCAGGTAATTGGGGTGGTGCAGGGTAGCGTCCATCAGGTTCAGCGGAATCTCCAGAAACCGATGGCAGCCGCCCGTGGCAAAGTTGTAGGGCCAAAAGGGCAGGCAGTAGCTGTGCCGAAAGCCAAAATGTTCGGCAAAACCTAGGGTGGTATCGAACTGCACGCCGGCCGCGTCGAGCACGGCGGGGGTGCTTTGCGGCTCCCAGCTCAGGTAGTGAAAGCGGTTGCCCCGAATGGGCGGCGGCAGTTGGCTTATCTCGCGCTGCAGGGCTTCGGGGCTGGTGCTGGTGCCAATGCTGCCGTGCACGCCAATTTCGGCCCCGCCCGAGCGCAGCCGCTGCAAGCAGCGCTGATAGCGGGGATGGCGCACGTCGTAATCGGCGTTGGGCGTGCCGTTGGGGGCGGGCTTGGGGTTGCCAAGCATGAAAAACGAGGACGTTTGCCCGTGCACGGCCACCTCGCGCTGCACCGCGTCAAGGTTATCCCAGGCATCGCGCCCGCCTAGGCGGCGCGTAAGCAACGATACAAAAGTGCCTACCTGGCCGGCGCGCAGGGCCTTTTTGCCTTCGGCTTTCCAGCCGCTGCGGCAGTTGTCCACGTCGTGGGTAATCCAGCAGGCAAACGGTGCGTGTTGTGGCCACGCGCGCCGGGGCAGTGCGTGGCCAAGCACGTGCTCCACGGCGGTGCGCAGCAAATCGAAATAGTAATTGACGACCGGTACCGTTACAAATTGGTAGCGCTGCTGCACGCTTGCCCGGTACGGAAAGCGCCCGTGGTGGTCGCGCTCGGGCGAGTAGTACTCTTGCCAACCGCTGAGCAAGTAAAACGCGTTGGCAACCACATCGGCATGGATGGTAGCGCGGCCCGGCTCCAGCGTGATTAGCTCGGTGGGTAGTTCGGGCTGAAAGAAGAACGGCAGCCGGCACCCCGCCCACTCGCGCCACAAGGGCTCGGCAGGGTAGGGCTCGGCTTGTTCGAAAAAGGAGGTTTGCTCGGCCTCAACCTGAACCGTTGCCTCGGGGTTCAGCCCGCCGTAACCGATATGCAGTGGCGCCGCCTCGTAAGCCATCCAAAAATGCCGCAGCACGTAGGCCAGCATGTTTTGCTGGCTCTGGCGTGCAGCAACGGGCTGCTTAGGCGTGGTTGAGGTAGCGGTTGGCATTGGGCTAAAGTAACGCCTTTGCCCTGGGTTTGCCAGCGTTGAGCTTGGTCATTTAGTGTATAACTAACAACTGGTCAATAGGTTATCTTAGCCATAAATCTAGCCTCTGCAGGGCCAGCTCTTGGCTGTGGCCTTCGTGCGCAGTGCCGAGGGTGGCGCAGTAATACGCCGCGCGCTGATAATGCTCGAGAGGTTTGTGTTGGGCGTAACGGTTCAGCAACTCGCCCAGCTCCGGCAAGCCGAAGGCCCGATCGATCAAGCCATGCGCGGCGTAGCCGTAGTAGTCGTCGGCTACGCCGTGGTTGCTGAAGCGGTAGTACAAGCTGACTAAGTTGAGCAGGGTCGCCTCGAGGTGCGTGGAGGTGTCGGCGGCAATCAGCGCGTCGTGCTGCTGTAGAAACTCAAACACCGACTCCTGCCGCGCATCCGAAAAGCGCAGCTGCGGAAACCGCTGGCGCAACTCGGCAAAGCTGCGCGGGTCGCTGGGGTGGGCCCGAAAAGTAAAGCTGAGGTGCGGGAAGTTGCCGAGCAGGTACTCCAAGGCGGCCAGCAGCCCGGCGCTATCGTCGAGGGTGTTGGCGGCAATGGCTACTCGCTGTACCCTAGGTTGCTGGTTGCGTCGCCGAATGAAAGCATCGGCCTTGGGCATGCCCACCAGTTGCACCTGGCCCCGCACCGGCCCGCACTGGCGGTATTTATCCAATGCATCCTGCCCTTCGAGCAAGCTCAAATCGAAACCTAGGGGCGGGAAGTTGGTGCTCACACTCGCGTGCTGTACGTAGGCCGTCGGTACGCCTTCGGCTATGCAGGCCAGCAACAGGGCCCGGGCGTCGTCGTTGTGGTCGTTGGCAAATACCACGGCCCTCGGCCGGTAATGCCGCAGCGCCCGTCGGTACACCTCGTAGTAGCCAATGGCGTTGAAGACCAGATCGAAAAAACGCCAGGCCCCAGGTCCTTCGCTGCGCCACAAGCCCAGGAGCACTTCGGGCAGTTGCCAGTAATAGAGTACCTTACGACGTAAGGAGAGGCGATTTACCTGCTGGTTGTAGCGGCCGATTTGCTTGGCTTGGCCAGCCACGAGCACAGCATCGGAACGGTGCTCCCGAATAAAGCGCAGCGAGTCGTAGTTGTTTTGGCTCACCACGTACAGCCACACCGCGCCACGCAACTGCTCGGGGTTGCGGATGGGCCGAAACATATTGCCCACCAGCCGCACCGCCGTATAGCCGAGTACTTTGGCCAAGCGCTTCAGCGGGTTGGCCGGCGAAATAGGCTCGAGGGTGGTGGCGGGCAACGAAGCAAACAGCGGCGTAAAGCGCAACTGCAGCGCATCGCGCAGGCGGGCAACCCGGGTGGTAGGTGGCCAAACCGGCATTAGAGCACGTCCCAGGTGAGCGGCGTACCAGCTTTCAGGTCGTGGCGAGCCGTGCGGCCGAGCACCTGGTCGTAGAACCTAGGTGCCAGTCCGTCGCCGGGGCGCACCACCCGAATGTTGTCGGCCGTGAACGGTTCGCCGAATCGGATGTCCTTCGCCACGTAGATGGAACGCTTAAACAAGCGGCTTTTTTCTTCGGCGCGCTGCACGCCGTACTGCACGTTGCCCAAGGCTTGCCAAGCGCGTTCGGTTTCCGTAACCAGTTGGGCAACTTCTTCGGGCTCAAGCGAGAAGGCCGAATCAACGCCGCCATCGGCACGGCGCAAGGTCACGTGCTTTTCCACCACGCAAGCACCTAGGGCCACGGCGGCTACGGCGGCACCCACGCCCATGGTATGGTCGGAGAGGCCCACCAACGCATCCGGAAACAGCTGCTGCAAGTGCGGAATGGTGCGCAGGTTGGTGTTTTGGGGCGTTGAGGGGTAGGTGCTGGTACATTTCAACAGCACTAACTCTTTGCAGCCAGCACTGCGCAGCACATCTACAGCTTCGGCTACCTCGGCCAATTTGCTTGCGCCGGTGCTCATAATCACGGGCTTGCCGGTGGCAGCTACGCGGCGCAGTAGGGGCCAATCGGTGTTCTCGAAAGAAGCAATTTTATAAGCCGGCACGTCGAGCGTTTCCAGAAAATCGACTGCCGTTTCATCGAAAGGCGAGCTGAAAGCCAACATGCCGTGTTGCCGGGCGCGGTCGAATAACACTTGGTGCCACTCCCAAGGGGTGTGGGCCTCCTCGTAGAGCTCATACAGCTCGCGCCCGTACCACAACGATGTCGGGTCGTCGATGCGGTAAGCCCCGCGTAGCGTCATGGTTTCGGCGGTATACGTCTGCAGCTTAATGGCGTGCGCACCCGCTGCGGCCATGGCATCGACGATGGCCAAGCCGCGCTCGAGCGACTGGTTGTGGTTGCCGCTAAGCTCGGCAATGATGAGGGGCGGCTGATCGGGGCCAATCAGGCGGGAGCCAATCTGTATGTTCATTCCGCTGAGGCAGGCAAACAAGTGGAAACCGACGTGCAGCACCTGGCGTCTGCTTTGCAGAGGGCAGAGGCTAATACGCAGCCGGTTGGGGTAAATGTCCGGGTGCTGATAAGTAACGGGAGGCTTAATAAACCCACGCAAAAGTAAGCGATTCGGGGTGCGTTGCCGCGGCCGTTGGTAGCTCAGCAAACCCCGCCCGCCGGAACGACTTCAAGGAAGCCTCGTTCCGGAGTTGCACGTGGCCCAACACCCGCTGCACCTGTGGCCGGAGCTGGTGTAGTGCCTCGGTGCCGGCAGCTAGCAGCGGCGCCGACAAGCCACGGCCGCGGTGTTCGGCGGCTATTTGGTAGCTGAGCGTGGCCTCGGTGCCAGCAATGGCAAACCGAATGAGACCTAGGGCCGTGTGAGTGGCATCGTCCTCGGCGATGAGCAGAACCGCCTCGGGATTGTTGAGGCGGCTCGTAAACCAAACGTCGTGCTCGGCGCGCTCAATCGGGTTGGGGTTGAAGGAGAACTGCCGCACGGTTGGGTCGTTGCTCCAGGCAAACAGCAAATCGGAGTCGGCTGCGGTTGCCAGCCGTAAGCGAAACGTGGGTGCAGGCAACAGCAGCGCCGCAAACGCTTGGTGCAAGCGCTGCGGAGCTAAGCCATCGAACTGCCGGCGCTGTGCATGGCGCATTTGCTCGGCTAAGCGGCCGGCCTCGGGCGAGGTAAGCACATTGGTAGCCGCATGGAACGGCAACGCCAGGCCCGAACTGCGCAAAAACAAATCGATGTCGTGCTGATTGTCGGCTACTGGCTGCACAAACAGCAGGCCGCCCCCGGCCGCGCAATACTCGTAGCTGATGGTGCTGGGCGAGCAAACGGCCGTGCCGCATTGTTGCATGAGGGCGCACATCTCGGCCGCTCCTAAATTTCGGTGCAGCAGCAGACGTGGTTGATCGTTGGCCCAGCTTTGCAGGGCATCCCAACCGGCAAAGGCGCTGCCCACCACGGCGTGTACCTGTTGTATGGGCTCGAGCTCAAGCAGCATATGCGTAATGCGCTGGGTTTGCTGCGTAGGGTCGGCGCCACCTAGGCACACCAGCACCGTGTGGGCCGATGCATCTGTTGGGGTTGGTTGTTGGGCTGCCTGCTGAAAAACCGGACGCAGCGGCGCGTGGCGTGGGCCCGAAAGCACTTGCGCGCCGGGCTGGCGTAGCTCGTAATCTTTGGCCGAAATACCGCCAGCCGGGTTAAGGATGAGGTCGGCGGCTTGCGGAAAGCTATGCAGGTCGTCGATGTAAACCAGGCGAGCTACGTGGGGGCGTACGGCTTGCTGGTAGTTGAATTCGAACCCGTAGCCGTCGAGCACTAGCACGTCGGTGGGCTGTAGTACCTGCTGCGCCAGCCAAGCCGGTTCGCCCTCGTACGGCATAGGCGGCGCTTCTACCACCTCGTCGCAGGCAGCGCGCAGCAGCTGCATCAGCTCGGCCCAAGGCTCCTGCACCACAAATACCGTTGGGTACTGCTGGCCCAGGATGTCGGCCAACGCCAGCAGCCGCATTACGTGGCCCAAGCCGATGCGCGGGTTGCCATCGGCACGAAATACCAACCGGGGCGAAGCAGGAGCAGCCATAGCTTACACTTTTACTTGCGTGTTCTGATCGTTGATGTGCGCCAACCACGGGTGCAGCCGCAGCAGCTTGCCCACCGCCGCCAAATCGAAGCCGGGCGGCAAGGTGCTGAAGAGCAGGTGCAGCAAGGCGTAGTCGCTGGGGTAATCGAGGGTTAGGCGCAGCGTAGCGGGTACGGCAGCGGTTCCGAAGTCGAGCGTTTGCAGCCGAAACAACTCGGGGTGCCGCCGAAGGTACGGGGTTACGTGCTCACGCTCCTCGGCCGCTGTGGCTTGCGCGAATGCGGCCGCCAGGGCCTGCTGGCTCAATACTTCGAAATTGGCACCTAGGGGCAACCCCGTGGTAAGGGTGTAGTCGGCCTTGCTGGCAAGGTGCGCAGCTACGGCGCGGTCGAGGTAGCCGGGGTCGATGGCGGGGTTATCGCCCGTGAGGCGCACCACCACATCGAGCTGGTGTGCTTGGGCAGCCTCGTTAAAACGGCGCAGCACGTCCTGCTCATCGCCGCGGTAAACGGCAACGCCGCACGCTTGGGCGGCGTGGGCAATGGCGTCGTCGGTGGGTAGGGCAGAGGTAGCCACCACCACCGCATGTACCTGCTTGGCAGCTTGGGCCCGCGCCAGCACATGGCTCAGCACCGAGGTAGCACTACCTAGGGGCAGCGGCATCAGGGATTTGCCCGGCAACCGCGTGGAGCCCATACGGGCCTGCACCAACGCACCAACGCGCAAGGGGGTTAGCGAATTGTCCATCCGCCGTCGACAACCAGGTTGTGGCCCGTTACAAAATCTGAAGCGCTGGAGGCCAAAAACACAAAGGCACCGGCTAGGTCTTGCGGCTGTCCAATTCGGCCCAGCGGAATACGCTGCTCCAATTGCTGCACAAACTCGGCGTGTTGCTGCACCCCGGAGCTCGGAAAGGCGCCAGGCGAAACGCAGTTTACCTGGATGTTGTGCGGCCCTAGGTACGAGGCGAAGTACTTGGTAAGCTGAATGACCCCGGCCTTGGCTGCGCCGTAGTGCGGCGGGTTGGTAAACTGCGGCGTAGCCTGGTAAGCCGCAAAGTCGGGGGCTACCACGCCGTACATCGAGGCAACGTTGATGATTTTGCCAGCGCCCCGCTCGCGCATGTACGGCAGTACCTCCCTGATGCAGCGGTAGGCGCTGCCGAGCGAACCATCGAGGCCAAAGGCAAACTCCTCGTCGGTAAGCGCCTCGGGCTGGTTGCCGCGGCTGTAGAAGGCGTTGTTCACGAGCACCGCCGGTAAGCCCAGTTGCGCCCGAACGGCTGCATAGGCATCTTTCACAGAAGCGGTATCGGCTACGTCGCAGTGCTGAAAGTGGAGGCCTTCCATATCGGGAAAGGCTTCAGCATAGGTGTCTTCGTTGCGGCCGAGCACTACCACCTTGGCCCCGTGTGCTGCCAGCCCGAGCACAATGGCTTTGCCTAGGTGCCCGTAGCCGCCGGTTACCAGCACCACCTGCTCGTGCAGCGAAAACATATTTGCGTAGGGCGCTAGCGCGGGGTTGGCCATGCGTAAGGGAGAATGTACGTGTCGGTAGGTTCGGCAAAAGCTTGTAGCTGCTCGCGCAGTTGCCCGAACTGCGGCAAGTAAGCACCCGCGGCAAGGTTGGCTTGCAAGTTTTCGGGCGAATCTACGCCAATTACCACGCGGCTCATGCCTGGTGCAGTAGCCGCGAATAGCAGCAGCGCAGCCTCGAGCGGAACACCAACTTCGGCAACCACCGCGCGCATTTGCGCCAGTTTGGGCTGCAGCGGCTCGAAGAATGCGGGCAGCGTATGCAAGGGGCGTAGCAACAAGCCTTGCAGAAAGGCTGAACGCCCGTGCACCTCGATGCCCTCGTTGGCCAAGCTGGGCAACAGCGAGGCAAAACGCTGATCGAGTACGTTGTAGGGTACCTGCACCAACTGAGGTTGATAGCCGTGCTCAAGCAGCCATTCGGCCTGCCACGGATGGTAGAGTGATACGCCAATGCGCTGGGTATAACCCGCTGCCCGGGCTGCTAGCAAGCCTTGCCACGCTTCGGGTTGGAGCTGCAAAGCACCAAAGTCGTGAAACAACACGCCGTATACTTGTGGCTGCTGTAGCCGTGCTAAGGAGGCTTGCACCGAACCGAGGACCTCGCTCGCCGGCGCCGCGCCGACTTTGGTAACAATTTCAAAAGCGGTGGTGGGCTGCTTGCTTAGCCACTGACCTAGGCGAGTTTCGCTGTCGCCGTAGGCCGCGGCGGTATCCAGTAGGGCTATGCCAGCCGCCTGCGCTTCGGCCAAGGTGCGGTGCACCACCTCGTCGGTAGGCCGGCCCAGGGTGTTGTTGATACCATAGGCCAAGCCAAATTGCGCAGTACCGAGGGCAAGCCGGCTGATGAACGCGTCGGCCGTCATTACGCCCCTACAAACTCCCGTACCGAATCAATTACGTATTGCTGCTCCTCATCGGAAAGCGAAGGGAACATCGGCAAGCTCAGGCAGCGGGCGTAGTAGGCTTCGGCCAACGGCAAGTCGCCGCGCTGCCAGCCTAGCTGCTGGTAGTAGGGCATGGTGTGCACGGGGATGTAGTGCACCTGCGCAAAAATCTGGCGTGCCCGCAAAAAGTCGTAAAGTCCCCGACGGTCTTCTACCTGAATGACATACAAGTGATAGGCATGTCCGGCGGCACCAGCCAATGGCGTAATGCCGGGCACCTCAGTAAACGCGGCGTCGTACTGCCGGGCCAGTTGGCGGCGGCGCTCCAGGCCTTCATCGGCGCGTTGCAGCTGCGTAATACCTAGGGCGCAGAGCATATCGGGCATGCGGTAGTTGTAGCCGAGCTCCTGCATTTCGTAGTACCAGCCGCCTTCGTCGGGCAGGCCGAGGCGAGCCGCGTCGCGGGTGATGCCGTGGGTGCGCAGCAGCAGCAGTTGCTCGTACAAGTCGCGGCGGTTGGTGGTAATCATGCCGCCTTCGCCGGTAGCAATGTGCTTAACGGGGTGAAAGGAGAAAATGGCCAAATCGGCGAGCTGCCCGTTGCCGCAGCGCTGCTCGCGGCCTTGGCTGTCGAGGAAGGAGCCGCCCGGCGCGTGGCAGGCATCTTCGATAATCCAGAGGCCAAACTCATCGGCCAGCTGGCGCGCTTGTTCCAGGTTCACGGGCAGGCCGGCAAAATCCACCGGAATCAGCCCACTGAAATACCCTTTGGGGTGCTGCTCCAGCAGCTGGCGTACTTTGCCTAGGTCGATGAGCGCCGTAGCGGGGTCAATATCCACGAAGTGCACTTCGCCGCCGCAGTACCGCACGCAGTTGGCCGAGGCCGCAAACGTGATGGGCGTGGTGATGACGCGCTGGCCCGGCTGCACACCCAAAGCCATGGCACAGAGGTGCAAAGCCGCCGTGCCGTTGCTCACGGCCACTGCGTACTCCACGCCAATGTACTCGGCGAACCGTTGCTCGAACTCGGCCACTTTGGGGCCTTGGGTCAGAAAATCGGATTGCAGCGTCTCGACAACGGCCTGCACGTCGGCTTCGGTGATGTGCTGGCGGCCGTACGGAATGGGGCGGAATACAGTAGTGCTCATGCAACCTCAAAGATAGGCGTCGTGCTCCGTAGCTAGGAGCTACGCTGCTGCCTCACTTTGCTTTGTAAGAATGGGCTATACACAATATTGTTATCGGGCGGGGTTAGTAATGTTGCTGTTGTTTTTAGTGAATGCCCCAGTTTGGGCGCAGCGCGAGTATCATAACTGGTATTTTGGCGACAGTACGGGCCTGTCGTTTGTCAACGCCAGCCCAGCACCAAGTGTGCTCACCAACGGCAAATGGAAGTTTGTACAAGGAGCAGCTTCTATCTCCGATGCAGCCGGTAATTTTCTGTTTGCTTCCGATGCCTACACCGTGTGGGACCGTAACTGGCGCCCCATGCCCGGCCGCAACATTTCGCAGGTGCTGCGCTTTTCTGGTTTCAACCGGCGGCAAGTAATGGCTTTGCCACAGCCAGGCAGCAGCTCGCGCTACTACGTGTTTGCCAGCCAACGCGAGTTTTACAGCAACGAGTACCCCGTTGGGGGCGGCAATACTCGCCTGTTTTTGCCCTACGTGGTAGTTGATATGAGCGCCCGCGGTGGACTAGGAGGAATTGTGGCGCGCGACAGCCTGGAGCTGCCCCTGTGGGTGCTGCACGCCCAAGCACCTATCTATGGGCTCAGCAGCAACTGGGCTGCGGTGCGCCACACCAACGGCCGAGACCTGTGGTTGGTCGGCGTTTCCGACGAAGGCCAATACATGAGCTGGCTCTTGTCGGCCGCGGGGTTGGCCGCGGTGCCAATAGTTAGTTACCAGCCGCGTTGGATCGGCTCGGGTGGCATTCTGAAAGCTTCGCCCGACGGCCGCAGGCTCGCCTTCTTGTCGCATGTGCGTGCGCAACGCCCCACCTCTGTGCGCTATACCGAAGGCCACCTCGAGCTTGCCGATTTCAACACGGCCACCGGCGAGGTGAACAATGCTCAGGTGCTGCCAACCCGCTTTATGGGCCGTAACTGGTATTCAAACAACAGCGGCGGTGGCGGCATACTTAGCGCGCTGAAAGGCCTCGAGTTTTCGCCCGATTGCTCCCGCTTGTATGTCGACTCTGCCGGCACTTACCCTTTGCAGTACAACCTGCTAGCTGGCTCGGCGCAGGCAGTTGATGCCAGCCGCACCCAAGTGCAAGTACCTAGGGGGCCGGGTTACGGCTCCTACGTTACCGATATGAAGCTTGCGCCCGACGGCAAGATCTACCTTGTCTACGGCAACAGCTTCGTCGGCTGCATCAGCAAACCCAACGCCCTGGGCAATGCCGCTCAACTGCAGTTTGGCACCCCTAACCTACAGCCTAGATCGGCAGGGTCGGGCACGTTGCCACTCTCGCCCAACGACCTAAACTTGCCCCCCGTGGTAGTTACCGGAGCCGGCAGCGTTACGGCAGGCCGCAGCTGCGCAGGCGAGCCGATTCAGTTTTCATCATCGCTGAGCCCATTTGTAACAGCCTCGGCCTACGCCTGGGACTTTGGCGAACCATCATCGGGGCCACTCAATACGGCTGCCGGGCAAGCGCCTGCCCATAGCTATGCAGCGGGCGGCCAGTACACCGTAACGCTGCGCGTAACGGCCACCGATGGCCGCCAATTCACGGCCTCCCAGGTAGTGCAGGTAGATGCCCGTCCACAAGTCAGCTTTACTGCCGATACCGTGCTTTGCCACGGCCAGGAGAGCGTGTTGAGCCCCGGTTCGCAACCCGCCGGCAGCACCTACCGCTGGCACGACGGCAGCACGGCTCCCACATTCACCGCAGCCGAAACCGGAGATTACAAGGTTACCGTAACCAGCCCTGCCGGGTGCAGTACTTCGGGGCAAGTGCACCTGCGCGTTCAGGATTGCCCCGACCTGCCAAATATCATCACCCCAAACGGCGACCAGCAAAACGATGCTTTTTACGCCAAGGGGCTACTGGCTTACGAGTGGCGGTGCCGCATCTTTAATCGTTGGGGCAAGCTCGTCTTCGAATCCCACTCCTATAAAAACAACTGGGGCGCCAACCAGCCAAACGGCGTGTACTACTACGAACTTATACACAACCGCACGGGCCAGCGCCTCAAGGGCAATTTGGAAGTGCTGCAATAGCAAAAAGGGTCTGCTGAACAGCAGACCCTTTTTGCTTGGTGCTCGGCTATTAGCTTAAGCCTCGAACTCCGCGTCGACGTGCAGGCGAATCTCCTCGCGCAGCTGCTCGGCATCCAGCCATTCGGTATTGTTGGCCGAATCGTAGTGAAAGCCCAATGGCACGCGCTTGCCGCCGAAGTGCTGAATAAACTCTTCCTCGCTCCAGGGCGGGGTAGAGGGCAGAATAACGTAGTACTTCTCCAACTCCACCGTGCTCAGGGCATCGGTTTCGGTAATCATCTCCTCGTGCAGCTTTTCGCCGGGCCGGATGCCCACAATCTTCTGCTCGCAGTTGGGGGCAATGGCCGTGGCCAACTCCGTGATTTTATAGGAAGGAATCTTCGGCACGAAAATTTCGCCGCCCCAGGAGTGCTCCAGCGCGTACAGCACCAAGTCAACGCCCTCTTCGAGCGAGATGTTGAAGCGCGTCATGTCGGGGTGGGTAATGGGCAGCACGCCTTTCTGGCGCTCCTGCAAAAAGAACGGCACCACCGAACCGCGCGAGCCAATTACGTTGCCGTAGCGCACCACCGAAAAGCGCAAGTCGCGCGCGCCTTTCATGTTGTTGGCGGCCACAAACAGCTTATCCGAGCACAACTTGGTGGCGCCGTACAGGTTGATGGGCGCGGCCGCCTTGTCGGTGCTCAGGGCCACCACATCTTTTACGCCGCAGTCGAGAGCGGCGTTAATCACGTTTTCGGCCCCGAAAATGTTTGTTTTGATGCACTCCATCGGGTTGTACTCGGCGGCCGGCACCTGCTTAAGCGCCGCGGCGTGCACAATAATGTCGATGCCTTCGCAGGCGCGCTTCATGCGCTCAGCGTCGCGCACGTCGCCGATGAAGTAGCGCATTGCCGGGTATTTGCTCTGCGGAAACTGCTGAGCCATTTCGTACTGCTTCAGCTCATCGCGCGAAAACACCACGAGGCGTTTTACCTGGGGGTACCGATCGAGCACCAACTGCACGAACTGTTTGCCAAACGAACCGGTACCGCCGGTCAGCAGAATGGATTTATGGTTGAGGTCGAGGGCCATGCCTTGCGTTTTGTGGCTTGCCGACCCAGGCCGGCAAGGGCGCAAAAGTAGGCAATCGGGGCGGGGTTTGCGTAGTTTTGCGCCCTAGCCAAGTTGTGAGTTGCCGGTTGTGGGTAATGCGCGGAGGGCCGCCGGTAAAATTATGCCGACGGGCGCACGCATAACTGCCAACGATTGAGAACGATCAACTGACAACCCAACGCTTTCCCCAATGCCTGATCTGACAACTGACAACTCGCAACTGTCAACCGAAAACCCGATCAAGCTCATCATCTGGGATTTGGATGATACGTTCTGGCGCGGCACCCTGTCGGAGGGCGAAGTGGAAGCGTTGGCCGACAACGTGGAGCTGGTGCGCGCCACCGCGGCTCGGGGCATCATCCATACCGTCGTCAGCAAAAACGACCTAGGGCCCGCGGAAGTCAAGCTCGCGGAGCTGGGCGTGCGCGAGTGGTTTGTGTTTTTGCGGGTTAGCTGGCAGCCCAAGGGCCCCATCATCAAGCAACTGCTCGAGGATATGCAGCTGCGGGCGCCCAATGCCTTGTTCCTCGACGACAACCCCATGAACCGGGCCGAAGCGCTGCACTACAACCCTAAGCTGCAAGTAGCCGACCCGGCCGACTTGCCCCGCCTGGCCCCGCAACTGCTCGCCCTAGGTAAGCCCGACCCCACCTACGCCCGCCTCGAGCAGTACCGCCTGCTCGAGCGGCAGCAGCAAGCCCGCGCCGAGTACCAAGGCGACAACTTGGCTTTTTTGCGCGATGCTCAAGTGCGCGTGGAAGTGCGCGAAGGCGCCGACAACCTGCGCCCCGACCTCGGCCGCATCGACGAGCTCATCAACCGCTCCAACCAGCTGAACTACACCAAGCGCCGCGTAGCCGTGGCCGAGCTGGAAGCCAGCTTGGCCAACCCCGCTTTGCGCTGGGGTACCGTGCGCGTGCACGACCGTTTCGGCGATTATGGCCTGGTGGGCGTGTACTGCCTCAACGCCCAAACCAATGAGCTGGAGCAGTTTACGTTCAGCTGCCGCATTTTGCACTTGGGGGTGGAGCAGTGGACGTACGCGCACCTAGGCTTTCCGCAACTCGCGGTGCAGGGCGACGTGGCTACCCAGCTAAGCCCCACCGCCCAGCCCGACTGGATAACCCCCATAACGCACCGCCCCGAGAACGAGGCCAAGCCCCAGTCGGGCGCAACGAAGCCGCGCCTCCGCGTGCTGCTCAAAGGCGGCTGCGACCTAGGGCAACTCACGCCGTATTTGCAGACGTACCAGCTCGACGTGGTTGAAGATTTTAACTACGTCAACGCCAATCAGATACCGGTACACACCGAGCACACCGAGCTGCTGCGCCTGAGCCGCACGCTGCCGCCCGGCGAGCAGCAACGCCTGGCCGCCGCTTTGCCTTTTCTCGATGCCGAAGCTTTCCGGCCGTTGCTGTGGCAAGGCGGCTACGATGCCGTGGTGTATAGCCCCTTGATGGACTATACCCAAGACCTGTACCGTGAAAACACCACCGGCATTGCCATACCGTTTGGTGGCTACCAAAACCTGACCACCGTTGATCCGGCCGAGCAGGCTCGCCGCTATCAGCAGCGCAAATTCCGCGGCATGGACGAAGCTTTTCTGCGGCGTTTCCGGCAGGCATTTACGTACCTAGGGCCGCTTACGCCCGAGCGTTTTCAGCAAAACCTAGCCTGGTTGCGCGCGCAGTTGCCCGCCAATGTGCCGCTGTTGCTGCTAACCGGTGCCGAAGTAACAATTCCGGATTCGGCCGAAGCCGGCGCCACCGAACGCCACCGGCTGATGAACCAAGCCCTGGCCGACTTTGTGGAGCGCACGCCCAATTGCTACCTCATTGATGTGCGCGACACAGTGCGTACCCGCGCCGACGTCACCAACAACATCCGCCATTACCAACGCCCGCACTACAAAGCCCTGGCCGAAAAGCTCGCCGATAACCTAGCGCAATGGCAAGGCCAAAAGCTCGGCCGCTCGGCCCTAGGTCGGCTGCGGGCCGGTTTGCTAGATGCCCTGCCCAAGCCCGTGCGCAAAGTGCTGGACCGGCTGAAATCGTAGCAAGAAGTAACGCGGACTTCAGTCCGCAGCCCACAGATAGTAAAATCAATCCTGGCTCCGGGCACATGCTGGGGGCGTTGTTGTGTGCTGCCGATCCAGCTCTGTTCGTTCTGGCCAACGCGGACTGAAGTCCGCGCTACCGCCGTGTATTACCCCCGAATAAGCCCCGCTAGGCGCTGCGTAAGCGCGCGGCGCGAGTAGCGCGAGTGGCTAAAGGCCGGCAAATCGAGGTTGGGGTTTTGCTGCCACGACGCCACCAATTGCTTCAGGTGCTCCTGCATGTCGCGGCGGTCGTCGTAACCAAATGCCATGCCGGCGTGCGCTTCGTCGAGGATGTGCGCGGCGTCGGAGCCCGTGGGGCCGATGCAAATGATGGGCTTGTTGGCGGCCATGTACTCGAACAGCTTGCCCGGCAAAATCCCTAGGTTGTGCGGCACATCAGGAATGGCCAGCAGCAGGGCCGTGCTGCGCAGCAAATAACCCACGGCTTGGTCGTGGGGCACAAACTCGAGCAAATCAGTGCGCTCTTGCAAGCCGGCTTGGGCAATTTGCCGCTCTACCTCTTTGCCCACGCGGCCCACAAACTGCAAGCGCAGCGGCACGTCGGGGTGGCGCTGGGCGCAGGCCGCCACTTCCTCCAAAAACGGCTGCACGTGGTACTGGCCCGTGATGGTGCCCACGTAAGTAATTAGCAGCTGATCGGTGGGCGGGGCAGAGGGCTGCCGAAAGTCGGCCTCGTCGTAGCCGTTGGGCAGCACCACAAACTTGTTGGTAGGCAGGCCCGATGCTTTACCTAGGAGCAGGCGGCGGGTGTCGGAGCTGGTCGTTATTACCACGTCGGCCGCTTCCAGCACTTGCCGTTCGTAGCGCGCATCGATGCGGCGGGCCAAGGCGGTGCGGTGCAGGGCCTGGTTGTAGTAAATATCCGTCCAGGGGTCGCGCATGTCGGCCAACCAACGCAGGCCGTAGCGGCGCTTCAGCTCCAGCCCGATCAGCTGCGTGGAGTGCGGCGGCGACGAGGTAAGCACGGCATCGAACCGCTCCCCGGCTTCCAGCAACTCGTCCACTTGGCGCAGCACAAACCGGTTCCAGCCGCGGCGCGGATCGGGCAGAAACAAATTGCCGCGCACAAACCGGGCAACGCGCTGCGCCAGCGAGGGGCGGCCTTCGTTGGCAAAGCCACCGTGCGGAATGGGCCGGTTCGTAAGTTTTTGATACGCCCCAAAAGGCTCGATGGTGCTGGTGCGCAGCACGCGCACGCCGGCCGGCACATCGGCTTCCAGCGAAGGGTCGAGCACGGGGTAGGCCGCCACGGCCGGGTCAACGGTTATTACCGTGGGCTCCACGCCCATTTCGGGCAGGTGCTTTACCCACTTTAAGCAACGTTGCACGCCTGCCCCGCCCGATGGGGGCCAGTAGTAGGTAACGACCAGCAAACGAAGCGGCGCGGGCACGGCAAGGCACTTTTTGGTGTTCGGGAAACGCGAATGTATACCACCGAACCGGCATTCATGGTTTTGTGGCTATTTTTGTGCTTGGTGCCTGCTAGGCGGGTGCCCCGCGAGGGGCGCTGCTGCCGGCGTCAGGCCTTCTGCCCGAAGCATTCTTTTGCGACGCACAACCCATGTTTGATAATTTATCTACCAAGCTCGACCGCGCCTTCAAAACCCTGAAGGGCCAAGGCAGCATCACCGAAATCAACGTTGCCTCGACCGTTAAGGAAATCCGCCGCGCGCTGGTTGATGCCGACGTAAACTATAAGGTGGCCAAGGAAGTCACCGACAAGATCAAGGACGAGGCCATGGGCCGCGAGGTACTCACCGCAGTATCGCCGGGCCAGCTCATGGTGAAGATTGTGTACGACGAACTCACCGAACTGATGGGCGGTGAGAAGCAGGACATCGTCATCAAAGGCGACCCGGCCGTGGTGCTGCTGTCGGGTTTGCAGGGTTCGGGCAAAACCACCTTCGCCGGCAAGCTCGCCTCGTTCATCAAAAAGCAAAACCGCACGGTGCTGCTGGTGGCCGCCGACGTGTACCGCCCGGCTGCTATCGACCAGCTGAAAGTGCTCGGCGAGCAAATCGGCGTGGAGGTGTACTCCGAGGTGGAGAACAAAAACCCCGTGCAGATTGCCCAGAACGCCATTCAGCACGCCAAGCAGAACAACAAGAAAGTAGTCATCATCGACACCGCCGGTCGTTTGGCCGTGGATGAGGAGATGATGCGCGAAATCGAGCAGGTGAAGCGCGCCATCAACCCGAGCGAAACCTTGTTCGTGGTGGACTCGATGACCGGCCAGGACGCTGTGAACACGGCTAAGTCGTTCAACGAGCGCATCAACTTCGATGGCGTGGTGCTCACCAAGCTCGACGGCGACGCCCGCGGCGGTGCTGCCCTCTCGATTCGGGCCGTGGTGGAGAAGCCCATCAAGTTCATCTCGACGGGTGAAAAGATGGAGGCGCTCGACCTGTTCTACCCCGACCGTATGGCCCAGCGCATCCTGGGCATGGGCGACGTAATCTCGCTAGTAGAGCGCGCTCAACAGCAGTTCGACGAGGAAGAGGCCAAGCGCATTAACCAGAAGATCCGCAAAAACCAGTTCAACTTCGACGACTTCCTCTCGCAGCTCGAGCAGATCAAGAAGATGGGCAACCTGAAGGATCTGGTGGGCATGATTCCGGGCATGGGCAAAGCCATGAAGGACGTGGAAATCGACGACGACGCGTTCAAGCCCATCGAAGCCATTATCCGCTCGATGACGCCGCAGGAACGCGCCAACCCCGATATCATGAACGGTTCGCGCCGCAAGCGCATCGCCGCCGGCTCGGGCCAGGGCATTCAGCAGGTAAACAACCTGATGAAGCAGTTCGACGAGATGCGCAAAATGATGCGCACCATGAACAAAATGAGCCAAAGCAAAGGCGGCATGCTGCAAATGGCCCGCATGATGGGCATGCGTCGCTAAGCCCTAGGTGCTACTTACAACGGAAAAGCCCGGCAGCCTCTCGGTTGCCGGGCTTTCTTGTTGATAGAAGCTGACGAATTGCTGTATGTCATCCTGAGGCGTTAGCCGAAGGACCCTCTCACCTCAGTGAGTAACCTAACTATCCAATCCTAGGTTATTCAGGCGTCATGGTGTCCTTCGCTTTAGCCCAGGATGAAAATTGGGTTAATAATCTGTGCGGCTCTCGTGTTTTTCCCAAGCCTGAAAACCGGCAATGGCCTCGTTGGGCAGCATTTGCTCCATCGGAATTTGGCGGTCGGAGAGGGGCTTCTCGATTTCGTCGTAGATGAACTGGTCATCGAAGCCGATGGCAGCCGCGTCCTGTTTAGTGTTACCGTAAAATACGCGGCGGGGGCGGGCCCAGTAAATGGCACCTAGGCACATGGGGCACGGCTCGCAGCTGGTATACAAGTCGCAGCCGTCGAGCTGAAAAGTGCCGAGCTCCTTGCAGGCTTTGCGAATGGCGTCAACCTCGGCGTGGCAAGTGGGGTCGTTGGTGCTCGTTACTTGGTTAAAGCCGCGGGCGATGATTCGGCCGTCTTTCACGATAACGGCGCCAAACGGGCCGCCGTGGCCGGCTTGCATCTTCTCTATCGAGAGGCGAATGGCCTCGCGCATGAATTCGGGATTGGGTGTATCCATAGTTACTGAACGGGAAAGGGCTGCAAAAGTACGCTCCGCCCCGCAATGCTCGCGGACCAAGGTAGCGCTGCCAGCGCCAGCGAAAAATTTAGGCGAAGTTGAAAAAGTCGGGCACCAACTTAAATGTTCGCCTGTTAAGGCAATGCTTTCTTTCGCAACGAAGGCGGCGATGCAACCTTTGGTGCGCATTGCAGCTCTTATCGGTAAGCATCGGGTTGCCCTAGGTACTTTTTTGTAAAAAATAGTTTCTGGCACGAAGATTGTCTTTATCTTTGCGAAAGAATAGTTTTTTAGGTGTTTTGGTTGTGGAAAAGAGGGCGGCTCATAGCTGCCCTTTTTTTATGCCCTGCTGCGCCGTGGGAGTGGTTATATCCGGCGTCAGGTGCTGCTGGCTGACAACTAAAATTGGCGGCTCGACAAATGCAGCGTGTAAGTCAGCCAGGTAAGGTGGCAGTAGGCCTGCCACGGTAATAGTAATATTCCTTTACGCGCTAGAAAAACAAATGCTCGAGTTTTGTCATTGTGGCAGCTTGCGATTGGGCTAGGCTGGGCGAGGTAGGCTTGTGCCCATTCACGGCCCTAGGTGCCGGCAGCGTTGGGTAATGCGGGGCAGGAGCTGAGGCAACTGTGGAAGTTGTTCACTATCGTTGCCGTCATGGCGGCCAACGGGCTGCCGCGGCCGGCCGCGCTTAGCGGTGGTTTTTCACTTCTATCTGCATACTACCCAATGCCTAAAATCATTTCGCCCGAAGTAGCGTTTGCCGGCCTCGTGGCGCAGGTAAAGCAAGTCGCTCCCGAAATTTTCGACCCAAGCGGCCGGTACCTCAACCTGCTCGAGGGCCGCTGGCAGGAGCCCGGCAAGCCGCAGGATTTTGTGTCGCCGATTGATGGTTCGGTGCTCGGAGCTTTGCCCATGCTCGACCGCGACACCGCGCTGCGGGCCGTTACCTTCGCCAACGCCGAAGCCGATAAGTGGGCCAAAACCGACTTGGACGAGCGCCGCCGCCGCGTGCAGGACTGCCTCGATCAGCTGCGGCAACAGGCCGACCTCGTGGGCAAGCTGCTGATGTGGGAAATCGGCAAAACCTATAAGCTGGGCTTTACCGACATCGACCGCGCCATCGACGGCGTGCAGTGGTACGTCGACAACATCGAGGACATGCTTGGCAACCGCGAGCCCCTAGGTGTGGTATCGAACATCGCCTCCTGGAACTACCCCATGTCGGTGCTGCTGCACGCGGTGCTGGTGCAAGTGCTGTGCGGCAACGCGGCGGTGGCCAAAACGCCCACCGATGGCGGCTTTATTTCGCTGAGCCTCACCTTTGCCATTGCGCGCCGCTGTGGCCTGCCCGTAACGCTGGTAAGCGGCTCGGGCGGCGAGCTAAGCGACGTACTTGTGAAAAACGATGCCATCGACTGCCTTTCGTTTGTGGGCGGGCGCTACAACGGCCGCAACATTGCCGATGCGCTGGCCTCGGTGCACAAGCGCTACATGCTGGAGATGGAAGGCGTGAACACCTACGGCATTTGGAATTACTCCGACTGGGCGGCGCTCGAAGATCAGCTGAAGAAGGGCTACGATTACGGCAAGCAGCGCTGCACTGCCTACGTGCGGTTTGTGGTGCAGCGCAGTTTGTTTCCGAAGTTCCTGGAAACCTACTGGAATGCCACCCGCAGCCTAAAAGTGGGCAACCCAACCTTGGTTGATAACCCCGACGACAAACTGCCCGATCTGGCGTTTGGTCCCGTTATCAACCGCCGCCAGGCCGAAGACCTCGACCGCCTTTACGCCGACGCGCTGAAAACCGGTGCCACGCCCATTTACGAAGGCCAACTCGACGATTCCTTGTTCTTGCCCAACCAAGACCGCTCGGCTTACCGTGCCCCGCGGGCCCTGGTAAACCTGCCACGCCAAAGCGAGCTGTACTTTAAGGAGCCGTTCGGCCCCATCGACAGCGTCGTGCTCGTGGATCGGGTAGAAGAGCTGGTAGGGGAGATGAACATCTCGAACGGCGCCCTGGTGGCCGCCTTGGCCTCCGACGACCAGAAGTGGGCGCAGCGTACGGCCAAGGAAATCCGGGCCTTCAAGGTCGGCATCAACAAGCTCCGCTCGCGCGGCGACCGGGAGGAAGTGTTCGGGGGCCTTGGCGAATCGTGGAAGGGTGCTTTTGTAGGCGGAAAACTGTTGGTGGAGGCGGTAACGCAAGCCAGCAACGGCCAGCCCGTGCTTGGCAATTACGAAGAGGCCCTGCTGCTTCCGGAAAAAATATAGGTGTTGGCCGAGCGCGGACTTCCTAGGTTGCCACTGGGCGCCCTATGCTTGTCCGCGCTCGGCTGGCATATTTGGCTTATTACCGGCGTGCAAGAGAAGCCAGTTGTTAATTGTTGTGTTTGTGTTAATTTTTTAATGGGTGAAAATCAAGTCGGTAGCTTGCTGAGCCGCGTTTTTAGTGCCCAAACAACGATTGCGGCTTGCGGAATTGAAATCAGCTTTCTTACCTTTGCATCGTCAAACGACAAACGCTCCGTTCGTCTAGGGGTTAGGACTGCAGATTTTCATTCTGCCAACAGGGGTTCGATTCCCCTACGGAGTACTTAAAAAGCCGCTTCCTGCATCAGGGAGCGGCTTTTTTCGTTTGTGCCTTTGCTTGATAACGTTAGTGCACCACGCGCAGCATGTACTCTGGCTGGTCGGGCGTAGGATTGTCGAGCCGGAAAGCGCCTACGCGGCTGGGGCCGTACCCTAGGTTAACTTTTACCCACTCATCGCGGGCAGGCAGCAGTTGCATTACTTCTTCGCGCAGTTGAGCAACGGTTTGCTGCAGCCGCTCGATTTGCTGCTGCACTTCGGCCAAGGGGCGGGGCGGCTCCACGGCCGGAATGTTCTGGATAAAGTTGTTGGCCGCCACGTCGGTAGCCGACGGGTGGGGCGTTTGCAGCATGCGGGCCTCCACCTCGGCCTGGCGCACGGCTTCTTCGGCTTCGAGGTAAGCAATAACTTTTTGTTCCAGCGGCAGCAGGTTGGGGTCGAGGTAATCGAGGTTCGAGGACATGGGAGGTTGCGGAAGGTTGTGGTAAGTGCTCAACGCAAGCTCCTCGGCCAAGGATACACCTAGGGCCGGGTGTTGGCTTCGGCGCTAAGCAAGGCCGGGCGGTTGCGCCGGCACTTTTCGCCGCAATACTTTACCTCGTCCCAGCACTGGCTCCACTTTTTACGCCAGGCAAACGGCCGCCCGCACGTGGCGCACGGTTTGGTGGGCAAGGTGCTTTTGGTATAGCGCGGTGCGGAGGAGGGGGGCGTAGGCATAAGCAGAGCTTTGTTTGGGTAACCCGAAGGCTTGGCGCATAGTTGTGGCTAACTTGCCGCGTTTTTTCATTTGCGTTTTATGAATCGATTGTTGTTGATGCTGCTGGCCGTAAGCATGGGCGCCTTGCTGCCGGTGCAGGCAGCGCTAAATGCCCGGCTGGCCCGCGCCGGCGGCGGGCCGGTGGTGGCGGCGCTGGCATCGTTTGCCATCGGCACCGTTACCCTGTTGCTAATTGCCCTAGGTTCGGGCATGCGCCTGAGCAGCTTGGCAGGGGCTGCACGCACCGAGTCGCCGATGGTGTGGCTGGGCGGTATCATCGGGGCCTTTTACGTGGGCTCGGTTACGCTGCTCACGCCCCGCCTGGGCGTGGCGCTTACCTTTGGGCTGCTCATTGCCGGGCAACTGCTGCTATCGGTGGCGCTCGATCATTTTGGTTTGCTGGGCTTGCCCGTGCAGCGCGTATCGGCGGGCCGCGTAGCCGGCATACTTTTGTTGCTGGTTGGCGTACTACTCATCCGCCGCTTTTAGCGTGCGGTGTTTGGTAGCCGCAACGTGGCGTCGAGGTTCTGCCCTGGCCCGTGCGCTTTGCCAACACCCACCTCCCGACTCTAACCCCCCCTCATGGCTTCTGCTTTCGACCCCATTGGCGCGGCACTGCTCGATTACCTAGGCGGCAACCAATCGGCTACCATTACGGTGCACAGCAGCGTGGCCGAAGACGAGCCATTGCCTGCCAAGTACTTCTTCCGCACGCTTTGGGAAATGCCGCAGCTCGAGCGCACCGCCCTCGACGAGTGCCGCGGCCGGGTGCTCGACCTAGGGGCCGGCGCCGGTGCCCACACTTTGGAGCTCCAAAACCGCGGTTTTCAGGTAAAGGCCATCGATGTTTCGGCCGGGGCTGTGCAGGTAATGCAGCAGCGCGGCGTGCGCGAGGTAGCCTGCCACGATGTGTTTGAGCTAACCGCCACCTCCGCCGAACGCTACGACACCCTGCTGATGCTCATGAACGGCCTCGGGGTGGTGGGCACGCTCGAGGGGCTGGAGAAATTCCTGAAACAAGCACACCAGCTGCTGGTGCCCGGCGGGCAAATTTTGGCCACCAGCTCCGACATCAGCTACGTCTACGAAGACGAAGACGGCGCGCTCAACTTCAACCTAAACGGACCCTATTACGGCGAGGTAGAGTACCAGATGAGCTACCAGGGCCAAACCGGGCAGCAGTTTAACTGGCTGTTCGCCGATCCTACGATTGTGCAGGATTATGCCGAGGAAGCCGGCTACGATGTTGAGTTTGTGGACGAAGACGATCAGCAACAATTTTTAGTGCGCCTCACCCGCCGCGGCTAACCGCCGCGTAGCCCATAGCCGGGCGCTTACTTGCCAACCCATGCAATACCACAAACAATACCCCATTCGGTGGGCCGACCTCGACCCGAACGGCCACATGCGCCACTCGGCCTACAACGATTATGCCGCGCAGCTGCGCCTCGACTTTCTGGAGGATGCCGGCTTTCCGCTCGCCAAGTTTGCCAAGCTGGGCATCGGACCCATCCTGTTCCGCGAAGACACGCGCTTTCTGAAGGAAATTAGCCCGAACGAAACCATTAAGGTGGGGGCCGAGCTGGCTGGGCTTAGCGCCGATGGCAGCCGGTGGCGCATTGTGCACACCATTTACAAAGCCGACGGGCGCGAGTCGGCCATTATTACCGTGGATGGCGCCTGGCTTGATTTACGCCTGCGCAAGCTTGCCACCCCGCCGCCCGAACTCGCAGCCGCCCTAGGTCAGCTCGACCGGCACAGCTCCTACGCCGAAATCGAACGCAGCCCGCAAGTCGGCTCCTAAGCTGCTTTGCGCAGCGCTTTGCCAATGCGCCCCAGCTGCTGTTGGTGGTGCAGCACGTGGTCGAGCATAAAATCGAGCGTTTGCTGAATGGTGAGCATCCCGGCCCTAGGGTGCTTGAAAATTGCCCGGCTGATAAGCTGCCCCGGAAACTCGTTTAGCAAATGCTCGAGCTGGCGCCGGCTGGCCAACCATTGCGCGCGCATATCGGCCAACGAAGGCAAATCGGCAGCTGTTGCTGGCGTAAGCGCAGCCACCCGGCTTGGGGCTTTGAACTTGATGCCTGGCAAACGCAACAGCAGGCGCAGCAACCCCGACCGGAAGCGCATGGCCATGGTACCGCTGCCAAGCTGCGTTTGCTCACGCAGTTTTTGCTGCAAGTATTGCCCAATGGCCGCCTCCGAAGCCAGCAAATGGTGCACCACATGCGCCGCCGACCATTGCCCCGGGGCCGGTAGTTGGTAGGCCTGTTCGCCTAGGTTTTCGGCCGATTGCAGCAATTTTTCGGTCGCGTTTTCAAGCTGCTCGAAGCGGAGGTGGAGGCGGTGATTCATGCGGGCAGCCAAACAAGAGGGCAACAAGGCAAACGGAGTCGGTTTATTGCTCCACCTTTACACTCAATGTTACCGCATATTTTGCACTTATCCGAAAGGCAGCGCCGCGGGCTGCCCGTGCTGGTCGCTTTGTTGCTGTACCTAGGGTACCTGCCGTTTTCGGGTTACGACCAGCTCCACCACGATGCGTTGCTGTACTGGTACATTGCCGTAGAGTTTTTGGAGCCCGGGCACCGCTTCAACTTTTTGGCTTTCGACAATTCGTTGAGGGGGTATTTGTGGCCTTTGCTGTTGCTGCCAGCCCGGGTAGTGGCCTTTTTTAGCGGTGTATCGCCCATTGTTTTTACCCGCCTAATTGGCGCCTTGATAGCGGCACTGCTGTTCGGGTGGGCTGTGCCGGCGGTGTGGCGACGGTACCGGCCGGGCTCCCGGCAAACGCTTGCGACGCAGCTACTCTTTGTGGCCCTGGGGTTTGCGTTCTGGCGCGATTACTTCAACTTTCCCCTTACCGACTTTCCAGCGCTGTTGGCCTTGCTGGCTGCGCTGTGGTGCCTGTTGCCACCCACGCCGCGCGGGTGGCAAGTGGTGGCCGCCGGCGCATTGCTCGGGGCCAGCCTGAACCTGCGCAGCGTGTACGCCATAGCGCTGCCAGCGGTGCTGGTGTTGGTAGGCGTATCGGCGGTAGGGTGGCGCACGCGCGTGGTGCGGCTTGCGTTGCTGATGTTGGGACTGGGCGCCGTTTTGGGGCCGCAGCTGTGGCTAAACGTGCGGCATTTTAATGCCTACACCCCATTGGTGCTCACGCGCTACAACCCTTTCGACAAGCACGACGCTTTAATAGACAAGCTGGGTTGGAGCCTGGCCGTGCAGAAGTACGAAACGAACATTGGGCCGCAGCATCACGCCGCGCAAGTATTGTACTTCGACCCTGATGGGCAGGCCTTGCTGCGGCACCTAGGCCAAACCGAATTTGCCACCTTAGGCGCCTACTTGCAAGCCATAAGCCGGCATCCGGCCACGGTGGCCGGCATCTACGCCCGGCACCTAATCAGCGGTTTTGATGTGAAGTACCCCACGCCTTACTTGCAGGAGCTACGCCCCATGCGCTGGGGGTACCGGGCAGCCAATTTTGGGTTGTTGGCCTTGGGCGTTGCCGTTCTTGGCTTAGCTGCGCTGCGCGGAAAATTCAGCCTTCGACAAGCCCTAGTGCTGTTGGCCGTGTCGTTGCCTTGCCTGGCAGCTGTGCCAACGGCAATGGAGTGCCGGTACCTAATGCCCTGGCATTTGCTGCTGCTCGGCGCTTTGTGCTTCGAGGGGCAACACTTGTTGCATTGGCTTCGGGGCAACCCCCGGCGGTGGCCGGTGCTGGTTGCGGCTGTGCTGCTGGTTGTAGGCTTGGCGCTAGGCTTTGTGTGGCAGCTGGAGCGCAACTTGGCCCAACCGGGGGAGCTGATTACCGGTTAAAAGCGACAACGCCACCGAATTGCTTCGGTGGCGTTGTCGCTTTTAACCCTAATGGTTGTCGGCAAGCTAGCGGTACAGCACTTCTTTTACCGCCTTTACGGTGCGGCCCACGTTGGGTAGCGCCGCCTCGATGAGCGTAGGCGCGTAGGGCAGGGGCACATCGGCCGAGGTAATGCGGCGGATGGGCGCATCGAGGTAATCGAAAGCGTAGCGCTGCACGTGGTAGGCCAGCTCCGAGCTGATGCTGGCCAGCGGCCAAGCTTCCTCTACAACTACCATGCGGTTGGTTTTCTTCACCGACTCCACCAGCGTGGCATAATCGATGGGGCGTACCGAGCGCAGGTCAATTACTTCGGCCTCGATGCCGTCTTTGGCCAGCTCGTCGGCGGCACCTAGGGCCACTTTCATCATCTTGCCAAACGACACGATGGTAACGTGCTTGCCCTGGCGTACCACGTTGGCTTTGCCAATTTCAATTAGGTATTCTTCTTCGGGTACTTCGCCTTTGTCGCCGTACATCAGCTCCGATTCCATGAAAATCACGGGGTCGGGGTCGCGGATAGCCGACTTGAGCAAGCCTTTCGCGTCGTAGGGGTTCGACGGAACCACCACTTTCAGGCCGGGGGTGTTGGCGTACCAGTTCTCGAAGTTCTGCGAGTGCTGCGACGACAGCATGCCGGCGTTGCCCGTGGGTCCGCGGAACACGATCGGCACGGTGTACTGCCCGCCCGACATCGACATCATCTTCGCGGCCGAGTTGATTACCTGGTCGATGGCCACCAGCGAGAAGTTGAACGTCATGAACTCAATGATCGGCTTGAGGCCGTTCATGGCTGCGCCCACCCCGATGCCGGCAAAACCCAGCTCGGCAATGGGCGTGTCGATTACGCGCTCGGGGCCAAACTCGTCGAGCATGCCTTGGCTTACTTTGTAGGCGCCGTTGTATTCGGCTACCTCTTCGCCCATCAGGAACACGCTCGCATCGCGGCGCATTTCCTCGGACATGGCTTCGCGCAGGGCTTCCCGGAATTGGATCGTCCGCATGTAGATGTCAGGAAAGAAAAAGTCGGGTCAATGAAAAAAAGCCGGCTCGCGAGGAACCGGCCCGTAAAGCTACAATGATAGGCGGGAGTGGGCAAATCGGGAGCCGAACGAAAAGCCGCGCCCTCCACCTGACCACGTAATGCAGCCGCTAGCTGATGGATCAACGTCGTTTTCGCAGCCATCCAGAGGCGCTGACCTAAGGATGTTTAAGCCAGCACGACCTAGGCTTGGTTTATGACATGGTAAGAGGTCCCTCGGCTGGCGCCTCAAGATGATAGACACAGGGGGCATCGCCAAAGGGCTCAACAACGTCAGCAACGATTGTCAACCACCCCAGCCGCCGCTTTAGCGGCGGCGTCCCCTCCTCATCTGAGAAGGGGAGTTTGTTTTTCTACTGACGCAGGGCCTCTACAAACGTTTTGCTGCTGGCGTAGCTGCGGAACTCTAGGTCCTCCACGGCGCGCTGCGCAAAGGAGCGGTCGAGTTGCACCGCGCGGCGTAGGTACTGGCCCACGTCGCCTTCGCGCTGGGCGCGGGCTGCTACCACGGCCAGGCAGTAATAGGCCATGGGGTCGTTGGGTTTGAGGTTCAGCGCCTCTTGGTAAATCTGCGCGGCGCCGTCGTAGTTTTCCTTGGTCAGGTAAATGAGGGCGCGGTTCATCACGTTCTGGTACGACTTGTCGCTGTAGCTCAGGCTGCGAAGTGCGTCGTCAACTTGCCCAATCTCGATTTCGAGGGCTGCTTTATCGGCAAATACCTTATCCAAGATGGGCTTGGGCCCGCCTAGCTTTATGGCGTAGTCGTAATTCTGCAAGGCCTCGAGCCGGTCGCCGGCGCGGTGCCAGGCCGTGGCCACGTGCGAGAACATGGTAGCCGTGGGGTTGCGGTGGGCGGCCAAAGTAAAGTTGGTAGCTGCCCGGCGTTGATAGGCGCGGCGCACTTTGTCGCTCACCTCTTTTTCGGAGCGCTCCAGCAGCACCACGGCCAGGTTGTGGTAGGCTTCCCAGCGGCCCGAAGTGGCCACGGCGGTTTCGTAAATGCGCTGTTTTTCGGCCAGCAACGGGGTAAGCGTAGCGGAGTAGCGCAACTCTTCGGGCGTGAGGGCATCGGCTTCCAGCTCCTTCTCTACAATCTTCTTCGAGAGAATGTAAATCTCGGATTGCAGGCGCTGCGGCGCGGTGTAGCGCACGGCCACG
This sequence comes from Hymenobacter oligotrophus, assembly GCF_003574965.1. Taxonomy (NCBI): domain Bacteria; kingdom Pseudomonadati; phylum Bacteroidota; class Cytophagia; order Cytophagales; family Hymenobacteraceae; genus Hymenobacter; species Hymenobacter oligotrophus. The sequence continues at coordinate 1,449,966 of NZ_CP032317.1, read as the reverse complement.
GTGCCAAAGCGCATTACGGGGTACACGTACTGCTCGATGTAGTCGAAAAACGAGAGCGTGTGCAGCTGCTTCTCCTTTTCGGCCCAGGTACCGCGTGCGTCGTTGATGATGCTCACTACCGAATCGATCTGCTCGGGCTGCAACGCGGAGGCCTGCACTTTGCTCAGAAACAAATCCCAGCGGCGGCGGTAGGCCTGGGTTTCGAATTTAACCGAGCTGAGCGAGTTCAGGTAGGAGTTGTTGTCGAGGCGGCGCTTGTAGAAGCGCATCAGGGCCTGCACCCGCTTGTCGGATAGGCGCGGGTCGTGGGCGTCGAGAGAGTCGGGCGAGTGGCCGGCCACAATCATCACCTTTTCGGTGTGCTGATTGGCTTCGATAAACTCCTCCAGGGCAGCCACGTTGGTGCCCAAGTAGTTGCGGATGGTGCTCTGGCCTTCGTCGAAAAAGAACGGAAGCACGCGCGTGCCGCCGCCGTCCAGGCTGGCTTCTTCGGGCAGGTAGGTGACGGGTTCGGCTTCGCGCACCACCAGGCGGCTGGGCAGCACCACGCCGCGGGCTACCAGCAGCTCTTTTTCGGCCTTCAGTACTTTGCCGCCGGGCTTGAGGCGGCGCACCTGCGGCACGGTTACAAGCTGGCCGGGGTTTTTGCGCGGCTCGTACGGGAAAGCAATGGGCTTTTTGGCCACCACCGTGTTGCGGTCTTGCTCGTCGTACACGAACTCGCCCAGCACGAAGCGTACGGTGCCGGCCGTATCTTCGCGCAGGCCGTTGTCGTAGCGGTAGCGCAACGGCAGCTCATACACCGCTCCTTTGTGCAGGTGCTCGGCCGGCACGCGCACTTCAAGTTCGGCCAGCACGTTTTCGCCGTTGGCCTCGAGCACGGGGGGGCGCACCTGAACTTGTTGGCCCTCTTGCGCAACCCGCAGCATGCGCGGCAGCGTACAAGCAGGCAATACAACGGCCGTAACGACCGGAAGGAGGCGTAGGAGCGCGGTGCGCGAAACTCTCATGCAACTAAATTCAAACGGCAAAATCAGCACCCTTAACGCAATTAGCCGCTTTTCGGACATAGCACCAGCAAATTTTACGCTGCTCTGCTTGACGTTCGGCTTGCCGCAAGTTATATTATCGACTGAACTGCCTTGATCATCACCCAGCTATGAAACGAATTACTGACTTTATTGAGCAGCAGAGCTTCGGGGTGTGCAATGCCCTGGGCGACAAATTGGGTTTCTCAACCAGCAGTGTGCGGCTATCCTTCGTGTATGCTTCGTTCTTCACGTTCGGCTCGCCCATTGTGCTGTACTTCGCCCTGGCTTTCTGGATGAACGTGCGCCGGGCCATGCGCCGCCAGCGCAGCACCGTGTGGGATTTGTAAGGGCAGCGGCACCTAGGGCCATGACGCCTGGACGCATCAGCAACACCGGCCGGCAAGCAAACTTGCCGGCCGTTTTTTCATCAGCTGGCACCATGCCCAAAGCTTGGTTACCCGAGCCCGAGCTGCGAAAAGCGCCGCTTGCCTTGGCCGAAATACGCCCACACCAAACTGCCTAGGTAGGTGCCGGGCCGTTGGGCTGCGGGCAGCTGCGGCTTAGCCAGTTGGCGCCGGGTGCGCCAGTACCCCAGCTTACCGAAGAAGTGCCGATGCGCCCGTACGATTGCCGCGGCATCGGCAGCGTTGCCTTTAGCCAGCAGTTGGGCGGCGGCAACGTAGTCGAGTACAATGCGTGTAACCAGCGTAGGCCACAACTCGCCGGGGGCTAAGTTCTTGTACAGCAGCGCCAGGCCGTTGCGGAAGTTGAGGTAGGTTTTGCGGGGATTAGACTTGTGCAAGGTGCCGCCGCCCACGTGGTACACCGTGCTAGCGCCGTGGTACCATACCTCGTGGCCCGCGTTCCAGAGGCGCCAGCAGAGGTCGATTTCCTCCATGTGCGCAAAAAACTCAGGCTCCAGGCCTTGCTGTGCATGCCAAGCTGCCGCGCTGACCATCATGCAGGCGCCGGTGGCCCAGGCTACTTGGCGCGTGTCATCGTACTGGCCTAGGTCAGTTTCGAGGGTATCGAACAAACGGCCGCGGCAGAAGGGGTAGCCAAGCCGATCGAGGTAGCCACCGGCCGCACCGGCGTACTCAAACTCGGCTCGGGCGTGGTAAGCCCTTATTTTGGGCTGCACGGCGGCGACTTTGGGGTTGCTTTCGAGCAGCTCGCGCAGGGGGCGCAGCCAACCGGCTGTTACCTCCACATCGGAGTTGAGCAGCACGTAGTACTTATAGTTTAGCAGCTGACCTAGGGCATGGTTGTAGCCCTGGCAGAAGCCTAGGTTTTCGGCGTGCTGCAGTACTTGCACCTGCGGGTGGTGCGCGGCCAGCCAAGCCACCGAGTTGTCGGAGGAGGCGTTGTCGGCTACTACCACGCGGGCATTGTCGGAGTGGGCCAGCACCGACGGGAGAAACTGCTCCAGCCAGCGCTGCCCGTTCCAATTCAGGATGACTACGGCTACATCGGAGGCGTTGTAGCCGCCATCAGCTGGGGTGTTATAAGCCAAAGCCGCTTAAGTCGAGACCAGGAATGTTGGGCAGCAGGCCGCTGGTGCGCTGCTTCATGTGCTCTTTCGACTTCTCGTTCACCTCGTCCATCACCTTGTTCACGGCAGCCACCACCAGGTCGGCCACCATGTCCTTATCCTGCGGCGAGAGCAGCGTTTCGTCAATTTCGAGCTTCAGCAGCTGGCGCTTGCCGTTGGCCGTAGCGCGTACCATTCCGCCGCCGGCCTCAGCCGTTGCCGTGATGTTTTTCAGCTCTTCCTGGGCTTGTTTCACTTTCTCCTGCAGGTCCTTGAAACGACCCATCATGCCCATCATATCAAACATAAGCGAGGTATGTTGTTGATTGTTAGTTAAAAAAGAATTGGCTACGTGGCTCTGGAGTTGACCCAAGCACGCAGCGGCGCCAAAAGTACGGCGCAAGGCGCAAGTAGTAGCAGGTAAGGGTACCTAACGCAGCAGCGTAATGGTGCCGCGCTGTACCACGCGCTGGCCGGTTTCGTCGATGGCTTCGAACTGAAATGAAAAAACCTGCGGCGCGGCCACCACGCCCCGCACGCGACCGTCCCACGTTTGGGTGCGGTCGGTGCCGCGGAACACCACCACGCCGTTGCGGTCGAAGATGGTGAAGTTGAAAGTGCTCAGGAAGCGGCCTTTTACCTCCAGCACATCGTTCAGGCCATCGGCGTTGGGGCTGAAGGCGTTGGGCACCACCACTACCACCGGGCGGCTAACGGTGGCAATGTTGCTGTACACGGTGCGCCCGTTGCTGGTGGCGGCTAGGCGGTAGCGCAGCACCTGGCGCTCGGCAGGCGGCTGAGCATCGAGGTACGTAGTGTCGCTTACGGGCTGATTGCGCAACTCGCGGTTGTTGGCATCGAGGGTGAGGAGGCGGTACGTCCAGCCGCTTCCCTGGCCGGCGGGTTCCGTCCAGCGCAGCTGCACCCGGCTGCCGTCGGCATCGGCGGCCTGGGCACCTAGGGCGGGCGGGCATGCCGCCGGGCCCTCGGCCGAAGCCGTGCCGCACGCATCAAGTAGCACGCCGGTGTAGCACGGAATCCGACGCCGCGTTACGGTGCCCGGCTGGTCGGTAACAGGCAGTTGCCCGGCGGGTGGCAGCAATTGCGGTGCGGAGCCGCCCACAAAGCGGCGCAGCTGCAGGCGGTTACCGGCACCTAGGGCCGGGCCGAGGGTAGTTACCTCAACGGTATTGTCAAGCGCTACGGACACTGAAAGCTGCGGCGGGGCGGGCGGTTGGCCCACGCTGGTTTGCACCGTGCGTGTGTCCGAGAGTGAGGTTCCGTTGGCCGTGCGCGCCGTAATCTGGTAGCGGTAGCTTTGGCCGCAGGTTACGGCTGCATCGGTGTAAGCCGTGGTGGTGGCAGGCACGGTAGTCAGCACTTGCCCGTTGCGGCTGATTTGGTAATCGGTTACGTTGCTGCCGGGCGGCTGCACCCAGTTTAGCTGGTTTTGCCCATTTGCTGAAGTGGCGGTAAGGCTGACTGGGCAAAGCTGCGCCGAGGGCAACGATAAGCTGCCGCATGCATCGCTGAGGCGCAAGCGGTAGCAACTACCTAGGGCACCGTTGGCAAGCGAATAAGTTGTGCTGCCTGCCGGCAAAGCGGCCACGCTGTTGCCGTCTTGCTCGAGCACGTAGCGGTACTCGGGTTGCAGGGCGGCAAACCCAAACTCCAACGTGTTGCCCTGCACAGCCAGCCGTTGCAACACAGGGCTTTGGGGCGCCGCCTGCACGGGGTAGGGCTTGGTAGTGGCACCTTCGCAAATGCGGGCGTCGCGGTAGTTGCCAAATACCGTAATGGTAGTGGCGCCGGGCGTAGCTGCGTACACCGCGGTGGGCTGCGTAACGGGCTGGCGCGGGCCGCTGCCTACCTGCACCTCGTACTGCACGTTGGCTTGCGGCTGCAGTACAGTGATTTGCACCTGCGTACGAGCTGTGCCGCAGTACGCGAACGTAAAATCGGGCTGCGGGCGGGCACGCACCTCAAACCGCCGCGAAAACAGCTGGCCCGTGCCCGTAGGGTAGCCGGGCCCGCCCGGGTTGGGGGTGTTCTGCTGAATGATGAGCGTGCCCAGCGTGTTGGGCACGGTGCGGTGCGTTAGGGTATCGAGGTTGGTATTGGTAGTCGAAAAGCAATCGAAGATGTACCGGATGTTTTGCCGCGGGTAGTTCTGGCCGCTGCAGTCGCGCAGCCGGATGCGCGAGCCCGCGCAGAGCACCGTAACGGGCTGACCGGGCCCATCGAGCAGTTGGCCGGTGGCATCGTCGTATACCCGAAAGCAAGCCGTGGGGCCAAAGGCATCGTTGGAGCACACCTGCGCCAGTGCCGAGCCTAAGTTCAGCACCAATAACAAGCCCAACAGCGTGCAACGCAGCATCATGCTCGCCCCAACGCCCAAACGCCCGTTTTCATATTTCATTTGCGCAAAATAACGCCAAGGTGCGCGCCGTGGCTTAGGCCCATTGGTAGGTACGTACAAACTCGGCCGCTTTGTGCAGCGACGGATACAATACGCGGTCGGTAGCCACAAAGCTCACTTGCGCCTGAAACGCTTCTACCACTTGCTCGAGGGCAGCCGAGCTGCGCGCCGGCCGGCGGAACTGCAGGGCTTGCACGGCATTTAGTAGTTCAATGCCAAGCACCTGCTCGGTGTTCTCGAGCACGCGCAGGGCTTTGGTGGCGGCGTTGGAGCCCATGCTCACGTGGTCTTCCTGGCCGTTGCTGCTCACAATGCTATCTACCGAAGCGGGCGTGCACAACTGCTTGCTTTGGCTGACGATGCTGGCAGCCGTGTACTGCGGAATCATCAGGCCGGAGTTTAAACCGGGCTCGGCCACCAGGAAGGGCGGCAAATCGCGCTGCCCGCTGATGAGCTGATAGGTGCGCCGCTCCGAAATCGAGCCAAGTTCGGCCACGGCTATGGCCAAGTAATCGAGGGCTAAGGCCAGCGGCTGGCCATGGAAGTTGCCGCCCGACAAGATGGCGTCGCTCTCGGGGAAGATGTTGGGGTTATCGGTAACGGCGTTGCACTCGGTTTCAACCACTTGGCTTACGTGCTGCACTGCATCGCGCGAGGCGCCGTGCACCTGCGGCATGCAGCGGAAGGAATAGGGGTCTTGCACAGCGGTTTTGGGACGCACTTGTAGCTCGCTACCGTGCAGCAGCTCCCGAATGTGCCGCGCCACGGCCACTTGCCCTGCGTGTGGCCGAATGCGGTGCAGGCGCTCATCAAACGGGTCGGGACGGCCATCAAACGCTTCGAGCGAAATAGCCCCGATTACATCGGCGGCCTGCAGCAAGCGGCGGGCGCGCAAGGTGGTGTGCACGGCGTAGGCCAGCATAAACTGCGTGCCGTTCAGCAGGGCCAAGCCCTCTTTGGCTTGCAACGCAATGGGCTGCCAGCTGAACAAGTGCATGGCATCGGCCGCAGCGAGGCGGTACCCCTCAAACAGCACTTCGCCGAGGCCAATCAGGGGCAGACACAGATGGGCCAGCGGGGCCAAGTCGCCGCTAGCACCTAGGGAGCCTTGCTGATACACCACCGGCACAATGCCACGGTTGTAGAAATCGAGCAGGCGCTGCACGGTGGCCACTTGCACGCCGCTGTGCCCGTAGCTGAGGCTTTGGGCTTTCAGCAGCAGCATCAATCGCACCAGCTCGGCGGGCACTTCGGCCCCGGTGCCGCACGCGTGCGACATCATCAGGTTTTGCTGCAACTGGGTGCGGTCGGCGGGCGGAATGCTGGTGTTGCAGAGCGCCCCAAAACCCGTGTTGATGCCGTACACCGGCGCATCGGATTGCGCCAAGCGCTGGTGCAGGTAGTGGTGGCAATGCTCGATACGCTGGCGGGCGTCGTCGCCGAGCGCAATGCTGTGTTTTTGCTGAATTACCTGTTCGAGGGTGTCTAGGTCGAGGTAAGTAGCGGGGTTGAGGTGAAACGTATCGGGCATGGGTGGGGAAGGGTGGAGCTAGTGGGTGGGCTAGCAAAGCCGGAAGCTACTCGTTTGCCCGAAAATTTTCGGCTTGACCTAGGCAGGAAGTTTAGAGTAGGGCCGTAGCTAGTCGCTCTGCTCAGGATGACAGAGGAAACAACGACTAAACTCTAGGTGCCAAAAGCACACCAGCCCGCAGAGGGCTCGGCGGGCTGGTGGCAAAAGGGGTTGGCAAAACGAGCCGTCAGCGAGGCTAGCGTTGCTCGGCGCCGTATTCCAATAGCTGGCTGATTACCTCACCCGCTGGCAGCGCAACTTCGCTGCCGGCGCGCATGTCGCGGAGCTTTACCAAGCCAGCGGCGCGCTCATCGGGGCCGGCGAGTAGCATGTACCGAATGCCGCGCTTATCGGCATACTCAAACTGCTTTTTCAGCTTCGAAACCTCGGGGTAGAGCTCGGCGGCCAGGCCAGCGTTGCGCAGCTGGCGCAGCAGCGGCAGCACGGTGGCGCGGCCCTCTTGGTCGAAGTTGGCAATGAGGCACAGCGGCGCCGAAACGGCACCTTCAGGGAACAGCTGCAACTCCTCAAGCACATCGTAAATGCGGTCGACGCCGAAGGAGAAGCCCACGCCGGAGAGGCCCGGTAGGCCGAATGCCCCGGTGAGGTTGTCGTAGCGGCCGCCGCCCGAAATGCTGCCCATCTGCACGTTGTTCACCTTCACCTCGAAGATGCAACCGGTGTAGTAGCTCAAGCCGCGGGCCAGCGTCACGTCGAAATCGAGGCGCTGGAAGTTTTCGAAGCCGAAATCCTGCAGATAGCCCTGCACCTGCTCTAGGTCGGTGAGGCCTTTGGCGGGGCCGGCAGCGGCATCGGCCAATACGCCATCGGTGCCGAAAGCGGTGCGCAATTGGGTTAGCTTCTCTTCGAACGAACCGTCGACTTCGAGGTAGTTGAACACCTTCTCGATGGCCTCGTCGGGGAAGCCGCGCTGGCGCAGCTCGTTGCTGACGCCTTCCACGCCAATCTTATCGAGCTTGTCAATGGCCACAAACAAATCCGACTCGGTGCCCACGCCACCTAGGGCTTGGTAAATGCCGGAAAGCACGCCGCGGTGGTTGATCTTGATGGTAAAGTCCGTCAGACCTAGGGCCGACAGTACCTCGTCAATCATGAGCACAATCTCGGCCTCGCACAGCAGCGAGGTGGTGCCCACCACGTCGGCATCGCACTGCACAAACTCGCGGTAGCGGCCACGCTGCGGGCGGTCGGCGCGCCATACCGGCTGAATTTGGTAGCGCTTGAAGGGCAGCGTAAGTTGGTTGCGGTTCATTACCACGTAGCGCGCAAAGGGCACCGTGAGGTCGTAGCGCAGGCCCTTCTCGGCTACTTTGGGCAGCACCTTTTTGGCGCCGGCGGCCAAATCTTCGGCCGTAACATCCTTGGCGAAGTCGCCCGAGTTCAGAATTTTGAACAACAGCTGGTCGCCTTCTTCGCCGTACTTGCCCGTCAGCACCGACAGGTTTTCCATGGTAGGCGTTTCGAGGGGCGCGTAGCCAAACTTTTCAAACACGCGGCGGATTACGCCGAAGATATAGTTGCGCCGGGCTACCTGCTGAGGACCAAAGTCGCGGGTGCCGCGGGGAATGCTGGGTTTCTGAGCGCTCATTCGGGAGGTGAATGCGGAAATGTGGCCGCGAAGGTACTGCCTGGGTTGGATTTGCCTCACCCCCCGGCCCCCGAAGAAATGCTCGACGCGCATTTCCCCGTAGAGAGGGGGAGCCAGCCGTCAGCAACGATTCCGTGCAACGATTGCGGCGGCTGCGGCTCGCGCCTTGGCCGCCGCCCCCAAGGTGCCCGGGGCCATTGGCAACCTAAGCAGGCAGGTAAATAAGCGGGGCCACCGAACCTAAGTTCGGCGGCCCCGCAATCGTTGAACGGAATCGTTGCTGACACCAAGCTCCCCCTCTCCGCGGGAGTGGGGGCCGGGGGGTGAGGCCCCTACCCGCCAAAGTCGCCGCCCCCTAGGTTGTCATCCTGCTGAGGCTGTTGCTGCTGCTCGCCGCGGCCCCGGCCACGGCCGCGCTGCGGGCCGCCCTCGCCGGGCGCCTGGCCGAAACGATACGTAAAGCCGATGAAGCCCACGCGGGTTTCGCGTTTAAACTCGTTGTCGCTGCGGAAGTTGGGGCCGCGGAACTGGATGTTGAACTGCTGCGTGTCGAACACGTCGGAAACGCGCAGGGTGATGGCGCCGCGGTCTTTCAGCACGCTGTACTTGGCGCCGAGCTCGGTGGAGAAAATCTGGCCGAACGAGCCCTGCGTGGTAACGGTGCGCGAGCGGTAGAACGCCGACACCTGCAAATCGAGCGACTTGATGGGCGTAAACACCGAGTTCAGGCGGCCGGTGTAGGCGAAGTTCTTGTTGTCGAGCTCGGTGCCGGTGCTGGCCGCAATTACGTTGCGGAAAGCCGAGCCGTTGAGCGACACGCGCCACCACTTGGCCAAGGGCTGCGCCAGCGAAGCCTCTACGCCGTAGGAGCGGCTGTTTGAGATGTTTTGCGGACGCGTGGTGGTGATGCCCGTTTCGGCGTCGAGCTCGCGCAGGCGCTGCACCACGCCCGTGGAGTAGCGGTAGAAGGCCGTGCCCGTAACGCTGGTGCGGCCCTTAAACCACTGGTAGCCCAGCTCCGAGGCGTTGATGTACTCGGGCAGCAAGTAGGGGTTGCCTTGCTGGTAGTTCAGCGGGTCGGAGTAATCGATGAAGGGATTGAGGCTGTTGACGTCGGGGCGGTTGAGGCGGCGCGAGTAGCTGGCTTGCACGCGCTGCGAAGGCGAAACGTCGTAGGCCAGCGTTACCGACGGGAACAGCCCTAAGTAGCTGCGGCGGAACTCGGCCGGGAAGGGCTGGCCGCCGGGCGCGGGCGCCGTGTTGAGCTGGCGGCCGCGGGCGTTGGTTTGCTCGGTGCGCAGGCCCACTTGGTAGTTCAGCTTGCCGCGCACGTTCTGGTACGTGAGGTAAGCAGCCTGAATGTACTCCTCGTACTTAAAGCGGTTGGAGCGGCTGGCGTCGAAGGTAAGCGGGAGTGCATCCGATAGGCCGAGCAGAAACTGGAAGTCGGCATCGGTGCGGCGCATCACGCTTTTGAGCCCTAGGTCGAGGCGGCCTTTTTCGCCCAAGGGATGCACGTAGTCGATTTGGGCCGAGCCCTGGTCGAGACGGTTGTCGCTGCGTTGCTGCTGCAGTTGCGGCTGCGCGGGCAAGCGGCGGGCCTGCACCGAGTCGAGGCGCGAATCGGTAATGTTTTCGCTGCGGATGGGCGTAAACACCGCCATGGCCATCAGCTCGCGGCGTTTTTGGCCGGCCCAAGTGCGGCGGTAATCCAGCGTGAAGTCTGTGGAGCGGTTGCGGCCCTCGGAGTCGTTGCGGCGGATAAACGAACCGCGGTCGGCGCCGGTGGGAGCGTAACGGCGGTTGGCGTTCAGCGTCTCAATGGCGTCGGAGGTGTTCAGGCGCGGCTGTACCGAAAGCGTAATGGTTTGCTGCGGCGAGAGGGTGTAATCGAAACCGAAACGGCCACTGTGCGACATGCCGGTACGGTCGCCGCGGCCGCGCTGCGTCAGCACGATGGCTGAATCGCGTTCTACGCGGCCACGCAGGGTGCTTACCTGGTCGAGGTTGCGGCGCGTAAAGCGGTTGTCGTAGCGGGCGTCGTAGTTGCCGAAGAAGTTGAACTTGCCCTGGCGCAGGTTCAGGGCCACCGAGCCGTTGTACTTATCGCGGGTGCCGGCGTTCAGCGTTACGGAGCCGTTCAGGCCGTTGCGCTGCTCCTTTTTCAGCACAATGTTCAGGATACCGCCCGAGCCTTCGGCATCGTAGCGAGCCGAGGGGTTCGTCACGATTTCTACGCTCTCAATTTGCGAAGCCGGAATCTGATCGAGGTTGACAGCACGGCCGCCACCAGCGGCGCCGGTGGGTTTGCCGTCGATGTAGATGGTTACGTTTTGCGAGCCGCGCAGCGACACCGAGCCGTTCTGGTCCACGTTTACCGAGGGCACGTTCTGCAGCACATCCACGGCGGTTCCGCCCACAGTGCTCAGGTCCTTCGATACGTTGATGACCTTCTTGTCGAGGTTGTCCTGCACAATGGCCCGTTCGCCCGTTACGGTTACGCCCTTCAGCTGCTGCGTGGTGGAGCGCAGGCGCAACTGACCTAGGGCCAACGAAGCCTGCTCGGCCGACAGCGTAATGGGCCGCCGCGCCGGGCGGTAGCCCAACTGCGTTACGCGCAGCGAGTAGTTGCCAAACGGCACGCCTTCGATTTTGAACGCGCCGTTGTCGGCGGTTTGGGCGCCGGTTACCAGCGTGGAGTCCTGGGCGCGGAGCAGCACCACGTTGGCAAAAGGCACCGGCTGGCCGTTGGAGCCATCGAGCAAAGTGCCCGTTACCGAGCCGGTGGTTTGGGCCCACACGCTCAGCGGCAACAGCAATAAAATGACGAGCAACAGCCTAGGCAGCTGCTGCGAGGAAGAAGTAAAAACTGAACTCATTGAAAGTGAATTGACAACGCACGGCTCAACAACTCACCACAGCGCTGCAGGTTTTAAATTTCTGCTCTGGCGCTGCGGCCGAAAACCGAGCAAAGACCCGGCCGCGCCCGAGGTGTTGCACCGCCTACTTACTTTTTTCGGCGGCTTGGCGCACTTGGTACAGCACCGAGGCGGCCAGCGGAGCCTTAAGGGCCGCCCGAATGCCGGCGCGGTGCAGGCCTTGGTTGGTCCAGTCGTTGCAGGTGCGTAGGGAGTGGTATCGGCCCCGAGCCCGGAAAAAGAAATCGTCGGGCGAGTAACCGGCTTCGTTGCGCAGTGCCCAATTGCCGAGCGAGTCGGGCCGGAAGGATTGCTCGATGTAGTTGGTGAGTTGCCGGTACTCATCAACCGAAATACGCAGCGGTACCACCCGCTCGCGCGGCCTAGGTGCCCCGCGGTAAAAGCCTACGTGCATCAGCGTACGGGCCGGCAGCACGGCTCGCAGCACGGTGCCCAGCTTGGGCATGCGCCCGCCGTACGACTCGAGGTAAAACGCCTCGTTGCCCCAGCCAAACGCTATGTACTCGTAGCCGGCGAAGCGCGCTTGTAGAGCTGCGTTGCCGGTGCGCTGCAGCCAGTTGGTATGGGTGCGGGGCTCTTGGATAGGCAATACCAAATCGGTGTGGAAGCCGTTCGACACCACATACATCGGCACGCCATCGGGCGTTTGCCGAAACGCCGCGTTGCGCGGAATCAGCGTTCCGGACATCAGCAGCACCACAAAGGCAACGAAAGCGGACATGAGCAGGCGAAGGATACGGGGCCAGAAACGCATACGGACAAGGTTAGGTGCCGCAGTACCTAGGGCACATGTTTATGCCGCGGGCCCGCAGCGGGTAACCCAAACGCAAGCGGGGCCGCAGGTAAGGTACCTGCGGCCCCGCTCGGCCATAGCTCAGAAAGAAAGCTTAGTGCATAATGAGGGCCGAAGCGCCCGCGGTATTGGCCAATGCCAGCGGGGCTTGCTCGGCGGGCAGGTTCACGGGCTCGAGCTGCACCTTGCCTAGGTTGAGGCGCGGTTGCAAGGCGTTTACCTTCAGCGTCGATTGTGGCTCTTGGTAACCCAGGATGGTGGTGCGGAGCTTGTACTGGCCGAAGGGCAAGTTTTTGAAGCGGAAGCTGCCATCGGGGGCGGTGGTGGCGGTGGCTACGTAGGCGTTGTCGCGGGCCCGGAGCAGCACCACGTGGGCTTGCGGTATGCTTTCTTTGGTGCCCGCGTCGAGCACGGTGCCGGTTACCTGGCCTGTTCGGGAGGTAACGGCGGCGGTGGCGTAAAGGGCCAGCATCAGGGCGAGGGCCGAAAAAAGGGAGCGGAAGGCAGCAGTCGTTTTCATAGTAGTAGTTGGTCGAAGTTGCAGTGTTGAGGAGGGCGGTAGGCGAGAGCAGCCGCGGTACTGCTGGGTGCCGGTGCCCAAATGTTGCTCAGGGCGAGCCGTTGGCTAGGCGACCTAGGGCAGCGGGTGCTTGGGTTTTCAGTTGCTTAACCGGTGCCTAGGTTGCTCTGAACTAACGTTACAAAGGTAGCTTGGCCGGTAGGCGCGCATCAATCGCACGATGATGTGATGCAGCTGAAAATGTGCGTTTTAAGTGTGCAATCAAGGTTTTTGCCCCTCGGAAATTTTTGCCATAATGCTGCCGTAAAGGAGCTCGGCTACGGGCCCACATCATTGGGTGAGAGGCAAGGGCACTCAGCCGGCAAACAGCGGGGCTACTGCCTCTCAGTAGCAGCCCCGCGGCGCGTTGTTCAGAAGGATAGAGGGCCGGCGTGGGGCTGGTTAGCCGCCGAAGCCGCCACCGCCACCTTGCGGCTGGTTCTCAATCTTTTTCGGCGGCTTATTTTTGCCCATGTACCAAGAGAAACCTAGGTAGCCGACGCGCGACTCCCACTTGTTGTACATGGTGGCGCGGTAATCGGTAGTGGGCGTTTGGGCGAAGGCCTCTACGCGGTTGCGCTGGGTGTTGAAGATATCCGATACGCGCAGGGTTAGCGCAGCTTTGTCGTTGAAGAGGCGATGACGGAAGGCAATATCCACTGAGCCTACCGGTGCCACCCGGCCTTGCGACGTGAGCACGGCCGCGCGGTAGTTGCCGGTTAGCTGCACATCGAGCTTGGGTGTGGGGCTGAAGGAGTTCATCAGGCGGGCCGTGCCCGACACGGTGCGGCGGCTCGATTCGTTGCCGGTGGCGGCCGTTACATTCGTCTGGAACAACGAGCCGTTGGCCGTTACGCGCCACCATTTAGTCAGCGGCTGGTTCCAGGATACCTCGGCGCCGTAGCTGTAAGCCCGCCCAAAGTTGTCGGCGTACTGGCCCGTGATTACCGCGCCGTTGCCGTAGAGGCGAGTGGCCAGCGTATCGATTTTGGTGAGGCGCTGAATGGCGTTGTTGGTTTGGCGGTAGAACAGCGTCGAGCTGAGGCTGGCCTGGCCCAGCGTCATCTGGTGGCCCAGCTCCAGCGCGTTAATGTACTCGGGGCGCAGGCTGGGGTCGCCGATGCGGTAGCTGCGCTGATCCTGGTAGAGCGGAAAGGCGAGCAACTGCATGAAGTTGGGGCGGTTGAGGCGGCGCGAGTAGCTCAGCTGCACGCGCTGGTCGGCCGTGGGCAGGGCACGCACCACCGTAGCCGACGGAAACAAATTGAGGTACTCCAGCTTAAAGGGGCCTTGGCCGTTCTTTACAGAGCCGCTGGTGTTGGTGTACTCGGCGCGCAGGCCGCCTTGCACCTTCCATTTGCCCACCTCGGTTTGGTAAGTGGCGTATGCGGCTTGGGTGTACTCATTGAAGGTGTAGGCGTACGAGCGGTCGGCTACGCGCTTTGCTTCTTCGCCCTCGGCATCCTGGCGCATGAAATCGTAGGTGCCTTCGTTGGTTTGCCATTGGCCCTTAAGGCCCGTATCAAAGCGCGTTTTCTCACCTAGGGGGTGCGTGTAATCCACTTGCCCTGCCACGCCGTGCAGGTTCACGCCTATGTCTTGTTTCCACTCGCGCAAATCGTCGGTAGCGGTACCTTCGGTGTTGCGTTGGCCTACTACCACGTTGGCGTTCAGGTAAGTATATCCCAGGTTGGCAGTTAGCTCGCGGCCCTTGTGCTGCTCCCAGGTGCGGCGGTAATCGGCCGATGCCTCGTGGTTGTCAACATTTTCGCGCACACCTAGGGTGCTGGCAATGCGGCGCGTGCCAGCGGCATCGGTAAGGTTGGCTACTTGCCAGCCGGTGTTCCGGCTGCGGTTCAGGTTCGGCTCGAATGCTACCGTTAGGCTCTGGTTGGCCGGCAGGTTCAGATCGAAGCCCAGGCGGCCGTTGTAGGTTTTATTTTGGCGCAGGTTGCCGCCCTGCTGCGCGGTGCGCAGCGAGTTGCCCTCCACGGTGGTGTACTGGTCCATCCACATCGTCGAGCGGAAGTCCATGTCGCGCACATCCGCCGAGCCAAACACGTTCAGCTTGCCGGTGCGGCGGTTCAGGCTGAGGCTGCCGTTGTATTTGTCGCGGGTGCCAATGGTGGCCGTGGCCTGGCCGTTCCAGCCGTCTTTCTTTTGCTTCTTCAGGATGATGTTGATGACGCCACCCGCGCCAGCCGCATCGTACCGGGCCGAGGGGTTGGTTACCACCTCCACTTTCTCGATGCTGCTGGCCGGAATTTGCTCCAGCCGGTTGCCCACACCGCCGTTGGCCGCGCCGGTGGGTTTGCCGTCGATCAGGATGGTAATGTTGGAGCTGCCGCGCATGCTCACGGTGCCATCGGGCGAAACAGCCACCGAAGGCACGTTTTGCAACACGTTTACGGCCGTGCCGCCTACGGTCGTCAGGTCCTTTTCTACGTTGATGACTTTCTTGTCCAAGTTGTCCTCCACCGCTGTCCGCTCACCCGTTACCGTCACGCCCTTTAGTTGCTGCGTGGTTGGTTGCAGCGCCACCGAGCCCAGGTCAACATCGCCGCCTGCAGCGCCAACCGTTACCGTACGGCGCAGCGGCTGATAACCCAGCACAGTAGCGCGGAGGGCGTAGGTGCCCGGGGCAACTTTCTCGAGCTTAAAGCGGCCGGTTTCCGTTGTGGCGGTACCCGTTACCAGCGTCGAATCTTGGGCGCGGAGCAGCACCACGTTGGCAAAGGGCAGGGGCTGGTTGTTTGCTTTGTCGAGCAAGGTGCCGGCTACCGAGCCAGGGGCTTGTTGGGCCTGAGCAGCCATCGACGTGCAAACCGCTACCGGAAGAGCGCACCACAGGGCTTTGGATGAGTATAGTGCAAACATGGGCTTAAATGGTGAGGTGAGGCGCAGCGCAACGGCTGCTTGGGTGCTTTTGCATTGACATGTACCTTGTTAAGCAAGGTACATGGCGGAAAAAAATGCGGATCGAATCCGCTGATAGGCAAGGAGGCGAAGGGCCGTTAGGCCGGGGAGCAAGGTGGTTTTGCGAATGCTTGCTCCCCGGTTGGGCTAAATAGCGTGCCGTGGCACGGTTGGATAACTGAAGCGCGGAAAGAAGGAAGGAGGCGCATACGAGGCAGCAGGTGGTTAGTCCTGGGCTACCAGCGTCATTTTATGCTGTGCGGAGTTGGTGGCAACAGCCTTCAGCGGGATGAGGCCGTAGCTGCCTAGGTCTACTACATCGCGACCGGCAGCAATGACTACTTCTTCGTGAAGCGGCTCGTAGCCAGCAATTTCGACGTGCAGCATGTAACGACCGAAAGTGGCGCGGTCGAGTCGGAACTCGCCGTTGTCAGCGGTTACGGCACCGGCAATCAGTTGCTCGTTGTCGTGGCGCATTAAGGCAACGGTGGCTTGGTTAATAGGCCGGCCAGTGTACTGGTCGATGAGCGTACCGCTGAAGGAGCCCGTGATTTGAACGCCAGTGTGGGCGCTAGGTACCTCCGAGAAGTTGGCGGCAGCGGGTTGCGAAATGGATGCAGCGAGGAGGCCAGCACCCATTAGGGCGCGGTTGAACATTGAAAGTAACATGACCTGAGAAAGAAAAAAGGTTACACGAACGGGGGGTGCCGTCGGGCAGCCGGTGGCCGCGGTTCCACTCGGTGCTGTCCGTCCGACCAACGATGGCAGACGCAAGACTATCAGCTGAGCCTCAAGGAGGTATTGGTAGCTGAAAGTCGCCAAATACCGTGTGCGGGTTGCAGCCCGGTTGGTGGGCGGCTGGCGGTCCGGTCGGTTACCGGGCCCCGCATGCGGCGTACTCTTTCAACGCTTCAAAGGTAATGATAGGTACTTTGTAACGCAAGGTACTAGCTAAATTTTTTTATTGTTAATCTTCAATTCGCCTTCTGCTATGCTCCAAGGGCGTTTTCAGAAGGGTAGATGGAAAGTCGGGGGGAGGCGTTGCCTAGTGTTTGAATAATTTTTTACCTAGGTAGGCGGCGGTTGTTCGTTGTGCGGCAGTTTCAAAGCTTGCAGTGCAGCCTAGCAGTAGGCCAGCCGAGGTTCGGTAAGCATTGCCAGCTGCCGGGGCAGCTGCCAAGTAAGCCGAGCAGGAGCGGGTAGAACGACGGCCGCGGTCCGCCGTCCTTTTCACTCACCATTCAAACCAAAGACTACGAATATTTTCGTAGGATGCATCTGGCGGTAAAATTTTTTCGAGGCCTGAATGCGATGGTGGAAACTCCGACCTAGGGCAATGGTTACAACCAACCCTTAACTTTTTAATTAACGCTGCTGGCCCCGTTAATTATATGCTACATCATATATAAATGTGCAGGGCATATGCTTAGGTTGAGGCTACCTCGGGCAAAAGAAAACCGCCAACCCAGGACGAGTTGGCGGTTGTGGCTGTAGCCTACAGGCTGCGGTTTACTTGGTACCGGGGGCAACTACCTGCCCATTCCGTAAAGTCTTCTTTTCCGATACGGTTTTGCCATCGGGGCCGAAGTAGCTCCACACGCCGGTTTCGCGGTTGTTGCGGAACTGTCCTTGTACCTCCAGGGTACCATCTTCGCGCAATTGGCGGAAAGGGCCCGATTTCAGCCCAGCCTTCCAAGCAGTTTCGCTCCGGAGCTTACCCGACTGGTAGAATTCCTGCTCGGCGCCCACGGCTTTGCCGCCCTCGAAGGTGAGTTTGCGCTGAACCTGACCGGTAGGGAAGTAGGTGGTTTGGTCGCCCACCAAACGGCCGTTGAGGTAGGTTTCCTTTCGCTGCACCTGCTTACTGTTGGGGAAGAAGGTGCGCCACGTGCCGTTGCGCTGGGTGTTCTTGTACTCCTGCTCTTCCTTCACGCCGCCTTCCTCGAAAAATACCGTCACCTTACGATCTTTGGCCGCATTGGAGTACACCACTTCCTGCTCCGGCTTGCCCGACGGGTAGAAGTAGCGGGATAGTCCCGTCAGCAAACCGGCTTTGTAATTCTGTGTGCTTTTCAGCTTGCCGTCCTCGTAGTAAGTTTTCACGGCGCCTTCGAGGTTGGCCGTGCCGGGGGCTAGCTGTTGAGCGCGTTTGGTAAGGTCGTCGCCGAGCTGGTTGGTTACCTGCCGGGTAGCGACGGTGGCCGGCACGTAGTTGCCCTCGGTGCGCAGCTTGCCCGTAGGGTAGTAGGTGCGCATGGTGCCGCGGCCGGTGTTGTCCATGGTCACCTCCGTTTCGAGCTGGCCGTTGCTGTACCAGGTTTTGTAGCCGCCGGCCAACAGGCCGTTGCGGTAGGTGCCTTCGCTTTGCAGCTGCCCGTTGGGGAAGTAGGTGCGCACCACGCCGTTGGGCTGCCCGTCCTTGTAGGTCATCTCAACCTGGGGCTTGCCCGAGGCATACACCTGGCGCACCACACCGGAGGGCTGACCGCGCTCCAACGTGGTTTCCAGTTTCAGCTCGCCCGAGGGGTGGTACATCTTGATATTGCCCGTGGGCTGGTCGTCGACGTAAGAGCCTTCCTGCGCTACTTTGCCCGTGGGGTAAAACGTGCGGAAAGGTCCTTGCCGCTGGCCTTCTTTGAAGGTTACTTCAAGTCGGCGCTGCCCCGTTGCAAAAAACTCCACGTAGGCGCTATCGGGCTTGCCGCCCCGGTAGCTGGTTTGCACCTCCAACTTGCCCGAGCGGTAAAAGCGTTTGTAAGGGCCTTCCATCACGGTATCGGCCCCTACCAAGGCGCGGTACACTTCGCGCTTTTTGGTGTGGGTGGTATCGAAGTATGTGGTGAAGACGCGGGGGCGTTGGGCCCAGGCCGGAGCCGCTAGCAGCAGGAGGGAGCCCGCCAGCAGTAGTTTGTTCATGCCGTCAAATATGCGCTTTCGAATTAACTGCGCTTGTCCTAGAAAAATTGTGCCGAAGCTACGCGTAAGCTTTCGGGCAGTTGGCTAAACACAGTTGCGCTCGTAAAGGTGCTGCCTGCCCGGGGCTTGCAGAAATACCACTTAGGCACCTAGGGCTTGGCGCTGCCCTAGGCAAAAAAAAGGTGCCACGACCCGAAAGACGTGGCACCGGAATTCAGTGCGCATGAGCCAGCGAACTGCGAGCCAGCAATTCGCCGAGCAGCAATTACAATTTCTCGAACACGAGGCTGCTGGCGCCACCGCCACCGTTGCAGATGCCGGTTACCCCAATCTTGCCGCCTTCGTTACGCATCACGTTCAGCAGCGTGGTTACGATGCGCGCACCCGAAGCCCCCAGCGGGTGGCCCAGCGACACGGCACCGCCGTACACGTTCACTTTCGAGCCTTCTAGCTTAAGCAGCTTGTTGTTGGCAAGTGATACTACCGAGAAAGCCTCGTTGATTTCGTAGAAGTCGACTTGCTCGGGCGTTACGCCGGCGTACTTCAGGGCCTTCGGAATAGCCAGCGAAGGCGAGGTGGTGAACCACTCCGGCGCCTGCTCGGCATCGGCAAAGCCCAGTACGCGCGCAATCGGCGTAACACCTAGGGCTTCGGCCTTTTCCTTGCTCATCAGCAACACGGCGGCGGCGCCGTCGTTGAGGGTAGAGGCATTGGCCGCGGTTACGGTACCACCCTCTTTGATGAAAGCCGGCTTCAGGCCGGGTACTTTGGCAAAGTCGACTTTGGTGTACTCCTCGTCGTCCTCAACCACCACGGTTTTGCCGCGCTGCTCAATCGTAACCGGAATGATTTCGTCCTTCTTTTTGCCGGCTTTGGCCGCGTTGGCGCTGCGGGTGTAGCTCTCAATGGCAAAGGCATCCTGCTCTTCGCGGGTGATGCCCATCTTCTTGGCCGTGTTTTCGGCCGCGTTGCCCATGGCGTAGTTGTGGTAGGGGTCCCACAGGCCGTCCTTCATCAGGCCGTCGATCATCTGGCTGTGGCCGTACTTGGCACCGAAGCGGGCTTTGTCGAGGTAGTACGGTACGTTCGACATGCTTTCCATACCGCCGGCCAGCACTACATCGGCGTGGCCCAGCATAATGGCTTGGGCGGCCATCATAATGGCCTTTGAACCCGAAGCACACACTTTGTTTACGGTGGTGCACTCCACCTCGTAACCTAGGCCGGCTTTCAGGGCAGCCTGGCGGGCCGGAGCCTGGCCCAGGTTGGCCGAAATCACGTTGCCCATGATTACCTGCTGCACCTCTTTGGGCTCCACGCCGGCTTTCTCGAGGGCGCCTTTCAGGGCAATGCCGCCCAGCTCGGTAGCCGAAAGCGAGGCCAAGCTGCCGCCAAACGAACCGATGGGCGTGCGCACCGCCGAAATGATATAGACTTCTTTCGTCTGCATGAATGTAAAAGGGTGGGGTTGTAGTAGAAAGTCGGGCTGGGCTGCCGCATGGCAGCGACAGGCCAAAAGTAGTAGGAATTTTCGGGTGCCTTACTGCACTAGGCGGCCAGGCACCTAGGGCTACCAAGCGGGCTTGCGGGGGTCGGGGCGCTGCGTGGCTTTGTGGGGCAGCTGCTGCAAATACTGCTGCTCGGCGGCCTGCAGCGCGTCCAATAGTTGCCGGGCCTGCGCCTCGTTCAGGTTCAGCGGAGCCAAGCGCTGGCGGGTAATTACTCGGTTATCGGTGGGGTTGGCCGCCTCGCCGCTGGTGCCGCTGTTGTTTGGCGGACCACCGGTGTCGTTGGCATTCGTATCGAGGCCCTGCGTGCTGCCAGGGTTGTTGCCCTGTGCGGTTGCCCGATTGGTATTACCGCCCAGGTTGCCGGTTTGGCTACCTTGCCCAGTGGCTTGGTTGCCGCTAGCGGGGGCGGCTTGCGGCGGCGCTTGGGCCGGCTGCGTATCGGCTGATTGCTCGCCGGCACCACCCGGCTGCGGCTGGCGTTCGGCAGGTGGGGGCGGTAGATTGGGCTCGTTGCGGCGGCCTTGGTAGGGGCGAAGCAGTTCGTAGTTGTAGCGCGCAGCGGTGTTGCGCGGATTGTCGAGCAAGGCTTGCCGTAGCAGAGCGGTGGCTTGGGCGTAGTTGCCATCGGCCGCAGCCAAAACGGCTAACTGTTGCCGGGCCACACTGCGTACTTCGGGTACAGCGCTTTGCAGCAGGCTGCCGTAGGCTTGCCGAGCCTCGGGTTGGCGGCCCAAGCGGGCGTATGCATGCCCTAGGTTCAGCAGCACGCCTTCGTCGGTAACACCTAGGCCCCGGGCGCGGGCGTAAGCGGCGGCGGCGGTAGCGTAGTCGCGCTGGGCGTAGGCGCTGGCCCCCAGGCGCATGGCGTCGTTGGCGTTGTGCACGCGTTGCAGGGCACTCCACCAGCCACCGCCCAGCACCAGCAGTATCAGCAGCAAACCGCGCATCAGGGCTTCACTACGGTTACGGATATAACCACATCCAGCGCGAGCAGCAACAAGGCCGCCGCCAACGGGTACAGGTAGCGGTTGTCGGCTACGGTTACGGTGCGCACCTGCTGGGTTTGGCCCTCGAGGCGCGATATGGCCCGCAACAGCAGCGGAAACTCGTTGCGCCGGTCCGTCAGCTCTACATACACGCCGCCGGTTGCCTCGGAAAGGCGGCGCAGCACGGCCGGCTGCAAACGCGTGAGAACCGGTTTGCCCTGCGCATCGCGCACGTACCCGCCGGCCCGGGGTATGCGCCCGCCTGCGGCGGTGCCCACCCCAACGGTGTAAAGGCGCATGCCGCTGCGTACTACTTCGCGCAGCACCCCTTCCACGTTGTCGCTGTAGTCCTCGCCATCGCTCACCAATACCAGCGCCGTGGCCCTAGGTGCGCCAACGCTGTCGGGCTTAAGCGCCGAGGTGGCCATGCGTGCGAGGGCCAATTGCAAAGGTTGTGTCAGCTCGGTGCTGCCTTTAGGCACTAACTTCGTATCCAGGGTATTCAGCAAGATCAGCAGCGCTTCCTGGTCGTAAGTGAGCGGGCAGTGTACGAAGGCTTCGGAGCTGAACACGATGAGCCCAATGCGGTCGGCCGGAAAGCGCTGCACCAAAGCAGTCAGCTCGGCTTTGGCTTTTTGCAGCCGCGAAGGCGCCACGTCGTTAGCATCCATGGAGCGCGACAAATCGACAAGCAGCCACACGTCCTTACCGGCGGTGCGCACCGCGCGCTGGGTAAGCCCGTAGGCCGGGCCCAGCAGCGCTACCAGCAAGAGCCCAAACGCCAGCAGGCGAGGCAAGGCTTTCCAGGCCAAGCGCCACCCCGACATGCCGAGCGGGCGCGAAAGCCGCACCGTGCGCCACACGTAACCCACATATAGCACCAGCGCCCCAGCCGTAAGCAAGGCTTCCCAAATCGTCCAGGAATACAGCCAAGTAAGCATGCGTGCGGGCCCAGCGCGGGCGGTGGTCGATGTCAAAGATAATGGCCCTGCTGAGCTGAAACGTAGATTTTTTTTCGCTCGACAATTGTTTTTCGATTGCCGCTTGTATATTTGCGGCACCTAAGGGCAAGCGGCCACTAGGTAATCAGCCTCAATTACGGAGAGGTGGGTGAGTGGCTTAAACCAGTAGTTTGCTAAACTGCCGTAGACCTAAAGTTTACCGGGGGTTCGAATCCCCCCCTCTCCGCCACGGGCTTCCCGTACTTCGGGAAGCCTGATTTTTTATAGCGCAGCAGCGTCTGTTGCCGCTTTCGGGGTGTAGCGTAGCCCGGTATCGCGCCTGCTTTGGGAGCAGGAGGCCGCAGGTTCGAATCCTGCCACCCCGACTACTTTTTCGGAAGCCGTCTGCCCGCCTTGTGGGGTGGGCGGCTTTCGATGCTTCGTGGCTGCTGCAAGCAACAGTATGTTCCGGTCGTTGCAGCAACTACTTGCGTTTGAAATCCGCGTATAGCACAACATAAGCTCCCGTAGCTCAGCTGGATAGAGCATCTGCCTTCTAAGCAGACGGTCGCACGTTCGAATCGTGCCGGGGGTGCCACTTACAATCGGCCACTTTGCTGCACAGCGGAGTGGCTGATTTTCTTTGTGGGCCAAGGGGCAACATCCGCAGTTGGGTTTGAAACTCAACATTAAACCCAACGCAGGAGCAATTCATGCGTAACCATTATCCTAACGCCACTCTACTCCACTATGAAAACACTCTACCTAACTGCCCTTGTTGCCCTGCTCTTTGCGGCCTACAGCCGTGGCTCAAAGCAAGAAGCCGCTGCCGCTCCGGCCAACGTAAGCACCTCTGCACCCGTAGCGCGCAGCTGACGCAGCTCGGTTAAAAGGTTTTCCTGAAAACAACTCCAAGGATTACGCACCCCGCGCCGATACGCAGCATTTATGTAGCGCGCCGGCGCGGGGTGTGTTTTTGCTAACGTGTTGCTTACCGCACACGCGGACCAAGCGGCCCTAGGCGACGGTGTTCTAGTCTTTGGAAGCAAGCGGGGCTGCTTCTAAAGGCCGCCGGCTCGTATTCAAAAGCTGTGCTACTGGTGCGGTACTTGAAACTCAGTTTTATACGATAGCGGGGTGCCTGCCGCAGCTGCCACGCCCGCCATGTAGTAAATAGCTGGCATGTTGCTGGTTACCACCCCATCGATGGTGTAGGAGCCAGTTACGCGGTAGCCTTGGCCGGCTCCTTGGGGCGGGGCCGTTTTCACCGTAACCTCCCCAATTAGCACCGGCATGGGGGCGCCAGCGTAGGTTTCGATGGGCGGTAGGTTGAAGTAGCGCATGTGCGGCTTAAGCGGAGTGGCAGGCAAAATAAGCTCGGCGGGTTTAAGCTCGAATCCCCCCGCGGGCAGCGGAGCCACGCGCCGCAAACTCAGCGTAACCAGTGGGTCGTCGGTTGGTAGCTGGCTGGCGTCGCCTTCGCTCATCACAAGTGCCGAGAGCAGCACCGTGCGAACTTTGGGCACGGGCGCAGGGGGCGGGGTGGGCGTGGGAGCCGGTTGGGGCAGCGGAATGGTGCAGGCAGTAACGGCCAGCGAGGTGAGCAGCAGGAGAAGTTTTAGCATAACGCCGGAATTGACCTCAACAATACAAAAAGGAACCCTTAAGTCATAGCGGGTTGGCTGTGCCTGGGCAGTTGCATCAGCAGCGCGGTATCCAAGCGGCTGTTAGGAGGCTTGCTGTGGTTGCCAAAAACCTTACATGATGAGTGTGGCCTCCACGTTGGCCATTCCCTTAGTGAAGGCTAACCAAGTCTTTCCCTCGAACGAGCTCTGCACTGGGTAGGCACCTAGGGCAGCTTGGCACCCGACACCATTCGGACCTAGGCGTCAAGGGTTACGGCACGCTGGCAGGAGCGAATGGCTGCAGCCATCAGGCTAAGTGGTGAGAAGCAACGGGTATTTGGCGGCGCAGCCAGCTCAGGGCCGACGATTCGTCGCTGAAGGTGGCGAAGTAAGGTGCTTCGGGCACCGGCGGCCAATTTAGCGCCTTCATGCAAGCCAGGGCTTCGGCATCGGTGGGCGGCAGAATGGCGGCGTAGCGGTAATTGCCCTGCACAACTGAGCGCGGCAGCCAATCGTTGGCAATCCAGTGTTCCTCGGCGGGAGTTAGGGTACTCATGTGGCGCTGATCAACCAATACCTTGCCCGTGCCTTGCCGCCGGCACGCCTGGAGCAGCACGTTCAGGACCGTCCGAAAATCCTCGAAGCGGCGAGGGCCGCTTAGCCACGTTAGCCGCAGGTAAGCACTGCCATCGGTGCTGAGCGCCGCGGCGCCATTAGCAAAAATTACATCGGCAAGTGCAGGCGCTTCCATGGGCGAAAATAAGAATTCCTGCTTGCTAAATAGCAATTCGACTATTTTCCACCAAAAGCCAGCTGCCTCACAGCTTTGCGCGAGTATTTGCGAGGCCCGCAGCAAACGCGGTGCAGCCAGCCTAGTACGGGTGGCGGAGCTGCGGTTGGGTTTAGGGGCCTGCTATGTTTAGCTGCAAGTGTGGCTGCCTGGCCGGCGCAACTTGGCTGCACCTAGGGCGGTGATGCTGTTTGGCGAGTTGTTAGGCAACTTGCAGGTCGTCTTCGCGGTAGCAGTCCCAGTAACCGTCGTTGAGGCGGTACACGTTTATGCGCTGCACCCAGCCGGTGGCCGGGTGGCGTTCCTTTACTTGTCCGCGCCAGATGATGCGGTGCGCCCGGTTGTTATAGGCTGCTTGCACCGCTTGCCCTAGGTCGAAGGCGAAAAGGGCAGCTGGAGAATAGTGAAAAGTGGGGTTGCTGGCCGAGGCAGTAGCTGGTTGCGTGCTCAGGCAAGGGGTGTCGTGCCAGCCCAGCGGCTCCGTGCACAGCGGGCACAGCGAGGCATCGAGGTTTTCGGCTGCGGGCTGCGGTGCGCCACTGCCAAGGTCGAGAGCATCGTCGTTGGGGGAGGCGTCAGTTAAAGCGAATTCATCAACCAACACGCCCGGCTCCCGGGTTCTGGAAACGTTAGCCATGGTAGATTAGCTAAAAATTTAGGCTAATTTATCGGCTGCTAATGTATTTGGCAAAACTGTGCCGGCCGGGTTTCCGAAACAGGGTCCGTTGCGGCCTGCTGGGTGGCCCGTGGTACGCCTTCCGCCAGGGCAAAAATGACCCTGCGATGCCCGATTGTTGCTCTCACTACAGTACGCGTAGTACTACTCTGTTGAAATAGTTGTTTTCCAAGTTAAATTTGGTCAAATTCTCTTGCAATACGGATTCGTAGTTCCGAAATACGTTTGTTAGAAGGCGTACTTATGAATGTGATTCAGCGCAACAACGTGCATGTGTTGGGTAAAGGCGAGCAAACCCTGGTGTTCGTCAACGGGTTTGGCTGCGACCAAACCATGTGGCGTTACCTGTTGCCTTCGTTCGCCCAAGCCTACAAAATTGTGCTGTTCGACCACGTGGGCGCGGGGTCGTCGGCCACGGAGGCTTACCTGCCCGAGAAGTACACCAGCCTGCAAGGCTACGCCGATGACTTGCTGGAAATTTGCGAGCATTTGCAGCTACAGCAGCCCATACTGGTGGCCCACTCGGTAGGCGCCATGATTGGCGCCTTAGCGGCCATTGCGCGCCCCGAGCTGTTTCGGCAAGCCATCATGATTGGCGCCTCGCCCTGCTACATCAATGCAAACGGCTACTACGGCGGCTTCGAGCGCGCCGATTTAGAAGCCATGCTGGCGTACATGGAGCGCGACTACGTGGGGTGGGCCGATACATTTGGGCCCTTTATTATGGGCGAGCCCGACCGGCCTTCGTTGGCTGCCGAACTCACGCACAGCCTCTGCCAAACTAACCCCACCATTGCCCGGCAATTTGCGCGCGTTACCTTTCTCTCCGACAACCGCCTCGACGTTACCCAAATCCCCATTCCGTGCCTGCTACTGCAGTGCGCGCACGACCTGATTGCTCCGCCCGAAGTAGGCGATTTTTTGAGCGCCAGCATTCCGGCTGCGCACCTGGTCACCCTGCCCGTTACGGGGCACTGCCCACAGCTAAGCGCCCCCGCCGAAACCGCTGCGGCCATTGAGCTGCACTTGGCATACTGAAAACCGCAACGCTCAGCCCTTGAGCCACTCGCATCGGTGCGGCCGGCGTGCGTTGCCTCCAGCTCCAGCTGTGCCAGCGCCGCAAGTTCAAGCCGCGCGAGGAAGCCAAACTCGTCGAAACCTAGATGAGCCGTTCCCACGGCTTTGGGTGCCCGTGCGCACCTAGGGGCTTGCTACATCCTACGCCTAATATCATCGTTGCCGGGCAATTGACAATATCCTGTTTCATATGAGTTGCAGAATATAATAATCCGTACTTTCAATCGCTTTGCCGGCAGTTGCAGCTTCGCCCGAACCTGCACCGCGCAGGGCGCAACATCCACTCACGCATCTCCGCTATGAAACACTTTTTACTCTCGCTGGGCGCCGCGCTGCTGCTGAGCACCGCCGCCCTAGGCCAGAACAATACCCCCTTTTGGATTACGCAAAACTTGGGGTCGAACGTAGCGCCCGCCAATTACCTCGTCGATCAGGTGCTGGCCGTAAACGCCTCCACGGTTTGGGTGTTGCTGAGCGAAAACGTGGAAGACCCGCTGGTAAACCGCTACGCCCGCTCGACCGACGGCGGCAATACCTGGACGGGCGGCTTGCTGAACGGCTTGCCCGCCGGGCTGAGCGTGGCCAACATTACGGCCGTGGATGCCAACACTGCCTGGGTAGCCGCCTACCCGGCCGAAGAAACCGCCACGGCCCCGGGCATTTACAAAACCACCAACGGCGGCCAAACTTGGACGCGCCAGGCCACTGCCACCTTCAGCGGCGACGATGCCTACCCCAACGTGGTGCACTTTTTCGACGCCAACCAGGGCGTGGCGTTCGGCGACCCAAACCCCGGCGGATCGGGCGCGCAGTTCGAGATTTACACCACCTCCAACGGCGGCACCACTTGGGCGCGCGTGAGCAATGCGCCTACCTCGGTCAGCGCCTCAGAGTACGGCATGACGGGCACCTATTTCGCGTTGGGTAACACCATTTGGCTTAGCACCCTGAGCGGGGCCAACAACACCAACGCCCGGCTTCTAAAATCGACCGACCGCGGCGCCACTTGGGCGGCGTACAACACGCCCGTGCCCAATGCCATCCTCAACATCGCCTTCACCGATGCCCAGCGCGGCTTGCTGAACACGGGCTTTGGGCTGGCCAGCACCGCCGACGGCGGCGCCACCAGCACCGCCCTTACTTACACCGGCCCGCTGCGCGTATTCGGGCTCGATGCCGTGCCCGGATTGCCGAACACCTACATCAGCGTGGGGCAGAACGTGC
This sequence comes from Hymenobacter oligotrophus, assembly GCF_003574965.1. Lineage (NCBI taxonomy): Bacteria > Pseudomonadati > Bacteroidota > Cytophagia > Cytophagales > Hymenobacteraceae > Hymenobacter > Hymenobacter oligotrophus. The sequence goes on along the minus strand of NZ_CP032317.1, from coordinate 1,422,853 downwards.
GCCAGGCGAGCAGCATCAACGATTTCGGCAGCTCCATTTCGCGCGACGGCGGCCAAACCTGGACGAACATGGACATCGGCAAGTACCAGTTCGAAGTCGATATGCTAAGCCCCTCCATTGGCTACACCGGCGGCTTTACCGGCGAAGCGGGCAGCGCCAGCACCGGCGGCATGTTCAAGCTCAATTCCGTAATTTCCTCCACGCGGGTAAGCCTGGCTACCGATGCCGCCGTGAAGGCCTTTCCGAACCCCAGCGCCAACGGCGTGTTTCAACTGAGCTTGGGCGAAGCTAACCTGCGCGTAAGCCGCCTGCAGGTAACCGATGCCCTAGGTCGGGAGGTGTACCGCGCAGCGTTGCAACTCACGGCGGCCACCACGCAGGAGGTGCTCATCGACCTGAGCCAGCACAAAGCCGGGCTCTACAATCTGCAGGCCGAAACCAACAAGGGCACGCTGGTGCGCAAGCTCGTAATTCGGTAGCCCTGCCGCTGGGTATGCGCCCCCTAGGTGCCGGCTTGGGCAGTGACCATGAGGCACCTAGGGGGCGCCGCGCGGCGGCGTTAGTGGGCCGCCTTGGGCAAGGCCGTTTCGGGTAATCCGGAACGGCTTTTATTTTTGGCTTTTTATGCCCGGAAAACCCGGTTAAACGTAGCAAAAAAGGGATGTTTCGGTATCTTCGCGTGTTACACAGGAGCTGAACTTTAACCGCCGCACATGAGCGAAATTCAAGAGAAAAAAGCCCCCGCCGCATACTCGGCAGATAGTATTCAGGTACTGGAAGGGCTTGAAGCCGTGCGCAAGCGCCCGGCCATGTACATCGGCGACATTGGTATCAAAGGCCTGCACCACTTGGTATGGGAAGTAGTCGATAACTCTATCGACGAAGCACTGGCCGGGTACTGCGACACGATTGACGTAACCATAAACGAAGACAACTCCATCACGGTGCGCGACAACGGGCGCGGCATTCCGGTGGATTTTCACCAGAAAGAAGGTCGCTCGGCGCTGGAGGTTGTAATGACCGTACTGCACGCCGGCGGCAAATTCGACAAAGACACCTACAAAGTGTCGGGCGGTTTGCACGGCGTGGGCGTGAGCTGCGTGAACGCGCTAAGCAACCTGCTGCGTGTAACCGTATACAAAAACGGCCACGTGTACCAGCAGGAGTACGAGCGCGGCGCCCCGCTGTACCCCGTGAAGCAGATCGGCGATACCGACCGCAACGGCACACAGGTGGAGTTCTGGCCCGACGACTCGATCTTCACCGAGACGGTGTACCGTTACGAAACCATTGCCACGCGTTTGCGCGAGTTGTCGTACCTGAACAAGGGCATCCGCATCAACCTGCTCGACTTGCGCGAGAAGGACGAAAACGGCGTGGCCCGCGGCGAGCAGTTCTTCTCGGAGGGCGGTTTGTCGGAGTTTGTGCAGTACATCGACGGCGAGCGTAACGTGCTGATGACGCGCCCCATTCACGTGGTGAGCGAGCGGGGCGGCACGCCCGTGGAGGTGGCCCTGCAGTACAACGATTCGTACCAGGAGCACATCTTCTCCTACGTCAACAACATCAACACCATCGAGGGCGGCACGCACGTAGCGGGCTTCCGCTCGGCCCTTACCCGCACGCTCAAGGCCTACGCCGATAAGTCGGGCATGCTGGCCAAAGCCAAGGTGGAGGTGCAGGGCGACGACTTCCGCGAGGGCCTCACCGCCGTTATTTCGGTGAAGGTAGCCGAGCCGCAGTTCGAAGGCCAGACCAAAACCAAGCTGGGCAACAACGAGGTAAGCGGTGCCGTGAACCAAGTGGTGGGCGAAATCCTGAACCAGTACCTGGAGGAAAACCCCAAGGAGGCCATGGTGATTGTGGAGAAGGTAATCCTGGCTGCCAAGGCTCGCATTGCCGCCCGCAAAGCCCGCGAAATGGTGCAGCGCAAAACCGTGCTGGGCTCCAACTCGCTGCCCGGCAAGCTGGCCGACTGCTCCGAATCGGACCCGGCTATTTGCGAACTGTACCTGGTAGAGGGCGACTCGGCCGGTGGCACGGCCAAGCAGGGCCGCAACCGGGCTTTCCAAGCTATTCTGCCGCTGCGCGGTAAAATCCTGAATGTGGAGAAGGCGCAGGAGCACCACATCTACGAAAACCAGGAAATCCGGAACATGATTACGGCCCTGGGCGTGAGCTTTGGGGTGCCCGCCGATCCGGAAAACGGCATCGAGAAGGATGATAAAGCGCTGAACATCTCGAAGCTGCGCTACCACAAGGTCATCATCATGACCGACGCCGATGTGGACGGCTCGCACATCCGGACGCTGATCCTGACGTTCTTCTTCCGCTACATGCGCGAGCTGGTCGACAAGGGCTACATCTACATCGCCCTGCCGCCGTTGTACCTCGTGAAGAAGGGCAAAGAGGAGCGTTACTGCTGGACCGAAGTAGAGCGCCAGGCCGCCGTGGAGGAGTTGGCCAAAGGCCGCCCCGAATCGGTGAACGTGCAGCGCTACAAAGGCCTAGGTGAAATGAACGCCGAGCAGCTCTGGACTACCACCATGCAGCCCGAAACCCGTTCGCTGAAGCAGGTAACCGTAGAATCGGCGGCCGAAGCCGACCACTTGTTCTCGATGCTGATGGGCGACGAGGTGGCTCCCCGCCGCGACTTTATCGAGAAGAACGCCAAATATGCCAAGCTGGACGTATAAGCAGCTTGCAGCCAAAAAAGCCCGCCTAGCGCGGGCTTTTTTGTTGGGCATTCGGCATGCTGAGTAAAACCCTAGGTGGTGCGAACGGCGGGCGGGCGCAGCACTTCGCGCCGAGCCACGCGCACCGCGCGGCTGTTGCCAACGCCCGCCACAAAAATCAACATCAGTACAATGCGACAACTTATAACCTCTAATTCGCCCTGGGAAGACACCGTAGGGTACTCGCGGGCCATACGCGTGGGCAACTTGGTGGAGGTGGCCGGCACCACCGCCCAAGACGGCCCCACCATTACCGGCGGCGATGTGTACTCCCAAACCAAGCGCATTCTGGAAAAGATAAAGGACGCCCTGGCCGAGGCCGGCGCCACCATGGAGCACGTGGTGCGCACCCGCATTTACATTACCGACATGCGGCGTTGGGAAGAGGCGGGCCGCGCCCACGGCGAGGTGTTCGGCACCATTCGGCCCGCTACCACCATGGTGGAGGTAAGCGCCCTGATCGATCCGCGTTTGCAGGTAGAAATTGAAGCCACGGCCATTATTTCGTAACTCTGCGTAACTCCGTTTTGCCTGGCCCGAATACGCAGGTAGGATTGCTACTTTATGAAACTGTTTAAGTCGTCGGACCTCATCCGCAAGAGTAAATACATCAGCCGCGACCTGAGCTGGTTACGGTTTAACTACCGCGTGCTCGACCAGGCCCGCGACTCGGGCCGCACCGTGCTCGACCGGCTGCGCTTTTTGGGCATCACGGCCTCCAACCTCGATGAGTTCTTCATGATTCGGGTGGGCTCGTTGTATAATTATCTCGACTACGGGAAGGTGCGCGTCGATTACTCCGGGCTGCGCGAATTGCCGTTCCGGCGCAAGCTGCTCGACTTCGCGCACCGCTTTGTGCACGATCAGTCGCAAACGTACCTGCAGGAGCTACGGCCGCTGTTTGCGCGCAACGGCTTCGATATTTTGCGCGTGGATGAACTGACGGAGGTGGAGCAGAAGAAGGCCGACGGCTACTTCAAGAACACGGTGTTTCCGCTGCTCACGCCGATGGTATACGACTCGTACCACGGCTTTCCGCTGATGATGAACCAGCTGCTCATTTTTGGCGTGGTAACGCGCATGAGCGGCGAAGGCCCCGAGGAAGGGCAGGAGCGCCTTACGTTCGTACAGATACCGGCCAACCTGGCGCGCTTTTTCGAGCTCACGCGCAAGGACAAGGTCATCTTCGTGCCCATCGAAGAAATCGTGCGCGCCAACCTAGGGAAGCTGTTTCGCAACGTCGATATCGTGTCGGCCACGCTGTTCCGCATCACCCGCAACGGCGACTTTACGCTGGAGGAATCCGACGACATCGACGTAGACTTTATTCAGGAGATACAGCAGGGGCTGAAAACCCGCAAGCGCGGCCGCGTGGTGCGCCTGGAGGTGGAGCCCGATGCCTCGCACATCCTGATGCAGGTGCTGAAGGAACGCTGGAAGATTGACAACGGCAACGTGTTCGTCATCAGCTCGCTGATTGACCTGCGCGGCGTAAATCAGATTGTGCGCCACCCCAGCTTCCGCGACAAGTTGCCGCGCTTGCTGGCTCCCGTGCAGCCACTAAGCCTGCCCCTAGGTGCCGACGAGAACCTATTTGAGTACCTGAAGCACCACGACGTGCTGCTGCACCACCCGTACAACTCCATCGAGCCGGTGGTGAAGCTGCTGGAGCAAGCCGCCGAAGATCCGCACGTGCTGGGCATCAAGCAAACCATTTACCGCCTCGCCGACGACTCGCGCGTGACGGCCGCGTTGCTGAAAGCGGCCGAAAACGGCAAGCACGTATCAGTGCTGTTCGAGGTAAAGGCGCGCTTCGATGAGGAACGCAACATCCGTGAGGGGGCTAAGCTCGAAAAGGCGGGCTGCTTTGTCATCTACGGCGTGAGCAAGTACAAGACGCACACCAAAATGGCCATGATCATCCGGAAGGAAGGCGAAAAGGTGACGCGCTACGTGCACATTGGCTCGGGCAACTACAACGAGCAAACCTCGCGCTTTTACACCGACGTAAGCCTGCTGACCACCAACGACGTGTATGGCCACGACGTGTCGGAGTTCTTCAACGTAATTACCGGCCACTCGCAGCCCGACGACTACGAGTACCTGATTACGGCCCCCAAGGACATGCGCCAGCAGCTCATCCAGCTGATTCGCGATGAGGGGCGCAACGCCAAACGCGGCCTGCCGTCGGGCATCGTGATGAAGATGAACTCGTTGGAAGACCGCGACATCATCGACGAGCTGTACAAGGCCTCCAAGGCGGGCGTGCCCATCCGGCTGATTGTGCGCGGCATTTGCTGCCTGCGCCCGGGCCGCCCAGGCCTGAGCGAGAACATAGAAGTGCGCAGCATTGTGGGCGAATACCTCGAGCACACGCGCTTGTTTTACTTCCACCACGGCGGCCAGCCCAAGGTGTACTCGGGCTCGGCCGACGTGATGGTGCGCTCCTTCGACCGCCGCATCGAGGCCTTGTTCCTGATCGTGAACCCGCAATTGTTGCGCGAGGCCATCAACATCCTCTACTTCAACCTGCGCGACAACTACAACACCTACCTCATGCGCGAAGACGGGGCCTACATCCGCCGCCAGCCCGAGGATGGGGAGCCGGTGTTCAACCTGCACAAGGAGTTTTACCTAAAGAACTACGGCTTGGTGCAGGATACCGACTTGTACCAGGACTTTTTGGCCGCCATGCCTATGGCGCGTGTGCCCGAAGGCGAAACCGTGTCGCCCTCGGAGGACAGCTTGATTGCGGGCGAAGAAGTGGTGTTGCCGGACGACGAAACCGACGAGCTGCTGGAGGGCACGGCCGAGCCCGCCCTAGCCCTGGCGCAGCCCGACCCGCTTACGCCGGGCCCCGTGCCGCCCGTGGTGCCCGAGGAGCAGAGCTAGTCGCTGACCTAGGGCTTGGCCCTAGGTGCCAGCAAGTTCCTAAAGCAAAAGACCCGAGCGCCGAGCACTCGGGTCTTTTGCTTTAGGAACCCTCCGAATCTTTTTGGATTACGGGCACCGGCATTCGGTGCGACTGATCGGTAATGGGCCGGATTTCCTCGAAGTGGTCTTCAAACAAGGCTTGTAGCATGCCGTCCTTGAGGCCGATGTCGGGCACGAGCATGTCCTTGGCGCCCGACCACTCCATGGCCGAAAGGTAGATTTGGCCGGCGGGCACGATGACGTCGGCGCGGTCGGGGTTGAGCATGAGCAGGTTCACGCGCTCGTCCATGCTCATGCCGCGCAGGCGGGTGAGAATGTCCTTGATCTGGCGACGCGAAATGGGCTGATCGAGCGGCAGCTGGGCCAGGGCGTAGATTTTGTTGATGTTGCCGCCGGTGCCAATGGCGCGCGTAACGTGGTAGCGCCGGGCATTTTCCTTTACCCAGGTTTCCATTTGCTGCCAGGTGTCCTGCAGCTGCGCGCCGGGTTGCCCGTCGTTTTGCAAGCGCCGAATCGAGCCGACCTCGAACGACTGCGAAGCCACCTTGCGGCGCTCCGAGTATAGGTTGAACTCGGTGCTGCCGCCGCCAACGTCGATGTGCAGGTAGTGGCGCTTGTCTTCGAGCAACTGCATGATAACGCGGTTCACGTACGCCGCTTCGGACTGCCCATCAATGATTTGCACGTCGATGCCCAACTCACGCTTCATGCGCTCGGCAATGGCTTGGCCGTTTTCGGCCGAACGCATAGCCGAGGTAGAGCAAATTAGGTAATGCGCCACGTCGTGCACTTCCATCAGCAGCTTGAGCGCGTGCAGAAATTTCACAAACTTCTCTTCCTTGGCCGGCGAAATGCGCCCGGTGGCAAACACATCTTCGCCCAGGCGCAACGGATAGCGCACGTACTCCACGCGCTTAAGCCTGTAGTTGCCGCCAAACTCTAGCACGGCGGATATCTGACAGCGGACAGCGTTGGAGCCGATGTCGATGGCGGCTAGTTTCAGCAGCGGGTATTCCATGGAAGAAGCGGTAAAAGAGAGAAGAGAGGCAAAGGTAAAAAGGCCCGGAATAACCCGGCCGTAATTTACTCGGCACGCCTACTACTTACTGATCGATGCGGAAGCCCAAGCCAAACTGCAGCAGGTAGTTTTCCTCGGCGGAGCGCTGCACCGAAACCGACAAAGCCAGCGTTTCATACACCGGCGCGATGTAAAAACCACCGCCGTAGCCGCGGTGCCACCCGCCGGCCGCCGTGCCTTTGTAGTACACCTGGCCTTGGTCGTAGAAACCGAACACGCCGTAGTAAAACGGCAAAAACTGTGTGTTGGCGTAGCCCAACGAGAGGCGCAGCTCCGAGTTCAGGTACAGCGAGGCGTCGCCGGTGAAGCGGTTGCGCACGTAGCCGCGCAGGTTTTGGCGCAAACCCAGTTGGGTGAATTTGTAGAACGGGATTTCGTCGACGGGGCCGTAGTTTTTGCCGCCGCCGCCCTTTACCACCAGCGTTACCGGAATACCTAGGCGGGCCGTGCCGTAGTACTCGGCAAAGCCCTCCGTGAGGCCAAAGGTGCGCTTGCCTTGGTTGAGCTGCCGCCACGTGGTATGCTCGCCGTAGAGGCGTACGCCCTTGCGCGCGAACTGCTTACGGTCGCGGAAATCCACATCGAGCACGGCGCGGCCGCCCAGCAAACGCTGGAAAGCCACCTCGGGCACGGGTTCGTCGGCGGTGGGGGTGGGCTGCTCGCCGGCTACCAATTGCCCTAGGTAGCTGTTGCGGGCAAAGTTGCTTTGGTACTGCTCGTACACGGGGCCCACGCGCAGCACGCTTTTTTGCCGGAACACGCGCTCGAAAAACGCCTCGGTTTGGTAGCCGCGGTAGCGCGCCCGGTAAAAGTTGTCCTCGAACAGGGCGTCGTCTTTGCGGGTGTTGTTGCCCAGCCCGAAGAAGTTGTAGAACGGGAAGTAGTTGCCATAAGTAGCGCGCACGCCAAAATCGGTTTTGCCGATGAGGTAGCGCCAGCGCACGTTGCCGGTAACTTGCCGGTTGCCGCCGGTGGTGTATTGCGCATCAATGCCGTAGCGCACGCGGTAATCGGGTTTGCGGAAACCCTGCTTCACCCAATCGAACCCGGCCGCTACGCCAAAGCCGTCGTTGCGGTTGAACAGCAAGCCGCCGCGCGGCGCGTAGCCGTCGTACTCAAACGCGTTGCGGTTGTAGTGGTTCACGCCGAGGCGGTCGGAGCGCCGGTCGACGGTGGGCGTGGTGGCTTGCAGTTCGGTACCTAGCGCGTCGTACACTTCGGTGCGGCCGCCGCCGGAGTTGTTGCTGATCTGATCTTTGCCTTCGCCGCCGATAATACGCACCCGAATGCTGCCGGGCGCAGCTCCCGCAAGCCGGAACGCGTCTTTGCCATCGAGCCCGTAAAGGCGGATGTCGCGCGTTTCGCCCCGCACAAACGTGCGCTCGAAAAACGGCTCGCCTTTGGCGTTGCCTGCGTCGTCTTTCTTGCTCACGCGCACCCGCACGTTGCCGCCACCTAGGCGCTCTACCTCAAATACTTCGGCCTTGTTCGAGCCCACCACGTCCACGTCGCGGGCCAGCATCAGGTAATATTTGTCGAGGGCTTGGGGCAGCTCCTGAATTCGGGTTTTTAGCTTGCGGTTGATATCGCGGCCCGAAAGGCCTTGGATTTCCGGGGGCAGCTGCGCCGTAGCTGAATCGATGGCTGCGGGCGTAATGCGCTGCTGCAGGTACTGGCCAATGCGCCGCCAATCGTCGCGCGTGAGCGACTGCAGCAGGGCGCGGTCGAGGTGGCGGGCGGGCCAGTTCAGGCTTTCCAGGTCGCGGAAATGCTCGCCGAAATCTTCGATGCTCGGCACGGCCCACTCGCGGTTGGCAATCCAGGTTAGGGCGCCGTTCCAGAGTGTAAACGACTGGTCACGGTCGCGCGGAATGGGCTTGAAAGTTTTCTGCTTGCCTTCGTCGTACTCGGCCCACTTCCAGTTGTCGTCGTGCTTGCCGAAGTCGGCCACCAGCATATCAAAAGCGCGGGCTTTGCCCAGGGCTACGGCATCGACGCGGTTGTCGTGGTCTTTGTAAAGCTGCCGAAACATGCTGAAGGAACGTCGCACTTCGTAGGCGCCGCCAAAGCCGGGCAGGTTGTCTTTCTTATCCCACGGGTCTTCTTCGAGCGTGCCGAGCAAACCGGCGTACTGCTCGCGAAACGGGCCCAGCTGTTGGTTGTCGGGCAGGGCAAACAACCTAGGGCGCGCGTGCAAAATGTCGGTGCGGTCGAGCAGCGGTGCCACCACCAGCGCCGAGTACGGGTGCGCCGTGGGCGTGATGTCGCGCAGGATGTCGGCCGCTACGGAGTTGCGCAGCTCGGGCGGCAGAATTTTGGTAACGTCCTTATCAACCGAGCGGAAAGTGTACTCCGAGCTATCGGCCGCAACAAATTTCAGCGAAGTGGTTTGGCGGCCGCCGCCGCGCTTATACGGCTGCAAGCCGCCTTTTTCGGTGGCGAGGTCGAGCACGGGCACGGTTACGGGCTGCGTCCAGGAGCTGCGGTACAGCGGGCCCATCAGCGGTTGTTGCAGGCCGTGGGCGCGGTACTGCGGGCCGGGCGTAACGGTGGCGGTGGCGGTGGCGGCCGCGGGGCCATCGGCCCTAGGTGCGCTGGCCGCAGCCGGGGCCGAAGGGCAGTCGGAAAGGTAAGGGTTGGTAGCTACCGTTTTGCTGGCGGGCAGGCAAGCCGACTGAAACAAGGTGGCTGCAAAAGCCTCTTGGGTAGCACCGTTGTTGCGCTTGTCGAAGGTGATGAACACCGCCTTCACGGTGCCGTCGACAAAGTAATCGAGGCGGGTGTAGCCGGGCTCGGCTTTGTTGTAGAGCGAAGCGGCGTTGCTGGCCACCGGCTCGACGTGCGCAAAGCTGCCCGACACCAAGTGGTAATTCTGCTCGAAGGGCGTGAGCTGCAGGTTGAAATCGTGGGCGGCTACGTACAGCGCGTTGGGGTGCTCCTTCAGCGTGCTCAGCATGGTTTTGCGGAACGCCTGGTAACCCGGCGAGGCCATGTCGCGCGGGGTGCCCACGTTTTGCCGGTACGCCGCGTTGATGGTGCCCAGCACGGGCGGGGAGAGGTGGCGCTTCAGGGGCTGAAAACCGCCGTAGGTGCCGTTGCTGACCACCGGTTGGTGGCCCACCAGCAGCACGTTGCGGCCGCGGGTTTCGTCGAGCACATCTTGCAGTTGCTCCCGAAACTCGCCGGCCGACATGGTTTTGCATTCGGTATCGGGCGCTTCGGGCCGGTCGAAGGGGTGCGACCACCACGGCGTGTTTAGGGCCACCAAGCGTACCAGCGGGGCCACGTCCACGATTTCGGGGCCGGGGCAGCCGTTGCTCGGCAAAAATATGTTCCGGCCGCCGGCCTGCTCTTCGAGGTACTTCTCCAGGCGCCGCACGCTTTTTTGCCCGTCGCGGCCCGAGTTGTTCCAGTCCTTGTCGCCCGGCACAAAGTAAATCTGGCCGTTGGGCAGGTCCTTCACCAGGGCCAATAAGGCATCGGCGCGGGCTTCGAGCGCGGCGCGGGTGGTATCCTGCTTTTCCGACAGGCCCTGATTGCCGACTACATCGCCTAGGTGCACCACCGTAAATGGAGTGCTTTCTTGCTCCAAGGTGCGACGCAAGGTTCGTAGCCGGGCTTCCGGAATGGGACCGGCTGTGTTGCCCAATAAGTACACATGGTGCGCAGCCGGCACCGACTGCGAACGGGCGGGCAAGATAGCCGTTAGCAGTAAACCAGCCACGAGTAAGCGGCGGTAGATATGGCTCATAAAGAAGCAAAAGTGGGGCAATGGCGCCCCACCCGCACGGCGACGCGGAGCACCAAATGCACTACCTACGCGAAAAGCACCTAGGCGGATAACCCAACAGTAACATGCCCTGCCGCACAACGATGGTTGCCGCCCGCAAGGGCACTGGCCGTTGGGGCTACCGGCCCGCCGAGGCTTGGCTGAGCAGCTGCTGCACCAAGCGAGGCACGCCCACGGTAGCGGGCTGGGCAATCAGCTCCACATTGCCGCGCCGCGTAACCCCGGACAAACCCGGGTCGACGACGTAAAGCGGGCAGTTGCTGGGCAGGTAATGAATCAGGCCCGCCGCTGGGTATACCTGCAGCGAGGTGCCAACCACCAGCATGATATCGGCGGTAGCTGTTTCTTCCATAGCCCGCTCCATCAGCGGCACGGCCTCGCCAAACCACACAATGTTGGGGCGCAGCTGATGACCCCGTTCGCAGGTTTGGCCCAGCTCAATCCGGTCTTCTTCAAGCGGATACACCAGGTCCTCGTGGCGCGTGCTACGGGCTTCCATCAGCTTGCCGTGCAGATGTATAACCCTACGCGAACCGGCGCGCTCGTGCAAGTCGTCCACGTTCTGCGTTACAATTACAACCTCATAGGCTTGCTCCAGCTCCACTAGGGCCAGGTGGCCGGCGTTGGGCTGCGCTTTGCGGGCAGCGGCGCGGCGCTGGTTGTAAAACTCGAGCACCAGGGCGGGGTCTTTGGCCCAACCTTCGGGCGAAGCAACGTCCTCCACGCGGTGGTTTTCCCAGAGCCCATCCGAGGCCCGAAAAGTAGCCAAGCCGCTTTCGGCCGAAATGCCAGCGCCCGTGAGTACCACTATTTTCTTGCGAGTCATAGGCGCAAAATACGTTGGCGCGACCTAGGGCGGCCGCGGTGCCTGATGCAGTTCAACGCATAACCACCTAGGGCAGTTGAGCCGCTATTGCCAGCGCATTAGCTGCGCAGCCGTAAAATCCCATTCGGGCGTTTCGAGCCACTCCGCTGCGGGGTCGATGTAAAACCAAGCGCCTAGGCCTGTACTGGGCCGGTTTCGCAGCACGTGCATGTCTTGGGCGGGCATGTAGCTTTGGGCCAGCAGCGCGTACCGGCGCTTGGTGGCCGGGTGCTCAGCCACATCGAGCACCATTACCGCATGGCCCGGCGAGCCGCCTTTGATGAGCACGTCGCCGGGTTGCACCTCGCCCAGCGGCACCGGCCGCAACTCGCGGCTAAGCGAAAGCGAGCCAGCGTAGGTAAAAATTTGATCGAGGTAGCGGCGCAGCGCGGCGTGCGTGGGGGCTTCGGCGTTCCTAGGTGCCGGCAGCACCTCGTCGCCTTGCACCCGAAACCCTTGGCCCGCAACCCAGTCGCCAAACCAAATGTCGTGGCCACTGGTGAGGCGGAAATGAATTTGCCGGAAATTTTGGGTGAACTGGTACTCTGCACGCAGGCGCATCACGGCATCGGCGCACTGCTGCAAATCGTGCGGGCCGGTGTCAAGGTCGAGCACGGCCGCATGCACTGTTTGCGGGGTTTTCAGGCGGCCGTTGTGCAAGTACACCGGCGTGTTTTTTGGCCGCAGCGGCAGGTAGCGCAACCAGTGCGCAAAGGAGTTAGGAGCAGCCGCAATGCGCTGGCAACCCACTGGTACCGCAAACCGGGCCGCCAACGTTTGCTGCTCGTTGTAAGGGCGCATAAGCCAGCTGTAGGGGTGGTGGCTGGCGGCCTGCAACCTAGGGCTGGGCACCGTTGAGCGCAGCGCATAATCAGGCGAAGCCAACGGGTTGCCGGCCGCCCAAAGCAAGGCCAGACCCAGGGCCGAATGAAGCATGAACGAACGCATAAGCTAGCAACGCAACCAACCCAAAATATTGTAGGTGATTTGCTAGTTGCGCAAAATGCCAAAAGCCCCGCCGTTTATAAACGGCGGGGCTTTTGTACCTAGGAGTACGGGGTTACTTAGCGGCTTTTTTGGCCGTGCCCGTAGCTTTTTTAGCAGCGGGCTTTTTGGCTGCGCCATCGGCTTTTTTGGCCGGGGCTTTGGCCGCGGGTGCCGCAGCCTTTTTGGCCCCAAAACGGCCGCGGCTGGGCTTGTCGGGCGTGGCTTCGGCCAGCTCCAGGCAGCGCTCCAGCGAAAGGCTGCGGGGTTCTTCGCCCTTCGGGATCTTCACGTTTTTGCCACCGCACACGATGTACGGGCCGTATTTGCCGTTGAGCACCTGCACGTCGGCCCGGCCCTCGGGCTCAAACGTCAGAATTACTTTTTCGGCCTCCTGCTTACGCTTTTCCGCAATCAGCTGTACGGCTTCTTCGGGCGTTACGGTGTGCGGGTCCTGGCCTTTGGCAAGCGAGTAAAACTTGCTGTCGTGGCGGATGTATGGGCCGAAGCGGCCGATGGCAGCCGTCATGTCCTTTTCCTCGAACTGGCCTACCACGCGCGGCAACTTAAATAACTCCAGCGCCTCCTCCAGCGTTAGGGTTTCAATGAACTGGCCTTTGCGCAGATTGGCGTACGCCGGCTTGGTTTCGCCTTCGGCTTCGCCCAGCTGAACGTAGGGTCCAAAGCGGCCCAGCTTAGCGTAAATTTTATCGCCGGTTTCGGGGTGGTCGCCAATCAGGCGGGTGGTGCCCACGTCGGCGCGCTCCACTTCTTTGCCGCGCTCCACGGTTTCGTGGAACGTGCCGTAGAAGCCCGCAATCATATGCTCCCAAGCCTCTTGTCCTTCGGCAATGCGGTCGAATTCTTCTTCCACTTTAGCCGTGAAAGAGTAGTCGATGATCAGCGGGAAGTGCTCAACCAAAAAGTCGTTCACCACCATAGCCGTGTCCGTCGGGAACAGCTTGCCGCGGTCGGCGCCGTACACTTCCGTCTTGACTTCCGTGTTCACCTGCTCGCCGTCGAGCGTGAGCACATGGAACTTGCGCTCCTTGCCTTCGCGGGTGTCTTTTTCTACGTAGCCGCGCTTCTGAATGGTGCTAATGGTGGGTGCGTACGTCGATGGCCGACCGATACCCATTTCCTCCAGCTTTTTCACCAACGAAGCTTCGGTGTAGCGGGCTGGTGGCTGCGCGTAACGCTCCGTGGCCGATAGGCGCTGCAGCGGCAGTTGCTGGCCCACGCTTAGGGGCGGCAACCCACGCGAAAACGACGATTCGCCGTCGTTTTCATCTTCGTCTTTCGACTCGCTGTAGGCTTTCAGAAAACCCTCAAACGTAATCACCTCGCCCGTGGCCGTGAGCGTTACGCCGGGCTGCGTGCTGATGCCGATGGTAGCCACCGTGCGCTCAATCTCGGCGTCGGCCATTTGCGAGGCCATGGCGCGCTTGCGAATGAGGTCGTAGAGGCGTTGCTCGGCCGAGTCTTCGCCGGCTTTTACCAACGAAAAATCGGTGGGGCGAATAGCTTCGTGCGCTTCCTGGGCCGAGGCGGCTTTGGTTTTGAACTGCCGGGTGTGCGAATACTCAGGGCCATAAGCGCGGCTAATTTCGGCTTTGGCGCCCGTCAGGGCTTCCTGCGACAGGTTCACCGAGTCGGTACGCATGTAGCTGATTTTGCCGCCTTCGTACAAGCGCTGCGCCACGCTCATGGTTTGCGCCACCGAAAAGCCCAGCTTGCGCGAAGCTTCCTGCTGCAGTGTCGATGTGGTAAAGGGCGGCGCAGGGCTGCGTTTGCCCGGCTTTTTTTCGAGCGTTTCGATGCGGTATGCCGCACCGGCGCAACGCGCCAAAAAGGCTTCTGCTTCCTCCAGCGTCTTTAGGCGCTGGGGCAACTCGGCTTCGAGCACGGCACCGTTGCCGGCGTCGAAGCGCGCCACCACGCGGTACGCCGACGACGTTTTAAACTGCTGAATTTCACGCTCGCGCTCCACCACCAAGCGCACCGCCACCGACTGCACGCGGCCCGCCGACAACCCGGTTTTTACCTTCTTCCAAAGCACCGGCGACAACTCGAAGCCCACGAGGCGGTCGAGCACGCGGCGAGCCTGCTGGGCGTTTACCAAGTTCAGGTCGATTTCGCGGGGCGAATCGATGGCGTTCAGAATGGCGTTCTTCGTCAACTCCCGGAACACGATGCGCCGGGTTTTGTCGTTGGTTAGGTCGAGGGTCTCGGCCAAGTGCCACGAAATGGCTTCGCCCTCGCGGTCGGCGTCGCTTGCTAGCCACACCGTTTCCGCTTCCTTGGCCAGCTTCTTCAGCTGAGAAATTACCTCGCGCTTATCGGGCGAAACGACGTAGGTTGGCTTGAAGCCGTTCTGGATATCAATGGCGTTGTTGTCCTTTGGCAAATCGCGTACGTGCCCGAAGCTTGACTTAACGACAAAGTCTTTGCCTAGGTAGCCCTCGATGGTTTTGGCTTTGGCAGGCGACTCCACGATGACGAGGTTCTTAACCATAGAATAGGGGTGGGGTAGTGGTAAGGCGCGGGTGGAGCTGCGGAGGTAAAACGGAAACGAAAAAGCGCAACGGGCTGTTGAACTCGGCCGCAAAGATGGTCGAATAATCCATCCTCGCTATGCAAAGGCGCCTAGGGCAAGTTCAACACCCATGGATCTAAAGGAGTTTCGAGCTGCCGAAAGTATTGCCGATCAATACCCTGTCAACGATAAAATCAGCGGCACCGATGTCAAAAAGAATATATAGTAGCGCGCAACCAACTGCGTTTGCTACTTTTGTCAGTGTTGCCCATTATCCTCATTGGGTAGCCACCTGCTTTCACCGCGCTTTTTTGCGCTTCGACCCTACCATTTATGGCCTCCGGTAAGAACAGCAAACCTGCTACGAACCCTACGCCTTTCGACGACGACGCCGATTTGCCAGTTGACGCTGACATGAGCAAGTCTGAACCCGTTGAACGCGTGAGTTCCGACTTGACGCGTAAACGGGGTGCCGCTCGCGGTAGCTCCGCGGGCACGCAGGATCCCGACTATGTTAACGAGCAGCTGAACCGCGTTCTGTATGCCCTCGACGCCTTTAAGAAAGGCGACATCTCGGTGCGCCTAACCAAGCAGAACGACGACATCTTCGCTGAAATTGCCGAAGCCTACAACTCAATGGTAGAGATGATCGGCGGCGTGGGTGGCGAGGTATCGCGCATCTCGAAAGTAGCGGGGGTAGAAGGTAACCTGAAGGCACGCGCCTCCGGCGAAAACGCCACGGGTTTCTGGCGCGACATGATCAACAACATCAACGGCCTGGTAGACTCCATTGCCGTACCGGTGTTGGAGGTAGGCAAGGTATTGAAGAACATCTCGCGCGGTAACCTCGACGAGTCGTTCCAGATTCCGGTGTCGGGCGACTTCAAGTTGATGGCCGAAACCATCAACAAAACCATCGACAACCTGAACGTATTTGCCAGCGAGGTAACCCGCGTGGCGCAGGAAGTGGGTACCGAAGGCCGCCTAGGTGGCCAGGCCAACGTGCCGAGCGTAGCAGGCGTGTGGAAGGACCTGACGGACAACGTGAACACGATGGCCGCCAACCTGACCTCGCAGGTGCGCGACATTGCGAACGTAGCCACCGCGGTAGCCAAAGGCGACCTGACGCAAAAGATTACGGTTGACGTGAAAGGCGAACTGCTTCAACTGAAGCAGAACCTTAACCAGATGGTGGACTCGCTCAACCTCTTCGCCGGCGAGGTAACCCGTGTAGCACTTGAGGTAGGTACCGAAGGTAAACTAGGCGGCCAGGCTGTGGTGCCCGGTGTAGGTGGTGTTTGGAAAGAACTCACCGACAACGTAAACAACATGGCTTCCAACCTGACCTCGCAGGTGCGCGACATTGCGAACGTAGCCACCGCGGTAGCCCGCGGCGACTTGTCGCAGAAGATGACTGTGAACGTGAAGGGCGAAATTCTGGAGCTCAAGAACATCTTGAACCAGATGGTGGACTCGCTCAACATCTTCGGTGACGAAGTAACCCGTGTGGCGCGCGAAGTGGGTACGGAGGGTAAGCTGGGCGGCCAAGCCGTAGTACCGCGAGTTGGTGGTACTTGGAAAGAGTTGACCGACAACGTAAACACCATGGCTTCGAACTTGACGAGCCAGGTGCGCGACATCGCGAACGTAGCAACCGCAGTAGCAAAAGGTGACCTGACGCAAAAGATTACGGTAGATGTAAAAGGCGAACTGCTGGATCTGAAGAACATTCTGAACCAGATGGTGGACTCGCTCAACATCTTCGCTGGCGAGGTAACCCGCGTGGCACGCGAAGTAGGTACCGAAGGTATCCTAGGTGGTCAGGCCAACGTGCCGAATGTGGGCGGGGTATGGAAAGACCTCACCGACAACGTGAACACGATGGCTTCGAACTTGACTTCGCAGGTGCGTGACATTGCTAACGTAGCTACCGCGGTAGCCCGCGGCGACTTGTCGCAGAAAATTACGGTAAACGTAAAGGGCGAACTGCTTCAGTTGAAGGAAAACCTCAACCAGATGGTGGACTCGCTGAACACGTTTGGTGACGAAGTAACCCGCGTGGCGCGCGAAGTAGGTACGGAGGGTAAGCTGGGCGGCCAGGCTGTGGTGCCGAACGTGCGCGGTACCTGGAAAGAGCTGACCGACAATGTAAACACCATGGCCGCGTCGCTGACCTCGCAGGTACGTGACATTGCTAATGTAACCACGGCGGTAGCCCGCGGCGACCTAAGCCAGAAAGTGTCGGTTGACGTTCGGGGCGAGATGTTGGAGCTAAAAGACAACATCAACCGAATGGTGGACTCGCTGAACGTATTTGCTGGCGAGGTAACCCGCGTGGCGCAGGAAGTAGGCACCGAAGGCCGCCTAGGTGGCCAAGCCAACGTACCGAATGTGAGCGGGGTATGGAAGGACTTGACGGACAATGTAAACCGCATGGCTGCCAACCTTACCACACAGGTACGTGGTATCGTAAAGGTAGTAACCGGTGTATCGCAAGGTGACCTTACCCAAAAGCTGACCCTGGAAGCCAAGGGCGAACTAGCAGATCTGGCGGATACCATCAACCGAATGGTGGACGACCTGAACCGCTTGGCGCAAGAAGTTAGCCGCGTGGCCCGCGTAGCCGGTGTCGAAGGCAAGCTGACCGAGCGCGCCATGGTAACCGAGGTAAGCGGTTCGTGGAAAGACATCGTGGATACGCTGAACGACCTGATCGAGTCGATTGCCTCGCCGGTACTGGAAGTGTCGCGCGTGGTACGAGCCGTATCGGAAGGCGATCTGACGCAGAAGGTAGAAGTACCAACCGCCGGCGACATCTACGCCATGGCAATGGCTTTGAACACGGCCGTTGAAAGCTTGAACGAACTGCTCGCCGAAATCAACGACTCGTCGTTGGTAGTAGGGGCCTCGTCGGAGGAAATGGCGCAGAAAGGCCTCGAGATGAGCCGCGTAACGGTTGACGTGTCGCTTGCCATGCAACAGATGGCAGAAGGCGCGCAAAACCAGGCTATGAAGACCGACCAGGCCTTTAAGCTGATCGAGGAAATCATGCAGGCCACGAAGGAAACCGCCAACAAGGCCGACGTGGTAAACAAAGCCGCCATCCTAGGTGAGCAAACCTCGCAGCTGGGTCTGAAGACGGTGGCAGAAGTGGTTAAGAACATGGAGGAAATCTCCAGCGCTTCGGCCCAAACGGCCAAAACCATTGATGTACTCTCGGTTCGCTCGCAGGACATCAGCAAGTCGCTGGGTGTAATCACCGACATTGCTGCCCAAACCAACTTGCTGGCTCTGAACGCAGCCATCGAAGCTGCCCGTGCCGGCGAAGCCGGTCGTGGTTTCGCGGTAGTAGCCGAAGAAATCCGCAAGCTTGCCGAAGGTTCGCGCAAATCGGCAAACGAAATTGCCACGCTGGTAGAGGACGTTCGTAAGGACACCGCCTCGGCCGCAACCGCTATTTCGACCATGGAGGGCCGAGTACTGAAAGGGAAAAACGCAACGTTCGAGGCCAGCTCGGCCTTTAAAAACATTGCAACCTCGTCGGGCGAAATCCTCCGCACCTCGCGCGACATTCTCACGGCAACCGAGATTCAGAAGACCTCGATTGGCGACGTAGTAAAGTACGTAGAGGAAGTAGTAGCTATCGCCGAGCAAACGGCCTCGGGTACGCAGCAGGTAGCCAGCACGGCCAAGCAGCTTTCGAGCTCGATGTCGGAACTGACGGCTTCGAGCCAGAAGCTGACCGACATTGCCGACGACCTGCAGGTGGGCCTTTCGGCCTTCCAGCTGATGGACCACCTGGCCGAAGACGTGTACTACGAGCCCGCGCCTCCCGTACGCAGCAGCTTGCGGCGTATGCAGCAAGGGCACGTATCGGCGCGCGAAGAAGTAGCGGCACGTGCAGCGCGCACGCCCAACCGTTCGGTAACGGCAGCAGCGGCACGCACGGTAGCCAACGGCGGAACGCCCGTAACGCCCCCAAACCGCCCCACGCGCCCGGTGCCGTTGCCGCGCCCGCAGTCGAATGGTAGTGCCGAACCGGCTCGTGGCACCCGCAAACCAGCACCCGCTGCTGAAGCTGCCGCGGCAACCACTCGCAAAGTCCCCGTACGCCGGCCGGCACCTGCGGCTTCGAATGAAGACCCGCAAGGTTCGGCAGGTAAGGCAGGCAAAGAAGGCGGTGAAACTCCGAAGGCTGCTCCAAAACGCAAGAACAAATAATTGACGGTTAGGTCGTTGTCGGGCAGGGCAATTGAAGAATTGACTTGCCCGGCTAGCCTGCATTGCTCAGCTACTCCTAGCGCATGACTGAAAATTCGGCTGCCGCAGAAAAGAAGCCCCAGAAGTCGGAAGTACCTGTTCAGCTCATCGTTTTCCGCCTAGGTAACGAGGAGTACGGCATCCGTATTGAGCAGGTAAAGGAGGTAACGGTAACCCCGGAAATTGCCCGCATGCCCAAAACGCCGCGTTTTGTTAAGGGCATCGCCAATTTGCGCGGCGACATTATTGCCATCATCGATTTGGAGGAACGGTTTCGGTTGCGGCGCTCCGATCAGCCCCTGCCGCCGCAAACGTTTACGCTGGCCATCGAAGCCCGCGACTACACGATTGGCATCATTGTGCGCGAAGTACCGCAGCCCATTTCGATTCCGGCATCGAGCATCGAGCAAGCACCTGATTTCATTCAGGACATCAACATTCACGACAAGTACATCGAGGGAATTGCGCGGGTCGACAATCGTATCATCATTGTGTTGGACATGCTCAAGTTGCTCACCCCCGAAGAAATCATGCAGCTGCGCCCGCGGGCAACATCTTCTGCCGGCGCCGAGCGTAAACAGGCCTGATTTCTTTCACATTCTCCCATCGAGTTCTTTTAATCCGATCCTATGAAAAACCGCATCCTCATCGTAGACGATTCTTTCTACATGCGCACGATGCTGAAGAACATGCTTACCGACGCCGGGTACGACGTGGTAGGCGAGGCTGCCAACGGCCAACAGGCCCGGGAGCTGGCTTCGCAAACCAAGCCCGACCTGATTACGCTCGACGTGATTCTGCCGGATAACACCGGGTTGGAAGTGCTTAAGGACATCCGCCTAGAGCTGCCCGATGTTAAAATCGTGATGTGCAGCGCCGTGGGACAGGAGGTAATTGTGAACGAGGCATTGGAAAGCGGTGCCATGGCTTACATCGTGAAGCCTTTCTCCGAAGACAAAGTCCTTGAAATCGTAAGCGGTGCTTTGCAAGAAGCCGGCAGCGATTCATCAACTAACTCCGAAGCAGCCGAGTAATCGTCGTTTTTAGCTGATGTTGGTAAGCACCTGCCATAATCAGGTGCTTGGGCTAGCCTCTCTTTATCCACCCGTTGCGTTTTGCTTAGTTCTTCCGCCGTGCATGCACCCCTGACCATCTTACTTGGCGATTTGCCAGGTTTGGTGCGCTTGGCTGTGTCCAAGGTATTGCGGACGGACAAGGATGTGCGCATCGTTGCAAGCACCTCGGGCGCGCACGACCTGCTTGATCAAACGCGGGCCCTCCGTCCCGATCTGATTATTGTGGGTGACCAATCGGCGCCGGTGCTGCACGAGCTGGCCAGCTGCCACCGCGGACCCGTGTTGTTGTACTCGGCGCAGAACCTGCGCGCCAGTTTGCTTCGCGACACGGCCAAATGGGGCGTATACGACCATTTTGGGCCCATGCCTGCCGCATCGCACCCCGACCACGCCTTCGCACGACGGGAGCTGCTGCGAAAAGTGCACCGTTCGCGGCGGGTTGTGACGGCCTACGTTGGGCGCTCATCCGCCAAAGCCGAATTGGTTACCGAGGTGGCTGCCTTGCGCCGTACCAACCTTGCGCCACCTAGGGGGCTTATCGTGCTGGGTGGCTCAACGGGAGGAGCTGCGGCCGTAGAACACATTGTGCGGCAGCTTGCCCCAACCATTCGGCATGCGGTGGTGGTGGCCGTGCACTTACCCGCCTCGTTCACGGCGGTTTTGGTGGAGCGGCTTCGCAAGGTTTCGGTGTTGCCCGTAGTGCAAGGCGCCGCCGGCATGCGGCTTGAGCCCGGCAAGATTGTGGTGGTACCCGGCGGACGTCACTGGACAATTCGCGGAAGCTTGCCGCAACAAATTTGGCTAGCCCCGGCTACCGAGCAGGCCCCAGCCCTCGACGAGCCCAGCATCGATTTGTTGTTGAGCTCGGCAGCCCGGGCCGCTGGCCGTAATACCCTCGGGGTAGTGCTCACCGGCCTCGGCAACGATGGTAGCGTGGGGGCCCAGGTAGTGCGCCAGCTTGGAGGTACTGTAGTTGCCCAAGACGAACAATCGTCAGCTGTGTTTGGCATGCCGAAAGCGGTCATTCGGGCCGGGCATGCAACGGTGGTGCTCAGCCTAGGCGAGTTGCCACCCTTTATCAACGCCCACACGCAGGTACTGCGTCCGTGGCCGTTGGTTTCTCGAACCACTTCCGTTTCCCGCTCCTACACCCGATGAAATCGCGCGAACAGGAATACCGGGAGTTGTTCATGGCCGAAGCCCTTGAGGCGTACGATGCCATGAGCCAGCACATTTCGGTGCTGGAGAAGCGGCCCGACGACGAAGCCGCCCTGCAGGAGTTGTTTCGCCTGATGCACAACCTGAAGGCCAATGCCCGCGCCATGGGCTATACAGAAATTGGCGAGGTGGCGCACCGCATGGAAACCATCTTCGGCGAAATACGCAGCAAAGAGCGGGCGTTTTCGGACTCGTTGGTGCCTGTGCTATTCGCTGGCATCGATGTGCTGGGCGAGATGATTCGGGCTGTGGGTGCCAACCGGCCTTTGCCCGATGGTACGGCATTGCTGGACAACCTCGACCGGGTAATGCGCGGCGAAGAGCCTGAGCTCGAGCCAAACCAGGTACGGCACTCCGACGAAGATGCTACGCGCAAGCTGGAGCTTTCCGATTTGGTTTATATCCCGATCAAGAAGCTCGACCATCTGCTAAACCTCGTAGGCGAGCTGATTATTGACCGCGACCGGGTGCTTACCATAAGCCAGGAGGTAGGCGATGTTGCGCTGGCAAGCATAGCGGCTCACCTCAGCCGTTTGGCCGACGACCTGCAGTACTCCGTGATGGATGCGCGCCTGGTAGGGGTGGGTACGCTGTTCAACAAGTTTCCGCGGGTGGTGCGCGACGTAGCCACGGCCGAGCAAAAGCAGGTGGAATTGACCATCAGCGGGCAGGACATCCAGATCGACCGCAACATCCTGCAAATCATTACCGATGCGCTGCTGCACCTGGTGCGCAACGCCATCGGTCACGGCATCGAAACGCCTGAAGAGCGCGCACGCGTGGGCAAATCGCCACTGGGTCACCTTACGCTCTCGGCCCAAACCGAGCGCGACGACGTGCTGATTCGCATCACCGACGATGGCCGCGGCATCGATGTGGAGCGCGTACGGCGCAAAGCTGTGGAGCGCGGCCAAATCCCGACCGACGCCGCCAGTCGCCTAAGCGACGTTGAGGTATACAGCCTCATGTTCGAGGCAGGCTTTTCGACCGCCGAGCAGGTTACCGAAATTTCGGGCCGCGGCGTAGGCCTCGACGTGGTAAAGCTGGCTATCGACTCCCTAGGTGGTCAGTTGCGCGTGGAGTCGCAGTTGGGCCAGGGCACCACGTTTACGCTGGTGCTGCCCACCTCAATTGCCGTAAAAGGCGCGTTGTTGTTCCAGCTAGATGGCCATTCGTACGCTTTGCCGCTGATGCACACCGATTCGGTGGTTTCGTTGCGGCCCGAGCAGTTGCACGCCGTGGGCGGGATGCTGCTGGCCAAAGTGCAGGACGAACACATACCGGTGGTGAAGCTGGCCGAACTGCTCGACGACTCCGACGAGCCGCTGCAACCCGCCGACCGCGAAGCCCTCACAGGTCGTCAGGATATTATCATCACCAGCTATAATGGTCGTAAGCTGGGTCTGATTGTCGACCAGTTTCTGCGCCAGCAGGACATTGTTATTAAACCCGTGAGCCAGCCGCTCGACATGATTGATTTGTTTGGCGGCGTCACACTACTCGGCAGTGGGCAGGTGTGTTTGGTACTGGACGTACCGGCCCTGACGCGCCTGTTTATAGCCCGCCGCCCATGATACACGTACAGCCAAATTCGGGTCGCCGCCGAGTTGCCGCCGGCCTGCTACCTAACTGACCCACCCGTATGGACCTGCACATGAACGATCTGGAACGGGACATTATCCGCGAAATCCTCAACATCGGGTTGGCGCGGGCAGCCGACTCATTTGCTGCCATTGCCCAAGAAAAGGTGTTGCTGGAGGTGCCGAGCCTAGAGCTCGTCAAGCCGCGCGATATACTCAAAATGGTGAACAAGTACCAGGCGCAACACGTCGTGGTGCAATCCGACATCAAAGGCGATTTCAACGGTACTACCCTGATGTTCTTCTCGGGGCAGCACGTGCAGCGGTTGTCGCGCGTGTGCTTGCGCCAAACGGTTGCGGAAACCCTCAACCTGAGCGAGATGCAGGAATCGTTGTTGCTCGAAATCAGCAACATCATTACCGGTGCCTTGGTAACGCAGTTGGCTAACATTCTAAAAGCCAAGATTTACGGTGCCCCACCGCGCGCGCCCAAAGGCGACCTAGCGCATGCCCTCGATAACCTGCTGCTGTCGCACCCGCAGATGCAGCCGCTGATCTTCTCGGTGATTACGCAGTTTTCCGACCAGAACAGCAACGTGGAATTGCCGCTCATGCTGTTCTTCGACCGCCTGACGTTCGACAAAATTCTTTCCATCATCCGCACCTACGACCTGCCCGGCAACGGCCAACCCGCCTAGCTTACCGGCAAGTTTGCTACTTACCGTACTTCCATGCACGATCCCATCACCCTTGCGTTGCAGCAGAAACTGGCCAATTTCGACCCGAATGCCGTTGGCGATACATCGGGTGGATTGTTTGGCTTGCCATTCACAGTGGATGAGGCCCAAGTAGTTGTGGTGCCCGTTCCGTGGGAAGTAACCGTGTCGTACCGCGCCGGCACGGCGCAGGGGCCCGCCGCCATTGCCGAGGCTTCCTCGCAGGTCGACCTCTACGATCCGGACATTGCCGATGCTTGGAAGTTGGGCTTGGCCATGGATGAAATCAACGCCGAATGGGAAGCCGAAAGCAAAAAGCTGCGCGAATCGGCCGAAGACTACATTAACTGGCTGGAGGACGGCCAGCCGCAGGAAAACGCGGCCAATCTGCAGGTGATTCCGGCCAAAGTAACCGAGCGCGGTAAAGCCCTGCTGGAGTGGCTGAAGGCCCGAACCGGCCAGTACCTCGACGCTGGGAAGGCGGTAGTAGTGCTTGGCGGCGACCACAGCACGCCCCTAGGTTACATGCATGCGCTGGCCGAGCGGCACGAGGAGTTTGGCATTCTGCAAATTGACGCTCACTGCGACCTGCGCGTAGCTTACGAAGGATTCCATTATTCGCACGCCTCCATCATGTACAACGCCCTGCAACTGCCGCAGGTGAAGAAACTGGTGCAAGTAGGCATCCGCGACCTGTGCCAACAGGAGGCCGACGTTATTGCCCAATCGGGTGGCCGCGTGGTGATGTTCCACCACCGCTTTTTGCGCGACGAGATGTACGGCAAAAAGTCGTGGAAAAAGCAGTGCAGCAAGATTATTGCCCAACTGCCGCAGAAGGTTTACCTCAGCTTCGATATCGACGGCCTTGACCCAAAACTGTGCCCCGGTACCGGTACGCCCGTGCCCGGCGGGTTGGAGTTTGAAGAGGCGCTGTACCTGATACGTGCTGTGGTGCGCTCGGGCCGCCAAATCATCGGCTGCGACCTAAACGAGGTAGCGCCCGGCGACACCGATTGGAACGGCAATGTAGGAGCGCGCTTGCTTTACCAGATGATCAACTGGATGGCTGTATCGCAGGGCCGCCTCACGGCCAACGGCATGGCCGCGGTATAGCAGCCAAGTATTTGCTTTTTCGTATAGTTGCCCGTCAGCTCCACCGTGCGAGCTGGCGGGCAATTTTCATTTCCACCAAACAGCTGCTCTCATGGGCTTTATTCTGAAATTTATTCTCAGCGGCATCATCGCCTACGTGCTTACCAAAGTGTTGCCCGGCGCGCACCTAGGGAGTTTTGTCGATGCATTGTTGCTGGTTGTAGTGCTGGGTTTGCTGAACGCGGTTGTGAAGCCCATCCTGAAGCTGATCGGCTTGCCTATCACCATCCTTACCCTTGGCCTGTTTCTGCTGGTAATCAACGCCGTAATTGTGCTCCTGGCCGACTGGATTCTGCCCGGCTTCAAGGTCGATGGCTTTGTTGCTGCCTTGATATTCAGCGTGGTGCTAACCGTCGCAACGGCCATTGTCGACATGATAATCGACTAACACCTGTTGCGCATGCCGCAGCAACAAGGCCGCCCCGTACCCGGGGCGGCCTTGTTGCTTTTGGGCGCTAGGGCTACCTAGGGGCCGAGGCCGGCCGCCTGCGCCACCACCTGAACAGCCACAGCCCGGCCGGAAGTAACACGAATGCTGGCCAGAGGTACACCGCACCAATCACCAGATTGGTAACAAGATGCCAGCCGCCGTAGAACGCCTCGGCCATCCGGCTGCCAAACGATAGTACCGGTGCCTCGGGCGTAGGCAGGGCCAATGGCTGGTACAGCTTCAGGAAAATGGTTGAATAGGCAACTTCGTCGTTGAGGGTTTTCAGCCGACTGTCGGTGGCTTCAATGTCTTCGCGCACTTCGCCGAGCTTTTGCTCAATTTCTAGTACTTCGCTGATCTTCTTAGCCTGGCTCAGAAGCCCCACATAGCGCTGTTCTAAAGCACGTTTCGTGCGTAGGCGTGCCGACACATCGGCGTGCTGGCCGGTTACGTCTTCCGCCTCAATGGCTTTGTTTTCGACAGTACCTAACCGGGCCAATCCGTTGAGCAGCGCCGTGAACTGTTGAGGGCGCACCCGAATAGTCATTTCCTGGCGCCAGTTGTCTTCTTCGCGGGTTTGGGTGGCACTGCTTGCCCAACTGCCGCTACGCCGCACAACGCTATCTACTTGCGCCGCCGCTTTGCCTAGGTCGTCTACCCTGATGTCGACGTGGGCTTTGTATACCAACAGCCGCGCCCCAGCCGGGGCTTGGGGTGCCAGTGCGGCGCTTCCGCTTGCTTTATCGGCCAGCGTAGGTTGGGGTGCAGGCGGAGCCGATGGGGGAGGCGGAACGGGTGGTGCGGATAGTTCCTCGGTCTGGGTGGCTGCGTCCGCGCTGGCTTGGGCCGATTGCGGCTCGCGGCTGCTGCAACTCGCCACAAACAAAGCGAGGCCCGCAAAAATAACTTTGGTTAGGTAGTTCATGGGTTTAGGATAGAAGGGGCAAAGCCCAACGGCATAACGCCACGCCGGCGCCTACCTTATATGCCCGCCGGCCCCCGTAAGTAACCCTTACAAAAGCAACCGGCCGCTACTGACGTGCAGAAGCGGCCGGTTTGAGGCGATGAAAAGGGTGTTGTTACACGCGCTTGATTTGCGCACCTAGGGCTTGCAAGCGGCCGTCGATGTTCTGGTAGCCGCGGTCAATCTGCTCTACGTTCAGAATCGTGCTCTTGCCTTCGGCCGAAAGGGCCGCAATCAGCAAGGCCACACCGGCCCGGATGTCCGGCGACGTCATGGTAATGCCGCGCAGGGCGTGGCGCTTGTCCAAGCCAATCACAATGGCGCGGTGCGGGTCGCAGAGGGTGATTTGCGCGCCCATGTCGATAAGCTTATCCACAAAGAACAAGCGCGACTCAAACATCTTCTGGTGGATAAGCACGGTGCCTTTGGCCTGCGTAGCTACTACCAGTGCAATGCTCAGCAGGTCGGGGGTAAAGCCCGGCCAGGTATGGTCTGATACAGTCAGGATGGAGCCGTCGAGGTAAGTGGCAATTTCGTAACGGTCTTGGGCCGGCACGTAAATGTCGTCGCCGCGGTACTCCAGCTTGATGCCCAGCTTGCGGAAGGTGTCAGGGATGAGGCCGAGCTCCGGAATCTGGCAGTCTTTGATGGTGATTTCCGAACCCGTCATGGCAGCCAAGCCAATGAACGAGCCAATCTCGATCATGTCGGGCAGCATGCGGTGCTCGGTGCCTCCTAGGCGTTCCACACCTTCAATAGTGAGCAGGTTCGAGCCGATGCCTTGGATTTTGGCACCCATGCGCACCAGCATTTTGCACAGCTGCTGCAGGTAGGGTTCGCAGGCAGCGTTGTAAATGGTGGTTGTGCCTTCGGCCAGTACCGCACCCATCACGATGTTGGCGGTGCCGGTTACCGAAGCTTCATCGAGCAGCATGTGCGCGCCGTGCAGCTTGCCCGGGCTCGAAATCTTGTAAAAATCGGTGCCCTCTACCTTCAGCTCGCCGCCCAGTTTTTGCAGGCCCACAAAGTGCGTGTCGAGCGGGCGACGGCCGATTTTGTCGCCGCCGGGTTTGGGCAGCTGGCACTTGCCAAAGCGGGCCAGCATCGGACCCAAAATCATTACCGACCCGCGCAGTTCCCGCGCCTGCTTCACGAACGCCGGCGTGTCGAGGTACTGGAGGTTCACGTCGTCGGCCTGGAAGCGGTAAGTATCACCACCTAGGCGCTCCACCTTCACGCCCATGTCGGCCAGCAGCTCAATGAGCTTGTTGACGTCGCGGATGTCGGGAATGTTGGAGATGGTAACCGGCTCGGCAGTCACGAGCACGGCACAAATAATTTGCAGAGCCTCGTTTTTGGCTCCTTGCGGCACAATTTCGCCGCGTAGCGGTTGCCCGCCAATTACTTCAAAAGCTGCAGACATGTACTCTATTGCGGCGGTTGTTGCTGGTCGCGTCCTCCTTTTTTGCCCCGGCGCTTATCGCGACGGTCGTTTTTGCCTCCTCCACGGCGCTGTTCACGCTCGCCACGCTCGGCGCGCGGTTGTTGCACCACAAAAGCCCCGCCGCGGCCACCGGCCGGTGCGGCGCTGGCAATGGTATCGAGGCCGCCTAGGTTCTCCAACTGGTTGATATCGAGCACCAGCTTGCCCCCCGAAAGGTCTTTCAGGTGCTTCAGGATGGTTACGTCCTTCGGCACATCCTTGCTGTGCATGCGGTACAAAAACTTCATCACGCGGCCTACCGAAAGCGCTGCCTGCTCGCGCTCAGTGGCATCCTCAATTTCGTTGGCTTTGGCAATGAGCTCCTCCACGTTTTTGCCGTAAGGGCGCAGCTTGGGCGCCTTCCTGGGGTAGGCAAGGGGCTTGGGCTTTTGGTTGAACTGATCGAGGCCCGTGAGCGGGTAAGGAGCATCCACGTCCAGCTGGTTACCGGTCATGGCGTATAAGTGGTTCCAGAGCTTGTGCTGGTAGTCCTGCTGCTCGCGCACGCCCGGGTTCAGGCGAAACATCAGCTGCACCACTTGGTGGGCGCGCTTCGTGCGCTCGGCGCGGTCTTCCAGCGTGAGTAGCGTTTGGGCCAACTGGTAGGTGTTATGGCCGTATTCGCGCACCAGCAGCTGGAGCTGCGGAGGGAGGGTTTCAATCATGGGAAGGTCAAGAAAGACTTCGGCGGCACCAAGGGGCTCAGCTGAGCAGGAGGACCAACCGAGAGGCCGGACAGTTGAGCTCGGCCATTTGAAGTGCTAAATATACGGCTGTTGCGCGGCTTCGGTAATGCTTGTGCTGATCGGAAGCACTTATGCGGCATAAAAGGTAGCGCCGCTGGTCCGGCTGCTATGTTCCGACCGACGTATTTGCTACATCAAAGGTTCAGAACATACCAGCCGGACCAGCGGCGCTACGCTTGTGCTGAGGCTTACAGGATGCGGAGCTTAGCGAAACTCAATAGCAAGGTTTTCTCTCCTACGCCGCCTTCAAACTGAATGGTGGCTTTCGTCTGTCCGGCCTGGTTTTCCATTTTGGTAACTGTACCAAAGCCAAATTTGGGATGTTCCACCTTGTTGCCGGCGGCTAGGTTACTAGTGTCCGAGGGCTTAAAGTCGGCCGAGGGCACGTAGGGCTTTATCGGGGCGGCGGCGGGCTTAATCTTCTGCGCACCAACCAAATTCGAACGGCGCTCCAGCACCGGCGCGAAAGGGCTTTCTTCGGTGCCGTACTTAAAATCGACGTACGTGGGGTCGATTTCGTCGATAAAGCGGCTTTTCTCGCAGCTGCGCAAGTTGCCCCACTGGTAGCGCGAGGTGGCGTAGCTCAGCGTCAGCTTCTTCTCGGCGCGGGTAATGGCCACGTAAAACAGGCGGCGCTCTTCCTCCAGGTCGGCCCGCGAGGTAATCATCATTTGCGAGGGGAAGAGGTTCTCTTCCATGCCCACGATGTACACGTTGCGGAACTCCAACCCCTTGGCCGAGTGGATGGTCATCAACGTTACCGACTCGCCGTCGTCTTTGGCATCCTTCAGGTCGGTGTCGGTAACCAGGGCAATGTCCTGCAGAAACGAAGCCAGCGACTTATCCTCGCGCTCGGGGTCGTCGACGTACTCCTTGATACCGTTCAGCAATTCCTGAATGTTCTCGTAGCGCGACAAGCCCTCAATGCTTTTGTCGGCGTACAAGTCCTCGATCATGCCCGAGTTTTTGGCAATGAACTTAGCGGCCTCAAACGCATCGTCCTTGCCAGCTACCACGGCGTAGCTCTTGATCTGCTCGGCAAAGCCTACCACCGGGTTCGATACCCGCGCCGGCAAGAACTTCTCGGCATTGGCCACCACGTCCCACAGCGTTTCGTTGGCTTCGTCGGCCGAGTTAATCAGCTTGCTGATGGTCGTATCGCCGATGCCGCGCTTGGGGTAGTTAATCACCCGGCGCAGCGCCTGCTCGTCGTTCGGGTTTACCGTCAGGCGCAGGTAAGCCACCAAGTCCTTGATTTCCTTACGCTGGTAAAAGCTCAGGCCGCCCACAATCTTGTACTTGATGTTGAGCTTGCGCAGGGCTTCTTCCATCGCGCGGCTTTGCGCGTTGGTGCGGTACAGGATAGCAAAGTCTTCGTAGGACAGATGGTGGTTCATCTTGTCCTCGTAGATGCTGTTAGCCACCAAGCGGCCTTCTTCGTTGTCCGAAGCGGCGCGGATCACTTCGATGCGCGGGCCTTCCTCGTTGTCGGAGAAAACACTTTTGCGCAATTGCGCCTGGTTGTTTTTGATAACCGAGTTTGCCGCCTTTACGATGTTTTTGGTGGAGCGGTAGTTTTGCTCAAGCTTGAAAACAGCTAGCTCGGGGTAGTCTTTCTCGAAGTTGAGAATGTTCTGAATATCAGCGCCGCGGAAAGCGTAGATGCTTTGCGCGTCGTCGCCCACCACGCAAATGTTGCGGTTTTTGGCCGCCAGCTTACGCGTAATCAGGTACTGCGAGTAGTTGGTATCCTGGTACTCGTCCACCATCACGTGGTGAAAGATGTTCTGGTACTTGTTGAGCACATCCACGTGGTCCTTAAAGAGCACGTTGGTTTGGTACAGCAAGTCGTCGAAGTCCATGGCGCCGGCCTTGAAGCAGCGCTGCTGGTACTGCTGGTAAATCACCCCAATTTTCGGGCGCATGGCGGCCTCGTCGTCCTGCCGAATAACGGGGTCGTTGAGGTACTGCTGCACCGAAATGAGCTTGTTCTTGGCCGCCGAAATCCGACCTAGGACGGTGCTGGGCTTGTACAGCTTGTCATCGAGGTCCAACTCTTTGACAATCTGCGAAACGAGGGTTTTAGTGTCCTGCGTGTCGTAAATGGTGAAGTGGCGCGGAAAGCCCAGCTTATCGGCTTCCGAACGCAAAATCCGGGCGAAGATGCTGTGGAAGGTGCCCATCCAAAGGTTCTTCGCCTCGGGGCCTACCACCTTCTCGATACGCGCCCGCATTTCGCGCGCGGCTTTGTTGGTAAACGTAAGGGCCAGGATGTTGAACGGGTCGACGCCCTTCTCCAGCAAGTGAGCAATGCGGTAGGTGAGTACCCGCGTTTTGCCCGAACCCGCACCCGCAATAATCATCGCCGGGCCTTCGGTGTGTAACACCGCGCCGCGCTGCGACTCGTTCAGTAGGGAAATATAATCCAGTGCCATTCTCTTTCTTGTAGCCCGATTACGGGCTAACAACAAAGGTAAGGCTAAAGCTCCGCCGGGGGAAAGCAATTAGCTAATCTGGTTGGCTAAGGGCTCGGGCAAATGAAGTGCACCCCGTCCCCGCCAGCTTACTTCATCAAATGCCGGTTCAGGCGCAAGGTCAGCTTCAAGGAATCCTGCCGCCAGCGACCTGCTAAATACAGCGAGTCGGGCTGCACCGCCCGAAACACCCAACGGCGCGGCGGTGCGAAATCATTGGCTTCGTTGCGGGCCACCATTAAAAGTGCCTTTTCAGGCAAAGAGTCATCCGGCTCGGTTATAAACCGGTCGCGGCGCATGGTGTTTCGCAGCACCGCTTGCGCGGCCTGAAAATACGCCCGGGTGGGGTAGGCCGAGTCGGCCGGGGTAAGCGGTTGCCAGCGGCCGTTTGCCCAACGGGCCGCTTGGGTGGTTTCCCACACCCCCGTGTAGGGAAACACAGCGGCTTGCGAAGCCGCGTATTCGCGGGTGCTGGCCAGATCGAACGCCGTTGAGGTGATTACAACGACTGTCAGCAGCACGCCTAAGCTGCGGTAGACTATTCGGCCCCGCTTGCCAAAACGCACTGAGGTAGGTGGCGAGGTTCGTAGAGCCGCCGAACGATGCCCGATAAAGAAATGCCACAGCCGGTCCAAATCCTGGCCCAACAGCAATAGGGAGAAAAACAGGTAGCTTGCGGAGCCGATTTTGACGCACACATCGAAGAAAATGTTGACGACAAACACGTTCAACATCACCACTGCTGCGATAAAGGCGCCCAAAGTGCGGGTGCGCCTGAAAAGGAGCAACATGCCCGGCAATACCTCTCCCCAGCCCAAAAATTGCTGATAGCCTGTTGAGTAGCCAAAAAATTGCCAGGCTACCCGCATGGGCGTGAGCTCGGCCGGGGGCGTATCCAGGTTTGCCCATAACCGCGGGAACTGCGTACCCAACACTTTCACAAATCCGTACTTCAGTAGTGTTAAGCTTAGGTACAGGGCTACCACATCGAGCACGACAGCAGGCACTGCCCAGCTTCGCCGGAGCACTATTTGGCTCACCGCCAACGCCAAGCCCACAACGCAGCCCCAAACTGCCCCTACCTGCACTGCTGCCCATTCGGCGGGGGTATCGCCACAACTCGAACGAACCGCCGGCTCTGATGCTACGATGCCCGTGGCGGCAGCCAACTCATAAAGCAGCGGGCTCAACATCAGGCCCAACGCCAAGCTAGTAACGATGGTGTTAAGCAAATGCCACCCCGTAGGCGGATTAAGCAACTGAGTAGTAACGGGCCGCATACTATTGGCTGGAAGGTTTAAGCCCGACAATATATGCGCAAATGCATATTTAGTGGCATTTGGCGCATCCTAGAACTTCGCCGACTGGGCTGCGGTTTGACACCGAGCTAGCGGCTGTATCTTTGCGGTTCGCTTTTGCGCCTGTTTCCATGATTATCATCCAGAATACCATCGTTTCCGACGATGTTCGCGACCAGTTCTTCGTTTGCAACCTCGAGCGCTGTAAAGGTGCTTGCTGCGTTGAAGGGGACCTAGGGGCCCCGCTCGAAGAAGAGGAACTGAAAATTTTGGAGCAGGAGTACGACAAAATAAAACCCTACATGACCCTAGGTGGCCGGCACGCCATCGAGGAGCAGGGGCTGTACATTAAGGATTGGGAAGGCGACTACAGCACGCCCACCATCGACAACCGCGAGTGTGCTTACGCGCTTTACGACGAGCGCGGCATTTTAAAGTGCGCCATCGAGCAGGCCTACCTTGCCGGGGCAACTACGTTCAAAAAACCCATCAGCTGCCACCTTTACCCCATTCGCATCAGCAAGTACGACGAGTTCGACGCGCTGAACTACGACCGGTGGCACATCTGCAATGCCGCATGCTCCTTCGGTGAGCAGTTGGGCGTACCCGTTTACCGGTTCCTGAAAGAGCCGCTGATCCGGAAGTACGGCGAACAATGGTATGGCGAACTTGTACAGGAGATTGAAGCACCTAAGGTATCATAACATGAATTTGAGGTAAACAAGAAGGCCCGATCTGTGTGCAGATCGGGCCTTCTTGTTGCTATTAGCTGCTGTGTTTTACAGCGTCGAGAAGTCGAACGACTCCAGGAACTTCGTGGTGAAGTTACCGGCCTTAAAGTCCTCGTCGTCCATCAACTTCAGGTGGAAGGGGATGGTCGTTTTGATGCCTTCAACCACAAACTCCGACAGCGCACGCTTCATCTTTACAACGCATTCCTCGCGGGTTTGCGCCACGGTGATGAGCTTGGCAATCATCGAGTCGTAGTTCGGCGGAATCTGGTAGCCTGCATACACGTGGGTATCCACGCGCACGCCGTGGCCGCCAGGAATGTGTAGCACCGTGATTTTGCCGGGCGACGGACGGAAGTCCTTCGTGGGGTCTTCGGCGTTGATGCGGCACTCCATGGCGTGCAGCTTGGGCATGTAGTTTTTGCCCGAAATCGGGATGCCAGCCGCTACCTTGATTTGCTCCTTGATTAGGTCGAAGTTGATTACCTCTTCCGTCACGGGGTGCTCCACCTGAATGCGGGTGTTCATCTCCATGAAGTAGAAGTCGCGGTTCTTATCAACCAAAAATTCGATCGTGCCCACGCCTTCGTAGCCGATGGAGGCCGCGCCAGCAATAGCGGCCTGGCCCATTTTCTCACGCAACTCTGGCGTCATGAAGGGAGAAGGCGCTTCTTCTACCAACTTTTGGTGGCGGCGCTGAATCGAGCAGTCACGCTCCGAAAGGTGGCACACGGTGCCAAACTGGTCGCCGGCAACCTGAATCTCGATGTGGCGGGGTTCCTCCACAAACTTCTCCAGGTAAACGCCGTCGTTACCGAAAGCGGCTTTGGCTTCGGTGCGGGCATCGTTCCAGGCTTTCTCGAACTCGTCCTCGCTCTTGATGATGCGCATGCCGCGGCCACCGCCACCGGCCGTAGCCTTCAGGATAACGGGGTACTTGATTTCGGTAGCCACGCGCTTGCCTTGCTCCAACGAGTCGAGCAAGCCATCGGAGCCGGGGATGGTGGGCACGCCTGCCTTCTTCATCGTGTCCTTGGCCGAGGCTTTGTCGCCCATCGAGTTGATCATCTCGGGCGAGGCACCGATGAACTTGATGCCGTTTTCGCGGCAGATGCGCGAGAACTCCGCGTTTTCCGACAAGAAACCGTAGCCCGGGTGAATGGCGTCGGCGTTCGTGATTTCGGCGGCCGCAATCAGGTTCGGTATGTTCAGGTAGCTGTCGCGGGAGGGCGGCGGGCCAATGCACACGGCCTCGTCGGCGAAGCGTACGTGCAGGCTTTCCTTGTCAGCGGTGGAGTAAACCGCCACCGTTTTGATCCCCATTTCGCGACAGGTGCGAATCACGCGAAGCGCAATTTCGCCGCGGTTGGCAATGAGTATTTTCTTGAACACAGCTCTGGGTGTAGATAGGAGAGCTGAGAGCTTAGAACTTAGATGCGGCTGGCGTAAAAGCTTACCTTTTCTAAATTCTAAGCTCTCAATTCTAAGCTCTGAAATTACATCGGCTCGATGAGGAACAACGGCTGGTCGTACTCCACGGGCGAAGCGTTGTCGACCATCACCTTCACGATGCGGCCGCGCTGTTCAGCTTCGATTTCGTTGAAGAGTTTCATGGCTTCGATGATGCAAATCACTTGGCCCTGCTCCACTACGTCGCCCACGCCTACGAACGGAGGGGTATCGGGGCTGCTCGAGCGGTAGAACGTGCCAATCATCGGGGCTTTCAGCGCTACCGTGTTGCTGGCGGCCGGGGCCTCGGCGGGTGCAGCAGCCGGAGCGGCAGCTTGCGGAGCCGGGGCCGCTGCCGGAGCGGCTTGTGGGGCCGGAGCAGCCTGCGGGGCCGGAGCGTGTTGCACCGGAGCAGGGGCGCCGCCGCTTACCACTTTGGTGTTGGGCTCGCGCTGAACCGAGATTTTAAACTCTTCGGTTTCGATGTTGACTTTGTTCAGACCCGACTTCGCGATGAAGTCGATCAGCTCTTGCAGTTCTTTGGCTTTCATGGCAGCGGGGGAGGGCTTTTGCGGCACCTTGTCCTTATTTGACTCTTTCGACATAAGTGTAGTCGCGGGTGTCGACGCGGATTTTCTGGTCTTGATCGATGAACAGCGGCACTTGGATGCGGGCACCCGTTTCCACGATGGCGGGCTTCAGGGTGTTCGTGGCCGTATCGCCGCGCAAGCCGGGCTCGGTGTACGTAACCACCAGCTCAACAAAGGCGGGAAGCTCGGCCGTGAGGGGCTGCTCGGTTTCGGCGTGGAACAGGATGGTTACTTCCTGGCCTTCCTTCATCAAATCGGCAAACGGCACCATGGCCTCGGGCAGCGTTACCTGCTCGAAGCTGCTGTTGTCCATGAAGTTGTAACCGTAGTCGTCTTTGTAGAGGAATTGGTGGGGGCGCTGTTCTACACGGGCGGTTTCAACCTTTACACCTGCGTTGAAGGTGTTGTCGATGACCTTACCCGTTTTGATGTTGCGCATCTTGGTGCGAACGAAAGCGGGGCCTTTGCCCGGCTTCACGTGCTGGAATTCCGTGATGACGTGCAGGTCGCCGTTGTAATTCAGAACGAGACCGTTGCGAAAATCCGCGGTGGTTGCCATTGTGAGTTGGTTTGAGCAATTAGCTTTTAGCCAGGGCTATCAGCTGTGGGAAATCGGATTGGCTGCAAGAAGCCGAAGCGAAGGGCTAATAGCCAGTAGCTAACGGCCGAAACAAAACGTGCCGACCCGTGGAGTGGCGGGGCGGCACGTCGGGGGTGCAAGTATAGGAGTTTTCCGCGTCAGGCCGCCCTAGGTCAGGCGTTCTGTGGATCGGGCTTAGGGTCGTAGGCCCACTTCAGGTACAACGAACCCCAGGTGAAGCCGCCGCCAAACGCCGCGAAAATCAGGTTGTTGCCTTTCCGAAGCTGGCTTTCGTAATCGGCCAAGCAGAGCGGAATGGTGGCGTTGGTGGTGTTGCCGTATTTTTGAATGTTGAGCATCACTTTATCGGCGCCAATGCCCACGCGCTGGGCCGTGGCGTCGATGATGCGCTTGTTGGCTTGGTGCGGCACCAGCCAATCGATGGTTTCGGGCGTGAGGCTGTTGCGTTCGGCTACCTGCGCGGCGACATCGGCCATGCCTTTCACGGCGAACTTGTAAACCGTTGCACCTTCTTGGTGTACAAAATGCTCGCGGTTGGCTACCGTCTCAGCCGAGGGCGGACGGCGCGACCCGCCGGCTTTTTGGTGCAAGAAAGGCTCGCCCGAGCCATCGGAGTGCAGCTCTTGGTCGAGCAGACCTAGGCCCTCGGTGTTGGGTTCAAGCAGCACGGCTCCGGCCCCGTCGCCGAATATGATGCACGTGGCACGGTCGGTATAGTCGACGATGCTCGACATTTTGTCGGCGCCCACCACGATTACTTTCTGGTACGTGCCCGCTTTGATGAACGAAGCGCCCGTAGCCAACGCGAACAGAAAGCCCGAGCAGGCCGCCTGCATATCAAAGCTGAACGCCTTGGTTAGGCCCACGGCTGCCGAAATGATATTGGCCGTGGCCGGAAACACCAAATCGGGGGTGGTGGTAGCGCAAATCAACAGGTCGACCTCTTCGGGGCGGGTGCCGGTTTTGCGCAGCAGTTGTTCCACGGCTTTGATGCCCATCACCGAGGTGCCTTGGTTTTCACCTTTCAGGATGCGGCGTTCTGAGATTCCCGTACGGCTCTGAATCCACTCGTCGTTGGTTTCGACCAGGGTTTCGAGTTCCCGGTTGGTGAGCACGTAATCGGGTACGTAGGCGCCTACGCCGGTGATGGCAGCGGTCAGCTTCATTGCAAAGAATTAAAAAGCGGCGGAGAGAAACTGGCAAGTAAAACGGCCGCCAAGGTAGCAAAAAGTCCGGCCCTCGGGGCCGGACTTGCAAGCGAATTTATGCGCGCTTTACGATTTGAACGTGCTCTTGATTTGCTCGGCAATGCCCGAATGAGCCATTTGGTAGCCTTGCAGCAGCATGTTACAGATGGCCAACGGAGTGCTAACACCGTGGCCGATAATGGCATTGTCGTTGATGCCCAGAATGGGCGAGCCACCCACCGACTCGTAGTTAAATTTGTCGAAGAACGGGTCGTGCATGTTGCGGGCGGCCAGCAGGTCGTAAATCGACTCGGCCATTTTCAGCACCACGTTGCCCGTGAAACCGTCGCACACAATCACGTCGACTTTGTCGTTGAACAGGTCGCGCCCTTCGATGTTGCCGATGAAGTGAATGTGCGGGTTCACCTTCAGCAGCTGGTGGGCCTGTTGCGTGAGGGTGGTGCCTTTGCCTTCTTCCTCGCCTAGGTTCATCAGGCCCACGGTGGGCTTCTCAATGCCCAGCACGTACTGCGCGTACAGCGAGCCAAGCTCGCCAAACTGCTCCAGCATTTCGGGCTTGCACTCGGCATTGGCGCCCACATCGAGCATAATGCCAAAGCCGCCGTGCTCCTTCGGAACGAAGTTGGCAATGGCGGGGCGCAGCACGCCGGGTACAGGCTTTACGCTGAACATGGCGCCCACCAGCATGGCGCCGGTGTTGCCGGCCGAGCAAAAGGCCTCTACCTCGCCGGCGTGCAGCATGCGGTAACCCACGGCAATGCTCGAGTCCTGCTTTTGTTGGTAGGCTTTGGCCGGGTGCTCACCCATTTGGATGATTTGGGTGGCGTGCACCAACTCCAGGGCGGCAGCGGCTTCGCCGTGGGCCTCCAGCAAGGGGCGCACGGCCTCTTCCTGGCCGATAAGCACGATTTGGGCCTTGCCAGCCAGCTTTGAAGCGGCCAGTACGGCGCCGTCCACGGCAGCTTGAGGGGCGAAGTCGCCTCCCATTGCGTCGAGGGCTATTTTCATGAAAGCAGAATGAAGAACAGTCGGCGGTTATAACTGAAACCGGCGGCCGATATTCGGCCGCCGGTCAGGAAGGAGAGGCTAGGTTAGTCCTCGTCGGTTGAAGCGGCGGCCGAAGCTACGGGAGCGTAGTTCTTAACCGCGATTTTACCGTTGAGGTACAGGTCACCGTCCACTACGTAAGCGCGGTGGCGCAGGTGCAGTTCGCCAGTGGTTTGGCAAACAGAAACTGCTTTAGCGTCGAGTTTGTAGTGGGTGCGACGCTTGTCGCGGCGAACGGCGGAGACGCGTCGTTTGGGGTGTGCCATGAGTGAAAATGGGTATTAAAACAAAAGAAAAAATGTCGGCCGAAAAAGGCTAGTTCAGGTTGCGCAACGCGTTCCACCGCGGGTCGCCGGCATCCTCGTCGTCATCGTCGTCATCGGCAGCAGAGCCGGTAGAGTAAATGAGCTTGGCGTCGGCGTCGGGGTTCTCGTCGGGCTCGTCCTGGAAGCGCGGGTGCAGCTTCTTCATCGGAATAGCCAGCCCAATGTAATCGAAGAAATGCTGAGCCAGGGGCAGCGTTTGGGTGTCGGGCGTGATTTGCAGCACGTCCTCGTCAAGCTCGGCCTCGTGGTCGCCGAAGCGGACGAGCAGCTGGTGCGTCACGTCGATAGGTTGGTCGAACTCATCGAGGCTCCGGTCGCAGATTAGCTTTACGGTGCCCTCGATGTGGATGTCGAGCACCATGCGCTGCGCGGTTTTGTCGAGCTTCACGTCGGCCCGTAGCTTGCCGTCCGGAATCAGCGTTTGATCGAATTGCGCAAAAAAGTCCGTGCCGAGGTCGAAAACGTATTCGTGCGTTTTCTCGCTCAGGGCGGCTATGTGCAAATCGTAGGGAGTGTGCTTTTTCACGGGTTGCTGGTTAGGCAGGCGGCAAAAATAGCTAATTATTTGCCGCGCAAGGAATGAAACAGTGGCGTGTGGGCTGGAATCAGGCCTTTTTGAGGATGAACTCGGGGCTGATTCCGAGGCGTTCGTAGAGCTTTTTGGCTAGGTCGAGCGTTACGCGGCGTTTGCCGCTGAGTATCTGCGACAAGCGCCCGGCGGGCACTTCCAAAAGCTCGGCCAGCTCCTTTTGCTTTAACCGCATCTGCTGCCGCTTCAGCTCGATCATGTCGGCTAGGGTGGCAGGCAAGGTGGGGATGGGCATCAGGCCAAGCTGGTCTT
This sequence comes from Hymenobacter oligotrophus, assembly GCF_003574965.1. Lineage (NCBI taxonomy): Bacteria > Pseudomonadati > Bacteroidota > Cytophagia > Cytophagales > Hymenobacteraceae > Hymenobacter > Hymenobacter oligotrophus. Next base: position 1,383,741 of record NZ_CP032317.1, on the reverse strand, counting down.
CGTACGCATCGATGGCCACTACCAACTCCCGAAACTCCGCTTCCAAGGCCTCGTTGCCTTCAAAACCAGCTGCAACGAGGGCATCGAGCCGACGCAGGGCAGCTTTGTATTCCGAAGGGTTGGTAAGCGTCATGGAGAAAGATATCGAAAGAAAGTAACGGCGTGCACCTAAGGCACTCAGTCTTTCCGAGTGCAAAGGTGGAGAGAAAATTGCAAATCGAAAAATTAAGTTTCGATTTTGTAAACTTTCTTTCGGTCGGTGAAAAACATGCTCCCTTGCTTAGGCTTAGCTGAGGTTCAATTGCATGCGCTGGCAACCAAGCACCTAGGGCTTTGCCGAGTGCCTAAGTGGCACACCGTATTATTTGCCAACTGTGCGGTTACGCACCAGGTCGCAGGCCAAGTACAGCGCCTCGCGGAAGGAGGTAGGATCGGCCGCGAACTTGCCTGCCAAACCGTAAGCCGTGCCGTGGTCGGGCGAGGTGCGCACCACCGGTAGGCCAGCCGTGTAGTTAACACCGCGCTCGAAGGCAATGGTTTTGAATGGGATGAGGCCCTGGTCGTGGTAAAGGGCCAGGGTAGCGTCGAACTGCTGGTACTGGCGGGTACCGAAAAAGCCGTCGGCGGGGTAAGGGCCGTACACCAAGTGGCCCTCGTTGAGGAACTGCTGAATGACAGGCTGCACCAAATCCTGCTCCTCGCGGCCCAGCAGGCCGTTTTCGCCGGCATGGGGGTTGAGGCCCAGCACGGCTACCCTAGGTTTCTGAATACCAAAGTCCTGGCGCAGCGAATGCAGCAGCATGCGCAGCTTGCCCGTGAGCACCTCGGAAGTCAGACGCGTGGGCACATCCTTCAGCGGAATGTGGCCGGTGGCGGTGGCTACGCGCAGGTTGTCGGCCACCAAAAACATCAGGCTGTCGTTGTTCGGGCTGAAGTGGTGCGCCAGAAACTCTGTGTGACCCGGGAAGGTAAAGCCTTCGCCTTGGGTGTTGTCCTTACTGATGGGGGCGGTAACCAGACCGTCGATCAGCCCGGCTTTCAGATCATTGGCGGCGGCAATCAGCGAAAGGCGCGCCGCTCGGCCCGAAGCTTCGGACGGCTGACCCGGCGTGAGCACGAAGTCTTCGTCCCAGCAGGTTACGGCGTTTACTTTGCCCGCTACAATGTCGGCTGCTTCGCGCACCTGCCGAAACGCCAACGGAGCGTGATTTTTATCCTGCGGAAACTCATCAAAGAGAGTGGCGGCGGTGCCGTACACTACCGGCGTGCAAAAGCGCAAAATGCGCGCGTCTTGCAGGGTGCGGTAAATAATTTCGGGTCCGATGCCGGCTAGGTCGCCGGTGCTTATGCCAATGCGGGGGAGCATTTTTGATGAGGAGAGTTGAACGGAAAATTCCCCTCATCAGCTGAGGAAGGGAGTTTGTTAATCTGCTAGGCGCGACTGGTTAGGAAGGAATACAGCAAGCGCACGGCCGTGCCGGTGCCGTTTTTGCCGCGGTACGAGTCGGGTGCGGTGAGGAAGGCCGGGCCGGCAATGTCGAGGTGAATCCAGGGGTAGCCTTCGGTGAAGCGCTCCAGAAACTTACCGGCCGAAATGGCGCCGGCTTCCGCTTTGCCTAGGTTGTTGATGTCGGCAATGTCGCTCTTGATGTGCTCGGCGTACTCGTCCCACAGCGGGAACTCCACAATACGCTCGTGGGTGCGGCGGCCAGCAGCGGCCAATTCGCGCATCACGTCTTCGTCGGCGGTGCCCATGGCCACGATGCCTTCTTTGCCGATGGCGCGGGCCGCCGAACCCGTGAGCGTAGCCGCGTCGATGACCAATTGGGGCTCGTACTTCTTGGCGAAGTGGAGCGCATCGGCCAAGATGAGGCGGCCTTCGGCATCGGTGTTGAGCACTTCCACCGTGAGGCCGCTGTGCATCGTGAGCACGTCGCCGGGGCAGTAAGCGGGGCCGCCGGGGCGGTTATCGGTGGCCGGTACCAGGGCAATTACGTGCAGCGGAACTTGGTTTTTGGCCAAGGCGTACATCACGCCCGTCATGGCAGCGGCGCCGGCCATGTCGCACTTCATCATGTCCATCGAAGCGGGCGTGGGCTTCAGACTGAGGCCGCCGGTATCGAACACCACGCCTTTGCCTACCAGCACGTAGGGTTTTTCGTTGCGGGCGCCCTCGGGCTTCCACTCCATAATGGTAAACGTGGGCGGCTCAGGGCTGCCTTGGTTTACGGCCAGCAAGCCGCCCATGCGCAAGGCCTCGATGCGGGCTTGGTCGAGAATTTCGGTGTGGTAGCCAGCGTCTTCGCCCGCGCTGGCCATTTGCTCGGCAAACATGGTGGCCGTGAGCTTATTCTGCGGCATGTTCACCAAGTCGCGGGCCAGCGCAACACCTAGGAGCAGATTCTCCAGCTCGCGCACCTGCGCTTCCTCCACGCCCAGCAACGCTACCCGGAACAGCTCGGGCGCTTGCTTCGATTTTTCGTCGGTTTTGTAGCCCTCAAACTGATAAGCCGTGAGGTACAGCCCCTCGGCCAGCGAAAGGGCGGCCTGCTTATTAGTTGTGAGGTTGAGTATGTGCAGCTCCTTTACGCGGGCCGCTTTCAGCTTGGCGTGTAGCTGGTTGCCGCTGCGGCGCAGCTGCTCGGCGTTGAGGTCGGCCGTTTTCTTATCGGCTGCCACTACCACGTACACTCGGTGAGTGTATAAGTTCACCGCAAATAGCTTTTCGTCGGCAGCAAGCTGCGCGTTGGCGTAAATAAGGGCGGCTTCGGGCAGTTCGGGGGCTTCGCTTGGCAGGGCTTTGGTGCCAGCGGGCAAAATCAGAACAACGTCGGCGGGGCCTTGGGGCAGCGCAGCAGCGGTGGCGAGGTGTAGTGGCATAGGAGGAAATCTGGCTTTGGCGCGCAAGTTATCGGGTTATGCGTTACCGGCCGCGTACGGAGCTGGGCCGCCCCGGCGGGGCTTTCGTACTTTTGCCGGCCAATCCTATACGCGAAGCTTGCCTTCGTGCCCATGCCTGTGGAACGCGTTACCCCGAAAAAGCACCTTGGCCAGCACTTTCTGGCCGATCTGAACATCTCCCGCCGCATTGCCGAATCGTTGCAGCTGCCCGACGGCGTGCGCCACGTGCTGGAAGTGGGCCCCGGCATGGGCGTGCTGACGCAGTTTTTGCTGGAGCGCACGGCCGAGTACGAAACCACGGTCATCGAAATCGACCGCGAATCGGTGGCGTACCTGCAGCAGCACTTTCCGGCGCTGGAGGGGCGCATCCTGTCGGCCGACTTTCTGCGCCAGGACTTAGGCAAGTTGTTCGAAGAAAAGCCGCTGGCCGTTATCGGCAACTTCCCTTACAACATCAGCTCCCAGATTTACTTTAAAGTGCTCGAGCACCGCCAGCAAGTGCGCGAATGCGTGGGCATGATTCAGAAGGAAGTAGCCGAGCGCATTGCCGCCAAACCCGGCTCCAAAACCTACGGCATCCTGAGCGTGCTGGTGCAGGCCTTCTACGACACCGAGTACCTGTTTACGGTGGGGCCGCACGTATTTGTGCCGCCGCCCAAGGTGCAAAGCGCCGTGCTGCGCCTCACGCGCAACCAAGTGCTGCAGCTCGAGTGCGACGAGAAACTGTTTTTTCAAGTGGTGAAGCAGGCTTTCAGCACGCGCCGCAAAACATTGCGTAACTGCATCAAACCGATGGGTATGCCGCCGGAGGCCATGACGGATGCCATCTTCGACAAACGTGCCGAGCAGCTCAGCGTGCAGGATTTTATTGGCCTGACGCAGCGCGTGGCGGCCGTGCGCAATACCTAGGGCCGCAGGGGCCGCCGCCCGCACCAGCCTACCTTCGCCGTTCGTAGTTCCACCCAGCCGAGTTTGCCGTGATACGTTGCCTGGTAATTGATGAAATGCACGCTTCGCTTAAAAGCTTGTTGCGCGAAGTAGGCGTGCAAATCGATTACGAACCCGATTTGCTGCCGGCCGAAGTGCCCGCCGCCCTGGCCGAGAAGCCGTACGAAGGGCTGATTGTGCGCTCAAAAGTGCGCGTAACGGCCGATTTGCTGCGCCACGGCCCCCGCCTGCGCTTCGTGGCCCGGGCCGGAGCCGGCGTCGATAACGTTGATGTGGCTGCTCTGGAAGCTGCCGGACTTACCCTGCTGAACGCGCCCGAAGGCAACGCGCAAGCCGTGGGCGAGTTTACGGTGGGGTTGCTGCTGAGCCTGCTGCGCAAAGTAGCCTCGGCCGACGTGGAGGTGCGCCGCAGCGAATGGCACCGCGAGGCCAACCGCGGCTACGAGCTGCAAGCCCGCACGGTAGGCATTGTTGGCTGCGGGCACATGGGGCGCAGCTTTGCGCGCTGCCTGCGCGGCTTTGGCTGCGAAGTGCTCGGCTACGACCACGACCCCGCCGTGCAGCCCACCGATTACCTGCCGCTGGTGTCGCTGGCGGAGCTGCAGCAACGCTGCGACGTGCTAAGCGTGCACATCCCGTATTCGGCCAGCAACCACAACTTCATCAACGAGCAGCTGCTGCGCGGATTTCAAAAGCCGGTGTGGCTGCTGAACACGGCCCGCGGCGAGGTGCTCGACCATGCCGCCCTGGTGCAGTTGCTGCGCGAAGGCAAGCTGCGCGGCGCCGCCCTCGATGTGCTCGAAAACGAACGCCTCGGTGTTCTGAAGCCCGAGCAACAAGCCCGTTTCGATTACCTGCGCAAAGCCAGCAATGTGTTGCTTACGCCGCACGTAGGCGGCTGGACGCACGAGTCGTACCACCGCATCAACGAGGTGCTGGCCCGCAAAATAGAAGCCTTTTTGCGCGGCGCCTAGCTGCCTCCGCCCCGGCACGGGCGCACCACCTAGGGCCCGCTGCGGCCGGGCTGCGTTTGCGGCGGGCTCTTGCGCACAGTGGTTGCCGTTTCGTATATTTGCTGATGCCTGTTCGGGAGAACGGCCGGCACCGCCGGCCGTTCTCCTTGTTTTTTTACCTGTTTGCCCACCACTCATTGTCATGGCTGTCAACTATTATACCCCCGAAGGCTTGCAAAGGCTGAAGGATGAACTGCAGGATCTGAAAATCCGCGGCCGGGCCGAGGCAGCCCGACAGCTGGCGGAAGCACGCGACAAAGGTGATTTGAGCGAAAACGCGGAATACGACGCGGCCAAAGAAGCCCAAGGCCACCTCGAGCTTAAGATTTCGAAGCTGGAAGAGGTTATCGGCAACGCCCGCATCCTCGACGAAACCAACCTCGACACCAGCAAGGTGCTCATCATGAGCAAAGTGAAGCTGAAAAATCTCAAGAACAACGCCGTGCTAGACTATGTGCTGGTGGCAGAGGAAGAAGCCAACCTGGCCGCTGGTAAAATCTCGGTGAAGTCGCCGATCGGCAAAGGCCTGCTGGGCAAATCAGCCGGCGACGTGGCCGAAATTACCGTGCCCGCCGGCAAGCTGCACTTCGAGATTCTGGAGGTTTCGCGCTAGGCACCCCAGCTGCACGGCCCTAGGTGGTGCAGCCCCCACATAATGGCAAGTACGAGGCGCGGCCGGTCTGGGAAGACCGGCCGCGTTTTTTTGTGCCCGCGGCCCAGCCTGGGCAGTTGCCAACGCCGGAAACTTCCTAGCTTCACCGCGCCGAGCCTATCGGTACGTATTACTTGTCAACTGATACCAAACGCCCGAAAATGCCTTCCATTTTCTCCCGCATTGTTGCCGGCGAGCTGCCCGCCTACAAAGTAGCCGAGGACGAACACCACCTGGCTTTTCTCGACATCACGCCCTTGGTTGAAGGCCACACCTTGGTAATGCCCAAGCGCGAGGTCGATTACATCTTCGATTTGCCGGCCAACGAGCTGGCAGCCCTGCACCAGTTTGCGCAGCGTGTGGCCCGAGGCGTGAAGGAAGCCGTGCCGTGCCGCCGCGTGGGGGTGGCTGTGATTGGCCTGGAGGTGCCGCACGCCCACATCCACCTGATTCCGATGAACCGCGTTTCGGACATGAATTTCGCCAACGAGAAAATTAAGGTTCGCGAAGAGCGCATGAAGGAGCTGGCCGCGGCTATTTCGGCGAAAATTGCCGAAGCAAGCGGGGGCGAAATCCTAGGTGCTAAGCCAGCCGCCGCGGCCGGCAGCCAAGCCCCGCAAAGCGCCCAAGCCGCCGGGGATACCGATGCAGCTGTGGAGCAACTGCGCGCCCTAACCGATGGCTTGTACTTCGTGAGCGAGTCGGAATCGGCGCTGACGCCGGTGAGCTACAACCTGCCCGCTGGTTTTCAGCTAAGCCCCGATAACGTGCTGCCGCTGCTGGGCCATTCGCCGGCCAGCACCAACGTGGAAACGCAGGAACTGACGTACTTTCTGCGCAACCACACCGCCGACCAGGGCGTGCTCGGCAACGTGGAGCTGGCCAACCGCTTCAAGGCCCTGCAAATGTTTATGAAGCAGGAAATGGAGGACACGCAGGTGTACCGCGTGGGCAGTGGTGCGCAAATTGAAGCGTACGTGCTGGGCAAAACGTCGGCAGGCAAGCTAGCCGGCTTCAAGGCAACGCTCATCGAGACCTAGGGCCCACCTGAAACAACCTTTTCGGGGCGCAGCAACGCCCTGTTTTACCAACTGCCACGGCTAAGCAACCGCTTGTTGCGTTATGCCGGTTGGTTGCCTTGCGGTGTTATTAGGCAACCAACCGGCAGCGTTCGGGCGCGGCTGCATTGGCCGTGGCAGTTAATTATTGCGTCAGACCCAATTTCCGTTGCCGATGATTCGCCGCTTGCCGATCCTGCTGGCCGTGCTGTTGCTCAGCCACGTTGCCATGGCCATAAAGCCACTACGCAAGTATTACCAAACCCCCGATTCGGTGGGCATGGCTTACCGGCCAACACGCATCGGCACGCCCGATAAGCTGCATCTGCAAGGCTGGGATTGTAGCCCTGATGAAAAACTAGATAAGCGTACCACCATTGTGCTGGCCTACGGCGATGCCGGCAACATGGGTGGCTGGGTGCACATGGCCAAGGAGCTGACCACGCAGGGGTACCGGGTGCTGCTGTTCGATTACCGCGGCTTCGGCCAGAGCGACGATTTTGCGCTCGATCAGCAACAGCTGTACTACAACGAGTTTGCCGACGACCTAGGGGCAGCGCTGGCCTATGCCCGCCGGCAGTACCCGCGCAACCGCACCGGCGTGTTGGCCTTTTCCATGGGCACCATTATGGCCACCAAAGTGGCGGCGCGTACCAAGCTCGATTTCCTGATCGGGGAGGGTTACGTAGCCGACCCAGTTTGGCACGTGGCCAACATCAAGCAGCTGAAAAACAAAGTGGTTACGTTGCCAGCCGCGGCCGAGCAGTACAAGCTGTTGCCGCCGCGCATCCGGTGCCTAATGCTGCTGGTGGCCGGTACTGCCGATGCGTTTACGCCGCTGGCCCATTCGGAGCAGGTAGTGGGCACGGCCACCGGCAAGCAGGTGCGCCGGCTGGTAAAATTTGAAGGCGGCCACCTCGAAGGCTCGGCCAAGCTCAGCCAGCAACACTACGCCGATGCCTACGTGCAGCTGCTAAGCCAATTTCTGGCCGACACCGGCGCTGGCGCGAAGCGACGCAAAGCCTGAGTCCGCTTTTGCGTATGCTACGGTTGGCCTGCCTAGGTGGGCGTACCGCCGCAAACACCAGGCAGGCCGAAACCGCCGCGTTTACCCATGAGCAACCTGCCCAACCCCACCGATGAGCTAACCTTGCAGGTGCCGCATGGCCTGCTGGGCTTGCCGCGGCAGTTGCGCATTGGGCGCAACGCCATCGGTTACAGCAGCGCCTCGTGGGCGGGGGGCAAGTCGAGTGAGTGGTTGCTGAGCGAGGTGGCGGCGGTTCGGTTCAGCCACCAATTGCTGGTATTCTACCGGTTTCGGTTTGGCAACAGCTACACCGTTGAGCTGCAGCACCATTCGGGCGATGTGCTGCGCATTCAGATGTATTCGTTTGACACCCACGAGGACGACGAGGATTGGGAGCGGTACGAGCAAATACTTGGCGCGCTGGAGCAGCCCGTGTTCGAGCGGCTCGAGCAGCAAGCCATGAGCCGCATTGAGGCCGGCGAAACGGTGCTGCTGGCCGGTGTGGCCGTAAACCACCTAGGGCTTAGCTGGGCCGTGGATCAGCAGCTCGCCTGGGCCGACTGCGACATGCTGCAAACGCCGCATTCGTTTACGCTGAACTCGCGCCGCAACAGCCGGCGCTTCACCACCATCAGCTACCAGCGCCACTGGAATGCGAGCGTGCTGTTATCGGTAATTCAGCGGATGCTAAAAAATCAAGCGGCTTAGAAAAATCTTGTAAATAATTTACATAATATAGCACTTCCATTAGCGTTCGATTGTAATCATTACGTACTCTGTTTTTCTCCGTTCTATGTTCAAAGTACTACTTGGGGTGTTGAGCTTGTGCGCCATTGGCACCACGGGCCTGGCGCAGAGCACCAGCGGCCCGGTGCCCACAACGGCCACGGCCGCCGCCAACCCCAGCCCCGCCGATGTGGAAGCCTTCATTAAAGCCCAAACGGCGAAGGGCGGTGAGCTCGACTTTGCGCAAATGCTGGCCAACCGCAAGCAAAGCATGTTTTTACACCAGGGTGCTATGTACAACAAGCAGGAGTACGCGCTGGTGCTCTGGGGCATGCGCGTGAAAGCCCTGGGCGTGGCTACCGCCGATAAAGCCTGCGCGCTGTACGCGGCCGCCAACAACCGCCCCATTAGCAGCGCCGAAAAACAAGCCCTGACCAGCGGATTCGACAGCGCCATTCGCGAATAACCCATGAGGCCTTAGCAAGCAAAAAGCCCGAAACAGCACTAGCTGTTTCGGGCTTTTTGCTTGCCGAGTACCTAGGCGGCTACCGAATAGGGCCGTTATCGACTTGCGCCTCGAGCCGTTCCTGTACCTCGGTAGGAAGCTTGCTGAGCAAGTCGAGGCCGGTGGCGTTTTCAATGGCATCCACGCTCACGCGGTACCGGCTCCAATCCGGGTCGACGGAGTTGTCGTTGGGCGTGTCGATAGCCACCAGGCGAGCTTGGCCGCTGGCCACGCGCTGCAGGTCGTTGTCGCCTTCGGGCAATACTACCAGCACCTTCCACACGCGCTTGGGCACGGTTACGCGGCCTTGGTCGAGGGTGGTGGCGGGGCCGTTGGTGCCGGTGCCGCCCTTGCCGTAGCTGCCCATGATGACGTACACCTCGCGGCCGGCCTTTACCAAGTCGCGCGAGTACTCTTCCAGGCTATTCCAGGTGCGCTGGTTGTTCATGGGCGCCTGCGGAATCATGTTCGTCATCAGGAAGGTGGCCGAGTTATCGTCCAGGTCGTAGCTGCGGTCGGCGGAGGGGCAGTTGTGGCCTCGGTCGAAGCCCGAGCCGGAGTAGGAGCGGGGCGTAACCTGGTACCAGCCGCGGGGCAGGGCCGGATCGGGGCGGAAATCGTCCTGGCGCGGGGCCGAGCCCATCCAGCCCTTGCTCAGGTGCCACATTACCCAGTTCGGAATGCCCCGGTCGCGCGAGTAGCTCAGCACAAACTGCGACTTCTGCATCAGGTAGTTGTTGGGCGAAGCCGTAGGGTTGCTGGTGGCGCCGCTGGGGTTGCCAAGGGTAAGCGGGTCGTCGCGGCGGGTGGTGCCGGTGCTGCCTGAGCGGTTTGGGGCCGGCGCAGCAGCCGGCGTCCGGCTCGGTTGGGCCGAACTGCTGGGCGTGGTGGCCACGCTGGGTGCGCTGCCGCCGCGGTAAGGCTCCACGGTAAAGTCGTCGATGTTCAGGCGGTCGTCGCCACCGTCTACTTTCCGAATTTCGAGCCGCAAAGGGCCGGGGCGGTTTACCGCCACGTCGGTCGTGATGCCGGTGCCTTCAACTTTCACCTCGGTGCCGGCGGGTTGCCAGGTGCGGCCGCGGTCGGTGCTGAGCCACAGCTGCCAGCGCACCGAGCCATCGCGCCCGTAGCTGGCATTGAACACGCGCACCCGGCCTGCGCCGCTGCCTAGGTCGAAACGCATTTGAGCGCGGCCTTTTCCGCGGAGGCGAAGGGCTTTGTCGCCGCGTTTGTGGTCTTGCTCGGAGGTGCCAATCAGGGCATCATCGAGCAGCCAAGTACCCGAGGGCAGCTGCTCTTGCCCCGAGGCATACGAGCCTTTGCTGCCTGCCTCGAAGGTTTCGGTGAGGGGGCTGGCCTGCGCGGGCAAAGCAGCAACTGCTGATTCAGAATCAGACCGAACAACAGCCGTTTCGGCGGCAGAGTTGTCGGACTTTTGCAAGCACGCGGCCAAAGCTCCGGTGAGCAACAAGCCGGAAAGGAGAGGGGAAGCGGAAAGACACATGAGCGAAGGTATCAAGGGAAAACAACCCGGCAACCAGCCCAAGGTAGGGTTTGTGGCAGCCCAACCATAATACGCTAGGGCTGCGGCTGCCGATTGCCTAATTTGCGGCTTGGAGCAACGGGGTTATGGCAGTTTTATTCACGAGTCCGGTTCGTTCGGCGCGGGTAGCTGTGGCGCATTTGTTCGCCACCGGCGCCTACCGCCCCGATACCAAACACGGCCTGTTGCACCTAGGGGTACTGCCGCTTGAGCCCGGCGCCAAGGTGCAGCAGTGGCTGCTGAACCCCGAGCGCGACTACTCCGCAGCCGTAAGTACTGCCAGCGGTGTAGCCAACGCCCGCGCAAAAGAGGCCCCCACCTGGGCCGAAGTGGCCGAAGAAGCCCAAGCGGCCCTAGGTGCTTTTGACGCGTTGCTGATTATGGACCGCGCCGGGCAACCCTCGCCCGAGCGGCTGTGGCTGGAGCAGCACGTGCTGGCCGGCATGGCTAAGCCGCCTATGTGCGTCGGGCTCGATGAGCTGCTGGCGTTCTTCCTGCCCAACGAAGTACTCGACGACGCCGATGAGCTGCTCGAAAAGCTGGTAGCGCAGGACAAAGCCGTCAGCGAAAAGCTCGGCTATGCCAAGCGCAACGACGACGGCGCCGTGCCCCAGCTGCCCTTTATGCTGCATGCCATGCGCCGGGCCGTGCGCCGCGTGCTCGAGAGCTTGCTGCAGCCCCAAGGCCAACCTGGCCAGCAGTGGCTACCAGGGTACACCTTGCTCGATGCGGTAATCAGCCTGGCACCGCGCCGACCCGAGTTGCGCGCCTTTCGGTTGCTGAAGGCCCTGGCCCAGCAACCCGATTGCTGCGACGACACCGCCCGCCGCGACAAGCCCAACGCGCCCAACCGCCTGCCGCTGCCGCCTCCGCAACCTGCCTGGCCGCAGCCCGAGCAAATGACACTGTTGCTCAACAACTACTTGTCTCGTTGGCGCGACAAAGCCGACGACAGCGCCGCGCCCGAGTTGGGCCTAGGCGACGTATCGGAGCAGCAGGTAGAGGAGGCGTTCGAGCAGCTGGCCAAGCGCATGAGCAGCGGCAAACACCCCTTTCAGCCGCGCCCGCAGCAGCTGGAGTATGCCCGTTTTATAGCGCGTGCAGTGGGCCGCCGCGGTGCTTTTGCCATTGAGGCCGGCACGGGTACGGGTAAAACGTTTGGCTACCTGGTGCCCGCGTTGGAGTACTTACGCCACGCGCCCGAAGCCCTGGTGGTAGTGGCTACCTCCACCAAAAACCTGCAGGAGCAGATGCGCCAAGGCGAACTGCCAGCCCTGCTGCGCGAGGTCGATGGCCGCCGCACGGCCCGCTACAAGGCCATCCGCACCGCTACGCTCAAGGGCAAAAACTGCTACTTGTGCGTGGAAGCTTTGGGCCGTGCCTTCGACGATTGCCTGGGCCGCGGGGCCGAGTGGCCGGCTGCCTTGGCCTGGTTTTACCTGGCCCTGCGCCTGCGCGATACCGAAGGCGAAACCGAAGGCATTGCCCGCCCATTGAGCGCCCATCCGCAGCTAGGCCCGGCCTTACGGCAACTACTACGGCGCGTAACCGCCGACCGCGCTTGCCGCCACGGCGCTTTGCCCGGCCGCAAAGCCTGCGTATACCCGGCCCACCGCCTACGCGCTGAACAAGCCAACCTGCTGATCGTCAATCATCACAAATTGGCCTTGCTGCCGCCGAAAGTGGTGGAGCGGGCCACGGTGTGCGTTGTTGATGAAGCCGACCGCTTTCCGGACAACTTTCGTTCGGCGCTGGCCCGCAGCCTCGATGCCCGCGAGCTGCACGACGAGCTGCTGGAGCCGTTGCTGCACGGCCAACCCATGCCCAACCGCAACGCCCGGCAAACGGCCGAGCAAGCCGATACGCCCGCCAAAACCCAGCGCCGCGCCGAGCCCTTCCTGAACCAGCTGCGCGAGCGACTGCGCGACGAGGAAGAAGCCCTATGGCGGCAAGTACCCGCGGCCGATCAGCCCGGCCCCGACGACGCCAGCCGCGCCGCTTACGAGGCCTTCGAAGAAGCCCGCCTGGAAGAGCTAGGCGCCAAAGTAGCGCTGCTCGAACAAGTGGCCGAGCTGATGCGCGAAACCCCCGCCGCCCTCGATGCCCGCCAAACCGCCGATGCGGCTTGGATGCGCTACGCCATTGAGGCCGCGCCCTACCGCCGCCGCCAAGCCGTGCGCACCGCCTTGCACGCCCTCACCGAAGCCGCCGTGCCGCTGCAGGAGTCGTTGGCAGCCCTAGGTGGCGTCAGTAGTCAGTTCCAGAACAAGGGCGGCCGGCCGGCCGCCCTGCCATTTCCGATCGGCGAGACGCACTGGCACGACAACGTGCGCGTGGAGCAGCCCGGCCGCGCGCCGTTGGTGCGCCCCTTCCACCGGGAACTGGTGGCGGCGCTGCCTCCGCTGAGTGCCCCGCTGAAAACCTCGGCCAAGCACCTAGGGCAGGTGCGCAGGCACTTGGCGGTAGCCCTGAACATCAACCTGGCCGAAGACGAAGATGGTGCCCCAACCGACCCCGACGACGATGTAGGCGCCAGCAACTACGACGAACGCCTGTGCCGCCGCACCGAGCGTTTTGCCGAAATAGCCGAAGGACAGGCCGAAGTGCTGGAGCGTTTGCTCGAAGAGTTTCCGTGCCGCGAGTACGTGCCGGTGGTGGTGCGCGAGCCCGAAACCAACGGCCTGGGCTGGCAGCTGGTGCGGCAGCCCTATGCGCTGTGGCCTTACCTAGGCGCCACGCCCGACCCCGAAACCGGCGAGCCGCTGCAGCAAGCCTCCGACGAAACCTCCGAGCAGTACACCAAACGCCTGTTGGCCGCCCGCGCCGCCTTACGCCGCATGAGCGGCGAACCGGCCACGCCGCTGTTCGATCAGTTTCGGACGGTGGTGTTTACCTCGGCCACGCTCTACGTCGAAAACCACCTAGGCTACTTTAAGCAGTTGCTAGATATGCGTGTGCCGTTTGCGGCCGAGCAGCGCATACTACCCATTTTCGACTACGACAACCCCAAAGCCGAACCGGTGCTGGGCGGCGTGCCTACGTACCTGCCCATGTTCAGGGCCAGCGCGCCGCCGCAGGAGCGCCGCGCCTGGTGCGAGGCGCAATTGCGCACCTTGTTGCCGCTGCTGATTACCCTTGAAGGCCGCACGCTGGTGCTGTTTACCTCCAACGAGGAAATGCGCTACGCCGCCGATTGGCTTGAGCCCCGCCTGGCCGAGCACGACATCGAGCTGCTGATGCAAAACGGGGCCAGCCAGTGGGAAATTCGGCGGTTCCGGCGCGTCGAGCAAACCGTGCTCCTGGGTGTCGACCGCATGTGGACGGGCGTGGACTTTGCCGGGCCTACGTTGTCGCAGGTGGTGGTATGGCGCTTGCCGTTTCCGTCGCTGGGCGAGCCGCTTATCAGCCACCGCAAGCGCTACGAGGCCGACGAGACTTTCTGGGGGCAGTTTTACCGCCCCGCGGCTCGCCTGAAGCTGCGCCAAGGTTTTGGCCGCCTAGTGCGCCGCCAGCGCGATCGGGGCGCGTTCATTATTCTCGACCGCCGCGTGGCCGCTGCGTTTTATGCCGATGTGCTGTCGGAGTTCGAACTGAAAGACTTTCAACACTTCACCTCGCCCGAGCGGCTGCTCGAGCAAACTACCGGCCCCTTGCTGCACCTGCTCCAGTTGGGCGAAGATTTTAAGCGGCGCGAGCTGAGCGTGGAGCGCTTGCTCGAGCTTAGCCGCGGTTGGTACCCCGAGTTGGCATAGGCGCGCGCACGCAACGGCTCGGGTCAAACCCGCGTCGTTGCTGCCCTTGCTGGGCTTGCCGCTCAAAATCAACCTAGGGCCGCTACCTTGCTGCCTGCATTTCTACTTTCCATCACCTCCCCATGACCACACGTTACTCCCTGGCGCTGCTGGGGTTGGCCGCGGCCGGTTCGCTGGCTTTGGCCAGCTGCCAGCAGAGCTCCGACAAACCCGCGGGCGAAGCATCAACCGCCGATGTCGGCTTCGACCGTTACAAGCAGCGCTTCGTCGATTCGCTTTGGTACTACAATCCCGGTTGGGCCTCGGCGGTGGGCTACCACAAGTACGATTCGCTGTTGGTAATTCCTACTGCCGGCCGCCGGCAGCAAGAAGCCAAGGCCTACGATCGGTGGCAAAAGGAGCTGCGGGAGTTTGAGTTCGATAAGCTGTCGGTAAACAACCAAACCGATTACCAGCTGATGCTAAATCAGTTGCAGTCGTCGCGCTGGTACGCCGATACGCTGCGCAATTGGGAGTGGAACCCGGCGCAGTACAACCTGAGCGAACCGGTAGCCGAAATCCTGAATGGCCGCTACCAACCGCTCGATCGGCGGCTGCGCAGCATTTCGCTGAAAATCAGCCGCGCGGCCGAGTTCTACGAAGCCGCCAAGAGTAACCTGAAAACCCCTACCAAAGAACACCTCGAGCTGGCCATTCTGCAAAACCGTGGCGGGTTGGAGGTTTTTGGCAAGGCACTGCAGGATTCTATAGCCCGCTCGGGCCTGAAAGCCGAGGAAAAAACGGAGCTGCGCACCCGCGTGAACACCACGCGCATGGCCATTCAGAGCTACATCGACTTCCTTGATAAAGAAGTGCGCCCGCAGGCCACGCGCAGCTTCCGCATCGGCAAGCCCTTGTTCGACCGCAAGTTTTACTACGACATTCAGTCGAGCTCCACCGCCGATCAGGTTTACCAAAAGGCGCTGACGCATAAAAAGGAACTGCTGCGCGACATGGGCGTGCGGGCTACCCGCTTGTGGCCAAAATACTTCGCGGGCAAACCCATGCCTGCCGACACGCTCACGCGCATTCGGGAGGTAATTGGCAAGTTGTCGTCGGTGCACACCACGCAGCAGGGTTTTGTGGCTGCCGTGAAGCAGCAAATTCCGCAGCTCGTAAAGTTTGTGGACGAGCACAAGCTGCTGACGCAAGACCCCAGCAAGCCCTTGGTAGTGCGCGAAACGCCCTTGTACATGCGCGGCAGCGGGGCAGGCGCTTCGGTTTCGGCCCCCGGGCCCTACGACAAAGGCGCCGACACGTACTACAACGTGGAGCCGATTGTGGATTGGAAACCCGATCAGGCCGAAAGCTACCTGCGCGAGTACAACCAGTACACGCTGCAAATCCTGAACATTCACGAGGCCATTCCGGGCCACTACACGCAGCTGGTGTACGCCAATCAGTCGCCGAGCATCATCAAGGCCGTGCTCGGCAACGGCGCCATGATCGAGGGTTGGGCCGTGTACTCGGAGCGCATGATGCTGGAAAGCGGCTACGGCAACAACTCCGACGAAATTTGGCTGATGTGGGACAAATGGAACATGCGCGTAACGCTGAACACCATTCTCGACCACTTGGTACACGTGGGCAACATCAGCGAAAAAGACGCCGTGCAAATGCTCGTGCGCGACGGGTTTCAGGAGCAGGCCGAAGCTACCAACAAGTGGCGCCGGGCCACGCTCAGCCAAGCGCAGCTGAGCTCGTACTTCACGGGCTACACCGAGATTTACGACCTACGCGAAGAGCTCAAGAAACAGCAAGGCAAAGACTTCGACCTGAAGGCCTTTAACGAGCAGTTCCTGAGCTACGGCAGCGCGCCGGTGATGTACATCCGCCGGATGATGCTGAAAAAGTAAGCGGCCCTAGGTGCCGTGCCCGCCCGGCCCCGAGGCAGCCTGCCTTGGGGCCGGGCTTTTTTGGGGTTGCCGGTGCGGCGCGGGCCTGCTGAGGCTTAGCAACCAAGCCTGCCTTGGGGCCGGTTGCGTGCATTTTGCCTAGCCGCTCGGCAAACAATGCGCGTATAGCCGCCTTCAGGGCTATGTTACCTGCTACCTAGGGATGCTTTTATGAGAGTAACCGAAACCAACGACGCCGGCCTCCGCACGCTTATTCACGACCACATGAAGGTGTTTGCAAAATTTACCTCTGCCCGCGACTGCGAGGTTTGCGAACTGCTTTCGCCCCATTTCGAGCATTTCTCGGACGACGCCGCGTACGAAGGCATCCGCTTTATTCGGCTCGACTGCGACCAAAACCCCGTGGCCCGCAAGCTGATGAACGAGCGCGTGGCGCCGTTTTTCGTTTCGTACTGCCAGGGCCGCATGCTCGAGTGCGATACCCGCACCACCGACGCCGAGGTGCGCGCCCAACTCGATCGGCTGCGCGACTACCTGCCCATGCCGGGCGTGTAAGGGGCGCCGGCCACCTAGGCTGCGCAAGTTTCGGCTACTTTCGCGGCTGTGTTCTTCGTCCTGTCCAAGCTTCTTGATTTTGTGTTGGAGCCCGCGCTGTGGCTCGTGCTGCTGCCCGTGGCTGCCTTGGTGGCGCGCTCGGCCAAGTGGCGCTACCGGCTGCTGCTGGCAACCGTTGCCCTAGGTGTCGTCTTCACCAATCCAGGCCTGAGCAACGAGCTGCTGCGGCTGTGGGAAATGCCGCCCGTGCGCCTCGCGCAGCTAGCGCCGCAGCCCTACGATGCCGCCGTGCTGCTCACCGGCATTACCGCCCCGCGGCGCGGCCCCGCCGACCGCGTGTACCTCGACCGTGGCGCCGACCGCTTTACCAACGCCTTGTGGCTGTACCGCGCCGGGCGCGCGCGGCGCATCATCATTAGTGGCGGCTCGGGCAGCTTGCAGCCCAAGCCCGGCGTACGCACCGAGGCCCAGGATTTGGCCGTGCTGCTGCGCCTTTCGGGGGTGCCCACCCAACACATTTGGCTGGAAACCCAGAGCCGCAACACCCGCGAAAACGCCCAAAACACCAAAGCATTGCTGCGGCAGCGCTTGCCCAACACTACGCCGCGCCTGCTGCTGGTTACTTCGGCTTTTCACCAACGCCGCGCGGTGGGCGGTTTCAACAAAGCCGGGCTGCAGGTAACGCCGTTTCCGGCGGGCTACCTCACGGTGCAGCGGCAAGCCACGCCTGCGTATTGGTTGCTGCCCAGCGCCGAGGCCCTACAACAATGGAGCGTGTTGCTGCACGAAGTAACCGGATATGTGGTGTACCGCCTGCTGGGCTACGCTTAGCACGAAGTTCGGTCTAGGCCACACGTATTGGATAAGCCCGGCCACGTAGGTTGCCTTTGAACAAAGCAGCCAGAGCAGCGAGGCCGATTTCGCGGGCGGCAGCAAGCCTACTCCGCCAAGTTTTTAGCCGCTTCAGGTTTTTCGCCGGCCACCCAAATGCTTTTCTGATTCACAAATTCTTTAATGCCTAGGTGCGAAAGCTCGCGGCCGTAGCCCGACTTCTTCACGCCACCGAAGGGCATTTCCGGCGACGATTTCACCAAGGCATTCACGAACACGGCGCCGGCCTCCAGCTCGCGGGCTACACGTTGGCCGCGCTCCTCGTCGCGCGTCCACACGGCGGCACCGAGGCCAAAGCGCGAGTCGTTGGCCAGCCGAATGGCCTGCTGCTCGTCGCGGGCTACCAGGATGCTGGCCACGGGCCCGAAGGTTTCTTCGTCGTAGGCGGGCATGCCGGGCTTTACGTTGGCGAGCATAACGGGCGCAAACCTAGCCGAACCGGCTTTGGGTTGCCCGCCTTGCAGCACTACTTTGGCTCCCGCGGCTACCGATTTCTGCACTTGCTGGGCTAGATCGTCGGCGAGGTCGGGGCGGGCGAGGGGGCCGTACTGAGTCAGCTCCTCGAGCGGGTCGCCGGCCCGGTAGGCCTGCAGGTGCTCACGCATGCGGTCCATGAACTCGGCCGACACGGATTTCTCGACCACAAAGCGCTTGGCGGCAATGCAACTTTGGCCCGCGTTAATCATGCGTGCCTGCGCGGCGGTTTTGGCGGCCAGCCCTAGGTCGGCGTCGGCCAGCACCACAAAGGCATCGGAACCGCCCAGCTCCAGCACTGTTTTCTTGATGTAGCGCCCAGCCGCGGCGGCCACCTGGCTGCCGGCGCCTTCGCTGCCCGTAAGCGTAACGGCCCGCACGCGGTCGTCGGCAATCAGCGGCTCCACCGCCTTCGACTCGAGCAGCAGCGTGCGGAAACCGCCCTGCGGCAGGCCGGCGTCGCGAAAGATTTTTTCCAGCGCCAAGGCGCACTGCGGCACGTTGGAGGCGTGCTTCAGCAGGCCTACGTTGCCGGCCATCAGGGCCGGGGCGGCAAAGCGTACCACCTGCCACAGCGGGAAGTTCCAGGGCATTACGGCCAGCACGGCACCTAGGGGCTGGTGCGCAATGTAGCTGCGGCGGGCTTCGGTTTGCACCGGCTCGTCGCGCAGCATGTGCTCGGCGTGCTCGGCGTAAAAGTCGCAGGTAAGGGCGCACTTCTGTGCTTCGGCGCGGCCATCGGTTACGGGCTTGCCCATTTCCAGCGCCATGAGGCGGGCCAGCTCGTCTTGCCGTTCGCGCAGCAATGCGGCGGCGCGGTGCAGCACTTGGGCCCGCTCCGCAAAAGTGGTGCGGCGCCATTGCTGAAAGGTTTTGTCGGCTTGCGCCAGCATGCGCTCCACCTGCGCGGCGCTGTGCGGCGTAAAGCGCCGCAACACTTTATCGGTATAGGGGTTGTACGATTCGATGGGCATGACACGGAGGGTTAAGCCGAGGCGGAGCAAAGTAAGCACGGCGCCTGGCAAGCCAAGTTCCGTATAACTGCTGCCGGCTAGCTAGGGTTGGCGGCGGGCATGTTGCTGTGTCCGTTTTGTCATTACTTTTGACCGCCATGCCGCGCGCCTGAACCTGCGCGGCCCAGGGCATTTCGCACCACACCGTGACCAATTTGCTACCCGAGCCGCCTTCCGTCGCCGAAGAACAGCTTATCGCCCGGCTAAAAGCCCACGATGAGTCGGCCATGGCGGAGTTTTACGACAAGTACTCGGCGGCGCTCTACGGCGTAATCCTGCGCATTGTACGGCGCGAGGAAGAAGCCGAAGATGTGTTGCAGGAGGGAATGGTTAAGATTTGGCATTCGTTTCAGAGCTACGACGCCTCCAAGGGGCGGCTTTTTACGTGGGTGATGAACGTGTGCCGAAATTTAGCCATCGACAAAATCCGCTCGCGACAGTACCGCGTAGGTACTCGCACACAGCCTCTCGACGATAGCCCCGCCGAACGTCAGCCGGCCGTAGCCACTTTCCGCCCCGAGCATATCGGGCTGCAAGAGCTTACGCACCAGCTCACGCCCGATCAGCGCCAAGTCGTCGATAAGCTGTATTTCGAAGGCTACACCCAAAGCGAGGTAGCCGAAGAGTTGAATTTGCCGCTAGGAACCGTGAAAACCCGCGCCCGCGCCGCCCTTAAAGTCCTTTCCAAACTGATTCGGTAAGCCAAAGCAGTGAACATCGAGGAGTACATCGAATCAGGACAGCTGGAGCTGTATGTGCTGCATCAGCTTGCCCCGGCCGAGGCCGCCGAGGTAGAGCAGCTAGCTGCGCAGCACCCCGCTATTCGTGCCGAGCTAAGCCACATAGAGCTTGCGCTTGGCGCCTACGCCGAGGCGCATGCCGTGGCGCCACCCGCCGGCATGCGCGAGCGGGTGCTAGGTGGTTGGCAACAAGCCATTAGGCAAGAGCCAACCGTGGCGCCGCCCGCCGCCCAACCCACCATGACGGTTTCGTCGGCTCCGCAAGAGCCTGCATACCGCCCCGCATCCGCTACCAACGAGCCCGTCATGCGCACCATGCCCGCCCCCGAAAGCGGCCGTGGTTACCGGTGGCTGGCTGCCGCCGCCGCCGTGCTGCTCTTGCTGAGCGCGGGCACCAACTGGCTGTTTTACAACCGTTGGCAAGAAGCCCAGTCGCAGTTGGTAATTGCCCAAAGCGAGCAGGCCCGCTACGCCGCAGCCACGCAGGCCGTTGAAAAACGCTTGGCCACCCGCACCAACGAGCTGGCCATGCTGCGCGACGAAACGTACCGCACCGTGGTAATGACGGGCACGCAGATTGCGCCCGGCGCTCGGGCCCGCGTGCACTTCAACCCCGCCACCAAGGCCGTGTACGTGGATGTAAACAACCTGCCGCCCGCCCCCGAAGGCAAGCAGTACCAACTCTGGGCCCTCGACAAAGGCAAGCCCGTGGATGCCGGCATGCTGGCCCTGCACACCGCCGCCGGCGACAGCCTGCAGCGCATGAAGGACATCGTGAATGCCCAGGCTTTTGCTGTAACGCTGGAGCCTGCCGGTGGCCGCCCCGAGCCCACCTTGGCCGCCCTTACCGTGATGGGCCAAATGCAATAATCAAACCGTTGAGGTTGCGTACCTTGTAAGCCCCCGGCCGTTTCTGCCGGGGGCTTTTTACCTATGCACGGTTCTATTTTTGCCCTTCTCAAGCGCTACGTTCAAACCCAGTACGACCACAGCACGTGGGTGCGGCTGCTAGAGGCCTCGGGGTTGTCGGGTGCTGAGTTCGACCACAAAGAGGTATACCCCGATCAGCACATGTATGCGCTGGTGGGCCAGGCTGCCGAAATGACCGGCATTCCGGCCCCGGTATTGCAGGAAAAACTCGGCGAATACCTCGTGCCCGACCTCATGTACATGTACGGCAAGCTGGTGCAGCCCGAGTGGCGCACCCTCGAAATGCTGCTGCACACCGAGGGCGTGATGCACAAACGCGTGCGCGAAGAGCACCAACTCAACGCCCCGCCCGTGCTAAGCGTGCGCCGCGTAGCCAACGACGAGGTGGTGGTCGAGTACGTGTCGGAGCGGCGCATGGGGGCTTTGGCCGTGGGCATTGTGCGGGGCCTGGCTGCGTATTTCGACGAGCAAGAGTGCATCGACATCGAGCCAACCACCCGCAACGACGGCCAGCACGTGCACATTCGGGTGCGGCGGCGCGGCTAAGTCGGCTTGGCGGTTATCTTGCCTGCGCCGGCGGCCAATCCGAACCAGCGGCCGCTACGTTTGTTTTCGCAGATATGGAAAAGACCTACTACAACCCCGCCGACCTGGCCAAATTTGGCAACATCACCGAGTGGCAATCCGAAATGGGCCGCAAGTTCTTCGACTATTACGGCGAAGTATTTAAGGACGGCGCCCTAACCGAGCGCGAAAAGTCGCTGATAGCCTTGGCCGTAGCCCACGCCGTGCAGTGCCCGTACTGCATCGATGCCTACACCACCGACTCGCTGCAGAAAGGTGCCGACGAAGCCCAAATGATGGAAGCAGTGCACGTAGCAGCGGCTATTAAGGGCGGCGCGGCGCTGGTGCACGGCGTGCAAATGATGAACAAAGCCAAGGAACTGACGATGTAGCGGGGCCAGGATGCGGCCACTTGCCTGCGCTTGCGGACTAGCAGGCGCGTTTGCCGCAACAGCCATTGCCCGCGCACGTCGCTTTGTACCCAATCAGCCGCCATGAAAAGCCTACACGCCCAGCACCACCCGCTCGCCGATACGAGTTACCAGCTCACCGTGCTCAACCCGGAGCAACAGGTGGGGCAGGCGTGGCCCGCGTTTGCCGGCAAGCTGCGCGAAACCGGCCTGCTGCCGCTGCGGCCTCTAGGTGTGGGCACGCTGCAGCTAAACGTGGGCAAGATGTGCAACCAAACCTGCAAGCACTGCCACGTAGACGCCGGCCCCGACCGTACCGAAATCATGACGCGCGAAACCATGGAGCTGTGCCTGCAGGCGCTGCGCCAGGCGCCCGGCATGCAGGTGGTAGATGTTACCGGCGGTGCGCCCGAAATGAACCCCGATTTCCGGTGGCTGGTGGAGCAGGTGTCGGCGTTGGGCCGGCAGCTGATTGTGCGTTGCAACCTCACCATTATTGTGGCCAACCGCAAGTACCACGATTTGCCCGCTTTCTACCGGCAGCACGGCGTGCGGGTGGTGTCGTCGTTGCCGCACTTTTCGGCCGCCCGCACCGATGCCCAACGCGGCGAGGGCGTGTTCGAGCGCAGCATCCGGGCGTTACAAATGCTTAACGCCGAGGGCTACGGGCAGGAGGGAAGCGGCCTGGTGCTCGATTTGGTGTACAATCCGTCGGGTGCGTTTTTGCCTGGCAATCAGCAAGCCCTGGAGCGCGACTTTAAGCAGCGCTTGCGGCGGGAGCACGGCATCGAGTTCAACAACCTGCTCACCATTACCAACCTGCCCGTAAGCCGCTTTTTGGATTACCTGATGGAAAGCGGCAACTACGCCGCCTACATGGATAAGCTGGTACAGAGCTACAACCCCGCCGCCGCCGCCAACGTGATGTGCCGCAGCACCCTCTCGGTGGGGTGGAACGGCTACCTCTACGACTGCGACTTCAACCAGATGCTGGAGTTGCGCGTGGATGCCGCTGCCCCGCAGCACATCCGCGACTTCGACCTAGGGCAACTAAGCGCCCGCAGCATCGTGCTCAACCAGCACTGCTACGGCTGCACGGCCGGGGCGGGCTCGAGCTGCGGCGGCGCCACCGTGTAATGGGCAGCCCTGAACACCTGCTCGTATTTGCCCGCTACCCCGAGCTGGGCAAAGTAAAAACCCGCCTGGCCGCCGACCTGGGCCCGGCCGTTGCGCTTGACGCTTACCACCAACTGCTGGCCCATACCCGCGCCGTTGCACAAGCGTTGCCCGGTGCGCGCACGTTGTGGCTGGCCGCCGAGCCGCCCGCGGGCGCGGCCCCGTTGTGGCCCGAGTGGCCCCAGCGCCTCCAGCCCACCGCCCCCGACCTAGGGCAGCGCATGCAGCACGCGTTTGCCGAGGCATTTGCGGGCGGTGCCGCGCGGGTGGTCATCATTGGTACCGATTGCCCTGGCCTGCAAACCAGCCACTTGCAAGAGGCATTTGCGCGCCTGCATACCCACGACGTGGTATTGGGCCCCGCGCACGATGGCGGCTACTACCTGCTGGGAATGCGGCAGTTGCACCCCGAGCTGTTCGGCAACATTGCCTGGAGCACCGATGCCGTGCTGGGCGAAACCTTGTGCATTGCCCATCGGCTGCACCTGCAAGTAGCCCAGCTGCCCGCGCTGCCCGACGTAGACACCGCCGCCGATTGGCACGCTTGGCAACGGCAGCCCTAGGTGCTGCGCGAGCTGCGCCGCCGCAGCACCCGGCGGTGCCAGCGGCCAGCTCGGTTGCTGGCGTGCATGGCAGCTTCTTCGTCAATTACTAGGTACAGGCAGGCGCCGAATACGGCCGCCGTTGCGGCGCTCAGCAGCCAGCCCCAGCCCGCCGTAAAAGCCATATACACATCGTAGGCGGTTACCATGGCGGGCACCGCGGCGGCCAGCAGTGCTAGGCGCCGCGTGGGCCGCGGGTGCTCGAACAGCAGGGCAAACAGGAAAGCGGCTAGCAGCACCGTTTGGTGAATGGCCTCGCCCATCCAAGCGGGCAGTAGCGTGTTCAGCCCCACAAAGCGCGAGAGGGCCCGCAGCACATAGCCCAGGGCGCCCGCCTCGAGCACGGCCAGCATCAACGATAGGTAAGGGCGCAGTACAGGTAGGGCCATAGGCACAGCTTTGGTTGAAAACAACACGCCAAGCGGGCTTTCGGCAAAACCAATCAGGCTGCTACCCGTTTTGAACACGCCCTTGCACGTACGCAAGTAATGCCCCCGCCGGTTGTGCCCGCCCAGGCGCAGCCCCGTGTGGCGGCATATAATTCTAATGTAGTAATTTTGGACATGTTGCAGATAGGCGATACCGCTCCCGATTTTACGCTGAAGACCACCGACGGCGCCGACTTCACCCTGAGTGCCCAGCGCGGCCGCGCTTTGGTGCTGTATTTCTACCCCAAAGACGACACCCCCGGCTGCACGGCCCAGGCCTGCTCGTTTCGCGACCAATACCAGGATTTTCAGGACCTAGGCGCCGAGGTGGTTGGCATCAGCTCCGATTCCGAAACCTCGCACCAAAAATTCACGCAAAAGCACCGGCTGCCGTTTCCGCTGCTCGCCGACGCGGGCGGCCGCGTGCGCAAGCTCTACGAAGTGCCCCGGGCGCTGCTGGGCCTGCTGCCGGGGCGCGTTACGTTTGTCATCGACGCGACGGGCCGTATTCGTTACATCTTCAACTCAATGAGCCGCGCTACCGACCACGTAGCCGAGGCCAAACGCGTGCTGCAAGAGCTACAACCCGCCGGGTAATCAACCAAGCATTGCTGGCTATTGAATTATCCGGCGTAGGCTTTGTGTTATAGCAATTTCGATTTTTATCAATGGCCTACGTACAACCCGCTTCGCTTATCCCCGACAACGAACTCGATCGGCTACGGACTTTGTATCAGTACCAAATACTGAACACCACGCCCGAGCGAATTTTCGACGACTACGTAGCCCTGGCGGCGCAGCTATTCAACCTGCCGATTTCGCTGTTGTCGTTGGTCGATGCGGAAGAGGTGTATTTTAAAGCAAACAGCGGCATGGACTGCCTGCCCGCCACCTTGCCGCGCGCCGATAGCCTGTGCTCTGCCGCCGTACTGGAGGAGGCCACTATGGTTTTCCCCGACCTCACGCAGGAGCGCTGTAACCTCGTAAACCCTGCCGTAGCCGAATCGGCGGGGCTGCGCTCGTACGCCGGTGCGCCCTTGCGCATGCCCAACGGCCACAACATCGGCACGCTGTGCGTAATTGGGCGCGAAGCCCGGGAAGTTACCCCGGGCGAGGAGGCGCTGCTGCTGCACCTGGCCGACCTGGTAAGCCTCACCATTGAAGTGCGCAGCGTGTTGCTGGCGCAGGGGCAACCCGAAAAGTGGCGCGAGGCGCAAGTGCAGCTGCAAACCCACTTGCTCGATGCCTCCACGCTGGCCCGCTACTTGGCCGCCCGCACCAACGGGGCCGCTTTCTTCAACGAAGACGTGCAGCAAACCGTGGTTCGCCGCCTCGATGACATCGGGCTGATGCTACGCCGGCACCTAGGCGAGGCGCAACGCCTGGGCGCAACATCCCAGCAACCGGGTTAGGAAGTCGCGGTTTATTCGGCAATTTTGCCCGCAGAACCCGCTGGGCGGGCCCTCGGCCGACTATTACGTATGGGAGCTTTACTGATTGATTTGTTGCAGCGGGCCCAGCGCAGCCGGCGCATGGTGTCGGTGCAAACGGGCGGGGGTACCTTTTTGGGGTACGTGCTGAGCTTCAGCCCCGAGCTGCTGATCATGCGCACCGTTACGCGCCAGGGCATGCTCACGAGCGTGCGCACCATCAACCTAGGGGAGGTGTCGCAGGTGCACTTCGACGACCGGTACGTACGCCTGATTGAGTTTAAAGAGCACAACCCCGATGCCGTGTTTGGCCTGGCCACCGCCCCCGACGGGCTGGAGCACGCCTACCTAACCGTGCCCGCCTTGCTACAGCGCGCCCTCGAGGCGCGGCAGCTGGTGCAGCTCATCACCGCATCCGACAACGACCCCTACGGCTACATCGTGCGCCTCGCCGACGACGAACTGCTGCTAGAAGCCTACACCCAATACGGCGACCCCGACGGCCACTCCGTGTTGCAGGTGGACGATGTGCGCAGCGTGGTGTGGAGCGACGAAGACACCCGTACGATTGAGCTGCTGCTAAAACAACGCGCCGCGGCGGGCGAATAGCCCTAGGTGCCGGCTGCAAAAAACAGCACCGGCAGGGCACAGTCAGGCGCTGCGCGCTTGATGTAACAAACGCCTATCGGATAGGGCTGGTGCACGCGCAATGAGACAAGCCTGCCGCGACGCGACCAAATGCGGCCGCGGGTTAGTGGTGGTGATGATCGTCGGGTTTGCCGTAGAGGTTGCTGAGCGAGCCGAGCACGAACAGCACTGCCCAGCATACATACAGCCAATGGAAGCCCTCCGGCCGTGGTTGCCGCAGGAAAAACAACACCAGTTGCGCCCCGAGGCTCATGATGACGCCCGTAAAGGCAATGTATTGCCACGCGTTGAACGCGCCGGGGTGGTAGAGCTTGCGAAAGTCGGGTTTGTCGCTCATGAAGCTGATTTAGTGGCGGCTGCACCCGCAAGGCTTAGTGGGCGAGCTAGCCAAAACAATTGAGGTGACGCCGGCCGAACAGGCCGAAAGCCCTGGCGCGGGCTTCAAAAGTAGCTAGCACGGGGTTAGCAGGCGCCGGCGCCTCCCCAACAGCCGGGTGCGGGCAATGGTTGCACGCGGCCGGCCAAAGTGCCAGCCCCTTGGCTTGTTGGGTGCGGCTACTACCTAGGCTGGTTTATATGCTGCTTGCGAAAGGCCAACGCTAATGCGGTTGGCGCGTACAAGCTACCAGAACCTAACCGCTGAATTATATGCCTAATCCATTGAATTTTAACGTCGAGGGCACCGAAGGCGACGAAAACGAACTGATTAAGCGCCAGAAGCACGTTGGCAAACGCGACGAGCAACAGGAGGCCGAACGCAATTTCGAGCAGGTCGTCAACAACAACACCGATGTTGACAAGGACCCTACCGCGTACCGCAACGCCGGCGCCAACGGCTACAAGCAGCGCACTGGCCAAATGGATCAGCTCGAGAACCTGCACATCAATGGCAGCGACACCCGGCCCCACGGCGGCAACGACCACGACACCGACCCCGGCAAGCAGCAGGGGCCCGGCCACGAGGTAGAAGGCAGCTACGAGCTCGACTACGAAGCCAACTTGCGCACCCGCGAGCAACAATTCGGCGATAAGGCTCCCAGCGGCCCCAGCAACCCGGCCCAAGACTAACCGCGCCTCAACCTACTGATTAGCAAGCCCCGTTGCCCTTGTGGCGGCGGGGCTTCTTGGCGTGTAAATAGTTGTAGGAGTTTTGCGGTTTAATATTATTTGCTTGATAAATTTAGCACGAGGCGTGCAGGGTTTGCCCAGCCGCGCCGGCTTTGTCCTGCTTTTCACACTAATCTTACCACCTACAGCTCAATTGCCTATGAAAGTTGATTACGAACCAACTAATACCGAGGAGCAAATCGATGTCGACGAGGAAGCCTCGTTAGATTCGGGCAACCGCAAACTCGGGATGATAGCCGGTGCCGTGGTGCTGCTGATTGGCGCTGCCATTGCCTTTGTGCCGGCCGAAAACCGCGAGCGTATCGCCAACGGCCAAATGCCCTCCTTTGAGTTGATGGGCGCAAGCGTGGTAGGCACCCGCGAAAGCGAAAAACCTGCCGAGGCACCGAAAGAAGCTGAGCCCGAAGCAGAAAAGCCAGTGGCTGCCAAAGCTTTGCTTAAACCAACAGCCAAAACCAAAGCCGCGGCCATAGCTGCGGCAGCTAGCCCCGCAGCCACCGACGCGGCCGCACCCGCAGTTGAGCCTGCGCCGGCACCCGCGCCCGAGCCCGCTGCCCCCGCCGCAGCCGAGGAAGCGCCCCGCACGGTAACCTTAGCGGGCCGCGTGCTCGATGAGAACGGCCGCCCCCTGGCCGGCGCCACGGTGTTTGTGAAAAGCACGCGCAAAGTGGTGAGCACCGACCAAAACGGTAAGTACTCCGTGGAGGTACCCGCCGGCGACAACACGCTGGTGTACGGGTACGGCGGCTACGAAGACCAGGAAATGCGCAGCCGCTCCGAGCAGGCCATGAACGTTACCCTGCTGCCCAGCGAAAAAGCGGGCCGCCGCCGGCGCTAGGCTGTAGCCCCAGCTGGTGGGTATACCAATCGCCCCCGCTTGGCTCCTTCGGAAGCCGGGTGGGGGCGATTTACTGGGGAGTAGTTCGATTGCCGGGGCCTTGGTTGCATTCTGTCACCTAGGCATGTTCATTTTGTTGTCCTAAAGCTCCGGTCGCTAAACGCAACGGCCGCTTGCCCAGTGGGCAAGCGGCCGTTGCGTTTAGCGACCGGAAGCGGACCTAGGTGGTTGTTTTCTCCTTGGCCTTTTCGGCAACGGTACCCGCAAAACGGTGCCCGAAAAAGTAATACACCGGCACGCCGAGGGCCACCAGCATTAGTCCGCGGCGCGAGAACTCCGCAGTAGGTTCGGCAAATAGCAGAATCAGGCAGAACATGCTGGCTAGCAGTACATAAATGGCCGGCAGCACGGGGTAACCCCAGGCCCGGTAGGGGCGTGGGGCTTCGGGGCGCGTGCGGCGCAGCACAAAAATGCCCACAATGGTGATGACGTAGAACAGGATTACCGAGAACATGACGTAGTTCAGCAGCTGGCCGTACGAGCCGCTTAGGCAAAGCAAGCAAGCCCACAAGCACTGAGCCCACAGGGCGCGGGCCGGTACGCCGGCCGCGTTCAGGCGCGCCAGGCCCGGGAAAAACAAGCCGTCTTTGGCCATGGCGTAGTAGGCGCGGGCCCCCGACAAAATGATGCCGTTGTTGGCGCCGAACGTGCTAAGCATGATAAGGACCGCTAGCACCACCGCGCCCGAAGGGCCCAGTACGTGCTCGGCCACGGCGGTGGCCACGCGGTCGTCGGTGGCGTACATAATGCCGCGGCCGGCAATGGTGGTGGCATCGGGCGAGCCGCCCAGAGGCAGCACCAGCAGGTACACCACGTTCGAGAGAATGTACAGCGCCGTTACGATGGCCGTGCCGATGGCCATGCTGCGCACCAGCGTGCGCTCGGGGTTTTTGATTTCCTCGCCCGCAAAACCAATGTTGTTCCAGGAGTCCGACGAGAACAGGGAACCCGTCATGGCCATGCCGATGGCTACCACCAGCCCGCCCGTGCTCAGCGACCTAGGGAGCCAGCTTTCGCCGGGAGGGGCAAAGCTCATCTGCTGCCACATGTTCGAGAAGTTGGCCTGCACAGCCTCCGCGTTCAGGCCCAGCGTAAGGCCCCCCAAAATCAGCAGCGCCAGCGCCACCAGCTTGGTGCTGCCCAGTACATTTTGAATGAGCTTGCCGGCGCGCACCCCGCGGGCGTTGATGGCCGTGATGCCTACAATCAGCAAGATGGCCAGCAACTGCACGCTGCTGAACTCGAAGGTGTAGTCGCCGATAAGCGGCAACGATACAGGCCCGGCACTGAACAACACGTTCTTCACGCTAAACCACGGCACCAACACCCCCGTGAACTTGGCAAACGCCACGGCCACGGCGGCAATTACCCCGGTCTGAATCACCAGAAACAGCGACCAGCCATACAAAAAAGCAATAAGCTTGCTGTACGCCTCCTTGAGGTACACGTACTGGCCGCCTACTTTGGGAAACATGGAGGCCAGCTCGCCGTAGCTCACGGCGCCAGCCAGCGTAATGACGCCCGTAAGCAGCCACACCACCAGCAGCCAGCCACTCGAGCCCACCTGCCGGCCAATGTCGGCCGAAACAATAAAAATACCGGAGCCGATCATGCTGCCGGTTACAATCATGATGGCATCAAACAGCCCGATGGCCCGTTGAAAGTGGCCTTGTTGTTCGCTCATGCAAGTGGTGAAGTGAAATAGGGCAGGAATATAGAGGTTTGAGCTAACAGTAGCCTTCGTTGCTGAGGCTAGGGCGCACATTTTCGGCCGGCAGGCCTTTGTGAGCCAGCACCGGCATTGGCAACCTAGGGCACTTGGCGCGCTCCCACCCAACGTTCGGCAGCCGCGCCCCGAATACCTACCTTTGCCGCCGTTGTTCCTGTTCGTTACTGCATGTCGCAACGCCTACTGGTTTTGCTTTCGGGATTGTTGCTGGTTTCGGCGTTGGCGTCGTACGTGTACTACCGCCGTGCCGTGGCCAGTACGCCCGTGGATGTGTGGGCGCTGGTGCCCGACGACGCCGTGCTGGTAAGCGCCACGCGCGACCACCGCACCTTGGTGCGCCACCTCAAGGAAACGCAGTTGTGGGATAACCTGGCCACACTCAGCTACTTTCAGCAGATAGAAGAGCACGTGGCCCTGCTCGATAGCTTGGGCGGCAAGCGCAACTCGGTGCTAGGCTTTTTGGGGTCCAAAACGGTTCTCAGCTCGGTGCACGTAACCGGACAGCGCAGTTTCGATTTGTTGTTTGTGGTGCCGGTAAACAGCGTGCGCGAGCATCGGCAGGTACGCACGTTGGTAGAGGGCCTAGGCCGCGACGCCCGTTTCGAGGTAAGCCAACGCACCTACGAGGGCGTGCAGCTGACGCGCGTTCGGCAGCGCAGCACGGGCGAGGGTATTACGTACTTTAACTACCGCAACACGCTAGTGATAAGCGCCAACGCCGAATTGGTGGAGAGCGTGGTGCGCCGCACCGAGCACGCCGACCAACCAACCGTTGCCGCCGATTTCGTTGATACCGATTTCCTGAAAATAAAAGGGGTTGACGCGACCGTGCTGGTGAACTACCGGCAGCTGCCCCCGTTTTTAGAGGTGTTTTTTCGGCCCGAGCTCCGCTCCGAGTTTGAGGCCGTAGCCAGCCTCTGCGACAAAGGCATGTTGCAGATGAAGCTGACCAGCAACCGGGTGCTGTTCAACGGTTTTTCGAACCCCGAGCGCGCCGCCAGTTCGCTGCACCAGCAGTTGCGCACCCAGCCGGCCGGGCGCCTGCGCATGGCCGATGTGCTGAGCAGCCGCACGGCCGTGCTGCTGCACGTGGCCGCAGCCCCGCAGGCCCTGCGCGCCGCCCGCCCGCGCACCCCAGCTGATACACTAGCAAGCGCGCTTATCGATAGCACGGCCGCCACCCTCGATGTGGAAGCGGCTTTGTGCTACCTGGCCATCCCCTCGGCGCGGGTGCTGCCCGGCCGACTGGTACTAGTGCGGAGCCGCGACGTAGCCCGCACCACGCAGTGGCTGGGGCTGTTGCGCCGCCGCACCAACACCAGCCCCGGCTTCGAGCGGGTGGGGCCGTATCAGCTGCACCAAGCCCCCGTGCCGCAATTGGCCCAACGCCTCCTAGGTCAGCTGTTTGCCACCGGCGCCACGGCAGGCAGTACCCCGGCTACCGCCCTGGTGGGCGACTACCTGGTGCTTTCGGAAGATGCCGCCGCGTTGCGCGCCTATCTGGCCGATGTGGCCGCCGAGCAAGTGTGGAGCCGCTCGCCCTCGCAAGTGGCTTTTTTGCAAGAGAATACGCCTTTGGCGCGCCTAAGCCTGCTCCTCGACACGCGCAACACCTGGAACCTGCTACTTCGGGCATTGGTGGAGGAGCGCCGCGCCGGGCTGCTGCGCAACGAAACGTTGTTCAAGCGCTTTCCGCAAGTGGCTCTGCAGTTTGCGCCCGCCGATAACGGCCAGTATTACACCCAGTTGGTGCTGCGCCACCCGCCCGTGGGCCCCGCCGTTGCCACGCCGCAGTCGCGCGATGGCAGCAGCAGCAGCCTGAGCTTTGCCGCTGGCCTTACGGGCCTAGGTCCGGTGCTAATGCCCGCGGTAGGCAGCCGCTCGCCCGCCACGGTGGTGCAAGACCGCAACGGTGCCCTGCACTACGTAACGCCCGACAACACGGTGGCCTGGTCCGACTCGTTGGGCGCGCCGCTCGTAACGCCGCCGGGCTTGCTGGCCGGAGCTTTTGGCCAGCGCCCGGGCCTGCTGTTTGCCACTCCAAACCGCCTGCACCTGCTCGACGAACGCGGGCAAAAAGCGCCTTATTTCCCGCTTAACTTGCCCGATACCGTGCAGCTGGGTTCGCTCAGCAGTTTGCCGGCTGCCGAGGGGCAACCCGCTTACCTGTTGGCCGCCGACCGGTACTCGAGCCTTTTTTTATTTAACGCCAGCGGCAACGCCCCGGCTGCCTGGCAACCCAAGCGCCTCGATTTTGCCCTGGCTGCCGCGCCGCAATTGCTGCGGGTAGGCGGGCGCACTGTGGTGCTGGCCCCGCTCGAAAACGGCTACATCTTTGCCTACGACCTGCAGGGCAACACCCTGCCCGGTTTTCCCATCAGCCTGGGGGCCCGCCTGCACACGGGCGGCTTCGTAGAAACCGGCCCCACGCTGCGGCGCACCCGCGTAACGGTGGTAAACCAGCACGGCGAGCTGATCAGCTTTAGCCTGAGCGGTGAGATTACGCAGCGCCGCCGCCTCACCACCTGGAGCCGCACCAGCACGTTTCAGGTAGTGCCCGATCAGAACAAAGCCCGATTTGTGGTGCTGCGCGACGATGGGCAGGGCCGCGTGGCGGTGTTCGATGCGGCCGGGCGCCGTTTGCTCGAGCAGCGCTTTGTCACTTCCGCGCCCAAGTCGTGCCAGGTGTTCAGCTTTGCGGCGGGGCGGCAGGTGCTTGTGCTGAGCGAAACGGGTCCTGGCAAAGCGTACATTTACGATTCGCGCTACCAACTGGTGGGCGGGCAGCCCTTCGACAGCAACGCCGCCAACGTGGGCCTTACCTACGATGCCGATGCGGGTCTGTATCAGCTGTACCGCATTGTGGGCACCGAGTTGCGCCGCACCGCTTTGCGCATGAACTAACCCGGCCCCAGGCAGATGCGTCGAGGACTGGTTGTTGGCAAGTTTGCCCCCCTGCACCTAGGGCACCAGTACCTGCTGGAAACCGCCGCCGCGCACTGCGACGAGCTGCACGTGTGGGTGTATTCGAACCCAGAGCCCGCGCGCATGCCCGCGCCGGTGCGTGCCGGCTGGATTACCACCATTTACGCCCAGACGTATGGGCCCGCCATCGGCACTACGCCGCTGCGGGTGCGGTACCTGCTGCCCGAAGCCGACGAGCTGCCCTCTAACGCCGCACCCGATTACGTGCACCGCGAGTTTGTGCGGCGGCAACTGGCCGCCCTAGGTGTGCGCATCGATGTGGTGTTCAGCAGCGAGGCCTACGGGCCGGGCTTTGCCGCGCACCTAGGAGCCGCGCACGTGTTGGTAGATGCCAGCCGGGCCCGCGTGCCCGTATCGGGTACGCAGGTGCGCACCGATGTCTATGGCCAGGCCAACTGGCTGCACCCCGTGGTGCAAGCCCATTTTGCCTCGCCCGCGTACGTGCAGCGCGTGGTGCTGCTCGGGGCCGAAAGCACCGGCAAATCGACGTTGGCCGCAGCCTTGGCTCGGCGCTTTGGCAGCTGCCACGTGGCCGAGTACGGCCGCACGCTGTGGGAGGCGCAGCACGGCCACCTTGCCTACGACGACCTGCTGCGCATTGCGCGCCGCCACCGCGCGCTGGAAGACGAGGCTACGCCGCAGGCCCGGCATTGGCTGTTTGTGGATACCAACGCCCTGACCACGCTGTTTTACTCGTACGCCTACTACGGCCGCGCCGAACCCGAGCTCCACGCCCTGGCCCACGAGTGTAGCACGCGCTACCAACACTCCTTCGTATGCGCGCCCGATTTCCCCTTCGAGCAGGATGGCACCCGCGCCCCGGCCGCGGCGCAGGCCGCCCAGCAGGCGGCGGTGCTGCTGCAGCTGGGCTTGCTGGGCATAAGCTACACGGTGCTTACGGGCAGCGTAGAGGCCCGCCTGCAACAGGTTGCCGAGGTGCTAGGTTGCTACAATCAAATAGAGTTATAAAAAACAACCCGTCAATTGCTTAGCCAGCCTTTTCTATAGAAATAAATGAGCTGGCCCGAAACGATGATCAGCAGAATGGTAAGCAAAACAGGGTAGCCCAACGGGTGGTACAGCTCGGGCATGTTCAGGGTATTGATGCCGCCGTTGGGGTTTTCGCGCTGGAAGTTCATGCCGTACAAGCCCACCACAAAGCTCAGCGGGATGAAGATGCTGCTGATGATGGTGAGCACCTTCATCACCTCGTTCATGCGGTTGCTTTGGTCCGACATGTACAGGTCGATAAGGCTCGACACGGATTCGCGGTAGCTCTCGGTGAGGTCGAGGGCCTGGATGGCGTGGTCGTAACAGTCGCGCAAAAACACCTTCATTTCTTCCGACACTATTTCGTCGGGCATGCGCAGCATCTCGGCAATTTTTTCGCGCTCGGGGTACACCAGCCGCCGAAAGCGCACAATGTCCTTCTTGATTTGCAGGATGCGGGCGAGCAGGCGCTTGTTGGGCCGCCCGCGCAAAATCACGTTTTCCAGCTCCTCGATGTAGTCGCCGATGGCGGCCATGGTGGGGTAGTAGTGGTCGAGCACCACATCGGTAAGGGCGTAGGCCAGGTACAGCGGCGGGCGTTGCTTGATTTGGCTGTAGCCCGAGCGAATGCGGTGCCGCACCGAGTCGAGACAATCCTCGTAATCGTCCTGAAACGACAGCACGTAATTCGGGCCGGTAAACAAGCTGAGCTGGTCGTCGTCGATTTCGAGCCGGTCGGTGAATTCCGTCATGCGCGACACCAGAAACAGCTGGCCATCCTCGTTTACCTCCACCTTGGCGCGCTGGTAGTCGCCCAGCACGTCCTCCATTTGCAGCGGGTGCAGGTTAAAATCCTGCATGATGCGGCGCATCAGGTCCACGTTGCCGTAGCCGCGCACATCAATCCAGTGGCGCCGCTCGGGCTGGCTCCGGAAGCGCTGCAGCAGCTCGTCGTAGTCCGAGCACTCGCACTCGTCGAAGCTCTTGGTATCGTAGCTCATCAGAAACAACCGGGGCGGCAGCGCCCGGTCCGAAACGGTAAGCGTGCCGGGGCGGGCGCCCACGCCCTGCATGTGCGCCTGGCGGGTGGCGTCGCGGTCGGCCACGCTGGTGGTGCGGTGTACGTCCTCTTCTTCCTCGTCGTCGGGCGGGGGCAACGGCGGGGCCGAAACGGACGCGGTGGCAAACGAGCCGGAGTTGGCGGGGTGCGGGTTGGCCGGGTTCAAATCAGACATACAAGGCGAAATGCTAGAGGCGCGCAAGCGGGCTTTGGCGTAATGCTACGCATACGCGCCCACAAATGTGCGGCTCTTTGCGTTGCCGGGCCTACTTACCACCTAGGGCCGCAGGGCCAGCGCAGCCACCTGAGGCCTTTTTTTGCGTTACCTTCGTGGCCTTACCTGCTTTGCCCGCGTGACTGAAAAGCCCTTTGCCTCCAACGACGTATCTGCTGCTGCCGTTTCGGGCGAGGCGTGCGCGTTGCGAAGCGGCAGCGGGCGTTACCAAATGCGCTGGCAAACCGAGCTTGCGCCCGCGCTGCCCCTGGCCGACGAGCTGTATCTGTACGTGCAGCCCGCCCAGCTGGCGCACGCTACCGGGCAGCGCCTGTTGTTGCTGCTCGAAGACCACCACCTCGGCCAAACCGTGGGCTGGTGGCCGGTGTTGGTGGGCCCCGATGCCGTGGCTCACAGCCCCTGGCAGGCGCCCTTGGGCGGCCCGCAGCTGCTCCGCCCCGATGTACCCGCTGCGGTGCTCGACGAGTGGCTGACGCTCGGCCACCTAGGGCTGGCGGCCCGCGGCGCGCGGCAGCTAGTGCAGCGCCTGGCCCCGTTTGCCTACGAGCCCCGCACCACAGGCGCGCTGGTGGCCGCGCTGCAGCGCACCGGCCACCGCGTAAGCCTCGCCGAAATCGACAGCTACCTGCCGCTGGAGCAGCCCTACGAGGCGCGGCTGTACCCCTCGGAGCGCCGCCGCTTGCACAAGTGCCTGCGCCACGGGTTTCGGGTAGAACAGGAGCCGCCGTTGCTGCTGCCGCTGGCTTACGAGTTTCTGCGGCGCTGCCGCGAAGAAAAGGGCCAGGCGCTTTCGCTTACGCAAGAGCAACTTCAAGACTTGTTCCGGCGCTTTCCGCGCGAGTACCTGTTGTTTTCGGTGCGCGATGCCGCCGGCGAGTGGGTTGCCCTCACGGTGGCCGTGTTGGCGGGCCGGGGTGTGCTCTACAACTTTTACCCGGCTAGTCCGCTGCAGTACAACGCCTTCAGCCCCGTGGTGTTGCTGAACGCCGGTTTGCACGCCTTTGCTCAAGCCAGCGGCCTGCGCCTGCTCGACCTAGGAACATCCACGCTGCCCACAGGCCTGAACGAATCGTTGCTGCGGTTTAAGCGCCACCTGGGCGGCGTGCCCAGTCTGAAGCTCACACTGGAGCGGGCGCTCTAATGATCCAAGGAAGAAGGAGGAAGGATTAGTGAGGCCACTAGAAAAGCGCAGATTGCGCCTGCGTCATGATGCGCGGCGGCTCTTGGGCAGAAGCCAGAAACGGGCAACAGTACCTGCCGGCATTTAACCCAACCGGCTGCACCTAGGGCCACGTGCGGCTGGTAGGAGCGGCGGTAGTACTTTGCGCATCCGTAATGCCCCCGCATGAGCCTGCCCGCCGCCGAAGACGAAACCCCTACTGCCAGCCTGCCCGCGCCGCCCACCGGCCTGGCGCGCTTTGTGCGCGGCACCTTGGGCTCGGGCATTTCGGTGGTGGCGCGGGCCAGCGGCGCGTTGGTGCTCAACAAGTTGCTGGCCGTGTACGGCGGCCCGGGCGGCCTCACGCTGCTGGCGCACTTCCAAAACCTCATGGCCCTGCTTACCACGCTGCCCAACGACGGCGTGCACGTAGGCATTGTGAAATACCTGGCGCCCCGCCGGCCGGGCTCCCGGGCTTGGCGGGCGTGGTTTGGCGCCGGGGTGGGCCTCAACCTGCTGATGCTGCTGCTCGCTTTCGGGACGTTGCCGGTGCTGCGCGGCGCCCTGCTCGATGCGTTTCGGCCGAGCGGCTGGTGGGTGCTGGGGCTGGTGGCGGGCATCAGCTTGCTTACCACGCATGCCTACCTAGCCGCAGTGCTGCTGGCCGCCCAACGCCTGCGTGCCTACATCGGGCTTACGGTAGCGCTCAGCTTGCTTGGCCCGCTGGCCGTTGGGGCCGCGCTGTGGGCGGGGTGGCCGGTGCGCTGGGTGTTGCTGGCTTACCTGCTGGCCCAGGGGCTCACGGCCGTGCCCACGGCGTGGCTGTGCGGGCGCTACGGTTTGCTGCCCCGCCGCCCTAGGTTGCGCATCAGCCGGGCCGCGGTGGCAGGGCTTGGGCAATATTTGGTAATGGCCCTAAGCGTGTTGCTGTGCAGCAAAGCCCTCGATTTTGCCGTGCGCGAGGTGCTTATCGGCCGCTTCAGCCTGGGCCAAACCGGCTTGTGGCAGGCCGTGGCCAAGCTTTCTGATAACTACACCATGGTGTTTTCGGCCGTGATGGGCGCCGTGTTTTACCCCCGCGTAGCCGCGCTGGCCGGTCGGCCCGCCGAGCAGCGCGCCTTTGTGCGGGCAGTGTTCGGGTTGCTGGCCCTGGTGCTGGCCGTGGGTTTTGGCGTGCTGTGGCTGCTGCGCGATTGGCTGCTGCCGCTGCTTTTCGATGCCCGCTTTGCCGCCGCCCGCGAGCTGCTGGCCCCGCAACTGCTCGGCGACTGGGCCAAGCTACTGGCCTGGACGCTCTTGTACCTCTTGCTGGCCCAGGCGCAGGCCCTGCGCTATGTGCTAGTGCAGTGCGCCTCGGCGGCGCTGTATGCGGGTTTGCTGGTGCTGCTGCTGCCCACCTGGGGCCTGTACGGTGCGCCCCTGGCCCATGCCCTCCGCTTTGCCGGGGTGCTGCTGTTCTGCCTGCTATATTTTCGAAGGTATTTTCGCCCCTGAATGCTTGCTCCGTCCGCCTTACTTAGCAACGCCGCCGCGGCCGAGCCGCCCTTGGTTACCATCGTGGCCTTGTGCCACAACCACGTGCG
The DNA here is from genome assembly GCF_003574965.1 of Hymenobacter oligotrophus. NCBI lineage: Bacteria > Pseudomonadati > Bacteroidota > Cytophagia > Cytophagales > Hymenobacteraceae > Hymenobacter > Hymenobacter oligotrophus. The sequence goes on along the minus strand of NZ_CP032317.1, from coordinate 1,346,093 downwards.
CTTTCTGGCCGCTGCCCTCAACTCGATAGCCGCCCAAACCTACCCGCACCTGGAGATATGGCTGGTTGACGACGCCAGCACCGACGGCAGCCCCGAGGTGCTGCGCCGCTACGCCGCCCAACATCCGGAGTGGCACCTGCTGCTCCTGCCGCACAACGTGGGCAATTGCCAGGCTTTTAACCAGGCGCTGCGCCAAAGCCGGGGCGCTTTCGTGATTGATTTTGCCACCGACGACGTGCTGCTGCCCGAGCGCGTGGCCCGGCAGGTGACGTTTATGCAGGCGCAAGGCCCTAGGTGCGGCGTGGCCTACCACGATTGTGAGCTGATCGACGAGCAGGGTCAGCACGTGCGCTACCACTTTCGGCGCGATGCCCAGGGCCGCCCCGTGCACCCCGTGCCCGCCGCCGGCGACGTGTTTGCCGAGGTGCTGCGCCGCTACTTTATCAGCACGCCCACCATGATGTTCAGCCGCCCAATGCTGGCCGACCTAGGCGGCTACGACGAAGCCCTGGCCTACGAGGATTTCGACCTGTGGGTGCGGGCCTCGCGCAACTGGCAGTTCGGGTTTCAGGACGAAGTGCTGACCCAAAAACGCCTGCACCCGCAGTCGATGTCGCGCAAGGCCTACCGCCCCGCCGACCCGTACGTGGCCTCCACCATTCGGGTGTGCGAGAAGGCGTTGGCCATGTGCCGCACCCCCCACGAGCTGGCCGCGCTGGCCACGCGCTTGCGCTGGGAGTTGCGCCAGGCCGTGCGCTTCGGCAACGGCGCCGCGGCCCGCCGGTTGTTCGGCTTGCTGCGCCAAACCCGGCAGACTAAGCCACTCGATTACGTTGCCGGAGCGTTGGGCTTGGTGTTGAAGTAAAAGTTGCTTTATGTAGGTACATGTGCCTTGAAGGTGACTGTATTATGTGAGCAAACGACTAATCGGTTTAGCCTACCGAAGCTGCCGAATTTGGTACAGCTCCACCGGGCCATCCTGCGCTACCAGTTGCCGGTGGGGGTACCAGCTTAGTACGCTGTCGGGCGAGTACCGGAGCAGCTTGCGCGTGAGCTCGGGGTTGCTGAGCGTAGCCCGGTTGAGCAGCAGCCAGGCTTGTTGCGGCGGCCGTAGCTGCACCGAGTCGCGGGCCCAGTAGCGGCGAAACTGCAGCCCGGCCGGCACCTCGTAGCCGTAATAAAAATCGTAGTTGCCGGTGAGGTAATCATCCACGAACACCACGCCCGGCTGCGGCCCGCCGAGGTGTTGGCGGATGATGCGGTGCTGCGGAAAGTGCCCCGACACGCTGGGCTTGCGCATGAAGTGCGCCGGGCGCAGGGCCAGCACCAGGGCCAGGCCCAGCAGACCTAGGGCCACGTAGGCAGGGCTGTTGGGCTTCAGGCGGCGCAGGCGCGGCGCCAGCCATAAGGCGCCCATCAGCACGGCCCATCCCGCGTACAGAATGGCGGCGCTGCCGCGGTCGTAGGCGGCACAGGCCAGCAGCAACGCGGCGTAGAGCAGCGTGCGGCGGCCGGTACGCAGCACATCGGCCAGGCCGTAGCCAGCGGCCAGGCACAGCGGCGGCAGCAGCGGCGTAGCCATGCGCGGCAGCAGCGTAATGGGGTTGTACTGCGTTACGGAGGTGCTGCCAAACCAATAAAACGCCAAAGTGCTGAAGGCCAGCCCCAGCCAAAAACGCCGGTCGTCGGGAGCGGAGGCAGGCCCGGCCTCGGCGGGCCGGAAGGCAGCGCCCGCGGCCAGCAGCACCGCCAGCCCCAGCCCCGTGCCCACCAAAAACTGCACCGGACCTAGGGTAAGCCGGGCCCAGAGCGCGGCGCGGTTGCCCAGCAGGTAGTTGCCTTCCTTCAGAAACTCGTTGGTGTTTTCGATGAGGTGCACCCGGTACAAGGCGTCGTTGGTTTGCAGCTGGTAAAAGGCCAAGTAGCCAACCAACACTGCCGCGCCCGTGGCAAACGCCGCCAGCCAAAACCGCCCGTGCTGCCGCCGCAGCGCATCGAGCCCCAACAGGCCGAGGTAAAAAGGCGCGTAGTACACGATGGTTTCTTTGCAGAGCAGCGCCGCGAAGTTGAGCAGGGCAAAGCCCGCGCCCCACCGCACCGCGCGCTGCCCGCGCTGCCGGCCCACCAGCAACGCCAGCGCCGCGGCAAAGCAGGCCAGCATGTTGATGTTGTCGGGGTAGAGGTAGTTGCTGAGGTTGAGCGCGAAGTAGTGCAGGCCCAGCAGCAGCATGGCCCCGCAGGCCACCACGGGTTGCAGGCGGCGGTAGCGGGCCCATATCAGCACCGAGCACAGCAGAGTAGCCAGCAGCGGCCACAGCGTGGTGCTCCAGATGTTCACGCCAAACAAAGCATAGCACAGCGCCACCGGCCCGAAAATCAGCCAACGCTCGTGCAGCGGGTCGTGCAGCAGGCCTTGCGGGTCGGGCCCTAGTTGGAAGCGGCCGTGCAGCAACTGGTGGGCGTAGCGGGAGTAGAAGTAGTCGTCGAGGGCGTACAGGCCTTCGTGGCTGAGGATGAAGTACGCGACCGTAAACAGCACCACAAACCCCAGTGTAAGGGTGGGCAGCCAAGCGCGCAGGCGGGCAATTGCATTCACGCAGGCAAGTTGCGCAGAAATCGGCAGCCCGCCCGGCCCTCACGGATGAGCTGCAGCGTGTACCTTGCACCCCCATGAACCACGAGGCCCGAGCAAGCTGGCTGCGCATTTGGGGCTTGCCCCTGGGCTTGCTGCTGCTTGTGGCGCTGGGCCCGGGGTGCTACTACGAAACCAACGACGACTTCGTAATTACGCTGCTGCTGCGCGGGCGCACGGCGGCTGCGCCCGTTGCCAACCTGCACCTGTACTTTCATGGCTGGGCCTGGCTGCTAGCCGCTCTGTACCAGCACTGGCCCGCGGTGCCGTGGTACGGCCTGCTGCTCTACGCTCTGTTGTACCTGAGCCTGGTGCTGCTCACGGCCGTGCTCGAGGCCCTGCTGCGCCCGCACTTGGGTGGCCGCGCCCGCACGGCCACCCTGGCGGGGTTTCTGCTGCTGGCCGGGCTCGAGCATGCCATGTGGTTTAACTACGTGCGGGTGCCGCTGTTGCTGGCCGGTGGCGCGGTGTTGTTTGCCGCGCAGCGCGTAGGTGGCAGCCGCCGGTCAGGCGGCGTTTTGTTGCTGGGCGCAGCGCTGTTTGCTTTGGCTTGGGCCATCCGGCCGAGCGCGGCCGTGCTCGGGCTGGTGGTGGTGGCGCCCGCGGCAGCAGGGCTGGCCGGGTGGCGGCGCGGCTGGCTGGCGGTAGCGCTGGCGGCCGGCGTGGCCTTGGCAGGGGGCGGGGTGCTGCACCTAGGGCGCAGCCCGGAGGCCGCGCGCTACCGCCAGCTCGATGTGCTGAAATCGAACGTAAACGATTACCAGCTGTACGCCCCCCGGCCACGCACCGCCCCCGACAGCCTGGGCGTGCGGGCCGTGGAGCAGTGGGTGCTCGGCGACTCCACCCTGGTAAACGAGGCGCTGTTTGCCCGCGCGTTTCAACTCGACCCAAACTTCCTGCGCCGCACCGCCCCGGCCAAGCTGCAAGCCGCAGCCACCCAGCTGCTGCGCAACTATTTCCCGCTGCTCCTGCTTCATGCTTGGCTGGCCTGGGTCGCCCTAGCTGCTTGGCCGCTGCAAAAACGCCGGGGGTGGTGGGTGTATGTGCTAGGAGCTGGACTGCTGCTTATCGGGTTGGGCGTGGTGCTGAAACTGCCGCCTCGGCTGGCCGGGCCGCTGCTCACGCTGCTGGCGGTGGGCCATGCGGCCGTGGTGCTGCAAGCTCCCTTACCTTGGCCGCCGCGCCGGCACCTAGGGCGCCGTCTGGGTTTGGGCATAGCGTTGCTGGTCGCCGGTTTGTACGGCTACAAGGTGCTGCACCGCAGCCGTGTGCTGGCCGCCGAGCAGGCGCGCCACACCCAGCAGCTCACCCTGCTTCAGCAACAGTTGCGCGGCCGGCCGTTGGTAGCCGTGGGGCTCGAAGAGCAGTTTAAGTCGCTGTCGCCGTTTGGACAGTACGTGGCCGAGGGCGGCGCGCCGTGGCTCTTGCTGGTGGGCTGGAACACCCTCGACCCCTCGCAGCCGCGCTTGCGCCAGCAGCTTACCGGCACGCGTAGCCAGCCCGAGGCGCTGCGCCGGTTGGCGCAGCGGCCCGAGGCGTTGCTGTACCTGCCACCATCTGGCGAGGCCAAGGCGTTCGGGCGCTATTACTTGCAGCATTGGGTGGGGGTTAGTTGGCCCTCCGGTCGCGTTGTATCCTTATCGCCCATTCACCCGTAGCAGCGTTTTCTCCGTATGTAGAAAGCGCGTTGCTTGCTTTGGCTACAACTGCGGCCGATTGCCTACTTTTGAGCTTTCCCCGACTGCTCCTTTCTACCCTCATCACCTCTTTTCCCCATCGTACATGATTGCCTCCATGACATCGCGCGGCGAAGTACTTCAGCACCTCGAGGTATTTCTGCGTGAGAACATTGGTACTTTCCTCAAGAAAGTTGAAGACAGCTGGCAGCCCTCTGACTTCCTGCCCGATTCGCGCCTCGACAACTTTTTCGACGAAGTAAAGGCCCTGCGCGAGCGGGCCAAGGAGCTGAGCTACGACCTGTTGGCCGTACTTGTCGGCGACACCATCACCGAAGAAGCGTTGCCCAACTACGAGGCGTGGTTTCATTCACTCGATAACCTCAACCGCGACCCCAACAACGGCTGGGCGCAGTGGATCCGGGGCTGGACGGCCGAAGAAAACCGCCACGGCGACCTGCTCAACCGCTACCTGTACCTGAGCGGCCGCGTGAACATGCGCGAGTTCGAAATCAGCACCCAGTACCTGATTGCCGACGGCTTCGACCTCGGCACCGCCCACGACCCGTACCGCGCTTTCGTGTACACCTCGTACCAGGAGGCCGCTACCAACCTCTCGCACCGCCGCGTGGGCACACTGGCCCGCAAGGCCGGCGACTCGGCCCTCTCGAAGCTGTGCGGCATGATTGCCGGCGACGAAGTGCGCCACGCCCGCGTGTACCAAACGTTCGTGGAGAAAATCTTCGAAGTAGACCCATCGGAAATGATGCTGGCCTTCGAGGACATGATGCGCAAGAAGATTGTGATGCCCGCGCACTACATGCGCGAACTGGGTGTGGAAATGGGCAAAACCTTTGGCCACTTCACCGACGCTGCTCAGCGCCTGGGCGTGTACACCAGCCAGGACTATACCGACATCCTGGAAGGGCTGATCAACACTTGGAAAATCGACCAGATTACTGGCCTCAACGGCCAGGCCGAAAAAGCCCGCGACTACATTATGGCCCTGCCGGCTCGCTTGCGCCGCGTATCCGAACGTATGCCGGTGCCCAAGCTCGAGTACAAATTCAAGTGGATTGAGTAACCTCCGGGCCACTTGCCATAAACACCGCGCCCCGACCTGCTACAGGCCGGGGCGCGGTGTTTTGTGGCATTGGCACCTAGGGCAAGGTGCGGTGGCCCAACATGGTAATCAGGCCTTCCTTTTTGGGCAGTTCGTACTCCACCACGCGCGTGCCGCCCGAGGGCGAGCTGTTGGGGTCGGTGGGCAAGTACACCGGAAACGTGCGGATAATTTTGCGCTCCTCCACCCGAAACGAATCGTGCCCTAGGTAGCCAACGGCGGCCGGTCCCTCCAGGGCCGGCAACGACAGGTTGCGGCGGCCGCGGCTCAAGAATTCGTAGCCCACGAGTTTGCCGTAGGCGCCGCTGCCGGCCGCGTTCATGAACACCAGCAGCTCGGGGTAATCGTCGTTGTTGAGGTTGGTTACCACGGCATCGGCCACCACGCCCTCGATGGGGGTGGTAGTGGCCATCAGCTCGCGGCCCAGGCGCTTGGCCTCCAGCGTGAGTTGGCGCTGCGAGCCGCTGCCTACGGTGTGCACGGCAAAGTCGTAGTCGCCGCGGCTTAGCTCTTTCCGGAAGCTTTCGTTGGGGGCGGGCACGGCGGTGCTAGCCGTGGGGTTGGGGTCGGCGGTTTCGGTGGCGGTGCGCTGCGAGTCGCAGCTGCCGAGCAACGCCGCCAAGCAACCTAGGGCCGCTGGGCGCAAGCAAGGAATACGTGCAATCATAAGGCAGGCAAAAGGTTGGGCGAATGCCGTAGCTGTACAATTGCTTTTAACAAACGCCTGGCCGCTTGCCGGGTTGCGCGCTTGCCCCGTTTGCTTGGCGCTGCCGCAAAAAAAGGCCCGCCTGGGAGGCGGGCCTTTTGCATATGCTCGGGGCAGCGTGCTAGCGCTTGTTGTCGGTGCCGGCGGGCGTGGTTACGGGCATCAGCATGCCCTCTTTGTTGAGGGTGTACTCCACGGTGCGGGTGCTGCTGGCATCGCCGCCCGCGGTGGTGGTGCCGCTGCTGGTTACCGGGAAAGTGCGCACCAGGCGGTTGCCCCGGATTTCGTACTTGTCCTGTCCGCTGTAGCCGGCGGCCAAATCGGCGCTCAGCTTGGGCGGCGCCTGCACCGGCCGGAAGGCGCGCTCCACAAACTCGTAGGCCTCTACACCGCCAAACGAGCCCGTGCCCGAGCCGCTGGTAATCACGTAAAGCTCGGGGTTGCCGTTGCCGTTCAGGTCGCCCATAATGGCATCCGTAACGCTGCCCTGCACGTTCATCCGAATGGGGTCGGTAACCAGCGCATCGCCCCGGCGGGTGCGGATGGTGAGCTGCTGGCCGTTGTCGAGAGAAGCTGACTGGATTTGAAAGCGGTATTCGCCCTGCGTCAGGTCGCGGTTAAACGTCACGTCGGCAGGGGTGGTGGATTCAACGGAGGTTGAAACGGCGGCGTCGCTCGTTGCATCGTCGGTCGCGTTGCGCGCAGAGTCGCAGCTGGCCGTCAGGAGCAGAGCGGCAGCACCAAGCCACCAAGCCGTAGGGGTAAATTTCATGGGTCGCTGAAAAAGGAGTGGAGAAGAAGAAGCAAAGCAAATATGGAAATCCATATATGCAAACGCGAGTGCCGCCAGCGGGTTACAAAAACCGCTACCGAACCACTTGCACGCCCTTCCAGAATGCCACGCGATTACGGATATTTTCGGCGGCGGGTTTCGGATCGGGGTAATACCAGGCAGCGTCCTTGTTCAGCTCGCCGTTGGCGCGCACCGAGTAGTAGCTAGCCCGGCCCTTCCAGGGGCAGGTGGTTTGGGCGATGCTGTCTTCGAAATATTCTCGGTTCAGCGACTCGGCCGGAAAGTAGTGGTTGTTTTCAACTACCACGGTATCATCGCTTTCGGCCAATACCGTGTTGTTCCAGATTGCTTTCATTTGATATATGGTTTTTGGTTAATGGCTTTTGGTTTTGCGTAGTTGATGGTTGGCTAACGTTGGTGGAAACACAACCCAGGTGTCAACGGGTAAGGTTGCGCCTGCGGCCAATCTGCCTAAACCAATCACCAAAAACCACCAACCAAAAACTAACTCCGGCTACCCGTTGTTTCCCGGTACATTCCTCTGAATTATGGCAGTTGGCTTCCGCTTCCGCGATTTTGTGCCCGAAGAATCCTCTGAAAAAGGCTTCGACACGTTATTCAAGTTGTTTATGCAGTTGGTTACCATCACGTCGGGCGACGTGGCGGAGGCGCTTTCCTGGCTCAACGAGCTCGATAAGCAGTACGGCCTTACCGACGACGAGTACGGCATGGGCGACTTCATTGAGGACCTGAAGAAAAAAGGCTACATCGACGAAAACGAGCAGCAACTCGGCGAGCTTAAAATCACGGCCAAATCGGAGCAGCTCATTCGTAAATCTGCCCTCGAAGAAATTTTCGGCAAGCTGAAGCGCGGCAACCAGGGCAACCACCGCACCCCGCACGCCGGCCAGGGCGACGAGCTAACTACCGACCTGCGCGACTACCAGTTCGGCGACACCATCGAGCAAATCGAGATGACCGAGAGCCTCCGCAACGCCCAGCTCAACCACGGCCTCGAGGGTAACTTTTTGCTGACCGAGGGCGACCTGGAAGTACGCGACACCGAGCACAAAACGCAAACGAGCACGGTGCTGATGATCGACATTTCGCACTCGATGATTTTGTACGGCGAAGACCGCATCACGCCGGCCAAAAAAGTGGCCATGGCCCTGGCCGAGCTCGTGAAGCAAAAATACCCCAAGGACTTTCTCGACATCATCGTGTTCGGCAACGATGCCTGGCAGATTGAGGTGAAGGATTTGCCCTACCTGCAAGTGGGGCCCTACCACACCAACACCGTGGCAGGGCTGGAGCTGGCTATGGATTTGCTGCGCAAGCGCAAAACGGCTAATAAGCAAATCTTTATGATTACCGACGGCAAGCCTACTTGCCTGAAAGAGCCCGGCGGCTACTACAAAAACTCCTTCGGCCTCGACCGCAAGGTGGTTAACAAAACCCTGAACCTGGCCGCCGCCGCCCGCCGCCTCAAAATCCCCATCACCACCTTCATGATTGCCTCCGATCCGTACCTGCAGCAGTTTGTGCGCGAGTTCACCGAGACTAACCAAGGCAAAGCGTATTACAGCTCGCTGAAAGGCCTGGGCGGGCTCATTTTCGAAGATTACAAGCGCAACCGTCGCAAGAGCCTTTAGGTTGGTGCGACGGTAGTGCGTGCATGGGCCACGGCTTGAAGCCCCAAAAGCCGCTGCGACGATGTTTCGCAGCGGCTTTTTTGCTTATTTGGCAAATGAAAACTGTCTTGCTCCTGCTCGGTGCCCTAGGTTGGAGTATTGCTACGCCCAATGGCCAGCCTGCCTATGTGCTGGCCACCGAGGCCAGCGTGCTTGCGGCGGGTGGGAGCGTGGAGACCAATTGGCAAACGGCTACGGCGTTGCGGGTAGGCAGCTTGGCGCCCGACTTTCGTTTGCAGGACTTGATGGGTAAAGCCGTTGCCATGCAAGAGTTGCGGGGCAAGGTGGTGTACCTCGACTTCTGGTTTGCGGGTTGCAAGCCGTGCGTAGCCGAGGCTGCCCCCGCCGCAGAGCTCCGGCGCAAGTTTGCAGGCCAAGATGTGGTGTTCGTGTACATCTCCACCGACATTGTAGTGGATGATTGGGTCCGCGCCGTGCGGCAACACGCGCTGGATGGCCCTTCTACCATCCATTTGCTCGATCCGCAGGGAATACGAGCAGCCCGCCGCTACGGTGTGCAGGGTTTTCCGACGTACTTGATAATCGGGCGCGACGGGCGCATTCGGCACCTTGATGCACCGCGGCCCTCCGACGGAGCCCAAACCATAAGCTTGCTCAAGCAGTCTTTGGCAGCTAAGCGTTAGTTCTGGGCGAACCTGTACAGAAAGGATTTGCGCAATTCTAGCTTCCTAGGTTCGTTGCTTCGCCGAATTATGTAAGTCCTAAAACATTATGCTTCGGATGATGATACGCTGCGTAGTAGGCCTTGGGCTCGCATGGCTTGCGGGTTGTACTGCCAGCAAGCCAGTGGGTACGGCGGTTATGGCCTCAGTTCCGCCGCCCACGCGCGCTATCTTGGCCGGGCGCTTGCTCAACGTACGCGCTGGCGATTCCGTCCGGGTAATCTACCACCGCACGGAAGCCTTGAGCCGGCGCGCTATAGCTCGTACTCGTGTAGACTCGGCCGGCCGGTTCAGGCTTGTGCTCGATGGGCTTACGGCAGCCACCGACGGGCAGTACGCCGGCCCGGCGGGCTTTATCACGGTCTTTCTCAGCCCCGGCGACTCGGTTTTTCTAACAGCAAACAAACCGCACTTTTGGCAAACCTTGCATTTTTCGGGGCGCGGTAGCGCGGCCAACAACTACTTGGTGCAGGCACATCGGCGCTTCGATACCAATTGGGACTCCTTGCCCGAGAAGCTGTACGGTAGCTCACGCCCAACCGAGTTTCAGATGCTTGTTGAGGCCCGGCACCGGCAACAATTAGCTTTGCTAGCTGCCTATCCGAGCTTACCTACGGCTTTTGTGCAGTCGCGGCGGTTGGTGCTCGACTTTCAGCGCGCCGTTTCTCTGTTGCGGTACGTCAGTCGGTTAAAGCAAACCACCAACCAAGAACCGGTACTGCCCCGCAACTTTTGGGATGTCCTGGCTTCGCTGCCGTTGGCCGAGCTAAACCTCCGGCACGGAAACCTGGCACTGCTGCAAGCTACGGCCGACCTGTTTGAAGTGTATCCGAGTGCGCGGTTGCTGCCTCCCGGTGGCGTGTTGGCCAACGCGGCGGGCCTAGGCGAGCAATTGCAAGCCCAGGCGACTGCTGACTTTGGCAATACTCCGGCGCGCGACCAAATCATGGGCGTCATGTTAAGTAGCCAACTGTACCGTTTCCCCGAAACCAGCCGGGCGGCAGTGCGGGCAGTACTGCCAGCCTTTTGGGCACACAACCAAGACTCCGCGGCCGCACGGCAAGTGCGCCGGGCTTGGCTCACAATGGCACCCCTGCAACGGGGCAGCCCGGCCCCGTTGTTCAGCTTGCTCGATGCCGCCGGTAAGCCAGTCGCCCTGCACGACTTCCGCGGCAAAGTGGTGTACCTTGATTTTTGGTACAGCAGTTGCGCGCCATGCGTGGCTGAGGCGCCTGCGTCGGCGCAGCTCAAACGGCATTTTGCCGGCCGAGACGTGATTTTCCTATACGTCTCCGTCGATAAGCGCCCCGAGGATTGGCGAAAGGCGTTGACGCGTCACGCGCTTATGGGACCAACCAGCGTGCACCTACTCGACCCAAGCGGTTCCGGCGTGGCTGCCCGCTACGGAGTTAGCAGCTACCCAAGCTACTGGATTATTGGCCGCGACGGGCACATTTGGAAAAGCGTTGCCCCGCGCCCATCGTCCGGGGAGAATATTATCGAGGCATTGGAGCAGGCTTTGACCAACAGCCTGCCTGTTAAATAGTTGAACTCAATGTGCTTGGTGTACCTAGGGCCACCAACGCAAAACGGCCGCCCAACAGGGCGGCCGTTTTTTTGCCGGGCATGGGTTTTCCCTAACGCGCAGCCACGGCACCGCCGCCGTCTTCGGGCGTGGCGTTTTTGATTACAGGAAGGGTGCGGAGGTAGGCATAAATGGCCTTGGCCTCCGTCTCATCCATGAGCGTAAATTTGGGCATGGGCAGCTTGAGGGGCCCGTTGGGCGATTGGCCAAAGCGCACGGCTTCCACAAACTGCGCCTCCGTCCAGTCGCCGATGCCGGTTTCGGGGTCGGCGGTGATGTTGCGCGTCACGATGTCGGTGCCCTCGGGCGTCAGCATGTGCGTGCCGCCGCCTAGGTAGCCTTCCGACTTTTCGGGCTCGAGGGCGTTGTTGGTCTTGAAGTCCTTGCTGTGGCAGTCGTAGCACTTGTAGCGCCCCAGTACGAGGTAACGGCCGTAGGCCACGGCATCGGTAGCGGGTGGGGCCACCACCGCACTGGTGGGCATGGGCGTGGGTTTCATCACGGTGTGTACCAGTGTCTTGGCCAGGAAGGACGGCTCCTGCGCGTGGGTGGGCGTGGCGTTGGCGGCTACCAAGCGGTCATTTGAGCGCAAAAAAGCCACCACGCTGGCCACGTCCTCGTCGGACATGTGCACGAAATTGGGCATTACGATGCGGAAGCGCCCGTCGCGGCCAATACCGGTGCGCAGCAGGCCCACAATTTCTTCGTCGGTCCAGGTGCCGATGCCGTTGGCTTTGTCTTGGGTGATGTTGGCCGAGTACAAGCGGCCGAATTCGGGCGGCAAGTCGTTCATCAGCTTGCCCGACAACGCACCGGTGCTGCGGTCGAGGTGGCAGTCGGCGCACATGGCGCTTACGATTTTCTGGCCCTGCGCCAGGCGCACCGGCGTAACGGCAATGTGTTGGGCGGCCACTTGGGGCTTATCGTAGCTCGGAATACCGCGCACCTGCACGTAGGCAGCGGCACATATGGCCACGAAGAATACCGCTGCCAGGCCTAGGCCGATGAATTTGAGGACTTTTTTCATGATTGCAGTGCTGTTGAGAGAGTGTGACAAAAGTAATTTTGTCTTGCACTCAATGCACTAGCATAATCATGTGATGTTTGAGCAAGTATCTGAATGTAAATGCGTTGAGCTTACATTAAGCAGCGTAGGGCGTTCTGATATAGGCCGCTTCGCTCTGAATGGCGGCTTACCTAGGGCGGCCCTTGCTCGGCCCTAGGTAACAAGCCGCCAAAGGGCTGGCGGCACCGCGCCCCTTTGCCCGCCCATCTGTCGTTTGCGTAAACTGCGCACCTAGGTTCGAACCTAGGTGCGCACCTCGCGGTTAAGAGCCCGGGGGCATGTGCCCACCCATTCCGCACTACCTGATGAACCACGAACAAATCAGCACCCTCGGTCAGCTTAAAGCCGCGGGGTATCGGTCGCGCTCCGTGCGCGAGGAATTGCGCGATAATCTCATCCAGAAACTCCGCCGGCGCGAAAACGCTTTCCCCGGCATCCACGGCTACGAGGAAACGGTTATTCCCGACTTGCAGCGCGCCATCCTGAGCCTGCACCACATCAACCTGTTGGGCCTGCGCGGCCAGGCAAAAACCCGCATTGCCCGCCAACTGGTAGAGCTGCTCGACGAGTACATGCCGGTGGTAGAAGGCTCGGAGCTGAACGACGACCCGCTGCAGCCGCTTTCGCGCCACGCCCGCGACCTGGTAGCCGAGTGCGGCGACGACACGCCCATTGCCTGGGTGCACCGCGCCGAGCGTTACACCGAAAAGCTAGCTACGCCCGACGTGTCGGTAGCCGACCTCATCGGCGACGCCGACCCGATTAAAGCCGCTACCCTCAAGCTGCCCTATTCGGATGAGCGCGTGATTCACTTCGGTCTGATACCCAGGGCCCACCGCGGCATATTTGTTATCAACGAGCTGCCCGATTTGCAGGCCCGCATTCAGGTGGCGCTGTTCAACATTTTGCAGGAAGGCGACATCCAGATTCGGGGCTTCAAAGTGCGGTTGCCGCTCGATATTCAGTTCGTTTTCACGGCCAACCCCGAAGACTACACCAACCGCGGCTCCATCGTAACGCCGCTCAAGGACCGCATCGACGCCCAGATTATCACGCACTACCCCAAAACCATCGAAATCGGCAAGCGCATTACCCGTCAGGAAGCCCGCCTGCGGCCCGAGCAGCAGGAGCGCGTGGTCGGCAACGAGGTGGTGCTGGATTTGGTAGAGCAGGTGGCCATCGAGGCCCGCGGCTCGGAGTACGTCGATGCCAAATCGGGCGTGTCGGCGCGCCTCACCATTTCGGCCTACGAGCAAGTGGTAGCGGCTGCCGAGCGCCGCGCCCTCATCAACAACGAAGACACGACGCGGATTCGGGTAGCCGATTTTCTGGCGGCCGTGCCGGCCATTACCGGCAAGGTGGAGCTGGTGTACGAAGGCGAGCAGGAGGGAGCCGGCATTGTGGCCGAAAAGCTGATGGGCAAAGCCCTGCGCACGCAGTTTCTGCAGTACTTCCCCGACCCCGAGAAGGTGAAAAAGCAGAAAGACAAGCCCAACGCGTACAAGCCCGTGCAGGATTGGTTTGGTGCCCACACCGTGGATGTGCTGCACGACGCCTCCGAAGCCGATTACCGCACTGCTCTCGAGGCCGTGCCCGGCCTGCACGACCTGGCCAAGCAAAGCGTACCGGCCGAGCTGTTTGAGGCCGATCCGTATTTCTGGATGGAGTTTGCCTTGCACGGCATGGCCGAGATGAGCCTGATTTCGCGCAACCGCCTCACGGCCGGCACTCAGTTTAAAGATCTGTTTTCCTCCATGTTCACGATGCCGAGCTTTGGCTCCGATGACGATGACGAGGACGAAGAGGACTTTGGCTCGCGCAAGCGCCGCCGGCGCTAGGCCCTATCTAGCAGAAATGAACAAGCCCGAGGCATCCAGCCTCGGGCCTTTTTGTGCGGTGTTGGGTGGAAAGACCTCGCCAACAAAGCAAAACCACATGTTGGCACAGCCAAACGCCGAGTTGGCCCAAATGCCTGGCCGGGCGGCCCGGGGGCGCCGTTACTTTGTGCTGTTGCCGCCTCGCAAAGCCGCTGCGGAACAAGCACTTCTGCGCACACCTACCCAAACACCACTTCTGATGAACACTGCTGTTGCCGCTCGTTTTGCCTCGTTTATGTTGGTGGTAGTTACGCTGCTGGGCAGCGCCCCAGCCGCCACAGCCGATACGCCCTTCACGCGGGCCAAAGCGAAAGGCCAGCGGTACACGCACCGGCCTTACTACAAAGCGTACCGCGCTAACAAAAGCAGCTGGTTCAGCAAAAAATAGCTTCTTCTCGTCTCCGAACACCCTATTGCAACACGGGGCCGGCTGCATGTGCAGCCGGCCCCGGTCGTTTTTGGGCAGTTAAGTGCTCCGAAGCTTATTCTTCGTTCACCACGATTTTGTCGATCGAGTCGTTGGCCTTAATCTGGTCGATAACCTCCAGGCCTTCCACCACTTTGCCGAACACGGTGTGCTGGCGGTCGAGGTGGGCGGTGTTGTCGCGCGAGTGGCAGATGAAGAACTGCGAGCCGCCGGTGTTGCGGCCGGCGTGGGCCATGCTCAGAATACCGCGGTCGTGGCGCTGGTTGCCGCCCGAGGTTTCGCAGGCAATTTTGTAGCCGGGGCCGCCGGTGCCGGGTACGCCCTTGGCGCCCTCGCGGGTGTTGGGGCAGCCGCCCTGGATTACGAAGTTGGGAATTACGCGGTGAAATTTCAGGCCGTCGTAGTAGCCTTGCTTAGCCAAGTCGGTGAAGTTTTTAACCGTGTTGGGGGCGTCTTGCTCGAAGAACTCGACCTTCATCACGCCCTTGTTGGTGTGGATTTCGGCTGTTTTCATGGGGTGCGTTTACGATAAACCGGGCCCGAAGGCCAATGGTAAGGCCGCAAAGGTAACTTTTCGCAGAAAACCTTGTGCCGGCTTCAAACAACGGCCCGCGGCTAATGATTCGGCCTAGATGCCGGCAACCCGTACCCGCGGGCGGCACGTACTTTTGCCAAACTCAACGCTACCTCACCGCATGTACCAACGCCTTTTACCCGTGGCCGGCCTGCTGGCACTGCTTACCGCCTGCAACTCGGGCCCCACCGAAACCACTGGCCCGGCCGGCGCCGAAGAAGCCGCGGCCGCCGACACCACGCGCTACGACCCGAACGCCAGCACCGACTCGGCGCGCATGGGCAAAACCACCGGAGTAATGGTGGGCAATGCCTCGCTCACCCCCGACAAAACCATTGCCCAAAACGTGGCCGCCGCGCCCGACCTCAGCCAACTGCTGCAGGCTGCCAAGCAAACTGACCTGGCCAGCAACCTAGGCGGCGAAGGCCCTTACACGGTGTTTGCGCCCACCAACGCGGCCTTCAACAAGTTGCCCTTTGGTGCCATGGCCGGGTTGCTGAAACCTGAGAGCAAAGAAAACCTGACCGGGCTGGTGAAGTACCACGTCATCCAGAGCCGCTTGTTGGCTATGGACTTGCGCGACGGGCAGGAACTCACCACCATGAATGGTCAGAAAATTAAAATTGGCGTGCAAGGCGGCAAAATCACCGTCAACGGGGCCAGTGTAAGCACGCCCGATGTGGTGTCGAGCAACGGCGTAATCCACTTGATCGATAAAGTGTTGCTGCCGCCGCAAGAGTAGGCTGCCATCAGGCGTATTAGTCCAAATCAAGCCCTAGGTGCCTGGCCGTAGCCGGGCACCTAGGGCTTAGCGAATAAGCCCGGCACTTTCCGAAACGCGGCGCGCAAACGAGGTCCAGTCTTCGTCGGCGGAGGTGTGGCGGGCCACGGTGGCCGTGAGGTGGTCGAGCACGATGTTGGCCACGGGCATGGGCACTTTGTGCTCGCGCGCTTCGGCCAGGGTCAGGCGCAAATCTTTCTGCAGCAAAAAAGGCGCTGCACCGGCTGGCTTGTAGTCTTCGTCGGCAATCATGCGGCCGTAGCTGCGGTAGGCCGGGCTGTCGAACAGCGAGGTAGTCATGATTTCGTACACCTGCTCGCGGCTTACGCCGCACTTTTCGGCCAGCGTAAACGCTTCGGCCATGGCCTCGATGGCGGCGCCCAGCATAAAATTGCCGCATAGCTTCACCACGTTGGCCGCGCCCACCTCGTCGCCTAGGTCGAAGGTGCCCTGGCTGAGCGGCAGCAGCAAGGGGGCAATGCGCGCTTTGGCCTCGGCCGGGCCCGATAGGCACACCCACAGCTGGCCGGTGGCCGCCACAATGGGTTTGCCGAACACCGGCGCTGCCACCAGCTGCGAGCCTTTTTCCTCATGGGCCTGGGCCAGCCGGGCGTTGGTACCAGGCGCCACTGTGCTGCACGATACATGAATGGCACCCGCTTGCAGGCCCTCTAGAATGCCGTCGGGCCCGGTGGTCAGCTCTTCCAGTGCTTCGTCGTCGGTGAGCATGGTAAACACTACCTGCGCATTGCGCACGGCATCGGCCGGCGAGTCGGCCATGCGGGCGCCGCGCTCTTCGAGGTTGGCTGCCCGGCCGGGGGTGCGGTTGTAGAGGGTAAGCGGATAGCCGGCCAGCAACAGGTTGGTGGCCATGGCTTGGCCCATATGACCTAGGCCAACGAAAGCAAGGTTTTCCTTCATGGGGGCGCGGGTTGGCGGCGTGGGAGGTGCCGCTTCCGTATTCGCGCCCAAGCCCACTTAAGTTGTGAGCAGCCAGTGGTTTAGTGGCGGTTGTCCTCGTCGGCCATCATGCTTAGGTAGCTGTCGTAGCGCGGAAAGGCAATTTTGCCCTTCTCCACGGCTTCGCGCACGGCGCAGCCCGGCTCCTCCAAATGCCGACAATTGTGGTAGCGGCACTGGTTTAGCCGCTCGCGCATCTCGGGGAAATAGTGCGCCAGCTCTCCCTGCTTCATATCCACCAGGCCCAGCTCCTTTATGCCGGGCGTATCAATGAGGTAGGTGCCGGGGCGCACCTCTAGCATTTCGGCAAAAGTGGTGGTGTGCTTGCCTTTGTCGGAGTACTCGCTGATTTCGGCGGTTTTCAGGTCGAGGTCGGGCACCAAGGCATTGATGAGCGTGCTTTTGCCCACGCCGGAGTGGCCCGAAAGCAGCGTGGTTTTGCCCTCGAGCAGCGCATCGATAGCCGCTACGCCCTCGCCCGTGTGGGCCGAGCTGCGCAGGGTGGGGTAGCCGGTGCGCTCGTACATCTTCTGCACTTGCCCTAGGTAGTCGAGCAGCTCCTCGTCGTAAATATCCACCTTGTTGAACACCAGCGTGGCCGGAATACTGTAAGCCTCGGCCGTTACCAGAAACCGGTCGATAAACCCGAAGGAAGTTGCCGGCGAGGCCAGCGTAACCACCAGCATGGCCTGATCGAGGTTGGCGGCCACGATGTGCGAGTGCTCCGATTTATGCACCGAGCGCCGGATGATGTAGTTGCGGCGCGGCTCGATGTGGTCGATTACGCCCGTGCCCGCGTCGCCGGTTTCATCCGTCTCAAACTCCACTACATCGCCCACGGCCAGGGGGTTGCTCACCTTCAGGCCCTTGTGCTTGAAGCGCCCGCGCAGGCGGCAGCGGTGCAGGTTCAGCGTGGCGTGGTCGCGCACCACGTACCACGAGCCAGTGGATTTGACGACGGTTCCGGTCATGAGCGGAGGGATGGGAGATAAGTAGATGAGTGGATGAGTGGATGCGTGGTTTGGGGAGGGACGAATGAGTGGATTGGCTCGGACTTGTATGTACTCACCTACTCATCCCTTCATTCGCTCATCCACTGACCCGCCGCCTGCATAATGCGGGCCGTAGCCCCCGACGACTCGTGTACATACGCGCGGGCCCGCTGGCCGAGTTCGGTGCGGTAGGCGGCATTGTTGAGCAGCAGCGCGAGTTGTTGTTCGGTTTCCTCCGCCGTTGTGAGGGTAGCGGCGGCACCTAGGGCTACCAGGTCGCGGGCTTCTTTGAACTTCTGATACCTAGGGCCAAACAGCAACGGCAAGCCAAACGCCGCGGCCTCCAGGGTGTTGTGCAGCCCTTTGCCGAATGCTCCGCCAATGTAGGCCACCGAGCCGGTCCGGTACAGCTCGCGCAGCAGCCCAATGTTGTCGATGAGCAGCACGCGCGCCTGCGCCACGGTAGCGGGCGTGGCCTGCGAGTACCGCACCACCTGACCGGGTAAAATTGCTTCTACCTGCTGCAAATGTGCCTCGTTGATTTCGTGCGGGGCCACTACCGCACGCAGCGTGCCCGACCACCGGCACAGCGCCGGCGCCAGCACTTGTACATCGGGCGGCCACACGCTGCCGGCAACCAGCACGGGGGCGCCATCGGCCGCAAAAGCGGCGACCAAGGGCAGCTCGCGCGGCGGCGCGGCGGCCGTAGCCACTACCGTATCGAAGCGCGTATCGCCGGCTACACTTACCTGCGTGAAGCCGATGCCGCGCAGCAGCTCGGCGGAGGCTTCGTCTTGCGTGAAAATGTGCGTCAGTTGCCGCAGCACGCTTCGGAAAAAGCTGCCCCAGGGTTTAAAAAACACTTGTTCGGACCGAAAAATAGCCGACACGCACACCGTGGGCACGCCCTGGCGCTTGAGTGCGGCTAAGTGGTGGTACCAGAACTCGTACTTTACGAACACGGCCAGCTGCGGGCGCACGGCTGTTACAAAAGCACGGGCATTGGTGGAGGTATCAAGCGGCAGGTAGTAAATGTAATCGGCACCCGGCCACTGCTTGCGCACCTCGTAGCCCGAAGGCGAGAAGAACGTGAGCACAATTTTGTGCTGCGGGTACTGCTGGCGCATGGCTTCCATCAGCGGCCGGCCTTGCTCGAACTCACCTAGGGAAGCGCAATGCACCCACAGGCGCGGGGCGTTGTCGGCGCTCATGTCGGCCGTTACCCGGGCTTGCCAATTGTGGCGGCCCGCCACCCATTGCTTTGCCTTCGGAACGAATGGCGCTACTAAGGGCAGCAGCAGGCCGTAGAGGCGGATGGCAAGCGAGTACAGAAAAACCAAAACGAATAGGGCAGAAGCGCAACAGAGAGCGGCCGGAGCCCCGCCTTGTAGGTAGAGGCTGCCGGGGCGCGGGCTGCAAAGTTAGCTAGGCTGCACCTAGGTGCACGCAAATAGGCCAGCCGCCGAACACCTAGGGCAAAAGAAAACCGCCCCGGCACGGGGCCGGGGCGGTTGACCAATCATATCAAGTCAGGGGCAATTAGCGGGTAGCCTCTTGCTTGGCCAGGTAGTTGGCTACGCCTTCGCGGGTAGCCGACATGGCTTCCTTGCCTTCCTCCCAGTTGGCGGGGCATACTTCGCCGTTTTTCTCGAAGTACTGCAGCGCATCCACCAAGCGCATGGCTTCGTCGATGGAGCGGCCCAGCGGACCGTCGTTTACCAGCTGGTGGCGCACGATGCCGTCGCGGTCGATCAGGAACAGGCCGCGGTAAGCCACCGGCGAGCCAACGAAGGTCATTTCGCCGGCGTCGTTGTAGTCGTAGTGGCCGCCCAGCACGTCGTAGTTGGCCGCAATGGTTTTGGTGGCGTCGGCCACGAGCGGGTAGGTTACGCCGGCAATGCCGCCGTTTTCGCGCGGGGTTTGCAGCCAAGCAAAGTGCGAGAAGTGCGAGTCGGTGGAGCAACCCACCACGGCTACGCCTTTGGCCTCAAATTCGGCCAGCTTCTCCTGAAACGCAATGATTTCGGTGGGGCAAACGAACGTGAAGTCAGCGGGGTAGAAGTAAAAAAGAACGTGCTTCTTGCCCAAGTAACGGTCCAGGCTGAAGTCCTCTTCGAAGTCTTCGCCGTTTACGACTGCCATTGCCTTGAACGAGGGGGCACGTTTGCCTACGAGAACTGCCATTTTAAAATGGGTTAGTGGGTAAGTGGGTTGTTATGTATTTGGTACAAGTGCTGCCCAGGCCCGGAGGCCCTAGGTCAGCGGGGCTTCACATCCTTGCGGGTGTCGAGCTTGCTGCCACTGATGTGCAGCGAAAATGACTGCGGCTGGAAGTTGTCGAAGCCGCGGGCGGCAAAGAACTCCTGCAGCAACCGGTCCAGCTGAGGGTCGCAGTAGTCGATGATTTCCTGCGTTTGCTGGCAAAACAAGTGATGGTGGTTCGAGCAGTCGGTGTCGTAGCGGCGGCGGGTGCCGTCGGCATCGGCCACGCGCTTCAGTAGCCCGGCTGCCACAAACGAGTCGAGGGCTTTGTAAACCGTGCCCAACGAAACCGTGGGGTTGGCCGGGCGCACGCTCCGGAAAACCTGCTCGGCCGTGGGGTGGCCGGGCAGCACCACCAGAGCCTCCAAAATGGCAATGCGCTGCTGCGTAGCGCGCAGCCCAGCCGCAGCAAGGCGCTGTTGCAGTTGGTCGCGGTCGGGGGCAGGCATCAGGTCAGCGGGGCTCACAGATAGGAATCATTCTCCGGTGCAAAAGTAGCCCTATAAGCGTAAGCCAAGCAAAAAGGTTTAAAACTGATTGCGGTAAATCGTGTCGGAAGATGCCTACGGGTAGCGAATGACGCGTTGCAACGGCGTTGGAGCTGGCCCGTTCGGGTACCCACCGCCGCGGCTAGCAGCGCATCCACGAGCAGCTACCTACCGGCTAGCGTCCCTTAAAATCGGGTTTGCGCTTTTCCACGAAGGCTGCCATGCCTTCTTTTTGGTCTTCGGAGGCGAAGGTGAGGTAGAAGTTTTTGCGCTCGAAATGCAAGCCCTCGTCAAGGTGCGTCTCAAAGGCGCGGTTCACCGATTCCTTGGCCAGGCGCGCCGCTACCGGCGACATTTCGGCGATGCTGGCCGCCAGGCGGAAAGCCTCTTCGAGGTATTGGCCCACCGGCACCACGCGGTTTACGAGGCCCGCGCGCAGGGCTTCGTCGGCCCGGATGGGTTGGCCGGTAAGCACCATTTCCATGGCCCGTACTTTGCCCACGGCGCGGGTGAGGCGCTGCGTGCCGCCGGCGCCGGGCATCACGCCAATTTTAATCTCGGGCTGGCCGAATTGCGCCGTTTCCGAGGCCACAATCATGTCGCACGTCATGGCCAGCTCGCAGCCGCCACCTAGGGCAAAGCCCGATACGGCCGCAATCAGCGGCTTTTTAGTTTTGCGAATCTGGTCCCACACCGTAAACTGATCCACAATCAGCATATCGATGGCGGTGCGGTTGGCCATTTGCTTGATATCGGCGCCGGCCGCAAAGGCGCGCTCCGAGCCCGTGAGCACAATCACGCGCACCTCGTCGTTGTCGTCGAGGGCTTTTAGGGCGGCGGCCACCTCTTGCATTAGCTGCAGGTTAAGGGCGTTCAGCTCTTTGGGGCGATTCAGCTCAATGAGGGCAACCTGCGGCCGCGCCTGCGGCGTTACTTTGATAAATTCCATGGGGCGTTGGTGGGGTAGAGGCAGTGTTGTTTGGACCTAGGCCGACGGCGTAGCCGCCCGCGACACGAATTGAAAAGTTTGGCGGGTGCGTTGCTCGAGCAGCAGTTGGCGCCCGTCGGTGAGTTGGGTTATGGCTTCGGGCGTGTAGTTTTTGATGGTGTAAAGCTCCAGCCCGGTGTTGTAGTAAATGCTGAAATGCTCGCGCAGGTGCTCAAGTAGTTTGCGCAGCCGGTACTCGTGCCAGTCGGTGCACACCGAAAACGAAATGGCCGAGTTTTGCATCAGGTTGATTTTCAGCCGCACCTGCGCCAGTGCCCCAAAAATCACCTCCAGGTTTTCCTCCGAAATAAAAGTGAGGTCCTTCGACTCGAAGGAAATCAGGCACTGGTTGGTTTTCAGGATAAGCGCCGGCGCCAGCGTGCCGTGCTTGCAGTCGTAAATTTTGGTGCCCTCGGCCTCAGGGTCGACGAACGACTTGACGTACAGCGGAATGCGCCGTACGGCCAGCGGCTTAATCGTTTTCGGGTGAATTACCGACGCACCGTAGTACGCCATTTCAATGGTTTCCTGGTAGCTGATTTCGGGGTAGCGCACCGTGTTCGGAAAGATTTTGGGGTCGGCGTTGAGCAAACCGGCCACGTCTTTCCAAATCGTAACCGATTCGGCACCTAGGCAATAAGCCAAAATGGCGGCCGTGTAGTCGGAGCCTTCGCGCCCTAAGGTGGTGGTTTGGCCGCTGGCCGTGCCGCCCAAAAAGCCCTGCGTCAGCACCACGCCCTGCTGCAGCAAGGGCTGCACCTGCTCGCGCACGTTGCGCTCGGTGGTGGGCCAATCCACGCGGGCCTCGCGCCACGAGTGGTCGGTGCGGATAAGGGGGCGCACATCAAGCCATTTGGCGCCCACCGCAGCCGCCACAATGCAGGTGGCCAGCAGCTCGCCGTAGCTTACCACTTGGTCGTACTGCCGGTCGTACTCGCCTTTGCTGAGGGTAGCCAGCTTGTCGCCGAGTTCCTGCAGCAGGCAATGCAACGAGCCCGCGCCCGCGCCGCACACCAAGCGGCCGTGCTCGTCGCGCGGGGCGTCGGGCAGCAGGCCCTCGGCCACGCCTAGGTGAAATTGGTGCAGCTCCTGCAGGGGCAGCGTGTAATCGGCGCCGGTGTGGGCCAGGTGGTAAATGTGCTCGAGCGCATTGGTGGTTTTGCCCATGGCCGATACCACCACCAGCAACGGCTGACCGGCCGGGCGATGCTGCAAAATGGCGTGCAGGTTGCGAATGGCGGTGGCGTCCTTCACGGAGGCTCCACCGAACTTGTAAACGCGAAGCGAATGCGACAGATGCATGCGTCAAAAGTAGAAAGCAGCCGCTAACTAAGGCCGAAATCCCTTAGTTTTGCCTAGCTTACTACATCCCGCCCCCGTTTTCTTTCTCGCTTCTATGGAACACAACCCTGATCGTCTTGCGCTACCCGTCGGCACTACCCTCGACCGCTTTATTATGCGCAAGCAGGAGGACTTCCCGTACGCAACCGGTGAGTTGTCGCAGCTGCTGCGCGACATTGCGCTGGCGGCCAAAATCGTAAACCGCGAAATCAACCGCTCGGGCCTCATTGATGTGGCTGGTGCCTACGGCCAGCAAAACGTGCAGGGCGAGGAGCAGCAGAAGCTCGACGTGATTGCCAACATCCGCTTCATCCGGGCACTGCGCAACGGCGGCGAGGTGTGCACGGTTATTTCCGAGGAGGATGAGGACATGATCCAGACCGGCAACAATCAGGGCAAGTACGTGGTGGCCATCGACCCGCTCGACGGCTCCTCGAACATTGACGTTAACGTGTCCATCGGTACCATCTTCTCGATCTACCGTCGCCAGTCGGGCATCGGGCAGGAGGGCACGCTGGCCGATTGCTTGCAGAAAGGCATTCACCAGGTGGCAGCGGGCTACGTAATTTACGGCTCGAGCACCATGCTCGTGTACACCACGGGCGCCGGCGTCAACGGCTTCACCTACGAGGCTTCCCTAGGTGAGTTTTTCCTGTCGCACCCCAACATCACCACGCCTAAAACCGGCAGCCTGTACTCCATCAACGAGGGCTCGGCCAATTCATTCTCGCCGGGCGTGAGCGATTTTGTGCAGTACTGCAAAGACCAGAATTTCTCGGCTCGCTACATCGGCTCGTTGGTGGCCGATTTCCACCGCAACCTCCTCAAGGGCGGTATTTACATTTACCCGGCCACGGCCAAAGCCCCCAATGGCAAGCTGCGCCTCATGTACGAAGGCAACGCGCTGGCCTTTATTGTGGAGCAAGCAGGCGGCAAGGCCAGCAACGGCACCAAACGCCTGATGGAAATTGAGCCTACCTCGCTGCACGAGCGTTGCCCGCTCTACATCGGCTCGACCGAGTTGGTAAACAAAGCCGAGGAGTTTTTGGCCAAAGAGCGCCAAGCCGTTTCGGCAGCTCAGGAGGCCTAAGCCCTAGGTGACTAAAGCAAAAAAAGCCCGCGGCAGCAATGCCGCGGGCTTTTTTAATTGGCAACGCGTAAAGGGCTATTTGCGCGCGCGCTTGGCTTTGTCGTCGGCCGCCTCGGGCGAGCCGGTGGCCTCGTCGGCGCTATCGGCGTTCTGGGCCGGTATGGCGCCGGCTGTGCTCAGCGTGTCGGTGGTGGCGTCCGTTTCTTCGGCGCGGGCGGCGGCTTCGTCGCCGGCTGCGGCCTCGGCCGACTGGTAGGGCAGGCGGCTGCTTACGGCCCCGTACCAGGTGATGAGCTTACGAATATCCGAAAGGTATACGCGCTGCCGGTCGTAGTCGGGCAGTACTTCGGCCATAAAGCCGGAGAGGGCCGCCTCGTCGGATTTGCTTGTTACGGGCAGTTCCTGGCCGTGCTTCTGGTAAATCCGCTCGAACACCTCCGTCAGCGGCACCGTGCGGTCCGGGTCTTCGGTGTAGATAGAGATTTCGTGCAGCAACGATACTTTGTTGCGGGCCGAAGCTACCGAGCGGCGGGCCTGGGCATCCAGGGTTTCAACCAGCACGCCGTTGTTGGCGGGGCGCACCAGGCGGTACAAGCCGCTCATGCCGCTGATAGCAGCAATTTCCCTCAAGTCGTAGGGCATAGAAACGGAAAAAGGTTAGAAGATGTGCTTGGGTAGGAGCAACTACTCGGCTACGTTGTTGCCGGCCGCGCCTAGCTTAAAGGCAATGGGCAAACTCGTCAGGATGGGGTATTCGGGCTTCTTAAACTTAAGCAGCTTTACTACGCGCAGGGCCTCTTCGCCGCAGCCGCCGCCGATTTGCTTAACCAGCTTTACGCCGCTCATGCTGCCGTCGGGGTTCAGGGTGAAACTCACGATGCACGTACCCTGAATGCGGTTGCGCCGCGCCATCAGCGGGTACTTAAGCTCCTTGTAGATAAAGTCGTACATAGCCTCTTGGCCGCCCTCGTAGTAATCGGCCACCGGAATGGCGCCCGATTTAGCGTGGGCCGCTGCCGGAGCTGCTTGGGCGCCGGCTTCGGTAGCGGGTTTCACTTTCACATTCTGCTGCGCCAGGGCTGGCGTGGCCGCTAGCGCCAGCAGGGCCAGGGCCAGCGTGAAGGTGTGCTTTTTCATGGGATGAAGAAGAAATAAAAAAGGAGGGAAGAATGACGAAAAAATGGCGGCTTAGGCCCGGCAATTACAGGGCCAATCTACGCATTCCCGGCCGCTTCCCGTACCTGTCGGTTCACGTCGTCGATAAAACCAAGCAGTGCGTCGCGGCCCTCCTTTGCTACCGCTGAGCTGATAAACCACGCGGGTAGCTCTTCCCAACTCTCGCGCATTTTTTCCAAAAACACCTCCACGTTTTGGCGCGTGCGGCTACCCGACTGTTTATCGGCCTTGGTGAAAACCAGCGCAAACGGTACGCCCATTTCGCCCACCATGTTTATGAATTCTAGGTCGACGGCTTGCGGCGGCAGGCGCGAATCAATCAGCACAAATAAGCAGCTGAGGTTTTCGCGCTTCGACAGGTAAGCCCGAATCATTTTTCCCCATTTCTCACGCGATTCTTTGCTTACGCGGGCGTATCCGTAGCCCGGCAAATCCACCAAATACCATTCGTCGTTGATTAGGAAATGGTTGATTAGCTGGGTTTTTCCGGGAAGCGAGGAAGTTTTCGCCAGCGCATTTCGCCCGGTCAGCATATTTATTAACGACGATTTGCCCACGTTGGAACGGCCAATGAATGCGTATTCGGGCAGTGTGCCGCTGGGGCATAAGTCCACGCGGGTATTGCTCATCACAAAGCGGGCATCGCGAATAACCATATGTGGGGGCAGGGTAATTGAGAAATTAAGCTTCGGCAAAAGTAAGGCATCCGGAGTTAGCGCTCAGAAAGTCCTATTTTTTCTGAGTTGAAATTAAATTTTTAGTCTTTCATCATTGCAGTTATTAACCTACCTATATATTTGTGCGGGCTAGACTAGAAAATTTCGGCTTTTTGCATCCGGCAAAATGATTGAAGTCTGCGGATAGCCAGGCCAAGCAAATTGGATACGGCCAAGGTCGTGTTATATAAATTCTATCTTTGCCCGCAGTTTGCTCACTTTTTATAGGCTTATATGCAAGATTAGCAATACATGGCTTCGTTTTTGAAGCGGTGTGTTTTCTGAAATTCCCACGCAGCTGACTAACCTTAAACCGGGTTTTAAGTATACAGGGACGCTTTTGCCACCCTAGGTGCTAAAAAAAGGCATCCGGTTCAGCAACCGCTCCTCCCTTCTCTGCAACTCCTTATTCCAAACTCCCCTTCCAATGGACAACTTCGTCAGAAGGTTACTACAGGCCTCTTGCGCAATGGCTCTGGCCGCCGCCGTGGCTCAGCCTTCGATGGCCCAAAGCACACGAAAGACCTTAAAAACGGCTAACCGATTCTTCGATCAGGAGAACTACCGGGCTGCCATTCCTTTTTACGAGCAGGTGCTGGCCAAAGAGCCTAACAACGCCCAAGCTCTGTTCCGCGCCGGTATCTCTTACATGTCGTTCGACAAGGAGAAAGCCAGCGACTACATCTACAAGTCGCAGCGCATTAAGAAGAACGTATCGAAGGACGTAGAATACTGGCTCGGTCGCGTCGACCACCTGAACTACAACTTCGACGAAGCCATTGCCCACTTCCAGGCATACAATGCCACGCTGAAGAAGAAGGACACGCGCAAGACTGAATTGGGCCTGCTGATTCAGCACTCCAAAAACGCAAAGGTTCAGTTCAACAGCCCCAAGGATATCTTCGTGAAGAACCTAGGGCCGTCGATCAACACGGCATTTTCGGAGCACAGCCCGGTTATCTCGTCGGACGACAAACTGTTGCTCTTTACCTCGCGCTCGGAGAATGTAACCGGCGCCAATGCCTCGGGCGACGACGCCAAGAAGGGCAAAGGCAACATTGCCGCCGACGGCGAGTACTACGAGGACATTTTTGAAGCCAAGCGCCTCGGCGAGGACGAGTGGGAAAAGCCCCGTTCGCTCTCGGGCGCGCTCAACGGCAAAGGCCACGATGCCTCGATTCAGATCTTCGACAACGACACGAAGATGCTGATGTACCGCCAGGACGAAAACGGCGACATCTTCTATACGGAGCGCACCGGCGGCGACTGGACGGCTCCGAAGAAGCTGAACGGCAACGTGAACTCGAAAGGATTTGAATCGGATGCTTACATTACCCCGGATGGCCTAACGATTTACTTCTCGACCAGCAAGTACTCCGAGGACAACACCCTCGACATTTACTACGCCACCCGCCAACCCGGCGGCGACTGGGGCGATGCCAAGCCCGTAGTAGGTGTGAACTCGAAGTACGACGACGACAGCCCGTACCTGAGCCGCGACGGCAAAACGCTGTACTTCTCGTCGCGTGGGTACAACACCATGGGTGGCTACGACATTTTTAAGTCGGACTACGACTCGGTAGCCAACAAGTGGGGCCGCCCCGAGAACATGGGTTACCCCATCAACACCCCCGACGACGACACGTACTACCGCTTGTCGCCGGATGGTTCGTATGCCTACCTCTCGTCGTACCGCATTGGTGGCTACGGCGAAAAGGACATCTACACCATCAACTACATCAAAAACGTAACGATTCGCGGCAAGGTATTCTCGGCCCGCGACAGCGCTACGGTGATTCCGGGTGTGGAGCTGGTGTTCAGCGGTACGCAGGCCGACAAAACGGCTATCAGCTTCCGCGACGTAACCAAGCCCGAAACCGGCGACTACTCGGTAAACGTGCTTTCGGGCCGTACCTACCAAGTGGCCGTGTCGAAAGATGGCCAGAACATCACGACGGAGGAGTTTGCCGTACCGGTAATCACCAACGACACGTCGTCGATTGTGAAGAACTTCTACGTGCCGTACACCGACACCACGAGTGCTTCGATGTTCGCGTTTAAGAAGATTTACTTCGATACCGACAAGTACAACCTGCGCCCCGAGTCGGTGCGTGAGCTGAACAACATTGCTGGTATTCTGAAAGCCAACCCCGGCGTAAACATCTCGATTGAGGGCCACTGCGACTCGCGCAACACCGACGAGTACAACATGGTGCTGGGCCAGAATCGCTCGAACTCGGCGTACAACTACCTGAAAAAGAATGGCGTTGCCGAAACGCGCATGGTAACGGTAAGCTACGGCGAGCGTCGCCCGTCGGCCCCGAACGATTCGCCCGAGAACATGCAGCTGAACCGCCGCGTGGAATTCCGCGTGATTCTGAAGGAAGGCCAGACCATGGCTGACTTGAACAAGAGCGCCAACCCGGGTGCTGCTACCGGCGCCGGCAACGGCGCGGGTGCTGGCACGGGCACCGGCAACACCTCGGCTACGGGTACCGGCACCGGTTCGGCAACCCGCACCACGGCTCCGTTGCAGCCCGGCAAAACCAAAGTAAAAACCGCCGACGGCACCAAGGTGAAAACCAAGGTTGACGAAGACAGCGACAAAGTGAAGGTGAAAACCGAAACCGAGTCGGGCGAAAAAACCAAGACGGTAACCAAGGAAGGCGAACTGGACTCGAAAGCCAAAGACGAGGCCGGCGACAAAACCAAGGTGAAAACCAAAGTAGAGTAGTACCCTAGGTGCTAACGCCAAAAACGGGTCGGGCCAGCAGCCCGGCCCGTTTTTTTTAACATTATGCGCGTCGGCCCGTTGTTATTGGGCAATTTGCGGCCTGTTTGGCCGTTTGTACCGCACCCCATGACCGTACTTCCTTACAAAGACGACCCCACCGGCAAGAAGTCGCAAGTGGCCCAGATGTTCAACAGCATCGCGGGCAAGTACGACTTCCTCAACCACTTCCTGAGCGCCGGCACCGATATTTACTGGCGCCGCAAAGCCGTGGGCGAGCTGCGGCAGCTGCGCCCAGCCCGCATTCTGGACATTGCCACCGGCACCGGCGACTTCGCTTTTGAAACCTTGCGCCTAGGTGAAGAAGTAAAAGTCACCGGCGTCGACATCTCGGAGGGCATGCTCGAGGTGGGGCGCCGCAAAGTGCGGGAGCGGGGCCTGGGCCACCGCGTGGAGCTGCAGCTTGGCGACTCCGAAAACCTGCCCTTCGACGACAACACGTTTGATGCCGTAACGGCCTCGTTTGGGGTGCGCAACTTCGAGAATCTACAGCAGGGCCTGGCCGAAATGCACCGCGTGCTGAAGCCCGGCGGCAAGGTGGTGATTCTGGAGTTTTCGAAACCCCGCGTTTTCCCGTTTAAGCAGGCGTACAATTTTTACTTCCGGCATATTTTGCCGGTATTCGGCAAACTGATTTCCAAAGACCGCGCCGCGTACTCGTACCTCCCCGAATCGGTGCAGGCTTTTCCGGATGGCCCCGCGTTTCAGGCCATCCTGAAGCAAGTCGGCTTTAACTCTCCCCAATGGCAACCGCTCACGTTTGGCATAAGCTCCATTTACACCGCCACCAAGTAACCTTGCGCCTGGGCGCGCTGCTGCTGCTGGCCCTGCCCACGGCCGCCCTAGGTCAGAAAAGCAGCTACACCAAAGCCAACCGCGGCAAAAACGGGCAGGTAAAAACCGTTACCGTAAACAACCTGCCCGGCTACGATTCGCGCTGGTTTCATCCGGGTTTTTTTGTGGCCGTGAACGGCAGCCGCTACCGCCTCGAGCATTCCCAGACGTACGTCAACAACCTGCAAAACGGGCAGGGCATTGCGGCCAACGCCAAGTTTAGCCCCGGCTTTGCGGTGGGTTTTATCGGCGATGCGCGCCTGACGGATTACCTGAGCTTGCGCTTTACGCCGGGCGTTTCGTTTCTGACGCGGCAAGTCGAGTTCAAGAAAATCGGCAGCGTGGCCGATACCATCGTCGATCAGGAAATCAGCTTCACGCAGCTCGATTTGCCCTTGCTGCTGAAGCTAAAATCGGAGCGCCGACGCAACACCCGCGTGTACTTGGTGGGCGGCGTGCGGCCGAGCTTTAACGTGGGCAACCGCCGCCGCGACCCGGTAAGCAGCCAACTGAAACTGGGGAACTCCGATTTCGCCATTGAATATGGCGTGGGGCTCGATTTGTTTTACCCCTTCTTCAAGTTTGCGCCCGAGCTGCGCTTTTCGCACGGCTTGCCCAACGTGCTGCAGCCCGGCAACGACGTGTACACCAACAGCTTTCAGCGGGTGCGCAGCAGCACCGTTACGCTGTACCTCAACTTCGAATAATTGCCTAGGTAAATTGCTGCGCGATGCGGCGGTTCGGCACTCCGGCAGCGGAGCGGCGGGTCGGCTCCTCGCGCAGCAATTCAGCTTCATACCCGCCCATGAAAACTGCTTTGGTTACCGGCGCTTCGTCGGGGATTGGCCGGGCCACCGCCGTGGCTCTGGCAAAAGTTGGCTACCAACTGGTGGTAACCGGCCGCCGGCGCGAACGGCTCGAGGAGCTGGCCGCAGCAGTAGCGCCCGTGCCGGTGCACATCCTCACGTTTGATGTGCGCAACCGCGACGAGGTAGACGCCGCCGTGGCCAGCCTGCCCGCCGCGTTTCGGGCGGTAGAGGTGCTCATCAACAACGCCGGCAACGCCCACGGCCTAGCGCCCATTCAGCAAGGCGACGTGCACGATTGGGACCTGATGCTAGACACCAACGTGCGCGGCTTGCTGAACGTGACGCGCGCCGTGTTGCCCGCCATGCAGGAGCGCCGCAGCGGCTTCATTATCAACATCGGCTCCATTGCCGGGCACGAGGCCTACGCCAACGGCAACGTGTACTGCGCTTCCAAAGCCGCCGTGGCCTCGCTTAGCAAAGGCATGCGCATCGATTTGGTAGGCCTAGGTATTCGGGTGGCCGAAGTGAACCCCGGCGCCGTGGAGACGGAGTTTTCGGAAGTGCGTTTTAAGGGCGACAAAGCCCGCGCCGCCAGCGTGTACCAAGGCTTTGAGCCGTTGCGCGCCGACGACGTGGCCGATATCATTCAGTTTATGGTAACGCGCCCGCCCCACGTAAACATTGCCGAGGTGCTCATCTTGCCAAGTGCGCAGGCAGCCGCTACGGTGATAAACAAACAGCCCGCTCACTAGCGGGCTGTTTTGCTACCTAGGGCCGGGCTCCTGCGCGAGTTGCCGCAGCACCTCGGCATCGAGCTGATGCCCGCTCCCGAAGCGCAGCAACCTAGGGCTGGCGCCCAGCTGGGCAAGGTGCGCCAGCTGCTCCTGCAACCGGGGTTCGGTAATGTACTCGTCGGCGTCGCCGCACACGTAGCTGAGCTGGGGCACGCGCCGGAACAATGCCTGGGCAGCGGCCGATTCCACGTCTTCGGGGAAGGCGCCGGCCCATAGCACCAACCGCGCCGGCTCGAAGGTGCTGCGCATAAGCCAGCGGCTGAGCGTGGAGGCACCTTGCGAAAAGCCTAGGAGCGTTACCTCCACCGCGGGCGGGCAGGCGCCGAGCAGTTGCTGCAGCAGCAAATCGAGGTACGCGGCGTAATCCTCGATTTCGCTGAGGCGGTCTTCGCGCGTCATCCAGGTAGCTCCCACGCGGCCGCTGGTGCCCTGCAAGTAAAATCGCGAAAGGCCCTCGGGCGCCACCACGGCCGTATCGGGCGCTTGCTCGAGCACCACCCGAAAGTGCCGGATGAAAAACGAGGCTAGCTGCCCGTAGCCGTGGCAAACCACCCATAAGCGCTTGGCCGTGGCCAGGTTGCCCAATTGAAAATAGCGGGCCGTGCGCGGCACCACCAAGCTGTGTTGCTGCGCCGCGAGGAACGGGTCGGCAGCCATTACGCGCGGGGCGGCAGTACGTCGGGCGAAAATTGGAAGGGCAGCAGATCGGCCAACTGATTGAAGCGCCAGATGGTGCCGTTGGGGCCGGGCAAGAGCAGGGCAATGGGTTCGTGCTGGCGGTTTTCGAACTCGATCATCACCTGGCGGCAGGCGCCGCACGAGGTAACGGGCACGAAGGCGCCGTGCTGCGGGCGGGCGGCCACGGCCATGCACTTAATTTGCTGCTTGGAGTGGCCGTTCAGGCCAAACAACACCGTGCGCTCGGCGCACAGGCCCGAGGGGTACGCGGCGTTTTCCTGGTTGGTGTTCCAGATGATGGTGTCGTCGTCGAGCAACAACGCCGCGCCTACGTGGAAATGCGAGTAGGGGGCGTAGGAGTGCTCGGTAGCGGCTTTGGCGGCCTGCCAGCAAGTGGCTTCTTCGGGGGAGAGTTCGGCCTCGGTGAGTACCTGGGCGGAGATGGTCAGGTTAAGGGTTTGAGCCATGGGAGGCGCAAAAACGGCGGGAATGTGTGTAAATCGGCCACCTGACGGCGGCCCCGTTGGGCCACGGGGGACGAAAATAGTACATTTCAGCGGAAATCAGTTGCTGGTTGCGCATAGGCTGTTGCTCGGGTTGGTAATTCCCGATGATTCATAGCCACATGGCTGCCGCGGCTGCTTGCTCACCACCCATCCACCCACCCGCATGCTCATGACGACGCGAATTCTGTTGCTCGGGGCCGGCCGCTCGGCCTCGGCGCTTATTCAGTACCTGCTCCGCCAAGCCACCCAGCACAACTGGCTTCTTACCATTGCCGATGTAAACCCCGCGCCGCTGCAGGCGCTGTTGCAGCCCTACGCCGAGCATGGCAAGGCTGTGGCGTTCGAAATCAGCGAGCAAGAAAAGCTTAGCCAACTGGTAGCCGAGCACGACATTGTTGTTTCGATGCTGCCGGCGCTGTTTCATCCGCTGGTGGCGCGGGCGTGCTTGCAACACCGCCGCCACTTGGCTACGGCCAGCTACGCCACCGAAGAAATCCGGGCTTTCGATGCCGAGGCGCGCAGTTTGGGCCTCACGTTTCTGATGGAGTGCGGCCTCGACCCCGGCCTCGACCATATGTCGGCCATGCCCATCATCCACGAAATACGCGCGCAGGGCGGGCGGCTAACGTCGTTTAAGTCGTACTGCGGCGGGCTAATGGCACCCGACTCCGAAGGCGAAAACCCGTGGCGGTACAAGTTTACCTGGAACCCCCGCAACGTGGTGGTGGCCGGGCAGGGCACGGCCTGCTACATCGAGGGCGGCCACCCTAGGTTTATCCCGTACCAGCAGCTGTTCCGACGAGTAGAGCAGCTGGAGGTGCCCGGATACGGTACGTTTGAGGGCTACGCCAACCGCGATTCGCTGAGCTACCGGCCGCTCTACGGCCTCGAGAACATCCCAACCATGCTGCGCGGTACGCTGCGCCGGCCGGGTTACTGCGCGGCTTGGCAGGCGCTGGTAACGCTGGGCCTCACCGACGACTCGTACCGCCTGGGCAACGCCGCCGAGCTACCCTGGGCCGAGCTGATCGAGTCGTTTTTGCCCAGTGCCCCAACCAATGCTCCTTTGCCCGAGCGTGCGGCCAGCTACCTAAGGCTCGCCCCCGATGGCGGCGAGATGCAGCGCCTGGCTTGGGCTGGTTTGTTTTCGCTGGAGCCCGTAGGCCTGCCCGATGCCACGCCCGCCCAGCTGCTCGAGCGGCTGCTCACGGCCAAATGGCAGCTGCAACCCACCGACCACGACATGATCGTGATGCAGCACTTGTTTGCGTACGAACTCGATGGCGAGCAGCGCCAGCGCACGTCGTCGTTGGTGGTAACCGGCGACGATGCCGTGCACACGGCCATGGCCAAAACCGTGGGCTTGCCGCTGGGCATGGCCGTGCGCCGGCTGGCCCTAGGTATGGTGCCGCACCAAGGCGTGGTGGTGCCCGTGCACCCCGATTTGTACGAGCCAATTCTGGAGGAGCTGCAAGCCGATTACGGCATACGCTTCGTGGAAACCGAGTATGCCTTGGCCTAACCTCGTTCGGGTTGTGCCACGCCCAGCAGCGCCTGCCGGTAATGGCTGGTGCCGCTGGGCGTGGCGCGCCTCAAAAGGCTAAGTAAAAGTCGCGAAGCAAGTGCTCAAACTCCTCGGAGTACGCATTGGACTGGGCCGCGTGAATGGCCAGCTCGTGGGAGGTGCAGGGCTGCGCTACCAGGCCAAACGCCGTGATGTGCCGCAGGGCTTTGCTGCCGGGCCGGTGGCGCACCACCAGCCGGGAGCTGGGGTAGAGGCCGGCGCGGTGGGCTTCTGACTCAAACGCTTGCATTTCGGGCGGCGGCAACAACACGGTTAAGTGGCCATCAGGGGCTAAAAACTGCGCGGCAAAAGCGGCCAGTTCGGCAAATGTGAGGGTGTCGGCGGCGGTGTGGCGGGCGGTGGTGCGGGCCGCGTCGGGCGAGCGGAGCGAGTGCCGGAAGAACGGCGGATTGCACACAATGAGCTGGTAGGGCGCAGGTTGTGTGGCGGCAAAGCCCGCAAGGCTGCCTGCCCAAACGCCAATGCGCTCGGCCCAGGGGCTGGCCAAAGCGTTTAGGGTAGCTTGTGCGGCGGCAGCGGCATCAATCTCAACGGCTTCGATGCGGGCGGTGGGGTTGCGTTGGGCCGCCATCAGGGCCAGCAAGCCGGTGCCGGTGCCCACGTCGAGGATGCGGTGCGCGGCGCCTAGGTCGGCCGAGGCGCCCAGGATGCAGGCATCGGTGCACACCTTCATGGCGCAGTGGGCCTGCTCGATGCGAAAATGCTTGAACTGGAAATACGAGTTGGCCACAACGATACGCGGGCACGCGGTTAAAGCAACGCGCCGCGCCCGGCCTCGATACGTTCGTAGCCTTCGTCGATCAGCAGGGGGCCTTGCAGGGCGCTGCGTACGGCCAACCGGTCGCACCGCTCGTTTTCGCGGTGGCCGGCGTGGCCCTTAATCCACTTAAACTGCACGTTGCGCTTGCGGTACACCTTCAAAAACCGGCGCCACAGGTCTTCGTTGGCTTTTTTGCCGAAGTCGGGCTTTTTCTCCCAGCCAAACACCCACTTCTTATCCACAGCCTCTACCACGTATTTCGAGTCCGAAACCACCATCACGGGGATTTCGGGGCGCGTAATGGCCTCCAAGCCGATAATCACGGCCAGCAGCTCCATGCGGTTGTTGGTAGTAAGGCGAAAGCCCTGCGTAAGCTCCTTTTCGTGGGGGCCGTAGCGCAGAATGGTGCCGTAGCCGCCCGGGCCGGGGTTGCCGCGCGAGGAGCCGTCGGTAAACAGGTAAATCATGGGCAGGTATTAGGGACTTAGGGATTAGGTCTTAGAATGCTAGTCGTTGCGCCTTGGTAAGCTGAAACATCTTCCGGTTACCAAAAACGTTACTGCTAAAACCTAAGCCCTAGGTCCCTAAACCCTATTAAAAGTTAGCTTTGAAGAGTTTAATGGCAATGGCCAGCAGAATTACGCCGAACACGCGGCGCAAAATGTCTTCGCCCGCCTTGCCCAATTTGCGCTCAATCCAGGCGCTGCTTTTCAGCACCAGATACACAAACACCAGGTTGGCCACAATGCCTACCAGCACGTTGGGCAACGAGTACAGGGCCCGCAACGAGAGCAGCGTCGTCATGGTGCCGGCGCCCACAATCAGCGGAAACGCCAGGGGCACAATGGAGCCGGTGCCGCTTGCCAGGGTGTTGTGTTTGAAAAGCTCCACGCCCAGAATCATTTCCAGGCCCAGCAGGAAAATGATGAGCGAGCCGGCCAGAGCAAACGACGGGATATCGACGCTGAACAAGGCCAGAATGCTTTGGCCCAGAAACAGAAAGGCAATCATCAGCACGCCCGCCACCAGTGTGGCCACCTCGGAGTTGATTTTGCCTTCGCGCTGCCGGATCTGGATGATGATCGGGATGGAACCCAGGATGTCGATGATGGCAAACAACGTAAGGGTTACCGACGTGATTTGCTTCAGCGAAAACATGGAGGCAAAATCGGACATGGCAAGCAGCGGTATCAAGTAAGAAGGCGGGCGCCACCCGCGCCACCTAGGGCCGGGCGGCGGCGCAAAACTACGGCCCGCGGCGGCTTACGCCTGCACTGTGGTCAGCAGTTGGGTAAGTTGCTCGAAGGCTACGTCAGGCAAGGCCGGGAAGTTGGCAATTCGGAAGGTGCTTTTGGCCCACTTGCCGTAGCCGTTGCCCAAGGTAAGGCCCAGGGCCGCGGCGCGGCGCTTGGTTTCGTCGATGAGGGCGGGGGCAGCCTGCACGGCCACCACGGTGGTGGAGCGGGTGTCGGGGTTTTGCACCAGCGGGCTGAACTGCGGGTTGTCCTCGAAGAACTGGTAGAGGCGGGCGGCCCGGTCGCGCAAGTGCTGGTCGATGGCTTTGATGGGCGCGCGGTCGAGCAGCACGCGGCAAAGCAGGTAAATATTGAGGACGTTGGGCGTGTGCGTGGTCTGAAAGTTGAGCATCTTCTCGTACATGCTCAACAAGCTGTTGTAGTGACCCTTTTCGCCCAGCTCCCGGGCCCGCGCCACGGCCCGGGGCGAGCAAATCAGCAGGCCCAGGCCGGCCGGCAGGCCAAAGCACTTTTGCACCGAGGCAAACCACACATCGGCCTTGATGTGCTTCAGTTGAATACCACCTAGGGAGGACGTTACATCGACGGCGAGCAGCGCGCCCAGCTGCTGGCAGCGGTTATAGAGGTTGAGCACGGCGCCGTCGCGCAGCTGCGTAGCGGTGCTGGTTTCGTTTTGGGTAATGCACACCACCTCGGCGTCATCCGGAATCAGGGCCGCGTCGGGCACTTCTTCCAGCTCGAACTGGTGACCCCGGCTGGCGGGCCGCAGGGCGCGGGCGTAATCGCACCATTTTTCGCCAAACGAGCCGTTGTAGAGGTGAAAGCTGCCGCGTTCGGTGAGGCTCTGGGCGATGATTTCCCAGCACTCGGTGGCCGAGGAAGTGAAAAAAATGAAGTAATCCTGCGGGATGTTGAGCTTGGTTTTAAGCTCGGCAACGGTTTGGCGCACCAAGGCCGTAAACCGCTCGCCGCGGTGCGGCACCGAAAGCCAGCCTTCGTCGAAAGCGGCCGCCAGGTACTGCCGTACCGCGGGGTACACTTGCGACGGACCCGGGTTGAATGTATACATGGTTGAGAAAGGCTAGGTGAGGCGGCCCGCAAAGGTAGACCGCCGAGGCATGGAAAGGAAGACAAAAGCCCAGGACCGTTGGGGCCCTAGGTCAGCAAAAAGCCCTACCATAACGGCAGGGCAGCGGGTTTTCGTGAACCGCGGGGGCCACTTTCCCGGAAGCGCGTCAGCCTTAACGGCTTAACTTCTGCCCGGCAGCACCGCGGCCGCTACACTTTGAACCCCACGCGCTTGGGCCGCAGGTTTTGGAAGTACTGCAGCGCCAGCCGGTAACTCTCGAGCTTAAAACCGCTGATCGACCCCGCGCAGTGGCGCCCGATGAGGCTGCGTTGCCGGAAATCTTCGCGGGCGGCCAGGTTGGAGAGGTGCACCTCGATTACGGGCGTGTTGATGGCGGCAATGGCATCGGCCAGGGCCACGCTGGTGTGGGTGTAGCCGCCCGCGTTCAGCACCACGCCGTGGTAGCTGTAGCCCACTTCGTGGAGTTTATCAATTAGTTCGCCTTCGTGGTTCGACTGAAAGTGTTCAATCGTGAAATCGGGGAAGGCTTCTTGGAGTTCGGGCAGGTAGTCTTCGAACGAGCGGGTACCGTAAATGCTGACTTCGCGGCGGCCCAACAGGTTGAGGTTGGGGCCGTTGAGAATAAGAATTTGCATAGCAATAAGGGGTGTGCGGCGGCAAGGTACCCCATTGCGCGGCACAACGGCAAAAGCTCGGCTGCTTTTCTGGCCTGCCACCGCCACATAAACCCTAGGTGCCTGCGTGCCCGCAGCGGCACAAGCGGTAATTTTGCGGCCGATGAGTTTGAACTGGACCCTTTGCCTGAAACAGTTTCAGGGCTATCTGCGCCTCGAAAAATCGCTTTCGGGACACTCCGTAGAGGCTTACGTGCGCGACGTGGACAAGCTGCGCCAGTATCT
This sequence comes from Hymenobacter oligotrophus, assembly GCF_003574965.1. NCBI lineage: Bacteria > Pseudomonadati > Bacteroidota > Cytophagia > Cytophagales > Hymenobacteraceae > Hymenobacter > Hymenobacter oligotrophus. Next base: position 1,308,464 of record NZ_CP032317.1, on the reverse strand, counting down.
CGACCTCAGCAAGCTGCCCGCGCGGCCCGACCAAGTTACCAGCCGCATCATCCGCGACTTTCTGGCGTGGCTGGGCGAACTGGGCCTGACGGCCACCTCACAAGCGCGCACCTTATCGGGCCTGCGGGCCTTCTACAAGTTTCTGCTGATCGAAGACCTCGCCACCCAAGACCCCACCGATACCGTCGATTCGCCTAAGCTCGGCCGCAAACTGCCCGATACGCTGGCGTACGAGGAGGTGGTGCAATTGCTCGATGCCATTGACCTGAGCACCAACGAGGGCACCCGCAACCGCGCCATGCTGGAGGTGCTGTATTCCTCGGGGTTGCGTGTGTCGGAGCTGATTGGGCTGCGGCTGTCAAACATCTACGTCGACCAGGGCTTTGTGCGGGTGTTGGGCAAGGGCTCCAAGGAGCGCCTGGTGCCCATCGGCCGCGACGCGCTCAAGCACCTAGGGTTTTACCTGGAGGGCGTGCGCTGCCACCTCGATATTCAGCACGGCTCCGAGGACATTGTGTTTCTGAACCGGCGGGGCGGAGGCATGTCGCGGGTGATGGTGTTCAACATTATTAAGGATACGGCAGCCAAAGCGGGCATCCGCAAAACCATCAGCCCGCACACTTTCCGGCACTCGTTTGCCACGCACCTGATTGAGGGCGGCGCCGATTTGCGCGCCGTGCAGGAAATGCTCGGCCACGAAAGTATCACCACCACCGAGATTTACACGCACCTCGACCGCGACTACCTGCGCCAGGTAATCACTGCGTTTCACCCGCGCAGTTAGCAGCGTCAGTAGCCCGCCGGGGCCGGTGCCTCAGTGCCCGTTCGGTGTTTTTGGCCCTGCCCGGCGTGCGCACCTAGGGCATAAGGCCACCGCCCCCGACCTTTGCGGCGTACATGACCCAAACCCGAATTCTGTTTGCTGCCCAAGCGCCGCGGCTGCTGGCGCTGCTTGCCCTGCTGCTGTTGTGGCTGCCCTGCGTGCTGCGCGGCCCCGACAGTTACGTGCAAATCGACGACAACCTCGATGCAGAAATTGGCGTGCCGTACCTGCTGCACCGCTTTGACGTAGCACTTGACTACCGCCCCGAAGCGCAGGTGCCGGCCCTGATGAACGGCTTGCCTCGCAACACGCTGCGGCCGGGCCTGAGCGTGCCAGTGGCCTTGTTTGGGATATTCGAGCCCCTCACGGCGTACTGGGTAAATCAGCTGCTGGTGCGCTTGGTGGCTTTGCTGGGCCTGTACGCACTGGTGCGCCGCTACGGGTTGGCCGCGCCGGAGCACCGGCCGTTGGCGGCCGCGGTGGCGTTGGCCTGGGCCGTATTGCCAGCCTACACCATGTACGGCTTATCGGCGCTGGGCACGCCCTGGCCGCTGCTAGCCGTGCTGGAGCTGCGCCGGCGTGGCGGCCGTTTGTGGTGGCCTTGGCTGGTGCTGCTGGCATTTCCACTGTGGTCGATGCTGGTGCTGGGCGGCTTTTTTGTGGTGGCTGCGTTGGGCTTGCTGCTCGCCGCGGATTGGCTGCTGCACCGGCGCGTGTCGTTGGCGGCCTGGGGCGGCGTGGTGGTGTTGGGCCTGAGCTATTGCGTAACCGAATGGCCGCTCATCGGCTCGGTGCTGGTGCGGCAGCAGTTTGTGCCGCACCGCCTGGAGTTTAGGCTGGCCGAGCTGGCGCCGCAAGGCTTGGCTGCCGGCCTGCGCAGCACCGGGCAGTACCTAGGCTGGGGGCAGTACCACAGCAGCCGGTTTTTCCGGGGCGGCATAGCCTTGGCGCTGGTGGCGGCCGCGTGGCAGTTGCGTTCTGCTGCCCCAATTGGGCAGCAAGCCTGGCGGCACAGGGTAGGAGTGGGGCTGGCTATTGTGGTGGCGTTATCGGTTTTCTGTGCGTTCTACCCGCAAGCCATGGGGCCTCTGCAGCGCGTAGCTCCGGCGCTGGGCGCCTTCAACCTCACGCGTTTTCACTTTCTGACGCCGCTGTTGTGGTTTGGGCTGTGGGTGCTGGCCCTGCGCCAGTTGCCGCCCGGTGCTTTGCGCACCGGCTTGGTGGTGTTGCAACTGGCCATAGGCCTGGGCAGCAACGCCGAGTGGTTGCACAACCTGCGCTTGTGGGGCGGCCGCCCTGCCCCGCACGAGCCCACGTGGCGGCAGTTTGTGGCGCCCGAGCTTTTTGGCCAGGCCAAAGGATACTTGGAGCAGCGCAGCGGCCAGCCGGCCTCGGCGTGGCGCGTGGCCTGCCTGGGTATGCCGCCCGCCGCAGCGCAGCTCAACGGCTTTTACACCCTCGATAGTTACCAAAACAACTACCCGCTGCCCTACAAGCACCAGTTTCGGCGCATCGTGGCTCCCGAGCTAGCCAAAAGCCCCGAGCTGCGGCGTTATTTCGACGCGTGGGGCAACCGCTGCTACTTGTTCTCGGCGGAGTTGGGGCGCAACTTCCGGGTGGGCCGCACCGATGGCGTAGTGGTGCAGGACTTCCGGTTCGATGCCGCGGCCTTCCGGCAAATGGGCGGGCGTTACGTGCTGTCGGCCGTGCAGTTGGCGCATCCGTCGGGCGCTGGTTTGCAGCTAATTGCGCAGCTGCATAGCCCAACCGCGTACTGGGCCCTCTATATTTACGAAATACGGACCTAGGCAATAGCCGCTTCGCAAGGCCGTTTCAACCGTTCGTTCTCGCCGGCTACCGGCGAAAAACCCATAATTTTGGCCCTTTGGCGCGTCAAATGGCAAAGAATACCTACAAACCCGCGAATGGCACGGCTCCCCGGGCCACCAACGAAGCACGCCCGCGCAACCAACCCAAGGCGGCCGCGGCCGAACCGGCGCGCGAGCCCAAACGCCCTGTGCCTCCGGCTGCTCCAAAGCCGCCCCGCCAGCCCCTGAAGCTGCCAGACCTAGGGCTGTCGTTGGCGTTTCTGCGCGACCGACGCTTTCAGCTGTTCGTGGGCTTTTTCTTTCTGCTCACCTCGCTGTACCTCACCATTGCCTTCCTGTCGTACCTGTTCACGGGCCACGCCGACCAGAGTGTGGTGGAGGGCATCGACCAGACCTCGGTGAAAGAAGCCGGGCAGGAGTCGGGCAACTGGCTGGGCCTGCTCGGGGCTTGGGTTTCGCACTTGCTCATTCAGCAAGGTTTTGGCATTGCCGCGTTTGCGCTTATTCCAGTGGCGTTTGCGGCCGGCTACAAGGTGGTGTTCCGCCGCGCCGAGGTGTCGCTCAGCTTTGTTACGGCCGTGTGCATGTTTGCCATGTTGTGGCTGAGCATGCTGATGGGCTACTTGGTACTCAGCATTCAAACCCCCGACACCGACCCGCGCGTGGCGCACAGCCTCGATTTTCTGAGCGGCGGCATCGGTTACGAGGCGGCGCTTTGGCTCGATAGCCTTATTGGCTGGGGCACGGTGCTGTTGCTGGCTTTCCTGCTGATTTCCTTTGTGGTAGGGTTTTTCAACGTTACCACCCTCAACCTTCCGCGCCGCCTAGGTGCCTCGGCCGCCGATGACGACGATGCCGAGGAGCCAGCCCGTATTCCAGAGCCTGCCTTGTATGGCCAAACCGGCCTGGGCGTAAACCACGCGGCCAACCCCGGGGCTTCGCTCGATGGTGACGAGGCGGAAGATGATTCAATGGGATTTACCCTGCGCCGGGTAGGCCCGCTGGCCGAGGCCGAGAAACCTGCGCCGGCCAAAACCGCTAAGCCCGAGCCGAAACCCGAACCCACGCGCCCTGCCGTTGTCCTTGCCCTCGATGACGAAGACGACGAGGAAACGCCCGCTGCCATCAACCTCAGCCCGGCTACTTCGGTAGCCAGTGCTGCGGCCACCATGGCCCTGGGCGGCGTGGCGCAAGCTGCACCGGCCGCCGGCGCCGCAGCGGCCGCACTGGCGGCCAGCAGCGGGCCCAGCTTCTCATTTGAAGCACCAGCCGCCGAGCCCGAAACAGCCCCGGTGTTTGTGCCGCCCAGCATTCCAACGCCGCTCTCCTTGGCCGACCTGGCCGACAACGACGCGCCGCTGCCCGCCCCGAGCGCGCCCAAAGGCCCGGCTTTTGAAGTTGAGATTCCGCAGGAACCCGAGCCCGCTCCGGTACTGGCCATCGAAACCGACACCGATGAGCTGGACCCGGCCGCCGGTGCCGCCGTGGCGGCCGTGGTGGAAGAAGACGAGGACGCCATGCCCATGGTGAACTACGACCCCACCCTCGACCTGCCCCGTTACCAACCGCCCGCGCTTGAGCTGCTCAACGACTACGGCCAAGCCAAAGCCCAGGTAAGCAAAGAGGAGTTGGAGGCCAACAAAGACCGCATCGTTGAAACCCTAGGTCACTACGGCATCAACATCGCCTCCATCAAAGCCACCATCGGCCCCACGGTTACGCTCTACGAAATCGTGCCCGATGCCGGGGTGCGCATCAGCAAAATCAAAAGCCTCGAAGACGACATTGCCCTGAGCCTCGCGGCCCTAGGTATCCGCATCATCGCGCCCATTCCGGGCAAGGGCACCATCGGTATTGAGGTGCCGAACACCAAGAAGGAAATGGTGTCGATTCGCTCGGTGCTGAGCACGGAGAAATTCCGCAACAGCGAAATGAGCCTGCCCATTGCTTTCGGCCGCACCATTACCAACGAGGTGTTTGTGGCCGACTTGGCCAAAATGCCGCACTTGCTGATGGCCGGCGCCACGGGCCAAGGCAAATCGGTGGGCCTGAACGTGATTCTGGCCTCGTTGCTTTACAAGCGCCACCCCGCCCAGCTAAAGTTCGTGCTCGTCGACCCGAAGAAGGTAGAACTCAGCATCTTTAACAAAATCGAGCGGCACTTTTTGGCTAAGCTCCCCGACACCGAGGAAGCCATCATCACCGATACCAAAAAGGTGGTGCACACGCTCAACTCGCTGTGCATGGAAATGGACCGCCGCTACGACCTGCTGAAGGATGCCGGCTGCCGCAACCTGAGCGAGTACAACCGCAAGTTCACGGAGCGCCGCCTCAACCCGAAGAAGGGCCACCGCTACATGCCCTTCATCGTGCTGGTAATCGACGAGTTGGCCGACTTGATGATGACGGCCGGCAAAGAGGTGGAAACACCCATTGCTCGCCTTGCACAGCTGGCCCGCGCCATCGGCATTCACCTGATTGTGGCCACGCAGCGCCCCTCGGTAAACGTTATCACCGGCATCATCAAGGCCAACTTCCCGTGCCGCATCAGCTTTAAGGTTACCTCCAAAATCGACTCGCGCACCATTCTGGACACGGGCGGCGCCGACCAGCTGATTGGCCAGGGCGACATGCTTTTTTCGGCCGGTTCCGATTTGATTCGCGTGCAGTGCGCGTTCATCGACACGCCTGAGGTCGACCGCGTCTGCGACTTTATCGGTGAACAACAAGGTTACTCCGATGCTTATATGCTGCCCGAAGTTGCCGGTGCCGACGGCGATGCCGGCGGCGGCAACGAGGACATGGACCCCGCCGACCGCGACTCGATGTTCGAAGAAGCGGCCCGCGTGATTGTGCAGCACCAGCAGGGCAGTACCTCGCTGCTGCAGCGCCGCCTGAAGCTGGGCTACAACCGCGCCGGCCGATTAATCGACCAACTGGAACACGCCGGCATCGTTGGGCCGTTTGAAGGAAGCAAGGCCCGCGAGGTGCTGGTTCCGGACGAATACGCTTTGGAACAGTTGTTGAATAGCCTTCCTAAGTAGGAGAACCGCGAGAGACGAAATCAGTGCTTAGACTTTTTTCGGCTCGAATGGCATCCCTGCCTTAAACTAAGTTCTCTGCTTTCGTATCTAAGCGCTGAAACCACACTTCCCCATGAAAAAATTCGTTGCCCTGTTGGCCATTGCCGTTTCGTCTGTTCAGTTGGCTGTGGCGCAGCAAGACCCCAAAGCCGCTAAAATCCTGGATCAGATGAGCGCCAAATACCAGGCGATGAAAGCGTTCCGGGCCTCGTTCACCCAAACGCTCGAAAACCAGTCGGCGAAGGTGAAGGAGAACATGAACGGCGACATCATCGTGAGCGGCCCCAAGTTCCGTTTGAAGCTCAACGGCCAGGAGGTCATCAACAATGGCCAAACCATGTGGACGTACATGAAGGCCGAAAACGAGGTGAACATCTCGGATTACGACCCCGAGGACCAGGAAATTTCGCCCTCGCAGATTTATACGCTCTACAAGAAAGGCTATAAGTACGCCTACGCCGGCGAAACCGTGGAGGGCGGCGTGCCTTGCGACGTAATTGAGCTGTCGCCGGAAGACCACAACAACCAGGTGTACAAAGTGCGCCTGAACGTGAGCAAGAAGGACAAGTCAGTGAAAAGCTGGAAGATGTTCAAGAAGAACGGCAACCGCTACACCTTCGCTATCAAGAAGTTTGAGCCGAACCCGCCGGTAGACGCTACGACCTTCAACTTCGATAAGGCCAAGTACAAAGGCGTAAAGGTTGTCGATCTGCGCTAAGCTTGCCTAGGTGCCTTTGCCCGCGGCCCGCTTCTGCCACCTAGGCAGGGGCGGGCCGCGGTATTTTGGGCGGGGCGGCGTATTTTCGTCGGATTATTCTCGGGGCCCGAATCCGGTATGCAGGAAGATTTTATTCACTACGTCTGGCAGCATCAGTACTTCGATAAAACCTTGCTTCGTACCGAAGGCGGCGAGGACGTAACCGTGCTGCGGCCTGGCTACCGCAACGCCGATGCCGGCCCGGATTTTTTGAATGCCCGCCTGATGATTGGGGATGTGGAGTGGAACGGCGCCGTGGAGATACACCTGCGTGCGTCGGATTGGCACCGCCACAACCACCAAGCCGACAAAAAATACGACCAGGTAGTGCTGCATGTAGTGCACACCGCCGATGCGCCCGTGCACCGCACCGACGGCACCCCCGTGCCCACGCTCAACCTAGGGCCGCGCATCGAGCCCACGTTGCTGGCCGCTTACCACGCCCTTACCAATGCACCGGTGCCGGCGCTTTTGCCCTGTGCGGGAGCCCTGCCTGCCGTGCCCGAGCTTACCCGCCTGATGATGGTTGAGCGCGTGCTGCTCGAGCGCGTTACGGAAAAAGCCGCGGTGTTGCAGGCCCTGCACGCCCGCACCGGCCACGATTGGGAAAGCACGGCCTGGCACGCCTTGGCTGGAGGCTTTGGATTCAAGAAGAACACCGAGCCGCTGGCCCGGCTTGCGCAGGCGTTGCCGCTGTCTGTTTTGCGCAAGCACCGGCACGATTTGCGCCAAACCGAGGCCCTGCTTTTTGGGCAAGCCGGGCTGCTGCCGCCCGCCGATTCGGCCCCCGATGAGTACTGCGCCAACCTGCGCGGCGAGTACGACTTCTTGGCGCATAAATACAACCTAGGGCCGGCGGCCATGCAAGCGCACGAGTGGAATTTTCTGCGGTTGCGCCCCGCCAACTTCCCCACGGTACGCTTGGCCCAACTGGCCGCTTTGCTGCACGCCCAGCCCCGGTTGTTTCAGCCCTTGCTCGATGCCCCCGACGTACGCACCCTAGAGAAACTGCTGCTGGTGCCGGTATCGGAGTATTGGCAAAGCCACTACCGGCCTGGCGTGCCGGCGGCCAAAGTGCCCGGCCTAGGCAAAAGCAGTGCGCATTTGCTTATCATCAACGTGGTGGTGCCGCTGCGGATAGCCCATGCTCGCTCCATCGATAACCAGGCCGGGATAGAGGCCACCGTGGAACTGCTGACACAGTTGCCGCGCGAGCAAAACAGCATTCTGGCCGTGTACGAAGCGTTGGAATTTCGGCACCGCTCGGCCGCCGATTCGCAGGGCTTGCTGGCCTTGCACAACGGCTATTGCGCACCTAGGCGCTGCCTGCATTGCGCCATCGGCAGCCGCATTCTCCAACGAAACGTTTCGGCTGCCAGGTGAAGCTGCTGCTAGCAATTGCAGGAAACGCGGCAGTGCTTTGGCTGCTGTGGCGCTGGCTGCGCGCGCAACGCGTGGTGGCCGGGTTCCGCTACGTGTTGGTGCCGGCCCTAGTGCTGCGGCTGCTGGCGGGCGCGATTAGCGTGGTGCGCCCCACCTCCGATGCCCAATACTACCACTACTGGGCTGGTTTGCTGAACCAACAGCTGTGGAAGGAACCGGCTGCCTGGCTGCAAACGCTGGCCGGCGAGGAGTTCCGGTTTGCGGGCCAAAAGCTGGTTTTTCACGGCTACTCCAACACCTTTTTCTTCCTAAAGCTGCTGTCGGTACTCAACCTGCTTAGCGGTGGTTCGATGCTGCTGAACGCGCTGTACTTGTCGCTCATCAGCTTTGCGGGCTGCTGGCTGGCGGTGCAGGTGTTTGGTCGCGCGCTGCCGGGTACCAAAGGAGCAGCCATGCTGGGCCTGCTTTTCTGGCCATCGGCGCTGTATTGGTCGGCGGGCATCACCAAAGAAAGCCTGCTGATGGCCAGCGGTGCCGGGTTGGTAGCTGCCGCGGTAGCCCTGCTCTACGGCACCCCTGGGCGGCCCTGGCGGTGGGCACTGGTGGGGCTAGTGTGCGCTTGGCTGAACTTTAAGATGCGCTTTTTTTATGGGGGCGTGCTGTTGGCGGCATTGTTGGCGCTGGCGGTGGTGCGCGTGGCGCAACGGCTGCTGGGCATCCGGCGGCGGTGGCAGGTGCTGTTGTTCGCGCTTACGCTTGGTTTGGGGGCCGTTGCGGCCGGCGAAGTCAGCCCGGTATTTCGCTTCAACAAATTCGCCAGCCAACTTACGCGCACTTATTCAGCGCTGCAGCAAAAGTCGTTGGGGCGCCCGCACATTGCCTTGCCGCGCTTGGCACCCACCGCCGAAAGCATTGCCCGCTACACCCCCAAGGCCGTGGCGAGTGCGCTGCTGCGCCCGTTTGCCTGGGAGGGCGACAGCATATTTTACGGTTTTGCAGCCCTCGAAAACCTCGGCTTGCTGCTGCTGCTAGCCCTGGCGTGCTGGGACCTAGGCGGCCATCCGCGGCGCGCTGCCCTCCCGTTTGCCCTTGGGCTGGCGCTGCTTACCTACTGCTTTGTGCTGGCTGCATTGCTCGGGCTAAGCACCCCCAACCTAGGCACCCTAAGCCGCTACCGCGCCCCCATGTTGCCCATGCTGGTGTTGGTGCTGAGCTGCCAGCCAACCGTTGCCAAGTTGTTGCGGCGCCTGCGCTTGTTTGTGTTGCGCTAACGCGGGCACGGGCGGTTTGCGCGCAGGAACAGTAGCTTTCGGCAGCAGGCGGCGTATCTTTGCGGCTTGTAGCGCCTAGGTGTGGCGCACTCCCCCGAAGCTTAGCGCATGGAAAATCCTGTTATCATCCTCGGTGCCCAAAACGTGGGCACCGCCGCCCTCGACGCCTTCAGCAGCAATGATGTGGTGGTGTACTGCCTGCTCGACGACGACCAGAAATTGCAGAACACCGATCTGCACGACATTCCGGTAATGGGCAGCACCGAAGACGAAGAATTTCTGAAGCTGCTGGGCAAAAAATGCGAGGTGTTTGTAGCCACCGAAGACGCGGCCAGCCGCCGCGCCCTCACCAACATGCTACGCCAGGAGTACGAGCAAGTGCCCGTTAATGCCATTCACAAAGCGGCCAGCGTATCGGAGCATGCCTGGCTGGGCCACGGCAACTTGGTGTCGGCCGGCGCAGTGCTTGGCTCCGACTGCAAAATCGGCAACGGATGCCTGATTGGGCCCCGCGCCGTGGTCGACGTGCGCGCCCAACTCGCCGATTATGTGCAGGTTGGCGCCGGCGCCGTTATCAACAGCGAGGTTGTGGTGGAGGAGCAAGCCTTCATCGGCTCGGGAGCCGTGGTGGTTTCCGGCGTCAAAATCGGCGCCAAAGCCCGGGTGGGCGCCGGCGCCGTGGTGGTGGCCGATGTGCCCGCCGGCCAAACCGTGTTTGGCAACCCTGCAACTAAGGTTTAATGAGGAGTGAGGAATGAAGAAGAAGGAGTTTGTTGTTTCGGCCGATACCTCACGTTCTTCCTTCCTCGTTCTTCCTTTTTCATTTTCACAAAAATGAATTACCGCGTACTGCTTTACTACTGCTACACGCCCATCGACGACGTAGTGGCGTTTCGTGAAGAGCACCATCGCCTCTGCCTGAAGCTCGACTTGCGCGGGCGCATTATTGTGGCCTCCGAGGGCCTGAACGGCACCGTGTCGGGCACCCAGGAAAACTGCGCGGCCTACATGGAGGCCGTAAAAGCCGACCCACGTTTCGCAGCCCTGGAGTTTAAAATTGAGGAGGCGCCGGCCCACGCTTTTCAAAAGCTGCACGTGCGCATCAAGCCCGAAATCGTGCACGTAGGGCTGCCCGCCATCAAGCCGTACGAGCGTACCGGCGTGCATTTGTCGCCGCAGGAGTTTCGCGACATGAAGGACCGCGACGACGTGGTTATCCTTGATGTGCGCTCCGACTACGAGCACCACCTAGGGCGTTTCAAAAACGCCGTAACCCTGGACATCGGCAACTTCCGGGAGTTTCCGGAAAAAGTGGAAGAACTGCGCCAGTACCAGGATAAAAAGATCCTGACGTACTGCACCGGCGGCATTAAGTGCGAGAAGGCCTCGGCGTACTTGCTCGAGCAAGGTTTCGAGAACGTATACCAACTCCACGGCGGCATTATTAAATACGGCCTGGAGGCGGGCGGCGAAGACTTTGAGGGCAAGTGTTACGTGTTCGACGGTCGCGTGGCCGTGGATGTGAACACCGTGAACCCCACCGTGGTGGCCAATTGCGTAAACTGCGGCCAACCCAACGAGCGAATGGTAAACTGCGCCAACCCACACTGCAACGACCACGTGGTGCAATGCGAAAGCTGCGGCCAAACCCTCGATGGTGCCTGCTCCGAAGCTTGCCAACAACACCCCGACAAGCGCCCCTACGACGGCACCGGCAACTACCCCAAGGTTAGCAACCACTACAACCCCGAGCAGGGCTTATACTCGTATTGCCCACCGGTACGCTGAAATTAAGGAAGAAGGAAGAACACTGGCAAGGCCTGGCCTGTTTCGCTGAAGCGCAGGAAAATGGAGTAGCAGAGCATTTCGGTTCTGCTTGCTGCATTAGCGGCTCAATGGCACGGGGCGAGCACCTCGCGGCGCGGCTTAAACCTTGTTTAAGCCGCGCCGTTTTCGTTTAATCTGCGTAAATCGTCCTTCATCGTTCCTCAATCCTCATTCTCTCCCGTGCTATGCCGATTCCTTCGTCGGAACTCATCCTGAACCGCGATGGTAGCATCTACCACCTCAACCTGCTGCCCGATCATATTTCCGATACCATCATCACCGTTGGCGACCCCGACCGCGTGCCGCTGGTAAGCCAGCACTTCGACTCGATTGAGACGCAAGTGGCCAAGCGCGAATTTGTGACACACGTGGGCTACTACCGCGGCAAGCGCCTCACGGTGCTTTCGACGGGTATCGGTACCGACAACATCGACATTGTGCTGAACGAACTGGATGCGTTGGTGAACATCGATTTCGTGACGCGTGAGCCGCGTCCGCTCGAGGAGCGCATTTCGTTGCGCATTGTGCGGGTGGGCACCAGCGGCGCGCTGCAACCCGATGTGCCCGTGGGCGCGCACCTCGTTACGGAGCACGCCATCGGCCTGGAGTCGCTGGTGCAGTTTTATCCGCTCGTGGAAACCGGCGCCGAAGTGGAGTTTGCCACCACCGTGCAGCAAGCCGTTGGTCTCGATTACCGCCCGTACTGCGTGCTCGGCTCCGACCTGCTGCGCGAGCAGCTGGGCGCCGGCATGCTGAACGGCAACACCGTAACGTGCCCGGGCTTCTACGGGCCGCAGGGCCGTTCGCTGCGGCTCGAGTTGCGCTACCCCGATTTGCTGGAGCGCCTGCGCGGAGTGCAGTTCAGCAACCCCGAGGGCACCTTCCGCCTTACCAATTTCGAGATGGAAACCGCCGGCTACTACGCCCTAGGTCGAATGCTTGGCCACGAGGTAGTGTCGCTTAACGCCATTGTGGCCAACCGCGCCACCGGCGAGTTTGCCGAGCACAGCGACCAAATCGTAAACGATTTGATTGCCAAAACCCTCGACCGCGTTTAGGCGCTGACTTCGGTTCCGGATACTTTACGGAAGCAGCCCGGCCAACCAGCCGGGCTGCTTTGCTTTTCAGCAAACCTCCGACCACGGGACGCCCCCTAGGTCGGCACAAGGCCAATACCGAAAACGGCCCGGCGCACGCAGCGCCGGGCCGTTTTGCGGAGCGCCCCAACTGGGGCCCCAGCCAGTGCTTGTGGCTTAGTAAAAGTCGAAGCCGACGATGGCATTCAGCGGAAGCACAACGCCGGCCTTCAGGGTAATGTAAGTTTCGTGCACGGCCCACACGGTGGTTTGCACGCGTTTCAGGCTGCCGTCGGCGGTCTGGAAGTAGATGTCGAGCTTGCCGTGGTAGTTGTTACCTAGGGCGCAAGCGCGCTCGGCATCGAAACGGCGTACTTGCCGCTCAGCTGGGGTCAGGAGGGCGTCTTCGGGACGGAAGCGCAGGGTCGGAATCGTTTCTTTCGCAACGGTTTCGGCCGATTGGGTGACGACTTGCATAGGCGTACAAAATCGGGGTGGTTGGTACTTGCTGAACAAACAACCGTGCCAAAAGTCTGCGGCAAGTGCAGTGCGCCTGATGATCGACCTTGGAGTGCGCGGCCCCTATAAGTTACGACAACGCCGCCAGAAATGCCATCGTGTCGATGCCGTCGGCGTAGTCGTCCACGCGCGGCTGCTGGGCCTGGCCGGCCGGCACGCTGCCCGGGTACCAGCCGTTGACGGACACCACAATTTGGGTTTTGGCAGCTACCTCGGCCAGCTGCTGGCGCAGGTCCTCTTCGTGCTGGTAGTAGCTGTAGTGCACCACCGAAATGGGCGAAACCAGCTGCATGCTTTCGGTCAGCATCAGGAAGCCCGAATCGAGGTGGGGCACCCGGTTCACGAGCAGCAAGCTTTTTTGGTAATCGTAGTTGTTGTGGTAGCGGTTGTGCTCCAGGGCGTTGGCCCAGGGGTGCATGGCGTTCAGAAACGGCACAAAATCGTAGCCAGATGGCACCAGCAGCTTGGATACGTTGCGGCAGCCCAGGCCGTAGTACTGAAAAATATCGGGCCCGAATTGCGCCAATTCTTCTTCCGGCTCGAAACCGGCAATTACCCCAATGCTCGAGCGGTTGCGCCGAATGAGGTTGGGCTTTTTGCTGAAGTAAAACTCAAAGTAACGCGCGCTGTTGTCGGAGCCGGTGGCAACAAACGCGTCGGCTTCGCGCAGCATTTCCACAAAGCGCAGGCTCTCCTTAAACCGCGGCTCGATTTGCAACAGCTCGTCGGCCACCCAGCGCAGCAGGATGTTGTCGTCGGCCGAGAGTTTGGCGAGCAGAATATGGCCGCTTACCAGCACGCACAGCAAATCGTGGAAGCCCACCATCGGAATGTTGCCGGCCATCACCACGCCCACCCGGCGCGGCTCGCCCAGGGGCTCGGCCGGGTAGCGGGCTGCCCACTCGCGCAGGGCGTTTTCTTCGAGCAAATACGCTACGCCTTGCACGGCGGCGCGCACGCTGGCCTCGTCGAACCACGGGTTGTGGCTGCGGGCGCGGCGAACCAGCACGGCCAGCTCGTCGGCGGGAAGGGTGCGCAGGCGCTGGCCTAGGCGAATAAAGGCGGCAAGACGTTCGGCTTGGGTCATAAGGGGCTTAAGCGGGAATCAGGGCCGAAAGTTCGTAAGAAACCGCGGGCAGTACTACTTTTGCCCGACTGTGCGAGAACCTACTGCCGGGCTTGCGGTTGATTCAGGCAAACCCCAAGCCCCGGCGGCTGCGTATCAGAAACACTTCCCTTACCAAACCTGACGACCTACGGCCATGGCCATCATGATTACCGACGAGTGCATCAACTGCGGTGCCTGCGAACCCGAGTGCCCCAACAACGCCATCTACGAAGGCGGCGCGAACTGGCGCTGGGCCGACGGCACCACGTTGAAAGGCACCATTGAGGTGGATGGCGGCAAGCAAGTAGATGCCACCAACCCCCAAGTACCTGTTTCCGACGAATACTACTACATCGTGTCGGACAAGTGCACCGAATGCGTGGGCTTTCACGAGGAGCCCCAGTGTGCCGCGGTGTGCCCCGTCGACTGCTGCGTTGACGACCCCGACTACCGCGAAAGCCAGGAGCAGCTGCTGAAGAAAAAAGACTGGCTGCACATAGCCTAGCTGCTGCAAGGCACCTAGGCCCTAGGTCATTTGACTGATTGTCATCCTTCATCTGGCGTACGCAAAGCGAAGGACCTTATCACGTTTGGACAACTGACGTAACAACGTCTCGTTCTAGCGTGGTAAGGTCCTTCGCTTTGCGTACGCCAGATGAAGGATGATAGACCAAGGATGACAGCGGCAGAAAACAGCTACGTGCCGCAGTTGAAGTATTTGTCGTAGGCCGATTCGGGCAGTAAACGCAGCTTGCTGGCTAGTTTGATGGGCCAGCGCAGCAGCCGTATGAGCGCGTAGTTGTTTGGGTAGTCGCGAAAAGTTTTTACCGGCGTCGCAACTATTTGCTCAAACTCCTCGCGCGTGAGACCTAGGCGCTTGATGCACAAATTGATGACCTTCTGGTCTTCGATGGCATTTACGTGCTGGCAACGCTCCAGGGCCTCGTCGCGCGTCATCTGCCCCGAGCGCACTAGCGCCGAGTAGTTAAACAAGCGCCGGTCGATGTTGAACTTGGTGCGGTTGAGGTAATAGATGACGCTCTGGTAGAGGTCGTCGAAGTAATGGGAGCCGGGGTTTACCCATTCCAATTCGCGTTGCAGCAGCTCGTCGACGTAGGCGCGCACGTACGGTACGTGGTAAAGCAGCGTTACGGTGCGTATGCCGCGAATTACCGAGTAGTAAAACATCTCCTTCAAATCCAGGTTAAAGCCCGGATCGTTCGGGGTCCATTTGCGCAAGGGCACAGTGCCAAACTGCCGGTGCACAGCCTTTAAATACTTGCCATCCAGGTAATTCCACGACAAGGGGCAGATGCCTTCGGTGCGAAAGCTCTGCCCGATGATGATGCGTGTGATTCCTTCTTTGGCGGCTACTCCGTACAGTGCCGTGGCAATACCCACGTCGGTGCCTTCTTCGATATCCGGCGTTGAAGCTTTCAGGAACGCAATCTTCAGGTCTTTCGACTCGCGCCAGTCGGAGGTGATGGTGCGCAACTCTACGCCGAGTTTGCGGCAGGCCTTCACCATGTTTTCGCCCGCCACGGGGTTGCCGAAGCCGTCGTTGAAGTGCACCGCCAACGGGCGCAGGCCGAGCTTCACTACGCAGTACCACAGCGTAAAACTGCTGTCGCGGCCTCCGCTTACGCCCAGTACGCAGTCGTATTTCTTGCCCTGGCCTAGGTGCTTAAGCTCGGCGGCTACCTCCTGCACGTACCGCTCACCTTCCGGGCCTAGGGGATTTTCGCGGTCCATCTTGTCGTGCACGGCGCAAAAGTTGCACTCGCCGCGAGCATCGAAGCGGATGCCGGGCACGGTGGTGTCCATGATGCACCGGGAGCAGCGCTGCGCTTCAACCGAATGGGTTAAATCACGGGTGGCTGCATCGGTAATGGCTTGGGCGGAAGGTACTGTCATTGGGTAAAGCTGTTTCAATAGGTGCAGGTTTAAAATGGGAGTTATGGCGAAAGCCGTTACAACGGTTGGTCGAAGCGGTAGCCCGATTGCCGCAGCTTGTCGCTGATGGCGGTGCCGCGCTCCGGGCGGTGGGGGCGCGGCAAATCGGCCACAATCAGCTCACCGGCAAACTCGTTAAATGTGCCCTGCGCTTTAATGCCATCGGCCGCTACGGCCAGCGAGCAGCCTACGCTTTTCTTTCCTTCGTAAGGCCCGCCCACGATGTAGCCCACCGACGTAGTACCCACGACAACCACGTTATAAAGCGTAGCCAGAATTTTGTAGGGCTTCACCCACTTTTCTTGGTACGGGTCGTGCTCCTCGGTGATGGAGTAGTCTACCGTCCAGGACGACGGCGACAGGATGATTTCGGCCCCCATGCGAGCCAAGGTATGCCCGATGGACAAACCGTCGAGGTAATTGTCGGCGCAGATGTTTACACCAATCTTACCTAGGGGCGTATCAACCACATTCAGGGTTTGGCCTACTTGGTAGAACGGTTGCTCTACGCCAAGTAGGTTGATTTTGTGGTACTTGAGCAGAATACCACCCTCCGGGCCGATCAGAATCGCGGCATTGTAAATACGGCCATCAGCGGTGCGCTCGGTTAGTCCCGCACATACATAAATGCTATGCGCCTTGGCCTCCTGGCAAAGCCTGTCGGAGAACAAACCCGGGATGGGCTGAGCCTCGGTGAGGGCGCTGGGGTGCGTCCAGGCAAAGTCGAGGGTTTCGGGCAGCAACACCAACGCGCAACCTTGCTGGGCAGCCTGCGCAATCATTTGGGCGGCGCGCTCGAGGTTGCGTTGGGGTTCGCCGCCTTCAACCAGCAACTGGGCCATGCCCACGCGCAGGCTCCCCTGCGTGGGTGCTGCCGGTGCGGTAGCAAGCGAAGGGGGTGGGGCAGGTACGGGGGCGGTCGGCTTTTTCCACCGACTAAAAAGCGAATTCATGCGCAACAGAAAGCTTCAAGTTCAGCGCCTTGCAATGGCTGCGAGCCAAACCTTAAAAATAACTCATTAGCTCGTTAAACCTCTGAGCGGCTCACTTGTCGGGGCGAAAATACTGGCTTCGCAGCACTCATACGTCGGACGGGCCTGTAAGCAAGCTTCCGCCCCCGCCCCGAAATGCCTACTTTTGCCGCTTCCGAACTGATTCTCGAGCGACTATGTCCATCCCAAAAACCTACCAGCCAGCCGAGGTAGAAGAAAAATGGTATCAACGCTGGCAGGAGCAAGGCTTTTTTAACTCGAAGCCCAACCCGCGCAAACCCGCTTACTCGGTGGTTATTCCGCCCCCGAACGTAACCGGCGTGCTGCACATGGGCCACATGCTCAACAACACCATTCAGGATGTGCTGGTGCGCCGCGCCCGTATGCAAGGCAAGGAAGCCTGCTGGGTGCCCGGCACCGACCACGCCTCCATTGCCACCGAGGCCAAAGTGGTGCAGATGCTGAAGGAGCGGGGCATCGAGAAAAAAGACCTCTCGCGGGAGGAGTTCTTGAAGTATGCGTGGGAGTGGAAGGAGAAGTACGGTGGCATCATTCTGGAGCAGCTGAAAAAGCTCGGCGCCTCCTGCGACTGGTCGCGTACGCGCTTTACCATGGAGCCCGACCTTACCGAGGCCGTACTGCGCGTATTCGTTGATTTGTACCGCAAAGGCCTCATTTACCGCGGCATCCGCATGGTAAATTGGGACCCGCAGGGCCGCACAGCCTTGTCCGATGAGGAAGTAATTCCGAAGGATACCGTGGCGAAGATGTATCATCTGCGCTACGAGATTGTAGAGCCTAGAACTCAGAACCCAGTACTTAGAAGTGAGAACTTAGAAGCCGAAGGTGAAAATCAGAACGATTCTGAGTTCTCAGTTCTAAATTCTAAGTTCTTAACAGTTGCCACCTCGCGCCCCGAAACCATCATGGCCGATGTGGCCGTGGCCGTAAATCCGAATGATGAGCGCTACCGGCATCTGCACGGAGCCAAGGTGCGCATCCCGCTCCTAGGTCGCGAAATTCCGATCATCCTTGATGAGTACGTAGCCATTGATTTCGGCACGGGCGCGCTGAAAGTAACGCCTGCGCACGACCTCAACGACTACGAGCTTGGCCTGAAGCACAACCTGCCGGTTATCGATATTCTCAGCGACGATGGCACGCTGAACGAGAAGGCCGTGCTGTACGTGGGCCAGGACCGCTTTGCTGCGCGCCGCAACATCGTAAAGGACCTAGGCGAAGCTGGCTTGCTCGATAAGGTAGAGGAGTACCAGAGCGTGCTGCAAACTTCGGAGCGCACCGGGGCGGTTATCGAGCCGCGTCTGTCGCTGCAGTGGTTCCTGAAGATGGCCGACATGGCCGGCCCGGCGCTGGAAGTGGTAGAAGACGACCGCGTGAAGCTGCACCCGCCCAAGTTCAAGAACATGTACCGGGTGTGGATGGAGAACGTGCGCGACTGGTGCATCTCGCGTCAGTTGTGGTGGGGCCAGCGTATTCCGGCCTACTACCTGCCCGATGGTACTTTCGTAGTAGCGCTGAACGAGGAAGAAGCACTTCAATTGGCGCGTGAGCAAAGCGGCAACAACGATTTGCAGGTTAGCGACTTGCGTCAGGATGAAGACGTGCTCGATACCTGGTTCTCGTCGTGGCTGTGGCCGATTTCGGTGTTCGATGGATTCAAAGATCCGGACAACCCCGAAGTCAACTACTACTACCCAACCGACGACCTCGTAACGGCTCCCGAAATCCTGTTCTTCTGGGTAGCCCGCATGATCATGGCCGGCCTGGAGTACCGCAAGGATGTACCGTTCCGCAACGTGTACCTCACCGGCATTGTGCGCGATGCCCAGGGCCGCAAGATGAGCAAGAGCCTCGGCAACTCGCCCGACCCGCTCGACCTCATTGCCCAGTACGGCGCCGACGGTGTGCGCACCGGTATGCTGTTTTCGTCGCCGGCCGGCAACGACTTGCTGTTCGACATCAAGCTGGTAGAGCAAGGCCGCAACTTTACTAACAAGCTCTGGAATGCCTTCCGCCTTACCCAAGGCTGGGAAGTAAACGACGAGCTGGCGTTTGTAAATGAACGTGCTACCGAGTGGTTCCAGGCCAAGCTGCAGAGCACCCTGGCCGAGCTGGACGAGCACTTTGCGAAGTTCCGCATGTCCGACGCGCTGATGACCATTTACAAGCTCGTGTGGGACGACTTCTGCTCGGTGTACCTCGAGATGATTAAGCCGGCTTACCAAGCGCCCATCGATGCCGAAACGCTGCGCCGCACCACCGGCTTCTTTGAGCAACTGCTGAAGCTGCTGCATCCGTTCATGCCGTTCATCACGGAGGAAATCTGGCATCACCTGGCCGAGCGCGGGGCCAAAGACTACCTGTGCGTTGCTGCCTGGCCCAAGCAACAGCCCGTGGAGGGCGGCGCCGAACTGCTGGCCCGCATGGATCGAGCACTCGACGTAGTGGCTGGCGTGCGCAACATCCGCAATCAAAAGGGCCTAGGTCCGAACAAGCCCCTCACGCTGGCTGCCAAAACCGATGACACCGGCCTGTTGCAAGATTACGATGGCATCATTCGTAAGCTGGCAGCCCTTGCCGAGATAAACGTGGTAGACGCCGCCCCGGCAGCTGCCGTAGGATTCGTGTCGGGCGGCGCCGAGTTCTTCGTGCCGATGGAAGGGCAGATTGACCTAGAAGCCGAGCGCGAACGGCTGACGAAAGAGCTGGAGTATGCCCAAGGCTTCCGCGAATCGGTGCTGAAGAAGCTGGCCAACGAGAAGTTTGTGAATAACGCCAAGCCCGATTTGGTTGAGCGTGAGCGGCAGAAGCTGGCTGATGCCGAAGCCAAAATTGCAGCCCTCGAGCAAAGCATGGCGGCGCTATAAGCTGCCAGCTGGCAACCAAAACAAAGCGGCCGCACCTAGGAGGTGCGGCCGCTTTGTTTTGATGAACAACCGAGACCGGGAGCTGCTATTCCGCTTCGCCCGGAACCGGCTCCCCAGCTTCGCGGGCTTGTATGCGGGCTTGCTGGCTCAGTTGGTTTTGCAGCTGAAAGGTTACTTGCTCGCAATCGGCCATGCGGCGCTGCGCCTCGGCCAGTTGACGCTCGGTAGAGGAAACGCGAACGTACAGGTAAATGATCAGGGCCAGCGAAAGTACCAGGGCACCTAGGGTTGCAAAGTTTTTCATAACCTGAAAGAAATCAAAAAGAAAAGCCCGCCGATCTGACGGGCTTGTTCAAGCAATGAGTCGTGGCAAATGCACTTGCAGCTGCCACGGCTCGGTACCTGTTAGATGGCCGTGTTGGGGTCGAACTGCTCAAGGTAGTCGGCCACGCGGCGCACGAACATGCCACCCAGCGAACCATCAACAACGCGGTGGTCGTAGGAGTGCGACAGGAACATGAAGTGGCGGATCCCGATCAAATCACCCTGCGGCGTTTCGATGACGGCCGGCTTTTTCTTGATGGCACCTAGGGCCATGATGGCCACCTGCGGCTGCATGATGATGGGCGTACCCATCACGTTGCCAAACGAGCCAACGTTCGAAACCGTGTAGGTGCCGTTGGCCAGGTCTTCGGGCTTAAGCTTGTTCTGGCGGGCGCGGTTGGCAAGGTCGTTTACGCGCTTGCTCAGGCCGTTCAGGTTCAACTGGTCGGCGTTGTGAATAACCGGCACGATCAGGTTGCCCGAGGGCAGCGCCACGGCCAAACCAATGTTAATGTCGCGCTTCTTGATGATGTAGTCGCCATCAACCGAAACATTGATGTTCGGGAAGTCCTGAATGGCTTTCACGATGGCCTGCACCAGAATGGGAGTGTAGGTCAGGTTTTCGCCTTCGCGCTTTTTGTAAGCGTCTTTGTGCTTCTCGCGCCATTGCACAATGTTCGTCACGTCGGCTTCTACGAAGGAGGTAACGTGGGGCGAAATGCGCTTCGAGTCGACCATGCGCTGGGCAATCATCTTGCGCATGCGGTCCATCTCGATGATTTCCTGGTTGCCGCTTACCGACGGAGCTGGCTTGCTGGCCGGAGCCGCAGCAGGCTGAGCGGCAGGAGCCGGGGCCGAAACGGCAGAAGCGGCTTGTGGGGCCGGAGCGGCGGCCTGAGCTACCGGAGCGGCAGCTTGGGCCGGTTGCTGACCACGGTTAGCAACGAAGTCGAGGATATCTTTCTTCGTAACGCGGCCGCCTTGGCCGGTGCCGGGCAGGCGCTCCAGATCAGCCATCGAAATACCCTCTTCGCGGGCAATGTTCAGCACCAGCGGCGAGTAGAAACGGCCGGGTTGAGCTTCGCCAAGCTGCGAACCACCCGTGGCAGCAGCCGAGGCAGCGGCAGCATTCGGTACAAACGGCACCTGCTCGGCAACTTGGGCGGCTTCGGCCCCAACGGCTACCGGAGCAGCTTCGGTTGCCGGAGCTTGGCCGTTGGAGGCAGCAGCGGCATCGGTTTCGATGATGGCGATGGGCGCGCCCACGGCAACAACCTGGCCTTCTTCCACCAAAATCTGCTGCAAAACGCCTGCGTGGATGGCGGGCACCTCGGTGTCCACTTTATCGGTGGCCACTTCCAGCACCGATTCATCCTGCTCAATGGTGTCGCCCACCTGCTTGAGCCATTTGAGGACGGTGCCTTCCATGATACTTTCGCCCATCTTGGGCATCACCATTTCCACTCGTGCCATGCGTGATTTGATTAGAAGAATTGGGGTGGGAAAGGAAGCTAGATCGTGAGAAAACAGGCCGTGGCAGCCCGAAATCGGGGCCAAAGGTAGCTGATTTGCGGTATGCTACCTCATGCGCAGGCCTAGGTTGGCGAACAGTCGTTAGGAGCCAAGCGCAAGTGTTTGACTTGCAGCAAGGTAAAACAGATGCCGGCAGCTGTTAGCCAACTGCGGGCAGATGCTGACGCACCAAGTTGAGCGCGGCCGTCGTGATAAACTCAATGTTGAGCTGCCGGCCGCGGTTGAACGTGATTTTGCGGGCCACGGTTTGGTGGGCATCGGCGTAGGCCAACCAAAAGGTGCCCACGGGTTTCTCTTCGGAGCCGCCGCCCGGGCCGGCAATGCCGCTGGTCGCCACGGCTACATCAACGCCTAGGTGGCGGCGGGCACCTTCGGCCATTTGCCGCACGGTTTCCTCGCTCACGGCGCCGTGGGCTTCCAGCGTAGCGGGCTCCACGCCTAGTTGCCTCACTTTTACGGTGTTGGCGTAAGCAACCACACTGCCCATGAAGTACTCCGAGCTGCCCGCTACACCGGTGAGCTTGTGCGCAATGGCTCCGCCAGTGCAGCTTTCGGCTGTGCCAATGGTCAGGCCGCGCTCTTTCAGCAGGGTACCTAGGGCAGCTTCCAATGGCACTTCGCCTTCGGCAAACAGGTAGGGGCCGATGAGAGCCCGCAGCGGCGGAAGTTGTGCCTCGAGCCGCTCGCGCAGGTTGGGTTGGCCGTCGTCGGTAGCGGTGAGGCGCAGGCGCACGCCGCCTAGGTAGGGCAGGTAGGCGAGCTTCATGTTGGCCGGCAGCTGGGCTTCCCACTCGGCAATTTGCTCGGCCAGAAAGGATTCGCCCTGGCCAATGGTTTGCAGCACGGCATGCTCGATGGGCGGCACCCGAAAGTACTCCTGCAACTTGGGCAGCACGTGCGTGGTCATCAGGTGCTTCATCTCAAACGGCACGCCCGGCATCGATACGAACACCACACCGCCGTCGTCGAACCACATGCCGGGAGCCGTACCCACGGTGTTGCGCAGGGGCGTGCAGGCTTTGGGCAAGTAGGCCTGCTGCCGGTTCACCTCGAGCATGGGGCGGTTGAAGCGGGCAAAAATGGCCTCTACGTCGCGCAGCGAAGGCTCGTACAGCTCCAACTCGCTGCCGAAGTACCGGGCCAGTACGTGCTTGGTCAAATCGTCTTTCGTGGGACCTAGGCCGCCGGTCATCAGCACTACCTGGGCGCGTTGGCGGGCCTCGTCGAGGGCCCGCACAATTTCTTCGGCCTTATCGGAAACCGAGCTGATCTGGCGGATGCGCAAGCCAATCTTGCCTAACTCCTGGCCCATCCAGGCCGAGTTGGTATCGATTACTTGGCCGTAGAGCAACTCGTCGCCAATGGTGATGATTTCGACGGCAGGAATTTGGGACATAGCAAGAGAAAGGTTGGAAGCAGGCAAATTCGGCGCAATTTGTGCACTCGTTTCAAAAGACCACGACCCGGGCCCTCCGGTTTACACATTTCTTCGCATGTCTGCATTTCGCTTCTCCCTGATGGTGTTGGCCGGTGCGCTGTTGGCCGCTCCCGCTGCCTCGGCCCAAACCAAAACCACGACCACCAAGAAAACCACCACTGCCAAAAAGCCCGCGGCAAAAACCACTGCCAAGCCCGCTGCCACCAAAACCACGGTGAAGGCCGCTACCACCGCCAAAGCCCCAGTTGCCCCGGCACCAGCCCCGCTCACGGCGGAGGAAGCCACGGCCGGCGTGCGCGAGGCGCTCGGCCTGAGCATTACGCGCGGCCTCGAGGCCGGCGGGCAGGCCGATGGCTTCAACACTAACCCCGATGTGCGACTGGGCTTTCCGCCCGAAGCCGAGCTGGTGGCAACCACGCTGCGCGGCCTGCGCATGGGAGCCGTTATCGACAAATTTGAGGTGTTGCTGAACCGTAGCGCCGAGAGCGTAGCGGCCAATCCCCAAACGGCTACCATTTACAGCAATGCG
This sequence comes from Hymenobacter oligotrophus, assembly GCF_003574965.1. NCBI lineage: Bacteria > Pseudomonadati > Bacteroidota > Cytophagia > Cytophagales > Hymenobacteraceae > Hymenobacter > Hymenobacter oligotrophus. The sequence continues at coordinate 1,285,131 of NZ_CP032317.1, read as the reverse complement.
CTTCAACGCCTGGCCATTGCCGATGCGCTTGCCCTCGTGAACTCGCGCGAAGGACGAATTGCCTCGCAGCAACTCAAGCAGCAAACCGCCGCGCAGGTGCAGGAAGAGCTGAAGCCGTTGGTGGCCGCCGCCCTGGAGCAAACGGGTGCCAAGCAGCTCTACGGCGAACTAATGCTGCGCTACAAGAAAGTGCCGCTGGTAACGCCCATTAGCACCGACCTGACCACTTACGCCACCGGCCAAATTAGCGCGGGCATCTACACGCTTATCGCCGACGAAGAAAGCCGCATCCGCCTGAACGCCTCGGCTCGCCCCACCGCCACGCTGCAGCGCGTGTTCGGCTCGCGCTAGGCCCGGCTACCTTGGCGGCTGAACTTTGGTCCGGTTTCTGCCATTACCGCTTACAAGGCCGCATTACCGGCTTTTTCTCGATATGAATACCATGCGTTTTGTTGTTTTGGCGGCCGGCCTGGCCCTAGGCGCCACCTCGGCGGCCGAGGCGCAGCTGATTAAGCTGCCCAAAATCGGCGGCACCACCATTCAGCTACCCAAACCAGCTACTACTACCGCGGCCGGCAAAATCGGTGGGGTGTCGCAGGAGGAAGCAGCCCTAGGTCTCAAAGAAGCACTAACCCAAGGCATCAGCAAAGGAGCCGACCAAGCCTCGAAGCAGGACGGCTTTTACCTAAACAAGCTGATTCGGATTCCCTTTCCGCAGGACGCGCAGCGCGTGGCTACTACTATGCGCCGCCTGGGCCTAGGTACCGAGGTCGACCGCTTTGAGTTGGCCTTGAACCGCGGCGCCGAGCAAGCCGCTACCAGCGCCAAGCCCATCTTCGTTACGGCCATCCGCAGCCTCACATTCCGGGATGTGTGGAACATTCTGTCGGGCGAGAAGGACGCTGCCACTCAGTACCTCAAGCGTACCACCACCCCGCAGCTGCTCACGGCGTTTGCGCCCATCATGCAGCAGGCCCTCGACCAAACCAACGCCACGCGCTACTACTCAACGCTCGTAACGCGCTACAACAAAATCCCGATGGTGCAGCCCGTCAACCCGAACCTCAACGAATACGCCACCGGCAAAGCCATCGACGGCTTGTTCATGCTCATCGCGCAGGAAGAAGCCAACATCCGCGAAAACCCCGTGGCCCGCACCACCGAGCTCCTCCGGCGCGTGTTTGGCAGCAAGCGGGGCTAGGTGTCAGTTGCCAGATAGCAGCGCTTCAGCCCAACGAAAATAGTGGCTTGCTCTGGCTGACACATACGGATTAGCGCCGAGCATCTAACCACCCAAAAAGGCCCGCCGGAACCAAGTTCCGGCGGGCCTTTTTGCGTGCCGCAGCACGCCTAAGCGGTAAATTTAAAACTCGTCTTCGTCATAGTCGCGGTTGCCCCGGCGGCTACGGCGCTGGGCCTCGTAGCTGTCATCGTCGTCGTCGAGGCCCAATGCGTCGTCATCGTCGTCGAGCCCGCCCGAGCCGTAGCGGCCCGAGCCTTCGGGGTCTTCCTGGGCTTCGGCAGCGGCAAATTCGTCTTCGGTGAGGTTGGCCAGATCCAGGGCCTCATCGTGCGACGAGCCGGTGTCGCGCCACATCAGGTAGTCGGCGTATTTCGTCGCCAACGAGTCTTCCGAGGAGGCGCCTTTGCGGCCGCCTTTGCCCGGGCGGCTGTTGGGGATTGAGCTATCAAGCTCGTCGTCATCATCGAACAGATCGTCGTCGAGGTCGTCGTAGCTTCTCATGAGAGCGGTGAATTGATGGGGTTGAGCGGGGTAAAATAGGGGAGCAGCCTTGGCCTGAACCGCGAAACGCAGGCCCAGAAGTGCAGGTTACGCGGTTGGCCGAAAGCGGTTGGTGGTTAAGTAAAAAAAGCGCTGAAAGGGCAAGACGCTTACCCTAAGATAAGCAGCAAAACCCGGAAGGCACCGGCGGCCGCCGTAAGAAACTACCGACGCGGGGCAAAGTCGGTTACGTGCAGCCGCGCTTGGCAAAAGGCGTATTCCTCCTCCACATTCGAGCTTACCAGCACCAGGCGGCCCGGCGTGGTAGCGGCCACGTGCTCGTGGTACCACGCAATGCCAGCCCGGTCGAGGTTGGTGGTGGGCTCGTCGAGCAGCAGCAGGGGCGCGGCGGCGTACAAGGCCAAGGCCAGTTTTACGCGTTGCTTCATGCCCGACGAAAAGTCGCGCACCAGCTTGTGCCGGGCGTGCGGCAATTGCATTAGCTCGATGAGCTGCGCGTGCGACAAGCCCGCGCGCAGCGGCCGAAACCGGGTGTGAAACTGCACCAGCTCGGCCAGCGTCAGCTCCTCAATCAGCTCGAGGTAGGGGGCGCACAGCCCTAGGTGGCGGGCTACCTCATCGGCCGGCACCGGCCGGCCCTGCAGCGTAAAGCGCAGCTCACCGGCCGAAGGCAACGTGTAGGCAGCCAATACCTGCAGCAGCGTGCTTTTGCCGGCGCCGTTGGGGCCCAGCAACGCAGTGGCCGTGCCCGAGGCGAACGTGTGCGTCAGCTCGCGAAAAATCCAGTCGCGGCCGAAGCGCTTGCCCAGCCCGATGGCCTCAATCTGCACTGTTGCCGTTGCGCGAATAGCCCTTGATGATGCCGCGGCTTGAGTTGCGCACGAAGTTTACCACCTCGTCGCGTTCGGGCGAGGGCAGCAGCTCCAACTCAATCTTGTCGAGGGCGTCGCTGGTGTTCAGGCCGCTCATGAACAGTAGGCGGAAGCACTGCTGAATTTGCAGAATGGCCTCTTCGCTAAAGCCGCGGCGGCGCAGGCCAACCGAGTTTACACCGGCGTAAGTGAGCGGCTCGCGGCCCACCTTAATGAACGGGGGCACGTCTTTGCGCACCAACGAGCCGCCGCCGATAAACGCATGCTGCCCGATGTGCACGAACTGGTGCACGGCCGAGGTACCACCCAAAATGGCCCAGTCGCCGATTACCACGTGGCCGGCCAGCTGTGTGGTGTTCGAAAGAATGCAATTATCGCCCACCACGCAGTCGTGCGCAATGTGCACGTAGGCTTGCAGCAGGCAGTTGCTACCCACCACGGTTTTCATCCGGTCTACGGTGCCGCGGTTAATCGTTACGCATTCCCGAATCACGGTATTGTCGCCGATGTGCACGGTGGTTTTCTCGCCTGCGAACTTGAGGTCCTGCGGAATGGCCGAGATAACGGCGCCCGGAAAAATCTTAACGTTTTTGCCGATGCGCGCCCCCGACATGATCGTTGCGTTGGGTCCGATCCAGGTGCCTTCCCCAATTTCAACGTCTTGCGCGATGGTGGCAAACGGTTCGACCACCACGTTTTGCGCAATGCGCGCGTCGGGGTGAATATAGGCGAGCGGTTGGTTCATTTAGTCAATGAACAATTAACAATGAGCAATGATCAGTGAGCAACGATTGGACCACAAACTGGCCACTCGGCGTTCATTGATAATTGTTCATTGATCATTGATAATTGGTGAATTAAGCGTCTTTCCGAACGATGCTGGCCGACATTTCTGCCTCCATCACCACTTTGCCGTTTACGAAAGCCTGGCCGCGCATTTTGGCAATGCCGCGCTTTACCGGCGAAACCAGCTGGCACTTGAAAATGATGGTGTCGCCGGGAATAACCTTGCGGCGGAACCGGCAGTTTTCGATACCCAGGAAATACGTCCAGTAATTTTCGGGATCGGGCACGGTGTTTAAAACCAAAATGCCGCCAGTTTGGGCCATGGCCTCGATTTGCAGCACGCCCGGCATTACCGGGTTGCCCGGGAAATGACCCGTGAAAAACTGCTCGTTCATCGTCACGTTCTTCACGCCCGTTACCGTGGTGGCGTCGAGGTGAATGATCTTGTCGATCAGCAGGAACGGGTAGCGGTGCGGCAGGATCTGGGCAATTTGGTTGATGTCCATCACCGGCGGGCGCGAGGGGTCGTACTGCGGCACCGGCGAGGTATCAACCTCCAGCATTTTCTTCTTGATCTTCTTGGCAAACGCGACGTTGGCCGCGTGGCCCGGCCGAGCTGCCAAGATTTGCCCTTTAATGGGGCGGCCCACTAAGGCCAGGTCGCCCACTACGTCGAGCAGTTTGTGGCGGGCCGGCTCGTTTTTGTGGCGCAGGTCCACGTTGTTCAGGATGCCTTCTTTTTTTACGGCCACTCTAGGTTTGCCCAGCATGGTGGCCAAATCGCCCAACTCTTCCTCGCTCACCACGCGGTCGACGACCACAATGGCGTTGCTCAAGTCGCCACCTTTGATCAGGTTCGACTTGTAAAGGGCTTCCAGCTCGTGCAGAAAACAGAAGGTGCGCGAGGCGGCAATTTCCTCCGAAAACTGCTCGATGTTCGTGAGCGAGGCGTGCTGCGAGCCCAGTACCGGCGAGTTGTAGTCAACCATTACCGTTACGCGGTAATCGTTGAGCGGCAGGGCGGCAATCTCGACGCCGCGGGCGTTGTCGACAAACCGGATTTCGTCGGGAATCTCGAAGTAGTTGCGCAGCGCGTTCTGCTCCTCCAGGCCAATGGCTTGCAGCGCGTCGACGAACGGCAACGACGAGCCATCCATGATGGGCGGCTCGGGGCCGTCGAGCTGAATCAGCACGTTGTCGATTTGCAAACCCACCAAGGCGGCCAGGGTGTGCTCCACGGTGTTTACGCGGGCGCCGTTCTGCTCGATGGTAGTACCACGCGACAAATCCACCACGTTATCAACGTCGGCGTCCACGATGGGCTGGCCCTCCAGGTCGATGCGCTGAAACTTGTAGCCGTGGTTTACGGGAGCGGGGCAGAACGTCATGGTAGCCTGCACGCCCGTGTGCAGCCCCACACCGCTCACGGTAACGGGGGCCTTAATCGTATGCTGTTTGTCGAACATTATCAGGAGCTAGGAGTCAGGAGCTAGGAGGCCGGAGCGGTAGGGGCCGAACCGGAACGCGCCCGCTTCTAGCTCCCAACTCCTAGCTTCTGACTCCTGAAGTCGGCCGCAAAGCTATGACTTTTCCGCCTCGTCTGGCTTGGCTTGGGCGCGTTCCAGGGCTAGCAAGCGGCGCTCGAGCTCGGGCAGGTGCCGAAAAACTGCGTTGGCCCGCAGGCTGTCGCGCAAATTGAAGGCGGGGGAACCTTGCAAAAACTGGCCTTCTTCTTTGATGGATTTGCCCACTCCCGACTGCGCCGTAACCGTGGTGCGGTTGGCTAGCGTGAGGTGCCCGGCAAGGCCGGTTTGGCCAGCCAGCACGCAAAAGTCGCCGATTTTGGTGGAGCCCGAAATGCCCGTTTGGGAGGCAATTACGGTGTGACGGCCTACCTCCACGTTGTGCGCAATTTGCACGAGGTTGTCAATTTTGCTGCCCTCGCGGATAATGGTAGAGCCCATGGTGGCGCAATCGATAGTTGCGTTGGCGCCCACGCTCACGTTGTCTTCGAGCACCACGTTGCCGATTTGCGGAATGGGGCGGTACGAGCCGTCGGGCTGCGGCGCGAAGCCAAACCCATCGGACCCGATGACGGCACCGGCGTGGATGACGCAGCGCGCCCCGATTACCGTATCGGGGTAAATTTTGGCGCCGGCGTACACAATAGTGCCTTCACCAATGCGCACCCGGTCGCCGATGGTGGCGTGCGGAAAAATCAGCACGCCCTTGCCGATGTGGCAGTTTTCGCCCACGTAGGAGAAAGCGCCGCGGTAGCCTTCGTCGCCGATTTCGGAGCCCTGGCCCACAAACGAGGGCTGCTCCACGCCGCGTTTGCCAGCGCGCGTAAACTGCTGGTAGAACTCGAGCAGCATGGTAAACCCTAGGTACGGGTCGTCGACCCGAATGAGGGCAGCTTGCACGGGCTGCTTGAGCACCAGGGTTTTACTAACAATAACCGCCGTGGCCGCTGTGGAGTAGAGGTGGGGCTCGTATTTGGCGTTGGCCAAAAAGGCCACGGCGCCAGCGCGGGCTTCTTCGATTTTTGCCAGCCGGTCCACGCGCAAGGCAGAGTCACCTTCTACCGAGCCGTTCAGGATGCCCGCAATCTGGCCTACCGTAAATTCCATAGGCGGCAAAAGTAAGAAGTTGTCGGTTGTTCGTTGTCAGGCACGGACTCCGCCGCAGCCAGGCGCGGCCCCAAGCCCTGGCAGTCGTCCCCGCAGCGCTTACCCCTGGGTTATTTCTTTGGGGTAGCACACGTAGTACTTTTCGACGCGCCGGCTAAGCGAGCGGATGTTAGGTAAATCGGAGGCCTCGGCTACGTCGATTACATGGCCGCGCTTGGTGAGTACGTTGATGGTGTCGCCGCCGGCGTCGTAGGCGTTGTTGCTGATGCGGCCTTTGATCATTAATTGGCCCGCGTCTTCCATGCTCAGCTTGAAATGCTCCGCAATCAGCTCGATTACCCCTAGGTGAAAATCCTCCTCAAAGGGCTCGGAGGACAGGGTAATCTTGAACAAGTGCCGCTCGAGCAGGCTGTGCGCCAGGAAGGAAAGCACAAAATCGGGGTGAGCGGCCCACACCTTCACGGCAGCCCAAATATCTACGTCGTCGAGGCGTACGAAGCGCTGGATAATGCTGGCGTCCTGCTCGAAATCGAGCATTTGCACGGGGCTGGCCAGAAAGTAGCCCAGCTCGGGCGAGGCGGGCACCGGCACCCCGGCGCGGGCCAGGTCGCGGGCGCGCTCCATGATGCGGATGACCATTTGCTCGGCCGAGGTTACGGCTTTGTGCATGTACACCTGCCAGTACATCACGCGGCGGCTCACCAAAAAGTTTTCGATGCTGTACACGGCTTTTTCCTCCAGCACCAGCCGCTCGTCAGGGCTCACGGTAAGCATTTTGATAAGGCGGTCGGCGCCCGGTTGGCCTTCCTTCACGCCGGAGTAAAACGAGTCGCGGTTGAGGTAGTCGAGCCGGTCCATATCAAGCTGGCTGCTTACCAGTTGATGGAAAAACGGCCGCGGGTAGGTGCCCCGGAAGATGTCGATGGCTAGTTGCAGGCGGCCTTCAAACTCCACGTTTAGCAGCTCCATCAGGTGGAGCGAGATTTGCTCGTGCGGCACATCCTCGAACAAAGCGTGCTCGAGCGCGTGGGAGAGGGGCCCGTGGCCGATGTCGTGCAGCAGAATGGCTATTTGGGCCGCTTCGCCTTCCTGCGCCGTAATGCGTACGCCTTTGTCCTTGAGCGTGCGCAGGGCCAGCGACATGAGGTGCATGGCACCTAGGGCATGGTGAAAGCGCGTGTGGAGGGCACCGGGGTACACAAAATCGGTCAGGCCCAGCTGCTTGATGCGGCGTAACCGCTGAAAGTAGCGGTGCTCGATGAGGTCGAAAATGAGGTCGGTGGGTACCGATACAAACCCGTAAACCGGGTCGTTGAGGATTTTACGCTTGTTCACGCAGCAGGAGGAAGGACCGGAATAGCCGGCGAAAAGTACGGCATACCTAACGCAAATACGCGGCGAAGGGCTGCGCTCATTCATTTTTCAGGAACGCTGCTGCGCGTTGCAAGCGGCCACTGCCTGCGCAACCCTAGGTGGCGAAGGCCCTCAGGGCTTGCCGGAGCCAAGGCCTTGCCGAAGCACCTAGGGCCCTTGCCAAGCATATGGCAAGGCTAATTTTCGAGGCAGCTGACGGGTAAACTTTGGGCTTGGCTGTTGGTCCAACACATTGGCAATGCAACCCTTAGGCGCCAATCGGGGTTATCTAAGCTTAGAGCAACCCACTGCAGCGCCTCAGCGACTGTATCATTAATACGCCACTATGCGTTAGGTTGCGCGGTGCAAGCGGCCCTAGGGGCTTGCGCATTCGTGCCGCACCGGGCCGGTTGGCCCTCACAAACCACACTTGAAAACAACTGCATGCAACGCTACAATATCCTCTGGGCCGACGACGAAATCGATCTGTTGAAACCGCACATCCTGTTTCTGAAGGAGCGCGGCTACGACGTAACCGGGGTAAACTCCGGCGCCGACGCCATCGAAGAGGTGCAGGCGCAGAATTACGACCTGGTATTCCTCGACGAGAACATGCCCGGCATTACGGGCCTGGAGGCGCTGTCGGAGATTAAGGCTGCGCGGCCTACGCTGCCGGTGATTATGATTACCAAAAGCGAGGAGGAGCACATCATGGAAGAGGCCATCGGCTCCAAAATTGCGGATTATCTCATCAAGCCCGTCAACCCGAACCAGATTCTGCTGTCGGTGAAAAAGGTGCTCGATTACAACCGCTTGGTGTCGGAAAAAACCAACAGCTCGTACCAGCGCGACTTCCGCCAGCTTGGCATGCAGCTCTCCGACCGCCTCTCGCCCTCGGAATGGGCCGATGTGTACAAGAAGCTGGTGTACTGGGAGCTGGAAATCAACGAGACGGAGGGCAAAAGCATGGCCGACGTCTTCAACATGCAGAAGGACGAAGCCAACACCTACTTCGGGCGCTTTATCACGGAGAACTACGAAGAGTGGGTAAACGACGAGTCTGACGACGCGCCGCTGATGTCGCACCAACTCTTTAAAGAGCGCGTGTTTCCGCTGCTGAAGGAAACCGGCGACCAGCCCGTGTACTTCCTGCTCATCGACAACCTGCGCTACGACCAGTGGAAGGTGCTCGAGCCGATCATTGCCGAGATGTTCACGGTGGATCAGGAAGAAATGTACTACTCCATTCTGCCTACCACCACGGCCTACGCCCGCAACGCCATTTTTTCGGGCATGATGCCGGGCGAAATCCAGAAGAAGTACCCCAACCTGTGGGTTTGGGACGACGACGACGAGGGCAAAAACCTGCACGAGGCCGAGTTCATGGAAATTATGTTCCAGAAGGCCAACCAGAAACACAAGTACAGCTACAACAAGGTTACCAACCTGCAGGCCGGCAAAGACTTGCTGGGCAAAATGGCCAACCTCCACAACAACTATAAGCTGAACGTCATCGTCTACAACTTCGTGGACATGCTCTCGCACGCCCGCACCGACATGGCCATGATTCGGGAGCTAGCTGCCGACGAATCGGCGTACCGCTCAATCACCCGCTCGTGGTTTTTGCACTCGCCTCTCTACGAGATGCTGCAGCAGATTGCCGACAAAAAGGGCAAGCTCATCATCACCACCGACCACGGCACCATTCGCTGCAAGCGCCCCTACAAAATTGTGGGCGACCGAAACACGAACACCAACCTGCGCTACAAGCACGGCAAAAACCTGGGCTTCGACGAATCGCGCGATGTGTACGTGGTGCGCAAGCCCGAGCGCGTGTTCTTGCCCCGCGAAAACGTCTCGACGGCGTACGTATTCACCCTAGGTGACTACTTTTTCGCCTACCCCAACAACTACAACTACTACGTTAATTTCTACAAGGATACCTTCCAGCACGGCGGTATCTCGTTGGAGGAGTGCATTATTCCGTACATCACGCTTTCGCCGAAAGGGGCGTAACTAATTGAATTTTTAAATTAAACGGCAGCTCTCTTAAAGCTGCCGTTTCTATTTCCTAAACTACAATGATGCGTGTAGCGTCTACACTAGTGTTGGTTGTCATGCTGTTAGCCAATACGGCTTGTCACGACAAGAACGGTCGTGAAACAAAGACTAATGCCCAAGCAGCAATTAATTCCTTTCCTTCAAATCAAGGATTACCGCCTTTGGATTCTTCCAGATTCACGGTAATCCCATATGATTTAGAGCGAGATAAACACCGGTTATCAAAGGTTAAAGGAGCTTCTCTTACCGCACAGGAAATAGTCTTTACAGAGTATTTGCTTAATGTATGTGTAAGCAAGCACAATCTTGAGCAACGCATTAAACTGCAGAAGATGCGAGAAACGCATCCTAAAATAACACTTAAAGAATCTGACTTTATCATTAACCTTCCCAACTACAAACGCCAGCTAGTTGCTTTTTACAATGGCAAAGGGGAAAAAAAGGTATGGGTAAATTGTTTTTGCAAACCGCTTAACGGCACCGAGTGGCGCAGAAAAGTCGTGGAAGTAGATGATGGTGGCAATTGCTACTTTAACACTGTTGTTGATCTTCGACGGATGAAATGCCTTGGGTTGAGTATTAATAGCGTAGCATAAGCACCTAGTTCATTCTGCTGTGCACCTGCTGCAGAAAGGTTTTCAATTACTTTCCCGTCTTTCTAACTCTACAATGAAAGACCTCTTACCCGATGCTACCAGCTACCGCGTAAACGGCCGCTTATGAATTGAAGGCCCCACCGACCGTTTCCTAGGTATAGGCCGGCTCGAGTTGCTGCCCCGATGGAATAACCAGCGCCCGATTCGAACGAGCGGGCAACGCATTGGTTTGGTTTTCGCGCAAGCCCGCCCTTTTATATTTAAGTAGATGAAACTACCAATTGCCTGGCTGATGCTCCCGGCAGTACTAGGCACGCTGGCCGGCTGCGACCGATGCAGCAACGACGAGCCCGCCGACGACTCGCTGCGCTTCGTGCTGCTCGATCGGCAGGGGCGTAACCTCATCGGTATCGGGCCCGGGCAGTACCACCCCGATTCGGTACGGCTGTTCGTGGGCGGGCGCTCCGATGTAAACGAAGTACAGCAGCTGGAGATTTACGACAACGGTTACGGGGTTACGCTCGCGCCGATCAAACAGGCCTTCAACGGCCGCGACGACGTACGCGCCTACCTGCGCCTCAGCGCCCGCGACACCGATACGCTCGACATTACTTACACCATCAACGAGGGCAGGTGCTTTGATTTAATGGAATACAACAGCGTGTTCTACAACAGAAAGGAAATGTTGGCCCTCAATGATTTCGGCGTGCGCATCATGCGAAAACAGCGCTGATGCCTTGGCGTGGCCGCGAAGCTTGCGTTCGTTGGCGTTCTTTGCAGCCGGTGGCCTTTGGGGCACCTAGTAGCTATTGATGAGCAACCCTTCACGTGTGTTTTGGCCGATGGCCACGGTGGCGTGCTTAGCGGCCTGGCCCACAAGGGCTGCCGAAGCGCAAACGCCCGCGCAAGCCAAAGCCAGCCCAACCGACACCACCCGCAGGCCTATTGCCCTAGGTGAGGTAGTGGTGGCCGCCTCGCGGGTAGAGGAAAGCCTGCTGAAGTCGCCGGTGACGGTGGAAAAGCTAACTGCCCGCGACTTGCGCCTGGCGCCCGCGCCGTCGTTTTTCGAGGCCATTGAGCAGGTGAAGAGCGTGCAAGTGATTTCGCCCAGCCTCGGCTTTAAGGTGATAAACGCCCGGGGCTTTGCCAACACCACCAACGTGCGGTTTGCGCAGCTGGTGGACGGCGTTGACAACCAGGCGCCGCACATCGGCGGGCCCATTGGCAATGCCCTCGGCCCCAGCGACCTGGATATTGCCAGTGTGGAGATTGTGCCCGGCACGGCTGCGGCGCTGTACGGGCTAAGCGCCATCAATGGCTTGGCCAACTTCAGCACCAAAAGCCCTTTTACCTCCGAAGGCCTGAGCCTGCAGCAGAAAACCGGTGTTAACCACCTAGGCGATGCCAGCAGCCAGGCCAAGCTGTACGCCGAAACCAGCCTGCGCTACGCCCGGGCCCTAGGTACCCGGTGGGCCTTTAAGCTGAACGGCACCTACACCCGCGGCTACGACTGGATTGCCAACGACCTTGCCGACCTGTACCCGCAGGGCAACACCACGGCCGGGCTGCCGGGCGGCCCCGCCAACCCCGCCTACGACCCCGTAAACGGATACGGCAACGAGTCGTCGAACCGAAGCACCTTGAACCTGGGCGGCAAAAGCTACGCCGTGGCGCGCACGGGCTACCTCGAAAAGGACGTGGTGGACTACCGCCTGCGCAACCTGAAAGGCGACGCGGCATTGCACTTTCGGCCGAATGCGCGCACCGAGCTGGCCTACACCTATCGCGTGGCCCGCCTGGACAACGTGTACCAACGCTCGAACCGCTTTCGGCTGCAGGATTACGTGCTGCAGCAACATGCGCTGGCCCTTGCCACGCCCACCGTGCAAGCCCGCGCTTACCTGACGCGCGAAAACACCGGCCGCAGTTACAACCTGCGCAGCATGGCCGAAAACCTCGACCGCAGCCACAAGCCCGACGCCCAGTGGAACCGCGATTACGCCGCCGCCTGGAACGCGGCCGTGCAAGCCGGCCAAACGGTGGAGGAGGCCCACGCCACCGCCCGCGCCGCTGCCGATGCCGGCCGCCTGCAACCCGGCACCGAGGCCTTTCGGCAAAAGCTGCGCGAGTTGCAAGATATCAACAACTGGGACCAGGGAGCCGCCCTGCGCGTGCGCGCCGACCTGCTGCACGCCGAAGCGCAAGCCGACCTAGGGCGGGCTTTGCGCAACAATCTGTTGCCGCGGCTGCCGGCTTTTCTTGACTTCCGGGCCGGGCTCGATCACCGTACGTACGTAATCGTGCCCGATGGCAATTACTTCATCAACCCCGATCCGAAAAAAGACCAGTTCAGCAACCTTGCCTACCGCAAAACCGGCGGCTTTGTGCAGGCCGGCGCCCGGTTGTGGCACGATGCCCTGCGGCTTACGGCCACCGTGCGCGCCGATAAAAACGACTATTTCCGGCTGCGCCTGAACCCGCGCTTTACGGCGGTGGTGTCGCCCGGGGGGCAGCAGCACAACTTCCGGCTGAGCTACCAAAGCGGGTACCGTTTTCCGAGCTTGTTCGAGGGCTTCTCGAACGTGAACAGCGGCCAGGTGAAGCGCATTGGCGGGTTGCGGGTGATGTCGGACGGGGTGTTCGAAAACAGCTACCTGCGCAGCAGCATCGATGCCTTTAACGCCGCCGTTACGGCCGCGGTAAACGCCAATACCAGCTCGGCGCCGGCCGCCGAAAAGCGCCGCCAGGCCATCGAGAGCAACAAAGGGCTGCTGCGCCGAAACCCGTACACGTATCTGCGGCCCGAACATATTCGCTCGCTCGAGCTGGGCTACAAAGCCGCGTTGCTGCCCCAGGGCCGGCTGCTGCTCGATGTCGACTTTTACTACAACCGCTACCGCGACTTTATTGCGCAGGTAGAGGCCTACGTACCCAAAACCAACAACCCCGATTCGGCCGCGATTTACCTCAGCAACCGCGCCACCCAAAACCGCTACCGCCTCTGGACGAACTCGCAAACCCAAGTGTACAACTACGGCGGCTCGGCGGGCGTGCGCTACGAGCTGCCGGGCGGCTACCTGGCCGGCGCCAACGCAACCTACGCCCGCCTGGCCCGCACCGAATCGGGCGACGGGCTGGAAGACGGCTTCAACACCCCACGCTGGATTTACAACCTAAGCCTAGGTAACGAAAACGCCTACCGCGGCCTGGGCTTCGGGATTAACTACCGGTGGCAAGCCAGCTACCACTCGCAAACTTTCCTGGTTACCGGCACGGTACCTGCCTACGCCACCCTCGATGCGCAGCTAAGCTACCAAGTGCCCACACCCAATGTGCGCCTGAAAGTAGGCGCAACCAACCTGCTCAACCGGTACTACGAATCGTTTTTGGGCGGGCCGAGCGTGGGCGGCTTGTACTACGTTGCCGTTAGCTACGGGCTTAACTAACACGAACGCGCCCATTGGTAGCGCAACGTGCCTCAAGGCACGTTGCGCTACCAATGGGCGCTTTAGGTTTATTCTTTCAGATTTCGGGCGGCAGCAAGGGCTTAGCTGCCCCCGCCAGCACGGCGCTTTTCGTCTTCGGCGCCGCTTTGGCGGCGCTTGGTGGGCGCCACCTTATCGTTGCCGAAGCGGTACGTGAAGGAGAGCGTAGCCTGGCGCGAGTCTTGCCGCTGGTAGAAGTTCTCGACGTAGTTGGCGTAGGCAGAGGTGGCCCGCACCGGCGAGGTGAAGAAGATGTCGGCAACGCTCAGCTTCAGGTTGGCCTTCTTGTCCCACAGGCTCTTTTGTACCCCGGCTGCTACCTGACCTAGGGGCTGCACATCCAAAAAGCCGTACAGCTCGCGCGCTTGGTAGTTGCCGTTCAGCTCGGCGCTCCAGCCCTTGCCAATCAGGAAGTTGTGGTTCGAGCTGAGCGTGTACGTCATGCGGCCGGCGTTGAGGTTGGTGCCCACCAGGTTGCCCTTGAACCGCGAGTAGTAGAACACGGCGTTGTTGTACATATTCCACCACTTGGCAATTTCTACGGGCGCCGTAAGGGTAAGCGCGTAGTAGTACTGCTTGTCGAGGTTGTTGCTGGTCGAAACCACGTTCACGCTCGTGGCCGACTCGGGCCGCACCACGCCCACCATGGGGTTGTCGGTGATGCTGTAGCTCAGGCCCGCGCTGTACTTCTGCTTAAATGTGTGCGTCAGCTCCAGGTTGTAGCTGGTTTGGGGCAGCAGCTCGGGGTTGCCTTCGCCGCGGGTGTTGGCGTCGATGATAACCCGGAAGGGGTTGAGCTGCCCGTACGAAGGCCGGTCGATGCGGCGGCTAAGCGAAAGCGAGGTTTCGTGCTTGTCCGAAAACGCACGCTTAAGCGCCGCGCTCGGAAACAGCTGAAAGTAATTGCGCTCGAAGTCGGGGTCAACGCCTTCCTGAATCACTTCTTGCTTGCCCTCGGCATCGGTACCCTCGGCGCGCAAGCCGCCCTGCAGGGTGTACTTGTCGGTTTTGTAGTTGAAGTTGACGTAGCCGGCGTAAATCTTCTCGTCGTAGCGGAAGCGGTTGGTGCGCCCTAGGTCGATGTTGCCCTCGCCGTCGGTGAACACCACGTTGTTGTCGGAGTACACGTGGCTGACTTTGCCGCCGCCCTCAAAGCGCAGCGCCTTGCTGAGCGGCTGCACGTAGTCAACCTTCGCCGACTGAATGGTGAGGCGGCCGTCCTGATCACCTAGGGTTACTTCGCCCAGCTGGTTGTCGCGGAAGATGCGCAGCTCCTGCCGGCGGTCGGTAATGTAGCGGGCAAAGTCGGCGTCGGCCGTCAGCTCGCGCAGGCCCAACGAATCTTTAAAGGTGTGCCGGAAGTTGAGGTTGCCGGCAAAGTTGGGGTTGGTGGAGTTGCGGAAGTTATCGGCCCGAAAGCGGTCGGTTTGCTGCGCCCGCGTTGGGCCGTAGATGGTGGTAAAGTTGGTGCCATCCTGCACCACGCGGTTGGTAAGGCCGCTTACCACGCCGCCAATCACCGTACGCTCGCCCAGGTTGTAATCGAGGCCGCCTTTCCAGCTCAAGGAGCGCAGCTCGATGGGGCTGCGGTTTTGCTGCTCCGTGATGCGGAAGGGCAGGGCGCCCGGCGTTGCCCGGTCGCCTTCGCGGTAAAAGTTGCGGGTGATGTCGAGCTTGGCAATGCCTTCGCGGTCGGAGGCGTTCAGCGAGCCGAATACGTTCACGCCTTTGCGGCGGTGGTTCAGGCTCAGGCCGGTGTTAAACTTATTGTAGATGCTGCGGCCGTAGCTGCCCGTAAAGGTACCGTTGGTGCCCAGGCGCTGGTCTTTTTTGAGGTTGATGCTGATGATGCCCGCCGAACCAGCCGCCTCGTACTTAGCCGGCGGGTTGGTAATCAGTTCGATGTTTTTGACTTGCTCGGCCGGCAGGGCGCGCAGGTAGTCGGCCAGTTCCTGGCCCGTCATGGGCATGCGGCGGCCGTCAATCAGCACCATCACGCCTTGGCGGCCACGCAGGGCAATGTTGTCGCTGTTGTCGACGGTAACGTTGGGCGAGCGGCGCAGCACCTCCAGGGCCGTGTTGCCGGCGGCGAGCGTGCTGCCTTCCACGTTCACGATGGTGCGGTCGGCTTCGCGCTCAAACGTGGGGCGCTGGCCTGTTACTTTCACCTCTTTCAGCTGCGTGGTGGCGCTTACGGGCAACGAAAGCGCAGGCACTTGCACGCTTGCGCCGGCCATCTCAAACGGCTGCGACCATTGCCGCACAAAACCCAGCTGCGAGGCCGAAATTAGGTACTGGCCCGCTGCGGCCTGCTCGAACCGAAAGGCTCCTTTGTCGTCGCTGAACTCGGTTTTTACCACCGCCGAGTCGGCGGCGCGGTGCAGCGTTACGGTGGCGTAGTCGATGGCTGGGCCGGCCGCCGAGCGTACGCTGCCGCTCACGGTAGCCGCGTTTTGCGCCTGCACCGAGCGGTGGGTGGCCAGGCCTGCCAGGAGCAGCAGGGCCACGCGCGGACCTAGGGATGTGACGTAGGGTAGCGGAAGTTTCATAGCTGAATGAGGGTTGGCTGTTGAGCTGAGGAGAGAAGTGGAAAACCTTACGAAAGGCTTCGTAGCAAACGTACGAAAGTGTTCGTATTTGTTGTAATGTCAGTTAGGAGAAAATTTTATGAATGCGCCAAATGGCTCATATGCACGCAGTTAGTGCATTAAGCAGGAGGGTGGCAGTTCTGGGTGATGCGCTCCAGCAAGCTGCGCAACTGGGCCAGTTCGTCGTCGGAAATGCCAGCCAGCGCGGTTTTTCGGTTGTCGTTCACGATGGGCTGCACCGCGTCGAGGATGCGGTGGCCTTCTTCGGTTACCCGCAACTGGGTGCGGCGGCCATCGTGCGGCAGCGGCACGGCCGAGAGCAGCCCGCGTTGGGTAAGCAAGGCCAGGATGCGGGCCACCGAGGCCTGGTCCTTGAAAACGTGTTCTGCAATTTCGTTTTGCGTCAGGTCGTCGTGCTCCAGCAGCACCCGCAACACCAGCCACTGATCGATGGTGATGTTGACGCCCGCCCGGTCGATATTGGCTTGCGCCATGCGGCGGTAGCTCCGGATAGCCCGGTCGAGCGAATAGAAAACGATGTTGGAAAGCATGACGGTGGCAGGCGAGGATCAGCGAATAAAAAGACTATGACATGTCATAGAAGTTGCATCGGAGGTAAGTCGTTTTCAGACCAACGCCCTAGGTGGTTGCTGAGCAATGGGGCTGAGGGGCCAGCTGCTGTCCGGTAATGCACGCGTAAGCAGCTGTGCAGGGCTACTAAGCCAAGAAGAATGCCAAACCGGTAACGTTCTGTTTTGCAATTGATTACTAGTGAACGGCCAACGCGGTGCTGCCAAATAAGTGTCCGGTTCCGGACGCAGTGTTCAAAAACGAACCGTGGCGGTGTCCGTATCTGCCGCGTTAGCGTTCTTTGTAGCACAATGGCATACATCAATTACTCCGACGTACGCGAAGACAACGGCCACCTCGTGCGCGAGCTGCACGGCGTAACGCTGGTGCAAATACTCGACTACCTGCTGGCGCATTACAGCTGGGAAGAGCTGGATTACCGCATCCGCATCAATTGCTTCGCCAACAACCCCACCAAAAAATCGAGCCTCAACTTTTTGCGCCGCACCCCCTGGGCCCGCGAGAAAGTAGAGCAGCTCTACATCGATACCCGCGCCCGGGAACTGGTACGGCTTCGGCGCACCGAAAACCAGCAGGCTGCCGATGCCGATAACAAGCCCGAGCAACCCCAATAGCCCTGCTGCAACGCTCGGCCCTAGGGGCACCTAGGGCTTGCAAACGACGACAGCCCGGGCACGGCCCGGGCTGTCGTCGTTTGCGTTAGTAGGGTACGCTGCTTGCGGCTTACTGCAGCGCATCCAAAGCGGCCTGGAGGCGCGGCAAAGCTGCCCGGATCGACTCCAACGAAGCGCCGCCTACCGATGCCCGGAACCAGGGCGCGGTGCCTTCGGTGCCAAACGCGCTGAACGGCACCAGGGCCACCCGCGCCTCACTGATGAGGTACGACGTAAGCTCCTTGGTGGAGCTGAGCACCTGGCCCGCGGGCGTGCGTTTGCCTAGCACATCGAGCTTAATGGTGAGGTAAATGGCACCCATGGGCACAATGGCATCAACGGCGTAGCCCTGCTGCTGCAGGTCTTTGAGGCCGCGGTACAGCGCATCCAGGCTCTGCTGGGTTTTCTCGCGGAAGCCGCCCACGTAGTTGTCCACGTTGGCCTGCTGGGGCAGGTAGTGCGCCGTGGCCATTTGCTCGGCCTTGGGTGCCCACGCCCCGATGTGACCTAGAATGGCCTTCATCTTGTCGACGATGTTGCTGGGGCCGAAAGCGTAGCCCACGCGCACGCCGGTGGCGGCCAAGGCCTTCGAAATGCCGTCGATGTAAATGACGTAGTCGCGCAGCTCGGGGCGCAGGTTCACGGGGTCGTAGTGCGCGGTGTTGCCAAAGGTGAGCAACCAGTAAATCTGGTCGTACATAATGTACAAGGGCTTCTCACCGGGGCCGCGGCGCTTGTTTTCGGCAATTACCAAGTCGCAGATTTCCTCCAGGTCTTGCTGCGCGAACATGGTGCCCGTCGGGTTCAGCGGCGAGCAGAGGGCCAGCAGCGTAGCGCCCGGCAGGTGCGGCGCTACCTCGGCGGCGGTGGGCATAAAATTGTTCTCGGGCGAGGTTTCCACCATCACGCCCTCGGCGCCCGAGAGGTGGCAGTAGTGGTTGTTGTTCCAGGAGGGTACCGGGAAAACCACCTTGTCGCCGGGGTCGACGAGGGCCAGGTAGGTAGCGTAGATGAGCGGGCGCGAGCCGCCGGCCACCAGAATATCGTTGGGGGAGTAGTCGAGACCTAGGCGGCTCCGCAGAAAATCGGCAGCGCTCTGGCGCAACTCGGCCACGCCGTTGGCGGGCGGGTAATTGGTGTTGCCCGCCTGGTACGCTTGGGTTATTTCGGCGGCCAGCTCAGCCGGAATCGGGTAAATGCTCGGGTCGAAGTCGCCGATGGTGAGGTTGCAGATTTGCTCCCCCTTCCGGATCATGTCGTTTACCTCGTTGCCGATTTTGATGATTTCGGAGCCGATCAGGCTGCCGGCCATTTTCGAAACTTGCATGGGTTTGGTGTTCAGCAGGTGCAGGTGCGCAGCGCCCCGGCCGGGCGTGGGCCTTGCAAGTTATGCCTCGGGGTGGTTTTTGTAGCCGTGGCACCTCGGCTGCGGGGCGGCTGGAGCTGAACCGGTACTTTTGCGGTATGCCAACCACCACCATCGAGATACCCACGCTCGGCGCCCTGGCCGCTGCTGCCGGGCAACTGCGGGCCGCCATCGAAGCCGAGCAGTGCCCCATTGTGTTGCTAGAAGGGGAGATGGGCGCCGGCAAAACCACCCTTGTCCGGGCCTTGTGCAATGCCCTAGGTGTGCACGACGACGTGAGCAGCCCCACCTTCTCGCTCGTGAACGAGTACCGCGACGCCCGCAACAGCCCCGTGTACCATTTCGATTTTTACCGCATTGATTCGGTGGAAGAAGCCGAACGAATTGGGGCACAGGAGTACTTCGATTCTGGTTATCTTTGCCTGATAGAGTGGCCAAGTCGCGTTGAGCTGCTGCTACCGCCCGATCGGCTGCTCGTTACCGTGGAGGTAACCGGGCCCGAGTCGCGGCGGGTGCAGGTGCAGCGCCAAACGACCTAGGTTACTCCGCATCCGCCCACCCCGCCTAACCGAGCTACCACTCCCCCGCAAGAATGCCCGAACAGCTACCACCCGGCTTTTCGTCGTTGGCGACGAACCCTGGCCGCGCCTACGTGCCCCAGGAATCCATGCTGGCCGTTGAAACCCGCCGCCGCAAGCTGTTCATTGGCTTACCCCGCGAAACTTCCTTGCAGGAAAACCGCCTCGGCCTCACGCCCGAAGCGGTAAAGCACCTCGTAAACGAGGGCCACGAGGTAGTGCTGGAAAGCGGCGCCGGCGAACCCAGCAAGTACTCCGACCATGATTACTCCGAAGCCGGCGCCAGCGTGGTGTACACGGCCAAAGAGGTGTACGAGGCCGATGTGGTGCTGAAAATTGCCCCGCCCACGCTCGACGAGATGGAGCACCTGCACGCCGGCCAAACCCTCATTTCGGCCCTGCAGTTTGGCTCACTTACCGTAGAGTACCTCGCGGCTTTGCAACGGAAGAAAATCAACGCCATCAGCTTCGAGCTCATAAAGGACCCTTCGGGCGCCAAGCCCGTGGTGCGGGCCATGAGCGAAATTGCCGGCTCCACAGTAATGCTGATTGCGGCCGAGTACCTGGCCCGTTCCAACGAAGGCAAAGGCATTATCCTGGGTGGTATCACCGGGGTGCCGCCCTCGCAGGTGGTTATCCTGGGTGCCGGCACGGTGGCCGAGTACGCCGCCCGCGCCGCCATTGGCCTGGGTGCCGACGTGAAGGTGTTCGACAACCACCTCTACAAGCTGCGCCGCCTTAAGCAAAACCTAGGCGCGCCGCAGCTTTTCACCAGTACGTTCGACGGCTTCACGCTCAACCAGCAAATCCGCCGCGCCGACGTGGTGATTGGCGCCCTGAACGCCGAAGAGGGCCGCATTCCGTTTATGGTGTCGGAAGACGTGGTGAGCACCATGTCGCCGGGCTCGGTTATCATCGACGTGAGCATTGATCAGGGCGGCTGTTTCCTGACCAGCGAAATCACCACGCACAGCAAGCCGGTGTTCCGCAAGTACGACGTGATTCACTACTGCGTGCCCAACATTGCCTCGCGCGTGCCGCGCACGGCCACCAATGCGCTGAGCAACATTTTCATGCCCATTCTGCAGGAAATCAGCCAGCACGGCGGCATCAACGAAGCCTTGTTTGCCGACGAGCACTTCCGCTCGGGCGTGTACCTCTACAAAGGCTCGCTTACCAACGCCACCATTGCCCGCCGTTTCAACCTGCGCTACAAAGAGCTCGGCCTGATGATTGCCGTGCGCAACTAAGGCTTCGCAACACCTAGGGTTTACAAAGGGCTCGGCCCGGCTGCGCTTAAGCGCAGCCGGGCCGAGCCCTTTGTGGCTTGCGTTCAAATATGTTGAAAATAACCGTGAGTCGAAGTACGCTGGTAATATGTCTGTAACAGCCACTATAGTAAGTAGTTAGATGATAACCTGAACAGGGTATGGCCGCTGGGCAATGGTACTGCTTGGGCCGCGATGAGCTTGCTATGAGGCATTAATATTTATAGATTAACTATTACTCCTCCAATGAGCCCCCCTGCGCCTTGAACGGTGCGATTGGTACTCCGCCTGCCGAAAACCTGATTTCGATTGCACGCACATTACCCAACCACACCCCAAGTTCATGAAACACTACGCTATTGCCTTGCTTGCTACTGGCTTGTTGCTGGTATCAAGCTGCCAGAAAAACGACCTCGAGCCAAACCGAACACCCGCTTCGGAGGCCGCCGCTAACGACCTTGCCAGTACCTGCGTTGCAGATACAATCACCTTCAACAATGTTGCTGCGGGTACGCTGCTGGGCGCGGAGGGCAGTACTATCAAATCGGTTAACGGCGCGTCGGTGGGCGTACGGGCCGAAAATCCACACTACACGCAGGCGAATGAGGCAGTGGTGTTTAGCACCAACCCGCTCTCCAGCGGCGAAGACGAAGACTTGGGCACACCCAATATTCTCTTCGGCGGCCCTGGAAAGGTAAATAATGGGTACCCGACCAGCGATGGAGCCTCCAACAAAACCAACCTACGCAATATTTTAGTACTTCACGACTACAAGCATTTTCCAACCGTATCTGAGCCCAACGACGACGATTTTAACGGTACCGCTTCGGATTTCGGCACAATCATGTTCGACTTCAGTAGCGTGGGCTCCGTTACGGCTAAGTCAATAACGGTAATCGACATCGAAGCTTCGGAAAGCGAGTTCGGCCGCGCGCTGCTTTACAACGGAGCTACCTTACTTAAGACCGTTGAGTTTCCAGCTACCGGCTCCAACGGCGTGGCCGTTGTCGACCTGGGCAATGTGCCAAATGTTACCTCCATTACGGTAATTGTTGGTGGGTCCATGGGCATCGACAACCTCACGTTCTGCCGTACTACGAGCACACCGCCGCCGAGCAATTGCTGCACCTACACCCAAGGTTACTGGAAAAATCACCCTGAAGCTTGGCCTGTTCAGGAGCTTGTGTTGGGCAACACCACTTATAACAAGGATCAGTTGTTAGCTATTTTGAGGACGCCGGTAAAGGGCAACGGCTTAATTTCGTTGGCGCACCAACTCATTGCGGCTAAGCTCAATGTGGCTAAGTGCAACGGCGTCTCGCCCGTGTCAAGGGACATCCAAGCAGCCGACAAGTTAATTGGCGACCGTGTGATAGGCGGCGGAGGCTACTTGTCACCATCCTCGACTAGCTACCTCACCGAGCGCCTCGACCGCTACAACAACGGCAAGCTCGGTACCCCGCACTGCGGCTAAGTACTGGCGTACCTACTACGAAAAAAGCACCCGGATTGCTCCGGGTGCTTTTTTTGTGTTAAACCTTTGCCTAGGTCGCAGAGCTTACTCCGCCGCCAGGAGCATTACCTTCCAGGCTTCCTCAACGCGGCCTTCTTCCAGTAGTTTTTGGCCCAGCAGCATTAGCTGTTGGCGCTGCTCAGCGGGGTTGTCGCAGTACTTATTTAGGGTGTAAGCCACTAAAGGCTCGTCGCGGAAAGCCGCCACAGCCTCGGGGCTAGGCAGGGCCTGCTGCTCGATGTTGCCCAGGCGCCCTAGGTTGTTGCCGGTAAGCACGTCGCTGTTGCGGATGTGCTCGGGCAATTGGTCGATGCCGATGCCTTTGTTGCGGTTGGGCTTGGGCACCTCAAACAAGCTTTCAGGGATGACGCGCGAGTACCAGTCGCCGCCGAGGCGGGCCACCGCGTCAAACTTATGCGGATCGACGCCCGCGTTGCCCGGCAGCAAAATATCTTCGCGAAAGTGCGACTGCACCACGCGGCACACCACCAGGTTGCCGCCGCCGTGCTCGTTGCCAATGGCAATTACCTGCTCCACCACGCACTCAAACGACACGGGGCACTCGGCCACGCGCGGCGGCCGCACCACATCGGATTTCAGCTCGGTAAGGCCCGCTTTCCGGAATTCGTTTACGCTGCGCTCGTACTCCGTGGAGGCCAGCGACATTTGCTCGACCAGCGGGTAGTCGCAGATGTTGATGACGCACTCGGGCACTTCGTCGCGCACGTTGTAGAGCGTATGCTTCTGGGTGTTGTCGCGCACGCGATTGGCCGGCGAAAAAATGAGCGTGGCCGGGTTGGAGCTGAACACGTTGAAAAACGAGAACGGGCTCAGGTTCACGTTGCCTTCGCGGTCGATGGTGCTCACGAAGGCAATGGGCCTAGGTGCCACGGCGCCCAGCATAAACTGGTGCCACTCGGGGCCCTTGAGCGTGCCGGGCGTGATGGTGCGAAACGAAGCAGTGGGGGCGGGGTTGGGCATGAGCAGCAAACAGGATTGGCGCCCGAAGTTCTCGCTTTGCCGCGAAATTGCCGTGCTTAATCCTCGGCCTGCCACTGGCCGGTGGCGCTGTCGTAGCTGACATCGACCATCGTGCCGGCGTAATATGCTAGCAAATACCTGGTGGCACGGGGTTTAGCTTCGCCCGGAAACGCGGAATTGGGCGGCACACGGTAAACAAACGGCCGGGCTTTCAGCAGGCCCTCTGCTGTGCTGGGTACGTTGGGCAGGTATGCGGGCACCAGCGTGGCCAGCGAATCGGGGTAGTGGCCGCGCTCCTTCCGGAACAGCTCCAGCCGATCGATGATGCGGTTTGCGCGTTGCTTGGTAATGTAAGTCTGTACTCGCCAGATGGGTATCATCAGCAGAAAACTGCCACCCAAAGCCCCTAGTAGCGGCGAGCAAACACGCCTAATGGCAACCGGATTGTAGGCGTAAATAATTTCAAGAAAGAGGTAGACAATCAGCAGCGTTATACCTAATACTATCTGCAAGCCCATCAGCATTGGTTCGCTGGCCTCAGTATGAAAGTATACAAGCGCTGCAAGCAGGATAAAGAGAACTCGCGCCGGGGTTGTTCGCGGAACGGATAACTTGGAAGCCATTTCGGGTTCGAATAATTGCTTGGCAGTTTATGCTTTTTTGGTTGTTGATGCTTACCGGCCTGCTGGCAAGCGGTTTCGCGGCAAGCGCCTCCGGTGTGTCGGCCGATTCGGCGCGGCTGCGCCGGCACCTCGCGTACCTCGTGGGCACACCCCAACCCCGCAACCACGAGCAGGTGCCTGTGCTCGACAGCGTAGCCGCATACCTAGGGCGCCAACTCATAGCGGCCGGTGCCCGCGTGAGCGAACAACCCTACCAGGCCGGCGGCAATACCTACCGCAACGTGGTGGGCTCGTTTGGGCCTGCCGATGCCCCTAGGATAATTGTGGGCGCCCATTACGATGTGTGCGGTACCCAACCCGGCGCCGACGACAACGGTTCGGGCGTGGCCAGCTTGCTCGAATTGGCCCGCCTGATCGGCCAAGAAAAGCAGCTGCGCCACCGCATCGATTTGGTGGCTTACACTCTGGAAGAGCCGCCGTACTTCCGCACCAAGCAAATGGGCAGCTACGTGCACGCCAAGTCGCTGCACGATGCTAAGGTGCCGGTGCTCGGCATGGTATCGTTGGAGATGCTGGGGTATTTTGATGAGCGCAAAGGTTCGCAGCACTACCCGTTTGGCCCGCTGAAGCTGGTGTATGGCAGCCGCGGCAACTACGTCACCACGGTGCGCAAATTCGGCAACGGCAGCTTTAGTAGGCCCTTTGCGCGCACCTACAAGCGCGTGGCCCAGCTGCCGGTGCGCCGCTTTCAGGCCCCCGCCGCGCTGCCCGGCATCGATTTCTCCGACCACCTCAATTACTGGCAGTTCGGCTACTCGGCCCTAATGCTCACCGATACGGCCTTCTTCCGCAACCGCAATTACCACCACGCGACCGACAGCATCGAGAAGCTCGATTTTGGGCGCATGGCCCTGGCTGTGGATGCCGTGCTGGCCACGTTGCTGCGGATGTAAAATGCGTCGGTTGCAAGCTCCTTGTCGTTTGGCTGCCTAGCAAAGTATAGCCTTGAGGATATACTTTGCTAATCTGCTATATGTTTGCTAACTAGGTATAGCAGCCCAAACTCAGCTGCTTTATTAGTGATGAACAAGCCGCCCTGTCCTAAATGTGACTCCACGGATGCTACCAAAAGCGGCGTTATCGGCGATAGGCAGCGGTATAAGTGCAAGAATTGCGGGTACCATTTCACAGTGGCCAAAGTAGGGCGCGAGATTAACCCGTACTACGTCATCAAGGCGCTGCAATTGTACATCGAGGGGGTGAGCTACCGCGAAATCGAGCGGCTGCTGGGTGTCAGCCACGTATCGGTGATGAACTGGGTGAAGAAATACGGCGTGAAAGCACCTAGGCAAACGGAATATCACCCAACGTACCAAATCCTCAACCAGAAAGAGCTGACGACGTTTTTTCAGGACACCAAAAACATGAAAGGAGCGGGGCTGGTGGTAACCGAGCTGGGCGATAAGTTTATGCTGATTCGGTGGGAGCGGTTTAAGCACGCCTAGGTGCGCAGCTATAGCATTAGCAGAACGATAGCACGGGCGTGACTTCGCCGTTTGGATTTTACTACTTGGTTGGGCCGCGCCGGGAGTGCTACCACGGTGTACGGTTTGTGTGTTCGTAATCCCACATCAACCAACCAAAACATCATGCAAAAAACCAGTTACGCATTGGTTTTGAGCGCCTTGCTCGCCAGCGCAGGTGCCTCGGCGCAGGTTACGCGGCCGGCCGTGCCGCCTGCCACGCCGCCGGCACCCACGCCAACCCCAACGGCACCCGCAAGCCCCACTGAGTCGGTGCCGGCCTCAACGCCGCAACCGGTTTCGGCCGGCGTGCCCGCGCCGGCTGCGCAGTCGCAGCAGCCGGTGGTGCCGCCCCCGCCGCCGGCCGAGTCGGTGCCGTACGGCGCGGGCATGAAGGTGAACCTCTCGCCCGACGGCTCGAAGTACCTGCGGTTTATCACCTGGCACCAGATCTGGTCGCGCTACACCCAAAACAACACCGGCACGCTGCGGGCGCCGGGCAAGCCCCAATCCGAGCAGGTTGATTTTGCCGTGCGCCGCTCGCGCCTCATCATTCTGTCGCAGCTGAACCCGCGTTTCCTCATCTATACGCACATCGGCATCAACAACCAAACGGCCGTGAGCGGGGGCGTAAACCCGACCACCGATGGCAAAAAGCCGCAGCTGTTTGTGCACGAGGCCGTGGTGGAGTTTAAAGTAAACAAGTACCTGAGCGTGGGCTCGGGCATGCACTACCAAAACGGCCTCTCGCGCCTCACGCGCTCCAGCACGCTCAACTTCCTCACGCTGGATGCGCCGCTTACCAACTGGCCCATCATCGAAACGGCCGACCAGTTTGCCCGCGGCATCGGGGCCTATGCGAAGGGCCGCGTCAGCAAGCTCGATTACGCTTTTTCCGTCAACGAAACCTTCCTGACCAACCAGGGCAGCACGCCGCTGGCGCTGGGCATCACCACGGGTACGGGGGCGGCGGCCATCAGCACCGGTACCAACGTGGCGCAGTACAACCCGCAGAGCACCAAGCACATTTACCAGGGCTACGTGAGCTGGGAGTTTCTGGATCAGGAGTCGAACCTGCTGCCCTTTAACGTGGGTACCTACCTGGGCACCAAGCGGGTGTTTAACCTAGGGGCCGGCTTCCTGTACAACGCCGACGGCATGTACTCGCGCGCCACCACCAGCGTGGTAAACGGGCCGGTGCTAACGGCCGCTGCCCAGCCCGGGGCCAACCTTTTTGCCCTGATTCCGACGCGCAAGCACGACATCGCGCTGCTTTCGGCCGATGTGTTTTTCGACACGCCCCTGAACAAGGACAAGGGCACGGCCTTTACCGTGTACGGCGTGTACTACAACTACAATTTCGGGCCCAACCACCTGCGCTACATCGGGGCCTCCAACCCCGGTTACGGGGCCGCTGCGCTGCGCGGCAACGCCGTGCCGCACTCGGGCACCGGCAACATCGGCTTTGTGGAAACGGGCTACCTGCTGCCCAAAAACACGCTCGGCCCTAAGGTGCGCCTGCAGCCCTACGCGTCGTATTTGCTGGCTAGCTACGAAGGCCTGCGCAAGGCCAACGGCAACATCCAGAACGTGAACATTCTGGACGCGGGCGCCAACTTTTACCTCGACGGGCACAACGCCAAGTTTACGCTGAACTACCGCCACCGGCCCGATTTCAGCAACCAAACCGCCACGCCCGAGGGCCCCGCCCGCGTGAACGAGGTGAAGTACCGCCCCGAAATTACCCTGCAAACCCAGGTTTTCTTGTAAGCGCTGCCGGTGCCGCCGGCGCCCTAGGTGCGCCAGGCCCCAGTTGCATCAACATCCCGAAACTCACAGCCCAAAACTCCTACAACCATGGCAGAGAACATTCCGAACCGTGCGGTGGCGGCCTCTTATGCGGGCGGCGCAGCCACCGACGCCGTAGCCCACGACAACAACACGGTGTCGAAAAGCAAAATTTGGCAGGTGATTACGGCCTCCTCGGTCGGCACCGTCATCGAGTGGTACGACTTCTACATCTTCGGCTCGCTGGCGGCCATCATTGGGCCGGTGCTGTTCGGCTCGGCGGGCAAAATCGAAGATACCATTTTGGGGGCGCTGGCCGTGTTTGGGGCCGGTTTTGTGGTGCGGCCGTTTGGGGCGCTGGTGTTCGGCCGCATCGGCGACATGATCGGGCGCAAGTACACCTTTTTGCTCACGCTGCTCATCATGGGCGGGGCCACCTTCATTACGGGCCTCATCCCGAGCCACGACCAAATTGGCATTGCCGCTCCGCTTATTGTGCTGGTGCTGCGCTTGTTGCAGGGCCTGGCCCTGGGGGGCGAGTACGGCGGCGCCACCACCTACGTGGCCGAGCACTCGCCCGACAAGCAGCGCGGCTACTACACCTCGTTTATTCAGATAACCGCCACGGCGGGCCTGTTCCTGAGCATTTTGGTCATCATTGCCACGCGCAAAATCATGGGCGAGGTAGAGTTTAAGGAGTGGGGCTGGCGCATTCCGTTTCTGCTCTCGGGCTTCCTGGTAATTGCCTCGTACTACATCCGCCGCAAGCTGCACGAGTCGCCGCTGTTTGCCAAGGCCAAAGCCGAGGGCAAAACCACCAAAAACCCGCTGAAGGAGTCGTTCCTGAACCCCGTAAACCGCCGCTTGGTGCTCATTTCGCTGTTTGGCGCCACCATGGGCCAGGGCGTGGTGTGGTACACGGGCCAGTTTTACGCCTACTCGTTTATGCAAAACACGCTGAAGATGGACATCGTGGATGCCAGCTTGGTGTTGTGCGTTGCGCTGCTGCTGGCCACGCCGTTCTTCGTGTACTTCGGCTCGATGTCGGACCGCATCGGCCGCAAAAAGATCATCATGATGGGTTTGCTGTGCGGGGCCCTGTTTACCGTGCCCATCTTCTACGGCCTCAAGCAGTTTGCCGGCCCCATTACGGAGGTAACGCCGGCCACCATTGATGCCGCCGGTAAAGCCGTGCCGGCCGTGATGAAAGCCCTTACGCCCCAAATTCTGCCCATGACGGCCTTGGTGTTCTGCCTGGTGCTGTTCGTGACGATGGCCTACGGCCCCATTGCCGCTTACCTGGTGGAGCTGTTCCCGACCAAGGTGCGCTACACCTCGTTGTCGTTGCCGTACCACATCGGCAACGGTGTGTTCGGCGGCTTTGTGCCCCTAATTGCCACCGCCCTTACGCTGCGCGCTGCCGCCTCGGAGGTACCCTTCATCAAGGAGCACAGCTTCCTCGCCGGCCTGGTGTACCCAATAGGTATTGCGCTCATCTGCTGGCTTATCGGCATGGCCCTGATGAAAGACGTGCGCAACGTGAAGCTCATTGAAGAGCAGCCCGAAAAGGCCTAGGTCGCCAGGCCCACCGCGGCGTTGGGCAGGCCTGCTGCTGGGCCCCGCAGGCGCCCCGCTTAGTTGAATGTTGGTTTGGAAACATTGTCCGCCGTTCCGTTGGGGCGGCGGACTTTCCCTTACCTAGGATTTTTGGTAGCTTTTGTAGGCGCTTTCGCCCATGCCCATGCAACCACCGCCCGCCCCCGAGCAAGCCGAACAACGCCGCGGCCAACGCCTGCTGTTTGTGGCCGTGCTGTGCGCGGTGCTGCTCACGTTTCCTTTCCTGGCCATTGTCGATAAGCCCTTGCGCCTGGCCGGGATGCCGGCGCTGTACCTCTACGTGCTGGCCGTGTGGCTGCTGGTGGTGCTACTTACGGGCTGGCTGGTGCGGCGAAGAGGAATGAAGAGTGATGAATGAGGAGGAAATAATTCTTCACTGGCTTGCACCCCAGCATTCTCCACCGCGCCGCATCCGGCTTTCTGTTTGACTATCTTTTTCGAGTACATTCCTCCTTCCTCCTTAACCCCTGATGTCTAAACTGCTCGTCATAGGCTGTTCGTTTGGCTACCTGCTGCTTCTGTTTGCGGTAGCCTACGCCGCCGAGCACAGCTCGGCGCGGCGGCGCAGCCTGGTGAGCAACCCCTACGTGTACGCCTTGAGCATGGCCGTATACTGCACAGCTTGGACGTACTACGGCTCGGTGGGGCGGGCAGCACACTCCGGCCTCGAGTTTGTAACCATCTACCTAGGGCCCACCTTGCTGGCCCCGGTGTGGTGGCTGGTGCTGCGCAAAATCATCCGCATTTGCCGGCAGCAAAGCCTCACCTCGCTGGCCGATTTTGTATCGGCCCGCTACGGCAAGAGCGCCTCCCTAGGTGCTTTGGTAACGGTGCTCTGCGTGTTGGGCGTGGTGCCCTACATTGCGCTGCAAATCAAGGCCATTGCGCAGTCGTTTGATATCCTGACGCGCGGCACCGCGGCCTTGGCGGCGCTGCCCGCCGCGGGCGGAGCCTTGGCCCAGGGCACGGCTTTTTACACCACGGCTGCGCTGGCCTTCTTTACCATCATTTTTGGGGTGCGCTCGGTAGAGGCCACCGAGCGGCACGAGGGCATTGTGCTGGCTATTGCGCTGGAGTCGCTTATCAAACTGGTGGCGTTTTTGGCGGTGGGGGCCTTTGTAACGTTCGGCTTGTTTGGCGGCTTCGCGGATGTGTTCGACCAGGCCGAGGCCGTGCCGGCCCTGCAGCGGCTGTTTACGCTGCAGGGCGCCGGCACCAGCCCCTCGCAGTGGCTTGCGTTGCTGTTGCTCAGCGGAGCGGCCATCTTGCTGCTGCCCCGGCAGTTTCAGGTGGCCGTGGTGGAGAATGCCAGCGAAGACCACCTGCGCAAAGCCATGTGGCTTTTTCCCTTGTACCTCATCGTTATCAACGTGTTTGTGCTGCCGGTGGCTTTGGGCGGTGCCTTGCGCTTTGGCCTGGGCCCCGGCGCCCCCGATGCCGACACGTTTGTGCTGGCCCTGCCGCTCAGCAGCGGGCACACGGGCCTGGCGCTGCTCACGTACCTAGGGGGCGTGTCGGCGGCCAGCTCCATGATCATCGTGGAAACCATTGCCCTGAGCGTAATGATCAGCAACCACTTGCTGATGCCGCTGCTGGTGCGCATACCCGCCGCGCGCCCCCAGGTGCAGCCGCGTTGGTTTGCTTACCTAGGGCGCGTGGTGCTGCACAGCCGCCGCGCAGCCGTGGTGCTGGTGTTGGTGCTGGCCTACGTGTACTACGCCACGGTGGGGCGGCAGCTGCCGCTTGTCAACATCGGGCTGGTGTCGTTTGCGGCGGTGGCGCAGCTGGCGCCCGCCGTGCTGGGTGGGCTTTACTGGAAAGGCGGCACGCGCCTAGGCGCCACGGCCGGGCTAATCGGCGGGTTTGCGGCCTGGTTTTTTACGCTGGTGCTGCCCACCGTAGGCGGTACCGATATGGTGCCCGCTTCGGTGCTTACGCAGGGCGCCGGGGCCGTGGCCGAGCTGCGCCCCCACGCCTTACTGGGCCTCGAGGGCCTGGACCCATTGCCGCACGGCTTGTTTTGGAGCTGGCTGCTGAACATCGGGCTGTACGTGGGCGTATCGCTGGCGGGGCGGCCCTCGGCCACCGAGCAGCGCCAGGCCGATGCGTTTGTGGACGTGTTTCGGTTGGGCAGCCCCGCCGACGCGCCAGCCACCTGGAAAGGCGCCGCCCCCTTGCCCGATTTGCGCGCTTTGCTGGTGGGTTTCCTGGGTCGGAAGCGCGCCGCGCAAGCCCTGCGGCAGTTTGAAGAGCGTTACCCCTATGCCGCCGTGCACGCCGCCGACGGCACGCCCGCGGCCCACGCCGACCCGCGGTTGCTGGCCTACGCCGAAACCCTGTTGGCCGGTACCATCGGGCCCGCATCGGCGCGGCTGCTGCTGGCTACCTCGGTAGGAGCCGAGGAAATGAGCTTCGACAGCGTGGTGGGCGTGCTGCGCGAGTCGCAGCAACTGCTGGAGGCCAACCGCAAGCTGCGCAAACAATCGCAGCAGCTGCAGCGCCTCACCGAGGAGCTGCAAGACGCCTACGACCGCCTGCGCGAGCTGGACCAGCAAAAGGATGAGTTTCTGTACACCGTTACGCATGAGCTGCGCACGCCGCTCACCAGCATCCGGGCCTTGTCGGAAATCCTGGCCGACAACCCCGACATCGACGAGGAAGAACGCTTCCGCTTCCAGAGCACCATCACCAAAGAAGCCGAGCGCCTGAGCCGCCTGATTACGCTGGTGCTCGATCTGGAGAAATTTGAATCGGGCAAGGCAACACTGGAGCGCACGCCCGTCGACGTTGCCGAAATAATCAACGACGCCACCGAGGCCGTGGGCCAGCTCGTGCGCGACAAGCAGTTGGTGCTGGATGTGGCGGTGCCGCCGGGCCTGCCCCGCGTATCCGCCGACCGCGACCGGCTGATGCAGGTGCTCGTGAACTTGCTCTCGAACGCCGTGAAATCGTGCAAGCCGGGCGAGGGGCGGATTGGCATTGCGGCCGAGGCCGCGGCGGGCGGGCTGGTACGCATCAGCGTAAGCGACAACGGCAAGGGCATCGACCCGGCCTACCACGAGCTGATTTTCGACAAGTTCTTTCAGGCCAAAAACCAAACCATGCGCAAACCCGAAGGCTCGGGCCTGGGCCTGGCCATAACCAAAAAAATTGTGGAGCTGCACGCCGGCCGCATGGGCGTGGTAAGCGCCCTGCAGCAGGGCGCCCGCTTTTGGGTGGAGCTGCCGGTGGCGCCGCCGCTCCCGAGTACCTAGGGCCAATGCCCGCTAGCAGGGCAGCGCGGCGCCATGCTCATGTTTTGCGCCAATTGCCGCCACTGCCGCTTACCCCATACCCCATGAAAACAACCGAATCTGCTCATAAAGTACTGGTAGTCGACGACGAGCCGAACATCGTGATGTCGCTGGAATTTTTGCTGCGCAAAGCCGGCTACGCCGTGAGCATAGCCCGCAACGGTACCGAGGCCCTCGAGGCCATCGAGCGGGGGCCGTTTGATGTAGTACTGCTCGATATTATGATGCCCGACGTCGACGGGTACCACGTGTGCCGCCACCTGCGCCAGCTGCCCGCCCACCACGAAACCAAGGTGATTTTTCTGTCGGCCAAAAGCCGCGAGGCCGACATCCAGAAGGGCTACGAAGCCGGCGCCGACTTGTACCTCACCAAGCCCTTCTCCACGCGCCAGCTGCTCGAAAAAGTACGCGAGCTGGCACCCATAACCACCTAGGGCCCTGCACTAACCGCCGCTACTGCTCGCCGGCCAAGCTTCTTTCCCACAACCTGCGCCATGAAACCTGTTCCTGCCTCAACCTACGCTGCGGCGCATGCCGCCAGCCTCGCCGATCCGGCCGGATTTTGGGCCGAGCAGGCGCAGGCCCTTCAGTGGTTTACGCCACCCGTGCAGCCGCTTGCCTTCGAAAAAGGGCTGTACCGCTGGTTTCGGGGCGGGCGGTTGAACACCTGCTATTTGTGCCTCGATTACCACGTGGCCAATGGGCGGGCCGAGCAAGTGGCGCTTATTCAGGATTCGCCGGTAACCAACACCGTGCGGCGGTTTACTTACCGCGAGCTGCTCGACCTCACGGCCCGCTTTGCCGGCGGCCTGCGCAACCTAGGCGTAAGCCACGGCGACCGGGTTGTCATTTACATGCCCAACGTGCCCGAGGCCGTGGTGGCCATGCTGGCCTGCGCCCGCCTAGGTGCCGTGCACTCGGTAGTGTTTGGGGGCTTTGCGCCGCACGAGCTGGCCGTGCGCATCAACGATGCCCAACCCAAGGTGATTATTGCGGCTTCGGGCGGCATCGAAATCGACAAAATCATTCCGTACAAGCCCTTGGTTGATGCCGCTATCGAGCAGGCCAGCCACCAGCCCGCGCACGTGGTGGTGCTGCAACGCGAAGCTATTGCCCACGCCGTGCACGCCCGCATGCTGCCCGGCCGCGACGTAGACTACCACGCGCTGCTGCGGGCCGAGCCCGTGGAGTGCGTGCCCGTCGAGGCCACCGACCCGTTGTACATCCTGTACACCAGCGGCACCACCGGCAAGCCCAAGGGCGTGGTGCGCGACAACGGCGGGCATGCCGTGGCCCTTAGGTACAGCATGAGTGCCATTTACGGCGTGCAGCCCGGCGAAACGTTTTGGGCCGCTTCGGATATTGGTTGGGCCGTGGGGCACAGCTACATCGTGTACGGGCCATTGCTGCACGGCTGCAGCTCGGTGCTGTACGAAGGCAAGCCCGTACGCACGCCCGATGCCGGCGCGTTCTGGCGCGTAATTCAGGAGCACGGGGTAAGCGTGCTGTTCACGGCGCCTACGGCCATTCGGGCCATCAAGAAGGAAGACCCCGAAGGCTTGCTGCGGAAACATTACAACCTCGGCTCGTTGCGCCACCTGTTTCTGGCCGGCGAGCGGTGCGACCCTGCCACCTACGAGTGGGCCGGCCAGCACCTAGGCGTGCCCGTTGTCGACCATTGGTGGCAAACGGAGTCGGGCTGGCCCATGCTGGCAACTATGGCAGGCTTGGCCGATATGCCGGCGCCGCGCGCCGGCTCGGCGGGCCACCCCGTGCCGGGCTACGAGGTGCAAATACTCGACGAGGCCGGCCAACCGGTGCCCGCCGGCACCACCGGCCTGGTGGCCGTGCGCCTGCCGCTGCCGCCCGGCTGCCTGCCCACCTTGTGGCACGACGACGAGCGTTTCCGGCAATCCTACCTGAGCACCTTTCCCGGCTATTACCTCTCCGGCGACGGTGGCTACCAGGATGCCGAAGGCTACCTCTACATCATGGGCCGCGTCGACGACGTGATTAACGTGGCCGGCCACCGCCTGAGCACCGGCGAAATGGAAGAGCTGCTGGCCGCGCACCCTGCCGTGGCCGAGTGTGCCGTGCTGGGCATTGCCTGCGAGCTGCGCGGGCAGCGGCCGGTGGGCTTGGTGGTGCTGAAGGACGGACAAACCATCGGCGAAGCGCAGCTGGAAAACGAGCTGGTGCAGCGTATCCGCGAGCAAATTGGCGCGGTGGCGTGCTTTCGGCAAGCCCTGGTGGTAAAGCGCCTGCCCAAAACCCGCTCGGGCAAAATCCTGCGCAAAACCATGCGCCAGCTCGCCGATGGCGAAGCGTTCAGCACGCCCTCTACCATCGACGACCCGCAGATTCTGGTTGAAATTCGAACCGCCCTGGCTGCCCGGGGCATTGGCCGTGCTTTCGAGCCTACAACCGAATCGGTGCCCGCGTCGACGCCATCGGCCTAGGTCAGCTGGCCGGGTACGCGGCCCGTCGGCGGGGTTGGCCTCCCGCTCTTTTCGCTTCCTCTTCAACTCCAAAATACCCTACTCCGATGCTCACCACCCCCGCCGCGCGCGCCTCCGAAAACGGTGCGCTTACCGCCAAACCCTCGCCGCCCGCTGCCGTGGCGAGCCACGCCCGCATCCGCTCCCTCGAAGACTACCACGAGGCGTACCGCAAAAGTGTGGAAGACCCCGATGCTTTCTGGGCTGAGGTAGCCGAGCCCTTTACCTGGCGCCGCAAGTGGAACAAGGTGCGCGGCGGGGCTTTTTCGCCCGAGGGCAGCTCCACGTGGTTTGAAGGAGCCAAGCTCAACATCACCGAAAACTGCCTCGACCGCCACCTCGCCGCCCGCGGCAACAAGCTGGCCATCATTTGGGAGCCCAACGACCCCAAGGAGCGCCACCTGCGCTTAACCTACCGCGAGCTGTACAACGAGGTGTGCAAGTTCTCGAACGTGCTGCACAACCTAGGGGTGGAGAAGGGCGACCGGGTGTGCCTCTACATGCCCATGATTCCGCAGCTGGCCATTGCCGTGCTGGCCTGCGCCCGCATCGGGGCCATTCACTCGGTCATCTTCGCTGGCTTTTCGGCCACGGCCATTGCCGACCGCGTGAACGACGCCGAGGCGGCCTTCGTGATAACCGCCGACGGCCTCAACCGCGGCGCCAAGCAAATCCCCGTGAAGCGCGTGGTAGACGAAGCCCTGGAGCACTGCCCCTCGGTGCGCAAGGTGCTGGTGATTGAGCACTTGGGCTGGCCCGTGCACATGCACGAAGGCCGCGACGTGTGGTACCACGAGGAAGTAAAAGAAGCCGGTAAAACCTGCACGGCCGAGGAAATGGACGCCGAAGACCCGCTGTTCATCCTGTACACCTCGGGCTCTACGGGCAAGCCCAAGGGCGTGGTGCACAGTACCGCCGGCTACATGGTATGGGCCGATTACACTTTCCGCAACGTGTTTCAGGTAGAGGAAAACGATGTGTACTGGTGCACCGCCGACGTGGGCTGGGTAACGGGCCACTCGTACCTGCTCTACGGCCCGCTGCTGGCCGGCGCCACCACGCTTATGTTCGAGGGCGTGCCCACGTACCCCGATGCGGGCCGCTTCTGGCAAGTTTGTGATAAGCACTCGGTCACCATCTTTTACACGGCGCCCACGGCCATTCGCTCGCTCATGGCCGCCCCGCTCGACAACGTGCTCAGCTACTCCCTCGATTCGTTGCGCGTCCTAGGTTCGGTAGGGGAGCCCATCAACGAGGAGGCCTGGTACTGGTACTACCAGCACGTGGGCAAGGAACGCTGCCCGGTGGTGGATACCTGGTGGCAGACGGAAACCGGCGGCATCATGGTTTCGGCGCTGGCCGGCATTACCCCCAGCAAGCCCGCCCA
The DNA here is from genome assembly GCF_003574965.1 of Hymenobacter oligotrophus. Taxonomy (NCBI): domain Bacteria; kingdom Pseudomonadati; phylum Bacteroidota; class Cytophagia; order Cytophagales; family Hymenobacteraceae; genus Hymenobacter; species Hymenobacter oligotrophus. Next base: position 1,249,337 of record NZ_CP032317.1, on the reverse strand, counting down.
CGCCGGCCTGCCGCTGCCCGGCGTGCAGCCCGTGTTGCTCACGCAAGAAGGGCAGGAAATCGAAGGCAACGACCAGGAAGGTTACCTGGCCCTGAAGGCCGCATGGCCGGGCGTTATCCGGACCACCTACGGCGACCATGAGCGCGCCCGCCAAATGTACTTTGCGCCGTACCCTGGCTACTACTTCACCGGCGACGGGGCCCGCCGCGACGAGAACGGCCTCTACCGAATCATCGGCCGCGTCGACGACGTGATTAACGTTTCGGGTCACCGCTTCGGCACGGCCGAAATCGAAAACGCCATCAACCAAAACCCGCACGTAGTGGAGTCGGCCGTGGTGGGCTACCCGCACGACGTGAAAGGCCAGGGCATTTACGCCTACGTGATTTGCCACCAGGGCGAGGGCAGTACCGAGGCCGAGCGAAACCATTTAGAAGCCAGCATCATCGAAACCGTAGTGGCCGAAATTGGCAAAATCGCCAAGCCCGATAAAATCCAGATTGTATCGGGCTTGCCCAAAACGCGCTCCGGCAAAATCATGCGCCGCATTTTGCGCAAAGTAGCCGAAGGCGAAACCGGCAACCTAGGCGACACCACCACGCTGCTCGACCCGCAGGTGGTGGATGAAATTATTGCAGGGCGGAAGTAAGCCCAGTTCAGAGGGCCATGGCAAGTCGTGTTATGCAACGTCGTATCATGGCACGTCATGTCGAGTTTGTCGAGACATCTCGTGTTCTGACGTCCGAGGATAATCACTATCCGGCGAGATGTCTCGACGGGGCTCGACATGCCCGTTCGGGGGCGCGACATGACGCCACCTAGGGGCCACTTGAAATGTCGCCTGGCAGCGGCTGATTCTGCCTTACTCCAGGCCAATCAACACAAAGGCCGCCCCTGGTTGGGGGCGGCCTTTGTGTTGATGTGCGGTTTGGCACCTAGGGCTTGCCTAGTACTGATTCTCGTCGTAGTACCGGTCGTCGGCGTAGTACTCGTTCTCGTCGTAGTACCGGGCCTTCTTCTTGTTCTTTTTCTTCTTGCGCGAGCCTTTGTCGTCGTCGCCCGAAGTGAGCCACAGCACCAGACCGGCGGTTACGGCCGTAAACGCCGATAGTCGCAAAATCAGGCTGGTGCGGTCGTGCTTCCAAGAGGCGTTGTAGCCTTTTTCCTTCCAGATGTTCGGAAATTTACCGTGCGCCAGGTCTTCCAACACGCCTTCCACCACGTTTACGCGGTCGGCCAGGATGAGCGGCAGCCAGTGGTTGTATTCGTTTTCGCTCCACCGGAACGCCCAGCGCCGGATAATGCCGCTCAGGCCTTGCGGCGGCGAGGCCGTGCCGAACACGGCCGTAACGTTGGGGCGCTCGTTGGAGTGCAGTATTTCCACGTCGATGGGTTGCTGCGTGGGCCGTTCCCAGTTGTAGCCCTGCTCCTCCAAGTCGGTGCGGTGGGGCTTCATGGGGTAGGTGGGGTCGTTTTCCGGGTCGGCGTCGATGCCCCAGCCCGGGACGCTTTTGGGGTCGATTACGTGCTTTTGCATGGTTGAGGAGCTTAGGGGTTAGCGGGCCGTCGGCATCATCAGTACAGGCTTGATGCAGTTGTCGAGCTTGTCGGAGAACATCCGGTAGCCATCGGCAATGTCTTCAAGCGGAATGCGGTGCGTGATGATTTCCTTGGGCTTGATTACGCCGTTCATCACGTGCTCGATCAGGCGCGGCAAGTGGCGCTTCACGGCGGTTTGGTTGCCCCGGATCGTGAGGCCCTTGTTGAGCACGTTGCCGATGGGCACCAGGTTATCGGTGGGGCCGTACACGCCTACCACGCTCACAATGCCGCCTTTCTTAACGGAGTTGATGGCCCAGTGAATGGCCGTGGCCGAGCCGGCCTGCAGCAGCAGCTTGCGGCCCGTTATGGTTTGCATCACGTCGCCGCTGGCCTCAGCTCCCACGGCGTCAATCACGCAGTCGGCGCCCATCCAGTCGGTAATTTTCTTGATGAACAGCACCGGGTCCTGCATGTCCTTCTCGAAGTTGTAGGCCTCGCAGGGCGCGTAGTTCCGCACGAATTCGAGGCGGTAATCCTCCTTGTCGAGCACGATTACGCGCCCGGCTCCGAACAGCCACGCCGATTTGGCGGCCATGATGCCTACCGGCCCGGCCCCGAACACCACCACCGTGTTGCCGGGCTGAATGCCGGCCATTTCGGCGGCCTGGTAGCCCGTGGGCACCACGTCGGTGAGCAGCACGGCGTCGTCGAGGTCCATGCCCGGCGGAATGACGGTGGGGTTTAGGTTGGCGTAGGGCACGCGCACGTACTCGGCCTGCCCGCCATGAAAGCCGCCCGCCGTGTGCGAGTAGCCGTAAATGGCCCCTACAGCCGTGGCCATGGGGTTCGATTCGTGGCAGTTGCCGTACAATCCTTGCTTGCAGAAGTGGCACTTGCCGCAGGAAATGTTGAAGGGCACAATCACGTGGTCGCCCACTTTGAGCTTGGTCACCTCCGAACCGATTTCCACCACTTCGCCAACAAACTCGTGGCCGAAGGTGGTGCCCACGCGCGTATCGGGCACGTTGCCGTTATAAAGGTGCAAATCGGAACCGCAAATGCAGGAGCGCGTTACGCGCACAATCGCATCCTCCGGATGCTTGATTTCGGGCATCGGCTTTTGCGTAACGCGGACCCTTTTGGGGCCCCGGTAGTCCATAGCTAGCATACGAATCGGGTTTTTAGGTGCATGGAAGTGCGTGGGTAAACAGGCCTGCCGGCGGGGCGCACGGCCCGGCCAGCGCTAGGCCGCCCCGCAGCAGACAAGCATAGAGTACTGCCATGCGCGGTTAAGGTTGCGGAGAAGTCCTAATTTAGACTGTAATTATCCTGATATAAAGCTAATGGCCGCGCGTCAGCTCACGCCTGCTGATTGCTTATCAGCCAATACTTCCGACCTAGGCCTCCCCAACTCTTACCAACTCCAAAATGACAAGCAACCCATAATGGTAATAGCCTTTACAAAGCACACAATGGATTTATTGAACATATGATAAACCAGTTTACTATTATCGTTAAGAGTCTTGTGTTCCAGAATTGCACATAATAAACTGATTTACTAACGACGCACGTTGACCTTCGATTCCTGGTTTTCGTTTGTTATTGGAGGCGACTTTGTAAAGCATCATACTTCGCAGTTCACATTCAGACAAGCGTTATCGAAAATGCCGGAAGCTACTTCAAACTTCAGCACACCACGCAGTTCAGTTGTTTTATGAAGTCAGTTACCACCGCCTTTCAACGCGATGCGCAATTGCGGCTCGTGGCCGGCGGATCCCATTGGGACGTGGTGGTGATTGGGGGCGGGGCCACTGGCCTGGGCGTGGCGCTCGATGCCGTGAGCCGCGGCTTTTCGGTGCTTTTGCTCGAGCAAGCCGATTTCGCTCAAGGTACCTCCAGCCGTAGCACCAAGCTGGTGCACGGGGGCGTGCGCTACCTGGCGCAAGGCAACCTAGGGCTGGTGCGCGAAGCCCTGCGCGAACGAGGTTTGTTGCTGCGCAACGCCCCGCACGTGGCGCATAGCCAAACCTTCGTTATTCCGGCCTACGGGCGCTTTGCCCGGCCGTACTACGCTCTCGGCCTGAAACTATACGACTGGCTGGCCGGGCGCCTGGGGCTGGGCAGTTCGCGGATGCTTTCGGCGGCGCAAACCCGGGCTTACCTAGGGACCAACCTGCGCACGGCTGGCTTGCGCGGCGGTGTGCTCTACCACGACGGCCAGTTCGACGATGCCCGCCTGGCCCTAAACCTCGCGCAAACCTGCGCCGCGCACGGCGCCGCCGTGCTCAACTACGCCGCGGTGCGCAGCCTGCTGAAAGCCGCCAACGGGCAAGTGCAAGGCGTTGAGTTCGAAGACCGCGAAACCGGCCAGCGCCACCGCGCGCTGGGCAGCGTGGTCGTCAACGCCACCGGCGTGTTCGTGGATGAGGTGCTGCGCCTCGACGAACCCCGCCAAGCCCCGCTCGTGCGCCCCAGCCAGGGCGTGCACCTCGTGCTGCCGCGGCGGTTTCTGCCGGGCTCGGCGGCGCTGCTCATCCCGCGCACTTCCGATGGCCGGGTGCTCTTTGCCGTGCCCTGGCACGGCCACGTGGTACTGGGCACCACCGATACCCCGCTGCCCCAAGCCAGCCCCGAACCGAGGGCCCTGCCCGAAGAAGTCGACTTTATTTTGACCACCGCCGCCCGCTACCTGCAGGCCGCGCCCACCCGCGCCGATGTGCTGAGCGTGTTTGCCGGGCTGCGGCCCCTCGCAGCAACAAGCTCCGGCGCCGGCGCTACCAAAAACATTTCGCGGCGGCATTACCTGCGCGTTTCGGCGTCGGGGCTGTATACCATTACCGGCGGCAAATGGACGACCTTCCGCCAGATGGGCGAAGTCGTGCTCGGCCGCGCCACTGCTTTAGGCAAGCTGCCCCACCGACCGAGCGGCAGCGCCACGCTGCCCATCCACGGCGCGCCGCCGGTTCCTCATCAGTCCGAAGCCCCCGGGCACCTAGGCGTTTACGGCACCGACTTGCCCGCTTTGCAGCAGCTACTTGCCGACAACCCATCCTGGGCCGACCCGCTGGATGCTGCCTTCGCGTACTTGCAGGGCGAAGTAGTATGGGCCGCCCGCCACGAAATGGCCCGAACCGTGGAGGATGTTCTGGCGCGCCGCTTGCGCGTGCTTTTCCTCGATGCCCGCGCCGCCCAGCGCATGGCACCGAGGGTTGCGGCCTTGCTTGCGCAGGAGCTAGGTCGCCCCGAAGCATGGCAGCGCGAGCAGGTAGCCAGCTTTACGGAATTGGCGCAAGGCTACCTGTTGCCGTAAAAATGTAGCGCGGAAATCCGTTGGCTACGCCGACCTGTGGTTCCGCGCTACAAATGACCCGACGGCTACTCTACAGCTGGCAGCACAGTGCCGCGCACCTCGCCGAAGCCGATGCGCAGGCCGTTTCGCTCGCAGAAACCGCGCATAATCACGGTGTCGCCGTCCTGGATAAACTTGCGCTGCGAGCCGTCCGACAACGTCAGGGGCTTGGTGCCGCGCCAGCTGAGTTCCAGCATCGAGCCGTACGAGTCGGGGCTTTGGCCGCTGATGGTGCCCGAGGCGTACAGGTCGCCCACCTCCAGCGGGCAGCCGTTGGAGGCGTGATGCGTAAGCTGCTGCGCCATGCTCCAATACATGTACTTAAAGTTTGAGCGGCAAATCACGTTTTCTTCGCCGCCTTGCGGCTGCAGGCTTACCTCCAGCTGAATATCGAAGTTGCGCGCACCCACCTGGTGCAGGTAGGGCAGGGGCTCGGGGTCTTGCTCAGGTCCGGTTACCCGGAAGGGCTCCAGGGCATCGAGCGTAACCACCCACGGCGACAGGCTGCTCCCGAAGTTCTTGCCCAAAAACGGACCTAGGGGCACGTATTCCCAGCTCTGCAGGTCGCGGGCGCTCCAGTCGTTGAACAGCAGCAGGCCGAAAATGTGGTCTTCGGCTTGCTCCAACGGCACGGTTTCGCCCAGCGCAGTGCCTTGGCCCACTACCATCGACACTTCCAGCTCAAAATCGAGCTGCTGCGAGGGGCCGAAGGTGGGCACCTGCGCATCGGGCGCCTTCCTTTGACCTAGGGGCCGCCGGATATCGGTGCCGCTTACCACGATGCTGCTCGTGCGGCCGTGGTAGCCAATGGGTATCCACTTCCAGTTGGGCAGCAGGGCGTTGGCCGGGTCGCGGAACATGGTGCCCACGTTGGTAGCGTGCTCAATGCTGCTGTAAAAGTCGGTGTAGTTGTTGGGCTTCACGGGGCGCAGCATGCGCACATCGCGCTGGCGCACCAAGCAGCTGCGCATGGCCTCCTCGTTGTCGCGCAGCTCGGGGTTGTCGTGGCGCAGCAGCTGGCTGATGCGCTGCCGCACCGCCCGCCACACCGGCCGGCCCAGCTTGATAAACCCGTTGAGCGAACGACGCCGGAACACCCGCGGCTCCGAAGGTAGATCGAGCCCGCGGAACAAGCCGAACTGGCTTACGGCGTACAAATCGAGCACGTACTCGCCAATGGCCACGCCCACCCGCGTTCCGCGTTCCTCCGTTTCGAACACGCCAAACGGCAGGTTCTGGATGGGAAAGTCGCTGTTGGGCGCAATGTCAATCCAGGAGTGCAGGGAAGGGTCGTTCGGGTTGGCCATATGTTTGAAAGCAGGGTGGATTGCGGGCAAAGGTATAGGTGCAAGCGCAAAAGCAGGGTATCTGAGCAGTTTGCCAGCTTACACTGCGCTGGCTACCTTCAGGCTCCCAATTCACATGAAATCATGAATAAATTAAAATACAGCGTGTTTGCTGATCAATGCCTGCACGACTTGCAAGTATTACAAGAACAATTCATAACAGACTATGATATCGATTCTTATGAGAACTGGTTTTATAATAATGTTACAGGCTTATTAACCTTTTCGACGGGAGAGAAAGAAATCAATTTGCGATTCGTGCTAGCGGGTACTTATTCGACAAACACTAATACTTGGAAATGGGCGTGGGACAAAGAATCCGTTTTTTCGAAGGGCAAAGGAGAAATTGAAGCTATAAAAGACTTTGGAGAGCAAACCGCGTTTGATAAGCTTATTACTGGATACTTCGAAAGCTCCGAAGAGGAAGCATGGCAACTAAGTGCAATAGCAGTCTATTTACTTAATGGCATAGGGGTATATAGGCCAGTATCTGAGCATCTGTTATGTTTTTTGGTAGTGCTAGACGTGGTCGATAATGAAACTGCTCAGGAAATTAAAGACAAGTATGTGGAGTGTGGTTTACACGAATGCCGAAGAAGAGCGTTTGTTTGCCAACACCTGAATCGTGCTTCAAAAGTTGGATTTGAGGAGGCTTTTGTAACGCATGTAAACATGGAATTAGACATCGAAGATGATCTTCAAGCATGGTGTGATGAATGCGAAAAGGTAAGGGAGCGAGAAGGTGAGTGGAATGACAGCTCAATGGCTTTTGCTAACATCAAACTCGTATGTGAGCAGTGCTATTTCGATATGAAAGAAGTTAACATAAGACGTAAGTAAATCTTACAGCTACCAAACCAAAAACCACCGCGCCCCGCCTCCGCCAAAATCAGTAGAAGCGGCTTGGAAGTCGTCGGGTTTCGGTTATCGTGCCAACGGTCTACTTGTAGCCGAAACTCGCTTGCGGACTAAGTAGATATAACCCAAGCCAATATGCTGCTGCCAGTTTCGGCGATAGGAATGTTACCTGCCATTTTAGTACGGCACACATCAACTATGGAATTTTTGTCAATAAAAAAAGAAACAGAAAGCGAATTTGAGAGCATAGCTCAAAAATTATTTGATAGTTATGCCATTCAGACAAATAACGCTTTATATAGGTTAATAGAAATTGAATTTTATTGGAATTCACCAAATCATGCTGACAACAGTACATACAAGCGTAGACACGTTGACCCCAAAGCGGGCGATTGGTTTTTTCATTATTCAGGGGTTGACATTGCTCTCAAAAATGACGAAACAGGAGGTTATGGTGGCATCTTGCTAAGAAGTATATATGATATTGACAGGAAAACAATTATAAAAGGACCGATGGTTTGTGCTATGAAGCTTTTCAGTGAAAATAATGCGTTCACTCAATCGATAAAAACACAAATTGTTGAACATAATTTTCCGAAATCACAAATTATTAAAAGAACCCGTATAGGCTTAGGAAAAAACGCAAAGGAAAACGGAGCTGATCAACTAAACTATGCTTTCTTAATTAACCCAGGCAAATGATAATTGACAGCCAAACTAATTTTCTATATTTAGCGGACACTTTACCAAAAAAAATATCCCGACTTTTACAATCGGTTTGAAAAGGTGCTGACCGATTGCAATATCAATTTTGCGCTGCTTCCTAAAACAAAAGATGTGTGGGCGGTTGACTATATGCCTATTCAGACCGAGTTGAACAAGTTTGCTCGGTTCACTTATAATCCTTCATACTTACAGACAAAGAAACTTCTAAAAACAATTTCAGACGTTGATGCAATTTGTAGTCATATCTGTATTAACACAATAAAAACAGATATCATCCTTGACGGTGGTAACGTAACACATTGGACAAATAAAGTCATTATGACTGACCGTATTTTTGTTGACAATCCACAGTATGAACGCAAGCAATTGATAAAAAAGCTATACGAACTCTTACAGATTACAAACTCTACTTTGTTTCCCAACAACCGGGCGACTTCACAGGTCATTCAGACGGTATGATTCGGTTTATAAACGAAAATACGGTTGTCATCAATAACTATAAACATAAAAAAGAGAAAGAATGGTTTTATAGAGCTTTTGAAATTGCTATTCACAACACAGGACTTGAGTACATAAAAATTCCTTATAAAGTATATGACAATGAAAGTATAGACCACGCAAATGGCGGCTACATCAACTATTTGCAAATGGAAAATACGGTAATCATTCCAACCTTTGGCATCAGAGAGGATGACTTAGCCGTAAAACAACTTGAGACGATTTTCGCAGGACAAAACATTCAGACTATCGAAAGCAACGAAATAGCTTATGACGGAGGAATACTGAACTGCATAACTTGGAACATAAAGACAGACAAATAAAAACAGCAGGTAACAGCGGTTTGGCGTTATGGGGGCTGACGTGCTTCGTAGGGACATTTGTGCAAGACTCAACATTAGTGCTTCGTATGGATAGTAGTGCTAAAAATCTCCCACAACGCCTTGCCGCAATCCGTTGACTAAATTCACTAACACGAGCGCGCCCCGCCTCCGCCGAAATCGGCAGAAGCGGGGCGCTTTTCTATTAGTACTTCCGAAAAACGAATATTAATTAGGCGTAGGCACCGGGTTCGGCTGCACAGGGCGGCCAACCTGGCCGGCTGGCTGCGGTGCCGTAATGCCGTTTACGGCTTCCACGGCCACAATTTCCGGTACGGCCTTTTTAACCGATTCGCTAACACCGGCTTTCAGCGTCATGGGCGACATGGGGCAGGTACCGCAGGCACCCATCAGCTCCAAGCGGAGCACCATATCGTCGGTAATCTCGAGTACGCGCACGTTGCCGCCATCGGCTTCGAGGTACGGCCGGATGCTGTCGAGGGCTTGCTCGATGCGGGGCAGCAAGGGATGTTCGAGGAGAGTGGCAGACGCTGACATAGTTACTAGACACTTGACCTGATTGCGAAGTTCGCACTTTCGCCGCAAACGGGTCGGCTTTACTTTACTTCAACTACCTGCGTGCGCGGCGCGATGTTGTTGCGGATAGACACCTGCTGCGCCAGATTTTCGGCCAGCTGCTCGAACGCCGGGGCCACCGCCGAGGTGCTTTGCAACACCACCGGAATGCCGGCGTCGCCGTTTTCGCGAATGCCCTGTACCAGCGGAATTTCGCCCAGCAGCGGCACATCGTGCTTGCGCGCCAGCTCGTGGCCGCCGCCTTGCCCGAAGATGTAGTACTTGTTTTCGGGCAGCTCGGCGGGCGTAAACCACGCCATGTTCTCGATAACGCCCAGCACCGGCACGTTGATTTGCGGCTGGCGGAACATCTGCAAACCCTTCTGTGCGTCGGCCAGGGCTACTTTTTGCGGCGTGGTTACAATTACGGCGCCGGTAACGGGCACCGTTTGCACCATCGTCAGGTGAATGTCCGAGGTGCCGGGCGGCATATCGAGCAGCAGGTAGTCCAGCTCGCCCCAATCAACTTCGGTGATAAACTGCTTTAGGGCCGACGAAGCCATGGGGCCGCGCCACACAATGGCCGATTCGGCCGGGGCCAAAAAGCCAATGCTCATGATTTTCACACCGAACCGCTCGATGGGCTCAATGAGGTTGCGGCCGTCGGGGGTCTGGAATACGTGCGGGCGGGCGTCCTCCACGCCGAACATTACCGGCATCGAGGGGCCGGAAATATCGGCGTCCACAATGCCTACTTTGGCACCCGAGCGGGCCAGGGCCACGGCCAGGTTGGCCGTAACGGTGCTTTTGCCCACGCCGCCTTTGCCCGAGGCAATGGCCACGATGTTCTTCACGCCGGGCAGGATGTCGCGGTTCTGGCGCATGGTCGTCACGCGCGAGGTCATGTTCACCGTCACCTCTGCGTCCTTGTCAACCATCGTTTGGATGGCGCGCACGCAGGCGTTGCGGATGAGGTCTTTGAGCGGGCAGGCGGGCGTGGTCAGAATCACGGTGAAGGAAACCTTCTGGCCGTCAATCTGCACGTCTTCAATCATATTGAGCGTCACGAGGTCTTTCCCTAGGTCGGGTTCCTCCACGTAGCTCAGGGCTTTCAGTACAGCTTCTTGGGTAATGCTCATGGGAGTAGAGGGGCGGGCTTGGCCGCCGCGTCGGCAAAGGTAATTCCGAATCGGTGGGCTAATGCGGAAAACCCGCAAAAGCCGGCCAGAGTTTGCTCGACGGCCAAGAACAACAAACTCCCCTCCTCAGATGAGGAGGGGATGCCGCCGCTTTAGCGGCGGCTGGGGTGGTTGACCATCGTTGCTGACGTTGTTAAAAACGTGGACAAAAACTGCTTACGTTGTCTTCCTGAGGCGCTAGCCGAAGGACCTTATTGCGTCCGCGCGATTTTCCTAGGCCCTGTCCTGTCGAGCATGCCGAAACATCATGCGTGCTGGTGCTAAGTGTTACTTGTCATCCTGACGAAGGAAGGACCTTATTGCGCCAGATAGTAAATTCTACCCCACGTGATAAGGTCCTTCCTTCGTCAGGATGACAGGTTAAACAAAGGCGGCCAACGTCAGCAACGATTGTCAACCACCCCAGCGGCAGCTAAAGCTGCCGCGTCCCCTCCTCATCTGAGGAGGGGAGTTCATTCGTACCTTCGCAGGCCTTATTGCTCAGCTCTGCCGTGGCCCTCATTCCGAAAGAAACCATCGACCAAGTTTTGCACTACGCCGACATTGTGGAGGTAGTAGGCGACTTTGTCACGCTCAAGAAAAAAGGCCAGAACTTGTGGGCCTGTTGCCCTTTTCACCACGAAAAGTCGCCGTCGTTTTCGGTGGCGCCGGCCAAGGGCATTTACAAGTGCTTTGGCTGCGGCAAAGCCGGCGACGTGGTGCGCTTCGTGATGGACGTGGAATCGGTGAGCTACCCCGAGGCCATTAAGTGGCTGGCCAAGAAGTACGGCATCGAGATTAAGGAAGAAGAAAAGACGCCGGAGCAGCAGCTGGCCCAAAACGAACGCGACTCGCAGTACATCGTGTCGGATTGGGCAAAAAACCGCTACAAAAAGCTGCTGCAGGAGTCGGAAGAAGGGGAGAGCATCGGCTGGGCCTACCTCAAGGAGCGCGGCCTGAACCAGGCTACCATCGAGACCTTCGAGCTCGGCTACTCGCTCGATAAGTGGGACGACGTGCTCAACGAGGCCCAGAAAGCGGGTTTCGACGCGAAGTACCTCGAAAAAACCGGCCTCGTGATTAAGCGCGAGGAAGACGGCCGCCGCTACGACCGTTTCCGGGGCCGCGTGATGTTCCCGATCCACAACATTTCGGGCCGCGTGGTGGGCTTCGGTGCCCGTACCTTGCGCCGCGACGAAAAAGCCGGGGCCAAGTACCTGAACTCGCCCGAGTCGGAGATTTACCACAAATCCGACGTGCTGTACGGCCTGTACCAGGCCAAGCAGGCCATTCGGCAGGAGGAGCTGTGCTACCTCGTGGAGGGCTACCTCGATGTCATCAGCCTGCACCAAGGCGGCATCAAAAACGTGGTGGCCTCGTCGGGCACCTCGCTCACCGAAGGCCAGATCAGGCTGATTGCCCGCTACACCGACAACGTAACGGTGCTGTACGACGGCGACGCGGCCGGTATTCGGGCAGCTTTGCGCGGCCTCGATATTATTCTGGAGAACGGCCTGAACGTGCGCGTGGTGTTGTTCCCCGACGGCGACGACCCCGACAGCTACATCCGCAAGGTGGGCGACAAGCGCTTCCAGGAGTTCGTGGAGGCCAACAGCCAGGACTTTATCTCCTTTAAAACCAAGCTCGCGGCCCGCGAAGCCGCCAACGACCCGGTAAAGAAAGCCGAGGCCATTCGCGACGTGCTGCAGAGCATCGCCAAAGTGCCCGACCCGCTGAAGCGGCAGGTGTTTTTGCAGCAAACCGCCGGCACCTTCCACATCGACGAGCAGGTGCTGATTTCCGAGTACAACAAGCTCGTGAAGCAGGGAGTGCCTAGGTCGTCGGGGGGCGGAGCTGCCAGCAGCACCCGCAGCCAAAGCAGCACCGCGGCCGTGCAGCCCGGCGGCCAGCTTACGGGCCTGGGTCAGCAACCGCCGCGCCCGCAGCCCGACGATGCCATGCCCGACGAGGCATATGGCTTCATGGGCGACGAGCCTACGGAGGACGTGGTGGAGGCCGAGCCGATACCCGACGTTCAGCAAGCCTGCGAGAAGGAGGTGGTACGCCTCATCCTGAACTACCCGGCGCAGCAGCTGGCCAACGAGCACACCGTGGCCGAGTACCTGCTAAGCCAAACCGACGAAACGCCCTTCCGGACGCCCATTTACGCCGACCTGATGCATCTGTGCCGCGAAGCCCTAGGTGCGGGGCGCTTTCCCGATGCCCGGGAGCTGGTGCGCCACGAGCGCAGCGACATCCGGGCCGTGATTACCGATTTGGTGACCGAGCCGCACGAACTGAGCCCCAACTGGATTACGCACAGCATTTACGTGCCGCGCGAGCTGGATATGCTGCAGGAAGCCTGCGACAACGCCATTCTGCGCCTGAACAAGTGCAACGTGGAGCGCGAGCTGACCGACTGCCTCAACACCATGAACTCGCTCGACCCGAACAACGTGGAGGAATACTTCGCGCAGATGTCGATTTTTAAGAGCCTGAAGCAATTGGATATGCAGCTGGCGGGGCTGCTGGGTACCATTATATCGCGGTAGAAACACTGCGCGGGCCCGCCTCTGCGAACCTCCGCGCAACCTGCGTGAGAACCTGCCGCAGGTGCCTACAATGCCTGCTTGCGCCCTAGGTTGTCGACGACCGAAAACCTTCCGCCTTCGACCCACAGCGCCTGCCCAAATCCTTGTTTCGTATGCTCTTGGTGCGGTAAGTCAATAGCAACAACCTGCCCGTTGTAAAGCGGGGTAATTTCTTCGACGGGCGTGTGGGCAATAACCATTCGCGTAGCGCCGTATTGCCGCAGCACCGCCGCTACGTGCGCCGCCGGGGCTTCTTCCTGCGCGATGCCGCGGTACCAATCGGGGCTGAGCTTGGGGTTGCGCACCAGCTGCTCGGCGGGGCGGGGCGCGGCGTGTTGAGATGCATCGAGGCTACGGCGCGTAAGCGCGTTGAGCTGCACAAGGGGCAGGCGTAGCGCGGCAACCTCGGGGCTGAGGCCGCCGTGCACGAACAGCGTGGGCCCGATGCGCTCCACTACGTTTTTGGAGCGCAGCCAGCGGCCTAACTCGGTATCGGGAGCGTACCAGCGGGCGTAGTCGAGGCCAAGCGAATCGGCGTTGTGGCGGTATTTGCGGCGCAGGTATTTGTAGTGGCCGGTCAGGTTCATCACCTCGTGGTTGCCCAGGATGAAGTGCACCTTGCCGCCGGCCTGCGCGGCCTCGTGCTCCAGCTTGTAGAGCAGCCACAGGCACTCGGTTACCTGCAGGCCGCGGTCGAACATATCGCCCACAAATACGAGGTGGCCCGCGCCAAAGCGCCAGCGGGCTTGCGCGTCCACCACGCCGGCGCCCTGCAGCAACTGCTGCAACCCTTTGAAGTTGCCCTCGATATCCGACACCACCAGCATGCGGGCGGGCGCGGGGTACTCGGCCGGTTCGGCAGCCGGAAACGCGTGCCGCGGGAAACGGAATGCCAGGCCGGTTTCCTGCACAAAGCAGGTAAGCGAGTCGGAGGCCGAGCGCAGCGTGTCGATGCGTACCACGCTGCCTAGGTTTCCGGGCACAATGCGGCGGCTAAGGGCCACACCCCCGGACAAGTTTTGCACCACGGGCCCGTCGGGCGAAAAACCCGATTCATCGGGCATCGGGCGTTTAATAGAATAGCCAGGAAAAAAATACACCCGGTCGATAACCGCTTGCGAGGCTAGCACAAGCCCACCGGCCAGGTACAGAACATACAAGCCGGCCAACGCAAGCAGGGCGCGTTGTGGTTTGAGTGCCATTAGCATAACGGGTTGATACAAATCGGAACGCGGCTGCGAGATAAGCAAATTGCGGCGAGTACTCCCTGCCTCAGCGCACCTCTGCGAGAACCCAAAACCCAACGGCCGCGCGTACGCACAAGCCGCGCCGCCCGCTACCTTCGTGCCACGCATTATGTGGAAACGCGCTAACCTAAGCCGCCTTATGCTCGCCGTCATTTTGTCGGTGCTCAGTTTGGGCATGGGCATGGCGGGCTTCATGCTCATCGAGCGTTACAATTGGCTCGAGGCGTTTTACATGACCATCATCACCATCTCCACCACCGGGTTTGGGGAGGTGCGGCCCATGTCCGACGACGGCCGGCTGTTTGTGTCGGTTTACATCCTGTACAACCTGGTGGTGGTGGCCTACTTGGTGTCGGTGCTCACGCAGTACTTGTTCGACGGTGAGCTGCGCAACTTGTTCAAGATGTTTATGACGGATCAGGAAATTCGCGCTTTTCAGGACCACGTAATAGTGTGTGGCTTTGGGCGCAACGGCAGCAAGGCGTTTCATGAGCTGCGCGCCAGCGGCGCCAAGGTAGTGGTGGTGGAGCAAAGCCAGGAGCTGATGCGCCAAGCCGTGGAAGCCCTGGGCGACATTGCCGTGCCGGTGGTATTCGGCGACGCTACCGCGGATGAAACCCTGCGCCAGGCCGGCATCGAGCGGGCCCGCGCCCTGATCTCGGCCCTGCCCAAAGATGCCGACAACGTGTTCGTGACGCTCACGGCCCGCGAGCTGAACCCGCGCCTGAAAATCATTTCGCGCGCTTCGCTGAAAACCTCCGAAAGCAAGCTGCTGCGCGCCGGTGCCGACTCCGTGGTAATGCCCGACGAGATTGGCGGCTCGCACATGGCCAACCTGGTGATGCGCCCCGAGGTCATCCGGTTCTTGGACATGATCAACGGCCTCGGGCCAAACCGCCTGCGCCTGGAGGAGCTCACGTTTACCGACTTACGCACCGAGCTGCGTGGCCGCTCCATCCGCGAGCTGGACATCCGCTCGCGTACCGGTGCCACCGTTATTGGCCTGAAAGACTCGGCCGGGCAATTTCTGGTAAGCCCCAGCCCCGATACGCGCCCCGGCCCCGGCGACGTGCTGCTGCTCCTTGGTACCGATGAGCAAATTCGGCGCTCCGTAATCGAGTACCGGGGTTAGGCGTGGGGGCGGCGGTTTTGGACAAATGGCCGCCGCTGGCATAACGCGTGAGGCGAGCGGTACATTTTTCGCGGTGTGTCGGCGAGTGGCTACACTGGCACCGGCTGGGCGCTTCCGTTCGCTTTGGCTCGTTACCTTTGGCAGCTGAACCGCTGTGCCTAATTTTGAATATCCTGCAAATCTGTCCGCGAGTGCCTTTTCCGCCCACCGACGGCGGCGCCATTGCCATGTACGACGTGGCGGCCGGGCTTACGCGGGCGGGGCACCGCGTAACGGTGCTGGCAGCTAACACTCCCAAGCACCACCAGCCCGATAACGTGCTGGAGCACTTAGGGCCCAACGTGCGTTTGGTAACGGTGGACGTGGATACGCGCCTCTCGCCGGTGGCGGCGCTGCGCAACCTGCTGTTCAGCCGCAATCCTTACAACGTAGAGCGGTTTATTTCGCCCGATCTGGAAGCGCGCCTAACCCAGCTGCTTCTGCAAGAGCAGTTCGATGTGGTGCAAATCGAAGGCACGTTCGTGTCGTGGTACGTGGAGGCCGTGCGGCGCGTGGCGCCGCAGGTGCCGGTAGTGCTGCGGGCCCACAACGTGGAGCACGAAATCTGGCACCAGCTGGCCACCAACGAGCGTTCGACGCTAAAGGCCGGCTACCTGCGCCACCTGGCCCGCCGCCTGCGCCGCTTCGAGCAAAATTACCTGCCCCGGTTTTCGGCCATTGCCTCCATTACCGAGCCCGACCGCAACCGCCTGTTGCAACTGGGCTGCCCCGAGCCGGTGGTCTTTGTGCCGGCGGGCGTAAACCTGCTGCGCCTCAACCCCGATGCCAGCATTCGGCCCGCCGCCAACACCTTGTTTTTCCTAGGTTCGCTCGATTGGATGCCCAACCAGGAGGGGCTGCTGTGGTTTTTGGAGCAGGTGTGGCCCGAGGTACAGCGCCGCTACCCCGCGCTGCAGCTGCACGTAGCCGGCAAAAATGCCCCCGAGCCCTTAATGCGGCGGCAGCTGCCGGGCGTGCACATGCGCGGCTTCGTCGATTCGGCGGCGCGCTTTATGCAGGAGCACGAGTTGATGATTGTGCCTTTGCTCTCGGGCGGCGGCATGCGCGTGAAAATTATCGAGGGCATGGCCATGGGCAAGTGCATCCTGAGCACCGGCCTAGGTGCCGAGGGCATTGCCTGCCAGCACGAGCACGACATTGTGGTGTGCGACACGCCGCAGCAATGGATTGAAGCCATTGGCCGGTACGCCGAAGGCAACCTAGACCACCAGCGCATCGGCGCCGAAGCCCGCCGCACCGCCACCACCATTTACGACAACGACCGCGTGGTACAGCGTTTTGTGGAGCTGTACCAGCGCGTGCTTGCGCCCGTAACTCCGGCATGAACCTAGCCCTGGCCATACTGTTGTGGGCGAGCATCGTGTTGGTGGCGCACACCTACGTGCTGTTTCCGTTGCTGCTGAACCGCTTCGCTAAAGGCCGGAAGCAAAACCAAGAGGTGTATGCTCCGCTAAGCCACGAGCTGCCGGCGGTGGATGTGCTGCTGGCCGTGCACAACGAGGAGCAGGTAATCGAAGAAAAGATCCGCAGTACCTTCCGGACCACGTATCCGCTCGATCGGCTCACCTTCTACATCGGTTCCGATTGCTCCTCCGACCGCACCAATGCCCTGGTAAGGCAGCTTCAAGGTGAATTTCCGCAGCTGCGCTTCGAAGCGTACACCCAACGGCAAGGCAAACCCGGCGTAATCGATGCCCTGTCGCGGCAGGCCACGGCGCCCGTGCTGGTGCTCACCGATGCCAACGTGTTTTTTGCCCCCGACACGCTCTATCACCTGGTAAAGCATTTTCACAACCCGCGCATCGGGCTAGTGGGCGGCAACATCATCAACCCCGAGCACCACGCCGAGGGTATTTCGGGCCAGGAGAAGGCGTACCTCGAGCGCGAAAACCTCATCAAGTACCAAGAGGGCGTGGTGTGGGGCGGCATGATGGGGGCATTTGGCGGCTGCTTTGCTGTGCGCCGCGCCTGCTACCACCCAGCCCCGGCGGCGTTTCTGGTCGATGACTTTTACATTACCATGGCCGTGCTGCGCGATGGGTACCAAGCCATTAACGAGCTAAACGCGGTGTGCTACGAGGACGTGTCGGACCACCTGCCCGAGGAGTTTCGGCGCAAGGCCCGCATTGCAGCCGGCAACTTTCAGAACCTAGGCGAGTTTGCCAGTTTGCTGTGGCCGGTGTGGCGCGGTGTTCCGTTTGCGTTCTGGTCGCACAAAGTATTGCGCTGGCTTACGCCGCTGCTGCTGTTGCTGGCCCTAGGTGCCAACGCGCTGCTGGTGGCCCGGGGGGCACATTGGGTTTACGCCCTCATGCTGCTGGGGCAACTGGCACTGCCCACCTTGCTGCTGCTCGACAGAGCCCTGAAACGCGCGGGCGTGCACCTGCGGTTGTTGCGCTTTATCACGCACTTCTACAGCATGAACGCCGCGCTGGCTTTGGGTTTCTGGCGCTACCTGCGCGGCATTCGCACCACGGTGTGGCAGCCTACGCAGCGCTTTCAGCAGGCCCGCTGAGGGTGTTTGCGGTGGCAAGCTGCCGGGCACCTAGGGCGCGAAGAAGTGGCGCGGTACCGAAGGTCGGCGTAGGCAACGGATTTTCGCGCTACAGCCCACACGCTCCTAAGCAAAGCCTCGCCCCGAGGCGTTTTCGGGAACCGAAACCAGGCGGCAAACGATGACAAAGGCGGCGCCTGTGTAACTTCGCCCGGCCGCTGATAGTTGTCAGCCCGAAACCAACTTCCGACCGGTTCTCCGAGGCCGGCCGCTCATATTTAGCAAGCCATGCTTGACCCCATCGAAGACGCCATTGCCGACATCCGCGCCGGTAAAGTGGTAGTAGTTGTGGACGACGAAGACCGCGAAAATGAAGGCGACTTTATTTGTGCGGCCCGTTGCGCCACGCCCGAAGTCATCAACTTCATGGCCACCCACGGCCGCGGCCTGGTGTGCGCCCCGCTTATCGAAGACCGCTGCGAAGAGCTGGGCCTTGAGCTAATGGTGGGCCGCAACACGGCCCTGCACGCCACGCCCTTCACCGTTTCGGTCGATTTGCTGAAAAACGGCGTAACCACCGGCATTTCGGCTTCCGACCGCAGCAAAACCATTCTGGCCCTCATCGACCCCGACACCAAGCCCGAGGAGCTGGGCAAACCGGGGCACATTTTTCCGCTGAAAGCCCGCAAAGACGGCGTGCTGCGCCGCGCCGGCCACACCGAGGCAGCCATCGACCTGGCCCGCTTGGCTGGGTTTGAGCCGGCCGGCGTGCTGGTTGAAATTCTGAAGGAAGACGGCGAAATGGCCCGCTTGCCCGAGCTGCGCGAAATTGCCAACCGCTGGGGCCTCAAGCTGATTTCGGTGCAAGACCTGATTCAGTACCGCCTCAAGCAGGAAAGCCTCATCGACCGCGAAATTTCGGTGAAGATGCCCACCCAGTGGGGCGACTTCGACCTGATTGCCTACACCCAGCGCAGCACCGGCGCCCAGCACCTGGCGCTGGTAAAAGGCGATATTTCGGGCGATGAGCCGGTGCTGGTGCGCGTGCACTCCTCGTGCGTAACCGGCGACATCTTCGGCTCGTGCCGCTGCGACTGCGGCCCGCAACTGCACCACGCCATGCAGCAAATTGAGCGCGAGGGCAAGGGCGTGCTGCTGTACATGAACCAGGAGGGCCGGGGCATTGGCCTGCTCAACAAATTGCGGGCCTACAAGCTGCAGGAGCAAGGCCGCGACACCGTGGAGGCCAACCTGGAGCTGGGCTTTGGCATGGACGAGCGCGACTACGGCGTGGGGGCCCAAATCCTGCGCGACTTAGGGCTGCACAAGCTGCGCTTGCTCACCAACAATCCGCGCAAGCGCACCGGCCTTATCGGCTACGGCCTCGAGATTGTGGATACCGTGGCCATTGAAGTGGCGCCCAACGAGCACAACGAGCGGTACCTCACCACCAAGCGCGACAAGCTCGGCCACACCATCCTGACCAAGGACCGCGGCCCGCACCCGGCCCAAACGGCGGCCGAGGCACTGCCGGCCGAGTAAGCCCGAGCAAGCAACCCCGGCGCGGGTAGGCGAAGCATTTTCTGCGTATCTTAATACGGCTATGAAAACGCTTCGCCTACCCGCGCGCCTGTTGGGGGCGCTTAGTGCCGTTGGCTTGTTTGCTGCGCAAGGCGCAGAGGCCCAACGCAATTTGGTGCAGCAGTTCGAGGCCGCCACAGTGGTACTCACGTCGGGGGACACCTTGCGCGGGCCCGCCGCCCTGCACACCGACCGCGACGTGCTGCTCGTGAACCTGCCCGACCACTCCGTGCGCACCGTGCCCGCCCTGGCGGTGGCCGGCTTTGCCACCCGCGGCGAAAAACAGCAACCGGCCGGCTATTTCGATCAGTACTACGATTTTTACGACGCCCGGCGGGGGTATTTCTTCGGCAACCCGAGCTGGGGGCCGCTGCCCATGCAAGCCCGCCGCCAGCGCCCCGATACCGCCCGGGTGCGCGAGTTCCGTACGTTTCGCTGGAACCGCGGCAACGACTACTCCGATTTCCGCTCGCCCGCGTTTTTCGAGCAGCTAAGCCGCGGGCCGGTGCTGCTGTTGCGCCGCGAATCGCTGATGGAACGGCCCGTATCGGCCGCCGACCCCATGTTTCGGCCGTACTATGCCAACGCGCCCATTGGTGCTTTGCCGCGCGGCACCATGGGCTATTACACCACCATCCGCGACCAGTTCTTTCTGGGCACGCCCGAGGGCAACCTGCTGATGCTGCGCAACCCGAAGCGCGATTTGCTGGCGTATTTCAAGCCCGAGGCCGAGCGCATCGAGCGGTATGCCAAGGAGCACCGCCTCAGTTTCGGCGATGCGCACGAACTGGCGTTTATTGTAAATTACGCCAACGCCCTGCGGCAGCCGGCTCCCTAGGTGCACACTGCCATTTGGCAACGCAGCAGCCGCGCAAAGCTTACCGCCACGCGGTATGGCATTATTGTTGAGCTTGGTATAATTACGTTTTTACCTTCAATACCTCAATACCAAGCCAGCGTATGCGTCAAATAGTTACTTTATTATTGCTTAGCGGTTTGGCTTTATGCAGCGCTCGGGTTTATGCCCAAACGCAGCTGATACAGCACTTTGCCGGCTCCACGGTAATCACCACCACCGGCGACACCCTGCGCGGCCCGTTGGTGCTGCACGTCGACAAAAATGTGCTGATGGTAACCATGCCCGACGGTGCCATCAAAACCTTTCCGGCCTCTTCCATTTCGGTATTTGCGGTAAAGGGTAACCTGTCGCATTACGCCCCCGGTCGGACTGGCACCCAGATTAACCGGCCGGCATTTGGTGGCTCGCAGTGGGGGATGGGGGTTGCCCATTCGGCATTCATACCGAGGCACCATTTGGGCAAGTTTGATACTACGCAGGTACGCATTTACCGCACGTATTATTGGCAAAAAAAGCCAACGGCGTACTCCCCGCGGCCCATGCCCATGTTTTTCGAGGAGCTGACGACCGGCCCGGTAAGCTTGTTGCAGCGCGAAACGTTGGTGCTTGGTGGCCCGGGCCTCTCCGGAACAAATGCCCGCGGCGTTCTGGCGCTGGCCGGCGGTACTAGGCCCAAGCTGTACCTCTACACCAAGGATAAATTTGTGCAGCTGGTGCACCCCAAAAGCCAACTAAAAAAACACTACGGCCAGCAAGCCAAGCAGCTGATTCAGTACGCCCGGGCCAACAAACTAACCTTTGTATTCCCGCACCACCTGGCGCAAATCATAGCCTACTCGAACTCGCTGGCAGCCAGCGCCAAGAACGATTAGCAAAAGCTAGTAAGCAAGTAGCCCCCAATCAAAAGCCCTAGGTAAATAACCTAGGGCTTTTGATTGGGGGCTACTTGCTGTTGCACCCGCACGACCAGCGTTGCGAGCCTTTGTCGGCACCGAACTCAATGTTCAGCTGCGACACCTTGTCGCCGGGAGCGAAGGTGGTTTTGGGTTTGCCGGCTTCGGCAAAGTAGCCGGTTATCCAGCTAAGCTGGCGCGTTTGGGCGTTGTAGGTGTAACGGCCGCTGGCACTGCCATCGAGGTAGCGGTAGGTGCCGTTGGCGTTCAGCTCGAAAGCGCCCTTGGGCACGGAGGTGAAGCGCTGGCTGGCGGCGTCCCAGTTATCGAAGGAGCAGGTGTACACGCCGTACACCAGCGGGGCCGCGGCCACCGGGGCGCTGAAAGCCGCATTTTTGGCGGCTGACTCGGCTTCGGCGCGGGCCTTGAGGGCGGCGGCGGCGCGGGCCCGCACGGCGGCGGCTTCGGTTTCGGCCTTGCTGCGCGCACCCAAGGCGGCCTTCTCGCGGGTGTCGGCCAAGGCTAGGTATTCCTCGGCCCGGGGTTTAAGGGCGGCGTCGAGGGCCGTGGCTTTGCTAAGCACCGTGCGGGCCTCGGCGTAGCGGCCGAGCTCGGTGTAGCACTGGCCTAAGAGCAGCTGCACTTCGGCGTTGTTGGGCGAGCTACGGCTCGCGGCTTCGAAGCGGCGGGCCGCGTTGTCGAAGTTTTTGGCAGCCAGCAGTTCGCGGCCCGCTCTCAGGTCGGCCTCGGGCGTGCCGGGGGCCTGCGCAGCCGCTGCAAGCGAAACGGAGAGCAAAGTGCCCGTGAGTAAAGCTGCTAAACGCATACCAACAAAAAGGAATAGTGAGGCCGTAAAGGTAGGGTCTAAAGGTCGCGGGTGCGCAGTAAAAATGCGCCCAGCAGCCAGCACAGCCCAATATAACCTAGGGCCACCACCGCTGCCTGCGCCGGAGGCAAGGCGCCCGTGGGCCCAAGCATGGTATCGAGAGCCTGCGCAAACGGGGAGGGCGTGAGCATATCAAGCGCCTTGATCGGCAAAAACCGATCAATGGCATCGGGCAGAAAGTACCGGACCAGGCGCTCTACTACCCATACGTACAGCAGCAGCGCCACAATAGCCGGAGTGCTTTTGCGGATGAGCAAGGCCAGCACCGCCGCAATCGAAAGGTAACCCAGCAGTTGGATGCCGTAGAGCAGCAGGGGCTCGGCAGCCCCGCTAAACACATTGCCAAAAGTTGCCTCGGGGTTGCGCGTTAGGCCGAAGAATACCCCCGCCACCAGCACCGACAGCATGCCCCACAGCGTGAGTAGCAGCGCCACCACCAGCTTATCAAGCAACAACTGCTCGCGCGGGGTGCCATCGATGAGCTGCTGCCGGAAGGTGCGGTACTGAAACTCGTCGGTAATCAGCATGATCAGCAGGAAAGCGGGCAACAAGGAGAAATAACCCGCTATGTAGGCAAGCTTGGCCCACATGCCCGGCAAGGCATACAGGGCAGCACCTAGGGTTTGGCCATTTACCGTTACGCCGCCCGCACCGGCTATGGTAGCCGCTAGCAAAGCCGTGAACAGCAACATAATAACCCAGGCAGTGCGGTAGGGTAGCAGCTTGCGGAGTTCGGTTCGGAGCATGGGAAGCGGTGCCGGGTTAGGATTTCTGGATGATCTGCAGGAACTCGGCTTCGAGGCTGCGTTGCTCGGTGCTGAGGTGGGCCAGTGCCAAGCCCTGCGCAAAAAGGGCCCGATTGACGTCGGCAGCGGAGTGGCCGCTGGCGAGTGCGAGGCTGCAGGCGCCGTTGGCCAACGTTTGCACATCGTGCACAAAGGGCAGGGCAGCAAGGGCTTGGGCCAACACCCCAGGTGCAGCCTCGGCACCTAGGCGCAGGTGCACGCGGTCGGTGGCAGCCAGAATAGCGCTGACCGCGCCAGCTGCACGTAGCTGGCCCTGGTGCATCACGCCCACGTGGGTACACACCTTCTGCACCTCATCGAGCAAGTGGCTGGCCAGGATAATGGTTTTGCCTTGGGCAGCTAAGCGTTGGATTAGGGCACGCACGTCGGCAATGCCGGTGGGGTCGAGGCCGTTGGTGGGCTCGTCGAGCACCAGCACCTCGGGTTGGCCGAGCAGCGCCGAGGCCAAGGCAAGGCGCTGTTTCATGCCGAGCGAAAACCCGCGTACCGGCTCGTGCTGGCGGTTGGCCAGTTCTACGGTTTGCAAGGCGGCCTGAATCGCCGCTTCATCAGCGCCTTTGATGTCGGCCGCGATTTGAAGGTTTTGGCGGGCGCTCAGGTACGGAAAGAAGTTGGGCGTTTCGAGCAGCGCCCCAATTCGGCGCCGGGCGGTTGCGCTGGGTGCCTGGCCAAACCAGCGCACCGTGCCGGCCGTGGCATGCAGCACACCTAGGGCAATGCCCAGGGTGGTGGTTTTGCCGCTGCCGTTGGGCCCCAGCAAACCGTACACGCTGCCCCGCGGCACCGATAAGGTAAGATCTTGCACGGCCTTGGTGCGGCCGTAACGCTTGCTAAGCTGCTGGAGCTCAAGAACAGATTCGGCAACCACGGGTGGAGAATTGAAAGGGTAAGTTGAGGTAACTCGGAGCTGCTAAGCCTGGCTAGCTAACTACTTGTGGGGCAGTAGCGTACCGCCGCGGGTTAGGAGGTTATTCGACGGGCAGGTTGCCGCCTTGCCAACGGGCTACGGGGTAGCGCAGGTGCGTAGGCTCGTAGTTAGCCGACTGCCGATATACCCAATCGAGCTGAGCGGCGGCACTTTTGGCAAAGGCCGGATCGGCCTTTTTGCGGGCTTCGAGCTGTTGGCGTAGTTCGGGCTTTTGGCGCAGCAGCTCGGCGGCTACGTCTTCAAATACGTAATCCGAGAAATACTCCTTTTGCTGCAAAATGCTGTCGAAAAAGCCCCAGGCGAAGTACGAGTCGGTGGCTTGCGGCTCCAGGGTTTCCACGGCTAAGCGGTTTTGGGGCTGGTTCAGCCACACCACGTAGTCGCCGCGGCGGAAGGCCACGCTGCGTTGCTCGGGGCGTACGCGCACCTGGTTGTGCACGTAGTGGCCCTCGTAGGGGCGCTGGCCGGTTTTGTAGTCCTCGATGAAGTACACCTCGGTGGTGAGGGTAGTGTCGCGGGTGAGGCGTTGCAAACGCAGGCCGCCGCGTTGGAGCCGCTCAATTACCTCGCCCCAGGCCTGCGGCACCAAGTACGCCCTAGGTGCGCTGGCTTGCACACTGGGCCGGAAGGTGTTGTAGTAGGGTATGGCTTTGGTGAAGGGCGCTTGGCGGTCGTAGTACAGGCGCGGTTGGCCGCTTACCTCGCTCGGCTTGGTTTTGCCTTGGTACCCCCGGAAGGTGAAGGTTTCGGCTTGGGTAGTGTCGAGCTGCCAGGCCAGCGCGAATTGCCGTTGGGCAGCGGTTTGGCGGTCGGCTTCGGCGCGGGCCGTGGCAATGGCGGCCGCGTCGGTGTTCACTTGGCTTAGCAGCAAGTGCAGGAAGTCGTAGGTGGCCTGTACGCGCGGTTTATAAGCCTTCAGCATGTGCGTTTCCGTCACGAAGCCAACCGTATTGAAGAGCGTGGTGTAGCCGGTGGAGTAGCGCGGCGTTTCCAGAAAACCTTGCAAGCCGCGGGCATCGGGCGTGCGGCCCTCAAAATCGACGTAGGGCGTAAGGGGCCACTTTTTCTTCTCCATGCCGCCGTACAGCGCGGGCAGCAGGCGCTTGGTTAGGTACTCGCTTACGGCCGAGTGCAGCTTGTCCTTCTGCGTGGCAATCAGCGTCATGGTGTATTGGTAGTCGGCGCCGTTGGAGGTGTGGGTGTCCACGAACACCTCGGGTTGCCACTTCCGGAACAGCTCGGCAAAGGAGCGGGCATTGCGCGAATCCTGCTTAATGTAGTCGCGGTTGAGGTCGAGGTTACGGGCGTTGCCGCGGAAGCCGTATTCCCTAGGTCCGTTTTGGTTGGCCCGGGTGGTGGAGTTGCGGTTCAATGACCCATCGACGTTGTAGATCGGGATGATGACCACCGTTACGTTCTGAAGCAAGGGGCGTAGCTTTTTCTGCTGCACCAGGTCGCGGGCCAGCATCATCGACGCATCAATGCCCTCCGGCTCGCCCGGGTGAATGCCGTTTTGGATGAGCAGCACGCGCCGGTTTTTCTGGCGGGTGCTGGCCGGGTCGGCGTCGCCGTCGGCCGAAATCACCACCTCGTGCAGGGGCAGGCCTACATCAGTCGAGCCCGTTTCGCGCACCTTAATTTCGGGGTAGGCCGCTGCCAGCCGCTGGTAGTAAGCAATGCACTCGGCGTGGGTAGTGGTGGTGTTTCCGTTGCCTTTTTCGAAGGGGGTGCGCCAGTCGGGCTTGGTATCGGCAGGGGAGGAGGCCAGTAGGTTAGCGGCCAGTAGCAGCGTGGTGAGCATTGGGCAGTGGAGGTTGGAGGCGGCAAGATGCCAAGCTTGCACGAAACCAGATGCACATAGTGCAGCTAGTGCAGCAACTCGGTGGCCGATGGCGTGGGCCGGTGAAACAACAAAGCCTACGCGGCGCGCAGGCTTTGTTGAGTTTTAATTATTTGTAAAGCAACAAGCTGGTGCTTTTGGTATCAAGCATTAGTACAAGCGACGACGCGGCGGAAACAACACCTGGTCGGCGCTGTATTTGCCTGGGCCGATGAACAGCAGACCTAGGAATACAATCCCCGACTCGACGGCGTGGGAGTACCCCCCGAAGCCTTCGCCCGTGGCAATGTGCGAAAAGGCGGCCACCACCATGGTAAGGAACAGCATGGCACAGGCCACCCGAAACAGCAACCCCAGCGCCAACAGTTGCCCGCCAATGGTTTCGGCAACGGCGGCGGCAAAGCCCCAAGCGGCCGGGGCCACCGTAATGCCAAAATGCTTCATGGCACCGCCCACGGCAACCCATTTTTCGGGGCCGCCCATCAGCTTGGGGTAGCCATGTATGGTGAACATCACGCCCAAGCCCACGCGCAGGATCAGCAACCCTAGGTCGGCGTAGCGGTAACGGTTTTCAAACAGCGGCATCAGGGGAGTATAGCGGTGTGGTAGACGGTTGGCGCTGCCCGACTGTGCGTGCTGTAAGCAGAGCCTTCGCCGCCAAAGTACATAATCGTTTGCTGAATCTCACGCCCTGGCCTAGCACCCTAGCGGAAAAGTATAACCCCGACGATTGGTGTAGCCGCCGGAATATCGTCTTTGCGCAATTGAGCGCTGGCCGGCAGGTTCTTCGCGTCGAGAACCCAACTGGCGTTCAGCCGCTCCGAAACCGCTACCAAGCCCGCCTCCGTACGCTCGATGGTTTGGATGCCGTAGGCCCGGCGCGCCTCGCCGTAGGTGCCGCCTACGCCAATAGCCTCGGCCGTGCGGTAGCGCCCATCGCGCACCTGCACGCGCCACAGCCGGTAGCCTTCTTCCTCGTCGCCTACCATTTCGAGCAGCAGGGGCTCGGCGGAGGCGGGCGTACCGGGGGGGCGGTACTCGTACACGGGGTAGGTAATGCCCTCGAGGGTGCGGGTGGTTTTGCGGAGGCTGCGCGCGGGTACGGCGGCCAGCAGCGCCCCTTCTTTCATGTTCAGCCGCAAGGGGCCCACGTAGCCGCGCCGAATCAGGAAAGAGCTATCCGTGGGCGCTGCAGCGGGCAGGCTACCGGCGGGTGCGGTGGCCGAATCGGCAGTAGGGCTGGGGGCGGTTGGCTGGGCAGGCGCCGTGGCTTGTTCGGTGGCGGGTTGTCGGTCGGGCTGGCAGGAGGCGAGCAAGAGCGCCGCCGCTGCAGCGTAGGTGGTAGTACGTAGCATGGCGCAAACCTACACAACCCGCTCCTTTACCCTGCCTGCGGCCATCCTGCGCGCAACTACCTAGGCCCGGTACACCAGCCTTAATGCCGCGTTGTGGTAGCCGCGCCTACCTTTGCCGCCGTATTTAGTGCCGACCAACCAAGCCTTTGCCGTGAGTAACGATGCCTCTTCTCGCCCTCTGATTCTGATTTCCAACGACGACAGCATCGCCGCGCCCGGCATTGCCGTGCTGGTGCGCGTAATGCAGTGCTTGGGCGAAGTGGTGGTGGTAGCACCGGCCTCGCCGCAATCGGGCATGGGCCACGCCATTACCCTGGCCGAGCCGCTGCGCCTCGACCGCAGCTACCTGTTCGCGGGCCTGGAAGCCTACACCTGCTCGGGCACCCCCGCCGACTGCGTCAAAATTGCCAAGCACTTGGTGCTGAAAGACCGCCGGCCCGACTTGGTGGTGTCGGGAGTTAACCACGGCTCCAATGCTTCCGTCAACGTAATCTACTCCGGTACCATGTCGGCGGCTATTGAAGCGGCAATTGAAGGACTGCCGGCTATTGGCTTCTCTTTATGCGACTTCTCGCATCAGGCCGACTTCTCGCACGCCGAGCCGTGGATTGAACACATTGCCCGCGAAGCCCTAGCTAAGGGTATTCCGGCTGGCACGGCCCTGAACGTGAACATCCCCAAAAAATCTGACGACCCGATTGTGGGCGCCCGGCTGTGCCGCCAAGCCAAAGCCAAGTGGCAGGAAGAGTTCGACACCCGCCAGGACCCCTACAACCGGCCGTACTACTGGGTGCTTGGCAACTTCCTCAACCAAGACCAAGGCGAGGATACCGACGAATGGGCGCTGGCGCATAACTACATCAGCATTGTGCCTTGCCAATTCGACCTCACCGCGCACCAGCACCTGCAAAGCCTGAACTCGGCCTGGGAAATGCAGCTGCCAGGCCGCCCCACACCCGCCGAGCCGGCCCACCCGCACCCCGTGAGCCCCGGCGACTACGGCCCGGCCAACCCGCAAGGCTAAGCGGCACCTAGGGCCGCGCCACTTCGGGCACTGCACGCGCTTGCTTACTTGGCAGGCGCGTGTTCTTGCTTTCGGCCCGGATTGGTACCTAGGCAACGTTGTAATTGCCGATGAGCGCCGGGCTTCTATCTTCAGCGCCGCATCAACTACCATTTTACCTCCTCATTCCCTCATCAGCCTCAACCATGTTCCACCGCAGCTTACTTACCTTATTTGGCGTTTTGTTGCTGAGCGTAGCCGGCTACGCTCAGCAGGTCTTCTCTAAACAAGAGCCGTTTGCGTACACCTACTCCATTGTAGCCCGCGACCCCAAAACCGGCGAAATGGCTGTGGCCGTGCAAAGCCACTGGTTTTCGGTGGGCACGGCCGTATCGTGGGCCGAGGCTGGGGTGGGGGCTGTAGCTACGCAGTCGTTCACCAACAAGTCGTTCGGGATGCGCGGGTTGGCGTTGCTGAAGAGCGGCAAAACGGCTCAGCAAGCCCTCGACGAGCTGCTCTCGACCGACGAAGGCCGCGACGTGCGCCAGGTGGCCATCGTGGATAGCAAAGGCAACGTGGCCGCGCACACCGGCAAAAAGTGCGTCGATATGGCCGGCCACATTACGGGCAAGCAGTTTTCGGTGCAAGCCAACATGATGGTTTCGGACAAGGTATGGCCAGCCATGGCGAAAGCCTTTGAGCAAAGCGAAGGGCAGCCGCTGGCCGAGCGCGTACTGGCCGCCCTCGATGCTGCCCAGGCCCAAGGTGGCGACATTCGCGGCCGGCAATCGGCTGCTTTGCTGGTGGTGGGCGCCAGTGCCAGCCAAACGCCCTGGGACGACCGCCTCGTGGATTTGCGCGTGGACGACAACCCCGAGCCGTTGAAAGAGCTGCGCCGCCTGCTGAAGCTGCACCGCGCCTACGACCACATGAACGCCGGCGACCTGGCCGTGGAGAAAAACGACATGCCCACGGCCGTGCGCGAGTACCAAACGGCCGAGCAGGCTTTCCCGCAAAATCTCGAAATGCGCTACTGGCACGCCATTACGCTGGCCAACAAAGGCCAGGTAGCCGAGGCCAAAAAGATGCTGAAACCCATTTTCAAACAAGACCCCAACTGGCGCACCCTCACCGCGCGCCTGCCTAAAGTGGGCCTGCTGACGGTATCGGCGCCGGAGCTGCAACAAATTTTGAGCTTAAAGTAATGCGTCTTCCGCTAGGCAGTTGCGTCTGTTGAGTTCCACTGCCGAAAACCCACGTTTATGTTCTCTGCGCTCCGCACCCTGTGCCTGTTGCCGCTGCTGTTTGGCACCGTAGCCTCTACCGCCCCCGAGGCAGCCAAGCCCAAAATCACCACGGTGTACGTGGTGCGCCACGCCGAAAAAGCCACCGAGCAAAACCCGCAAGACCCGCCCCTGACGGAAGCTGGCCAAGCCCGCGCCCGCGCTTTGGCCGAGGTGCTGCGCAAAGCGCCCATCGTGGCCGTGTACTCAACCAACACACGCCGCACCAAGGACACCGCCACTCCGCTGGCCGAAGCGAAAAAGCGCACCATCGAGCCTTACGAAGCCAACGGACCCGGTTTGGCTGCGCTGGCAGCCCGCATTCGGCAAACGCCCCAGGGCAAAGCCGTGCTGGTAGTGGGGCACTCCAATACCATCCTCGAAACCGTGGAAGCCCTAGGTGCCCCGCGCCCCGTGCCCGCCATCGCCGACGACGAGTTTAGCTACTTGCTCGAGGTGAAAATGCCCGCCAGCGGCGGCCCAGCCACGGCTACCGCCAAGCGTTACGGCGGAGGCAAATAAACTGTAAGCAATTCCCTAGGTCAGCCAAGGGGTAAGGAGCCAAGCAGCGCAGAGGCCGCGGATCGGGATGCCCGATCTGCGGCCTCTTGTTTTTGTACTTGCATGATTGGCTGTGCGAATGCTTGGCCGGCATTGCCTTGCGGGGAGCGGCGGATGAAGAGTGGGGCTGTTAAAACACAGCTTCCGTAGGTGGTTTTGCTTGGCGCAGTTGAAGCAGCTGGCCTTACTACTCGTCATGCCGACCCTCTGAATGTCATGTCGAGCTTGTCGAGACATCTCGCGTGCTGACGCCGCATAGCGTTGTCGTCCTGAGCAAAGCGAAGGACCTTCTCATGCCTGCTGACGTTGGATAGTATCCACTCCCCTTCTCCTTTTGAGGAAGGGGTTGGGGGATGGGGTTCCAACGTGATAAGGTCCTTCGGCTGACGCCTCAGGATGACAATGCCATCCGGCGAGATGTCTCGACAAGCTCGACATGACGGTTCTGGGGAGGCGTTTTTAACCAATTGCTTCGTTCTCCTAACTTCTACTCCCACTCAACTGAAGCAGGACCGATAAAGGCAAGTTGCTGGGGGCTTGCGGATACTATGTCCCGGTTGAGAAATGTCATGCCGCGGGGCTGATATCCGTCATGGGGCAAGCTGGGCGGGAGCCGCACCTTTGGGGCATACCTGAAACCAGGAACTACCCCGCCATGGACACCATCGTTGTTCTTACCGATTTGTCGCCGGCCGCCGAGCAGGCCCGCCGTTACGCCGCCCAAGTTGCTGCCCCGCTGGGCGCCCGCGTGGTGCTGCTGCACCTTAGCCAAGAGCTGACGTTGCCCAGCAACGCCACCGAAACCTCGGCCGAAGTACGCCGCACCTTGCCCGCTAAGCTGCAAGCCCTGGCCGACGACATGCTGGTGCCCACTTCCGCGGCCATTATCGACGGCAATTTCGACGAGGACATCGACGCCATCATCGAGCGCTACAACCCCATGCTGCTGGTGCTGGGCCTCACCCAAACCAACAGCTACTTCGAGGCGCTGCTGGCCAACCGCGCCCTGAACACCTTGCGCTACAACACCTGCCCCATTATGCTGGTGCCGGCCTCGGCGGCCCTTGCGCCGCCGTACCGCGTGGTGCTGGCCGTCGACGGCGAAGCCTTTGCGGTGCCGGCGCCCGCAGCGGGTTTGTTTAACGAGGTGCTCAGCACCTGGGCGCCCGAGCTGGCGGTGGTCAACACAGTTGGCTCGGCGGCCAAAGCCAGTATAGCAGCCCTTCAGCAAGTGCAGGCCAGCGGCTTGCTGCGCGGCGAGCAGCGCCTTAGCTTTCAGCAACCCGTGGTGAGCGCGCCCGAGGATGGCATTCTGCGCGTACTAAACGAGCAGCGCGGCAGCCTGCTGGTGATGGTAGCCCGCCGACGCAGCTTGTTGGGCCAGCTCTTTCACCGCAGCGTTACGGCGCGCGTGCTGCGCAACACCACCGTGCCCGTGCTGCTGCTGCCCGCCGCCGATACCGAGGCGGCCGTGGCCGGCAAGCCCCAGCCCGCCGACGAGTTGTTTGTGCCCTTGGTATAGCCCACGCGGCTTTGCCCGGCGCCCGGCGCGGCTCCCACCGGTTTGGTTGGGAGCCGCGCCGGGCTTTTATTTGTTGCCGCCGCTGCCACCGCTCCAGCTGCGCAACTGCGGTGGTGTGTAAGGTGTCTGTGCCCGTGGCGCCCGGTTGGCGTTTCCATCCACTGTACTTTCCATGCTCCACCGTTTTCTTACCGCCGCGGCGGCCGTGCTGCTTGCAGCCGGGCTGGCTGCGCCGGCTACGGCCCAAACCGCCGATGCCAAATCCGACTCGGCCAACATCCGCAAAATTTACGACGAGGCCTTGCTCCGCGGCCAGAGCTACGAAAACCTGCGCTACTTGTGCCAAAACATCGGCGGGCGCCTGAGTGGCTCGCCGCAGGCCGAGCAGGCCGTGCAGTGGGGCAAGCAAACCATGGAGAAGCTGGGCTTCGACCGCGTGTACCTGCAAGAGGTAATGGTGCCGCACTGGGTGCGCGGCCCTAAAGAGAAGGGTAGCTTTAAGGCCGGCAAAGGCAACCAAAGCGTAGCCGTGTGCGCCCTAGGTGGTTCGGTGGGTACCAAGGGCAAGCTGAAGGCGGAGGTAATTGAGGTGCGCAGCATGCAGGAGCTGCGCGATTTGCCCACCGAAAAGGTGAAGGGCAAGTTCGTGTTTTTCAACCGGCCCTTCGACGACCGCCTCATCGAGCCCGGCGCCGCGTACAGCGCCGCCGGCGACCAGCGCCGCAGCGGCGCAGTGGAGGCCGCCAAGCGCGGTGCGGTAGGGGCATTGGTACGCTCCCTCACCAGCGCCCTCGACGACAACCCCCACACCGGCACCATGCGCTACGAAGACGGCGTAACCCAGGTGCCGGCCGCAGCATTGAGCACCCTGGCCGCCAACCGCCTCAGCGAGCAGCTAAAGCAAACCCCCGGCCTGACGTTTGAGCTGGAAATGGGTTGCCAAACCCTGCCCGATGTAAAATCCTACAACGTGGTAGGCGAAATCAAGGGCAGCAAATACCCCGACGAAATCATCACCGTTGGCGGCCACCTCGACTCGTGGGACCTGGCCCAGGGCGCCCACGACGACGGCACCGGCTGCGTGCAGAGCATTGAGGCGCTGCGCCTGCTGCTGGCCTCGGGCCTGCGCCCCGAGCGCACGGTGCGCGCTGTGCTGTTCATGAACGAAGAAAACGGCAACCGCGGCGGCATTAAGTACGCCGAGCTGGCCAAAGCTGCCGGCGAAAAGCACCTGGCGGCCATCGAGTCGGATGGTGGGGGCTTTACGCCGCGCGGCTTCGGCCTCGAAACCAACAACAAGGCCACCGTAACGCAAATGCAAAAGTGGAGCCCGCTGCTGCAGCCCTACAACGCCGGCAACCTGCAGCCCGGCCACGGCGGCACCGATATCGGCCCGCTGAAGGACCAAGCCAAGGTGTTAATCGGCTACGACTGCGACTCGCAGCGCTACTTCGACATCCACCACACCGCCGCCGATAACTTTGACAAGGTGCACAAGCGCGAGCTGGAGCTGGGCGGCGCGGCCATGGCCAGCCTTATTTACCTGCTGAGCAAATACGGCCTGTAGCACCTAGGGCTGTAACCCCCAAGCCGGCGGCGTGCGTTGGAGAGGCTGTGAACGAACAGCAAACATCCAGTCGCACGCCGCCGTCGCTTTACCTGCTGGCCACCTTGCCGCCCGAGCCCGTGTTTTCGGAAGTGTGGGCCCTGAAGCAGGAGGTGCACCGCCGCACCGGTTCGCGCAACGCCGTGCGCCTGCCGCCGCACATCACGCTTATTCCGCCTTTTCGGCTGGTGCCGGCCGAGTTCGAGCCCCAAGCCTTGCCGGCCTTGGCCCGCTTCGCGGCCGAGCACCAGGCGGTAGAGGTGGGGCTGCACAATTTTGCTTGGTTTGGCAACCGCACCTTGTTTGTGCACGTGTCGGAGGCCGAAGCGCTAAAGCATTTGCACGCCGCGTTGGTGCGCTTCTGCAAGGCCGAGCTGCCAACCATTCCGCACGAAAAGCGGCCCTTTACGCCGCACATGACGCTTGCCACCCGCGACTTGCCGCCGGAGCAAGTGCCCGCGCTCAAGCAGGATTTCGAGCAGCGCAGCTACGCGGCCACCTTTGCGGTTACCGCGCTGGTGCTGTTTCGGCACGATGGGCGGCAATGGCAGCCCGTGCAGGAGTTTCACCTAGGGCAAGGGCAACCGTAGGCCCGGAGGTCGGTACACAAAAACGCCGCGCGCCTTTGTCGGACGCGCGGCGTTTTTGCGGCAGCTGCCTAGGTTAGTTTTGCTCCAAAATCTGAAACAGCTCGTCGAGCTTGGGCGTGAGAATAATCTCGGTGCGGCGGTTTAGGGCCTTGTTGGGGGGCGTGTCGTTTTGGGCGATGGGGGCGTATTGCGAACGGCCCGAGGGCGTAACCTGGCCCGGAGCCATGCCCGATTCGGTGAGAATGCGCGTGATTTCGGTGGCGCGCAGCACGCTCAAATCCCAGTTGTCGCGAATGCCGGCCGTGCCTTTCAGGATGGGCACGTTGTCGGTGTGGCCTTCCACGAGCACGTTTACGTCTTGGTTGCCCTTCAGGGCCGTGGCCAATTTGCGCAAGGCGTCTTGCCCGCGCGGATCGACTTTGGTAGAGCCCGACTTAAACAGCAGCTGCTCCGACAACGACACGTACACCTTGCCGTTGCGCAGGTTTACTTGCAAATCCTGTGCGTTGAAGCCGAGCAACGCATCGGCTACGCGCTTGCGCAGTGCTTGCACGGCGCGGTCTTTCTCGGCCAGCTTGGTTTGCAGCTCGGCCAGCCGTTGTTCGCGTTCTTTCAAATCGGCCGAAAGCTGGGAATTTTCCTTTTCGGCGCCGCTCAAAGTTTCGTTCAGGCGGTTTACTTGCTGGCTGCGCGATACCAGGCGTTGGCGCAATTCTTCTTCGGAACGGTTTTTTTCCTGCTCCAAGGCGTTCTTTTCGGCCTGAAGTTGATCGCGCGAGCGGGTCAGCTCGGTATTTTGGGTTTGCAGGGCGGTGTATTTTTTCTGCGAAACGCAGCCCGGGGTAAAGGCCAGCGCGGCTACCAAAGCGGTGGCCGGCAATAGGTTGCGAAGGGTGGTTTTCATAGCGGAGTAGGTTTAGGCACAAGCGCAGCTCGGCAGCAATGCGCTTGCCGCAGCGTACGCAGCCCGGCCGCGGCAAGTTGTTATGGCCGCGCAGGGGCCGATGTTTGCCGGGAGCCCCGAACTACTGTATTTTTCGGGCCTCAACTACTGCATTTCCGTTGCTGCTACTCCCACTGTTATCTGCCCTGCTTGGCGCCGCGCCGCTGGTCCTGCCGGGGGCATCGGCTCCGGAGCCGGCAGCAACACAAACCGCCACGCCCCAGCCCGCTAAGTATTGGGTGTTTTTGCGCGACAAACGGGGCGTTAGCTTTCGGGCCGAGGCATACTTTTCGGCCCCGGCTTTGGCGCGCCGCCGCCGCCAGGGCCTGCCGCTGTCCGACTCCACCGACTTCCCGCTGCGCCCCGACTATTTGCGGCAAGTGCAGCAAAGCGTTGATTCGGTAGCCGGCAGCAGCCGATGGTTTAATGCGGTGGCCTGCTGGGCCAAGCCCCACCAAGTAGCGGCGCTGCGGCGCTTGCCGGGGGTGCGCGCCGTAGAGCCCATGCCCGCCGCCGAGTTGCGGCCTGCTGCTCGGCGTTTGCCCACAGTGGGCTTGGCCGATGAGCTAACGGCCGATGACCGGCAGCTGGCCCACCGCCAAACCAGCTCCCTAGGTGCCGAAGCCCTGCGCAAGGCCGGCCTCAATGGCCGCGGCATTCGGGTCGCTATTCTGGATGTAGGGTTTACGGGGGCCAGCCGCCACCCCGGCCTGGCGCACCTGCAGCAGGAGCGCCGCGTGGTGGCTACCTACGATTTCATCAAAAAAAGCGAGTTTGTGTACGGCGGCGGCATGCACGGCACCGAGGTGCTTTCGTGCCTGGCGGGGGCTTTGCCCGATGGCACGCCGCTGGGCCTGGCACCGCAAGCCGAGTACCTGCTGGCCCGCACCGAGCGCACCGGCCGCGAAACCTTTGGCGAGGAAGAAGCTTGGCTGGCCGCCGCCGAGTGGGCCGACCGCAACGGGGCGGATATCCTAAACTCCTCCCTAGGTTACACCGATACCCGTTACTTCCGGGAGCAAATGAACGGGCGCACCTCGCTGGTAGCGCGGGCCGCTGCCATGGCCGTGCGCAAAGGCATGCTGGTGGTGTGCGCCGCCGGCAACGACGGCGACGACCCCCGCTGGCGCACGGTAGGCACCCCCGCCGATGCCGACTCGGTATTGGCCGTGGGCGGCCTCGATGCCGACACTTGGCTGGCCACCGAATACAGCTCGCGCGGGCCTGCCGCCGGGGGCCGCCGCAAGCCCAACGTGGCGGCCTTTGGCAGCGTGGTAGCCGCCGTGCCGGGTGGGCGCTACGAGCGCACCGAAGGCACTTCGTTTGCCAGCCCGCTGGTGGCAGGCCTGGCCGCCTGCGTGTGGCAGCAGCAGCGCGGCCTGAAAGCCATGGAGCTGTTTCACGTGCTGGAGCAGTCGGGGCGGTTGTACCCGTATTTTGACTACGCCCACGGCTACGGTTTGCCGCAAGCCGTCAAATGCCTGCAGCCCAGCGCAGCAACTGCCCGCCCCACGCTCGATGCGGTAACCACGACCGAGGGCGTTGAGGTAGTTATCCGGCCTGAGGCCACGCTGGTGCTCCGGCCTTTGCCGCTGCGCACCGACTCGGCCGTCGCGGCACCTAGGGCCGCGACGGCCGATGGGCGGCTGGAAGTGCCGCGGGCAGGCAAAGAGCGCACCGCCACCGCGCAGCCCGCTCCGGCCGCGCCCGATGGCATTCCGCTACCCCCGCCCAACCCCGAATACTGCTACTGGCAACTAGCCGACGCCGCCGGCCGCCTGCGCCGCTACGAGGTGCTGGAGGTAAGCCAGCGCGCCGTGCTGCAACTGCCCACCGGTGCCTGGCAACCCGGCGACGTGCTGCGCGTGCATTACCGCGGCTTCACGCTTCATTACCCTTTGCCATGAGGCACCTTTTACCCGGGCTGTTAACCGGCCTGCTGCTCGGCGCCGCGTTTTCGGCCGCCGCCCAACGGCCGCTGCTCAGCACCGATGTAGCCGCCGATACGGTGCGGCAACGGTACGGGCCCAACCGCCAGCTTTTCCGCCACCTGTACGTGGGCTACGCCTTTGTGCTGGGCCAACCCGCGCAGCAGGGCGCCGAGCTGCGCCCGGCCGCTTCGGCCGAGCTCACCTTGGGCTTGCGGCAAAAGCACCGCCTGGCCGAGCACCTGGCCTTGGGCTTTGATGCGCGTTATGCCCGCCTGCAGTACAGCCTCGCCCAAAACGCCGATAAAGTGCTGCCCACGCCCGAACTGCACCACCGCGAATCGTTGGTGCTGCAGCGCGCCGACCTCGAAGCCTGGTTGCGCCTGAACGCCGGGCGGCGGGGTAATATCGTGGGCCGGTACCTGGATGCGGGTGCCTGGGGCGGGCGCATAATCGGCACCGCGCACCGTACCGAGGACAAACCCAGCGCCAGCACCGCGAGGCGCCTGAATGCGGTAGCGCACGGGCTGCCGTACGTGCAGCCTTGGGCTTTCGGGCTGGCGGGGCGGGTGGGGGCCAACCGCTACGCCGCCGTGGTGCGCTACCGCCTGTCGGGTACTTTCCGGGGCGAGCGGGCAGCCAGATACCCCGAGTTGCCCCCGTGGCAGGCGGGCCTCGAAATAGGCCTCTTCTAATAGCTGTTGAGGTGCAACCATGCCCCCCCGTGCCTGCGTACGTGGAGCAAGCAAAGCCGGTATGAAATTTTCGGCTTACGACGCCCGCCGAGGCCCTGGCGCTCCTACTTTCGTTTGCCTCCCTTCTCTCTACTCCACACCCATGAAAAAAATAGTCGCTCCTATTGCCTTACTGCTGCTGCTGGTGCAAGCCTCGTGCGTCACGACCGACCGCGAAGTGGGCACCTCCAGCAACGCCGACAAGCTGTACACGCCCAAGCCCGAAGCCAGCCGTAGCCGCCTCAACAGCCGCACGGTGCTGCGCACGGTGGCCGTGCAGCGCAGCTTTTCCGACCCCAAAAGCAAAGACAACTTTGTGCTGCTGCTGCAAGGCCCGAAGATCTTAGACGCCAACGCCCGCTTCCTGATCATCTCGGCCAAGGGCGACACGCTGCGCAACGAAATCATGCCGGCCAAGTCGCTTATTGATGAGCGCACCTTGCAAGACGACCCGCAGGCCGGCTCGGTACGGGCCCGCGAACTGGCCATACTGCAGGGCATGAATATGTTTTTCGCCGAAGACAAATTCACCTCGCCCGCCATTCCGCGCACCGTTACCGCTCCGCCCTCCGAGATAGATGCCGAAGGCTGGAGCGCCGTGCAAACCGACAAGCGCGCCGTGGGCTTCGATTACACCGATGCTTCGGGCCGCGAAAAACGCATTGCCTACGCCCGCAAACTCAACAAAGCCGTGGTAATTGCCGAGTAACTATTCGGCCCTGCCAACGCCAAACGGCCCGCCCCACCTAGGTTGTGGAGCGGGCCGTTTGGCGTTGGCAGCAGCTCGCCACCTAAGTAGGCCGTACCCAGCCAATTTGCCCCGCAGCGTTGCGCACCAAGCGGTAGCCGCTCCACTCGCCCAGCACCGCTACGCGGGTGTTGGCCGGCAAGGTATCGAGCGGAGCCGCGGCCGGGGTGGGGTGCGTAAGCAAGTCGGCGTGGGTGGCCAGGGCCTCGCGGCGCAGAGCCTCGGTGGCTACGGCTTTGGCGGGTACGTAGCCCAGCTTGCCATTTGGGGCCTGCACGCGCAACCAACCGGCGGTGGCGCCCACCACCAGCAGCGGCGTGTTTTTGGGCATGGCGGCCTGCTTGGCACGCGCCTCGGTGGGCACGGGGCGCAGGGCGGTGTTGCCGGCCGTTAGGCGTACCCACTGACCTAGGCGCTCGGGCGCGGTGCGCGGGGCGGCGGGCTCGGCGTCGGGGCGGCGCACAAAGGGGTAGGGGTCCACGGCGCCGCGGCCGCTGCGGTACACGCCAAAGTGCAGGTGCGGTTTGGTGCCGCGGGCGTTGCCGGTGTTGCCCACCAGGCCCAGCGTGTCGCCGATTTTTACCAACTGCCCCGGTTGCACCAGCTGCTTATCCAGGTGGGCGTAGTAAATGTGCTGCCCGTGCTGGGCATCGGCCAGCCACACCACCAAACCACCTAGGGGCGTTTCGTTCACGCGGGTAATCATGCCCGGAGCTGCGGCTACGGCAGGCGTGCCGCGCTTAGCAAAAATATCGATGCCCTCGTGGCGGCGCGCACCCCGGTCGCGCTCGGCCCCCCAAAACGACCCCACGGCCACGTCGTTTTTGCCCTGCACCGGGAAAGCCAGCGAGGGCGCCCGCTGAATGCGGATGGTAAAACGCCCGCTGCGCAGCAATTCGGGCTGCACCCGCAGCAAGTGCTGGCGGTCGTCTTCGGCTACGTAGCTAAAGGAGCGCGCCACGGTATCGGCCGAGGCCAAGGGGCGCAGGCGCCGGTCGTCGGGGTCAAGCTCAAAGGCATCCAAAAACACATGCACATCGGCTGAGGCCGGCTGCAACGTAAGCGTGATGCTGATTTTTTCGCCGGCCCGCACGGCGTAGCGGTACGACGCGGCATATGCCTGATCGGCCCGAAAAATACCGGTTTCCTTAAACGGCAGGCTTACCACCAGCGAGTCGCGCAGGGCCCGGTCGGCAGCGGTCAGCCAATCTTTGCCCAGGGCGGTTTGGTCGAGGCGGGCTTGGCGCAGCTTGCGGGCGTAGGCCTCGTGGGGGGTGCGGGGCTGGCTGAAGATGCCTTGCAGCGTTTGCTGCTTGCCGCAGGAAACCAGCCCGATCGAGAGGCAGCAGTAGAAAAGCCAGCCCGAAAGCCGGCGCGTGGTTAAGGCGCGCATATCCATATCCGAAATCAACACCGGAGCCGGGCGCAGGGTTCGGCGGCTGTTGAGTTGGCGGTTATCAGCAGCCGAAACGGTAATATTAATGGCCCATTCACCGCCCGCTATGTTTTCTGCCGCCCGCATTGCTGCCATTCGCAAAAGCAAAGGTTACTCGCAAGAGGTGTTGGCCGAGCACTCGGGCGTGAGCCTGCGCACCATTCAGCGGGTGGAGCAGGGCG
Organism: Hymenobacter oligotrophus; assembly: GCF_003574965.1. Taxonomy (NCBI): domain Bacteria; kingdom Pseudomonadati; phylum Bacteroidota; class Cytophagia; order Cytophagales; family Hymenobacteraceae; genus Hymenobacter; species Hymenobacter oligotrophus. The sequence continues at coordinate 1,209,737 of NZ_CP032317.1, read as the reverse complement.
ACACCGTGCCGCGGGGCCACACGCTGCAGGCCCTGGCCGCGGCGCTGGGCGTAAGCCTCGAGGACTTTTGCTCGGAGCCGCAGTTGCTGCCCACGCCGCCAAGCCACGCACCTAGGGAGCCGGCCCCGGCCGCCGCAGCCCTGCGCGCCGACCCGCAATTTCTGCAATTGCTAAACCTGAGCGCCCTTAGCCTGCTCATCTTTCCGCTGCTCAATGTGGTGGTGCCGTTGCTGCTCTGGCGTGCCCGCCGCCACCACATTCTCCACGTGGCCGAGGTAGGAAGTCGCGTACTCGGCTTTCAGTTGTTGTGGCAGGTGGGGTGCTTTTTTGCCTACCTGCTGCTGGCGTTCGGCAATTGGGTAGCGGCGCACTACCAGCGCCCGGTTTTTGCCGGTGGGTTTGTGGCCTTGTTCGTGCTATCCTACGTCCTCAATGTGACGGTGGTAGCCTACTACGCCCGGCGTCTCCGGCAGGGCCGGCTGGATGTTTACCCTGTTGGTTTGTGAATGCAAATTAAAGTTCCTCAGCTAGTTAAGAGTAGTGGCGGCGAAATGGCGGGTAAATGACGCAAGCATGAACGGGGCGGGCCGGTACGTTTGGCCAACAAACAACCAGCGCCTGCCTCCTGATGAAAACCCTTCGCACCGCCTTACTGCTGCTAACCCTACTGCTCCTGGCGAGCGGTGGGGCCGGCTACTTGTACTTCCGCAGCAAATTTGAGCCGGGGGCCAACCAACTGGCCGTAACCGGCCTGCCGGCAAGCTGCACGTTTGTGTGGCGGGCCGATAGCTCGGCCAAGCCCGTGGCCGCGCACGCCTACCAGTTGGTGCCAGTGCGGCTGCCCGGCTGCGCCCGCACGTGCTACCTGCAATTCGATACGGGCGCGCCGTACACGGTACTGTACCAACACCCCCTGGCCGCCCTACGCGCCCGTTACCCCGCCACGCGTCGGGCGCTATTGCTGCAGGCCGATTCGGTCCGGAACTTCCGGTTTGCCCTAGGCGACGGACAAGTGCTGGCCCGCCGGCTGCCGGTGCTGCGCTACGGTGCCCGCGCCTTGCCCCCCGACAGCACCCAGCCGTTTATCATCGGTACGCTCGGGGCCGACGTGCTCGAAGGCAGGGTGCTGGTCGTGGATTATGCCCGCCAGCGGTTTAGCCTGCTGCCGCGCACCCCCGATAGCCTGGCTCGCCGCGCCGATTTCGTTCCGTTGGCTTTCGACAGCCGCCGCGTGCTGCTGAACGCGGGCTTGCGGAGCGAGAATAGCAAACTGCTTTTCGACACCGGCACGAGTGCTTTTGCATTGCTCACCAGCCAAAGCCGCTGGCAACAGTTGGCGCAACCCGCGGCACCGGTACAAACCCGCGCGGTAAGCTCGTGGGGCAAAACGCTTACCGCCTACACCGCGCCCACCCTTGCCCGTTTGCACCTAGGGCCCGCCGCATTGCCGCTCGGCACAGTTACATACATCGAGGGCACCAGCTGGTGGCAATCGGCACTGATGCGCTTCAGCGGCATGGGCGGGATGCTGGGCAACGAACCCTTTGCCGGCCGCACCATTATCCTCGACGTGCAGGGCCAACGCTTCGGGGTGGTGCGCCGGTAGGGGCGGCAAAGCGGCGGGCAGATGTCGGGAGGGCCGTTACCTTTGCCCCACGTTTCCTACCCGCTCTGCTACCCATGAAATTAATCGAGTGCCCCCGCGACGCCATGCAAGGCTGGACGGAGTTTATCCCGACCGAAACCAAAACCGAGTACCTCAACGCTCTGCTGCGCGTGGGCTTCGATACGCTTGATTTCGGCTCGTTTGTGTCGCCGAAAGCCATTCCGCAGCTGCGCGACACGGCCGAGGTGCTGGCCGGCCTCGATTTGAGTAGCACCCGCACCAAGCTGCTGGCCATTGTGGCCAACCTGCGCGGCGCCGAAACCGCTCTGGGCTACTCCGAAATTCAATACATCGGCTTTCCGCTGTCGGTATCCGAAACGTTTCAGCAGCGCAACACCAACAAAAGCATTGCCGAGGCCCTCACCGAAGTGGCCGACATGCAGAACCGTTGCGAGCAAGGCGGCAAAACGCTGGTGGTATACCTGAGCATGGGTTTCGGCAACCCCTACGGCGACCCGTGGAACCCCGCAGTGCTAGGCGAGTTCACCGAAAAACTGGCCGCCCTAGGTGTGCGCGTGGTGGCGTTGTCCGACACCATCGGGGCCTCCACGCCCGAAACCATCATTCCGCCGTTCCGCGAGCTGATACCGGCTTTCCCCAACATCGAGTTTGGCGCCCACCTGCACACTACGCCCACAACCTGGCGCGAGAAGGTAGATGCCGCTTTCGAGGCCGGTTGCCGCCGTTTCGACGGCGCCCTAGGTGGCATTGGCGGTTGCCCCATGGCGGCCGACCAGCTCACCGGCAACATGGCCACCGAAAACCTGGTGACTTACCTCGAAGCCGCCGGCGTGCCCACGGGCCTACACATGGAAGCCTTCCGCGAAGCCCAGCGCCTCAGCCAGCGGGTGTTTGTTGGGCATTAAGCCGTAAACCAGCGTTTGCACCTGCCGTGCGTTGCGCAACCCATGCCTTCATGAGTTGCGGCGCCCTAGGTGAGGCAGACCCTTACCTACCGATTTTCCTACTTACCACCTATGCCCGCTGCCCTCGTCGACCTTTTCGTGCCTTGCTTTGTCGATCAGCTTTTCCCCGAAACCGCCATGAACATGGTGAAAGTGTTGGAAAGCGTTGGTTGCCAGGTAAGCTACAACCCTAACCAAACCTGTTGCGGACAGCCGGCCTACAACGCGGGCTACCGCCAGGAGAGCCAGCAGGTAGCCGAAAAATTCCTGAACGACTTTGCCGGCGCGCCCGAGCGATACGTGGTGGGCCCGTCGGCCTCGTGCGTGGGCATGGTGCGCAACCACTACGGCGAGCTGCTCGAAGGCTCGAAGCAGTGCGGCGAGTTCCCGGCCTTGCAGCGGCGGGTGTTTGAGTTCACGGAGTTTCTGGTTGGCGTGTTGGGTGTTACCAGCATAGCGGGGGCTGAGCTAGCGGGCAAGTACACCTACCACGATTCGTGCTCGGCCCTACGCGAGTGCCACATCCGCGAGGAGCCGCGCCAGCTGCTCGACTCGGTAGCCGGCTTGGAGCGCCTCGAAATGGCCGAAACCGAAACCTGCTGCGGCTTCGGCGGCACCTTCGCCGTTAAGTTCGAGCCGATTTCGGTAGCCATGGCCCAGCAAAAAGTAGAGCACGCGCTGGCTACCGGCGCCGAGTACCTAATCAGCACCGATACCAGCTGCCTAATGCACCTGGATGCCTACATTCGGAAGGAAAAGCTGCCGCTGCGCACGCTGCACGTAGCTGATGTGCTGGCTAGTGGGTGGTAATCAGCTGACACAACAGGCCTATCATCCTGACGAAGGAAGGACCTTATCGCGCCAGATAGTAAAATTCTATCTCACGTGATAAGGTCCTTCCTTCGTCAGGATGACAGGTGCTCAACGGCAGTAAGGGAGGGCTACAACAGTTGCTTGATGCGCTGCTTTAAACCTTCCGAAGCCTCTACCAGTGGGAGGCGCACGGCGCCCGAGCAGATGCCCAGCAACTCCAGCGCCGCCTTCACCCCAACGGGGTTGCTCTCTTCGTACATGAGCGGGTTCAGCGGGAGCAGCTCAAACAGGCGTTTGGTGGAAGCGGCAAAGTCGCCGGCCAAGGCCTGGCGCACCATGTCGGTGAAGGGCTTGGGGAAGGCGTTGGCCAGTACCGAGATGACGCCCACGCCGCCGAAGCTCACCAAAGAGGAAGTCAGCACGTCGTCGCCTGAAATGAGCAAGAAGTCGGCGGGCTTGCCGGCGGCTATCTGCATGCACTGCTCCATGTTGCCGCTGGCTTCCTTGATGCCGATGATGTTCGGGTGCTGGGCCAGCGTAAGGGTCGTTTCGGCCGTCATGTTCGATGACGTGCGACCGGGAACGTTGTAAAGGATAACCGGTACCGGCGAGGCATCGGCCAGGCGCTGGTAGTGTGCCACAATGCCGCGCTGCGAGGGTTTGTTGTAGTATGGCGAGGCCGACAGGATAGCGTCGACGCCGGTAAGGTCGGTGTTGCGGATGGTGCGCTCCACGGCGGCGGTGTCGTTGCCGCCGATGCCGTACACCAACGGTACGCGGCCGGCTACGTGCTCCTTGGCTACGCGCAGGATTTCGGCCTTTTCTTCGGCCGAGGTAGTCGGCGACTCGGCCGTGGTGCCGTTAATAACGATGTACTCGACGCCGCCTTCGATTACAAAATCGAGCAGACGACGCAGGGCGGGGTAATCAACCGAGAAATCGGTGGGAGCGAAGGGCGTAACGAGCGCAACGCCCGTACCGCGAAATTTGTCCATGAGGAGCAGAAACCGTTGTTTTGTAAGTAGAACCGGCCGCGCGAAGGTACAAAAGCGGCCGTGTTCGGTTGGTTTCCGGGTTTGATTTCCTCCATTCTGGCCTTCTGGGTCGCTTTTCCTCCGCATGTCTCACCGCTTCTCCTCACTTCTGCTCGGCGCCGCCGTAGCCGCTGGCATTGCCTTGCCCGCCTGTAACACCGAAAAAGCTTCGGCCACCGAAGGTGCTTCGCCCACGAACGAGGCCGCGGCCACGGCCATGTCGGGCGCTGCCGCTACCACCGAGGCCGAGCAGGCCGCAGCCCAAACCACCGCCCCCGACCCCAGTAGCATTCCGGCCGGTAAAATTGCCTCGGCAACCGAAATTCTGGCCCGTCCGCAGGTGCCAATTTTGTGCTACCACCAAATTCGCGACTGGCGCGCCAAGGATTCAAAAGGCGCTAAGGATTACATTGTTCCGGTAGCGGAGTTCAAGAAGCAGATGCAGATGCTGGCCGATTCGGGCTACCACACCATTCTGCCCGATCAGCTGTACGCCTACCTGACCACCGGCGCCAAGCTGCCCGAAAAACCGGTGATGCTGACCTTCGACGACACCGACCTCGACCAGTTTACCGTGGCCAAGCCCGAGATGGACAAGCACGGCTTTAAGGGCGTGTTCTTCGTGATGACGGTGAGCCTAGGTCGGCCGAACTACATGAGCAAGGCGCAGGTAAAGCAGCTCTCCGACGAAGGCCACGTTATCGGCTCGCACACCTGGGACCACCACAACGTGAAGAAGTACCAGGGCGAGGATTGGGTAACGCAAATTGAGAAGCCGACCAAAACCCTGCAGGAAATTACCGGCAAGGAAATCAAGTACTTCGCGTACCCCTTCGGCCTCTGGAACAAGGAAGCCATTCCGGAGCTTAAAAAGCGCGGCATGGTGTCGGCGTTTGTGCTGGCCGAAAAGCGCGACGAGCAAGACCCGCTGTTCACCATCCGCCGCATTATCGCCTCGGGTTACTGGAGCCCCAAAACCCTGCACAACAGCATGGTGCAAAGCTTCGACGGTAAATAGCCTACGGGCATCGCACAAAAAAGCCCGGCCACCTAGGTGGCCGGGCTTTTTTGTGCGGCAGGCAGCGTCGGCAACGCTTGTTCTTGTCATCCTGACGAAGGAAGGAGCTTATCACGTGGTGACCCCTTCCCCATAAGGAGAAGGTGAGTGGATACTATCCGGTGTCAGCAGGCGTGGGAAGGTCCTTCGGCTGGCGCCTCAGGATGACGGTAGTTTTATGCGTCAGCCCGTCAGATGTCTCGCTTTGCTCGACATGACAGATGGGCAAAGGCTTGGGTTACTCGGTGGGCAGGCCGGCTTCTTTCAGCGAATTAAAACCGCCAGCGTTTACCACGTTCTTAAAGCCTTTTTCCTGCATCAGGGCGGCGGCTTTGCCTGAGCGGTTGCCCGAAGCGCAGTACAGCACGTAGGTGGCGTTGGGATCGAGCTTAGCTACCACATCGGGAAAGTCGGTAGATAGGAAATTGACGTTGCGGGCCCCTTTGAGGTGGCCGGCGCCAAACTCAACGGGCGTGCGCACATCGAGCAGCACCACACCCGATTGCGCGAGGAGTTGCTGGGTTTCTTGGGGCGTGGTGGTGCGCGGTGCCTGCGCCGACGACGGGCTGGAGCAACCCAGCACCAGCAGCAACAAGGCAAGGGAGAACAGCTTTTGCATGGCCGTAGTTGGAAAGGAAAGTGAGGCTTTGCCAAGGTAAACAACGCGGGCGCACAAATTCGTGCCGCGCTATATTAAGTTGTGTCCGCAGCAGGTGGCGTCACCAACTAATCGTTAAAGCCCGCCGTCCGACACCATGGCCAGCAGGTCCGTCTCCCCGATGATGGGCACTTTTAACGCCGTGGCTTTTTCGCGCTTGGCCGGGCCCATTTTGTCGCCGGCTACCAGGTAGCTGAGCTTCTTGCTGATGGAGGAGCTGAGCTTGCCGCCGTTGCGCTCGATGATTTGCTCCAGCTCCTCGCGCGAATGCTGCTCAAACACACCCGAAAGCACAAACGTGAGGCTGTTGAGCCGGTCGCTGAGGGGCTGCGGGGCCTCGCCGGTAAGCTGCATTTGCACGCCGGCGGCCTGCAGGCGGGCTACTAGCTCGCGGTTGGCGGGGTCTTGGGCCCACAAGGCCACGCTGTCGGCAATTACGCCGCCCACCTCGGGCACCGCGGCCAACTCCGCGGCCGAGGCACCTAGGATGGCGTCGATGGTACGGTAATGCGCGGCCAGCTTTTCGGCCACGGTTTCGCCCACGTACCGGATGCCCAGCCCGAATAACACCCGATCGAAGGGGACTTCCTTGCTGGTTTCGAGGCCGGCAAACATGCGCTGCACCGATTTCTCGCCTAGGCGGTCGAGGTTTACCAACTCGTCGCGGCGCTGGGGCAGGTCGTACAAGTCGGCGGCAGTGCGCACCAACCCTAGGTCGAAAAAGCGGCCCACGGTTTCGGCACCTAGCCCGTCGATGTTCAGGGCCTTGCGCGATACGTAATGCTCGAGCTTGCTCTTGAGCTGGGGGGCGCAGCCCCGCTCGTTGGGGCAGCGGTAGTGGGCTTCGCCTTCGGGCCGCACCAGCGGCGTGGCGCAGGCCGGGCACGTGGTGGGGTAGGCTATAGGCTGGGCATCGGCGGGGCGGGCCAGCAAATCGACACCGGTAATCTTGGGGATAATCTCGCCGCCCTTCTCCACAAATACCATGTCGCCCAGGCGCAAATCGAGGGCCGCAATTTGGTTGGCGTTGTGCACCGAAGCGCGCTTTACCACGGTACCGGCCAGGGGCACCGGCTCGAGGTGTGCCACGGGCGTAACGGCCCCGGTGCGGCCCACGTTGTACTCGATGCGCAGCAGCCGGGTGCGGCCAGCCTCTGCCGGGTACTTGTAGGCAATGGCCCACCTAGGGCTTTTGGCCGTGAAGCCCAGCAGCTCCTGCTGGCGCAGGTCATCAACCTTAATTACGATGCCATCGGTGGCTACGGGCAGTTCGAAGCGGCGCTTGTCCCAGTGATGAATGAACTCCAGCACCTGCTCGATGCTGCCGCACAGCCGCCACGTATCCGACACGGGCAAACCCCAGCGCTTGAGGGCCTCCAGGGCCGCGCTGTGGGTCGGAAAATCGCGGCGCGAACTCAGAAAGGAGTAGGCGTAGAACCGCAGGCGCCGCGCCGCCACCAGGGCCGAGTCCTGCAGCTTGAGTGTGCCCGAGGCCGCGTTGCGCGGGTTGGCCAGTAGCGGTTCGCCGTTTTGCTCGCGTTCGGCATTCAGGTCGTTAAACACCGATAGGGGCATGAATACCTCGCCACGCACTTCAAAGTCGGCGGGCTGGTCTGATGCAGGGCGCAGGTGAAGCGGCAGCGTTTTAATGGTGCGCACGTTGTTGGTAACCACGTCCCCGCGGGTGCCGTCGCCGCGGGTTACGCCGCGCGTTAGCTGGCCGTTTTCGTAGGTCAGGCTCATGGCCACGCCGTCGAACTTCAGCTCGCACACATACTGGTACTCGGCACCCTCCAGGCCGCGCTGCACGCGCTCGTCGAACTCGCGCAAATCGGCCTCCGAGTAGGTGTTGGCCAACGAGAGCATGGGGTAACGGTGCTCCTGCGTGGGGAACTGCTTGGTGATGGTACCGCCCACGCGCTGGGTAGGCGAGTTGGGCTGGGCGTACTCGGGGTATTGTTTTTCCAGATCCTGCAGCTCGTGCAGCATGCGGTCGAACTCCTGGTCGGGCACCTCCGACACGTCGTTCTGGTAGTACTGGTGGTTGAGGTAGTGGAGGCGCTCGGTAAGGGCGCGAATTTTGTCCTGAACGGCGAACAGATCGGTCATAAACGCTAGGGGAGCTGGGGCGCAAAGGCCGCGCGGGGCGGGCCGGGGTAAAAATAACGGTGCCACGGCGTAAAAGCCGTGGCACCGCTACAATCATCTACAAAAACCGGGCGGCCAGGTACTTACTCTTTCACGAGTACGCCGGTGGCTACAAAATTGATTTGCTGCTCGTCTTTGGTAATGGCGGCCACTTCTTTAGCCGATTTGCCGGCGTCCTGTGCGTAGTGCTGCAGCTTGGCCACGGGCATCACCTCGCGGCGGGCCCAGCCGTCTACCACCACGGTTTTGCCTTTCAGGTCGGCGGGCACAAAAAAGCCGTAATTCTTGAAGCGCACCTGCATTTGCTTGCCGTCGGCGGTCTGCATTTTCATCCAGCAGCCCTTTTTCTGGCACACTTCGCTAATCTGGCCTACCAGCTTTACCTGCACCGAGTCGCGGGTGCCAAGCACGGTGGGCAGCGCCGCAATGGGCTGTGCGCCCTCGGCAGTGGTGGCCGCGCCGTAGGTTTTGCCCGCTGCAGCGCCCGCCTTGCTGGCGGTGGCTTTGCTGGGGGCGGTTTGGGCCTGGCAGGTACCTAGGGCAAGCAGGGTAATGGCAAGGGCCGAAAGGGTGCGTTTCATGGGCAGCAACTAAGGGTTAGCAACGTGCCGCAAACATACGCAATTGCAGCACGTTAGCGGCGGCCGGGGGCACGCTTTATCAGCTCGGCCGAGTGGTCCAGTTCGCCGTCGGGGTCGCGCATTTCGGTGCGCACAATGCCCACATTGGGCGCGTAGTAATCCACAACTTGCTTTACGGTGCGCCGGATCAGGTCGGGGCGGGCTTGCGTTACGTACTCGTAGCGCGACTCCACCTTGTAGCAGCTAAAGGTGCCGGCGGGCACGGTTACGTTTTCGGGGCCGCTTACGCGGCGGTTCGTAACGCTGGTCATCACCTTGGCAATGTCCACGCTGGGGCTGCTTACCTGTACCGTAAGGCTGCCGCCGGGCAGCGCGCCGGCGGTGGGCTGGTTGGGCCAGGCCAGCGGCACCGGCTCAAACGCAAAGCGCCGGTCGCGGAAGGAGCGCAGCATGCCGGGGTCAAGCAGCAGGCGGCCATCGGTCAGCACGGTGTCGTTGCGGCACAGGTACTGAAACTCGTCGTTGAGCTGCAGGCGGTTGTTGTTGTCGTAGAGCGTGCTTTTGAGCAGCACTTGCGTATAAGCCGGTGCTTTTTTCTCCGCGGGTTTCTCACCAATCGTAGCCACCTTCAATATCTGAATGCCTTGGGGCTGGCGCTTTTCGTTGGTGAGCTGGTACGTAAGCTCGGTTTCGGGGTACAAGCCAAAGGGGTGGCCGCAATCGGGCGAGGCAGTGGGCGAGGCGGTTTGCACCTCGGCGGCGGGGGACGCAGCCGCAGCCTCAACGGGCGGCGCCGTATCGGGCCGGGTGCAGGCGGCGAGCAGGCCCAGCGCCGCCGCGGGCAACAGCAGCTGGCGCAATAGGTTGTTTGGCATGGTTGGGGCTGTGGGGTACAACGGATGGGCTTGGGGCCCAGCCTGCATACGCAAATCCGCGACCTAGGATAATGCACCACTCGGGCCGGGGCTTGCGTATGGTGGTCTGCGGCCCAGTTCCTTTCTTGCGGCTGTTTCGCATCAACGCATTTAATTTTTGCCGCTTCGCATGGCCGATTCTTCGCAATCCAATTGGGCCGATATGGCCGCTTCGCTGCTCTCCAAGCTTTCGGGCGGGGTAGAGCTGGCCTGTACCTTCGAGCAAATGGAAGTGCAGCTGCCCAACCCCAAAAACCCCGCCGCCACCACCACGCTGCGCATCAACGGCTCGGTGCGCATCCGCACCAAAGGCGACAACCCGCCTCCTGCGCAGCTGCCCGCCGCCAACCCCAACCCCGGCATTGGTGGCTAAGGAGCTCGACCTAGAGGCCCGGTTGGTGATAACCTGGAACGGCAACGACATCCAGTTGGCCGCCGCCGGCACGTACATCATCCTCAACTTACCCAGCGCGCAGGTGCTCGACGAGCTTACGGGCGCGGGCAAAAATAGCGGGCCCAAAAAGCCCAAACCGCCCGGCGCGCCCGACCCCTTGCAGCAGCTCAACGACTTGATGCTGCGCCTTGGGCTGGTGCTCGATTTGCGCGTGGCGGGCAAAACTTGGGTAACGTTTGGCGCCGGGCGCGGCCCAAAAATCACGCTAAACGCCGTTCTGGGGAAGATTGGCGCGTTTTTCAGGGGCTGAGGCGGCCGGGCGAAAAAGCGCCGAATCGGCTGGCCGCCGCCCTCGTTTTTGCGTACCTTGTTAGAAGCACCTCTCGCAAAACGCCCGCAAAACCATTTGCGCTTCTGGCGGTCTTAGGCAGGCGGTGCATTAGCCACTGCTTCAGGCCATGAATTCAGACAAGGAACGTAAGGACAAAGTGGGAGCGGGGCGGCCAGCGCCGGCCTTCGCACGCATCGAAAAAGTGCCTCCGCTGATGATGCTGCTGTACCTAAGCCTGGTGGGCGTAACGGTGCTGTTTGCCATTTTGGTGGCGCTCTACATTCAAAACAGGGCCAACAACGGCTCGGTGGGCAGTGTGCACCCGTTCCCTAGGTGGTTTTCGCTGAGCACGGTGGTGCTGGTGGCCAGCAGCTACGTGCTCAGCCAAGCCCAGCGCCTTTACCGCGAGGACAACGTGGCCGGCCTGACGCGCTGCCTGAGTTCGACGCTTATTTTGGGGTGCATTTTTGCCGGCCTGCAGTTGCTGGGTTGGCGCGAGCTCAACCAGCAAGGCATCTTTTTCACGGGCGAGCCGTCGGGCACGTACGTGTACCTGATTTCGGCCCTGCACATTGTGCACTTGCTCGGAGGCATGCTGTTTTTGCTTGTGCTGCTGGTGCGCACCGTGTACGCCGCCCGCGACGGCGTCCGCACGCTGGTGTTTATCCGCAACCCCTACCGCCGCCTGCAACTGCGTTTGCTGAACACCTACTGGCACTTCATCGACGGCTTGTGGGTGGCGCTGTTTATGTTGTTTCTATTTTTGTTTTAGCGCGGCCTTGGGCTGCGCCAAAAGGGCCGCCGGCGTGTGCCGGCGGCCCTTTTGGCTGTTTGCGGCTTTGGGCACCTAGGGAATTACCGTAACGGTGCCCTTAAAGGAGCGCCCGTCGGTGTACTCCACCAGGTAGTAGTACACGCCTTCGGGCACGCCCTTGCCGTTCCAACGGAAAGCGCGGTCGGCCGACTGGTACACTTTGTTGCCCCAGCGGCTAAACACCGAAACGGAAGCAAAGCGCTGCTCGCAGAAATCGGGGGGCAAGGTGGGCAACTCAAAGTAGTCGTTGCGGCCGTCGTTGTTGGGCGTGAACACGTTGGGCGGCACAAACTCGGGTGCCGTGGGGCGCTCCACCGCAAAATGCACCACCCGTTGCTGCGGCACCGGGCGGCAGGTGTTGTCGGCAAGCGTAAACGTAACCTCCAGCGGCTCTTGCCCCACGCCGGCACACGTTGCCTGCCACACAAACTTGCCCGTGGTCGAGCCCGGCGCGCCGCGGCTGCTCATGCTCATGCCCATGGCCGCCAGCTCGAAGTTGGTGCCCACGGCCGTAAGGGTAAGCCCGTCGAGGTCGGCGTCGGTGCCGTCGAGGGTGGCCTCGTACACGCCACCTATGGGCAGGCGTATCAGCACGGGCGGGTCGGCGGGGTTGGGCGAGGCCGGCGGAAACGTGCTAGCCAGCCTGGGAGCGGTGTTGCGGTAATTTACCTGCACCGGCAGCAGCAAGGTGGCGCTGGCTTGCCGTTGCTGGCAGGGGTTGGCCGCGGCCACCAGCTGAAACTCGTGCAGGCCACGCTCCACGGCCCGGCAATCAACCTGCCACCGAAACCGGGCCACGGTGCGCCCGGGGGCGCTGCTCACGGCCACCAGCTGCGCGCCTACCTGGGCCGGCGTAAAGCCGCGGCCGGTAAGCTCCAGGGTTACGGCGTCGAGGTCAGCATCGAGGCCCTGCACCTCAAACTCCAGCACGTCGCCAACTTGGGCTTGCACCGGCAGCGTGGCGGGGCCGCCCACCAGCGCTACGGTGGGCAATTGGTTGGGCGGGGCATCGGCCGTAAAAGCCACGCGCACGGTGTCGCGGCGGGGCAAGCTGCAACCGTTGTCGGCCACAATCACATCGAGCAGAAACACCTTGCCGCCGCTGCTGAAACACGCCGGAAAGCAAATTTCGGACGTGAGCGTATCGGGCTGTCCCGGCGCCCGCACTGTACCCTGCCGCAAGGTGGGCGCCGGCACCAGGTTTTGGGCAAAGTTTATGGCCCGCAACTCGAGCTGCAGGGCCGAGGCGGGGTCGATGTCGGTGAAGTTGAGGCGAAGGCAGCGGTTTTGGCCCGGTAGCAGCCGCAGCGTGTCGCGGCCCTCGCGGTAGGTGCCGCGGGGGGGGCCGGGCGGGCGCACCGTAAGCTGCGGGGTTTGGTTGCGCGGGCAGCTGATTACCAGCAGCTGAAAATCGCGGCGCACTTCGCCAATTTTCACGCCGCGGCGGTACTCCAGGCACTTCACGGCAAACACAAACAAGCCCTGGCGCGTGGGCCGCACCGTGAGGCGGCCGGTGCTGCGGTCAACCGAGAGCGTGGGTGCGCCGGGCATTTGGTTGCTCACGCTCAGGCCTGTTTGCCAGGTTATTTCGCGGTAGGGGGCGGGCTGGGCCTGCCCGGGGCGCGGCGTAAGGGTGTTGGCGTGGCCGTTGAGGGGCGTGGCCATTTCGTACACCAGCGAGTCGCCGTCGGCGTCCTGCCCGCCAAAGTCGAAGTAGAACAGCTCGTTGATGCAGGCATAGTCGCTTAGGGGCGGAAAGATGCGCGGCGACGAGTTGCGAAACGCTTGCCCGTTGCGCACCACCGCCGGAAACTCGAGGTAGTAGGTTTGGCCGGCGTCGCCGGGCAGCACAATGTTGTTGATGACGCCGTTGCGGCAGCAGCGCTCCACGGCCACGTAGTAACCGCTGGCTGCGCCGTACTGCGCGGGCGTCATCTCGATGAGGCTGGAGTAGACCAGCTTGCGCGTGCTGAGCGAGCCAATGGCGCAGGCCACACTGGTGTACGGCACAAACGTGTTGCCTACCAGCGGCAGGGTCACGTCGCGCACGCGCCGGTTGGTGCCGCGTTCAAAAATGCCGGCCGTGGCGTCGTTGTCGAGCGCTCCGGAGCTGCCATTTACTGCGTCGAAATACAACGTGAGCGTGAGGCGGTATTGGTTGCCCGATTGGTGCTGCAAATCCAGCTCGCCGCCCACAATATGCGTGGCCCTGGCCCTAGGTGCCAGCAGCAGCAGCAACAACCCAAGCCATGCGTAGCGGTACCAGATCATACAAAGCGGCGAATAGGTAGTGGCGAAACGCCGGCCAGCACCGGCTTGCGTAGCAAAAGATAACACAATCAGTGGCTTATTGCGTAGCCTAAGAGCGTTAAGATTGCAGCCCGGCCGCGGCGAGGCGGGTCATTGGTTGGAAAACGGGCGGCAACCGCGCCGCCGCTAATTCACACACGCTATGCGCATATCCGCTACCCTGATGTTGCTGGCCCTAGGTGTTGCGGTGCCAGCCGGCGCGCAAACAGCCGCCACGCGCCTGAGCGCGGCCGATTTGGCCGCGGGCGGCGAGGCATGCGCACGCACGCGCCTGACGAGCACCGCGCTCGGCCGGCCGAGCGCCACGCTGCGCCACCGCGAGAAAATGGAGCGATACGACGTGGCGTTTTACAAGCTCGACCTAGCCCTGCAAAACAACTCGCGCGACGTGAGCGGCCATGTGGTGCTGCGGGCCCGCAACAAAACTGCGCAGCCGCTCGATTCGCTGGCCTTTGAGCTTTACAACCGCAACGCCAACGGCAGCGGCTACCTTATCGACTCGGTGGTGGTGGGCCGGCGCAGCGCGGGCTGGCGCCGCGCCGGCCACGACGTAACTGCCGCCCTGCCGCAGGCCGTAGCGCCGGGCGCCTCGTTCGAGGCGCGCATTTACTACCGCGGCACGGCCCCCAACGGCAACACCGCCGCCATTGGCAACGCCCTGAACACGGCCGTGGTGGCGGGCGCGGGGGTTACCTGGAGCTTATCAGAGCCGTACAGCGCGCACGAGTGGTTTCCGTGCAAGCAGGTGCTCACCGATAAGGCCGATTCGTGCGCGGTGTGGGTTACCACGGCCAGCACCAACAAAGTGGGCTCCAACGGGCTGCTGAAGCGCATCACGCCCTTGCCCAACGGCCGCAGCCGCTACGAATGGCACTCGCGCTACCCCATTGCTTATTACCTTATTTCGGTGGCGGTGGCGCCTTACGTGGAGTACGTAAACTACGCCAACCCCGTGGGCGGGCCGCGCATTCCGGTTGTCAACTACGTCTACAACCAAGCCACGCTCGACAACTTCAGGGCCGAAATCGACCGCACACCGGGATTCATCGAGCACTTCTCGGGCTTAGTGGGCTTGTATCCGTTTGCCGCCGAAAAGTACGGGCACGCCATGGCGCCCATCGGCGGGGGCATGGAGCACCAAACCATGACCACGCAGGACCGCTTCAACTTCACGCTCACGGCCCACGAGCTGTTTCATCAGTGGTTTGGCGACAACGTAACCTGCGGCGCCTGGGAAGATATTTGGCTAAACGAAGGCTTTGCTAGCTACGGCGAATACCTGGCCTTGTCGCGCTTTGCCTCGGCCGCCGAAGCCCGCCAGTGGATCGACCAGGCCAGCACCGCCGCCCGCTTTACCCTCGACCCGGTTACGCGCGCCAACGTGTTTCAGCCCGGCGGCTCGGTGCGCGCCAACGACACCACCAATGTCGGCCGCATCTTCAGCTCGCGCCTGAGCTACAAAAAAGGCGCGATGGTGGTGCACATGCTGCGCTACCTGCTCAACGACGACGCCAAGTTTTTCAGGGCTTTGCGCACTTACCAAAGCACCTACGCCAACCGCACGGCCCGTACCCGCGACTTGCAGCGCGTTTTTGAGCAGGAAGCCGGCCGCTCGCTGCAATTCTTTTTCGACCAGTGGTACCGCGGCGAGGGCTACCCCACGTTCCGGGCCACGTGGCGCCAAGCCGGCAGCACCCTGTCGCTGCGCGTAACCGAAACCGTTAGCATGGCCAGCGTAACGCCGTTTTTCGACACCGAGGTAGACTACCTTATTCGCTACGCCTCGGGGCAATCGGGGGTAGTACGACTGCGCCAAACCCAGCCGGTGCAAAGCTTTGAGGTACCGGTACCCGCCGGCCAGCTCGTTACGGGCGTTGAGGTAGACCCCAACCAGTGGATACTCGACCACGCCAGCACCGCCGAGCCCGAGGCCGACGGCCTGCAACTGTTGCCCAACCCTGCCACCGATAACCTGGTGGTGCAAGCGGGGTTGCGGCAACCCGCCGAAGTGCTGGTGGTGGATGCCCGCGGACGGGTAGCCCTGCGCCAAACGCTGCAGCCCGGCAACCCCGTTGTGAACGTGCGGGGCCTGGCAGCCGGCGTATACTTTGTGCGCCTGAGCACTGGCAGCCAGTGGGCGCGCTTCCTGAAAGTCGAGTAATCGGCCCCGGTCCGGCTCCGGGCCAAAGCGGCACCTAGGGCCAGTAAGCGCCAGCCTAGTTACGCCAGGGGCACGTGAAACACGTCCTCCATCAGCTTATCGAACGACTCGGCTGGGCAAAACATGGCGTCCTGAATGGGGTTGCACACCACCCGAATAAACCCCGGATGCCCGTTCAGGCTAATCAAATCGACGGCAACGGTGCCAAAGCGCTGCTCGCAGCGGCCGGTGGCGGGGCAGCTGGTGGGGTTGGGCTTTAGGAAGTGCTTGGCGATGGTTTCGGTATACCGGGGGTGCTTGCGCACGCGCTCGTCGGAGGTGGCAAGGTGGTAGCCGAGCGGCAGGGTCCGGTCGCGGATCAGATCGAACAAGTGCCGAAAGTTGTGCGGTCCGATGCTGGGGTCGTAGAACAGCAAGGCGCCGTGCTGTCCGCACCCCTCAACCAACTGCACGCGCAAGCCCTGGGGCCCGGGCGGCAGGCCGGCCTTGGTGTAGTGGTAGGCTTTGAAGTAGGGGTTGAGCCAGTTGAGGTAAACTTGCTGCTGCACCCACTGGGCATAGGCCTTTAGCTCCGCGGCCGAGCGTTGGAGCGGGTGCCAGTCGGTAGGCGAAGGCTGGCCGTGTAATAGTTGTTGGAGGAAGCGGAACAAGCTGGTATAAAGCACGTCGAACAGGCCAAAAACACCCGCTCTGCCAAATAGTTTTGGCGGCTTAGCGCGGGGCGGCTTCTTCGGCGCCCGATTTGCGCACGCGCGTCCAGTACTGCGAACGGCCCACCAGGGCAAATCCGATGTAGCCTTTTACCTCGAGCTTATCGGGGCCGAGCTGGCGCACGAAACAGGAGTAGGTGCGGCCGTTCTCGGGGTCATAGATTTCGCCGCCGTCCCAGCGGTTGCTGCCGGCGTCGTAGGTAAGTTTTTGCAGCACCACCAGCCCTAGGTGTGGCTGGCTGCGTTTTTTGGGGTCGGGGTTGTGTACGTCGAGGCGGGGGTGGCCCTCGGCATCGGTGGAGCGCTGCAGATTCACGATTTTGCCGCACAGCTGCTCGCCGCAGCGGTACAGCTCGATGTGGCTCTCGCCCTGCTCATCAGCCCACACACCTAGGGGCATGGTGGCCGGCTGGGCAAACAGCGGCCCCCACGGTGCCAACGCTACAGTTAGCAGCAAGGCAAGTACACGGCAAAAGGCTTTCACGCGGGTAGGGCTTTGGTCAAAGGCGAAGGGTAAGATACGGCGGGGCTACGGAAAGCAAAAGCCGCCCGCCTCGGTACTCCGAAACGGGCGGCTAGGGCCGTAAGTTCAGCGGGCTTACTTCACGCGCGTCCAGGTCTGCGAGCGGCCAATCATCGAAATGCCGATGTAGCCCTTCACTTCCATGGTGTTAGCGTTCAGCATCTTCATGTAGCAGGAGTAAGTTTTGCCCGTTTCGGGGTCGTAAATCTTGCCGTCGTCCCACTTATTGTCCTCGTCGTACTCAAAGCTTTCCATAAAAACCAAGCCCAGGCGCGGACGGGTGCGCAGCTTCGGGTTGGGGTTTTGCGAGTCGGTTTTGGGCTTGCCGGTTTTGGGGTCGTTGGGCGTGGTCAGCGAAACAATTTTGCCGCACAGCTTTTTGCCGTTGCCGCACTGGTAAATTTCGAAGGTGGCCTTTTTCTCGCTGTTCGTCCACACGCCAAGCGGGGAGAGGGTTTGCGCCGAGGCTAAACCTACAAAGCCCAGCAGGAGCGCTAGGCACAGGAGCAGTTTCTTCATCGTTAAATAGGGGGTGAAAAGAGGTTGGGAGGGAAAAATATACAAAAGCAACTTAACTCTGCAATATGCAGGCTAGGCTTACCCAGACAAGTAGCGTACCAATACCTAGGGCCGGCGGGAGCGAGCTGGCAAGCGGGCAAAATAAATCGGCTGACATTCAGCCTTATGCTGCGAAAAGCTGCCCAGGGCTTCAAAAAAACCGCTTTTTATTTTGAACCAAACGTATGACATATAACTTTAATGACCGTAGCGAGTGCTACAGCCCCTGGCTAGCGGACCCATGTCGTCGGTAGCGCCCCTGGGGAGATGTTTAACGAACGAGAAAGGAGGTGTACAATGTCCAGTAGTCCCAAATCCATCCTGCCAAGCCTGAGTAATGTTGTCCGCCTCACCGCCGGACGCGCGTAACACTCAAGTGTCGTGGGGATGCGTATGCACTCCCACATTACGGCAGGTCTTCGCCTAAGATGACCACTCCGGTGTCCCCGGGCTGGTCGCTTGGTAAGATGGCCACAGGATTAGAGGCCCGGTTACCTGTGAAGGCAACCGGGCCTCGCTGTTTCTACCCACTTCACCAATGCGCTTATTTTTGCGTGTCGCTGGCAGGAGCTGAGCGCCCTTGCCGCATGAGGTTCCGCCGAAGCTCAGCCAATACCCCACGGGCAGTGCGGTCCAGCAGCTGGGCGTCTTGCAAAGTGGGCTTGCCAGCCTGAGGGGGCGTTTTGCTGGCCGGCGCTACTTTGTAGCCGGGTAGCCAAGTCTCATAAAGCGTTTCGATGGGTGTGCTGGCCGGAGGGCGCGTTGGCGTAGTTGGTTTGTGGCCTTGAGTCATGGCGGAATAACCGCCCATGCGCCGCTCCATCTCGCGCTTCATGGTGGTAGTGCGTTGGTGCAGCTCGGTGATGGAGAGGTAACACACCCCAGGCTCGGCGCGCAGCCGCAACACGAAGTGCAAGTAACGAACGGGTGTAGGGGCTTCTAAATTGGCCAAAGGACTTACCCCAGCTACGTACACGATTTCTTCGCCGGGTTTCATCATCATTGCCGTACCGAGCATCAGGTATTCGCCCGGGTCGGCCTTTTGCCGCGTGCGCAGCACCTGAGCCGAGTCTGGAAGACCAGGTTGATAATCGGCGAAAGCAAAGTTTTTGGCGTAGGTGTCAGCAGCTGCGTTGAGTAGGTTTTTGGCCGTAGCGTTGGGTACGCGCACGGTGTCAGAATATGTAACGCGCCCGGTACCTGGGGACACGGGTAGCACCAAACGCTGAGGCTTGCCTGCAGGGCGAGCTTGCTGCGCGCGTGCCGACCAAGAGGCTAACCCCAAGAGCACACATAAAGCATGCAGTTTTTTCACGGAGGTAAATTACGCATTCCAACCCCCAGAGAGGACTTACGCATGCAGCCGGCTACAGTACCCTCCGCACCCCCAGAAAGCGCCGCTCGTAATCGGTGCCGTCGACCTGGCTGATTTTCACGCCTGGGTCGCGGCGCGACGAGGACGAATGCACAAAGCGCAACGGCTGGCCGGGCTCCGAAATAACAATGCCGGCGTGCCCAGGCGTAGTGCTGCCCTGTGCCGTGCCCGTAAAAATGATCAGGTCGCCTTTGCGGGCTTGCGGCCGCGCTACCGGCTGGCCAATTTTGTACTGCATGGCCGAGGAGTGCGGTACTGCCACGCCAAACTGGTTGTACACGTAGGTAAGAAAGCCCGAGCAATCGAAGCCGCCTTGGGGCGTGGTGCCGGCGTAGCAGTAGGGCTTGCCGAGTTGGCGCAGGGCAAAGCGCACCACGCTATCGGGGCGGGTAACGGGCGTGGCGCCGGTGGTGGCGCGGTATACCACGGCGCGCACGCGGGGCAAATCGCCGGACGCGGGTACGGGGGCCGTGGGGCTGAGGCGCGGCCAAGCCCACAGGCCTAGCAGCAAGGTCATGCAAATTCCAAACATCAGCCAAACGTAACGCATAATCGTGCCAACCGACTGGGGTTGTTGCAAGTGCGGCGGCTGAAGTTGCTAACGGAGTAAGGGCAATGTGCGTTTCGCACGGCCGAGCTGGGGTATATTCACGCCGGCATTGCAGCCCCCGAACGCGTGGGGTTGTCTGTAGCACATTTCGCTTTCCGCACGCACTTCACTCACCTTTCCCTGAACGCATGCTTCAATCAACCAAGCGCCGCCTAGGTGCCACCGCCTTTGTGGTGCTGCTGGGCAGCGCGCCCGTGCTGGCTGCGCCGGCACTGCGCTACGTGCTTTCCATGCCGGCGCCGCAAACGCACTACTTCGAGGTAGAAATGCAGCTCAACGGCTTTGGCGGCCGCACCACCGATGTGAAAATGCCGGTGTGGGCGCCGGGCTCGTACCTGGTGCGCGAGTTTGCCAAAAACGTGGAGGGCTTTGCGGCTAGCGCGGGCGGCAAAAACCTCGGCGTAACTAAAATCGACAAGAACACCTGGCGCATTGAGCACCAAGGGCAGAAGAACTTTACGGTGCGCTACCGCGTGTACGCCAACGAGCTAAGCGTACGCACCAGCTTTATCGATGCCTCGCACGGCTACCTCAACGGCTCGAGCGTGTTTATGTACCCGGCGCAGCTGCAGCAACTGCCGAGCACGCTGGAGGTGCGCCCCGCGCAGGGCTGGAGCAAAGTATCGACCAGCCTAAAGCCCGCCGGCAACGGCCCGACGTTCACGTTCCAATCGAGCAATTACGACGAGCTGGCCGATTCGCCCATCGAAATTGGCAACCACAAGGAGCTGACATTTGAGGCCAACGGCACTCCGCACCGCATTGCCATGTACGGCCCCGGCAACTACGACGAGCAGCGCATCACCCAGGATTTCAAGCGCATCTGCGAAACCTCCCAGAAAGTGGTGGGCCGCAATCCGCTCGATCGTTACCTGTTCATCGTGCACAACCTGGAGCGCGGCGGCGGAGGCCTGGAGCACCTGTACTCCACTACGTTGCAGGTGTCGCGCAACGCCTACAACTCCGAAGCCGGCTACATGGGCCTGCTGGGCTTGGCGGCGCACGAGTACTTTCACCTCTGGAACGTAAAGCGTATTCGGCCCATTGCCCTAGGTCCGTTCGACTACGACCAGGAAAACTACACGCGCATGCTGTGGCTGAGCGAGGGCGGCACCGAGTACTTCTCGAACGTGATTGTGCAGCGCGCTGGCTTCCAGAAGCCGCAGCAGTACCTCGATCAGCTGGCGACCGGCATTACGCGCGTGGAAAACACGCCCGGCAACCGCGAGCAATCGGCGGCCGAGTCGAGCTTCGACGCCTGGATTAAGTACTACCGCCCCAACGAAAACTCCGTCAACACGGGCATTAGCTACTACGACAAAGGCGAGGTTATCGGGGCCGTGCTCGATCTGATGATCATCAACGCCACCAAAGGCCAAAAGAGCCTCGACGACGTGATGCGCTACCTCTACGACGAGTACTACGTGAAGCAAAAGCGCGGCTTCCGCGACGAGGAGTTTCAGGATGCCGTGGCCAAGGTAGCCGGCCGCCGCTTCGACGATTTCTTTAAACGCTCGGTGTACGGCACCGTACGCCTCGACTACGAAGGCGCCCTAGGTTACGCCGGCCTGCGCCTCGTAAACACCACCGGCCAACCCGAAGCGGCCCTAGGTGCCAGCGTTTCGGCCAACAACGGGCGGCCCATGGTAACCACTGTGCTGCGCGACGGCAGCGCTTGGCAGGGCGGCCTGAACGTGGGCGACGAACTCCTGGCCCTTGACGGCATGCGCGTAACCGACGACATTAACCGCTACATGGCCGCGCGGCCGGTGGGCAGCACCGTGCGCCTGCTCGTAGCCCGCGATGGGCAGCTGCGCGAGTTGTCGTTCCCGCTGCTGGCCAGCACGGCTGCCAAATACCGCATCGAAATGGCCGACAACGCCACTTCCGAGCAGCTGGTGGTGCGCCGCAAGTGGCTGCAATTGCCGAGCTAAGCGGCTTAGCCTAACCTACACCGCATACCTGCCCGCCGGTGCGCCTTGGGTGTACCGGCGGGTTTATTGCACTGATAATGAACGTTCTGCTTGTGCTGGCTCACCCCGAGCCGGCGTCGTACAACGGGCACTTGGCCCGCTTGGCGGTTGAAACCCTAACCGCTGCCGGCCACACCGTTGAAGTATCGGACTTGTACCAACAGCGCTTTGCCGCCATTGCGGGCCCCGCCGACCTGGAGCCAGCTTACGCGGCCGATTTCTTTGACTTGCAGGCCGCCCAACGGGCAGGCGTGGCGGCCGATAGTTTCGAGCCGGCCATTAGCGCTGAGATGGATAAGCTGCGCCGTGCCGATTTGCTGATGCTGCAATTTCCGTTGTGGTGGCACTCGGTGCCGGCCATCCTGAAAGGCTGGATCGACCGCGTGCTGGCCGTGGGCTTTGCTTACGGTGGCACCAAAGAGCTGGCCGGCAAAAAGGCGCTGGTGTCGCTGACCTCGGGTACGCCCAACGAGTTGTGGGACGGCGTAACGCTTCCCACGCTCGAATCGACCCTGAGCCACTTGCTGCGCGGCACGTTTGCTTTTTGCGGCATGGAGGTGTACGAGCCATTTATGATCGGCAGCGCCAAGCACCTAGGGGCCGAGCAGCGCGCCGCGGCCGATGCCGAGTTCGTGCGCATGCTGCAAGAGCTCGACACCCGCAAGCGCATCTTCTAACGCCCTAGGTACAGCCCGCACAAAAGCCACGGCCCGCCCCGACACATCGGGGCGGGCCGTGGCCATTAACGACAGGTGCCTGCGCTACTGCACCAGCACGCCCACGGCCTTGGCGAGGTTTACGCGCCCGTAGCCAAAACTGGGGCTGCGGTTGGTGGCGTTGGTGCTGGCGGCTACCAGGCGCTGCTTTATTTGCTCGCGGGTTTCGGTGGGGTACTTGCTCCACACCACGGCCGCCATGCCGGCCATCGAGGCGGTTGAGACCGACGAACCGCCCACGGTGCTAGGTGCATCGCCGCTCATGGCCAGCGACAGGGGCCGAAGGTTGTTGCTGCGCTGCATTACCACGGTAAACTCTACATCGGAGCCCACGTGGCACTCGTCGCAGCGCGAGGCAAGGTTGTCCTTCATGCCGGTTACGGCCACTGCCTCGGGCAGGCTAGCCGGGAATATTACCCCAACCCAGCCCGCCGACCAATCAAACGAAGTGCCGGCGGCGCAGAAGATCAGCTTGCCTCTGGCATGTGCGTACCGAATGGCATCGGCCATTTGCGAGCTGCTCGTGACGCGGCCCATGCTCATGCTGATGATGCGCACATCGGGGCGGTTGCCGGCAAGCACAAACGCATCCGATACACCCTTCACCTCGCGGCTTTCATCCAAAAACACGTCGGCCGCGGCCCGGATAGAAACGAGGTTGGCGTTGTAAGCAATGCCCACCGAGGCGCCATCGGTGCCGCGCGGGGCGGCGGCGGCGCCGGCCATGCTGGTGCCGTGGCCGCACGGGTCGTTGGGCGTTTCTACCGGGCCCGTGGGTATGCCGAAAAAGGTAGTACGCGGCAGCGTTACCAGCCGCTCCACGGTGCGGCCCTCGCTTAGGCCCTGGTTAAATGCGCTGCCGAGGTTTTCCTGCGCATCCGAGGCGCCCGTGTCAATTACCACCAGCTTTACGCCCTGGCCCGTGCTCTGCGACCACGCCGCGCGCACGCCGTGGTACACATCGGCCTGGTTCCAGGAGGATTTGCTGCCGTTGCTGAGCACGGTGTAGTCGGAGCCGGCTACTAGGTTGGGCGTGGCGGTGTTGGAGCCGCAGCCGCTGCTGCTCAGGCTGCGTTGGGCGGCGGTGCTGGTGCGCGGCCGATAGGGGTCGAAGCCCATGGGCTCGGCGTAGCGAACCAGCGGCGAGCGGCGCAGGCGCTGCACGGTGCTCAGCTGCCGCACGCGCACGTTGAGCACGGGCAGGGTTTCTTCGCCAAACACCACAATTTGTTCGGCGGCAAGGCTGGGGTCGGCTTGCTGCTCGCTGCTGATGATCAGGCGCAGCACTTGTTCGCGGGCTTGCTGGTAGGCAGCATCGGCGCCGGCCCTAGGTGGCAAAGCGGCTTGCGGGCTGCATTTGTCGGCGGGGGCGTAGCCCACGCTCAGCACCTGGTCAGAGCGCTGCAAGGCGCTCCACACCACGTGGTCGGTGGCCTGGCTCCAGTCGAAGGGCGCGTTGGTGGCTTTCACCTTTTCCCAAATCTGCTCGTCAAGCTGTTGGGTGCTGAGGGCTTCGCCACCTAGGGCGGGGTTGGGTTGTGCCAGCTCGGCATCGGGCGTGCGGGCACAGGCAGCCAGCGCCAAAAGCGCAGCCGCTATAAGAGTAAATTTGGGCATAGAATAGGGTTTGGTTAAGTAAGAAGTACATATCAGCCGCAACGTATAAACACGTGGTAATGTTGGATTTGTGTGCAGCCTTGGCCTGCGCTGCAAAACAAAAAAGCCGCTCCGGCAGGCGGAGCGGCTTTCAAGTACCTAGGGAGCGTAGGCGTTAGTACACGCGCTTCAGATCGACGGTTTTCGGGGGCGTGATGATGAGCGGCACCTTCTCGATTTTCACCGACGAGGTATCGAGCCCGAAGTACTTGTCTTCGGACGCGATAAACTGCTTGATGTAGAAGTAGGCCTGCATCACGAGGTTCTCGACGAAGGGGAACTCGTTTTCAACCGAGAGGAATTTCTCGAGCACCACAAAGCGGAAGTCGCCGGTTACGTGCTGCTTGCTCAGCGACTCGTAGCGAGAGGTGATGTCCACTTCTTTGTTGCGCACCAGGTCTTCCACCACTTTGCGGAAGTATAGGTTGATGCGCTGCTCGACCCGGAAGCCCAAACGGAAGGTAATGCGGTAGGCGTCGTCGTTGGCCAACTCGGTTACCTTGTACTCCATGGTGTACGGCTCGTCGGTGGTATCCACGTGCACAAACCAGTAGATATCGGCGCGTTTGGGGCGCTTTTGGAAGATGGAGTAGATGATCTTCGACTCGATTTCGGTTTGGCGCTCGGCCGATGTCATAAACACCAGGTGTGTGGCGTATTTCGGCACCGATTCGTCGCCCGAAAGCTGCTTGAGCGCATCCATGTACGGCTCAACTTTCACGAACTCGGTGAGGCGGCGCTTGATGTAGAAGGCGCGCATCCACACGTACATCACCGCAATCAAGCAGAGGCTAATGGCCACCGATACCCAGCCGCCGTGCGGAAACTTGATGAGGTTGGCAACCAGGAACGAGCCCTCGATGGCCAGGTACACCACCAAAAACAACACCACCAGCGGCATGGCCACGCGCTTGGTACGCAGCCACATCGAGAGCAGCAGGGTAGTCATGAGCATGGTAACGGTAATGGCCAGGCCGTAGGCCGCTTCCATGTTTTCGGACTTGCGGAAGTACAGCACCACGGCGATGCAGCCCAGCAGCAGCAGGCGGTTCATGCTGGGCACGTACAGCTGGCCCTTCACGTCGGTGGGGTAGTTCAGCTTTACCTTGGGCCACATGTTCAGGCGAATGGCCTCGGCTACCAGCGTAAACGAGCCCGTGATGAGCGCCTGCGAGGCAATAATGGCTGCCACGGTAGCAATGCCAATGCCGATGAGCAGGAACCAGGAGGGCATCATCTCGAAGAAGGGGTTGCGGCCGTTGAGCATTTCGCCCTGGTGGGTGATCAGCCATGCGCCTTGCCCGAAGTAGTTGAGCAGCAGGCAGGTTTTCACGAACACCCAGCTGATGCGGATGTTGCCCTTGCCGCAGTGCCCTAGGTCGGAGTACAAGGCCTCGGCCCCGGTGGTGCACAGGAACACGGCGCCCAGCAGCCAAAAACCGCCCGGCGTGTTCACGAGCAGATTGTAGGCGTAGTAGGGGTTGGCGGCCCGCAAAATTTCGGGGTGCTGCACAATGCCCAGCACGCCCAGGGTGGCCAGCATCGAAAACCACAGGAACATGATGGGCCCGAACGCTTTGCCTACGATTTGGGTGCCGAAGCTTTGCAGCAGAAACAGCATCACCAGGATGGCAATAACGATGGGCACCGTTTGGATTTCGGGGTACACCCGCTCGAGCCCCTCAATGGCCGACGACACCGAAATGGGCGGCGTAATTACGCCGTCGGCAAGCAAGGCGGCGCCGCCCACAATGGCCACGGCCGAAAGCCAGCCCCCGCGCCGGCGCACCAGGGCGTAGAGCGAGAAAATGCCGCCTTCGCCGTTGTTATCGGCGTTGAGGGTGAGCAGCACGTACTTGATGGTGGTTTGCAGCGTGAGCGTCCAGAGCACGCATGAAATGCCGCCGTACACCAGGTCGGTGGTGATGCGGCCCGGTACCACGGCTTTCATTACGTACAAGGGCGAGGTGCCGATGTCGCCGTAGATGATGCCTAGGGCAATTAGCAAGCCCGCCGTGGATACGGCGGTGTGTGCGTGGTGCGAGGTTGTGGTCGGAGCCTCGGACAAAGTTTTGGTGTCACTCATACAATCGCGACAACATGGATAAACATACACCCCCTCAAAAAGAGGCGGGCAAAGGTAGTAAGCGCCGGGCAGCCGCGTAAGAACGTTGCTGCGCGGGAGGCTTTCGTCAGGAGTGGGGTGGGCCGGGGCCTAGGTCCGCATCGGGCGCGGTAGGGGCGGGAGCTGCGGCGGCTTGCTCGGCCGCCAGCAGGGCCATGGCCTCGGCGGCGGCCCGTTGGTGGCGCAGGTAAATGCGCACGTTGGTTTCGGTGGCCAAGGGCTGCCAGATTTGCAGCTCGCCACCCAGGGCGTGGTGGGCTTCCTCGCGGCCCAAGTGGTGCAAGCGCACCCGCATGGCGCCGCGCCGGCCCCAGGCCAGCAGCAAGGCCCCAATGCCCATGCCCAGCATGGCCGTGGGCGTGCGGATCCAGTTTTGCAGAAAGGCCAGCGTGAAGCCGCCCAATACCAACGCGCCCAGCATAATCCAAAGCAGCCAACGCACCGGCTGCACCGAAACGCGCTCCAACTCCAACAGGCTGTAGCTGCGGCCCTCCAGGGTGAGTTCGTCGTCGGTGAGAAGCCAGCGGCCATCCGGGCTCTGCATGGGCGGCCGGGCTGGCGGCAGCTGGGGCGGCGCGAAACCGGGATGCGAAACGGGTTCCATGAGAAGCAGGCGACAGGTAATGCGTGACAGGTAACGGGCGGAAAGCGGCCGTTTGCTGGGGGCAGTTAGTGCGGCCGAAGCAGTTAAGCTAATCAACCTTGCTCATCGCCGGTATGGGTTGAGCACACTCGTCTGCACCTAGGGCTGGGCACTTGCTATCTGTTACCCGTCACGCGTTACCTCCAAAAATCACCTAGTTGTTTACTTTCAGCAGCTCCACGTCGAAGATGAGCGTAGCGTTCGGGCCAATGTCCGAACCGGCGCCGCGCGTGCCGTAGGCCAGCTCCGAGGGGATGTAGAGGCGGTACTTCGCGCCTTCGCTCATCAGCTGCAGGGCTTCCGTCCAGCCGGCAATTACGCCGTTCACCGGGAAAGTGGCCGGCTGGCCGCGCTCGTAGCTGCTGTCGAACACGGTGCCGTCGATGAGGGTGCCGTGGTAGTGCGTGGTTACCGAGCTTTTCAGCGAAGGCTTTTTGCCCGAACCCTCCTGCAGCACTTCGTACTGCAGGCCGCTGGGCAGGGTTTGCACGCCCGCTTTGTTTTTGTTTTGGGCCAGGAAAGCGGCGCCTTCTTCCTTGTTTTGCTCAGCCGATTGGCCACCGCCGCCCTGGGGCTCCTGCTCGGCCATTTGCTGCTGAAACTGCTGCATAGCAGCTTGCATTTGCTGCGGCGAAAGGCGGCTTTGCTGGCCGCTGAGGGCTTCTTTCAGGCTTTGCGCCAGCGTTTCAATGTCGAGGTCGAGCCCTTGCTGGGCGAAGTTGCGGGCCAGGTCGCGGCCAATGATGTAGCTGATTTGCTGCTTAAGCGAGGTCAGTTCCATGGTATGGGTTTGGGTAAAGCGGCACTCGGGCCAAAAGCCGTTATACGACTGCCGGGGCGAAGGTGCAGAAAAATTGCAGGTAGTGCGGGCCGAAGCACAAGTAGCGCGGCTTGGTACACACAATGGCGAGCAGCAACAACTTGAAAATCAACGATGATGTCGGCCGAAAGGCTAAGCTGAATTTCCTCTTTTTGCGCCCGCCCGGCGCAGTTTCTGAACTGCGCCAACTAGTTGCTACCACTTCGAAACGCTATTACGGCGGAGCAAAACAAAAAGCCGGCCCCGCGCAATGCGGGGCCGGCTTGTAGTAGTAGCAAACCCAAAAAGTACGGCCGACTAGCAGCAGTAGTCGCTCAGGTCTTCGTCGAGCGAATCAATGTGGAGGTTGAACTTAAGCGCGCGGGCCGCCCACAGCCCCAAGGACCCCAGGCCACCCAGCAGCAACAACGTCGAAACGGCGGTGGTCTTTTTCATAGCCTATGTTGTATGTAAGTGATGATCAGTTTTTTGGTGCAAAGATACGGCATTAATGTTAATTAGTTGTTATGCATGCATCATTCTTTGCTTACGCCCTAGGTGCCGCAAGCTCTGAATGCAAACGGGAGCGAAGCACCCAGTTGCCGCTGATTGGCGGCCCTGGTACTTCGCTCCCGTGCTTGGGTGCTAACAAGTGGCTTACGGCTTGCGCGGCGTGGCCTTGCGAACGGGCGCTTGGGCCGGAGCCTTGGCAGCCGGTTTGCGGGGTGCGCTGGCCCTAGGTGCCGCTTTGCCCGGGGCAGCCGGCCGCCCAACGGCAGGCTTCCGGGCCGGTGCTTTGCGGGCCGGCGCCTTGCGAATGGTAGCCTTTTTAGCTGGTGCTGCTTTCGTAGGTTTGGCCGGAGCTACGGCGGTAGGCTCGGGGCCGTATTTGGCGTCGGCGGGGTTGGCCGAGCTGCTCAGGAACATGTCGAACTCAACGCGGCGGTTGCGCACGCGGCCGGTTTCGGTGGCGTTGTCGGCCACGGGGTGGAGCGGGCCGTAGCCGCGCTGCTGGATGCGGCCTTCGGCCACGCCTTTGCCCACCAAATAGTTGCGGGCAGCACCGGCCCGCTCGCGCGAAAGGCGCAGGTTAAAGGCGGCCGGTCCTTGCTTGTCGGTGTGCCCCGTTATGCTGAGCGTGTAATCGGGGTACTGGTTCAGGATTTGAGCAACGGTATCGAGCGTAGCGTACGACGAGGCCAGCAACGTGGCCTTGTTGCGCTCGAACCCGATAAATTGGGTAGCCTCCCGCAGGCGCTGGCGGGTTTCGGCCTTTAGCTCGGGGCAGCCGTTGTTGGCGGCCGGTCCGGCGCTGTTGGGGCAACGGTCGGTGCTGTTGGGCACGCCGTCGGCGTCCGAGTCGGGTTCGGTCGTGCTGCGGGTTTCAGCGGCCGAGCAGCCGTTGGCGTCAACCTGGGTGCTCACGGGCGTGTCGGGGCATTTGTCGTCGCGGTCGGTTACGCCGTCGCGGTCGGCGTCGGGGCAGCCGCCTAGGTCCTCGGTGCCCGCCACGTCGGGGCAGGTATCGTTGCCATCGGCCACGCCGTCGCCGTCCTTATCGGGGCAACCTTGCAGGTCGGCGGTGCCGGGTTCGTTGGGGCAATTGTCGCGGTAGTCGGCCAAGCCGTCCTGATCGGCATCGGGCGGGCAGCCGTTTTCGTCTACTTCCACGCCCGGTGGCGTATTGGCGCAGCGGTCCTGCCGGTCGGTTACGCCGTCTTCGTCGGCATCGGCTGCCTGGCCCAGGTTAAACGTCAGGCCCACGGTGTGCTGCAAAAAGCGGTCGGCCCAGCGGGGCACGTTGCTTTCGGGTACGCCGTCGAAATTGGCCTCCATAGGCAGGTGCTGGGTGCTCTGCACAAACAAGCCCACGCCGCCACCTAGGCGCAGGTTAATGCCCGCTCCGCCCATCACATCAACGTAGCCCTTGTCTTCGTCGATGCGGTTGCCGTCGTTCAGGCCCGTGCGGCTAGCATACGACCACCCCGAGCCCACCAGCAGGTAGGGCTGAAAAAAGGCGTTTTCCTTTAAGGCCCAGCCGTTGTTTAGCTTCAGCTTGAACCCTAGGTTGGCATTTACCAAGGTGGTGGTAAAGCGGGTTTGGGGGTTGCGGTTGCCGGTCAGCTCCCCAAAAAACACTTGCGTGTTCAGGTCGAGGCCGCGCGTGAGGTACAGGTTTACGGCCAGCCCCGGCGCGTACGAGCTGCGGTCGAATTTCCAGTAATCGGAGCCGAAATCGCCTTGGTATTGAAGCGCGCTGAGGTTGAGCCCTAGGCTGGCCCGTCGGTCGGGCGTTTGGGCATGGGCCGCGTGCGGCAGCGCGGGCAGCAATGCCACAGGCAGCGCAAGCAACCGAATTGTTTGTACAAACTGCTTCATCGGTGGAGGTCGGGGTGAAGGAGTAGGCTGGGCAATGGCGAGTAGGCACGTATACCCGCCTAACCGCGAAAGGTTAGCGGGCGGCCAACTGTGCGGAAGGCATCAGGTAATGCGGCCACCAGCCGCAAAATCACGCGGCGGAAAGTAATGTTACATATTATATAAATAATATGCAATAACAAGTTGGTAAAATGCAGATAGTGTTGATCTGATTACCGCCTGGGCTCTGTAATTTTTTGGGGAGTGCGTTACATTGTTGTTGCGCTAAGCTGAATGCCCAGAACAAGTAGTAGAAAGCCGACTCACGCTCGGGTAATACCCTGGGCTCCAAATACCAATGCGGTGGGCTGCCCGAGACGCAGTACCCGCGCTTACGGCGCCTCCGATACTTCCACGCGGCGGTTGCGGGCATCGGGCGAGGGGTAAAGCGGGCGTGTGTCGCCGTAGCCCACGGTGCTGATGCGCTCCGGTGCCACGCCGCCAGCCTTCAGCAAATATGCCTTTACCGCCTCGGCCCGTTGCTCCGAAAGCGCCTGGTTTTTGTCGGGCTCACCGATGCGGTCGGTGTGGCCGGCCACCAGCAGGCGCAGGGTAGGGCGGGCTTGCAATTCGGCGGCGAGCTGGTTTAGGGCCGGCAAGGCTTCGGGCAACAGCTCGGGGGTGCCCAGTTTAAACAGCACCGTCGGCAGCACCACCGGTTTCGGGCTGATGACAAGCGGCGCTGGGGCGGCGCGGGTGGTATCGGGCGGGGTGGGCTTGGGCGCCGGGGCGGGCGTGGGTTTAGGCTTGGGTGCCGCCCCGCTTGCCTGCACCGTAATGGGTACCACGGCGCTTTCGCGCGTGCGGTAAAAGCCTTGCGTGAGGTAAAAAGTAGTGGTTTTGCTGAGCTTGGTACGGTAGCTGTTGCCGGTGTTCACGAGCTGCTTCAGGTCGGCATCGGCGTACCAGCGCACGTCGCGCCCCGATACCCGAATGGTGGTAAGCGTACCGGCCGTTACCTTGGCTGCCGATTTCAACTTCACGCGGTAAAGCGTAAAGCTGCCGTTGTCGCAGTCGCCTACGGGCTCGTAGGCGGCGCGGCCGGTCAGCTTTTCTTCCTTGGCATCATAAGTAAAGGCAATGGTGCCATCGCACCAGTAGCTGAACGGCGTGGCACCGGTTTCATTGAGCTTGCGCACGTGTTCCAGGGCCATGCCCGTGGCCGTGCGCGTGGCCCGTACCTGAAACGTGACGGTTACGTTGGGGCGGCCGGTGGCCTCTTGGTACAATACGCCAAATAGGGCGTTGCCCTTGCCTTGCTGCACGCGCAGCAGGGCAGGCCAGGTAGCACCCGGCTCGCCGGGGTCGGTTTCGACGCCTTGCCAAATGCCTGCCAACGTTTGGGCGTTTGCACTGCTTGCTAGCAACCAACCCAGCAAGCCTATCCACATGCCGTGTTTCATACCCCAATGTATGCCGTGTTTGGGGTTTGGTTCAAGCCATGCCGGGTCAGAAGTGTAGTATTGTGAACTGTGCGGGCAGTGATGCGACGCTACCCTCCAGGCGCAACAGGACTTTGCACTTCACGAGACATGATTCTTCAGCGTACCTTTCACCTAACCCTGGGCTCCGCACCAGATCAGGCTTTGAACCTGCTGCGTTCCATGTTGGAGGATACCCGCGTAACCACGCTGCAGCACATTGCCCGGATTAGCTCCGAGCAGTTGCACTGGCAGTACCAACCCGGTTGGAACACGGTGGGGGCATTGCTCGCGCACCTCACGGCGCTGGAACACTACTTTCGCATCGTATACGTGGAAGGCCGGGCCCTAACCGATGCCGAAAACCAGCACTGGCTCCCTGCGCTGGACCTAGGCGTGCACGTGCCGCAATTGATTACTGGGCAAGACCTGGCCAGTTACCAAGCCGGCTTGGCCGAGTCGCGGCACCAACTGTTGGCGGCCCTAGAGGGCGTCAGCGAAGAGCAACTCACCCGCCGCATCGAGGATTACGACCCGGTACACGGTTGCAACCTGGCCTGGGTCTTGTTTCACCTTGCTGAGGACGAGATTTACCACCGCGGCCAAATTAGCTTGCTCCTAAAGCTGCAGCGCGCCCATAACGAAACCGGAACGCTGCCCTTAACGCCGCAAAGCAAACTGTAGCCTGCTTACTGGCTATCAGAAAGTTGAGGAGCAGTGGATTGCCGCTTATTCAAGTCGAGCAGATGACAACTAGATGGCGTCCAATCCCGGCAAGCCGAGCAGCTCTGCGGCGCGCCGCGCTACACGTTTGACACTGACAACATCAGGGCCCGTGATGGTGAGGTGACCCATCTTGCGGCCTGCTCGCGCATGCATTTTGCCGTACAGGTGCAAGTGCGTCCCAGGCAGGCTAAGCACGGTGTGCCAATCCGGCTCTTGCATTTGGCCGTTGGCGTCAAACCACACTTCACCCAATAAGTTGAGCATGATGGCCGGCGAATGCTGACGCGGCTGCGGCAAGGGCAAGCCGGCCATGGCACGCACCTGCAAATCAAACTGCGATACGTCGCAGGCGTCGAGGGTGTAATGGCCGCTGTTGTGTGGGCGCGGGGCCATTTCGTTGACCACCAACCTGCCGTACTCGCTGCCATCATCCACCACAAAAAACTCAACGCACAGCACCCCAACGTAGCCTAGGTGCTCGGCGATGGCAACGGCGGCTTCGCGGGCTCTGGTTGCCAGGGCAGGCGGCATATTGCCTTCGTGCGCGTGGGTTACGGCCAAAATGCCACCGACGTGCACGTTGCGCTGCGGAGCGAAGCTGGCTACTTGCCTGTCGCAGCCGCGGGCCACCAGCACCGAGCACTCGGCGGTGAGCGGCAACAACTTTTCCAGCACGCAAGCGGTGCCGCCCAACTCTGCCCAGCGGGCGGCCAGTTCAGCAGCGGTCCGGACGCGCACCTGGCCTTTACCATCGTAGCCCATGCGCGCAGTTTTTAGGATGCCAGGCAGCAAATCGGCCCGGTTCTCCTGAATGGCCTGCAGCTGGGCCGGCGTTTCAAGTACTGCGTAGGGCGCGCACGTCACCCCCGACACGTCGGCGCAAGCCGCAAAGTGGGCTTTTTCCGCCATGCGGTCTTGGGCAATGCCCACCACGGCCGCGCCCGGCGCCACGGGGCGCGTATGGGCCAGCGTTTGCAGGGCCTCGGCGGGTACGTTTTCAAACTCAGTGGTAATGGCCTGGCACAGGTCGGCTAGTTGCGCCAGACCGGCCGGATCGTCGTAAGCAGTCTGGATATGGTGGTGGCTTACCAAGCCGGCCGGGCTTTGCGCGTCGGGGTCCAGCACGGCGGTGAAGTAACCTAGGCGCTGGGCGGCATGCACAAACATCCGGCCCAACTGGCCGCCGCCCATCACGCCTAGTGTGGCCCTACGGCCAGCTGCGTCCGCACTGCCCGGCAAAACTGAAGTCATGGCTGCAACGTGCTTATCGGCGTTCATAGGGGCAGTTCCATGGCGCGAGCGGCCTCGGTTTGTTCGGCGCGAAACGCCTGTAGCTTTGTCGCTAGGTCTGGGTTGTGCAACGCCAGCATGCTTACCGCGAACAGCGCAGCATTGGCCGCTCCGGCATCGCCGATAGCGAATGTAGCCACCGGCACTCCTTTGGGCATCTGCACGATGCTGTGCAGCGAGTCGACCCCTTGCAAATGGCGACTTGCCACCGGTACCCCCAACACCGGTACAGTTGTTTTGGCGGCCATCATGCCCGGCAGGTGGGCAGCACCACCCGCCCCGGCTATGATGGCTTGCAGGCCGCGCGGGCCGGCTTGTTCGGCGTAAGCAAACAAGTCATCGGGCATGCGGTGCGCCGACACCACGCGCGCTTCGTGCGCCACGCCAAACTGCGTAAGGATTTGCACGGCGTGCTGCATGGTGTTCCAGTCGCTGCTGGAGCCCATGACTACGCCGACCAGGGGCTTGAGAGTATTGGGGAAGGAAGGTGTACTCATTGAATTCATTTAGTCGTCATGCCGAGCGAAGCCGAAGCATCTCTAGGCTCGTTCGACGAAGCGGTAGAGATGCTTCGGCTTCGCTCGGCATGACGTTCTATAGTGTCATTGTTCTTGTTTTGCGCATTGTTATCAGCGCTCCAGCAGGATTTCCGTGCCCAAAATCACCATGTCCACTCGGCCATTCAGCGTTTGGTTGATGAAGGGCGTGTTCTGGGATTTGGATTTCATAAACTCCTTCGTGAAGGTAGTTTCCGCCTCAGTGTCGAACAGGACGCAGTCGGCTGGCTGACCGACCTCGATGGTGGGTACCGGCAGGCCCATCAGGCGGCGGGGCTCGGCCGAGTAGCGCTTCACCACCAAGTCCCACCCAAATTTCCCGGGCCGTACGAAGAAGTGGTAGAGCGACACCAAGGCCGTTTCCAAACCGGTGATGCCGTTAGGCGCGCTGATAAAATCCTGGGCTTTTTCGAACGGCGTGTGCGGAGCGTGGTCGGTGGCAATCAGGTCGAATACGCCTTCCTTCAGCCCCTCGAGCAGGGCGTCGCAATCGGCCTGCGTGCGCAGCGGCGGGTTCATCTTGTAATTGGTGTCGTAGTCGCCGATATGTTCGTCGGTGAACAACAGGTGATGCGGGGCTACTTCGGCCGTTACCTTCACATCGCCGCGCGATTTCCACCAGCGGATGGTTTCCATGCCGAGCTTGCTGGAAACGTGTTGGATGTGAATGTGCGCGCCCGCCGCCCGGGCCAGGCGAATGTCGCGGTCGATGATGATTTCCTCGGCGCAAGCCGGCGAGCCTTTGATGCCAAGCCGGTAGCTCATCACGCCTTCGTTGAGGGAGCGCGGCCCGGCCAGCTCCGGCACCTCGCAATGGCTGGCGAAAAACATCCCAAACTCGGTGGCGTACTGCATGGCCCGCAGCAGCACGGCCGGGTCGCTGGTGGTATCCCCGTCGTCGGTGAGCATTTTCACCCCGAGCGCGCGCATGCCGTCAATTTCGGCCAGCTCCTTGCCTTGGCGGTCTTTGGTAACGCAGCCGGAGGTGTACACCGGAATGCGAGACTTGCGCTCGGCGCTTTCCAGCACGGTAGCTACCACCGCCGCCGAGTCGATGGCCGGGCGGGTGTTCGGCATCATCACCACACCCGTAACGCCGCCGTTGATGGCTGCTTCGCTGCCCGTGGTAATGGTTTCTTTGTTTTCAAAGCCCGGGGCGCGGAAATGCACGTGGGCATCGAACATGGCCGGCATCAGAATCCGGCCCCGCGCGTCGATGACGCGGGCGCCCTCCGGAATGGCTAGGTTGTTCCCGACGTCCTGAATTTTTCCTTCGACAATCAGGACATCGCCTTCGAGCAGGGTGGGTGAGTTTTCGGAGGCGATGCGGGCGTTTTGAAGGAGAAGCATGGATGATTGAGTTCTGTAAACCGGCAAGGAGTGTTGGGAAGACCTGGCTATTGGAGGTGCAAATAAATGACGTAATCAGCCGTCGTTTTGAGCGCTCAAGCCACTACCGGCCCGCTGGCGCGGTGCCGCGCTACCTAGGGCTTGGATTAGTTGCTAGGCAGTAAAGTGCGGCAGCGGAGCAGCCGAGCGCCCAAAAGTTGGTTCCGACCTAGGGGATTCGCCGCCCGGCGTGAGCCAGTCGAGCACGGCCATTCGAACGGCAATGCCGTTTTCGACTTGGTTGTTGATCAGGCTGCGCTCGTAGTCCATCACGGCATCGCACAGTTCAACGCCGCGGTTCACGGGGCCGGGGTGCATGATGTAGAGGCCGCGCTGGCGGATTTCCTCCAACCGCTCGGTGGTGATGCCGTAGAGCCGGTGGTATTCGCGCAGGCTGGGGAAAAACTGCACGTCCTGGCGCTCCATCTGCACGCGGAGCAGGTACACCACATCGGGGGCCCACGCCATGGCTGCGTCGTAGTCGGTGAAGCGGCGGATGGTTTCGGGGCCGTACTTGGGCACCAAGGAGCCCGGCCCTAGGTAGGCTACCTCCACGCCCAGCTTTTGCAGCAAGTTGCTGGTAGAGCGCGCCACGCGGGAGTGAAGAATATCCCCGATGATGAGCACTTTTTTGCCCCGCGGGTCGGGGAATTTCTCCTTGATGGTAAAGGCGTCGAGCAAGGCCTGGGTGGGGTGCGCGTGCGCCCCGTCGCCGGCGTTGATAACCGAAGCCTTGGTTTGGCGGGCAATCATGCCGGGCAGGCCCGATCGGCTGTGGCGCACCACGATGTAATCGGTGCGCATGGCCTGAAGCGTTTCTACTGTTTCGCGGATCGACTCGCCCTTGGTTACGGAGGAATGCGCGACGTTAAAGTTAGTGACCTCGGCGGAAAGGCGTTTGGCCGCGACTTCGAAGGAGGTGTGCGTGCGGGTGCTGGGCTCGTAGAACAGCATCAGCACGGACTTGCCCTCAAGCGCCGGCACTTTCTTCACCGAGCAGGTGAATACTTGTTTAAAGGAGGTGGATTGGTCGAGCAGAAACTCGATTTCCTCACGGTGAAGGGATGCAATGTCGAGCAGGTCTTTACGTGCCATACCGGGGTTGAGGAAAAGGGAAGTCGTCTAGCTAAAACGCACGGTGTAAAATCTTATCTGCCAGTACCTTCAGCGAAGCAATGGGCTGTCGGGGCGGGCCTGGGTGCCGGGAGCCACCAGAGAGGGTGAGGGGGCCGGTGTGCAGCAGGGGTGTCTGGCCGGCATTGGGGCCAGGCACGGGCTGGGCGGCAGGAGCAGCCGAACGCAACGGGCATAAAAAAACCGTTTCGGAATCCGAAACGGTAGCGGGGCAATACCCAGAAAAAACAACGGAAATGGCAGCGGCGAAATCAGGAAAACCGGCGGTGGCGAAGACCTTCCGGTCTACTCGCGGTTCCTTGCCGAGCAGGGGCCCGCGCTTCAGCAACAGGTTTTTTGGTTGAAGCACGATGCAAAACTACGGCGTTGCTGTGATCCGTAACACACCGGTAATATTATCTTTTTGTTCCCTTGCATTTATCCAGCCCGCCTAAACCAGTAACGCGCAACGCTCCGGCAGTGCACCCAAGCCTGCTCGCACAAGGCTTCTTACATCAGATGCAGCACAGGCTCGGCCCGAAGCGGTGCTGCGTATGCCTGTTGCCTGCTACGGCTGCGCCCGTAACCAAGCCTGGGCTTCTTCGAGGTCGTTGAACAAAAACAGGTCGAGCTGGTCGCTGATGCGGTGCTTCAGGTCCTCGATGGAGTATTGCCCAAACACATCGGGCGAAACAACCTGCCCGATGGAGCGCAAGCCAGCCGAGATTATCAGCGGCGTCCAGATTTGCTGAATCCAGTCGTTGGCTTCTACAAACGTGCCCACTAGCTCGCGGTGGTCGTTTAGCAACCTAGGGCACGGCAGTTGCCGAATCATTTCCAGGTGCGTCAGCCCGCCGGTCATTACGGTGCTCAGCGTTTGCCGGCCGCGCCAATGCGCATGAATCCATTCGTCGGCGTGGTTGTAATGAAGCGTCAGAAAAATACTGCCGTCGCCGCGGCGCAGGGTTTCATACATGAAGTCAAAAACGAGGCCTCGCGGCGCTGGGTATGCTGAAGGCGCAAAGAAAGCCCCTTGGCGGTAAAGTACGGAGATGCCACCTTAACAAGCGACTCCCATCGGTCCTAAAAGTCCTCGCGGCGGGCCCGGTTCTGAATGCGTTTCTCCCAACGCTTGCGCTTGGGCGCAATGCTGCCCCGGAGGTATTTCTCCATCACCAACACGGCGCACGGGGCGGCGGCGGTAGCGCCAAAACCGGCGTTTTCGAGGTACACGGCCACGGCAATTTTGGGGTTGTCGGCCGGCGCAAAACCCACGAACGCCGCGTGGTCGTCGCCCTCGTCGTTTTCCACGGTGCCGGTTTTGCCCGCCACTTTAATGCCCACATCGGCCAGGCTGGAGGCATCGGCGGTGCCGCCGCGCTGCATTACGGCCACCATGCCCGGCACTAGGGCGGCAAAATGCACGCTATCAATCAGGGTGCGGTGCTTTTGGGTGAAGCGCGGCAGCGGACCGCTCTCGCCCACGCTGCGCACCAAATGGGGCGCGTAGTACCAGCCGCGGTTGGCGATGATGACCGCCATGTTGGCCATTTGCAGCCCCGTGAGGTTGATTTCGCCCTGCCCGATGCTGAGCGAGTAAATGGAGCGGTACGTCCAGCCGCGGGTGCGGCGGGCTTTGTCGTAGTACGCGGGGGTGGGCAAGTGGCCCTTGGCTTCGCGGGGCAAATCGACACCTAGGGCCGAGTCGAGGCCGAACGAGCGGGCGTAGCGGCGCCACTGGGCCAAATTGGCGTGGCGGGCGGCTATGGTGTCGCCCGCCAAGGTATCGGGCACGCAGTCGATCAGCGTTTCCATTACCCGGTAGAAGTACGGGTTACAGCTGTACTTGAGAGCCGCCGTGAGGTTTTTGCCCGGCGGGTGGCGGTGCACGCAGTTTACCAGCGACTGGTCGCAGCGAAAGGCCGAGGCCGGCGTGATGGCGTGCATTTGCAGGGCCACGGCCGCATTCACCAGCTTAAACACCGAGCCGGGCGGGTTGGCCAGCATGGCCGGGCGGTTCAGCAGGGGCAGGTCTTCGTGCTCCAGCAGCTTCGTGCGCACGCCGGCCTGGTCGGGCGCGGTGATAGTGCTGGCCTGGTACACCGGCCCCGACACGTAAGCCAGAATTTCGCCGGTGCGCGGGTCGAGGGCTACCAAGTAGCCTTTGCGGCCGCCCATTAGCTTCTCGGCGTAGGTTTGCAGCTTCACATCAATGGTCAGGTGCAAATCCTGGCCTTGCTGAAAAGCGGTATCCTTGGCCCAACTGCCGTGCTGTTTGCCCTGCGCATCAACCAGTGGGTGCAGGTAGCCGCGGTGCCCCGCCAGCAGGCCGTTGTAGTAGGCCTCCACGCCGCCGTTGCGCAGCCGGTAAAACCGGCCGCGCCGGTAGCGCTTGGCCTGGTTATAGAAGGCTTGCGCTTCGGCCCCTAGGTAGCCCAGCACGGGAGCGGCGGCAGGGGAGGTGTAAGTGCGCCTGGGTCGCTCCCACAAGGTGAGCTGCGGCACCGTGGCGCTGCTGTCGCGGCGTATGCGTTCGGCTTCGGCTTTGGTTAAGCTAAGCTGAACGGCGTAGCCGCGCGACGCCTGGCCGTAGGACAGGGCATCGACAATGCGTCGGCGCACCGTGGTCGAATCCCAGCCGAGCAGCTCACCTAGGGCCAGGGTATCGAGTTGCCCACGGCGGGGCAGCTTCAGCAAGTACTGCGTGCGGGTATCAACCAGCACGGAGTCGTGGCGGTCGAGAATGCGGCCGCGCTGCGGCACATCGGGCAGCACCACGCGCTTGGCGGTGTAGCGTACGCTTGGGCTTTGGTTGAGGGTAGGCTGGTCGGTGGGCTGATCGGGCGAAGAGCAGGCGGCCAAACCCACCAGCACCGCTAGCAAGCGTTTTTTCGACCAGTTGAAGGCTGCGCGCATGAGGGTAAAGCTAAACAATTACCCGCTGTGCGCTACCGCCTCACACAGGCAGCCCGAACGGCCGATGCCGAGCCGAGTTGGGAATCAGCCACAACGCTTCGCTGCACTAGCTCCTGGTGCTACGTTGAGCTACCCGACCTATGCGCCCTGCTGCACGGCCTCGGTTGGTTGCGTGCGGACCTTCCAGCGGAAATACACGAACAGCGGCAACCCCGTCATGATCAGCCCCAGCCCCATGGCCGACTGCACCGGTTGCGTTACAAGGGTGTGCAGCGTGAACGTAGCGGCAAACAGCAAGAGCAGAATTTGCACGTACGGGTACCCCGGCACCGGGCCCGGTATCCGACCTAGGCGCTTCATGTTGACCACGGCCACGGCCAGCAAGCCATAAAACAAGAAAGTGGCGAAAATGACCAGATCGGTTAGCCGCTCGAAGGTGCCCGACACAATGAGCACGGTACTCCAGGCCATCGTGAACAGCAAGGCCCGGTGGGGGGTGCGGTAGCGCGGGTGCACTGCGGCGGCGGCCCGAAAAAAGTAGCCTTCCTGCGCCATCCGAAACTGCACCCGGGCGTGCGAGAGCAGTACCGCATTAAGCGTTCCAAATACGCTTACCAAAATCAGCACCGCCACGCCGGTTTTGCCCCACGCGCCCAGCAGCGCCTCGGCCGCCGCGGCGGCGCCTATTTCGTTGGGGCCTACCGCTGCCAGCGCGGCCAACGGCAGGGCCCGCAGGTAGGCGTAGTTTACCAGCACGTACAGGATGATGGCCACCGTTACGCCCCCGATGATGGCCCTGGGTACGTTGCGGCGCGGGTCTTTAATTTCGCCCGTCACGAAGGACAAATCCACCCAACCGTCGTAGGCCCAGAACACGCTGAGCAGCGCGCCCAAAAAAGCACTGGCCAACGACACCTCGCGCACGGGCGCCGGGGCGGCCGCTGCCGCGCCATCCGGCGTTGGCGCCGACAAGAATATGCCCGCCAGAATCAGCAGGAGTATGCCCATGATTTTGGCCGCCGTAAATACAATGCTGAGCCGCCCGCTGCCGCTTACGCCCCGGTAGTTTACCCAGGTAAGCGCCGCCGTGGTGCCAATGGCCAGCAGCTTAATGCCCGAATCGGCAAAGGGGTAAATCCATCCCCCAACGGATAGCTGCGCCCAGGCCTCGGCCGGGTTGGGCAAGGGCAGCAGGGAGTTTACCGATTGGGCAAAAATGAAGGCCAGCGCCGCCACCGAGGCTGAGCCAATGATGGCGTAATCCGTCCAGCCGAACAAAAACGAGGCGAAGTTGCCGAACGACAACCGCAGGTACTCGTACACCCCGCCCGACTCCTCGGTAAGCGACGCCATGCCCGACAGATTAAGGGCTCCGCAAATTGTAACCACGCCTGCCGCTACCCAGGCTGCCAGTATCCACTCCTCGCTCAAGCCGCTCTGGGCCAGCGGTACGATTTTCTTGAATACGCCAGAGCCTATCACGATGCCCGCCACCAGCATAGTGCCGCTCGCGGCGCCAAAGGCACGAATTAGGGTTGCGGGTGCGGACGCGGCGGGTTTTTCGGGGCTGTTCATGCGCCAAGCTAACTGGTTTTGCCGCTGCCGGGTTGCCGGGGCGGCAAATGCCTCCTAGCGCCGCTCTGGCTTATGCACCGGCCAGCCGCGGGCGCGTGGCGCGGCCCGGTTTGGGCACGCAAGATTTATGCGCCAGGAAGTTAGGCCGTGGAACCGGGATCGTGGCTCAGGCCCTAAAGCAAATGCCCGGTGGTGGGTGCGGCCCCGTGACGCCTACCCAGCCCGCCGCGGGCGCGGGCGGGCCGCTTCGTGCACCAGCTGCGTAGCAAGCGCTAATTGCTTGTCCAGGTCCTTGAGCCGGGCCACAGCGTGCACGATGCTGCGCTGCTTGCCCACGGTGAGGGCCACAAAGCGGGCGTGCAAGGCTTCGTCCTGGGCCAGCAGCGCGGCCAGTACCTCGGGTACCTCCACGCCCAGCGGGTCCTCATCCAGGCTCAGCGCCGCGTTTATCTCGTCGCCCAGTTGCTTACCCAATGTTTTCAGGTGCTTGCCCGCCACAATGACGAAAAAGCTGCCGTCGCCGAAGTGGTTCAGGCCGCAGCTGTACGACACGCGTCCGTCGAGGGTGCACACCAAGCGGGTGCGGCCCTGCTGCGGAAACTGCGCCACCAGCTCGGCGGGCAAGTGCAGGTAGTAATAGCCGCCCTTGCGCTTGTCGAGCTGGGCCAGCGGTGCGATGCCGGAGTACAGGATCATGAGGTAGTTTGAGAGACGAGACGAGTGAGCAACTCGCCCCGGGGGGCAAGGTTTGGGGAAATCAGAATCCGACCCGAATAAAACCTGCGGGTAGCGGACCACTGCAAGGATAACCACTAAAAAGCCGCCCCGCCCAGACGATTCCCAGCGGCGCGGTACCGGTTAGCCGCCAGTGAGGCTGGAGCTGCTTGCGGTTATGACCAGCTAATCGGTGAAACATCCAGCAAGACCGGCCGGGCGTTGCCTGGCGCGAGTTTAGCGCCGCCGCGCGTTCAGCCCGCAACCCATGCTGACCTTGCCGCGACGCCGCTGACGCGTGCCGGAAGCGTGCGCCGGCGAAGTGTTAGGCGTTTCGTAAACTTACGGCGAGCCGGGTGCTGGCGCGGTTTGCTCGGCCGTCCTCAGCCGGTTGAATCCGTCAAACGCCGCTTTACTACGCGCCCCCGCCGCGTCCGCCTTATGCACCGCCGCCTCTTTCTGCGCCACGCCGCCCTGGCCACCACGGCCCTGGCCGCGCTGCCGCTTAGCGTCTGTTCGCCCCCGGAAAGCGCCCCGTCCGAAGCCGCCCCGCCCGCCGGCGAAGCGTCCGGCGGCCCCCTGCATGAGGCTACGCTGGCGGACTTGCAAGCCTACCAGCAGCAGGGCCGCTACTCGGCCCGGCAGCTGACGGAGCTGTATCTGCAGCGCATCGAAGCGCTAAACCACAAGGGCCCCACCCTGCGCGCCGTGCTCTCGACCAACCCCGAGGCGCTGCGCATCGCCGACGCGCTGGACCAGGAGCGGCGGGCCGGCCGGGTGCGCGGGCCGCTGCACGGCATCCCGATTCTGCTCAAAGACAACATCGACACCGGCGACAGTCAGTTCACAACCGCCGGGGCCCTGGTGCTGGCCCGCCACCGGGCCCGGCAGGACGCGTTCATCGTCCGGCAGCTGCGTGCCGCCGGGGCCGTGCTGCTGGGCAAAGCCAACTTAAGCGAGTGGTCGAACTTCCGCTCGACCAGCAGCTCCAACGGCTGGAGCACGCTGGGCGGGCAAACGCGCAACCCCTACGTGCTCGACCGCTCGCCCAACGGTTCCAGCTCCGGCTCGGCCGTGGCGGCGGCGGCCAACCTGTGCGCCGCCGCCGTGGGCACCGAAACCGACGGATCGGTGGTGTCGCCGGCTTCGGCCTGCGGCTTAGTGGGCCTCAAGCCCACCGTGGGGCTGCTGAGCCGGGCGGGCATCATCCCGATTTCCAGCACCCAGGACACGGCCGGCCCGCTCGCGCGCACCGTGCGCGACGCGGCCCTGCTGCTGGGCGCGCTGGCCGGCCCCTCGGCGGCGCCCGACCCCGCCGACCCGGCTACCGCCGCCCGCGCCGGGCAGGACCCGACCGACTACACCGCTTACCTGCAAGCCAGCGCCCTGCAGGGCCAGCGCCTGGGCGTGGAAAAGTCCCACCTGCGCGACCCTTCCGCCGCCGGGGACTTGCTGCGGCAGGCCGTCGCGGAGCTGAAAAAGCTGGGGGCCACCCTCGTGGAAGTAGAGC
Organism: Hymenobacter oligotrophus; assembly: GCF_003574965.1. Lineage (NCBI taxonomy): Bacteria > Pseudomonadati > Bacteroidota > Cytophagia > Cytophagales > Hymenobacteraceae > Hymenobacter > Hymenobacter oligotrophus. The sequence continues at coordinate 1,166,634 of NZ_CP032317.1, read as the reverse complement.
TGCCGCGGCCGCTCAAGCCCATTGGCGAAGCCGAGATGGAAGTGCTGCTCCACGAGTTTAAGGACAGCGTGAACCGCTACCTGGCCGCGGCCGGAGCGCCGGTAAAGTCTCTGGCCGAGGTCATTGCTTTCAACCGGAAGCACGAGGCCCGCGTGATGCCGTATTTCGAGCAGGAGCTGCTAGAACGGGCCGAGCAAACCACCGGGCTGGGCAGCGCCCGGTACCGGGCCGCGCTGGCCCGCTCCAACGACGCAAGCCGCCGCGGCCTGGACCAACTGTTTACCGGCCTTCGGCTCGCGGCCCTGGTGGGCATTACCGCCGGCCCGGCCTGGAGCCTGGACCTGGTGCACGGCGACTCCGACGCGGGCCCGAGCTTCACCACGCCTGCCGCTACGGCCGGCTACCCCCACCTGACCGTGCCCATGGGGCAAGTCCACGGGCTGCCGGTGGGCCTCTCGTTCGTGGGCCCGGCCTGGAGCGAGGCCCGCCTGCTGGGGCTGGGCTACGCCTACGAGCAGGCCACCGGCCACCGGCGGGCGCCGGCGTTTCGGGCCGGGCTGGCGGGCCAGTAGGGCCACCCAGGCGCCAGCGGTTAGGGCACCGGCCAAACGCCGGTCTTGACTAGGTGTTCCTGCCCTTCGGGCACTAGGCTTTGGCCGCCTTGGCTGCCGCGGTGGCAGCGCAGCAGCCTCAGCCGGCCGCCACATCCGGGTAATGCGGCGGCTCCGTCGCTGCGGCGCCTGATCGACGACGCGGGCTGGCTTGCCGGAGCCGCTGAAACAGCATGGCCGCCAGCCACATGGCGGCCGGGGACGCTACCAGGTACAGCCACAGCCCGGTGTAGTCGCGGGCTGCCACGGCGGAGGCCAGGCTGCGCAGCGGATTTAGGCTCATGCCGGAGAGGGGCGTTTCCCAGATCACGTACGCGGCCAGCAGCCCCGCCCCGATCCAGCCCGCGGCCTTGTGCAGCTGCGCCGAGTGCAGCGCCGCCAGCAGCGCCAGCATAAACACCAAGGCAATGACGAATTCCGCAACGAAGGCCACCAAGGGGCCGTCGGGTCCGGGCTGGGTGGTGCCGAAATCAATACGGGGGTGGCTGTAATAGGCGAAGAGGGTGAGTTTGAGCAGCCACACCGACGCGAAGCCGCCTACCGCCTGGGCCAGGGCGTACCAGAGCGCATCGGTGCCGCTGATTTTGCCCAGCTGCCAGAAAGCCAGCGTGATGGCCGGGTTGAGGTGGGCCCCGGAACGCTGGCCCCAGGGGGTATAGGTAATGGCCGCCACCAGCAGCCCCATCCCCACGCCCAGCGGCACTCGGCGCAGCTCCTGGCCTATGCCGCGCGCCGCCAGGGCCTGGTGCAGCCCCGAGTCCGGGTGCTCCAAGGCGATGGAAAGCAGGCCGGTTCCGATTACGAACAGGGCCAGGCCCGCGGCTTCGGTAAGGTAGTAGGGCCAGTGCTGGTTTCGGCTGAATCCCGGGTTTGGATGTGGCATTCGAGGAAACTTTAAAAAAAAGTACGTGGACTCAACTCGCAAACACCCTTACGCACTGAGGCGGCGAGGGGAGGGGCGAGCGGCAGCCGCAGTATACGCCTCGCGCCGTCCGGTCGGCGACCAAGCGGCGCGGAACCGGCTGGCTGCTGGGGCCTCTTGCAGTTGTGATTAGCCAATTAGTAACACATCCAGCAACCCCGGCCGACCGGCGTAATTGCGGGCGCTGCTATATTGAAAGTCTTCGGGCGCATCTACAAAACCAGCCGATACGGGGTTGCGGTGCAGGTACTCCAGCCGCTGGCGGCGCAGCTCGTTGGAATAAAGCTCGATGGGGTGGTTGTTCTGCTGCCAGAACTGGTAGTGCTCGTTGTGGGTATTGCGCTGCCCGGCGCGTCGGAACATCCACAGCATCCACTCGCGGCGGCTTTCCTGCTGGTTTTCTTGAATAGCTTGCAGCAGGGTTTTGGCGGTGTGGCGTTTCAGGTCGCGCAGGATGGCCGAGAGGTTGTCCTGTTCGCTGCTAATGATGAGGTGGGCGTGGTTGGTCATCAGGCACCAGGCGTACACTTCCAATCCTTTGTGCTGCTGGCAATAGCGCAGGCCGTCCACGAAGAGGTCGTTGTAAAGCCGCCGCGTAAATACGTCAATCCAGTTGACGGTGGCGAAGGAAACAAAATAGAGCTGCCGCGAATCCTGAATCTTATACTTCTCACTCATACCGATAAGGTAGCCGTTTGCCGGCTTTGCCTGGCTCTGCCTGGCGCGAGTTTAGCGCAGCGTAACTCGTGACCAGCCTTGCCGGGAGGCTGTGCCTCCCCCGTCAGAACGACCAACGCCGCCCGGATTAGCAAGTTATCCGAGCGACGCGTGGCCGGTTTGCCGCTGTTGGCGGCAGTGGAGGCACAGCCTCCACCTCATGGCTGGTCACGAGTTACGCTGCGCTAAACTCGCGCCAGCGTGGGGCAGGCCCGTCTCGTACAAGATTTATGTTTACTACTAATGCTTTTTTAAATAACACTGTTTAACTGGGTCTGTAGAACTAGTAATAGGAATGAGCTTTTTTCCGCTGGCTACAAATCTATCAACACTATCGGAATCTATGTATTTAATCTTAGGAGAAAGCGGCTTTCTTGGAATGGTAAATATCTTTGACCTCAGGGTTAAAGTATCATGTGAGTTTTGCCAATATCCCGTAATGAGTGTATCGTAATAAATCATTTTATAATGAAACGTTTTATCTGGATTAAGAGTGAGACGTACCGCCGGTCTGTGGTATAATAAGCAAGAGTCATAATACACACCAGTATAATTTCTTGAACAACCAAGACTGAGAAACAGGCATAGTAAGAGCAGAAAAACTTTCATTTATTCTCAGTTATGGCTCCTTGCGGTAGTAGGTGCTTTTGCCAATTCGGAAGGCATTTTCAGTGCGTTTAGATGCATTTTTCAATAAGTAAAGAAATCAGTTTTTGATGGGGGTAATGCGTGCAGTACTTTTTCTAATGAACAAGCTATGTCTATTAATATAAGAAGGTAAAGTATTACCAATTACTAGCCAGGAATAATTAGAGTAGGTATTCTGATTAGCAGTGTTCTAGCTGCTAAAAGAGATACTGAGGGAATAACAGCAATTGTTCTCTCTGTGTGAGATTTGTAACGGATATAGTTTACTATAAATCGAAGGGCGGATTTGTATAACATGAAGCTTAGCGGTTAGCGGAAGCTGAATAAACGCCACTGGGACTGTTGCGGAGGCTGGAGCTCCTTGAGGACTGGGTATGCGCTACGTATAGCTATATAAACACGAAGCGTACCCGCTCCCGCTTCACGAAGTACCCGGCAGCTGCGGAAGCTACGAAGTCGCCGATGGTCAGGATGTCATGCTGGGACTTGCGGGGTGGCGCCGGTGTTGAGTGGAAAGGGTTACCGATGGGCTCATTAATGAAACTGGTAGCCGCTTTAGGGTTGAAGGGCCAGTAGATAGCTCCAATCAGAAACTTGGTTGTCCAAGCAATGACGTAAACGGCCAGGAAGAACAGCCCTAGAATGATCCAAAGCGGGGTGCCTCCATCCTGAAAACCTTCCGGGCTGATAAAGCCAGTGAAATCAAACTTGGAAACATCAACCCTGAACTGCTCAGAGAACTCGCAAAGCAACTGTTCAGTATCGAGCCCAGCGCTGCCCATATCTTCCTCTACACCGGTGCGTAAGCCATATTCAGCTTCGCAGCCTAATTGCTTCTCAACGAAGGCTGTCACTTGCTCGGCGGCCCGGCGTAAGTCGGCGAAACGAACTTCAATTGTTTCCATAGAACAAAAAACGGGTGCTGCCTCTCGCAAGGTAGCACCCGTTCGCATTCAGCCCAAGCAGCCTCAGCTTACATATTCCGCCGGTACTGACCGCCTACTTCGAACAGGGCGTTGGTAATCTGCCCGAGCGAGCAGGACTTCACCGTTTCCATCAGCTCCTCGAAAAGGTTTTCGTTCTGCACGGCCTTTTGCTGCAGGCGCTTCAGGGCGTCTTCGGCCTTATCGCGGTTGCGGACGTGCAGGTTTTGCAGCATTGAAATCTGGTACTGCTTTTCGTCCTCGGTGGCGCGGATAACTTCGGCCGGCTGCACCGTGGGCGAGCCTTTCGACGAGAGGAAGGTGTTCACGCCGATGATGGGCAACTCGCCGGTGTGCTTCTGCATCTCGTAGTAGAGGCTTTCCTCCTGAATTTTTCCGCGCTGGTACATGGTTTCCATGGCACCCAGCACGCCGCCGCGCTCCGTAATGCGGTCGAACTCGGCCATTACGGCTTCTTCCACCAGGTCGGTCAGTTCCTCGATGATGAACGAGCCCTGCAGCGGGTTCTCGTTCTTGGCCAAGCCCAGCTCGCGGTTGATGATGAGCTGAATGGCCATGGCCCGGCGCACCGATTCCTCGGTAGGCGTGGTAATGGCCTCGTCGTAGGCGTTGGTGTGCAGCGAGTTACAGTTGTCGTAAATGGCGTACAGCGCCTGCAGCGTGGTGCGGATATCGTTGAAGTCGATTTCCTGCGCGTGCAAGGAGCGGCCCGAAGTCTGGATGTGGTATTTCAACATCTGCGAGCGGCTGTTGGCGCTGTACTTCAGCTTCATGGCCTTGGCCCAAATGCGGCGTGCCACGCGGCCCATCACCGAGTACTCGGGGTCCATGCCGTTCGAGAAGAAGAACGACAGGTTGGGCGCGAAGTCGTTCACGTCCATGCCGCGGCTCACGTAGTACTCCACGAAGGTGAAGCCGTTCGACAGCGTGAGGGCCAGCTGCGTAATGGGGTTGGCGCCGGCCTCGGCAATGTGGTAGCCCGAAATCGATACGGAGTAGAAGTTCCGCACCTTGTTCGTGATAAAGTACTGCTGTACGTCGCCCATGAGGCGCAGCGAGAACTCCGTGCTGAAGATGCAGGTGTTCTGGGCCTGATCTTCTTTCAGGATGTCGGCCTGCACGGTGCCGCGCACCTGCGAGAGCGTGCGGGCCTTGATGGGCTCGTACACCTCGGCGGGCAGCACCTGGTCGCCGGTTACGCCGAGCAGCATCAGACCTAGGCCGTCGTTGCCCTCGGGCAGCTGCCCTTGGTAGCGGGGGCGCTCCTGACCTAGGGCCTCGTAGATCTGGTTGATTTTGGCGTCAACCTCGGCTTCGAGGCCATTCTCCTTAATGTACAGCTCGCACTGCTGGTCGATGGCTGCGTTCATGAAGCAAGCAGCCAGCGTAGCGGCCGGGCCGTTGATGGTCATCGACACCGAGGTAACCGGGTCGGCGAGGTTGAAGCCGGAGTACAGCTTCTTGGCGTCGTCGAGGCAGCAGATGCTCACGCCCGAGTTGCCGATCTTGCCGTAGATATCGGGGCGCAGGTCAGGGTCTTCGCCGTAGAGCGTCACCGAGTCGAACGCCGTGCTCAGGCGCTTGGCGGGCAAGCCAGCCGACACGTAGTGGAAGCGGCGGTTGGTGCGCTCGGGGCCGCCTTCGCCGGCAAACATGCGGGTGGGGTCTTCGCCTTCACGCTTAAAGGGGAACACGCCGGCGGTGTAGGGAAACTCGCCGGGTACGTTTTCCTGCAGCATCCACTTAAGCAAGTCGCCCCAGGCTTCGTAGCGCGGGGTGGCCACTTTGGGCACCTGCAAATGGGAGAGGGTTTCGGAGTGCGTTTTGATGCGGATTTCCTTGTCGCGCACCTTGAAGATGAACTCCGGAGCTTTGTAGGCGGCTACTTTTTGCGGCCAGGTCTCCAGGAGTCGCCAGTTTTGCCCGTCCAGCCGGAGCTTGATTTCCTCGAAGGCTTTCTCCAGGCCGGTTGCGAGTTCGGTTGGTTGGGGTCCGTGGCTGCTGCTCCCCCCGGCTCCGTTAGCGGCTGCTCCTCCTGTGCCGAGGCTTCGAACGGCTTCGATGCTTCGCTGGATTCCGTAGAGTTGCTGAGCGGTTTCGGCTTGTTTATCGACCCACTGGTCATACTGACGAATCGTTTCGGTGATTTCGGAGAGGTAACGCGTGCGGTGGGGCGGAATGATATACACCTTCTCGCTGGCAGCCTCCGAAGTTTCGAGCTGCGAGCTGAACGTGGCCCCGGTTTTCTGCTCGATGGTAGCCAGCACGGCGCGGTACAGGCGGTTCATGCCCGGGTCGTTGAACTGCGAGGCAATGGTGCCGTACACGGGCAGCTCGTCGAGGGGCTTGTCCCAGAGCTGGTGGTTGCGCTGGTACTGCTTGCGCACGTCGCGCAGGGCGTCCTGGGCGCCGCGCTTATCGAACTTGTTCAGTGCGATGACGTCGGCGAAGTCGAGCATGTCGATTTTCTCCAGCTGCGTGGCGGCGCCGTACTCGGGCGTCATCACGTACAGGCTGGCATCGGAGTGCTCGATGATTTCGGTGTCGCTCTGGCCAATGCCGGAGGTTTCCAGAATGATCAGGTCGAAGTCGGCGGCGCGCACCACGTCCACGGCATCCTGCACATACTTGCTCAGGGCCAGGTTGCTCTGGCGGGTAGCAAGGCTGCGCATGTACACGCGCGGGTTGTTGATGGCGTTCATCCGGATACGGTCGCCAAGGAGGGCACCGCCGGTTTTGCGCTTGCTCGGGTCAACCGAAATAATGGCAATGGTCTTGTCGGGGAAGTCGAGCAGGAAGCGGCGCACCAGCTCATCTACCAACGACGACTTGCCCGCGCCACCCGTGCCGGTGATGCCTAGAATGGGTGCTTTTTTAGTTGCCGGTTGCGAGTTGTCAGTTGTCAGGTTGTTCTGTTGGCCGTTGTTCTGGCCTTGTTCTGACAACTGATAACTGTCAACTAACAACTGCTTCACCTTCTCGTATTCCTCGGGGAAGTTTTCGGCAGCCGAGATGAGGCGACCTAGGCTGAGGGCGTCTTTCTCCTTTACGTGCTTGGCTTCGCCGTTCAGGTTTTTGCCCGTCGGGAAGTCGGCCTTTTCAAGCAGGTCGTTGATCATGCCCTGGAGGCCCATGGCGCGGCCGTCGTCGGGCGAGTAGATGCGCGTGATGCCGTAGCCCTGCAACTCCTCAATTTCAGAGGGCAGAATTACGCCGCCGCCGCCGCCGAAAATTTTGATATGGCCGGCGCCCCGCTCCTTGAGCAGGTCGTGCATGTACTTGAAGAACTCGTTGTGGCCGCCCTGGTACGAGGTAATGGCTATGGCCTGGGCATCTTCCTGAATGGCGCAGTCCACGATTTCCTGCACCGAGCGGTTGTGCCCTAGGTGAATTACTTCAGCGCCTGAGGCTTGGATAATGCGGCGCATGATGTTGATGGCCGCGTCGTGGCCGTCGAACAGCGCCGCCGCCGTTACGATGCGAACGTGGTTCTGGGGTTTGTAGGGAGCTACGGGAGCAGGGTGCATGGTAGAATCCGGACGAGTGGGAAATGGAGGGCTAAAGTACGAAAAAGCCCCGGCGGGGGTAGCGTCCGGGGCTAACGGGTGTTAGGCAGGTAGCCAAAAATTACCGATCCTTGGTTGTTAAAGAAGTTGGTAAATACACATTCAGTGGGATGCCTAACTGCTCTGCCAAACCCGCTGCAAATGTTTGGGTTGCCTGTAGCTCGCCCAAAGGGAGGGTCTTGACAATAATGCCCGTGTTGGAATGAGCAATGGATAGCATTACGACAACTTCCTGTTTGACCCGGTATGCATCATTCCAAATACCCCAGCTACTTGATGAAGGGGTGTTGTTATGCTGAGCAGAAGTGAAATGCTTCAGCGTAATACCTACGATTGATACGAGCGATTTCCAGCGCCCCAAAGAATGGCCCAATACAATAATGCAGGTGCGCTGAAGCCTGCGGGCTTGGTCTATTTCGAAGCCCGATTGCACAAGCCGAGTCGCGCCAAAGCAGGCCAAGGCAATGCCAACGGATAACAATGGCCTGTTGCTTAATAAGCTTGAGACAAATAAGGTGGCAAGAGGCGCAGCGAAGCTTAAGCCAGTTACAGGACCTTTTATAATGCGGATTGACAACGGATAAACGGGTGCTTGAAAGGTTGATAAAGAACACACGAATATATCCCTAATCTACCGCAGCTCCGCCAGCCGCAGCCGGAAGCCGGGCAGCACCGCCTCGCCGGACAACTCGTTATCGAAGCCCTGCACGGTTTCGGGCGCGGGCTGGCCGGGGCGGTAGATATAGGCCGTTTCCGTGTCGGGGTCGAGCAGCCAGGCCAGTTGGGCGCCGTTGCGCAGCCAGTCGTGCATTTTGGCTTGCAGATCTTTCAGCACGTCCGTTTTCGACTTCAGCTCCACTACAAACTCCGGGCACACGGGCGCAAACTTGTCCTGTTGCCCCGGCGTGAGGGCGTTCCACTTGGCGGCCGATACCCAGGAAGCATCGGGCGAGAGGATGGACGTATCGGGCAGGGTGAAGCCCGTGTTCGAGTCGAATATTTCACCGAGCTCGGCATGTTGGATAAACCAGGAATAAAGCTGCCCATTCAGGCGGGCGTTGCGTTTGCCGGAGCGGCTGCCGGTGGGCGACATAAGCAAAATTTCGTGGTGGGCGGTGCGCTCGATGCGCAGGTCGGGGTGCTGCTGACAGAAGTCGAAGAACTCGTCGTCGGTCATGCGGCCCAGGTAGGAGCCGCCCAGCAGAATGCCACCATGTTCCAAGGAAATACGCATAGGCTAAAGATACGCGGAAAAGGCAGGGTTGGCCAGCATTGGCAATCGGCCGGGCCACGGCGGCGGCATCCCTAGGTGGCAGCTGCACCCGCAGCGGCGGTGCACCTAGGCCCACCGATGGCGCCGAACAACGTTACCAACTGCCAAAGAAACGCAGCGGGCGCAAGTGCTCAGCGCCTTCTGCGCCAACCTCCGCGCCCTCTGCGGGCTAACACAGCCGCGCAACCTCCTGGCAGTTGCCAGCAGCCCCGGCACCTAGAGTATAATTTTATGGTAGATTTAACCAAGAAGAACATTGTTTAAAAGCAAGAGGTATATATCTTAAAACCCAAACTCACTTAATCCCTGAGGGGGACTTTCATTGGGTGGTTTTTGCCATTTATGTTGATCCATAACTTATTCGAACAACAAGCGCAGGCGTTTCCGGACGAGTGCGCCGTGCGGTTCGGAAACCAAGCGTTAACCTACCACGAACTCAACGAGCAGGCCGACGCGTTGGCCCGCAGCATTGTTCGCTTGTACCCCGATGACGTTTTCATCGGCCTGAGTACCCGGCGCAGCCTGAAAAGCATTGTGGGCATGCTGGCCATCCTGAAAGCGGGCAAGGCGTATTTGCCCCTCGACCCGGGCTACCCCACCCAGCGGTTGCAGCAAATGATTGCCGACACGCAAGTGCAGGCCTGCGTTGCCCTCGGGCAAGACGCCCCCTTTTTTGCGTCGCTCGGGCTTGCATGCGTAGATGCAGATTCAGAAGCTGTGCCGAATGCGGCGCCCATTGTGCCCGCCACCCATTGGGCCTATGTGATATATACTTCGGGCTCTACGGGCAAGCCCAAAGGCGTATGCGTGGGCCACGCCGGCGTAGTAAACCTGATTTTGTGGCAGGCGCGCAACACCAAGGTGCAGCGAGGCAGTGCGGTGCTGTGTTTTGCGCCCCTCACGTTCGATGCCTCGGTACAAGAGATTTTTCTCGCCTTCCATACCGCTGGCACGCTCGTGCTCGTCGACGATGAGTTGCGCCTCGACCCCCCGCGGCTGCTTCGTTTTTTGGAGCAGGCCTGCATCCGGCGCGCCGATATGCCTTGCGTGGTCTTGCAGTACCTGGCCGAAGCGGCCGAGGCCGAGCAGTTTTACCCGACTTGCCTGCACGAAGTATTAACCGGGGGTGAGCAATTAAAAATCACTCCTCAAATCGAGCGGTTTTTTAACGCCTTGCCCGGCTGCGACTTCTACAACCAATACGGCCCCACCGAAACCAGCATTTCGGCCTCGTGCTACCAACTGCAAGGGCCGCCCGCTCAGTGGCCGCGGTTGCCGCCCATTGGCCGCGCCATCGATAACGTAACCTTCGACATTCTCGACGAGGAGGGCCAGCCGGTGCCGCCCGGCACGGTGGGCGAGCTGTACATTGGCGGGGCCGGCGTAGCCGATGGCTACCTGAACGACCCCGAACTGACGGCCGCCAAATTTGGGGGCGCCCCTGGCCAGCGCCGCTACCGCAGCGGCGACCTAGTGCGCTGCCTGCCCGACGGCAACCTGGAATACCTAGGGCGTACCGACGGGCAAGTAAAAATCAGGGGCAACCGCGTGGAGGTAGGGGAAATAGAAGCGCGGCTAAGCCAAGTGCCGGGCATTAGCCAGGCCGTAGTGGTAGCCTTGGAAGAGGAGCCAGGCCAAAAGCAGCTGGTGGCCTACCTGGTGCCCGCCGAAGCCAAGGCGCCACCCGCGTTGGCCGCCGTGCGCGCTGCGCTCAAGCAACACCTGCCCGATTTTATGCATCCCGCCGCGTACGTTTGGTTGCCGCAGTTGCCCACCACCTCGAGCGGCAAAGTAAACCGAAAGGCCCTGCCCAAACCCGAGGCTTCCCAACCCGCGCAGGTGCCCCAGCAGGTGGTGGGCAGCGCCAGCGAAATAGCCATCTGCCAGGCGTGGGCGCACGTGCTGCGGTTGCCCGCTGTGGCCCTCGATGACAACTTTTTCGATTTAGGTGGCAACTCCCTGCTGGCCCTGAAAGCCATGGTGCAAGTGGAAACTGCAACCGGGTACCGGCTGCCGCTATCGGCCTTGTTCGAGGCTCCCACGCCCCGCCAGTTGGCCCGCGTCCTCGATGCCCAGGCCCACGCGGGCCCTTGGCGCTCCTTGGTGCCGCTGCAGCCCCATGGGGATAAGCCCCCGCTGTACGTGGTGCACGGCATGGGCCTGAACGTGGTGATTTTCCGGCACTTCGCGCTAGCTATGCCCCCCGATCAGCCGGTGTATGGCCTGCAGGCGATTGGGCTCGACGGCGTAACTAGCCCACCCGACACCATTGAGGAAATGGCTACGGCCTACGTGGCCGAGTTGCTCGAGCACAACCCCACTGGCCCATACGCCTTGGCAGGGTACTCGTTTGGCGGCATGGTAGCGTTCGAAATGGCTCACCAATTGCGCGCTTTGGGCAAAGAAGTGGTGCTGCTGGCCGTTATCGACTGCGAGGCCGATGCGCCCAAAACGCTAGCGCCGCCGCCTTTCTGGGCCCGCTTGGAGCGCCAGTGGCACCGGTTGCGCTGGGTAGCACGCTCCTTTTGGCGCTACCCGTTGGCTGCGTGCCAGCATTACGGCGCCTACGCCAAGTGGCTGATGCAGCGAGTGGCAGGGCAATTGCCCAGCAACCACCCCGAAACGGAGGTTGAGCGTTTTCATGCTATTTGGGCCCAGAACGACCAGGCCTGGGATCGGTACCAGCCCAAGCCTTACGATGGCGTAATCGACGTGATTAAGGCCCGAAACCGCATTCATGTGGTGTTCGAGCCCAGATACTACGGCTGGCAACCGTATTCCCGCCGCGGCGTGCGCATGCACGAGGTAAGCGGCGACCACGAGGGTATGTTGTTACCGCCTAATCACTTGGAGTTTGCCAAAGTGATGGACCTGGCCCTGGGCAAGCGGCAACTGGCTGCCGTGCCTGCACCCGCCGAGGCCGTGCTGTGCTAAGCCACGCGCCCCAGGTTTGCTGCGGCACCTGGCCGCCACCGGTGTGGCAGCCCACAACGTACCGCCCCGGGCCAGGCTGGCCAGTTGGGTTGGTGGTCTTTCGGGCGTCGATGGCTGCTGTGCACCCGCACTTGCCCGCCTGGGAGGCAGTGCTGTCGCCCGACGAGCGGGCCCGGGCGCAGCGCTACCGGCAAGCTCCCGATGCAGCCCGGTTTGTAGTGGGGCGCGGCCTGCTCCGGCTGCTGTTGGCCCATTGCCTGGGCCTGCCAGCGCGGGGCGTGGCCCTGGCACCTAGGGCCGGCAAACCAATGCTGCAGCAAAGCCAAGAGGGGCAACACTTCAACGTGGCGCACTCGGGCGAGTACGTGCTGGTGGCCTTGGCGCCCGGGCCTGTTGGCATCGACGTGGAGCAAATCGCGGACTACGACCCGCACTGCCGGGCCGTGGCCCAACGCAGCTTTGCGCCGGCCGAATACGCCTGGTTGCAACAAGCCGACGTGCCTGCCGAGGCATTCGGCAAACTCTGGACGCGCAAAGAAGCCTTGGCGAAGGCCGTTGGTACCGGCATCGACGCACATTGGCCCCACCTGCCAAGCCTCGATGGTGCGCAGGTTTTGCCGCCTTCGCCCGGCTTTGCGGGGCGCAATTGGGCCGTACATTCGTTTGCGGCGGCACCCGGCTACGCGGCAGCGGTAGCGCACGAGACGGCCGCGTGGGCAAACCATCCGCCGCTATTTGTAGATGTCGACGCGAGCTTGCTGGATATAGCAGCGGGGTAGGGCTACTCTTCCATCAGCAGCTCAAAGTACAGGCTGGGCTGCAAGGCATGAATCGTCCAGGCGGCTTCGCTGTTTTCGCGCTCCAGCATCACCTGCTTGGCTTCGCGCTTTACCGGTACCGAAAAGTATTTCTTCTGCGGTTCGGCGGTTTCGCTTTGCAGCCACTGAATGGTAGCCGCTACGGGTTGTGCCGCAAGGTTGATGTGGTAGGAGCGCAGATCAACCGTAAGCCACCCTTTTTGCTTGGGCCATACTTTCAGCTGTACATCCTGCTGCAGCAGGGCTTTGCCGGGTTTGCCTTGTTCGTAGGCGTACAGGTTCAGGCGGAAGCGCAGCAGCTCGTAATTGTTGTCGTGCAGGTACACGTGAAACTGCTCCAGCACGGCGGGCTTGGCGGGGTGCAGCACCGCCCCAAGCTCCCAGCCCCATTCATCGTCGACGGTGTTCTTGCCGCTCGAGCCTGCCACCCACCGCACGTCGCCCTTGGCGCTTTTCCGACCTAGGGTAGCGGGCTTTACCCGGCGGTGCGCCACTACTACGTTCGCGAGGGTTTGCTCTTGCGGCGCGAGCCGCACCACGCGTTGGCCAGATGCAAGCTGGGCGGGCAGTAACAACGCGCGGGTAAACCCTACGCTAGTAACCACCACCGTGTCGCGAAAATCGGCGGGCAGGCGCAGCAGGTAGCGGCCTTGCTCGTCGGCCACCGTGCCAAGGCCGCGGCGCGGCACGCCCAGGGTGGCAAACGGCACGGGCAGGCCGGTGTGCGCGTTTAACACCTGGCCTTCGAGAGGCTCTTGCTGCCCTTGGGCCATCAGCGGTAAAACACCTAGGAATAAGGTGGCAAGCAGCCTCAGATTCATTGGCTTGGTTGGTGTAAGCCCTAGGTGGCGCCTGGCCCGCCACGTAAGCAGGCCAGGCGCCACCTAGGGCAAAGTTACCCGCCGGGGCGCGGCCCTAAGCGGCGGCGCCGAAAAATAGTGGGGCGGGCCTACTCGTATTCCTGCACGGCCAAATACATGCTGGCATTGATGGGAAAGGAGTGCCACGTGGCCTCGCTTTTGTCGCGCACCACGGCCCGGTGTAGGGCCGACGGAAACGCGCCCGGCCCGCCAAACTTGGTGCTTGCGGGCGTCAGTTTTTCGCCCTGCAGCCACTGTATGCCGGCCGCTACGGTTTGGCCTTTGCGCAGCTGCACGTTGTAGGGCCGCAAATCAACACTGGCCCAACCGGTTTGGGCGCTGGGCACGGTAAACTGCACGTCCTGCGTCAGGAGCGGTTTGGTGGGTTTGCCGCCGACTACCTCGTAAAGCATAAAGCGCAGGCGCACGAGCTTAAACTCGTTTTGCTCGAGGTAAAAATGAAAGCCGTCGATGTAGCTGTTGCGCCGCACCGGTAGCACGGTGGCCACTTCCCAGCCGCGCTCGTCGTCGGCCAGCGCGCCAATGTCGCGGGTGGCGGTGCTCCAGTGGGCCATGCCGCTTTCCATTTTGCCGCCCAACGTGGCGGGGCGTACGCGGCCGTGCTTTACCCGAACCTCCGGCAACGGCTGGGTTAGCGGCGCCAACTCCCACGCTTGGGAGCGGTTGCGCAAGGCCTGCACAGTGGTACGGCACGAGTGGTAGCCAATGCAGGAGATTATAACCGAATCGGCGTCGGCAATGTCGGCTGGGGTTTTCAGGGCAAAATGACCCGCCGCGTCGGTGGTGGTGCCCACGGCTTTGCCTTTTACGCCAACAGTGGCAAATGCCACGCCATGGCCCGACGCCGCGGCCACTACCCGGCCCCCGAGTTGCTGGGCCTGCGCGGGCATGGCGGCACCTAGGAGGGTTGCAAACAAAATCGAACGGCCAAGCATACAGCGGAATGTTTTTGCCAAGAGTGACGGCGCACGCCAAAAGGTTGCGTGCGGTAAGGCGAAATGGATTTTTGCATTTCGGCGCACCCTGGCACCCGAATATTGCATCACGGCAATTATGCGGAACTCTGGCCCGTACCACGCGGTTGCCCTCAGGCAGCCCAGGGCCTAGTTGGGGCATTCCGTAGCAATTGCGGCCTCAAAGCGCTACCTTCGCGGTTGCATAAAGCCTTATTTAAAGCCGAGTGAAGAACATTCGCAATTTCTGCATCATCGCCCACATCGACCACGGCAAAAGCACGCTGGCCGACCGCCTGCTGGAATTTACCAGCACGGTGAGTCAGCGCGAGATGCAGGCGCAGCTGCTCGACAACATGGACCTGGAGCGGGAGCGGGGCATCACCATCAAGAGCCACGCCATCCAGATGCAATTCCCCTACAAAGGGGAAATGTATACGCTCAACCTAATTGATACTCCCGGCCACGTCGACTTCAGCTACGAAGTGTCGCGCTCCATTGCCGCCTGCGAAGGCGCCCTGCTGATCGTCGACGCCTCGCAAGGCATCGAAGCCCAAACCATTTCCAACCTGTACCTCGCCATCGGGGCCGATCTGGAAATCATTCCGGTGCTGAACAAGATCGACCTGCCCCACGCCATGCCGGAGGAGGTTTCCGATGAAATCGTGGACCTGATCGGCTGCAAGCACGAGGACATCATCCACGCTTCGGGCAAGGCCGGCATCGGCATCGAGGAAATCCTGAACGCCATTGTAGAGCGCATTCCGGCCCCTTCGGGCGACCCGGAAGCGCCCCTGCAGGCCCTTATTTTCGACTCGGTTTTCAACTCCTACCGCGGCATTGAAGTGCTGTTCCGCATCAAGAACGGCACCATGCGCAAGGGCGATAAGCTGCGCTTCCTGGCCACGGGCAAGGAGTACGGCGCCGACGAAATCGGGGTGCTGAAGCTTAACCAGGAGCCCCGCGGCGAAATGTCGGCCGGCAATGTAGGCTACCTGATTTCGGGCATTAAGGAAGCTCGCGAAGTAAAAGTAGGCGACACCATCACCCACGTAGCCCGTCCAACCCAAGAGGCGATTGTGGGCTTCGAGGACGTAAAGCCCATGGTATTCGCCGGCATTTACCCCGTTGATACCACCGAGTACGAAGAGTTGCGCTCCTGCATGGAAAAGCTGCAGCTTAACGACGCCTCGTTGGTGTGGGAGCCCGAAACCTCCGCGGCGCTGGGCTTCGGTTTCCGCTGCGGTTTCCTAGGTATGCTGCACATGGAAATTGTGCAGGAGCGCCTGGAGCGCGAGTTCAACATGACGGTGATTACCACCGTGCCCTCGGTGCAGTTCAAGGTCATCAGCAACCGCGACGAGCTGAAAATGGTATCGGCCCCGAGCGAAATGCCCGAGCCCAACCTCATCAAGCACATCGAGGAGCCCTACATCAAGGCGCAGATTATCACGGCGGCCGAGTTCGTGGGGCCCATCATTACGCTGTGCATGGAAAAGCGCGGCATTATCAAAGGCCAGTCGTACCTTACTTCGGAGCGGGTAGAGCTGTCGTTTGAGCTGCCGCTGTCGGAAATCGTGTTCGACTTCTTCGACAAGCTTAAAACCATTTCGCGCGGTTACGCCTCGCTCGACTACGAGCTGATCGGCTTCCGCCAGTCCGACATGGTGAAGCTCGACGTGATGCTCAACGGCGAGAAGGTCGACGCGCTGTCGGCCATTGTGCACCGCTCCAAGAGCTACGACTGGGGCAAGCGCCTCTGCGAAAAGCTTAAGGAATTGCTGCCGCGCCAAATGTTCGAAATTGCTATTCAGGCGGCCATCGGGCAGAAGATTGTGGCCCGCGAAACCGTGAAAGCCTTGCGCAAAAACGTAATTGCCAAATGTTACGGCGGCGACATTTCGCGTAAGCGCAAGCTGCTCGAAAAGCAGAAGGAAGGTAAGAAGCGGATGCGCCAAGTGGGCTCCGTGGAAATTCCGCAAGAAGCCTTCCTGGCAGTCCTCAAGATTGATTAA
This sequence comes from Hymenobacter oligotrophus, assembly GCF_003574965.1. Taxonomy (NCBI): domain Bacteria; kingdom Pseudomonadati; phylum Bacteroidota; class Cytophagia; order Cytophagales; family Hymenobacteraceae; genus Hymenobacter; species Hymenobacter oligotrophus. The sequence goes on along the minus strand of NZ_CP032317.1, from coordinate 1,150,352 downwards.
TACCGAAAACGCGCCGCACTTGCGGCGCGTTTTTTCTTCCTTTTTCACTTCATACACTTCTTGCAAAAGCGCTGTGTGACCAACCCATCATCATGAACAACACACTGATCAAGAACTGTACGAGTGAAGCCCAACTGGAGCGCATCCGCCGTGGCCAAGAGCTGAAATTTCGTTGGCGCGACGATTGGCCGGTAATGGAGCAAGCCCTCCTTAAAGCCGGTCGCGAAGCCATTGCCCTCAACAACCAACCCCTAACCCAAACCCGGTAGTACAGATATAGCTATGACCACTGCCCCCGACGCCATTACCTACAAGCTGATTGACGGCAAGCAAACCGCCGAAAACATCAAGCGCGAAATTGCCACCGAAGTTGAACAGCTTAAGGCTGCCGGCCAAAAGGTGCCGCATTTGGCCGCTGTGCTAGTGGGCCACGACGGCGGCTCCGAAACCTACGTACGCAACAAGGTGCTGGCTTGTGAGGCAGTTGGGTTTACTTCTACGCTGCTGCGGTTCGAGGATGACATTACCGAGGCCGAACTGCTGCGCCTCGTAGACGACCTGAACAACGACCCGCAAATCGACGGGTTTATCGTGCAGTTGCCTTTGCCGAAGCACATCGACCCCAATAAGGTCATAGAGGCCATTAAGCCGGAGAAGGATGTCGATGGGTTTCACCCGATGAACATTGGCCGCATGGTGGCGGGCCTGCCGGCCCTGCTGCCGGCTACGCCCTCGGGCATAGTAGAACTTTTGCGTCGGTACGAGCTAACCACCGATGGCAAGCACTGCGTGGTAATTGGCCGCTCCAACATTGTAGGAACTCCGGTAAGCATACTGCTGGCTAAGAACTTGGAGCCTGGTAACTGCACCGTTACTTTATGCCACTCGCGCACGCAGGATTTGCCGAGCATCACCCGCACGGCCGATATTTTGGTGGCAGCCCTAGGTCGGCCGGGCTTTGTAACGGCCGACATGGTGAAGCCGGGCGCAGTGGTGATTGACGTAGGTACTACTCGGGTTGAGGATACCAGCAAGAAGAGCGGCTGGGCCCTGCGCGGCGACGTTGAATTTGCCTCGGTGGCTCCGCACGCCAGCTACATTACGCCCGTACCCGGGGGCGTGGGCCCCATGACGATTGCCATGTTGCTGCTGAACACTCTGCGCGCCGCAAAAGGCGAAATTTACCAAAAATAGCTTCGGCCCGGGCTGCCCGGGAATTGCCAAAGCCGTTGGCTTGTTTTAATTTTAATGTTGGGCCGCTTGGTGGCGAGATAATCCCGCAGAGGATGATTTCCGTTTACTCAGCGGCCCGACTTATTTCTTTTGCGCTTACCGTACCGTTTTGACTTACCCGCAGCTTACCGTTTTGTCGCCTGCCCCGCTGGCACCGGCCGCGCTGGCCTTGCCCGTGATGGAGCAGTTTTATACCATCCAGGGCGAAGGCGCCAACGCCGGTCGGGCGGCCTATTTTATTCGCCTGGGTGGGTGCGATGTAGGCTGCCACTGGTGCGATGTGAAGGAGTCGTGGGACGCTGAGGCGCACCCGCGTTTTAGCATTGAAAGCTTGATAGCCGAGGTACAGCAGCACCCTGGCCGCAACGTGGTGATTACCGGCGGCGAGCCGCTCATGCACGACCTAGGCCCCCTGACGCAGGCTTTGCACGCGGCCGGCTGCCAAACCTGGATTGAAACTTCCGGTGCTCATCCGCTTTCCGGCAACTGGGACTGGATCTGCGTTTCGCCCAAAAAATTCAAAGCGCCGCTGCCCGAGGTGTTGCAACACGCCCATGAGCTAAAGGTGGTGGTGTTCAACAAAAGCGACTTTGCCTGGGCCGAGCAACACGCTGCCATGGTGGGCCCCAACTGCCGCCTGTACTTGCAACCCGAGTGGAGCAAGGCTGCAATCGTCACCCCGCTTATCATCGATTACGTGAAGCAGCACCCGCAATGGCAGGTGTCGTTGCAAACGCACAAGTACCTCGATATTCCATAGCCACCTTGCCCATGCGCCGTTTGCTGCTACCCCTTGCGGTTGTAGCTGCCGGTAGCCTGCTGCCCCTGCAACAAGCTGCCGCGCAAGCTCAGGTACCCATAGCCAATACCAAAGCCCGCAGCTTGTGGGACAAAGCGCAGCAGCAAGTCAAGGACCGGGACTTTGCCAAGGCACTGGAAACGCTCACCACCCTGAACCAGAAGTTTCCTTCCTTGGCGGAAGGGTATTTGCTGAAGGGGCAGCTGTATAAGGCCATGGGCGAAACGCGCCCAGCCTACGAAGCTTACCGCGAAGGCGTTGAGAAATTAGCTTTTACGCCCGCCCGTATGAACGATTACTTCAACCTGGGCGAACTGGCCATTGGGCTGGGCGAGTACCAGGTAGCAAAATCGGCATACGAGAATTACCTGAAAGCGGCGCCTAAAGGGCAGCGCTACATTGGCCGGGCTCAACTTCAACTCAAGAATTGCGAGTTTGCCATTGGCTCCATGGCCAATCCCGTGGGGCAGGTGCCCGAGCGCCTCGGAGCTCCGCTCAATACGTTTCGGTTTCAATATTTCCCCGCCGTCACGGCCGACAACCGCTTTTTCGTGTATACGGCCCGCAAAACGGCCGACTCCGACGAAGACATAGTGGTGAGCAAGCTGGAAAAAGATGGCTCCTTTGGCGAGCCGGCGCTGATTTCGGCTTCTATCAATTCGCAATTCAACGAAGGTGCCGGTACGATTTCCGGCGACGGCAAAACGCTGGTTTTTGCTTCCTGCGACCGGCCGGGGTCTATCGGCAATTGCGACTTGTACATTTCGCGGCGCACGGGCAACGCCTGGAGTAAGCCCCGCAACCTAGGACGCAACGTAAACTCAGCCAACTGGGACTCGCAGCCCACATTGTCGGCCGACGGGCGTACGCTGTACTTCACATCGGACCGGCGTGGCGGGCAGGGCAAGGAGGACATCTACGTCACCACCCTGCAAGAAGACGGCACCTGGAGCCTGGCCCGCAACCTAGGAGCCCCCGTCAACACGCCTGGCATGGACATGGCGCCCTTCATTCATGCCAGCGGTACCACGTTGTACTATGTCACCAACGGCCTCGTGGGCATGGGCGGGCTTGATATTTACAAGAGCAGCCTGGTAGGTGGCAAGTGGCAGGAGCCCCAAAACCTAGGGTACCCACTGAACACCTACGAAAACGAGGCCTCGCTTTTTATCTCTTCGGATAACCGCCGCGGGTTTTGCTCGCGCACGCGGCCGGCCGAGGCTGCGGTAGCCGAGCGCGACCGGCCCGTGGAACTGTTCGGGTTTGAGGTACCCAAGCAAGTTCGCTCGCAGGAGCAGAGCACGTACGCGCAGGGCCGGGTGTTCGACGCCGTCACGAAAAAGCCGTTGCAAGCCGATGTGCAGCTATACGACCTGCGCACCGACGAGCTAACGCAGTCCGTTACCAGCGACCCGGTTGAGGGCGATTACACCGTGGTGCTGAACGAGGGCCACCAGTACGGCATGTACGCCGTGGCCGACAAGTACCTCATGAAAAGCCTGAACTTCGACTACTCCGACAAGCGTAGCTTCGACCCGTTGACGCTGGATATTTACCTCGAGCCCGTGAAGGCAGGGCGCAGCATTGTGCTCAACAACCTGTTTTTCGATACCAAGCAGTACGCCTTAAAGCCCAACTCGAAGACGGAGCTCAACCGCCTCATCAAATTCATGGGCCAATACCCAAGCATTCAGGTAGAAATATCGGGTCACACCGACGACGTGGGTACCGACTCGGACAACCTCGTGCTGTCGAAAAACCGCGCTAAATCGGTGTATAACTACCTGGTAGAGCACGGGGTAAAGGCCGACAGGCTTCGTTTCAAGGGTTTCGGCGAAACCAAGCCGCTAGCGCCTAATACATCCGAAGAAAACCGGCAACAAAACCGCCGCATCGAGCTCAGTATTCTGTAGTCAATATCCTCAACTTTCTAGGTTAAGTACCAAAGCTAGCTCCAAACGGGGCTGGCTTTTTTGTTTGTTACGCGCTCAATTGTGCTTTGCAGTGGGCATTGTACCAAGGCTGCATAATAATCTAATAACGAGACCAATGTACTTCTTACGTGCAAGGCTTACGCGAGAATAGTTATAATTTTTCTTTTTTATTTTAAATTTATATCTACATTTGGGCCAGGTCGAAACTCATCCGTGACGGCTGTTTTCATCCTCGAATTTTCAAATCAACTCCTTGTACATGCACACACGCTACACTCACTTCTCTTTAAACAGTCACCAAACCCACTTCACCAACTCCACATGAAAAAGCTCCTTTTACTCGCGGGTCTGGCATTCGGAATTCAACTGGCCGTACGGGCCTCTGATCCGGAGCACGAAACCCCTAATGGGCTGAATTCGCGCGCAACGGCCCTTACGCGGGCCATGGCCGGTAAAATTCGTCTCGACGAGGGCCAGTACGTCAAGCTGAAGCAGCTGAACCTGCGCATGCTCGCCACCATGGACGACTTGAAGGAACGCTTTGCCGCCGACCCCGAAATCCGGGACGTGCGCATGGCCGAAGCCCAAGTAAGCTACAACATGGAGCTGGCCCTGATGCTTCGCCCGGCTCAGCTTACGGCGATGCAGAAAAGCCAGGAAACCATGACCGCCCTAGGTTCCATCAGCCAACAGTAACCCAGGCAGGAGGGCTCCGCCTCGCTCACGGGCGGAGCCACCCCGCCGACCTCACCCAGCATTTCCCAACCCGATCATCTCCACCGTTATGAAAAAGCTTGTTTACCTGCTCGCGTTTGCATTGCCGCTGTGCTTCGCCCAAGTGGCCAGCGCCTCCGACGACAACAACACGCTACATGGCCGCGCCACCAAGCTCACGCGCCAATTGGCCGACAAAGTGCCGCTTAACGAAGCCCAATTTGTAAAGGTGCGTCGCCTGAACCTCGATATGCTTTCGGCCACGCAAACCCTCAAAGAGAAATACGCCAACGACCCAGCCCAGCTTGACGTGGCCCTGGCCGAACTCCAGGACCGCTACGAGTGGGACATGGCCTCTGTGCTGTGGCCGCGCCAAATGGTTGCCTACCGCCAAACCAAGGCGAACATGACGGCAATGGATAACTCGTCGTCGAGCCGCTAACCGCTACCGGCCGAAACGCAAAAACGCCAGCCTGGCAGGGCTGGCGTTTCTGTTTTGGGGCTAGCAGTACTTAGCCGCGCTGGTTTAGCGGGGTGTAGTTACGCTCTTTTTCGCCCACGTAAATCTGGCGCGGACGGCCGATCGGCTCTTTGTTCTCGCGCATTTCTTTCCACTGGGCAATCCAGCCGGGGAGGCGGCCCATGGCAAACATCACCGTGAACATTTCCGTCGGGATGCCGATGGCTTTGTAGATGATGCCCGAGTAGAAATCTACGTTCGGGTACAGCTTGCGCTTGATGAAGTACTCGTCGGTGAGGGCGGCTTGCTCCAGCTCCTTGGCAATCTTCAGCAGCGGGCTGTCTTCGAGGCCTAGGGCTGCCAGCACTTCGTCGGCCGCCTTCTTGATAATGGTGGCACGCGGGTCGAAGTTTTTGTACACGCGGTGACCGAAGCCCATCAGACGGAACGAGTCGTTCGGGTCTTTGGCTTTGTCAACCCATTTCTGGGTGTTGCCGCCGTCCTGCTGAATGGCTTCCAGCATTTCGATAACCTCCTGGTTGGCACCGCCGTGCAGCGGGCCCCACAAGGCGCAGATGCCCGCCGAAACCGACGAGTACAGCGAGGCGTTGGCCGAGCCCACCATGCGCACCGTCGAGGTCGAGCAGTTTTGCTCGTGGTCGGCGTGCAGGATTAGCAGCTTGTTCAAGGCGTTCGTAACCACGGGGTTGACTTCGTAGTCCTCCGTCGGGAAAGCGAACATCATGTGCAGGAAGTTCGACACGTAGTCGAGCTTGTTCTTGGGGTAGTTTACGGGGTGGCCCACCGAGTTCTTGTACGACCACGCCGCCAGCGTCGAGATTTTGGCAATCAGGCGCTTGATGTTCAGGTTTACCTCGTCCTGGCTCTGGTTCGGGTCGAGCGACTCGGGGTAGAAGGCCGTGAGGGCCGACACCAGCGACGAAAGCACGCCCATGGGGTGCGCGCCCGACGGGAAGCCGTCGAAAATCTTGCGCACGTCCTCGTGTACGAGGGTGTGGCGCATGATCTGGCTGTTGAAGTCGGTGAGTTCCTGCTCGCTCGGCAACTTGCCGTAGATCAGCAGGTAAGCCACTTCCATGAACGTCGACTGCTCGGCCAGCTGCTCGATGGGGTAGCCACGGTAGCGCAGAATGCCTTCTTCGCCGTCGAGGAAGGTAATAGCGCTTTTGGTAGCGCCGGTGTTTTTGTAGCCCGAATCCAGCGTGACGTAGCCCGTCTGGTCGCGGAGTTTGTTGATGTCGAGGGCTTTTTCGTTCTCGGTGCCTTCCACGACCGGCAGCTGATAAGTTTGGCCGTCGAGGATAATTTCAGCAGTTTCTGCCATTACAAACAGATTAGTGGACAGGAGTGGGTGCGTACAAAGGCGAAGTACGCAATTAGGCTGTTGTCGTACAACCTAAAGATGCAATTGCACGTGGCCAGGTGTAGTACAAATAAAGCTGCCGGGTTGTTTCGGCTTGAATGCCAGCCAGAACCTATCAAGTATTGGGTAGCGAATTAAAAAATATTTAAGCTATAATCGGCTGCCGCTAGCTGCCTTGCTGCCGCCCCGGGCGCCCCCGGCCCCGCATTTGGGTTGCGCCACGGGCGGGAGCGTAAGCGCCGGTGCAATTGCTTGTTGCACTATCCGACATTGGCCCGCACATGAACTACAATCACCTTGGAACATCGGCACTGCGCGTAAGCGAAATCGGGTTCGGCTGCATGTCGCTCACGCTCGATCAGGCTTACAGTTCGCAGCTGTTGCGCAGTGCTTTCGAGCAGGGCATCAACTTTTTCGATACAGCCGACTTATACGACCAAGGCCAAAACGAAATACTCGTTGGGGCCGCGCTCCGCGACGTTCGCAGCAAAGTAATCATTGCCACCAAAGTAGGCAACCAATGGCGCTCCGACGGCAGCGGCTGGGATTGGAACCCAAGCAAGGCACACATCTTACAAGCCGTGGAACACAGCCTCCGGCGCCTGGGCACCGATTACATTGACTTGTACCAACTGCACGGCGGCACTATCGACGACCCCATCGACGAGACGATAGAAGCGTTTGAAATGCTGCAGCAGCAAGGAAAAATACGGTACTACGGCATTTCGTCCATTCGGCCCAATGTTATCCGAGCGTACGCCGAGCGTTCGAATGCAACGAGCGTGATGATGCAGTACAGCCTGCTCGACCGCCGACCCGAGGAAACGTGCCTGCCACTGCTTGAGCAAAAGCAAATAAGCGTGCTGGCCCGCGGCAGCCTTGCCCAAGGCCTGCTGCTGGGCAAAGCACCCCAAGCGTACCTAGGGCACTCGGCCGAACAAGTAGCGAAAGCAGCCGAAGTGTTGCAGCAAGTGGCAGGCCATCAACGCAGTGCCGCCTCCGCTACGGTGCGCTGGGTGTTGCAGAAGCCTGCGGTGGCCTCGGCCGTAATCGGCATTCGTTCGGAAGCCCACTTGCACGAGGCGCTGGCCGCCGGCCATGCCAAAGCGCTAATCCACGAAGAATTAACCACGTTGCGCCAAACTGTGCCGGCGTTGCGATATGAACAACACCGCTAACGCCACCTAGGCCGGCGGCTTATTTGCCGATGCAAAAGCGCGTGAAGATGCTGCCCAGCAAATCGTCGGTGCTGATGTCGCCGGTGATTTCGCCAAGGGCACCTAGGGCGCGGCGCAAATCGGAGGCCACCAGCTCGGTGCCGAGGCCATGATGCAAACCGCTCTGTACGGCACCTAGGGCCTCCAGCGCCACCTCCAGCGAGCGGGCATGGCGCAAGTTGGTTACTATGGTGGCGGCGCCGGCATCGAGTCCTTCGCGCCGCACGGTGGCCAGTAACCGTTCGCGCAGGGCGTCGAGCCCATCGTGGTTGGCCGCCGAAAGCAACAGCAACGCGGGGTGAGCTGCCTGCATGGCCGCTACCGCCGAGGCGGGGGCTTCGTCGAGCTTGTTGCCAACGAGCAACAGGTGGGCACCGGCAGGCAGCGGCAGTGCCGCAACATCGGCGGCTACTTCGGCGGGGGTAGCGGTGGCCAAATCGAACAGGTAAAGCACCACGGCGGCTTGCTGCACGCGTTGGCGGGTGCGCTCTACGCCCATTGCCTCAACGGTATCCGTGGTTTCGCGCAAACCGGCCGTATCCACAAACCGAAACTTGATGCCCTCAAGGCTCACTTCGTCCTCGATAAAGTCGCGCGTAGTGCCCGGTATGGCCGATACAATGGCGCGTTCCTCGTTCAGCAAGGCATTGAGCAGGGTGCTTTTGCCGGCGTTCGGGCGCCCGGCAATAACCGTCGTAACGCCGTTCTTGATGACGTTGCCCAGCTCAAACGAACGCAGCAAGCGCTGCACCAGCGTCTGTACCTCGATGAGCAGGCGCTGCAGGCCTGTGCGGTCGGCAAACTCCACGTCTTCTTCGCCAAAGTCTAGCTCTAGCTCCAGCAAGGCGGCAAAGTCGATAAGCCGTTGGCGTAGGTCTTTCAGCTCGCGCGAAAAACCGCCGCGCATTTGGTTAAGCGCCACGCGGTGCTGCAGGGCCGAGTCGGCGGCAATAAGGTCGGCTACGGCTTCGGCCTGGGCCAAATCGAGGGCGCCGTGCAGGAAAGCCCGCTTGGTAAATTCGCCCGGCTCGGCTAGGCGGGCGCCGCGGCGCACCAGCAAGGCCAGCAGTTCGCGCACAATGTAATCGGAGCCGTGGGTGCTGATTTCGATTACGTCTTCGCGCGTGTAAGAGTGCGGCCCCCGAAACAGGCTCACAACCACTTCGTCGAGCAGGCGCTCGGCGTCCCGAATGGTACCGTAGTGCAGCGTGTGTCCCGGCTGGTCGGCCAGCTTCTTGCCCCGAAATACCTCATCGGTGAGGCTGATGGCGGCCGGGCCCGAAAGGCGGATTACGGCAATGGCACCCGCGCCGGACGGCGTGGAAAGCGCAACAATGGTATCGGAAAGAGCAGGTGGCAGCACGGCGGAAGCAGGAATAATCGAGCCTGAGGAAAAGCTAAGCGGTAACGTATAGGTTGCGGCTCACTTCGGCTGATATTTGGGTTTTTGGTGCTTGGTTGATGCTAATCTCTAGCGAGTTGTCGAAGGATATCTTGTCCAGTACTTTAACCTCGCAACCCAAGCCTAGGCCTACTTTGTTGAGGTACTGCAGGAAGGGCTGGGAGGTATTCTTCACGGCCACGAGCAAGCCGCTTTGGCCGGGCTGCAGCTCCGAGAGCAACAAGTGCTCGGGGCGGTGCATCTCGCCGTCCTCGCGCGGTATCGGGTCCCCGTGCGGGTCGACCTGCGGAAAGCCCAAGAACTGATCGAGGCGGCGCACCAACAGGGGCGAGCTGATGTGCTCCATCTCTTCGGCCACTTCGTGCACCTCGTCCCAGGCAAAGCCCAGCTTCTGCACCAGAAAAACCTCCCACAGGCGGTGCTTGCGAATGGTTAGCAAAGCAAGCCGCCTGCCCTCGGGCGTGAGCAATACCCCGCGGTAGCGCTGGTAGCTCAGCAAGCCTTTTTCACCTAGGCGGCGCAGCATGTCGGTAACCGAGGCCGGGCGGGTGTGCAGCACCTCGGCTATGCGGTTGGTGCTTACTTCGGCGCCGGGCTCGGCTTCGGACAGCTTGTAGATGGCCTTTAAGTAGTTTTCCTCGGTGTGGCTGGGCAAGGCTTTGCGAAATCTGAATTAGCAATAACGAATTCTGGCTAGGGTTGGCAGAGCTCGGGGCAAAGGTCCCAAAAAAAAGCGAGGCCGACGTAATCCGTCGACCTCGCGCAATGACGCTGCATTTCAACCGCAGCATACCGGAGCTAATGCTACCACTTGATAAGCGCCGATGCCCAGGTAAAGCCCGAGCCGAATGCGGCCAAGCACACCAGGTCGCCGCGCTTGATGCGGCCGGCCTGCAGGGCCTCGCTCAGGGCCAGGGGTACCGAGGCGGCGGTGGTGTTGCCGTACCGCTGAATGTTGCTGAACACCTTGTCTTCGCCGAGGCCCATCTTTTGGCCCACGTACTGGGTAATGCGCAAATTGGCTTGGTGCGGAATCAGTTGGTCGATGTCGGAAGCTTGGTAGCCGTTGGCGTTGAGGGCTTCCATGATTACCTCGGGGAAGCGCGTTACGGCGTGTTTGAACACGGTATTCCCGTTCATGTAGGGGTACATGGTTTCGGGGTTGTCGAGCACTACTTGCACGCGGTTGTCCTTGTTTGAGCCGGGCTCCACGGTAATCAGCTCCTCGGCAAACTCGCCCTGCGCGTGCAGGTGCGTGCTCAAAATGCCGTGGCCTTCGCGGGTGCTGGGGCGCAGTACAACGGCGCCGGCGCCGTCGCCAAAAATTACCGACACGCCCCGGCCGCGGGTGCTCTTGTCGAGGCCCGAGGAGTGAATTTCGGAGCCTACCACCAGCACGGTATCGTACATGCCGGTTTTGATGAACTGATCGGCTACCGACAAGGCGTAGATGAAGCCCGAGCACTGGTTGCGCACGTCGATGGCCGGGATGTTCTCCTTAATACCCAGTTCGCGCTGCAGCAATACGCCCGAACCCGGAAACACGTAATCGGGCGAGAGCGTGGCAAACACAATCAACTGCACGTCCTCGGGCGTCAGGCCGGCTTGCTCCAGGGCCATGCGCGAGGCGTTAGCGCCCATGTTGGCGGTGGTGTCTTGGCCTTCGTTGAACCAGCGGCGCTGTTGGATTCCGGTGCGTTCCTGAATCCACGCGTCGGTGGTTTCCATCATTTGTTCGAGGTCGGCGTTGGTAACCACGCGCGAGGGTACGTAGTGGCCTACGCCGGCAATTTCAGAGCTACGGAGTTGGGGCATGATGATGGGGGTGTGGGTTGGGGTCGGGGCGGGGAAAGCGCGCAAAAAGGCGTCAAAGATAATAACTAGTGCCGCGCTTACAACGCAGCGCCTAGGTGGCTAGTTGCCGCCCGGGGTGGCGGCAGGGCGGCAGCCACGGCGGCAAGCAGGCGCGGCGCTTCGCTCTGCCACAGCGCGTCGGCCGCGGGCCCGGCCGGGTAGTACTTTTCGTTGATGAGCGCGCAAGCTAATTGCTCAAGTTCGTCGGCGTTCAGCAAAGCATCAAAAAGTACGACGCAGCCCGCTGAGAGCCGCCGGATTTCAGTTGCCCACAGCTGGTTGGGCGGTATCAGCACGGGCAACGCATTGGCCATGTACTCATAAAGCTTAGTCGGAATGCAACGCCAAGTACTGGGGTGCGGCTGGTAGGGCAGCAGCCCTAGGTGGTGCTGGCCGATGGCAGCCACAATAGCCGCGTGCGGCACGGGTTCGGCACCGCCGATGAGCGTAAGCCAGCTGTGGTTGGCGGACGCAAGCTGCTGCAACCGCTGCAACTCGGCCGGTTGCTGGCAGTACCCAATGATGGTAAGCTGCAAGCGGGGCCAAACGGTGCGTAGCTGGTCGGCAAACCGGATGGCATCGAACACTCCCGTAAGGGTGGATAACGTGCCCGAAAACAACAAGCGCAGCGGCTGTTCCCTAGGTGGTAGGCTAATAGGAAAGCGCGCGGCGGCAGGCAAAGACGCGTTTGGCGGTGCTACGTACTTGTTCTCAAGCACTAGGGTATGCTGCCGGGGCAAGTAGCCAAGCTCCTCGGCGTAGCTGCGCTCGGCCAGCAACACAGCGGCCGCGCGGCGCATGGCGGCTTTTTCGATTGCCGCAACACCGTTGGCCAGCAGGCGTTTCAGCCAGCCGCGGTACACCTGCTGCGTGCGGATGTTGAGGGCGTAGTTCTCGCGTACGTCGTACACGAACGCACGCTTGGGCTCGAACCAGCGCCACAGTAAGGTAGCGGGCAGCAGCTCGGGGGCGTGCGCTATCACCAGGTCGGGCTGCAGTTGCTGCAGCCTTTGCCAGTAGCGCCACTGCGCTGCCAGGCGACCTAGGGAAAGGCGGTAACCGCTGAAGATGGGGTGCAGCCCAATGACCGCAGGTGGGGCGCCCACTTTGCTAGCACGGCCGGCAATGTGTACCGCATACCCGGCCTCGGCTAAGGTGCGCCCAAACTTCTCGTACATGCGCGTATCGTCGACGGGCTTGAGCACCGAAGCCAATAAAACGACAGGAGCAGGGCGCGAAGAGGGATGCACAAGGCCAAACGTACTACTTTCGCGCGGCCGTACGCAACACGCGGCTGTTTTACCTCTACACTGAGCTACCATGACCGACACGCATTCTCTCATCGAAGCCGCCTGGAACGACCGCAGCCTACTGCAGGATGCAACCACGCAAGAGGCCATTCGGACCGTAATTGAACACCTCGACCGCGGCCAGCTGCGCGTGGCCGAACCCAAGGAAGACGGCACCTGGCAGGTAAACGACTGGGTGAAGAAAGCCGTTATCCTGTACTTCCCGCTGCAGCAAATGCAAACCACCGAGCTGGGCATTTTCGAGTTTCACGACAAAATGAAGCTCAAGACGAACTACGCCCAGCAGCAAGTGCGCGTGGTGCCGCCGGCCGTAGCGCGTTACGGCGCTTTCCTGGCGCCGGGTGTCATCATGATGCCCTCGTACGTAAACATTGGCGCCTACGTGGGCGAAGGCACCATGGTCGACACCTGGGCTACCGTGGGCTCGTGCGCGCAGGTAGGCTCGCACGTGCACCTTTCGGGTGGAGTAGGCCTTGGGGGCGTGCTCGAGCCGGTGCAGGCCGCACCCGTAATCGTAGAAGACGGCGCGTTCATTGGCTCGCGCTGCATCTTGGTTGAAGGTTGCCACATCGGCAAAGAAGCCGTAATCGGCGCTGGCGTAACCATTACCGGCAGCACGCGCATCATCGACGTCAGCACGCCCGAGGGCAAAGAGTACCGGGGCTACGTACCGCCGCGCTCGGTGGTAATTCCGGGTTCGTTGCCCAAGCAGTTCCCGGCCGGCGAGTTCCAAGTGCCGTGCGCGCTCATCATCGGCCAGCGCAAGCCCAGCACCGACCTCAAAACCTCCCTCAACGACGCACTGCGCGAGCACAACGTGGCCGTGTAGCATTGGTCGCCCAACAACAAAAAAGCCCGGCCTAGGTGGCCGGGCTTTTTTTGTGGGCGAGCAGGCAAGAGTACTACTTGAAGTGTTCTTGTAGCTCCTCCTTCCAAACAGCAACAAAGGGCTCCTTGCCATCAACTAGGTAAGCGCACCGAAACACATTGGTGTTCGACTCGATGGCAATATTCCCTTCGGGGTCAACAGCAATAATGCCCCGGTCGCCGGCGAGCTTGTCGGCGTACATCTCCACGGCCGCTTGGGCCGCTTTGGTAATGGTCATTTTCTTGTACTTGCGAAGCGCGTACACCTCGTGCGCTACGTTCGCCAACATGATGATTTCCCCATCGCCGGTGCAGGAAACGGCGCATACCTCGTTGTTGGCGTATGCCCCGCCGCCAAAGATGCAACTGTCGCCCACGCGGCCCCTGAGCTTGCCCTCAATGCCGCCCGTTGAGGTAGCAGTGGCGAGGTTCCCGTGCATATCGAGGGCCACTGCACCCACGGTATCGTGCTTGTTGTCGTGCTCAACTTCGGCTTCTTGCAGGATTTCCATCCATTCTTGCCTTTGTTGGTCGGTTTTAAAGTAATTGGGGTCTTGCAGCGCCAAGCCCTGCGACAACGCAAATTCCTGAGCGCCTTCGGCTGTGAGGAAGGTGTGCTTGCACTTATCCATCACGGTGCGCGCTAAGCTGATCGGGTTGCGCACGAGCTTCAGGCCGCTGACTGCTCCGCCGCGCAACGTAGCGCCATCCATTATTGAGGCTTCGGTTTCTACCTCGCCGTTGATGTTGAACATGCCACCTCGGCCCGCATTGAAGAGCCGGTTGTCCTCCATGCTTTTCACGGCCGACTCCACGGCATCGAGTGCGTGCCCGCCGCGCTCCAATATTTCATAGCCAGCCCTGAGGGCCGCTAGTAGGCCGCGCTTTAGCTGTTCTTCTTTTTCGGCCGGAATGGTAGCCGGATCGGTATTAACGGCGCCGCCATGAATGATAAGCACGCATTTGCCCATGCTTGGTAAGTATTAAGGGGGTTGGTGGGAACTGATGTGGGTACAATGCGGCCGCATTTGTTACGGATGGCTGCGGGCAGAAGTTGGGGCGCCAAGGCACCTAGGGCAGGGCAAAGCACAAAAAAAGCCCGGCGCTTAACCGGGCTTTTTACTTGCGAAGGTTACAGCGCTTTGCGCTTGGCCTCGGGCTTTAATTTGTCGCCGAACACCTGGCGCACCTTGTCTACTTTGGGCTTTACCACAAACTGGCAGTAGGGCTGCTGCATGTTCAGGTTGTAGTAATCCTGATGATAGTTTTCGGCAGCGTAGAAGGTAGGCGCGGCCGAGATTTCTGTCACGGCCGGCTTGCCGAACGCATTAGCGTCGTTGAGCTTTTTCTTGTAGCCCTCGGCCAAGCGCTTCTGTTCGTCGGTGTGGTAAAAAACAACTGAGCGGTACTGCGTGCCCACGTCGTTACCCTGGCGGTTGAGGGTGGTGGGGTCGTGGGTTTTCCAGAAAATTTCGAGCAGCTCGTCGTAGCTTATTTTGCTGGGGTCGAAGGTTAGCTGCACCACTTCGGCATGACCGGTAAGGCCCGAACACACCTCCTTATAAGTAGGTTTGGCGATGCGGCCGCCGGCGTAACCCGACACGACTTTCTCGACACCATCCAGATCCTGAAAAACGGCTTCGACGCACCAGAAACAGCCGGCGCCAAACGTTGCGAGTTCCATTCGTTTTGCTGATTTTGAAGTAGGTTTTGCTTGCCCAACGGCGCCAAGGGCCAAGCCTAGCAGCAGGGGCAGCACAAGCAGATAGCGTTGCATACGTACATAAGCCGTATTTCGGCCTGAAAGTTTACTGAGCATCGGATTCGGACCAAGTTGGCTTACCTACGAGGCCGCGGGTAACCCGGCTTTATAAGTACCAAAAAAAGCAGACCCAGGCCGCGGCCTGGGTCTGCTCCTTAATGAGTCGCCTAGGTGCCGCCATTACTTGGCGAACCGCGGGGCCACCACCAGGTCTTTGGAGCCCGGCGTGTAGGTGTAAAAACCTTCGCCCGATTTTACGCCCAGGCGGCCGGCCATTACCATGTTTACAAGCAGCGGGCAGGGGGCATACTTGGGGTTGCCCAAGCCTTCGTGTAGCACGCGCAAAATGGCCAGGCACACATCCAACCCGATAAAGTCGGCGAGTTGCAGCGGGCCCATGGGGTGCGCCATGCCCAGCTTCATTACCGTGTCAATTTCCTCCACGCCGGCCACGCCCTCGAACAGCGAGTAAACGGCCTCGTTGATCATGGGCATCAGGATGCGGTTGGCCACAAAGCCGGGGTAGTCGTTTACCTCGGTGGGTACCTTTTGCAGCTGGCGCGAAAGCTCCATGATTTGCTGCGTAACGGCATCGGAGGTGGCGTAACCGCGAATAACCTCCACGAGCTTCATTACGGGCACCGGATTCATGAAGTGCATGCCAATTACCTTGTCGGGGCGCTTAGTAGCGGCAGCAATTTTGGTAATGCTGATGGAGCTGGTGTTCGAGGCCAAAATGCAGTCGGCCGGGGTCAGCTCATCGAGCTGCCGAAACAAGTCCAGCTTGATGCTCACGTTTTCGGTGGCGGCTTCTACCACCAGGCCCGCCTCGCGCACGCCTTCCTCCAACGAGGTGCTGGGCCGCAGCCGACCTAGGGTAGCCGTTTTGTCGTCTTCCGTTAAGGAGCCTTTGGCCACCTGGCGGTCGAGGTTTTTGGTAATGGTCAGGACGGCCTTATCGAGGGCCGCTTGGTTGATGTCGATCAGGGTAACCGGGAAACCATACTGGGCAAATACGTGGGCAATGCCATTGCCCATGGTGCCCGAGCCAATAACGGCAACGTTCAGCATGTGGTGGGAGGTAGGGGTGATGAGCGTGAAAAAACGCGGCGCAGCCGCGGCGCGCGGGCAAAGCTAACCCAAACCGTTGGGCTGCCCAAGCTAGGGCATGCCCCGCAGCGGCTGCACAAGCTGCTTGAACAGGCCCCCGGCCAGAAAGTTTTTGTGCAGGTTATCAATTATATACATAGATGTATGGCTATATTTTTAAATAATTTTTGTTTGGGTTTATATCCTTTTGCATGACGCCGCGTACAAACCTGCAGAACGCCTCGCCGGCCAAGCATCAAACAGGATGTAACCGGGGCGGCGACGCTACGTTCCCTTCCACACCATTCACCTTAACCTTCCCCCACCATGGGCAACCTTCTGTATATCATCGCTGTCGTACTAATCATCGTCTGGGCCCTTGGCTTCCTTGGTTTCGACGGTTTCGGGATGGGCAACCTGATCCACATCCTGCTGGTAATTGCCATCATCGCCATCATCCTGCGCCTCATACGCGGCGGGCGGGTTGTATAACCGCCGCCGCACTACCTGAGTCTGAAAAACCGAAAAGGCTGCTCCCGTTTGGGAGCAGCCTTTTTTCGTGCGCCGCACCTAAGGCTATTTGCCCAGGTCGAACAGAAAGCTGAAGCGGATAACGGGCTGGCCGTAGATATTGGCGTTCATTCCGTCGTTGAAGTTGTAGAGCACCGCAATGTCGCCGGCAACCCGGTCGCCGAACTGCTGGCGGTAGCCGATGCCGGCCAGCGGCGTGCGCACCGTGGTTTGCACCTTGTTCACGTACACGGTGTTGCCCACCACGTAGTCGCCGATCAGCTCGGCGCGCGTCACCTCGTACTCGGCGTGCACAAAGAACTGCTTGTACACGATTACCTGCCCAAACAGTTTGGCGCCGATGTTGTGGCCCGAAATGTTGCGCGGGTCGCCGGGGGTAGCAAACTGCCGCGGAATGGAGTAGTTATTGAAGGAGTACACCAAGCCCGGCCCGATGGCGATGCGCGGCGTAAGGCGGTAGCCAATGGCCGGCGAGGCCCCAACGTTAAATACGGTGCCGCCCAGGGCGTTGGAATTCAAGCCCAGGCTGAAGTTGGTGTACAGAAAATACTTGCTCGGCTCGCGCTTTTGCTCGAGCGTGGCGCCCGGCGCCACGCCGTCGGCAGGCAGGGCTTGAGCAGGCCGGCCGTCGTCGTCGATGCCGGGGCGGGGGGGGGCTTGGGCCGGTACTGGCTGCTGGGCGGGCGTGCCGGGCAGCGGCTGGGCCGGGCGCCCGTCGTCATCCACGCCGCCGCTGCGCGGGGTTGCGGGCGCAGGCTGAGCGGAGCCACCGGGCAGGGGCTGGGCCGGGCGGTTGTCGTCGTCGAGGGTGCCGGCACGCTTGGCCGGTGCCGCGGGGGCGGGTTGCGCCGGGCGGACGGGCTGCTGCGGGCGGGGCGGGGCCATGGGCGGCCCGGTGGGCAACTGCGGCTTTACGTAGGTGCTATCGGTGCGTTGGGCAAAGGCAGCGTGCCCGGGGGCCAGCAGCCCGGCGGCACCTAGGGCCGCCGCCAGCAGAAAACGCTTCATAGGAGAAGAGTAGGGAAGGACTTAATGCGTGAAGAAACAAAAAGGCCGCGGATGGTTGCATCCGCGGCCTTCGCAAACGTTAGGCGCCTACCGTTTGGTACATGCGTTGGCGTTGGGCCTTGATGTTCTCATCGGCCAGGTATTCTTCGTACGACATCCGCTTATCAATGATTCCATCGGGCGTCAATTCGATGATGCGGTTGGCCACCGTATCGATGAACTGCAAGTCGTGCGAGGCGAAAAGCATTGAGCCGGCAAACTCACGCAGCGAGTTGTTCAGGGCCGTAATGCTTTCCAAGTCGAGGTGATTCGTGGGGTCGTCGAGCACCAGTACATTGCCAGCTTCCATCATCATCTTCGAGAGCATGCAGCGCACCTTCTCGCCCCCGCTCAGCACGTTCGATTTCTTCTGCGACTCCTCGCCCGAGAACAGCATGCGGCCCAGGAAGCCGCGGATAAACGATTCGTCTTTTTCGGTGGAATACTGGCGCAGCCAGTCCACAAGGTTCAGATCGGTGTTGAAGAACTCGGTGTTTTCCTTCGGGAAGTACGAGGGCGTAATGGTGGTGCCCCACTTAAACGTCCCGCTGGCAGGCTTTGTCTGCTCAAACAAAATGTCGAACAGCAGCGAAGCGGCGCGGTCGTCGCGGCCCACGATGGCCACTTTGTCTTTCTTGTCGAGCGTGAAGCTGACGTCGCGGAAAATCACCTGGCCGTCAACCGAAGCACTCAGGTTTTCGACGCTGAGCAGCTGGTTGCCCGCCTCGCGCTCCGATTTGAAGGCAATGTACGGGTACTTGCGCGACGACGGCTTGATTTCCTCCAGCGTGAGCTTTTGCAGCAGCTTTTGGCGCGAGGTAGCCTGCTTGGATTTGGAGGCGTTGGCCGAGAAGCGGCGCACGAACTCTTCCAGTTCTTTGCGCTTGTCCTCGGTTTTCTTGTTCACCTCCTGGCGCTGGCGCAATGCCAGCTGCGACGACTCGTACCAGAACGAGTAGTTGCCGGGGTACATGGTAATCTTCGAGAAATCGAGGTCGGCCATGTAATTACACACCGCGTCGAGGAAGTGACGATCGTGGCTCACTACAATTACCGTGTTCTGGAAGCCGTCGAGGAAGTTCTCGAGCCACAGCACGGTTTCGGCATCAAGGCCGTTGGTCGGTTCGTCGAGCAGCAGCACGTCGGGGTTGCCAAACAGCGCCTGGGCCAGCAGCACGCGCACCTTATCGGAGGTGCCTAGGTCGGCCATTTGGGTGTAGTGCTTGTCTTCGCCAATGCCAAGGCCCGAAAGCAGCTCGGCGGCCTCGTACTCGGCGTTCCAGCCCTCTAGGTCGGCAAACTCGCCTTCGAGCTGGGCAGCCCGCTCGCCGTCGGCGTCCGAGAAGTCGGCCTTGGCGTACAGGGCGTCTTTCTCTTCCATCACCTTCCAGAGGCGGGTGTGGCCCATAATCACGGTTTGGAGCACCGCGTGTTGGTCGTAGGCAAACTGGTCCTGCTTCAGTACCGAAAGGCGGGCGCCGTTGGGCATGTCCACAGAGCCGGTGTTGGGCTCAATCTCGCCCGACAGAATTTTCAGAAATGTCGATTTGCCCGCCCCGTTGGCCCCAATAAGGCCATACACGTTGCCGGGCATGAACTTGATGGTGACGTCTTCAAATAACACGCGCTTACCATAGCGCAGGCTGACGTTGGTGGTACTGATCATGCAAATGAGTTAGCGGAGTGGGGTAGGGCGAACCGGCGCCTAAAAATCGCGCAAAGGTAGCTAAAATTAGACGCTCCCGATGGTTCGAGCGGTAGGTAAACACCTAGGGCCGGTTAAAAAATCCCGAAAACGGAAAACTTCATTATCAGCCTTTTGCGCGAAAAAAACGGGCAAAAAAGTCGACAGTACTATAACCGCGAAGTGGCATTAGCAGTATTATGGAAACAAAGCGCCAAGCCTTGCCTAGGCCGTGAGTACCACTCCGCTAGGCAGGTTTCCCTTCTCTAACAACCAAAACTACCTGCCTTATGGCTGACGCCCTTCTTTCTCCCGAACGCAACGCAATTCGCTATGGCATTTTTTCGGCCATTGGCATGAGCCTGTATCTGGTTGTTGCTTCGTTATTCGGTTTCGCCTCCAACATGAGTTATAGCTGGCTTAATCAGCTGGTGCTCGTAATTGGTATCTGCCTGTCGATTGCTCATTTCAAGCGGGTGCGCCACGATCGGATGCCGTACCTGCAAGGCTTCGGCACCGGTATCATGACGGGCATGGTTGGCTCCGTGCTTTTTGCGCTGTTCTTTGTCATCTACGTTTCGGTTTTCCCGAACCTGATGGAACAGTTGCGCGAGGAACAACTCTTCGGTTTCGATTTGTCGGTAACCATCGCCTTCCTGGCCATTGTGCTGCAAGGCTCCTGGGGCGGCATGATTATTTCGCTGATTGCTATGCAATACTTCAAAAGCCCCGACCACAAACCCCTGCAACACGTGGAGTAGGCCCTTGCCCTTCCCAGCGCTATCACTGAAGCCCGGCCCCAAAGGCCGGGCTTTGTTGTTTAGGCCAAATGCAAAAAAAGCTCGGCGATTTTCTACTTTTTCGGGAACAATGAACTCTATAAAAAATGTTGCTTATGGGAGTTGGTTTAAAACTTAACAAATATATATTTGGATTAAACATAGCAACTTAAGCGTGGTTGCTGCGTTTCAGGTCTAAATACCCGCCATTGTTCCTCCACCATGAAAACATTCTACCTCATTGCACTACTGTGCATATGCGCCACTGTGGCTCACGCGCAGATGCGCGATCCGCAGCCCGCGGCTCCCAGCCACGACCCGGTGTTGGTGGAAGCCAATAACCTTACGCGGCACATGTCGGAGCGCTTGCGCCTAACCGAAGCCCAAGTGGTGAAGCTGCGCGCCATCAATCATATCAAAGTAGCCCGCATCGACGAAATCCAGTGGCAATACCACAACGATGCCAACGCCCGCAAGGCCAAACTGCTAGAACTTGAAGCTCAGTACGAGCAGGAGTGTCAGCGCATCCTTACACCTTCGCAAATAAGCCTGATGCGCGAAGAGCAACAACAGCGCGATGCTTTGCCAGCCGACGCGGTACCAACCGAAAACGGCTTGGGCTAACCTATTGCCACTGCCGCGCAAAAAAAGCGGGCCGCCCACCTAGGCGGCCCGCTTTTTTTGCGCGGCGGCTAAGGCTGCGCGGGTGCTGGCGCGGTGGGCAGCATTTCGGTAACGGTGCCCAACGAGCCGAAACGCACCATAAGGCGGCGGCTTTTGGGGGCGGTGCTGCCCGGCGTGCATTGGCCGCCTGGCTCGAGGTAGTAGTAATACACGCGTTGCACTTGCTCTTGCAGTTCCTCTTCGTCGGGGCTGCCGAGCAGCTCCGATACGGCCCCGATGTGCACGCCGTAGAGGGCATCGCGCTGCTGATACAACGTGTTGAACAGCGCGCGCCGTTGGCCTTTGCAGCCGCGGGCGTCTTGCTTCCAGGCCGTGGCATCGAAGCCCGACAACTCTGGCGCCGATTGCCCGCAGCCGACCAGCAAAAGCGCGCACGAAAAAGTGAGTAGCAAACGTTGTAACATCATGGGAACCAGTGGGCCTTATCAAAAGTTGGAAGGCATCCGTTAGGACAAAACTAGTATTTTTGCTTGCAACGCGTTAGCCACCCTCTTTCGTCGTTCGTCTCCGCCTTATGAAGTTTATTCGCTACGCCGCCCTAGGGCTGCTGGGCATTTTGAGCAGCGTGCAGCCACAGGCCCAAGCCGCGCCGCCCACCCGGCCTCTTGGCACCACGCAGGCAGCCTACATGGCCGCCTTCGAGCAGCACCTCGTTCGGACGTACGCCGGCGCCAAACTGGCCCAAACCGGCCTGAACGTACAGGTACTGCGCAAGGCCATGCTTGGCTATTACAACCTGAAAAACCGCGGTTTGGCCAAGCGCGGCGTGCTCACGGTTATTGATTTCAGCCGCTCGAGCCGCCAAAACCGCCTGTGGGTAATTGATTTGCAACGCACCCGCCTGCTGTACCACACCTTGGTAGCGCACGGCAAAAATACCGGGGCCGACGTGGCCCGCACGTTCTCGAACCGCCCTGGCTCCGAAATGAGCAGCCTTGGTTTTTACCTTACCGGCGAAACCTACTACGGCAAACACGGCCTCTCGCTGAAGCTGCGCGGCCTCGATCCGAAGTACAACTCCAACGCCCTGAGCCGGGCCGTGGTGGTGCACGGCGCCGATTACGTACGCCCCGAGTTTATTCGGCAGCACGGCCGCTTGGGCCGCAGCCAGGGTTGCCCGGCCTTGCCGCCTCAACTCAGCGGCGACATCATTAAAACAATTAAAAACGGCTCGGTAATGTACGTGCAGGGGCCCGCCACGGTGCCGTACGCCTCCAATTGGTTGAACATGGCCGAGGCCTTGCCCGCCTTTGCCCGCACCCAAGGTATTTCGCCGCTGGTAGGCCAAGCGGGGCAGTAAGCCTGCGAAAACCACACGAAAGCGCCCTGCTTCCGGTACCGGAAGCAGGGCGCTTTCGTGTGAGATTAAGCTTGCTGTGGCCGTTAGGCCGGCCGGTCGCCGGTGGCGCGCACCAGGCTGATGCCCGCAAAAAAGAAGATGAGGCCAACGCCTAGGGGCACCAGCGAGTTAATCTTGCTCAGGGCCACCATGCCTAGCAGGCCCAAGGCGCCGTAGATGATGGCCGCAATGCCGAGCAGCGTCAGCAAAGAGCCAAAGGTTCGTTTCTGATTCATGGTTCGGAGGAGTTAATGCTGAAGGGCACCAGCTTTGGGCCGGCGCGTTTTAGCCTGATACGCAAGCATTGTCGTTTTGGCTGCGTTGCCGGTGCATAACCCTGTTGGGCGGCCTCCGTTAGAATTAGCAGCGAATATTTCGCACCGTTGTTTTACTTCCACGCACCGACACACCATGAGAGGCGGACTCCGATACATAATTGCCCTGCTAGTTGCCGGGTTTTCGCTGATAACCTACTACTGCAAGCGCCAAACCAACCCCGTAACGGGCGAGGTGCAGCACGTGAACATGACCACCGAGCAGGAAATTGCCCTGGGCCTGCAGGCAGCGCCGCAAATGGCGCAGCAATACGGCGGCCTGCACCCCGATCAGCAGGCGCAAGCAGCCATCGACCGCATTGGCGCCGCGCTGGTGCAGGCCTCGGGCGCGGCGCAGTCGCCGTACAAATTCAACTTTCACTTGCTGGCCGACGAAAACACCATCAACGCGTTTGCGCTGCCGGGCGGGCAGATATTCCTGACCGCCGGTTTGCTGCGCAACATGAAGACGGAAGGCCAAGTGGCCGGCGTGCTGGCCCACGAGGTAGGCCACGTGATTGGTCGCCACTCGGCCGAGCAGCTAGCCAAACAACAGCTGACGCAGGGCTTGGCCGGCGCCGCCGGCATTGCCGCCTACGACCCCGAGCGGCCGGGCAGCTCAATAGCTAATGCCGCCGTGGCCGCGGCCATTGCCAAGGTGGTGTCGTTGCGCTTTGGGCGCGAGGACGAACTGGAATCGGACCGCTTGGCCGTGAAGTACACCGCCGAAGCCGGCTACGACCCCCGCTCCATGATTCAGGTGATGCAAATTTTGGAGCAGGCGGGCGGAGGCGGCCGCGGGCCCGAGTTCCTGAGCACGCACCCCAACCCCGGCAACCGCGTGGGCGTGCTGGAGCGCGAAATTGCCGAGCAGTTCCCGAGCGGCATTCCGGCGGGCCTCAAGCCCTAGGTGCCGCTAGCAGCCCAACCCAAAACAGCAACCAGGCCGAGGCACAAGCTTCGGCCTTTTTTTGGGCAAACACGTTTTACGCTTACTGCCGCTCTATCCCCCGCCATGAATTCATCTGCACCCCAACTGCGGCGGCTTTTGTTTGTGATGAACCCGATTTCGGGCGACATCGACAAGGCCGAGCTAACCGATCTGATTCAAGAAGTATGCACCGGTCGGGGCCACGTCGCTGAGCTGTTCAACACCACAGGCGAAAACGACCTCGAGAAGCTGCGCGAGCACATAGCCCGCGGCGACTACGACGCCGTGTTTGCCGCCGGCGGCGACGGCACTGTGAACCTGGTGGCCCAGGCTATGGTGGCCACCGAACTGCCGATGGGCATTTTGCCGCTGGGCTCGGGCAACGGGCTTTCCAAGGACCTAGGCATTCCGCAAGAGCCCGAACAGGCCTTGCAGCTGGTGTGGGAACACCAGATAAAGCCGCTTGATACCCTCGAGGTAGGTGGCCAGTTCAGCACGCACCTCGCCGACCTAGGGTTTAATGCCCTGATTGTGGAGCGCTTTTCGGCCGGCGACACCCGCGGGCCGGGGGCGTATGTGCGCGTGGCGTTGCAGGAGTACATGGGCTACGAGCCGGCCCACTACCGCATCGTTACCGATCAGGAAACCTGGGAGGGCAAAGCCTTCATGCTCACCATTGCCAACGCGCGCACCTTCGGCAGCAACGTGGTCATCAACCCCGATAGCCGCATGGACGACGGCCGCTTTGAGCTGTGCGTGATTGAACCGTTTCCGGCCACGGCGGCGCCGGGCATCTTGTACCGCCTCTACACCAACGATTTCGACGACTCGGAATACACCCGCCGCCTGCGCTGCCGCCACGCCAGCATCGAGGTGCCGGGGCAGGCGGAAGCGTTGGTGCAGGTAGATGGCGAGCCGTTGCAGTTGCCGTTGCCCATCCGCATCGAGATTAAGCCGCGGAGCCTGCAGGTGCTGGTGCCGCCGCCCGCTGCTGAGTAAAGCCGGTGGCAAAGGCCCAACGGAACACGGCCGGTGCCGGGGTGCCCTGGGCGTCGGCTGGCTCCCAGGTGTCGAGCCAAAGCTGGCCGTCGGCGTAAAAATCGAGCGAGAAAAAACCTTTGTGCTCGTGCACGAAGGTAGCCTTGCCACCGGCCTCCACATAGGCCGTTTTGCTGCCCGAGCCGCTGACGAGGTAGTGCACGCCGCGCCGCTGAAAGTACTGCAGGTTGTGGTCGTGGCCGGCTACGTACACCACGCCGGGGTACTGGCGCAGCACTTGCAGCAAACGCCGCCGCATGCGCCGGTAGCGCGGGTGCGCCATGTCCTCGGCGGCGCCGAGCATGCGCCGGTAAGCCGGAAACAACGAGCCCACCACCGGCAGCGGCACATAGGCTTTTTTGTGCGCCGCCGTCAGCGGAAATACGTGCTGCTTGACGGTAAACTTGCCGCCGTGCATAGCATTGGAGTACAGCGGGTGGTGGCCCGCTACCACCACGCGCCAGTTGCGGTATTGCTCGAGCAGCTCGCGCAGTTGCACGAAAGGCTCGCGGGCATCGGAGGCGGTGCAGCCCTGGCCTTTGCCCAGCGGCCGGGGGCCGTTTTGCACCCACCACTGCGTGTTCAGCACAATCAGCACCAAACCCTCGGCCAGGGGCAGCGCCACGGGGCCGGGGCAACCGTTGGGGGGCAGGTAGTGGGCCGCGGGCAGGTGCTCGTGCACGTACTTTTCCTGCTCCAGCAAGTAGGCGTAGCCATCGGCGCGGCCTTTGTTCCAATCGTGGTTGCCGCTAAGAAATACCACTTGGCTCGGGAATTCGCGTAGCAGATCGAGCTGCACGTTGAGGCGGTGCTCGGCGGCGGCGCGGCGCGGGTTGCCCACCGGCGGAATGCCCGTGGGGTACACGTTGTCGCCGAGGATGACCACGGTGCCCGTCGGGCCGGCATCCTCTAACCAGCGGCGGAGCAAGTTCAGCACGGGGTCGTGGCCGTCGGTGGCTACGGCGCCTAGGTCGCCAACCAGGCAAAGCCGGTGGGCAGGGGCTGAAGCGGGCGGTTGTTGGGCGGCCCAACTGCGGGCGGCTGGCGCTACGTAGGGGCGGCGCCGGTGCTGCCGCTCTTGCCAAAAGCGGTAAAGCAGCCACAACACAATAAGGCCTGCGGCCAACGCGGCTAAATAGTAAGGCGAAAATTCGTGTGCCAAGGTGCGAGGCGTAAACGCCCCGGTATACGGCAAACGCGGCCAAGCGGAGGCCCTTACGGCCCGGCCGTACCTAGGCGCCTAGGGCGCAAGCAGCGCCAGGCCCTAAAAGTTGGGCGGCGTAAGGTGCTTGAAGTGCCCGTTTTGGCGCACGCGCTCCTTTAGTTTCTCCGATTCTTGCAGCACCGGCAGCACGCGCTCAAGGTGCTCGAGCACAATGGCCTGCCGCTCGGTTTCGCTGAGCGAGGCCAACAGCTCATATTCCTGCTCGGTGGTAAGCCCTAGGTGGTGCGCCACGTCGAAGGTGGTATAGGCCGGGTCGAGGTCGATGAAGAGCTTCTGCAAGCCCAAAATGTTGTAGAGCTGCTCGATGAGCGTGGTAATGCGCTGCCGCAGCAGCAGGTCGGCGGTGGGGTCGTCGCGCAGTTCCTCCACGTAGGCCGCGGCGTAAAGTTTGCCGGGGGCCTGCTTAAGCACCTCTTGCACCCGAAAGCGCCCCGTACCTAGGGTGCGTACATCGGACTCGCCGGAGGGGTAGCTGCGCTCCAGCTTAACGAGGCGCATTTCGGTGCCGATGATTTGCAGGCTGTCGTCGAGAAAAGGCGGAATACCGAAGGTGATGTTCTGGGCTACGCAATCGGCTATCAGTTGGCGGTAGCGCGGCTCGAAGATGTGCAGGTTCAATTTCTCGCCGGGATACACCACCAGGTTGAGCGGGAAAATGGGCAGCAAACGGAGTGACATGGCAGGTGCGGCTTACGCTGGGCATAAGGTACAATGCCCGGGCTTGGGTTGGAGAGGTTCGGTGTTAATTTCGCCGCCAACAGGCCGGCTCATCGCCGAGCCAAACAAACCAACAGGCCTATGGCAGAGTTTGCTGAGCAGCTACGGCTGGCGCGGCGGGTGGCGTTGCAAGTGCTGGCATCCATGTTTCTGGTGTCGGTGGTGTGGGTGCTGCTGTACCGCTGGATTTCGCCGCCCGCCACCTGGCTGATGCTCGAGCGCCGCAGCCACCGGCCCGAAGCCGCTTACGGTGGCCTGCTGCCCGAAGGCGCCTCACGCAAAATCAATTACGACTTTGTGACGCTCGACGAAGTTTCGCCGCAGCTGCCGCTGGCGTTGGTGGCCGCCGAAGATCAGCGCTTTTTGATGCACCACGGCTTCGATGCCGATGCCATTATCAAAGCTGCCAAGCACAATTTTGGCGAGAAGGGGGGCGGCATCCGGGGCGGCAGCACCATTTCGCAGCAAGTAGCCAAAAACGTGTTTTTGTGGCAAGGGCGCAGCTACATTCGCAAGGCCGCCGAGGCGTACTTTACGGTGCTCATTGAGCTATTGTGGAGCAAGCGGCGCATTTTGGAGGTGTACCTGAACATTGCCGAAATGGGCGACTGCGTGTTTGGAGCCGAGGCCGCCGCTCAAAAGCACTTTGGGCGCCCGGCCAAACAGCTGAGCCCCTCGCAGGCGGCCATGCTGGCTGCCGTGCTGCCCAATCCGCTTAAGTTTCGGGCGGGCAACCCCGGCCCGCAGGCCCGCGCCAAGCAGCGCCGCGTGTTGCGCAACATGCGCCGGCTTGGCGGCACGCGCTTTATTGCCACCATTCTCGATAACTAAGTTGCCATGCGCACCCTTTTGCTACTGGCCCTAGGTGCACTTTGCGGTTTGTACCTGCAGGCCTGCACCGCCGCACGCCCCGTTACGCCATCGGCCCAGTCCTTTGCCCCCGACGAGCAGCAAATTCGGGCGGTGCTGAGCACCCAAACCGCCGCCTGGAACCGTGCCGACTTAGCGGCATTTATGCAGGGCTATTGGCAAAGCGACTCGTTGCTGTTTATTGGCAAAAACGGACCCACGCGCGGTTGGCAACGCACCCTCGATAACTACCGCCGCAATTACCCCGACGCGGCCGCAATGGGCCAGCTCACGTTTTCGCAGTTGCAAGTGCGGCCCATCAGTGCCGATGCGGCCCACGTGGTGGGGCGCTGGCAGCTAGCTCGCCCCGCCGCCGGCGACGTAAGCGGCTGGTTTACGTTACTTTTCCGCCGCCTTAACGGCCAGTGGGTAATCGTAGCCGATCATTCGAGCTGAGGAGGTTGTCAGTTATTAGTTATCAGTTGCCAGTTGGCGGTTGATAATATTAAGGAGACAAACGCAAAACGCCCGTTGCTGCTTGGCAACGGGCGTTTTGTTTAAACGAGGTTCCGGGTATGCGATTACACCTTGGCAACTGGCAACTGGCAACTCAATTCACTTCGCCAGGGTCTTCGGGGGTGGCTTCGTCCTTTTCTTTTTCGGCTTGCACGGCCTGCACGCTTTCCTGAAATACCAAGCCGGTGGCAGCGGCGTGTTCGGCCGCGTTAACGGTGTCCTTCACCAGCAGCATTTCTACCTGGTGGCCGCGTAGCTCTTCCGAAACGCGCTCCACCATGGCCGAGCGCTCGGGCAGGTTTACGTCGCGGATGTATATGGCCAAGATGCGGCCGGGGTGGCGGCGCACCACCTCGCGGTAAATGTTGGCGTCTTCCTGGCCCGAGTCGCCGATGAGCACGAAAGGCAACTGCGGGTAGGTGAGGAGCAGGTTGTCGATTTCGCGAAGCTTGTGGCCGTGGTGCTCGGAGGCGTCGCCGTGCTGTTTGCGCTTCAGGGCCATGTCGCGCAGCAGCAGGGGGCCGGGCGGTATCTCGTTCAGGGCCAGGAAGTCTTCGAGCAGGTCGTAGAGGTTCCAAGGCGAGGAGCTGACGTAAAAAAACGGGTTGTTGCGCTTGCCGTTGCGCCCAAGCTGCAGCTGCCGGTAAAACTCAGCTACGCCCTTAAAAGGCATGCGCGAGCGGGCGTTGCGCAGCAGCACCGTGCGGGCCATGCGCATGATATCGGTAGCGGAGGTTTGAATAACGGTATCGTCGAGGTCGGAAATAATGCCGTACTCGGCATCGGGCGGGGGCACCAGCACCGGGGCCGTGCTTAGGCGCACCTCGGGCAGGGGCGCCGGGGCTTGCAACAACTCCACCTCAATGGGGTGCCACAGGTAATCAACGGGTTCGGGCAGGCGCTGCGGCTCGATGTTCAGCGTGAAATAGCCCTCTTCGTCGGTGGTTACGGAGTGCTCGGTGCCGTCGCCGGGCCGGATGCAGAGCTGCGCCCCCGGAATTTCCTGCGAGTCGAAGCGCCGGTACATGTTCAGCAGGTTGTGCAGGGTAGAGTCGGAGGGGTCGGGCTCGGTTATGCCTTTGTTGGTAAGCACGCGGCCTTTCACGTAGAGGCGGGTGGGCGTGCCGTAGCTGCGGTAGGGCAGCACCTGCACCGGGTGCAGCAAGCCCAGCCGCGTGCGGGCGCGCCGCAGCAAATCGTCGGTGTTTTCGGCCAGGTTGTTCAGGTGGTCAAGTATCGACATGGCGGTGTGTTGGAAATGGCGGTATGCTACACAACGGAGCAAGGCCTCTTGCCGTTGAGCAATTGCCTAGGTGTGGCTTACTAAAATTGTGTTATCAGCTGATGATCAGAGTTATGATAGGAGCCGTTGGGCTGATGCTGGCGGCTTGCGCGGGGCCGCCAGTGCAGCGCGGCCTAGGTGCCGATGGGCTGGAGCTGCAGTTGCGGGCGCAAACCGAATCGGCCTACAACATTGTGTGGCTACGCGCCACCCTGCGTAACCGCGGCCCGCGGCCCGTGCGGCTCCGGCAATTGCCCGATACGCTCGAATCGGCTTGCACGCCGGCGCTAGGCTTGGTGGTACGCGGCCTCACGCCCAATACCGATACGGCCGCCATCTGCCAGCGCTGCCCACCCGCGCAAGCACCTAGGAGCTACGTGGTGTTGCGGCCGGGCCAGCAAATGAGCACCGCGGTGCAAGTCGATTTCAACCGGGTGCTGCCCCGCGCCGTGCTCGATACGCTGCGCCAGTGCCTGCGCTACAACAACCGCACCCTAGGTGCCTACCGGTTTTGGGTGCAGTACCAGCCGGCACCAACCGGCCCGCCCGCCGCGGCCAGTAACCTGGTGCGTGTGTACCGCCAACAATAAAGCCAGCCGCGCAACGCGGCTGGCTTTACAACTAAGCGCAATACAGGTTTGCGTAGCTTACAGCAGGCTTTTCAACTCCTGAAAGCTGGAGTTGCTCACGTTGCGGTTGGTGCAGTTTAGCTCGGTGGCCTTGGCGTTGATGGCCTGCACGCGGGAGCCCGGGTCGGGGTGGGTGCTCAGGAACTCGGGGCCGCTGGCCTGGCCTTCGGCTTGGGCTTTTTCGAAGAAGCCGGCCGTACCGTTGCAGGCATAGTAGGCCGTGCCGTTGAGGTACACCACCGAAAACTCGTCGGCCTCGCGCTCAAAGTCGCGGCTGAACTTGAGCTGGCCCAGGCCGGCGGCAATTTGCGCCAGCTGGTTGGGGTTTTCGCCCAGCACCACGCTCAGCAACAAGCTGATGCCGTACTGGTTTTGGAGCTGACGCGAGGTGTGGCGACGGTCGGCGTGGGCAATTTCGTGGCCAAGCACGCCAGCCAGCTGGCTTTCGTTGTCGAGGTACTTAATCAGCCCCGTAAAGACGTAAATGTGGCCACCGGGCGTGGCAAAGGCGTTTTGCACTTGGTCGTCTTTGATGATCTTGACGTCCCACGGAAACTCGTTGCGGTACTGCAACTGGCCCGAGTTCAGCACGCGGTTTACCACGCCGTCGAGCAGCTGGTAGGCACGGGCGTTACGCGGGTTGGTGCGCTCGAGCAACTGGCCCTTGGCGCGGTACGTCGAGTCGGTTTGGCGGGCAACTTGTTCGCCCAAGGCTTTGTCGTCTTCGACGCTGAAGAGCACTGGGTTGCCGTTTTCATCGGTGCAGGAGGAGGTGGTAGCACCTAGGCCAAGGGCCATGGCACCCAGCAGGTATAGGCGGAGAAAGGAACGTCGGAACATAGGTGGTGAGTAAAGGCAGGAATGGTAAAAGCCGAGCGGCTGATGGAACTGAAAGAAAAAACGGTGCCAAAGTGCTCGGGGCTCCGATACGGGCGCCAGCTTTTCACGTTGCATTAATCCGCTGCCTAGGTACTTTTTGATGGACTTTGGCCTCCGTCATCTTTGGCTATTCAGGCTCATCAGGCCCGAAGCGCAGCAAAGGCTACCGGTCCGCTACGCGTTCATCGGCAAGCCAAAATCACTAAGCTCAGTTTGGGCTTCTGGGCAGGGGCACCAGCTTCATCAGCCCCCAAGGGCGGGCCGGCCAGCGCCCACCTAGGGCCCGGAAACAACTCCGCTCAGTTGTTTGCACGTATGCAAGAAGGCCTGCGCCGCTTGCGTGGGCATCCAGCGTTTTACTGCTCTCTTACGCCATGGCTTCCGCCCAAACCACCCTTCGCACCAAAGTCAAAAAGAAAAAGCTGATGCCCGTTGACACCGACGTGCACGAGCTTTACAAAGACCCCGCCATGCAAGCCGAGCTGGCTGGCCTGCGCTACGTAACCGATACCAAGCCCGGCATTGCGCGCCAACCCGGCCGCGACGGCGCTTACACCTACCTCGACGCGAAGGGCCAACCCGTGGCCGACGAAAAAATAATGGGCCGCATCAACGGCATGGTGATACCCCCGGCCTGGACGGAGGTATGGATTGCGCCCACGGCCAACGCCCACCTGCAAGCCACCGGCCGCGACACCAAGGGCCGCAAGCAATACATCTACCACCCGCTCTGGGACCAGGCACGCAGCCTTACCAAATTCAGCCGCTTGCGGGCTTTCGGCGAAAAGCTGCCCGAACTGCGCCAGCGCATTCGCAAGGACCTAGGTCGGCCCAAGCTCGACAAGCAGAAAGTAGTGGCCGTAGTGCTTACGCTGATGGACCAGTCGTTTATCAGGGTGGGCAACCGCGAGTACGCCAAGAAAAACAAGAGCTACGGCCTAACGACGCTGCGCGACAAGCACGTGAAAGTAGACGGCGCTGATATTCGCTTCAGCTTTGTGGGCAAAAAAGGCGTGGCTCACGACGTAACCCTGCACGACCGTAAGCTGGCCCGCCTGGTGCAGAAGTGCAAGGAAATACCCGGTCAGCACTTGTTTCAGTATTTTGATGCCGACGGCCACCGGCAGGAGCTGGAATCGGGCGACGTGAACGAATACCTGCGCGAGGCCACCGGACTGGCCCTTTCGGCCAAAGACTTCCGCACCTGGGGCGGCACCGTTAAAATGGTGGAATGCCTCGAAAGCGTGCTGCACGAGGAACCCGATTTGCCCAAGGACAAAGTGCTGAAAAAAGCCGTAAAGGACGTGGCCAAAAACCTCGGCAACACGCCCACCGTGTGCTCCAAGTACTATATCCATCCGCAAGTAGTAGAGCTGTTCACCTCGGATAAGCTCATCGACTACTTGCGCCGCCACGACGCCGACCCCACCGAAAACGACCTACTGTCGCCTACCGAGCACTTGGTGCTCGACATGCTCTCCGAAGTTTAGGAGTTGAGGAGTTATGAGTTAGCGATTTGGTGGAATTGTGAGTTTGAAAGGGTCGTAAGTCGGACCTAAGGAGAGGTCAGCAAGCCGAGCGACTACGCTGCTCGGTTTGCACATACGCTCACATTCATTAAAACCAGCCTCTTGTAAAACTCAAAACTCCCTAACTCGTCAACTCCTCAACTGAATCTACCTTCCGGAACCGTCGCGGTCGAAGGCGTAGGAGGCTACGCCGCGGGTGGTTTTGATGTTGAGTTCGGGTGCGGGTTCCACTTCGTTGTTGCGTTTGGTATCGAAGTAGCGCGTTTTGCGGCGCAGCCCCGCCACACGCGATTCGTCTTTCACCCGATCTTCGTTCGGGCCGCCGTAAATATCGACCAAGGGCGAGCGGCGCACCTTGCCCTTTACCTCAAACACGTCTTCTTCACCTAGGCCGTGCAGCACCAAGCGCTTGGTTTCGGCGGGCCGAAAACCGCGTTGATACAGTAGCGTTTCAGGTTTTTCCTGGTCGTCGGAGAGGCTGAACACCGATACCACCGTAAGCGTATCGCTCTGCCGATCGACCACGAAACGCTCTTTTTCATCGGTGCCCGGAATTAGTACCTCGCGGGACTGCAAGCGGTAGAACTCGAGGGCCGCCTGCGGCAGCTTTTCGCGGCGCGCTTTCAGGGCGTTTTCGAGGCGGGCGCCTTCGAGCTGGTACACCTCGGGCGGTAGCCGCCGGGCCGCCTGGCTGATAACCTCATCGGTAAGGGCCTGCTGCATGGCCCGGGTCGCCGCCTGGTATTGCGCCAGGGGCAACTCGTTAAGCGCCCGGGCATCGATAAAGTGGGCGTTGCGCGCATAGCCTTCGATGCTTTCGTAGCGCGGCTTGAAGGTGCGGAACTTGGCCACGGCCCACGGCCGGCTAATCAGCCAGGAAATCAGGCCGTCGGAAAACCGGAAGAACACCTGGTCGCGGTCGATGGGTACGGGGCGGTACAGGGTGCGGCCCTGCGGCTGCTCGTAGGCCACCCAATCCCACTGGCCTTCGTGCCGGTCCCAGTCGCCGAGCCACAAATCGAGCAGGCGCGCGCGTAAAAACGCCGGCTGGTCGAGGCGGTGTTTGGCATCGGCGTACACCTCCGACAGCACGTCGTCGCTTTCTTCCAGATCCACGGCGCCGGGGCCGAACTTGAGCCCTAGGTCGTCTTTGCCTTCAAATTTTTGCTCAAGCAGCACCACCTTCCCCCGAAAGCGTTCCGAAGCTTCGCCCAACTGGGTTTCGTCGGCGCGCACGTAAAAGGGGCGCGGGGTGGTGTGCAGCACGCCTGCCGCTTGGGCCAGCGGCGGCACCACAAAGGCACCGTAAGGGTTGCCAGCCGAAGTGGCATCGCGCACAACGTTCAGCATAAACGTATGGCGCAGCACCTTGGGCAAGGTTTTGTAGGGGTCTTTGTCGAGGCTGCGCAGGGCGTAGGCCCGGCCGCTGGGGCTGTTCAGCGTCATGCTCGTTGTTTGAAACCCGCCGCCGATTTTGCCAGGCGTTAGCCCGCCGGGTACTACGCGGCCTAGGTCGAGTACGGGCAGCGTAACGGGCTGGGCCCACACGGGGCGGTAGTGCTGACCAAACAGTGCTTGGTGCAAAAAGCCACGGCGGTAGTGGCGCCCGGCCGTTACGCGGGCGCTATCGGGCGAAGCCGTGCGCACTTGCGCACCCGGCACGCGGGCATCGGGCTGAAAAAAGCGCTGCCGGGCGCAACCGGCCGTTAGCAGGCCAAGCAGCAGCAGCGCAGAACCGGAGGATCGGCTCGTCATGGGGCAAAAAGGGCAGAGGTGTGGCAGTAGTGCTGCTTCCTTCAACGCAACTGGGCAGTAAACGGCTGAATTTTCATTATTCCGGCACAACCGCCGCGCTACGCTGGGGGTATAAGAGCCTGCCGCTACCCCTCGGGATGCTTGGTTTTCCTGTTACTCCAGAGCCTTGCTGACGTTGTTACCTACCTTCCGGTTGCTTTTGCTGGCCCTCGGGCTGCCCGTGTCGGCCCGGCCGGCAGCGGCCCAGGCGGCACCGCCCGTCATCGGGCCCGATTCGGTGGTGCAGGTAGCGGCAGGCGCCCACTACAACCGCGGGTGGCTGCACCAGCTGTTTTGGGGCTTTCATTACCGGCAGGAATGGGCTACCCCCGTGGCGGCGCCTGTGTTCAACCTGCGTACGGCCGTGCCCGGCGGTTTGGTGCCGGTGAAAGAAGGCGGCAGCTTTCAAACCCAAAACCTGCGCCTGCTGGCCCCCGATGGACGCCAGTACGTGCTGCGCTCCGTCGACAAAGATGCTACCGCTGCCCTGCCCGAAAACCTGCGCGACGGCGTGGTGGGCCGCCTGATGAAAGACCAAACCAGCGTGATTCATCCGTACGGGGCGTACATCGTGCCCCGGCTGGCGCGGGCGGCCGGCGTGTACCACACCAATCCGCGCTTGGTGTACGTAGCCGACGACCCCGCGCTGGGCAGCTTTCGGGCGGCATTTGGGCACGCGCTATACTTGTTTGAGGAACGCCCCGAGGGCAACCTCAGCGCCGAGCCCAGCTTCGGCAACTCCAACCAAGTAGTTAGCTCGCGCCAGGCGTTTGGGCAGCTGCTGGCCTCGCCGCGCTTTCGCGTGGATGCGCGTCGTTACCTGCGCAGCCGCTTGTTTGATATGTGGCTGGGCGACTGGAGCCGGCGCGAAGACCAGTGGCGCTGGGCCGCGTTTCGGCAACCCGACAGCAGCACTGTTTACCGGCCCATTCCGCGCGACCGGGACCACGCGTTTTTCAAGTTCGACGACGGCGTGCTCACGCGGGTTATCAGTTTCGTAAAAACCAATTACCAGACGTTTACGCGCACCATTCACCTTCACGATGTAGAGGGCCTTAACCGCGCCGCGCGGCCCATGGATAAGTCGTTGCTGGTGTACCTAAGCGAGCAAGACTTTCGCGAAGTCGCCGATTCGTTGCGCCGCGCGCTGCCCGACGAGGTAATTGCCGAAGCCTTGCAGGTGTGGCCGCGCCAGATTTATTCCCTGTCGGGCGCCGAGTTTACCGACAAGCTACGCAGCCGCCGCGAACAGCTGCCTATGGTGGCCGAAGAGTTTTACCGGCAGCTCGCTCGCCACGTCGAAATCCCGGGCACCGACCAGCCCGAGCGGTTTGTGGTAGAGGCCGCGGGCCCCTGGCGCGCGTGGGTGCGCGTGTACACCCGCGAGCCGAACGGACGCGGAATGTTGCTTGGTGCGCGGCTTTTCGATGCCCGCCAAACCGCCGATATCCGCTTGTTCGGCCTAGGTGGCAACGACGAATTTGAGGTGATTGGGCAACCCGACCGCCGCCTGCGCATTTACCTCTACGACGGCCAAGGGCAAGACCTGGTTCGGCAGACGCAGCCCGGCCGCAACGCCCGCATGCGCGTTACCTTCCTCGACTCCGGCGACGGCAACGTTGTGCGGGTTGATAAGCGCTTGGTTGCCGTGGAGCCGTATCAGCCCAAAGCCAACGAGTACGACGGGGCCGGCTGGCTGCTTCGGCACCGCTTGTACTAAAATGCGGGACATCCCTGGCGCGAGTCTTAGCCCGCAGGGCGCGACTCGTGCCGCGGCACGGTGGGGAGTCTCTAGACTCCTGTGCCGCGCACGACACCTAGAGCTACGTTTAGCCAACAAGTGCTCTTGGGTAATAAAATGACAATCGCACCTAGGCCGTATCGTGCAACGTTCGGGAGTCTGCAGACTCCCGAACGTTGCACGGCACAAGTCGCGCCCTGCGGGCTAAGACTCGCGCCAGGAATTTAGATACGCGCTTGAAGCGCGTCACGAAGGCAACCCGCGTTGGCCTAGGTACCAGCGCTGTTTGGGGCGCCGGGCACCTAGGCGAACACCTTCACCTTGTCTTTGTGCTTGGTGCGCATGTACTGCCGGATAATCTGCTGCACGTCTTTGTTATCGACCTGGGGCTTGATAACGTCTTTGAACGCCTCAAACCGCCGGGCGGTAAACGTTTCGTCGATGTAGCCAAACCCTAGGTAGCGGCCGTGCTCCACCACCACCACCGACCGTTCGCCCGCGCGGCGCCCCTGCCCGATGATTACGAAGGTTTGGTGCTCGTAGGTGATGCTTTCAATGGCCTCGTCGACGCGCGCGTTGTACTCGTCGGGCGGCTCCAGGCCTACGCAGGCGCCTTTGCAGCGGTGCACTTGGTAATCGAAGCACGAGCCGGTGGTTTTGTACAAGTCGCACATCTTCTGGCACAGGTTGTACTTGGCCACCTTGTGGTACAGAAAGCCCTTGGCCTTGAACTGGTTTCCTAACGCAATAATGGGAATTTCGCTGTTGCGTGCATCAGCGCGGCCGTAGTACAGGCGCTTGTAGCCGTTTTCATCCACGCGCAAGTAAATGCCCGCCGGAAACACCGAGCGGCGCTGCGCACGGTTGTACTGCGGTTTCAAGCGCTTAATTTCCCACGACTCGTGCAGCAATGCCACCAGCTCCGAGCCCGTGAGCTCCCAAGTGATGTCGGCAATGGAGTTCTTAAAATCCAGCGACTTGCGCGACTTGTAATCGACGGCGAAGTGCTGCTGAATGCGTTTGTAAATATTAATGCTCTTGCCCACGTAAATCACCTCGCCGTGCTCGTCGTGGAAGTAGTACACGCCCGCTTCCTGCGGCAGCGAGGCTACTTTTTCGGGCGTGATGAGCGGCGGCAGTAGCGCCGTGCGAATGGCCTGCTGCACGGCTGCCACTTTGCGGGCGGTGGGTTGCTTGGCCGGCCGGCCACTCGGGGCCGAAGCATCTACGGCGGCCAGTTTATCGGCGGGGGCGGCGGCCTCGTAGCCGGGCGCCTCCGCTACCTGGCTTATCTTAAGCAGCCGGTCGAACAGGATGGCCGTGGCCTCGGCGTCGCCGAAAGCGCGGTGGCGGTTGTTCAGCTCAATGCCAATGTTGGCGCACAGCTTGCCCAAGCTGTAGCTGGGCTGGCCGGGTATCAGCGAGCGGCTGAGGCGCACCGTGCAAAGGGTTTTGCGCGAGTAGGTATACCCTAGGTCGGCAAACTCTTTTTTCAGGAAAGAGTAGTCGAAGCGCACGTTGTGGGCCACAAACACGCAGCCTTCCGTCATCTGCACCACCTTCTTCGCTATCTGATGAAAGTGCGGCGCGTCGCGCACCATCTCATCGGTAATGCCCGTGAGCTGCTGAATGTAGAAGGGGATGGGGCGGCCGGGGTTGAGCAGGGTGCTAAACGAATCGACCACCTGCTCGCCATCGTGGATGAAAATGGCAATTTCGGTGATGCGGTCCTGCGTGGGCTGACCCCCGGTGGTTTCTAGGTCGATGATGGCGTACAAATCAGCAGCAGCTAAAGAGGTGCGGTAGCTGGTGATAACAAAATTAGCAGGCGAAAAGTCCCGCGGCCGCGCGTTGGCGGCCTGGCAGCCTTAAAACAAAAAAGAACGGCCTGCTTCTCAGCAGACCGTCCCTTCTCTCAACAGCCAGGTTAACCCTAGCTGTTGGCGCCTTTCCACTGCGTAACCTGGTTTTTAGCGGCCAGAATTTCGCCGTGCTGTTTTTGGATAATCGACGAGGCTTGGCCCGACAGGCTTTGCGACTTCAGGGCGGTTTCGTAAGCTTGGAGGGCTACGGAGTCGCCGGTTTCGCATTCGCCCAGAATGGCTGAGTCGTTTTGGCCCGTGATAACCGACTTTAGGTTGATCCAGCCGCGGTGTACGGCGGCAACCGCGTCGGTTACTACGCCCTCTACAGTGTTGCTGTTGGTTACATCAACGCCCATTTGGCGGGCTTGTTGTTCCAGTTCCGAAGCAAATTGGGCACGTTGCTGGCTCAGGCGGCTCAGCTCCGATTTCAGTTGCGGGTTCGATACGCCTTCGGCAGCCTCTTGGTAGCCTTTAGCGCCGGTTTTATTGATTTCAACCAGGTCGTTGAAGGCCCGGGCGGCGTCAGAATTAATAGCGGCCATGACGGTCTTGGTTTTTAGGTGTTGGGTTGGGAGCGGGTTGTGGCGCCGCTACCTGAGCAGCAGCGCTTACAGGGGGCTTATACTTTTAGGTTGGGCTTAGGGTTGCGGCTTGGCTTGCACTTTTTTGGCAGGTGGTTGGCCTTGTGCGGTTTAGCTTTTGCCCACGAGCTTAAGCCAGAAGCCGCGGAAGCCTTTGGGCTTGCCCGGCTCGCCCTCCAGCGCGCCCTGCGTTTGGTTGTCTTGGCCGTTGGCCACGTCGCCGAGCAAAAACCCGAACGGCTCCAGCGGCTTGTAAGCGTCCATAAACACCTTGAGCACCGCCACCAGCGGAATCGACAAAATCATGCCTGGGGTGCCCCACAGCTCGCCACCCAGAATAAGTGCGACGATGGCCGCCATGGGGTTGATGCTCACCTTTGAACCGGTGATGGTAGGCGTAATGAAGTTGCCTTCGAGAAACTGCACCACCATAAACACGCCCACCACGGCCAGTGCCTTTCCGGCCGAGCCCGTTTCGACGAGCGTAATGAGCGCGGGCAGTGTGGCCCCGATGGCAATGCCGATGTACGGAATAACGGCCAGCACCGAGGCAAATACCGCGAAGAAGATGGCGTATTTCACGCCCAGCACCAGCAAACCGATGGCGTTGAGCACGGCCACAATTAAAATTACCGTGAGTAGGCCCGTAATGTATGCCTGCACCACGGTTTGCACGCCGTCGAGGGTGTTGAGGGCTTCCTTGCGTTTGTCGGGCGAAACAAACCGGAACAGAAACTGCCGCAGGTGGTCGCGGTAGTACAAAAAGCAGAAAATGTAAATGGGCACCAAAGCCAACACGCTTAGCACCCCGGTGGTGGTGTTGATGGTGGTACCTAGGTAGCCGCCGGCCTTTTTGCGCACCGAGTCGATGGACTGGTCGATGAGCTGGTCCTTGCTCACGGGTTGCATGTTGAACTTGCGGCTCAGGAACTGCTGCACCTGATCGAAATACTCGGCAAACTTGGCCTGCAGCTTGGGCAACTCCTCTTGGAACTGCACAATCTGCGAGCCGAACAAGTAAACCAGTCCGGCCAAAAACACGAAGATGAGCAGGATGCACAGGATGATGGCCAGCAGGCGGGGCACGCCCCAGCCCTCGAGGCGCCGGCACAGCGGCAGCAGCAGCAGCGAAAGCAGCCCCGAAAACAAAATCGGGAGAAGCACGCCGTCGAGCACCTTAAGCGTGCACACCAGCAGCACCAACCCCAGCAAAATCATGCTGTAGAGCACCGCGGGCGGCCATTTAATTTCGGGCGGCTTTACGGGAGTAGGGTGCCCAGGAAAGTGGTGGTTGGGTTGCGACATTTGCTAATAAAATTGGGAGAAGAGAAGGGCGTCGATACTTGAAAAGCTGGGCTTATTTTCGCATTTTTGGGTGAACCTAAGGCCTGCCAGCAGGGTTAGGTGCAATGCAGTTGTGCCAAAAAAAATAGTTTGGCAGAGCCGCTGCGCTAACGCGGTAAACATTGCGTTTCTGCGTTATTTTACACCAAAAATGGGTTGAAGGATTTAAGAATGGCTGAAGAACAACTACCGCTTGCCGCTGCGGCGCCTGACCACGGCTACCACGAGGATTCTATTCGCTCGCTGGATTGGCGCGAGCACATCCGGCTGCGCCCGGGTATGTACATCGGCAAGCTGGGCGACGGATCTTCGCCCGACGATGGCATTTACATCCTCGTCAAGGAGGTGATGGATAACTCCATCGACGAGCACATGATGGGTTACGGCCGCACCATCGACGTGAAGATTACCGACCAGCGCGTAACCGTGCGCGACTACGGGCGCGGCATTCCGCTGGGCAAGGTTGTCGACGTGGTCAGCAAGATCAACACCGGCGGCAAGTACGATTCGAAGGTGTTTCAGAAGTCGGTGGGCTTGAATGGCGTGGGCACTAAAGCCGTAAACGCGCTCAGCACCAATTTTGTGGTGCAAAGCGTGCGCGACGGCCAAATGAAGTCGGCCGAGTTTCAGGCCGGCCAGCTCATCAGCGACTCCAAGCCGGTTAAAACCTCGCAGCGCAACGGCACTTTGATGTCGTTCGAGCCCGACCCGACCATCTTCCGCAACTACCGCTTTATTCCGGATTTCCTGGAAAGCCAGTTCTGGAATTATGCCTACCTGAACGCGGGCCTCACCATCAACTTCAACGGGCAGAAGTACCACTCCGAAAACGGGCTGCGCGACCTGTTGGAGCGCAAAACCGACCCCGATGCCATTCGTTACCCCGTTATTCACCTGAAGGGGACCGACATCGAAATGGCCCTGACGCACGGCAACGATTACGGCGAGGAGTACTACTCCTTCGTGAACGGGCAATACACCACGCAGGGCGGTACGCACTTGGCTGCCTTCCGCGAGGGCATCGTGAAAACGCTGCGCGAGTTCTACAAAAAGGATTACGACGCCTCCGACATTCGGGCCTCCATCGTGGGCGCCATTGCCATTCGGGTGCAGGAGCCGGTGTTCGAGTCGCAAACCAAAACCAAGCTCGGCTCCATCGTGATGGAGCCCGAAGGCTCGGTTACGGTGCGCAACTTCGTGGTTGACTTTGTAAAGGAGCACCTCGACAACTACCTCCACAAAAACCCCGAAACGGCCGAGGCGCTGAAAAAGCGCATCGAGCAGAGCGAGCGGGAGCGGAAAGACATGGCCGGCGTGAAAAAGCTGGCCAACCAGCGGGCCAAAAAAGCCAGCCTGCACAACCGCAAACTGCGTGATTGCCGCTTCCACTTCGGCGAAGGCAAGGCCGTGGACAAGGAAGCGCTAACGACGTTGTTCATCACCGAAGGCGACTCCGCTTCGGGCTCCATTACCAAGAGCCGCAACGTGGAGCTGGAGGCCGTGTTCAGCTTGCGCGGCAAGCCGCTGAACTGCTTCGGGATGAAGAAGAAAATCGTATACGAAAACGAGGAGCTCAACCTGCTGCAGCACGCGCTCAACATCGAGGAAGGCCTCGAGGGCCTGCGCTACAACCGCGTGGTAATTGCCACCGACGCCGACGTGGACGGCATGCACATCCGGCTGTTGCTGCTCACCTTCTTCCTGCAGTTTTTCCCCGATTTGGTGCGCAACGGCCACGTGTACATCCTGGAAACGCCGCTGTTCCGGGTGCGCAACAAAAAGCAAACGATTTACTGCTACGACGAGCGCGAAAAGCAGGCGGCCATTCGTAAGCTGGGCCGCAACCCCGAAATCACGCGCTTTAAAGGCCTAGGTGAAATTTCGCCCGACGAGTTCGGCAAGTTCATCGGCGACAACATCCGCCTCGAGCCCGTCATTCTGCAATCGGACCGCTCGATTCAGAAGCTGCTGACGTACTACATGGGCAAAAACACGCCCGACCGCCAGCTCTTCATCATCGACAACCTGCGCATGGAAAAAGACCTGGTAGCCGGCGACGCGCCGCTGCCCGAAGAAACCGTGCTGGAGGCCGAGGTGGCCTAGCCAGCACGCCACCACATTCGGCAAAGCCCCGGGCCGCTGGTCCGGGGCTTTGCGCGCTTTAGCGCCTAGAGCCCGCCGAGGGCGCGCCGGCCCGTTGTTGCCGCGGCGCTGTATCTTGCAAGCACACCACACCCACTTGGGCTGCTGCCCGCCTGGCTGCTTGGCCTGGCCTACCTAGGGCCGGTCGGCGCCACCTGCCGCATGAATCA
The DNA here is from genome assembly GCF_003574965.1 of Hymenobacter oligotrophus. NCBI lineage: Bacteria > Pseudomonadati > Bacteroidota > Cytophagia > Cytophagales > Hymenobacteraceae > Hymenobacter > Hymenobacter oligotrophus. Next base: position 1,108,717 of record NZ_CP032317.1, on the reverse strand, counting down.
CATTATCTACATGAGCCGGGCCGTGCGTCCGCTTTCGGACAAGGACTTGCACGAGCTGCTCGAGCAATGCCGCCGCGACAACGCTCGCCTGGATGTTACCGGGGTGCTGTTTTACAGCCACGGCAACATCGCCCAGCTGATTGAAGGCGAACCTGAGCAATTAGACCCGCTGTACGAGCGCATTTCGCGCGACGGAAGGCATTCGCACGTGCAAAAACTGGCCGACAAAACTATAGACGCGCGCAGCTTTGCGGGTTGGTCGATGGCGTTTCATGCAATCGAACCCCAGGCTTTTGACGAGCTAACGGGTTATCTGCTGCCCGATGGGTTGCCCGAGTCGCCGGAGAACTTGTCCATTGCCGACGCACTGATTCTGGACCTGGTGCGCCAAGCGGTATTCGGCAACAACGCCCCCGCGTCGCCGGTTGTGGATGACTCCGGCAGCGGCCAACAAGCCTAGTTGCCCACGCCCTAGGTGCCCACACCCCGGGGCTTGCCTGGGGGCCTAGGGTTACGGGTGCGCCAATCGACTTTATCAATAGCCACAAAGCTTTCGCGCACCATGCACGAGCAGCAACTTCAGCATATCCTTAAACACGTACCCGCCGGCATTGCCACGCTGCTTGGTCCCGAACTGAAGTTTGGGTTCGTGAACGAGGCCATGCAGGCGTTGCTCGGCGGCGTGTCTGCCGACTCGCCCTTGGCCTTGGTGGAGCAAACCCACGTGCTGACGCCCGATCTGGTGCAGGTGATGCAGCAGGTGTATAGCACCGGCGTGCCCTACGTGGCCAAATCCCACGGCTTGCAGTTGCCGGCCTCGGCCACCGAGCAGGCCACCACGCGCTACTTCGACATTGCGCTGGAACCCCTGAAGGACGACCACGCGGGCGTGCAGGGCCTGTTGATCTTTGCTACCGAAGTAACCGAGCAAGCCGCCGCCCAGCAGCGCGCCCACGAATTGGCACGCGAAACCCGCCGCCTCGATGCTCGCCTGCGCGTGCTCACCGAAACGGCTCCGCAAATTATCTTCACGGTGGATGCCGCCGGTGCCTACGAGTATGTTAGCCCGCAGTGGTACTACTTTACGGGCCAGCCTACTACCGCCGATCTGAACATCGTATGGCTGTTGCTTGTGCACCCCGACGACCGCCTGCGCGTGATGTACCAAGCTGATGCGGCGCGCAAAGCCGGCGTGGGCTGGAGCTACGAGTACCGCCTGCGCCGCCACGACGGCCAGTACCGTTGGGTACTCAGCCGCGCCTTGCCCGAGCTGCACGCCCCCGATAAGCCCGTGTTCTGGCACGGGGCCGTTACCGAAGTGCACGACCAACGCGAACTGGCCGATGTGCTGCGCCGCGGCGAGGCCGAGCTGCGCTTTCTGGCCGACAGCATTCCGCAGCTGATTTGGACAGCCGATGCCAACGGCTTCACCGACTACTACAACCAGCACACCGCCGAGTACACCGGCCTCTCTTCCGCCGACCTAGGGCCCACCGCTTGGGTTGCCTTGTTGGAGCCCAGCGAGCAGGCCGGAGCTGCCCGGCGCTGGGTGCAGTGCGTGGCCACCGGGCAGGATTACGAAGGCCTGTACCGCATGCGCCGCCACGACGGGCAATACCGCTGGCACATCATCCGGGCGCGGCAACTTTCCGACGAGCGTGGCCCCCGTTGGTTTGGCACCTGCACCGACGTCGACGACCAGCACCAGCTGCGCGAGGTGCTGCAAGCCCAGTACGACGAGCTGGCCCGCACCAACCGCGACCTGGACACGTTTGTGTACACGGCCTCGCACGATTTAAAACAGCCTCTGCACAACCTGCGCGGCTTGTTTGAGGAACTTCGGCGCACGGCCACTTTCCAAGACGAAGAAGCGGCGCTGATGCTGGGGATGCTCGACGAAGCCCTAGGTCAGCTCGAGGTTACGTTGCAGGAGTTGGCCGCCACCGTGCAGGAGCAGCGCCAATTGGCGGCCCCCGCCGAACTGCTCGATCTGCACCACGTTACCGAGGAGGTGTTGCTGGGCCTGAGGGCGCAAGTACTCGACACCAACGCCGACATTCACCTCGATTTCGATACGGCGCCAACGCTGCTCTACGGCCGCGCCAACCTGCGCAGCGTGCTGCACAACCTTATCAGCAACGCCCTCAAGTTTACCAGCCCCGAACGGACGCCGGTAATCCGGCTGAGCAGTGGGCTTTCCGAAAGCGGCGTTCCGTTTTTGCGCGTCGAAGACAACGGCTTAGGAATGAGTGCCAAACAATCCGAAGACGGTACGTTTCAGGTGTTCGATCGGCAGCACCCGCACATTGCCGGGGCGGGAGTGGGGCTGTACTTGCTGCAGCGCATTGTGCACTCGCGCGGCGGCCACATAGAGGTAAAAAGCAGCCCCGGTAAATGCACGCAATTTGCGGTGTATTGGTTTGAGTAGCGGGCAAACGTTTTTGCACTTTTCCCGCGTTGGCTTGTCTTCCCGAATGCTTGCCGAGTCCAAGCGCTTGTTAGTATGAGCTGCTTTATCCCAAATCTATTGTATTCGGCGCTCAATATGCTAACCAAATTGGTTGTGTGGCTGGCTTTGAATGCTGTTAATTATGGCTTTGGTAGCAAATAAAACAGCTTTTCGGGTTGAAAATTGCTAAATAATTTAGGAACTTTATTGCTCCCAAGGCGCTTGCAAATAGTTGTGCGCTGGGTAGCAACCGGTAATTTTGAACTCCGCTCACGGCCGGCTGGCCCTCAACCGGTACCGTTTGTGTTGTGCAAAACCTCCGGCTGAGCCAGCGGCACCTTTCTGTTTTATTCGTAGCTTTTGCTTTCGCCGATGATTTAGTTTTACGTGTCGCGCCTTCGCACCAAACCAGTCGAGGCGTTGTTTTAACAAGCCTTTGGTGGCGGGTTTGCCACCAAAGAGAGGTACAAGAACATAACGTGGCCTACGCCACCCCCGCGAGTGTCTGACGACAACCACATCCCCGCCGCCGACGACCTGAACCAGAACGGCCAGTCCTCCGCCGAGTTGTTTGGCGCCGGCGACACCATCGATTTTGATTCCGACGCCGCCGAAACGGCTCAGCCGTCGGCCAGCGCCGAAGAAGCGACAACCGATGCCGCCGCGCCCGACGGCGACGAGCAACCGCAAGCCCTAGGTGAAACCCCAGCCGAGGACGAAGAGGCACCTGCCTTCGGCGACGCCGACTTTACGCCGGGCGAAACCGTGCACGACATCAGCAGCATCGGCGGCATGTACCAGAACTGGTTTCTGGATTACGCCTCCTATGTAATTCTGGAACGCGCCGTGCCGGCCATCGAAGACGGGCTAAAGCCCGTGCAGCGCCGCATCATGCACGCCATGAAAGAGATGGACGACGGCCGCTTCAACAAAGTTGCCAACGTCATCGGGCAAACCATGCAGTACCACCCGCACGGCGATGCCTCCATCGGCGACGCCATCGTGAACCTAGGGCAAAAGGAGCTGCTGATTGAAACGCAAGGCAACTGGGGCGACGTGCGTACCGGCGACGGCGCCGCCGCGCCGCGTTACATCGAGGCGCGCCTGAGCAAGTTTGCGCTCGATGTCGTGTTCAACCCCGACACCACCGAGTGGCAAGCCAGCTACGACGGGCGCAAGCGCGAGCCGGTAACGCTGCCGGTTAAGTTTCCGCTGCTGCTGGCGCAAGGCATCGAGGGCATTGCCGTGGGCCTGAGCACCAAGATTATGCCCCACAACTTCCGCGAGTTGTGCAAGGCCTCCATCGACGTGCTCAAGGGCCGTGACATTGTGCTGTACCCCGATTTCCCGACGGGCGGCCTCTGCGACATTACCAACTACAACGGCGGCCTGCGCGGGGCCAAGCTGCGCCTGCGCGCCACCATCGAGAAGGTTGATAAAACCATGCTCATCATCCGCGACGTGCCCTACGGCACGACCACTACGGGCGTGATGGAGAGCATCGTGAAGGCTTCGGAAGCCAACAAGATCAAGATCAAAAAGGTGGTCGACAACACGGCGGCCAACGTGGAAATTCAGGTGCACTTGCCCGCCGGCGTGTCGCCCGACCTCACGATGGACGCGCTGTACGCCTTCACCGACTGCGAAATTTCCATTTCGCCGAACACCTGCGTCATCATCGACGACAAGCCCCGCTTTGTGTCGGTGGAGGACATGCTGCGCCTGAGCACCCACAAAACGTTGCGCCTGCTCGAGCGCGAGCTGGAAATTCGGCAAGACGAGCTGCAGGAGAAATGGCACGGTGCCTCGCTCGAAAAAATCTTCATCGAAAACCGCATCTACCGCAAAATCGAGGAGTGCGAAACCTGGGAAGAAATTCTGCAGACCATTGATGCGGGCCTGAAGAAATACGTGCGCATTGCGGGCGAAAAGGAAAAAGCCAACGACACGCGCGTGGTGCTGCGCCGCCCCATCACGGACGACGACCTCACGCGCCTAACCGAAATCCGCATCAAGCGCATCTCGAAGTTCGATGGTTTTAAGGCCGATGAGTACATTCAGAAGCTGGAAACGGAGCTGGCCGAGGTAGCCGACAACCTGGCCAACCTCACGCGCTACGCCATTCGGTATTTCGAGGGGCTGCTGAAGAAGTACGGCGAGGGGCGCGAGCGGAAAACCGAGCTGCGCACCTTTGATGTGGTAACCGCCCAAAAGGTAGCTGTGGCCAACCAAAAGCTGTACGTAAATCGACAGGACGGCTTTGTGGGCTACGGCCTTAAAAAGGATGAGGCGGTAGAGCACGTGTGCGACTGCTCCGACCTCGACGACATCATCGCCATCAAGCGCGACGGCACGTTTGTAGTGACCAAGATTGCCGAAAAGACCTTTGTTGGGAAGGACGTGCTGCACGTGGGCATCTACAACAAAAACGACGACCGCCTGGTGTACAACATGATTTACCAGGACGGGCCGTCGGGCATTAGCTACGCCAAGCGCTTTCTGGTAACCGGCATCACGCGCGACAAAGCCTACGACCTGACCAAGGGCGGCAAAGGCTCGAAAGTGCTGTACCTCACGGCCAACCCCAACTCGGAGTCGGAGATTGTGGCGGTGCAGCTCTCCGACAAAGCCCCGGCCCGCGTAAAGCAGTTCGACTTTGATTTTGCCGAGCTGGCCATCAAGGGCAAAGGCTCGATGGGCAACATCGTGACGAAGCAGCCCGTGAAAAAGATCACGCAGAAATCGAGGGGCGACTCGACCCTAGGTGGCCGCGAGGTGTTCTTCGACGAGGTAGTGGGCCGCCTCAACACCGGCGGGCACGGCCGTTTCCTGGGCACCTTCGACACCGACGAAACCGTGCTGGCCGTGTACAAAGACGGTTCGTACGAGCTGACCTTGCCCGACCCGGCCATCCACTTCGACCTGCGTAACATGGTGTTGCTCCGCAAGTTCGAGGCCGATACCGTCATCAACGCGGTGTACATCGAGGGTGAATCCAAGCTGCATTACGTCAAGCGCTTCCGCATCGAAACGAGCACCGTGGGCAAGCGTTTCCTGTTTATTCCGGAAACCAAAGGCTCGCAGCTGGTGTGCGCCACTTGCGGCGTGGTGCCCGAAATCGAGCTGAAAGTCCAGAAGGAAAAGAAAGGGGAGAAGCTTGCCGAACGCATCCACCTGCACGAGTTCATTGACGTGAAAGGCTGGAAGGCCATGGGCAACAAGCTCAACTACTTCAAGGTGCTTTCGGTAGAGCTGCTCACCGACGAAGGCCCCGAGCCCGAGCGCAAGCAGCAGGTGAAAAAGAAAGGACCGGCCACGATTCCGCGTCCGAACACTGCCGCCCCGGTTGCCGAGGAAGAACCCTTGCCCGAAGACCTAGGGCCGGTTGAAATTTCGGTGGAGGAAGTAGAGCGGGCGCAGGCGTTGCTGCAGCGCAAGCCCAAATCGCAGATGACCTTGTTCGGAACCTAGGCAGCACTCTTATCCATGATAAAGCCCGGCCCGGCGGCAGCCCTACAACCAGGGGGTGCTTAGCCGGGCCGGGCTGTTGTGCAGCTTTTCAAACGCCTTTTGCGTATCTTACTCAACCCTCGCTTACAAGCACCGAGCTGCTCATGCCCCGGAAGTTTATTTGCCGCTTCGCCGCACTGCCGCACCTCCTGCTTATTGGAGGCGCTTGTTTGTGCGCAAAAGCGCCTGTACGCGCCGGCGACCCCGTTAAATCCGAACCGCCTTCTGCGCTTGATGTGCCGGCCTTGCTTTCGGAAGCCCGCGCGCTGCAACAGCAATACCGCGAAACGGCCGCTCTTACGCGCTACGAGCATATTTTGAGTGCGTTTCCGCGCAACTACGAGGCCCTGTGGCAAGCGGCGGTGCTAAGTGCCCGCATTGGCAGCCGCTACACCGACGAAAGCCGCCGCGGCAATTATTACACCGCCGCCCGCCAGTACGCCGACCGGGCCTACGCCGTGAACCCCAAGGGCGGCGAAGCCAATTACGCCGTGGCGTTGTCGTTGGCGCAACAGGCCACTATCCAGAGTGCGCGGTACCGACTAAGCTTGTACAAGAGCATGAAGCCCTACGTGTACCGGGCCGTGGAGTATAGCCCCGAACTCTCGGATGCGTGGCAGGTGCTCGGCCGCTGGAACTACCGCGTGGCTCACCTCAATCCCATTGAGCGGGCTTACTACCGGGTGTTTTTGGGTGGTTCGCCCGCCGGCGCCTCCAATACCAAAGCCATGGATGCGCTGCGCCAGGCCCGTGCCCTCGATCCATGCCGCATTCAGTACTGCTACGATTTGGCCCGCGTGTACTCCAACCAAGGCCTGCGCGAACCGGCTATGCAAGTGCTGCACGAGGCCGCCTCGCTGCTACCCATGACGAGCGAAGAACTGGAAATGAGCCGCCGGTGTCGCCGCCTCCTCGATGAGCTGGAGAAGGGATGACAGTGCGTTGAATATCATTCAGGTATAAAATAATCTTGATTAAAGCTAGCGGCTGGTCTTCGCATCCGTTATTTTAGGAAAGGCACGTTAGGGTAATTTTCCTGCTGCCCGGCCTCTATGAGCCAACGAATATTTACTTCTTGGCTGCGGGGCGTTGGCGTAACAGTGCTCTTGTTGGTGGCAGCGTCGGCGCCGGGCCAAACCGACGTAGAAACCAGCGAACGAATTAGGCATGCGCTATCGGGCAAAGCGGCCGGGCTTCCGGCGGTGCTCCATAACGAAGTGCTTCGCTTTTATACCGAAGTAGGCTTTGCGCCCGCTTGGACTACTGAGTCTGAACTATTGCCCGCCGCCACCGCTGGCTTGAAAATACTGCGCCGGGCGCCAGCATTTGGCCTAAACCCCGCCGATTATCAAACCCGCGAAATAGAGCTCAACCTCGACTCGCTGCAAGCGGCCAAAACCCCCGAGGCACGGTTGCAACGCCGTGTGGCGGCCGAGTTGCAGCTTACCGCGGGTTTGCTGAAACTAGCCACGCACCTGCGCCGGGGCCGTTTGCACCCAGTTACCCTGCAGCCATTGGCCTACGCGCCCGACAGTGTTTTCGACGGGGTGGCTTGGCTATTGCGCGCACGGCGTACGCCGCAGTTTGAGCAGGAACTGTTGCGCTTGCAGCCCACCACCCGCAGCTACGCCCGACTGCAATGGGCGTGGCAAAAACTGATTCGCACCGACACAGCCGCTGCGCGCAAAATCAGCGACCAAGTGGCAGTTAACCTGGAGCGCTTGCGCTGGGAGCCCCGAAACGATTCGGCCTACTTGGTGGTCAACATACCGGCCTACACCCTACAGATTGTGCGCGGGCCCGCCGTGGTGCGTAGTCATCGGGTGATAGTAGGCGGCGTGCCAACACCCACGCCGGAGGTGTACAGCCACGTGCGGTTTTTTCAGACCTCCCCCGAATGGAAAGTACCGCGCAGCATAGCGCTAAACGAAATTTTGCCCCGGTTGCGGCGAGCACCCGGCTTTTTGGCGGCCAACAATTACGTACTCTACAACCAGCAAGGGCAGCAAGTCAATCCGCACAAAATCAACTGGAAGCAGGTAACACCCGAAACCTTCCGCTACACCATTCGGCAAACGGCTTGTTGCGACAATGCCCTAGGTAACGTGGTGTTTCGTTTCCCTAACACCCACGATATTTTTGTGCACGACACCCCCGCCCGCAAGCTGTTTAACGCGCCGCGGCGGGCCCTCAGCCACGGCTGCATTCGGCTCGAAAAACCGTTTCAGTTGGCGGCGTTTCTGCTCCGGCGCGATTACGGCGCCGGGGCCCAGCGGCAAATAGAGCGTATGTGGGACAGCGTGTACGGCGGTTACAGCAAGTACTTTCCGTTGCGCAACCCCATGCCCATCTATATCCGGTACTTAACCTGCCACGCCGACGACAGTGCCGAAATCCGTACCCTGCCAGATGTATACCAGCGCGATGCGCAAGTGTTGCAGGCTTTGCTGCAGGCCAGCGAGCAAACCACCGCTTCGGTGGGCGAGTAGCCCGGTCTGCCTGTAGGTTGCCGACCTAGGCGGTCCTTGCCCGTAGCGAGCAAACCGCGCAAGCCGTACCTTTGGGTTTCTCTCACCTGAGCTGTAGTGCTGCGCGTATACCGTTTATTATTGCCTTGGGCACTTGGGCCGTTGCTGCTGGCCTGCGGCGAGGGAGAACCCCGCTCGCAAACCGAGCGCATGGTCGACCTCAGAACCGTTCGGAGCGGGCCCGATGTGCAGGCAGCCGAACTTAACGGCGCCATTGCCAAACAACCGCGCAACCCCGTGCTCTACGCCCGCCGCGCCAGCTTTCACTTGGCTGCGGGCAAAACCGATGCCGCCGTTCAGGACATCAATTACGCCATCGAACTCGACGATGCACCGGGCGAGTTTTACTTGATTAAGGCCCGCGCCTTGCGTACCAAAGGGCAATTGCAAGCGGCTGTGGCCGCCGCGGCCGATGCGCAAAAGCGCGGCTACAACCCGCCCGATTTGCACTTGCTGCTGGCCGAAGCCCACTTGGCCGCCCGCCGCTACGATACCTCGCTCGACTACCTCGACCGGGTGCTGCGCGAGCAACCCGACAATGCATCGGCGCTGTTTTACAAAGGGTTGGTGTACGCTGCATTGCGCGATACCGTGCAGGCCCTCGACTACCTACGCGCAAGCGCCGCCCGGGTACCTAGGCAACCCGAAGTGCTGCACCAATTGGCTTACCTGCTGAACGCCAACCGCCAACCGGCGCAGGCCGCTCCGTTGGTCGAGCGAGGCTTGCACGTTGACAGGCAATACGCGCCGTTGTGGTACGACCGCGGCCGGGTGTTCGACCTGACGGCTTTGCCCGACAGCGCGGCCCGGCAGTACGCCCGAGCAATCAGGCTCGATACGGCCCTATACCGCGCCGACTACCGCCTAGGTCTTTATTACTACAAGGCCAAGCAGCACGCCAAAGCCATACCGCATTTGCGCCGCGCCCGGCGGCGCAGCCAATACTTGCCCAACATTGGCCAAATGCTGGCCGAGAGCTACGAATGGGCAGGCCAGACGCAACAAGCCTGGGTGGCTTACCGGGAGTTGGTCAAGCAATTTCCTGGCGATAAGCACTACACCTTCAAAGTCTGGAAAGTGGGTCAGCGGTTGCCGCAGCCCGTGCTCGACTCTTTGAAGGAGGTATACGGCGCGCCCCCTTTGCCGCGCCGCGCGCCCGTAGCGCCCGCCCTCAGTTTTGATAGTTTGCCTTCGCGGGCGCCTGCCTTGCTCACTCCGCGGTAGCGCCCAAAGAGCGCCTGCAAAGCGCGTTTTGGTCGCAAACGTGTTTTCTGCCCGCGAAGCTGCTAACTTGCGGGCTACTGCTGTTATTGCACGTTTATGATCAACATCACGCTCCCCGACGGTTCCGTGCGCCAGTTCGAAGCTGGTGCGAGCGGCTACGATGTAGCCGCCAGCATCAGCGAAGGCCTGGCCCGCAACGCCTTGGCCGTGCGTGTCAACGGCGAAGTCCGTGACCTGCACCGCCCCATCAACGACTCTGCCACGCTTGAAATTCTCACGTGGAATGACGAAGCGGGGAAAAATACATTCTGGCACTCCTCAGCTCACTTGCTGGCCGAGGCGCTGGAGGCTTTGTACCCGGGCGTAAAATTCGGCATCGGACCGCCCATCGAAAACGGATTTTACTACGACGTGGACCTTGGCGAAGGCCGTAGTATCTCGCCCGATGACTACGCCAAAATCGAGCAGAAAATGCTCGAACTCGCCAAAAACAAAAGCCGTTACGAGCGCCGCGAGGTAAGCAAAGCCGATGCCATTGCCTACTTTCAGGAAAAAGGCGACCCGTATAAGCTCGACCTGCTTGAAGGCCTGGAAGACGGTAGCATTACTTTCTACCAGCAAGGCAATTTCACGGATTTGTGCCGTGGGCCGCACCTGCCCGATACTGCCAACATCAAAGCTGCGAAAGTCCTGAACGTAGCGGGCGCTTACTGGCGCGGCGACGAGAAGAACAAGCAGCTTACCCGCATCTATGCCATCACCTTTCCCAAAGACAAGGAACTGAAGGAGTACCTGCACAAGCTGGAGGAAGCGCGCAAGCGCGACCACCGCAAGCTGGGCAAGGAACTCGAGTTATTTGCTTTCTCGGAGCGGGTAGGAGCGGGTTTGCCCTTGTGGTTGCCCAAAGGCACGGCTCTGCGCGAGCGGTTGGAGCAATTTATGCGCCGGGCGCAAGTGAAAGCGGGTTATTTGCCCGTGGTTACCCCGCACATCGGTGCCAAGGAACTGTACGTTACCTCGGGCCACTACGAGAAGTACGGCGCCGATTCGTTTCAGCCGATCAAGACGCCGAACCCGGGCGAGGAGTTCTTCCTCAAGCCCATGAACTGCCCGCACCACTGCGAGATTTACAAAACCAAGCCGCGCTCGTACCGCGACTTGCCGCTGCGCCTGGCCGAGTTTGGCACGGTGTACCGCTACGAGCAATCGGGCGAGCTGCATGGCCTAACCCGCGTACGTGGCTTTACCCAAGACGACGCCCACATCTTCTGCCGTCAGGATCAAGTAAAAGAGGAGTTCATCAAGGTTATCGACTTGGTGCTCTACGTGTTCCGGGCGCTGGGCTTTGAAGATTACACGGCCCAGATTTCGCTCCGCGACCCGGCTAACAAGCAGAAATACATCGGTACCGACGAGAACTGGGCGGCTGCCGAATCAGCTATTCAGGAGGCAGCGCAAGAGCGCGGCTTGCGCACCGTTACCGAGCTCGGCGAGGCCGCGTTCTACGGTCCCAAGCTCGACTTCATGGTGCGCGATGCCCTAGGTCGCAAATGGCAGCTCGGCACGATTCAGGTAGACTACAACCTGCCCGAGCGTTTCGATCTGGAGTACGTGGCGCCTGATAATTCGCGCCAGCGCCCCGTCATGATTCACCGCGCGCCGTTTGGCTCGCTGGAGCGTTTCGTGGCCGTGCTGATTGAGCACTGCGCCGGCAACTTCCCGCTGTGGCTCGCGCCGGAGCAGTTCATCGTACTTCCGATTTCGGACAAATACCACGAGTACGCCCGCCGCGTGCAGGAGCAGCTGCAGCAGGCCGATTTGCGGGGCACCGTCGACGAGCGCGACGAGCGCATCGGCCGCAAAATCCGCGATGCGGAGATGCAAAAGGTACCGTACCTGTTGGTAGTGGGCGAGAAAGAAGCCGACAACGGCATCGTGTCGGTGCGCCGCCACGGCGAAGGCGACCTAGGCTCCATGCCGATCGAGGCGTTTGTGCGCAACTTTCAGGAGCAGGTAGAGGAATTGATGAACGGCCGCGGAACCGTAGCCGCGCACTAGCCGTTTGATACCCTGCAGGCAACCAAACCTGCGCAGCCCGTCGGAAACAGCGTTTCCGACGGGCTGAATTTTGTCGTTCCGGAAAATTGCCGGATATTCGCCCGCTCAAATAGTTGGCTCAGCTGCCACGCAGGCACTATCCAGTTGTTTGGCCGATCTCGTTTCACCTAAACAGATAATCGTATCAGAACCCCCAACCGCCGCCTCCCTCCGCGCCAAGTGGAGGAGCCGTTCAAAATCAATAACAAGATTACGGCCCGCGAAGTACGCCTGGTAGGCGAAAACGTGGAGCAGGGCATTTATTCCACCGACCAAGCCCGCCGAATCGCCGAGCAACAAGGTCTGGACCTCGTGGAGATTTCTCCTACGGCTGTTCCGCCTGTATGCCGCGTTATCGACTACTCGAAATTTAAGTACGAGCAGAAGAAGCGCACCCGCGAGATGAAGGCCAAGCAGACGAAGGTGGTGGTGAAGGAGATTCGTTTCGGACCCAACACCGACGACCACGACTTTGCCTTTAAGCTGAAGCACGCGCAAGAGTTTTTGCGCGAGGGTGCCAAAATCAAAGCGTACGTACACTTTGTGGGCCGCTCTATCGTCTTCAAAGAACGCGGCGAAATTTTGCTGCTTAAGTTTGCGCAGGCCCTTGAGGACCTAGCCAAAGTAGAGCAACTACCCAAGCTGGAGGGCAAACGCATGTTTCTGTACCTAGCCCCCAAAGTGGCCGCTGTTAAACCTGTTGCCACTGCTGCTAAGCCTGCAGCTCCCAAAGAGGGAGGCAAGGAAGCAAAAGCACCGGCTACCAACGAGGCTGCTGAATAACCTGAGCTACCCCGCGGCGTGAGCCGCTATTGACTTTCAGGCGAGCCGGCCCTAGGCAGCCGGCCGCCGTTGTTGTTTTACTTCTTAACTGTTTCACAATGCCGAAGATGAAAACTAAGTCCGGCGCCAAGAAGCGTTTCTCGCTGACCGGCACGGGCAAAGTAAAGCGTAAGCACGCGTACAAGTCGCACATTCTGACCAAGAAGAGCACCAAGCGCAAGCGCAACCTGACCCACGTGACCCTGGTAAGCTCGGCTGATATGTCGCGCGTAAAGGACATGCTGGTTCTCTAAGCGGCGGATTCGTCTCCCGCTGAAATCATTTTTTAACCCGGCGTCCGGTCATTAGCCAAGCCGCTTAACTAGTAAGCAGGCACCGGCCGCCAAAAACAAGTAGGTTATGCCAAGAAGCGTCAATAACGTGGCCTCGCGCCACCGTCGCAAAAAGGTAATGCGCCTGGCCAAAGGTTACTTCGGCCGTCGCAAGAATGTATGGACGGTAGCTAAAAACGCCGTTGAAAAAGGTCTGCTGTATGCGTACCGCGACCGTAAGGTTAAGAAGCGCGAATTCCGTGCCCTCTGGATCCAGCGTATCAACGCCGGCGCCCGTCAGTACGGTTTGTCGTACTCACAGTTCATGGGCGGCCTTAAGAAGGCCGGCATCGACCTGAACCGCAAAGTTCTGGCCGACCTCGCCCTGAACCACCCCGAGGCTTTCAAATCCATCATCGAGAAAGTAAAAGCGTAAGCTTTGCTTTTTCTGCCTAGCAACAACGCCCAGCTCCTGCAGCTGGGCGTTGTTCGTTTGGGGCTTTTTGGTCGCGGTGGTAGGGTGGAGAGGTGGCTTTGCTAGTAACGGCTGTGGGGTTTCGTCTCAGCGAAGCCGTGCCTCTTAGGCCTCGCTCCACAGGTCCTAAGTCACGGGCCTAGCTTGCCTGGGGTAGGGCACACGCCTAGATGGTAGTGGGTACCGCTCGTTCGGGCAGTATATAAGCACGACATAGCCGAAAACAAAAAACCGCCCTTCGTTGCCGAAGGGCGGTTTTGCATTGTAGCGGGGACGAGATTTGAACTCGTGGCCTCAGGGTTATGAATCCTGTGCTCTAACCAACTGAGCTACCCCGCCGTGGTTTAGTGGCGCAAAGGTAAACCGAAGATTTAACGCAGTGCAACCTTTGACGGAAAAAAACTACGTGTATCTTGCCGCCAGCCGTCAATGTGGCTGAAAGCCAGCGGCGATAATTTTTGTTGGTTTCTGCAATTATCTATGCCTCTCTCCGCCATTCGCTCTAAACACCGCTTCGTACAGGAGTACCCCATCAACGCGTCGCCCAAAATCCTTTACCCGTATCTGGCCTCGGCCTCGGGCCTGCGGCAGTGGTTTTGCCAGGACGTGATTATGCTTAACCAACACACGTTCGACTTCGTGTGGGACAACCAGCACCACTTGGCCGAGCTAACCTCGCAGCGCACCAACCGCTCGGTACGCTACGTATTCCTGACGCCCGACCGCGGCCACATGCCCGACGCGAACTACCTCGACTTTATGATCGAGTCGTCGGAGCTAACCCAGGAAATCTACCTGCGCATTGTGGACTACTCGGAAGAAACCGACGACATCGAACTGCAGGAAATGTGGGACAACCTCGTGCAGAACCTGCGCGAATTGGTAGGCGGATGAGCTAAAACTACATTACGATTGTTGGCAAACTCGGAGAGGAGCCGCCCCCAATCGGGCGGCACTTGCTCCTTTTTTGCTGGCCCGAAGGTTGCGGAGCTGGCACGGCATACCTTTGCCGCCGTTTGGGCGTTGGGTGCCTAAACGGCCTACTCTGGCGCATGAAGAAACTTGATAAGCTGATTTTGCGGGCCTTTATTGGGCCTTTCTTGCTCACGTTTGCGGTAGTGGAGTTTGTGTTCCTCACCCAAACCATGATGAAATATCTCGACGACCTCGTCGGGAAGGATTTGGGCACGGGCGTTATCCTGCAGCTGCTGATGTACTTCAGCGTGCTGATTGTGCCCATTTCGCTGCCATTGGCGGTGTTGCTCTCGTCGCTGATGACCTACGGCAACCTAGGGGAGCACCACGAACTAACGGCCATCAAAACCTCGGGCGTGTCGTTGGTGCGTATCCTGCGGCCCGTGATGCTTTTTAGCGCGCTGCTGGCGGGTTTTGCGTTTTGGTTTAACAACACCATTGTGCCCAAAGCGAACCTGAAAGCCTATAGCCTGCTGTGGGACGTGCGGCAACAAAAGCTCGCTTTGGATATTCGGGAGGGCGTTTTTTACAGCGGTATTCCGGGCTTCACCATCAAGGTAAACCGCAAAGGCGGCGAAAATGGGGAGAAGCTCTACGGCGTGATGATTTACGACCACAGCGGCAACACCGGCAATGTGGCCATGATGCTGGCCGACTCGGGGCGCATGGCCACCCGCTACAACGGGCAGTACCTAGGGCTGGAGCTTTTCCACGGGCGCAAGTACGTGGAGCAACCCACGGCCCGCGACCGTACCGGGGCCGGTTTCGTGCAGCAGCGCTTCGACCGCACCGACATCATTTTCTCGCTGGCCTCGTTCAGCCTCGACCGCACCAAGGAAGACCTGTTCAAGGAAAACAAGATCATGCTGACGATTCCGCAACTGCAGGGCTTCGTCGATTCGCTGCACCGGCAGCTGCACCGCGAGCGTAAGCAAGTGGCGGGGCAAGTCAATCCGTATTTTCTGTACGAACGCTTCGACACCACCGGCCAAGCCCTGGATAAGCGGTTGAAAAAACTGCAGCTCCCCACCAAACCACTGCCTGCGCTTACGGCGCACATGGTGCAAAACGCCGCCAACCGCGCCCGCAACACGCGTTCGTTTGTGGGCAGTTACGCCGAGCGCTTAGGCAGCACCGCCCGCGAGGCCGCCAACTACCGCATTGAGGTGTTTCGCAAGTACACCCAGTCGGTGGCTATTCTGGTGATGTTCCTGATTGGAGCGCCCCTAGGTGCCATCATCAAAAAAGGCGGACTGGGGGTGCCGGTCCTCGTCTCGATTCTGTTCTTTATCGTGTTTTACGTCGTGTCCATTATCGGCGAGAAATACGGGCGCGAATCGGTGATGCCCGTGGGCCTGGGCATGTGGATGGCCAATTGCGTATTGCTGCCGGCCGGCTTGTTCTTTTTGTACCAAGCCCGTCGCGACTCTAGCTTGTTCGAAGTGGATTTTTGGTACCGCTTGTCGCGCCGCCTGCCCCGTTGGTTTGGCAAGCGCACCGAGCCGGTGGCCGGCTGATCGGCCGCGGGGTTGGGCTGCTTCGGTTTTTTGTTTACCTTTGCGGCCACGCTAGGCTGTGTAGCCCGCGTTTTTCTTATTTCCACACATCTTAATCCAAGACGGGGCTTTCTCCCTATCTGCAGATGAAACTCACTACCGAAGCCAAGCAGGCTATCTTCGAACAGCACGGCGTTGCCAAGTCGAAAAACGACACCGGTTCGGCCGAATCGCAAATTGCGCTGTTCACCACCCGCATCAACCACCTGACGGAGCACCTCAAAGTCAACAAGAAAGACTTCTCGACCCGTCTGGGCCTGCTCAAGCTGGTAGGTAAGCGCCGTCGCCTTCTGAACTACCTCCAGAACCGCGAAATCAACCGCTACCGCGCCATCATCAAGGAGTTGGGCATCCGTAAGTAACCCACTCCAGGAAAGTAGGGAGCCCGCCGGCCGGGTTCCCTACTTTTTTTGCGCTGCCCGGCACACCTTGTTGGCCGGGCGCGTTCTTTTACAACAGAGCCGGAATTTCCAGACCTGCGCGCAGGTCTGGTTTCGCTGCCCCAAGCTGTCAATCATCAAAAGCTACCCTGAAGGAATGCCTCCTTACAACGCGGTTACCAAACACATCACGCTGCCGGATGGCCGGCAGATTTCTATCGAAACCGGCAAGCTGGCCAAATTCGCCGACGGTGCTGTCGTGGTTCGCCTCGGCGACGCCATGCTGCTCGCCACGGTGGTCTCGCAGCCCTCGCAGCGCGAAGGCGTTGACTTCCTGCCGCTGTCGGTGGACTACCAGGAGAAATTCGGCGGTGCCGGCAAAATCCCTGGTTCGTTCCAGCGCCGCGAAGGCCGCCTGTCGGATTACGAAGTGCTGGTATCGCGCCTCGTCGACCGAATTCTGCGCCCGATGTTCCCCAAGGACTATCACTACGAGGTGCAGGTGATGATTTCGTTGATTTCGGCCGATAAGGACGTACAGCCCGATGCGTTGGCCGCTTTGGCTGCCTCGGCTGCGCTATCGGTATCGGACATTCCCTTCGCCGGCCCCATCTCGGAGGTTCGCGTAGCTCGCATCGACGGCCAACTGCAAATCAACCCCAAGACTTCGGACATCGAGCGTGCCGACATCGACCTGATCGTGGGTGCTACCATCGACTCGGTGGCCATGGTAGAAGGCGAAATGGACGAAGTGAGCGAGGAAGAAATGGTTGAGGCCATTGCCTTCGCCCACGAGGCCATTAAAGAGCAAGTTCGGGTGCAGCAGGAGCTGAGCGCCGCCGTGGAGAAATCCCACGTGAAGCGCGAGTACCCCAAGTACGACGAAAACGACGAGCTGAAGCAGCGCATTACGGAGGCTGTTTACCAGAAAGCCTACGAAGTTGCCAAGTCGGGCAACACCAGCAAAGCCGGCCGCAAGGAAGGTTTTGGGGCCATCCGCAAGGCTTTGGTGGAAGAGCTGCAAGCCGAAAACCCCGAGCTGGACATGAAAATGTTCGGCCGCTACTACGGCTCGGCCGAGAAGAAGGCCATCCGCGACATGATGATCAAGGAGCGTACGCGCCTCGACGGTCGTCAGCTGACGGAAATTCGCCCGATCTGGAGCGAGGTAAACTACTTGCCCGGTGCGCACGGTTCGGCCCTGTTTACGCGCGGCGAAACCCAGTCGCTTACTTCGGTAGCCCTAGGTACCAAGCTCGACGAGCAGATTGTGGACTCGGCCATGGTGTCGGGTTACAACAAGTTTATGCTGCACTACAACTTCCCGGCCTTCTCGACCGGCGAAGTGAAGCCGAACCGCGGCCCCGGCCGCCGCGAGGTAGGCCACGGCAACCTGGCCATGCGCTCGATCAAGAAAGTGTTGCCTTCGGAAGAAGAAAACCCCTACACCATCCGCGTGGTGTCGGACATTCTGGAGTCGAACGGCTCGTCGTCGATGGCTACGGTTTGTGCCTCGTCGATGGCCTTGATGGACGCTGGCATTAAGCTGAAGGCCGCCGTTTCGGGCATTGCTATGGGCTTGGTTCAGGACAAGGAAACCGGCGAGTACGCGGTGCTGTCCGACATCCTGGGCGACGAAGACCACCTAGGCGACATGGACTTCAAAGTTACCGGTACCGAAAAGGGCATCGTGGCTTGCCAGATGGACATCAAAATCCAGGGCTTGTCGAACGAAATTCTCACCAAGGCGCTGCACCAAGCCCGCGAAGGCCGCCTGCACATCCTAGGTGAAATGGCCAAGACCATCAGCGCGCCGGCCGAAGACATGAAGCCGCATACCCCGCGTTCGACCAAGATTTTGGTTGACAAGGAGTACATCGGTGCCATCATCGGCCCGGGTGGCAAAGTGGTGCAGCAGATCCAGAAGGATACCAACGCGACCATCACCATTGAGGAGAAGGACGAGAAAGGCCACGTGTACATCTACACCTCGAACGCCAACGACATGGCCGCTGCGGTAAGCCGCATCCGCGGCATTGCCGCCACGCCCGAGGTTGGCGAAACCTACGACGGCACGGTGCGTTCGATCCAAGCGTACGGCGCGTTTGTGGAGTTTATGCCCGGCAAAGACGGCCTGCTCCACATTTCGGAAGTAAGCTACGACCGCCTGCCCTCGCTCGACGGCGTGCTGCAGGTAGGCCAGGAAGTAAAAGTGCAGTTGGTGGAGGTCGACAAGAAGACGGGCAAATTCCGCCTGTCGATGAAGAGCCTACTGCCCAAGCCGGAAGGCTATGTAGAGCCCAGCGAACGGCCGGAGCGCTCGGAGCGCCCCGATCGTGGACCGCGCCCCGACCGGGGGCCGCGTCCGGAGCGTGGTGAGCGGTCGGATCGTCCTCAGGGCAACCGTTAATACCACAAACTGCGTCAGTATCCCACGCAGACGAACTTTCGGTCGGATGGGCGCGTTAGCCCCATCTGACCGCGGTTCCGTCGGTTAACCCTGGAATAACCAACCTGCACCTTTTTACTTACTTCCGCGCCCGTCCCCAATGAGACAGTTAAAAATCAGCAAGCAGATTACCAACCGCGAAAGCCAATCGCTGGATAAGTACCTCCAGGAGATTGGTAAGGTAGATCTGCTCACTCCCGACGAGGAGGTAACGCTGGCACAGCGCATTAAGGAAGGCGACCAGCAGGCGCTGGAAAAGCTCACCAAGGCCAACCTCCGCTTCGTGGTGTCGGTGGCCAAGCAATACCAGAACCAAGGCCTATCGTTGGGCGACCTGATCAACGAAGGCAACCTGGGCCTTATCAAAGCTGCGAAGCGCTTCGACGAAACCCGCGGTTTCAAATTCATTTCGTACGCTGTTTGGTGGATCCGTCAGTCCATCCTGCAGGCTTTGGCCGAACAGTCGCGTATTGTTCGTTTGCCCTTGAACCGGGTAGGTTCGCTGAACAAAATCAGCAAGTCGTTCTCGGAGCTTGAGCAGAAGTTCGAGCGTGAGCCGTCGCCCGAAGAAATTGCCGAAGTATTAGAGCTGACTACCTCGGAAGTGGTAGACACGCTCAAAATTTCGGGTCGTCACGTGTCGGTGGATGCGCCGTTTGTGCAAGGTGAGGAAAATCGCTTGCTCGACGTACTCGAAAACGAAGACGAAGAAACGCCCGACAGCGGTCTGATGACCGACTCGTTGCGCAAGGAAGTGCAACGCGCCCTGAGCACGCTCACCAAGCGCGAAGCCGACGTAATTACGCTGTACTTTGGCCTGAACGGTGAACACTCGCTGACTTTGGAAGAAATCGGCGAGAAGTTTAACCTGACCCGCGAGCGGGTACGCCAGATCAAGGAAAAGGCCATTCGCCGCCTGCGCCACACCTCGCGTTCGAAAGCGTTGAAGCCTTACCTGGGCTAAGCCCTAGGTGCCACATTAATTCTGAAAACCCCGGCCCTGTGGTCGGGGTTTTTGTTTCTTATTCTGTGCCCGACAGTCATTTTAGCACCCTAGGTGAGCTAAGCCAGTACGGAGCGGAACAGCTGGCCTCCAGCGTAACACTGCCGAGGAGCTTGCTTCAGTCAATGGCTTTATTGGCTACGTTGGCGCTCGGCTGCCTCCAGCTTGGGCGAGGACATTGCCTACGCGAGTACTAGGCAAAGCGGGCCGCCGACCGCTAGAGGTTGGTGTTCCGGCCTTTGTGGGGCGCCCTAGGTCTTGACAGCCGGTGCATGCTTGGCAGCAAGTGTACGTGTAATGGCCAACAATATAAAGCCAGGCTTACGGTGACAAAGATGTGTGCTTAACTGTTGAATACGCATGCAGCAGGAAAGCGCAGCATCGCCTTCAGCTTGTTCGTTCGGCACGGCCGCTTGCCCACGCGCTTAAGCGCACCAGGGCAGGCGCCAGTTAGCAGCCGACGCTTACGCGTGGGTCCGGTGAACCCGACGAGCTTCTGTCGGCATATAACACTACTTTTGCCTCCTGATATAATTGGAACCACTCGAAATGAGCGAGGATAATACCCAAACCGAACACGCTAAGCTGTTGATTATAGGCTCGGGCCCGGCAGGCTACACGGCTGCTATTTACGCGGCCCGCGCCAACCTGAGCCCCTTAATGTACCAAGGCCTGCAGCCCGGCGGGCAGCTCACCATTACCAACGACGTGGAGAACTTCCCCGGCTACCCCGACGGGGTAATGGGCCCGCAGATGATGGAAGACCTCAAGAAGCAGGCCGAGCGTTTCGGTACCGATATTCGGTACGGCATTGCCACGGCCGTTGATTTCTCGGGCCACCCGCACCGCGTTACCATCGACGAAAAGCACACCATTACGGCCGATGCCGTGATTATTGCTACCGGCGCTTCGGCCAAATGGCTGGGGTTGGAGTCGGAGGCGCGCCTAAACGGTTCGGGCGTGTCGGCCTGCGCCGTCTGCGACGGGTTCTTCTACCGCGGCAAGGACGTGGCCATTGTAGGTGCTGGCGACACGGCCGCCGAGGAAGCTACTTACCTGGCCAACCTGTGCAACAAAGTGTACATGCTGGTGCGGAAAGGGGAGATGCGCGCTTCCAAGATTATGCAGAAGCGTGTGTTGGATAATCCCAAAATCGAGGTGCTCTTCAACACCGCTACCGACGAGATTTTGGGCCAACATGCCGTGGAAGCGGTGCGCGTCAAAAACGTGCTGACCCACGAAACCCGCGAGCTGCCGATTGAAGGGTTCTTTGTGGCCATTGGCCATGAGCCCAACTCGTCTATCTTCCGCGAGTACCTGCACCACGACGAGCAGGGCTACCTGAAAACCATTCCGGGCACCAGCAAAACCAACGTCGACGGCGTATTTGCCTGCGGCGACGTGCAGGACTTTGTGTACCGGCAGGCCGTGACGGCAGCCGGTACCGGCTGCATGGCTGCCCTCGATGCCGAGCGGTACCTGGCCGCCCTGGGCGTACACTAAAATTGTACTTCGGCCGTTTGTTCGGGCCGCCTTGCCTGTAGGCAGGGCGGCCCTTTTGTTGAGGCTTGTGTACCTTTGCAAACCCTTAGGGCTGCGCTACCGAGCGTGGCCCCTGGGGCTCCACCCAGTTTACATTGCACTTGTCAAACACGTTCAAACTCTGGTTGCTTGCACTGCTGGCCTTGCTGCTGTGCCTCGCACCCGACACGGGCACGGCCCAGCGCCGTCGCTCCGCAAAGCCCAAGGCCAAAGCCGGCACCCCCAAGGATTTCTTTCGGGTGAAGGCGCCCAAAATTCGCTACGTACGGCCCGATACCACGGTGCTGATAGAAACGGAAGAACTCCCCGACGAAAACTCCGAAGCGGCAAAGTCTATCTTCCGGCCGGCCAAGCCGCTCAGCATTGTCAGCGAAGACACCAGCACCCTGAACCTAGGGGAGCAAAGCATTGTGGAGGTTTCGGAAGAGGTGCTGATTGACTCCTCGTGGATTAAGGTGGCGGGCTATTATTCCATCTGGGATACGCGCTCCATCAACCCGTACCGCCGCGACCCCAGCCGCCTGCGCGATACGCTCACGCTGCGCCTCACCGACGAGCCCCGCCAGCGCTACGCCCGCATGCCGCTCAATACCACGCCGCTCACCTCGGATTTTGGTTGGCGTGGCTACCGTTGGCACTACGGCGTCGACCTGGATCTGGACACCGGCGACTCGGTAAAAGCCGCTTTTGACGGGGTAGTGCGTGTGGCCAATTACGACGGCGGCGGCTACGGCTACTACTTGGTGGTGCGCCACTACAACGGCCTCGAAACGCTGTACGGCCACCTGAGCAAACAGCTGGTTAAGCCCGGAACCTTCGTGAAGGCCGGCCAGCTCATTGGCAAGGGCGGCAACACCGGGCGCAGCACCGGCTCGCACCTGCACTACGAGGTGCGTTACGAGGGCAACCCCATCGACCCGGAGCAGGTGTACGATTTCCCCGATTACCAACTGCGCGAGGAAAACTTGCGCATCACGGCGGCGCTGTTCAACTACGCGGGCCAGGCCGCCCGCATGAAAGCCGCCGCCCGCGCCCGGGCTGCCAGCCACCAGCCCACGGCCGCGCGCCGCACCGTATCGCACCGCATCCGCTCCGGCGACACGCTTTCGGAAATTGCCGACAAGTACGGCGTTTCGCAGGCCCAGATCCGGCGGCTGAACGGCATTACCGGCAAAACCACCTTGCGCCCCGGCCGTACGCTGCGGATTAAGTAAATAGTTGTCCGTTGTTGGTTGCCGGTTGTCAGCTCTGGCTGACACTTGCTACCGGCAACGGACAACTCGTAACTGACAACCACATGAAACTAGATATCCTGGTGCTCTCGGCGCACCCCGACGACGCCGAGCTAGGCTGCTCGGGCACGCTGCTGGCCGCCATGGCCCAAGGCAAAAAGGTGGGCATTGTTGATCTGACGCGCGGCGAGTTAGGTTCACGCGGCACGCCCGAAATTCGGGCGCAGGAGGCCGCTGCTGCCGCCAAGGTGCTGGGCCTGCACGCCCGCGAGAACCTAGGTCTGCCCGATGGCTTTTTCCGCAACGAGCGCGAGCATCAGTTGCCCATCATCGGCGCCGTGCGCCGCTACCAGCCCGATATCGTGCTGCTCAACGCCGTGCACGACCGGCACCCCGACCACGGCCGCGGCTCGCAGCTTGAGTCGGATGCGTGTTTCCTGGCTGGTCTGAAGATGATTGAAACCCTAGGTGCCGATGGGCAACCTCAGGAGGCTTGGCGCCCCAAGCAGGTGTACCACTTTATCCAGGACCGCTACATCAAGCCCGATTTTGTGGTTGACATTACGCCGCACTGGGCGAAAAAACGCGAAGCCATTGCCGCCTTCGCCTCGCAGTTCAACGTCGGCAACGACGGGCAGCCGCACACCTACATTTCCTCGCCCGAGTTCTGGCACTTCCTCGAAGCCCGCGCCCGCGAAATGGGCCACATCATTGGGGTGGAGTTTGGCGAAGGTTTCACGGCCGAGCGGGCACTAGGTGTACGGGATTTGTCGGGGTTGCTGTAACGGCTCTATTTATGGCTGACCCACTATTAGGGGAAGCCTACAATACTCTTAAACGCACCTCAATCATCTGGTAATGGGCATGTAAAAGAACCTTTATCATAATTTAACTCAGCTACACTTGGATCATCAACGCTATATTTCAATTCAACACAGGAATTTGATGATACTTTAATTGATCTTTTTTCAAAACTATGTTCATAAAGTGTGCCTTTGATGCGGTAAGAACAGCCTATTTGATCAGGGCCAACACGAATACCTGAGGGTTTGCCCGACCAGATTATTTTAGCAGCAACTACGTTACTATTTTTGATCTTTTCTTTTTGATAGATATAGGAATTAACGCACAAAGCAATAACTATTATAGATACTACAATAAGGCCATAATTGTAGTATTTGTTGTTTTTCTTTTTTATATCCATTTTTCTAATGCACTAGTTTTGTAGGCTTTGCAGGTGGGGTTACTGCTCTCGTCAGGGTAGTTTCTGAGGTCTTGGCTCTGACAGCCTCAGGTGTTGCATCAATAATTTTACCTGCAACCTTATTTGCTGCGTTATGAATAACTTGCTTTTGCCGTGCTACGTTAGCTCGACCTTGAGCAGAAGCTGCATTACGTGTGTGTGTTGCCGAACGACTGTTCCCTGCTTTCGCAATATTTCTGTTCGCTGCTCTAGCGGCGCTTTGTGCTTCTTTATTAGCCAGCTTTGTTGCTGCACCAGTGCCAACTGTAGCTAGCTTATCACTTTATCACTAATCTTTCCAATAACAGCACCCTTGACAGTAGCCAGAGCTACGTCTGTTACGTCCTTATCAACTTGGAAGCCTTCTTTGACCGTGTATGAAACAGAGTTTTTAACGTCTTCCAAAGCCACAGTTCGCAGAAGTCCTCCTCCAGGGATTGCAGAGACAACAAGTCCTATAACATTAATGTTCTTCACCCCATTGTCCATACAACTACCATTAGGGTTCTTCTGATAGTTATCATAAAGTTGATTTCCATATTCAAAAAGCACTCCTACTAAACAAGTTGGACAGCGTCCATCTAAGTCGTTGTAGTGTAGGCTTCCCCTAACAGTGAGCCAGCCATAAATAGAGAAAATAACAAAAACGCCCAGCTAATACTAGCCGGGCGTTTTTGTTACCGAGTGTCAGCAAGCGCTAACGGCCCGCCAGCCGGTTTTTCTTCCAATTTGAAACCGCAACCGCTGGGCCAGTTGCAACCGAACCATTTGCCGCAGCGGCGCCTTTTTGCTCCGTCAGCAGCTTGGCGGCCAGCACGGCGGCCAGTTTGGCCAACTCGTCGCTGGGCTGCTGTTGCAGCACGCTGGGCTGGAAATGCTCTTTGATGAAGTTCGTGTCGAAGTCGCCGGATACGAAGGCCGGGTGCGTGAGTACGTAGCGGCCGAAACCTAGGGTGGTTTCGATGCCGGTAATCTGGTACTCCTCAATGGCGCGCAGCATCCGCTCGATGGCCTCTTGGCGGTCTTTGCCGTAGGTTACGAGCTTGGCAATCATCGGGTCGTAGTAAATCGGGATGTCCATGCCCTGCTCAAAGCCATCGTCGACGCGCACGCCGGGGCCTTGCGGGCGCACGTAGGTTTGCAGGCGGCCGATGTCGGGCAGGAAGTTGTTCTGCGGGTCTTCGGCGTACACGCGCAGCTCTAGGGCGTGGCCGGTAATCCCTAGGTCATTCTGGCCGAAGGAGAGGGGCAGGCCCTGGGCCACCTTGATTTGCTCCTTCACCAGATCGAGCCCCGTGATGCACTCCGTTACGGGGTGCTCCACCTGCAGGCGCGTGTTCATCTCGAGGAAGTAGAAATTGCGCTTGTCGTCGAGCAGAAACTCCACGGTGCCGGCGCCGGTGTAGTTGCAGGCGCGGGCTACATCCACGGCGCAGCGGCCCATTTCGGCCCGCAGCTCCGGCGTGAGCACCGACGACGGCGCTTCTTCGATTACCTTTTGGTGGCGGCGCTGAATGGAGCACTCGCGCTCAAACAAGTGCACGATGTTGCCGTGCTCGTCGCCGAGTACCTGAATTTCGATGTGGCGCGGGCCCGTTACGAACTTCTCGATAAACACCGAGCCGTCGCCGAAGGCCGAGGTAGCTTCCGAAACGGCCAGTTGCATTTGCTCTTCGAACTCGCTTTCGGCGTGCACCAAGCGCATGCCTTTGCCGCCGCCGCCCGCCGAGGCTTTGATCAGAATGGGGAAGCCCACGCTGGTGGCAATGCGTTTGGCTTCTTCCACGTCCGAAATGGCCTCGTCGGTGCCGGGCACCAGCGGAATGTTGTAGGCCTTCACGGCCTGCTTGGCCGAGAGCTTATCGCCCATGATGTTCATGGCCTCGGGCGAGGGGCCCACGAACGTAATGCCGGCCTCTTTCACCATCTGCGCGAACTCGGCGTTTTCCGACAAAAAGCCGTACCCTGGGTGAATGGCATCGACGCCGAGCTGCTTGCAGACCTCGATAATCTTGTCGCCGCGTAGGTAGCTGTCTTTCGAAGCGGGCGGGCCTACGCACACGGCTTCGTCGGCGTAGCGCACGTGCAGGGCGTTGCGGTCGGCTTCGGAGTAAATGGCCACGGTTTTCAGGCCCATTTCGCGGGCCGAGCGCAGCACGCGCAGGGCAATTTCGCCACGGTTGGCGACGAGCAGCTTGGTAATTTTCTTCATGCCAGAGGGGGCAAGGGGAGGGAGCAAGGTTGGAGGGCCGAAAGTAATAAGGATTGAGGTGACACGTGATAGGTGATGAGGTAACAGGTGACAGGTAATGAGTAATAGGTGGCGGGTAAGTGGTGCGGGCAAATCCCGTTTGTCCTGTCGAGCGGCAGCGAGACATCTATTAGCGTCGTTCAACGAACCGCACCAGATGTCCCGCTGCCGCTCGACAGGACAAACGACCTAGGGCGCCTGCCCCCTGTCACGTGTTACGTGTCACCTGTTACCTCAATCCTTATTACTCGCCATGCCGAATAACCGTGCGGCTAACTAGCGTAGGCTGAACGCGGTTTCGTAACTTGCGCCGCACTGGCTGTATTCCTCCTTGGAATGGACCAGTCTTTTTTCGGTACCCTCACCCCAAAGCATCCCCGCGTGGACATTTTTGAGAGAATTGCCGCCAACCGCGGCCCGCTCGGCAGCCACTCACACTACGCGCACGGTTATTTCACCTTCCCCAAGCTGGAGGGCGAAATCAAGCCACGCATGATTTTCCGAGGCAAAGAGGTTCTGACCTGGAGCCTGAATAACTACCTAGGCCTGGCCAACCACCCCGAGGTGCGCAAAGCCGACGCCGACGCTGCCGCCGAATTTGGCATGGCGCTGCCCATGGGTGCCCGCATCATGAGCGGCAACTCGAACTACCACGAGCAGCTGGAATCGGAGCTGGCCGACTTCATCAAGAAGGAAGACGTGCTGCTGCTGAACTTTGGCTACCAGGGCGTGGTGTCGATCATCGACGCGCTGGTATCGCGCCACGATGTGATTGTGTACGACGCCGAGTCGCACGCGTGCATCATCGACGGTGTGCGCCTGCACCAAGGCAAGCGCTTTGTGTTTCCGCACAACGACATGGCCGGCCTCGAGAAGCAGCTGGAGCGTGCCACCAAGCTGGTACAGGAAACCGGCGGCGGCATTCTGGTGATTACCGAAGGCGCGTTTGGCATGTCGGGCAACCAAGGCAACCTGCGCGGCGTGGTGGCGCTGAAGGAGAAATTTAACTTCCGTTTGTTCGTTGACGACGCCCACGGCTTCGGCACGATGGGCGCCACGGGCGCCGGTACGGGCGAAGAACAGGGCGTGCAGGACGGCATCGACCTTTATTTTTCGACGTTCGCGAAGTCGATGGCCAGCATCGGTGCCTTCGTGGGCGGCCCCGAGCCGGTAATTGAATATTTGCGCTACAACATGCGCAGCCAAATCTTCGCCAAATCGCTGCCGATGCCGCTTGTAGTGGGCGCGCTGAAGCGTTTGGAGCTGCTGCGCACCAAGCCCGAGCTCAAGGAAAACCTTTGGACGATTGTACGGGCGCTGCAAAGTGGCCTGCGCGAGAAAGGCTTCAACATTGGTACCACCACCACGCCCGTAACGCCGGTGCTGCTGAACGGCGAAATTCCGGACGCAACGCAGCTAACGTTCGATTTGCGAGAGAATTACGGCATTTTCTGCTCGATCGTGGTGTACCCCGTGGTTCCCAAGGGCGTGATCATGCTGCGCCTCATCCCGACGGCCGTGCACACGCTCGACGACGTGAACCAGACCATTGCCGCGTTCGAAGCTATTGCCGCCAAACTCGACAAAGGCCTGTACTCAAAACAGCCTGCAACGGCCTAAACGCCGTTTTGGCCCACAGGCAAAGCCACCCGTTGCTAACGCAGCGGGTGGCTTTGTTTTTGTACTTATCGGAGAGGTTGGGGGCTGGGTCGAAAAACAAAAATGCAGCTTTTGGGTGGTCAAATGTTGGCCTACGCGCTGCAATCGGCATCGAAAAATTTTTTCGAAAATTAGCTTTGATTTGAAATGCCCGTATATTAGGCCCGGTCAAAACCTTGTTTCACACCACTAACCCCTCTTTTTTCTCATGGCTAATAATTTTGGCAAACTGCGTGACCTCGTTATGTCGCTGGAAGCTGACTTCGAGAAGTTCTACGACAAGAACAACTCCGCTGCTGGCACGCGTGTGCGCAAAGGCATGCAGGAGCTGAAGAACATGGCTCAAGAAATCCGTTCGGAAGTTCAGAACATGAAGAACTCGGGCGGTGGCGAAAGCGCTACCAATGCTGGCGGTGCAGCCAAGAAAGCTACCGGCGCTGCTGCCGGTGGTGCTGCCAAGAAGGCTGCTCCTGCCAAGAAGAAGTAATCACGGATTATTTCTGACCTAGAAAGGTAAGGTTCGCTTTGCCGAACCCTAGGTCAAACAAAAAGGCCCCGCCGGTTGGCGGGGCCTTTTTGTTTGTGGTATTGGCACATCCTCAATTGATCATCTTGAGCAAAGCGAAGGACCTTATCACGTGGGATAGTAATTTCTATCTGACGTGATAAGGTCCTTCGCTTTGCTCAGGATGACTGGTGTATTTAATCCGTAACCTTCAGCAGGTAGTAGTTCTTTTTGCCCTTCTGGGCCACGATGTATTTATCGAGCAGCAAGGGTACCTCGGCTGCTTGCTGCTCTGCAGTAACTTTTTCGCGGTTCAGGCTCACGCCGCCGCCTTGGATCATCTTGCGCGCCTCGCCTTTGGAGGGGAAGATGGTGCCGCCGGTGGCTTCGCTAAGCAAACCGATAACGCCTTGCTCCGTCAGCGTAGCGCGCGGAACTTCCACGTGGGGCACGCCGGCAAACACGTCGAGCAGGGTAGCTTCGTCGAGACTCGTTAGCTCGCCGCCGCCGAACAGCACTTGCGAGGCCGAAAGGGCCGCTTCGTAGGCTGCTTCGCCGTGCACCCGAATGGTCACGTCTTTGGCCAGTGCCTTTTGCAGGGTGCGCAGGTGGGGTGCCTGGGCGTGTTCGGCTTCGAGGACTTCGATTTCTTCCTTGCTCAGCAGCGTGAACACGCGGATGAGGCGCGGCACATCGGCGTCGGCGGCGTTGAGGAAGAACTGGTAGAACTGGTACGGCGAGGTCATGGAGCCATCGAGCCACACGGTGCCGGTTTCGCTCTTGCCGTACTTGGTGCCATCGGCCTTGGTGATGAGCTGGCCGGTGAGGGCATAGGCTTTGCCTTCGCCGCCCGTCATGCGGCGGATGAGCTCGGTGCCGGTGGTGATGTTGCCCCACTGGTCCGATGCGCCCATCTGCAGCGTGGTACCTAGGGTTTTGTAGAGGTGGAAGAAGTCGTAACCTTGCAGCAGTTGGTAGCTGAACTCGGTGTAGCTGATGCCCTCGGCGCCGGTATCCTCGTTGCCACCGATGCGGCGCTTCACCGAGTCCTTGGCCATCATGTAGTTTACCGTGAGGTGCTTGCCTACCTCGCGCAGAAACTGCAGAAAGCCGAACTCCTTAAACCAATCGTAGTTGTTGACCACGACCGCGCCCGTGGGCGAATCGTTGAACGCGATGAACTTCTCCAACTGCGCCCGAATGCCCGCCTGGTTACGGCGCAGCGCTTCTTCGTCGAGCAGATTGCGCTCCGCGGATTTGCCCGAGGGGTCGCCGATCATGCCGGTGGCGCCGCCTACCAACGCCACGGGGCGGTGGCCAGCGCGCTGCAGGTGCACCAGCAGCATAATGGTAGCCAGGTTGCCGATGTGCAGCGAAGGAGCGGTGGGGTCGAAGCCGATGTAGCCGGTTACGGGACCGTTGTTGAGCAAGTGCTCGTCGGTGCCGGGCATCATGTCGTGAAACATGCCGCGCCAGCGCAGTTCGTCGATGAGGTTCATTCCGTTGTCAGTTGCAAGTTGTCGGTTGTCAGTACTCGCGTAAGTCAGCGTAAACTGACAACTCGCAACTGACAACGGCCAACTGTATTTCGCGCAAAGGTAAGCGCCAAAACGGGCGATGTAGCGCGGGCTTCAGCCCGTGCCTGCGTGAACGATCTATAATGTGTGTCGGAGTGAACCACGAAATTGTTTGGGATAACCCGGGCTTAGGCCTGCGCTGCACTACTCGAAACCTTGCTGAGCCTCGGTGATGCGTTTCTGCACGAACGGGCCTAGGTCGGTTTTGGGCTGCCGAAACAGCAGCACCTCGCTGCCTCGGATGCGGGCGTACGGGCTTTGCACCCGGCCCACCACCTCCATGCTGCCAAATACCTGCTTTAGGTCCTCGGGCCCGTAGCCCTCGTTGGCGTAGATGAAAGCACTGACGGTTTCGGGCGCGGGCATCCAGTAGGAGTTGGAGCCGTTGAGCGTGTAGCAGCGTGGCAGACCTAGGGCTGGGCCGTACCAGTTGAGGGCTCCAGCCTGGCCGTAATTGTCGCCGTACACAATGCAGTGGGCACGCTCAGCAGGCGTAAGGCGGGCCAGCGCCTGCTGCACCAACGGGGCGTACTCGTCCCAACCATGCATATCCGCTACATCCTGCGGTAGGTGGTGCTGCTGCCCGTCTTCCCACCGCGTGAGGGCATCGAGTACCGAGACGCGCTGCACGTAGCGGCTCAGGCCATCGATTGAAAGTACCGGCAATAACGCGGGTACGATGGGCAGGCTCAGCAGCAACCCAATACCTAGGGTGCCAGCCAATGCTGCTCGGCTTTTACGCTCGAGGTACACGGCACCTAGGGCCATTAGGGGCGGGTACACGGCGGCGGCGTAGTAGTTTTTGCCGCGGCTGAGCAGCAGCAAGGCAATTACAAAAAAGTAGGCCAGAGCCAGCGGGCGGTACGGCTTGCCCGCTCGGGTAAAGCAAAACCACAGCCCGGCCAGCCACAGGCCCGCGCCAGCCAGCGTCATGGGCAATTGCTCAACCAGAAAGTCGATGGGCGAAACGTTAGTGAGCTGCGTTTCCTGCAGCTTGTTCATGTGGCCGAGCACGGGCCAGTTGTGCGTAGCCTGCCAAACGAGGTTGGGCAGAAAGATGAGCGCCGCCGCGCCTACCGCCAGCCAAAACCACCGCGTAGCCAGCCACGGCCGCTCGGCGGGCGTGAGCAGCAGCGCCAGCAGGAGCGAGGCCACGTAAAACGCCGTGGTATACTTGGCCAGCATGCCCAAGCCAATGCACACACCTAGGGCAAGCAGCAGCCGGGGCTCGTGCGTGTGCACGAAGCGCACCACCAAAAAGCCGTAGAGCGTCCAGAAAAACACATCGAGGAAGTTGGGCTGAAACAAGCCGTGCATCGCCAGGTATACCGGCGACACCGCCACCGCCACCGCCGCAGCCACCTGCGCCCAGCGCCCGCCGCCGGCCTGGCGCACGATTAGGCCGGTAAGCAGCACCGTAAGGCTGCCGAACAGCGCCGGGAAGAACTTAGCGGCCCAGATGGTGTGACCCAGTACCGCCTGCGCCAGCCACGAGAAAGGCGCTAGCAGCGGCGGAATCTCCTTGTAGCCCCAAGCCAGGTGGTGGGCCATGTCGAGGTACAGGTACTCGTCGCGGTGCAGGCCGTAGCGGCCCGAGAGCAGAAACTGCAGCAAAAACTTGCACAGCGCCAACCCGAGCAGCAGCGCATCGACGCGCACCCGCCGGTGCGCAATGGGGGGCAGAACAACCGACATAGGCCAAAGCGAATATGCTGCGAAAGGTACGCGCCTAGGTTACCTTTGCAAGTGCTGCATTGCCCTAGGTTGCTGCAGCGGCCTTCACCCACACGACGACGACCCAGCTTACCCCATGCCTCAGCTCTCCGCCGACCAAATCATGCAGCAGCTGCAAAAGCGGCAGTTTGCGCCGGTGTACTTTCTGCAAGGCGAAGAGCCGTACTACATCGATCTGGTTTCCGACTTTATCGAGAAGAACGTGCTGAGCGAAGCCGACAAGGGCTTCAACCAAGTGGTGCTCTACGGAAAGGATACCGACATACCCACCGTGCTTGGGCAAGCGCGCCGCTTTCCGATGATGGCCGAGCGCACCGTGGTGATTGTAAAGGAAGCCCAGAACCTGCCCGGCCTCGAAGCCGATGCGGGCCAAACTATGCTGGAGGCTTACCTGAAAAACCCGCTGCCCAGCACCGTGCTGGTGCTGGCCCACAAGCACAAGTGCCTCGACGGCCGCAAGAAGCTCGGCAAAATCATGGCCGAGCACGCCGTGCTGCTCACCTCCGATAAGCTGCGCGACTACCAAGTGCCGCAGTGGTTGAAGGATACCATGAAGCAGCGCCAGCGCCCCATTCACGACGAGGCCGTGCAGCTGCTGAGCGAGTACATCGGCGCCGACCTAGGGCGCTTGCTGGGCGAAATCCAGAAGATGGAGCTCAACCTGCAGCCCGGCCAGCCCATCGACGCGGCCACCGTGCAGCGCATGGTGGGCATCAGCAAAGACTACAACATCTTCGAGCTGCAGAAGGCGCTCATCATGCGCGATGTGCTGAAGGCCAACCGCATTGTGCAGCACTTTGCCCTCAACCCCAAGGATAACCCGCTTATTCCCAACCTCACGCTGCTGTTTAACTTCTTCCTGCGCCTGTTGCAGCTGCACACCCTGTCCAACCCCTCGCCGGCCGATTGGAAGAAGATAGGTGTGGCCAACAGCTACGCCCAGAAAGAGTACCAGCAGGCCTTGAAGGTGTTTCCATACCAACGCACCCGCGACATCATCCGCCTGATCCGCCGCGCCGATTTGCAGAGCAAAGGCGTGGAGTCGGGCTCGATGTCGGAGGCAGATATCCTGCAGGAATTGGTGTTTATGATACTGCACCCGCAAGTGCCAGTAGCGGTGATGGTGGGGTAAGTAGACTATTGCATACGACAGCCGATAACGTGCTTCGTTATCCTAAGTTCGGGAAGACAGGTGCTTAGCTCTCCAAGCGTTATACATTGGTTGCCAGTCTATCAAAGCCACGACCAAGACATCCTCTGCGTCCGGGTCGTTTGGATGTTCATCGTTCCACATGGCCCAGGCTTGGGTTCGTTCGGAAAGGAACTTCAAATCAGCTAGTTCTTCGGTGCCGATACGCTTTCTCCACCACTGCTGATGGGTGCACTCCAATTTGTCGTGTATTACCAACGCCCATAATTTATATTCAATAGAGTCATACCAACCGGCGGCGTAGTATTCCTCGCTGAGCCAAGCGACGTAGTCGACGAGTAACTGACGCAACTCGTCAGCAGTATAGCACTCTGGCACGCCTGTAGCACGGGCAATTGCTGTTTCAATTTTTTTGTGTCCTTTGGCCTTGGCCAATTCCACAGGGGTGTAACCGTTTGGTGTCTGTTGTGTGAGCAACTCCGGGTTAGTCCGTACCAACACACGTACTTTATCTAGGTGTGCGTTGATAATGGCATTGACTAGTTCTTTCATGATAGCAAATTAGGTAAGTCCTCTCGTGTCCCTTTGGTCTGAACGCTCTATCATAGCAGGGCGCTTGAGTTTCGATTTAGGGAACCCAAAAGAAATTTTTCCGCGTTAGAAGGAAAAATTTCCATAAGTTTCGGCGCAATTACAACCACACCTATGACAACGGCAAGCACCAAACACAAAGACCTGGCGGCGCTACCCGTAGCGCTCCGCAAGAAATGGGCGGCTTGGGGCCGTACCGGGCAAGATGCGTTTGCCCTCGTACTGGAGGCGCGCAAGGGCGTGCCGGCCACCACCGCGTTCGAAGTAGCCGAGGCGTTTCAGCTGCAAGCCAACGAGCTGGAGGCCATTTACGAGCTGTCGACGAAAACCCTGCGCAACTACTCGCAGGAGAAAAAGCCGCTCAGCCCCGCCAGCAGCGAGAAGACCCTAAAGATCATTGCCCTCTACAACCTAGGCGTGGAGGTGTTCGGCGAAGCCGCGGCTTTTCTGCGTTGGCTCGATAAACCCGCCCACGGCCTCGATGGCGAAGTGCCCCTGAAATTGCTCGAAACCACCGGCGGCATCGATCTGGTAACCGAGGAGCTGCAGCGCATCGCCCACGGCGACTTATCGTAACCCCACGCCCAAGCTGTGCTGCTCTACCGCATTTGCCTGGCCAAGTACGCCGATGGGTTGTTTGCCTCGGGCTACCGCGCCCGCTGGAATTACAAAGACCAGTTTGTTATTTACGCGGCCAGCAGCCGCGCCCTGGCTTGCCTCGAAAACGTGGTGCACCGCAGCGGCGAAGGCCTCAACGACCAATTTCGGGTGCTGGTGATTGACGTACCCGACGATTTGCTGATCGAGGAAATCAAGCTGGAGCAGCTACCCGCCGGCTGGGAAAAAGCCAGCCGCTACGCCGTGTGCCAGCCCCTAGGCAGCGCGTGGTACGAGGCCCGCCGCTCGGCCGTGTTGCGCGTGCCTTCATCGATTGTGCCGCAGGAAAGCAACTACCTGCTGCACAGCCGCCACCCCGATTTTGCGCGCATCCGCATTGTGGCCCGCGAGGAGTTTGCGTTTGATACCCGGATTAAAGGCGAGGTGTAGCCCAAGCTGCCCCACCAAAACACCCACCCGGCGCCTAGGTGCCGGGTGGGTGTTTGGCTTTCCGGACCTAGGCAGGCCGCGTCGAATACCAGATACCGCCGTATAAGCGTTGAAAGACGCCAAGCTGCCGCAACCCGCAGGCATTTTTCCCTACTTTTGGCTTAACCGGGCCCGCGCGGCCCGCCCTTCGCTACGCTCTGCCAATGAAGTTACTTCCTCGCCTGGCGCTGGCGGCCTCGCTCAGCGCCACGACGCCGCTGGCCCTGCAAGCCCAGCATACCCAAAAGTTCACCAACGAAGAACGCTACTATTTCGAGGGACTCGAGCTGTTCGACCGCGGCCAGTACGGCGCGGCGCAAACGTCGTTTCAGCAGTACCTCGAAACCGTGCCGCGCCGCACCGGCGACGTGCGCGACCGTACCGCCGACGCCGAGTATTACTTTGCCGTAAGCGGCCTGTACCTGCTGCATCCCGATTCGGAAGGCCGCATCCTGGCCTTTGCCGAAAACAACCGGGCGCACCCCAAAGCGGCTTCGGCCTACTACGAGCTCGGCAAGTTTTACTTCGATAAGAAGGACCACAAGCGCGCGGTTGACTACTTCGCCCGCGTGGCGGCCGACAACCTCACGGGCGAACAACGCGCCGAGGCCGAGTTTAAGCAGGCCTACAGCCACTTTGCCCTGAAGGAGTTCGACAAGGCCAAACTCATCTTCGACCGCAACAAGCAAGGCAACCACGAGTTTCGCTACGCCAGCAGCTACTACGCCGGCTACTTGGCCTACCGTGCCGGCGACTACGCCGGGGCCCGCCAAGACCTAGGCGTGGCCGAGCAGAACGATGCCTACCGCCCCGTAGTACCGGCCATCATGAGCCAGATTTACTACAAAGAGGGCAACATGAACGGGCTGATTGAGTACGGCACCAAGGCGCTGGCCCAAACGCCGCCGCCACAATCGGCCGATGAGATTCAGCTGCTCGTGGGCGATGCGTTTTACCAGAAGCAGGACTGGGCCCGCGCGGCCGAGTACTTCGATAAATACGCCGCCGGCCGGAAGAAAATCGAGCCGATGGTGCAGTACAAAATCGGCTACGCCAACTTCAAGCAAGGCGACTTTAAGGGCGCCATCGGCTCGCTGAAAACCGTGGCTGCCGGCCGCGACTCTTTGGGCCAAAACGCCGCGTATCACCTAGGGCTGAGCTACCTGCAAACCAACGCCAAGCAGCAGGCCCTGAACTCGTTCGACGCCGCCCGCAAAGTCAACTTCGACAAGCAAGTAGCCGAAAACGCCGCCCTGAAGTACGCCCAGGTAAGCTACGAGCTCGGCAACACCGCCGAGGCTGTATCGGCGTTGGAAGACTTCGGCAAGAAATACCCGCGCTCGAAAAACCGCGCCACCGCCGACGACCTGCTGAGCGACGCTTACCTGAGCAGCACCGACTACGCCCGGGCCCTGCGCTACCTCGAAGGCCTCGACGAACGCACCAGCAAGCTCAACGCCACGTACCAACGCGTAGCCTACTACCAGGCCGCTACGCTCTACAACAACGGGCAGTATCAGCAGGTGCAGCCCTTGCTCGAGAAGAGCCTGCGCTACCCGCAAGACGACGCCCTGCGCGCCGCGGCCGAGGTACTGCGCGGCGAGGTGTACAGCCTCAACCAAGAGTATCCGCAGGCCATCCAGAGCTACACCGCTGCTCTGCGCACCGCCCGCGACGGCGCCGCCGCCCAAACCGACTACGACCAGAAAGCCCGTTACGGCCTGGGTTACGCGTACTACAACACCAAGAAGTACGACCAGGCCCGCCCGTACTTTCAGCAGTACGTATCGGACAAAGATGCCAAGCCCGGTACCGACCCCAACTACTACGATGCCACGCTGCGCCTGGCCGATACCTACTACGTAGCCAAAAACTACGCGCAGGCGCTGGAACTCTACGACAAGGTAATTCAGGCCAACGCCGCCGAAAAGGACTTTGCCTATTACCAGAAGAGCGTAACGCTGGGGCTGATGGGCCGACGCGACGACGCGGCCAAAACCCTGCAAACCCTGCTGCGCACCTCGCCCAACTCGCGCTACGCCGACGACGCGGTGTACCAGCAGGCCCAGCTCGATTTCGAGAACGGCAACTTCCAGCCGGCCGTGGAGGGCTTCAGCCGATTGGTGAGCAACCGCCCCAACTCGCCGCTGGTGCCGCAGGCGCTGCTGCGCCGGGGCATTGCCTACCAAAACCTGCAGCAACACGAAAAGGCCGCGGCCGATTTCAAGCAGGTGCTGCAGCAGTACCCGCGCAGCAAAGCGGCCTCCAACGCCATCTATGGCTTGCAGGAAAGCTTGTCGTCGCTGGGCAAGACGGAGGAATTTGACCAGTATTTGGCGCAGTTCAAAGCTACCAACCCCGACGACAAAGCCGTGGAGAGCGTGGAGTTTGAAGCCGCCAAGTCGCTTTACCTAGCCGAAAAGTACCCGCAGGCCATTCCGCGCCTCGAAACCTACTTGAAGCAGCACAGCAACACCTCGCTGGCCGCTGATGCCCGGTTCTTCCTGGCCGACTCGTACCTGAAAACCGGCAACAAACAGGACGCCCTGCCGCGCCTGCGCGCCGTGGTAGAAGAAGGCAAGAGCGAGTACCTGAACCGGGCCGTAAGCCGCGTGGCCGACCTGGAGTTTGAAAACAAGAACTACGCCGAGGCTGCCAAGTACTACGAGCGCCTGCGCCAGACCACCCAAAACCGCCGCGAGCGGGCCACGGCGGGCCTAGGTGTGGTGCGCAGCTACTACGAAGCCGGCGATTTTGCCGGTGCCAGCCGCGTAGCCAACGAGGTAATCGCCGAAGGCAACGCTACGCCCACGGTGGCCAATACGGCTACGCTGTACATCGGCAAAGCCGATTACAAAGCGGGCAACCTCGACCAAGCCGTAACCAGCCTGACTAATGCCGCCAAAGCCACCGACGTGAGCGGAGCCGAGGCCCAGTACCTGCTGGCCGAGGTGCTGTATCAGCAAAAGAAATACGAGCCCGCGCTGGATGCCGCCTTCAAGCTGAACACCAGCTTTAGCCAGTTCGACTTGTGGGTGGGCCGGGCTTTTCTGCTGATTGCCGACATCTACAAAGACCAGGGCGAAATCTTCCAGGCGCGCACCACGCTCAATTCGCTTATCGAGAATAAATTCCCGGTGGCCGAGGTGATAGAAGGGGCCAAGCAGCGCTTGGCCGCGTTGGAAGCCAGTAACCCCTCCAACCCCAAAGGCAGCACCAAACCTGCCACTACCAAGCCGGGGACCAGCGGCACCAAAGCCCCGGCCAAGCCGGCCGGTAAGCTCGGCAACCTGCGCCAGTCGCTAACGCAGCCTGCCGATACCACCAACACCGATACGGCCGCACCCGAGCAGGATGCTAACGGCTCGGATGAGTAGGAGTGAAGCTGATTTCAACGAATAAGTAATTGTACTTGAATGGCCTGTCTAGGTTGGTGTGAAGCATCGCACGAAGCCTAGGTAGGCGCCAAGCCCAAGCCATACATGAGCGTTAGTTCTTCCCAACGCCTAACCTTAGCGGCCCTGCTTGCGGCCGCAGCCGTGCCCGCCGCGGCCCAAACAGGCAAGCCGCGCACCGGGGGTAAAATCGAGGATGCGGAAATCGAAATTGTGAAGGAGCGGGAAAACCAGCTACCCGAAGCGGCCCGCAACTACGACAAGGTAGTGCTGCCCCCGGCTGCCACGCCTGACCGCACCGTTCGCTACACCTTCCCCGATTTTCGCCTGCCGAGCCAAAACCTGAACCCCTCGGTGCGGGTGCTCACCATCAAGCAGGAGGAGCTGCAGCCGCTGCAAGGCAACTACGCCCGCGTGGGCGTGGGCAACTACGCCTCGTTGCTGGGGCAAGCGCACTTTCATACCACCCGCAGCCAAGATCACGCCTTCGGGCTCGACTTGCGCCACTTGTCCTCGGCACGTGGGCCGGTTGATGGCAAAAACTCCGCCACCAGCCAAAGCCGCCTGAACCTGAACGGCGAGATGTACCGGGGTGCCACGACCCTAGGTGCCAAACTGAACCTAGGGCGCGACCGGGCCAACTTCTACGGCTACAATCCCGACATCGAGCGCAAGCCCGAAAAAGACAGCATCAAGCAGGTGTTTTACCGCGCCGATGCCCAACTGTTCTTGCGCAACCGCGACCGGGACGCCAAGTTTCAGTACGACCTGGCCGGTGGTTTCCGCTATTGGAAAGACAATTTCAAGGCCAAGGAGTCGGATTTGTACGCCCAACTGCGCACGGCTTACTACGTGACGGAGAAAGGCCGCGTGCGCATCGATGGCGACCTGTCGTTCATCTCGCAAAAGGACTCGCTGACCGTGAGCCGCCCGTTTGTGCAGCTAACGCCGGCGTTCGAGCAGAACATTGCGGGCCGCTTGGATGTATCGGTAGGGGCTACGCTGGGCTACACCGGCGACACCATCAACAATGCCAGCCAGGTTTCGGTGATGCCCGCCGTGCGCCTGGGCTATGCGGTAGTGGAGGACAAGTTTGTGCTGTTCGGCGGCTTGGGTGGCGGCCTGCAGCGCGTTACGCTCTACGACCTGACGCAGGAAAATGCCTGGCTGGGCCCCAACCAGCGCGTGGCCGATACCCGCCGCGGCCCGACGCTGTTTTTCGGCTTTAATGCCGCGCCGGCTCGTTCGCTGCAAACTTCGGTGAAGGTAACCTTGGCCAACGACCGTAACCTGTACTTCTACAACAACTCGCGCCGCGACTCCACCAAGTTCGACCTGGTGTACGACCCCAAGGCTACCCAGCTGGTAAACATCCACGGCGAGCTGATTTACAACGCCGCCGAACGCGTGCGGGTAGGTACCAAGCTCGACTACAACGGCTACAAAGTGAAGACGCTGGAAAAAGCGTATCACCGGCCGGCCTTCCAGGGCGTGTTCTTCGGTTCGTACAACGCCGCTGACAAGCTGATGTTGGGTGGCGAGTTGTACGTGCTGAGCTCGAGCTACGGCTCGGTGCTGCGTCGTACTGCCACAATCCCCGCAGAGTTCAACAACGTGGTGCGGCCCACCGACTCGGTAATCGACCTGAACCTGCGCGCCGATTACCGCTTTTCAGAAAATCTGTCTTTCTTTGTTTTGGGCAACAACCTACTAGGCCGCAAGTACGAGCGTTTCTTGAATTATCCAACCAAGGGCGTAAACATACTGGCAGGCCTAGGTTACCAGTTCTAATCAGCTGATAACAGCCACGTTGCCGAGCCGCCGGGCTGCCACCGAAGTGGGCAGAACGGCGGCTCGGGTGGCAAAAAGGGGATTGTCCGGCCCAGCTCTCTCAACTGCTTCGTACCGCTTAACCTCTACACTTTGCAGCTAACCGACCACATTCAGCACCTGCTTCGGGACCACGACTGTGTAATTATCCCCGATTTTGGCGGCCTGATTGCGGACTACGAGCCCGCCCGCCTGCACCCGGTACGCCATACGCTGGCGCCGCCGGCCAAACGCGTGGCCTTCAACCAATCGCTCACCCGCAACGACGGGTTGCTGGTTGATGCCATTAGCCGCCACTACGGCATTGGGGCTCCGCAAGCGCGCCAGCAAGTGCGCGAAGCCGTGGCCAACATGCAGCAGGAGCTAGATGAGCAGCAGCGTACGGAGCTGCCCGGCATTGGCGTATTTCGCCGCGCCCCCGGCCGCGGCCTCGATTTTGAATTCACGGGCCAGCAAAACCTGCTGGCCGCCAGCTTTGGCTTGCCCGAGCTAACCTCGCGCCCGGTGCGCGTAACCGACGCCGTGCTGGCCCGCGAGCGGAGCCGCCAAGCACCGGAGCCGGTGTTGGCGCCGGTGCGCCGCAGCCGCCTGCGCAAACTGGCCACGTCGGCCTTGTTTGCGGTGTCGCTGGGGTTGGTGATGACAGCTCAATACCAGATTGCGCTGCGCCTAGGTAACATCCCGGAAAACTGGAAGATAAGCTTCTTCAAAGGTGATGCCGAAGCCGCTCGGCCCATTCAGGCCGCTAACCTAGCTTCGCCGGCTTGGGCCGAAGCCGTAGTGCCCGACGGAGCCCCCGAAGCACAACCCGAAATTGCCAAGCCCGTAGAGGCAGCACCAGCACCCGTTGCCAAAGCAAAGCCTGCTGCAACGGTGGGCCCAAAGGCTGCGTCGGTAGCTACGGCAACGAAAGCTGCTGCCGAAAGCCGCCCGGCTGTAACTGGCAAACCCGTGCTGGTAAAGGGCGTTTCGAACCGCTGGTACGTAGTGAAAGCCACTTTCAACTCGTTCGCGGGTGCCGAAAAAGTGCAGAGCAACTACGCCAGCAAAGGCCACGTCGCCAAAATTCTGATGCCGCGTTGGGGGCATCGGGGCGTGGTAAATACTAAAAAGTACCGCGTTGCCGTTGCCGATTTCGCCGACAAAGCCACTGCTCAGCGAAACCTGCCGGCGCTGCGCAAGCAGTTCGGCAACGAAATTCAGGTTTACCCATATTAGCATGTTCGAACCCTTTCTGCTGCAGATAACCACCGCTGCGGCCGACTCCACCACCAACCCGGCCGCCACTGCTGCGGCCGCTCCAGCCGCTCAGCCCGATTCGCTCTCGGTAATCGACCTCATCTTTCAGGGGGCTGGATCATGGTTCCGATTCTGCTGCTGTTCTCGGTTTCGGTTTACATCATTCTGGAGCGTTACCTCACCATCCGGAAAGCCGCCGCGCTGCCCGAGGGGTTCATGAACCAGATCCGGAACCTAATGGTGAAGGGCGATTTGCAGGGCGCCAAAATGCTGACGGCCCAAACGGCCTCGCCGCTGGCCCGCATGATCGAGAAGGGCATCCGCCGCATTGGCCTGCCGCTGAAGGAGATTGAGACGAGCGTAGAGAACGTAGGCAAAGTAGAAATTGCCCGCCTCGAGAAGAACATCAGCATCCTGGGCATCATCGCGGGTATCGCGCCCATGCTGGGTTTCGTGGGTACCATCGTCGGCGTAATCAACATCTTCTACGCCATCAGCTCGACCGGCGACTTTGGCATTGCCCAAATTTCGGGCGGTTTGTACACCAAAATGGTAACCTCGGCCGCCGGTCTGATTGTGGGCATGGTGGCCCACGTAGGCTACCACTGGCTCAGCATCATGGTGGAGCGCCTGGTGTTCCGCATGGAGAACTCGGCCATT
The DNA here is from genome assembly GCF_003574965.1 of Hymenobacter oligotrophus. NCBI lineage: Bacteria > Pseudomonadati > Bacteroidota > Cytophagia > Cytophagales > Hymenobacteraceae > Hymenobacter > Hymenobacter oligotrophus. The sequence continues at coordinate 1,067,283 of NZ_CP032317.1, read as the reverse complement.
GAGTTCATGGACATTCTGCAGGACAACTAGCGCGATAGTGAATGAGTGGCCGAGCACGGTTGTTGCTAAGCCACTCATCTGCATTTCAAGCCTAACTAAACGTACCGATGGATTTAAGCCGCCGTCGTAAGCTTTCCTCACACGTCGAGACCAGCTCGATGAACGACATCATGTTCTTCTTGATGCTGTTCTTCCTGATCGTGTCGACGATGGTGAACCCCAACGTAATTAAGCTGATGCTGCCCAATGCCCGCTCGGGCAAGCAGGCCATGAAGCAGCCCATTACCGTATCGGTAGATGGCAACGGGCAGTACTTCATCGACCGCAAGCCGGTGTCGTCGCAAGAGTTGGAGCAGGAGCTGGCCACGCGCGTAAAAGGCCTCGAAACGCCCACCGCCGTGCTGCGCGTGGACAAGTCGCTGAACGTGCAGAAGCTGGTTGACATCCTGGAAATCGGAAACCGGCTTAAAATTCGGATGGTAATGGCTACGGCGGCCGAGCAAACAGGCGGCAAATAACCACTGCGGCTTGCCTGCACACTCCGTACAACCCTTGCCCCGGTGAGCTGAACCCCAGACGCACCGGGGCGCGTTGTTTACATTACCCGACGCAACATCACCTAGTAACTTCCAAAATTCACCGCCCATGGCCGCTGAATTTCGCCACGAGCACCGCCGCGAGGCCCTTATCGGCACCGTTGTGCTGAACGGCTTGCTGGCTTTGCTGTTTTTCCTGATCGTGTTCAAAAACCCGCCCGAGGACATTGTGCTGACGGGCGGCGGCGGAGTGGAGCTAAACTACGGCCTCGACGAAACCGGCTTTGGCGACAACCAGACTTCGGCCCCGGCCAACGAGTCGCCGAGCCGGGAAGATAGCCGCCCGCCCGCCCAGCAGCCCGACCCCGAGCCGCAGCAGGCCCGGCAGCCCGTAACGCCCACCGAGGACGCGCAGCCCGAGAAGGTGGTTACGAGCGAGGCCGAAGAAACCGACGTGAAGATTCCGCCGGTAGAGAAACCTTCGCCCAAGCCCCGCGAAGAGCCGGTAAAGGAACCCGAACCCGAAAAGCCTAAGGTAAATCCCAGGGCCGTGTTTACGCCCCGGGGCGCGGCGGCCAACACAGGCGGCAACGGCACCATGGGCACCAGCAACAACCCCGCCGGCAACAACAACGGCGACGACCCCGGCACGGTAGGCGACAAAGGCGACCCCCGCGGTACGTACAGCGGCAAAGCCTACAGCGGCGACCCCGGCGAAGGCGGCGGCAGCGGCGGCGGCTTCGGCAGCGGCAAGCTCAACATGCCCGGCTGGGCCTTCGACAACAAACCCAACGACCAGGACCCCTCCGACGAAGTAGGTTTCGTGACGCTCAAAATCAAGATCGATGAGAACGGCGACGTGGAGTCGGTAACGGTAACGGGCTCCAGCGTAACACCCCGCGTAGCCAACTTCTACCGCGACATGATTCAGAACAAAGCCACCTTCCGCCGCGTGGGCAGCGGCAATGGCGGCGCCACCGGTACCATTACCTACCGCATCGGCGGCAAGTAATTTTGGCTTCAGCAAGCGCCGCGGGTCGGATTTATCCGGCCCGCGGCGTTTTTTTGTGGCCCTACTTAGCCTGTACCATGACTTACGCCCAGACGCTCAATTACCTGTACGCACAACTGCCTATGTTCCAAAAGGTAGGATCGGCGGGGTTCAAGAAAGGCTTGGAAGGTGTTCAGCGGTTGGTGCAGGCCCTAGGTCATCCGGAGCGCGGCTTCCGAAGTGTGCACGTGGCCGGCACCAACGGCAAGGGGAGCAGCTCGCACCTGTTGGCGGCCATCTTGCAAAGTGCCGGTTACCGCACCGGCTTGTACACCTCGCCGCACCTGCGCGAGTTTACCGAGCGTATCCGCATTGATGGGCAAGAACTGACGCCCGACTACTTGGTGAGCTGGGTAAAGCAATGGCGCGGGCTGTTTGAGCAGGAGAAGCCGTCGTTTTTTGAGATGTGCGTGGCCTTGTGCTACGACTACTTTGCGGCCGAGCGGGTAGACATTGCCGTGATAGAAGTAGGCCTGGGCGGACGGCTCGATTCGACGAACATCATTACGCCGCTGGTCTCGCTGATCACCAACATCAGCTACGACCACCAGGCCATACTGGGCGACACCCTGCCGCAGATAGCCTCGGAAAAGGCGGGCATCATCAAGCCCGGTGTGCCAGCCGTTGTCAGCCAGACGCAGCCCGAAGTGGCCGAGGTATTCGGCCAAAAAGCGCAGCCCCTAGGTGCGCCGCTAAGCTTTGCCGACCAGCACTACCGCGCGGAGCTGCTCCGCGACGACCCCGCCGCCGCGGCCCAGCACGTGCGCGTGTGGCGCGATGAAGCAGTATGGTTTGAGGAGGCAGAACTAGGCCTGGTGGGCGACTACCAGCGCCTGAACTTGCCGGGCGTGTTGGCCGTGGTAGAGGAGCTGCGCCGGCAGGGGTTTACGATAACAGATGAACACATACTGGCTGGCCTGCGCAACGTGCGCCGCCTTACCGGCTTGCGCGGGCGGTGGCAGGTAATTGGCCAGGCGCCCATTACCGTGTGCGATACCGGCCACAACGAGGCCGGCATCCGGATGGTGGTGCAACAGCTGGGGCGTTTGGAGTACCAGCGCCTGCACGTGGTGCTGGGCATGGTGAATGATAAAGACCTAGGCAAGGTGTTGCGCCTGCTGCCAACCGAGGCTACGTATTACTTTTGCGCCGCCAACATACCCAGGGCGCTGCCGGCCGAAGAACTGGCGAAGCAAGCCGGCGAAGCAGGGCTGCAAGGCACGGTTTGCGGCTCGGTGGCGGCGGCGCTGGCCACAGCCCGCCAGCAAGCCTCGGCCGATGATGCCATCTTTGTGGGCGGCAGCACCTTTGTGGTGGCCGAAGTGCCCGACTTGTACGCCCCCGAGGCCTAAAACCACCTAGGGCACCCAACGCGGCAGCTTGCCGCCCGCATTCAAATTTTCAACCGCACAGATTTCCCTTCATGGGTCGAGTAAAACTGAAGCGCTTTGCCGACAATGCGCAGCGCGCCGACATTGTAGAACCCGGCAAAGACACCTTCGCCAACCTAGGCGGCCGCTGGCAATCGGAGTTCTTCCGCAACAACCACCCGATTACCCTGGAGATGGGTTGCGGCAAAGGCGAGTACACCGTAGGCCTGGCGGCGCGCTACCCCGAGCGCAATTTCCTAGGTCTGGACATCAAAGGCGAGCGAATGCACCGCGGCAGCATACTAGCCGAGGAGCAAGGCCTCACCAACGTGGGCTTTTTGCGTACCCGCGCCGAAACCTTGCTGGAGCACTTTGGCTCCGGCGAGCTGGATGAAATCTGGATTACCTTCCCCGATCCGCGCCCGCGCCTCGGCGACACCAAGCGCCGCCTCACGGCGCCGCGCTTTCAGGAGCTGTACCGCCAAATTCTGCGCCCGGGCGGCTTGGTGCACCTGAAAACCGATTCGGACCTGCTGTTCGAGTACACCCTCGAGCTACTGCAGGAGCGCAACGCGCCCAACCTGGTGTTCACCCGCGACCTGTACCAAACCACGGGCCTGCTGCCGCATACCTACGATATCCAGACCACCTACGAGCGGAAGTACCGCGAGCTGGGCGTGCCCATCAAGTACCTGCACTTTTCCTTCGAATAACCCAACGCTTGTCAGCATGAGTCAGCAGCCGACCATCGTTACGCTTCCGTTGTTTGCCAAGCTCGATGAGCAGCTGCTGGCGTTGCTGCGCAGTTTGTCGGCCGAGGAGTGGGAGCGGCAAACGCTGGCTCCGCGCTGGCGCGTGATGGACGTGGCCCTGCACCTGCTCGACGGCAACCTGCGTACGCTCTCAATGCTGCGCGATGGGTACTTTGGCGTACAGCCCACCGGCGACCTAGGCAGCTACCAAGGCTTAGTGAGCTTCCTGAACCAGCTGAACGCCGATTGGATAACGGCTACCCGCCGCCTAAGCCCCGCGGTGGTAATGCAGTTGCTGGAGCAATCGGGGCAGGAGTATGTGGCTTTCCTGGAAACCCTCGACCCGTGGGCGCCGGCGGCTTTCTCGGTGGGTTGGGCGGGCGAGAGTGAGTCGCTGAACTGGTTTCATGTGGCGCGCGAGTACACCGAAAAGTGGCACCACCAGCAGCAAATCAGGCAGGCAGTGGGCCGGGGCGAAACCGGCTTGCTGCAACCCGAGCTGTACGAGCCGTACTTGCAAACCTCGCTGCGGGCCTTGCCGCACCACTACCGCAACGTGGAGGCGCCCGAGGGTACGCAGCTGCGCGTGGTAATCACTACCCCAGCGCGCACCTACCAATGGGCGCTGCGCCGCGGGCCCGAAAACTGGACCCTGGAAGCCGAGGCAACTGGCCAGCCCGAGGCCACCGTGCACATCGACGGGTTTGTTGCCTGGCGCTTGCTGAGCAAAGAGCTGGATGCGCCAACGGCCGCGCAGTACGTGCGGGCCGAAGGGGCCGCCTGGTTGGCCGAGCCAATGCTAAGCCTCACGGCCGTTATGGCCTAGCGCCACGCCTAAGCGCTACTCCACTTCCAGTTCCTCGAACACGGCTTCCATTTCGCTGAAGTCGCGCAGGCCGGGTTTAATTTCGTCGCCGCCTTCGAGCACCAGACCTTGCGGCTGCACTTTCTCCACGAACTCGCGCACGCTGCCGTTGGCAAAGCCCGGCGCCAGCCAAATAGTGTAGCTGCGGGCCTGCTCGGTAAGGTGGGCCAGCTGAAACTCGGTGAGGGGCTGCGGTGGCAAGTCGGCCAACACAAAACCGGTGGTGTGCTGACCTAAGGAGCGGAAGCGGTTATCCACGTCTTCGGGCAGCATGTCCGGAATCCAGTTTACCAGCACCAACGCCGGAACCGAAAGCGCCGCCATTTCTTCGGGGCGGCGCTGCTTGTGCAGCAGCACGCTCTGCAAACCGCACTCCTGCGCCAAGGTGTTGATTTCCTCTATTGGCAAGGTATCGAACTCGCCCACCAACTGCACCCCGGCCACCCAACTGCTCAGCTCCTTTACCAGCGCGGGCGTAACGGCGCCCGGCAAAGTCGGATCGAGACGGAACGTGATGTAATCGGCGCCCATGCCGGCGCAGTAGCGCGCGTCGGACAGGTTGTTTATACCACGAACGATGACAGAGGTGAGCAGTGACACAGCAGGAGAGTAACAGGTGACAGGTAACACGTGACAGGTGGTGGGTGACACGTGCTAGGTAACAAACGACCGGTGATGGGGCCGGTAGCACAACCACACGTGTCACGTGTTTCGTGTCACCCATCACCCAAAACCAAACAAAGGTAGGAAACCGCGAGCGGCGAAGCTGTGTTACCTTTGTCGCTTCGGCCGCGAACTTTGACCTCGCGGGCGCTACTCTATGACTCCAGATACCACCCCGACGCCGTCGAAAGGCCGCGTCCTCGTCGCGATGAGCGGCGGCATCGATTCGTCCGTGGCAGCCGTGATGCTGCACGAGCAAGGCTACGAAGTGGTCGGCATGACCATGAAGACCTGGGACTACGCCACGGCCGGCGGCTCCAAAAAAGAAACCGGCTGCTGCTCGCTCGACTCCATCAACGACGCCCGCAACGTGGCCGTGCAGCTGGGCTTCCCGCACTTCATCATCGACATCCGCAACGAGTTCGGCGACCATGTAATCGACGACTTCGTGGGCGAATACTTGGCCGGCCGCACGCCCAACCCTTGCGTGCTGTGCAACACCCACATTAAGTGGGATGCTTTGCTGCGCCGCGCCGATCAGCTCGGGTGCCAGTACATTGCCACCGGCCACTACGCCAACGTGCGCCACGAAAACGGCCGCTACGTAATCAGCAAAGGCCTCGACGAAAGCAAAGACCAATCCTACGCGCTGTGGGGCGTATCGCAAGAGAGCTTGGCCCGCACCATATTCCCGCTGGGCAAGCTGCGTAAGTCGGAAATCCGCCAAATGGCCGCCGACCGCGGCTTTATGGAGCTGGTAAATAAGTCGGAGAGCTACGAAATCTGCTTTATCCCCGACAACGACTACCGCGGCTTCCTGAAGCGCCGCGTGGAGGGCCTGGAGGAGCGCGTGCGCGGCGGCAAGTTTGTGCTGACCGACGGCACCGTGGTAGGCACGCACGAGGGTTACCCGTTCTACACGATCGGCCAGCGCAAAGGTTTGGGCGTTACGCTGGGCTACCCGGCCTACGTGGTCGAAATTCGCCCCGAAACAAACGAAGTAGTACTCGGCAACCACGACGAGCTGGCCCGCACCGCTACGGTAGTTGGCCGCCTGAACATGGGCAAATTTGCCTCGCTCGAAGGGCAAGGTTTGGTACTGGCTTTCACGAAAGTGCGGTACAACCACGCGGGCGCCCCGGCCTTTTTGGAAGAGAAGGAGGGAAAGATGTACGTTTACTTTCCGGAGCCCGTGCACGCCATTGCGCCCGGCCAAGCCGCTGTGTTCTACGACGGTCAGGACGTGCTGGGCGGTGGCTGGATTGAGCGTAGCCCGGCCGCGTTGGCCGCGCCCATTCCGCTGCCGTAGTAGGAGCCAAGGCTACCGTTTAACTGCCGTTATCAATGATGCTGCGTCGAGTTTATGCTGCTGCTGCGCTGGCCCTGGGGTTGGCCCTGGCAGGCTGCGACAATACCACCGAGGCCCCAACCGACCTAGGCAAGGACTACTACCCGCTGGCGGTGGGCACCACCCGCATTTATCAGGTAGAAGACCGCGTGTGGCGCAACAACCAAATAAGCAGCAGCCGCACTTCGCAAGTGCGCGAGCAAATAACCGAAACCTACCGCGACGCCGCCGGCAAACTTACCTATAAGCTGTTGCGCTCGGTGCGGCCCAACGCCACCGCCGAGTGGCAGCCCGACAGCGTGCATACCCTAACGGTAAACGACCGCAACCTGCTGCTCACGCGCAGCAACGTGCGCACCGTGGAGCTGATCTTCCCGGTTCGGGCCGGCGCCGAGTGGAACAAGCAGGCGTTCGTTGCGCCCAACGATCCGCAGGCAACCATCGACGACCTCAACCGCCGCTACGAGGAAGTGGGCATGCCCTTGAGCATTGGCGGCCGCAGCTACGAAACCACGGTGAGCACCTTCGACGAAGGCGACGACCCGTTGTTTAAGATTTACCGGCACACTGTGCGCCAGGTATATGCCAAGGGCATCGGCCCGGTGTACCGCGAACGAATCAAGTACGACTACTGCCAGGGCACAAGCGGTACCTGCTCCATCGGTACCGATTACATCGAGCAAGGCTGGGACCACAAGGAAACCTTGCTGCCCTAGCAGCGCACAGCCAGCCACAACCCGCGCAAGCCCGCTTACCCGACTTGGGTAAGCGGGCTTGCTTTTGGCCCTAGGTGAAGCAACTCATCCATCGGCAAGGAACCTAGGCTCTGGCCTGGCGTGTATTAGCTGGGCACGCTGCCGGAGTGGAGGCATATGTTCTATTCTGTATCTTGTCAGGGTTTCGATTTTTCACGCACATGCGCACCTCCATTTTGTGGGTCGTGCTCGGAATGGCCGCCGGAACGGTAGCCTACGCCGCCGCACCGCCACAACGCCCTACTGCCACCGTTCGCCGGCACCTTATTTATTTCAAAGACAAAGCGGGCACGCCGTTTACGGTAAGCCAACCGCGCGATTTTTTGTCGGAGCGGGCCCTGCAGCGCCGGCAGCGGCAAGGCATTGCTGTGCAACCGCGCGATTTGCCGGTGTCGCCGGGCTACACCGCGCAGCTTAAAAGCACCGCGGGCGTGCGCGTGCTCTATACCTCGCGGTGGTTCAATGCTGCCGTGGTGGAGTGCGACTCCGCGGCCCTAGGTCGGGTGCAGGGCCTGCCGTTTGTGCGGGCAGCCAACACGCTCAACCGCACCGCCACGGCTACGCCCGCGCCGCCCGCCGCACCAGCCCCGGCCACCGCAGCCCGCACCACGGCCGAGCGCGACCCCAGCTACGGCCTGGGTTTCTGGCAGGCCGATATGCTCGGGGCCGTAACCATGCACAAGGCGGGCTACCGCGCCGAGGGCATGCACATTGCCGTGTTCGATGCCGGCTTCCCCGGCGTCGATCGGATGGGCATATTCGAATCGATGCGCAACGAAGGCCGCTTGCTGAGCACCTTCGACTTTGTCGACCGCGATAAGACGGTATTTGAGAAAAGCACCCACGGCACGCTGTGCCTCTCAACCATGGCCGGCAACCAACCCGGCAAGTTTATCGGTACGGCGCCCAAGGCCAGCTACCACCTCATGATAACCGAGGATACGCGCTCGGAGCAACACATTGAGGAAGTGAACTGGCTGCTGGCCGCCGAGTACGCCGATTCGGTGGGCGTCGACATCATCAGCTCTTCGCTTGGCTACAACACCTTCGATGCCCCCTCGCGCGACTACTCATACCAGGACATGAACGGCCGCACCGCCATTGCCAGCCGCGCCGCTACCATGGCGGCCCGCACGGGCATACTGGTGGTAAACTCGGCCGGCAACGACGGGGCCAACAGCTGGCGCTACATCGGGGCGCCGGCCGATGCCGACTCAGTGCTAACCGTTGGCGCTGTCGACTCCTTGCGGCAACAGGCCGTTTTCAGCTCCTTGGGCCCTACGGCCGATGGGCGCATCAAGCCCAACGTGTCGGCGCAGGGGGTAGGCTCGGTAATTGTGAACGTGGGCGACGTAGTGCAGCGCGGCAACGGCACCTCTTACGCGTGCCCCATTACGGCAGGCATGGCGGCTGGTTTCTGGCAAGCCAACCCCACGCTTTCGGCGCAGCAAGTAATTGAGTGGCTGCAGCGCAGCGCCACCCAGGCCAACCGCCCCGACAACCTGCAAGGCTACGGCATACCGAGCTTTACGCGGGCTTACAATTTGCTGAACCCAAACAATCCGTTGTCGGCCAAAGCCGGCCCCAACCCGGGCGGCGAGATGAGCATTTTCCCGAACCCGGCGGGGCGCGAGCTGGCTTTGCAACTGCCCGAGGCATTCCGGCGCAAGGCGCTGCGCGTGCGCGTAACCGATGCCAAAGGCGCATTGGTGAAAGAGCTGCTGCTGCCGCCCCCAATGGGCGAACGAGTGCCGCTGCGCCTGGGTAGCCTGAAGCCCGGGCAGTACAACTGCACGGTGTACGCGGGCAGCGACACGCCGCCCCGCTCGGTGCGCTTTGTGCAGCAGTAGCCGCTGCCGGCAGGCAATTGGCACCAAGCCCGGCGCGCGGCCCGCGCGCCGGGCTTGTGTTTTTACCTAGGGCCAGCCGAACGCCAAACGCGGGCGCCGGCAGCCGCAACCTATTCAGGGCTTTGCTAACTTCGTGGCATGAGTACACCTCGCCGAATTGCTCCCTTGCTGGCGCCCTCGCTGTTGGCCGCCGATTTTGCCAATCTGCAAGCCGAAACCGAGCGCCTCGCCGGCAGCGCCGCCGACTGGCTGCACTGCGACATCATGGACGGCCGGTTTGTGCCGAATATCTCGTTCGGCATTCCGGTGCTCGAGGCCATCAAGCGCCACGCCCAGCAGCCGCTCGATGTGCACCTCATGATTGAAGATCCGCAGAACTACCTCGAGGCGTTTCGCAATGCCGGCGCCGAGGTGATTACGGTGCACTACGAAGCGTGCCCGCACCTGCACCGCGTCATTCAGCAAATCAAAAAGCTGGGATGCCGCGCGGGCGTTGCCCTGAACCCGCACACGCCGGCTTGGGTGCTGCAGGATATCGCGGCCGAGCTGGACTTGGTATGCGTGATGTCGGTGAACCCGGGTTTTGGCGGGCAGAGCTTTATTCCGCACACCTTGCAAAAAGTAGCCGAGCTAAAAGAGCTGCTGACCGATTGCGGTTCCGAAGCCCTGATTGAAGTGGATGGCGGCGTAAACCAACAAAACGCCGTACCGCTGGTGGAAGCTGGCGCCGATGTGCTGGTGGCCGGTTCGTTTGTCTTCAACTCGCCCGACCCGGTGGCCACGCTGGCCGATTTGCGGGCGCAGCTAACCGCAGCCGTTACGGCCAATAATTAATGGGCGCAAGTCGTCGTCGTCGAAAGCGCGTGTGGCCGGTAGTGGTGGTGCGGGGTTTGTTGTGCTTGCCAGCTGCGGCTGCGGTATCGGTTACGGCGGGTTTTGCGCAGCAGCAGCCGGCTGCACGCATCGAGCTGAGAGGCACCGTGACCGAGGCCAACGGCCAGCCACTGGAGCAAGTAGCCATTGCCGTTGAAGGCCAGGCCGCCGGGGCCAACACCAACGCATCCGGCGAGTTTCGATTAACGGCAACGCGCCCTGCCAACGGCCGGCCGCTGGTGCTGGTATTGCGCCGCCTAGGGTACACCACGCTGCGCCGCACCATTCAGCCGCAAGAGCTAACCGACGGCCGGGCTGCGCTGCGCCTCACGCTGCAAAGCAGTGCCCGCACCATTGATAACGTAACGGTGCGCGGCCAACGCGGCGAAGACACGCGCGAGCAAATCAGCCTTACGCAACTCGATCCGCGGGCCATCAAAGAAGTGCCCTCGGCGTTCGGCGACTTCAACAAAGTGCTGACGACGCTGCCGGGCGTAGTGGCCAACAACGAGCTAACGAGCACGTACTCGGTGCGCGGCGGCAACTACGACGAAAACCTGGTTTACGTCAACGGTATCGAGATTTATCGGCCGTTTTTGGTAACGGCCGCGCAGCAAGAGGGCCTGAGCTTTGTGAACCCCGATTTGGTGGAGCGGGTCGATTTTACATCGGGCGGGTGGCAGCCGCGCTTCGGCGACAAGCTGTCGTCGGTGCTCAACATCGAGTACAAGCAGCCGCAACGCAATGCCGCATCGGTAACGGGCAGTTTGGTAGGCGGGGCAGCCCACGTCGAGTCGGTTTCGAAGTCGGGGCGGGTAAGCTACTTGGCTGGGGCGCGCTACAAAAACGCCCAGTACGTGCTGCGTTCGTTGCGCAGCGCCCAGGGCGCCTACGACCCAACCTTCCTAGACGGGCAAGTGTACGTGCGGGCGGGCCTAGGTCCGCAGGGCGATATGCAGCGCACCAGCTTGGGGCTGCTGGCCTCGGCCGCGCGCAACAACTTTCGGTTTGCGCCTCAAAGCGGCCAGGTTACATTCAGCACCGGCACCAACGAGTTTCAGCGCTTGTTTATCGGGTACGCCGGCTACGAGCGCATGCAGTACGATACGTACCAAGGCGGCCTGAACCTGACGCACCACTTTACGCCCAAGCTCAGCGGCGAGCTGATTGCCGGCGGACTGCTCACGCGCGAATGGGAGTTTCGGGATGTGGAAGCCGCGTACCGTTTGGCCGATATCGACCGCGACCCTAGCTCGCGCACCTTCAACCAAGCCGTGCGCCAACGCGACATCGGCTCGCGCTTCGACCACTCGCGCAACCGCCTCAACGCCTGGATTGCCAGCCTCGAGGCGCGCGCAACGTACCAGCCCACGGAGCGGCACACGCTGCGCTTCGGCCTGAAGGGCGGGCGCGAAAACATCGACGACCGCCTCGACGAGTACACCTTTGTGGATTCGGCCGACTTTGTGCCGGTGCAACGTTTTACCCGCCTGCGCACCGATTTGAACCTGGAGTCGGCGCGGGTGCAGGGCTACGGGCAGCACACCTGGCGGCTCGATTCGCTGCGTACGCTCACCTACGGCGTGCGCCTGCATTATTGGTCCGTCAACAACCAGCTTGCGGTAAGCCCCCGGGTGCAGTATTCGGCCATCAGCCGCCGCAACCCGCGGTTGTCGTACAAAGCGGCTGCGGGCTTGTACTACCAGCCGCCGTTTTACCGCGAGTTGCGCAACCAGGTGGGCGTGCTCAACCGCGACCTGAAGGCCCAACGCTCCGTGCATTTCATCGCAGGGAGCGAATACCGCCTAAAAGCCGCCGGCCGGCCGTTTCAGCTAACCACCGAAGCGTACTTCAAGTACCTCACCGACGTCGTACCGTACGATGTCGACAACGTGCGCCTGCGTTACTTCGGCCAAAACCTGGCTACGGCCTACGCGGCTGGCTTCGATGCGCGCTTCAGCGGCGAGTTTGTGCGCGGGGCCGAGTCGTGGTTTAGCCTGGGGGTGCTGACTACCCGCGAAAACCTGCGTGGCGACGTCATCACGCAGTACGACTCCCTAGGTAACGTAATCGGCCAGAAGGAAAAGGGCTACATCCGGCGGCCCAGCGACCAGCGCCTGAACCTGGGCATCTTTTTCCAGGACCACCTGCCCGACAACCCCTCGGTGCGCGGCTACGTGAACGTGGTGTTTGGTACCGGTTTGCCGTTCAGCCCGCCCGGGTTGCCCGAGCTGCGCGGCACCAGCAAGCTTACCCGCAGCTACAAGCGCGTCGACCTTGGCTTTTCCAAAGTGCTCAGTTTGCGCACCGACCAGCAGCGCCGCTTCTACGAGCCCGAAAGCATCTGGATGGGGCTGGAAGTGCTGAACGTGCTGGCCGCCAACAACGTGGCCGGCTACAGCTACATTCAGGACCTGAACGGCACCACTTACGGCGTGCCGAACTACCTGTCGCAGCGCGTTATCAACCTGCGGGTTATTGCTCGGTTTTAAGTGCTCGTCATAAGTTAAGCTTATGCCGGAAAGTACGTCATGCCCATCTGGCGTCCGCGAAGCCGAAGCATCTCTGCCGCTTCGTTGAAATGCTATCGGACGAAGCGGCAGAGATGCTTCGGCTTTGCTCAGCATGACGCCCAAATGCAAAAAGTTGTTTTCGACTGACTACTTAACCCAAAGGCCGCGGCCGGTACCCACAAAAAAGGCCGCTGCTGCGGCCTTTTTCGTGCGGAACACCTTGGGTGCTAGTAGGCTTTCGACTGCCATTCGGTTAGCGCCAGGCGCATGTTGGGCAATTGGTGCTTAAACGATTCATCGTCTTTGTCGCCCATTTTAATGGCGCGGCGGGCAATTTCAACGGCCGTGAGGTAGTCTTCTTTCTGCGCCATGAGGCGAGCCTTCAGCCAATTGTTGGTGTAGCTGTCGTTGAGCTCGATGGCGCGGTTGATGTAGCGCAGGGCCAGTTCGGCTTCCATGCGGTTCTGGATAAGGTAATCGGCGGCTTGGGCCAGCAGTTGCGGATCGTTGGGGCGCTCCGTGAGGGCCGCCTGCATGGCGTTGAGCACCTTGGCGTGCACGTTGGTGCGGATGGTAACGGAAATGGTTTTTTGCTCCCACGAAAGGTTGAGCTTGGCCGAGTTGGGCCGCACGTCGGAAAACCAGTACACCAGCGTTTCGTGCATGGTGCTTTGCTCGGGCATTACCGGCACGCGCACTTGGTCTTCTTTGGCGTCGTAGCCCTCGGCGCCCCAGTGGGTGGTTACCTTGTTCAGGATAAACTGCCAGTCGTGCTCGGCCGAGGGCAGCACAAACAGCGAGTACTTGCCGGCCGGCACGGTTTGGTTGCCGATGCGCACCGAATCGGTAAAGGAGATGATGGTGTTTTCGTTGGCCCCGGCGCGCCACACCTGGTCGTAGGGCACCAGCTGCCCCCAAATGGCGCGGTTGCGCACGGCGGGGGTGTGGTAATCGACGGCTATTTCGGTGAGGCCTACGGTTTGGCTGACGAAAGCATGCGGGCTGGCCTGCGGCAGGGTAAACTGCTGCGCCTGGGCAACCGATATACACAACACAAACGCCAGAAAAAAACACAATACGCGCGACATAAGCTGATGCAGGTGGTAGGGTAGCAACGTTCGGGGCGGGATTTCTAGTGCCAAGATACGACATGCCGAAAGCCGCAGGGTTTAAAACCACATCATCATGTGGCCGTTAAATTCGGGCGGGTGCCAAAAAAACTGCACTTGCGAAAATCGTTCCGCTGTTTACCTTTGCGCAACTCATCCCTGCCGCATGCCCCTCGCTGCTTTGTTGCGCCCCTCTATGTTGCCGGTTGCCCCGCGTTGGGCTGCCGCACACGGGCATGCTGGCCATCATCACCACCATTCCTCCACGGGAGAGGAATAACTTACGTATAAGCGTTCGGCTACGGTCCGAACCTACGTCGCCCCAGCCGGTTTGGTCAGTGCACAACCCACCTAGGGTTTGTTGCTTTCCGGCACCCCTTTTCATTTTCTGGCGTTCAGCGTACACTTTCGGCCGCATTGGCTGCTGGCTGGCGTCGTTTCCCGTTGTTATTGTTTCTTGTTCATGATCCGTCTGGCAATCCAGAAATCGGGCCGCCTCAGCGAAGACTCTTTGTCGTTGATTCGCGAGTGTGGCATTAGCTTCGTTAGCAGCTCGTACAAGCTCAAAACCGAAGCCACCAATTTTCCCCTCGAAATTTTATACCTGCGCGACGACGACATTCCTGGCTACGTGCAGGATGGCGTGGCCGACCTAGGCGTGGTAGGCCAGAACGTGCTGGTAGAAGCCGGCCTGCCCGAGCTGGAAGTGGAACCCCTAGGTTTCAGCAAGTGCCGCTTGTCGTTGGCGGTGCCGCGCGGCGAGGCCTACGCCTCAGTAGCCGACCTGCAGGGCAAGAACATTGCCACCTCGTACCCGCAAATCCTAGGTACTTACCTCGCCGGCCACGGCGTGCAGGCCAACCTGCACACCATCAGCGGCTCCGTGGAAATTGCGCCGAGCATTGGCCTGGCCGATGCCATCTGCGACATTGTATCGTCGGGCTCCACGCTGTTGGGCAACGGCTTGCGCGAAGTAGAAACGGTGTTCCGCTCCGAGGCCGTATTGATTGCCAACCGCGCATTGTCGGCCGAAAAACAAGCCCTGCTGGAACAGCTGCAGTTTCGGATGCAGGCCGTGCGCCGCGCGCGCCGCAACAAGTACATTGTGCTAAACGCCCCCGTAGCGTCGCTCGATGCCGTGAAGGCGCTGCTGCCCGGCATCAAGTCGCCCACGGTTACGCCACTGGCTGAGCAAGGCTGGGTTTCGGTGCAATCGGTGGTAAATGAGGACGACTTCTGGCATGTTACGGATCAGCTGAAAGCCGTGGGTGCCGAAGGCATTCTGGTGCTGCCCATCGAGAAGATGATTAGTTAGGTTATAGGGCTTAGGTGTCAGGTTTTAGGGCTCGGAGACGAAACCGCTTATAACCCACAACCTAAGCCCCAGGCCCTAATACCTAAAACTTAACACATGCAAATCATTCAATATCCTTCGCCGGCTGAGTGGGCTGCTTTGCAGCAGCGCCCGGCCCAAGGCGAAGCGAAGCAGGTGGAGCAGCGGGTGCGTGAAATTTTCGACGACGTGCGCCAACGCGGCGACGAGGCGTTGCTGCACTACGCCGCCGTGCTCGACGGAGCAACCCTAGGTAGCCTGCGCGTTTCGCCCGGCGAGGTGCGCGCGGCCATTGCCCAAGTACCCGCCGACTTGCAAGCCGCCATTCGGCAGGCCTACCAGAATATCGAACGTTTTCACGCGGCCCAGCGCGAGGGCGAGCTGCGCCTCGAAACCATGCCCGGCGTGGAGTGCTGGCGCCGCTCGGTGCCGGTGCAGCGGGTGGGCTTGTACATACCCGGCGGCACGGCGCCCTTGTTCAGCACCTTGCTGATGCTGGGCGTGCCCGCGCGCCTGGCCGGATGCCCCGAAATTGTGTTGTGCACGCCCCCCGGCAAAGACGGCTCCGTTAACCCCGTCATCTTGTTCACGGCTGAGCTGCTCGGCATCGATACCATCGTTAAAGCCGGGGGCGCCCAAGCCGTAGCCGCACTCACGGGCGGCACCACCAGCGTACCGGCCGTCGATAAGATTTTCGGCCCGGGCAACCGCTACGTAACGGCCGCCAAACAGCTCGCCGCGCAGCGCGGCGTGGCCATCGACATGCCCGCTGGGCCCTCGGAGGTGCTGGTAATTGCCGACGAAACCGCGAATCCCGTGTTCGTGGCGGCCGATTTGCTGAGCCAGGCCGAGCACGGGCCCGATTCGCAAGTGGTGTTGCTGTCCAACTCGCCGCGCGTGCTCGAGCAAGTAACGGCCGAGGTACAACGCCAGTTGGCCGAGTTGCCCCGGCACGAAGTAGCGGCATTGGCCTTGCGCGAAAGCCGCGCCATTTTGCTGCGCACCTCCGAGGAAATGCTGCTGTTCTCGAACCAGTACGCGCCCGAGCACTTGATTCTGGCCGTTGAAAACGCCGAGGCCATGGCCGCGGGCGTAACCAGCGCTGGCTCGGTGTTCCTAGGTCACCTCACGCCCGAGGCGGCTGGCGACTATGCCTCGGGTACCAACCACACGCTGCCCACCAACGGCTACGCCCGCAACTACAGCGGCGTATCGCTCGACTCGTTCGTGAAGAAAATAACCTTCCAGCGCATCACGCCAGCCGGTCTACGGGCCCTAGGCCCCGTTGTCGAAGCCATGGCCGAGGCCGAAGGCTTGCGCGCCCACGCCCGAGCAGTAACGCTGCGCTTGGCTTCGCTGAAGGAAGAATGAGGAATGAATAAGGAAGCGGGCGGCCACATGGGTTGTTCGTTGCCGCCTGATTCATGCTTATTGAAGTAATTCTTCATTCCTCCTTCTTCATTCGTCCTTCTCTAATGAACCTCGACTCACTCATACGGCCCAACATCCGGGCCATGAAACCCTACGCTTCGGCCCGCGACGAATTTCAGGGCACGGCGCAGGTAATGCTGGATGCCAACGAAAACAGCCTGGGCTCGGTGGGGCCGCAGGCGTTCAACCGGTACCCCGATCCGCTGCAGCGCGCCGTGAAAGCCGAAGTAGCCAAGCTCAAGCACGTCCGTCCGGAGCAAATCTTCCTGGGCAACGGCTCCGACGAAGCCATCGACTTGCTGCTGCGCCTTACTTGCGTGCCCGGCCAGGATAGCATTGCCATTCTGCCGCCCACCTACGGCATGTACGAGGTGGCCGCAAACCTCAACGACGTGGCCATTGAGCGTATCCCGCTCACGGGCGATTTTCAGCTTTCGGCCGAGGTTATTAATAAGGTGTTGGCCTCGGATGCGAAAGTTGTTTTTCTGTGCTCGCCCAACAACCCCACCGGCAACCTGCTGCACCAGGATGCCATCGAGCAAATCCTGCGCGGCTTCCGTGGTATTGTTGTGGTTGACGAGGCTTACGTAGATTTTGCCGACGCTCCGAGCTGGACCACTCGCCTCGACGAGTTTGCCAACCTGGTGGTGCTGCAGACGTTTTCGAAGGCCTGGGGCATGGCTGGCCTGCGCCTGGGTATGGCTTTCGCATCGGCCGAGCTGATTGGCTACCTCAACAAGATCAAGCCTCCTTACAATATCTCGGAGGCTACGCAACAGCATGCGTTTGCTGGCCTGCGCGACGCGGCCCGCTTTGAGCAAATGCGGCAAGAACTCCTGACCGGCCGCGCGTGGTTGCAGCAGCAGCTGCCTGCAGTAGGCATTGTGGAAGAAGTGTTTCCATCCGATGCCAACTTCTTGCTCGTCCGCTTCCGGCCCGATGCCACTGCCGTGTATGAGTACCTGCTCGGCAAAGGCATCGTGGTGCGCAACCGCACTACCCAGCCAGGCTGCGCGGGTTGCCTGCGCCTGACGGTGGGCACGCCCGCCGAGAATGAGCAACTGCTCGAAGCCCTGCAGCAGTTTGCCTAGGTAAGATAAGCCGCCCCTCTCATTGGCAGCGGGGCGGCTTTGTTTGTTCAACTACTTCCCAACGCGAGGCCCTAGGTCTTGCGACTTTCACATGAAAAAAGTGCTTTTCATCGACCGCGACGGTACCATTTTGGTAGAGCCGCAGCCCAACCAGCAGGTCGATAGTTTCGATAAGTTTCAGTTTTTGCCGGGGGCCATCAGCAACCTGGCGCGCATCGCTCGCGAGCTTGACTACGAGTTGGTGCTCGTAACAAACCAAGATGGCCTGGGCACGGCGTCGTTCCCGGAGGACACCTTCTGGCCTTGCCAAAACCTGATGCTCGACATTTTGCGCGGCGAAGGGGTGGAGTTTGTGCGTAGCCACATCGACCGCAGCTTCGCGCACGAAAACCTGCCGACGCGCAAGCCCGGCATTGGCATGCTTACGGAGTACCTCGATGCGGCCAACGGTTACGACCTGCCGAACTCCTACGTGCTCGGCGACCGGATTACCGACGTGCAGCTAGCCGAGAACCTAGGTTGCCAATCCATCCTGATCAGCGACGAACTCCGCGACGACCGCGCGGCACTGACGACAACTAGCTGGGATGCGATATACCAGTTTCTGCGTTTGCCCGCTCGCAAGGCCGTGGTACAACGCGACACGAACGAAACGAAAATTCGGGTGGAGCTGAACCTCGACGGCAGCGGGAAGCACAGCATAAAAACGGGCCTCGGATTTTTTGACCACATGATTGATCAGCTGGCCAAGCACAGCGGCGTCGATATGCTGGTAGAGGTACAAGGCGACTTGCACATCGACGAACACCACACGATTGAAGACACTGCCATTGCCATCGGCGAAGCGTTCAACCAAGCCATCGGCGACAAGCGTGGAGTAGCTCGGTACGGCTTCTTGCTACCCATGGATGACTCGTTGGCGCAAGCGGCTATCGATTTTTCGGGCCGCCCATGGCTGGTGTGGGATGCCACGTTCAAGCGCGAAAAAGTAGGAGACATGCCTACCGAAATGTTTTACCATTTCTTTAAAAGCTTCTCCGACGCAGCCCGCTGCAACCTCAATATAAAGTGCGAGGGCGACAACGAGCACCATAAGATTGAGGCCATCTTTAAGGCAGTAGCCAAAGCAACGAAAGCTGCACTGCAGCGTGATGCTGCTAAGATGGAAATACCTAGCACCAAAGGCGTTCTGTAGGGCTTAAACATATGTTTATACAAATGGGAAAGCTGCCTAAGAGACTTACTTGTGTAGCATAACACGGATTCATTACCGCCTTCTCATTTGTATAAACATTTGGTATAACGAAATGGAAATAGCAGTAATTGACTACAAAGGCGGCAATGTTCAGTCGGTGTTGTTTGCCTTGGAGCGCCTAGGCGTACAAGCAACCCTGACCGCTGATCATGACGTCATCCGACGGGCCGACAAGATCTTGTTTCCGGGGGAAGGCGAGGCAGCTTCGGCCATGCACGAGCTCCGCGCCCAAGGCCTCGACAAACTCTTGCCTACGCTCGAGCAGCCATTCCTGGGTATATGCCTGGGGATGCAGTTGCTGGGGCAGCACAGCGAAGAAGGCGACACGCAGCTACTCGGCATTTTGCCCTTTGAGGTAAAGCGCTTCGCACCCGATGCCCAGCACAAAGTGCCGCACATGGGCTGGAACAACCTGCAACGGCTGCGCACGCCGTTGTTCGAAGGCTTGCGCGAGGAAGACTTCGTGTATTTCGTGCACAGCTACTATGCCCCGGTAGGCGAGTACACCATTGCGGAAGCAGTTTACCCGGCGCCATTTAGTGCCGCGGTGCAGCACCGCAACTTCTACGCGGTGCAGTTCCACACCGAGAAAAGCGGCCCAGTAGGTACCCGCATCCTTCAGAACTTTTTGGCGCTCTAACCTAGGGCCGCCAGAACACCATACCAGCATGATGGAAATCATTCCCGCCATCGACCTCATCGGTGGCCAATGCGTACGCCTCACCGAGGGCGACTTTGCGCAGCAAACCACGTACGACTCCGACCCGTTGGCCGTAGCTCAGCGTTTCGAGCAGCACGGCATGCGCCGCCTGCACCTCGTCGACCTTGATGGCGCCCGCGCTAAGCGGCCCGTAAACCTGCCCGTGCTCGAGCGCATTGCCCGCCACACCAACCTGATCATCGACTTTGGGGGCGGCTTGCAGCAAGAGGAAGCCGTACGGCAAGCCTTCGATGCCGGCGCGGCGCAAATCACGGCGGGCAGCATTGCCGTGCGCGAGCCCGACACCGTGCAGGCTTGGCTGCGCAGCTTCGGGGCCGAGCGCATCATCGTCGGTGCCGACTTCCGCGACAACCACATTTCCATCAACGCCTGGGCCGAGCAATCGGAGCGGACCCTGGCCGAGTTTGTGGCCGCGTACCTAGGCGCCGGCGCCGCCACCTTTGTGTGCACCGACGTCAGCAAGGATGGCAAGCTGCAAGGCCCGTCCCTTGGTGCTTACAAAGCCTTACGCGCCGAACTGCCGCAAGCGCAGCTGGTAGCCAGCGGTGGCGTAACCACCATTGCCGATGTGGAGGCCCTGGCCGAAGTAGGCATGTACGGCGCCATCATCGGCAAGGCTATATACGAGGGCACCATTCGGCTCGAAGACCTCAGCCGGTTCGTAGCCTAGGTTCCTTTCTGTACTTTCAACCTAAAGAAGATGCTGACCAAACGCATCATTCCGTGCCTCGATGTAAAGGACGGCCGCACCGTGAAGGGCATCCGTTTCGAGGGTTTGCGCGACGCCGGCGACCCGGTAGCCCTGGCGTCGCAATACGCGAAGCAGGGCGCCGACGAGCTGGTGTTCCTCGATATAACCGCCACCAACCAGAAGCGGCAAACGCTGGTGGCCCTGGTGCGCGACGTAGCCCGCGAGCTGGACATCCCGTTCACCGTAGGCGGCGGCATTGGCGCCGTGGCCGATGTGGAAGCGCTGTTGCTCAACGGGGCCGATAAAGTTTCGATTAACTCGGCCGCCTTGCAGCGCCCCGAGCTGATTGATGAGCTGGCCCGCCGCTTCGGTTCGCAGTGCATTGTGGTGGCCGTGGATGCCCGCCACACGCCCGAAGCCGGGTGGCAGGTGTATACCCGCGCCGGTACCGTAGCTACGGGCCTCGATGCCGTGGCGTGGTGCCGCGAAGCCGCCGAGCGCGGGGCCGGCGAGCTGCTGCTTACCTCCATGAGCCACGACGGCACCAAGGATGGTTTTGCGCTGGATGTAACCGGTGCCGTGTGCCAGGCCGTGAGCGTACCCGTAATTGCCTCGGGCGGGGCGGGCAAAATGGAGCACTTTACCGACGTGTTTCAGCAAGCCCAGGCTGATGCTGGCTTGGCGGCCAGCATCTTCCACTTCGGCGAAATCGGCATTCCTGATTTAAAGCAGCACTTGCGGGCCGCCGGCCTGCCGGTAAGATTATGAGTTGTCGGTTGTCGGTTGCCAGTTGTCAGTTTATCCTGACTTGCATGGGCACTGACATCGGACAACTCAAATCCGGTCACTGGCAACCGGCAACGGACAACTGATAACTCAAATGACTTTAGACTTCGAAAAAATGGGCGGGCTGATTCCGGCCGTAGTGCAGGACGCCGACACCGGGCAGGTGTTGATGCTGGGCTACGTGAACGAGGAGGCGCTGAGCAAAACCGAGCAGGAGGGACGCGTTACCTTTTTCTCGCGCTCCAAGAATCGCCTCTGGACGAAAGGCGAAACCAGCGGCCACTACCTAACCGTGGTAAGCCTGCACCCCGACTGCGACAACGACGCGCTGCTCATCCGGGCCCGGCCCGACGGCCCTACGTGCCACCGCGGCACCGTTAGCTGTTTCGAGCAGGAGGAGCAAGCAGCGTTGCCCACGGCCCCGGTAAGCTTTTTGGCCGAGCTGGAGCGCTTGGTTTCCCGGCGTCAGCAACACCCCGACGAAGAACCCAATTCGTACACGGTAAAGCTCTTTCAGAAGGGTATGCCGAAGATTGCCCAGAAAGTAGGCGAGGAGGCCGTAGAAACGGTCATCGACGCGGTAGCAGGCAACCGCGAAGGCCTGAAAGGCGAAGCCGCTGATTTGCTGTACCACCTGCTGGTGCTGCTCCGCGCCTCGAACCTAGGCATTGAAGATGTGGTGGAGGTGCTGCGCCAACGCCACAGCACAATATCGGCCGGAACTCGCCGCGATTAAGACGGATGGAAACCGGCAGAGAAAAGCCCGGCCGGAACACTTCCGGCCGGGCTTTGTCTTTGCCAACTGGTTTATCCAGGCCTATAAACGATAACCAAACTGCAGCGCCGCGGCCAGGCCGGTGTTGGTAACAAGCTTTTTGCGCTCGGCAGGTTGGTAGCTCTGCAGTTGCGGATCGTACTTGTAAGGGCGAATTACCGCAAAGGCCATGCTCGGCCCTAGGTTTATATCAAACGTGAAACGCTGGCCAAGCTGAAATTGCCGGCCGATGTTCAGCTTAAGGGCTTGGCCATCGTGGTACCAATCCTCCGAGCTGCTCGCGCTACCGCGGCTGAAGCTGTTGCCTAGGTAAACAACTCCGCCGGCGGCGTACCAACCAATAAGAACAGGTTTGCTCGACTGCAAGTAACGCCGGTAGGTTAGCTCAACGGAAATCTCATGCAAGTTTGTTCGGGTAAAGCCACGGTACGAACTCTTCCAATAGGCCACCCCGCCTTGTAGGCTCGAATGTGCCCCCAACTGGCGTTCGTAGCTGAGCATCACACCCCGGTTCCAGTTTCCCAGCAGCCCCAGCTTAAGGGCATGCGCTTTGCCCGCAGGCGTGGTTTGAACTGGCCCGACGCTTGGTTCGGATTGTGCCTGCCCGACAACCGGTGCAAGGCCGAACAGGACCGCAACAGATGCGATTAAAACGTGCTTCATCAAATTTGTTAGGTGTATAGCATTCCATCAACGCCTGCTTCGGCCTTGCTATATAGCAGCGTTAAAATAAATGCCAGCGTGGCGCAATGCCGCACCCGGCATCGGGTGAGCGGCTGCGCACGCAATGCAGCCCGATTTCCTGCCTACCTTGCAGGCCGTTTTCTAAGTTATGCCCGATAACTCCCGCTACCTCGCCACGCAGTCGTTTACCGTTTTGGTGCCGGTTTACAACGAAGAAGAAAGCCTGCAGCAGTTTGTGGCCGAGATGAACAAGTTTCTGGAAGTAACCCCGGTGGCTACTACCGTGCTGTTTGTCAACGACGGCTCCACCGACGGCTCCTTGGCGCTGATGCGCAACATCTGCCGCCAAGACACCCGCTACGAGTTCGTTTCGCTGGCCCAAAACCGCGGGCTAAGCACGGCCATCAAAGCCGGCATCGACCATGCCCGGGGCACCCTGGTGGGCTACATCGATTCGGACATCCAGACCACGCCCATGGACTTCCTGGAGCTGCTGCCGTTTTTGCCCGAGTACGATATGGCAACGGGCATTCGGGCCAAGCGGCAGGATTCGCCGGTGAAGCTGCTTTCGTCGAAAATCGCGAACAATTTTCGGCGGTTAATGATTAACGATGGGATTGTGGATACGGGCTGCCCGCTCAAGATCCTCAAAACGGAATACGCCCGGCGCATTCCGCTGTTCCATGGCATGCACCGTTTCCTGGGTGCGTTGGTGCAGTTGCAAGGCGGCAAGGTAAAGCAGCTGCCGGTGCGGCACTTTCCGCGCTTTGCCGGCACGGCCAAGTATAACCTCTGGAACCGGTTGTGGAAGCCCCTGGTGGATACCTTCGGCTACCGCTGGATTCGCTCGCGCTGGAAGAACTACGAAATCGGAGAGAAGCACCACCACGCCGCCTAGGTGGCACCCGCTGGCATGAAAACCGAAACCGTTGCCCTGCTGATCGGGCTTGCGTCGCAGCTGCTCTTCTCGAGCCGCATTGTGGTGCAATGGGTTCAGAGCGAGCGGGCCAAGCGGGTACTGGTGCCCAGTGTGTTCTGGCAAATCAGCCTGGTGTCGTCGTTTCTGATGATCATTTACGGCATGCTGCGCCACGACCCCATCATTCTGGGGGCGCAAGTCATCAGCTATGCCATTTACATCCGCAACCTGCAGCTGCTGGGCGAGTGGGGCAAGCTCACGCCGGTGTTTCGGTTTGCGGCCTACGCGTTTCCGTTGGCAGCCCTAGGTTGGTTTGTGGCCGGCACGCCGCATTTCAGCCTGCAAGCCATGCTTTCCTCGCGCATTCCGGGGGGGTGGTTGCTGCTCGGGGCGGTGGGGCAAACGGTGTTCCTGCTGCGTTTTGTGTACCAGTGGCTCTACTCGGAGCGCAAAGGAGAGTCGGTGTTGCCGTTGGGTTTCTGGCTGGTTAGCTTCGTCGGCTCCGTGATGATTCTGGTGTACGCTGCGCTGCGCCACGATGCGGTGCTGATACTGGGCAACGTTTTCGGTACGGTGGTGTATGCCCGCAACATCGTGTTGCTCCGCCGCGAACTTCAGCAGCCCACCACCGAAGCGGCTGCCAATGCAGCGCCCATCGAGGAACCGGAAGTGCAGGCCAGATAGCGCACGGCGTGAGTGGTACCTAGGGGGAAAGTTTAAGCGTAGCTGCTTGCCTTAGGCTTGCGCGGGCTCGGGTACGGCATCAAGCCAGTGCACAAACGCCTGCAGCCCCGTTTCGAGCGAGGTAGCCGGGTTATAGCCGAGCAGCTGTTGCGCTTTGCTGATGTCGGCAAAGGTTACCTCAACGTCGCCGGCTTGCATGGGCTGAAACTGCAACTCGGGAGTTACGCCAACGGCTTTGCCCGCGGCGGCAACCAGCTCGAGCAAGGGTATTGGGCGGTTATTGCCCAGGTTGATGGTTTCGTACACCCGCGCCTGCGCCATGAGGTAACGCACCCCGCGCACAATGCCATCTACTGTATCGGTTACGTAGGTATAATCGCGGGCCGTGGTGCCATCCCCAAATACCGGAATGGGTTGGCCAGCGCGCAGCAGCCGAATGAACTTGTGGATAGCCAAATCGGGCCGTTGGCGCGGCCCGTACACGGTAAAGAAGCGCGCGTTCAGTACGCTCAGCTGGTAGAGGTGGTGGTAGGTGTAGGTTAGCTGCTCGCCGGCCAGTTTGGAGGCCGCATAGGGCGAAATACACGAAGCCAGCAGGGGTTCATCTTCGCGGAATGGCCGGCGCGGCGTGTTGCCGTATACCGACGACGACGAAGCAAATAGCAAGCGCTGCACCCCGCGTAAGCGCATCCATTCGAGCAGGTGGGTGGTGCCCACCACATTGTTATCGAGGTAAGCGGCGGGCTCGTTTACCGATGGCCCTACGCCGGCTTTGGCCGCCAGGTGCACTACCACGTCGGGTGTTTCGTCGGGAAACGCTGCGTTCAGGGTTTCTACGCCGTGGCGCAAGTCCAACTCGGCAAACCCAAAGTTTGGGTGGCCCAACAAGCCGGTCAGGTTTTGCTCTTTCGTTTCGCGACGGTAGAACGGGTCGAAATTGTCGAGCCCGTACACGCGAAATCCGTCGGCTAGCAACCGCTCGCAAAGGTGCGAACCGATAAAGCCTGCGCAGCCGGTAACCAGAACCGTGGGCATGTAGTTGGGAGCAGAAACAGGGGTAAGCATGAGGCCAGCAAAGGTATAAGAAATGACAGGCCGCCTAGCGTGGGCACTGCGCAGCTTTTACGCACGAGTTTCGTACTAACGGCAGGCAGCTAAATAACTATGGGCAACACTTTGTTTGCGGCGGCGGGCTGGCCGCGCCGCTGGGTGCAGTGGGTTGTGTTGGGGCTGGTGCTTGGGTTTGGGTTGTTTGCCGAGCTAGGCGCGCCCGAAATAGGCCTGATGGAGGCGCGCAATTTTGTGGCCGCCCGCGAGATGCACGCTGGCGGCTCGTGGCTCCTGCCAACCCTTAATGGGGAGCTTCGCCTTGCCAAGCCGCCGTTGCCAACCTGGCTGGTGGCAGGGGTGATGCAGCTTACCGGCAACACCACCGACCTAGGGCTGCTGCGTTTGCCTTCGGCTGTGGGGGCCTGCCTGCTGGTGTTGTTTTTCTGGGCCCTGGCCCGCCAGCTTACCCCGCCCGCCGACGCAGGCCGCACCGCTTGGCTGGCGGCGCTGGTGTTGGCCAGCTCGTTGCTGCTGCTCACCGTAGGCCGCGACGGCAACGGGTGGGACGTGTATGCGTACTGCTTTGCCACCGGCGCTCTGGCGGCCTTTGCACGGGGGCTCGAGCAACCCGCCTACGGGTGGGGGTGGTTTGGGCTGGCGGGTGTGCTGTTAGGTTTATCAGCGCTCAGCAAGGGCCCGGTGGCCCTCTACGGCATGGTGCTGCCCTTTGCGTTGGCTTACCTCTGGAAATTCGATTCAGCCAACCTGCGCCGTTGTAAAGCGGGCCTGTTGGTTATGGCGGCCGTGGGCGTGCTGGTAGCGGGGGCGTGGCCCTTGTATGTGTACTTGCACCACGCCGCCGAGGCGGCGCAGGTAGCGCAAACCGAAAGCAGCTCGTGGGCCAGCCGGCACGTGCAGCCGCTTTGGTACTACCTGAATTTTCCGGTTTTTATGGGGCTGTGGGCGTTGGCGGCCCTAGGGGCGTTGGTTTGGCCGTACGCCCGGCCCCGGTGCCAACCCTACGTGCCGTATGCCTTCGCCGTGGCCTGGGCACTGCTGACGGTTGCGTTGCTCTCGGTGGTGCCCGAGAAGAAAGAACGGTACCTGTTGCCGGTGCTGCCGCCGCTGGCTTTGTTGGTGGCCGGGCTCTTGCGCCATTGGCTTTCCGTGAGCCAGCTACAGCTCCGGCGCCCCGACACATGGTTGCTGCGGGCATGGGTAGGGGTGTTGGCCTTGGCTTGCCTGTGTACGCCGCTTGCCTTGGCCTGGGCAAAATTACCCTCCTTCGAACCTGCGTCGGTCCGGTTCTGGGCTGTGGGTGGGGTTTGTATGGCCCTGTTTGCCGGGCTTGCGCTGGCACTACCTAGGCGTATGGCAGCCGGCGCTGTGGTGGCCAGTGTTGCAGCAGTGGTAACCGTAACCGCTTTGCTGTTGCCTGCCTATACCGAATGGCGCGCCCGCCGGCAGGAGGCTGGTCTTCGCCCGCAAGCGGTAGTGGTGGCCGAGCATCCAGAGCTCCGCAACCTGCCGGTGTACGCGCTGAGTCCCATGCAGGTGAAATGGGTTTGGGGAGCCGGTAGGGCAGTGCCGCTCATTTCTGCGTCACCCGACACCATTCCGTTCCGGCGTTTGCCCGTCATGGTATACGCCGCTCAGCGCGCCGAAGCGGCAGTACCGAAATCGTGGCAGCAACGCTTCCGGGTTTGTACCCTCGACAGCTTTAACCTAGGGAACCGCCATTCCGACGGCAAGTGGTACCTGAACTTAGTAATGGAGCGTTAGCAACGCCCTGCTTAACATAATAATGTTCCAGGAGTAAATGAATGGAGCGGCGGTAGGGTAGGTAGTGCCCATTCATGCCGCCCCGGTTATTCACGTCCCTGTAGGCTACCTAGGCAAGTGCTTGCGTATCTTTTCCAAGAGCGCATGCACAATCGCTAAGTCGGCTTCGTCTTGCACCGATAACTGGCTGTCCAACCCAGGCCCCGTAATCCGAATGGCATAAGAGGCGGAATGGGTTTCTGCTGGCGCGGTATCAATCGCAGGTACGTGTTCATGCTGGGGCGGTACAGCGGCGTTTGCTACAGGCACTGCATTATATACTGGGGCCTCGGTCTGTGTAGCAGGTGCCGCTGCCATTGTATTGCCCACGCGGACATTCGCGGAGGCAGCCTGCGCATGCGTCGACGGCGTCATATATGGTACGCCATTGCTTGTTCCAACCTGCGGCGGTACTGCCGGCGCCACGGGAGTTACCCCCGGGCTTAGTCCAAACAAACTTGAAACCGCGTCGGTGCTGGTAGCATTCGAGTAGCCGGAAGTAACAGCCGGGCTCAACGCCGGTTTATCTTCATCCGGACGGAAGAGATTCAAATTCATCTCCGGGCTGGCAATATCCCTGCGCGGAACGGCCTGGGCCATCTGGTCGATGTCGGCTATAATGTTGCGTTCGTCTAGCACATCAACCATTCGAGCGCCTTCAACGAAGGCTCGTGCAACGTTTTGGGCGTTGATTTCTTCTACGCCAAACTCCCTTACCAGCATCACATCAAACATATGCACGGGCAATTCGCGGTTACGAAACTTGCGGCATATGTGCGCGAACAGCGGCGGATGCAAGAATGCCTCGCGATGAAAGATTTTCTCCTCCTGTTTGTCGTAGGCGTGTTTTATCCGCCTAAACAAATTGGTGGTTGTAAGCATCTCTCGTTTGCTGGTAAGTAAACCAAACTTAACAGCCGAACCCAGGATAGCCTTGAAGCTACCGCTCACTTTTCGGTTGAGCTTACGGGCACATGCGTCAATAGAGCACTTGCCACCAGTGTCATCAACGATTTCTGAGACCTCCCAAGCTGAAAGGTATGTAGTTCGGGGGTAGTCTATGGTCTTAGGCATATTATATAGTGTGGTAGTAAATATAAGGAAATTAGTAATAAAAAGCACTAAAAGTAATAAAAATTATATGCTATTTTTTGCTTTTTATACTTTCATATGCTAATAGGGTATAGAAATGATATATACCCAAAAGGAATACATGTAACAGAATAAAAATCTATCTAACGTAGGGCGGGAAGCAGGAGGGAGATTAGCACCACAGCCCGTCTAATAAGGAATAAACGCCGTCTATTAAGTCAATTGGTTGCTGCATACGTTTTAATGCCTGCTAATAAGTAATCGATGTAGACAAGCGCAAAATGCCTTAAATAAAAGGGGCCATGCTCCGCTTGACACACAGACCAAGCAGAAATCAAGTCACAATAGCCTGAAGAAACCGAACGTAAATTGGTAATTAGCTCAGTAAGGTTGAAAAACAAGTAAGCTCAGATTAAACAGACTTGCAGGTGGGTGTCAAACTACTCCATCAAGCACGGGTGTCAAAAGCCGTGAGTATTCATCTAACAGACAAAACGTATGGCGATTAGCCAATTAATTCAAAGAAGAGCCCAGCCAACGTGGCTTGAGTGACCAGCGCAAATTCCAACACACAACAAGGGTGAAACGAACCAAAGAATGCGACTAGATAGATACAGATTAGGTGTAAAGTGAATCCAACACCAATGAACATAGTAGCTGCACGAGCAGCGACACATGCCAATGACATGTAAAACAGCGAATAGTAGCCCCAGATGAACTAAATAACATTAGTGTTATAATTTATATTATGTTAAGTAATGCTTTTAAAAAGCAGCCCAATTTACCGACTGGGCTGCTTCGGGCCTAGGCCCTATTTCATCAACTTCTCAGCATCGGCTTTGCGGCCAACGCTAGTGTAAGCTTTCTGAAGCGCGTTGCGCACGCCTGCTTCGTTCGGGTTGAGCTGCATGGCGGTTTCGAAGTACGGAATAGCCTGTTCCATAAACTTCTTGCCGTTGGCTTCCATGGTCTTGCCTTTGGCCTGGTAAGTCTTCAAATCCATCTTGTTAACGGTTTTGAAGATATCGGCGCCTTTGTTGAAGTAATAAACACCGATGTTGAACTGCGAGTCGAAGTTCTTCGGGTCTAGCTCAACGGCTTTTTTGTGAGCCGCCAAGGCTTGCTCCGGCTGCTTGTTCTGCTCGTGTACCGAGCCGAGCACCGAGTACAAGTTCGAGTTGTTCGGATCGGCGGCAATGGCCTTCTGAATTTTCTCGATTGCCTGCGGCCCGCGGCCCGAGCTCAGAGCGATGTTTAGATCTTCGAGCAAGAACTGCTTGTTGTTCGGGTAAGCAACCAAAGCTTGCTGAATGACTTTGTTGGCTTCCGCTTCGTTCTTCTCTTGGCGAGCAATTTGCAGCAAGCGGCCGTACATCTGCGGCGACTTGTAGTTGATGGCCATCAGCTTGCCGTAGTTTTCCTTGGCCTGCCCTAGGTCTTGCTTGGCCTCGGCGGCGTAGGCAGCGTACAGCAAAGCGGTGGTGTCTTGCGGCTTAATCTGCTGCGCCATGCGGTACGAAGCCAACGCGTCGTCGTACTTCTGCGCGTTGTAGCTTTCCACGCCGGAGTTCAACGCGATGCCGTAGATATTTTCGAGGCGCTGCGTGGCCTGCTTGCCGTAGTCGCTGTCTTTGCCTTCCAGCGCAATGGCTTTCTGATACGATTCGAACGCTACTTTGGTGCCTTCGCCGGGTTGCAGCGCCTTGCCGTAAATCGGGCTCTGGGCCATGCCCTCGTAGATTTCGCCACGGGTGTACCAGGTTTTGGCCTTGTCCTTGGTTTTTTCGTGGGTAATGGCCTTGTCAATTTCAGTGCGCGCCTTGTCGAGCGTGCCCTGCTTTTGCATGAGGATGGCATTGGTAACGGCCGAGTTCTGTGCCGAAGCCACTTGAATAGCCAGCGCGGCCAGAACCGTCAGAAGTGTTTTCTTCATAGCAGTTGGAAGAAGAGAATACTGTGGTGAAAGTTTAGTGCGGTTGTGGGTTGCCCCAAGTGCCGAGGGTTACTCGGCACCTAGGGTTTCCACATCGTTGGGTTGCTCGGAGGCCAGCTCCAGCGGGCTTCCCTCCTGCTGTTCGACGGCCAACTCGGCCTCTTCCAGCTCTTTGTCTTCGGCGGCTACTTTCGCCACCGACGAAATCTCGTCGCCTTCGTTGATCTTGATCAGACGTACGCCCTGCGTGGCGCGGCCAATCGAGCGAACATCAGCCACGCGCAAACGGATGGTAATGCCCGAGCGGTTGATGATCATCAGATCGTCGTCGTCGTTGACATCTTTAATGGCAACAAGCGCGCCGGTTTTCTCGGTCACCTTCAGGGTGCTTACCCCTTTGGCGCCGCGGTTGGTAATGCGGTAGTCGTCGATGGGGCTGCGCTTGCCGTAACCCGTTTCCGATACCACCAGCAGTTCCTTGTTCGGGTCGGCCAGGCACACCATACCCACCACACGGTCGTCCGCGTCTTCGGCTAGGGTGATACCCCGTACACCGGCCGCCGTCCGGCCCATCGGGCGCACATTGGCTTCGTTAAAACGAACAGCTCGACCTTGCTTGGAGGCCAGGATAACCTCGCTGCTGCCCGTCGTGAGCTGCACGTCGAGCAGACGGTCGCCTTCGTTGATGGTGATGGCGTTGATGCCGGCCGCACGAGGGCGCGAGTATGCCTCGAGCGTGGTTTTCTTCACGGTGCCCTGCTCCGTGCAGAACATCAGGTAGTTGTTCTGGGCGTAGTCGGGGTCGCGCAAATCGCGCACGTTCAGTACCGAACGCACCGGGTCGTTGGCCAACTCCGGAATCAGGTTCTGAATCGGACGACCTTTGGCTGCTTTACCGCCCTCGGGCAGTTCGTAGGCTTTGATCCAGTACAAGCGGCCGCCTTCGGTGAAGAGCAACAGGAAGTCGTGGGTGGATGCCACAAACAGGTGCTCGGTGAAGTCGGCCTCCTTCGATGAAGCGCCGCGCGAACCTAGGCCACCGCGG
This sequence comes from Hymenobacter oligotrophus, assembly GCF_003574965.1. NCBI lineage: Bacteria > Pseudomonadati > Bacteroidota > Cytophagia > Cytophagales > Hymenobacteraceae > Hymenobacter > Hymenobacter oligotrophus. The sequence continues at coordinate 1,036,287 of NZ_CP032317.1, read as the reverse complement.
CCCTGGGCACGGTACTCATCGAGCGAGGTGCGCTTGATGTAGCCTTCGTTGGAGATGGTGATTACCATCGATTCCTCGGCAATCAGCGACTCAAAGTCGATGTCGCCGCCGGCGTACTCGATTTCGGTGCGGCGCGAGTCGCCGTACCGGTCGCGAATGTCGCTCAGCTCGGTCCGGATAATGTCGCGCTGCATTTCGGGCGAGTCCAGCACGGCCTTCAGGTGGTCGATGAGCTTCATCAGCTCCTGGTACTCGTTCACGATCTTGTCGCGCTCGAGGCCGGTGAGGCGCTGCAAACGCATGTCCAGAATCGCGCGGGCCTGCACGTCGCTCAAGGCAAACCGCTCGATGAGCTGCGCACGGGCCAGTTCCGGGTCGCGCGACGAACGAATGAGAGCAATAACCTCGTCGAGGTGGTCGAGCGCAATCAGCAGGCCCTCCAGGATGTGGGCACGCTTCTGGGCTTCGGCCAGCTCAAACTTGGTGCGGCGGATGATAACCTCGCTGCGGTGCTCCACGAAGTGCACGATCAAATCGCGCAGGTTCAGCGTCATGGGGCGGCCTTTTACCAGGGCCACGTTGTTCACGCCGAACGTCGACTGCAGCTGGGTGTACTTGAACAGGTTGTTCAACACCACCTGTGGCACAGCATCGCGCTTAAGGTCGTACACCACGCGCAAACCGTCGCGGTCCGACTCGTCGCGCAGGTCCGAAATGCCCTCGATCTTTTTCTCGTTGATCAGCTCGGCCGTGCGCTGAATCATTGCCGCCTTGTTCACCATATAGGGAACCTCGGTAACGATGATTTGCTCCTTGCCGGTGGGCGTGGTTTCGAAGTGCGTTTTGGCGCGCATTACGATGCGGCCCCGGCCCGTTTCCAGGGCCTGGCGTACGCCTTCGTAACCGTAAATGACACCACCCGTAGGGAAGTCCGGAGCCTTCACGTACTCCATCAGCTCCTGCACGGTAATCTCGGGGTTGGCCAAGTAAGCCACGATGCCGTCCACTACCTCCGTGAGGTTGTGCGGCGCCATGTTGGTGGCCATACCCACGGCAATACCCGACGAGCCGTTGACCAGCAGGTTCGGGAATTTGGCGGGCATTACCGAGGGCTCCTCGAGCGAGTCGTCGAAGTTAGCCTGGAAATCAACCGTGTCCTTGTCCAAGTCGCCGAGCAGCTCATCGGCCAAGCGCTTGAGGCGGGCTTCGGTGTAACGCATGGCCGCCGGCGAGTCGCCGTCGATGGAGCCGAAGTTGCCCTGGCCATCGACGAGCGGGTAGCGCAACGACCAATCCTGCGCCATGCGCACCATGGTGTCGTATACCGAGGAGTCGCCGTGCGGGTGATACTTACCCAGCACCTCCCCTACGATACGGGCGCTTTTCTTGTATGCCTTGTTGTAGGATACGCCCAGCTCGCTCATGCCGTAAAGCACACGGCGGTGCACCGGCTTCAGGCCGTCGCGCACATCGGGCAAGGCACGCGAGATGATAACGGACATCGAGTAGTCGATGTACGCGCCGCGCATCTCGTCCTCAATGTTGATGGGAATAATCTTTTCGCCTTCAGCCATTAGACAAAACGAAAGGCCACCGCGCCTCTTACTGTTGAGGTTGCGGCGCCCGGTTTAAAGTTGGATTTAAGAGGGCAAGATACCGAAAAAAAGCCGTTTTTCCTAGCGTAATCACGGTTTTGGCTTGCTACGGTTGTTGTGCATTTTACCGTCGGGCTGGTTGTGCACTTTGATCTTTTCACCGATCGAGGGGTTTTGCTTTTTGTAGATCGGTTGCCCGCGGTACTTCACTTGGTTGTGGTAGTGCACCTTGCGCACGTGGCACGAAACCATGGGGCAAGTGCGGCAGCCGGCCAGCAGCGCAAGCAGCAACATACCGGGCACCAAGCCAAGCCGAATCAAACGAAAGTCCATTTTCATCTTGCGACAAAACAACGCAAAAACACCCGGTTTTGTGCCGGTTAATTGGATATAAACAGGCTTTTTATTCACGTTCCAAGTCGCTTCCCTCCCACTCCCGCAGAAACTGCGCCAGGAACTGCTCCATGAAAGCATGCCGCTCATCCGCCACGCGGCGGGCCGCGGCGGTATGAAGCCGCTCGCGCAGGTGCAAGAGCTTTTCGTAGAAATGGTTGATGGTGGGGCCGCCGTTGTTTTTGTACTCGGCGAATGTCCCGTGCTGCACGGGCGGTACGCTGGGGTCGTGCAGGGCGCGGCCCTTGTGCCCGCCGTAGGCAAACGCCCGCGCCACGCCAATGGCCCCGATGGCATCGAGGCGGTCGGCATCCTGCACGCAGGCAGCCTCGGGGGTGCTGGCGGGCGTGGCCACGCCGGCGCCCTTAAACGAAACCTCCCGAATGATCTGCTCGACGCGGGCTATCAACGCCTCATCGGCACCTAGGCTGCTAAGCCAAGCGTGCGCGGCCCTAGGTCCGGCTTCTTCGTCGCCGCCGTGGAACTTCCAATCGGCAATGTCGTGGAGCAGGGCGGCTAGTTCGGTTACGAGGGTATCGGCCCCTTCGGCCCGGGCAAATGCGCGCGCGCCCAGCCATACCCGGCGGATGTGCGCCCAATCGTGGCCGGAGCCCTCGAAGGCAAATTTCTCTTCGACAAACGCGGCGGTGCGCGTAATCAGCTCATCGGGAGCAAGTGCGTGCATGCAAGTAACAGTTGTGGGGGCACCGGTGGCACCGGCCGGCCTAGGTGGCCAGGCCGCCGCATGCACCGGGCACCTAGGGCTTAGTCGATGACAGGGTGCCGCTCAAAGGGACGGGTGCGGTCGAAGTAGTAACGCAAGGTGTGGTGCTCGCGCCAGGGCGTGGCGCCGAGCAGCTCCACTACCGACATCATTTTTGGGTTGAAGTCGCCGATCCAATTCAGCACAGTGTGGGTGTAGGGCAAGCCGCCGGGCTTCTGAATCACCAGCGCCGATTCGTAGACCATAGCGGCCTCCACGCCCTTGCGTTGGTGTTCGGGCACTACCCCAAACACCACCCCAAACATGGTCTTCACGGTTTTGCGCAGCTGGTGGTATTTGAACTGGATTTTCTGCCACCACCCCAGCTTGCCGTTGAAGCGGCGCAAAACCTCGTTGATTTCGGGCAGGCTGATGAAAAAGGAAATCGGTTGTTTGTCGTAGTAGCCAAACCACACCAGCTTCTCGTCGAGAATGCCGAGCATGCTCTTCATGATCTTTACCGAGGCTTCCTCCGACATGGGCTTGACGCCGTGCTTTACCCAGGCTTTGTTGTACACGTCGCGGAAGTCGGCCGCGTACTTGCGCCACTCGCGCCGGCGCATGTGCCGAAACTCGTAGCGCGGGTCGTGGGCAATGCGCTCGGCCCGTTTCATGATGGAGGGGTGCAGCTCGCCTGCCACGGAGCGAGAATACGTTACCTGCTTGTAAAACGTCTGGAACCCGTAGGTGCGCAGCAGCGGCTCGTAGTAGGCGGGGTTGTAGCTAGCTCCGTAAATGGGCGAGCCGAAGTTCTGCGTGAGCACCCCCCACCACTTGTCCCGGTCGCCGAAGTTGATGGGGCCATCCATGCCCTCGATGCCGCGGGCGGCCAACCAGTCGCGGCAGGCATCGAGCAGCACATTGGCCGCGGCCTGGTCGTCGATGCATTCGAAGAAGCCCATGCCGCCCATCTTGCGGAAGATGCCTTTTGTAGAAGAAGCCGGTGCCTGGTCGGCAGAATCGGGTGCGCTGGGCTCCGGCTCGGCCGGAAAAGCGGCCTCGCGGTTGATAAAGGCCGCCACCCGGCCGATGGTCTGGCCGGCGTGGTTGAGCAGCAACCAGCGCTGGCATTCGCCGTTGCGCAGCAGCTTGTTTTTGGCCGGGTCGAACACCGCGTTTACATCCTGATCGAGCGGGCGGATGTAGTTCGGGTCGTGGGCGTAGATAACGCGGGGCGGAAACTCCAAAAATTCGCGGGCGTGGGCCGGCGTACTTACTTCAACAAGCTGCATGCACGTGTGCCGAACAATGATCGGAAGCACGAAGTAACGCAAAACCCGCCGTACAAAGCGCCGCACAAGGCCGGGTTGCGGCTTCCGAATCTTTGCTTACCTTTACGGCACCAAAACTATTCTTTCGCGCCCTGTCGGCTTCGGCCGATGGGGCGTTGAATTTTACGGGGTTTGATGCGCCGCCGCACCAGGCCCCTAGGTGATACCTAGCTCTTAGCTCAGCAACACGCAAAAAGGCCCGGGCAATTGCCCGGGCCTTTCTTTATTTGGCTTGCGACCGGCGGCTTAGCGGCGGTTGCGGTCGTCGTCGCTCTCAAACCAATCGGCGATGCGCCCAAAAAAACCGCGGTGTTCGCCCCGGTCGTTGTCGCGGTCGTAGTTGTCGTGGTCGCGGTTGGTGCGGTAACGGCTGTTTTCGTCGTAGTTCGAATCGATGTAGTCGTTGCCGTAGTTGGAGCGGCCCGAGCCCATGCCGCCGGTGTTGCTGCTGCCGTAGTTGCCCATGCCGCGGTTGCTCATATTGCCGCGGTTGTAGTCGTCGGCCGAGCCATAATTCCTCCTGCCTTGGTCCATGCCGCTTTGGTTGTCATAGCCCCCCTGCTGCATGCTGCCCGAGTTGCCGTAACGGTTCTGGTTGCCGTAGCCGCCCGCGTAATTGCTGCCCGAGCCGTAGCTCTGCGACGAACCGTAGTTGGAGCGGTCATAGCCCGACGAGCTGCCGTACGACGAGGCGTTTCCGCTCCGCCGGTCGTTGTCGTAGCCGCCCATGCTGCCGCGGTTGTAATCGTCGTGGCGGTTGCTCATGCCGCGGCCGTAGTCGTCGCGGTCGTAGTTGCTCATGCTGTTGCGGCCCGAGTAGCCTTGGCTGCCTTGCATGCCGCTTTGGTTGCCGTAGCGCCCTAGGTCGCGGGGCTGGCCTTGGCCGTAGCCACCGCCACGCTGCCCCTCGTACGACGACGATGACGAGCCCGAGCTGTAGCCGTAGCGGCCGCTTACGCCGCGGGTGTTGTCGTCGTCATCCGACTGGTTGTAGCGCCCGCTGCCTTGCTGGTTCTGGCCACGCTGGTATTGGTCGTCGCCGAAGCGGCTGCGGTCCCGATTCTGGTAATCCGAGTACTGATTGCGGCCGCGGTTGTCGCGGTCTTCATCACGGTGCCGATCGTAATTAGCCATGGTGGGAATGTGTTTTGGTTGAACAATCAACATAGTACTGCGCTTGCAGCCTGCGAGTTGCGCAAGGGCTCAAATTCGCAGCGGCGTACAACCCTCCGGCCACGGTACAGCAGACCCGCCGCACAGGCAGCCCGCACCTATGATAACCGGCTTCAGCCCCGCCCCTTGCCCTAGGTGAGTCGGCCTGGTTTGGCCCCAGGCAGCTGGCACAGGCATAGTCAATGGCCGCTGCCCGGTCAGTGCGACTTCACCGGCAATTACTTGCGGAGTTTTTTTACGTTTTTTGCGACCAACGCGGCTGCCATCGGCCAATTCGCGGCTGCCTTCATCTTCGGCCACGCCGGCCCCGTATTACCACTACTCACGCTGATTTGCTGCAGCTTATGCTGAACGACGACGACCTCGACCTGCCCGTAGGACTTACCCTCGAACGTTACATTATGCAGAAGCAAGGCGAATTCCCGGCCGCCACCGGGGAGTTTTCGCAATTGCTTCGCGACCTGGCCTTGGCAGCCAAGCTGGTAAACCATGAGGTAAACCAAGCCGGCCTGCCGCAGTGGAGCATGATTGCGCGCGCCGCTCCTTTGCACGCCACGCCCGAAGCTCTACCCGAAACGGCGCACCTCCGCTTTGCCCGCGCTCTAAGCCGCGGCAGCGAGGTTTGCGCCGTGCTTTCGGAACAGCTCGGCAGCCTGCAAAGTACCGGCAACCACCTAGGCACCTACGCGGTAACCCTCGATGCCCTCGACGGCGACACGGGCGCAAGCATAGGCCTAGGTACGCTGTTCAGCATCTACCGCCGCGTGTCGGGACTGGGCACGCCGGCTACCCCTGCCGATTTCTTACAAGGCGGACACAAACTGGTTGCGGCCGGTTACGTGCTCTACGGCGCCAGCACCGTGCTGGTGTATACCACCGGGCAGGGCGTGGCGGCCTTCACCTTCCAGCCGTTGCTAGGCGAGTTTTACCTTTCGCAGCCGCAGATAACCATCCCCGCCGAAGGCCACAACTATTCCTGCAACGAAGGCCTTGCCTTGCAGTACCCCGAGCCCATTCAGGCATACCTTACCGAGTGCAAGCAGCGCAGCTTCGGCAGCCGCTACGTGGGCTCGTTGGTGGCCGACTTTCACCGCACGCTACTTACCGGCGGCGTGTACCTAAGCCCGCCTACGGAAGCGGCCCCGGACGGAACCCTCGGCGTGGTTACGCATTGCCTGCCGCTGGCTTACTTGGTGGTACAAGCCGACGGCCTAGCCTCCACGGGCAGCGAAAGCCTGCTCGATGTAATACCCACTGCCCTGGCGCAGCGCAGCCCGCTTTACATCGGCTCGCGCAACATGGTGCAGGAGCTGACCAGCAAAATTTTGCAGCCTAGTACAGCTACCAAAGCGTAGGCGCCCTAGATCCCGTCAATGCCTATCAACCAACAAGGCCACACCCGATGCCGGGTGTGGCCTTGTTGGTTGATGCGGAGTGGCTAGCTTACTCCGGAAAATCGGCCGAGTTACCGAGCTCAGCCTGGCTTTCAAGCTCCTGCAACAAGGCCATAAATTTTTCGCGGGCCCCACGCACGGCGGCTTTGCCAATGGGCAGGTGCAGCGGCGGGTTGGGCTGGCGCACCAGATCGAACATGATTTGAGCGGCCCGCTGCGGGTCGCCGGGCTGCTTGCCGCTGTAGCTCTGGATGCCCTTCAGGTTTTCGCCTACGGTGCGCTGGTAGTCGTCGATGGCGGTGATAACCACGTTGGCCGAACGGCCGGCCCAGTCGGTGCGGAAGCCGCTGGGCTCGATGTTGGTGACGTGAATGCCCAAAGGCCCAACCTGCTGCGCGAGGCTTTCGCCGATGGCTTCGAGCGCAAACTTGCTGGCGTTGTACACGCCTACGCCCGGAAACGTCTTGAGTCCGCCAATGCTGGTGATGTTGATGATGTGGCCGCTGCGGCGCTGGCGCAAGTGCGGCAACACGGCCCGCAGCACGTGCAAGGGTCCGTACACGTTCACCTCAAACTGGCGCTGCACCTCGGCAGCCGAAATTTCCTCGATGCTGCCCAACGACCCGTACCCGGCGTTGTTCACTACCACATCGAGGTGGCCGAGGGCGTCGATGGCGCCGGCTACGGCGGCTTTCACCTGCTCCTCGTGGGTTACGTCGCATACCAGGCCCACGCCGTTGTTGCCGGCTTTTTGCGTGAAGGCTTCGGCCTGCTGCGGCTGGCGGAAAGTCGCGGCTACTTTGTCGCCTCGACTCAGCAGCAGGTCGGCTAACGCGGCCCCAAATCCGGTGCTAACGCCGGTGATAAACCAATGCTTGGATGTATTTGCCATGCGGAAAGGAAGATTATTCGTTGCGGTAAGGCTTAATTAAGCGGGTAGCGCTTTCAACCCCGTAACTGCCCGCTAGGTTTTGGTAATCAAAAGTGGCCCGGCAGGCTGGTGTGCACCCTACGTCAATTGTCAATTAATGACGCCCACACAACCACTAGCGCGGAAATATAGCTGATGAGCTCGGGAGCCGTGGGTAGCTTTGCGGTTTGGCACCTAGGCGGCGCGTAACCGCTGCGGGTGCTGGCATCAGTTGGCCGATCATTCATGCCCGAGCTACTCGTCGATAACCTTCCCGTGGAGGTAGTGCGCAAAAACATCCGCACCCTGCGGCTTACTGTGTACGCCCCCGACGGCCGCGTGCGCGTGGCCGTGCCGCTGCGCACGCCCGAAGAAGACATCCGGCAACTGGTACTAGCCCGCGGCCCCTGGATTCGGAAGCATCAGGAACGCTTTCGGCAGCAAACCCGGCCGCAGCCGCTGCAGTACCAGGCCGGCGAAACGCATTACTACCTAGGGCAGCCCTACACCTTGCAGCTGCACACCACCGACGGTACTCCGCACGTTCGGCTGGAAGGTACCGCCCTGCACCTGTACGAAAAACCCGGCACCAGCCCCGCCCAGCGCAAGCAGCTGCTCACGGCGTGGTACCGCGCCCGCATCAAAGAGCAACTGCCCTTGCTACTGGCTCAGTGGCAGCCCGTGGTGGGCGTGCGCGTGCACGAATGGGGTGTGAAACAAATGAGAACCCGCTGGGGCACCTGCAACATCCGGGCAAAGCGCATTTGGCTGAACCTGGAGCTCATTAAGCACCCGCCGCACTGCCTGGCCTACGTGGTGGTGCACGAGCTGGTACACCTGCACGAGCGCCTGCACAACCAGCGCTTTTGGGGGCTAATGGACCGCTTTTTGCCCGATTGGGCCCAGTACCGCCGCGAGCTAAACCAACACTCGCTGCGGGCCGGCCACCAGCCCGATGCCTGCTAACCACCTAGGGCGCTAACCCACCAATTGCGCGTACAGCTGGTCGAGGGCGGTGGCGGCATCGGCGCACAGGCCGGGGTGCACGGGCGAGGTTTGGATAATGGTGCTGCGCGTAGCCGTTAGCCAGCGGAAGCGTTCGGCCACGCCCAATTGCCCGATGGGCCCGCCCGCCTTGCGCCCGCCGCAAATGCGCTCAAACGAGCGCAGCCGTTCGGCCACGTCGGCCAGGTCGAGCTCGGCAGCGGCAAAGGCTTGCAGGCGGGCTGCGGGCACCTCGTAGCGGCAAGCCAAAAAACCTTGGGCGCGGCAATACACAATCACGCCCACGTTCAGAAATTCTTCGCGCTCTACGCGGGGCACCACGCGCAGCACGGCGTACTCAAACAAGTGCTTGTCGGGCATTCTCGGCTTCCTGAACAAAGATTTCGGATGCGGCTACGCGGTTTTCCAGAAACCGCACGTACGCGTTGCGCTGCTCGTCGGGGCTGAGGTCGGGCTCGTTCAGCCACTCGTCGGGCACCAAGGCAACCACAGCCCGGATGCGCTCGGGGCTGAGCAGCAGTTGGCATTCGGCATTTACGGCCGCCAGCTGCGTGGCCTGCGGCAACAGCACGTGGTCTTTTACCTGGGCAAAGCTGCGGCGCGGCGCATCGGCCCAACCCGGGCCGGTGTGGTGCACATACAGGGCCGCGCCGTGGTCAATCAGCCAGAGTTCCTTGTGCCACATCAGCATGTTGGTGTTGCGCGCGGTGCGGTCGACGTTCAGCGTCAGGCAATCGAGCCACAGCACCTGCGAGGCCAGCTTGGCATCAGGTGTGTTTACCAGCGGATCGTAGGTGCTGGCGCCGGCCAAAAAGTGCAGCCCTAGGTTCAGGCCCGTGCTGAAGCGCAACAGGTCCTGAATTTCTTCGTCGGGTTCGGTGCGGCCAAATGCTTCGTGGAGGTGGCAAAATACCAGCTCGGGTACGCGCAAACCCAAGGCCCGCGCCAGTTCTCCCACGATCAGCTCGGCAACGAGGGCCTTGGTTCCTTGCCCCGCTCCCCGAAATTTCAGCACGTACATAAAGCCGTCGTCGGCCTCTACCAGCGCAGGCAGCGAACCGCCTTCGCGCAGCGGCGTGATGTAGCGTACCACCTCGACGCTCCGAAGGTGCAAGTTGGGTTGAGGCATGCCAGGCTCGGTGAAATGCAATTGACGTACAACGCGAGCAGTTAAACGCAGCTCGGCAGCGTTTGGGTGCCGGGCCCACAAACCGATGATGGCACCTAGGGCCTGCCACGCAAAAACGCCCTCGCAAATCATGGATTTACAAGGGCGTTCGACGTAGATGAGCCCCCTGCCGGGATCGAACCAGCGACCTACTGATTACAAGTCAGTTGCTCTACCAGCTGAGCTAAGGAGGCGTCAAATGTGGCGCAAACCTAATAGCTGATTGCGAAAAGACCAAACGAATACCTAGAATTTCTGCCGCCCAAACCGACTATGCTGGCTGTTACAGGGTGGTTTGGGCGAGAATCAAATACCGTTCGGCCCAGCATAATCGGCTATTTATCAGCAAGCGACCGTGCCTAAACTTAGGCAGTCCCAAGCTCAGGCAATAAGCCCCGCCCGGAGGGTATTTTTTTTGCGTCGGCATGCGTTTGCGGAAATAATCCGGCCCTCCTCGTGTAGGTTTTCACCTAAAAACTGACGGCAAGGCTGGCGGTGAGGTTGCCGTAGTAATTCCTTGCTTGCTGGTTGCGGTTTTCGAACAACGGCTGGGCGCTGCGCAGCACCCGGCCTTCGAGCCGGCACAGCACCGCGGCGTGCGGGGCATAGTCGCAGTTCAGGGAGGCTCCGGTTAGGTTTACAGTTGGCTCGCCCGGCCGGGGTGCGGCCGAGCGGATAATTACCCCGCGGGCGGCTCGGTAAAACTCAGCCCGCGCAGTAGCACTCCAGTTGCTGTGCAGCCGGTAGCGCAGAAAGGCAGCCCCGGTAAACCACGCGTCGCCGCCGCGGGTTGCCCGTTGTTGCCACCCCGCATCGAACACCGCCGCCACGGCCAGGCGCGGAGTAGCCGCATAGCTTGCGTATGCGTTGTGGAACACGCGCCGCCGACGCATCGAGTCCTGCGGCTGTTCGTTGCCGAAAAACGTGCTAGAATTGAGGGTAAGCTTGCTGTTGGGCTTCCAGAGCACCTGCGTACCTAGGGCTTTTGCCCGGTTGTTGTCGCGCAGGTTTTGCCAACCGTTCAGCACCAATGCCACTAGCGTAAGTTTTGCAGTAGGCTCGTAGCTGAAGCGCGCGCCGGCCTCGTAATAGGGCGAATTATCGGCCATCAGCGAGCGGGTGAGCGTCCAGTTGTCCTTGCTAACGGCCGATTCGAACCCGATATGCGATTGAAAAATCCCTAGGTCGAGCCAAGTTTTGGGCAACGGCCGAAAGCCAGCATATGCCTCGTACAGGTGCCGCAGGCCTTGCGGCTCGGCAGCGTAGTTGGCCTCCACATACGTGCCGGCGTGCAGCGCCACCGCCCCGCGCACGTGTGCATCGGCGTAGCGCGCCCCCAAAATGGCGTTGTTGAGCGCAAACTCGTGGTTACGGTTGTGGGCGTACACGAAAAAGGGCCTTTGCTGGCCGCGGTTAGCTATGTCGTAGCCCCAGTACGCGTCGGCGTAGCCAAACCAGGTTAGCGGGTTGGCTGGGGCACTGGCCGAATCCGGCGCAACAACTTCGGCTTGGCCTTGCGCGCAGGCCAGGCCCGGTAGCACCAGGCCCAGCAACAGCCAGGGTACGGTTTTTCTCATAGCTCACTATTTGCCTACAGGCCTCGGTTTACAAGCTGCCGGCTCCGCGGCACATCATATAGGGTTACGGCGCTTAGCCGGGCCAAAGATTGCGCATTGAGGGCATATGCGCACGGCTTTGCTGAGCGGCTATGCTGTGCTACCGACCCCGAATATGTGAGGCCGCTCACATCATCGTGCTATTGAATGGCACGGCGCACAACCAAATCTTTGCTTTCTCTACGGCACGGGTACTTCTGGGGCTTTTCGCTCGGGCCGCCGTGCCGTGGAACAGCGCATTCACCACCGACTTTTCTCACCATCTGTTTACACCGTTACTTATCAAAGCGATGAATCTACCCTTTAGCCTGGCTAGCTGCCTGGCCCTAAGCTGTACCCTGAGCGCGGCGCTTGCCCAAACATCAGCAGCTGGTTTCAAATCCGGCACCCGCGCAAGCACACCCGTGGCCCACCCGCGCATTAGCCGCACCATCGATGGCTCGGTACTCGCGGGCATGCAACGCAACACCGGCCCGCGGCCACAGACCGGGGCCCGGCTGGCTACCTTGGCGCGCCCCTTGCCCTCGTCCGGCACACTCGGCCCGGTACAGATGTGGCGCGACGCCGCAACGGGCCTGCCGGTTTTCATCAGCGCCAAGCCTAAGCCCGGCAGCGCATTGCTCCAACGCAGCACGTTGTCGGCCGAGGCTGCCGCATTCGCATTCCTAGGTGAGCTCCGCGCCGATTTGCAAGTGCAACGCCCCGAGCAGGAGTTTCGGGTAACGGCCGTAACGCACGATAATCTCGGCCAAACGCACGTGCGCCTCGAACAAACTTGGCGCGGCTTGCCTGTGCACAATGCTGAGGTGGTGGTGCACTTAGGCGCCGATGGCCAGCCTAAGCTGTTTACGGGGCGGCATTACCAAACGCCCTCCGCGCTGCCCGATGTAACGCCTGCAATAACCGGCTCCGCCGCAGCCGACAGGGCCTCCTTGGCGCTGCGCAGCAAAACCCACGTGGCACAGCTCAGTGCCGAGCAGCAGCGCCTTCTTGATTATACAGCACCTGCCACGCAGCTGGTGATTTACCACCCCGAGTCGTACACCTCGCCCGTACTGACGTGGCACGTAACCACCCGGCCTAGCTTGCTGGAGCGTTGGGAGACTTTTGTTGACGCGCGCACCGGCACGGTACTCAAGCAATACGAATCGTCGTGCACCGCAAACGGACCGCGCACGGCGCAGGCCCGTGACCTGAGCGGCACGACCCGCACCGTGAACACCTACGAGTGGAACAACCGCTTTTACCTCATCGACGGTGCGCAGCCCATGTTTAACCTAGGGCGCTCGAGCATGCCCGATGGGCCCGTAGGGGCTTTGCTTACGCTGGATGCCAACAATACCCGCAGCACCAATGCCAGCTTTTCGCATGTGGGCAGCACCAACAACACCTGGAACAACCCATCGGCCATATCGGCCCACGCCAACGCCGCGCAGGCCTACAACTACTTTCGCAGCACTTTCGGCCGCAACTCCCTCGATGGCGCCGGCGGCACCATGATCAGCATTGTGCGCCTTGCCGACGACGACGGTACTGGCCTCGACAATGCTTTCTGGAACGGCAAATTCATCGCGTACGGCGAAGGCAATGTCGGCTTCACTCCGTTGGCGGGTAGCCTCGACGTAGCCGGCCACGAAATGACGCACGGCGTGGTGGAGAAATCTGCCAACTTGGTTTACCAAGGCCAAAGCGGCGCCCTCAACGAAAGCATGGCCGATGTATTCGGCTCCATGATGGACCGCAGCGACTGGCTGATTGGCGAAGATGTGGTGCGGCGCGCTTACTTTCCGAGCGGTGCCTTGCGCTCGATGCAAGACCCGCACAACGGCGGCACCGGGCTGGCCGATGCCGGTTTTCAGCCCCGCCACATGAACGAGTTCTACAACGGCTCACAGGACAATGGTGGCGTGCACATCAACAGCGGCATTCCAAACTGGGCTTTTTACAAGGTAGCGTCGGCCCTAGGTCGCGAGCATGCCGAGCAGATCTGGTACCGGGCCCTAACCACTTACCTCACCCGCTCTTCCCAGTTCCTCGACCTTCGCGTAGGTGCTATACAGTCGGCCACGGACCTCTACGGCGCCGGCTCGGCCGATGTAACTGCCGTAACTGCCGCCTTCGATGCCGTTGGCATTGTTGGCAGCGTGGCGGCTCCGCCGCACAGCTCGTTGCCCGTCAATCCCGGCCAGGACTATATTTTGTCGTACGATACCAACCCAACTGTTACAGGCACCTTCTACCGCAGCAGCACCGCGGGCCAAGGCTTCCAACTGGTTTCGAACACCGCAGCTATATCGAAACCCAGCGTGAACGATGCCGGAACTGCCGCCGTGTTTGTTGATGCCCAGCACCGCCTGCGCGCAATCCAACTAACCGGAAGCTTCAACGAATCGGTTATTCAGAACCAACCCATTTGGCACAACGCAGCCTTATCGAAAGACGGTACCAAGCTTGCCGCCATCACCAACGCGCAGGACACATCCATTTATGTATTCAATCTGGCCTCCGGCCAATCCGTCAAATACAAGCTCTACAACCCTACCTCTGCCGGTACCCGCGGCGGCGGCGTGCTCTTCGCCGATGCACTCGAGTGGGATTATTCGGGCGAGTACTTGCTTTACGATGCATACAATGTAATTCGCAACGCCCAAGGGCAAGATATCGACTTCTGGGACATCGGTTTTCTCAAGGTATGGGACAAGAACGCTAATACTTGGGGCAACGGACAAATTCAGAAGCTGGTACAGAACCTGCCAGCCGGCGTTAGCATCGGGAACCCTGTTCTGGCCAAAAACTCGCCTAATATTATGGCCCTCGATTTTTTCGATGCCACTGCCACAGCGCCGTTCGCCGTGTTGGCCATTAACCTAGAGACCGGAGACGAAGGCACCATTTTCGAAGGCAGCAACACAGCAGGAACGCCCAACTTCAGCAAACTCGACGATAAGCTTTTGTTCACGGCTTTATCAACGTCTGGTGATACTGTGGTTGCTATGCGTGCCCTACAACCTAACAAAATCACACCTTCCGGCAACCCATCAGTTTTGATTGACGATGCTAAGTGGGGCATCTGGTATTCGCAAGGGCAACGCATTATCACCTCCACCCATCCGGACGCAGCCCCGCCAATACCGGGCTTTAGCGTGTATCCGAATCCGACTTCCGACCTCCTTCAAGTAACCACGGAAGCTGAAGCCGTGGCCACCCTTTGCGACATGCTCGGCAGACCTGTCCTAACAGTTAAGCTAAAAAGCGGCGCGCGAAATAGCCTTGATTTAAGCACAATGAAAGCCGGCACGTACTTGCTGAAAGTCACAGACAAACAACGTACATCTACTCGTACTGTCGTGAAACTATAATCACCCTACGCTAGCCACTTAATGGCAATGCCCGGCTTACCTTGGTGAGCCGGGCATTTTTGTGAACCTTGTTGTTTCACAGTTCTTATTTGTACAAACCAGTTTAATCTTATTAAGTCGAGCTTACAACTAGCGCTTTGAACTACTTACGGAACTGATAAGCAACATTGCGCTCCTTGTGATTAAGACACTATGCCAAGTAAATGCGCCGCGCCATCCGATTATTATCTATTAATGTATGTGCACAGGAGGCTTTCACCAGCAAATTCGTGACTGACAAAATTAAATCACTGTACCAAATTGCTTGATCTGTCTAGAATCAATGTCACTCGGCTTACCATAAACATACATTCTCACTGCAGAGGCACTAGCAACCACATAAAGAAGTAAGCTGGCGCTTGCTGAACAAGCATCTAAAATCCACGCGCATTCATACTACCTCTGCTGAGTCATTGGGTTTCACTTAAGCGATTAAAGGCAGCAAATGCATGGCAGGTGAGTATGTCTTGCCTTGCGTCCTAGTCTGTACTATGAATAAAAAAGTTCTAAAAAGCTTAAATTGAGTTAGAGCCTCAAGATTCCTTAAGTCAACTTAGGATTTTGAGTGAAACATAGCGCGAACAAACTAACGCAAAGCGTATGGATAGAGTGCAACACTTTGCTGACCAGTAATAAGTATACAACACCAGAGTCGCAAAAGGTCGTCCAGGTAGCGAGGCGTAAATGAAGCCAACCATTCGTTAACCTACGCGCTGACATATTATAAATGCCTACCAACGGCTAATAGTGATGAGATTTGACCCAACGTAAGCCAACTAGACATTCGGATTTCGTTACAGGCCTCGGCTCTACAACCTAACCCAGGCCTTGTTCGGGCCCGTGCGGAGCAGGATCCGCGAAGTTGGCGTTGGGCGCGTAGGGGGGCGTAAAACGCAAAAGCCCCCCCGCGGCGGACCGCGGGGGGGCGTGGGGACAAGGGTTGGCGGCGACCGACTCTCCCGCCGGCGAAGGCAGTACCATGGGCGCTCCGGGGCTTAACGGCTCTGTTCGGAATGGGAAGAGGTGAACACCCGGGCTAAAGCCACCATTGTCGTGCGCGGACACCTGCTTGCGCGCGGGCAAGCGGGGCCGTGAAGCGTTGACGCACGGCCAGCAAACGCAGGGGAAGAAGAAAAATGCAAGAGCGGGTATGCGGAAGCGTTCGGTTCATTAGTACCGCTCGGCTGCGCGTTTCCGCGTTAAGACCTGCGGCCTATCGACGTGATGATCTTTCACGGACCTTATTGAACGGAATGCTCATCTTGGGGTGAGTTTCGCACTTAGATGCTTTCAGCGCTTATCTCGACCCAGCGTAGCTACCCAGCGCTGCACCTGGCGGCACAACTGGTACACCAGCGGCTGGTCCAACCCGGTCCTCTCGTACTAAGGTCAGGTCCCCGCAACATTCCAACGCCCGCCACAGATAGGGACCGAACTGTCTCACGACGTTCTGAACCCAGCTCGCGTGCCACTTTAATCGGCGAACAGCCGAACCCTTGGGACCTTCTCCAGCCCCAGGACGTGACGAGCCGACATCGAGGTGCCAAACCTCCCCGTCGATATGAGCTCTTGGGGGAGATCAGCCTGTTATCCCCGGCGTACCTTTTATCCTTTGAGCGATGGCCCTTCCATGCGGAACCACCGGATCACTATATCCGTCTTTCGACCCTGCTCGGCGTGTCGGCCTCACAGTCAAGCCCGCTTCTGCTATTGCGCTCTGCATCCGGTTACCAAGCGGATTGAGCGGACCTTTGAAAGCCTCCGATACACTTTTGGAGGCGACCACCCCAGTCAAACTACCCACCAGGCACTGTTTCCCCTTTCTGGAGATTAGGCCCCAAGCAACGCAAGGGTGGTATTTCAACGTCGGCTCCCCGAAGGCTGGCGCCCCCGGCTCAACGCCTCCCACCTATGCTACACATGCGGTGCCCAGGGTCAATGCCAAGCTGTAGTAAAGGTGCACGGGGTCTTTCCGTCCCGTGGCGGGTACTCGGCATCTTCACCGAGACTACAATTTCACCGAGCTCACGGCTGAGACAGCGCCCAGATCGTTACACCATTCGTGCAGGTCGGAACTTACCCGACAAGGAATTTCGCTACCTTAGGACCGTTATAGTTACGGCCGCCGTTTACCGGGGCTTCGATTCAGACCGTCGCTTGCGCTAAGTCCCCCTCTTAACCTTCCGGCACCGGGCAGGTGTCAGGCCTTATACTTCCTCTTGCGAGTTCGCAAAGCCATGTGTTTTTGTTAAACAGTCGCCTGGGCCTTTTCACTGCGGCTTCTGCCATCGCTGGCAGGAAGCGTCCCTTCTCCCGAAGTTACAGGACCATTTTGCCGAGTTCCTTGGCCGTGATTCACTCGAGCGCCTCAGGATGCTCTCCTTGACTACCTGTGTCGGTTTGCGGTACGGGTCGTTCAATCGTAAACGCTTAGCGGGTTTTCTTGGGAGTCTGATTAGGGCAACTATGGCCGCGCCCCGAGGGGCTTGGCCTACTATCGCGTTTCGGCAAAACCGGCGTACTTCACTACCGGTCCTATACCTACGCGCTTCAACGGGCACTTCCGTCCGCCCGCGTGCCTTTCACTGCTCCGTCACCGCATCACTCAATTAAACGAGTGCTGGAATATCAACCAGCTGGCCATCGGTCATCGCCTGTCGGCTTAGCCTTAGGTCCCGACTAACCCTGCTCCGATTAGCGTTGAGCAGGAAACCTTAGTCTATCGGCGTGGGGGTTTCGCACCCCCATTATCGTTACTCATGCCTACATTTGCTTTTCCAGCCGCTCCACCACGCCTCCCGGTCATGGCTTCGCCGCTGCTGGAATGCTCCCCTACCGCTGCAGCAAGCTGCAACCCATCGCTTCGGTACCGGACTTGATGCCCGCGTATTATCGATGCCCTGTCGCTCGACCAGTGAGCTGTTACGCACTCTTTAAATGAATGGCTGCTTCCAAGCCAACATCCTGGCTGTCAAGGCAACTGGACCTCCTTTGTTCAACTTAGCCCGGATTTAGGGACCTTAGCGGATGGTCTGGGTTCTTTCCCTCTCGGCCTGGGACCTTAGCACCCCAGGCCTCACTGCCGCGTATATCACGGTGGCATTCGGAGTTCGTCTGGATTCGGTAGGCTGTGACACCCCCTAGTCCAATCGGTAGCTCTACCTCCACGTGACTCGACCGCGACGCTGTACCTCAATACATTTCGGGGAGTACGAGCTATTTCTCAGTTTGATTGGCCTTTCACCCCTACCCACAGGTCATCCAAATCCTTTTCAACGGAAACTGGTTCGGGCCTCCAGTTGGTGTTACCCAACCTTCACCCTGCCCATGGGTAGATCACAAAGTTTCGCGTCTGCCCCCCCTGACTCTGCGCCCTGTTCAGACTCGCTTTCGCTGCGGCTCCGCGTCTTCAGACGCTTAACCTCGCCAGGGAGGAGCAACTCGTAGGCTCATTATGCAAAAGGCACGCCGTCACTGCACCTGGCAGCTCCGACCGCTTGTAAGCGCACGGTTTCAGGTTCTTTTCACTCCCCTATCCGGGGTTCTTTTCACCTTTCCCTCACGGTACTGGTTCACTATCGGTCTCTCGGGAGTATGTAGCCTTGCCGGATGGTGCCGGCGGATTCAGACGGGGCGTCTCCGACCCCGCCCTACTCAGGATCCTACTAGAGCCTGATCAAATGTCGCGTACCGGGCTCTCACCGTCTCTGGCGCAGTTTCCCACCTGCTTCCGCTACCCGATCAAGGTCTCACGTCGTAGTCCTACAACCCCGGGCTGGCCGTAACCAACCCGGTTTGGGCTCGTCCCCGTTCGCTCGCCACTACTGGGGGAATCATATGTTATTTTCTGTTCCTGCGGGTACTTAGATGTTTCAGTTCCCCGCGTTCGCCTCCGTCCTTGCGGACCGGATACCGGTTCTTCAAACCGGTGGGTTGCCCCATTCGGAAATCTTGGGATCAGCCGGCATGTGCCCGTCCCCCAAGCTTATCGCAGCTTATCACGTCCTTCGTCGCCTCCGAGAGCCTAGGCATCCCCCGTGCGCCCTTCGTTACTTCCGTAACGGTCGACCCAGAGTAATCATGGGTCTGTCGTTTGCTCGTGCGATGCCCGTCCAACTTACTGGACAGGCCTATTTCTTCTACTATGTTTGCTAGCCGTTACGTCAAAGAACGTGTACCCGGCCGGTCGCCGGGTGCAGTCGAAAGATGAAAAGACAAAAAGGCGGGCAAGCGCGCCCGGGGCCCACGGCCCGCGGATCGGTCAAGCTCCAGAAAGGAGGTGATCCAGCCGCACCTTCCGGTACGGCTACCTTGTTACGACTTAGCCCCAGTTACCTGTTCTACCCTAACCGGCTTCTGTGACGAGCACCGGCTTCAGGTCTACCAGACTTCCATGGCTTGACGGGCGGTGTGTACAAGGCCCGGGAACGTATTCACCGCGTCGTTGCTGATACGCGATTACTAGTGATTCCAGCTTCACGCAGTCGAGTTGCAGACTGCGATCCGAACTGAGAACGGCTTTTCGAGATTGGCGCCTGCTCGCGCAGTGGCAACCCGTTGTACCGCCCATTGTAGCACGTGTGTAGCCCGAGGCGTAAGGGCCATGATGACCTGACGTCGTCCCCGCCTTCCTCGCTGCTTGCGCAGGCAGTCTGTCTAGAGTCCCCGCCTTGACGCGCTGGCAACTAAACATAGGGGTTGCGCTCGTTGCGGGACTTAACCCAACACCTCACGGCACGAGCTGACGACGGCCATGCAGCACCTTGCTTTGTG
The DNA here is from genome assembly GCF_003574965.1 of Hymenobacter oligotrophus. Taxonomy (NCBI): domain Bacteria; kingdom Pseudomonadati; phylum Bacteroidota; class Cytophagia; order Cytophagales; family Hymenobacteraceae; genus Hymenobacter; species Hymenobacter oligotrophus. Next base: position 1,016,828 of record NZ_CP032317.1, on the reverse strand, counting down.
TCCCGAAGGAAAGGTCCGTCTCCGGACCGGTCACGCGCATTCTAGCCTCGGTAAGGTTCCTCGCGTATCATCGAATTAAACCACATGCTCCACCACTTGTGCGGGCCCCCGTCAATTCCTTTGAGTTTCACCGTTGCCGGCGTACTCCCCAGGTGGGATACTTAACGCTTTCGCTAAGCCGCGGACCATGTATCGCCCACAGCGAGTATCCATCGTTTACGGCGTGGACTACCAGGGTATCTAATCCTGTTTGCTCCCCACGCTTTCGTGCCTCAGCGTCAGTACCAGCCTAGTCAGCTGCCTACGCAATCGGGGTTCTGGATGGTATCTATGCATTTCACCGCTACACCATCCATTCCGCCAACCTCGCCTGGACTCAAGCCCGGCAGTATCCATGGCAGTTCCCTCGTTGAGCGAGGGGCTTTCACCACGGACTTACCGGGCCGCCTACGCACCCTTTAAACCCAATAAATCCGGACAACGCTCGCACCCTCCGTATTACCGCGGCTGCTGGCACGGAGTTAGCCGGTGCTTATTCACCCGGTACCGTCGATTCCCGCCGCAGCGGTCTTTTCTTCCCGGGCAAAAGCCGTTTACAACCCAGAAGGCCGTCATCCGGCACGCGGCATGGCTGGGTCAGCGTTTCCGCCATTGCCCAATATTCCCTACTGCTGCCTCCCGTAGGAGTCTGGCCCGTATCTCAGTGCCAGTGTGGGGGATCGGCCTCTCAGCTCCCCTAGCCATCGTCGCCTTGGTGGGCCCTTACCCCGCCAACTAGCTAATGGCACGCAGGCTCATCTACACCCGAAATTCTTTAACCACCAAGCGATGCCGCCCTATGGTCTTATGCGGTATTAATCCACCTTTCGGCGGGCTATCCCCCAGGTGTAGGCAGATTGCCTACGCGTTACGCACCCGTGCGCCACTGGGCATTGCTGCCCCGTTCGACTTGCATGTATTAGGCCTGCCGCTAGCGTTCATCCTGAGCCAGGATCAAACTCTCCATTGTAAAAATGTTGTCGCTCCGGCCGAAGCCGAAGCCGTGTCGAGTGCTGATCCGACCCGTGTGTCGAGCCGTGTCTTCCGGCTACGCTTGCTCGCGCCCTGCCCGAAAGCAGGGCGGTCTTACCTTTTTGTCTTTCCAGTCTTTCAAAGAACGAACTGCGGTTCCAGTTGAACCCGCGTCGCGGCTGCGCTAAGCAACCCGTCTGTTCTGCGTGGGCCGAGCGGCGTTTCCGTTCGGGGTGGCAAAGGTACCACGCTTTTTTTGTTTTGCAAGCCGGGCGAAGAAAATGTTTGCAACTTTTTTCTTCGGCTTGCGTTGCCGGCCGCCTCCGGTCGAAGCGGGCTGCAAAGGTACGCGGCGCGGCGCCACTTGCAAGCGTTTAAGCCAACTTTTTTTCGGCACCCGGAGCCGCCCAAGCACCCCATCCGCCGCCGCCGGCCCCCCTTCCGGCTGAAGGGGACGACAAAAGTAGCAGGCTGATTTTGCAATGGCAACTACCAACCTGGATTTTTTATGGGACTTTGCATTTCTCTGAGCGGGATGCTTAGTCGAAAAAAGAGCTTGGGCAACTCAGCACAAACCAGTTAACACTGATTCGCAAGCCTGAAAACTCATGTAAAGAACACGCCTTGATTCGCACACCCTACTGGCCGCTTTGATCAGACACAGTGTGAAAACCAGAAGTTCATTAATGCGCAAAGTTTTGGTTAAGCACCGAGCTGATATGCACGTATTCATTAATAGACACTCTTTAAAAACAAAAAGCCCAGCTATTAGCTAGCTGGGCTTTTTGTTTTTCGTTTCACTATTTAGCTACGCACAACCCGCAATTGGCGCTTGAGGCGTTCTATGCGAACCTTCGTCTCGTCGATGCGGCCTTGATATTCTTCGCGGAGCTGACCTGCATTCTTGGAACGGGCGAAGAAATCTAAATTGGTCTGCAAGGTGGCTACGTCGTTTTCTAGTTCGTTGATTTCCCGACGTAGGCCTTGCTCCTTTCTATATAGAAGCTGCTGGGCGTCGGGGTTGGACTTCATTCGCTGCACTTGCAGTTGGAATAGTTGGTCCTCGCGTTCAGCATAGGTCAAGCCAGGTAGGGTATTGATGTACTTCCCCATCAAGTCCAGAAACTTCTCCTCGGCTTGGGCGGTGCCTCCTCTCTTATTGTTTGACTGCGCATCGCTCTGGCTCCATTCTTCTACCAAAGCTTGTAAGCCTTCGGGGGTGCCGGGGTTGTCCGAGGAAAGCGTGGCCACATGGGAAGCGATGCGGTCGAGACGGGCGGCTTGCTCTTGCGATAATTGCTGAACATGTTGCTCGCGCTGCCGGGTTTCTTGGTGTTTGCGCTCGAAGAAAGCATCGCAGGCCGTGCGGAAGCGGTTCCAAATTTTGTCGGACTGCTTTTCCGGAACGCGGCCGATGCCTTTCCATTCCTTTTGTACCCGAATAACCGTTTCGCGCGCTTCTTCCCAATTGGGATTTTCGAGCGCGGCCTCGGCCTGTTCGCACAAGGCAACCTTAGCTTTAAGGTTACGCGCCTTCTCTTCGTCGAGGGCTTTAAAGAATTGATTTTTGTGTTGGAAGAATCCTTTGTAAGCAGCCCAAAACTGCTTGTTCATGGTTTCGGCCTGGCTGCGGGGTACCAAGCCGGCCGCGTCCCATTGTTCTTTTAGGGCTTGTAATTCGTCGGTTTTAGCGCGCCATTCGTTTACGCGCTCCGTACGAAACTCGCTAAACGGAATAATTTGGGCCAGCAGTTCCTGTTTGCGCTGCAGGTTGGCATTTTCTTGGGCCGAGCGCGCATCGAGGAACGTGCGTTTGCGTTCGTGCACTTTTTCCGAAGCTTGCAGGAAGCGCTGCCACAACGGTTCGCGCATTTCGTTGGGCACTGGGCCAACGGTTTTCCACTCCTCGTGAAGTTGGCGCAGTTCGGTTAAGGCTTTGTTGATGCTGGGTTGCTGCGAGAGAGCATCGGCGCGTTGAATGAGCGCCTCCTTGGCTTCGAGGTTGCGGCGACGGTCCAGCTCCTTCATTTCGAAGAAGAGGCCGCGGTTATTATAATATATGTCGAGCAGGGCGTGGTAGCTGTTCCACAACTCTTGGGCTTGCTGCTGCGGCACGGGGCCGATGGCTTTCCATTCGGCTTGCAACGATTTAATGCGGGCGGAGCTGTCCTTGGTTTCAGCTGACTCAACAAGCAAGCGCAGCTGACCTAGCAACTCCTGCTTGCGGGTAAGATTTTGTAAACGCTGCTCATCTTCTTGCTTGGCATCGCGCACACGGGCTTCGCGGTACTCCTGAATGCCACGCGTTAGCTCGGCGTAGCCGTCGGGGCCTGTGAAGGCAAAAGCTTCTGCATCGTTACCGGCCTCGGTAAACCGCTGGCGTGCAGCGTTGCGCTCGGTGTTAATGCCTTGCTCGTACTGCCGGTGCAAATCAAGAATCTGGCGCCGGTTTTGCCGCGCGTCGGGGCGCTGAAGCAAGCTCAACAAGTAGCTGCCTTGGGAGGCCAGATCGAGCTTGCTGAAATCGGGAGCCGGCGTTTCGGGTACGTAGTCTTCCTCGTGCTCATCGGCAGCCAAAGCTTTAGCGGCCTCGGCAGCGGACTGATTGTTGGAAGTAGGCAACGAGCCAATGGGAGCTGCGGCCGACTCGATGGCCGAGGCCTGGTCCAACTGTTGCTCGGGCTCGCGCACGGCTTCGGGCATTTGCTCTGCGGGCGAAGCAGCGGCATTGCCCGCAGGGGCTGCTTGGTTGGCCGAAGGAGCAAACGAAGTGCCTGCCTCAGCGGCGGCCGCCACGGCGCCGGGGCCCGAGTTGCCATAATGTGCTTCGGCGCGCTGTTCGGAAGAGGTTAAGGTAGTGCCAGCAGCAAGCGGCGCCGGTGCTTCGGCAGCCCTAGGTGCCTCGGCAGCAACGGAAGCCTCGGGGGCAGTCAACGCCGCAGGAGGCGGAATATCGGCAGCCGAAGGCACGGCCGTGTTTACCTCGGCGGGTTGTGGCGTAGGCGCTTGCTCCGACGACGGCGCAGCGGATGAGTTATCGGGTGTAGCATCAGCATTCGGCTCGTCGGGGTTCTGACGGGCTTTTGCGATTTCGGCCAGCCGACGTTCCAGAATGCTCATGGGCGTTTCGGAATCTTGATCGGGGCGGTTGGGGGCGGTATTTTCGTTCTCGGGTAGCATGGTTCTCTCAACAAAACAGCCCGGCTGATCGCGGAGCGAGCAAGCCGGGCAGGCGGCGGTCAAATTTAGTTCAGGCGCGGATCGACGGGGTAATTGGACAGAACGCGGTAGCGCCCTCCTTTTTCGCGCAAGATAGCCTGCCAAAAGGCATCAGTAGTCAAAGTAAATACTTTCCCGGCAGCATTTGGGTGTACTATCCAAGTATTTTCCTGCACTTCGCCAGCAAGCTGGCCGGCCGTCCAGCCCGAATATCCCACATAAAGCCGTAAGTCGTTTTCGGTTAGCCCGCCCGAGGCCACCAAACCCAGAAGTACCTCAAAGTCGCCGCCCCAGTATACATCTTGGCTGATGGGCTCGGCTCCGGGAATATCGGGGCGGCGGTGGAGGTAGTGCAGGGTATCGGGTTGCACTGGCCCGCCCACGTGCAGCACCAGTTTGGCAGCGGGGTGCTCGTCGCCGTCGGGCAGGCTCATCGCGTCGCCCAGGGTAACGGTGGTTGGCCTGTTCAGCATCAGCCCAAACGAGCCGTCGTCGTCGCTGTGCCGACAAAGCAGCACTACTGACCGCTCGAAGTTGGGGTCGCCCAAAAATGGCTGCGAAATCAGCAGGCTGCCGTTGGTGAGGCTGGACATGAGTGGGGCGGTTGAAGGGTGAAACAGTGCGGCCAGCAAGCCCTAGGTTTATCGGGGGTAAGCACCGGAACGTCGGCAGCGAAACCAGGTGCTCCCAGGGCTTACGTTGGCAAGGCCACTGCAGGTTCCAAAAATCACCTAGGGGCGCCGCCAAGCATTGGCCTCGGCAACTTAACCAATTGTTGGGGCTGCAACGGCTGCGCGCTCGAACGCTGCCTAGGTTGGCAGGAAAATGAAACTACTTTTGCGGGGCCCAATTTGGCCATTGTATGCAAGATCAACACTTAGCCGACCTCCGCAAGACGTACGCCCAGCGCGACCTGAGCGAAGCTGCCGCCGACCCGGACGCCATCCGGCAATTCCGCAGCTGGCTCGACGAAGCCCTGCAAGCCCAGATTGACGAGCCGACGGCCATGACGGTGAGCACCGTGGGCCCCGATGGCCAACCCTCGGCGCGGGTGGTGCTACTGAAAGGATTGCCCGAGGATGCCGGCTTCTTGTTTTATACAAACTACGAAAGCCGCAAGGGCCAGGAGCTGGCTGCCAGCGCCAAAGCCGCCCTCACGTTTTTCTGGCCGGGCCTGGAGCGCCAAGTACGGATAGAGGGCACCGTGGAAAAGGCCCCCGACTCGCTCTCGACGGAATATTTTCAGAGCCGACCTAGGAGCAGCCAAGTTGGAGCTTGGGCCTCGCCGCAAAGCCAGCCCATTGGCAGCCGCGAGGAGTTGGAGCAACGCGAGCAAGAAATTGCCCAACGTTTTGCCGAGCAAGATCCCCTGCCCCGCCCGCCGCACTGGGGCGGCTACGTAGTGCGGCCCCACCGCATCGAGTTTTGGCAAGGGCGTCCGTCGCGCCTCCACGACCGGCTTCTGTACGAGCGTACTGCGGCCGGCTGGCAACGCACCCGCTTGGCTCCTTGAAGCTGCCTTGCGGCGGACACCGCTGGGCCAGCTGAAAACCTACCTCCGCTGGGTGTGCCCCGCCTTTGTAGCTTATTGCCCCGTTTCATGTTACCTGTCACTTGTCGCCTAAAAAGTTGGCCGAAATACAACCTGTGCGCGCGTGGCGCTACAACCCCGAGTTAAGCCAGCGCATCGATGATTACGTGTCGCCGCTGTTCGATGTGGTGTCGCAGAAGCAACGCGAAGTGCTGTACCACAACCCCCTGAACAGCATTCACCTGTCGGTGCCGCGGCAGGGCCACGACCCCGCCGGCGAAGCCTTGCGCCGCCTGATTGAGTGGCAGCAAACCGGCGTGCTGCAGCAGGATGCGTTGCCGGGCATTTACGCCTACTACCAATATTTTCGGCTACCGGGCAGCACCCGCGAGTACTGCCGCAAGGGCTTCATGTGCCACATTCGTGCCTACGACTGGGCCGACAACATGGTGCTGCGCCACGAAAACACCCTGCCTGCGGCCGTAAACGACCGCGCCGAACTGCTGGCACGCACGCAGTTTCAGACCAGCGCCACCCACGGGCTGTACCGCGACGATGCCCACGAGCTGGAGCGCTACCTCGACGAGGCCATCCTCGACCCGCTGTGCCAAACCGAGGAAGACTACCAAGGCGCGCGCGACGTGCTGGCCGTCATTCAGGATGCCCAAGTCATCCGGCGGTTTCAGGAGCTGCTCCGCGACAAACAGGTGATTCTGGCCGATGGGCACCACCGCTACGAAGGGTCGTTGGCTTACCGCCAAGCCCGCATGGCTGCCGACCACACCCACAACGGGCACGAGCCGTGGCACTACCACCTCATGTACCTCACCAACGCTGCTTCCGACGACTTGCGCATTTTGCCCACGCACCGCTTGTTGCTCGAGTTGCCCAACGGCCTAACCGATGAGGAATTGCTGGAACGTCTGAAGCTGCACTTTGTGGTAACGCCGCAAGAAGACGCCTATATACTGCCTGAGATTATTGCTGGCAAGCAGTGGGCGTTTGGCTTGTACCTAGGCGGCTTGCCGTACAAGCTCCGTTTACGGCCCGAGGCCCATGCCCTGCTCGACTGGAACACCACCCCCGAGGTAAAAGCCCTCGACCTGACCGTGATGCACTATTTTGTGCTGGAGCGGGCCCTAGGTGTTGTGGGGCCCGATGCCCAGCGGCAGTGGCCCGGCGTGGCCTACGTGCGCAACTTTGCCGAGTGCCTTAAACGCGTGGATTCCGGCGAAGCCCGCGCCGCGATAATTACCAACGAGGTAACAATGGAAGAAGTAGAACGAGTTTGCCACACGGGCGCCGTTATGCCCCCCAAGTCGACCTTCTTCTACCCCAAAACCCTGGGCGGCCTGCTGTTCACCAGCATCCGCGACAACGAACCCGTGCCGTATGCCCCGTTTACTCCTAGCGTCTAACTCTCCGCGGCGGCGGCAATTGCTCACCGACCTAGGGCTGACCTACGAGGTGCGCCTGAAGGAAGTCGACGAGGCATACCCCGAGCACTTGCAGCGCGCCGAAATAGCCGAGTACCTAGCCGCTCACAAAGCCAGCGCCTACCGCACCGACTTAGAGCCCGACGACGTACTGCTTACGGCCGATACCATTGTGTGCCTCGGCGCTGAGGTGCTGAACAAACCCGCCGACGAAGTAGAGGCGGTGCGCATGCTCACGCAACTGCAAGGCCGCGCCCACGATGTATACACCGGCGTGTGCCTGCTCACCGGCCAAGGTCAGCAAGTCGTATTCTCCGACCAGACGCGCGTACACTTCCGCCCGCTGTCTGAAGCCGAGATCCGCTATTACGTGCGCAACTACCACCCGCTCGACAAAGCCGGCGCGTACGGCGCCCAGGATTGGATTGGGCTGGTAGCCGTTACGCGCCTGGAGGGCTCCTACTTCAACGTAATGGGTTTGCCCGTGCACCGCGTGTACGAAGAGCTGGAAAAGCTAGGTTTTGGCGTTGGCCAAAGCTGATGGCTCGGGGGATTGTCGATAAGCACCTAGGGCCGCTTGGCCGTCGAACACAAAAAAGGGCCGGATGTATTTCCGGCCCTTTTTAATTAAGCAGCATTGAGCGCCGCGTAGTTAATACGGGGTGGCTTCGTGCGCCTGGGCTTCGGCCTGCGCCACGGCTTGTTTCTGCTTGCTCTCGTTGTGTTGGTTACCGCCCTTGGCTTGCTTGTTACTGGCGGCGGCTTTCAAGCCATCGGCGAGGCGGTTACCCCAATCTGGGTCGCAGTTAGAGCACAACTCAATCATCTTGTCTTGGATGACCTTGTTGGCATCCGAAAGGGCGCCCACCATGTTGCTGATGAGGTCGTTTCGCTCCCAGTCTTCGTGCAGGCGGTACCGCTCGCCGGCTTGCTTGAAGTTGTTCTGCCGGTCGATGGTCTGGCGCATTACCCGGCCGGTGTACTGCGGCATGTGATCGGGGGCGCTGCGGGGCGCTTCCTTCAGGCCGTTGAGCGAGCTGGGCTCGTAGTTGATGTGGTTGTTCTGGCCGGGCGCGGTATCCACGTGGTAAGCCATTTGGCCGTCGCGCTGGTTGGTGGCCACGTGCTTTTTGGGCGCGTTGATGGGCAGTTGCAGGTAGTTGGTGCCTACGCGGTAGCGCTGGGTATCGGAGTACGAGAACGTACGGCCCTGCAGCATCTTGTCGTCGGAGAAATCGAGACCATCCACCAACACACCCGTACCGAAGGCCGACTGCTCCACCTCGGCAAAGTAGTTTTCGGGGTTGCGGTTGAGCGTCATCTTGCCCACCGGCAGCCACGGAAACTGATCCTGCGGCCAGAGCTTGGTGTCGTCGAGCGGGTCGAAGTCGAGCTCGGGGTGTTCGTCGTCCGACATGATTTGCACCAGCAGCTCCCACTGCGGGTAGTCGCCGCGCTCAATGGCTTCGTAGAGGTCCTGCGTAGCGTGGTTGAAGTTCTTGGCCTGAATGGCTTCGGCTTCGGCTGCGGTCAGATTTTTGATGCCTTGCAGCGGCTCCCAGTGATACTTAACCAGCACGGCCTCGCCTTGCGCATTCACCCATTTATAGGTGTTCACGCCCGAGCCCTGCATTTGCCGGTAGTTGGCCGGTATGCCCCAGGGCGAGAAAAGGAACGAGACCATGTGCATGGCCTCCGGCGTGTTGCAGATGAAGTCGAAAATCCGCTCGCCGCTTTGGCGGTTGGTTACCGGGTCGGGCTTCTGCGAGTGGATGAGGTCGGGAAACTTCATCGCGTCGCGGATGAAGAACACCTTTAGGTTGTTGCCCACTAAGTCCCAGTTGCCGTCTTCGGTGTAAAACTTCACGGCAAAGCCGCGCGGGTCGCGCAGGGTTTCGGGCGAGTGCCCGCCGTGGCCTACCGTAGAAAAGCGCACGAACACCGGCGTTTGCTTGCCCGGCGTGTTGAAGAGCTTGGCGCGGGTGTACTTCTCAATGGGCTCGTCGCCTACTTTGCCGTACGCCTCAAACACCCCGTGGGCGCCGGCTCCGCGGGCGTGCACCACGCGCTCCGGAATTCGCTCCCGATCGAAATGGCTGATTTTTTCGATGAAGGCGTAGTTCTCCAGCGTGGCCGGCCCGCGGTTACCTAGGGTGCGGATGTTCTGGTTGTTGCTGAGCGGGTGGCCCTGGCGCGTGGTAAGGGTTTGCGCATCTTCGCCGGCTGCGGTTCGCTGATCCTGCGAGGTGCCCGTGCCGGTAACGGCGGTACCCGTGCCGTCGAGCGGGGTATGGCCGTTGCCCGCGTGCTGCCCACCGTTGCCGTGGTGGCCGGGGTCCTGCGGATTTTGGGAATTGGGGTTCATAGGCGAACTGGTTGTAGGTTGGACAGTGGTATACCAACAACCGGTGCCCGCGGTTTCCTTCCGGAGAATAATTCTCCACTAGATAACCGAGGCCGCCGTGTAAGCTGGTACCGTCGGCTATGCTACCGAACCGCCTCGGCATACGCAAGCTCATCGGCAGGCCGCTTACACCCGTGCTTTGCTGGCTACCGCGGCCACGCAAAGGCCCATTAGGGCAATAAGGGAGAATGAAAGACGCAAGCTGGTGGCGCCTGCAACGAGCCCGATAACGGGCGGGCCAACCAGAAAGCCCAGAAAGCCGATGGTTGAAACCGCCGCCAGGGCCATGCCGGCGGGCATTACCGTGCTCTTGCCCGCAGCGCTAAACACCAACGGCACCACCGACGACGTACCGAAGCCCACCAGCATAAAGCCGAGCAGGGCCGTTGGCAGGGCCGGCAACAAAACCGCCGTGAGCAGCCCCGCTGCCGTAAGCAGGCCGCTGAGCTGAATTACCCACTTGGCCCCCAGCCGGCTGGTAAGCCAATCGGCCCCAAACCGACCTAGGGCCATGGTGCTCATAAAGGCCGTGTAGCCGGCGCCAACCCAACCTTTGTCGGCCTGCACCACCTTTTTAAAGTACACCCCGCTCCAGTCGAACATGGCCCCTTCGCAGATGAGGGCGCAAAACGCAATGGCACCTAGGCCTAGCAGCGTTCGGTCGGGCAGCACAAAAAACGGCTGCTCGGCAGTCGAGTCGGCGGGCGAGTGCGGCAACAGCGACGCGTACGTGAGCACCGCGCCCATCAAAATCAGAACCGCCACCAGCAGAAAGTGGTACTCGGGCATCACGCCGGCCGCAATCATGCCCGTGCCGAGCGCGGCCCCCGCAAAGCCGGCCAAGCTCCACATGCCATGAAACGAAGCCATAATGGGGCGCTCGTAAAGCTCCTCCACGCCTACCGCCTGGGTATTGATAGAGATATTCATGAGGTTGCTGGCAAAGCCAAATACTACCATGCAAGGTATTAGCTGCCACGGCGCCTGGGCCCAGCCAAGCCCCACCAGCGCCAAGCTGTACACCACGGCCCCGGCTATGCCCGTGCGCCGGCTGCCGTACTTATGGATAAGCCAACCCGAAAGCGGCAACGAGGGCAGTTGCCCCGCCGGCAACGACAACAACACCAAGCCCAGCGTGGCATCGGAAAATCCCATGCGCTGCTGAATGGTAGGAATGCGCGATGCCCAGCTGGCGAAAATCAGCCCTTGCAAGAAAAACCAAGCCGCCACGGCAAGCCGGTGCGTGCGCGGGGTGGCATGCCCCGTTAGTGTTGCTGTACTCATGATGCGGTGTCTGGATCGAAACGCGGGCGCAGGTAGTAGGCTCAGCCTGCTACGGCAAGCCTGCCCGTGCCAACGGCAGCCCAAAAGTACGGCATCACGCAAAAAGCGTTTGGTAATGAGCTAGTTGCAAACGTTTGCGGAAAAAATTATTTCTACCGGCGAGCTGAACTTACCGCTAATTGCTAAGTGCACAGCTTTGTAATAGAGCCACATGCGCCGCACACCACGCAAAAAAGGAGGCCTGGCTGGGCCTCCTTTCCTAGGTGCTTACGTGGCCGCGGCCCGGCTTGGGGCTAAGCCACCGGGCCAGCAGGCTGGGCGGCGGCTCCTTCGGCTTCGAGCAACTGCTTGAAGCGAAGCATGTCGCGGCGCACCAGCTCGGCCATGGCCGGGTTCAGCAGCCGGGCTACGCCTTGCCCCAGCGCACCCGCCGGCGCCCGGTAGTGCATAATAGTTTGCAGCTCGGTTGCGCCGGCTCCGGCCTGCCGGAAACGCACCTCGCCCGACTGATCGACCTGCGAACCGGGCATCGAGCGGTACGCCAACAGGCGGTTGGGCTCGTCGGTCGTGATTTCAGCGTCCCAATCGACGGTGCCCAAACCGCCGGGGATGCGCGCTTTCCAGTGCGAGTGCCGCGCGTCGCGCTGCTGTATGCTCTCGAGGTGCTGCATAAACCGCGGCAGGTTTTCGAGGCGGCGCCAAAACGCGTATACCTCTTCCACGGGCCGGCTGATGATAAACGTCTCGTTGATTTCGACGGGCTCGGGCTGCGCTTGCGCCGAATCGCGGCCCACTAGGTCGTTGAGGGGGCAATAGCCCGAAGCGCCCCGGAACAGCAGCGCGGCCCCCAGCGCAGCCAAGGCTGCACCGCCCGCCCTGGAGTTTGTTTTGAGGCCCGCATAGGCCAGTACTGCACCGGCCGCAGCCGACACTGCCCGCTCGCCCGGACCTACGTTGACGTGAGAGGTACCCGTAGCGGGCGTGCACGGCAAAGCCAGCGGCCGGCCCTGCGTAGCCGGGGTGGCATGAGTAGGCATAAGCAAAGTGGATTGGTTGAGGCTAAAGCCTTACGACGACCACTTGCCGGAGTTATGTCGAGCTAGGCCCACGCCACAACCCTGGGCCCTAGGTGGCAACACCTTGCGCGGCGGCTGGCACCTAGGGCCCGGGCGCGTGGGCGCCCACGCAGCCCGGAGGCCAGGCCGCGGCGGTTGGGCTGGCTATTCGTGGCCGCGGGCCAGCAAAGCAATACCGCCCACAATTAGCAGCAGGCCCAGCACTTGCGGCAGGCTCAGGGTTTCGCGCGCAATCAGTAGCCCCATTAGGGCAGTGAGCAGCACCGAGCCGCCCACAATCACGGGCGTACCCACGGCCGACGACACGCCCCGCCCAAACACCACAAACGTCAGAATTTCGGCCAGCCCTACCCCAATGCCCGCCAGCGCTGCCAACCCCAGGCCTTTTGGGGTAGTCATGAGGGGTTGGCCTTGCAGTTTCAGCTTCAGCAGCCACACCGCACCTAGGGCTGCAGCTACCAGCTGCAGCACCACGGCGCCCACGGCGGCCTGCACGTGCGCCGAGGCTAGCTTGATGAAGAAGTTGTACAAGGCCAGCGAGAAGGCCGTGAGCAGTGCCAGTACTAGCCAGTGCATAATGTGTTACTGAAGCCGATGAAGCAAATCTTGCTGCACCTGCACCCAACCCTCGACCGCCTCGCCCTGCTTGGCCCAATGGGCCTGCAAATCGGAGCGGCGCAACACGGCCTCCACGGCCTCCTGGGCCAGCTCGCGCAGGTCTTCGCTTTCGCCGGGGTTCATTTTGACAATAACCGGAATTACATCGGCCGGAAAATCGCGCGTGGGTTTCCCTAGGATGGCGGCCACAATTTCGGCAGCAGCCAAGGCTTCGCTGGCTTCGGCGGCCTCAATGCGTTCGTCGTCTTCGGCCTCGGATACCGTTGCCAAAGCGGCCAGCAGCATGGCCTCGTTGGGCTGCTTGCGGAAGTCGCCGGCAAAATCGGCGGCCGTGTCGTTGTCGAAGTTGCGGTGTCCCCAGGTGGCCATGTGGTGTTTTCTTTAGTGTCAGAGGGTACTACGGAAAGCCCTTCGGTAGTAGTTGTATTTCGGCACTTTGCAGCGGCTAATACTACATTACGCAAGGGCCATACTTTGCCTCAGGCACGCAACAGTATGCTTACAGCTAAAGGCAGCAGCAATACCAAAAGCCCTGCTAGCCAATAAGGCGAAAACCGCTCTTGCTTAGGCAAGCGCATATGCAGCACTACCGCCGCAACCCAGGTAAGCAAAGCAATGACGGCCGCTATGGTAGCGGCTTGCATGAAGCCTAAAAAGTGTAAAACCCCAGCGGATCTGGGCCCGGGTTGGCCTGCGATTGAAAGCCAAGTGGTGGGTGAATAGTAACTCTTTGTTGAGGTGGACCTAGGATGAATTGTTGATCGAACAACACCAGGCTGCTCAGTATAATGGCTGCTGACGCTGCAGCGGCACCTGAGGCAATACCCCAGGTGCCAAATGCTAATCGCTACATCTGCTACTTAAACTTCTCTTTCAAAATCTCCAGCTCAATAGCAGGCGCAATCTTCTCGTAAAGCACGTGGTACGCGGCGGCCGTAATAGGCATGTTCACGCGCAGGTCCTTGTTCACCTCGTAAATGCTCTTGACGGCGTAGTAGCCCTCGGCCACCATGTTCATTTCCATCTGCGCCGATTTTACGGAGTAGCCGCGGCCCACCATGTTGCCGAAGGTGCGGTTGCGCGAAAACTGCGAATAGGCCGTTACGAGCAAATCGCCTAGGTACGCCGAGGCTGACAGGTCGCGGGGCTGCGGGTTGAGGGCGTACAGGAAGCGGCGGATTTCCTGCACCGCATTCGATACCAGCACCGCCTGAAAGTTGTCGCCGTAGCCGAGGCCGTGGGCAATGCCGCAGGTCAGGGCTATGATGTTTTTCATCACGGCGCAGTACTCAATGCCGTCGAGGTCGGCGGCGGCGTGGGCTTTCACGTAGCGGTTGCGCAACAGTTGGCTGAAATCTTCGGCCAAGGCCAAATCGGGCGAGCCAATGGTAAGGTAGCTCTGCTTTTCGAGGGCTACTTCCTCGGCGTGGCACGGGCCGGCCACTACGCCCAGTTTTTCGCGCACCACCTTAAACCGCTCGCACACGTAGTCGGTAACCAGCTCGTTGCGGCCCGGTATCATGCCTTTAATGGCCGATATAACGCGCTTGTTTTTCAAGGCATCACGATCCAGCTTATCAAGCGCTTCTTTAACAAACGCCGCGGGCACGGCCAGCACCACCCAGTCGGCTTCTTTCACCACGTCTTCGATATCGCTCGACGGGAATACGCGCGTCATATCAAAGGCCACCGACGAAAGGTAGCGCGGGTTGTGGCGTGTGGTGCGCAGGTGCTGCACGTCGTCTTTGTGGCGCAACCACCAGCTTACGCGGGCACCGTTTTCGGACAGAATTTTGGTGAGTGCAGTGGCCCAAGAGCCGCCGCCAATCATGGCTATTTTTTCCACGGGGAAAGCAGAGGGAGAATGCAGGAAAACGGAACCCGCCACGGCCTGTGCGCGGGTGTAGGTGGCGGGCACCTAGGGCAAAGTAAGCACCGGCCGCGTAAACTCGACAACCAGCAACGAACGGCCGATTTTAGGCAAAAAAAGCGAGAGGCCGGGACGAATTGCTCGTGCCCGGCCTCTGCGTTGGCTTGTAATTACCTAGGGTTTACTCGTCGTCGCCGCCGCCTTCTTCCTTCAACGCTGCGCGGTTCAACGACTTGGCGTCTTTTACCTCCACCAGCGCACCGTCTTTCAGGGTTTTCGAAACGGCGCGGAACGGACCGCTCACCACTTCGTCGCCGGGCTTCACACCCGACAAGATTTCGATGTTATCGAAGTCGCTGATGCCGGTTTTCACGGGCGTAAGCACTGCCTTACCGCCACGCACCACAAATACTACTTCTTCAATGTCGCCTTTGGGCTTAGCGTCGTCGTTGGTGGCGTTGCCGCCGCGGCCGCGGCCCACCTTAATGCCGCTTCCTTCCTGCTTGTTGGCGTCCTTCACGAGGGCGCTATCCGAGCGGGTGGTTACGGCGGCCAGCGGCACGGACAACGCGTTGTTTTTGCGGTTGGTGATGATGTCGACCGAGGCCGTCATGCCCGGGCGGAACGGCACCACCGTGCGGCCGCCCACGTTGCGCACCAGCTGGCGGTACGACTCGGGCAGCAGGCGCACGCGCACCTCAAACTCGGTAACGGCTTCGGCCGTGAGGGCATCTTTGGCGGTGTTGGCAATGCTGGTAACCACGCCCCGGAATTTTTCGTCGCGGCTGGCGTAGGCGTCTACCTCCACCACGGCCGAGTCGCCTAGGTCCACGTTGCTAACGTCGTTCTCGTTCACGTTCACGCGCACCTCCATCGAGTTCAGGTTGGCAATGCGCATGATTTCGGTACCGGCCATTTGCGAGGTACCTACCACCCGCTCGCCTTTTTCAATGTTCAGCTTGCTTACGGTGCCACTTACGGGCGCGTAAATGGTGGTTTTGTTGAGGTTTTTGCGGGCTTCTTCGAGCGAGGCCTGCGCCGAGCGCACCGAGCTTTGGGCGGCCCGAATGCTTTGCTGCGCCGAGTTGATTTCCTCCTGCGAAGCGTCGTAGGCGGCTTTGGCCTGCTCATACTCGGCCTGCGAAATTACCTTTTGCTTGAAGAGCGAGGCGCTGCGGCGGTAGCTAAGCTCGGTTTGGCGGGCGTTGGCCAGCAATTGCTGCAAGCGCGCCTGCGCCTGCCCCACGTTGGCCTGCTGCGTGCCTACCAAGGCCGACTGCTGGTTTACCATGGCCGTGTAGTTGTCGGGCCGGATGCGGAGCAGCAGTTGGCCCTTGCGTACGGAGTCGCCTTCCTGCACGTACAGCTCGGTAATCTCGCCCGATACGTCGGCCGAAATCTTCACTTCGGTTTCGGGCTGCACTTTGCCCGAGGCGCTAACCTTCTCAACAATGTTGGCCGGAGCAGCCTTGGCCGTCAGCACCTCGGTGCCCGTAGGCTTGCCAATCCAGCCTTGTTTCTTGGCAATCATACCTCCTCCCACAACCACCACCAGGAGGCCGAGCAGGATGAACAACATGCGGTTGTTTTTCATGAATCAATGATCAATTAGCAATGATCAGCAGGCAATTATCCGCCAAAAAAAAGCAAAGCACAACGCCTAGGTACCTCAACCGTGGGCGGGCCGGGGCACCTAGGCGTTGCGCAAAACAGGTTGTTTCAAGCTAACCACTAAAGCGTCAGGGGCTTGCCTTGGTAGAAGTCGAGCACTTTCCGGCGGAAAATGAATTCGTATTTGGCCTGAATCATGCCCGACTCGGCCGCCGTAAGGTTGTTTTTGGCAATGTTGAAGTCGGTGCCGTTCATCAGCCCGTTGTTGAAGCGGATTTCGGCATTGCGGTAAGCCGTGGCCAACGCTTCTACCTGGCGCTTGTTGGCCGCGTACCGGCGCTGGGCCGCCAGGGCATCGGCGTAGGCCTGCTGAATGGTTTGGCGCAGCTGCAGGCGCGTTTGGGCAGCGCGCAGTTCGGCTTGCTTGACCCCGATTACCGAGCGTTGCACGTTGGTGCGGGCCTGCCAACCGTTCAGGATCGGAATGTTCAGGTTGAAGCTGAGCTGCTTGCCCAAGTTGTTTTTCACCTGCGAGCCAAAACCCTCCGACAGCGTCTCGAACCTAGGCTGCAAAATACCGGCAAACTGGTTGGGCACTTGCACCGGGCCGGCAGGCGTGAGTTGGTAAATAAAGCCCGCGGGCACAATCGTGGAGTCGCCGGTAAGCTTGCGGGCAATGCGCGCCGAGGAGTAACCCGAAAAAATGCTGGCCCCGAACGTGAGGCGTGGGTAATACGCCCCGCGCGAAACCTCTTGGCTGCGCTGCGCGCTGCGCACGCGCAAATCGGCGGCTTTTACTTGCGGTTGGGTGCTTTGGGCCGACTCAAAGGTGGCAGCCACGTCGCCGTCGAGCACCGGCTCGTCGTCGGGGTCGGGCAGGTTGGGCACGGCCACGGCAAAGTCGTTGCCGCGTGCAGCCTCTAGGTTGAGGGCCTGCACGAGCTGCAAACGGGCTAGGTCGCGCTGGTTTTGGGCCGTTACCAGGTTAAGCTCGTCGGTGGCCAGCTGGGCGCGGGCGTCGGCCAGGTTGCTTTCGGGCACCGAGCCTGCGCGCAGCAGTTTCTGGGTGCGCTCAATTTGCTGTTTGGCCGAGTTGATGCGCAACTCGTTGGTGCGCACCAGCTCCTCGCCGAGCAGCAGCTGCAAGTAGGCCGAGGCTACCGTGAGCGACAAATCGTTGCGGGCCTGTTCGATATCGAGCAGCGAAGCCTCGTAATCCAGCGCGTTGCGCTTGATGGAGTTGCGCACCTGGAAGCCCGAAAACAAATTCAGCTGCCCCGTAGCCGAAAAGTTATTGGCCCGCGTGGTTTGGTTTTGAAACTGGAACGTGAGCGGATCGACGTTGGTACCGTAGTTCCAGCTTTGCGAGGCCGCGGCGTTGGCCGTAGGCAGCTGGCTTAGGCGGCTTTGGCGGTAAGTAGCCTCCGAAAGCTCGGCCTGCAGCTGGCTCTGGCGCACCTGCAGGTTGTTCTGCAGGGCATAATCAACGGCTTGCTGCAGCGTCCAGGGGCCGCTGGGGGCGGCTTGCGGCACGGCAGCAGCTGGCGGCGCGGCGGGGCGGGTTTGTGCCCAGGCGGGGGTGCCCAGTCCAAGCCCGGCCAGCAGCAGGGCGCCGGTTGCGAGGCGCGCGTAGCCCGACGCAGGAGTAACGAACGGTTTCATAGTGTGCGGCGAATGGCGGTTAGCGTATGAAAAAGGCACAAACGCCCCCTGGCAGAGGCTGTGGCAGCGGAAATACTTACTCGATGGCCGGGATGTAGCGTACCTGGTGTACCCAGCGCAAATGCCGCAGGTACTGCAGGGCCACCTCCGATAGGGCCGAATCTATTTCGATAAACTGGCGGGCCACCTGGTTTTTGCCTTTGCGGCTTACGTTCATGGTGGCGATGTTGCAGTCGTCGTGGGCAATTACATCGGCAATGAAGGCAATGGAGCCCTTCACGTCGTCGGCATCGATAATGAGTGTGTGCAGGCCGGCCGAAAAGTCGCACGGAAACCCATCGACCTCCACGATGCGGATAACGCCCCCGCCCCGGCTTTGCCCAATCACGTCTACCTCGCTGCCGGTGCGCTCGTCGCGCAGTTGCAGCCGGATGGTGTTGGGGTGCATGGTGGAGGCGTTGCCGATGCCTTGAAACGTGTATTGCAGCCCGGCCGCTTTGGCGTGCTCAAAAGCCTCGCGAATGCGCTTGTCGTCGGTAGGATAATCAAGCAAGCCGGCCACGATGGCGCGGTCGGAACCGTGGCCCTCGTAGGTGCGCGCAAACGAGTTATAGAAGGTAATGGTGGCGTGTGTGGGCAACGAGCCCAGCACCCGAATGGCCGCGCGGGCTATGCGCACCACCCCGGCCGTGTGCGAAGAACTAGGACCGATCATAACGGGCCCAATCATATCAAAAATCGAAGATTTCTCAGCCATAATGCGGGCTAAAGGTACTGCCCCGGTGCACAAAACCAACCGGAGCCAAGGCACCTAGGGCCGCACTGCCCTAGGTGCCTTGGCTACCTAGATGCAGGCCCCGGCCGAAACGTTGCTTGGCCGTAGCCATTTTGTTGGCTTTTTCGTTCTTTGCGCACCCACCCATCCTTCCCCACCTCCTTACCCCGCCACCCACTTTTCATGCCCTTAGAAGAAGAATTTTCGCCCGCGGTACTCACCCAACTGCGGCGCTTGCAGGAAAAATACGCCGCCGACGGCCAGGATTTGGCAGCTTACCTGGAGGGTTTGTACCACGCCGATTACGTTAATTACTGGGACTACATTGAGCTCGACACGCTGCTCTCGCTGCAGCGGCCGCTCACCAATTTCCCCGACGAGCAGATCTTCATCATCTACCACCAAATTACGGAGCTCTACTTTAAGCTCTGCCTGCTCGAGTACGAACAAATCGGCGACCTGCAAACCCCTACCCTCGGCGAGCTGGTGCTGCGCCTGGGCCGCATCAACCGCTACTTCGAAAACCTCATCGACTCGTTTGATGTGATGGTGGATGGCATGGACCGGCAGCAGTTTCTGCAGTTCCGGATGGCACTCATGCCGGCTTCGGGCTTTCAGTCGGTGCAATACCGCTACATCGAAATTGCCTCCACGGCCCTGGGCAACCTGCTTGATAAAGAAAAGCGCCGCCTGCTAGGCGAGGCCGCCGCCCACGACGAGCTGATGGGCTGCATTTACTGGAAAGCCGGGGCCACCCTCGAGGAAGGCGGCGCCAAAACCCTTACGCTGGTGCAGTTCGAGCAGAAATACCACGACAAACTCTCGGAGCACGCCGCGCGCTTCCGCGACCGAAACGTGTGGGCCGTGGTGCAGCGCCTGCCCGAAGAAGACCGCCGCCACCCGCGCCTGGTGCGCCAGCTCAAGCAGCTCGATGTGAACGTGAACATCAATTGGCCGCTGATGCACTACAAATCGGCGGTGCGCTACCTGGAGCGGCAAGCCGGCGACGCGGTGCCCGCCACGGGCGGCACCAACTGGCGCAAATACCTGCCGCCTAAGTTTCAGAAGCGCATTTTTTACCCGCAGCTGTGGTCGGAGCACGAGTTTGAAAACTGGGGCCAAAGCTGGGTGGAAAAGGTGCTGGAAGAAATTGGTGCCGAAAGCCGAAAATAAAATACCAACGACCCAACCCGCCGCGTTATATTTGGCCGGTTGGGTCGATTGTTTGGTGGCACCTGCTAATTATGTGGCTATGAAGCGTCTGGGTTATTCGTTGCTCTTGGCAAGCGTTGCGCTTATGAGTGTGCCCGCCTTGGGGCAAGCCAAAGAAGGCATCAACACGCTTCCTAGGTACGGGGGCATCGTGAAGAGCAAGGCCCTGCGCCAGCTCGATCAGGAGTTCATCGCCTCGGCCCTGCGCCAATACCACAACGACCGCCGCGCGGCTTCCGAAAGCTGCGTGGCCCAAGGCTGGAGCTACTTCTACGACAACAACTTCTCCACCTCGGTGAAGCGCTTCAACCAGGCCTGGCTGCTCGACTCCACCAACTGCAACGTGTACTACGGCTTCAGCGCCTGCCTCAGCGAAAAAGGCGACGCGGCCGGCGCCCACCGGTATTTTCTGATGGCCCAGCGCCTCGATTCGCGCAACCAAGGCGCCAACAAGTACTACGACCGGTTGTCGATGTATTACAAAGCCAAAAAACAGGCGCCCCGCAACGCCTGATTTCACCTGACCTTACAAATGATGTGAAGCGCGCCCTAGGGCGCGCTTTTGTTTTTTCGGGCCGGGCAGCTGCCTAGGTGCTCATACGCCTTAGCACCTAGGGGCACAACACCCGCACACCCACATTTTCATGCGATTGGACGGCGCTTAGGGCCCCGGTAGCTTTGCATCGCTCCGGCGGCATGGCTTCCGGAGGCCATGCTCCTCTCCCATTCCGCTATGAAAACCACCTCCCTAGCCCGCGCCCTGCGCGCCACCTTGGTTGCCGGTGTGCTGTGCGCCAGCGCCGGTTGCGACAAGCAACCCATCAGCAAAAAGCCCGACCCGCAAAATCCCACCGAGGCCACCCCAATTACCACCGATGTGTACGGGGTAGTGCTCGACGAGCAAGACCAGCCCGTGGCCGGCGCCGTGGTAGAGGTAGGAGGCCGCACGCTTACTACCGGCAGCACCGGCACCTTTGCCTTCCGGGGCGCCGAGGTGCCGTCGGACCGGTGCGTGGTGCACGTGCGCAAAGCCGGCTTTTTTGAAGCGGCCGTGGGCGTGGTACCCAACGACAAAGGCACCGGCGTGCGGGTGATGCTTACGGCTACCGGCACACCCCTTACGCTGGCCTCGGCCGCGGCGGGCGGCACCTTGCAGCTGCCCGGCGGCGGCAGCATCGAGTTTGCGGCCAACAGCCTGCAAACAAGCAGCGGCAGCTACACGGGGCCGGTATCGGCCTTTGTGCGGTACATTTCGCCCGAAAGCCCGCGCTTGGCGCAGCTAATGCCCGGCAACGACTTTCAGGCCGAAAACACGGCCGGCGAGCGGGTAACCCTTACCACGTTTGGCGCCATGCAGGTTGAGCTGCAAGCCAGCAACGGTCAGCAAGTGCAAGTAGCCACGGGCAAAACGGCCACGCTGCACTTCCCCATTGCGGCTAGCCAGAGCAGCAGCGCCGCCGCTACCATTCCGCTGTGGCATTTCGACACGGCTACGGGGTTGTGGGAGGAAGAAGGCTCGGCCCGCCGCAGCGGCTCGGAATACGTGGGCGCGGTAAGTCACTTTTCGGCCTGGAATGCCGACCAAGCCGACCGTACCGCTTACGTAAAGTTTGGGGTACGCGCCGCGGGCCTTACCGAGCTGCCCGACGAGGTAATGTGGCCCCTCGTGCGCGTGCGCCGGCTGGGCCAGGTGCTGATACCCGGTGCCAACCGCCAAATGGTGGTACCCGTGCCTGCCGGCAATTACAGCGGCGGCCCCGACGATGTGTGGGCCGACCCCGCCGACAACGGCGGCGTGGGCAGCCTCAACCGCCTAAGCCTGGGCAACCTCGCACCCGGCCAAACGCTGGACCTAGGTCAGCTGCAGATGCCCGAAGGCGGCATTGTGCAAGCCGAAGTGCTGGGCTGCAACAGTTCGCGGCCTAACGGGGTAGCCACCTTGCGCTTCGACAACGGCGGCGTGTACGTGGCCAATTTGCGCAACGGCGCGCTGCGCACCTGGTGCCTGCCCGGGCAAGCGGCCACGCTCACCATCACGGCCGAGGGCTACGCCCCCATCACCCAGCGTATTACCACCCCAAGCGGCAACCGCACCTTGCAAGTTGGCAGCTTTAATGCATGCGGCACCACCCAAGCTCCGGTGGTTATGGCTTTCACCATCGACGGCGACGGGCACCACAACGAGCGCGTGGAGCTGCGCGACGAGCCGCAGTACTACGACAAACCGCAGGCTTTTTTCGAGCCTAATTTCCCGACGGGCGCGGCCACCACGTTGCTGATGGGCCGTTCCACCCGCCCCGGCTACGTAACGGCCACCTTGCTGGCCGCCACCGCGCCCGGCTTGGGCACGTTTGCGGCACGCACCGGCAGCGTGGCCTTTAACCTGAACGCGGGCACGTCGCCGGGCATTTACTACGAAGTCGCCAACTCCGCCGATGTCAGCATCAGCCTCACGCGCTACGACGCCGTGGGCGGCCGGGTGCAGGGCACGTTTTCGGGCAAGTTTTACAAGCGCATCGGCACCGGCCCGCGCAGCAGTACCGAGTCGGTACAGATAACCAACGGCACGTTTGACATGGTGCGCACGGCCAACAAGCCGTAAGCACCGGGCGCCTAGGTGCCACGAGCGGGCGGCTTGCGCAGCAGCAAGCCGCCCGCTCGTGTTTTGCTGCTAGTAGCTCACGAAGGGCATTTTGCCCACGAATGCGTTGTCTTCAACTTGTTGCAGAATAAACGCGGCCAAATCGGCGCGGCCAACTTTGGTGCTGGCGTTTACGCCCACCCAGCCCACGCGGTATTGCCCGCGGCGGGGCTCATCGGTAAGCCTAGGTCCGCGCACAATAATCCAGTCGAGGCCGCTGGCTTGCAGCAGCTCAGCGTGCCGGATGGCGTCGTTCAGCACCTTGGGCACGGCCAGCTTCATAATTCCCCGAATTAGGTAGTCGGGCAGCTTGGGGCGGTCTTGCTCGTAGGGCAGCCCACCGCCAGAAAGGCTGATGATTTTGCGCACGCCGTGCTCGCGCATGGCTTGCACAATGTGGCGGGTACCATCGGTTTGCAGCCACTCGGGCGAGCCTTTTACGTGGCCAAACAGGCTTACCACCACATCGGCGCCGGCCACGGTGCGGGCCACATCGGCGGCGCTGAGCACGTCGCCGGCAATTACCTCCAGGTTGGCGTGCTGCAGGGGCAGCTTGGCAGGGTTGCGCACCAAGGCCTTAACGCGGTAGCCAGCGGCCAGGGCTAAGTCGAGAAACTGCCGGCCGGTTTTGCCGGAGGCGCCAAACAGGGCAAGGGTTTTCATGAGGTTGGCAGGGGTTGCGGGTTGTTTTCAGCAACAAACGACCTAGGGGGTACCTACTGTTTGGTAAGTAGGCGCGGCCCCTAGGTGCAGCAGTAGGTTTGGGCACCTAAGGGCCGCGCTGCCATTCGGAACACCCGCCGTACTTTTGCTGTCTGAACCCTTACCGGCCTGAAGGCCTAACTCCCTTCCGCCGCCTTTCATGCAGAAACGCGAAGTTGAAATTGTGTTGTCGCCCGGCGAGGCGTACGACGAACTGGCCCGCTACCGGGCCCTGCTCCAAGCCGCTGGCCTGCAGCCCGGCCAGGCCGATTTTGTGCACCTGCTGCGCCGCTCCATCGACGCGCGCGGCCGCAACGTGGGCGTGCGCCTGCGCGCCGATGTGTACCAAACGCCCCCGCCGCGCGAACTGTTCGGCCCTTGGGTGCAGTACCAAACCGTAGCGCCCGGGGCCCGGCGCGTGGTGATTGTGGGCGCCGGCCCGGCCGGGCTGTTTGCCGCCCTGCGCTGCCTCGAGTTGGGCCTGAAGCCTGTGGTGCTGGAGCGCGGCAAAGACGTGCGCACCCGCCGCCGCGATTTGGCCGCTCTCAACAAAGAGCACATCGTCGACCCCGACTCCAACTACTGCTTTGGCGAAGGCGGCGCCGGCACGTACTCCGATGGCAAGCTCTACACGCGCTCCAAAAAGCGCGGCGACGTGCAACGCATTCTGCGCCTGTTGGTGCAGCACGGTGCCACGCCCGAAATCTTGGTGGATGCGCACCCCCACATCGGCACCAACAAGTTGCCCTACGTGGTGCAGGCCCTGCGCCAAACCGTGCTCGACCACGGCGGCGAAGTGCGCTTCGAAACCCGCGTGGAGGATTTGCTGCTGACCCAAAACCGCATCCGCGGGGTGGTTACGCACCTAGGCGAAGAAATCAGCGGCGACGCTGTGATTCTGGCTACCGGCCACTCCGCCCGCGACATTTACGAGCTGCTGCTCCGCCGCCAAGTGCGCATCGAGGCCAAGCCTTTTGCCCTGGGCGTGCGCGTGGAGCACCCGCAAGTGCTCATCGACCAGGCCCAGTACCACCGCGCCGACCGCGGCCAACTGCCGGCGGCCTCGTACTCGCTGGTGCAGCAAACCGACGGGCCCGGCGGGCAGCGCGGCGTGTTTTCGTTTTGTATGTGCCCCGGCGGTTTTATTGTGCCCGCGGCCACGGCGCAGGGCGAGGTGGTGGTAAACGGCATGAGCCCCAGCCGCCGCGATTCGCGCTTTGCCAACTCGGGCATTGTGGTGGCCATCGAGCCCGACGACATGGACCTGCGGCGCTACGGCGTGCTGGCCGGGCTGCGGTTTCAGCAGGAAATAGAGCAGCGCGCCTGCCAGCTGGCCGGCAACACGCAGCTGGCGCCCGCGCAACTGCTCGGCGACTTTGTGCAGAAACGCACTTCCAAAACCCTGCTCGAAACCTCATACCAACCCGGCCTAACCTCGGTGCCCATGGACGAGGTGCTGGGCCCCGTGCTGGCCGACCGCTTGCGCCAGGGCTTTAAAGCGTTTGGGCGCAAAATACCGGGCTATACCACCAACGCGGCGCAAATCGTGGGCGTGGAAAGCCGCACTTCGGCGCCGTTGCGCATTCCTAGGTTGCCCGAAACCCTGGAGCACCCGGAGGTGCGCGGCCTGTTTCCGTGCGGCGAGGGCGCCGGCTTTGCGGGCGGTATTGTGTCGGCAGCCATGGATGGCGAGCGGTGCGCCGAGGCGGTGTTGGCTGCGCTGTAGGGGCGCGTTGCACGCGCCCGCTTGCCTGCGGCCCTAGGTGCGCGTGGGCGTAGCCGGGCGGGCAGCCGCTTGCGTATACAACCTTACCGACACCCGATTTTCCCACCGCAGCCAGGCCGCACTGGCCTCCTCCGCATATGGCAAACAAAAAAACCGTCGTCATCGGCGCTTCCGACAACCCCTCGCGCTACTCGTTTCAGGCCGTCAACCGCCTCAAAAGTTACGGCCACGAGGTGGTGCCAGTAGGCATCCGCAAAGGCCAAGTAGCCGGCCTCGATATTCATACTGATAAGCCCGCGGTGGAAGGCGTGGACACCGTTACGCTGTACGTGGGCCCGCAAAACCAGCCCGCCTGGCAGGATTACATCCTGGGTCTGAAGCCGAAGCGCATCATTTTCAACCCGGGCACCGAGAATTACGAGCTCGAAAAAAAGGCACAGGCGCAAGGCATCCAAACCATGGAGGCCTGCACGTTGGTGATGCTGTCGGTGGGCAACTACTAGCCCCGGCTGCAGCAGCAGGCAAGCCCCGGCAACGCAACCGTTGCCGGGGCTTGCTGCTTTCAAAGCACTTACCACTAATTAATTCATACAATTTTAACTACTCATTCTCAGCTATTTACACATATCACTTATAACGCTTGCAACTTTTTTCGGGTGCTCAGGCAACGGCCGTTCCGCGGCTTCCATCTTACCACCAAACGACAATGCTACTGCCCTACTGCTACCTCTCTGAGCTGTGAACGAAGTTGAACTCATAAGTGCTTGTCGGCAAGGCAGCGTCCGGGCGCAAAAGCTTCTCTACGAGAAGTTTGCCGGACTGATGCTGACGGTGTGCTTGCGCTACCTGCGCCAGCGCGCCGACGCCGAAGAAGCAATGCTTACCGGCTTCGTGAAGGTTTTTAAAGCCCTCGACCAGTACCGGCACGAAGGCTCGTTTGAAGGCTGGATTCGCCGCATCATGGTCAACGAAGCCCTAGGTCAGCTCCGCCGCAAGGAGCCGCTGCACCTGGCCATCGACGACTTGGTTACCGACGTGCCGGCCACCGCTGCCACGGCCGACAGCGACCTAGCCGCCGCCGACCTGATGCAGCTGCTGAGTGAGCTGCCCGCTGGCTACCGCACGGTGTTCAACCTCTACGCCATCGAGGGCTACACCCACCCCGAAATTGCCGAGCTGATGGGCATTTCGGAGGGCACCAGCAAATCGCAGCTCAGCAAGGCCCGGGCCATGCTGCAGCGCCGCCTCGGCGCCGCGCCGGCCCAGGCCTCCACCTCCTCACCGAAAGAATTTTATGCGACCGGAAGATATTGATAAGCTGTTTCGGGATAAGCTGGAGCAGCACACCACGCCTCCCCCCGCCAACCTGTGGTACGACTTGCAGGAGCAACTGGAGCCCCAGGAAGAAAAACGCCGCGGCGGCTTTTGGATGTACGCCGTAGCAGCGGCCATTACCTTACTGCTGGTGGCCGGCGGCGGGTGGCTGATGTGGCGCACCGGCGGCTTACCCCAGCAAGGAACCTCGGCCAGTGCCCCGTTGGCCTCGCACAGCGCTAAACCCGCTCCCCAAACCACCGATAACGAATTACCTACTTCCCCCGCCCCGGTTGGTACCGGTACCCAACCCAACCTAGGCGCCGCGCCCCAAAGCCCGGCCGTAGCCGCCCGCCCCGATGCCTCCGGAGCCTCGGGCAACGTGGCCACGCTCGCGACTCCCAAGCGCAAAACCCGGCAGTACATGGCCCGCAACGCACAGCCCACGTTGGCCGGCACCAAGCGCGCTGCAGCGCGCCTACAGCCCGCCGAAACCGTTGTGCCCTTGCCGGCCCCGGCCAGCCAGCCCCAAGCCGTAGCGGCCGCTGCGGTACAGGCTCCGGCACCTACCACCACTTCGCCAGCCTTGGCTCCGGCCAGCAGCAGCACGGCAGTAGCAGCTGCAAGCCAATCCATTGCCGGGCCCATCGAAGTGGAAGTACGCCAGCAACCGGCCGCCGTGGCCGTGGCGGCTGCTGAAGTTACCCCCCGAGGCCGGACGCGGCCTACGGTGTTCGGCGTCATCAAACAGGTAAGCAAAATCGCCCGCGGCGAAAAGCCCAACTTGACGGAAGTTGGCCTGCCCGCCAACCCGGCCCTTACGCTGCAAGCCCATGTGGGCAACCGCACGCTCACCAAAACCATTTCGCTGTAAGCTCTGCTTCAGCCCCTTCTCCTCCTCTCTCCTCCGACTTTTCGCCTTTGCTTGTTATGAAACCTGCTTTGTTTCTTTCTGCTCTTTCGGGCCTGCTCCTGGCCGGCTCCGTGGCCCAGGCCAGCACCGTGCCCGCCGCCACCCCCGACGATACCATCGTGGTAAAACTGCCCAACCAGGTATCGATGACCATCTACGCCCGCAACAAACAGCAGCTGCGCGAGCTGCGGGCTTACAAACTCGACTCGCTGATGGTGCTGCTCGATGGCTACATTACGCAGGCCGAGCGCTCCGGCACCAAATCGGCCAACGGCCAGGTAACCATGGAGTTTTACCCGGCTAAGGATAAGCCCACCAGCAAAGCCGCCCCCGAGCAAGTGCGCGTAACCGTGCGCGGCCAGCAACCCCGCACCGACCGCGTGGAGGTAACGATGGGCCGCGTGTTTGGCGTGACGGTAGAAGAATCGACCGACGGCAAAGGCGAAGACCACGTATCGGTGCGCTTGGGCAGCGCGGGCAAAAACGACTCCACCGACCGCGCCAAGCGCGTTGCCCAGCAGCACAAGCTCAGCGGCACCGATTTTGGCATCGATGTGGGCCTGAACGCCCTCACCAACCGCGCAGACCTCCCAAGCAACGAAGAATTTGACCTCCGGCCGTGGGGCTCGCGCTACGTTGCACTTAAGTGGCAGTTTTGGGCCCGGTTTGGCAAAAACAACCCCATCTACTTCCACCTAGGTCCGGAAGTCGCCTTCAACAACTTTATGTTCGAGGGCAACCGCCGACCCATTGCCGTCGACAACCGGACCACCATCGTAACCGATCCGTTGGGCCGCAACTTCGAGAAAAGCAAGCTGGCCATGACGACCCTGAACTTGCCCGTCGGCATCACCGTGCGCCTGCGCAACAACGAGGGCAAGGAGATGTTCCGCATCGGCGGCGGCGGTTTTGTGGGCTACCGGTTGGGCTCGCACACCAAAATCAAGTACGAGGAAGAAGGCCGCACCAACAAGGACAAAGACCGTGGCTCGTACAACCTGCAGGATTTTCAGTACGGCGTAACGGGCACCCTGGGGGTGCGCAACTTCAACCTGTTTGCCAAGTACAACCTCAACGAGCTGTTCAAGGACAACCGCGGCCCCAAAGCCCAGGTGCTCAGCTTTGGCCTGACGACGGCCTTCTAGCCATCCGGCACCTAGGCGGCCAGGGCCTCCTTCGGCCCGTAGCCGTCCGGTGCACCTAGGGCGCCTGATATTTCGATAAACAACAAGCGGCTAGCTGATTTTCAGCTAGCCGCTTGCGCGTTTGGCCCAGGTCTACCGATTGCAGCACCCTGGCTCTTTACAGATGCCGGAAAAAGTTATCGAGCAAAATGGCGGCCGAAATGGCTACGTTCAGGCTTTCGGCGCCTCCTTGGCCAGGTATGTGCAGGCGTTGCGTCAGGCAGGCCTCTACCTCGGGCGTAAGGCCGTGCGACTCGCTGCCCATTACCAGCACGCCTTTGGGCGTGAGGTGCAGGCGGTGCACGTTGTCGCCGTGCAAATCGGCGCCGTACACGGGCAAGTCTTTGGGCAAGTGGCCGAGCCACTCGGGCAGGTTGCGCTGCCACACCCGCACCCGCGTAAACGAGCCCATGGTGGCGGCCACGGTTTTGGGGTTCCAGGCATCGGCGCAGGTTTCCGACAACACCACGCCGCCGAGGCCGTACCAATCGGCCAGCCGGATGAGGGTGCCTAGGTTGCCGGGGTCGCGCACTTGGTCGAGGGCCAGCAGCAAGTGCCCGGGCTTGGCCGCCAGGGGCGCTTCGTCGGGGATGCGGGCAATGGCCAGGGCCGTGTCGTTGTGCTGCAGGGTGCCCAGGCGCGTCAGTTCTTCGGCCGAAACCACCTCCACCGGCACACCCTTGGGAGCTGGCGGCAGGCCGGGCGTAGCGGCAAACTCGGCCGTGAGCAGCAACCGTTCCACCTGAAGTCCGGAACTTAGCAGCTCCCGCACGCTTTTTGCGCCCTCAACCAAAAAGGCCCCCGTGCGCTGACGATATTTTTTTTGGTGCAGTTGCTGCACGTACTTGGCAACGGCTTTCGAAACCATTCTTTGTTTGTGATGCTACCCTGGCCGCCTTGCAAGGCCTCCTGGACAACGTTAGGTATTGTATCGGCAACGCTGCTGGCGGGCTGCTCGCCTATGCGGCTGCTGGGGCCCCGCCAACAATTGCTCTCGGAAGTAAAGCTCGAAGGCGTGCGCCGCGCCGACCGCGAGGCGCTGGCCGCGCTGTACCGCCAAGAGCCCAACCGCAAATTTCCGGTTCCGCTGCTTGCAATTTATAACCTCGGCTACACCTTTTACAGCCCCGAGCGCGCCGAGGCCCGCTTGCAGGCCACCCGCGCCCAGTACGCCGCCCTTATTGCCGAAGCCGGCACCGACTCGGTAAAGGTGGGCAAGCTGCTGCAAAAGCGCGAACGAAAAGTGCAGCACCAGCAGCAAGTGCTCGAAAAAGGCAACGCCATCATGCGCTTGGGCCAAGCTCCCGCGGTGTACGACTCAACGCTCACAAGCGTCACGGCCGATCAGATGCGCATTTACCTCCGCTCGCACGGGTACTTCCGCTCGCGGGTGCAGGCCACCGATACCGCCCAAAACCGCCGCGTTACGGTTACGTACCGCATCCACGAAGGGCAGCCGTTCCTGGTTAGCCAGCTGCGCTACGACATCGCCGACTCGGCCGTGGCCAAAGCCATCCGGGCCGACTCGAGCCGCTCGCTGCTACGCGTGGGCCAAACGTACAACGAGGAGCTGATCGGCCGCGAACGTTCGCGCATCGAATCGGTGCTGAAAAACGCCGGCTACTACGATTTCCGGCAGCAGTTCATCACCCTCGAGGCCGATACCAGTTTCGAGCCCTACACCGTGCGCCTGCTGCTGCAGGTGGCCAACCCACCCGGCCAGCAAACGCACCGCGTGTATTCGGTCCGCAACGTTAGCTTTGTTACCGACGCGGGCGTAAACCGCTTTGGCATTCAGCGCGATACGGTGCGGCGCAACGGCGTGTACTACTTAGCCTTCAACCACCGCTTCAGCACGCGCATCCTCGACCGCAAGCTGGCCGTGCGCCCCGGCGACCGGTACAGCCTGCAGAACACCATCCAAACCCAGCGGCAGCTTTCGGGCATGGATGTGTTCCGGTTTGCAGGCGTGAACTACCAGAAAGTGGAGGCGCCCGCCGATTCGGTGCGCTTTGGCCAGCTCGACGCCGTGGTAAGCACCACCCCGATGAAGCGGTTTCAGGAAACTACCGAGCTGGGCGGCACCTACGTAGCGGGCCTGCCCGGCCCGTTTGGCAACTTCCGGGTGCGGGTACGCAACGCCTTTGGCGGGGCCGAGGTGCTCGACATTGGCCTGCGGGCGGGCCTGGAGGGCCAGTACATTTTGGCCGGCAACGAAAACGAAGGGCAACAAGTAGGCAACCAACGCACCACGCAGCTCGGGGCCGACATCAACCTTACGCTGCCGCAGTTTCTGCTGCCGTGGCACTCCAACCGATTGTTTACGCGGTACAGCCCACGCACCCGCCTCAGCACGGCCTACACCTACGTAAAGCGCCAGGAGTACACGCGCACCAACCTGGAGTTTACCTACGATTACATCTGGCAGCACAGCGCCTACAAGCAGTTCATTCTTACGCCGCTCGATATCAGCCTGATCAATACTTCGGCCATCGACGACACCTTCCGGGTGCGGTTGGGGCGGCAGCCCAACGGGCAGGCGCTGTTGCGCAGCTTTCAATCGGTATTGGTGCCCAGCGCCAATGCCACCATGCTCTACAACACCAACGATTTCAACCAAACCCAAGATGGCCGCTACCTGCGCTTGTTTGCTGAAATCGGCGGCCTAGGTCGGGGCGTGTACACCCGCACCGATGAGCTGTCGGCGGGCCGCCTTGGGCAGCGCAACATCAACATCAAAGTCTACGATTTTCTGCGCCTTAGTGCCGACTACCGCCGCTACCACAAGCTAAGCGCGCGGCAGTTTGTAGTGTGGCGCCTAAACGCGGGCCTGGCCCGCGCCCTCACGCGCACGCAAATCCGCGACTCGGTTTCGGAACCTTACCGTTCCGTGGCCATCATCCCCTACGATCGGTACATGTTTGCCGGTGGCGGCTCCAGCGTGCGGGCTTGGCTACCTAGGCGCTTGGGCGTGGGCTCGTACCGCAACCCGCAGCTGGTGCGCAGCGAATCGATTGAGCAACCCGGCGAATTGCTGCTCGAAGGCAGCCTGGAGTACCGCTTTCCCATCTATGACTACATCTACGGCGCCGCCTTCACTGATTTTGGCAACGTTTGGACGCTCGACCGCGACCCACAGCGCCCCGGCGCTAACTTCGCGGCCGACCGCTTTTACCGCGAGTTTGCCGTGGGCTCGGGCATGGGCCTCCGCCTCGACTTTACCTTCCTCATCGTCCGGCTCGATTTCGCCGCCAAGGTGTACGACCCCACGCAACCCTCGGGTCAGCGTTTTGTGCTGCCCAAAGCCGCCATTTTCAACACCAACAGCAGCAACAACCTACGCCTGAATATTGGTATCGGGTATCCTTTTTAGCGGCGCCTAACGGCTGGCCTTGCCGCAAACAAAACGCCCAGCGGCAGCCGCTGGGCGTTTTGTTTGCGGGAATTACTATTCCTGGTACCGGAGCCTACGGCCCTATCTACCACCTAATAAGCCAGTAATTCGGCAAGCGCCGCATGCACCTTATCGGCGTTGGGCAGCATTTGCTTCTCCAGCTCCACGTTAAGGGCAATAGCGGGCAGGTTGGCGGCCCCTAGGGTAAACACCGGGGCATCGAGCCGCTGGAAGCAGTGACGCTGAATACGACCTGCCAACGACTCGGCAAAGGAGTTCATCAGCGGCTCCTCGGTAAGCACTAGCACTTTGCCGTGGCGGAGCGTGGCGGCTTGCACGGCTTCCCAGTCGAGCGGATTCAGGGTGCGCAAGTCCAGAATTTCGACCTGGCCGGGCAGCTGCTTGCTGGCTGTTTTGGCCCAGTACACGCCCATGCCGTAAGTAATTACCACGCACGTATCGCCTTGCTGCAGCTTTTCGGCCGATGCTTGTTGCACCACGTTGGCCTTACCTAGAGGCACTACGTAGCCGGCGGCAGGCTCCACGGTTTTGGCGTCCTCGGTGCCGGGCACCTTGCTCCAGTACAACCCTTTGTGCTCCAGCATCACCACGGGGTTGGGGTCGAGAAAAGCGGCGCGCATCAGGCCTTTCATGTCGGCGGCGTTGGACGGGTATACTACCTTAATGCCCCGGATGGTCAGCAGCGTGCTTTCGACCGAACCGGAGTGGTACGGCCCGCCGCCGCCGTAGGCCCCAATGGGCACCCGAATCAGCGACTGCACCGGAAACTTGCCGTTGGAGAGGTAGCACGATTTGCTTAGCTCTTCGACCAACTGATTGAGCGCCGGCCAGATGTAGTCGGCAAACTGAATTTCGACGATGGGCTTGGCGCCCACAGCCGACATACCCGCCGTGCTGCCCACAATGTAGGCCTCCTGGATGGGCGTGTTAAACACGCGCGCATCGCCGTACTTCTTGGCCAGCAAAGCTGCCTCGCGGAATACACCGCCCAGCTCGCCGCCTACGTCCTGGCCGTAGAAAAGAGCCTCCGGAAACTCGCGCAAAATATCGTCGACGGCGTGCAGCGCAGCGTCCACCATTATGGCTTTGTCGGCTCCGGCGGGGCTCCGCTCGCCGGCTTCCTCGGTCACGGCTGCGGGCGCAAACTCGTGGTCGGCAAAGGTCGCCGGGTCGGGGTTGGGCGCGGCCAGGGCCCGGGCGTAATCCTCTTGCACGGCGGTTTGGGCTTGGGCAGTAGCATAGCCCAGCTCGCCTTCCGAAAAGCCCTCCGTAAGCAATTGCTGGTGCAGGCGCGGCAGCGGGTCGTTTTGCTGGTGTTGGGTTAAATCGTTGCCGCGGTACCACTCGCGCCGCACCCCGCTGGTATGATGACCTAGGAGCGGGCATTTGGCGTGCACCAGCACCGGCCCGCGCGAACGGCGGGCGTGCTGTACGGCCGCGTACATGGTGGCGTAGCTATCAACGAAATCGGCGCCGTCGCACTGCAAGCGGTGCAGCCCTTTAAAACCGGCCGCAAACTCGTAGGCATCCATGGCGCGCATTTCGCGGCCCGTGGCCGAAATCCCCCATTCGTTGTCCTGCACCAAGTACACCACAGGCAGTTGGTGCAGCACCGCCATTTGCAGGGCTTCGGCCACTTCGCCTTCGGTCATGGCCCCATCGCCGATAGAGCACAGCACCACGGGTTGTTGCTCGGCTGCCTGCAGCAGGCCCTGCCCCTCGAGGTAGCGCAGCCCGTGCGCCATGCCCGTAGCCGGAATGGCTTGCATGCCGGTAGCCGAGCTTTGGTGCGGAATTACGGGCACGCCGGGCCGTCGCAGCGAGGGGTGCGAGTAGTAGGTGCGGCCGCCCGAAAACGGGTCGTCGCGCTTGGCCATGAGCTGCAGCATCAGCTCGAAGGGCGTAATGCCCAGCCCGAGCATAAAGGCGTCGTCGCGGTAGTACAGCGCGCAGTAGTCGGTTTCGCGGAGCTGAAAAGCAGCAGCCAGCTGAATGGCCTCGTGGCCGCGGGCTGTGGCGTGCACGTACTTGGCCGTTACGGCTTTGTTTTCTTCGTAGAGCTGCGCCATGGCCGCCGACGTTTGCATCAGGCGGTAGGCGCGGAGCAGGGTGGCACGCTCGGGGTGGGCGGCCGTGTTGAAATCGGTTTCGGGGGTTTCCAGGGCGGTGGGAGCTTGCATCGAAAATGTACGCAGTGGCGAAGGGCCGAATTTACGGCAAAGCGCCCATACCGCAGTACGTCGGCTTAGCGCGCAACCAGCCACTCCGCGGCGGCCTCGGGGCTAGCAAAGGCTTGGTACACCACGGCTTTGGGCTGGTATTGGCTTACCCAGGTTACGGCACCTAGGCGCGCGAATACGTTTTCGCTTAGCAGCACGGCGCAATGCGAGTACCCGGCCTCGGCGGCCGCCCTAGGTAGCCACTGCTCGGCCACCCACCGTTGCACGGCCGCATCCAGGGGCGGCATTTGCCGTTGGTCGGTGAGCACGCAGCGGCAGCCGGTAAGGCGCATGGCCAGCAGCAATCGCTCGAACACCGCCGTTACTACCTCGGGTTGCGAGGCGCCGGGCAGCCACTCCAGCAGCAAGTAAGCGGGGTGCGCTTGCGCAATGCGGCCGCCGGCGTTGGCAAAAAGTTCGCGCGCTAAGCGCGGCACCGAGGACGAGGTGGGCATGAAAAAGGGGCTTGTACTGCTTAGCCACCCGGTTGGGTGGCCTTTGGAGGTGCAATAATACACCGGTTCGGCGCGGTAATACGCGTGTATTACACTCAAGTCGGGTTGGCCCGCCCTTGTCGGCAATTAATAGCCCGCAGCCAGCGGGCGTGGCAGGCATCGCCGAAAATCTGCCACCTTTGCGCTGATAAAAAACAGCGGCGGCGCTGACATTGGTCAGGATTTAAGCTACGGCCGGGCTCTTATTTCGCCTTGCAAACCAGCTCAACCAACTCCATGCAAGCCCCGCTCCTTTCGCCCGCCTTTGCCCCCGCCATGACGACCGATACCGATACCACGCTCGTGCCCTTTCGCCAAACCGTGGAGCAGTGGATGCGCCACTTTCAGAAGTGGCTGTACACCACGCTCGAAACCACCGACGGCAGCGCTACCTTTCAGCCCGATTACTGGCAGCACCACTCGGGCGGCGGCGGCGAAACGCGCGTTATCCAAAACGGCAATATCCTGGAGAAAGGCGGCGTAAATTTTTCGGCCGTGTGGGGGCGGATGGACGAGCGCGCGGCCAAGCAGCTGCTCATGCCCGACCCCAACTACTTTGCCACGGGCGTATCGGTGGTGCAGCACCCGCGCAGCCCTAGGGTGCCCATTTCGCACATGAACGTGCGCTACTTTGAGGCCGGCAACGGCGAAGCGTGGTTTGGCGGCGGCCTCGACCTCACGCCCATTTACGTCGACGTAAAGCAAGCCCGTTGGTTTCATGAGCAAATTGCCGAGGTGTGCCAGCGTCACAACCCCACCTACTACCAACGCTTTAAGGACTGGGCCGACGAATATTTCTTCCTGACCCACCGCCAGGAAACCCGCGGCGTGGGCGGCATCTTCTTCGACCGCCTCACGGTGGGCAAAGACGGCGACCGTGACGAGCTGTTTGCCTTTGTGCAGGACGTGGGCGAAGTGTACGGCCGCACCTACAGCGAGCTAATGCGCCGCAACGCCGAGCTGCCCTACGGCGACGACGAAGTGAAGTGGCAAATGATCCGCCGCTCGCGCTACGCCGAGTTCAACCTGGCCATCGACCGCGGCACCAAGTTTGGCCTCGAAACCAGCGGCCGCACCGAAAGCATCCTGATGAGCCTGCCCCCGCGCTGCGAGTGGCACTACAACATGCAGCCCGCGCCCGGCACTCCCGAGGCCGAAACGCAGCAATGGCTGAAAAAGGGCGTAAATTGGCTCGACAATTCGCCCACTTCGCTTGATTGAACAACTGCAGCAGCTCGATCGATGGCTGCTGGTGTCGGCCAATAAGGCCCACACCCCCGGCCTCGATCGGTTCATGATATTTTTCACCGACCGCTTTGTGTGGTTTCCGGCCTACCTGGTGATGGTAATAGCCCTGGGCTATTACTTCGGCAGGCGGGCCGTACTGCTTTTGCCGCTCATGGGCCTGTGCGTGGCGCTGGCCGATTTCATTTCGAGCCGCTTCTTCAAGCCCTTCTTCGCGCGTCTTCGCCCCTGCCACGACCCGCAAGTTTCCGAAACCCTGAACCTGGTAAACGGCTGCGGCGGCAAATTTGGCTTTATCTCGTCGCACGCGGCCAATGCGTTTTCGTTGGCCGTGTTTGTGTGCCTAGCACTGCCCCGGCGCTTCTGGCCCGTGAAGGCGCTGGTGCTGCTGTGGGCTGCCACGGTAAGCTACAGCCGCATCTACCTAGGGGCCCATTACCCGTCCGACGTGCTGGCCGGCACCACCCTGGGTGCTTTGCTGGCTTTGGGCTGCTACTGGCTGTACCGGCGCGGCGTACAACGCTGGATGCCCACTGAAGTCGCCTAGGTTGTGATCAACTCATGTGCAGAAATAAGCCCTTCGGCCAACGCCGAAGGGCTTATTTCTGACTATTTTTTAGCTGGTTTACGGTTGCCGGTGTGGCCGTCGCCTCGGTCGCCTTGCCCCGGCTTGCTGGTTACGTGGGAGTTATGCCGATCATCCTGCGAGAGGGAGCGGTTCAGGTCGACGTTGCTGGTGAATTCGCCCTTCTCGTTGCGGCGCACGTAGCGCTTGTCGCCGGGGTTGGGTTCTATTAATTCGCGTTTCGACATGGCGGGAATGCAGTTAAGTACGTTTTGTTGTACGCAACCGACGCGGAAAAGTGCAAGCGCACTCCGGCCTCAGCGGTCGGTCACCCCGATCATCACGCCAAAATCCCCGTCGGTCTGCACCCAATCCTGCGCCGGCAAGTACGTGCGCGATACGAACCCATCGAGGTACAGCGCGTTGCGGCACCCTTGCTGCTGAAAATAACGGGCGAAATCGTGAAAATTCACCGGCTCCTTCGACATGGCCAGCAGCACCCGCCCATCGGGCAGCACGCCCACACCGTTGCGCACGTACCGGTTGGCCGAGCCCGCCCGGAAAGCCGGATGCAGTTGCCCATTAATCACCAGCATGGGGCCCGACTGCGTGGCGTAGGCCACCGGCCCAACCCGCCCGAAGTCCGCAGTACGGCACACGCCGGCGCGGCCACCAGCAGTTAAGTAAAATACCCCGTTGGGTTGGAGGTAGAAATTGCCGCGGCCGGCCGCGGCCGTATCGAGCGGCACCACGCGGCGGCCGGCCTGCACCAGCAAGCCCACCGGCACGTTGCCGGCCCCGTACATGCCGCCGTTGGTTGCAAAACGCAAGGTGCGGCCCTGCCCGGCCAGCCAAGCCTGCAAAGCACCTAGGCTGCGCAGCGGGCGGCCGTGCTCGTCGTGCCAATACAGGACCAAGTGCTGTCGGCGCAAATCAACCCGGTAGCTCACAAACCCATCAGCACCAGCCCGGCGCCACCAAACCACGGCCAGTGCCAGCAGCAGCGCCAAGCAGGCCCAAACCAAGCGAACGATGGCACGGGGCATCGGGTAAACCGAACGGATTGGCGCAGTTGCTTTACTTACCCAGCAGCTTCGCCACGTACTTGCCCACTATATCAAACTCCAGGTTCACCGTGTCGCCGGGGCGCAGGTGCTGGAAAGTGGTGTGCTCGTAGGTGTACGGAATGATGGCTACCGAAAAACCGTCGTCGGTGCTGTTAAAGCAGGTCAGGCTCACGCCGTTGATGCAGATGGAGCCCTTCTCGACGGTAACGCGTCCGGGGCCGGTTTCGTGGCGAAAGCGGTACAGCCACGAGCCGTTCTGATCTTCCACCGCTTCGCAGGTAGCCGTCAGGTCAACGTGGCCTTGCACGATGTGCCCGTCGAAGCGGCCGTTGGCCGAAAGGCAGCGCTCCAGGTTCACCTGCCGGCCCACGGCCCAAGTGCCTAGGTTGGTTTTCTGCAGCGTCTCGTCGATGGCCGTAACGGTGTGCGTACTGGCTGCCGCATCAAGGGCCACCACCGTTAGGCACACGCCGTCGTGGGCCACGCTTTGGTCGATTTGCAGCTCCCCGTTAAACGGGGCCTCAATTACAAAATGCCGGTTGGTACCCTCCTGGCGCACGTCGCGCACGGTACCTAGGGCCTCGATGATTCCGGTGAACATGGGTAGGCTAGCGAAGAATTTTCATTGACCCAACAACATCGCTGATCAGCTTTTGATTAGCGGCATCCGAGCTCGAGCCGTCTTCGCGGTTTATGGTGACCACCATAATGCCTTCGTTTTCGCCCGACCACGTACCGATCTGGTACACGCTGCGGGCGTTTTTCTGGCTGAGGTAAACCGTTTTGCCGTTCAGCAGCTTGCCATCCGCGAGCTTTTTCTCGTAGGCTTTGTCCTGGCGTTTGTACCCCGCTTTTACCTCGTCTTTGGTGAGTTGCGTAATCATGAACTCAAGGATGTCCTTAGGGTCGAGGCCGGTGTATTCTTGCACCAGCACCCCGGCGCCGGCCGCGTTCATCAGGATCAGTTGGCGTATGCCCTCCTCCTGGGTTTCGGCAACGGAGAGTTTCGGCGGATGCTGAAAGGACACCCACTCGTCGCGAAAGTGCCGAATGCTGCTCTCGCGCAGCTGCACCTGCACCACTTCGCCTTTGGGCGTGGTGTACGAATACGTTTTGCCCGGCTCCACATCCAACACTTGCCCGTTGAGCACTACTTGAAAGTTGGTGGGCAAGGTATCCTGCGCCTGCGCCGAAACGCCAACCGCGAGCAAGCCCGACAGCAGGGTAAAAGGTAAAAATCTGGGCATAAGCACTAGTTAAAGAATCAATTCGAGGTTCTAATAAACGCCTACTTGCCGCGGCCCTCCACAATAATCTTCAGGGTGTAAAGCATTACCCGGAAGTCCATGGCCAACGACATGTTTTCGATGTAGAGGATGTCGTACTTGAGGCGCTGCACCATCTGGTCTACGGTCTCGGCGTAGCCGTACTTAACCTGACCTAGGGAAGTAATGCCGGGCCGCACGCGGTGCAGGTGGCGGTAGTGCGGCGCCAATTTTACGATTTGGTTGATGTAGTACTGCCGCTCGGGGCGCGGGCCCACCAGGCTCATGTCGCCCTTAAGCACATTCCAGAACTGCGGCAGCTCGTCGAGGCGTACTTTGCGCATGAAGCGGCCCCACGACGTGATGCGCGGGTCGTTTTTGCTCGATAACGACGGACCCATGCGTTCGGCGTCCACAACCATCGAGCGAAACTTGTAGATACGAAACGGTTGCCCGTGCTTGCCAATACGCTCCTGCGCAAAGAAAATAGGCCCCGGCGACGACAGCCGCACCATGGCCGCCGTGAAGGCGTAAACCGGCCAGGCCAGCAACAAAAACAAGGCCGACCCCACAATATCAATGCCTCGCTTGGTTACCTCCTGCCACACGGGCATTAGGTCGTGCTTGATTTCGATAAGCGGGGTACCGAACAGGTGATGAACCTTCACCGAACCCAGCAGAATTTGGTACACGTCGGGCAGCACGCTCACGCGGGCGGGCGTGCCCTCGAGCTGCGCCAGCACTTCCTGAATCATTTGGTGCTCGGAGGGTTCTAGGGCAATAACGATTTGCTCCACCTTGTAGCCCCGAACCAGCGCGGGCAAGCGCCGAAACGAGCCGCGGCGCGGCAACTCCGTAGCCAGATTGGGGTCGACGGTGTCGTTGACGGGCACAAAGCCCACAATGTTGAGCCCTAGGTGCCGGTTGGTGCGCTCCAGCTCGCGGTAGGTTTCCAGCGCCAAAGGGCTTGAGCCCACAATGAGCGTGTTGAAGGCGATGACGCGGTTGCGCACCAGCCGCTGAATGGTGGTAATGGCCCAGGTGCGCAGCACGGCCGTAATGCTGAAATGCAGCAGAAAGTACGCCGTGATGGTTTTGTAGTAGCTGCGGTAGTTTTGCACGCCCTGGTCGTCGAGCAGCAGCGCGAAAAAGATGACTACCCCGCCGATAAACGAAATGCGCCCCAAACGGATGATTTCGCCCACGCGCGACTTCCGGAAAATGTCGCGGTACTCGCCGATGAGCGTATACAGGATAACCCAAAACGTGGCAATCATCACGGCCGACCCGGTAAGGGTAAACAGCTGGTCGCCGGTGAAGCGGTAGCCTTCGTTGATTTCGCTCAGTAAGTATTTGCGCAGCAGGTAGAAGAAGCTCCAAGCAAGCAGCGCCGCGCCAAAGTCGGCGGCAATCAGCTTGAGCTTTTGCAGTGAGCGGATCAAGGAGAATGCAGTGGTGACAGGACGAATGAGCGGCCGCTACGTGGCACAAATACCGCGCCGCCGTAGCTTTGCGGCCGGTATAGCTCGCCGGCCGCGCGCAAAGGTAGGGCTGTTTTAACCGATCCTGCTATGTCTTCGTCCGTTCCTGCCTCCGCCCCCGACTCCTACCGCCACCGCGGCCAGCGCCGCGCCTTGGTGGAGGAGTTGCAACGCAAGGGCATCCGCGACGAGCGGGTGCTGGCTGCCATTGGTGCGGTACCGCGCCACTTGTTTTTCGAGCAGGCTTTTGAGTCGCACGCCTACCACGACAAGGCCTTCCCGATTGGCGAAGGCCAAACCATTTCGCAGCCCTACACCGTGGCGCACCAAACCGAGCTGCTGGGCGTGCGTCCGGGCTTGCGGGTGTTGGAGGTGGGCACCGGCTCGGGCTACCAGTGCAGCGTACTCCTGACCTTAGGTGCCCAGGTGTTCAGCATCGAGTACAACCGCGTGCTGTTCGAGCGTACCTGCCAGCGCATGGGCCAGTTGGGCTACACGGGCGCCCATTTGTTTTGCGGCGACGGCTCGGTGGGCCTGCCGGCCTACGCACCCTTCGACCGCATTTTGGTAACGGCCGCGGCTCCGGCTTTGCCCCGCCCGCTGCTGCAGCAACTGGCCATAGGCGGCGTGCTGGTGGTGCCCGTAGGCAACGAGCAAGTGCAGCGCATGGTGCGCGTTACGCGCGAATCGGCCGATAGCTTCGCCCGCGAAGAGTTCGACGAATTTCGGTTTGTGCCCTTGCGCGGCGCGGCCGGGTGGGGCGAGTAGGTGCCGGCGTGCTTGCAGGCCAGCAGGCGGTAGCCCTAGGTGCCAGGCTTCGCAATTTGCCGGGGCAGGCGCGGGCTGGGGCCCGGGCGGCTATCTTTGCGCCCGATTTATACGCTCCTGCCCTAACTCTTGCCCCCAATGCGCAAACAGAAGCCCGTAGCCGAGTCGTTCGTGCGGATGACCGAGCTGGTACTGCCCAACGATACCAACACGCTCAATAACCTGATGGGCGGCCGCATGATGCACCTGATGGACATTGCCGCGGCCATTTCGGCCCAGCGCCACTCCAACCGCATCGTTGTTACGGCCTCCGTCGACAACGTGTCCTTCCGCGAGGGCATTAAGTTGGGCAACGTGGTAACGCTGGAAGCGCAGGTAACGCGCTCCTTCAGCTCCTCCATGGAAGTGCACATCAACGTGTGGTCGGAAGACATTCCGAGCGGCACCAAGGTCAAGTCGAACGAGGCGTTTTTCACCTTCGTGGCCGTCGATCAGTCGGGCCGCCCGATTGATGTGCCCGAAGCCGTGCCGCACAGCGAAGAAGAAGTCCGCCTCTACGACGGCGCCCTGCGCCGCCGCCAGCTGCGCCTGGTGCTGGCCGGCCGCATGAAGCCCCAAGAAGCCACCGAGCTGAAGGCTTTGTTTGAAATGGAGTAAGCACTCCGCCGAATTGGTTAACTTGGTATAGTTCAGCTGCGCCGCCCTAGGTGCCGCTGCTGCTTGCCCGTGTTGCCCACCTCCTAGTCTGTTTTACCCGTGGACGAAGCTTTGCTCGCCTTTTACCAGCAGCTGTACACAGGCACTCCGCTGTACGTGGTGCCCGAGCCCGGCACCGCAGCCCCGCTGGCTGCTCCGGCAGCGCCAACGGTTGCAGCTCCGGCCGTGGCAGCCGCTGCCGCCGTAGCGTCTTCAGCTGCCCAACCGGTGCCCCCAGCAGTTACCCCGCCGCCGGCTTCGGTGGCCAGCGCGGCCGGCGGCCAGGGCAAGCTGCCCTCGTTAGCTGATCTGAAAGCAGCGCGCAGCGCAGCACCCGCAACCCCGCCGCCAGCTCCAGCTCCGGTTGCAGCCCCTACCGCGCCGCCGGTATTGGCGGCTCCCCCCGTTTCGGCGCCGCCAGTAGCACCGCAAGCGCCCCCGCAGCGTCCGCCCGTCGATTTCGATACGCTGGGCAGCAACGCCAACGGGTTGATCCTGCTCGTGCGCCTCGAGGACCCCACCCGGCTGCCTCGCATCCAGCGCAACGTATTCCTGAACAACATGCTGAAAGCCATTCAGCGCGTGATGGAGGAATGCGTTATCGTCAACGTGAAGTCGCCGTACCCGGTGAGCCTGGAGGAGCTGCGGGCCCGCGGCTTGGCCGTGCGCGAGGTTATCGGCTTCGGCAAAAACCTGCTCGATGTGGCCACCAAGCGCACCCAGCCTTACGAGCCCGTGCGCATCGGCGACGTAGCCTACCTACCGGCCGCCGAAGTAGAAATGATTGAGTACGACAACGGCCGCAAAAAACAGCTGTGGCAAGCGCTGCAACGCATGTTTCTGGCGTAGCAGTTGTCAGTTGTCAGTTGTCAGTTGTCAGTTGTCAGTTGTCAGTTGTCAGTTTGGTACTGGCTTGCTCGAGTTTGGTTATAGAAAAGGCCCGCGACTTGCGTCGCGGGCCTTTTTGTTTTGGCAGTTGGCCGGATTATTCTCAACCGGCCACCGGCAACTTATTTCAACAGTTGCGCCAGCTTTTCCTCCAGTGCGGGGCCGCGCAGGTTTTTGGCAACGATTTTACCCTGCGGATCGAGCAGGAAGTTCATCGGGATGGACTGAATACCGTAGGCCTGCCCGGCGGCGCTTTGCCAGCCTTTCAAGTCCGAAACGTGCGTCCAGGCGAGCTTGTCGTTGTCGATGGCTTTCAGCCACTTGTTCTTGTCCTGATCGAGCGACACGCCAAATACCGTAAAGTTTTTGCCTTTGTATTTGTCGAAGGTGCGCACCACGTTCGGGTTTTCCTGGCGGCAGGGGCCGCACCAGCTGGCCCAGAAATCGAGCAGCACGTACTTGCCGCGCAGGCTGCTGAGCGACACGCTTTTGCCATCGGGGGCGGGCAGCTGAATGTCGGGCGCAATCGTGCCGATAGCGGTTTTGCGCATCGGCTCCAGCTTTTGCACCAGCGCTTGGGTGTAGCGCGAGTTCGGCGCGGCCTTGGTGAGCTGCGTAGCTACCGAATCGGCAAAGCCAAAGTTCTCGTCGGCGCTAAACAGCTGCGGCTCGCCTAGCACAAAAGCCGTCACCACCGACGTCGGGTTTTTCTTAATAATGCCTTTTAGCTCGGCCGTGCTCTTGGCCTTGGCCGCGTAAAACTTTTGCTCCAGCAACTGCATTGAGTCCTGACGGCCGGCCTGGGCGTTGGCTTGGAAGCGGCGCATGATGCCTCCCATGGAGCCGCTGTGGCGCATCATCGCCCGCGACATCTGCTGCCACACCTCCGAATCCTTGGAGCCCTTTACGGTGTAGGTGCTGGCCAGCTTGCTGGCGTCGCCGGTGAGTTGCAGCTTGGTTTGGTTGTCCAAGGCCACCAGCACGTTGTTTTCTTCGTTCAGCTTGATCTGGTAAATGGCCGCCTCGGTGGTGCTGCCTTTCAGGGTGAAGCGGCCCTGCGCGTCGGTTTTCACGGTATCGCGCGATACGAACTGTCCTTCGGCCAGCTCGGCTAGGTACACCGGCGTGCCGGCCGGGGCGTTGCGCAACTGGCCCGAAACCACAAACCCGGCTTTATCGGCGGCCGAAGAGGACGAGGTTTCGTTGCAGGCAGTGGTGATGCTCAGCAGCGAGGTCACCAGAATTAAGCTTTGCATAGGGTATTTCATGAGGACGAAGTGGGCCGCCGCAAAATGCGCGCCAGCCTAGGAACATCGCAAGTTGCCGATTTGTGCGGATTTTCGGCATGGCATTTTGCCAGCGCCGCCGGCGGCCCTTACCTACGCTGCCCGCCGCCCTTCGGATGCCAGGGCCGCCAAGCACCTAGGGCAATAGCTCGGCCAGCTTCTGTTCCAGGGCCTTCTCGCGCAAGCCAAGGGCTACCAGGTTGCCGGTGGGGTCAATTAGCACAGTGCTCGGGTATACGGAGATGTTCAGGCGCTTAAACGAAGGGCCCGCCCAGCCCTGCAAATCCGACACGTGCAGGCCCGGCACGGCAAACGCCTGCGCAACCGTGCGCCAGTTGGCGGCGTTGGTAGCCGCCGATACGTGCACCAGTTTCAGCCCGCGCCCGGCATATTGCTCGTTGAGACGGGCGAGCAGCGCCGCATCGGGCTTGCAGCAAGCGCCCCAGTAGCTGAGCACCACGTACTGGCCGCGCAGCTGGCTTAGCGCCACTGGCTGGCCCTGCAAATCCTGCCAGGTAAGCTCGGGCGTGGGCATGCCGGGCATCAGGGCGGGTACTTGCTGCTGGCGCTCCTGCAGGGCGCGAGTGTAGCGCGAAGCGGGCAAGGTGCGGGCAAACACGGCCGTCATCGAATCGACGAACACGCGCTGCTCCTCAAAGCGGCTAAGCTCGCGCCACGTCCAGTAAGCGGCCAGGGGCGCGGCCGGGTGCTGGCGCACCAGGCGGCGCGTGGCGGCCATCAGCCGGTCGTCGGCAAAGGAGTCGCC
Organism: Hymenobacter oligotrophus; assembly: GCF_003574965.1. NCBI lineage: Bacteria > Pseudomonadati > Bacteroidota > Cytophagia > Cytophagales > Hymenobacteraceae > Hymenobacter > Hymenobacter oligotrophus. The sequence continues at coordinate 972,484 of NZ_CP032317.1, read as the reverse complement.
GGGGTGCAAGCGCCGCGCGGCCTCGCGCGGGTAGGCCTGCCGCAGCTGCTGAAATTGCTCGTACAAATCGGTGTCGGGCGTGCCGTTAAACGCCACCTTATACGCCGGCGCCGGCCCGAGTTGCTTGGCCTGCTTGCGCGGCTGCACGCTGGCCTGCACCTCGCTGCCCGCACTCAGCGCCACAAAGTACATCGTACGGGCTGTGTCGAGCCGCAGGTGGTACACGCCGGGCTCGGGCACGCAGCCCTGGAGCACAAAGCGGCCGTCGGGCCCGATGGTGGCCGAATCGAGGCGCTGGGTTTTTCCCTGCCAGTAGTCGCAGAGCACGGCGCGGCGGCCGGCCAACTCGGGCGTAGCACTGCCGCGCACCGTATACGAAATGTCCGCCGCGGGGCTGGGGCTTTGGGCCGCCGCGGCCGCGGGCCAGGTTAGCGCGGCGGCTGCCAGCGCGCTTACGAACTTCGGGTGATTAGCCATAAACAAAGCCGCCAATACGGCGTCAGCAGCGTCGCCATATAGCCGGTGCCGGACGCCCGAGGGCGGCCGGGTACCTAGGGCAGCAGCTCGGCCAGCTTGGCTGCCAGGGCTTCGCCGCGCAGGTTTTTGGCGATGATGCGGCCCTGCGGGTCGAGCAAAATGGTGGTGGGCAAAGCCCGGATGCCGTACGTTTCTTTGGTTGGTTGCGCGGCCGCGGGGTCGTCGAACACCTGCGTCCAGGTAAGCCCATCGGTGGCAATGGCTTTGCGCCAGGCTTCGGGCTTGTCGTCGGTAGCCACGCTGTACAGCTCCAGGCCCTTGGCGCGGTAGGCGGTGTAAAGCTTTAGCAACTCAGGGTTTTCGCGGCGGCAGGGGCCGCACCACGAGGCCCAAAAATCGACGAGCACGTACTTGCCGCGGAGGCTGCTGAGGGCTGCGGGCTTGCCATCGGGCGCGGGCAGGCTGATGTCGGGCGCCAACTGCCCCACGGCCGTCGCGCGCGCCACGGCCTGGTCGCGAAGCAGGCGTTGGGTGTAGGGCGAGGCCGGCCACTGCCGGGCGTAGCGCGTGGTGGCCGAGTCGAGGAAGGGCTTATACTCGTCGAACGAACTCAGAAAGCTCACTGCCGCAAACGGGGCCGTGTGGTGCGGGCCGCGGGCCACGTGCTGGGCCGCGCCGTGAAACACCCGAAACTCGGCGGCCCACTGCCGCTCGAACGCCCGGGTGGCGGCAGTATCGGTTTCGGCTGGCCGGCGCGGCATCAGGGCCTCAATGCGGTTGAGGGCTTGCCGCTGCTGCCGCTGCATGTGGGCCAGGGCTTCGGCCTCGGGCGAACCGCTCACGGCGGCTGTTGTTTGCAGTTGCTTGACCTCGGCCCGCACTTGCAGGCGGCTGCCCGGGGCCAGTGGCAGGTACAGGTTTTCGCGGCTTAGCTTGCTGTACAGCTCGTACACGCCGGGCGCCGTTAGCGGGCCTTGCAGCCGAAACCGCCCCGCGGCATCGGTAGCGGCCGAATCGAGGGCACGGCGCTGGGCGTCGGCTTCGAAGCGCAAATACACTTTGGTGCCGGCCGGCGCTTGCCCCAACCGCCCTACAATTTGGTAGCCCTGCCCCTTGCCGCCCGCGGCCGGACGCTGACCTAGGGCTGCGCTGCTTACGGTGGCACTCAAAAGCAGCGCGCCTACTACGGAGTAATGCACAATAGCAATAAGGTAAACGGTGGGTAGTAACCGGCAGCGCCGCCCGGCGCCAACGCAGCGGCCAACATAGCCTATTTAACGCGCAAAACCCGCCGGGCACCTAGGGCCCGGCGGGTTTTGCGGCAGCAGTGGCGCGTGGCCTACGCCTGCTCCAGCTTGTCGCGCAGCAGCTGGTTCGAAAGCTTGGGGTCGGCTTTGCCTTTGGTGAGCTTCATCAGCTCGCCCATAAACATGCCCACCAGCGACTTTTTGCCGGCGCGGTACTCGGCCACTTTGGCCGGGTTGGCGTCGAGCACCTGCTGCACCATGGCCTCCAGCTCCGAGGCATCGGACTGCTGCAACAGACCTAGGGCTTCGGCTGCTTCGGCGGCCGATTGCTTGGGGTTTTCGAGCAGGTGCGGGTACAGTTGTTTCGAGGCCACCGAGTGGTTGATTTTGCCCGCGTCGATCAGGCCAATGGTGTCGGCGAGGTGCTGGGCCGTGAGCGGAAAGTCGCTCATAGTGAGGGCGCGCTCGTTCAGGAACGACTTCACGGGGCCCTGCATCCAGTTGGCGGCGGCTTTGGCGTTGGTAGTCAGGCGCGTCAGCTCGTCGAAGTACAAGGCAATGTCCTTCTCGGCCGTGAGCACGTTGGCGTCGTAATCCGACAAACCCAACTCGCCCGTGAAGCGGGCGTAAAGCTGCTGCGGCAGCGCCGGCAGCTCGGCCTGCACGCGGTGCAGCCAAGCGTCGTCGATGATAACGGGCGGCAAGTCGGGCTCCGGGAAGTACCGGTAGTCGTTCATGGTTTCCTTCGAGCGCTGCGCCAGCGTAGTGCCGGTGGTGGCGTCGAAACCGCGCGTCTGGCTGTCCACCTCTTCGCCGGCTTCGAGCAGCGCAATCTGCCGCTCGATTTCGTACTCGATGGCGCGCTGCACGTTCCGGAAGGAGTTCATGTTCTTCACCTCCACCTTGGTACCGAACTTGCTGGCGCCCACCGGCATCACCGAAATGTTGGCATCGCAGCGCAAGGAGCCTTCCTCCATGTTGCCGTCGCAAATGCCTAGGTACTGCACCAGCTTTTTAATCTCGGTGAGGTAGGCGTAGGCCTCTTCGGCGTTCCGGATGTCGGGCTCCGATACAATTTCGATCAGCGGCACGCCGGCGCGGTTCAGGTCTACCAGCGTTTCCACCTCGCCTGCCAAGTGCATCGATTTGCCCGCGTCTTCCTCCATGTGAATGCGCGTGATGCCCACTTGCTTGGTGGTACCGTCGGCCAGGCGAATGTCGACGTGGCCCTTGGTGCAGAGCGGGGTTTTGTCCTGCGTAATCTGGTAGCCCTTGGGCAGGTCGGGGTAGAAATAGTTTTTGCGCGCAAACTGGTTGTCGCGCGTGATGTGGCAGTTGGTGGCCAGGCCCATTTTAATGGCAAACTCCACGGCCGTGCGGTTTACGCGCGGCAGCGTGCCGGGGTGCCCCAGGGTAATTACCGACAGGTTGGAGTTGGGCATGGCGCCGTACTCGTTTTCGTCGGCCGAGTACATTTTGCTGCGCGTGAGCAGCTGGGCGTGCACCTCCAGGCCAATTACGGGCTGGTATTTTGCTTTAGTGTTTTCGTCCATGAGTCGCAGGTTACCGCTGGTGGCCCTAGGTCGCCGCGGCCGTTGGCGGCCAACGGGGCGAACCGGGTGGGGCGCAAAAGTACGAAGCCGGCCGCGTGTTAGCCACAGCCGGGGCCGCATTCGGCCGCAGCCCAATTGCCGGGCTGGGTTTCGGGTGCTTCGGGCAAAACCCTAGGTGCTGTAGTGGGTTGCTGAGGCGAGGAGCAAGCAGCGCCCTAGGTGGGTTTACTCGTCGGCGGCCGTGGCGGCGCGGCGGGTGGGGTAATAGTGAAACTGCCCCTCCAGAACGCTGCTCACGGGCTGGCCCTCTTCGGAAGCCGGTACCAAGCGCGGCAAGCGACGCACGGTTTCGAGCGCGGCGGCGTTGAGGGCGGCATCGTCGGAGGCGAGTACGCGCGGGCTGTGCACGTTGCCGAGGCTATCTACCCCAAAGGCCACGTGCACCACGGCATCGGTGGCGCGGCTGTAGCCTTTGGGCATGAACTGCGCAAACTGCTTTTGCATGGCCTGAAACACCACGGCTTGCCCGGCGCCCTTGCCCGTAAGCTTGGCCAGCGTGCGGTACGGCGGGCACTCGTCGAGGGCTTGGCCGCCGGGGCCGTAGCATTCGCCTTTTACCACGGCGCCGGCGCGCAGCTGCTGGTCGCGGCGCGGCTTGCCATCGGGGTAGTAGGTTTTGATGGGCCCGTCGGGCTTGCCGTTGCGGTAGCTTACGTCTTCGCGCAGCTGGCCATTGGGGTACCATTCGCGGGTGCGCGCGTGGGGCGTATCGTAGGGCAAGTCGCTGCTGTAACCGGCATCGAGCAGCAGTTGGTGGCCTTGCACAGCAAATCGGCGCACGCGCCACTTCACGCCCAGGCTATCGGCCCGGCGCATGATGTCGTAGCTGTGGGCGCCTCTGCTGTCGGGCAGCGGCACGGCGTTGCGGTCGTAATACCGAACACCGACTTTTTGGCCTTCGAGCTGTTCAAAAACGGCAACGGTTTTCACCTGCGCCGAGGCGGCGGTGGTCGTCAGTAACAGGCCCGCAACCAGCCAACTGAGGTGCGAGGCAGAAACAAGGTTGGGTGCACACATTCAGCCAAGATACAGCAGCCGCGCCGACTCATCTGCACCATTCCTTTGCTGGCCATCAGCAGTTGCCTGTTACCCCGTGCGCAACCAGCGGCGCCCAACCCCACGCATTCTTCTGATTCTGAACGTTGAATTAGCTGCTGCTGGCTACAAGTCTGTTATTCTTCGAGCCGAAAAACAACCGGCACCGCGTAATGCACCGGTACCGGCACACCGTCGCGTTTGCCGGGCGTCCAGCGCGGCAAGCGTTGCACCACGCGCGCAGCTTCGGCATCGAGCAGCGGATGCACCGACTGCTTAACCAGCACGTTGCCGACCATACCGGTGCTATCCACCACAAAGCTTACCAACACCTTGCCTTGTACTTCGGCATTTCGGGCCTCTTCAGGGTAGTTAATGTTGGCGCTTATGTAGTTGCGCAAGCCAGTCAAACCGCCGGCTGGCACGGGCATAACCAAGTACTCAAAAAACGCTACCGGTTTGCCGTCGGGCCCAAAGCACGCGCCTTCGGTGCGGGCACCCGCACTGTACAGTTCGCGGCGCTTGAGTTTGCCAGTTGGGTAATAATAGCGCAGTTCGCCCTCGAGCTTGCCTTGCGCCCGGTTATCGTGCCACTTCAGTTGCCCGTTCTCGTACCACGATTCGCTTGTTCCGTGCTGAATGCGCAGGCGGTAGTTGGCGTAGTGCACCACCGAGCGCGGCCCTCCGGTTGCGTAGAATGTACGCTCAATGGCTTTTACGCTGTCCTCAAACTGGACCTCGGAGCGGTAACTAGCCCCCATGGCGGAAGGAAGCTTATTGCTTTTGCCATCGTAATAGGTAACCTCCACGCGCGGCTTGCTTCCGGCAACGGGCTGCTGGGCCACTGCCATGGCTGGCCACGCCGCTAGCCAGCCAGCGGCACCTAGGCGTAAAAACGAAAACTTCATGAGAAGTCAATATCAACTGCGGTTATCCCGATGCAGGGTCCGCAACACCAAGGTAGCAATGCTGTCCACCTTTTCAGCATCTGTTGAGCAGAGGTAAACCCCTGCCATAAAGCCGTGGCCCCGGCCAAACTGCTTGGGCAGGCAGTTTGGCCGGGGCCACTTTGCACCCGCTAAGGGGCAATTGGCAGGCTTAGCTCAGCGTATTAGCCACTAAGTTCTCGGCCTTGCCAATGGCGGCATCGAGCCCGGCCGCGTTCTTACCGCCGGCCGTGGCGAAGAACGGCTGGCCGCCGCCGCCGCCCTGAATGTCTTTGGCTAGCTCGCGCACCAGCTGCGAGGCGTTCAGCTTGCCGCCCTTGGCCAGCTCGTCGTCAAGCATCACGGCCAGCTGCGGCTTGCCTTCGATTTCGGCACCTAGCACCGCCACGAGGTTGGGCACAACCTGGCGCAAGTCGTAGGCCAGCTTCTTTACGGCGTCGGCCGAGCGGGCCGGTACCTTGGCCGCCAGGAAGTTGATGCCGTTAATGGCTTTCACTTGGCCGGCCAGTTGGTCTTTCAGCTGCCCAAGTTGTTGCACCTCGGCTTGCTCCAGCTGCTTGCGCAGCGTGGCTACTTCCTCCGACAGCTTCTGGATGCTCGGGATGAGGTGCTGCGGGTTACCTAGGGCTTCGCGCACCTGCGCCAGCAAATCCATTTGCTCTTCCACGTAGCGCTCGGCCAAATCGGCCGTAACGGCCTCCACGCGGCGTACGCCGGCCCCTACGGCCGTCTCTGAAGTAATTTTGAAGAAGCCAATTTCGCCGGTGTTCGGCACGTGAATGCCGCCGCACAGCTCCACGGAGTACTCCGGATCGAAGGTAATAACGCGCACGCTGTCGCCGTATTTCTCGCCGAACAACGCCATGGCCCCGCGCGAACGGGCTTCGTCGATGGGCACGTTGCGCTCCTCGCCGAGCTGAATTTGCTGACGAATACGTTGGTTTACAATGTGCTCCACTTGGCGCAGCTGGTCGTCGGTTACCTTCGAGAAGTGCGAAAAGTCGAAGCGCAGCAGCTTGTCGTTCACCAAAGAGCCGCGCTGGGCCACGTGGTCGCCGAGCACGTGGCGCAGGGCTGCGTGCATGAGGTGGGTGGCCGAGTGGTTTTTGCGGATCAGCTGGCGGCGCGCTTCGTCAACCTTGGCCTCAACGGGCGCCTCCAGGTCTTGCGGCAAATCGAGCACGGTATGCACGATCAGGTCGTTTTCCTTGCGGGTGTCAATCACGCGCACCTTGGATAGCGGCGTTTCCAAATAACCCGTGTCGCCTACCTGGCCGCCCGATTCGGCGTAGAACGGCGTTTGATCGAGCACAATGTGGTACTCGGTTTTGCCTTTCTGCGTAACCTGGCGGTAGCGCAAAATGCGCGCTTCGGCCCGGAGCGCATCGTAGCCTACAAAGCGCGGCTGTTCTTCCGAAGCGTGCACGATAACCCAGTCGCTTTGTTCCTGCTCGGCGGCGCGGCGCGAACGGTTTTTCTGCTGCTCCATTTCCACGGCAAAGCCTTTCTCGTCCACGTTCAGGCCTTTTTCGCGGGCAATAAGCGCGGTGAGGTCGAGCGGGAAGCCGAAGGTATCGTACAGCTCAAACGCGGTTTTGCCGTCGATGAGGTTGCCTTGCTGCTTGAACGAATCTTCCAGCGCATCGAGACGGCGCAGGCCGTTCTCCAGCGTTTTCAGGAAGGCAATTTCCTCCTCCTCAATCACGCGCTGCACAAACTGCTGCTGCTGCTTCAGCTCGGGGAATATTGAGTGCATGTGGTCGGCCAGAATGGGTACCACTTTGTACAGGAAGGGCTGCTTGAAGTTGAGGAACGTAAAGGCGTAGCGCACAGCGCGTCGCAGAATGCGGCGAATTACGTAACCAGCCTTTACGTTGGAGGGCAGCTGACCATCGGAAATGGCAAACGAAATGGTGCGAATGTGGTCGGCAATTACCCGAATGGCAATGTCCGTCGGCTCCATTGCACCGGTGTATTTCACGCCGGCTTCCGAGGCAATGAATTGGATCAGCGGCTGAAATACGTCGGTGTCGTAGTTCGACTTTACGCCCGACACGGCCATCATCAGGCGTTCGAAACCCATGCCGGTGTCTACGTGCTGGGCGGGCAGCTTTTCCAGCGAGCCGTCGGCTTTGCGCTGGAACTCCATGAACACGTTGTTCCAGATTTCTACCACTTGCGGGTGGTCGGCATTCACCAGCTCGGCGCCGCCTTGCTGGGCTACTTCGGCCTCGTCGCGCAAATCGATGTGGATTTCGGTGCACGGGCCGCAGGGGCCGGTGTCGCCCATCTCCCAGAAGTTGTCCTTCTTGTTGCCGGGCAAAATGCGGTCCTCGGTGGTGTACTGGCGCCACAGGCCCTGCGTCTCGGTGTCGGCCCCTAGGTTGTCGCCTTTGTCGCCCTCGAAGTAGGTAACGTAAAGTCGCTCCTTCGGCAGTTTGTATACCTCCGTCAGCAGCTCCCAGGCCCAGGCAATGGCTTCCTTTTTAAAGTAGTCGCCGAACGACCAGTTGCCCAGCATCTCAAACATGGTGTGGTGGTAGGTATCGTAGCCTACTTCCTCCAGGTCGTTGTGCTTGCCGCTCACGCGCAGGCACTTCTGTGTATCGGCCACGCGCTTGAAGGGCGCCGGCTTGTTGCCCAGGAAGTAATCCTTAAACGGGGCCATGCCCGAGTTGATGAACATCAGCGTGGGGTCGTCCTTCACCACGATGGGCGCCGAGGGCACGATGTGGTGGCCTTTGGAGGCAAAGAAGTCGAGGAACTGCTGACGAACTTGGTTGGCTGAGGGTAGCATAGTAGGGGCGCGTTGCACGCGCCCGCCGCCAGAACGGCAACGGGCGCACCCAGACGCAGACAAAATTGGTCGGAACCGGTTTTTCTGGCTATTTTTCGGCTTCTGCAGCGGCTGTAGCAGCTCCAGGCAGCGCTTCCGGCAAAAGTAGCACTTCGGGCGGAAGATGAAATGTGGCACAGGCTTTCGCTTGCGCCAATTGCCCGGCAGCCGTCATTTACTGTTCAACGACTGGGTGCGTGCCACGCGCCCCTACCTATGCCCTACAAAGAGCGCGACATCGAAAAGCAATACTACACCATCGGCGAGGTGGCGGCGCAGTTCGACGTGGCCCCGTCGCTGATTCGCTTCTGGGAAACCGAGTTCGACGACCTTAAGCCGCGCAAAAGCAAAAAAGGCAACCGCCTGTACTCACCGCAGGACATCGAGATTTTCCGTACCATCTACCACCTCGTGAAGGAGCGCGGCTACACCATTCCGGGCGCCCGCGAAATCATGAAGCAGCGCGGCCCCCAGCTAAAGGAAAAAGTAGACGTGATACACTCGCTGGAGAAGGTGCGCAACTTTCTGGTGAGTTTGCGCAAGGAGCTGGATGCCGCGGGCAAGCAGCCAAACGGGTAAATGCCGCCGCATGCCCTCGACCCACGCCGAACCGAACCGTGGTGGATAGCGGTGCTTCTGTTCTTTCCGACGGTAGTTTCGGCAGTGGTCGTCCTGGTCGTTGGTTTTGTGTTGGGTTGGGTAAACGGCAACGGCACAAACCGAAATTCGTGGGGTAAACGGGGCGCCAACACGTTTCACTTCATTTTGCTCTTTTGGCTTTTCGGCTGCTTGGCGCTGGTTACGTATTGTATTGCGAAGCGTAAGTGCGCCAGCGCCGCGGGCATGTTTTTAGGGGCGCTGTTTTCAACGGCCGTTTACTTATCCTTTTGAGCCTGCTAGCTTACCGTGTCAACCTCTTCACCCGACCTCCTATTCGAAGTTGCCCTTACCTTGCTGCCGGGCATTGGCCCGCTGATTACGCGCAACCTCGTTAGCTACTGCGGCTCGGCCCAGGCGGTGCTGCAGGCCCCGCAGGCCAAGCTGCTGAAAATACCCGGCGTGGGCCCCGGCACGGTTAAGGCGTTGCACAACCACAGCAAGGCCCTGCAGCAAGCCGAGCAAATTGTGCGACGGGCCGAAAAAGACGGCGTGCAGCTGCTGTACTACACGCGCCCCAACTACCCTACCCGCCTGCGCCCGGTGCCCGATGCCCCGGTTCTGCTGTACTACCTAGGGGCCGCCGACCTCAATCACCCTCGCTCCCTGGCCGTGGTGGGCACGCGCCAGGCCACCGACTACGGCCGTGAGCAAACGGAAAAGCTCATTCGGGGCGTGGCCGGTTACCAGCCCTTGATTGTGAGCGGTTTGGCGTATGGCATCGACATTATTGCCCACCGCGCGGCCCTGCAGGAAGGCCTGCCCACGATTGGCGTAATGGCCACCGGGCTCGATATTATTTACCCTGCCGCCCACCGCCGCACCGCCGAAAAAATGGTGGAACAGGGCGGTTTGCTCACCGAGTTTCCTTTCGGCACGCAGCCCGACAAGTACAACTTCCCGGCGCGCAACCGCATTATTGCCGGCCTCACCGACGGCACCGTGGTGGTGGAGGCCGCCCGCAAAGGCGGTGCGCTCATTACGGCCGAGTTGGCGCAGGAGTACAACCGCGAGGTGCTGGCCGTACCGGGCCGCCTCGACCAATCGGCCTCCGAAGGCTGCAACCACCTCATTCGCAACCAGCAGGCAGTTATTTACACCAGTCCCGCCGACGTGGAGCAGGTGCTGAACTGGGACGGCGCCTTGCACCACACGCCTCCGGCGCCCGTCCTCGACCCTTCCGATTTCAGCCCCGAAGAATTTAGGTTGGTTGGGATACTGCAAGCGCACAAAGAGCGGCAAATTGACGAGCTGAGCTGGGAAGCCCAGTTGCCCATCAACCAGGTTTCGACGTTGCTGCTCGGGCTGGAGTTCAGGGGCGTGGTGCGGGCGTTGCCGGGCAAAAAATTTGCGTTAATGTAGATGAGCCAAGCCCTGCTCAACGGCCGCCTGCTGCCCGCTGCCGAGGTGGAGCTGCCACTGCCCAACCGCGGGTTGCAGTTCAACGACGGCTTCTTTGAAACGATGGTGTACGAGGGCGGCGCGGTGCGCTGGGCTGCGCACCACCTAGGGCGCATGCAGCGGGCCGCTACTGCTTTGCACTTGGAGCTGCCCCCCGCCCTGGCCAACGCTGCTGCCCTAAACCATACCCTGGCACCCCTGGCCGCTACTACCGCGGGTCCGGCGCGCATCAGGCTGCAGTTGTGGCGCGCGGGCGGTGGCCTGTACGCACCCGCCACCCAGCAAGCCGAGTGGTTGGCTACGGCCGCCAGCTTTGTGCCCAACAACAGCCCCGTTGGCACCGCCGATTTTGCGCAGCGCATCGGCACGCAGTACTCGCCCGTGTCGTTTTGCAAAGGGCCCTACGCCTTGCACTACGTGCTGGCCGCGCAGGAGCGCGACGCCCGCGGCCTGGACGAGTTGCTGTTGCTCGACGCGCACGGCCACGTTGCCGAAAGCGTATCGGCGGCGGTGTTCTGGATCAGCAATAACGAGCTGCATGCGCCGGCTCCCGAAAGCGGCTGCGTAGCGGGCGTGCGGCAGGCGCACTTGCGGCAGGTGGCTCAGCAGTTGGGCATTCGTTGCCACCTAGGGCTGTACCGCCCCGCGGCGCTGCTAGCCGCCGATGCGGTGTTTACGGCCAACGTGGCGGGCATCCGCAACATCGAGCGGCTGGCCGGCACGGCCTACAAACAAACAGAGCACCCATTGCTGGATGCTCTGCGGCGACAAGACCTCAAAAATTAAGCTACGTTGCTGTAACGACGCCGGCGCATCCGCAGCCATTCTTTCTGATACTTAATCAGGTCGGCTTCGGTAACGTCGTTGGCGGCTAGGATTTCGTCGCGCGATTGGCGCCCGATTTCCAGTGCGTACATAGCTATAAGCACGCGGTGCTTAAGCGGCAGAGGGCAGCCGCAGGTGGAAGCGACGGCAGTTGACAAAGGAGGTGTGGTGGAAAATACGGAACGGACGGGTGCCGAGCCGTTGAATTGAATTTTGGCGGAAGAGTTTACTTTTTCCGCCGCGAAGATCGGTGATTTCACCGGCAAGTAAGCAAAAAGCGGCAGAGTATTCGAAAGCACGAGGTCAACTATTTATCCAACAACGTTACTGATGAAGTATTCATTGCAGCAACCACATGAAAATGTGATTACGTGCGTCAATAATTTAGGTTGCACCGCGCCAGGCACTTATTTGATTACGCTGAATGTGCTATTTCCTATACTTCCTCAGAAACTCTTGATGTAGGCATGCCTCATTTATTCGTAGTAAAGTACTAACCGCTCGAAGCCCCTACCTTTTGCCGCTGCCCGAACGGTTGCCCTAGCACTACGGCCCCGCCGCCCGCCGCAGCCTGAATCTCACCGCCAAACCACCAGCCGCGCGCTGCTTGTTGCAAGGCACGCACGGATGTCGGTGGCTGGCACTGCTTTAGGGGCAAAAAAAACCTAGGGCGCCGCGTGCGGCGCCCTAGGTCCTAACTCTTCAGCCGCCGCCCGGCAGCTACACGGCTACGGGCGCTTTAATGGCGGGGTGCGGGTCGTAATTTTCCAGCGTAAAATCCTCGTAGCGGAAGGCAAACAGGTCCGTCACCTCCGGGTTGAGGCGCATGCGCGGCAACGGGCGCGGCTCGCGCGCGAGCTGCAGGCGTGCCTGCTCGAGGTGGTTCGAATACAGATGCGTGTCGCCGCCTGTCCAAATAAACTCGCCGGGTTGCAGGCCTACCACCTGTGCTACCATTAGGGTAAGAAGCGCGTAGGAGGCAATGTTGAACGGCACGCCCAGAAACACATCGGCGGAGCGCTGGTACAGCTGACACGAGAGCTTGCCATCGGCCACGTAAAACTGAAACAGCGCGTGGCAGGGCATCAGGGCCATTTGGTCGAGCTCGGCCACGTTCCAAGCCGATACCATTATGCGGCGCGAATCGGGCGAGCGGCGCAGCTGCTCCAGCACTTGCTGCATCTGGTCGATGTGGCCGCCACGGCCGTCGGGCCAGGAGCGCCACTGCTTGCCGTACACGGGCCCCAGGTCGCCGTTGGCATCGGCCCACTCGTCCCAAATGCTCACGCCGTGCTCTTTAAGGTAGGCAGTGTTGGTATCGCCGCGCAAAAACCACAACAGCTCGTGCACGATGCTTTTCAGGTGCACCTTTTTGGTGGTTACCAGCGGAAACCCCTGCTGCAGATCAAAGCGCATCTGGTACCCGAACACCGACAGCGTGCCGGTGCCGGTGCGGTCGGTTTTGGAGGTCCCGTTCTCAAGTATGTGGCGTAGAAGCGTTTGGTACTGCTGCATGGCAAGGGCAACTGGTGGGCTGAAACCCAAAGATAGAAGTGCGGCCCTACCTGGCCTAGGCCGACAGCTCGCTCGTAACCCACCCCACCAGAAACTCAGCCAACGAGCCAGCCACCCGTACGCGCGTGTTGTCGGTGCAGCTCCAGATGTACACATCGGAGCTTACGGTGCCGTCGTCGGCAATGAGGTAGCCGTAGTAGTCACCGGTGTAGGCCGGGGCTACCAGCAACAAGTCGTGCACGCAGAAGCGAGCCGTTTGGCGCAGGCGCTGGTTTTCGAGCAGCATGGCCTGGGCGGGCAGTACCAAGTAGCCGGTAGTGCCAATGCCCTGCAGCTCCTCGGCCAGCCCGTCGGTTAGCAAATACAGCTGCCGCAGCTCGTCGGGTAAGCGCACCTCCAGCGCCGCCGCCAAAAACGTCAGTTCCTCGTCGACCACCGGCGGGTTGCAGCGGTAGGTAACGGAGGCTGACCTAGGAAGCTTTTCGATGCGGGAAATCCAGTTCATGGCAGGCTGAGGAGATGGCAAGGCAGCGTTACATCATAAGCCCAACAAAATGCAAAAAATATTAAAGCCAGCTAATTTTTAGCTGGCTTTAATATCCGAATCATACTCAGCACCTTACAGAGCAACAGGTTCTTTGGTTTTTGACTCGTATCGCTCTACTGCCACCCGAATTCGGGAAGCCAAGCCATATAGGTCATCCAATGATTCGATGTCGACTCTTACGCCGCCTTCCACATCGAAAAGCGTGACAAATTTTTTGCTTCCGTTAAAGTGGAGCCGGCAGATGGGTTTCCGGTTATTGTCATCAAGCAAAATGCCGCAATACGATTGCACGTCGCGCATAACCACGCGGTTCACTTGCACCAGCTTGCGCAAGATGGCTCGTACAATCATAAAGCCTTCCGTTTCTTCAACGGTCGTAACAATATCTTTCTCTTTGCCTTCCGGCTCAGTGGCATTTGTTGTATCCACTACTTTCGGCGCCTGATAATCCATTGGGGCCAGCATAGATTGGCTAGTGGTGTCTACCAGCGCCGATTTCAAGCGCATCGTTATCTTATCGTTGAGAAACTGATGGAATGAGCGGTGGACAAGCGCACTAAATTGTTCTTTTAGTTTTGGCGTCAACACCCCATCGTACACCTGCTTGGAAACGAAGTGGGTGAAGTCAGCTGTAGGTTGCTGAAACTGTTGGTCAAAGTACTTCTTGAAAGCCCTCATGTACTTCAGGTTGTAGGCAGCGAACAGCATGTCCTCTAAACTGAAGTTTGCTTTGCTGAGCTTCTTTAACTCGGCAATATCTGCATCCTGAAAATTGAACAAGTCAAATTCCAAAAAGGGTCGTTCATCCATTTTGTTGGGCTGCTCCAAGTCGGTAAAGAGCTTGTAAGTCACCCCATTTGTTAGAATGGCAATGCGCGCTTCTGTAGCGTGGAAGTAGCGGAATAGCTGGCTGGCGTGGTTGATGTTCAAGTCAGCGCCCACATGCTTGCACTCGATGAGAATAATTGGGCTGCCTTCGCGGAAAATAGCGTAGTCTACCTTCTCACCTTTTTTAGTGCCTATGTCACAGATGAACTCGGGCACTACCTCTGTTGGGTCGAACACATTGTACCCAAGTGCATTTATAAAAGGCAATACGAGGGCGTTTTTTGTGGCTTCTTCCGTTTGGATGTGGGCGACTTGTTTTTGCACCCTGGAAGCTAGATTGGTAAGCTGATCGATTAATTCCATGAAAGTGGATTGTTAAGGTAAAGCTCTAATGTATCAGTATCGAAGCTGAACATTAAACATTTTATACACTAATTATTTGGGTTGCTATTCTAATGCTAGCATTCGAAAGCCCAGGTGCTACTTTTGCAAAATTTCATTTCAATTGGTACGCCTGCTCCCACGCTGCGTACAAGCGCCATAACAATAGCCTTATTCCTAGCCACTATCCTCACTACGCTACCCAACCAAACCACACTTGCTCCCTTGCTCCAACCTCTCCCGCTGCTCATAGCTACTTTCTTAGCCTTTGCCACCCCGTTTGCAAGCCCTGCGCAACAAGCACCTGCGAAGGTGCGGGCCAAGCGCGGCGATGGGGTTACGGTACTGCTGCAGCGCCATGGGCTGAACCCCGTGCGCGACTACGACCGGTTTGTGGCGCTTAATCGCGCCCAGCTGGGGCCGCGCAACAGCCTCATTTCCGGAAAATACTACCGCCTGCCCGCTAAGCAGCCCACCCGCAAAAAAGCAACCGCAGCCAAAGCTCCGGCCGCCGCTACCGCGCGCACCAGCACCAAAGTAAAAACCCAGCTCAGCACTAAGCAGCTGTTTGGCCCCAGGTACGGGCAGGTGTCGGCGCGCAGCCGGCAACTAAGCGGCACGGTGTTTTACCTGCTTTCGGGCCACGGCGGGCCCGACCCCGGCGCGGTGGGCAAATACGGCAGCAACCAATTGGCCGAAGACGAGTACGCCTACGACATTACCACCCGCTTGGCCCGCGTGCTGATGGAACACGGCGCCAAGGTGCACCTGATTGTGCAGGACCCCGACGACGGCATCCGCGACGAGGCCGTGCTGCAGATGGACCGCGACGAAATTACCACGCCCAACCTTACTATTCCGCTCAACCACGTAGCCCGGCTGCGGCAGTACACCAACGCCATCAACCGGCTACACGGGCGCTATAAGGGTGCCTACCAGCGCATGATTACGCTGCACATCGACAGCCGCAGCGCGGGCCTGAACACCGATGTGTTTTTCTACCACCACGACAAAAGCCCGGTGGGCAAGCGGTTGGCCAACAACATCCACCAGGTGTTTACGGCCCGCTACAAGCGCAGCCAGCCCAACCGCCCCTACGTGGGCACCGTGTCGGCGCGCTCCAGCCTGTACGTGGTGCGCAACAGCCACGCGCCCACGGTGTTCATCGAGCTGGGCAACATCCGCAACGACAAAGACCAGCGCCGCTTTGTGATTCCGGACAACCGCCAGGCCCTGGCCAACTGGATTTGCGAAGGCCTGATTGCCGACTACCGCGGCCGCAAGTAGCCGCCCAGGTACGGCGCGCAAGCAAAAGCCCCAGCACCTGAATAGGTGCCGGGGCTTTTGCTTGCAAAGCAATGCGCTTGCCGAAGCGAGCTTACAGCGATTTCACTACCGGGGCAGCGGGCTTGGCCGTGGAGGCTTGGCTGGCCGTGGCGGTTCCTTTCTTCATGCAGCAGGCGGGCGTGCTGGCGGTAGCGCCTTTGGCTGCGCAGTTGGCTTTCATTTGGGCCGAACAAGCTTCTTTGCTGGCTTTTTTACCTTTGGTGTCTTTGCAGCCTTCATGGGCCGAGGCCGAACCTACGAAAGCAAACAAAGCGAGGGCGAGCAGGGCGTTTTTCATGGGGCGAAAACGAATAGCGAGAAACAAAACAGGAAAATGGGCGGTTGGCTGAGCGCCGGCTCCAAGGTACACAACCCAAGGCATAAATGGCCGGTTCACTTTAGCTCATCCGCGTGCTTTCTCCCCGCTTTCTTAGCCTTGTTACCCTCCTGAGCCTGCTGCTGCTGGCGGCCGTGGCCACCACCGGTTTGCTGCGCCTGCGCTTCAACTACAACTTCAACGACTTTTACCCCACCGGCGACCCCGACCTGGCCTACTACGAAACCTACGCGGGCCGCTTCGGCAACGACAACGACTACGTGCTCATCGGGCTGGAGGCACCTAGGGGCAGCAGCGTGTTCGAGCCCGGCTTTGCGCAGCGCGTCGATACGTTTACGCGGTTTGTGCAGCAGCAGCCCCACGTGGTGCAGGTGCTCTCGCCCACCACGGCCAGCAACCCGGTGGTGGAGGGCCTGGGCGTGTTCAACATCCCCTACCTGCACCTCGAGCGCCTGCACGACGCGGCCTCGCGCGCCCAGGACTCGGCCCTGATTTACCGCACGCCCGGGCTGGTGGGCAACTTGTTTGCCCGCGACGCCCGCGCCGTGACGGTGGTGCTGCAAACCACCCCCGACCTGAAAAAGCCGCCCGGCGACACCCTGATGAGCAGCCTGCGCACCGAGCTGCAGCGCCTGGGCTTTGCCGACGAGCAAGTGCACCTAGGCGGCAAAATGGTGGCGCAATCGGTGTTCGTGGATCGGTTGCGCGTCGAAATGGCTGTGTTCGTGTCGTTGTCGGTACTGCTGGTAATGGCGCTGTTGTGGCTTACGTTCCGGGCGTGGTGGGGCGTGGTGCTGCCGCTTACCGTGGTGGCCGGCGCCACCATTGGCGGCCTGGCGCTGGTGGGCTGGAGCGGCGCCGGCATCGATTTGATGACTGCCTTGCTGCCCGTAATGATGTGCGTGGTGGGCATTGCCGACTCGGTGCACCTGCTTACGCGCTACGTAACCGAAACCGGCGAAGGCACGCCCACGGTGCCGGCTTTGCGCATCAGCATGCGCGAGTCGATGTTCGGCTCGGGCCTGTCGGCGCTTACTACTTCGCTGGGTTTCTTCACGCTCACCACCAGCCACATCCGGCCCATTCACAACTTTGGGCTGTACACGGGCCTGGCCGTGCTCATTGCGTACGCCCTCACGTTTACACTGTTGCCGGCCCTGCTGGTACTGCTGCCCAAGCCGCAGCAGCGCTTTGGCGCAGGCCGCTCCTGGGATGCCCCCCTTACGCGCTTGCTGCGCGTGGTGCTGGTGCGCCGCCGCTGGATAATGGCCGCAGCCGCGGTGCTGCTGGTGGGCAGCCTGGCCGCGGCCAGCCGCGTGCGCCTGGAGTCGCGGCTGCTCGACGACCTGGCCGACGACGACCCGGTGCAGCTCGACTTCCGGTTTTTCGAGCAAAAGTTTGCCGGCGTGCGCCCTTTCGAGATGCACTTGCTGCCCCAAGCCGGCCGCAGCATTTACGACCTAGGGGTGCTGCGCGAAATCGAGGAAATTGAAACGTACCTGGGCCGCGAGTACGGCCTGCACTTTGTGGCCTCGCCCGTAACGGTGGTAAAATCGGTGCGCAAGGCCCTGAACGGCGGCGCCCTCGAAGAGTACCGCTTGCCCGGCTCCGAGGCCGAAATGAAGCGCCTGCTGCGGCAAGTACGGAAACTAGGCAAGCGCCCCGAGTTCCGCGCCCTGGCCACGCCCGAGGCCACCGAGGGCCGCCTTACCGGCCGCATGCCCGACCCCGGCAGCACCACCGTGGCCCGGCTGAACGCGGGCTTGCGCCGCTTTCAGGCCGAGCACACCAACCCCGGGCTGCTGCGCACGCGCCAAACCGGCTCGGCCCTGCTCATCGACAAAAACAACCAGAACCTGACGCGCGACATGCTGGTGGGCATTGGCGTGGACGTGGTGATGGTGACGCTGATTGTGCTGGCTTTGTTCCGCTCGGTGCGCATGGTGCCGGTGGTGCTCATACCCAACCTCTTGCCCATTGTGGTGGTGGGCGGCGTAATGGGCCTGTGCGGCGTGCCCATGAAGGTGAGCACCAGCATTATTTTCACCATCGCGTTCGGCATTGCCGTCGACGACACCATCCACTTCATCAGCAAGTTGCGCCTGATGCTCGGCAAGGAGCCCACCGTGAAGCGGGCCGTGTCGCGCACGTACCGGCTGGCGGGCAAGGCGGTTATCGTTACGTCGATGATTTTGGTAGGTGGCTTTAGCACGCTGCTGTTTTCGTCGTTCGACGGCACGTTTTACGTGGGCCTGCTCATTGGCCTGACGCTGCTGTTCGGCGTAGTGGCCGAGCTCACGCTGTTGCCCATTTTGGTGTTGCTGTTCTACCGAAAACCACGCGTGGGCAAGGCCCGTCAGCTTCGGGCCGAAGCAGCCGAGGTATAGCCACGCCGCAGCCCGGGCTTTGCAGCTTTGGCGACGGCCGCTCCGCACCCTGCCCCCTGCCAATGCCGTATGTTTGGGCTGAGTTATGAAACAACGTTTGCTATTGGTGTGGAGCATGGTATTGCTCTCGACCACCGCTCCCGCCCAAACCGAATCGGCCGCCTCCGGCCCCAACGACCAGATTTCGCGCCTGATTCAGGAGCGCGAGCAGCTGGTGCGGCAGTACGAAGACGCCAACGCCCAACGCAACGCCCTGCTGGCCAACAAGCCTTCCAAAAAGGACTTGCAGGAAGTGATTGACGCGCTGAAAGGCATTATTCGCAAGGACACCGAGATTGTGCAGGCCCTGAAAGCCACCGAGCTGCGCCGCACCGCCGACATCGTAACGCGCCAGCGCCTGGCCGAACAGCAGGCCACCGTGGCCCAAACCGACCAAAGCTCCACGCGCCAGCGCTTTTACGACCTCGAAAGCCAAATTCAGAACCTGCAGCTGCGCGAAAGGAAGCGCGAAAAACAACTGCGCGAGTACCAAGCCGCCGCCCAAGAGGCCGAAGACGCCCGCCTGAGCCGCGAGCTGCTGGCGGCCGGTTTGGCCCTGCTGTGCATAGGCTTGCTGGTGTACGTGCTGCGCCTGCGCCAACGGGCAAGCGGCGCCCCCGCCCGCCGCAAAGCCAAGCGCTAAGGCACGCCCTCCCCCTGAAAATATGCTAGTTGCGGCCGCCGAGTACCTTACTTATACCGAGGCCGTGGGCCTGTACCACCGCCTGCAATCGGAGGCCGGCATCGTAAGCCTGGTGAAAAACTACGGCCCCGCCACCTTGCCCTTCGGCGACGGGCTGTATTTCCGGCTGCTGATTGAGGAAGAAGACGTGGAAGCGGCCCGCCCAATTGTGCAAGAGTTTGAGCAGCAGCGCACCGAGCGGGCCGCTGCCCGTTGCCCTAGGTGCGGCTCGTATCATGCCTGGCCCGAGCCCGAGGCCCGGCAGCCGTGGTACAAACGCCTGTTTTACGCCGGCACCACCATGTACCGCTGCCACAATTGCGGCGAGGAGTTTTCGGGCTAGCTGTTGGCAGCGGTGGCAATAGCTTGGAAGTCGGCGCGGGGTTGCAAAATTGCAGTCCTCACCACGCCCACTTCGCATGAAGCTATCCTCCACATTGCTCCTGGGCTACGTAGCCCTGGCCCTAGGTGCCTGCGCCGGGCAGCAACCCCAGCAGCCCTACGATTTGGTAATTACCCACGCCAACGTGGTGGATGTGGAGGCCGAACGCGTGCTGCCCAACCAAACCGTGTGCATTGCGCAGGGTCAAATCAGGCGGGTGCAAAAGTCCGGTTCGCGCGCCCTTGCCGCCAAGCAAACCATTGACGCGCAAGGCCAATACCTGATACCGGGCTTGTGGGATATGCACGTGCACTTTCGGGGCGGCGACTCGCTAACGGCGGCCAACCGCAACCTGCTGCCCTTGTACCTGGCCCACGGCATTACCTCGGTGCGCGATGCGGGCGGCGACCTTACCCCGGCCATTTTTAATTGGCGCGAGCAAATGGCGGCTGGTAAGCTGGCGGGCCCACGCATTTACACCTCCGGCCCCAAGCTCGATGGACCTAGGCCCACGTGGGCTGGCTCGCTGGTGGTCGAAACACCCGCGCAGATTGAGCGGGCCCTCGACTCGCTGCAGCGGCTGAAGGTTGATTACGTGAAGCTCTACGAAAGCACGATTTCGCGCGAGGCCTTCCTAGGTGCCGTTGCCGCGGCCGAAAAGCGGGGGCTAACCACCACCGGCCACATGCCCTACACCGCTACCTTGCGCGAGGCCGTAGAAAGCGGCCTTGATGCTTCGGAGCACCTGTACTACGTGTTCAAAGCCTGCTCCCCCAAAGAAGACAGCATTACCACGGCCATCCGCAACAGCCAAAGCACCAGCAAACCCCTGGGTCTGTTCGCGGTGCTGCCGGCCATCTACCGCACCTACGATGCCGCAACGGCCGCCCGCACCTACCGCATGCTAGCGCAGCACCGCACGGCCGTGGTGCCCACCTTGCATATTCAGAAAGTACTGGCCGAGCTACCCGAAACCGACCACGCGCGCGACACGCTTCTGGCTTACATCGACCCGAAAATACAAGCCACCTACGCCCGCCGCATTGCCAGTGCTCGGGCACAATCGGCGGCCACGCGAGCTTTCAACAAGCAGCTTGGGGCGCGGTTTATGAGCATGGTGCCCCAAATGCAAGCGGCCGGCGTTACGCTGCTGGCCGGATCCGATAGCGGGCCCTTCAACTCGTACGTGTACCCCGGCGCCTCGCTCCTAGGTGAGTTGGAGCTAATGGTGCAGGCGGGCCTCACGCCGGCGCAGGCGCTGAAAGCCGCTACCATCAACGGCGCCCGTTTTCTGAAAGCCGAGCAGCGCTCGGGCACTATCCGCGCGGGCAAGGATGCCGACGTGGTGCTGCTGCGCGCCAACCCGCTCCAGAACATCAGCAACCTGCGCGGCATCCATACGGTGGTGGCGCGTGGCCAGGTATATTCCGCCGCCGATTTGCGCCAGATGGTGCAAGCCGTTAAACACCGTTAGCCCTACCTGCATGCCCGTTCGCGAAATTCTCCAGTTGGGCAACCCGGTGCTGCGCCAGGTAGCCCACCCCGTTGCCGACCCTAGCGCGCCCGAGGTAGCCGCCTTGGTGCAAGACCTGACGGATACCGTAGCCCACTGGCGCGAAACCACCGGCTACGGCCGCGCCATTGCCGCGCCGCAAATTGGCGCGCTCAAGCGGGTGGTATTGCTGCGCCTGCCCGGCCGTGAAGTGTGGCCCCTCATCAACCCCAGCATTGTGGCCCGCAGCCCCGAAACTCCGTTGGTGTGGGATGCCTGCCTATCGTTTCTGGCCATCTTCATACAGGTGCCACGCCACTCCTGGATTACCGTGCGCTACCAAGACCTAGGCGGCCAGTGGCACGAAACCCGCGCCGGTGCAGAAGACGACTTGGCCGAGCTGCTGCAGCACGAAATCGACCACCTCGATGGTATTCTTTCCATCGACCGCGTGGTGGACGTGCGCAGCATTTGCACCCGCGAGGAGTTTGAGCGGCGCTACCGCGCCGATAGCCCTTATGGGCGCTGATTGGCGTTTAATAGCCCTGTCATTCCGAGCGTAAGCGAGGAATCTGGGTGAGGGTTTATGTAGTATAGGAACTGTCATCCTGAGGCACAGCCGAAGGACCTTATCACGCGCGAATGACAGTTGTAACAACGTTTTGTTCAGGCGGAATAAGGTCCTTCGGCTGCGCCTCAGGATGACATACCATAGGAGGCAAAAACACTGCATTTAATTCCTCCCAGATTCGGCAGACTGGGCTACCCATATTTCTCGCTGGCACTCGAAATGACAACGGGCCACAACCGCCTCGGCCCCCCGTTCCAAATTTCTGCCCGACCTTCGGCCGCACGTTTGCCGTTCAATGTTTGTTGAAACGGTTTACCTTTTTGCATTCCGAAAGCTTGGCTGAAGCTACCTACACCCCTACCGAGTCCGTTTACGAAGAGCTGCGCCGCGTACAAGCCCTGTTACGCATCGAGCAGCAAGAGGACCTCGAGCAATACCGCATTCGTAACGCAAAGAGTACGATTGCGGAGCGGCAACACCGCGGCCTGACGTGGTACCCCATCAAAATCACCAAAGAAGACATTGGCTTCGGCGGCAAGCTGGTGCTCGAGCTTGAGCGCCCGGCCGGCCAAAGTCAGCAGCTGCACCTGTTTCAGGTAGGCAAAAACGCAGCGTTGTTCGGCAACATACCCGGCCGCGCCGGCTCCGATAAGCCCATGCTGCAAGGCGTGGTTACGAGCGTACGCCGCAACAAGATTACCCTCGCAACCAATAAGGAAGACCTGCCCGACTGGATCGACGAAGGCAAACTGGGCCTCGACCTCACCTTCGACGAGGTAAGCTACCGCGAAATGGAGCTGGCCCTGCAAAAGGTGCAAGGCGCTTTCGGCCGCTTGGCCGATTTGCGCGATACGCTCCTAGGTCATCGGCCGGCCGAGTTCAAATCGGCCGAAGAAACCGAGAAGCTCTACTACCCCAACCCGCTGAATGCCTCGCAAACCGCCGCCGTGCAGCACGTGCTGGCCGCCAAGGATGTAGCCATCATCCACGGCCCGCCCGGCACGGGCAAAACCACCACGCTGGTACAGGCCATTCTGGAAACCATCCGCCGCGAGCGGCGCGTGCTGGTGTGCGCCCCGAGCAACACGGCCGTGGATTTGCTCACCGAAAAGCTGGCCGAGCGTGGCGTGAACGTTATCCGGATGGGCAACCCTTCACGCGTGTCGGATTTGCTGCTCGAGCACACCCTCGATGCGCAGGTGATGACGCACAAGCACTACGGCGAGCTGCGCAGCCTGCGCCAAACGGCCGAGCAGTACCGCCAAATGGCCGGCCAATACAAGCGCAACTACGGGTGGGAGGAGCGCCAGCAGCGCCAGGCCCTGAAAGAGCAAGCGCACCAGCTGTTGCAAGAGTCGGATCAGCTGGAGAAGTACATCACCGAGGATTTGCTGGAGAAGGTGCAGGTAATTACCTGTACGCTGGTGGGCGCGGCCAACCGCGCCATTCGGCACCTGATGTACGAAACCGTGTTCATCGACGAAGCCGCGCAGGCGCTGGAGCCGGGCTGCTGGATACCCATCACCAAGGCCGAGCGCGTAGTACTGGCCGGCGACCATTGCCAGCTGCCGCCCACCGTGAAAAGCGAGAAAGCCGCCGCCCAGGGCTTGCGCGAAACCTTGTTTGAAAAGTGCATTACGCGCCAACCCGAAACAGCGCGCATGCTGCAGGTGCAGTACCGCATGCACCAGCACATCATGCAGTTCTCGTCGGATCAGTTTTACGGCGGCAAGCTGCAGGCCGATGAACGCGTACGCGCCGCCGACCTGCACGACTACGACACGCGCTTTGAGCCCGGCCAAGCCGTGGAGTTCATCGACACGGCCGGGTGTGGTTTCGAGGAAATGGGCCTGCAGGACTCGCCGTCGGTGGCTAACCCCGAAGAGGCCGATCTGCTGCTGCGTCGCTTGTCGGAGCTGCTGCAGGACTACCACCAGCGCAACCACGAACAGCACCCGCTCAGCATCGGTGTAATTGCCCCCTACCGCGCGCAGATCAACTACCTGAAAGACCGCGTGGAGGACATGCCCGAGCTGAACGAGCTGCTTACCAAGCGCCAGCTCAGCATCGGCACCGTCGACTCGTTCCAGGGCCAGGAGCGCGACATCATTGCCATTACCCTCACGCGCTCCAACGCCGCCAACGACATCGGTTTTCTGGCCGATATCCGCCGCATGAACGTGGGCATGACGCGCGCCCGCCGCAAGCTGCTGATGATTGGCGACTCGGCCACGCTCAGCAGCCACCCCTTCTACCGCGAGTTCGTAAACTACGTGGAAGACCTAGGGGCCTACCGGACCGCCTGGGAGTTTCAGCAGTAAGTAGTTGGGAGGGTGTTGTTTTATCTGTCATCCTGAGGCGCTAGCTGAAGGACCTTATCACGTGAGAACGACTTCCCCTAGGTCGTGTAATGTCGAGCTGGCCGCGGCACCCCGCGTGTTGACGCCTGATAGCATACGCTTTCCCACTTTCAACAAGGGCGCGGTACCCCCTGGGGTCCTGTGAGGTTCATAGACCTAGGCGCATCGCTCCAGCCGTGAGAAGGTCCTTCGGCTAGCGCCTCAGGATGACAGTTGCTATTCAACATCAGCACGCGAGATGCCTCGACGGAGCTCGGCATGACGTTGTTTCCCTAGGTCGTACGAACTTAATTCCTCCTAAATGAGAACAGCCGAAAAGCGGCCGCGGCGCCGGGCCCAACGGCATCGGCCGCAACCCCAGGCCCCAAGCGGCGTTATTTTCCTTTACTTGCCTCCAGTTTTCCATTATTCCCTCCAGACACATGCAGATTGCTGATCAAAAGGTGGTCACCATCACCTACGACCTAAGCGTAACCAACGACGAGCAGGAGAAAACGCTCGTGGAAAAGGCCGAAGCCGACAGCCCCATGGTGTTTTTGTTTGGTATGAGCGGCCTGCCCGAGGAGTTCGAGCAGCAGCTGCAAGGCAAACAAGCCGGCGACACCTTCAGCTTCACCCTGTCGCCCGAGCAAGGCTACGGCGAATACGACCAGAACGCCCTTGTAGACCTGCCCAAGCAGGTGTTTGAGGTAGATGGCCAGGTAGACAGCGAAATGCTGCAGCCCGGCAACTACCTGCCCATGTCGGATAACCACGGCAACCACCTGCAAGGCAAAGTGGTGTTCGTGGGCAACGACACCGTTCAGATGGACTTTAACCACCCGCTGGCCGGCATGACCATGCACTTTGACGGCAAAGTGGTTGACGTGCGCGACGCGAGCAAAGAAGAGCTCGACCACGGCCACGTACACGGCGAAGGCGGCCACCACCACTAAGATCGGTGCCTAGGTAGTACAAGGGCCCGCCCGTCTTCGCGACGGGCGGGCCCTTGTGTTTGGGTACTTTATTCCAGCGTCAGAGTGCCTTCGTTATCGAACAGCGGGTCGCAGATTAGCCGGTCTTCGGCCAAGCGGTAAGTGATGAAGTAGTCGATGGCGTACCCGTAGTGAGCCAGCAGCCTGATATGCACCGCGTCGGTGGGTGCGGTTTCGGCCGAGAAGCGCAGAATCAAATCCACGCCGATGCCTCCTACCAAGGCTTCGCCCCCGGCAAGCTGCTCCCAAACCTGCCTTTCCAGGCGTTCCACCATTTTTGCCGGCTCAACATCTTCTGCATCCTCAATGCCAATTAGCGCCAGGCTGCCATCGGTTTTCAGCAGCGCTCCGAACGGATAAAAGGCGCCGGCTTCGGTGAGGAAGTGCTTGGCCTGCTGCACGATCAGGTCGCGCACTGCTACAACTTCTTTTTCCATGGTTCAGGGGAATTCTGTCAAAACTTGGTTCTGCAACGCCGGCCAAAACTCCGCAAAATCGGCCTCGTAAGCCTCCACTTCGGCCAGAAACGCCGCCGAGCCGGTGGCCAGTACCTCCCCATTCGGCACGCGCCGGCTCAGACCTAGGAGCGCGCGCGCCAGGCCTTCGGGCTGGGCGTAGCCGGTAAGCCAATCGTCGCGGCGGATGTAGTTGAACATGTGCTGCAGGCGTTCGGGCAGCTCGGTGCGGCGGGCGTGCAAAAGGGCGTACATGCGCTGCGCAAACGCGGGCAACGGCTCGGCGGGGCGGTAGTGGTACCGGGCAAAGTGGCGGGCCAGCAGGTGGTCGTAGCCCACATCGGCGGCTACGCCGGCCCACTTGCCTAAGCCGGCGGCGCGCAGGCGGGCGGTGCTGCGCCGCACCACGGGGTGCGCGTCGGTAAACGAATCGATGAGGCGGTGCAGGCGGATGCCGCGCTGCACCGCGGGCGGGTAAGCAGCCACGGCGGCCCGGCCGCGCACGGCTTCGGCGGCAAAATTGCCGAAGATGAGGTCGGGGTCGGGGCCGGATAAAACCAGGTGGGCAAGGAAGTTCACGCAGGCAAGGTACTGCCAACAGTGCCGCCTGGGTTGCGCGCCAAGCTAACCTAGGGCCGCTTCGGCGCGTAAGCCCCAACACTCCTTCTTATCTGACTACATCCAAACACCCGACCCCATGGCTGAAAAAGTTGCCGTAAGCCACGACGTAACGAAACTCGTGGAGCGCATCAAGGACATTAAAATTGCCATGATGACCACCCTCGAGCCCGACGGCTCGTTGCACGCGCGCCCCATGTACACCCACGAGCCCGAGGCCGATGGCACCTTGTGGTTTTTCACGGAGCTGGACTCGCCCAAAATCGACGAGGTGCAGCAAGACCGCCACGTGAACCTGGGCTACTCCAAACCCCAAGACAATTTATACGTGAGCATTTCGGGCCGCGCCCGCATCGTTACCGACCGCGCCAAAATCAAAGAGCTGTGGACCGAGAGCCTGCGCACTTGGTTTCCGAAGGGCTCCGACGACCCCAACATTGCCCTGCTGTGCATCAGCATTGACAAAGGCGAGTACTGGGATCAGCCCAGCAACGTGCTGGTGCACGCGTTCGGCTACGTAAAGGCCGTGGCCACTGGCGAGCGGTACCAGCCCACCGGCGACGAGCACGCCAAGGTGCAGCCCAAATAACCTAGGCTGGCTTTTCAAAAATCTGCCCGAAGGGAGAGAGTCACTTCTCTCCCTTTTTTGTTGTTTGCTGCCGATGTCGTTTTCCCCCGCGCCTACCGCTTTGCCTACCTCGCCGCTCACCACGCTTTCCATCATCACCGTTCGGCTCGAAAACCGCCGCTGGGCCCTGGCCCAAATGGGCACGTTGCCGCGGCAGCTAGCTGCGGTGCCTGGCTTGCGCTTTGCCAAACTGCTGGGCTCGGGCTACGATTTTGGCCTTAAGCCAAACTTTGCCCGCTACGGCCTGATGGCCGTGTGGGACGACGACGCTACCGCCCGCCGTTTTTTCGAGCGCAACCCGCACTGGCAGGCCTACCAAGAACGCAGCCACGAGCTCTGGACGGCCGATTTGCTGCCCCTGCAAGGACACGGCCTCTGGGATGGCAGCAACCCCTTCGACTACGCACCCAGGGCCGATGCCCCGGCCGAGGCACCCGTGGCGGTGCTTACCCGCGCCAGCATTCGGCTGCTGCGCTCCTGGAAGTTTTGGCAGGCCGTGCCGCCGGTAAGCCGCGCCGTGCAGCAAGCGCCGGGCCTGTTGGCGGCCATTGGGCTGGGCGAGCTGCCCATCGTGCGGCAGGCTACGTTTAGCCTGTGGCGCTCGGCCGCCGAAATGCGCCAGTACGCCTACGGGCAACAGCACGAGGGGCGCCACAAAGAAATAATCAAGCGCACGCGGCAAGAAGGCTGGTACTCCGAGGAAATGTTTGCCCGCTTTCGGGTGCTGAGCACGCGCGGCACCTGGGATGGGCAAAACCCGTTGCCGCTGCCCTAGGTGCATAAAAAAAGCAGGCTACCCGTCGTGGCACGACACCACACCTGAAGTCGTACCAGTTGCCGCATTTCGACGAGCAGCCTGCCGTTGCAAAAGTGGCCGTTGCATTCCGGCGAGGCGGCAGCATTTCTACGGGTTTTGGCGGGCGTCAAGTACTGATTTTACATTTGAGCCTGCATGCGCATGAGCGTTTCGCCAACGGCTACGGGAATCGTATGCCGCCGTTATCAAATAGCAATTCAGTAATTCACGCAGGTAAGTTTCCGTAATTGCCAACGCGTAGCCGGTCGGTTTGGGTTGTACCTTGGGCTAGCCAACAATGGCGGCTGGTAGCCCGGGTTGGCCAACCACTTGCCGCTAGCCTGCCGCATTACCCGACCAAGCCAACCCCAAGCTTGCACGATGACGCACGACGAACTGGAACAAGCTGGTTTTTTGCACGCCGACTACGTACCCGATGGCACCAACTACCGCCGGGGCGAGCTATACGTGCGCATGACGCCCACCGGCTCGCTGCGCGTGTTCGTGCCTACCGAATCCGACGGCAACGACATCGAACTTTCCTCGGGCGACGTGTACAACCCCGATATCCTGTACCGCGGCCCCATCAAGGACATCGACGAGCTGGTGCGCCTCACGCACCGCTGGGTGGCCTAGGTCAGTTGTCAGCTATTGGCTATAAGCAGCTAGCTGTTTTGCAGCCGACACGTAAATGCCAATAGCTGACAGCTAGCAACCGACAGCTAACAGCCAACAAAGCTTCTTCAAGCCATTTCCCGTATTTTCGCCGGCTCAAAGATTCCGCATCCCCAGCCCCGATTATATGCCCGGCTACCGTCCGCAGGAGATTGAAAAGAAGTGGCAGGATTTCTGGCAGCAACACCAGACGTTCCGCGCCGAAAACCACTCCGAGAAGCCCAAGTACTACGTGCTCGACATGTTCCCCTACCCCTCGGGGGCGGGCTTGCACGTGGGTCACCCGCTGGGCTACATCGCCTCCGATATCGTGACGCGCTACAAGCGTCACCGCGGTTTCAACGTGCTGCACCCCATGGGCTTCGACTCGTTTGGCCTCCCCGCCGAGCAGTACGCCATCCAAACGGGCCAGCACCCCGAAAAAACCACCCGCGAGAACATCGCCCGCTACATCGAGCAGCTTTCTTCCTTGGGTTTCAGCTACGACTGGAGCCGCGAAGTGCGCACCTCCGACGCCAGCTACTACAAGTGGACGCAGTGGATCTTCCTGAAGCTGTTCAACTCGTGGTACAACCTCGACACCAACAAGGCCGAGAGCATCCGCACCCTGCAAGATAAGTTTGCGGCCGAGGGCTCGGCCGGTGTGCGCGCCGTGTGCGACGAAGACGAGCGCCACGACTTTTCGGCGGGCCAGTGGCAGATGATGAGCGAGGCCCAGCGCGTGGCTGCCGTGCACCCCTACCGCTTGGCCTACCAAAGCGAAACCTACGTGAACTGGTGCCCGCAGCTGGGCACGGTGCTTTCCAACGACGAGGTGAAGGACGGCGTTTCGGAGCGCGGCGGTTACCCCGTGGAGCGCCGGCTGATGCCCCAGTGGAACCTGCGCATCACCGCTTATGCCCAGCGCCTGCTCGACGGCCTCGACACCATCGATTGGCCCGAGGCGGTAAAGGAAATGCAGCGCAACTGGATTGGCCGCTCCGTGGGCGCCGAGGTACGCTTTGAGGTGGAAAACCACCCCGAGCTGCCGCTTACAGTATTCACCACCCGCCCCGATACCCTGTTCGGCGTAACGTACATGGCCGTAGCGCCCGAGTCGGAGCTGCTCGAAACGCTCATCACCGACGAGCAGCGCGCCGAGGTGGAGAGGTACGTAGAGTGGGCCAAAAACCGCTCGGAGCGCGACCGGATGGCCGACGTGAAGACCATTACCGGCGCCTTCACGGGGTCGTACGCCCTGCACCCCTTCAGCGGCGAGAAGCTGCCCATTTGGGTGGCCGACTATGTGCTGGCTGGCTACGGCACTGGCGTGGTAATGGCCGTACCCGCCCACGACACCCGCGACTTCGCGTTTGCCAAGCACTTCTCGCTGCCCATCGTGCCGGTGGTAGAGGGCTTTGATGAAGAAGCCAACGAAGCCTACGCTGCCAAGGAAGGCCGCATCATCAACTCCGATTTCCTCAACGGCCTCGAAGTAAAGCCAGCTCTGAAGGCAGTAATCGAGCGCCTCGAAGAAATGGGCATCGGCAAAGGCAAAGTGAACTACCGCCTGCGCGATGCCATCTTCGGCCGACAGCGCTACTGGGGCGAGCCGATTCCGGTGTACTACCGCGACGGCATGGCCTTCGGCGTGGCCGAGCAAGACCTCCCGCTGGTGCTGCCCGAAATCGACGAGTACAAGCCCACCGAAACCGGCGAGCCGCCCCTAGGTCGGGCGAAGGACTGGAAGTACCGGGGGCAGCATGATTTCGAGCTGAGCACGATGCCCGGCTGGGCCGGCTCCTCGTGGTACTACCTGCGCTACATGGACCCGCAAAACGACGAACGTTTTGTGGGCGAAGAAGCCGAGCAGTACTGGCAAACCGTAGACCTATACATGGGTGGTGCTGAGCACGCTACGGGTCACTTGCTCTACGCCCGCTTCTGGTACTTGTTCCTGAAAGACCTAGGGCTGGTAAGCGGCAACGAGCCTTTCCAAAAGCTCATCAACCAGGGCATGATTTTGGGTCGCTCGAACTTTGTGTACCGCATCAACGGCACCAATAAGTTCGTAACGAACTCGAAGAAAGGCGAGTACGAAACCACGCCGCTGCACGTCGACGTGAACATCGTTGAGGACGACGTGCTTGACATTGAAGCGTTCCGCCAGTGGCGCGAAGACTTCGCCTCGGCCGAGTTCATCCTCGAAGACAACGGCACCTACGTGTGCGGCGTCGAAATCGAGAAGATGTCGAAGTCGAAGTACAACGTGGTGAACCCCGACACGCTGATTGAGCGCTACGGGGCCGACGCGTTGCGCCTGCACGAGATGTTCCTGGGTCCGTTGGAGCAGTTTAAGCCTTGGAACACGCAAGGCATGACGGGCGTATCGGGCTTCCTGAAGAAATTCTGGCGCTTGTACTTCCCCGAAGACCGCGACTGGGCCGTAACCGACGAACCTGCCACACCCGCCGAATTGAAGGCTTTGCACAAAGCCATCAAGAAGGCGCAGGAGGACATCGAACGGTTCTCGTTCAACACCTCGGTGAGTACGTTTATGATTTGCGTAAACGAGCTATCGGCGCTGAACTGCCACAAGCGTGCTATTCTGGAGCCGCTGGTGGTGCTGATTTCGCCCTACGCCCCGCACCTTGCCGAGGAGCTCTGGACGCAACTCGGCCACGAAGCCGGCTCGCTCAGCACCGCACCCTTCCCCGAGTTCAACGAGGCCTACCTGGTTGAGGACACCGTGAACTACCCGGTAGCCATCAACGGCAAAGTGCGCGAGCAGCTGCAGTTTCCGGCCAACGCCACGGCCGCCGAAATCGAGCAAACCGTACTCGGCACCGACATCCTGGCCCGCTACGCCGAAGGCAAACCCGCCAAAAAGGTGATTGTAGTGCCCGGGCGCATGGTAAACGTGGTGGTGTAACAGCCGCTGGTTTGCGCGGTTCCGTTTAGCCCGCAGAAGGCGCAGAGCTGTTTTGGATTCAGAACAACTTTGCGCCTTCTGCGTTACCTCGGCGGCTTCTGCAGGCTACAAACCATCGGCGGCGGCCAGCTCGGCTTGCACGGCTTTGGGCAGCGAGGCGCGCACGAGGTCGTACGAGTGGTCGATTAGTTGTTGCAGCATGCGCACGCTGATGCCCGTGCCCACCAGCACCGTGTTCCAGTGCTTTTTATTCATGTGGTAGCCGGGCCGCACAAAGTCGTGCTCGTCGCGCAGCTGCACGGCGCGTTCCGGGTCGCATTTTAGGTTTACGCTTTCGTAGCTGCCAATGCTGGTGAGGGCGTAGATTTTGCCGCCTACTTTAAACACCAGCGTGTCTTCGCCAAACGGGGTTTCTTCGGTAGTGCCGGCCTTGTTCAGGCAGTACTCGCGGAGTTCTTCGATGTTCATACCAAGGGAGATAGGCTGAACGCCAAGGTAGCGGCTGCCTTTCAGATTTGCGGCGCCCGACGCGGGGCCGGCCCTGTGCACACCAACGAAACAAGCCCGCGGGAAGTACCAGCGGGCTTGCAGTATAGGCCGGTGAGCCAAGGCGCGTTAGCGCAAAATCACAAACTTGAAGAGCATGAAAATCAGACCTGCCAGAAACATCAGCATCGAAATTTTATTGATGGTGTGCATCGTGCGCAAGTTGAAGTTGGTGTGGCGGTTCGGGTCTTTCTTGCGGAAGAAATAGCCAAATACGGGACCAAAGTTGAACAGACCTTTCGTACGCATATTGTTGGGGTTGCGGCTTCGGCAAAGAAGCGGATGGAAAAGTAAACTTACCACGACACAGCGCCCCGACGGCACCATGCCCAACCGGCTACTTGCAATCGGCGCTCCGTCGCCCACCGCACACCGGCTCATTTAGCAGCAACACGGGGCTTGCACCTAGGGCAAATCATGTGCTGCTGATTATAGATGAAACAGTGCGCAAGGGGTCATAGTTGCGGCTTTTTGAACATATTTTCGGTTCCGGCACCCGCTAATCGGTCAGCTGCTAAGCCTCATGCAACTCCTTGACCCGACGGTACGTCGTTGGGCGCAGCGGCCACTCGGCCGTACTATTTTCCCCATGAAACACCTGCTACTCTCCGGCTGCTTGCTCGCGTTTTCGCCTTTGGCCGCGGCGCAATCGGCCACCGACGCCAACGCCGTGAAGAAAACCATCGACACGTTTTTTGAGGGCATGCGCAAAGGCGACAGCGCCATGGTGCGCAGCACGCTGGCTCCGGGCGTGGTTCTGCAAACCATCAGCACCCGCGGCGGCAGCCCACAGGTGCGCACCGATAACCCAGCCGACTTGCTGAAGGCCGTGGGCACGCCGCACCCCGAGGTGTGGGACGAGCGCATTAGCTACGAGCGCGTGCTAATCGACGCCGATTTGGCCAGCGTCTGGACGCCCTACCAGTTCTTCGCGGGCAACAAGTTCAGTCATTGTGGCTACAACTCGTTTCAGCTGGTGCGCATGGCCCAAGGCTGGAAAATCGTCCACGTCATCGATACCCGCCGCAAGGACAAGTGCAAGCAGTAGCCGCCGCGCTGCTCTTGGGGCCACCAGAGCCTGGGCACCTAGGAGGCTGTAGCCTTCGGGCTCGGCTGTTAGAAAGCCGGAATCCGTACCACCGGGGCATCGTTTGGCTTCCAGCAGTCGAGCTCGTACAGCTCGCCGTGCTGATCGAGGTACAGCGCGGCAAACACCGGCACGCTGTCTTCGTCGAGGAACTGCGTGCTGGCAATTCGCTCGCCTAGGTGGCGGTTGGGCATGTGGTTTAGGAAACGCAAGCTGCCAATGCTATCGGTGTTCAACTCGGCTACTTCGGCGGTGTGCAGTTCACTTAGCAGCTGCGCTGCCTGCGGCGTACCCCGCAGCAGGTAAATCAGCAACCCCAGTTCCGGCAGGTTCAGCGGGCGCACAGTCATGCAAGTGGCGGTGGCAAGCGTTTTTCCTCTGATTCGCAACGCCCACCGGTGGGTGCCGCCTAGGTGCTTACAAAGCCAATATGGCGGCGGCACTTAGCTGCCCTAGGTGCGACACTACTTGGTCGGCGTGGTGCAGGTCTTGGCCACCGGAATGCTCGCTGCGGTAGCCGATGCAGTACATGCCGGCGGCTTTGGCCGCCGTTACGCCGTTGTGCGAGTCTTCGATAACCAGGCAGTGCTGCGGCGGCACCCCGGCCAGCTCGGCGGCGCGCAAGAAAATAGCTGGGTCGGGTTTGGAGCGCGGAAAGTCCTCGCCGCTCACCAGGTTATCGAAATGCGGGTACAGCTCGAAGCGTCGGAACACGCGGTGAATCGTGTCTTTGCTCGCCGACGAGGCAAGTTGCAGCGGCACCCCTGCTTGGCGCAAGTCCTCGATCAGGGCGCGCGCACCGGGCAGCAAATCCAGCTCTGTTGATTCGTCGAACGAGGCAGCAAACAACTCGCGCTTGCGCTTCATCATCTCCTCAATGTCGCCGGCCAGGCCAAACTCCTGCTTGAGCTGCTGGTACACGTTGCGCGTGGAAGCACCCAGGAACGTGGCGTATTCCTCAGCCGTCATCGGAATGCCTAGCTCGGCGAAGTGGCGAAAAAAGGCGTCGTGGTGCAGCGGCTCGGTATCAACGAGCACGCCGTCCATGTCGAAGATGACGGTACGAATCATGCGGGGTTAGTGGCGATGGTAAAGGTAGACATCGGTGGTTCTCCGGCTTTGCTCCTTCCCTCAGTTTTGTATGATACACCTACTCCCGCCTTTTGATAGTCAGGAACATGTTTTCTTTCAAGTCGAACCCATTGGTATCCACATCAATGTCAGCAAAATCGGTTTGTAGCCATTCCTGTGGCACCTTAGCTTGATTGTCAACCCAACACGCGTACAGCTCAACGGTCGGCTCGGATTGCAGAATCCGATCAATGCAGCTTAGTAATGCTTTTGCTGAATCCCTATCTTCGGCTGAGTCTTCAGGACTGCACAATAAACCACACGAGCATCCTCCATGGCTGCCAGCATAGTAGACATATTCTTTAGAGAAATGCCGCTCTACTGCTTTTTCCTCAGCATCAACCTCTTTCAAAAAGAAAAGAAAACGGTTGATGTTGACTTCCGTTAATTCAAGATGCGTGTCAACGCCAATGTAAACGCATAGGCACATAGGTATTGGCCTTAAGCTCCTACTTGCTCCTCCAGCTTCACCGGCTCAACCCAACGGCCATCCTCGCGGATCAGGTTAATCAGCTCATCCACAGCCGCTTCTTCGGGTACCGATTTCTTGATAACCTCCTGCCCGCGGTACAACGCAATTTTGCCTCGACCCACGCCTACATAGCCGTAGTCGGCATCGGCCATTTCGCCGGGGCCGTTCACGATGCAGCCCATGATGCCGATTTTCACGCCTTTGAGGTGGTCGGTACGGCGGCGAATCATGGCGGTGGTTTCGGGCAGATCGAACAAGGTACGGCCGCAACTGGGGCAGCTGATGTACTCCGTTTTGCTCATGCGCGTGCGGGCCGCCTGCAGAATGCCAAAGCTCAACTGATTCAGGCCATCGAGGCGCTGCAACCACGTCTGTTGGTCGGCGTCAGGCAGCTTTTCGGTGCTTAGCACTACTCCGTCACCTAGGCCATCCAGCAACAAGCCGCCTACGTCGGTGGCGGCGTACAGCTGGGTTTGCTCGGGCGCCTGCTCGGGGTACTGGCGGTTGATGATGACCGGATTGGTAATGCCGAAGTTCATCAGCCGGAAAAACGCCCGGCGAATTTCGGGCATGGCGTGGGCGTTGTCGGTGTAAAGAATAACAACGGCCGTGCGGTCGTGGCGCAGCTGCTCCAAGGCCGCCGTGGTAAGCGACTCCAGGTTATGAAACACGAAATTGGCCTCGGGGTGCTTGGCCGCCGCCACGGCGTACTCGCTTTGGGTAAGCACCGGGTAGTGGTCGTCGCGCTTACCGCCATCGAGCCAGGCTGTATAATCTACCAACTCCTTCAGGCCGTTGGGCAGCATAAAGGGCACCGGGCGCTGGCCGGTGTAGATGAAGTCGGCCCCTAGGTCGTTCATCTGAAACTTGTCGAGGAAGGCCGAGTACAGGTGCCCAACGCAGCGCAAATCGGCGTACTCCAGCTGCGGCAAACGCGAAATATCGGCCAGCACGCGCGGCACGTTCTGCCCGCCTAGGTTCAGTACCTCGTGCGAGTGGCGGCGGTGGTACTGGAAGGGGTCAACTGGCAATGAACAATGGTCAATGAGCAATGATGAATGCGCTTGGTCATCCTTCAATTGTTCATTGCTCATTGTTAATTGATCATTTGCCAACGGCATCATCGGCTTGGCCTCGGCGGCGCGGTTGGTGTACCGATCGATGAGCATGCGGGCTACGGGAGCCTCGGCTTCGGGCGGCTCCGTGAGCGACACGCGCACGGTATCACCTAGGCCGTCTTCGAGCAAAGTACCAATGCCCACCGCCGACTTGATGCGGCCATCCTCGGCTTCGCCGGCTTCCGTTACGCCTAGGTGCAACGGATACGGCTGCAGGCCTTCGGCGGCCAGTTTCTGCACCAGCAGGCGGTAGGCCTGCACCATCACTTGCGTGTTGGAGGCCTTCATCGAAAGCACCACGTTGTAGTAGTTCTCGTCTTCGCAGATGCGCAAGAACTCCAGTGCCGACTCCACCATGCCCAGCGGCGTATCGCCGTAGCGCGACAAAATGCGGTCGGACAACGAGCCGTGGTTGGTGCCGATGCGCATGGCCGTGCCGTACTCCTTGCAAATTTGCACCAAGGGCCGAAACCGCTCCCGGATGCGCTCAATCTCGCCCTGGTACTCGGCGTCGGTATACTCGATGGTCTGAAATTTCTTTTTGTCGACGTAGTTGCCGGGGTTCACGCGCACTTTCTCCACGATGCGCGCTGCCAGCTCGGCCGCGTTCGGCGTGAAGT
The DNA here is from genome assembly GCF_003574965.1 of Hymenobacter oligotrophus. Classification (NCBI taxonomy): domain Bacteria; kingdom Pseudomonadati; phylum Bacteroidota; class Cytophagia; order Cytophagales; family Hymenobacteraceae; genus Hymenobacter; species Hymenobacter oligotrophus. The sequence continues at coordinate 936,568 of NZ_CP032317.1, read as the reverse complement.
GGATATCGGCAATGAGCGGCACCGTGCAGCCCCGCTTACGCAGCTCCTTTCTGATTTCGAGCAGGTTTTGAGCCTCTTTCATGCTCGGCGCCGTGATGCGTACGTACTCGCAGCCGGCCGCTACCATGCGCAGCGTTTCCTCCACCGAGCCCAAGGTATCCATGGTGTCGACGGTGGTCATGCTCTGCACACGTATGGGGTACGAACCACCTAGGGGCAAGTCGCCGATGTTCACGACGCGCGCCTCGCGGCGTTTGTATTCGGTTAGGCTGGGGCAGTAAATCTTAGAAGCGTAGGTGCTCATGCGGCAAGTAACGTAGTCGGTAGCCAAACCGCACAGGGGCGGCAAAGTTGCTCGGGGCAAAGGTACAAAAGCTGCAGCGCGTACATTGGTTCGCGGGGGCTATGCAAATACCGTTTCCGGGCGGGCCGTTTGTGCCCCGTCCGAAACGTTGGGACCTGCGTGCCGCGGAGCGTTGCTCCGCGTGCTGCCGGCACCTGCTGCTGCCTAGGCCCATCAAAAACCATGCTGCCAGTAGCGCCAGGGCTCTGCAAGTAGGCGCGCATCAGGGCACGCGCAACACCAACTTGCCAATATGTTCGCTGCTGTCGAGCAAGCGGTGCGCTTGCGCGGCCTCGGCCAGGGCAAACTCGCGGTAGACAACGGGCCGGAACTGCTTGCCCGCCAGCAACGGCCAAACATGCTGCTCCACCGCGGCTGCCAGGGCGGCCTTGAAATCCGCCGACCTAGGGCGCAAGGTGCTGCCCGTAATCGTAAGCCGGCGGCGCATTACTTCCAGCGCATTAAACTCGGCCCGCGCCCCGCGCATGGCGTTGATGAATACCAATCGGCCGTCGTCTTTCAGCAGGTTCAGGTTTTTGGCCGTGTAGTCGCCGCCCACCATATCCAGCACCACATCGGCGCCGCCCAGTTGCCGCAGCTTCGCCTCAAAGTCTTCGCTTTTGTAGTTGAAGCACTTAACCGCACCTAGGGCTTCGCAGGCGCTGCACTTGTCATCGGTGCCGGCCGTGGCGTACACGGCGGCCCCCAGCAGCCTGCCCAACTGAATAGCCGTGGTGCCGATGCCGCTGCTGCCGCCGTGCACCAGCAGGGTTTCGCCGGGGCGCAGCTGCCCGCGCTCAAACACGTTGTGCCACACGGTAAACACGGTTTCGGGCAAGGTAGCGGCTTCGGGCATGCTCCAACCGGCGGGCACAGGCAGGCAGTGGCGCGCATCCACGGCGGCGTATTCGGCGTAGCCGCCTTCGGCCAGCAGCGCGCACACCGCCTCGCCGGGTTGCCAGCGCGTAACGCCGGCGCCCACCTGCTCCACTACTCCGGCAATTTCAAGCCCGGGTACCAGGCCGGTTACGTTGCCGGCACCGCCATACTTGCCTTGGCGCAGCAGCACATCGGGGCGGTTTATGCCGGCCGCCTGTACTTTAATAACTACTTGGTGGGCGGCAGGCTCGGGCACGGGGCGCGGCTGCAGTTGCAGCACTTCGGGTCCGCCGGGTTGGGTTACAACAATGGCATTCATGCAAAGTAATATTAGCTAACCCTAGGTGTTTTGCGGGCTCAGACAACCAAGCAGCCCCAGGCAAAAGCACCTTTCGGCAGCTTTTACGTTACTTGTTGATGATGAAAAAGCCAGTTGTTCCTTCGCTACTTAGCTCGGCTCGGGCCATCGGCTTACGCGCTTGGCAAACGGGCCCGTTGTTTCGCAAGGTCTTTCTGGCCGCGGTCGATTCGGTGCAGGAGGTACTGCGCGCCGAGGTGCAAAAAGGCAACGCCAAGGTAGTAGCCGATTTCTTGGTTGATAAAGCCGCGCCGGCAGTTAAAGCTCTGCTGCTGGAACGCATGACGATACGGCTATTGGCCCGCTTGGGCTTGCGCGGGGCGCTGGCCTCCAACGTAGTAGGCTGGATTCTGCCCTTCGTGCTCGAAAAAGCTGTGCAATTGGTGCTCAAGACCGAAGCCGCTGCCAAGCTGCAGCAACACCCCAGCGTGGCCAACGTTCGGCGCACGCTCGACGAGCTCAAGAACCGTTTGCGACGGGCAGTTGCCCCAGATTACGGCTCGGGAGCCCAGGAAGTAGACCGCTACCTCACGGAGCTGCCGGCCGCTAATAGCCCCGTCCCGCAACCAAACGCAAAGCACTGATTGTAAAGCGTTTTACACAAGAAGCCTTTGCCTTTGCCTAGGCTACCTACCTAGGAACCACTGCGCAAATTTTTATGCAATCGTTTGCAGGCGTCAGGAAAATGCCTTAATCTTGAAGCACTAAAATGAAAAAACCCGCCGGCTCCCGCGTATTACGGGGCCAACGGGCTTAGTGAGCGGGCCGGTCGAACTGCATTCCCACCCGAATTCGAACCGGCCTCGCTTGCAAGCTGCTAATTTAATGCAAGAAAAGCAGTTCGCGATACTTTACAAGCGGCCAATCTTCATCGGCCACCAATAATTCTAGTTTATCAACCTGTCGGCGGATCACGTCGAACAGCGGACGCACCTTTTCGCTATACATCAAAGCCCGTTCGCGGGTATCCTCGTTCTTGTTGGCCACCTTGCGGTAATCCACCATTTCGCCCACCGTGTTTTTGATGGTGGCTACGCGCCGCGAAATCTCTTTGATCGAGTCGACGGTGACCTGCGTGTACTCGTCGTCGAGGCCCAGCTCGCGTAGGCCTTGCACGTTTTGCACCAGCTTGTTCTGGTAAGCCACGGCCGTCGGGATGATGTGGTTGATGGCCAAATCACCCATTACGCGGCTTTCGATTTGCACGCGCTTGATGTAATCCTCAAGCAAGATCTCGTGGCGGGCGTGCAGCTCTACGTGCGAGTAAATACCTAGGCGGCTGAACAGCTCCGTCGACTGCTCGCTCACGAACGCATCGAGCGCGGGCGGCGTGGTGGGCACGTTCGAGAGGCCCCGCGAGGCGGCTTCGGCCTTCCACTCGTCGGAGTAGCCGTTGCCTTCAAAGCGAATGGCTTTCGAATCGATAACGTACTGGCGCAGCACGTCGATGATGGCCATTTCTTTTTTGCGGCCACCGTCGATGAGCGCGTCAACCTCTTTGCGGAAGGTTTCCAGCTGGTCGGCCACGATGGCGTTCAGCACCGTCATCGACGACGAGCTGTTGGCCGACGAACCCACGGCCCGGAACTCGAACTTGTTGCCGGTGAAGGCAAATGGCGAGGTGCGGTTGCGGTCGGTGTTGTCGAGCAGAATCGGCGGAATCTTGTCGATGCCGAGCTTCAGGTACAGGTTGTCGCCTTTGTCGAGCGGCAGCTTGGCGTTGCGCTCCAGCTCATCGAGCACCTGCGAAAGCTGCGAACCCACGAACACCGACATGATAGCGGGCGGAGCTTCGTTGGCACCTAGGCGGTGGTCGTTGGAGGCCGAGGCGATGGAGGCGCGCAGCAAATCGGCGTGCTGGTGCACGGCCTTCATTGTGTTGATGAAGAACGCAAGGAACTGCAGGTTCTCCTTGGGCTTGCGGCCCGGCGAGAGCAAGTTCACGCCGGTATCGGTGCTCAGGGCCCAGTTGTTGTGCTTGCCCGAACCGTTTACGCCCGCAAACGGCTTCTCGTGCAGCAGCACTTTAAAGTCGTGCTTGTCGGCCACACGGTCCATGATGTCCATCAGGAGCTGGTTGTGGTCGATGGCCAAGTTGGCGTCTTCGAACGTGGGGGCGCACTCAAACTGGTGCGGCGCTACCTCGTTGTGGCGCGTGCGCAGCGGAATGCCCAGCTTGGTGGCTTCCTCTTCGAACTCGAGCATGAAGGCGTGCACGCGCGGCGGAATCGAGCCGAAGTAGTGGTCTTCGAGCTGCTGACCTTTGGCCGGCGCGTGGCCGAACAGCGTGCGGCCGGTCATCACCAGGTCGGGGCGGGCCGAAAACAGCGCTTTGTCAACCAGGAAGTACTCCTGCTCGATGCCCAGCGTGGTGGTTACGCGCTGTACGTCTTTATCGAAGTATTGGCAGATAGGCAGCGCAGCGCGCTCCAAGGCCACAAGCGACTTAAGCAGCGGGGCTTTGTAGTCGAGGGCTTCGCCGGTGTAGGCCACGAAAATCGTGGGAATGCACAGCGTCTTGGCCCCGGCGGTTTCAATGATGAACGCGGGCGAAGTAGGATCCCAAGCGGTGTAACCGCGGGCCTCAAAGGTATTGCGGATGCCGCCCGAGGGGAACGACGATGCATCGGGCTCTTGCTGCACCAGCGCCGAGCCCTTAAAGTTTTCGATGGGGCGGCCGTCGGAATTCAGGTCGAAAAACGAATCGTGCTTTTCGGCGGTAGCGCCCGTCAGCGGCTGAAACCAGTGCGTGTAGTGCGTAGCACCCTTGCTCATGGCCCAGGTTTTCATGGCACCGGCCACAGCATCGGCCACCGAGCGCTCCACCGGAGTACCCTGCTTGATAGCCGACTGCAGTTTCTTGAAATAATCGCCCGACATGGTGGCCCGCATGGCTTCGAGGCCGAATACGTTGCGACCAAACACCTCCGAGCGACGCTCAGACGACGTGACCGGCATAGGTTTGCGCTGGTCTACCAGGTTCAGGGCTCTAAAGCGAAGCGTTGCCACAGATAAAAGGTTAGTGTAGGTAAGCGGGTTTGCTTTTGATACCCCAAAGTTAGGAACACACTTTGTTTTTACAAACTACCCCCTATTATGAAAGGGGCATATTATTTAATTATCAAGTTTATCAAGATGCACCCCCTATTTCGAGAAGGCGCTTACGCAAACGTATGCGTAGCCCTGCCTTGCTCCTTTGCGCACTAAAAACCACACACCCTTGCCGTCTGATTACCTTTGCGGCTTCGCACTCCGCCCGTGAGAAACCGCTTTTACTTTCAGCCGAAATACTTTTTGTACTGGCTGCTGGTGTTTGCCCTAGGTAGGGCAACATTCCTACTCTACCATTGGCCGCGCACCAGCCAGCTAGATGCCGCCAGCGTTGCCCGCACCTTTATATATGGTGTACGCCTCGACGGATCCGCGGCGGCTTACTTGTGCCTGCTGCCTTTTCTGCTACTGGTGGCAGCCGGCTGGTTTCCGAAGTTGCGGGTGGCCCGCATCATCGGCGTTTACACCGGCGTTATGGGTACTCTGGTGGCCTTGCTTACGGTAGCCGATGTAGAGCTGTACCGGGCCTGGGGCTTCCGGCTCGATAACACGCCGCTGCAATACCTCAGCTCGCCGGCCGAAATGGCCGCTTCGGCGGGCTCTTCGCCGCTCGGGCTGTTGGCGCTTATTTTCGGGGGGCTTTTGCTGGCTGGCTATTGGCTGTACTGCGGCTTGCTTACGCCATTGCCGCCCCAGCCGGCGCGGTTTGGCCGGTTGCGTGCCGTAGCGGTGGCCCTGCTGTACTCCTTATTATTAATGGTGCCCTTGCGCGGCGGCGTGCAGCAAATTCCGGTAAACCAAAGTGACGTTTACTTTTCCACCACGCACCCTTTTGCCAACCACGCGGCCATTAACGTGCCCTGGAACGTGGTGCAGTCGATGCCGCTGGGCGAGCTGCAGCAAAACCCCTATCAGTACCTGCCCGATACCACCGCCCGCCGCCTGGTGGCCCAGCTGTACCTGCCAGCCGCCGATAGCGGCCCGGCACCTAGGATACTGCGCATGCCGCGGCCCAACGTGCTATTCATCGTGTTGGAAAGCTTTACGGCCAAGCTGGTGGGCCACTTGGGCGGCGAGCGGGGCGTTACGCCCACCCTCGACAGCCTGGCCCGCACGGGGCTGTCGTTCCGCAACATCTACGCCAGCGGCGACCGAAGCCAGAAGGGCATCGTGGCCTTGCTCAGCGGCTACCCCAATCAGCCCACTACCAGCATCATCAAGTTTCCGCGCAAAACCGAGAACCTGCCCAACCTGGCCCGCTCGCTGGGTGCGGTTGGCTACCAATCGTCGTTTTACTACGGCGGCGAGTTGGCCTTTGCCAACATGAAATCGTACTTGCTGGCTGCCGGCTACCAGCGCCTGGTGGAGCGGCAAGACTTCCGCCGCCGCGACCAAAACTCGAAGTGGGGCGCGCACGACCATGTGCTGTTCGGGCGCTTGCTGCAGGGTTTGCGTCAGCAACCGGCGCCGTTTTTTGCCACGGCCTTTACGCTCAGCAGCCACGAGCCCTTTGAGGTGCCCATGCGTCCGCGCTTTGCCGGCACTTCCGAAACCAACCTGTTCCGCAACTCCGTGGCTTACACCGACCATGCCCTAGGTCAGTTTTTGCGGGCGGCCCGCCAGGAGGCGTGGTGGGGCCGTACGCTGGTGGTAATTGCCGCCGACCACGGCCACCACCTGCCCGGCAACTCCGGCGGCCACGAGCCCGCAAAGTTTCACATTCCGCTTTTGCTCACGGGCGGCGCGCTGCAACCTCACTTGCGCGGCCGCAGCATTGCCACCTTCGGCAGCCAAACCGACGTGGCCACCACCCTGCTGGCCCAACTCGGCCTGCCCACCCAAGAGTACCGCTGGGGCCGCAACCTGCTGGCGGCGCCCCCGGTAGCGGTGCCCGGTGGTTTCGCGTTCTATTGCTTTACCGATGGTTTCGGAGTAGTGCAGCCCCAAGGTGCCGTGGCCTTCGACAACGCCGCCCGCCGCATCATCGAGCGCGACAGCACCGTTACCCGGCAGCAACTGCGGCAAGGCCAAGCCTACCAACAACAATCGTTTGACGATTTTCTGGGGCGCTGAATCCTGCTGCCCGCCGAGCTGCGTATGGAAAATGCCATGCCTCAACCTACGGATACCCCTGCCCAGCTGCTCTTCGTGTACAACGCCAATTCGGGCCTGCCAAACGCGCTGCTCGACGCGGTACACAAGCTGGTTTCGCCCAGCACTTACGCTTGCTCGCTCTGCGCCATCACGTACGGCGCCGTAAGCATGCGCCCCGAGTGGAAGCAGTTTTTGCGCGCCCTGCCCCTGCCAACGAAGTTTCTGTACCGCAACCAGCTGCCCCAACTGCACCCAGAGTTACTCGGTTTTGCTTTGCCCGCGGTATTCAGCCAAGCGAAAACCGGCCGCGTCGCCCAGATCATTTCCGCCGCAGAAATGCAGTCATTGAACCTAGCGGGACTGATGGCGCTGCTGCAAAAGCGGCTGGCTTTATAGTGACAGCGGGCATGAAGGCAAGAGCCACCTCGTGTTTTTACTTTTGAGTAACTGTCTTCCGAGGGAAGCCTACGCCCTTTACTTTTCACTGGACTACTTAGTGGGGAAGCTTACAGGTGTATCTGGAAATATAAAGTTTATGACTTCAGAGGTTTCGTATAACAGTAAAGAAGGCATTAAATACAATAGAAATAGCACCGTAAAGGTCGAAAATTAGCTCGCTGTCAAAGCAGAGATAAAGTCTTCAGGTCTTTATTTTGGAGGTGAAACAGGACAAAGTCAAGAAACAAACGGAAATTTACACAGCAGCAATTATCAATCTGTGGCTAAAGTTGGCTTCGCGAAGTATTCGAAGAGCGTAAGCTCTGGTGTTGAGAAAACCGACAAAGGAGTTGTACAAAAAAACGAAGCAGAAAGTGGGAGGAGAGCAGCTTTCATAGGAGGAATTGAAGGCAAAGCAGACTTGTCACGCAGATAAAAGCAGTTTTAAATGAAAAAGCTTTTCGAACTTATTAATAAATCATCCTATGTTTTCATAGGTATTTGTTTTGTTTTTGCACTTACTTGTACGATATATTTTCTTTTCGTCAGAACACCTGGATTTTTATTTAACTTAAAAAACACCCTTATTGAGGATAGGGAATTGATGAATTCTATAGGAGGAGAAAATGGTTATCACATTTACTATTCTGGAACCAAGGAATTAAAAAATAAATTTTATATTAAAATCAATGGCAAATGCGAAGGATCAAGCTTGACTATCAGTGGTGTTTTTGATAAAAATGCTCATTCTATATCAGATACTATTCTTGTTAAATGCAAATAGCCAACTATAGCGGTTTCGCGAACGGTGCTGTATGCTTCCCCGTTTGGTAGGCCAAACATAAATAGAGGTCAGCAGCTTTTTGTCCTCCAACCGGTCTGCTGATAGCACCGCCAGCGCCCCACCAGTCGCTTCTACGTATCTTTGCGTGCTTATGAACACCCGCACCGTTGCCTTTTATACGCTGGGCTGCAAGCTCAACTTCTCCGAAACCTCGGCCCTGGGCCGCCAGTTCGAGGAGCAGGGTTTTGCGAAAGTAGCTTTCGAGCAAGGGGCAGATATCTACGTCATCAATACCTGCTCCGTAACCGACCACGCCGACCGCAAATGCCGGAAGGTGGTACAGCAGGCACTTAAGCACAACCCCGAGGCCTACGTAACCATTGTGGGCTGCTACGCCCAGCTTAAGCCGCAAGAAATTGCCGAAATTCCCGGTGTGCACGCCGTATTGGGGGCCGCCGAAAAATTCAGGCTGGCTGAGATTCTGGCCGAAACGGCCTACCGCAAGCCCGAGGCCGGGCAGCCGGGCCAAGTGTTTGCCTCGCCCATTTCGGAGGCCGTGGAGTTTCATGACGCGCACTCGTTCGGCGACCGAACGCGCACCTTTATGAAAGTGCAGGACGGCTGCGACTATTCCTGCTCGTTCTGCACCATTCCGCTGGCCCGCGGCAAAAGCCGCTCGGGCTCGGTACAAAGCGTGGTAGAGCGCGTGCAAAAGCTGGCCGCAACCGGCGTGAAGGAAATTGTGCTGACGGGCGTGAACCTAGGCGACTTCGGCATTCAGGGCGAAGAGCGGCAGCGTCTCGAAACGTTTACCGACCTGGTAAACGCGCTCGACCAGGTGGAAGGCATCCAGCGTTTCCGCATCAGCAGCTGCGAGCCCAACCTGCTCACCGACGACATCCTGCGTACGGTCGCGCAATCGAAGCGCTTCATGCCGCACTTTCACATTCCGCTGCAGTCGGGTTCCAACAAAATCCTGGGCCTGATGCGCCGTCGTTACCGCCGCGAGCTGTATGCCGACCGGGTGGCGCTAATTAAGGAGCTGATGCCGCACGCCAGCATCGGGGTGGACGTAATTGTGGGCTTCCCCGGCGAAACCGACGCTGATTTTCTGGAAACGTACCAGTTCCTGAACGAGCTGCCCGTTTCGTACCTGCACGTGTTTCCGTACTCGGAGCGCGAAAACACCTTAGCACCCACCCTGCCCGGCCGCGTGCAGGATCGGGTACGGCACGAGCGCACCACGCAGCTGCGTAGCCTTTCGGAAAAGAAAAAACGCTTTTTCTACGAGCAGCACGTGGGCCTCGAAACCGAGGTGCTGTTTGAGGACGACCTAGGGCCCGACGGTCGCATTGAGGGCTACACTCCCAACTACATCCGCGTGGCCGCCAAGTACGACCCGCTGCTCGTGGGTGAGCTGAAGAAGCTGCGCCTCGCGGCCGTAAATTCGGCTGGCCTAATGGAAGTGGAAGAATCGGAACTGCCGGTATTTCATCATTAGCACCTTCCGACCTAGAGAAAAACCAAAGCGCCCGCTGCCTGGAGTTCTGGCAGCGGGCGCTTTGGTTTGGCGGGCAAAGTAATCAGCGGCTTAGCTGGCGGCTCATCATCTCTACCATTTGTTGCAGCATTTTCTGCTGCTCCTGAAGGTGTTGGTTTCGCATTTCGGCTAGTACCAACTGGTGCTGCAGCTGCTGGGCGTACAAGGCCGCTTCTAGCGAAACAACTTGCACCGGCGCTGTGGCAGGAGCTGCCCCACCGGCAACTCCAGCGGGCTCTGGCGCAACAGCCGAAGCCACTTCTGATACCGGAGGCTCAGCTACCGTGTCAGGTGCAGTAAATGCAGCAAGGTCGCTAGTGGCAATTTGGGCAGTAGCCGCTTTTATGGGCTCGGCAGCGGGTTGTGGGGTCGTGGTTGCGTTGGTAGTTGTATCAGCGGTTACAGCTGTGTGAGCCGATGCATTATCGCCAAACGCCCCGTTATTAAACATTTGGCCAAAGCCCTGCATTAACCACTCCTTTGATACATTTGGATATACCTCAAATACTTTGCACAAAAGGTCAAACCCAGGTTTATTGCGCTCTTCTACAATATGTTGAATAACTGTTGCGGTTTTGTCGAGAGATAACGCAAATGCATTCTTCGACATACCTAGGGTTTGAATAAGGTGACTGAAACGCTGCCCTACAGTCTCTACTTTCGCCATATTCTCATTTGTTAAATCAACATTCATGTTGTACAAATATACTCATTTGGTAAACATATTATTAACACAGCGCTAATGATATTCCTGGCTGAGAAAATACGATAAGTCGCTCAACGCGCATAGAGGCCCACAAGAACAACCCAAACAACGAAGCTTGCCCAGCCGATCATGCGCCGCGTTTTGCAGCAGTCTCAGAAAGAACACTCCTGTATTGTGAAGGCTGTTCATACGCTTCAACTCCAACGGCTTCAGCAGCTGCTCAGCCATCACCAACGAAATAGCAAGCTCAACTCAACCGGCTAAGCAAATTTGAAGTCGAACGACATCCTTTAGCTCTCGAACATACCTCGGAGCTGAGTATTGATTTGCTTGCCGAGGTATCGGTCTTCGACAGCAGTTATGCCTGCGCACTTTCTCTCCCCTGCGCAGCTACCTTTCCTGAGCTTTTGGTTAAGGATTGTGGCCACCAACAACGCGTCAGTATAATCAGCCGACATTCCCTGCTGTTGGCTCTAAGTTCAAGCATCGGCTTTACCTCCGCGATAAAATCAACAGGTGACAATAGCCTTTTTTTCGAGCTTGCCAGGAGGCACCTAGGCCTTGTCAAAAGTTGGAAAAATGCACCTGTCTGAGGCACTACTGACCGGCTATCTAGGCGCTAAACTTGCCAAGCAACCCAACCTCTGGCACACACCTGCAATGGCTACCAGGGTCGCTTAGCAACGAGGGTTTGTAACAAGCAAGGCCCGGTAATACCTTAATTCAATTACAACTTAGGGCCTACCATACGCGCGCATTTAAACCACCATAAGCGCTGCGCGGCCGCAAACTACTCGTAACGCAGCGACTCGATTGGGTCGAGTTTGGCGGCTTTGCTGGCGGGGTAATAGCCCGAAGCCAGGCCCACCGTTACGCAAATCAGCAGGCCCAGCATCATCCACAGCCACGGCACCAGAAAGGCACCCTCGCCCACAAACAACGACACGGCGTTGCCCATGCTCACGCCAAGCACGATGCCCAACGCTCCGCCAAGCACGCAGATAACGATGGCCTCGATAAGGAACTGCTGCCGGATTTGCAGGGCCGTTGCACCTAGGGCTTTGCGAATGCCGATTTCGCGGGTGCGCTCCGTCACCGAAACCATCATGATGTTCATAAGGGCAATGCTGGCGCCCAACAGCGTGATAAAGCCCACCAAGAAGCCGCCGATTTTCAGGGAGCCCGAGAGCTCATCGAGCTTGTTGGCCAGCGAGTCGCTGCTCTCCATTTCAAAGCTTTCCTCCTGCCCCAGGCGGTCGTGGCGCACAGCGCGCATAATGCCGCGGGCTTGGTCCATGGCAAAGGGCAGGTTTTCGGGCTGCAGCACGGCGGTTTTGATATCGTAGGTGAGGGCCTGCTGGCGGGGCATCTGGTTGCCGGCTTCCAGCGGAATCAGCACGATGCGGTCGGCGCCGCCGCCGCCCATCGAGCTGCCGCTGCGGTCGAGGGTACCCACCACCAAAAAGCGCCGCCCGAGCATGTACACGTACTTGCCCAGTGCCAAATTAACCGAGTTGCTGCCGAACAGCTTTTCGCGCACTTCGGCCCCAATTACGGCCACGCTCACCCCATTTTCGAGCTCTTGCTGCGAAAAGCTGCGCCCCGAGGCCAGGTTGTAATTTTGGTTCAGCAGGTAGTTTTCGTCGCCGGCCACTACTTGCGTGTTGGGGTTGGTTTCCTTGCTGCCGGCTTTCACTTTGGCGGCGCCAGCAATAAAGGCCGAAATGCCCACGCGCCCCTCGTCGCCGAGTTGCGCTTTGTACTGCTGCGCCTGCAAGTAGCTGATAGGCGGGTAGGTTTTGCCGCGCACGCCGCCCCGCCGAAAGCGGTTGCTGTAGCCCTTGGCCTGAATATCGAAGGAGTTGGCCCCTAGGCTCGAAAAAGTCGCGTTCAGCGAGTACTTCATCGCGTCGATGGCCGTTAGAATGCCCACCAACGACATAATGCCGATGCTTACAATCAGGGCCGTAAGCACCGTGCGAAGCAGGTTGCTTTGAATCGACCGAAACGCCTCGCGTATATTTTCAAGAAAATGCATGCCCGACGCCTACAATCAAATCAGAAATTATGGCTACCTGCCCGAGCGCAGCATGCGCTGCACCCAGCCCGCCGAAAGGTAGCGGCTTTGCAACAAACCTGCAGGGCCTTTTGCTACATTTGTTTTGGGCCGTAGGCCGCCGCCCTAGGTGGCGCCAGCTGCAGGGGCGTTGGCAGGTGGGTAGTGGTGGGCTTACCCACGCGGGGCCGCTTCGGGCGCGGGCGGAACGCCGGCCCGCCAAGTGCCGTTGTAGTGCAACGCCCCGGCGCCTTTTCCTCTCTTTTGCATTGTGAACCCCATGCTCTCCGTCCGTCGTTTGCTTGCCTTTGCGCTGTTGTTGCTCGCCTACCTAGGGCCGCTGGCTGGGCGCGCGAGCCAAATCTTGATTCCGATGGACCAGGCGCAGCGCGAGCACCTGAAAGCCTACGGCGCCGCTTATTGGCTGCTGACCAAGGAGGTAGAGGTAGATTGGCTGCTGAATTACCGCGGCGGCGCCTTTGCCTTTCCGGCGGTGCAAGGCGCCGAGCAAGAGCTGGCGGTGCGCGGCGTAAGCTACCAAGTGGTGTCGGATGCGCAGTACAGCGGCATCCTGAGCCAGATCGGCGACCCCAACGCCAACATGGACCTCATGAAGCTGGAAAAAGCTCCAAAAATTGCGGTGTACACGCCCAAAGGCAAACAGCCCTGGGACGACGCCGTGACTTTGGTGCTCAACTACGCCGAAATTCCTTACACCGAGTTGTACGACGACGAAGTGCTCGACGGCAAGCTCACCAAATACGACTGGTTGCACCTGCACCACGAAGACTTTACAGGCCAGTACGGCAAGTTCTACGCTACGTCGCGCAACCGCCCGTGGTACCAGCAGCAGCAGCGCGATGCCGAGGCAGCCGCCAAGCGCCACGGCTTCGGCAAAGTGTCGCAGATGAAGGCCGCTGTGGTAACCAGAATGCAGGAGTTTGTGGCCGGCGGAGGCTTTTTGTTTGCTATGTGCTCGGCCACCGACACTTACGACATTGCCCTGGCCGGCCTAGGGCTTGACATGGTGGACGTAATGTACGACGGCGACGCCCCCGACCCGCAGGCGCAGCAAAAGCTCAACTTCAACCGCACGTTGGCCTTTCGCGACTTCACGCTCGAGCGCAACCCGTACCAGTATGAGTACTCCAACATCGATATGCAGCCGTATGAGCGCGGCGTAGGCGAAGAAAACGACTACTTTCAGCTGTTCACGTTTTCGGCCAAAAACGACCCGGTGCCCACCATGCTCACCCAAAACCACACCCGCACGGTGAAAGGGTTTATGGGCCAGACCACGGCTTTCCGCAAATCCCTTGTGAAGCCCGACGTGCTGGTGATGGGCGAAAACAAAGCTTCGGGCGAGGTGCGCTACATGCACGGCGAGCTAGGCAAAGGCACCTGGACGTTTTACGGCGGCCACGACCCCGAAGACTACCAGCACTTGGTGGAGGAAGAGCCCACCGAAATGGCTTTGCACCCCAACTCGCCCGGCTACCGCCTTATCCTGAACAACATTTTGTTTCCGGCAGCCAAAAAGAAAAAGCAGAAAACCTGAGTTGTCGGCTCAAGCTCCGCTTTACCTGATACCCCGCTATTAGCTGTTGCGTAGCGGGGTATTTTGTTTTTAATGCCCAAGGTATCCGGCCAGCCCGAAAACTCGTTTGAATAGGCTCAACCACTGCGCTCCTATGGATTCTGAGCAAACCAACTACGGCTTCTCGCCCACCAACGGCAACTTGCGCACGGCCAACCCCCTGCCCCGGGCGGTACTGCGCTCCAACAACTTTCTGCTCCTCGACGGCGAATGGCGCTTTGCCATTGACCCCGACGACGCTGGCTTGCGCGAAGGCTGGTACCTGGCCCACCAGTACGACCTTACGGCCAGTTGGCCGGGCTCGGTGGAGTCGCACATACTCGAAGCCCGGGGCCAGCAGAACACCGCCGCCTGGCACGACCGCATTGTGGTGTGGTACGAGCGGGAATTTACCCTGCCCGAGCGCGGCGACGAAGGCTCGCACTCCATGTTTCAGCTCACGTTTGGCGCGTGCGGCTACGAAACCCGCGTATGGCTCAACGGGCACCTGCTCACCACCATCGAGGGCGAAACCGTGCACTACGGCGAGTACACCTCGTTTTCGTTTGAGTTGCAGGAGGTGCACCTGCGGCCGGTAAACCGCCTCACGGTGCGCATCATGGATACCATGGACGCCGAAACACCTAGGGGCAAGCAAGAGTCGCACGTGTACAAGCGCGGCGGCATTTGGTACCAAACCTATACCGGCGCGGTGCGCTCGGTGTGGCTCGAAATGGTGGAGCGCAACCGCCTCCGCTCCCGCGTGGGCGTCGATAGCGTAATTGAGGACCAATTGGTGCGCTTTAACCTCACCACCCGCATCCACGACCCTGGGCCGTACACCCTGCGGCTGCAAGTGTTCGAGCGGTTTGCCAAATCGGCGCAGCCCTTGGCCAAAGCCGAGTACCCCATGAAGCTCGAGGCCGGCCAACGCCAGCAGCGCGTGGTGATGGAACTGGCCGGCGCCCAAGTGTGGTCGAACGCCTCGCCCACTTTGTACCGGCTGGTGGCCCAGCTCATCGACGCCGATGGCTACACGGCCGAAATTGAAACGCACTTTGGGCTGCGCAAAATTGAGTCGCGAGGGCGCAATGTGTACCTCAACAACGAGCCTATTTACCTCGATGGCATTCTGTACCAACCCGGTACGGCCACCTACGAGGAAATGCAGCGGCACATGCACGCCATGAAAGAGCTGGGCTGCAACCTGGTGCGCGTGCACATTGCCGGCGTCGATCCGCGCATTTACAACCTGGCCGACGAGCTGGGGATGCTATTGTGGGTAGAGGTACCGAGCCCGCACAGCTCCACGCCGCGCAGCCGCGAAAACCACCGCGCCGAGTTGCTGCGCATGCTCGCCCTCATCGAGTCGCACCCCTCAGTGGTTATCTGGAGCCTGTACAACGAAGACTGGGGTTGCCAGGACATTGCCACGAACCCGGCTACGCGCGAGTACATCATCGAGATGTACCACTACATGCAGATTCATCACCCGCAATTTTTGGTAGTGGACAACGATGGCTGGCACCACATTTCGCACGAAGGCCGCTTGAAATCGGACTTGCTGACTGCCCACCTCTACACGCCCGAGCTGGAACGCTGGCGCGAGCTGCTCGACCGCATGGTGCAGGGCGAAATGGAAGGGGTAGCCGTGAACCCGCTGGTAGTGGGCGACCCGTTTTATTATGGCCGTCAGAAACCTTTGATTGTGAGCGAATGGGGCGGTTTCGGCTTTGTTGACTACGGCGGCCCGGCCGATGCCGAAGACCGCGCCCAGCGCATTCGCGACTTCAAACGCGAATTGCGCCAGCGCCCCATTGCCGGCGACGTGTACACCCAGGCCACCAACATCGAGGATGAGCGCAACGGTCTGATTGACCCGCACACCGGCGCGCTCGATGTACCACCCGGCCTGCTAAACTCCAACCCCGCAGCCGACGAGCCCGCCGGCCCGGGTTCCGGAATTTAAGCCCTGCGTTGCCAGGAGCTGCAAGGCCCCTAGGTAGTTGCCGGTGCGCAGCTACCTAGGGGCCTTGCAGCTCCTGGCAACAACAGCGGCAACCCAATTGCCTAGCGCTTCATGCGCAGGCTATCGGCTATTTTTTTGAGGGCGGCGGCATAGTCGGGCGCAGCAGGGGCTGTTAATTTACTGCCCGATTTAGCCTTGTTGCGCGGTGCCGTTGCTGCGGCTGCGGCGGGCGCGCCAAATGTCACCCCGTCGAACACGAGCGTGGCTTCGCCATCGGTTTTTATCACTTGATGAAAAGTGCTGCGTCGGTTTTGGTAACTGCTGCTCCCGCTGATTTCATATACGAACACCGGCTGAGCGCTTACTTGGCGCTCCTCGGTTTTGATAACGGCCCCGGTGGTGGTACGCTGCTGTACACTGCTTTGCAACTCGGGGCGCAGGTTTTCGAAGCCCGTAGGCGGCAGCACCTGCACAGTAAACTGCGGCGGCAATGGCTCGGTTTTGCTTTTGGCTGCGGGGCCAAACACGTACAGCTTGCCTTCGTTGCGCACTTGCTGCAACTGAAAAGGCGTGCCCGCGAGTTGCACCACAAACGGCGCCAACTCGAGCGGCGGAATGGTGCCTTTAGGGTCGAACCAACCGGTGAGCAGCATTTGCTTTAGCTCGGCAGCCGACTGCTGGTCGGCGTTTTCGTAGAGACCGAACACAAGCATGATGGAAGTGGTGTCGCCGAAACCCAGCACCATCAGGCTTTTGCCGGGCTCTATGCTTTCGCCCTCGCCAAACACCGCAGGGTAGCCGTTGAACAGCAGCTGGCGCTGCTCGCCAATGCGCCCTGCTTTGGCCAAATACTGCTGCACCAGTACGTCCTTCACGTTCAGAAAATTACTTTGCGGAATGCGCAGCACCTCCAGCAACGCGCCGTTGCTCTTTACCAAGCCGTTCAACGACTCTTCGGCTACGTAATCGGGCGTTTTGCGCACGTAAAACGTAGAGCCGGGCACCCGCACGTGGCGCGCCGTAATGGACGTTACCACCGTATCGGCCGGCTGCGGGCCCGGCGCGGCCTGCTGACCTAGGGCGCGCAGACCCGGACCCAGCAGCAGCCATAGTCCAATCAGTAGTATTCGCCAGCCAGAGCTTTGCTTGGCGGCGCAGTAGTTGAGCATAAGCATTTCGGGCAGCAAAGATGCGCAGGAAGCTCGGCATCTGGGGCACGTGCGCAGGGTGGCGCCGGCCCTAAAATGTGTAGGCAACTAGGCAGCCACGCGCGCACTAACGTAGGCGAGCCTTAAGAGTCAAGCATTTGCGCCTAGTGCATGCGGTCGTCGCGCACGGGCAGGCTGGTTACAATCTCGCCTTCGATCTTGAGCAGCTCCTGCAAACGGGCGTCTACTTCCTGGGGGTTGCAATACTCCTTTGCTAAGTCGACGTAGGCCACGAAATGCCCGGCCTCCGACACCATCAGCTCGTAGTAAAACTTGCTCAGCTCGGCGTCGGGGATGTGCTTCCATAGCAGCTTAAACCGCTCGCAGGACCGTGCCTCAATCAGCGCCGACACCAGCAGCTGGTCCATTAGCTGCCGCTCGCGCGCGCCGCCGCGCCGCACGTGCTTCATCAGCTCCACCACGTACTCGTCGCGGCGCGGACGGCCCAAGGGCAGATTGCGTTTGCGCAGCTCCTGCAGCACCCGCTCGAAGTGGCTCCACTCTTCGGCCACCAGCTCGGTTAGCTCGTCCACGAGGCGCGTTTTTTCGGGGTAGCTCACGATGAGCGAAATGCCGGTGGAGGCCGCTTTCTGCTCGCAATACGCGTGATCGACGAGGATGTCGCCGATGTTTTTCGAAGCAATGTCTACCCACCTAGGGTCGGTGTTCAGCTTAAGCTTCAGGATGGTTTTCTCGCGCTTGTGCGCCTCCTCGGCCGAGGGTTGGGCGAAAGGGTGGTTGCTCATACGCTGTTAAAGCAACAGTTTAGGCACTCAGGCCTACGTTGCTATCTGGCAAATAATTTAATCGAAGAAATTCCACTTCAGGCCTAGCTGAAAGCTGCGCGGCGTGCCCGTGTAATAAGGTGTCGGGAAGTAGCCATCGTTGCCGTCGAGGCTTTGGTTGACGTAGGCCATTTTCAGGAACACCGACACAGTTTTGATATCGGCCGTTACGAACACATCGACCACCGGGTACCCACGCGAGGTAAAGTAGTTCTGCACAAAAAACTGCTGCGTGGCCGGCGAATAGTCGTAAGGCTGGTAGCTCGACTGGTAGTATGCCTCCACCCCGACTTGGCTGAACAACGCTTTCTGAAACAGGAAGCCTTCGGCCAGGATGCGGGAGTTGCCTACCACGCGCGGAATGCTCAGGCCCTCCTGGTCGCCGCCTTCCGTAACCGTCACAATATTATCGAGGCGCAGCACGCCGTAGCGCAGCTGGTGGCGCAGCGTACCGATGAGCAGCCGTTGGTTGGCATTGGCGCCGGTTAGCTGCTGGGGCACTAGGTCTTGGCGGTTGAACGCCGCGGGGCGAAGGCCGTAGTACACCAAGCTGTTGACGTTGACGAGCTGCCCGGCGGCGTATAGCTGCTGCTGCACCCGCGCGGTGGGCTTACCAATGCGCTGGTTGAAGGCCACCGTGAATTGCGTAACGTTGGTGTTGTCGAAGTTGGTGGCCCAGCGGTGGTGGTTGCCAGAGTAGCGCTGCTGCGTGAGCGTAGGCGCAAACGACGAATACAGCAGCTCGCCCGATAGCGGCCCCAAGCGCAACGAGCCGCGGGCCCAGGCCTCGTCGACGAGTTTGTACTCGCCAGCCAGCAGTACTTGAAAAATCTTCCAGCGAAACGCAGCGTTGCCGCCCACAAAGATTTGAGTGGTATCGGCTTGCACGGTGGGCACTTTGCGCTCAGGCGCGGGCCGGGCCGTTAGGCTTTCCATGGTGTAGCGCCCGGTGCGCTGGCGGCCGTACACGCGATACTCCAACAGCTTGGTGCGCCCCAGAAAACCCACGGTGTTCTCGAGCTGGCGGTACAGGCTCACGTCGTCGGTGCGGGCCGAGTCGCGAAGGGCTTCGGGGTAAAACAGCAAGCGCCCCTCCTCAAACGTCAGCCGGTCGTCGGTAAAGCGGTTGTACTGCCGGCTCCAGTCGAGCACGTGAAAGGCCGTAAGCCCCCGCCCCACCAGGTTGTACGTGTGCGCCAGGTGAAACCGGTCGCGGTGGTCTTTGTTGATGGCTTGCGTTAGCCACACAGCTTCCTGCTCGTAGTCAAACAGTTGTTCCAGCGAATCTTGCACGCCTTGGCTGTTTATGCCGGGCCTGATGCCGCCTTGCTCGGCCACGCGGTGCTTGGCCGTGTAGTAGTTGGTGAGCAGGTGGTAGCGGTCGTTTTTGGTTTGGTAACGAGCAAAAACAAGCACGCCCGTGTGCGTAACCTGCCCCTCGCGGGTGCTCACGGCCCCTAGCTGTTTGTTCGCGCTAAACCGTTCGTAGGCAATACCCACGTTCACGGCTTTTTTAATGCTGCGGCTGTAGCTTCCTTCAAAAACCTGCTCGCCCTGCGCGCCCTGCACAAACCGGAAGTACGTGTAAGGCGAGCGGGTATCGTAGTACGGAATGTTGGCCGAGTTGCGGAAGTACTTATCGAAGGCCGTACGGCCGTACCGGATGCCGATATTGGTATTGGTTTCCCAGAGCAAGCGGCGCGAAGCGGTGCCCACATTGCCCAGGTCTTGCTGAAACGTGCTGTCGTAGTACCAGTTGCGGCTGTTGTGGATGCCCGTTAGGGTAGTATCCAGAACCGAGCCCTCGGGCTGATTGCGCAGCATGTTTTCTTCGCGCACCACCAAGGTGGTGCGCGGCCCGTACAGCACCCGCGTCGAATCGTCGACCACCTGGGCGCGGCTTAGGAGCGGCAACAGCAGCAGCCACAACAGTGGCAGGCTCAGGCGGCCGAGCCGCAGGGTTTGGCAGATAACGGATACGTCAGGCAACGACACGGGGCGTAAGCTGGGGCGGCGCGAGCATGGCCTGCAGGCGCTGAGCGCCATCGGCCAGAAATGCTACGCGAATAGGAACGTAGAATAACGGCAAAGATGCCACCGTGGTACGCAAGGCCGGCTCGCGCAGCCGGGCCGCATCTTTTTCGGTGGTAATAATGGCCGCGCCGGGCGGCAGCGCCGCGGCTAGGTCCTGCAGCTCGCCGGCGCTAAAAGCGTGATGATCGGCAAACCGGTGATGCGCCAGCACGGAGTACCCGCGGCGGCGCAGCTCGCTTAGCAGCGGCTCGGGCTGGGCAATGCCCGTGAGCAGCACCACGGGCTGCAACGGCTCCACGCCACCTAGGGCCGCCTCGGCCGGAAACACGGCCGTGGGCTCACCGTAACGGTACGTCGAAAACAGCACCGGCACGCCGGGGCGGGTGTATTGCTGCACCCGGGCCGCGGCGGCTTGCTGCTCGTGGGCAGGCCACTCGGGCGGGCATTTGGTGATGATGACGACATCGGCGCGGCGCGCCCCTAGGCGGCTTTCGCGCAGGCGGCCGGCGGGCAGCACGTAGTCGGCCCAAAACGGCCGGGCTTGCTCGGTGAGCAGGATGTTGAGGTTGGGCCGCACGCGGCGGTGTTGGTAAGCATCGTCGAGTACCACTGCCGTGAGCCCGGGCAGTTGTCGGCGCATTTCAGCTAAGCCGTGGCGCCGGTCTTCGTCTACCACCACCGGCACCTGCTGCGCAAAGGCCCGAAAGTGTTGCCAAGGTTCGTCGCCGATGGTGGCGGCGGTATCGGTGCTCGTGGCCACGCGGAAACCCCGGGTGCGGCGGCCGTAGCCCCGGCTCAAAATGGCCGGCTTATGGCCCGCGGCCAGCAGTTGCTCTATCACCCAGGCAACGTGGGGCGTTTTTCCGGTGCCACCCACCCGCAGGTTGCCCACGCCAATCAGCGGTACCTCGGCCGAGGTGCTGGCCCAGCGCCCGGTATCGTAAAGCCAATTGCGCACGGCCGCTACGCCGGCGTACAACCAGCTCAACGGAAGCAGCAACAAAGTCAGGAGGCCGGGCATAGCTCAGGGAAAACCGCCACCAGCACTTGCGGCAACGGCGGGCGGCAAAAATACGCGAAATGCGGCCGGCGTGTCCGCCCTAGGTGCTGCTGCGTATGCAATTCGTTGATGACCACGACCAATACATTCGGCTCGCGCCTTACCACTTTTCTGACGGGCTTTCCGGCGGCACCGCCCTTGCCCGGCGGAGTGGTGGCCTACAACCCTTACCAAGCACCGCCGGCCGCCGAGCTACTGCGCAGCTTTGGGCAGCGCTACTATGCCAATAACCATCCGCGGGTTGCCCTGCTGGGTATCAACCCCGGGCGCTTTGGAGCGGGCACCACCGGCGTGGCCTTTACCGACCCGGCCGCCCTGCAGCTGCATTGCGGCGTGGCCAACTCCCTGCCCCACCGCGCCGAGTTGTCGAGCCAGTTTGTGTACCAATTGGTGGCGGCCCTGGGAGGTGCTGCGGAATTTTACCGGCATTTTTACCTAGGCTCGCTGTATCCGCTGGTTCTGTGCAGGACGGCAAAAATTACAATTACTACGATGCGTCCGCCGTTACATTACAATTACTACGATGCGTCCGCAGTTACCAATGCCTTATGGCCCCACCTGCAGCTGGCGTTTCAGCAGCAATTCGACCTAGGGTTGCGCCGCGACGTGGCCATCAGTTTGGGCCGGCGCAACGGCGAGTATTTTCAGCGACTCAACCAAGAGCTGCAGCTGTTCGAGCGCGTGCTTGTGTTCGACCACCCGCGCTACCTGATGCAATACAAACGCCGCGCGGTGCCTGAGTTTGTGGCCCGGTACGCGGCCGAGCTGGCCGGCTTGATTTAACTGGTTTCTCGCTGAGGTGCGCCGAGACGACCTCCGCGAACCTCAGCGCAACCCTCGGCGCACCTCAGCGAGAACACACTTGTCGATTTAACTTCGCCGCCATGTCCGTCACCGTCCACGACCTCACCCGCGCCCTCGAAGCCTGGGCGCCGCTGCCTTACCAGGAAAGCTACGACAACGCCGGCCTGCAGTGCGGCGACCCGCTTATGTCCGTACAAGGCGTGCTGATTGCCCTCGACTGCACGCCCGCTATCATCGACGAAGCCGTACGCCGGGGCTGCAACGTGGTAGTGGTGCACCACCCCGTTATTTTTCAGCCGCTTAAGCGCCTTACCGGCAGTACTGAAGTTGAGCGCACCATTATGCGGGCCCTGCGCCTCAACGTGGCCGTGTACGCCGCCCACACCAACCTCGACAACGTGCGCCACGGCGTAAGCCGCAGGCTGGGCGAAAAGCTGGGCTTGCACAACCTGCGCGTGCTGGAGCCCAAAACGGGGTTGTTGGCTAAGCTGATAACCTACGTGCCTGCCACCCATACCCAAACCGTGCTGCAGGCCCTGTACGCTGCCGGCGCCGGCCAAATTGGTGACTACCACGACTGCAGCTTTCGCCTCGATGGAATCGGTACCTACACGCCGGGGCCCGGCACCAATCCCTTCGAAGGCACCGTTGGCCAGCCCCAAACCGCCCCCGAGCAGCGCGTGGAAGTGCTCCTGCCCCTGCACTTGCAGCACAAAGCCCTTGGCGCCTTGCGCCAGGCGCATCCCTACGAGGAAGTGGCCTACGAGCTGGTAAAACTCGAAAACCTAAACCAGGACGTGGGCTCCGGCATGGTGGGCGAACTGCCCGAACCCTTGTCGGCTAAGGACTTTTTGCGGCTGCTGCGCGAGCGGCTACAAGTGCCTGTAGTAAAGCACACTGAGTATTCCGGCGTCATTCAAAAAGTGGCCTTGTGCGGCGGAGCGGGTTCTTTTCTGACCAAGAAAGCCGTAGCGGCCGGCGCCCATGCCTACGTTACCGGCGACATCAAGTACCACGAGTTTTTTGCCCCAGAAGGCCGGCTCATGCTCTGCGACGTGGGGCACTACGAAAGCGAGCAGTACACGGGCGAACTGTTTCGAGAATTGCTTACGGAAAAATTTGCGCGTACTTTTGCGGTCTTGTTAGCAGAGACCCCCACGAACCCTGTTCGCTATGATTTCTAACTCCGCTTCGGATATCACCGTAGCCAGCAAACTGGAAGCCCTTCTTAACCTCCAGCGCATCGATTCGCAACTCGATGAGATTCGGCGTGTGCGCGGCGACCTGCCGGAAGAAGTGCGCGACCTGGAAGACGAAATTGCCGGTTACGAGGTGCGCGTGGCCAAATTCGACGAAGAAGTTGCTGCCCTAAACGAGCAGATCAAAGCCCGCAAGCAAGCCGCCAAGGATGCCGAAGTGCTGATTCGCCGCTACGAAGACCAGCAGCAGAACGTTCGCAACAACCGCGAGTACGAGGCCATTGCCAAGGAAATCGAGCTGCAGAAGCTGGAAATTCAGATTTCGGAAAAGAAAGTACGCGAGGCCCAGTACCAGATCGACCAGAAGAACGTCGAAATCGGGGGCACCAAGCAGCGCCTCGAAGAGCGCCGCAAGGACCTTGTAAACAAGCAGGCCGAGCTGCAGGTAATCGTTGGCGAAAGCGAAGCCGATGAGCAAAAGCTCATGACCGAGCGCGACACCGCCGCCCAACCCGTTGAAGACCGTCTGCTGTCGGCTTACAGCCGCATCCGCGGCAACGCCCGCAACGGCTTGGCCGTGGTAATGGTGAAGCGCGATGCGTGCGGCGGTTGCTTTAACACCGTGCCGCCCCAGCGCCAGGCCGACATCATTGCCCACAAAAAAATCATCGTGTGCGAGCACTGCGGCCGTATCTTGGCCGACGTAGAAAGCCGCAACGCCTAGGTTTTTTCCGCGTTTTCAGAAAAAGGAACGACACTGCGTCGTTCCTTTTTTATTAGCGTAATGCGAATAGTTGCCAGGGCAAGGTGGGGTTTGGGCAGGCAAGTGCTGGTGGTGCTTTGCCTCGTAGTCGGCTTGGCTACTAACCCGATTTCGGCCCTAGGTCGTACCTGCTCGGCACGGGCCCGGCAGCAGCAAGACAGCGCCGCACCGCTGCCCGCTACGGCTACAACGCCCATCGCCGGCAGTTCCGATGAGTTATCAGCCACCAGCCGGCGTGCGTACGCCGAGCTGTTTAAGCTGCGAATTCCGGCAGCGCGGAGCATTATCGGCGCCGAGTTGCGCCAGCAACCGCGGCACCCCGGCACCCTGCTCGTGGATGCAGCCATTGGTTTTACCGAATTGGCCGTGAGCCAGGACGGCTCGCGCTACGGGGCCCTTATCGAAGCGCAAAACCGCTGCATTGCGGCGTTGGACAAGCTGCCCCCCACGGCCCTGCGCGACTACGCCCGCGCCGAGGTGCGCCTGCACCAGGCCGCGGCACAAATCATGTTCGAGCACGAGCTGCAAGGCGCCTGGAGCCTGCGGCAGGCTTATTTGCAGGTGCAACAAAACGCCAAACGCTGGCCCGGCCACCTGCCCACCCAAAAAACGCTGGGGCTTTGTCAGTTCCTGATCGGCTCGGTGCCCGAGGGCTACCGGTGGTTTCTCAACCTGCTGGGCTTGCCTGGCAATACCGCCGCCGGCTTGCGGCACCTAGGCAACGCTGCCGAACGCCCCAACGATTTTCAAACGGAGGCCGCAATTTTACGGGGCCTGATTCGGCAAACGTATTACGGCGCCGATGCCGAGGCCGAGGCCCTAACCACCCGCCTGGCCCGCGCCCAGCCCGACAACCTCCTGTTCAGCTACTTGGTAATGTCGGTTCAGAAAAAGCTGCACCACGCCGACCAAGCCTTGGCTGCGTACCGCGCCCGCCCCGTTGGCGCCGCTTACCAACCGGTGCCGTACCTCCACCATATGGCCGCCGACCTACTTCTTTACCAAGGC
Source organism: Hymenobacter oligotrophus (assembly GCF_003574965.1). NCBI lineage: Bacteria > Pseudomonadati > Bacteroidota > Cytophagia > Cytophagales > Hymenobacteraceae > Hymenobacter > Hymenobacter oligotrophus. The sequence continues at coordinate 911,913 of NZ_CP032317.1, read as the reverse complement.
CAGTACGCCGCTTCTGTACGCGCTAATCAGCAGTTTATCAAGGAGTACCGCGGGGTGCATTACCGTAAGGATGCTTGGTTTAAGATGTATTTGGCGCATTGGCTCGCCGGCAACGCGCCAGCGGCCGAGCAGTGCCGCAGGCAAATTGCCGGCACGGGCGAAACCGTAGTGGAGGAAGACCGTTACGCCCAGCGCTTCGTTGACGACCGCGTACCCCTGAACCCTGTGCTTACCCAAGCGCGCCTGCAACTCGACGGCGGCTACTTTCGGCCGGCGCTGGCCACGTTGCGCGCTTTTCGGGCCGCCGCTGCTACCCCCTTGCGCGACCGGTTAGAGGAACCGTATCGGCGGGCCCGGGCGTACCACGGCTTAGGCCGACTCGATTCGGCTCGCCTTTTTTACACCCGAACCATTGCCCTAAGCGGCACCGCACCCTATTATTTCGCCCCGCAGGCAGCCTTGCAAATGGGCTACCTCAGCCAGCAGGCTGGCCAACTTGCCCAAGCCAAGGCCTACTTTCAGAAAGCCCTAGGTTACCACAAACACGAGTACAAAACCAGCACCGACGCCAAGGCAAAGGTTGCCCTGGCCGGTTTAAAATAAGCGCGCGTTTGCTTGCATGTCGGTTCTTAACATCCCCCCTGCCAAGGCGTTGCGCTGGGCCGCGCGCTACCCGTACTGCGCCTACTTGGTGCCAGCAGCCGACAGCCCTTGCCCCGGCGGACCATTTGCGCAGTTGCTGGCCGTGGGCACCGAAGCCGATGCGGCCGTTGATTCGCTGGCCGAATTGGACGCGTGGATGCAGCAAAACGCCACCGATGCACCGTGCTTTGGTCTGCTTACTTACGATCTGAAAAACGACATCGAGCCGTTGCTGCGCAGCCAACACCCCGACGGTTTGCAGTGGCCCGAGCTGCACTTCTTCCGGCCCAGCAAATGGCTCCGCTGGCACCCCAATGGCACCGTTGAGATGCACGGCTGTACCGAGGCCGACCTGGCGGAAATCGACGAGCAAACGCTTGCGGCGGCGCCGATGGCCATCGTACCACCGTTGCTGCCGCGGCTTAGCCAACCCGATTACCTAGGGGCCGTGCAAGCCGTGCGCGAAGACATCCTGAACGGCGAGGTGTACGAGCTGAACCTTTGTCAGGAATTTTACGCCGAAGGAGTTGCGTTGTCGCCTGTCGATGCTTTTTTGCACTTGCAGCAAGCTTCGCCAACGCCTTTTGCGGGCTTTTACAAATGGCACGACAGGCACCTGCTGTGCGCCTCGCCCGAGCGGTTTTTGCGCCGCGACGGCTCCACGTTGCTCTCCCAACCTATTAAGGGCACGATCCGGCGCGGGCAAACCGCCAAGGCCGACGATGCACAACGGCAGCAGCTGTTGCACGACGAAAAGGAACGAGCCGAAAACCTGATGATCGTGGATTTGGTGCGCAACGACCTGTCGCGGGTAAGCCGGCCCGGCAGCGTGCAAGTGCCCGAGCTGTTTGGGCTGTACCCTTTCCGGCACGTGTGGCAGATGATTTCGACGGTGCAAAGCCAGTTGCAGCCCGGCACTACGCTCGCCGAAGTACTGCGCGCTACTTTTCCGATGGGCTCCATGACGGGCGCCCCCAAAGTGCGGGCCATGCAGCTGATCGAGCAGTACGAGCGCGCCCGCCGTGGCCTCTACAGCGGCAGCATTGGCTACGTATGGCCCAACGGCGACTTCGATTTCAACGTGGTTATCCGCTCGTTGCAATACCGGGCCGATACCGGCTACCTCAGTTTCCAGGTCGGCTCGGCTATCACCTATGACTCCGACCCCCAACGCGAGTACCAAGAATGCCTGTTGAAGGCTCAGGCCATGCTCGAAGTGCTCGAAACGCACATCAGCGCTTAGCCAAGGTTTAGGCATTTGCTAGGTGCGTTCATAAAACAATGAGCTGGCAGCACGCAGGCTCCCCACTCTACGCGTTAGGTTAACCTAGGCCGCTGCCGGATATTTTGCTGAACGCACCTCAGGGCATTGGCCTTGATTAGCAACGATTCCTGTCGACCAAACGCGATTTTGCTGATTCTCGTGCGGCCCTTCATAAACCTGAATGCGTTCAGCACGCAAGCCTAGCGCTTGCTGGGCTCATGATTTTGCTCGACTGCCAAACTGTCATTTTTGGCTGGTAAAGCGTACCTTTGCCATCCTTACGCTGATTTTTCCGAGGCCATGTCTCAACCCATCCTTACGCTTGATTTTCTGGACAAGGCCGCTGCCCCGGCCGCCGAGCAACTGCCTGCCGACGTGCGCGTGAGCGAACCGACGCACACGGGCCGTCAGCGCCGGTTGTACATCGAGAGCTACGGCTGCCAGATGAACTACTCCGACTCCGAAATCGTATCGAGCATCCTCTACGACGAGGGCTTCGACACGACCGCGGAGCTGGCCGAGGCCGATTTGGTACTGCTAAACACCTGCTCCATTCGTGAGAAGGCCGAAATAACCGTACGCCAGCGCCTCAAAGAAATAAACGCGCACAAACGCCGCCGCCCCGGTTTGCTGGTAGGCGTGCTGGGCTGCATGGCCGAGCGCCTGAAAAGCAAGTTTTTGGAAGAAGAGCAGATCGTGGACCTGGTAGTAGGCCCCGATGCGTACCGCGACCTGCCCCGCCTGATCAAAGAAGTTGACGGCGGCCAACGGGCCGTGAATGTGCTGCTGAGCCGCGACGAAACGTACGCCGACATTACGCCCGTGCGCCTGAACTCGAACGGCATCACGGCTTTCATCAGCATCATGCGCGGCTGCGACAACATGTGCTCTTTCTGCGTGGTGCCTTTTACCCGCGGCCGCGAGCGTAGCCGCGACGCTCACAGCGTGGTGCAAGAGGCGCAAGACCTCTTCAACAAAGGCTATAAGGAAGTAACGCTACTGGGCCAAAACGTAGATAGTTACAAGTGGCAATCGGAGGACGGCTCGGAGTTCGTAAACTTCGCCCAACTGCTCGAGCGCGTTGCCTTGGTAAGTCCCGAACTACGCGTGCGTTTCTCTACCTCGCACCCCAAAGACATTACCGACGAGGTGCTGCACACCATGGCCCGCTACGACAACGTGTGCAACTACATTCACTTGCCAGCCCAAAGCGGTAACTCGCGCGTGCTCAAGCTGATGAACCGCACCTACGATCGTGAGTGGTACCTCGACCGCGTGGCTGCCATCCGGCGCATCCTAGGGGTCGACTGCGGCATCTCGACCGACATGATTGCCGGCTTTTGCTCCGAAACCGAGGAAGAGCACCAGGAAACCCTGAGCCTGATGGACCACGTGCAGTACGACATGGCCTACATGTTCTTCTACTCGGAGCGCCCGGGCACGCTGGCCGCGCGTAAAATTGAGGACGACATTCCGCTGGACGTAAAAAAGCGCCGCCTCAGCGAAATCATTGCCCGCCAGCAGCAACACTCGCTTATCCGCAGCCAAATGGCCGTGGGCAAAGTGCACCGCGTGTTGGTTGAGGGCGTTTCGAAGCGCAGCAGTGAGCACCTAAGCGGCCGCAACGACCAGAACAAGGTGGTCATCTTCCCGCGTAAGCACTACAAGCAGGGCGATTACGTGAACGTATTCGTGAGGGAGTGCACTAGCACCACACTGCTTGGCGATGCAGTGGAATAAAACGCCTGCTTCCTCGTCCCGGCGAAGAAAAGAAACTCACCCCGTAGCCTGATGGCTACTTGGCCCTAGGTTCTTTCTTCGCCGGGATGACAGCGTTTTTCAGCTCCGCTCAAAATAATTCTTGCCGCTTTTCGTCTACCACACGAAAACCTACTTCGATTTGACCCCTTCCGAAATACAGAGTATCAAACAACGCTTCGGCATTATCGGCAATGCGTCCACGTTGAACTACGCCATTCAAGTGGCGGCTCAGGTGGCTCCAACCGATATGACGGTGCTGATTACGGGCGAAAGCGGCTCGGGTAAGGAGTCATTTTCCAAGATCATCCATGCCTTGTCGCCGCGCAAGCACGGGCAATTTATTGCCGTAAACTGCGGCGCCATCCCGGAAGGCACAATTGACTCGGAGCTGTTTGGCCACGAAAAAGGCTCGTTTACAGGAGCTTCGGAAGCCCGTAAAGGCTATTTCGAAGTAACCAACGGCGGCACCATTTTCCTCGACGAAATCGGCGAGATGCCCCTGGGCACGCAGGCGCGTTTGCTGCGCGTGCTCGAAAACGGCGAGTTTATTCGCGTGGGCTCTTCCAAAGTGCAGAAGACAGACGTGCGTGTGGTGGCCGCTACCAACGTAAATCTGCTGAACGCCGTGAGCGAAGGGCGTTTTCGCGAAGACCTGTACTACCGCCTGAACACGGTGCCGATTACGGTTCCGCCGCTGCGCGAACGGGGCGACGATATCTACCTGCTGTTCCGCAAGTTCGCCACCGATTTTGCCGAGCGCTACCGCGTGAAGCCCATCACCCTGCTGCCCGAGGCAGTGCAGGAGCTGCAGCGCTTCCGGTTTCCGGGCAACATTCGCCAGCTCAAGAACATAGCCGAGCAGATGTCGGTGCTGGAAATGGACCGCGAGGTAGACGCCCGCCGCCTGCGCCAGTACCTGCCGCAAGAGCAGTCCTCTAGCCTGCCCATGCTCCTAGGTGCCACCGCCGATGGCACTGCCCCGCAGGGGGTATCGGAGCGCGAACTGCTGTACAAGGTGCTGTTTGACATGCGCCGCGACATGACCGACCTGAAGCGGTTGGTGCTGGAAATGGCAGCCGGCTCGGCCCGCGGCGACGCCGGGCAGGCCCAAGAGCTGGTACGCCAAAACAGCCACTTGTTTACGAACCTCAGCGTGGCTCCCTACGACGCCGGTCCGCGCCTAGGTCGGTCGGCCGCCGAGCCCAACGAGTCGTTCATCATCAACGCCCAGCCTGCCGCCGATTTCGACGAAGAAGACGATCTGCAGCGGGTGGAAGACATCACGCACGAAACCGAGGAAGAAAGCTTGTCGCTGGAAGCCAAGGAAAAGGAAATGATTATCAAGGCGTTAAAAAAGCACCACAACAAGCGCAAGTACGCCGCCCAAGACCTTGGCATTTCGGAGCGCACCCTGTACCGCAAACTCAAGCAGTATGATCTGGAGTAAGCTGGCGCGCCTGCGCCGTTTCGGTTTTTTGGTGGGCATGCTACTGGCGCTGCTGCCGCTGGCAGGCTGCGGGGTGTACTCCTTTACTGGCACCAACATCGACCCCTCGGTGAAGACGTTCTCAGTGGGCACCCTGCAAAACAACGCCGCCAACGGCCCCTCCTTTCTGTCGCAACGACTGACGGAAGATTTCAAAGACTACTTCCAGCGCAACACCACGCTCAAACTAGTACCGCGCGACGGCGACTTGCAGTTTGAAGGCCAAGTGGTTGCGTACGATTTCGCGCCGGCGGCCATTCAGAGCACCGACGGGCAAGACCGCGCCGGCATCAACCGGCTTACCATACAGGTGCGGGTGAAGTTTACCAATACCAAAGACCCCAAGCAGGACTTTGAGCAGACGTTTCAGAGCAATGCCGACTTTGCCGCCACCGAGAACGTGACAACCATTGTAAACGACCCCACGGCCAACCGGCGCATCACCGACCGTATCATCACCGACGTGTTCAACAAATCGGTTGCCAACTGGTAAGGCCGCTCGCAGGCGTGCTTTACTGCCCAAATTGCTGTATTGTTGTGGTTCGGATGATCAGTCGAGGCGCCGTCGTGCTGGCACTTGGCTTATCCGCCTCCTGATTAGTAGCCGCTTACCTATTTCTGCACCTAGCCTCATCCAATGAATCGCGCCTCGCTGCTGCACATTCTGGACAACGTAACCGGCATTTCCGAAGCCGAAGTTCGTGAGTTGGAGCAGTTGGCTACGGCTTTTCCGTACTGCCAAACGGCACACCTGCTGTTGGCCAAAGCCGCCCACGACCGCGGCAGCATGCTGGCCGGCCAGCGCCTGCGCCGCGCCGCCACCTACGCCGCCGACCGCGAGTTGCTGCGCTTGCTGATCGAAACTCCAGCTGCATCGGGCCTAGGTGCTGCAGGTACGCCACCTCATTCGGCAGTCAACGAGGTAGCCTTAACGGCTCAAGGCCAAACGGTTGACACCATTGAATCGATGGAGATGGCTGCATCGGAGCCAGTACAGGAGTTACCCGTTGAAACCCTCGTGGCAACTGCGGATACGCTAGCTGCTGATGCTGATGTGGTTGCCGAACCAGCGGCAACGGAGCCGGCCGAAATGCCTGCCGCTGCTACCGAAACCATTGCGAATGAACCAGCACCCGAAGCTGATGCGCAGCCTGCGCAGGCCCTAGGTGAGCCCGCCGAGCTGCCCGTTAGGGAGCTGCCCTCCGCTGAGCCTGCCCAAACGCCGGAAGCAGAAGCAGTTACCGAGAATGTAATTGAGCAGCCATCGCAGGAATCCACAAAAGAAGCTACCTCACTTGGCCAGCAGCCAGCGTTGGTACCCGAGCCTGCCGCCGCCGAAACGTTCGCTGCCCTGCCGACGCTTGCTGATGCGGCTGCCGCGCAGGCCGCGGAAACCGCCCCCGCGCTTGCTGCCGCAACCTTGGGCCTCACCCCATCGGTGCCCGATGAGTTGCCGGCAGTAGCACCGCCCATACGCCCGCCCGCAGAAGCAGGCAGCTCGCGGTTTGAGTTTGGTTTGGCTGAGGCAGGCGAACAAGAGCCAGTGTACCAGTTGCCAGGCGCTAACGACGACGAACCGAAAACCGCCGCCGTTCCGCCCCTGCGCTCCGATGAGCAACTGGGCTACGCCGTTGCGGCCGGCAGCCGGCTCGGCTATGCGCTTACCCTGCGCAACGCCGAGCTAACCCACGACCTGCCCCTTTCGGAAAGCTGGCACCCCGATGCCGTGCACCTGGCTCACGTAGCCGCCCACCGGCCGTCGGTGGCAGCGCTGCCTTCGTCGTTGATGCTCATTGAGCGGTTTTTGCGCAGCCAGCCGCGCATTAAAACCGCAACGGCGCGCCCGCCCGTTACGGCCGAGCCCCAAGCCGACCTCTCGGTGCGCAGCACTAGCGCGCCGCCTAGCTTGGCCTCGGAGAGCTTGGCCAAAATCATGGCGAAACAAGGCAAAACCGCGCGTGCAATCGAGATTTACGAGCAGCTGATGCAACGCCAACCCGAAAAAAAGGCGTATTTTGCCGCTCAAATTGACTTACTGAACCAACAGACGGAATAGATGTACACCGCTATTATCGTACTTGCCCTCATTGTATGCGTGTTGCTGGCCCTGGTGGTGCTGGCCCAAAACTCCAAGGGCGGCGGTTTGGCCGGCGGCTTTTCGGCCGGTGGCACAGCCCAACTAATGGGCGTTAAGCGCACCGGCGACTTGCTGGAGCGCCTCACCTGGGGCTTTGCCATTGCCCTCATCGTGCTGTCACTCAGCTCGCACGCCCTGCTCAGCAACGAATCCACGGGTCCGGTGCGCAGCATCAACCAACAAAAGGCGCTCGAAACCCGCTTGCCTGCTACCCCGCCCACCGCGCCGGCAACTCCGGTACCGGGCGCTCCGGGCGCAGCAGCACCCGCGCAGACAGCCCCGGCCCCGGCTCAGCAGCAACCTGCTCCGGCTCCCGCGCAATAACCCCCGCCCCAGGCCCTGATACCGGCGGCTTTTCGCAGCAGCGAAAAGCCGCCGGTTGTTTTTTACCCGGTTTAGTTGGCTATACTTGCGGCCGCCGCGTATGCCACTACCCTGTCAAGTTTGTCAGATTGGGTGGCAAAACCCGGAAAAAAGTTCCCTAGGTCGATCAATCTGTCAGTTTTTGGCAAGCTGGCACAAGAAGTGTCCTGCCGCTGCCGACTCCCTTGAAGTCGTTTTTCAATTCATCGTACCGTTCAACCAAAACCAGCAGTATGGCTGTTAGCATCAAACCGCTGGCCGACCGAGTGATTATCGCACCGGCCGCCGCCGAAGAAAAAACCAAGTCGGGCATCATCATCCCCGATACGGCCAAAGAAAAGCCGCAGCGCGGCGAAGTGGTGGCCGTAGGCGAAGGCAAAGTGGCCGACAATGGCACCTTGGTTAAGCCGCAGGTATCGGTAGGCGACCAAGTATTGTACGGCAAGTACGCCGGCACCGAGATTACCGTTGATGGTCAGGACTACCTGATCATGCGCGAATCGGACATCCTCGCCATCCTGTAAGTTTCCCCTTTCAGCCCAAAATCGTAGCAAAGCCCTATGGCAGCTAAACTCGTTCAATTCGACATCGAAGGCCGCAACAAGCTGGTAGCCGGCGTAGATAAACTGGCTAACGCCGTTAAAGTAACCCTTGGTCCGAAAGGCCGCAACGTGGTTATCGACAAGAAGTTCGGCGCTCCGAGCATCACCAAAGACGGTGTAACCGTAGCGAAAGAAATCGAGCTGAAGGACCCGATCGAGAACATGGGTGCTCAGCTGGTAAAAGAGGTTGCCTCGAAAACCGCTGACCAAGCCGGCGACGGCACCACCACCGCCACCGTACTGGCCCAGGCCATTTACCGCGCTGGCTTGAAGAACGTAGCCGCCGGTGCCAACCCGATGGACCTGAAGCGTGGCATCGATAAGGCTGTGCTGGCTGTTGTGGCTAACCTGAAGCAGCAATCGAAGAAGATCGAAAACTCTTCGGAAATTGCTCAGGTAGGCACCATTTCGGCTAACAACGACACCGAAATCGGCCAGATGATTGCCAACGCCATGGATAAGGTTGGCAAGGAAGGCGTTATCACGGTTGAAGAAGCTCGCGGCACCGAAACCGAAGTGAAGACGGTGGAAGGCATGCAGTTCGACCGCGGCTACCTGTCGCCGTACTTCGTGACGAATGCTGAGAAAATGGAAGCCGAGCTCGACTCGCCCTTCATCCTCATCTACGACAAGAAAGTAAGCACCATGAAGGAGCTCCTGCCCGTGCTGGAGCAAGTGGTGCAAACCGGCAAGCCCCTGCTGATCATCGCCGAAGACGTTGACGGCGAGGCCCTGGCTACGCTGGTAGTTAACAAGCTGCGCGGCTCGCTGAAAATCGCTGCCGTGAAGGCTCCTGGCTTCGGCGACCGTCGCAAGGCCATGCTCGAGGACATTGCTGCCCTCACCGGCGGCACGGTTATCTCGGAAGAGCGCGGCTACAAGCTCGACAACGCTACGCTGGATTACCTCGGCCAGGCTGAGAAGATCATCGTTGACAAAGACAACACGACCATCGTGAACGGCCGCGGCCGCTCGGAGGACATTCAGGCTCGTGTAGGTCAGATCAAAGCTCAGATCGAGACTACTACCTCGGACTACGACAAAGAGAAACTGCAAGAGCGTCTGGCCAAGCTGTCGGGCGGTGTTGCCATCCTCTACATCGGCGCTTCGACGGAAGTTGAGATGAAGGAGAAGAAAGACCGCGTAGACGACGCCCTGCACGCTACCCGCGCCGCCGTTGAGGAAGGCGTGGTGCCCGGCGGCGGTGTGGCCCTGGTACGCGCGCTGGACTCGCTGGAAGCTGTTGACACCATCAATAGCGACGAGCGCACCGGCGTGAACATCATCCGCACGGCCCTGGAGGCTCCGCTGCGCACCATCGTGGCCAACGCCGGTGGCGAAGGCTCGGTAGTAGTGCAGAAAGTGCGCGACGGCCAAGGCGACTTCGGCTACAACGCCCGCGAAGACCGCTACGAAAACCTGATGGCCGCTGGTATCCTCGACCCGACCAAGGTTACTCGCCTCGCTCTTGAAAACGCTGCTTCTATCGCCGGCCTGCTGCTGACGACCGAGTGCGTGATTTCGGAAGAAGCCGAAGAAGAGAAAGGTGGTGGCGCCGGTGCTGCTGGCATGGGCGGCATGGGTGGCATGGGCGGCATGATGTAAGATCAGGCTGTTAGCTGCTGACTTTTAGCCAACAGCCACCAACCAACAAGCCCCGTCGGCCCTAGGTCGGCGGGGCTTTTGGCTTCCTGGGGACATCGCCTGCAGTACTTTCCGGAGCCAGAGTACGCCAAGTGCAGCACTGTTTGCGGCGGTTACGCTTGCGTGTGATCCGCACTTCAGGCACTTATTACGCCATTAGCAAAAGCAGCGGAGCCGACATACGGGCGTACGGCGGCTCCGAAATGGTACTTTCCTCCATCTATCCTAGGTCGTTGGGAGCTGCTGTGCTGATATCGGATAAGAATTGACCTATGGAGGCACAGCTGACAATGTCACAAAAAAGCCCCGCCGAGAAATTTCGGCGGGGCTTTTCGCTTCGCAAATGATTAGAGCGCGGGCAATTAGCCGCGGCCGTGCATCATGTGGAACAGCTTCTTGGCAATGATGATGAGCAGCAGACCGGCCGCGATAACAAAGCCCGCAATCAGGCCGAACACCGTGAGGGCGCCGAGTTCTTCGACGTACTTGGCGATGTAACCGCCGGCAATCTGGGCCACGAAAGGCGCCAGGAACCACACGCCCATGAGCATGGACGTGAGCGACACCGGCGACAGGCGCGACACCATCGAAAGCCCGATGGGCGACAGGCATAGCTCGCCAATGGTGTGGAAGAAGTAGGTGGCGAGTAGCCAGAGGATGCTGGCTTTGACGGTGGTGTCTTGCACGTCGCCGCCGCGCTCGAGCACCGCACCCACCATGAACAGGAAGCCCGCGCCGAGCAGGATCATGCCGAGGCCCATTTTAACGGGGATGCTCAGGTCGCGGCCCTTGCGGCCCAGTGCCAGCCATACGCCAGCCGTTACGGGCGCGAAGGCCACGATAAAGAGCGGGTTAACCGACTGGAACCACGAAGTCGGAATCAGGAAGCCGAACACCTCGCGGTTGATGTACTTATCGGTGTAGAGCGTGAGCGAAGAACCGGCCTGCTCGAAGCCGGCCCAGAAGAATACCACAAACAGGGTGATGATGAAAATCACGGCCATGCGGTCGGTTTCTTCCTTCGTCAGCGGGGTTTTCTCAACGGTTTTGTTGTCGGCACCTTTGCCCTCGGGGTACAAGCCCACGTCGCCTAGGTACTTTTTGCCAAGCAGGTTAAAGGCCAACTGGCCCAGCATCATGCCAATGCCGGCGGCCAGGAAGCCGTAGCGGAACCCGTAGTTGCTTACTTCCGTCACGCCGTTCACCACGGTTTTGGTGGCGAACAGGTCTTCGGCGAGGTAGCCGCACACCAGCGGAGCAAAGAAGGCACCTACGTTGATGCCCATGTAGAAGATGGTAAAGGCTGCGTCGCGCTTCGGGTCGCCCTGCTGGTAGAGCTTGCCCACGATGGTAGAGATATTCGGTTTGAAGAAGCCGTTGCCCAAAATCAGCAGCAGCAAACCTAGGGCGGTGGGCCAAGGCATGCCAAAAATGGCCGCCTCGGTAGACAAGGCCGGCTGCATAAACAGGCAGAGCTGGGCAATGGCCATGGTTACGCCGCCAATCAGAATGGCGCGGCGCTGGCCTATGTATTTATCGGCGATGTAGCCGCCGATGATGGGCGTGAAGTACACGAAACCCGTGAAGTAGCCGTAAATCAGCGTGGCACTGGCCTCGGAAATGCCCAAGCCGCCCTGCACAACGGTTTTGGTGAGATACAGCACCAGCAAACCACGCATGCCGTAGTAGCTGAAACGCTCCCACATTTCGGTGAAGAACAGCAGGTACAGGCCGGGCGGGTGCTTGGAGCTCGTCGGGGTTGGCGGCGGCGCCTGAGCGGTTGCTACTTGCATGATAGCGTGAGGGAAGAAGGTTGGTGAGGAATGGTAGGGAAAGCAAAAAAGCCCGGCAGCAGCCGTACGGGGCTGGGGGCTTACGGGTAAATCTAACAAATTTTCCCAACTGAACAGCGCCAACCAGCGTAAAAGCGGCCTTCAGAGGCCGTTGCAGCTATTACGCAAACACTACGCCGGCGCTTCGGATTTTCGCCTATTTTTGCTCCATATTCTCCCATTCCCACCTTCTTTTACCTTTTTTCTCTGCGTTTATGATGGAAACCTCTGCTTCCACCGCCGCAATGAACCGCCTCCAGCCGCTGGGCATCAGCCAGGCCAAAGAGGTGTGCCTGAACCTTACCCCCGCCGAATTGGTGGAAGAAGCCCTGAAAAACGGCGAAGGCACCCTGACCGACACGGGCGCGCTGATGGCCGACACGGGCAAGTTTACCGGCCGCTCGCCTAAAGACCGTTTTGTGGTGAAGGACGAGAGCACCGCCGAATCGGTGTGGTGGGGCGACATCAACATTCCGTTTGACGCGCAGAAATTTGATCAGCTGCACGTGAAAATGGTGGCCTACCTGGCCGACAAGAAGATTTACGTGCGCGATGCCTACGCCGGTGCTCACCCCGACTACCAGCTGAAGCTGCGCGTGGTAAACGAGCTGGCTTGGCATAACCTGTTCTGCTACAACATGTTCTTGCGCCCGGAGCAAGGCGCCGACACGAGCTGGACTCCTGATTTCAGCATCATCTGCGCGCCCGGCTTCGAGGCCGACCCAGCCGTTGACGGCACCCGCCAGAGCAACTTCGCCATCCTCAACTTCTCGAAGAAGATGATCCTGATCGGCGGCACGGGCTACGCCGGCGAAATGAAGAAGGGCATTTTTGGCGTACTGAACTACCTACTGCCCCACGAGAAAAACACGCTGGCCATGCACTGCTCGGCCAACGTGGGCCAAGAGGGCGACACAGCCATCTTCTTCGGCCTGTCGGGCACGGGCAAAACCACCCTGTCGGCCGACCCGAACCGTGGCCTCGTGGGCGACGACGAGCACGGCTGGATGCCCGGCAACGCAGGTATCTTCAACTTTGAAGGTGGCTGCTACGCCAAGGTTATCGACCTGAGCCGCGAGAAGGAACCCGAAATTTGGGACGCCATCAAGTTCGGCTCGATCGTGGAGAACACGCGCTTTATCCCCGGCACGCACACCGTGGATTACGCCAACAAGTCGGTAACGGAAAACACCCGCACCGCCTACCCCATCCACTACATCAACAACGCGGTAGAGCCCTCGGTAGCCGGCGTTCCGAAGAACATCTTCTTCCTGACGGCCGACGCCTTTGGCGTAATCCCGCCCATCAGCAAGCTCGATAAGTCGCACGCTATGTACCACTTCATGTCGGGCTACACCGCCAAGGTGGCCGGCACTGAGGTAGGCGTAACCGAGCCGCAAACCACGTTCTCGGCTTGCTTCGGCCAGGTGTTCCTGCCGCTGCACCCCACCAAATACGCCGAGATGCTGGGCCAGAAAATGGAAGAGCACCCCAACGTAAACGTGTGGCTGGTGAACACCGGCTGGTCGGGCGGTTCGTACGGCGTGGGCTCGCGCATGAAGCTGAGCTACACCCGCGCCATGATTACGGCGGCCCTGAACGGCGAACTGAACGACGTGGAGTTTGTGAAGCACCCGATCTTCGGCGTTGAGGTGCCCACCTCGGTGCCGAACGTGCCCACCGAAATCCTCGACCCGCGCAACACCTGGGCCGACAAAGAAGCCTACGACAAAACGGCTGCTTCGCTGGCCGAGAAGTTTGTAGCCAACTTTCAGAAGTTTGCCGACTTCGCCAACGAAGAAATCCTGGCTGGCGCTCCGAAAGTGGAGGCCGTAGCCAATGCCTAACAACCTGAGCGCCTAGGTGCTCAAACAGAAAAAAGCCCCGCCGGCGTTTGCCGGCGGGGCTTTTTGCGTTTTGTTGGTTGCCCTAGGTCGGTTGTCCTAGGCAGGTTCGGGCACTTGGTTTAGGGCCGGCAACCGCTCGGCGTTTTGCGCCAGCCACTGATCGAAGTTCTGCAACGCCGGGTTCAGCTGCCGGGCCACCTCCTCGCGCCGGGTTTGGGCGAAGTGGTCTTCGAATTCCTGATAAAACTGGAACATGTTGCCTAGGTCGTCGGCGCCCGGGAAACCCAGGCCGCGGTACACCTCGGGCGGCACGGCTTGGTAAACCACCTCCTGCCCCAAGGCCTGGCTGAAGCTGCGGGCCATGTCAGCGCCGGTGAGCAGCCCGCCGGTAATGCCGATGGTTTGCCCGATGGCCGTTGGGCCCTGCTTGAAAATACCGTACGCGCAGCGGCCAATGTCCTCGGAGGCAATGCAAGCCATCTTTTTATCGGCCAATGGCAGCGACAGCGCAAGCTTGCCCTCGGCGTTGCGCTGCACGCCCATGCCGAAATAGATGAAGTTTTCCCAGTAAAAGCTGGTGAGCAGCAGCGTGGTGGGCACTCCTAGCTCGCTGAAAAAGCGATTGGCTTCGCCCTTGGCATCGAAGTGCGGCACTTTGTAGTTGCCTTGCAGCGTGGGCATGCGGTTGTCGGAAAGCGGCACCCACTGGCGCGTGTCCTCCAGCGTCGACCAGATAACGTGCTGCACCCCGGCGGCTTTGGTGGCTTCGGCCATGTTGCGCGCCTGTTGCAGCTCGCGCTCCGGCGAGAAATGCTCCCAAAAATTGGTAACACAAAAGGCGCCGTAAGTGCCGGCCAGTGCCCTACCCAAGGTTTGCGGGTCGTGGATGTCGGCCGCGGCCAGCTCGGCACCTAGGCGGGCCAGTTCGCGGGCCTTATCGGAATCGGGGTTGCGCGTGATGGCACGCACCGCAAACCCGCTCTGCGGATCGTTGAGGATGGCACGGGCTAAGCCGCCGCCCTGGGCACCGGTGGCGCCGAATACCGCAATTGTTTTTTTGACTGACATGGGCAAAGTGGCGCATCAAAGCGCGGTAGGTTAAGTAGTTACACACGGCCTAAGCCGAGGCGAAAGTACCCGAAGTCCCAACCAACATCAATCCCCTAATCATGTGATGAGCAGACAAATACAGCTGCACTTTGCCAAGCTACTCTACAAGCAAAAGGCCACCTGCCGCAGCTGCGGCAGGTGGCCTTTGGGCCGAGTGCTACTGGGCACTTAGGGCAAATCGTCGCGGCGTACCTCGGAGTAGCGGTGGTCGTGGCTGTTGCCGTCGAAGTCGTGGCTGCTGCTGGCCGTGGCGGCCGAGCCGAGCTGGCTGCGGTTGGCGGTGCGGGTGCGGTCGTACCCTTCGGGGTACACGGTGCGGTAGCCGTTGCCGCTGGGCTGGCGCTGCTTGCTAATCCAGGTTGCCAGGGCAAGGCCGGCGCCCACGGCCAAGGCGGTTTTCAGCACCGGGCTCTTGCTGGTTACGGCCTGGGTGTAAAAGCTGGTTTCGCGGGTGTGGCCGGGGTAGTTGCCGCGCTCCTCCAGGTTGCCCATGGGCTTGTCGAGGGCGTTTTGGTGCAGGGGGCGCGGCGCGTAGTCGGCCTTCTCCTGCTTCACAAACGCGGTTTCCATAAACTTATCGAGCAGGCGCGGCGTCCATTGCTCCATGCTGATGAAGGCGCGGCCGCCACCGCCTACCACGATGCTGCGCTCAGAGTGCGTGCAAGCGTACAAAATGGCGCGGGCCACCGTT
Organism: Hymenobacter oligotrophus; assembly: GCF_003574965.1. Classification (NCBI taxonomy): domain Bacteria; kingdom Pseudomonadati; phylum Bacteroidota; class Cytophagia; order Cytophagales; family Hymenobacteraceae; genus Hymenobacter; species Hymenobacter oligotrophus. The sequence continues at coordinate 896,534 of NZ_CP032317.1, read as the reverse complement.
TCGGGGGCGTAAGCGGGCGGGGCGTGCTTGGCTTCGCGCTCCATGTAGTTTTTGGCGTGCACGGGGTACGGCGTATCGATGGCCGCGGGCTGGATAAGCGTAACCGCCACGGGGGCACCGTCCATTTCCAGCTCCATGCGCAGCCCGTCGGTAAAGCCCTTCACGGCGTGCTTGCTAGCCGAGTAAATGGTTTGCAGAATGGCCGTTACATCGGACAATATGCTGCCCACGTTGATGATGGCGCCGCCCTTTTGCTTGAGGTGTTTGGCAGCCTCGAGCGAGCCGTGCACCAGTCCCCAGAAATTCACCTCAAAAAGCTGCCGCATGTCCTCCATGGGTACCTCCTCCACCTTGCCGTAAATGCTTACGCCGGCGTTGTTGATCCAGGTATCGAAGCCGCCGAACGTAGCCAACGCCTTTTCGGCAATGGCGCGGGCGGCCGTCGGCTCGCTTACGTCGATGGCCAGGTAAGTGGCTTCGCCTCCTTCCTGCTGAATTTCGGCTACCAGCCGGCGCAGGGCCTCTTCGCTGCGGGCGGCCAGCACCAGCTTAGCGCCTTTTTTGGCCGCCATGCGAGCCGTAACCAGCCCGATGCCCGACGAAGCGCCCGTTATGACAATGACTTGGTTTTTGAGCTTTTTAAGTTTGGGTGTCATTGGGTGTGGGTTAAAGAATGGGACACAAATTCATCTGTACGCACCCGCCGCGGCTTCGATACAACTAAATGATGCCGCTGCTGAGCCCGCTCGGCTGCGCCGCAACCCACAGCTGCTCAGCAGGCTTTGCCGGCCCAGCCCCTAGGCGCACGCGGGCCGTTATAGAATCCGGCCGATTTATGCGTGCTTTGCAGATTCATTTCATCCTGCTCTTCCCACCCCCATCAGCCCCAATATGCGTTGCCTGCCTGCCTTTGCTTTGTGTTTTTTGTTAAGTCCGCTTCAGGTGCTGGCCTGGGGGGGCGAAGGCCACCGAACCGTCGGAAAAATTGCTGAGCGCTACCTCTCGCGCAAAGCCGAGCGCCAGGTAAAGCAGTTGTTGGGCACCCAAACCCTAGCCGACGTATCGACGTGGGCCGACGAAGTGCGCAACACGCCCGAGTACCGGAGCACCGCCCCCTGGCATTTTGTAAACCTACCCCTGGGTCTGGAGTTTCCGGCTTTCAACCAGCAGCTGAAGGCCAAAACCGAACCCAACGCCTACCAGGCCCTCAACGAAAACATCCGGCTGTTGGCCGATAAAAAACAGCCGCAGGAAAAACGCCTGATTGCCCTAAAGTTTGTGGTGCACATCGTGGGCGACTTGCACCAGCCCATGCACATCAGCCGGGCCGAAGACAAGGGCGGCAACGAAATTCAGCTGCAGTTTCGGGGCGAAGGCACCAACCTGCACCGCCTCTGGGACAGCGGCCTGCTCAACGTGCAGGGCCTGTCGTACCAGCAAATGGCCACCAACCTCGGGCAGCCCGATAAAAAGCAAGCCAAAATTTGGCGGCAAGCCCCCATGGAGCAGTGGTTTTTTCAGTCGTACCAGCTGAGCACCAAGCTCTACGCCGAGGCGTTGCCCGGCACCGTGCTCGACGACCAGTACTACAACACCCGCATCGAGGACGTACGCCTGCGCCTCGGCCAAGCGGGCTTGCGCCTAGCCGAAGTACTGAACAACGCCCTTGATTAACCCGCGCAGCACTTACGCGGCCCTCTGGTAGCGGCTCCATCCTTGCCTTATGCCCCACACGTTTTTTGCACCCGGCCTCAGCGGCGGCAACACCTACACCCTGCCCGAAGACGAAAGCAAGCACGCCGTGCGCGTGTTGCGCCTGCGCGAGGGCGACGCCGTGGAGTTAATTGACGGAGCGGGCAGCATTTACCAGGCCGAGGTGGCCGAGGCCGAAGCCAAACGCTGCCAACTGCGCATTGTGCAGCAGCAGCAAGTGCCCCGCCGCGCCTACCAGGTGCACGTGGCCGTGGCCCCCACCAAAAACCTCGACCGCATGGAGTGGCTAGTGGAAAAGGCGACGGAAGTGGGCATCGATCGGCTTTCGTTTATGCGGTGCGCGCGCTCGGAGCGGCGTGAGCTGAAGCTGGAGCGGCTGGAGCGCATTGCCGTAAGCGCCCTGAAGCAATCGGGCCAGGCGTGGCTGCCGCAACTAGACGAGCTGACCGACTTTGCCACCTTCGTGCACAGCCTCGACCCAGCTACCACGTTTATTGCGCACCTGGCCGAGGGCGAGCGGATTTCGCTGGCGCAGGTGGCCGCGGCCGGCAACCGCTGCTGCATCCTTATCGGGCCCGAGGGCGACTTTACCCCGGAGGAAATTGAGTTGGCCCTAGGTCGGGGCATCCGGCCGGTTACGCTGGGGCACACGCGCCTGCGCACCGAAACGGCTGCTTTGGCGGCGTGCCACACCGTACACGTTGCCCACGAGCTGGCCTAGGCCATTGGGCCGCACGGAACGATCGGCAGGCCAGCTACATTCGTTTAGTACTCCGAAGCAATTCTGCTGCCTATACCTGCCTGCCGTATGAAATCGATTTTCCGCCTTTTGCTTGCGCTGGTGCTGCTGTGGCCCGCCACGGCCGCCGGGCCGTCGTACAGTTTCCAAATTGCGCGCCTGCAGTACGGCGGCGGCGGCGACTGGTACGGCAACAAAACCTCGTTGCCCAACCTCATCCGGTTCTGCAATCAGGTGCTCAAAACCAACATTGCCCCCGAAGAAGCCACCGTGGAGCCCGGCTCGCGCGAACTGCTGCAGTACCCCTTTGTGCACTTAACGGGTCACGGCAACATCGTTTTCACCGATGCCGAGGCCAAAAACCTACGCCGTTACCTAACCGGTGGCGGTTTCCTGCACATCGACGACAACTACGGGCTCGACAAGTACATTCGGCCCGAAATGAAGAAGGTATTTCCGGAGCTCGAGTTTGTTGAGCTGCCTTATTCGCACCCCATCTACCACCAGAAATTCCCATTCCCCAAAGGCTTGCCTAAAATTCACGAGCACGACGGCAAGCGCCCGCAAGGGTTCGGCCTGCTCTACAAAGGCCGCCTGGTGTGCTTCTATTCCTACGAGTGCGACCTAGGCAACGGCTGGGAAGACCCCGAGGTATACAAGGACCCCGTGGAGAAACACGAAGCCGCCCTGCGCATGGGGGCCAACTTATTGGCCTACGCCCTTACGCAAGAGTAACTTACTCTTGCCGCGCCGCCCAACGCGAAGGGCCGCCTCCGGTGGGGGCGGCCCTTCGCGTTGGGCGGCGCGGGGTTTAGTCGAAGCGGCGCTGCAGCACCTCGGCCATTACAAAGGCGGCGCGCAAATCGGCGGGGTTGCGCAGGCGAGCGGCTATGTCGGCGGCGGCGGTGGGCGGCGCAACCCGGCGGCCTTCGCGCGCCCAGTAATCGTTGGGTGCGGCGGCAGCAGGCCTCGGCAACGAGGCCGCCCGGCGCGGTACGGCCACGGGCACCTCGAGGCTGCGCGCTGCGCGCACGGTAGCCGGTTCCTCAAGGCTTCGCGATGAGGACTGCGGCGCTTCGAGGGTGCGAGCCGCTGGTGCCCGTTGCTCGGCGCTTGTTGCGGCTGGGCTAGCCGGCGTGGGCAAGCCGGCGGCAGGAGCCGTTGGCAGGTTTTGCCGCTTCATTTGCTGCAAGAGCTCCTCGAAAGAAGGCGCGCCGGGCGGGCGCACAACCGGCCGCGCGGTGGGCCGGGCGTCTGGGGCAGGCAGTTTGCGTTCCTGGGCTTCACGCCGCGCGGTATCCTGGGCCTTGCGCCACATGCGCACCACAAATACTACTAACCCGAGCAGAATCAGCAGTAGGGTTTGCAGTTTTTCGAACATGGCGGTGCGAATGAGTGTGCGTACGGAAAGTTTGGAGGCGATGCGGCGCCGGGCCCAATCTACGCAAGTTGAGCGGCTTGGCGCTCGGCCTGGGCCATTTCGTAGCCGATGAGGGCTTTTTTCGTGGCCGAGCCCCAGCGGTATTCGCCCAGCACGCCCTCCTTGCGGATAACGCGGTGGCAAGGAATAAGCACCGCAATAGGGTTGGCCCCAACCGCCGAGCCAACCGCTTGCAACGCCTTGGGCTGCCCAATGGCCTGCGCAATGTGTTGGTAGCTTACCAGTTGACCGGTGGGTACCCGTAGCAAAGCCTCCCACACTTTCAGCTGAAAATTGGTGCCGCGCACCAATAGGTGCAGCGGCTGGCCCGCCACCGGCGCAAAGGCCTGGGCCACCAGCGGGGCGGTTATCGCGTCATCGGGCTCAAAAGAGGCCCCGGGCCAACTTTTTTGCAGCGCAGCCAAGGCAGCCGTTGCGTCTGGGTTGTCGGGGGCGAGTAGGTGCAGCCCGCACACGCCCCTAGGGGTGGCAGCCAGCAACGCCGGCCCGAAAGGTGTTTGGTGCACCCCGTAGGCTATGCGCACGCCCGCTCCGCCCGTACGATACTCGTGCGGCGTTACGGCCTCCAACGTCACAAACAAATCGTGCAGGCGCGAGGGCGCCGACAGCCCCGCGGCGTCGGCGGCGGCGGCTAAGCTGGCTGCTTCGGCCAACCGGGTTTTCAGGAAGTCGGCAGTGAGGTACTGCACAAACCGCTTGGGGCTAATGCCCGCCCATTCGCTAAACAAGCGCTGAAAGTGAAACGGGCTAATACTTACTGCATCAGCCACTTCTTCGAGGCTAGGCTGGCGTCGAAAATGCTCCTCTAAGTAGCGAATGGCTTGCGCAATGCGCTGGTAATCGGGGCTGCTGGCTTCGGCTGTCATAACAGATTTGTTGGGCGTAGCTCCGCAAAGCTAGGCCAGCGTAGCGGCGCGCTCAACCCGTTTCTTGCTGAAGTTGGCCGAAACCCTAGCGAATTCCCTGCTCCGGAAAGCGCCCTTGCTTGGTGCGGTAAAACGCCTTGATGGTTTCCTCGTCGGCGTCGTAGTTGCCGGTGGGGTACACGGCGGGGCCTACGCCGGCTTCCTTCCGGCTATAATCGAGGTAGCCCAGCAGAATGGGCACGTTGGCGGCCTGCGCGGCGTGGTAGTAGCCGCGGCGCCAGCGGGGCTGGTACTTGCGCGTGCCTTCTGGCGTAATCAGGATAATCAGCTCGGGGTACTGCTTAAACAACTCCGCCATGGCCTCCACCATGCTGTTGTTCTTGCTTCGGTCGATGGGCAAGGCACCTAGGCTCATCATCAGCTTACCCAGCACCGGAATGTCCGTCCACTCCTTTTTTACGGTGAAGCGCACGTTGCGCCGCATCAGAAAAAAAGCGGCCCGGGCATGGATAAAATCCCAGTTGCTGGTATGCGGGGCGGCAATCATCATGGCTTGCCGGATTTCGGGCGGAACCCCCGACGCCAAGCGCCAGCCAACCAGTTTAAACCAAAACTTCGAAAACGCCAGCCAGAAGCTGTTCATACAAAAGCAGGTGAAGAAATGCGGAAAAGAGCGCCAAAGCTAGCCAAAATCCGGCGCGGGCGCAGGTTTGTGCAGCAACGCCTCCAGTTCGGCGGCTTGGCCGAGGGTGTACTCGTAGCCAATGGCGAAAAGCTCTTTGGCAAAGCGTAAATCGGTAACCCGAAAGCGCCGCAACTCCGGAGGTTGCAGCACTAGCTCGCAGCGCTTAAGGCGGGGCGCCGTGTTGGTGCCGATGGCCAACATAAAGGTGCGCTCGGCCACGTGCCGGATCGACGTAATAGGCGCCTCGGTGTTGACGATATTGGTGTGCGCCCCAACCAATGCCAGTTCCGGTCGGTGCTGCAGCGGCTCGATGGGCAAGTTGTTGAGCAAGCCCCCATCCACGAGCACGTGCCCTAGGTACTCAATGGGCTGGCACAGCACGGGCACTGCCCCGGTGGCCAGCATTGGCGGCACCAACGGCCCCTCATCGAAGAACACGGTTTTACCGCTCGCCAAATCGGTTGCCGACAGCGTTACGGGCACCCCTAGGTCGGCGAAGGTTTGGTTGCCGGGCAGGTGCGCCGCAAACAGCTTCTCAAGCAAACCCAGGTTTACGAGGCCGCGCTTGTAGGCCGGCCGTACCAGGCGCAAAAAGCGGGTGTCGGTGAGCAGGCGCAGCACCTCGCGCGGCGGAATGCCGGCCGCATAAAACACGGCCGCAATGCCGCCCGAGCTTACCCCCGACATGGCCCCGATGGGCAGTTGCAGTTCGCCGAGCGCCTGCAGCATGCCCAGGTGGGCAATGCCGCGGGCCGCTCCGCCCGAAAGCGCCAATCCGATAGTTCGCGTGGCCAAGTGTGTGCGGGTTGCGTTACAAATCGGCGATGCGCAGCGTTTCGCCAAGCCGCACGCCGCGCTCGGTTTGCTGCACGGTGCAGGCCTCGGTGTGGGCGTCGTGCTCGAGTATTAGCACCCATTGCTCGTCGGCGGCGCGCTGCAGGGTCGCTTCTTTTTCGGCCAGGGTTTGCAGTGGGCGTACGTCGTAGCTCATCACCCAAGACATGGGCAGGTGAGCCGTCGAGGGCAGCAAATCGGCCATAAAAGCCAGTTTGCGGCCTTTGTACTCGAACACGGGCACCATCATTTTCTCGGTGTGGCCGTCGGCAAACACCATTTCGCGCACCATGGATAGCTCGTTGGGTACGCCGGCTGCCGGGTCGATAAAGCGCAAGTGCCCGCTTTCCTGAATGGGCAAAATGTTTTCTTTCAGAAAAGAAGCCTTTTCGCGGGCGTTGGGCTGCACGGCCCATTGCCAGTGCGCCTCGTTCGACCAATAGGTGGCGTTCGGAAAGGCTAGCTGCAGTTTATCGTCGGGGGTGCGCACCACCGAGCCGCCGCAGTGGTCGAAGTGCAAGTGCGTGAGCAGCACATCGGTAATATCGGACGCGGTAAAGCCCAGTTTCCGCAACGAGCCCTCCAGGGTGGCGTCGCCGTGCAGGTAAAAGTGCCCCCTGAACTTGTCGTCTTGCTTGTTGCCAATGCCGTTGTCGACAAGCAACAGGCGGTTGCCCTCCTGCACGAGCAGGCAGCGCATGGCCCAGGTGCACATGTTGTTTTCGTCGGCAGGATACTGCCGGCTCCACAACGATTTGGGCACCACGCCAAACATCGCGCCGCCGTCGAGTTTAAATAAGCCAGTGTCGAGGGTGTAAACGTTCATGGGCGCAAGATGCGCAAACCCCGGCAGCAACCGCAAGTTCCCCGTGGCTCAACACGCAAACAAGGCTTTGGCGGCGGGTTGCGTAACTTGCTCCGCTTATAGGCCGCCGGATACCACATCAATATGTGATATCAACCAGCCGGAGTGCTGCGTTATTTTACACCGTAGCGCATACTGATTACTTTGGGTGCCAGTTATGGACGACTCTTATTTGCTTGCCTTGGGTTTTGAGCGGTGGGTGTGTGATTTCCCGCTGCAAACGGCCATGTACGTGTACACGTACCCTGCCCGCGACGGCGCACGGCTTTACATTTCCGTGCCGCGCCCCAAACGCGGCCAAGCAGCGGGTTTCAGCTCTACCGAACAAGAAAACTTAAAAGCTTCCATCGACCTCTTCTTCCGCAAACACGGAGGCAAACACAGCAAGCAATCCAAGTTGGCAGTTTAGGCGCGCACTGGGTTCGGAGGTGCCAGAGCAAGCACAGCACCGTCCTCTTTCGCACGGAAGCTACCCCGCCCCTAGGTAAAAACGCGGAAAGCCTTGGCACTGCAAGCCAAGGCTTTCCGCGTTTTTGACTTACCTGGCAGGCGTGGCCATGGACAGGACACAGATGGCCGAAAAAAAGCAAACGCCCCGCAGCGGGGTGCTGCGGGGCGTTGTGCGGTTCGGACGGGACTCGAACCCGCGACCTCCGCCGTGACAGGGCGGCATTCTAACCGACTGAACTACCGAACCAACTTGCAAGTGCCGGGGCGTTACCCCCGATTGCGTTGCAAAGGTAGAGCGCCTTTTTGGATTACAGCAACACTTGCTCTATAAAATCGGGCAAAAAAAGGCGTTTGCGGCCCCAAGCACCTGATTAGCAGCCAAAGAAAATTTCAAAATACCGGTAGTCAAGTCAGTTTTGCGTGGCCTCAGGGACTCCGTAGAAGCAGGAAGTCGCAGGGCGCACTGCCTCCTTGCTTGCCTAGGTGCGCCCCGGGCACATGCGCACAAGAGCTGGGGCGCAGCGCGAAACCCGCCGACAAACAACTATGCGCCGAGCATAGCGCAACATCGAACTCGGTATTGAACAGTTCGCCGCCCCCTGCTGGCTTGCCGCCCAACCGGCAGCGCGGCCGAACCTAGGGCGCTAACTGTTGCACGACGCCTCCGTTGGGGCCGATGGCCTAAATGTTGCAACGCTCGGCGCTTCGGATTGGCAACCGGAAACGCCACCAAAAGCAAACGCCCCGCAGCGGGGTGCTGCGGGGCGTTGTGCGGTTCGGACGGGACTCGAACCCGCGACCTCCGCCGTGACAGGGCGGCATTCTAACCGACTGAACTACCGAACCAACTTGCAAGTGCCGGGGCGTTACCCCCGATTGCGCTGCAAAGGTAGAGCGCCTTTTTGCCTTGTTGCAAGCCCCAGCGCAAAGTTTTTTACGAAAATGTTACCTCTAGCGGCTTTGTAGCTGATTGTGAGCCATAAAATTTTTAGCGCAGATTGCGGGCCTTGTTCGCAGCAGGCTTGCGTTGCGTCGCTTACCTTTGCCCTCCCCCATTTTCCACCTTAAGACTTCCTCCGTGGCGGTTTGCATGCCGCCCGTTTGGCTATGCTGCTCGATTTCGAACAACCAATTGCCGCCCTCGAAGGCAAACTCCGCGAAATGCAGAAACTGGCGCAGGAAAGCCAAGTTGATGTATCGGAAGCGGTAGAGGCGCTGGAGGCCAAGATCAAGGCCCTTAAGAAAGAAACGTACGCAAACCTCACGCGCTGGCAGCGGGTGCAGCTTTCGCGCCACCCCGACCGCCCCTACACGCTCGACTACATCGAGGGCATGACGCAGAAGTTCGTGGAGCTGCACGGCGACCGTACCGTGGCCGACGACAAAGCCATGGTGGGCGGCTTTGCCGAGCTTGATGGCCGCACCGTGATGTTCATCGGGCAGCAAAAAGGCCGCAATACCAAGCAGCGCCAACTGCGCAACTTCGGCATGCCCAACCCCGAAGGCTACCGCAAAGCCCTGCGCCTGATGAAGCTGGCTGAGAAATTCGGCAAGCCCATTGTTACGCTGATCGACACGCCGGGCGCTTTTCCGGGCCTCGAGGCCGAGGAGCGTGGCCAAGGCGAAGCCATTGCCCGCAACCTGAAGGAAATGTTCATGCTGAAGGTGCCGGTTATCTGCATCATCATCGGCGAGGGCGCTTCGGGCGGCGCGCTGGGCATTGCCATCGGCGACCGGGTGCTGATGCTGGAAAACACTTGGTACTCGGTGATTTCGCCGGAGTCGTGCTCGAGCATTCTGTGGCGCTCCTGGAATTACAAGGAGCAAGCCGCCGAAGCACTGAAGCTGACGGCCACCGATATGCTAAAGGCTGGCCTGGTTGACGGTATCGTGAAGGAGCCCCTGGGTGGCGCCCACACCGATACCGCCCGCATGATCGAGACCTTGAAGAAAACCATCGCCAAAACCCTCGACGAACTGGAGGCGCTTCCCTCCGATGAGCGCATTTCGCAGCGCATCGATAAGTTCGGCCGCATGGGCGTGGTGGTCGAGTAAGCCCTGGTTGCCAATGCTGCACACGTCGGCCCCGCACCTAGGTGCGGGGCCGACGTGTTTTTAGGGCCTACGACTTGCTTCAACTGCGCGGCTAACTTCTGCAGGTCGGGGCGGCAAATCGGAGCTTTCGGCTACCGGGCACAACATTCTCTTCTCTCCCGCAAAATGCCCAGCCAATTGATCAAACCCAGCTCAATCTAACCCGACGCGCTAGATGCAGATTAATTTACTGCGTTTTTGAACTCTCTTTTAAATTAGTCAACATGTTTATAATCAACATATTATATATAAATAGTTTATTAAACAAGGCTGACTAACCACCTAGCCGGCGCTTAGAAGCCTGATTGTGGCACGCATTTTTCAGTAAGGCAACCGAATCGAACGATACACCTAACCCTTTCATCGGTACCATGATCAGGATCCTGCTATTGTGTTTTGCGCTGCTGGTGAGCAGCATCGCCGTACCTGCCGAAGCTGGCCGCATCAGCGCTTATGCCAAGGCCAAAATGAAGGGCCGGGTGTACGTTCATCGCCCCAACTACAAACGCTACAAAGGCTGGAAGTTCTCGCAGCGTCATCGCCGCAGCAAATCCGGCAAGCTCAAGGCTAGCAAAGCCGCACCGCGGTTTGTACGCGCTGCGCATAGCACCCGCCGCTAACACCCTTTACTCGGCAGTACGCCGATAAGTGCAAGTAGGTGAAGTGACGAGCACTTGTAAGCCCCCGCCAGGTAGTGCACTTGGCGGGGGCTGTTTTTTGCCCTGGGTGCCAGGGCCATTGTGTCGGCTAGGCACTGCGCGGGTAATTTGGTATGCGCTTGGCGCATTCGTAAGTAGCACTTGTTCAAGCCGAATGCATACGCCCGACTACTTGTGGCATAGGCTTGGTTGGGCCAACAGGCCAAACATACCGATGGCTGCGCTTTACCATTTGCTAACACTCGCTTGATGCTGAGCTAACCAAGCCATGACGATAGCGTAAACGCGCGGTTACCTCCCCGTAACAAGGCCGAAATAGTTTTGCCCCGTCCGATTTGGATATCCATATCACCAACCAATCAACGGGTTATGAACACCACTACCCTTTCGGCTCGGGTTGCCGCTTGCTTGCTGGCACCGGTTCTGCTGATTAGCTGCGAGAAAAAAGACAGCGCAAAGGAAGAACCGCAGCTCGTGGCCGTGGAGCTAAAAAACCATTCGGTAACACCGGCTTTGGTAAAGCCCCTGCCCGGCTTCGAAAACCTAGGTATTTACTCGCTCATTAGCTCCGACGACGTATTGCCGGCCTCGCCGCGCTTTATGTTCGGTGGCTCGGCCGATGGCGCTGGCTTGCTGAAAGCTCCCAATGGCCAAGGGTACGTGCTCGTTACCAACCACGAGGACAACATGAGCATTTCGCGCGTGTGGCTCGATGAGAAGTTTAAGCCTGTGCGCGGCGAGTACCTGCTCAACGCCAACGGCGGCCGCTGGCGTTTGTGCTCGGCCACCATGGTTACGCCCGAGGAGCATGGTTTTGGCCCGTACTTCTTGAGCGCCGGCGAAAGCTCCGTTGATGCCCAAACCCACCTCATCAACCCATTTGGCGACACGCTTAGCCAAAATACGGCCCGCGGCATACGCGGCCTGGGCTACTGGAGCGCCGAAAACGCCGTGCCGCTGCCCAAAACTGCCTACGCGGGCCAAACGGTGGTGCTCATCGGCGAAGACGCCTCCGATGCTACCGGGGGCCAACTAGTAATGTACCGCAGCACCGTGGCCGGCGACTTGGACGGGGGCCAGCAGTACTTGCTGCGCCGCCTCGACCAAAACCAACGCGAAACCGACATGGTGGTGGGCCAACGCTACGACGTAGAGTTTGCGGCCATTCCGAACGCCAACTCGCTGACGGGCACGCAGCTGCAGGCGCAGGTAGATCCGCTGAAAGCCATCAAGTTCGGCCGGGTTGAGGACATCGACTACCGCAAAGGCACCGGACGCAGCCGCGAGGTGTACTTCAACGTAACGGGCCAAGACCGCAGCGGTGCCAACGCCGATGGCTCGCGCACCAAATTCGGCCGCACCTACCGCCTCGTGCTCGACGCTCAAAACCCCTTGCGAGGCACCTTGGAGGTGATACTGGATGGCGACAACCGCACCGCTGCCAACAAGGCGGCCGATTTCCAGAATCCCGACAACCTCTGCGCCACCGAAAACTATGTGTACATTCAGGAAGACTCGAACGGCTACGGCCAGGAGACGCACGACGCCTACGTGTACCAGTACAACATTGCCACCGGCGAGCTGAAGCGGGTATTGGAACTCGACCATCGTCGCAATGCCCCCGACGCGGGCACCTACAACGTAGGGCGCACCTCGGCCTACGGCTCGTGGGAATACGGCGCCATGTTCGATATCTCAGAGCTGATCGGTGAGCCGAACACGTTTGCCCTCTGCATTCAGCCCCATACCTGGACGGGCACCAAGTACCGCAACGGCGGCGCCCGCCCCAACAACGGCAACAGCCAAGCCAGCCAAATAGTGGTGTTGCGCGGCTTGCCGCGCTAGCACCCTCGCTACCAAGGCCCCGACCAGTAATGGCCGGGGCTTTTTTTACGTGCTACCCGTTTTACTCGACACCCCATGCATCGATTGACTTTGGCACTGGCCGCCTTGCTGTTTGCATTGGTGGTGGGTTGGAGTGCCTGCCAACGGCCCGGCTCTGGCCCGCACACCCAAGCCCCTGCCAGCCAGGCGCTGCAACAATACCTAGGGCACATTCGCTTGTTCGATGCGGACTTGCTGCAGCTGCGCCAGGCCGTAGCCTCCAACCAACCGCTTAAGCAGCAACACGCCGCCTTTGCCCGCGCCCGGCTGCAGTACAAAAAGCTGGAATACTTAGCCGAATATTACAGCCCTTCGTTAGCGAAGTTGCTGAACGGCCCGGCGTTGGTTGAGGTAGCCGAGTACGACCAAACCCAGCGCCAGATTCCGCCCGAAGGCCTGCAAGTAGTCGAGGGGTTTCTGTACCCACAGGCCTACGCAGCCGGGCAGCGGCAGTTGTTGCTCGATCAGCTCGACATGATGCGCAGCACCGTGCAAAGCTTGCAGCGGGCGGCTTCCACCATTGCGCTTACCGATGCCCACCTCTTCGACGCCGCGCGGTTGCAACTGTTCCGGGTGCTGACGCTCGGGCTGGCAGGCTTCGATACGCCCGCTTCGCCGGGGGCCGTGGCCGAGGCCGCAGCCAGCCTAAGCGCGCTGGAAACCGCACTGCGCCCGTACGCACAGCACCGCGCCGACCGGCTATTGCCATTAACCCAACGCTTTGCCGCTGCCCAAACCTACCTAGGGCAGCACCCCAACGCTGCCAACTTCGATCGGCTCACCTTCCTCACGGAGTACGCCCACCCCCTGGCCCGCGAAATTTGGGCAACGCAACGGGCGTTGGCAATCAACTTTTTCCGGGAGGCCCGGCCTTTGCGCCCCGATGCCGCCACGCTGTTTGAGCCCTTCGCTTTCGATGCCAATTGCTACGCTCCCACGCCCGGACAGGCAGCCACGCCGGCGCAAATACACCTAGGGCAGCAGCTGTTTTTCGATCCGGTGCTGTCGGGCAATGGGCAACGCAACTGCGCCTCCTGCCACCGGCCTAGCCAAGCGTTTGCCGACGGGCTAGCCAAGAGCCTGGCATTTGATGGCCGTAGTACCGTGGCCCGCAACGCACCGAGCTTATTGAACGCCGCGCTGCAACGTACCCAGTTTTACGACGGCCGCGTGCTGTACCTCGAAGACCAAGCCGCTGAGGTAATCAACAACCCCAATGAGTTGCACGGTTCGCTAAGCCAAGCTGCCCAGGCCCTAAACCAACACTCCGCTTACCGGGCGGCGTTTGCGGCGGCCTACCCCGCAACGCGCCATCAGCCCCTGGGCGAACAGCACATTAAGGCAGCGCTGGCTGGCTATGTGCGCTCGTTGGTGCGGCTCAACGCCCCCTTCGACCGCTACGTGCGCGGCGAAAGGCAGGCGCTTTCTGCCTCTGCCAAACGGGGTTTCAACGTGTTCATGGGCAAAGGCAAGTGCGGCACCTGTCATTTCATGCCCTTGTTCAATGGCACTGTACCTCCCGCGTTCGAGCGCAGCGAAAACGAAGTACTGGGCGTGCCCGCACAAGCCAGCCTGCACCCGCGCCGCCTCGACGCCGACCCCGGCCGGCAGCGAATATTGGGCATCGAGTGGCAACGCCACGCTTTTAAAACGCCTACCGTACGAAATGTGGCCCTCACGGCCCCGTACATGCACAACGGGGCCTACCGCACCCTCGAGGAAGTAGTAGAGTTTTATGCCCGTGGCGGTGGCGCTGGCCTGGGGCTGAATGTACCTAACCAAACCCTGCCTTTTGATAAGTTGGAGCTTACTGCAACCGATAAGCGCGACTTGGTAGCCTTTCTGCACGCCCTCACCGATACCAGCGGGGTGCTACAACACCGTGCTTTGCCCGGGTTTGGCGCAAGTCCGCTGGCTGCTTCGGCCGCCGACCAGCTATTCCCCAAGCAACGCTAAGCCTGTTGGCTCGGGCACATGCGAAGCTGTTGAGCCGCGGCTACAAGCACACTACCACGACCCAACGGCTTCGCTTTCGGGGCTCAGAACACCGGATACGCGCTGGTGCACTTCGCGCAACGGCACGCCTGCCACAAAGCGCATGAAGCCCTGGCACCTAGGGCATATTTACGAAAGACCAAGCTGCGCTTCACTTCGACCCCGCGCCCGCGCTAACGAAAAAGCTTGTGGGGCAGCAAGGTACGCCCCGTGCGCATGCAGCACTGCCCAACCGCCTGGTTGGCCTTATTGCGCCTGTGCCACTTTAGTAATTTTGAACTCGACGCGGCGGTTAAGCCGGCGGGTTGATTCGCGGGCGTTGCTGGCCCTGGGTTTGGCGCCCCCAAACCCCACGCTGGCAATGCGTTCGGCGGCAATGCCGTGGTGCACCAAATACGTTTTAACGGCGGCGGCCCGTTTCTGGCTCAGCACCACGTTTTTCTGCGGGTCGCCTACGTTGTCGGTGTGCCCTAGCAGCTCGATGGCAATGCCCGGGTTGGCCGACAAGATGCCCACCAGCTGATCCAGCGAAGAATGCGACGACGCCAAGAGCACCGCCTTGCCTTGCTGAAACTGCACGTCATCGAGCGGAAGCGTTACACCTTCGGCCAAGGGCTGTAACAAGATGTCTTCGGCGTAGGAGCCGGCATTGGCGCTGTAAAAGCTGTTGGCCACCACGTAGCCCCCAAGTTGCGCCTGGCCCACATACGAGCGGCCCGGCTCCACCTCAATGGCAAACGACCCGTCGGCACCTAGGGCCACGATTTTTTCTTCGCCTACGCTGTTGCGCAGCTTGTAGCGGGTTTGGGGCAGGGGTTGCAGCGTTACCGCATCGAGGATGCGGCCGCGCCACACTGCGGCCCTAGGTGGCGCGGAGGCGGCAGGCGCCGGCAGCACGGGGGCAACCGCCACGGCGGGTGTTTGCGGGGGCGGCACTGCATCGAATAGGTTGCAGCCGGCCAAATCGGTGTAAACGCCGCGGCGCACCAACTGCGCTTGCCGCGCTGCCAAATCAACGCGGTACAGAGCTTTGGGCCCGGCCAAATACAGCACCGGCTTGCCATCGGGTCCGGCTTGCATCAGCACGTCGCTGTAGCCGCCGCGCTTGGGCAGGCCGTCGATCTGCAGCATCTCCGGAGCAGGCTGCTGCGATTTCAAATCGATTTTAAGCAACGAGCCATCGGTACTGTACACCTGATACACCGTGTCGTGGTCGTCGAGGCAGAAGTTGGCGTGGGTGCCGGCGCCCGAAAAGCTGATGGCCGCGTAGTACGCAGCCCGCCGTACCGGGTCGTTGTTCCACACCACCCTCACGGAGCTATCGGCCGGGCTTACCTTCACCAGTTTGTTGCCGTCGGAGGTGATGAAGTACAGGTCGCCTTGTGCGTCGGTGGCGGCCGATATCCATACGTTTTCTTCGCCCTGGGCCGGCAAACGCCACGGCGTGTAGCCTCCTTCGCGGGTGGCTGGGTTGTAGCGGTACACGTACTCGGGCGCGTCGGTGGGCGCTTTGGTTACCGAGTACAAGCAATTGTCGAGCCCTTTGGCCAAGGCGTACGACTGAAACGGCAGCACCGCCCGGTGAATGGTGGGCTGGGCCGACGGATTGCCTACCGAAAACTCGTGAATGGTGCGGCAATCGTCTTCCCAAATACCGTTGCGCTGCCGCAAAGCTGCAATGCCATACATTTTATCGTCGCAGCTCTGCCGCACCACCGGGGCCTTTGCCGCCGTAGGTTTGGCCGGAGCCGGCGCCACGAAACTGAGCGATTCGAGCAGTTGCCGGCCCTCGGGCAAGTAATCAGGGTCTTCGCTGATGGCGGCCTGGTATTCGAGCCGGTACTCGTAGCCGTTGCGCCAAACCCGCCGCCCTACCACGTGGGTGCGCAAAGCCGGCGCGGGCGCAGCGGAGTAGGTGTAGTCGTACCGGACTTCG
Source organism: Hymenobacter oligotrophus (assembly GCF_003574965.1). Classification (NCBI taxonomy): domain Bacteria; kingdom Pseudomonadati; phylum Bacteroidota; class Cytophagia; order Cytophagales; family Hymenobacteraceae; genus Hymenobacter; species Hymenobacter oligotrophus. The sequence goes on along the minus strand of NZ_CP032317.1, from coordinate 880,373 downwards.
TGGTAGGCGCCGTTGGCGTGCTCGGCCAGGCGCAGCACTTGCGCCTGGGGCTGCCGACGGATGCCCACCCACACCGAGTCGATGAGTTCGTGGCCTGCTGGGTTTGCTTGTGCTGTTGCCAACACCGCTGCCGCGCGCGCGCCACCGCCCGCGTAAAAAGCAGCGGTGGCGTGGTCGGGCTGGCGCTCCAGCTGCCAGCCGCGCGGGTAGCTGATGCGGTAGCCAGCCTGCGCATCCCGAAACACCTGTGGCTCTGAGGCGGCGTTCTGCGCGTGCAGCTCAATCCAGCCCACAGCCAGAACCAGCAACAGTAACAACCTCATGGGAAAACGCAGCGGAACAAACGTAGGTAATGTTCAAAATTACGGAAGCTTGCCGTGTGCTGCGGTATGCCGGCCAGAATAATCCGCTGCAAGGGTTGCCAGCCTTTTTTGACGCAGGCTTTGCCTGCGTTAAATCCAACTGGCGAGTTCCTAGGTAGGTTGGGGCCATTTGCCTGTTGGGTGCTGCCGAGCAGCTGTTTTTGTTTGCGTGAAAACGGTCTACCGGGCATGCAGCCCTGAAATTGAATAAATCAGTCGCAAGTATGCCCGACAGCCTGCCGAACGGTGTCGGAAGTTGCCTAATTTTGCCAACTGAACAGTGCTGATCAGCACTTAAGTAGTCGGATATGAAGAAGTTTTTTACCCTTTTTACTTTGCTGGTGCTGGGTGCATCGGCCGGTTACGCCCAATCCGAACCGGGTGCGGAGCGCAAAAAATATTTGCGCCCCAAAAAAGACGATGAGTGCCAGTACGTGCAAAACGTAACCAAAAACACCGAGGAAGATCAGCAGGTAGAAGGCACGTACACGCGTGTGGCTTACCGGCCGTATTCCGAAATGCTGGTAGTCATCAACGAGCTCAAGAAAATGAACAACTGGGCCGACAGCACCTACCAGCGCCACTTTAACAACCTGCCCGCCGGGGGTACGCTGGTGATTACCATGCACCGGAAAGGCGCCAAAAACGCTGACCCCAGCTTGCTCACTGTAACCGCCACCACCAAGGACGGCAAGCAACTCTTCAGCCAGCAACTCACGCCTGGCACGGGTCGCTTCTGGAACCGCGACTTGTACATGAGCACCCGCACTATACCATTTGTTAAAGCCGAACAGCCTGGCCCCATTCAGCTAAGCATTGCCGACGACAAGCTAAAGCAACGATTTGACTACATTGTAGTTACAGAGTAGTTTTACTCATATACAAAAACAAAGCTGCCGACTAGCTTAACTTGCTTAAGTCTAACCGACAGCTTTGTTTTTACATATGTTTATGCTTAGTCTTTGAGCCGAAGCCGTGCCCACTGCACAGCCACAAGCGACTTGGCGTCTTGCAGGTTTTCACGCAGTAGCTCGTCCCAGCTCAGCATCACCACCGAGATATTCTCGTTCTCACCCTCCACCCCGCCTCCCTCGCCCGTGCGGCGGCTTACCTCGGCGTAGAACACCTTAATCTGTTCGGCATCGCCGCCTGGCGACGGGTACAAGTCCACGATGTGCTCGAGCTTGTCGACGGCGTACCCGAGCTCTTCTTCAATCTCGCGGCGCATGGCGTCTTCGGTCGGTTCGCCTTCTTTGTCGAGCATGCCGGCAGGAATTTCCAGCATCTCGGTTTCGGGGCCAATGCGGTATTGGCGCACGAATGCGAACTGTTGTTTGTTGGTGTCAAAAACCAACGCGGCAACGGCGTTTCCGGGTTCGAACCGCTCCCGGATCAGCTTTTCGCCTTCGTGCTCGAGCGTCAGCTTGCGCATTTTATAGAAGCCGTCGTAAACCGTTTCTACCTTTGTAATCTTCATGGGATGCTATTGGTATAGGCCTGAACCGCCACTTACGCCAAATATGCAGGCCTTTGTTTGGCCAATTATCCCTTAGCCGCATTTCTTTTTCCGCTGATTTTGACATTTGACGACCTCCAACTGCTGCCAGAGCTGCTGACAGCTTTGCACGCCACGGGCTACGAAAGCCCCACCCCTATTCAGCAACAAGCCATTCCGTACGTGCTCGATGCGCGCGATTTGCTTGGCGTAGCCCAAACCGGCACCGGCAAAACGGCGGCCTTCACGCTGCCGCTGCTGCAACGCCTCCACCTCTCCAGGCCCACCAACCAACCCAGCGGCCCGCGTGCCGTGCGCTCACTCATCCTGACGCCCACGCGCGAGCTAGCTATCCAAATCGGCGAAAGCTTCGCCACCTACGGTCAAAACCTGAAACTGCGCCACGCCGTGATTTTCGGCGGCGTAAGCCAGCACCCGCAGGTAGAGGCCCTGCGGCGCGGCACCGATGTGCTCATTGCCACACCTGGCCGCCTGATCGACCTGATCAACCAAGGCTACGTTGACTTGAAGCGCCTGGAAATATTCGTGCTCGATGAAGCCGACCGCATGCTCGACATGGGTTTCATCAACGACATCCGGCGCATTTTGCCCTTGCTGCCCAAGCAACGACAGTCGCTGTTTTTCTCGGCCACCATGCCGCCTACCATTCAGCAACTGGCCGACAGCATTTTGCGCAACCCGCAGCAAGTAGCCGTTACGCCCGTTTCGAGCACTGCCGAAAAGGTGGAGCAAGCGGTGTATATGATCGAGAAGACCGATAAGCCCTACCTGCTGCTCGAGGTGCTCAGCAACCCGGAACTGCGCCGCGTGTTGGTCTTCACACGTACCAAGCACGGCGCCGACCGCGTAGCTAAGGGCCTCACCGCAAAAGGCATTGTGGCCGAAGCCATCCACGGCAACAAGTCGCAGAACGCACGCCAACGGGCGCTACAGAACTTTAAGAGCGGCGAAACGCGGGTGCTGGTTGCTACCGACCTAGCGGCTCGCGGTATCGACGTGGATGAGCTAAGCCACGTGGTGAATTATGAGCTGCCCAACGAGCCCGAAACGTACGTGCACCGCATTGGGCGCACGGGCCGCGCCGGCGCCGAAGGCATGGCGCTTTCTTTCTGCGATGCGGAGGAACGGGCTTACCTGCAAGACATTCAGCGGTTGATCAACCGCGAGATTCGGGTAGTAGACAACCACTCCTACGCCAACAACGACGTAGCGCCGGTGCCGCTCAAAGGTCCCAACATTACCAAACCCAAAGGCCCGGCGGGCCGTCCGCCCCGCCCCGGACGGGGTGGCGCCACCGGCGGCGCTGGCAGCAAGGCAGCCCGCGGTGCGGGGGCCGGCCACGCCCGCCCTGCCACGGCTCCGCGCCACAATCAGGATAGCCGCAGCAAGGCTTCTTCCCCAGGCCAAAGCGCTCCGGTTGCCGGAACGGGTAAGCCCCGCCCCAATAACAATAGCCGCCCTGGGCGCCGTCGCCGGCGCGACTAACCCGGACAAGCCCTAGGTGCCAAACGCAACGCCCCCGCGCAGGTCTGCGCGGGGGCGTTGCGTTTGGCACCTAGGGCGCTAGCCTGCCAGTTGCCAGCGCCGCCGTGGAGTTGTCGCCGAACAAAACCGGGGTAGGTTTGCTTATAGAGATGGTACGTTCGGACGAGCGACCAACATTTGAGCACCGCACTTTTTTCTTTCGGTACTTTTTTATGGCTACTTGCTCGCTTTCTGTTATCGAAAACCTGCGCGCCACTGCCCAGCGCCTTGCCACGCAGGCGCCTTACCAATGGGGCCACATGGGCAGCTGCAACTGCGGCCACCTGGCGCAAACCATCACGCACCTTAGCAAAGCCGAAATCCACGCCCGGGCCTTGCAACGCTACGGCGATTGGGACCAACAGCTGCGCGATTATTGCCCCACCAGTGGTTTGCCCATCGACGAAACCATCGATGAGATGCTGGCCGCCGGTTTCACCCGCTCCGACCTGGCACACTTGGAGCGCCTCTCCGACCCGGCCATCCGGGCTGCCATCACGCTGGAGCGGCGCAACGCCTTGCGCCACAACATGCGCGACGATGTGGTGCTGTACCTACGTACATGGGCCCAACTGCTCGAGGAGCAATTGCTGGCCGGCATTGAGTTGCCCGCCTTGCACACCGCCCCCAAGCCCGTGTTGGTTTAACCCTACCTAGCACGCAAAAAAGCAGCAGCCCCGCTTAACCAGTTAAGCGGGGCTGCTGCTTTTTTGCTTAAGCGATAAAAACAGGCAGAGCCAGATTACTGCTCGATGGCGTTCGGCTGACTGCTCTGCGCTTCGCGGTAGCCCTCGGGCCGGTGGTCGCGCTTGTAAGCAGCATCGGCGTTCGGATCTTTTTCGGCATCAGGGGGAGGCGTGCACGACGTGGCCAGCACAGCAACCCAAGCAAATAATGCAAGCAGGCAGGACTTTTTCATACCCCAAAGGTAAGTGCGTCGGATTAGATCATCAAGCCAGAATACGCATCTGTTTGCGCGCGGTTAGCAACGCGGGGCCTGGGCATAAATCAACCCAGCTGTTTACAAATAACAACTGTTATCAATAGGACTGCGGAGCTTACCTCCGCAGTCGTTTATCGCACATTCTGTTGCGTTCAGCATGCCTGCTTGCTTAGAAAAGAAAGCTACCTAAGCCGGCTCGACAGAGCACGTATTGCATCTAGCGTCGCGCCTGATAACGAAGGTCAGCCCCAACGCCTCGGGCCCTTGTACATTCCGCAGAAACAGTCGTGGTATAAATATTAGCAATGGCCTTCAGCAAACGCCGCGTGTAAGGGACAAAAATCATCTTACTAGCAATGCTGATCTTTATAACTTAAAAAATAACAACGCCGCTTGCTACACGTGCACTTAAACAATAAAATCGACTTTAATTCAATACATTCACATCACTGAAATACAAGCATTTAAAACCTAATACACCTATTGTACAACCCTTCTCTCACACAATAGATGTTATATGTAACTTAACTCATCTGCGGTGCTTGGCTACAAGGCTACGGTAGGTGTGCAATTGTACCGCTTAACAGCAGAGCAAATTTCGGGACTACAGCAAGCACGTCAGTTGCACATCCCGCTCCTTGCACTTTCAACAGACAACCTCAGACTGCATCGGTTGCAGGAGTATAATCGGTAAAAGTCCCATCGGTGTAGAATATCAATACTCTACGTATTATTTTGGATTGGGTGACAGCAAGTTGAGTCGCGCGCTGCTCTACAACCTGGCTGTTGTTAGCAGCCTCTCTGGTGGCCTGGGATGGGGCTGCGTTCAAATTTTCGGCTTGCGGTGCCGGTGTGGATGGCTGTGGCATAGGCTCAGCCGTGACTGATGATGCAGCTTCGGGGGCCGCCGGTGTAGCGACGTGGGGCGCACGTTCGTCATCTGCGGGCAATACGGGCTCTACAACGGCCTTTGGCGTGCGTTTAGGCAGCGGAGTAGCCAAGGCGGCAGTGCTTGCCTTAGGTGGCTCCTGAGATGATTTGGTAGCCTGCATAGCCAGCATTGGGCCATGTCCGTTCAGTAACCACGCCATCGACAGATCTGGAAAGGCTAGCAAGATTTTCTGCACCACCTCCAAACTAGGCTTGTTACGCCCGCTGAGGATGTGGCTCACGATGGGGCGAGCAACGCCAATAGCATCGGCAAACTGCGTTGAAGTAAGCTGGCGCGCCTGTAGCAACTGGCGAATGCGGTCGACCATAGTAAACAAAGTAGGTTACAAACCTACACAACTAAACTTATCAGGTGGAAAGCGGCATCACTAATTAGAAATGTATTTACATAGGTATCGATCAATCTGATTGCTTACATTTGTTTACGAATCAACAATTCTTGTTTACATTAATACACTATATCAAAAAGATGATTCTTTACGTTTGGCTGGCTGTTCGCTTCGGTGCTGAAGCTAGCCCAGTGGCTTTCGGCCTTTATGTAATAAATCTTTTGCAACCACCCCAACCAAACAAAACCGCCACGGCTGCGGAGCCGTGGCGGTTTCATTAAGCATATCCCAAAAGAGAGGACAATCAACCTAGCATCCAGTAGGCATTATTTCGGCTGGCTGCAATCCTTGTCTCAGCAAGCCCTAGGTTTAGGTGCTGAAATATTCTTGTGCCAACGATTTGTCGTGCCCGTAGATGTCTTCGCGGAAATGCACGTTGCCGGCATCGTCAACCCACGTGGTAAAGTATACCAAGTACACCGGCAGCTTCTCGGGAAGCGTTACATACTGCTCCTTCCCTCCGGCCACGGTTTCCTGGATTTTGCTCATGTCCCAACCGGGCTTGTTGCGCAGCAGGTATTCGGCCAACTCGAGCGGCCGCTCCACCCGCACGCAGCCGTGGCTAAAGCCGCGCTTGGCTTGGCTGAAGAGCTCGTCGTGGGGTGTATCGTGCAGGTAAATGTCGTTGGAGTTCGGGAACAAGAACTTCACGTCGCCTAGGTCGTTGCGCGGGCCCGGGCGTTTGCGCAGCGTGTACTTCCAGTTAGCTTCGGTCAGGTTGGCCCAATCGATGCTGGTGGGGTCGACGCGAGTAGCTTTTTCGCCGGAGCCTTTCACCACTTCCATGTCGAGGCGCTCGAGGTAGCCGGCGGGGTCGTTTTCTAACCCGTTGCGCAGCTCCTTATCAATAATGCTAAACGGCACGTTCCAGTACGGCGCGAGCACCACGTATTCCATCTTGTCGCTGAATACGGGGGTTGCGTTCAGTTGCTTGCCCACAATCACGCGCATGTCGAGGGCGGGCTTGCCGTTCTCGTACACCCACATGTGGTAGTCGGGGATGTTTACGAGCAGGTAGTTGGGCTCGAAGCGCTTCGGTATCCAGCGCCAGCGCTCCATGTTCAGGATGATCTGATCGATGCGTTGCTGCAACGGAATGTTGAGCAGCTTGAGGGTTTCGGGCCCTAGGTTGCCGTCGGGGTTCAGGCCGTTCTGCTCCTGAAACGCCTTTACGGCAGCCACCAACTCGGCGTCGTAGCTGCGCGACTCGCGCGAGCCGGCCGTGTTGGTTTGGCCGGCTTTGTTGGATACCGGCACTGCTTGCGGCTGGGCCGCCAGCGCGGGATTGGGGGTACCGTCGGGCCGGAAGCCCAGCAAGCGGCGGCGCAAGGCCGGCACCACGGCCGAGGTGTCGCCGGGGCGCAGGCGTTTTACGGCGGGCACCGTGGCCCATCCGCCGCTGCGCTGCATGGCTCGGTAACGCGCCAGTGCCTCGCGCAACCGGTCGTACTCGGGGTGCAGCGGCTCAAACTCGTAGTACGGGTAAGTGCTTTCGCGCTCTTGCAAAATCGTCATGAGCGCCTTGTGCAACTTGATTTTGTTGCGCTTGATCTTCCAGTCGATGCTTTTGACCTCGCGCGGGTTTACCAGGCCGCGGTAAAAATCGTCGGCCCAGTTGAAGTAAGTGGCTGATAATGCAACGTCTATCTCTTTTTCGAGGGCGTTGCGCGCGGTGGTGTCGGGGGCCTCTTTCAGCTGGGCAAAGAGCTTATCGAAATCCACGACTTTGTAGTCTTTGGGGTCGAGGCCCTCTTCGCCGGCCTTGCTCAGCACCGACAACATGCGCTCGGCGTGGGGCAGTACCTCGTGCTCGCGAAACCAGCCGAGGCGCCCTTCGCGCTCTTTGTAAAACTTTTTACCCCATTCAATTTCGCCTTTGAAGGCCGGCTTCGTGACCATGTACTTCTCAACGTACACGGTGTCGACGCGCGGCTGCGGGCCCGCTTTTTTGGCAGCGCCCGGCAGCAGATCAGCGGCTGCATCCTGCACTTTCGCCTTTTGCTCCTGGCTGCACGAGGCAGTAACCAGCAGCAGGCAGAAAGCCAGCATCAGCCGTAAAGTGGAGAGAAAAACGGTTTGAACCGAGGACTTCATGAGTATGGTGGAAAACAAAGCGGCACTTCCGCGGGTCGGCGGTGGCATCCCCGAACAACAGGGCCGCCGCTGCGGGCTGCTAGGTTGTACTCAAACAGCCCATTACGGGTTGCCCGAGCTACTACATTCCGGCGCGCAAGATAGGCGTAAAACCAAGCCACCCAACACCTGCCGCCGCCCACGCCCGTTTTTTGCCTACCTGCCCCTGGCCCGGCATAGCGCCCTAGGTGCCAGCGGCCCCAAACCGCCCGGCCACCTAGGGGTTATCTTTGGGGCGGGTTTGCGCGTAGGCAGTGTAGCCAAAGGCACCCTTCGGTTTTTACTCCTTATATATATAGCATGGCAGAAAAGCTTCTGGCTTCCGACCCGCACAGCTGCGCCCGCCCGCAAGAGGCCGTGGTGCGCCACTTGGAGCTGCAACTCACCGTCGATTTTGCCGGCAAGCGTTTGCAAGGCAAAGCCACGTGGCACGTGGCGGTGCAACCGGGCATCACGGAGCTGTGGCTCGACACCCGCGACCTGGCCATTGAAGCAGTTACCCTCGACGACGACGCCACACTTACGGCCTTCGACCTAGGCGACGCCGACCCGGTGCTTGGCCGGCCGATGCGCATTCGGGTGCACCCCACCACCCGCACGGTTACGGTGCTCTACCGCACCGCGCCCGAAGCGGCCGCCCTGCAGTGGCTAACGCCCGAGCAAACCGCCGGCAAGCAACACCCCTTTTTGTTTACGCAGTCGCAGGCCATTTTGGCCCGCACCTGGATTCCGTGTCAGGATTCGCCGGGGGTTCGTTTCACCTACGATGCCACTGTGCAAGGACCCGCCGAGCTGCTGGCCCTGATGAGCGCCGAAAATCCGCAGCAGCGGTCGGCTTCGGGCGCGTACACGTTCCGGATGCCTCAGCCCATTCCTTCCTACCTGATGGCCCTGGCCGTGGGCGACCTGCAGTTTCAGGCGCTTAGCCACCGAACCGGCATTTACGCCGAACCCGCCACGCTGCCCAAAGCCACCCACGAATTTGCCGACCTAGAGCAAATGGTGGCTGCCGCCGAGGAGCTCTACGGCCCTTACCGGTGGGAGCGGTACGATTTGTTGGTGCTGCCGCCGTCGTTCCCGTTCGGGGGCATGGAAAACCCACGCCTCACCTTCGTTACGCCCACCATCCTGGCCGGCGACCGAAGCCTCACCAGCCTGGTGGCGCACGAGTTGGCCCATTCCTGGTCGGGCAACCTCGTAACCAACGCCACCTGGAACGACTTTTGGCTGAACGAGGGCTTTACCGTGTACTTCGAGCGGCGGATTATGGAGCGCTTGTACGGTCGTCCGTACGCCGACATGCTGCAGGTGCTCGGGCAAACCGCCCTGCACCACACCATTGCCGAGCTAGGCGCCGATAGCCCCGATACCCACTTGCACCTGCAGCTAGCCGGCCGCGACCCCGACGAGGGCCTGAATGAAATTGCGTACGAAAAAGGCAACTACCTGCTCCTTACCCTCGAGCAGCTGGTAGGCCGCGGTAAGCTCGACGCGTTTATCACGCAGTACTTTGCCGAGCACGCGTTTCAATCGATGGATACGGCGCACTTCGTGGGATACCTGCGCCGCAACCTGCTCGAGCAAATACCCGGCACCGAGGCCCAGCTGCAGCTCGAGCAGTGGATCAACGCCCCGGGCATTCCGCCGGTGGCGCCGCCGGTGCAGTCGGAGCGGTTTGCCGGCGTCGAGGCCGCCTTGCAGTCCTGGCGCCACGGGGCTACCCCTACTTCGCTCGAGACGGGCACCTGGAGCACCCACGAGTGGGTGCATTTCTTGCACGGCATCCCCGAGCACATCACCGCCGAGCAGCTTGCCGATTTGGACAATGCTTTCGGGTTTACCAATTCCGGCAACGCCGAAATTCTTACCGCGTGGCTGCCGTTGGCCATCGGGGCCAATTACGAACCGGCCAACGCGGCGCTGCAGGATTTTCTGACGCGCGTAGGGCGACGTAAGTTTTTGCTTCCGCTCTACAAAGCGTTGCTGGCCACGCCCGCAGGCCAGGCCCGGGCTCAGCAGCTTTACGCACAGGCGCGCGGCAATTACCATTCGGTTTCTACCAGCACCCTCGATACGCTGGTGGGCAAACCAACTTTAGCGTAGCCGCCCGGCACTTTTTGGCGCAAGAGTTGCTTCATGCTGCGTACGTTCTGGTTTTTTTCTTCCTCACCCACGCTTCACTTTTTCGCTAGTTGAACGCACCGAAACCACAGGGTAAACTGATTGCCGTTGGGGGCAACGAAGACAAAGGCACCTACCCCAACCCGCGCAAAAAGAAAAAGTACTACCTCAATTTTTTTGAGCTGGGCATTCTGAAGCGCACGGTGCTGGAAAGCGGCAAAACCAACCCGCGCATCGAGGTCATCACCACCGCTTCCATGATTCCGGAAGAGGTAGGCCGCATTTACGTGTCGTCGTTTAGCATGCTGAACTGCTTCGACGTTGGCGTGATGGACATTCGGGTGCCCGAAGACACGGACCGGCCCGAGATGCTCGCGCGTTTGCTGGCCGCTGACCTGGTAATGTTTTCGGGCGGCGACCAGTCGCGGCTTAAGGAAATGTTTTGCGGCACGCGGTTTCTGGAAATCCTTACCCAGCGCTACTTCGCCGAGCCCGATTTTGTGATTGCCGGCACCAGCGCTGGAGCCATGGCCATGTCGCACATCATGATCCGTGGCGGCTCGGTGCCCGAGTCCCTCATCAAAGGCGCCGTGAAAATGGGAACCGGCCTGAGCTTCATCCCAAACGTCATCATCGACTCGCACTTTGTGAAGCGGGGCCGGTTTGGCCGCCTGATCGAAGCGGTGGGGCTTCATCCCACGTTCATCGGCATTGGTCTGGGCGAGGACACGGGCGTGCTCATCCGCAACGGCAACCTCATCGAAACCATCGGCTCCAACCTGGTTATCATCATCGACGGCCACCACATTCGGCACAACAACGCAGCTGGCGCAGCCAAGGGCACCGCTTTGTCGATCGAAAACATTACCATGCACGTGTTGGCAAAAGGCAACGTGTACGACATTCACGAACGCCGCTTTTTCGTCGATAAGCCAACCCACGACGCAGCCGTGGCGGCGCACTCTCCGGCCCTGGCAATTCCGCCTTCGTCGTAGCCCCGCTAGCCTAGTATTACATACCAAGCGGCCCCGGCAGTTGCGCAACTGCCGGGGCCGCTTGGCCTTTTGCGACATAGGTGCCTGGCCCACCCGGGCTTCGGGGCACCTAGGGATTGGTTAATTTTCGTCGTGGTAAATGCCCACAAACAAGGGCGAGTAGCTGCTGATGCAGGCGCGGTACATGCCCTCGGAGTTGAAGGGCAGCGCAAGGTTGCCGGCGGCATCAACGGCCACCAACCCGCCCTCGCCCCCGATGGGCGCCAGCTTTTCGTGCACCACCACGCGGCAAGCCTCGGCCAGGCTCAGGCCGCGGTATTCCATCAGGCAGGCCACGTCGTGCGCCACCACCGCCCGCATGAAGAACTCGCCGTGGCCGGTGCAGCTTATGGCGCAAGTGCGGTTATCGGCCCACGTACCCGCCCCGATGATGGGCGAATCGCCTACGCGCGAATAGCGCTTGTTGGTCATGCCGCCGGTGCTGGTAGCGGCCGCCAGGTTCCCGTACTGGTCGCAGGCTACGGCCCCTACCGTTCCCATTTTGCGCTTGGGGTCTTCGTCGAATTTGTTGGGTTCGTTGAGCGGGGCGTCGTGACTGTGGTCGAGGCGGACGCGGCCGCTAGCCAGCGCCTCTTGCAGCTGAGCAAACCGATGCTCGGTAAAAAAATAAGCCGGCGGCTGCATGGCCAGGCCCTGTTGGCGGGCAAACTCCTCGGCGCCGGGCCAAGCCAGCAGCACGTGCTCGGAGCGCTCCATTACCAAGCGGGCCGCCCTGATGGGATTTTGCACCGCGCGCACGCCCGTTACGGCGCCGGCTTGCTTGGTGCGCCCGTCCATGATGGAGGCGTCAAGTTCGTGGTGCCCTTCGTGCGTGAACACGGCCCCGCGGCCGGCATTGAAAAGTGGGTTGTTTTCGAGATGCACCACAGTGAGTTCGACCGCATCGAGGGCCGGAGCGCCTTGGCGCAGCAAATCGTAACCTGCGAGCAAGGCCTGTTGCAAAGCTTGGCGGTATTCGTATTCGGCCTCGGGCAGCAGCTGGTTGCGGGCAATGGTGCCGGCGCCGCCGTGCAAGGCAAGGGCAATGTGCGACATGCAATGATGAAAAGTGGCTGAGCTACCAGTACGGCAACGGCCGGACGCGGTTTAACCGCGCTTTTCGCCCGAATTACTCCTTATATATATAGGTGTGCAAAAGTGCGCCGACAACCCAGCCCAGCACCACCCATCCGGAATTATTTTTCGTAGATTTGGCTTATAAATTTTCAACATTCCCCTTTTCATTGACTATGGCTTACGAAGCTACCGGCCGCCTGCACGACATCATGGACGAGCAACAGGTGAGCGAGAAATTCCGCAAGCGCGAGTTCGTGCTGGAAGTCGTAGACGGCCAGTATCCCGAGCATATCAAGTTTCAGCTGGTACAAGACAAAACGGCCCTGATCGACCAATACAAAATTGGCGACGAGGTACGCGTGCAATTCAACCTGCGTGGCCGCGGTTTCAATAAGAACGGCCAGATGCTGTACTTCACCAACCTCGAAGCTTGGCGCATCGAGCCTGCCGCTGGTGGTGCCAGCGCGGGTGGCCAGCAGGGCGGTGGCTACGCTGCTCCGGCTGCCAACAACAACCCCGGCCTGCGCCGCGACGCCCAGCCCCAGCGCCCGGCCCCCATTGCCTCCGACGACGACAACGACCTGCCTTTCTAAGCATTCGTTACTAATCATAGCGCAAATGCCGCCTCCGGTTACCGGGAGCGGCATTTTTGCGTATGCACCCAAGCCAGAGGCCTCCCGTCCACTCCCGGCTTCTCCACCATGCGTACTATCACTGCTGAGCAGCCGCTGCGCGGCCGCACCATTTTGCTTACGGGCGCCTCGGCCGGCATTGGCCTGGCTGCCGCCAAACGACTTGCTGCCCTAGGTGCGCACCTGCTGCTGGTGTGCCGCAACCAAGCCCGCGGCCAACGTGCTTTGGCCGAGGTACAAGCCGCAGCGGCACCCGACACCCCCGTACCCGAGTTGCTGTTGTGCGACCTAGCCCAGTTGGCGGAGGTGCACAAGCTCTGCGACGAGGTGCTGAGTCGTTTTCCGAAACTTGATGTGCTCATTAACAACGCTGGCGTGCTGCCCGATAAGCTCATCGCTACCGACGAAGGCCACGAATTGTGCTGGGCAACCAACCACCTCGCCCCGTTTGTGCTCACCAACCGCTTGCTGCCGCTGCTAGAGCAGGCCGGCGCCGGCGCCCGCATTATTACCGTGGCTTCTGAAGCGCACTGGCTGGGCGAAATCGAGAGTACCCTGGAAGCCCGCATCGACCCAAACCGGAGCAGCGCCTTTACAGCTTATTGCGATTCGAAACTGGCCAATATTCTGTTCACAAAAGCACTTACCGAACGCTTGGAGCTAACGCCAATTACGGCCCACTGCCTGCACCCCGGTTTGGTACGCTCAAATCTGTGGGTGCACAGCTCCTGGTTTATGCGCGCCATGATGGTATTAGCGTTGCCGTTTGCCCGCTCGAACGAAAAAGCCGCCGAAACAATTGTGTGCCTCGTAACAGAGACCGATCCGCAAAAACTCAACGGAGCGTACCTGAAGAGTTGCCGCCCAGCACGCATTTCGAGCAAAGCTGCTAGCCGCGCCGAGGCCTTTCGGCTATGGCGCATTTCAAGCGACGAAACCGGCGTTGGCGAATGATTTAGCAACCCCTGTAAACTTATTTTTCGACCGACAGCACCTAGTAATTAACCTCAGGCTCTGGAGCATGATTGTGCTAATATTGCTTATGCAGCGCTGCTATAATGCGGCTTTCAAAGGGTTCGATGCGGCCTGCTCAATTCTTTTACACTACCCAAGCAGATCTATTGCCTACTATTTTCAAATAAAAAATTAATAACACGGTTACTTTATTTCTTAATTCTCGTTTCTTTGCTCAGTATTTGAACCATTAACCTTAAATATAAAATGGCCGAACTAAACCTTCAGCACCTGCAAAAAGTACTGGAAGACGCTGGGCGCAACGAAAATTTGGTGCGGGAAATTCGTCGTGCTCACGGCAAGGTTCAGTCTGCCTTAAACGAGCTAGCTGAATTGCTTGACCCTGCTTACGAGCCCAACCAACGCAAAAAACCAGGTCGCAAACCCGCTGCCGAAGGTAACGGCGAAGCAGGTGAGGGCCGCCGCCGTGGCCCGGGCCGTCCGCCAAAAAATGCTACCAACAACGCGTAAGCAGTGTAGCATACATAACTACAAAACCCATTGGCCCAGCGCCGATGGGTTTTTCGTGTTTTTGCTGCTGCAAACTTGTATTAATTTTTAAATGATAGCGCAGATTTTTTCACTCGCCTTGAGTTTATAAGCACCATCTGGAGCGGGGCCCAGTACTCTGCTCTATTCTCACTTGCCAATATACTCCGGGAGCTAGTGGTTGCACGTTGTGGATATAAAGCGGATACCAAATAGCGAGTAGTTACGACGAATTTTTATCTGTGCAGGGCAAGGCACTTAAGCCGCAATACCTAAGCTCATAAATGTACCTAGCAGTTTAATTCAGCAACGCATCAGGGAATTATGTTGGCTTTTAGCCGAAATCCTGGGAGCCACGTAGCTTTTTAACTTGCCACCCGTATAGAAAGGCTTTTGGTGTAGCTGCCCCACGAAACATGGCATTTACGGCACAACGGCTGCGCGAATTAATCTCGAAGGGCGAAGGCGACACGCTCGAATTTAAAAAACGCACCACCCATCCCACGCGCATTTCGCGCACCTTGGCGTCGTTTGCCAATAGCCGGGGCGGCCGAATTCTAATTGGCGTAGAAGACAATGGTCGAATTGTGGGGGTGCGAGACGCCGAGGAAGAATTGTTTTTGCTGAAGCAAGCCGCTGAGCAGTACGTAATGCCTCCGCTGGCTCTGCAGGTGGAGGAAGTTGAGGACGATGAACGCGTAATACTGGTAGTAACGGTAGCCGAAAGCTCGCACAAACCTCACAAAGCCCTGGTAGCCAACAACGACTGGCGGGGGTACGTGCGCGTGGGCAACGCCAGCGTGCAAACCAGCCAGCTTACCGAGAAAGTGCTGACCAACGAGCAGCCCGAAACCCGTTTTGAGCGGATCCCCCTCAGCCGGCACGAAGAAGCCGCACTCGACTACGTGCGCAAGCACCCCCGTCTGACGTTGGATCAGTACACCAAGCTGATAAACGTTTCGAAACGCCGCGCCTACCGCATGCTTATCAAGTTGGTGCTGCACGGGTACTTGCGCTACCACGACAAGGAAAAGGAGCCCTATTATACCAAAGCTTGAGTCGCGGCCAGCCTTTCGTGGCCGCCGCCAACCCTAGGTGCATCGCCGGTACGGAAGCACAGCATGCCCACGGACGTAGCCTTATATATGCGAGCCTGGCAAATTTATGCGGGCAATATTTGGTAACATTCTGATAACATTGGCTTTCTTGTAGGGAAGTACTTTTGCTGTCCACCACCACTTACGACGTTTGTCGATGAAATCACCTTTACTTTTTGGTTTGTTAGGCGCTGGGATGCTAACGTTTGCTTCGAAGCACGCGTGGGCGCAGGTAACCCCAGTTGCGCTGACCACCGGCACCTACTCGCAGAACTTCGACGGCCTGGCCAACTCGGGCACAACCAACGACAAAACCACCCTGCCGCAGGGTTGGGATTTTGTAGAGGCCAATGCAGGCACCGGCACCGGCGCTAACAACCAGTTTACGGCCGATAACGGCGCAGCCAACGGCGGCAACACTTACAGCTACGGCGCCACCGGCACTACCGACCGCGCCCTCGGCTCGTTGCAAAGCAGCAGTTTGGTATCCACCTTAGGTGGTGCTTTCGTCAACAACACCGGCGCCGAAATCAACAGCCTCACCATTACGTACACGGGCGAAACGTGGCGTATCGGCGGTAACAACCGCCAGGACAAGCTGGAGTTTTCGTACAGCACCGACGCTACCAGCCTTAGCACCGGCACCTGGAACAAGGTAACCGAGCTGGATTACGCCAACGCCAGCTCCCCTACAACCAACACCGCCGGTGTAAGCTCGCCCATCCACACGGCTACGCTCACGCGCACGATTACCGACCTGAAAATCGCGCCCGGTGCTAGCTTCTGGATTCGCTGGAACGACCTGAATGCGGCCGGCTCCGACGATGGCACCGCCATCGACGACTTTTCGCTGACCTGGACCAACACGGCTGCTAACAGCCCTGCCCTCACGGTTTCGGCAACTGCGTTTGCCTTTACCGGGCAAACCGTTAGCACCACCTCGGCGGCGCAGAGCTACACCGTAACGGCCGCCAACCTCACGACGGACGTTACCGTGACGGCCACCGGGCCTTTCCAGGTGTCGAAAGACAACACGACGTTTGCTAGCACCTTGACGCTCACGCCGGCCGAGCTCGGCAGCGCGCAAACGCTGTACGTGCGCTTTGCCCCCACGGCCGGCGGCCCGGCTACTGGCAGCATCTCGCACAACACCACGGGCGTGCCTGCCCGCACCGTCGCTCTCACGGGTACGGGCGTCGACCCCAACCGCTTGACGTTTAACTTTCAGGCGTGCGGTACCTCTGGCCTCCCCGATGGCTGGACGCAGTTCAGCGTAGCAGGTGCCCAAACCTGGGCGTGCACCAACTTCGGCCGTCTCGCCACCGACCCCCGAGGCAGCGCGCCCAGCGGCGTGCAAATCAGTGGCTTTGCCAGCAGCACCAACAACGTTAACGAGGACTGGCTGATTTCTCCGGCTCTGAACACATCCTCGTTCAACTTCCCGCTGCTCTCGTTCTGGTCGCGCTCGGCGTTTGCTGGCGCTCCGCTGCAACTCCGCGTATCAACCAACTACTCCGGCACGGGCGACCCGAACGCCGCCGGTGTAACCTGGACGGCGCTCAACGGCGACTTCCCCCGGTCGGCCTCCGATGTGTGGACGCAAACTGCCAACGTTGACCTGAGCGCTTACAAAGGCACGAACGTTTACGTGGCCTTCGTATATACCTCGACGGCCACGGCTTCGTCGCGCTGGACGCTCGACGACATAGAAGTAGTTAACTCCAACACGGCTGCTCCGGTGGTGGTGCGCGCCATGCCCGGCCGCCTCAACTTCAACTACACCGCGCCGAGCGCCGAAAAAACGCAGGCCCTGCAGCTTTCGGCCCGCAACCTGGGCGGCGATGTTACCATTACTTCGTCGAACGCAGCTTTCACCGTGTCGAAGAACGGCGCTGCCGGTCCGTTTACCAGCACCGTGACCCTAACGCGCGCCGAGGTGCAAACCACCCCGAACGAGTTAATGGTGCAGTTTAAGCCCACCGCCGCCAACACCAACTACACGGGCAACCTGAGCATTGCCACGCCCGGTGCCACAGCCATTTCGGTGCCGGTGTTCGGCGACTCGTACATGCCCAATGCTACGCTCGACGTGGTAAACTGGAACATTGAGTGGTTTGGCGCTACCGGCAACGGCCCCTCCAACGAAGCCCAGCAGGAAGCCAACGCCAAAAAAGTGCTGACCGACCTAAACGCCGACGTGTACGGCCTGGCCGAAATCGTAGACACGGCCAAGCTGGGCGCCATTGTGCGCCAGTTGCCGGGCGGCTACCGCTACAGCGTTTCTACGGGCGTTTCGGGCTCGTTTAACTCGTCGCAAAAGCTGGTGTTCGTGTACCGCACGGCCACCTTCGCCAACGCCACCTTCACGACGATGAGCACCTGCACCAGCTGCGCCGACCCCAACGCCTGGGCAAGCAACTGGTCGTCGGGCCGTGTGCCGTACCTGATGGAGGCCGACGTGAAGCTGCTAAACGGCCAGACGCGCCGCGTAGCGCTGGTGCTGGTGCACGCCAAAGCCAACGAAAACGACGGCGGTGATTCGTACAACCGCCGCAAGGGCGGTGCCGACGCCCTGAAAGCCGAACTGGACGCCCGCTTTGCCTCGAGCAACGTGGCCATTCTGGGCGACTTCAACGACGATCTGGACGTGACCATTGCCAACGTGCCCAACGTAACGGCTTCGTCGTACCAGGCATTTGTGCTCGACGCTGCGCAGTATTCGGCCCTAACCCTGCCCCTAAGCCAGGGCGGCCTGCAGTCTACCACGAGCTACGGCGACGTAATTGACCACGTGGTGGTATCGAACGAGCTGAACACCTTCTACCTCGAAGGCTCGGCCAGCATTCGTACCGACATTGCCGCCACCGTTACCGATTTCGCTAACTCCACCTCCGACCACTACCCCGTTCAAACCCGCTTCAACCTAGGTGCCAACGTGGTTACGAGCGGCAAGGCGGGCGTAGCGGCAGCCAAACTAGGCTTGTACCCCAACCCGGTGAGCAAATCGGTGCGTGTGGAAGTGCCCGAGCGCGGCCAAAACTTGCAGCTGCAGGTGCTCACGGCCGATGGCCGGGTAGCCATCAGCGCCAAAGGCTCGCTGGAGCAGCTGAATCAGCAACTAAACCAGAAAGTGGGCAACCTGAACGCCGGCATGTACACCGTACGCATCGTGGGCGAACAGCAAACCTATGTGGAGCGCTTCGTGAAGCAATAACTTGGCGCTGCCTAAAGCAAAAAGCCCGGCCACCTCGGCCGGGCTTTTTTTGTTCCCGCACGCGCGGCTGCCTAAGTGCCCGGGGTGTCTTCAATTACAAAGGAGCGGCCGGCGTGCTCGCCTTCGATGCGCAGCCAGTGCCGCTCGGCGGGGCGGCCGGTGGGCAGCCAGCCGCGGCCCTGCTGCGTCAGGATAAGCAGGCCGTCGTCGGTGCCCAAGGCGGCGAAGGTTGGCAACTTGGGGCCCCGAAAAAAATCGGGAATGCCGTGGTGGGCGGTTAGCTCGGCGGCGAGGGCGGGCACGTTGGGCGTAGCCATACCGGCCTCGCTGAGGCCCAGCAGTTGCGCCGCGCCAAAGGGGCCGGCAGCCGCATTGGGCACCTCGAAGCGGGCGATGAATTCGAGGATGTTGCCTGCGGGGTCGTGGAAGTAAAACGCTTGGGCACGCCAGTTTGGAAAATCGGCTATGGCCTCGCCGTGCACAAACGGCAGCACCGGCGTGCGGGGCGCCAGCCAAGCGTGCGCCTCCCGGAGCAGGTTGTGGGGCACCGCTATGGCAAAATGGTAGAAGGGCGCGCTACCCGGCGTGGCCTGCCGGAACACCAGCTGCGAAAGCCCTAGGTGCACCACCAGCACATGGGGATTGGGCAGTGCCGTGGGCAAGCCCAGCACCTCGCTGTAGAAGCGTTGCTGAAGCAGCAAATCGGGGGCAAGCAGGTGCAGAGCGCGTAAGTGCATGGCGGTTGGGCGGTGGCTAAGTTCACAGAAAGAGTTATCGTTGCTGCCCGCGGCTGCAGGCAGCAACGCCTGCCTAGGCCCGTGCGTACACGGGGCACACGCAACCCTCATTTTGAGTTATGTCTTCACTCGCTGATAAAGGTCTTCAAATTTCGAAAAACGCCATTTTTAGTTTGTTTATGAGCCGCGCCGGCAGGCTGTTGGGCAAGCCCTTTAAGGTGGTGCTGGTGCTCAACGAAGTAGCCGACAAACTATCGAGTAAAGAAAGCAAAGACAACAAATTCAAGCAGTTGCTCGACGCGGGCCGCTCGTTGGCGCGCTTGGTGCAAGCGTACGTAAACGGCTCGTACCGGCAAATCGAAACGGGAACCATTGTGGCTGGCTTGGCCGTGCTGCTTTATGCCCTGTCGCCCATTGACTTGGTACCCGATTTCATCCCGGTGCTGGGTTTCCTCGACGACCTTAGCCTGCTGAGCTGGTTTATCGGAAAGTTTCAGGCCGAGATTAGCCGATTCCGGGAGTGGGAGGCCACCAACGCCAACGTTGCTGCCGATGCCCCTGCCACCGGGCTGCCGTTGGAAGCCTCGGCTACTTCGGCACAGAACGCGGCCGCCGTTTCGGAGCTGGGCCACTCGTAGCCTCGGGTTGCACGTGCCCTAGGTGCGGCTGGTACCGCCACCGGTACCAGCCCGCAAACAGCAGCAAGCCAAGCCACAACGCCGAGCAGCCCGCCAAAATAATGCGCAGCGCAAACAAGCGCAGCTCGGCGTACGAGGTAAGCGGGGCCGCGTGCCAGCGCGCGTAGGCCACGGCCACCCCGGCGGCCACTACCACCAAGCCGGCTACCCACGCCCGCCGGTGCGGCAGCTTGGGCACGGTGGTGGCGTAGGCGGGCTGTCGGCTAACCCACTGCCAGCTCCACCAAGCCAGCAAAGCCGCGCCCACGGCCGTGCTCAGCAGTTGCCCAAATTTGTAGACCGGCATGGTGCCGAAACCCGGAAAAGGCAGCAGCCGCTGAAAAAACGGCACGCGCTCGGCCACCCACCCATCGGCGTGCGTAAAGGCATCCCAGACGACATGGGTAATGGCGCCCAACAATATACCCGTTGCTACGCGCAGCAAATGCTGCCCCGGCCCGAAGCCAAAGGGCCGGTAAGACAAGCGCACGGTGCGCGCGCGCACCCACGGCGGCAACAAGGCCACGGCTGCCAACTTGGCTACGCGGTGCCACAGCCACAACACCAGCAGGCTGGCGGGCAAGCAAAAAATGAACAGCCCGTGCAGCGTATGACCGATGTTGCTGGTGGCCTTCAGCTGAAGAAAGTAAATCAGATCGGGGCTGAGGCTGCCGACCACTAGGGCCGAGAGCGGCAGGCGCACCCAGCGCCCCAACGGTACCACGGCAGCGGCATGGCTAAAAGTAAACGGCATAACACGGGCACTTGCTTCCCGGCGTAGGGGCACCTAGGGCTAACTTACGGCCGTTGGCAGCTAAAGTAGACCGGGAGTAGCTTTATTACGAGCGGCCTACTTTAGCAGTATCACTCACTAACGGCTCTGGCTTACCTCACGAAGCGTATGAATTCTGTTTTCTGGTTGCGCTGCCTGGCGGCGTTTTGGCTGCTGCTATGGCCCGCCGCGGCCCGCGCCGACGAAGGCATGTGGCTGCCCTTGCTGCTAAAGCAACTCAACGAGGGCGACATGCAGCGCAAAGGTTTGAAGCTGACCGCCGAAGACATTTACTCCGTAAACCGCGGCTCGCTGAAAGACGCCGTGGTGCAATTTGGCGGCGGCTGCACCGGCGAAATCGTGAGCAACGAGGGGTTGCTGCTCACCAACCACCACTGCGGCTACGGCCAAATTCAGCAGCATTCGTCGGTGGATAAAGACTACCTCACGAACGGCTATTGGGCCATGACGCGCGAGCAGGAGCTGCCCAACCCCGGCCTTACGGCCACTTTCATCGTGCGGATGGAGGACGTAACGGGCCAGATTTTGCAGGGCCTGCCGGCCAACCAGCCCGAGGCCGAGCGCGAGCAAACAGTGCAGCAACGCAGTGCCCAAGTGGCCCAAAAAGCGGTGGCAGGCACGCACTACAAGGCGTTTGTGCGCCCTATGTTTGGCGGCGGCGAGTACTACCTGTTTGTAACGGAAGTGTTTGAGGATGTGCGCCTCGTAGGGGCGCCGCCCAGCAGCATCGGCAAGTTCGGCGGCGACACCGACAACTGGATGTGGCCTCGCCACACCGGCGACTTCAGCATTTTCCGTATCTACGCCGGCCCCGACAACAAGCCCGCCCCCTACTCTGCTCAGAACAAGCCGTTTCGGCCCCGGCACGCGCTGCCTATTTCGCTTGACGGCGTGCGCCCCGGCGACTTTACCTTGGTATTCGGATTCCCGGGCCGCACCAACGAGTACCTCACTTCGTGGGGCGTCGATGAGATATATTCCGTGTCGGACCCGGTTCGGGTGAAAATCCGCGACACAAAGCTGCGCCTGCTCGACCAGGACATGAAAGCCTCCGATAAGGTGCGCATTCAGTACGCGGCCAAATACGCCTCGCTAGCCAACTACTGGAAGAAATGGCAAGGCGAAATGCGGGGCCTGAAGCGCCTCGATGCCGTGCGCCGCAAGCAGCAGCAGGAAACGCAGTTCCGGCAGTGGGTGCAGCAGGGCGACGCCACGCGCCAAGCCGCTTACGGCCAGATTTTAAGTCAGTTGGAGCAGCAATACCAGCTGGCCCGTCCCTACGTAATAGCCCGCGACTACGCCACCGAGGCCGCCCTAGGTATCGAGCTACTGGCCTACGCCAACAGCCTGCAAAATCTCGTCGATCTGATTCAGGCGAGAGCACCGCAAGCCGAGCTGCAAGCCGCTATCGAGAAAGCCCGCAAAGGCACCACCAGCTTTTTCCGGAACTACTCCGCCTCTACCGACCAAAAAGTGGCCGCCGCACTGCTGCCGCTCTACGCCGAGGGCACGCCCGAAGCCCTGCTGCCCGACTACGTGAAGCAGCTGAAAAACCGCGTGGGCAAGCCACGCACGGGCTGGGGGGCGTACCCGCCCAACCTCACGCCGGCGCAGCGCAAGGCCATTCAGGAGGCCAACGCCGGCCCGGTAACCTGGGAGCGATTAGTCGACGACATCTACGGCAAGTCGATGCTTACCTCAAACGAAAACGCGCAGATGGTGCTCGATCGGTTGGCCAAGGGCGCCTCCGACATCTTGCTCGACGACCCCGCTTACCGGCTGGCCGCGCCCATTGTGGCTACGTACCGCCAGCAGGTGCTGCCCACCTACAGCCAAACCCAAGACCAGATTACGCTGCTTCAGCGCACCTATATTGCCGGCCTGCGCCAGTGGCAGCCCGAGCGTAAGTTTTACCCCGATGCCAACTCCACTTTGCGCGTGGCTTACGGCCAGGTGGCCAGCTATCAACCTGCCGACGGCGTGCAGTACGAGTACTACACCACCCTCGACGGCATCATGGAAAAAGCCGACCCTACCAACCCCGATTTTGAGATTCCTAAGCGCTTGGCCGAGCTCTATCAGCAGAAGGATTACGGCCCCTACGCCGTAAACGGCACCGTGCCGGTAGCTTTTACGGCCACCAACCACACCACCGGCGGCAACAGCGGCTCGCCCGTAATCAACGGCCGCGGCGAGCTAATTGGGATTAATTTCGACCGCAACTGGGAAGGCAGCATGTCGGACATTATGTACGACCCGGAGCGCGTGCGCAACATTGTGCTGGATGTGCGCTACATGTTGTTTGTGGTGGATAAGTACGCCGGCGCCACGCACCTAATACGAGAGATGAACCTGGTGGGCGCCGCTGGTGAAGCCCAGCCCAACGGTGCCAATGCAAGCTCAAGACTGAAGAAGCAGAAAGTAAAGGTGAAGCGCGAAAAAACCTCTGCTCGATAACCTAATGCTGCCCTAGGTTACACGGCCGCTGCTCCTGCCCAGGGGCAGCGGCCGTTTTGGTAGGGCGCGTACGCTGCAATGCCATGGTTCGGCGCTTGGCTGCCAATTGGCTGCGATGCGCCGCACTGGCAGTTGGTTTAGCCGAACAAGTATAACTTTCCGGGGCTGCTCCGCCACTGGAGCTTCTTGTTCCGATTTGCCCGATGACGCTTTTCCTGCGCTTGCGCAAGCTGGCCCTGGCGGGCGCGCTGCTGCTGCGCGGCACCTACCTAGCCGCTCAAGCGCCCGCCGCTGCCACGCTGCTGCAACCGGCCGCCGTGTTCGATGGCGAAACGCTGCACCCCGGCTGGGCCGTGCTGGTTGAGGGCGAGCGAATCAGGGCCGTGGGCCCTGCCAATCAGATGCCTATACCAACTGGGGTCCGCATCGTTGCGTTGCCCGGCCTTACGCTGCTGCCGGGCCTGATTGAAGGACACTCGCACCTGTTGCTGCACCCCTACAACGAAACTTCCTGGAACGACCAGGTGCTGCTCGAGTCGCAGGCCCTGCGCGTGGCCCGCGCCACCGCGCACGCCCAGCGCACCTTACAAGCCGGCTTTACCACCGCCCGCGACCTAGGCACCGAAGGCGCCGACTACGCTGATGTGGGCCTCAAACAAGCCATCGAGCAAGGCCTGATACCCGGCCCTAGGTTGCTGATTGCCACGCGTGCCCTGGTAGCCACAGGCTGCTACGGCCCCAAGCTTTCGGTTGATGTGGCGGTGCCGCAGGGCGCGCAGGAGGTTAGCGGCCCCGACGAAATTGTGCGGGCTGTGCGCGAGCAGGTGGGCAAGGGGGCCGATGTGGTGAAGGTGTATGCCGACTACCGCCTTTCGGCCACGGGACCCGCCGTGCCCACGTTTTCGCAAGACGAACTGAACCTGCTGGTAACCACGGCCCGCTCGCTAGGCAAGCCGGTGGTGGCGCACGCCTCCACGCCCGAGGGCATGCGCCGCGCCACGCTGGCCGGGGTCGAAACCATTGAGCACGGCGACGGCGGCACCCCGGAGGTGTTCCGGCTAATGCGCCAGCGCGGCGTGGCCCTGTGCCCTACCGTGGCCGCCTCCGATGCCATTTCGCAGTACCGCGGGTGGCGCCGCGGCCAAAGCCCCGAACCCGAGCGCATCACCCAAAAGCGCCAAAGCATGCAGGCCGCTCGCAAAGCCGGCGTTGCCCTGGCCATAGGCGGCGACGTAGGCGTATTTGCCCACGGCGACAACGTGCGCGAGCTGGAGCTGCTGGTGCAGGAGCACGGCCTTACGCCGCTCGAGGTGCTGCGCGGCGCCACCAGCGGCAACGCCCACCTGTTTCACCTACCCGACCGCGGCCGCGTGGCTCCCAACCTGCTGGCCGACCTGGTAGCCGTACAAGGCAACCCCACCACCGATGTGCAGGCGCTGCGGCAGGTGCAATGGGTGATGAAGGGCGGCGTCGTTTACCGGCAGCCCTAGGTGCTGCTGGCCCGGGCAGCCACCGGCCCGGCCAATTACGTACTACAGGCTGCTCCCAACCCTACTCTTACTTGCTCTATGCTTTTGTTGCGCCCCAAGTTTTTGGGTTTCATGGCCTTGTCTGGCCTGCTGGCCCCTGCCCCCGTTGGCCCCGCCGATGCCGAAGCCGAGCGCCAACAGGTGCTGCGCGAAGGCCTGGCGCTGTACGAGGTGGAGCGGGCCTCGTGGGTTTCCGACGATGTGCTGCGCGCTCAGCCTAGCCTGCCGCTGCCGCCGGTTACGTTTCTGAGCTACCCCACGCCCGATTCGGTGCGCACCGTGTTCATAGCCGTTGCGGGCAACCAACCCACGGTAGTGCTGCAGGTTAGCTACGCCAAAGGCCAGTTGCAGGCTAGCCAGGCCCGCGCGCGGCAAACCGGGCGGCCACTCACCGAGCAGGAAGAAAAGCTGTTTTTGGTGCAACAAGATGTGCTGAAGCGCCGGCGCAAGCTAACCGACAACCAGAGCCCGGCCGGCACTACCTACAACGTAGCCGTGCTAGACCAAGGCACTGCCGTTAAAGCGTATCTGCTGTTGGGCGCTACCACTACGGGCGTGGTGCCCCTGGGTGCCGACTTCTGCCTGACCTACGGCCCCGATGGCAAACTGCAACGCACCCAAAAGCTGCACCAGAGCTACGTGCCGCTTACGCCGCCGCCCGCCGGTGCCACTGTGCAAGCCAGCATGCACACGCACCTGCCGGGTTTCCCCGGCCTGATAACGGCCACCGACATTTGCACGCTGCTGTTGTACCGCGAGGCCCTGCCGCCCACGCACCAGCGGCACGTGGTGCTCGGGGCCGAGTCGGCGTCGGTGTTCGAGCTGGAAACACAGGAGTTGCGCGCCGTGCCGCGCCAGGAGTTCGAGCAAAACGCCACGCCCTAGGTGCTAGCCCGGCTCGGCAACGCCTAGGGCTTGCAGCGAAGCGGCGTATTTAGCGTAAATCACTTGCAGGTCGGCGCCGTGGCGGGCGGCATCAACCCCGATGCTAACGTTGGAGCGGTGGAAGCGGTGCAAGTGGCTGATGTGCGGGCACAACACGGGCAAGTGGCCGGCCAGCAAAAACCGCACGTACAAATCGAGGTCTTCGGCCATGCGCAGTTGCTGGTCGTAGCCGCCTACTTCGCGGTACAGCGCGTGGCTGAAACACACGTTGCCCTGAATGAAGTGCTCGGCCTTGAAGATGGCGCGCAGCATGTCGGCCGGCGTATTGAAGCGCCAGGCGTAGTAATCCTCGTTGGGCAGGTAGCGCCGCTCCTCGTCAACGCGCAGAAAATCGGCTACAAACCACTGCTTGCCCGGGTTGGCCTGCGTTTGGGCGCCGTAGTGGTAAAGCGTGCGCTGCAGCAGCAGGTCGTCGTCGTCGAGGGGCACCAGCCAGCTTTCGGCGGGCGCGTGGCCGATGAGCAGGTGCCGGGCCGCACCAGGAGCCAGGGGCTGGGGCCCGGGGTGTTGCCAGCTCCGGATGGGCGGGCCATCGGCAGCGGCAACTTCTTGCAGAATGCGGGCAGTATCGTCGGCACAGGCGTTGTCGAGGATGAGGTGCTCGTAGCTGGCATCGGGCAACGGGGCCAGCACGCTGGCGCGCACGCTCTGCACAGCCTCGGGTAGGTAGGCGGCCCGGTTGTGCGTTGGGGTGATAATGGAAAAATGCATAGTGCCCGCTTGTTCGGCTGGCGCCGAAAAAAGTTACCCGCAAGGCTTCATTAGCCCAACTTTCCGCTTGGCAGCGGCGTTTAGGCCGCAAGGCTCAGTTGCCGTTCTGTTCATGGGCATGTACGTAGTGTCGTTGCGCTTACCCGATTTCTTCGACGAAGAATTCGTTGCCTTAATCCCGCGCCACCGGGCTTTTATCAACAGCCTCATCGAGGAAAACGTGGTGGTGTCGTATGCCATCAGCGCCGACCGCTCGCGCGGCTGGGTAACCATGCAAGGCCCCAACGCCGAAACCGTGCGAGCGGTGGTCGAACAGTTTCCGCTTTACCGATTTCTGAAGCAAATTGAAATCGATGAGCTGTTCGTGTTCGACAGCTCGGCCTCGCGCCTGCCCAAAATCAGCCTTAATTAACCCGCACCGCGCACCGGGGCCGCCGCGCTTCGGGTTCGATGCGGCTTCCACCTTGCTTCTGCTGTATGCTGTTTTCGCTGACATGGCTTCCGGTTGTGGTTTCGCTGCTGTCGCCCGTTGCCCCTGCCCCGCTGGCACCGGCGGCACCTAGGGCCACCCCTACCGAAGCACCCACGGCCGACCACTTGCTTTCGCGCTTATCAATGGCCATCAGCAAGTTGCAAACCCTGCGCTGCACCGTAAAAGCCAGCGAGCGGCACGCCGGCAGCTACCAGCATGCCCTCACCCAGATGAAGGTGGCCAGCTCGCCGCTGCGCGTGTACTTGCGTACCAACCAAGGCGTGGAGGTGCTGTGGGTGCAAGGCCAGAACGACGGCGACGCCTGGGTGTACCCCAACCGGTTTCCGTACGTTACGCTCAGCCTCGATCCGAACGGCACGCTGATGCGGCGCACCCAGCACCATTCGGTAGCCGATGCGGGCTACGGCACCATTGCCGACCTGATACGCACGGCGCCGCAACGCTCCGATGCCTACCGCCGCTCGTTCCGCTACGCCGGCGACACCACCCTGCAGGGCCGCCCGTGCCACGTGCTCCGTTCCGATTTTCCGCAGTTCCGCTACATCGCCCACAAAACCAGCGCCGGCGAAACCGCGGGCAAAATTGCCGAGCGCTACGGCTGCGGCGAGTACCGCATTGTGGAGCGCAACAAGGTGGATTACACCACGCCCCTGCCCGCCGGCCGCGTGCTGCAAGTACCCAACGCCTACGGCCGCCGCACCATCTTGTGCGTGGAGCAAAAAACCATGCTGCCGCTGGCCGTGGCCGTGTGGGACGACAAAGGCCTGTTCGAATCCTTCGAGTTTTCGCAGGTAGTGGCCAACCAGCCCATTGCCGCCGTCGAGTTCACAAAAGATTATAAGGACTACCGTTTATAACCACCGATAGCAGCGGCTGCCATTGCGAGCAAAGCGAAGCAATTGGTCCTGGGCTGGGCAGAGCTGTTCCCTTAGCAATAAGCGAAATGCACCTAGGGAGTAGCGCGGACGCTGCAAGTCCGCGTCCCCGGATAGTAATTTCCATTTCTGACCTAGGGCGCAACGGTGTAACAGTGGCTTTAGCCCGCGTTTGCCTGAACATAATCGTATGGCCGAACCTATGCGGCACCAACCATTCGCGCAAACGCGGGCTTAAACCCGCGCTACACCACGCGCCGGCGGGTTAGCGGCGCATGGTTTTCTCAATCTGGTCCCACATCTGCGGGGTCAGCAACTCCAGCTTGTTGAACTCGCCGGCCCCGTTGAGCCATTCGCCGCCATCGATGGTAATTACCTCGCCGTTCACATAGGCTGCGAAATCCGACACCAGATAAGCCGCCAGATTGGCCAGCTCCTGATGCTCGCCCACACGCTTGAGCGGCACCGAAGCCGCTGGGTCGAGCTTCGAGGCCAGGGGCTCGGGGAATAGGCGGCTCCAGGCACCTTCCGTCGGGAAGGGGCCGGGCGCAATGGCCACCGACCGGATGCCGTACTTGGCCCACTCCACCGCCAACGAGCGGGTAATGGCCAGCACGCCGGCTTTGGCGGCCGCCGAAGGCACCACGTAGGCCGAGCCCACGGAGGCGTAGGTGGTTACAATGTTGAGGATGGTGCCGGGCTGCTGCTGCGCAATCCAGTGCTTGCCAAGGGCCAAGGTGCAGTTGTAAGTGCCCTTCAGCACAATGTCCACAATCACGTCGAAGGCTTTGTGGGTGAGGCGCTCGGTGGGGCTGATGAAGTTGCCGGCGGCGTTGTTTACCAGCACATCCACGCGCCCAAACTCCTGCACGGCGCGCTGAATCATGGCTTCTACCTCGTCGTACTTGCGCACGTCGCAAGGCACGGCCAGCACTTTGCCGTGGGTTTTCTCGCGCAGCTCGTTGGCGGTAGTTTCCAGCACATCGAGTTTGCGCGAGCTGATAACCACGTTGGCCCCGAGCTGCAGGAAATACGTCGTCATGGCCCGGCCCAAGCCGGTGCCGCCGCCGGTCACGATGATGGTTTTTCCTTCGAGGGCGCCGTCGCGCAGCATGGGTTGGGCGTAAGGTGAGGCCATGGTAAATTGAGTTGGGGTAGCAAATGCAATGCTGCAAGAAAGGCAATTGCCCGCTTTTGTATGCATGCCGCCTATTTTTCAGCTGAAAAACTTCGTTAGGCCGGCCAGGCCCTAGGTTGTTACTTGCCGTAGCTTATGAACACACCCTCCATTGCCGTGTTGGGTTGCGGCTGGCTTGGCTTGCCCCTAGGCAGCACCTTGGCCCAGGCGGGCTACCAGGTAGCCGGCAGCACCACCACGCCCGAAAAACTTGCTTTGCTGAAAGCCAACGGCATCCAACCGCACCTGCTGCGCCTCGGCCCCAGCACCCCACCCAGCGAAATTGCCCCGCTGCTGGCCGGTTCCCACGTGCTGGTGCTGAGCGTGCCGCCCTCGCGCACCGCCCCCGAGCGCGCCGCCTACCCCGCTGCCCTCGCGCCGGTGGTAGCGGCCGTGGCCGCGTCGGCCGTGCGGCACGTGGTATTTATCAGCTCAACCGGCGTGTACCCCGACGAGCCCCGCCTGATGACGGAAGCCGATGCCGTGGCCACTGCCCAGGCCGAAAACCATTTGTTGCAAGCCGAAGCGCTGTTTGGGCAACCCAGCCAGGCCTGGCAAACCGCCGTGCTGCGGCTTGGCGGGCTAATGGGCCCAGGGCGGGCACCGGGCCGCTTTCTGGCGGGCCGAACGGAGGTGCCGCAAGCCCAAGCCCCCGTCAACATGCTCCACCTCGACGACGCCGTGGGCGTTGTGCGAGCGGTGATTGAGCAGCAGTGCTGGGGCGTTACGCTAAACGTGTGTGCCCCCGCCCACCCCACCCGGGCTGCTTTTTACCAAACGGCCGCCGCGCACCTAGGGCTGCCCGCGCCGATGTTCAGCCCCCACGACGAGCGCAGCGGTAAATGCATCGATACCGCGCTTTTGCAGCGTACCCTTTCCTACAAGTTTCGGCACCCCGAGCCCGAAGCCGCCCTGAACTTTTGCTAGCTGCTTGCCCTTAAGAAGCCGGCCGCTACAAACCTAGGCGGCCGTACCTTTGCCCCGTGAAAAACTCTTTTGCTGCCGATGTAGCCGTGCTGGGCGGCGGAGCGGCCGGCTTTTTTGGCGCCATTGCCTGCGCCGAAGCCAACCCGGACCTGAACGTGATTTTGCTCGAAAAAACCACTAAACTGCTGAGCAAAGTGCGCGTGTCGGGCGGCGGCCGCTGCAACGTTACGCACCACTGCTTTTCGCCGGCCCAGCTGGTGCAGTTTTACCCTAGGGGCGGCAAGCACCTAAAAGAGCCATTCAAGCAATTTGGCGCGCAGGATACGGTGCAGTGGTTTGAGCGGCGCGGCGTGCCACTCAAGACCGAAGCCGATGGGCGCATGTTCCCCACCACCGATTCTTCCGAAACCGTGGCCAAGTGTCTGGAGCAAGCAGCTCAGCGGGCCGGCGTGCGCGTGCTCACCAGCACCGCCGCCGAGCGCATCGAGCCGCTCGCGGGCGGCGGTTTCTGCTTGTACCTCAGCGGCAACCAGGAGTTGCGCGTGGGCAAACTGCTGGTTGCCACCGGCGGCAACGCCAAGTCGGCGGCTTACGATTGGCTGCGGCACCTAGGGCACACCATCTGCGAGCCGGTGCCTTCGCTGTTTACCTTCAACGTGCCCAACTCGCCGCTCAAGGAGCTGATGGGCGTGAGCGTGCCGCAGGCCCGGGTAGTGCTGGCCGGCGAGAAGCTGGAGTACGAAGGCCCCCTGCTTGTAACCCACTGGGGCGTAAGCGGGCCGGCCGTGCTCAAGCTATCGGCGTGGGGCGCGCGCCGCCTGCACGAGCTGCAATACACCGGCATGGCCTTGGTAAACTGGGCCCCTGCGCACACCGAGGAAACCATGCGCCAATGGCTGCAAAGCTTTCGCAATGAAAACGGCAAAAAAATAGTGGCTGCCAACCCTTTGTTTGGCTTGCCGCAACGGCTCTGGCGTACGCTGGTCGAGCAGGCCGGCATTGGGTCCGAAACCCGCTGGAGCGAGCTGGCGGGCAAATTGCAAAACCGGCTGCTCGAGCTGTTGCTGCGCACGCCGCTGCCCGTGCGCGGCAAAACCACTTTCAAGGAGGAATTTGTAACCTGCGGCGGCGTTCCGCTGAGCGAAGTAAACCTCAAAACCATGGAGAGCTGCCGCGTACCCGGCCTGCACTTTGCCGGCGAGGTGCTCGACATCGACGGCATTACCGGTGGTTTCAACTTTCAAGCGGCCTGGACCACCGGCTACCTCGCGGGCCGCGCCATGGCCACCACCTAGGGCTTTGCGCACCGGCTTGCAAACCCCTAATCGACAACACGTTTGAGCCTTAGCCGACCACACCAACGGGGCTTATAGCGCAACCTTACGCGCTTTGGGTCAGTACAGAGAAGCTCCCGCATCTGCTCTAACCCTTACACCCCAAACATCATGGCTACTGACAACCAAAACAGCGCCCTCCGCGGCGTGCTGAACGAACTAGTAGAAACCTTGAAGGACGGCGAGCGTGGCTACTCTGAGGCACTTACCGACGTTAAAGACCAGGACCTCAAGCAAGTATTCAAACAATACGCCGTACAGCGCGACAGCTACCTCACGGAGCTGGAAAACGCCATGCACAACCTGAACATGCGCCCTGCCGAAGCCAAAGAAGACAAAATGGATTCGGTGATTGGTACCGCCCACCGTGCTTGGATCAACATCAAATCGGTGGTAACCGGCAACGACCGGAAAGCCATACTGGATGAGTGCGAGCGGGGCGAAGATTACGCCGTGAAAGCGTTTCAGAAGGCCGTACAATCCGATGCGCTGCCGCACGAAATCAAGTCCATCGTCGAGAAGCAATACAACGGCATCAAGCAGGCGCAAGACCAGATTCGCATGCTGAAAGAGTCGGCCCGTTAAGCTTACAGACAACCCATAGCCCGCACAACTCGCGGACAATTGAACAGCCCAGAGCATTGCTTTGGGCTGTTCGTGTTTTGGGGCGCAGCGCCCGCCTAGGGCCCCGAGCCTGGTGTGAGTTCAACTGCCCACAAACAACAACAGCCCGGCCAAATGGCCGGGCTGTTGTTGTTTGTTAACGCGCACGAAGCCGCGAATCGAAGGATGGCCAAGCCACCTCACGCCGAATGCGCTTCAAGTCGCGGGTTAGTCGTCGAAGCCTTCGCTACGGTCGCGGCGCGGGCGGTAACCGCCCTCGTTGTCGCGACGGCCGCGGTAGCCACCGCCACCGAAACCGCCTTCGCGGCGTTGGCCGCCGCCGTAGCCACCCTCGCGGCGCTGACCACCGCCGTAACCGCCACGGTTGCCGCCGTAGCCACCTTCGCGGTTGCCGCCACCGTAACCGCCTTCGCGGCGCTGGAAGCCACCTTCGCGGTTGCCACCGAAGCCACCCGGGCCACCCGAGCGGCGCGGACGACGCTCGTCGCCGCCTTCAGCGGCTGCGGCACCAGCTTCGCGCTGCGTAGCCAGGCTAAACGATACCGGACGGCCGTACAGCGAGGTGCGACCCAGCTGCTCAATCACGTCGTTGGCATCTTCGCTCGGTACTTCCACAAAGCTGAACTTGTCGTACAGCTCGATGTCGCCCACGCGGCCCGGAGCAATGTTCGACGACGACACGATCAGGTCGACGAGGTCGCGCGGGTGCAGGCGGTCCTTCTTGCCCATCGTCACGAACAGGCGGGTATAACCCTCGCGCGGCGTACCTTTCTGGCGGTCGGCTTCCAAGCCTTTTTCGGCTTGCTTGCTTTCCTTCATCACCATCTTCAGCAGAGCAGCGGCGATGTCTAGCGAGGTTACTTCTTCTTCTTGGTCGATCAGACGCTGCACGCGGCCGATGTACTTCTCGAGGTTGCCCTTTTCGATAACCTCTTTAATCTGACCTAGGAGCACGGTGGTTTTAACCTCCGACACGTCTTCGAACGACGGGATGCGCTCCTGCTTGATCTGCGCTTTGGTGAAGCGCATGATGTCGCGCAGCTTGTAAATGTCGCGGCCGCTCACGAAGGTGAAGGCTTTGCCCGATTTACCAGCGCGGCCCGTACGGCCGATGCGGTGCACGTAGTATTCCTCGTCGGTGGGCAGGTCGTAGTTAACCACGGCCTCCACGTTGTCCACGTCGATGCCGCGGGCGGCAACGTCGGTGGCTACGAGGATTTCCAAGGTGCCTTTGCGGAACTTGTCGAGCGTGTTCTGGCGGGCCTGCTGGCTCATGTCGCCGTGCAGGCCATCGGCAAAGTAGCCGCGGGCTTGCAAGTCGCTCACGATGTCATCGACCATGCGCTTGGTGTTGGCAAACACAATCACCGATTTCAGGCTGTACATGTCGATTACACGCGACAGTACGTCCTTCTTCTGCGGGCCACGCACCTCGTAGTATGCCTGCTCGATGTTCGAGACGGTCATCTCCTGGTGGTTCACCTTCACGATCTGGGGCTCGCGCTGGTATTTGCGCGTCAGATCCATGATGGGTTTGCTCATCGTGGCCGAGAAGAATACCGTCTGGCGCTCTTCGGGCATCTGGGCCAGCACCGTCTCGATGTCGTCGCGGAAGCCCATGTCGAGCATTTCGTCGGCCTCGTCGAGGATGATCATCTTGGCTTTGTCCAGCTTAAGCGTACCGCGTTCCAAGTGGTCCATTACGCGGCCGGGGGTACCAATTACCACCTGCACGCCGCGCTCCAGTGCCTTAAACTGACGGTCGTAGCTCGAACCACCGTAGATGGGCACTACGGCAAGGCCACGCTTGTATTTGCCCAGCTTCTGGATTTCGCCCGAAACTTGCACGGCGAGTTCGCGCGTGGGGCAGAGCACCAGCACCTGCACGTCGCGGGAGTTGGTGTCAATGCTTTCGATAGCGGGGATACTAAAGGCAGCCGTTTTGCCGGTACCCGTTTGGGCTTGGCCAATAACGTCTTTGCCTTCGAGCAGTACCGGAATGGCGGCAGTTTGAATGGGCGAGGCTTCCTCGTAACCCATTTCGGTAATAGCACGCTGTAGCTCTTCCGAGAGCTGCAGCTCTTCAAATTTTACTTTCTCCATGTCTTCGTAGGGAGTGATAGAAACGGCAATCGAAACCAGCGCGTTCCTTTCCCTACGCAACACGAGAGGACAACGGACGACGACAGCAGACGAACTTCTTATTCTTAAATGAAAGCGGCAGACAACACTAACCGCCACGGCCGGGACGCGGACCGATTTACAATTGCGGGTGCAAAGATACTTAAATTATAACACAATTGCGAGCAATGCCCAAACACAAGGCTCTTTATTTCGCTACGCTGACTTGCTCTTGCCCCGTCCTCACATGGTGATGGGTAAAAACAGAGCGGCCTGCCCCAAAGGAGCAGGCCGCTTTGATCACGCTATATCCTTGTAGGATACGTCGGCTAACTAGGCGCGACGCACCTGCACGGCATTCAGCCCTTTGCGGCCTTCGGCCACTTCGAACTGCACTTTGTCGTTTTCGCGGATTTCGTCGATGAGACCAGTTACGTGGACGAAAATGTCCTGGCCGGTTGCATCGTTTTTGATGAAACCAAATCCTTTGGTCTCGTTGAAGAATTTTACCGTTCCTGTCTGCATGGTAAGGAGGTGATGAATAAATTATTTAAGCCGAATGGCAACAGCAGCCTGTGAAAACAAGTGAATGCTCCACAGAGAAACGGAAGCAATTATTCTTAAACGCTGGTAAAGATATGCTTATTTATTTTTTGACAAAGCGAAAATAGGCCAACCACGCGTCTGGCCCATGGTTTCGGAACGCCACAACACCGTGCTTAATATCAAATAATCAATAAGTTACATATTTTAAGAAGTCTAAATTTTTGCCCATAAAACATTCGTAACTGCCGCTCATCAGTCGCTTGCCCAACAGTTGGACGGCCTCAATTCACCTAGCAGCGGCATAAGCTACGGGCCCTTGGGGTGCCTCGCGGCCACTTTGCCTGGAGTACCTAGGGCTCTCAAGGCACAAGCGGCGCAGCGGTATTTCGCTGCGCCGCTTGTTTGCTGCGTGGCTTAACGCCGATTGTCGCGGCGGTCGTAGTCGTCGGGGTAGTGGTAACGGCCGTCGCGGTCGTCGCGGGCCCGGTCGCGGCCGGGGTAGTCCTCGTTGTAGCGGCGGTCGTTGTCGCGGTAGCGGCCGCTCTGGCTGCTGCCATCGTAGGTGTCGTGGCCGTACTGGTCGTTTATCTGCCGCACCCGCTCGCCGGGCGCTCCGTAGCCCGATGGCCGCTCGCGGGCGGGGCGGTCGTCGCGGTCGTAGGAGTCGTGGATGCGGTTGTTGGCCCGATCGGACTGATGGCCCCGGCTCCACTGCTGGTCTTCGTCGGAGTAGTAGCCGCGGCCGCCGCGGTAGTCGCCCTCGTAGTGGTTGGAGCCCGGACCTAGGCCGCCTTGAAACGCGCTCGGGTTTTGCCGCTCGCGCGAGGTGCTAAACGAAGAGCGGTCGGCGCGGCCGTCGTAATATTCCGATTGCCGGCCGTAGCTAAAGGTGCCTGGGTCGCGGCCGTAGTCGCCGCGCGGCTGGCTGCGGTCGTAGTCGTTGTGCCGGTCGCCGCGGTCTTGGTAGTCGTGGTCGTAGCGGCTGCCTTCGGGGCCACGGTGCTGGCGCGGCTCGTAGCCGTCCCACCGGTCGTTGCCGTTGCGGCGGTCATCCTGCTGGCGGCGCTCGTTGTTGTTCCGGTTTTCGTTGCGGGGCTGATCACGCTCGCCGCGCGTCGGCCGATAATCGAAGTTCTGTTCGTAAGGCATGAACGTGAGGTGCATTGGTTGGTGCCTAGGTTTACTGCCCTGCCAAAGCGAAGGTTTCTGCGTAGAGTGTTCTTCCTTTGCTTACAACTATGCAACCAACGCCCTCCCCTTCGTCGGCTTTCCGCTTTTCGCGGCCCATTACGGTTGTCGAATCGCACATTGACGCGCTTAACCACGTGAACAACGTGCAGTACGTGCAGTGGATACAGGACATTGCCGGCTGGCATTGGCTGACGGCCTACCCCGAGGGCGAACGGGAGCACTACATTTGGGTGGTGCTGGAGCACCACGTGCGCTACCACAAACCCGCGCTCCTAGGTGATGAACTTACGTTGACTACTTGGGTAGGCGAAATGAAAGGCGCTACCTCGCAACGTTTTACGCGTATCGAGCGCGTGGCCGATGGGTCCCTGCTGTGCGAGGCCGAAACCAAGTGGGTGATGCTCGACCCGCAGACGCAGCGGCCAAAACGAATTGAGCAAAGCGTGGCGGCACGCATGCAGGGGCCGGTGGGCTAAACCGCTTGCGGCCCTTAACTTTCGGGCTTTCCACGACTACCATGCTACACCCTCGCCGCGTTCTGCGTTTTGCCCAGGTTTTAACAACCGCTGCTGCACTTGCTGGTTGCAGCTACGCCAAATCCAACCAGCAAGTACTTATTTCGTCGGATTGCGGCATGAGTTGGGAACGAGTAGCCGCTGGCGAGGCCGTGCCCAAAGGCACCATGAACCCCTGCCACATGAAAGTGGTGATACCCAACTTTCCGATGCAGGGCGACAGTCGGTTTATTACCAACTTAAAGGACCGCGTACGCGCCTCGGTGCAAGTTGATTACGACTACACGATTGTAGACCCGCTGGTGTTCATTCGGCAGGCCAAGTACCTAGGTAAAGCCAACGCGCACGCCGACAGCCAAGAGGCGCTTCAGCCTTCCGCGTTCGAAGGCGCCGAAAACATGGTAATTGACAAGCGCATTCGCGATGTAAGCAAGGCGCTGTTTCTGAACGAAGACATTGTGGAGTTGGATCAGGCCGAGTTGGAAAGCCAGTTGCTGTTGCAGGCCAACAAAGCGCTGGCGCCCCTAGGTGTTCAGCTAAACTTTATCACGCTCACCTTCGACCTCGACGAGCAAACGCGCCAGGCCATTGACGTATCGACGGCCATGAAGATTTACGAAAGCCGCAACCTGAGCGAGTTGGGCAAACAGGTAATGATAGAGCGCGCCGGCGCTTCGCGCATTGTGGTAGAGCAACCCAATGCTGTGTCGCCCAACAAATCCGAAGATCAGGAAGAGTAATTCCGCGCCTCGTTCCTCGTCTGTTCCTGCTGCGCCTTATTTCTGTTTCCAATGCCCGCCACCTTCCGCATTTATTCCGCTTCTGCCGGCTCTGGCAAAACGTATCAGCTTACCAAAGAATACTTGCGGTTGGCCCTAGGTGCGGAAGACCCCGGATACTACAAGACCATCTTGGCCATTACCTTCACCAACGCCGCTGCGGCCGAGATGAAGGAGCGTATTGTGGGCGCGTTGCGCGGCTTTGCTTACCCCGGCACCGATGCCAAAGCCGACGGCATGCTAGCCGAGTTGGCCGAAGAACTAGCTGCCGAAGGCCTGTTGCCGCGCGTACTCGATACGCCCGAGCAGCGCCAGAACCTGCTGCGCAGCCGGGCCCAGCGCACCTTTAAGCTGGTGCTCTACCACTACGCCGATTTTGCCGTGAGCACCATCGACTCGTTTGTGCAG
The DNA here is from genome assembly GCF_003574965.1 of Hymenobacter oligotrophus. NCBI lineage: Bacteria > Pseudomonadati > Bacteroidota > Cytophagia > Cytophagales > Hymenobacteraceae > Hymenobacter > Hymenobacter oligotrophus. Next base: position 843,038 of record NZ_CP032317.1, on the reverse strand, counting down.
CGGGTGGTGCAGTCGTTTACGCGCGAGCTGGGCTTGCCCGCAGCTTTTGAGGTGGAAATGGACGACGAATCGGTGCTGCACGCGGCGGTGGCGTTGCTGCTCGATAAAGTGAACCGCGGCTCCGGCCACGAGCTGCTCACGCGCACCCTGCAGGATTACGCCTTAAGCAAAGCCGAAGAAGGCCGAAGCTGGAACACCCTGCCCGACGAGCTGATGCGCTTCGGTAAGTTTTTGCTGAACGAATCGGTGCACGAGGCCGTGGCCCAACTGCAAAAGATGGAGCTGAAGCAGTTCCGGACGCTGCACAAAACCCTGCGCCAGCGCCGCGACGAGCTCGAGAGCCTCGTAAAAACTACCGCCGAGCGCGCCCTCGAGGCTTTGGAGCAACACGGCGTAACGCCCGATTTGCTGGCCGGCGGCGAGCGGGGCGTGTACACGCACTTCAAAAACTGGCGCCGCTGGCTCGAAGACGGCGACACTCCTACCGCCACCGCCCAAAAGGTAGCCGAAAGCGGTGTGTGGGCCAGCGCTACGGGCAAGAAAGAGCCGGGCAAAAGCCGCGTGGAAGCCGTACAGCCGGTGCTGCAGGAAGTGTTTGAGGAGCTGACGCTTATTCGGTTGCGCTACCTAAGCCAGTTTTTGCTGATGGAAGGCTTGTTGCCGCACCTGTTCCACGTATCGTTGCTGAGCGAGCTGAGCAAGGCCGTGGAGCAGGTAAGCCAGGAGCGCAACGTGGTGCTCATCAGCGAATTCAACCGCCGGTTGGCCAGCATTGTGTTGCGCGAGCCGGTGCCTTTTTTGTACGAGCGCCTAGGTGAGCGGTACCAACATTTGCTTATCGACGAGTTTCAGGACACCTCGGAACTGCAGTGGAACAACCTGCTGCCCTTGGTCGAAAACGCCGTGGCCAATGGGTTTCTGTCGTTGGCCGTGGGCGATGCCAAGCAGGCCATTTACCGCTGGCGCGGCGGCGAGATGGAGCAGATCCTGCGCTTGTACCAAGGCCAAACCGGCGCCCTCGTCAACAAAGCCCAGGACGAAGAAACCCGCGACTTGCTGGCCGGGCGCTACTTTACCCTTGAGCACGCGCTGGAGCCCGCTTCGCTGCAAACCAACTACCGCTCGGGCCCGCAGATCATTCAGTTCAACAACGACTTTTTCGCGCACGTCAGCCAAGCGCATCCGCAACTCTCGTTGGTGCAGTCGATTTACGACGAGCATTTCGGCCAGAACTCGCCGGTGCCCGCCGATGCAGCCCCTCCGAGCCACGTGGAGCTGCTGTTTACGCAACCCGATGCGCCGGCGCGCATCTACAACCCGCACGCGGGCGCCTACACCGACGAGCCTTTGCCCGGCCACTCCCCCGCCGATGCGCTCGATTACGAGGAAAGCACGCTGTACGTAACGCTTGCGTTGGTAGAGCAAGCGCTGATAGACGGCTTCCGCCCGCAGGATATTGCCGTGCTGTGCCGCCGCCGCGACCAATCGCGCCGCGTGGCCAAGTTTCTGAAGGAGCGCGGTTACGATATTATTTCCGCCGATTCGCTGTCGTTGGAGTTTGCGGAAGTGGTGAACTTGCTGGTGGCCATTTTGCGCGTGCTGCATCAGCCGGCCAACTCCCTGGCCCGCGTAGAGGCCTTGCTTCTCGTGGATAAGGTGGTGCGGGGCCTGCCGCCTACTCCCGACCGCGCCCGCATGATTGCCGACATTGCGCACCAAGACCGCGCCTTGCCCTTCTTCGACGAGCTGCGCCGCCTAGGCTACGATGTGCAGGAGCGCCAAACCGGCAACCTCGATTTGTACGAGCTCAGCGAGAAGCTGATGGGCCTGTTTGGCCTGCTGCACCGCCGCGAAGAAAGCGAGTACCTGTTCCGTTTTCTCGACCTCACACTGGAGTACTCCCTGCGCTTCGGCAACAACCTAGGCAACTTCTTGGCCTACTGGGATCAGCGCAAGAGCAACCTGAGCATCAACGCCCCCGCCGGCCGCGATGCCATTACCATTACCACCGTGCACAAAGCTAAAGGGCTGGCCTACGGCGTGGTAATTGTGCCGTTTGCTGATTGGAGCCTGGAGCCCCGCCGCGGTGAGTACCTGTGGGGCCGTTTGCCCGAAGTCGACGACCGCCCCATTGCCGACATGCCGCCGGTGGCCGTGGTTACACAACGCGAAGCTCTGTCGCAAACGGCCCTGAGTGAGCAATACGCTGTAGAGCGCGAGAAAACGTTTGTTGAGGCCCTAAACCTGCTGTACGTGGCTTTTACGCGGCCGCGCAACCGCCTGTACATCATCAGCCGCCGGCCCGATGCTGGCAGGAGCGCCAAAGCCGACCTAGGCCCCGCCACCAACATTGCTCAGTTGCTGCACCGCTACCTGCTCGACCTAGGGCAGTGGAACGAGGAGCAGCTGACTTACGTGCTTAGCCAAGGTGCGCCTGCCCCGCCGGCCAAGCAACCGAATGGCCCCGCCCATGCCTTGCTGCCTTTGCGCAACCTCGATACCGCCGATTGGGAGCAACGCCTGCGCTTGCGGCGCCACGCTACCACCGTGTTCGATTTTTCGGAGCAGGAAAAGCAGCGCGACTGGAACCGCAAATTGCACTTCGCGCTGCGCCGCGTGCTTTCGGCGCAAGATGTGGAGCGCGTAGCCGGCCAGCTCACGGCCGAAGGCCTCGTGAGCCGCCGCGAGCAACCGGAGCTGTTGCAGCGCCTGCACCGGCTGGTGCAACGGCCCGAGTTGGTGCAGTACTTCCGCCCGGATGTAGCTGCCGAAACAGAACGCGAAATCCTCGTTGGTGGCGCCCCCCGCGAAGACTACAAGCCCGACCGCGTGGTGTTTCAGCCCGAAATAGGCCCGGCGCCCGGCCGCGTTACGCTTATTGACTTCCGCCTGCCGCCGCCCGAAGACCGCCACCAGTACCTCATCAAGCAATACGGCCAGCTGTTTAAACGACTCGGCTACACCGATGTACGCGGGCTGGTATATTATTTTGAAACAGAAGAAGCAGTGGAATTTGCGTGCTAACCACCGCTGCCTTTTGCGTGGGCAGGCGCGCGCTGCCAGCGTGGCCTTCCCGCAGGCAGCCGCAACGCTCTTCTAACCACCCGAATCCGAACAACCCACTTTCGTTTGCTTGGCATGGCCTCCCTACGCGTACCATTTCTGTCGTTTGATGCGCAGCACAGTCCCCTCAAAACCGAGATTTTAGCGGCGCTTGAGCGGGTCTACGATTCGCATTGGTACGTGCTGGGCCAAGAGGTACAGCAATTCGAGCAGGAGTATGCCGCTTTCAACCAAACGGCGCATGCGGTTGGCGTAGCCAACGGCCTCGATGCCCTGGTGCTGTGCTTGCGCGCTCTAGGTATTGGCCCGGGCGACGAAGTTTTGGTGCCCTCCAACACGTACATCGCTACGTGGCTGGCCGCCACCCACGTAGGTGCCACGCCCGTGCCCGTGGAGCCCGACCCCGCCACCAGCAACCTCGACCCCACGCAGTTGCAGGCAGCAATTACCCCCCGCACGCGGGCCATCGTGCCGGTGCACCTGTACGGGCAGGCGTGCCGCATGCGCGAAATCATGGAGGTGGCAGGCCGCAACGGCCTGCACGTGGTAGAGGACAATGCACAGGCCCAAGGCGCCGCGTTCGATGGGCAGCTCACGGGCTCTTTCGGCGACATCAATGCCACCAGCTTTTACCCGGGCAAAAACCTAGGTGCGCTGGGCGACGCAGGCGCCGTGACAACCGCCAACGAGCAATTGGCCCAGCGCGTGCGGGTGCTGCGCAACTACGGCTCGCAGCAGAAGTACTACAACGAAGTGGTGGGCTACAACTCGCGCCTCGATGAACTGCAGGCCGCTGTGCTACGCACCAAACTGCCCTACTTGGCCGCCTGGACTGCGCAACGCCAGCAAATAGCCACTTGGTACCACCGGCACCTCGCCGGCATCGAAGGACTGCGCCTGCCCCACACGGCCCCCGGCGCCACCCACGTGTACCACTTGTACGTGGTGCACCACCCCCGCCGCGACGCCCTGCAGCAGCACCTGGCCCAGGCGGGCGTTGGCACGCTCATTCACTACCCGGTACCGCCGCATCGGCAACAGGCCTACGCCCACACGCCGGCTGCCCGGCTTGCGTTGCCCGTGGCCGAGCAACTGGCCCAAACGTGCTTAAGCTTGCCCTTGTGGCCGGGCATGACGGAGGACCACGTGGCCAGCGTAGCGGCGGCTGTGCGCAGTTTTGGCCAATGATGTCCCGCTGCCCGGCCTTCCAGTAAAGATTACGTACTTCCCGGCTTTATCCGCCCCACGCACCTGCATGCCAAAACTTTCCATCATCGTTCCGTGCTACTACAACCAGGATAACATCCCTGTAACGGTGCAAGACCTGCTGGCAAACGAGGTTAATTTTCCGCCCGAAGTGGAGTTTGAGTACGTGTTTGTGAACGATGGATCGGGCGACGATACCCTAGGTGCCTTGCGCCGCGCGCAGGCCGCGCACCCGGTCAACATCAAAATCGTCGACCTAGCTGCCAACGTGGGCTCCTACAACGCCATCGTGGCTGGCATGGCCCACGCCACCGGCGACTGCCTGTCCATCATCACAGCCGATTTGCAGGACCCGCCCGAGCTGATGGCCCAAATGTACTGCTACTGGCAGCAGGGCATTAAGCTCGTCATCGGCAACCGGCAAGACCGCGCCGAGACCGGCCCCACGCGCTGGTTTGCCCAGGCGTTTCATTGGCTGATGAAGCGCTTGGCCCTGAAAAACATCCCCGACGGCGGCTTCGATTTTGTGTTTTTCGACCGCCAGGTAAACGACGAAGTGGTGCGGCTGCGCGAGCGGAACTCCAACGTGTTTTACCTGATGGTGTGGCTCGGCTTTCCATACGTTACCATTCCGTACGTGCGGCGCAAGCGCAGCATCGGCACCTCGCGCTGGACGCTGTCGAAGAAGATCAAGCTGCTCATCGATTCGCTGCTCTCGTTTTCCTACTTCCCCATCCGGGCCATTTCGGCGGTGGGGCTGGTGCTTGGGGTTATTGCTTTGCTCTACGGCTTCTACATCATCGGGCTTCGCCTGACGAGCCCCAACGAGCCGCCGGGTTGGACGACACTGATGGTGGTAATGCTCTTTGTGTCAGCCTTTCAGATGGTGGCCCTAGGCGTAATTGGCGAGTACGTGTGGCGGGCCCTTGATGCCGCGCGCAACCGGCCCCTGTACGTGGTAAAGCACGTGTACGCCCCCGATGCGCCGGGCCAAAACCCCAGCCCGGAGCACTAAAGTGGCCCCAATAGCTCACCGCCCCGCGCGGGCAGCCAACTGGCTGCCCGCGCGGGGCGGTGAGCTACGTTCGAAAGCAAGCCTATACCTGCGCCACGCTGTTCGGGCCGGTGCCTTTTTGCAGGTTTTTCAGGGCCCTGATGGCCTCCGGCATAGCCAGCGCCAGCGAGGCCAGCGAGGCAATGTTGGCCACTTGGCAGTAAAAGCAAAGCTTTTTGTTTTCGGCCCATTCCTCTTGCGCCAACTTCATGTTGGTCAGCACATCGCTCAGGATTTTGCCCCCCATCAGCAGCGGCAGCCAGGGCTTGTTGAGCGCGCGGCTTTTGCCCCCGGCCGAGGCCAGCGCCGTGGTAATGCCGTAGGTTACTATCATGCCGGCCGCGTCGGGCGTATCGAGGCGCTTGTAGGCGTAGTTGGAGGCGTCCACTTTGTCGGAATCGAATACATCGAGGGGCGGATCGGGCAGGTGCTTGATGATGCCGGTTTGGTAGAGCGTTACGATCTGACCTAGGGCGGCACCCAGCAACGACAAGCCGATAATCCAGCGGCGGCGCGTGAGGTCGGGCGTTTTCTCGAGGCGTAATTCCTGACTGAGTTGGTGCGGATCCATTGAGCCAAAAGGTTAAAATTGAAACAACGTGCTTGGTTGGGGTACGCACCCGCCCGGCATTGGTTGGGCGCCGAGGGGTTTTGCTCGGGCCCACGCCTGCGCCCGCAACCCTAGGTGCCCGCGCCCCCGGCCGGCCCGGGCAGGCACCTCCGCTGCTACCGCGCGGGCCTCAAAACGCTTCGCCGAAGGCAATGTAGAAGCCGCTGTTGCCGCCCTGGCCAACGGCGTAATCGAGGCGCAGGTTGATGTTTTCGCGGCGGTCCATCAGAAACCGCAGCCCCCCGCCCACGGTGGGCTTCAGCTCACCTAGGCCAAACCCGCCGAGGTTGCGGGCCACTTGCCCGCCGCCTGCAAACGCCACCGCACCTAGGCGCTTGTACACCGGAAAGCGCAGCTCGGCCTGCGCGGCGGCGTACTGCCGGTCGCGGAAACGGCCGCGGTAGTAGCCGCGCATGTCGGCGTCGGAGCCGAGCAGCGCCAGCATCCGGAACGGCGGCTCGCCGGCACTGAAAATACCCGACAACTGTCCGGCCAGCACCACCCGCTTACTCAGGGGCAGGTACCGGCGCACATCAAGTTCGTAACGGGTAAACCGGAAGTCGCTGCCCAGCCACCCGCCAAAAAAGGTTTGCGCGAAGCGGGCGTAGCCGCGCCGCTGCGGGTTCAGCAGGTTGTCGCGGCCGTCGTACACCAACTCGTAGCCCGCCCCGCTGGATGTGCCGCCCCGGCTGCCTACGGCCTGCCCGTGCTCGAGCAAGCCGCCCGCCGCCGGCCGCACGCCATACAGGTGTTGCAGCTGCACCCGCGGGCCCGCAAACACGTACGTGCGCAGCTTGCGCAATGCGGTGGCGCGCACCTCCACGCGGCGGCTGTCTACCAGCTCCTTGGCCGATTCGGGGGCGTTGTTGCCCACTCCCCAGAAGTATTCCGGAAAGCGCAGGTAAGCTACGGCTCCTTGGCTGAGGTACTGTTCGCGGCGCAGCAGCACCGTCCATTCGCCGCTAAAAATGCGTTGCCGGTTTTGGGTGAAGTTTACCTCGAGCTTGGCGTTGGAGGTGCGCGTGAGCGTATCGCGCGGGTACAGGCGCAACGTAAACAGGGCCACGGCCCCTAGGTAGCCGCGGGTTTCGGGAGAGTAGCCAATGGCCGGAACCGGCAGCACGCCCACGCGCCGCACTTTTGCCGTATCGGCGGGCCAGGCGGGCGCCGCGTAGGCCGGCTTCGCCATCAGGAGGCCGCCGAGCCCAACGGCCCCGGCGGCATTAAGCACCCACGGCCGCATCAGGGCTGCACCTGCGGTTTGGGGGCGGCCAAGTAGCGAGCGGCGCGTGGGTGCGCCAACCAGGCCGCCAGGCTTAGGCAAGCTGCGCAAATCAGCAGCCCCAAGGCCTCGCGCGCGTCTTCCACCGTGGTGTTGGGGTTCATGGGGCCGGTTACGCCGTCAAAGCGGTTTGGCCACCACCACGCACTCAGCCCTAGGTACGCCAGCGCCAGCAGGCCCGGCACCCAGCGCGGCAGCGGGCGGGCGGCGGCCCAAGCCAAGGTAGCCGCCGGCAGCAGGTACAGCGTCACCCACAGCAGCGGATCGGGGTCGTTGAGTTGCAGGGCGGCAAACACCACGAGCAGCAGGCTGAGGGTGCCAAATAAGTAGCGGTTGCGCATAAAAAGCCGGGCTGGGTACAGCGGCAGTACGCTGGGCGCCTAGGTAAGGATGCAACGGGCAAACGCGCGGCACAACATCGGCTCGGCTGCCGCAGTATACCTACCCATTGCCCCGTTGTTTTACCCTCCCGAAGCGCTGTATATGAAGGACTTTACGCCTCTGAAGCGGGCCTTTGCGCCGCTTGCTTTTGTGCTGCTGGCGACTACCAGCGGTTGTTACAAGCTGCGCGGCCACTACGGCGGCACTCAAACATTTGAGCCCCTGGCCCGGCGCGTGGAGGCCACCGACGTAGCGGTACCGGCCGGCTACCGCGTGGAGGCAGTGGCGCAGGGCCTTACTTATCCCACCGGCATTGCATTCGACGAGCGCGGCACGCCCTATGTGCTGGAAGCGGGCTACTCGTACGGGGAGGTTTGGACGGCACCGCGCCTGCTGCGCCTGGAGGCCGGCGGCCGCACCAGCGAGGTGTACGTGGGCGGCAAAAACGGCCCCTGGACGGGCGTAACGTACCACGACGGCGCCTTTTACATCTCGGAAGGCGGCCAACTGGAGGGCGGCCGCATACTGCGGGTTTCGCCGCAAGGCCAGATGAGCGTTGTTGTAGACAAGCTACCCAGCTACGGCGACCACCACACCAACATGCCCGTGGTGGGCCCCGATGGCTACCTGTACTTCGGGCAGGGCACGGCCACCAACTCTGGCGTGGTAGGCCCCGACAACGCCGATTTCGGTTGGCTGACGCGCCGCCGCGACTTTCACGACATTCCGTGCCAGGATATTACCCTGACGGGCGAAAATTTCGTGTCGGAAAACCCGCTCACCGAAGCGAAGGAAGATAAAATTACCACCGGTGCCTACGTGCCGTTTGGCACCACTACCACCAAGGGGCAAGTTGTAAAGGGCCAGCTGCCGTGCACCGGCGCCATCATGCGCGTGCCCTTGCGCGGCGGGCAACCCGAGCTGGTAGCCTGGGGGCTGCGCAACCCTTTTGGCCTGGCTTATTCGCCCGATGGGCGGCTGTTCACGACCGAAAACGCTTACGATACCCGCGGCTCGCGGCCCGGCTATGGCTGCGGCGATGTGCTTTGGGAAATTAAGCCCGGCGCTTGGTACGGCTTTCCCGATTACTCGGCCGGCCAACCCATGAACACCTCCGATTACGAAACGCCCAAAAACGACCCCAAATTTCTGCTGGCCAAGCACCCGCAGCAGCCACCCAAGCCCGCCGCCGTGCTGGGCGTGCACTCGTCGTCGAACGGCTTTGATTTTTCGCGCGCCGCTGCTTTCGGGCACGTAGGCGAGGCGTTTGTGGCGCAGTTCGGCGACATGGCCCCTGAGGTAGGCCGCGTGTACGGCCCGGTGGGCTACAAAGTGGTGCGCGTAAACCCCGCCACCGGCGCCGTAGAGGATTTCGTGGTGAACAAAGGCCGCACCAACGGGCCGGCTTCCGAAATCAGCAGCGCCGGCTTGGAGCGCCCCGTCGCGGCCCGCTTCGACCACAGCGGCAAAGCCCTTTACGTAGTCGATTTCGGCGTGATGCCCATGACGGAGCAAGGCCCAAGCCCCCGCAAGCAAACCGGCGTGGTCTGGAAAATAACCAAAGAGTAATCTGCCCCCTACGCACCCATCTAACCCGACCCTGGAGCTATGAAACGAGTTGTAAACGCATGGTGGGCGCCGGCCCTGCTCGGCTTGGCGTTGGCCGCTTGCACCACCGCCCGCCGGAGCGAGCCCCTAGGTGGCGCGCTCAACCTAGCCGGCAATGCCCAAATGCAGCGCGGGCATTTGGTTTACATGCAAAACTGCCAGAAGTGCCACCCCGGCGGCGAAGCCGGAGCGGGCCCTGCGCTCAACAACGTACCGCTGCCGGGCACAGCTTTGCGTTTCCGCATTCGCAGCCGGGCGTTTTTTGCCGGTGTGGGCCGGATGCCGTCCTTCAAAAAGCACGAAATATCGCCCGAGCAGCTCGATGATCTGGTGGTGTACATGAAAGCCCTGCGCCGCACCGAACCCGAAAAAGCCCTAACCAGCGGCCCCGTGCGGGCCCCAAAAAGCAAATAACGCTGCGCGGGCAGTTTCCTAACTTGCGGGCATGATTCCGCTTCCCGAAACCCCGCGTCTGGCGTTGCGTCGTATTAGCCCGGCAGATTTTGAGGTGTATTTCCGGCTGAACACCGATCCGCACATAATGCGCTACACTGGCCCGCCCAAAAGCGAGGAAGTGGTGCGGCAGTACCTTGCCAACATGGCCGCCGATTACGAGCGTTGGCCCGATATGGGCCGCTTCCTGACGGTTGAAAAAGCTTCGGAAAACGTAGTAGGCTTGCACCTGCTCAAACCGCTCGATCAGACCGAAATGATCGAGGTCGGTTATCGGTTGTTGCCAGAGTACTGGGGCCGCGGCTACGCCACCGAAATGGCCCAAGCATTGGTGCAGTATGGGTTCAGTGAGTTGAATTTGCCGCAAATTGTGGGGGTTACCTTGCCCGCCAATGTGGCCTCGCAGCACGTGCTCGAAAAGTGCGGCCTGCGCTACCAGAAGCAGGAATTCTACTACGGTTTCGAGCAGCGCTTTTACGCAGCCGACAACCCCACTTTACCAACTCCCAAATAGCCACCGCGTGCCTATGCCCAGCCAGCTGCTGATGGTTGTCGAAAACACCTTGCACTTGCCCGGACTGGGCCTGCTAGCCTTGCCCGGGCGGCAGCACCAACCAAGCCTGCGCCGGTTTCCGATTCACGCCAACCTGGAGGTGGAACTGCGCTTTGCCAACGGGCACACCCTAACGGTGCCTGCCTCGGTAGAAGAGCTGCAGCGCCCGGCCGACGACCCAGGCCCCGATCAGCAAGCCGATTACGTGCTGCTCATCGAATCGGACGATGTGGGCGCGCTGCCCGGCGGCACAACGGTATGGGTAAGCCAAACCTGGATTGAAATTTACCACCTCTAGCTGCAAGCCCTCCGTTGCCACCTATTGCCTTGCCCGAAACCGAGCGCCTGGCGCTGCGCCAGCTCACCCTCGCCGACCTCGATACCTTGTACCGCCTCGATTCTGACCCCGAGGTGATGCGCTACATCATTCCGCCGCGCACCTACGAAGGCACCCGCGAGTACCTGGAGGAGCTAATTGCCAATTACGAGAAGTTTCCGGGCCTGGGGCGTTGGGCCGTCATCGAGAAAAGCACGGGCGCATTTGTGGGCGTGCACGTGCTCAAACACCTCGAGGCCTCGGGGTATATCGAAATAGGCTACCGTTTCTTTCCGGAGTTTTGGGGCCGCGGCTACGCCACCGAAATGACCCGTGCCTTGCTGCGCTACGGCTTCCAGGACCTAGGGCTGCAGCAAATCGTAGGCGTAACGCACCCCGAAAACCTGGCCTCGCAGCACGTGCTCGAAAAGTGCGGCCTGCGCTACCAGCACATGGCCGAGTTTTACGGTGGGCCTGTGCGGTTTTATACCCTAGAGCAGCCGGCCCCGGCCCCGCAATCAGCCATTGGCGCTAGTTGATTATAAAGCCAGTGCCAACGCATTACTCCCTGGCTTAGGCTATTTTTACGTTTAATGAGTTACCCCGCTGCCGCCACGCCTTCTGCCCTTGCTTCTGCTTCCGAGGCCCTTTCGCTTCAACCCTTTTTGCGCCAGGCCGCGCAGGATTTGCTAGGCCGCTTCTCGGGCAATGAGTTATCCGATTTGGTGGTGGTGGTGCCCACGCGCCGCGCTGTGGTGTACCTGAAAAACGAGCTGGCCCTGGCTGCTCCCAAAGGCGAAGCCATCTGGAGCCCTAGGGTGGCCTCGATGGAGGACTACATGGTGGAGCTGGCCGGCGTGCAGGTAGAGGAGCCCATTGCCTTGCAGCTCTTGCTGTTCGACATCCTGCGGGAGCTCGACCCGAAGCTTGATTTTGACCTCTTTACGGGCTGGTCGCGGTTGCTGCTCGATGATTTTTCGGCCCTCGACCAGAACCTGGCCGACCCGGCCGGTTTGTTTGAGTACCTCTCCGAAGCCAAGGCGCTGGAGCGCTGGGACCTTACCGATACGCCCACGCCGGCTTCGGCCACGGCTGCGTGGTTCCGTTTCTGGGACGACCTCGAGAAAGTCTACCGCCGCCTGCGCCGCCGCCTCAAAGACCAAGCCCTCGCCTACCCCGGCCTGGCCTACCGCTTGGCCGTCGACCGCATGCAGCAACGCTTGCAGGACAACCCCGCCCAGGTGCCGCAGCACATCTTCCTAGGTCTGGGCACGTTGTCGCGCGCGGAGCAGTACCTCATCCGCTTGCTGCTCAAGCAAGCCAAGGCCGAAGTACGCTTCGACACCGACCGGTTTTACCTCGATGGCGAGTCGCCGAACCGGGCCGGCTTGCCCTTCCGCCGCATTGCCGATTACCTCGACCTAGGGCCCGCCGCCTTTGGCTTTGCCGAAACCGGCTCCGAGGATTTGCTGCGCACCCTGCCCCGCCAGATTCGCCTGATTGGCGTGGCCAATAACTCCATGCAGGGCAAAGTTGCGGGCCAGCTGGTAGCGGAGGCACTGCAAACCGCACCCAAGGCTTCGGTGGCCGTGGTGCTGCCCGACGAAACCCTGCTGCTGCCCGTGCTGCACGGCTTGCCGCCCGAGCAGGTGCCGCAGTTCAACGTAACCATGGGCCTGAGCTTCCGCAGCACACCTTTGTTCAACCTCATCGATCTGCTGTTTGAGGTGCACCTAACGGGCGTGCGCGAGGGCGAAACCGGACCCGATTACGGCGTGCGGCGCTACCACCACCTCACGGTTAGCAAGCTGCTGGCGCACCCCTTTTTGCGGCGCTACGAGCAGTGGCTCGACCGCCAGCCCGATCAGCAGCAGTACCACGGCGTGCTCGACGACATTTGCCGGCAGATTGTGAAGCGCAATGCCGTGCTGCTCTCCGAAGACGAGTTGCGCGACCTAGGGCGGCACCACCCGCTGGTGGAGGCCTTATTCCGACCCTGGCGCAACTGCGACGACGTGGTGCGCGCCTGCTACGAAGTAATTGATTTACTGCGCGATGTGTACCGCCAGGAGCACACCGCCATCGAGGCCGAGTACCTGTACCTGTTCTACACGCTCGTACGCCAGCTCGATTCGGCTTTCGATTGCCGCGAGCAGCGCCCCTCGGTGCGCTCGTTCCGGCGCTTTTTGTACGAGCAAATGGGCCGCACGCGCCTGCCCTTTTCGGGCGAGCCAATTGCGCAGGTGCAGGTAATGGGTTTGCTCGAAACCCGTGCCCTCGATTTCGACCACGTCATCATCCTGAGTTGCAACGAGAACATCCTGCCCGCGCCCAAGCGCAACACCTCGTTGTTCCCCTACGACGTGCTCACCAAGTACGGCATGCCCACCTACGCCGAGCACGAAGCCGCCACTTCGCACCAGTTCTGGCGCTTGTTGCAGCGGGCCAAGCGCGTCGATCTGGTGCATATCCTGCCGGGTTCGGAGGGCGTACAGGCCGGCGAGCGAAGCCGCTTTTTGCTGCAGATCGAAAACGACCTCCGCATCCAAAACCCCAACCTCGAACTGCTCGACCTGACCGCTTCGGCCACGGTTACGCCCGAAGGGTTTGAGGTGGGCGGCGAAGTAGCCCGCGGCTCGGCTACCGCGCCCACAAACCAGGTGCCGCTTGGCCAGCACCTGACAACTGGTAACCGACAACTGACAACTCAAAAATACGAAGGCGACCTGGTGCTGGAGAAAGATTGGGAGATGCTGGGCGCCATCCGGGGCTTGCTCGAGCGGGGCTTGTCGGCCTCGGGCCTGAACCAGTTTCTTACCTGCTCGCTGCAGTTCTACTTCTCGCGGGTGGCCAAATTTCAGGAGCAGGAAACCGTGGCCGAAGACCTAGGCGCCGACGTGTTCGGCACCGCTGTGCACTACGTGCTGGAGGAGTTGATGCGGCCTTACGTGACGGACGGCCGCGCCATTTCCGCCGACGACGTGGAATCGTGGAAGCCGCGGGTGGCCGATTTGCTGGAGCGTGGCCTCGCCCTCGACGATGGCAACGAAACCACCACCCCGCACCAACAACTCCCCGACGAAGGCCTCAACCACGTGCTGCGCGGCGTGGGCCGCCACTTGGTACAGCGTTACCTGGATTCGCTCATTACTCAAATTCAAGCCGATGGCCCGCTGAAAGTAGTAGGCCTCGAAGAGCAGCTCCACGGCACCGTGTTCGTCGAAACCAAAGCCGGCGACCGGGTGGCGGTGCGTCTGATTGGTTTCGCCGACCGCATCGACGAGCTGCCCGACGGCCGCCGCCGCATTATCGACTACAAAACCGGCTCGGTGCACGGTGCCTCGCTTAACCTAATGGGCGGCAGCCGCAGCAAACGCACTCCCGCCGAGGCCATGGAGCGCATGGTAACCGAAGCCGGCGGCGGCACCGACAAAGTGCGGCAGCTTTGGCTCTACCGCCTGATGCTGGCCCAGCGCGGCTACGCCGCTGCCGATGCCGCCATTGTGCCCCTGCGCAGCCCCGACCCCGCCCCGCTTTCCGCCGACCTAGGGTTCATGACCGCCGAGGGCCAGCTGTTCGAGGAAACCAGCCAGCAGGTACTTACCCGCCTGGTCGACCGCATGCTTGACCCCCAGGAGCCCATCCGCAAAACCGACGACTTGAATGTGTGCCAATGGTGTCCTTATAAGGGCATTTGTGCGCGGTAGTTGTTTACGGTTTAATAGTAGCGGCCCCACAGCAATGTTAGCGCAGCTGCGGGGCCGCTGTGTTACATGCCTTTTACAGCACTTGCCGCATCTTGAGCGCATGCGGTAGCGGTATAGTACGCGGGAACGTGCCATAGCTCCATAAGCTTCCATCCGCCCGCAACACGAGGGCATGATGCTCCCCAAGCGCCACTTCTCGGCAGTCACTTTCTTTCACTAATTTCTTGAAGTACATCGTGCCCGGCATTTCATGTTGAAAGACTTGGTAAGGGTTACCCGTGTACCATAGCGTTCCATCAGTGGCTACAGCCATCGACACAGAAAGATTAGCGGCAATACTGCGCCAGCGTACTTTGGCTGGTATTTGCTGCCAAACTGCGTCGTAGGCATCGCGCCCTTTATTGGGTAAATCCCGTCCGAGCGCCGTAGTATGGCCACAGCTCCATAGAGTTCCGTCGGAGCGAAGTGCAAGGGAATGCAAGCTACCGGTGGCAACCTTTTGCCAACCAGCGGCTGCTCCGGTTTGCGTTGGCGAACCAACAGTTCGCAGCTTCTGAGCAGGGCCTGACAAACCCAACTCCCCCATGTTGTTGCTGCCCCACCCCCACATGCTACCATCGGTTCGGGTTGCGAGAACATGAGAATCCCCTGCAATACTGGCCCAGTTGCGTGCCTTGCCTACTTGCACCGGCAGCCGCCCATTGGCTGCATCGCGGCCGCCCCAGTGCCACAGCGTGCCATCTTTTTTGCGCGCATATTTTCCTAAGCCGGTTGTTACCACATCAATCCAATCGTGGTCGGTTCCTATCTGCCTAGGCACTAATAACGGGGTGCTGCCGCCTATGTAGCCCCATTCCCAAAGTGTTCCGTTTTGCTTGATGCCAGCACAACTCGCAACCTTTAACCAATCCCGATCATGGCCTACTTGAGTGGGCTGATCGGTGCTTTGCAGATTCCCTAACCCAAGCTGCCCAACTGAGTTGTCGCCCCACGTCCACAAGGTGCCGTCTTTTTTCACCGCGGCGGAATAATTTCCTTCTGCTGCAAAACTTACAACGGGAGAATCTCCCACAGGAAAAACTCGGTGCAACTGGGTGTAATCAATGGTATTTCCAGGTTGTTCGTATGTGGAACTGCCCCATACCCACAACGATCCATCTGCTCGCATGCCCACCGAGTGAAACCTGCTACCTCCCACCGCAATCCAGCTACGAACCGAGCCTATTTGTTTGGGGGGCGCAATGATGGTTGTTTGATAGTACTGCTCTGTGCCTAACTGACCACCTGTGTTAAGACCCCATGCCCACAGTGAACTATCCTTCTGCAATGCCACAACTTGCTTACCCCAAGCAGCCTGGGCAAAATGCCATTTTTTACCGTTCCCAATGCGTATAGGCTCTTCTACATCGTTCGTTTGGCCCAGGTTATTTGGCACGACTAGCTGCCCAAACAGATTGCTTCCCCATCCCCATAAGCTTCCATCCTTTTTGATTGCCAACGCGCAGGACTCGTACCCCCCACCGGTCGTAATCGAAGCCCAATCCTTGCTTTGGCCTACTTGCATAAGTTCACGCTGACCGCTGTTGTAATCAATTGTCCAACGCCAAAGCGAACCTTCCGCAGAAACACCCTCGATTACTACCGACATGCCTATCTCCTTGATGCCCACTTGGCGCCAGCGCATACGCTGCTCATAAGCATTGCGTGGATGAGCAACGGGTTCAAAAGCAAGGATATCATTGCCTCCTTTGGATACCTGGTGCCAAGCCCAGAGGTATTTATCGGCTGAAATGGCCGTTAAGTAGCTTTCGCCTGCGGCTATACTCTTCCATGTGCGGCCTGTACCTAACTGCTCAAACTTTGGGCTTATTTCCGACTGACCATAGCTAGCCAGAATTTTGGCGCCCCACAACGAACCATCCCGTTTCAAAAGCAAAACCATATAGCGGCCTGCCACTACACTTTGCCAGTTGGCTTCTGTGGACAAGCGTTTCGGGGAAATTTTTTGAGCGGCAGTGTCGAGTTGCGTATGACGGGGGCTAAGCCATCCCCACAGCGTGCCGTCTGGACGCACTACCAAATTGTAGCCATCTTCGGTACATGCAATTGCTTGCAAGGAGTATTGGGCACAAGCTTGGTTTGACCAACCGCAGGCTACAAAAAACAAAGCCCACAACCACTTGAAAGATAAAAACCGACTGATCGGCAGGGTGATATTGCGGCTCATTAGTAGCTACTTTAAACTTCAAAAGTACAGCAAGCTGCCTAAATCAGAGCTTTGCCCGCTGCCGTTTTCGGCTGAAACTGGACCTAGGATTCGCTCCTTGCGTAGTAGTTAAAGTTGCTTCACTTGTAAACTAGTTTACCATGCTACGAGCCGTTGACCATCCCGACCACAACCTTCTCACCTTCATCATTAACGGGCCCATTTCGCGGGCCGACTACGACCAAGTGGTGCCCGTGCTGGAGCAGAAAATTGCCCGCTGGAACAAGGTGAACGTGTGCGTGGAGGTGCGCCGCTTCGACGGCATTTCGCTGCGGGCGCTTTGGGAAGAAATTCGGCAGGATATCAAGCACTACAAGGACTTTAACCGCGTGGCCATCGTAACGGCAGAAAGCGCATTGGTGAACGCGGCCGTGGGTTTGGGCACCAGCCTCACGCCGGCCCTGATCAAGCACTTCAGCCCCGCGCAAAAACAATCGGCCGAGGATTGGGCCCGCGGCCAGGCTGTGTAGCACGGCGTGCGCTAGAACCCAACGCAGGTGCCTGCTTTGCGGCACACTACACCGCACCTAGGGCCTTTGGCTGCGCGAGCCCAGGCTACGCGCTACCTTTACGGCCACAACCCTATTTCTTTTCCATGGACGAATTCATGCAAGCCGCCATCGACGAAGCCCGCCTGGGCCGCTCGGAAGGGGGTATTCCGATTGGTTCGGTATTGGTGCGCAACGGCCAGATTGTGGGCCGCGGGCACAACAAGCGCGTGCAAGAAGGCTCTGCCATCAAGCACGGCGAAATGGACTGCCTGACCAACGCCGGCCGCCAAAGCACCTACCGCGACACCGTTATCTACAGCACCCTGATGCCCTGCTACATGTGCGCCGGCACCATTGTGCAGTTCAAAATTCCGAAGGTAATCGTGGGTGAGTCGCGGACTTTCGACGGGGCCCGCGAGTTTATGGAAAGCCACGGCGTAGAAGTAATCAACCTCGATTTGCCCGAGTGCGTGCAGATGATGGAAGAGTTCATCGAAGCCGAACCCACCCTCTGGAACGAGGACATAGCCGAGTAACCTAGGGCCCAGCCCGTGCCCTGCCGCGCCCGCGCCGGCTTGCCCTACGCAAGCCGGCGCGGGCGCGGCGTTTGTAGGCAGCCGCGGGCCGGCAACATCCTGCGGGTGGTCGTATGCGTAGGTTGGCGAAAACCCAGGCGTCCTAAGCCGCGCCTATTTCCTTCACCGACTTTCTTGCACATGCTTCTGGACGACATCAACCGCGTCTTTGTTCATTACTGGGAACACCTTATCGAGCTGTTGCCCAAGGTGGTGGTGGCCATTGTGCTGCTGGTGGTGGCCATTTTTCTTTCCAACCGCATCAGCCACTTGGTTGGCGGCCGGCTTCACGCCCGCTCCCACGACCCCCTGCTGGCCGAATTCCTGACGCGCCTCACGCGCTGGGCCCTAATACTGCTAGGCCTAACGGTGGTGCTGCAGGTGCTCGGCATGACGGGCCTGGTGGGCGGCATGGTGGCCGGTGCCGGCCTTACGGCGTTTGTGGTAGGCTTTGCCCTGAAAGACATTGCCGAAAACTTTTTGGCTGGCGTGGTGCTGGCCTTCAACCGCCCGTTTCGCATCTACGACACCATCCAGATTCGCGACAACCAAGCCCTGATGGGCCGGGTAGAGGCCCTTAACCTGCGCACTACGCTCATCAAAACCTTCGACGGCAAGCACATTTACCTCCCCAACGCCATGGTGCTGCGCGAGCCCCTCATCAACTACACCCGCGACGGACACATCCGGCAGGACTTTCAGGTGGCTGTGGACGTAAGCCAGGACCCCGGCCCCGAAACCGTGCGCGACATGCTGCTTGAGTTTGTGCGCAACTTCAGGGACGTGGAGCGCGAGGAGCCGCACACGCCCTACATCATCCTGGAAAAAACCGAGGGCCCAAAAGCCACTTTCCACGTTTATTTTTGGACGTATTCCGAAGAGTACCGCCGCGGCACCCAAGAGCTAAAAAGCGACCTGATGCAAGCCATCAGGCAGCGGCTGCTCCAGCAAAACTACCCCGAGCCGGCCACTGTGCAGTAGCGACGATTGGAAGGATGAGATGGATGAGCGGATGAGTAGATGAAAGTTGACGCAGCTTCAGTATGCACCTTCATCTACTCATTTACTTATCCAATCATCAATCCACCCTCATCCACTCATCGATTTTGCGTATCATGCGAGTAGCCAAAACGGCCGGATGTTTGCGGCGGGCTCAGGCCGCTGCCAAGTACCGCCTTCCGCATGCCCAAAAACGTTGTTCACCGTCTGCTTAGCCCGCTGTTGCTCTGGCGCCTGCGCCACGTCAGCGACCGGCTGTACCTGATTTTGGTGAGCATCTTGGTGGGCGCGCTGGCTGGCTTGGCGGCCGTGCTACTCAAAAACAGCGTGCACTGGGGCCAGGAGCTGCTCTACGGCTGGGTGCCCGAGCAAAAGCGGGTGTTTGCGCTCTTTCTCTACCCCATCATCGGCATTGGCCTAACCGTGCTGTTTACGCGCTACGTGTTGGGCGGGCAGCTGGGGCGCGGCATCGGGCCCATCATTTACTCGGTGGCGCGTCAAGGCTCGGTGGTGCCCCGCTCGCGCATGTACTCGCAGTGGGTTAGCTCGCTGCTAACGGTGACGTTTGGCGGCTCGGCGGGTTTGGAGGCGCCCATTTCGGTTACGGGCTCGGCCATTGGCTCCAACCTGGCGCGCGTGCTGCGCGTGAGCCGCCGCGAGCGGCGCCTGCTGGTGGGCTGCGGGGCGGCGGCCGGCGTGGCAGCCATCTTCAACTCGCCCATTGCGGGGGTGCTGTTTGCCGTGGAGGTGGTGCTCAGCGAGCTGTCGGCCCCATTTTTTATTCCGCTGCTCATCTCCTCGGCCACGGCTACGCTGGTCTCGAAGCTGCTGTTTTCGGGCCAGCCATTCGTGCTCATCACCACTAGCTGGTCCGTCGATACGGTGCCGTTTTACCTGCTGTTGGGCCTAGGTGCGGCGCTGCTGTCGGTGTACATGATCCGGATTTACTTCGCGGCCGAAAAGTGGTTTGAGCGGTGGCGCGGCACCTACCGCAAGGTGGCGCTGGGCGGCACAGGCTTGGGGGTGCTGGTGTTCTTTTTTCCGCCGCTCTACGGCGAGGGCTACAACATTGTGCAGTCGTTGCTGAGCGGCGAGCCAAGCCACCTGCTCGACGCAAGTATTTTCTCGGTGTACCGCGACGAAAACGTGTGGATTTTGCTGCTGGTAGCCGGCAGCTCCATGCTGCTGAAAGTGTTGGCCACGTGCATCACCATCGGCGCGGGCGGCAACGGGGGCATGTTCGGTTCGTCGTTGTTTTCGGGTGCGCTGTTGGGCTTCGTTATTGCGCGCCTCATCAACCTGAGCGGCCTGTTTGTGGTACCCGAGGTGCACTTTGTGGTGCTGGGCATGGCCGGCACGCTGGCCGGTGTGGTGCACGCCCCGCTCACGGCCATCTTCTTGATTGCCGAAATCACGGGCGGTTACGCCTTGTTTGTGCCACTGATGTTTGTTACCAGCTGTTCGTACATCATCACGCGCTATTTCGAGCCTTACTCGGTGTACACGCGCAAACTGGTGCAGCGCGGCGTGTACGTGCACCAAGACCGCGACCGGGGCCTGTTGGCGCAGCTCGACTTGCCCCGCTTGGTCGAAACCGACTTCGAGCCTGTGCAGCCCGACGCTACCCTAGGTGAGCTGGTGGATATTTTCCGCCACGCCACCCGCAACCTTTTTCCGGTGGTCGATAACGACGGTGCTTTGGTCGGCATTATTTCCCTCGACCAGGTGCGCGATGCCCTCTTCGACGAGCAGCACTACACCACCACCCGCGTGAGCGACCTGATGACCGAGCCGCCCGCCACCGTCAACGTCGATGACACCCTGCTCGACATTCTGCGGTGCATGGAGCAGCTGAATGTATGGGCCTTGCCCGTGCTGAAAAACGGCCGTTACGTGGGCTTTTTGCTGAAGTCGGCCATTTTGGCCGGCTACCGCAAGCAGCTTATCAAGGAAAGCGAGTAAGCACAGGCATTTCCAGTTCAGGCGTTGGTAAGGGTTGAGTGGAGAGGCTGCTCCGGGCAGTCCGCAGTTTCCCCTGGACGGCGTTTTCGGTTTCAGGCAGGCCGAAAACCTTTGCAGCCGGCCCAGTTTGGCGGGTTCGGCTAGCGCCGCGTGGTTAAGTTTGCAGCCCCATACGCCTATGCAGCAGCACCCCACAGTAGCCATTATCGGCGGCGGCCCGGCCGGGCTGCTGGCCGCGCAGCACCTAGCCGAAGCCGGCGTGCAAGGCATTGCCGTGTTTGAGGCGCAGGCCACGCCGGGCCGTAAGTTTTTGGTGGCCGGCCACGGCGGTTTCAACCTCACCAACGGCGAACCGGTTACTGCTTTTGGCCCGCGCTATGGCCACCGCCAGCAAGCCTTCGAGCAATATTTGGGGCATTTCGGGCCCGATACGCTTCGCCGTTGGGCGGCCAACCTGGGCATTGCTACCTACGTGGGCAGCAGCGGACGCGTGTTCCCGATCGAAGAGCACAAACCTGCGCACTTGCTGCGGGCGTGGTTGCAGCGCCTCCAGCACCTAGGCGTGCAGTTGCACACGCGGCACCGCTGGCTGGGCTTTGGGCCCGGTGGCGCGCTGCTGATCCGCGACGAGCGCACCGGTGAGGAGTTGGCCGTGGCTCCCAAAGCCACACTGCTGGCCCTGGGCGGCGCTAGCTGGGCCAAAACCGGCTCCGACGGCCGCTGGCTGCCGCTGCTGGAGCAAACCCTGGGCCTGCAAAGCGTACCCTTTCGGCCGAGCAATTGCGGCGTGGAGGTAGCGTGGTCCGATTTTTTTCGGCAGAAAGTAGGCCGGGCGCCCCTAAAAAACGTGGTCTTGCGCTGCGCTTCCCACGAAGCCCGCGGCGAGGTAATGCTCACCGAGTACGGCCTCGAGGGCACGCCCGTTTACGCGCTTACCCCCGCCATCCGGGAGGCGCTGGCCGCCCCGGCACCGGCTCCGCTGCTGCTCAACTTCAAACCCGACCTAGGGCCTGCCGATGTGCTGCAGCGGTTGCAGCAGGCCCGCCGCGGCCGCTCTTTGCCCGATGTGCTGCGCCAAACGCTAAAACTTGGGCCGCCCGTGCCAACGTTGCTGCGCGAGGCCGCCCCCGCGGCCGGCCTAGCCAACCCCGAGCAACTAGCGACCCTGCTCCAGGCCCTGCCCCTGCCCATTACGGCGCTGCGCCCGCTCGACGAGGCCATCAGCACGGCCGGCGGGGTACCATTTGAGGAGGTAGACGAGCACCTAATGCTGCTGCGCCGGCC
This sequence comes from Hymenobacter oligotrophus, assembly GCF_003574965.1. NCBI lineage: Bacteria > Pseudomonadati > Bacteroidota > Cytophagia > Cytophagales > Hymenobacteraceae > Hymenobacter > Hymenobacter oligotrophus. Next base: position 821,228 of record NZ_CP032317.1, on the reverse strand, counting down.
CGGCGTGTTTGTGGCCGGCGAAATGCTCGATTGGGAGGCGCCCACCGGCGGCTACCTGCTGCAGGGCTGCTTTAGCACCGGTGCGTGGGCGGCGCGGGGCATGCTGGCGTGGCTGGGGCACAGGGCTTCCTAGGTCGCGCGCGGCGGCCCTGTGGTGTGCAGCGGGTGCGGTTAGTCGCCGAACGGCTCCACCTCGTGGGCTTCGGCCTCGGCCAATATGCGGCGTGCTTCTTCCACCAAATGGTTGCCTGGGTCGCGTTCGGTGCGGTAAATCAGCCCGAACAACACGAAGAAGGAAACAATCGGAAAACAGCAGCCCAGCGCAAACCACAACCAAAACGAGCGGCCGTAGCTCTGGGCGCAATAGCCCGTAACCAGCGGCAGCCACATCAACGCACAAATCCCACCAAGAAGTAGATCCACCAGCATACCAACGCAGGGCCAAGAAATGAAGGCTAGTGCCTGTTACCCAAGTTAAAGCAATTCTGCTGAGCATGCAACCTTGCGGCGCGCCCGCGATAGTGCATCAACCCGGCCGCGGGTAAATTGTTGCGGGCCCGGCCCCTTGGTTTTCGCTCGCGGCTGCCGGGCTTGCGTATACCTAGCGTTGGGTTTGCACGTACCTTGCCTGGTGTTGGCGGCGGCGGCGCGGCCAACTGGCTTTATCACCTCCTGATGTGGGAATACCAAAGTTTGTTTCGGGTCTCGGCGCAGTTGTTTGCCGAGGGCATATTTAACCTGCTCGATCGTACGCTGCGGCCCGATGTGTTTTTAGTAGGCTTGGCCGTGTCGCGGAGCGCTGAGGCGCCGGATGCCGTTCGCCTCGAAACCGCCTCGCACGACTACACCACGGCCGATTTCGCTTACGTGAAAGAGCGGGCGGCCTCGCTCGAGCGCGAAGGCGCCTACGAGCCCGTGTACCACCTTTACCACGAAGAGCAAGACCGCCTCGAAAAGCACCGCTGGTACTTGCTGCTGCGCCGGGCGCTGGAGCTGGAGCTCGAAGGCAAGGCCAACCAGCTGGGCCGGCGGCTTTTTTGCTCCATGCCGGTGCTCCTGAACGGGTACCTCATTATGGCTGTGCTGCAGCTGGCGGCCGAGCCCTTTGGCAGCTACCACGCCCTGCCGGCCAACGCCAAAACGCCCGACGCCCGCCCCGTGTCGTTGCTGCACGCGGTGGTGCGCGAGTTTCTGCTCGATTGCAGCAAGGCTTTGCGCGGCACCGACCTCGACCAGGAAGAAGACCGGCCCATACTCGACCGCGACTACAACGAACTGCTGCGCGCCGCGGGCCGCCGCTTTATGCACGCGCCCTCGAGCGGCAACCACGGCCTCTACGATGCCTGCAACGGCATTGCCGCTTTGCGGCACGAAGGCATTGAAGGCAAAGGCACCATGCTTATTGCGCGGCGCAACCACCCAGCCGTGGTGCCCGTGCTCATGCTGGAAGCCCCCGTACCCTTGCGCGACCACCGCTCCGTGCGCAAGTTGCTCGAAATGAGCGAGGGCCGCACCGCGCTTATTTCCGATGGCACGCAGGTTTTTGGCCTAGGTCACCTGGCCGAGCCTTCCGACGAGCAGTACGAGCCGCTGTTTATGGTGCGCTTTACCACCCACCACAACTGGGAGCTAAGCCACGCCAACCAGCTGATGATGCGCGTACTATCGGGCACGCCGCGCTTGCCGCAGGCCCGCATCAACGAGCTGTTTTTTGCTGCTACCATCGAGCGTTTGTGGCCCAACCTCGACACCAGCACCGTTGAGAACCTGTGGGAGTTGACCATGAAAGCCACCACGCAGCGCACCGGCACCATTCTGGTGGTATCGGAAAACGCCGCTGCCGAGGCCAAACGCCTTACCCGCCAGAGCTTTCGGGTGGCGCCTAGGTTTATCACGCCCTCGGTGCTGTGCCTCGTTACCAACATCGACGGCGCCGTGCTCATCGATCCGCAAGGCACGTGCTTTGCCATCGGGGCCATTCTCGACGGGCTGGCCACCGAAAAAGGCGACTCCTCGCGCGGTTCGCGCTACAACTCGGCCGTGCGCTACGTCGAAAGTGCCCGCTACCCTACCTTGGCCGTGGTAGTAAGCGAAGACGGCTGGATCGACTTGCTCTCCTCGAAGAAATAACGACCGCGCCGCCATTGCCCATCCAGGCCAAAAAGCAACACGGCGCCCCGAGCTTGGCGTTGGCCGCTCCGGCGCTGAGCAGCGCCTAGGTGCTCAAGTCAACCAAAGCCTTGTTGCACAACGGCAGCGCCATTAAACCCGGCTTGGGCGGGCGCTGCTGTACCAATAGGTCGTTTGCCGAGCCTGTTTACTTGCCTGGTGCCAATGCTTACCCAAGCACCTAGGGTTTGCGTACAAGTAAACAGATGAGCTACTTGGCTCGCTCCTACCCCTATGGCTTCTTCCGCTTCCATACAGCACCGTTACACCAACGTGCGCCCCAACCTGCCGGCCGATACCGATGCCCGCCTGCGCTGGGTCGACCACGTGGCGCACCTCATGGACAGCCAGTTCCGGCTGCCCGGCACCAACTTCCGCTTCGGCCTCGACCCGCTCCTGGGCCTCGTTCCGGTGGTGGGCGACCTAGGCTCGTTCGCCGTTTCGGCCGCGCTCATCATGACGATGGTACGCCACGGGGCCTCGCGCAAAGTCATTATCCTCATGGTGCTGAACGTGCTGCTCGATACCACCGTCGGCAGTACTCCCATCATCGGCAATCTGTTCGACTTCGCATACAAAAGCAACGAGCGCAACGTGCGCCTGCTGCGCCGCCACTACGCCGAGGGCCGGCACCAGGGCCGCGGCACGGGCATATTGGTAGTGGTGGCCGTGGGCTTGCTGCTGATGTTCGGGCTGGTGGCCTGGGGCCTTGCGAAAGCGGTGATGTGGCTGTGGCAGTACGGCGAGCAACACTGGGCCTTTTAGCCCACCCGCGGGGCCGAGCATTGCTCGGCCCCGCTTTGCTTATTGCGCAGCCGATAGCCGCCTGCAAACTACCTTTGCCCCCGTGAACACCCGACGACGTAGCACCCCGGGCTGGCTGCGGGCATTGCCGCTGCTGGCCATTGCGGCTTCGAGCTGCCTGCAACTCCAGAGCGACGAAGACAAACAGGCCTATGCCGAGCAACAGCTGATGGCCCGGCACGATGCCCTCATGGCCCGCATGCACGAGCTGTACCAACTGCGGCAACAGCTGGCCAAGGTGCCCGACACCGCAGCCGCGGGCCGCCAGCGCCGCTCGTTGCTGGCCGCCGACAACGCTATGATGAGCTGGATGCACCAATACCGCAAACCGGCCGACACCGTGCGGCACGAACGCGTGATGGCATATTTTCAACGTCAGCAGCACCAGATCGACTCCGTGGGTGTTTTAATGCAACAGAGTATCGACTCGGCCCAAGCCCTGCTGGGCTCGGCCGCCAAGCCGACCGCTTCTTCCCGCTAATGATGTTTCGTTCCTCGTTTTTCCGCTCGCTGCTGGGTTTGGCTACGGCCGCCCTGCTCCTGCCCGCCTGCCAATCGGGCAACACCAAACAAACCACCGCCCGCCTGCCCTACCTCGGCGAACCCGACGTAGCGGCCCCCGGCGACACGGTGTACCCGCGCATCCCGAGCTTTACGCTGCTCAACCAGGATAGCGTAACCGTAACGCCCGCCACGCTGGCCGGCAAGGTGTACGTGGCCGATTTCTTCTTCACCACCTGCCCCAGCATCTGCCCCAAAATGTCGAGCGAGATGCTGCGCGTGTACGAGAAATACAAAAACGATCCGCGCGTGGGCTTCGTGTCGCACACCATCGACCCCGAGCACGACACCCTGCCCGTGCTGCGCGATTATGCCCAGCGCCTAGGCGTGCAAAATGCCCAGCAGTGGCACTTCGTTACGGCCCCGCGCGACACCATTTACCGCTTGGCCGGGAAGTACATGGCCGCCGTGGAGCGCGACAAAACCGCCCCCGGCGGGGCCGTGCACAACGGCGCTTTCGCGCTCGTCGACACGCAAGGCCACGTGCGCGGCCTCTACGACGGCATCAACCCGCAAGAGGTCGACCGTTTGCTGAAGGATTTGCCCGTGTTGCTTGAAGAAGTAGCGCCCGGCAAAGCCACCGCCGCCAAGTAAGCCGGCTCTGCCCGCCGCTCAGCTGCTCTTCGCAGCCAACCCTAGGTAACGAAATGCCTAGGGCTGGCTGCCAGGCACTGATTTTCGTTACACCTCCCCGCACCCAATGGCCCTTCGTCCTACTCCTGCTTTGCTGCGCTCGGCGGTGTTGCTGGCCGCTGCCGCCTTGGCTTTGCCTAGCTGCTTTACCGACCGCCAGAACGAGGGGCAAAAGCTGTACGCCAACCATTGCGCCAGCTGCCACGGCGACCAGGGCCAGGGCTTGCGCCGCCTGATTCCGCCCGTGGCCGGCGCCGATTACCTCACCAAGTACCGCGCCGACCTTCCCTGCCTTATTCGGCGCGGGCAACAAGGGCCCATTGTGGTAAATGGCGTGCACTACAACCAAGTAATGCCCGGCCACGAAGACCTTACCGACTCGCAGATTACCAACCTGCTGAACTACGTGCAGTCGGCGTGGGGCAACAAGGGCGAGAAGTACACCATCCGCGAGGTAAGCGAACTGCTCGACCGTTGCCAGGGCTCCGATGGCCAATAGCTTGCTCTTGCTTAACGCAGTACCGTTTAGCTACCTAGGGCTGTGGCAACAAGCTTTTCAGCCGATTAGCGGCTCGGCAGCTGGTTGTTCGGCCAAACCTCATTAGTTTGCATCTTCATCCGCATACCGAATTATGGGTCTGTTTGACTTCCTGAAGAAAAAGCCCGCCGACGAAACGGCCGCAACCCCGGCGCCGGCCCAACCTGCTGCTACCACTTCTGCCCCTGCGGCCCCTGAGGCCGAGGATACCAAAACGGCTGGCGGCCCGCGCTACCAGCGCCCGGCCTTTGCGGCCAAATCGGCCGCCGAAATGCAGCCGGCCGCCCCGGCCTTGTCGTCGATGCCGGAGCTGCCGCCCATGCCCGAAATGCCGGCCATGCCGCCGTTCGACCCCAAGAACAACCTGGAAAATGCGTTGCTGATGGCTTCGCAGGACCCACAGTTCCGCCTTGCGTTTTACCACGAGCTGCTGAACGCCGAGGTGCTGGTGCTCACGGCCATCCCCGAAGGCGGCCAGCCCGGCGAAATCACCGTGGACGAAGGCGCCGAAATTCAGCTGCAAGTGCTGCACGACGGCCGCATTCCCATGTTCTCCTCGGAGGAGCGCATTATCGAAGGCGGCGCCTCGGCCAACGAGGTGGCGTTTATCCGGGTGCGCGGCGAAGGTTTCCTGCACATGACCAAGGGCGCCGAGTGCGTGCTCAACCCCTTCTCGCCCTACGGCAAACTGCTGGTACTGCCCGAAATCGAAGACCTGCTCAGCGGCCGCATTTTTGCGCCGCCCGCCGAGGAGGCCCAAGGTCCGCAAGCCCAGCTGGTGCCCATGGCCGAGCACCCCGCCGAGCTGAAAACAGCGCTGCAGGATTTTTGCGCCCAGCACCCCCACATCGAGGCGGTGTACCTCTCCGATGTGCTGATCGAAGGCGAAGAAGCCCCCACCCGCATGTTGCTGGCCTTTAAGGTTGATGGCGAGGACATGGAGTTCCTGCAAGAGCTGGGCCCCATTTTGCAAGCCCACCTGCCCAACCAAGATACCATGGACGTGGCTCGCCTGAGCCCCGACCCCAACGAGCCGCTCACGCAGTACTTCAACCAGCAAGAGCCGCTGTACGAGCGCACCCTGGCTTAAAGGCCCTAGGTGCCTGCGCCCGTTGGCCGCGCATCAAGCAAAAGCCCCGCGCCGGAACGGCAGCGGGGCTTTTTGTTGAAGTTGCCCGAAGGACTATTCGGCCGCCTGCGCCGCGGCTTGGCGGCGCGCCACGCCCCGCAGCACCGGCAACAGGCCCGCGTACAATACCAGCACCACCGGCACCGAGCCCAACAGCCACAAAATCAGCGCACCCACCTCGGCCCGCCAAAATAACTGCAGGGCCGCCGCCCAATCGTGGCTAAGCAGGTATTGCACCCGCGCCAAGGTAATTTGCGAGCCGCCCGGCTCGCCAAGCAAGCTGGCGCCTTGGCGCAGCAGCGGCAACAGCAGCAGCAGCTGCACGGGGCTCAGCAAATGGCTGATGAGCAACATGGCGCCCACGTTTAGCCGCAACCACACGGCCACCGCTGTACCTAGCACGCTCGTAACGCCCAGCAGCGGCACCAGCCCAAAAGCCGTACCGAGGGCAATGGTAAGCGCCAACTGCGTGGGCGAAAGCCCTTGGCGCAGTTGGCTTAGCAACGGCTCCAGTACACGACGACGAAAAAAACCAGAACGAGTGGGCGTAATAACTGATGACATGCCAAACAGAAAAGCAGCGCGAGTACCGAAGATGAGTTGGTGAGTAACAGCCAACCCTGCCGCCGCGTTCTAACAACTTTCGCGCCGCGGCCAGCCTAGGTTGCAGCGCGGCCGATTATTTATGACAAAAATACGCCCTACCGGCCGCCTGCACCAACGTTGGCCCGATGTACTTGTGTTGCTGCGCCGCGCCGGCCGCGAGTTGGCGGCGCACGATCCGCTGCGCTTGGGCGCCGCTACGGCTTTCTTTACCACTTTTGCCCTGCCGCCCATCCTCATTCTGTTCATCAGCGTGCTTGGGTCGTTGTACCCGGCCTCGCAGGTGCGGGCTTTGCTGCTGGCCAAAATTGCCGACCTGGTAGGCGCCACCGGCGCCGAGCTGCTCGAGCAAATCGTCACCAACGTGGTCAACATCGAGCGCAACCTAGTGGTGTCGGCCCTGGGTTTCGTGTTCCTGATGTTCGTGGCGACTACGTTGTTCGTGGTTATCCAAAACTCGCTTAACGACTTGTGGCAGGTGCGGCCGCGGCTGCAAAAAGGCCGGCTGGGGCGCGTACTGCGCGAACGGAGCCGCTCGGGCATGGCACTGGCGGCCACGGCGCTGCTGTCGGTGGTGGCCCTGCTGGCCGACTCGGGCCTGCACTTGTTTGGCGAGCTGGTGGCCGACCTAGGGCAAAACCTACTACTGCTATTGGTGCAGGGCCTTAACAGCCTCATTTCGCTGCTGATTTTGGCGGCGTGGTTTGGGCTGGTGTTCCGCAACCTCAGCCACGCCTACGTGCCCCAGCCGGCCCTGTGGCGCGGCGCGCTGCTTACGGGCGTGTTGTTTGAAATAGGCGAGCAGGTGCTGCACTTGCTGCTGCGCCCCCGCAACCTAGGGCCCATCTACGGGCCGGCTTCGTCGGTGGTGCTGCTGTTGCTGTTCGTGTTCTACTCCGCCATGATTTTCTACTTCGGCGCCAGCTTCACCAAAGTGTACGCCCAGTACGCCGGCCACCCGCTGCGCCCCAAGCCCTCGGGCGTGCGGTACCGGTTGGTGAACCTGCCGGAGCCCGACCAGGTGCCCGCACCGCTGCCCAACGCTACCGCCGAATAGGTTTGCGCCGCATATCAGCAGCCTGCCGCGGCAACGTTTTGTACCTTCGTGGCCCGCTTTTGAAATTCAGCCGATGTCCGACGCTCCGATTACGCCTGCCCCCGCCGCTCCCGACTTTACCGCCCTTGGTTTGGCCGAGCCCTTGCAGCGAGCTTTGCAAGAGTTGGGCTACACCCAACCCACCGTCATTCAGGAGCAGGTAATACCGCTGGTGCTGGCCGGCCAGGACATTGCAGGACAGGCTCCTACGGGCTCGGGCAAAACCGCGGCCTACGGCTTGCCCCTGCTGCAAAAGCTTGATTTGCAGCTTGATGCCGTGCAAGCCATTGTGCTGGTGCCCGCCCGCGAGCTGGCCCTGCAAGGCCGCGACGAGCTCAAGCGCCTCGGCAAATACCTGCCCAACCTGCGGGTGGCGGCTTTTTACGGCGGCCACGGCTTTCAGGACGAGGCCAAAAGCCTGAAGCAAGCGCCCCACGTGATTGTGGCCACGCCCGGCCGCCTCTTCGACCACCTCGACCGCCGCACGTTCATCCCGAACAAGCTGCAGGTTCTGGTAATCGACGAAACGGACAAGCTGCTCGACCTGAAGTTTCAGGAGGCGCTGGCCAACATTGTAGCGCGCCTGCCGCGACGCCGCCAAACCCTGCTGTTTTCGGCCACCATGCCCGACAAGGTGCTCGATCTGGTGCGCAAGAACCTTACGCGTCCGCGCCACATCGAGGCCGGCGACACCGGCGAATCGTTGCCCGAGTCGCTGACGCTGCTGGGCTACGTGGGCGACGCCGAGAAGAAACCTGCCGCGCTGTTTCATATTCTGCAAAAGCCCGAAACCGGCCGCGCCCTCATCTTCTGCAACACGCGCCAGCGCTGCGAGGAGTTGGCCCGCTTCCTGAGCAGCCGCGGCGTAGCGGCCGAAGCCCTGCACGGCAAAATGCCTCAGCCCGAGCGCGACAAAGCCCTGCTGAAGCTGCGCAACGGCTCGGCCCTGGCCCTGGTAGCCACCGACGTAGCGGCCCGCGGCATCGACGTGCAGGACCTCGACACGGTTATTCAGTTTGAAATTGCTGACAAAGCCGACACGTTTCAGCACCGGGCTGGCCGCACCGCCCGCGCTGGCGCCACCGGCACGGCCCACATTTTGGCCACTCCGGCCGAGCAGTCCCAGGTGCAGCGCTGGCCGCTGTCGAAGGAAGTGAAATGGGATAAGCTACACGCCCCAGCGCTGCCGCCGGCTGCCAAAACCATTAAGCCCACCACCGTTACGCTGCACGTTTCGGCGGGCCGCAAAGACAAAGTAAGCGCCCACGACCTGGTAGGTGCCTTGGTGAACGTAGCGGGCCTGCAACGCGACGAGGTGGGCCGCATCGAAATTTTCGACCACTACAGCTACATCACCGTGCCGCGCGAGGCTAGCAAGGCCGTGCAATCAAGCATGGCCGGCGCACGCATCAAAGGCCAAAAAGTTCGGGTGACGGAAGTGCGGTAAGCACCGCCCCACCCACGCCGCGGCAAAGCCGCCCGGCCCGGAGCAATGCTCCGGGCCGGGCGGCTTTGCCGCGTTCAGGCCCCTAGGTACACTTCACCACCACTTACCTAGGGGCCTAAATGGCGGCAGCGTTGGCATCGGCTATAAGGGAGTTCGGAGAGAAAGTTTGATCGTTGAATCAAATTATTCACATCGATCAATGAAAAATGCAGCAAGCTCGACCATAAGGCAGTACATTGTGGCTCGCTAACCTACCTACACACCGATGCATAAAGCTTTACTTCCTTATTTGCTGGCTTGCCAGCTGATTCTTGGCCTGGGCGCCAGCAGCCACGCCCAATCCGCTGCCCCCGGCGGCGGGTACACCGCTTGGTTTGAGCTGCGCAACAACGTGCTGGTGCTGCACTCCGATGGCAAAAGCAAGCCCGTGAGCAAGAGCGTGACTCTGCTGAACGGCACCCGCATCGACCACCAAACCCGCACGGCCACCCTGGCCGATGGCAAAACCGTGCCGCTCCGCGAGGGCGACCAAATAAGCCTCGACGGCAGCATTATCCCTGCCGGAGGCAGCGCCGCAGCGCCCAAGCCCGCTGCGCCCGCGGCCCAACCCGCTGCAACGGCGGCGGCGGCTCCTGTTGCCCCAGCCCCCGAGGCGCCCGTAGCAGCGCCCGAGCCTGCCAAACCCGCTCCGGCGCGGTTTGCTTACGAGCCGGCCGCGCCGCGCAACGGCAAGCTCAAGGGCGTGGTTGAGTTGGGCTCAAGTGGCTTCAACTCGTTTGTGGTTCGTGTGGATGCCGACAAGCACTGGAAACTGGAACGCTCGGAGTTTGGCAACAGCTTGGTGCTCGAAAACATTGCCACCGAAGAGGACGTGCGCCGGGGCCTGAAAACCTACATCGGCCAGATGCTTGACTACGGCGTGCGCGGCCAGGACATTCACTTCGTGGTCAGCTCCGGCGCAATGATGGCCGACGTAACCAAACGCATCGTGCAGAGCCTTAAAGCCCTGGGCTACGTAGCCACCACCGTTACGCCCGAGCAGGAGGGCGTGTTTGGGCTGCACGCCGTGTTGCCGAGCAGCTACGCCGGCCGGGCGTTTGTCGTCGACCTAGGCTCGGGCAACACCAAAATATCGTGGCTGCAGGGCTTGCGCCCCGTAAGCGAAGACACCTACGGCGCCAAGTATTACCAGAAAAACACCCCCGACGCCACCGTGGCAAGCCACGTGCGCGAGCAAGCCAGCAAAGTGCCCGCAAACCAGCGCAGCACCTGCTTTATCATCGGCGGCTTTCCGTACGAGCTGGCCAAGGCCGCCCGCCAGGGCCAGGAGCGCTACACCGTGCTGCGTTCGGCCACGGAGTACGCGCAGCTAACCGGCGCCAAAAACTTGGCTGGCCTCAACATTTACCAGGCCTTGCAGCAAGCCACGGGGTGCCAGGAGTTTGTGTTCGATTGGGACGCAAACTTTACCATCGGCTACGTGCTGTCGTTGCCCTAGGTGCCGGAGTAGCCCACCGGCTTGGGCAGCCGCCCGGGCTTGGTGGTGCGCCCAATGTTGCCTTATTGGTTTTGGCCAACGGCGCCCACCGGTGTCCGTTCAGCTTTATTTTGTCATGATATTGCGTTTTATCTACCTGTTGCTAAGCGGGTTGTTGCTACTGCTGAGCCCTGTTCGGGCGGCCGACAACCCAACTCCTCCCCGCTCCCTCGACGGCCTGTGGAAAGGCCCGCTGAAAGTACCCGGCGGCCAGCTCGAAGTTATTTTCCGGTTGGTGAAGCTGACCGGTGGCCAGTACTTCGCCACCCTCGACGTACCGCTGCAGAAAGTAAGCCACATGGCCGTGCACGTAGACGTGCGCAACGACACCGTGGTGTTTTTTGCCGAAGAAGCAGCCTCGCGCTTTAGCGGCCGCCTCAGCCCCGACGGCCAGCAGCTAACCGGCCAGTGGCACCAACCCAGCTACGAGGTACCCATGTTGCTGCGCTACGCCCCGCCGGCCACCGCGCCCGGCGGCAAAGTGCGCCTCACGCCGCCCTACCGCGAAGAAGAAGTTGCCTTTGCCAACGCCGGTGCCGCCGTGCGCCTGGGCGGCATGCTTACGGTGCCCCCCGGCCCGGGCCCGTTTCCGGCGGTGGTGCTTGTGCCCGACGCCGGCCCCCTCGACCGCGACGCCACCGTGGGCGAATACCGCCCCATGGGCGCACTGGCCGACTACCTCACCCGCCGCGGCATTGCCGTGCTGCGCTGCGATGCCCGCGGCGTAGCCAGCTCCGAAGGCACGCCCAACCCCACCCTTGCCGAGCGGGTAGCCGATGTGGAGGCAGCCCTGAACTACCTGCGCACCCGCCGCGAAGTGGATTTTGCCCGCCTCGGCGTGCTTGGCCACGGCGAGGGCGGCAACGTGGCCTTGCTCTCGGCTACGCGCGCGTTGGGGCCGGCCTTTGTGGTAGCGCTGGCCGCCGCCGGCCTGCCTGGGCAGGAAATGGCAGTGGCCCAGCAAAAACGGCTGCTGCAGTCGATTGGGCTGGAGGCGGCCCAGGTGGCAACCGTGGTGCAGCGTCAGCAGCTTATGCTCGACGTGATCCGCCAAACGCCCGACAACCAACAGGCCCAGGCCATGGTGGTGAACATGCTGCGCCAGAGCAATACCGCCCTGGAGCCCGCCGCCGCCCAGGCCGCTGCCGCCGAGCTTACCTCGCCGCGGTACCGGTTCCTGCTTGGCTTCGACCCCGCCCCGCTGCTGGTAGCCGTTAAGTGCCCCGTGCTGCTGCTCAACGGCACCGCCGATGTAAGCGTGGATGCCGAAACCAACTTGGCAGCCCTAAGCAAAGGTCTGCGCGGCAACCACGCCGTAACGGTGAAAAAACTGCCGGGCGTAAACCACGGTTTTCAGTCCGACCCCGCCGAGTGGCCCATCGTATCGGGCGAGCGGCGGCCGGTGTTTTCGCCGGTGGCCCAGGAGCAAATCCGGGCCTGGATTATAGCCCTCCAGAGAAAGTAAGCCTCCGTCACCTAGGGCCTCCGGGCTTCGCAACGCGGCCGGTGGGGTGGCGGGCACTGGCCCGCCGCCCCACCGGCCGCTGCCGTTGTAACCAACCTAGGGCGGGCGCGTTGTAGCGCAGCATGAGTTACTTGATTGGCTTGGCCCTACTGGCCGGCATTTTCTTTCTGATTTACCGCTACGTCACCAGCGGCTCGCGGCAGCGCGCCCAAGCGTTGGCCCAACCTTTTCCGGAAGCATGGCGCGAAATTCTGACCGAGCGCGTGGCCTTTTACAGCGCCCTTACCGACACCGAAAAACTTCGCTTCGAAAAGCAAGTGCAGCTGTTTCTGACCCAAACGCGCATCACCGGCATCAAAACCCGCATCGACGACAACACCCGCCTGCTCGTGGCCGCTTCAGCCATCATTCCCATCTTCGGCTTTCGGGGTGGTTGGGAGTACGACAACCTAGGCGAAGTGCTGGTGTTCCCAGATGCCTGGAAACTGCCCACCGACAAAGAACAGGAAGTGGCGCCGCTCGAAGGCACGCTCCTCGGTTCGGTACAAAACTTCCAGACCGACCACTACATGCGCCTTTCCAAAGCCGCCTTGGAGCAGGGCTTTCGCGACGCGAAAGACAAGCAAAACGTGGGCATTCATGAGTTCGCGCACTTGCTCGACGAAGCCGACGGCCAAATCGACGGCGTACCGCTGCTGATGCTGCCCCGTGAGCTGGTACCGCAGTGGAAACAGCTGATGCAAGCCGAGATGGAGCAAATTCAGGCGGGCAAATCGAGCATCGGCGACTACGCCGGCACTTCGCCGGCCGAGTTCTTTGCCGTGGTGCTGGAGTACTTTTTCGAGAAGCCCGAACAGCTCGAAAGCCACCACCCCGAGCTGTACCAACTGCTCACGCGCACTTTCCGCCAGGACCCCGGCATGCGCTTCGCCCGCTTCGACCCGCGCCGCCTGCTAAAGAAAGCGCCCAAGCGCCTAGGCCGCAACGACCCATGCCCTTGTGGGTCGGGCAAGAAGTTCAAGCAGTGCTGCCAATTGGAGGAGGTAGCCGAGCTGCAGTCGTAGTAGGCTTGCACTGGGCTGCTAGGTGCTTTGTCGGTTCTGCAGATTCGCCGCAGGATGATTATTTTGGACGCATTCCGCAGCCAGTAGCATTCTGGCTAGCATCCCCACGCACTGGTTCTCATGAAAAAGCAACTCCTTCCTTTGTTTGCAGCCACGCTGCTGGCGGGCTGCGCCCAAAAAGCCTCGGCCCCCGCGGCGGCTACGGCTACCGAAACGGCACCGGCGGCTACGGCCCCAGCCCCGGTAAACTGGCGCGAGCAGGCCGATCAGTTTCTGCAAGCGTATTCGGCGAAGTACCAGCAGCTTTACACGCAATCGGCTGAGGCCGAGTGGCGCTCCAACACCCGCATTGTGGCCGGCGACACCACCAACGCCGCCGCCACGGCCCGCGCCAACGAAGCCTTGGCGGCCTTTACTGGTTCGGTCGAAAACATCAACCGGCTGCGCGAACTGCTCGAGCACAAAGCCGACCTGACGCCGATTCAGGTAAAGCAGCTGCAAACCGCGCTGTACAACGCGGCCGGCTCGCCCCAAACCGTGGCCGATGTGGTGAAGCGCCGCATCAAAGCCGAAACCCAGCAGACGGAGACGCTCTACGGCTACGATTACAAGTACAACGGCAAGTCGGTAACTACCAACGACCTCGACCGCGTGCTGCGCGACGAGAAAAACCCGCAGCGCCGCCTCGCTGCGTGGGAAGCATCGAAAGCCGTTGGCCCCACGCTCAAGGAGGGCTTGCTGAACCTGCGCACCCTGCGCAACCAGGTGGTAAAAGCCCTAGGTTACCCCGACTACTTCACCTACCAGGCCTCCGATTATGGCATGACGCGTGAGGAGATGATGGCCCTGGTGCGCAAAATCAACACCGAGCTGCGCCCGCTCTACCGCGAGCTGCACACCTACGCCCGCTACGAGCTGGCCAAAAAATACGGCCAAAAGCAGGTGCCCGACTACTTGCCCGCCCACTGGCTGCCCAACCGCTGGGGCCAGGACTGGAGCGCCATGGTTGATGTAAAAGGGCTGAACCTGGACGCCGCCTTGCAGAAGAAAGGCGCCGAGTGGCAGGTGCAGCAGGCCGAGCGCTTCTACCAGAGCTTGGGCTTCCCGGCCCTGCCCAAAAGTTTCTACGAAAAAAGCAGCCTCTACCCGCTGCCAGCCGGCGCCAACTACAAGAAAAACAACCACGCCTCGGCCTGGCACATGGACCTGAACCAGGACGTGCGCAGCCTGATGAGCGTGGAGCCGAACACCGAGTGGTACGAAACCACCCACCACGAGCTTGGCCACATTTACTATTACCTCTCCTACACCAACCCCGATGTGCCGGTGCTGCTGCGGGGCGGCGCCAACCGCGGCTACCACGAGGCCATGGGCTCGCTGATGGGCTTGGCCGCCACGCAAAAACCTTTCTTGGCGGGCCTAGGCTTGGTGGATGCTAAAACCCAGACCAACGAAACGCAAACTTTGCTGAAGGAGGCGCTCAACTACGTGGTATTCATTCCGTTTGCTTCGGGCGTAATGAGCGAGTGGGAAAACAGCTTCTATGCCGACAACCTCTCGCAAGACCAGCTGAACGCCCGCTGGTGGGAGCTGGCCAAGCAGTACCAAGGCATTGTACCGCCCACCAACCGCGGCGAGCAATACCTCGACCCGGCCACCAAAACCCACATCAACGACGACCCGGCGCAGTACTACGATTACGCCCTTAGCTACGTCATCCTGTTCCAGCTGCACGACCACATTTCGCGCAACATCCTGAAGCAGGACCCGCACGCTACGAACTACTACGGCAACAAGGAAGTTGGCAAGTTCCTGCACGACATCATGTACCCCGGCGCCTCCGCCGACTGGCGCCAGCTCCTCCGCGAGAAAACCGGCGAAGACCTCTCGGCCCGCGCCATGGTAGCCTATTTCGAGCCGCTGATGACGTACCTCAAGCAGCAAAACAAGGGCCGCAAATACACGATGTAATTGCGGCATTGCCAAAACAAAGCGCGGGCGCAACCAATTGGTTGCGCCCGCGCTTTGTTTTGGTGGGTTTGCGAGCGGCTGGCTAGCTGGCGTTGCTCACCGGCATCAGGCGTCACGTGTTTTTCCCTAGGTAGCCCGGCAATTAATAATTGGCTTCGGCGGCGGGCAGGTCGATAAGGATGAACTGGGCGTCGCGCTCGGCCCGGATGTGAATTACGTGCTCGTCGGTGGAGCGCACCTGGTCGCCGGGGCCCATTTCGGTGCCGTTCACGAAGATGCTGCCTTCTTTCAGGTAAATGAAGGTGTTGCGGATGGGAAAGGTCTTGAACTCGATTTCCTTTTCGGCGCGCAGGTTGCTCCAGTAAATGGTGCTGTTCGAGTTGATGTACACCACGTCTTCCAACACCTTTTGGCCCGATACCAGCGGAATCAGCTCGTTTTTGCTGTCCAGGAAATCGATATCCTTCTGCTCGTAGCTCGGCGAGAGGCTCTTCATGTTCGGGATAAACCACAGCTGGTAAAAGCGCAGGGGCTTATCGGTGCGGTTGTACTCGGAGTGGGCCAGGCCGGTGCCAGCCGTCATGCGCTGCACCTCGCCGGCCTTGATGGTGGTTTTGTTGCCCATCGTGTCCTCGTGCGTAATCTCGCCCTCCAGCACAATGCTCACGATTTCCATCTCGTGGTGCGGGTGCTGCGGAAAGCCCGCGTTCGGCGCCACCGTATCGTCGTTGAACACGCGCAACGGCCCGAAGTGCATGTTCTTGGGGTCGTAGTACTCGGCAAAGCTGAACAAATGGAAACTGCTGAGCCAGGCAACGGGCTGGGCGTGGTAGCGTTCGGTAGCCGGAATGTAAGTGAGCATGGTCGTGGTCGGGCTTGGGGTGTCAGGGGGTGTGGTGAGGATGCAATATAAGCTGCCCCGCATACGCGGCTCGGCAGGCTAAAGTTAGACCGCGGATTGGGGCAGATTGTTCGGATTCGGCGGATTTCGTGGCCCAGGCAATTGCGCCTCGGCTTAGTTGCTTAGCTACCAGAGTACCCAAACCCATCCGCATAATGCGCATCATCAGCCAATCGAAGGTTCCTGCCTAGGTGCTGTGCTTCGCCAATGCCCCTAAGACCTAGGGCGTGGCTTGCCTTACCTGGGCAGCGCACCGGCCACCTAAGGCCCGCCCCAAACGCAAGCAGCCCGACCAAACGGCCGGGCTGCATGTACGGTTACGTCCACAAAATCAGCGGAATAAGAGATATCCGCCTGAATCCGTACTTAAGCTTTCTTCATGGTGGTCACCTGCTTTTGCAGGTCGAGCACGATGCTGGCCAAACGGTTTAGCGAAAGGTCGGCAATCGGGAACGTGCTGCTGATGTAGCTCTTGGCTTCCCAAATTTCGAGCACGTCCTCCACGTCAATTTCGTAGGGCGAGTACACGGGGTTGTCGGAGTGCAGCGTGAGCGAGGCGGCTTCCTTCAGGCGGTTGTACACGCGCTTAAATACGATGCCCTCTTTTTTGCTAACCACAATGCAAGGCGTGCCGTCTTTCACCTCGTTCCAGTCGGCCACGTAGCGGCCCACAATCACGGTACCCGAGGCAATGGGCAGCATCGAGTCGCCCGAAATTTCGAACGCGCGGAAGGTGCCGTTCTGGCCCAGCATGGGCAGCCGGAACTTGGGCAGCTCTTCGATAAATTCCTGGTCGGCGTAACCGTTCAGGTAACCGGCCGAGGCCTTTAGGGGCACCAGCTCGATGTTCTCGTTTTGGTCCTGGTCAACCGTAAACGCGAGCACGCGCAGGTTGTCGCCTTTGGTTTTCTCGGCCACGGTGGCCACATCGGCGCCGTCGGCACCTAGGGCGGGCACGTTTTGCAGCTGGCGCATTACGGCGGCGGCCTGGCGCTTCTTCGAGAAGTCGGTAGTTACCAGCGCATCCAGCGAAATGCCAAACAGGCGGGCCATCTTCACCAAAGTAGTGAGCTTGGGCTCGGCGCGGCCTTCTTCGTACGCACCGATGAGGGAGCGTTTGATGCTGAGTTTATCTGCTAGCTGCGCTTGGGTGAGGCCCAGTTCGCGGCGCCAGAATTTAAGGTTCGTGTTGATCATGGGGCGGGGTGGCCGGCTAACAGAATTCGCCCTCAGTGGCTTGCCGGCTCGTGAAGGTAGCAACAGAGAATGGCTTTTACTAATTCAATTAGCCAAAAGTTTTTCCAAAAAACCGGCTTTCCCAATAGGTTAAATACGCGGCGCCACCGGCTCGGCCCACCACTCGTCGTTTTGCCAGAAAGCAGCCCAGCCGCGCTTTTGGTAGCGCGGGCTGATACGCCACGTTCGCTCGCCCGCCTGGAAATCGGTGTTGATGTACGCCGCGTGCCTCATAAAATCAGCGCCCCACTTAACCGGGCGCGATTTGCTACCGGAAGCAGCTCGCCAGCGGCCCTCGTAGAGCACGCCCGCCCCTTTGGCATGCGCGTGGGCAAACCGGTTGATTAGCTGAAGCTCGCCCTCCTCATCGAAAAGGAAATCGGCGGCCACCGTGCCGGCAATACGTCCGCCGCCCGCACCTTCTTCCTGCAGCCAAAACGTGCCGGTTAGCGCGTGCCAGGGCAGCTCGCGCTAAGGTCAGGCCCTTTGGGCGTAACGCGGCTGAAAGCCGTATCGGCTGGCTCAATCGCTCGGAGTTACGTCCAGTTCACCTCCCCAAGAGTTCCGGATGGCCACTGCTAAAGGCGAGCCACCTTGGCATCCACCCACCATTCGTCGTTTTCCCAGTAGGAGTCCCAGCCAAGCTTGGCGTATTTCGGGTTGATCTGTACCTCGCGCATGCCCACGCTGAACTCTTCCAGAATTTCGTTGCCAATGGCCGTAAAATCCTGGCCCCACAAAATGGGCTTGCGGTTGCCGGTTTTGTTGCTCACCCACTCGCCCTTGAACAGCGTACCCGCCGCGCGCGCCGCCAGTTGCTCGCCCGAATCGACGAGTACCAAACCTTCGTCGGTATCAAGCTGAAAATCGAGCCCAAACTGGCCGCGGTACACGCCAGCGCCTTTGGTGGTTGGGTCTTCGCGCAGCTCAAAGCGCCCCACCACCGAGTAGGCCGGGTTGCCCTCGCGAATTAAGATTTCGGGGTCGGCTTTGAGGTCATGGATTTCGCTGATGGTAAGCGTGCCCTCAAACGGCGTGATGATTTTCTTGTAGCGGCTTTTGCCGCGCACGTGCATCAGCTCGGGGCGCTGCTCGTCGCGGTGCATTTCCAGGAACACCATCTCGATGCGGTAGCGCTCCGGGCCGAAAAAGCCGTTGTTGGGGTAGGCCGCGGGACCCTCGGCCGTGGCGGTGCACCACACCTCGGTTAGGTCGTGCTCGCGCAGAAAGGCCTGCATTTCGGGCGTAAGCGCGGGTGCCGGTTGCGCGGCGGCCTCGGTTGGCGCAGCTTTTTTATTGCTGGTGGCCACGCCGGCCGGCGCGGGGGCGGCCTGGGCGCGCTTGGTTGCCGCCACGGGGCGGCTGGCTTCGGGCTGGCGCTGGCAGGCACCCAGGCACAAGCCCGCCACGACAAGGAGGTACACAGAGGTTTTCATGCGGGTACAGCAGGCTGTGCTTGGAGGTTGGGTTTGGGAGAAGCAAAATCGCGCAACAGGCGCTTGGCCACGCCGGCTTGCACCAGCACTTCGGCCACCAGCAAATTGCCCGTCCAGGAAAGCCACGTTACGGTGAGGTAGGTTTCGATGGGCTTGGTACCGAACAAGTAGTACATGCCGTAGCTTTCGAGACGCAGGCTGAGGGCGGCCAGCGTTACGGCGTAGCAGCGCACCATCCAGTCGGTGTGCAGCTGCCACTGCCCGCGGCGGGCCAGCCGGTAGGCTTGCCACGTGGCCAGCCACCACACCACGCACTGCAGCGTAAAGCCCACTTGGGCTACCAGCCCGCCGTTGGCGTAGTGCGCCAATATCAGGCCCGAAGGCGCCGCCAAAGCCAGTATGGTAACGACATACACCTGGCCCAACCGGCGGTGCAGGGCCCGGCGGCGCTGCATCAGGCGCGGAAAAAACTGCGGCAGGCCGGCCAGCAAAGCCACCAAACTGGTGGTGATGTGCACGTAAAAACCGATTCGAAACAGCAGGTTGCCGTTGGTTTCGGCCGATTTGGTGGTGAGAAAACCAATGCCCGGCTCCAAACCTAGGTACGGCACCGTGAGCACCAACATGCGCCCGGCAAACACTAGCACGGCCAAGCCGATGAGAATCTGCAAAGCGCGGCGGACGGGCGAAAACCTAGGCATGAAGAATTGCAACGGCTTGATTGTACAAAGTAGCAATTTGCCTAGCTGAAACGTGCGCTCCGGAAATATATTTCGTGGTGCATATTCCGGCTTTTCGGCAGCTGATGGCCCGACCCATACCCTTGCCCTAGGTGCCAAGTTGCACCTGAAACCGAAGAGCATTTGCACCTAACTTGCTGACTTTCAACCGATGCCAACGAAGGTTGCCGTTGCGGCCGGTAAATAACAAAACAAGCCAAGCAGACTCAGGATAAGTCCGCTTGGCTTGGGCACTTGGGCGTACCTTGCCAAACAGTCGTTGCACTAGAACAACCTAGGCATCAACAGGTTGCGTGGGCAGCTCGCCGCGCATGCGCTTGTCGTAAATCAGGGCAAGGCGCAGCTGAAAGTAGTCGTACCGCTCGCGCAGGTGGTCGAATAGGTCGCGCAGGCGCAGCTCAGGGCCCAGCTCCTGGGCTGCCATTTTGATCTGGGCGAAGTCGTCCATGGTCAGGAACTCCTCGGTGCGCAGCTGGTAGCCTTTTTCGTACAGCGTTTCGAGGTGCGACTTCACGGTGCTCGGCGACAAGCCCCGCTGCTCGGCCACTTGCTCCACCGACAGCCCCTGGCGGTGGAGCTTCCAGGAGTCGACGAAAGTGCTGCCCGGCGCGGGCCGCTTTTTGGGCGCTGCCGATACATCGTCGTCGGCGCCTAGGTCGGGCACGTCGTCGGGCGAGGGAGCACCGGCCAACTCGTTGATGAGCTGGATAAATTGCTCGCCGTAGGTTTCGAACTTCTTCATGCCCACGCCCGAAATGGCCAGCATGGCCGTGCGGGTGCGCGGCCGCTCAACGGCCATTTCCTGCAGCGTGGTATCCGAAAACACCACGTACGGCGGCACGCCCTGCTGGTCGGCAATGCGTTTGCGCAGCTGGCGCAGGCGGTCGAAGAGGTCGTCGGTAACCGACACCAAGCGTGGCCCGGCAGCGGCTTTGGCGGCGCGGCCCTTGGGCGCTTTTTCGGCCTTGGCCGGCACCTGAAATTGCTTGAGCTGCTGCTTCCGCTCGCCCTTCAGTACTTGCCAGCCTAGGTCGGTGAGCTTCAGGGCGTAGCCTTGCTCGTAGGCAATGTACAGGAGCCCGTCGTTGAGGAGCTGGTGCAGGTAGCTTTGCCAGTCAAGAAACGAGAGGTTGGCCCCGGCCCCGAAGGTCTTGATCTGGTCGTAGCCGCGGCCAATAACGGCTTGGTTGCGGCGCCCCAGCAGCACGTCGGCTATGAGCGTAAGCGGGGCCTGCTCGCGGGTGCGCGCCACCGCCGACAACGCCTTCTGCGCCAGCTCGGTACCGTCGAAGGTAACGGGCGGGTTGCGGCAAATGTCGCAGTTGCCGCAGTCTTTGTCGAGCACCTCGCCGAAGTACGCCAGCAAAATGCGGCGGCGGCACGAGGCCGCTTCGGCAAACTGCTGCATGCGCTCGAGCTTGGTGGTGTTCAGCTGGGCCAGGCGCGGGTCGGCGTCCTTGGTAATCATGTCGCGCAGCTGGGCCACGTCGGCGTAGCTGTAAAACAGCACGGCCTCGGCGGGGGCGCCGTCGCGGCCACCACGGCCGATTTCCTGGTAGTAGCCCTCGATGTTTTTGGGCAGGTTGTAGTGAATCACCCAGCGCACGTTGCTCTTGTCGATGCCCATGCCGAAGGCCACCGTGGCGCAAATGATCTGCAGGTCGTCGCGCAGAAACTGCTCCTGCACCTCGGAGCGGGCGCGGTCCGTCATGCCGGCGTGGTAAAAGCCGGCCCTAAAGCCTTTTTCCTTGAGCTTGCCCGCTAGGGTTTCGCACTGCTTGCGCGAAAGGCAATACACAATACCCGGCTCGGTGGGCCGCTGCTTCACGTAGTTGATGATGCCGTTTACGCGGTCCTGGCCCGGGCGCACGTTCAGCGACAAATTGGGCCTATCGAACGACGACAAGAACACCTGCGGGTCGTTCAGGCGCAGTTGCTGCTGAATGTCGCGCTGGGTAAGGCGGTCGGCGGTGGCCGTAAGGGCAATAATGGGCACCTCCGGAAATTGCTCGCGCAGCACCCGCAGTTGCGTGTATTCGGGCCGGAAATCGTGGCCCCACGACGAAATGCAGTGCGCCTCGTCGATGGCAAACATGCTCACCTGAATGCGTTTCAGAAAGCTCAGAAAACCTTCGGAGAGGAGCTTTTCGGGCGATACGTACAGCAGCTTAAGCGCGCCGGCCTGGCACGCCCGCCCAATGCTGTTTTGCTCGGCCTGGCCAACGCTGCTGTTGATGCAAGCGGCCGCTATGCCGTTGGCTTTCAGAGCTTCCACCTGGTCCTTCATCAGGGCAATCAGCGGCGACACCACCACGCACACGCCCTCTTGCACCATGGCCGGCACCTGAAAGCACACCGATTTGCCCCCGCCCGTGGGCATCAGCACCACCGTATCGCGCCCTCCTAGGATGCTCTGGATGATGTCCTGCTGCATGGGCCGGAACGAGTCGTAGCCGTAGTACTGCTTGAGCACGCGGCGAGCCGAATCGAGCGTAGGTGCGAGGGGTTCGGTAGCAAATAACATTCGGTAAAAATACGTCTGTTTGGCGGTAGTTCTAAGCTAAACAAACTATCAAAAAGCTAAAAACGTGCGTAAGCAGCAGGGTTTCTGCCGCGCTGGCCAAACCGGTTTTTCCACTATCATGATCTTTTCTTTTACCTCTCGCCTGGGACGCCTGGGCCTGCTGGGCTTATCGGCGCTGTTCGTTACGGCAGGCATTTTTCATTTCACCAACCCCAAGCCGTTTGTTCGCATCGTGCCGCCACAACTGCCGGCGCCGGAGGCACTGGTGGGCATTAGCGGCGCGGCCGAAATAGGTTTGGGCTTGTTGCTGCTGCCCCGGCTTACCAGGCGCCTGGCTGCCTGGGGGCTGGTGGCGCTGCTGGTAGCGGTTTTTCCGGCCAATATGTACATGGCCCGCCTACCGGGCGGCGGCTTGGGCCTCCCGCAATGGGTGCTGTGGGCGCGCTTGCCGCTGCAGGGCGTACTCATTGCCTGGGCCTGGTGGTACACGCGCCCGCAGAAAGATCTTGACCTAGGGCAGAATCGGTAGCAGGGCAGGCTATATTTTGTGCCGATATGCAAAAGCCCTTCTTTTTCGACCCCAACAAAAGCCGGCTGTTTTACTTGGTGCTCTTCGTGGTGCTAACCGTGGCGGGCGTGGTGTTTGCCCGAAGCCTTGGGGTAGAGTATTCCATTATTGGCAGTGTGGCCTCGTTCTTGGGCTTGTTTGTGGCTTTTCAGAGCTGGCTGGCAGCCGATGCGGCCTCGCGCAAAACCGACGAAACCTTGGTGCAAATGCACCAAATGGCCGAGGAAACGCGCCGCTTGGTAGCCAGCAGCTACCAGGCCGAGGAGCAGATCCGGATGGCCGTAACCACCATTTCCGACTCCACCCGCGAGCTGTTTAAGGGCTTTGCCAATATTCAGAAGGAAATCCGCGACTTTCTGGCCGAATCGGCCGGGGCCGAGTTTCTGGGTGTAATGGTCCCGACGGCTTCCATCGGCACGTTTTACGCCAAATACCACGTGCCGCCGCTCAACCAAGGCGAAATGCGCGGCATCACCGGCCAGATACACGAGCAGCTGTTGCTCCGCTCGCACGATACGCGCGAGTTTTACCTGGCCACGCTGGCCGTCGACGAAACCCAGGCGCATTACCCGCCGGCCTCGTCGAACATGCTGTACTACCATTACATCCTAGGTCTGTGGATGCAGTTTCGGGGCAACGAGCCGCTTACCGAGGCGGTGTGGCAGGAGCACGTCAACCTGCACCTTACCACGCTGCGGCAAATCCGGGAGTCGTTCGAGCTGTTTGCCGAGCACGACGAACAAAAGCAAGCCCAGGTACCCCCGTGCCTTACCTTGCTGTCGTTGCCGCTGCAGCTTTTTCTCTGTGTCGATAGCAAAGCCGCCAACCCCTACCGGGCCATGGTTACCTTCCTAGGTCAGTACAACCTCGAGAGCGTAACGGAGCCCCGGGCCATGCGCACCACCGACCCCGAACTTGTGCGCACGCTCGTGAGCATGTTCGAGTCGATAACCGACCTGACGGAATACCCCGGCTACAAGCAGCTGCGCCAAAAGTACCCGCTGTAGGCGCGCCGGCCGCGGGGCCCGCGTGCTCCTTTTTCTATCTTTAGCGCCTCCCTTTCCCGTCAGCTCCACTTTCCCATGGCGACTCCCGTTTCGCAGGCTACTCCCCCACCCACTGCCGGCCCGGCCACCACGCGCAGCTATGCGCTGCCCATGGCGGCCATGACCTCGTTGTTTTTCCTGTTCGGGGCCGTCACGAACTTCAACGACGTGCTGATGCCCTACCTCAAGGACGTGTGCCAGCTCACCGACTTGCAGTCGTCGTTGGTGCAGTTCGCGTTTTTTGGGGCCTACTTTCTGATGTCGTTGCCGGCGGGCCGGGTGCTGGAGCGCCTGGGCTATAAGCGCGGCATTGTGGTGGGCTTGCTGGTGATGGCCGCGGGCGCGCTGCTGTTTGTGCCGGCCGCCAATACGCGCACTTTCGGCGTGTTTTTGCTGGGCCTGAGCGTGTTGGGTGCTGGCGTTACGCTGCTGCAAGTGGCCGCCAACCCCTACGTTTCGGTGCTGGGCCCGGCCAGTCGTGCTGCCAGCCGCGTGAGCGTTGTGGGCGTGGCCAACAACTTCGGAGGCACGTTGTCGCCGCTGCTCGGCGGCATGCTGCTGTTTGGCGGCTCGGTGGCACTCAAAGCTCGCTTGGCGTCGTTGCCCGAAGCGCAGCGCCTAGCCGAAGAAGCCACCCTGGTAAAGGCCCCGTACATTGGCCTGGCCGTGTTCCTAACGCTGTTGGCCGGTGTGTTCTTCCTGCTAAAGCTCCCCGAAATCGAGGGCATGCAAGCCGATGAGGCAAGCCCCGCCGACGCAGCGGCTGCCGCCAGCGGCCGGCGCTCGGCCCTTGCCTTTCCGCACTTGGCCCTAGGTGTGGTGGCTATCTTTTTGTACGTGGGCGTGGAGGTGGGCCTCGGCTCGTTCCTAATCCGTTACGGCGAAGCCCAAGGCATCACGCAGCTGAGTGATTTTACCCAAAGCCTTGTGCGCGGCCTCAACGTGGCCACCAACTTCATTGCCGTGCTGCTCGGCCAGCCGCCAGCGCCCATCGACACCACCGCCGGTTTCACCAAAGCCGTGGGGGCCGTAATGGTGGCCTCGTACTGGTTTGGCTCGTTGGTGGGCCGGGTGGTAGGCATTCCGCTGCTCACCCGCATCAACGACCGCAAAGCTTTGGTTGCGGTGTGCGCCGCGGCCGTGGCCTTCGTGCTGGCCTCTATTGCCACCCAGGGCGAAACCGCCTTGTGGCTGATTGTGCTTTGCGGCCTGATGAACTCCATTATGTGGCCGGTTATCTTCCCGCTGGCCATCAAGGGCCTAGGACCGTTTACCAAGCAAGGCTCCTCGTACCTGATTATGGCCATTGTGGGCGGCGCGGTGGTGCCGCTGCTCATGGGCCTGTTGGCTACCTACGGCGGCGGTTTGCGCGTGGCGTTTTTGCTGCCCGCGCTTTGCTACGCCTACCTGCTGTACTACGCGCTCCGCGGCTACCGGGTGCGCTAGCCACCTAGGACCGGTATTCTGTACGGCGGCGCCCGCCCCCATTTGGGGCGGGCGCCGCCGTTTTCGGTTGCTCCCGGACGCGTTGCACTACCTTTGCCATAGCATTCTTATTCCTCCGTATGTCGGCCCAGCTTCAGCACCACGTTTCGCTTTTGCCCTACAACACTTTCGGTATCGATGTAACAGCGCGCTACTTCGCCACTTTTGGCAGCGCCGAAGAGCTGCGCGCCTTGTTGCAGCTGCCCGAGGTGCAGCAAGCCGAAAAGCTGGTGCTGGGCGGCGGCTCCAACCTGCTCTTCACCCGCGACTTCGAAGGCGTGGTGCTGAAAAACGAAATCCGCGGGCTCGAAACAACCCTGGAGGCCGACGGCGAAAATGCTCTGGTGCGGTCCGGCGCGGGCGAATCGTGGCACGGGTTGGTAGAGTTTACGCTGAGCGAAGGTTTGGCCGGCATCGAGAACCTCTCGCTGATACCCGGCACGGTGGGCGCCGCGCCGCTCCAAAACATCGGGGCGTACGGCGTGGAGCTGAAAGACGCCTTCGACCACCTCGAGGCCATGGAAATTGCCACCGGGCAGCTGCGCCGCTTCTCGCGCGAGGAGTGCGGTTTCGGCTACCGCGAATCGGTGTTCAAGGGGCCCCTCAAAAATCAGTACATCGTAACAAGCGTGGTGCTGCGCCTGCACCGCCGCCACCAGCCCAACGTATCGTACGGGGCCATTCGGGCCACGCTCGAAGACATGGGCATCACCGACGAGCCCACGCCGCAGCAGGTAAGCCAGGCCGTTATCAGCATCCGCCGCAGCAAGCTGCCCGACCCCAAGGAAATTGGCAACGCCGGCTCTTTCTTTAAAAACCCCGAAGTCTCGCAGCAAAAGTTCGATACCCTCAAAGCCACCTACCCCGATATGCCGGGCTACACCGTGCCCGGCGGCGTAAAAGTGCCCGCCGGCTGGCTGATTGAGCAATGCGGCTGGAAAGGCCACCGCGCCGGTGCCCACGGCGTGCACGACAAGCAGGCCCTGGTGCTCGTGAACCTAGGCGGCGCCAAGGGCGCCGAGGTGCACGCGCTAGCCCAGCAAATCATTGCTTCGGTGCGCGAAAAGTTTGGCATTGAGCTACACCCCGAGGTAAATATTCTGTAGGCCTGGGTGGGCCTGTGGCCGCCCGGCTGCCCCTCGAGCACCTAGGGCGTCGGTGTTATTTGAATGTTAAGCGCTTGGAATAAGTAAAACTGTAAGAGAAAGTACAGATATTTAACCTTCGTTTTGCCAACCCCTCAATAGCCCCTTTGCAACTACACATGAAAACGTTTACGCTTTTGGCACTGCTGCTCGGTGGCAGCTCCTTTGCCGCCGCTCAATCAGTAGTTTCCATTTCGGCCGCGCGCGCGGCTGGGCCAGGGGCATCGGTTACCATTCGCGGCGTGGTGGCCAACGGTGCGGAGTTGGGCGCGATACGCTACATCCAGGACAAAGACGCCGGCATTGCGGCGTACAGCACCAAGCTGCCCGAGTACACCACCTTGGTGGCCGGCGACAGCGTGCAGCTCTCGGGCACAATCAAAAACTACAACGGCCTGCTGGAAATCGACCCCGTTACGGCCGTTACCAAGCTGGGCTCGAAGCGCCGCGTGCGCATGGTGGAGGTGCCGGTAGCCGCGCTGAACACCGTGTTCAACGAGGCCCACGAGGGCCGGCTGGTGAAAATTACGGGCGTAACCACGCTTACCACCACCGGCGGAACGCCGCTCACGGCCGAGCTGGCCGGCAACATGAATTACCTTATCAACGGGCAGGCCGGTGCGCTGGTGCGCATCAACGGCGCCTCGGCTGGGGCCGAAGGCCTGGTGGGCAAGCCGCTGCCCGAAAACCGCTTCGATCTGGTGGGGCTGATCGGGCAGCACTCGCCCACCGGCACGCCCACGGGCTACCAGCTGCTTCCCCGCCTGAAATCGGACATGGAAATCGACGGCGGCCGGCCCAGCATCGTGGGTACGCCCGTGCCTACCGAAATCGGCAAAAACAGCTTCACGGTGCACTTTACCACGGCCAACCCCGGCAACACCAAAGTGGAGTACGGCACCACCTCCAAGCTGGGCACCGTGGTTACCGACGACGCCCAAACCATGAACCACGTGCTCACGCTCACCAACCTGGAGCCCTCCACGGTGTACTACGTGCGCGTGTCGTCGACGAACGCCCGGGGCACCTCCGTGTCGGAAGCCGTGCCCATGATTACGGATTCGAAAAACCGCGTGGTATCTAAAACCAGAAAATAAGGCCTTAAACC
Organism: Hymenobacter oligotrophus; assembly: GCF_003574965.1. NCBI lineage: Bacteria > Pseudomonadati > Bacteroidota > Cytophagia > Cytophagales > Hymenobacteraceae > Hymenobacter > Hymenobacter oligotrophus. Next base: position 794,022 of record NZ_CP032317.1, on the reverse strand, counting down.
GGCAACGTAAAAAAGGCGGCCCCTGCACAGGAGCCGCCTTTTTTCATTTAATAGTGTTACTTCAGCACGGCTACCGTCACGCCGTCGCCGCCGCGGTCGGCGTGTTCGTCGGCCACGCTAGCCACGGCCCGCACCGAGCGCAGGTAGTCGCGCACCACCTGGCGCAGCACCCCGTTGCCGCGGCCGTGAATAAACTTCAGCTCGGGCACGCCCAGCATCACGGCATCGTCGACGTAGTTCATGATGCGCTGGAGGGCGTCTTCGGCCCGCTCGCCGCGCAAATCGAGCGTGGTGCTGAAGCCGGCCATGCGGCCCGTTACGTCCATGCCGCCGGTGGCGCGGGCTTCGGTGGCGGGAGCTTTGCGCGCAGCCTCCTTTTCCCGCTCCCGAATTTCGGAGCGTGTCAGTTTTTCCAACTGCGTTACCTTCACCAGCGTTTTCAAGCCGCCAAACAGTACCTCAGCCGTTTTCCCTTTCAGGCTCACCAGCTCGCCGTGGCCCTCCTGCCCTATCAAAGCCACTTTGTCGCCGGGCTTTAGGGCATTGGGGTCGGCCACTTCGCGGTGCGCACGCGGTTTCGGGGCTTCCAGCTTCAGCTCTTTCTGCACAAACGTGTCGAGCTTTTGGCGGGCTGCTTTGGTTTGCTCCTTTTCGGCCTGCGCCGTCCGGATTTCGCTGATGGTGGCCTCGATTTGCGCGTTGGTGTCCTTCAGCAGCAGCTTGGCTTTTTGCTTGGCTTCGCGGATTACCTCCTGCCGGGTTTCCTCGAGGTGGTTTTTCAGGTCCTGATACTCCTGCGCCGCTTTTTTCATGCGACGCTCGTTTTTCTCGGCTTCGGCGCTGCGCTTTTCAAGCTCCGCCTTTTCGGCTTCCAGCTCTTCCAGCAGGCGGTCGTAGCGCACTTTCTCCTTGCCCACCAATTGCGAGGCCCGCTCCACGATGGTCTTGGGCAGGCCGATTTTGCGGGCAATTTCCAAGGCAAACGACGAGCCCGGCTTGCCAATCTCCAGGCGGTAGAGCGGCTGCAGGTGCTTGGGGTCGTAGCGCATGGCGCCGTTCACGAGGCCGGGCGTGCGCTCAGCCAGGTTTTTCAGGTTGGTGTAGTGCGTGGTGATGACGCCAAACGCCCGCGCGCGGTTCAGCTCGCTCAGCACGGCCTCGGCAATGGCGCCGCCCAGCACGGGCTCGGTGCCGGTGCCAAACTCGTCGATGAGCACGAGGCTGCGCTTGCCTGCAAGCAGCAAAAACTGCTTCATGTGGGTGAGGTGCGAGGAGTACGTGCTCAGGTCGTTTTCCAGGCTTTGCTCGTCGCCGATGTCGAGGAAAATGTCGTCGAACACGCCCGCCTCCGACCCGTCTTCCACCGGAATCAGCAGGCCGCACTGCAGCATGTATTGCAGCAAGCCTGCCGTTTTCATGGCCACCGACTTACCGCCGGCGTTCGGGCCCGAAATGATGAGGATGCGCTGCTCGGCGTTGAGCTCCAGATCGAGCGGCACTACCTCGCGGCCCTGCTCCTTGAAGTTGAGGTAGAGCAAGGGGTGGCGGGCCGCCTGCCAGCGCAGCAAAGGGCGCGGGCTTAGCTTGGGCAAGGTGGCCTCGAGCTGCCGGGCAAAGCGGGCCTTGGCCCGGATGAAGTCGAGCAGACCTAGGAAATGGTAGGCCCGGCGCAAATCGGGGATGTGCGGTCGCAGCTGATCGGTGAGGGCCGTGAGGATGCGCACCAGCTCGCGGTGCCAGGCATTTTCGAGGTCTTTGATGTCGTTGTTCAGCTCGAACACCGCCTCCGGCTCGATGTACACCGTTTGGCCCGTGGCCGATTCGTCGTGGATCAGGCCCTTGATGCGGCGCTTGTGCTCGGCCACGATGGGCAGCACCAAGCGGCCACCCCGGATGGTGGGCTCGGCGCCTTCGGGCGTCCAGCCTTCGGAGCGGGCTTTGCGCAACACGTCGGCAATCTGGCGGCGCAAAATCCCTTGGCGGCTGATCAGCTCCTGCCGGATCTGGCGCAGCAAGGGCGAGGCGTCGTCGCGCACGTGGCCCTCGTCGTCCACCACTTTGTCCATGGCGGCCAGCAGGTTGCGGTCGGCTTGCACGCCAATGCCCAGCAGGCGCAGCGTGGGGTACGTGCCTTCGGGGGCTTGCGTAAAAAAGGTTAGCGCCTCCCGAATGGTGCGCAACGACATTTTTAGCTCGTAAAAAGCCCCGGCCTCCAAAAACGCACCCGGCAGCTGCGCCCGCAGCAAATGCGGGGTTACATCGTGGTAGTATTGGCTGGGAAAATCGGCGCCGCTGTGCAGCAGTTGCCGAAACTCGTCGGTTTGCAGCAGCAGCTTGGTAAGCTCGTCGGCCCGCGGCTGAAACTGCATCTTCTGCACGTAGTTCCGACCTAGGGCGCTGAGGCACAGCTCGGCCAGCAGTTCGCGCACTTGCTGAAAGCCGATTTTCTGCTCGAAAGTTTGGGGGTAAATCAAAAGGTATTTGGTACTGAGTAGTCCGTAGTCAGAAATACAAGCCGGCAGCGCTGGGCTCCGGCAGCCTTCCTTAACAGGCCGGCGGCCCGAAAGATTCAGCCAAAGCTATACGATGGCGCCCGCAAAGTGGGCGGGCCTGTTGCCGCCGGCTGCCGCTACACGCGCGACATATCAGCACCTAGGGCCTCGGCCAGCTCGTCAAAAGTGGTGTTGCCGCTGCTGTGCGCCAGCACAATTTTGGCGCGCTGCCCGTTGCGCAGGCGCAGCAGCAGCTTGGCGTAGCCGTCGTCGGAAATGCGGGCGGCGCAGCTCTCCACGTCGGCGCGTTGGATAACTTTGGCCGGTTGCGAGTCGCGGGTCAGGCGTATTTCGGTGGGCGTAAGCTCTATTCGGCCTTTGCTGCGGGCCAGCCTGAAGCCAAGGAAAACGGCTGCCGCCACTACCGCCGCAAACAGCGCCGTTTGGGCCCAGCCGCTCACCTCGATGCCCGCCGCATTGGCCACTACCATGCCCAACACCGCCCCGCCGATGGTTGCTACCCACCACAGCGTGGAGTTGTGAAATGTAACCTGGTAAACTTGGTTGGCTGCCTGCATATCAAATACTTGGTTATCTGCCACGCGAAACTACGGCCGCGCGGCCGTTTTGCGCCGGTTGGCCGCGTACACGCTTAGGTACATCGAGCTGAACACGAGCAAGCGCGAGCCCTGCGTCCAGTCTACACCCGGGGCTAGCAACAGCCCGATGCCCAACAGAAAACCCACGGCGCAGAACCCGGCCAGCACATGGCCCACTACTCCCTGAAAAAAATTCGGACGCTCGAGACTGGCCCCCGCACCTTGCCCTGCGTGCAGCTGCGCAATAAGCTGATCGGCAACTGCCTCCAGGCCTACCCAAGGTGCCTCGGCAGGAAGCCGCACGGGCCGTGGTTCGGCCACGAGGCGCAGCACTTGCTTGCCGGCGAGGTGCAAGCGCAAAAACAGGGCATTGGCTTGGTACGTGCGTACGTAGCCGCTGATGTTACTCAACTCAATACGATATGCTGAAGCGTTCTGGCGGGCAGCGCGGCCCAACGGCACCAGCTCGAGCACCCCGCCCGCTAACGTCGCCTGGTATTGCGGCTGCGCGCGCAGCAAGAGCCGCCACATCAGCACCAAACCCGGCAAGGCCACGAGCAACACCAGCAAACCGGGCCCTAGGTCGGTTTCGCCGGTTTGGCTAAAGGCACCGCTCAGCAGCATCACCCCTACCAACCCTAGCAGAAAAGCCAACGCCAGCCCGGTAATGCTAGCGTACAGCAACAGGGGCCGCGTAATGCGGCACTCGCAAACCAACGCCTCGGTAGCAACGGCCGTCGATGTCATAGCCAGAAGAATAAGCAGTTGTAAATTGGGCAAGCGACCAACCGCAACCATTGCCCCGCTGGGCAGTTATATATAGGTCGCGTTGTCGGCCTTGCAATATTGCCGGTTTATGGTACTTTAATTGCGTTATCATCTAACTATCCTATTACCGATACCCATGAATATTCTTAAGCGCAACAACGTTGTCACCTTCGGCAGCGGCAGCCGGGCTATGGTTTTTGTACACGGTTTTGGCTGCGACACGCAGGCCTGGCGGTTTGTGGCCCCTGCTTTTTCCAGCAGTTACCGTTTGGTGCTGCTCGACCACGTAGGGGCCGGCCAGTCGGACCCGGAAGCCTACGACCTCAACCGCTACGACAACCTTGAGCGCTACGCCTCCGATTTGCTGGAGGTGTTGGAGGCCTTGCAACTCACCGAAGTAGTGTGCGTGGGGCACTCCGTGGGCGGCATCATCAGCGTGCTGGCCGCCATTCAACGCCCCGAGCTTTTTGCCAAGCTGGTACTCATCGGAGCTTCGCCTAGGTATATCAACGACAGCAATTACATCGGGGGCTTCGAGCGCGAGGAAGTGGAAGATTTGCTAGCCTTTTTGAGCAGCGACTTCAAGGCTTGGAGCAGTTCGCTGGCGCCGCAGGTTATGGGCAACCTCGACCGGCCCGAACTCACCGAAGAGCTCATCAGCAACTTCTTGTGCCTCAATCCGGCGGTGGCCGCGCAATTCGGGCGCGTTACGTTTTTGAGCGACACGCGGGCCGAGCTGCCCAAAGTGCAGGTGCCTTCGCTGATTTTGCAATCGGCCGACGACTTTATTGTGCCGGTAGCCGTGGGCGAGTATCTGCACCAGCACTTGGCCTCCAGCCAATTAGCCGTGCTGAATACGAGCGGGCACTACCCGCACCTGAGCGCGCCCGTAGCCACCATTTCGGCCATGGAGCGTTTTCTGAACGCGCGACAAAATTAACCCTGGCTGCCCCGCTTAAAAATTCTCCTCGATACCTAGGCCAAATAGCGCGAAATCGTACTTCACGGGGTCGGCGGGGTCGAGTTGGCGCAGATTATCGGTGAGCTCGGCGGCAGCCTGCCAATCGAGCTGTTTGCGGTGCAGCAAACCCAGGCGGCGCGCTACGCGCTCCACGTGCACATCGCAGGGGCACACCAAGTCGGCGGGCGAAAGGTGTTGCCACAAACCGAAATCAACGCCGCGGGCATCGCGGCGCACCATCCAGCGCAGGTACATGTTCAGGCGTTTGCAAGCCGAGTTGCGCGCCGGCGTAGCCACGTGCTTGCGGGTGCGCTCGGGCGCATCGGGCAGGCTGAAAAACAGATTGTGGAAGTTAATCAGCCGTTCGCGCTGCGTGTTGCCGCTCAAAAAGGCATCCTCCAACGAGTCGTGCTGCTGGTAGTACCAGCGCAACCAATGCACGAAGTACAGCAGGTCGGTGTCGCAAAACGTGCGGTGACAAAAGCGTTCCAGGCCACGGAGGTCGTCGTCGTGGTGGTTTCGGATGAAATCGTACGGCGCGTTGTCCATCCGCTCCAGCAGTTCGTGGCCCTTTTTCAGAATAATGCTCCGCTTGCCCCAGGCCAGCAACGCCGCAAACAGCCCGCTGATTTCGATATCCTGCTGCCGGCTGAAGCGGTGCGGCAGACTTATCGGATCGGGGGCGATAAACGAGGGCTGGTTGTACCGTTCGTATCGGTCGTTGAGCAGGGCTTGAAGTTGGTCGGGCGTCACGGGGCAACGGGTAAAAAAGCAGTAAGCCCGACAAAGGTCGGGCTTACATAAAATACGAACCTTCGGGTGCGGCAGTAAACCGCAGCAGCTTAATCGGGCAAATACGAGGTTTCGACGCGGAAGCGCTGATCGGGCGTATTCAGCTTGGCCACAGCTTTTTTCGAAAGACGAATAAGCACCGTGGAGTTGTCGCCGGTGTCGGGCAGTTTGCCAATTACACGCACGTACACCACCTGGCCGTTCATGATGTTGCGCACCATCATGATGGTGCCCACCGGCGCGGTTTTGTGCAGGGCGAGGTATTTTTCGGAGTTCCCGCCCTCGATTACCGCGGCCAGGCCGCTTTCGGTAACCTTGCGCACAACCTCGCTGGCGCGCGTGGGCTCGTCGGCGGGCGTGGCGGTGGGGCTGGGAGGCGCTACATCCTTCTCGCGCGTGGCTTCGGCCTCCTTGGTTTTGGCAGCTTCGCGTTCTTTTTCGCGGTCGGCTTCCCGCTCGCGTTCCTTGGCGCGCTCTTTCTCGGTCTCATCGTCGCGCTCGGGGCGGGCGGTGGGCGGCGTGGGCACGGGCTTAGCAGCAGCCACTGCCGGCTCGGCGGCCGCAGCAGCGCCGCCAGCGGGCACGATAATTAGGGTTTGGCCCACCTTAACGCCGCCGTTGGTGGCTAGCTTGTTGTAGCGCTGCAACGCCGCGGGCGCCACGCCAAACTTGCGCGAAATGGCAAACAGCGTTTGGCCCGGCTGCACTTTGTACACGCGGTTGCCCTTGGCATCGGTGGGCAGGCTGCGGGCCGCGGCGGTGGGAGCCTCGGTTCCGGTAGTGGTGGCCGCGGCGGCTTTGGGCGCCGTTGCCGGCACCAGGGCCCGCACGCGCGGCACCAACACCTCCTGCCCCGAAACCAGCGCGCCCTTGATGCTCGGGTTGGCTTCCATGATGTCCTCAACGCTCACGCGGTAGCGGCGGGCCAACCCGTAAAGGGTTTCGCCGGCGGTTACCCGGTGGCGTACGTAGGTTTTGTTCTGACGCGTAACCACGCCCACCGAATCGGGCGGCAGCACAGGGTTTGCTAAAGCAGCAACAGGCAGGCAGAGTAAAAAGAAGGCGGAGAGAGTATGCGAAATTCGGCTCATAAGGAGGGTGTCGTACTGCACCAAGGGCAGTTTAATTCGACGGGGTAAGGCGTTGCCCACGAGTGACTACGCTGGCGAAAGATACGGAATTATGCCTGCTGAGCGGGATTTTGTCTATGATCGTGCCAATTTTACCGCGCTTGGCAAGTTCGGCGGCTGCCGCTAGCTTGCCCGGGGCTCACTTCTGAATATCAGCACCCTTATGCACAGCATCGGCATTATCCCGGCCCGATACGCCTCTACCCGCCTGCCCGGCAAACCTCTCATCGACCTAGGCGGCAAATCGATGATACAGCGCGTGGTGGAGCAGGCCCGGCAAGCCAACCTCAGCCGCGTGGTAGTGGCCACCGACGACGAGCGCATCCGGAAGCACGTGCTGGGTTTTGGCGGCGAGGCCGTGCTAACCAACCCCGACCACCCCAGCGGCACCGACCGCGTGTGGGAGGCCTACCAGCACCTAGGCACCCCGGCCGATTGCGTGGTAAACATTCAGGGCGACGAGCCGTTTGTGCACGCCGCGCAAATCAACGCCCTGCTTGCCCTTTTTGCCGATGCTAACACGCAAATCGCCACGCTCGTAAAGCCCGTGCTCAACCTCGAAGAGTTGCTTAGCCCGCACCTGCCCAAGGTAGTGCTCGGGGCCCAGGCCGAGGCGCTGTACTTCAGCCGGCACCCTGTTCCTTACCTGCGCCAGCACCCGCAGGAGCAGTGGCTGCAGCACCACCCTTACCTGCGGCACATTGGCTTGTACGCCTACCGCCCGGCCGTGCTGCAGCAGCTTACGCAGCTGGCGCCGGCCCCGCTCGAGCTGGCCGAGTCGCTGGAGCAACTGCGCTGGCTAACACACGGTTTTCGCATCCGGACGGCCGAAACCGCCCTCGAAACCATCGGTATCGATACCCCCGAAGACGTTGCTCGGGCGCTTGCTTACCTGCAGCGGCCCGGCCAGTACCCAAGCACCTAGGCGGTGTTCCGTAGCAGGAGAGGGTGCAGCTTGGGGCGCCTGCCGTAGCATCAGGGAGCCAAACCCGATTGGCTTTTTTGATCCACAATTTCTTCGGCCACCGAGGCTTGCTCCTCGCGCATTTCCTTCGACAGGAAATAATTGAGCACCGTTCGGATGACGGCAATGGCGCCCAACTGCCCGATTTGCTCCCAGGTTGGCGCAATAGCCGTAGAGAGGATGTCGGCGCCGAGCTGAAACTCCAACGCCAAAGCCAGGTACCGCGCGAGCAGCAGGCGCACAGCCGTAAAATTGGCTCCGCGCCGGCGCAGCAGCATGGGCACCAGCCGCACCAAGGCCACCACCACGCCAATACCGATAACGCCCGCGCCCACGGCCTCCACGCCGAGCTTCAGCCACTGCGCCAGACCGCGTACGTAGCCCTCAATGAGTTCGAAGCGGCTACTCATGTGCGCAGCGGGTTTGGGTGGTTACCGCAGCATGTGGCGCGGGCAGATCGGAGCTGCCGCACCTAGGCAGAGCATGGCAAGGGTTCATCGAGGCGAAGGTCAGGTGGTGGCTATACGTTGGCCTTGCCGCTCCAGACGTGTCCGTGCACCTAGCCGCCGATTTTTTTGGCTTTGTAGCCCTGGGCAATGAGTTCGGCCAGCACTTTGTCGCGAAAGTCGCCCTGAATCAGGATTTCGCCGTCTTTGGCGTTGCCGCCCACTCCGCACTTGGTTTTCAGAAGTTTACCTAGGGCTTGCAGGTCTTCGTCGCGGCCTATAAAGCCGGTAATCAGCGTTACTTGCTTGCCGCCGCGCTGCTTGCGGTCGAGCTGCACGCGCAGCTGCTGTTGCTGCGGCGGCGGGGTTTGGGCGTCGGTGCCGGCGTCTTGGTCTTGGTACTCAAATTCGGGGTTGGTGGAGTACACCACCCCGTCGCGGTTGCGGTGGTTTTTTGCCATGGTAAGTGCGAATGTATGCGTTATCGGGCCCTGGCCGCGGTGCTGGGCCTAGGTGCTATTGCGTAAACGAATGGCCCACCACCACTGGCAGGGCTTGGGGCTCGAGGGCTACGGATACGTCGGTGGCTTCGCCGGCGAAGTCGCCATCGAGGTGAAAACCCAGCGGTTGCTCGCTGCGCACGCGCACGGTATGGGTGGTGTGGTAAGCGGCCGCGCCGGAGGTAGGCAGGTCGCCGGCCGCCAGCCCGTAAGCCACGCGCAGCGCCCGGCTAAGCGGCATTTCGTCGATCAGGCACATATCCAACAACCCGTCGCGGATGTTGGCCAGCGGAGCAATATAGGCGTTGTTGCCGTACTGGGCCGCGTTGGCGAAGGCCAGTACGTAGCAAGTGGTGCGCAGCAGTTGTCCGTTCACCTCGATTTGCACAGGGGTGGCGCGGTAGCGGCCGTACTCGCGCAAAGCCACGCGCACGTAAGTAGCCAAGCCGCGTGTGCCCGCCGCGGCAAAGCAGCGGCTCACGTGGGCATCGAAGCCTAGGCCCGCCGTGCAAAAAAACGGTTTGCCGTTGAGTCGCCCCACATCAATGGGCAGCACGCGCGGCTGGCGCAGCAAGCTCACGGCCGCGGCCATGCCCAGCGGAATGCCTAGGTGCCGTGCCAGGCCGTTGCCCGAGCCGCGGGGCAGCACGCCCATGGCCACGCCTGTACCTAGCAACCCGCGGCCCACTTCGTTCACGGTACCGTCGCCGCCCACGGCCACCACCACGCCAAAGCCGTTGGCGGCTGCCGTGCGGGCCAGTTCCTCGGCGTGGCCGGCGTAGTGCGTGGGCTGAACTTCGTAGTACAGACCGGGTGTGTTGCCCAATTGCCGGCTCAGCAAACCCGGCAAATCGAAGCGCCGGTTGGTGCCCGAAATCGGGTTAAAAATAAAACACAGGCGGCGGCAGTCGGGCGTCATGGCGGGGCAAGTTACGCGAAGTAGGCGGCCAGCGCCACACGCAGCAACGCCCGCCCCGCCGGGTGGCGGAGCGGGCGTTGCAAAAAGGTGTTAGGGCAAATTACTTGTTGAAGTTGCCGAGCTTCTCGATCAGGTCGGCGGCGCGGGTGCTGTAGCCGGCCTCGTTGTCGTACCAGCCCACCACTTTCACCAGCGTACCGTTGGCCGAGGTCAGCTCCGAGTCGAAGATGCACGAGTGCGTGTTGCCCACGATGTCGATGCTTACCAGTGGATCGGTGCTGTACTCCAGAATGCCTTTCATGGGGCCTTCGGCAGCGGCTTTCATGGCGGCGTTGATTTCGTCTTTGGTGACCTCGCGCTTCAGCACAGCCACAAAGTCGGTCGACGAACCATCCGGCACGGGCACGCGCATGGCCACGCCATCCAGTTTGCCCTTCAGGTGGGGCAACACCAGGCCTACCGCCTTAGCGGCGCCGGTGCTGGTTGGGATGATGCTGTAAGCAGCGGCGCGGGCGCGGCGCAGGTCTTTGTGCGGCGCGTCCTGCAGATTTTGGTCGGAGGTGTAGGCGTGCACCGTGGTGATGTAGCCTTTCTCCAAGCCGAAAGCGTCGTCGAGCACCTTGGCCATGGGAGCCAGGCAGTTGGTGGTGCACGAAGCGTTCGAGAGGATGGTTTCCGAGCCGGTCAGGATGTCTTCGTTTACGCCGAGCACCACCGTGGGGATGTTGCCGGTAGCCGGAGCCGAAATAACAACCGTTTTGCAACCAGCCGTAATGTGCTGGCCAGCGCCAGCTTCGTCGGTGAAGCGGCCGGTCGATTCCAGCACCACGTCAACGCCCATTTCGCCCCAGGGCAGCAACTTCGGGTCGCGCTCAGCCAAAGCGGCAATGCGCTGGCCGTTTACGGTCAGGCTAGTTTCATCGTACTCAACGGTGCCATCGAAGCGGCCGTGTACCGAGTCGTACTTCAGCAGGTGAGCCAGCGTCTTGTTATCCGTCAGGTCGTTGATGGCGACTACCTCCACGTTCGGGCGGCTCAGCAGCGACTTGAACGTCAGGCGGCCGATGCGGCCGAAGCCGTTGATGGCAACTTTAATTTTAGCCATAAGGGGAAGAAAAACGGGTTAGTGGCCCGCGCGCCGGGCCAGAGTGAGAATGCGCGGCGAAGGTACACGCCTGCGGGGGAAAAGCAAAAAACCCGCCCGGTGCGGTACCGGGCGGGTTTCGAAAGTTTCAAACGACAAGCGGTGTAGTCCGTAGGGGAATCGAACCCCTGTTGGCAGAATGAAAATCTGCAGTCCTAACCCCTAGACGAACGGACCAGTTAGTTGCTTGCGCAGCGCCGGTGTCGTTTGATGATGCAAAGATAGCCGGCCGGTTTTTCAAGGCAATAGCCCTGTTCAAAAAAAACTCGTCGGCAGCCTGATGAAACTGATTCTCAAAGCGAAAATTTTGCCTTGCCGCGGCGGCCGCGGGGCATTTACCGGCAGCTGCGCGGCAACGAGCCCGCGGCTGCGCCTAGGTGCCGCGCAAAAAAAGCGGGCCGCCTGCCTTGGCACGACACCACACCTGAAGTCGTACCAGTTGCCGCATTTGACAGGCAGCCCACTTTCACAAAGTAACGCGCCCCAAAACCCGGCCTGCCCAGCACTGATACGGATTTTGGCCGGCGTGAAATACGTATTTTGGCCCGGCGCCTCAACCTCGGCCGCTTGCCTGATGTTATGCATGGCCGATTGCTGACTGCCCCTGCTCTACCCTTTCGGCACCTAGGCGCGTATAACAGCGCGGCAGCACCCCAAACGCTGCGCTTTGCCATGGATGTGCACCACGAAATTCTGCCTGATCGGTACGTTCTGATGCTTACCGAAAGCCCTGTATCGGCGAACGGCACCGCCGCCGACACCTTGGCGCGCTGCTTGCAACAAGCGTGGCGCAGCGGCAAAACCAGCGTTTGGGTTGACTGCAGCCGGTTGCACCACATGCCCACTGCAGCCCGCGAGCTGCTGCTGCGCTACCAAAAGCGCCTAGGTCGGCGCTCGGTTAGGCTGGTGCTCAGCAAGCCCAATGCCCGCGTGCAGCAGGCTTTTGCCGACGTGGCCCCCGATGCCCGGCCCGAAATACAGGACGCCGGCACGCAGCCTTAACCCAGGCCCCGAAACTTACCGCATGCGCAGTGGTTGTTAGGCGTCTTTCCTCCTACCTTCCGCCGCATGAAACTATTGTATGGGTACTTGCGCCAGTACTGGGGCCTGCTGGCGCTGGCCTTGCTGCTGGCGGCCGTCAACCAAATTTTCTCGCTGCTCGATCCGTGGATCTTCCGGAAGGTAATCGACCAGTACGTGGTGTTGCCCGCGGGCCGCAAGCACGATTTGGGCGCCACGGGCTTTATGGAAGGCGCCGGCGTGCTGATTTTGGCGGCCATGGGCGTGGCCATGGTGTCGCGCATCGCCAAAAACTTTCAGGATTACTACGTCAACGTCATCACGCAGCGCCTAGGTGCGCAGCTGTACTCCGATGGCCTGCGGCACTCGCTCGACCTGCCGTACCAAATATTTGAGGATCAGCGCTCGGGCGAAACCCTAGGCAAGTTGCAAAAGGTGCGCACCGATGTGGAGCGGCTGATTTCGTCGTTCGTAAACGTGCTGTTTACCTCGTTGGTGGGCATCATCTTCGTGGTGGTGTACGCCATTTCGGTGTACTGGCTCATTGCTCCCATTTACTTTATCACGATTCCGGTACTGGGCATTTTGTCGTCGGTGCTCAGCAAAAAAATCAAGGTAATCCAGAAAACCATCGTGGCCGAAACCACGGCGCTGGCGGGCTCCACCACCGAGAGCCTGCGCAACATCGAGCTGGTGAAGAGCCTGGGCTTGGCGCAGCAAGAAACCAAACGCCTGAACGACACCACCGGCCGCATTTTGGCGCTGGAGCTGAAAAAAGTGCGCTACATCCGCTCCTTGGCGTTTGTGCAGGGCACGTGCGTAAACCTGCTGCGCAACGGCATTTTGCTGCTGATGCTGTACCTCGTGTTCGACGGGCGCATTACGGTGGGCGAATTCTTCTCGCTGTTCATCTACTCGTTCTTCATTTTCGGGCCTTTGCAGGAGCTGGGCAACATCATCAACATCTACCGCGAAACCGAAGCCTCGCTAGCCAATTTTCAGCAAATCCTCGACACGCCCCGCGAGGCCAAACCCGCCGCGCCTAGGTCGATTGGGCAGCTGCGCACCCTGGAGTTCGAGCAAGTACAATTCCAGCACGCATCGGCCAGCACCGCCGCGCTCGACGGCATTTCTTTCCGCGCCGAGCTGGGCCAAACCGTGGCGTTTGTGGGGCCATCGGGTTCGGGCAAAACCACCCTCGTAAAGCTGCTGGTAGGCCTGTACGCGCCCGCCCAAGGCCGCATATTGTACAACGACGTGCCCGGCACCGACCTCGACCTCGATGCCTTGCGCGAGCAAATCGGTTTCGTGACGCAGGATGCACAGCTGTTTGCCGGTACCATCCGCGACAATTTGCGCTTTGTGGCCCCGCACGCCACCGACGAGGAATGCCTGCGCGCCCTGCACCAGGCCGCTGCCGACTCGTTGCTGCGCCGCGCGCCCCTGGGCCTCGACACCGTGATTGGCGAAGGCGGCGTGAAGGTTTCGGGCGGCGAAAAGCAGCGCCTGAGCATCGCGCGGGCTCTGCTGCGCCACCCCACGCTGCTCGTGTTCGACGAGGCCACTTCGGCCCTCGACTCGCTCACCGAAGAGGAAATCAGCCGGACGGTGCGCGAGCTGTCGGCCACGCGCCAGCACCTCACCATCCTTATTGCCCACCGCCTGAGCACCATATTGCACGCCGACCACATTTTTGTGCTGGAGCGCGGGCGCGTGGTGGAGGCCGGCCGCCACGACGAGCTACTCGAAGGCAAAGGCTTGTACTACGCCATGTGGCGCCAGCAAATAGGCGAGCGGCAACGCCCCGCCGCCCCGGTTCAAAAGCAACCTGCCTAGGTGTTCAGCCCATTAATTAAGGGGTAGTTGGTGCTACCAGCTAACTAGCACGAAACGGCTTTGCCCCGGCTTGCTTCCATGTAAAAGCGGGCGCATCATGCCGGCGAGCTGCTGCGCCATTGCAGCTGTTTCGCGACCTAGGAAAACACTCTTTATTACCCACCCAAGCTGTTCGTCGCTCGTGCAGGTGCGGAATAACTAAGCACGCTGATTACTCCCGAAAACAAAGCCGAAGCCCCGCCAAGGTTCACCATGGCGGGGCTTCGGGTTTATCGAACTTCGGATGCTACTAGTGCTGCACTAGTACGCGCCGGCTCAGGGGTTTGCTGCCATCGGATTGCCATTGCAGCGTGTAGAGGCCGTTGCGCAGCTCGGCTACGGGCAGTTGGACCGAGCTGGCGCCTGCCGGCAGGCGCAGTTCTTTCACCAAACGGCCCGCCGCATCAAGCAGCACAATGCGCACGCCGGAGGTAGCCGAGGCCAACGGCCCCTGCACCTGCAGCACATCCGTTGCCGGGATCGGGAAAGCTTGCAGCTCCGCAACGGCACCCAGGCCCGCCACCACTACGGGGGCAGAAAAATGCTCCGAACCATCGGTATCCACCTGACGCAGGCGGTAGTAGCGCACCTGCCCGGTACCTAGGGCGCGCGCGTCGGTGGCCTCGTAGGTGCGGCGGATGCTGCTTTGCCCGGCGGCGCTTACGCGAGCCACCTCCTGCCAGGTAGCGGCATTGGCTTCGTCGGCGGCTTGCACAGCAAAGTAGCTGCTTTTCAGCTCGCTGGCCGTGGCCCAGTTAAGGCGCGTACCCGGCAGGGTGGGCTCGTAACGGGCCGCAAACCCAACCAGCTCCACGGGCAACGGCGCGGCCGCTTGCAGCAGCTGAATCAGGGCAAAGTCGCAAGGGTTAGGGCTTTTCAGGCTGAAATCCACGACGCTGAGGCCGCCGGCAATGTCGCTTTCAGCGCTGAGCGTGCGCGACTGCTGCCCGTTGGCAATGGCGTAGTGCATTACCGCGCCCGGCCGAATGATGTGCCCCAATTGGTGCGCGTGGCCTTGCTCGTGCAGGGCAACGCTTTCGAAATCGTATTGCGACGACGAGGGCGCCGTGGCGGCGAAGTTCCAGTTCGTGTCGTCGTTGAACGTGAAGTCGGTTTCGGCCACCGACCAATACGTAACGCCCCCCGTGGAGCAGCCGCTGTAGTACGAGGTGGTGCGGCCCAGCACGCCTGCTGGCAGCTCAGTGCCCACATCGAAGCGAATTACGTTCACCCCATCGGAGGCGGCCGTGGTGGTGGTTGCAAAGCTGCCCATCCGGCGGTTCACGCGGGTAGCGGCGGCCCAGGTACCTAGGGCACGCTCAAACGACGAACGGGCTGCCGGCCGGTCGCCAAACGTGGCGTTGTACTGAAGCGTGTAGCCGCCTTGCTTGTCTTTGTTGATGAGACGGGCGCGCGCTGGCGTACTGCCGATGTTGCTGTAGGAGAAAACAATGCTAAGACTGGTGGCGCTGGTGGCGCTGGCGCCGCCTTCGGCATACACCACAAATTTACCCGAACCGGCTCCGCCGCCGTTGGCGCTCGAGGGCACCCGCACCTCAATTTTGGTGTCCGACCACGACACGTAATCCGTGCTGTTGGCGGCTACGCGCGAGCTGCCCCCCTGGTCGGCGTTCGGAAACTCGACCCGGCCGGTGCCCCGCGTACTGCCAAAACCCGAACCTTGGATGGTAAGTACCTCCCCCGTGCCCGCCGACAAGATGGCCGGCGAAAAGCTGCTAATGGCAGGTGCCGCCGTGCCGCGCGCCACCACCGTGGGCGTGCTCAGCTCGGCGTTGCGCCGCAGTTCCTGAAAACGCCGCCCGGTAAGGCGCTCCACGGCCGGGTACAAATCGTTTTCGATGGAGTTGTAGCGCCCAAACGGCTCTGCGGCCACGTGGGTAGCGGCATCGTAGCGCACGAAGCCCTGCGGACCGGCGTACAGCCGCAGCGCGCCCGGGCGGGGCGCCGCGGGGTCGGCCTCCAGAAAAAACAGGCCTTGCTGCCCCACCTCTAGCCCGGCGGTGCCGCTTACTTCTTCGCGGCGCAAACCTAGGGAGCCACCGGGCTCGGCCAGTTGCACCCCGGCAGCCGGCACCTGCCCCCGAAACACTTTGTAAACCTCGAGTTGGCTAACGGTAAAGATGCGCCCTGCCGCGTCGGCTACGGCTTGCTGGCCCACTATGCGCGCCTCCACCACAAGCGAGGCCTCGGTGGCCCGGCGGCTCAATGCAACCGGCTCGAGCATGCAAGTCTCTTGTGCTTGAGCAGTGCCTGCGGCTGCAAGCAAGGAAAACAACAGGAAAGCGAACGGTCGGCGTTTGGTCATACGTGCTGCTTTGTACTTGTCCGGGATTATACCCCAGCAAGGTTTCCGATTGGTAGCCAACAGCTACGCGGGCAGCTTAATTCCGACGCTTAATTTTTTAAGCAGAAACAAACGAAAAACCTGGCTTGCTGCGTTATAAACAAGGCACTACACGACGCCGCTGCGGTTAAAAACTGGCAGCAAAATTGCACTACTCTGCCCAAGGCTTAAAGGACTATTTCATGAACCACAACCGCATTTTTCGCCGCCTTATTTCGGGCGTGCTCCTTGGCTGGAGCCTGCTTACGGGCGGGCAGGCCATGGCTGCTCAGCCAGCCCCGCAGCGCGATGTGCTGCGGGAAATCACGGATGTCGTGGGCCTGAAGCCGCGCTTTGAGTTGCGCGCCACTACCCAAGTTGAAAACGCCGCCGCCGTGGTGTACGGGGGCAAGCGCTTCCTGCTATACAATCCTCAGTTTGTGGGCGCCGTGAACCGCGCGGGCCGCACCGACTGGGCCGGCATCAGCATACTGGCCCACGAAATGGGCCACCACCTCAACGGCCACACCCTTAAGCCCGGCGGCTCCAACCCCGCCGACGAGCTGGAGGCCGATGAGTTTTCGGGTTTTGTGCTGCGCAAGATGGGCGCCAGCCTGGCCGAAGCGCAAACCGCCATGGCCATGGTAGCCCAGGACTACGACTCGCCCACTCACCCCGGCCGCCCCACCCGCCTTACGGCCATCGGGCGCGGTTGGCAGCAGGCCAATCAGCAAATTATGGCCAGCCTACGCGGGGCAGCACCCTCGGCGCAGCCGGTAGCCGTAGCCACCCGCGCGGCAGCCGCGCCGCGCCCAGCCGTGGTGCAACCGGCCTCGTCGGGTTTCTTGGGCAAGCTTACCTTCCGCAACAGCCCCCACGACCCGCTTTACGTAACCCGCAATCTCAACGTGGTTCGGCTCGATTCGCAGGAGCGCACGGCGGCCGTTGTGGGACGCCTTACACGCTCCACCAGCCCCGATTTCCCCTTCGTGTTGGTGGATGTGCAGCAGCGCATGCTCTATGTGAGCGCGCAGGGCGGCATCTTCAACCCCCAAGGCCAACAAATTGGCCGCCTCACCGATCCTTCCTAGGTGCGCTAAGCCAACGTTTTCAAAGCCAGCTTCTTTTCAGGAGGCTGGCTTTTTTGTTGGCGGCCCGGCCAACGCCCCGCGCCCCTAGGTTTGCTTCCCGAAGCTTATCATTGCTGTGCCCTACCCTAACTGCCCTCACCATGCCCGCATATCCGTTTTTGCTTGTCGATGCTTTCACCACGCGGCCTATGGGCGGCAACCCCTGCGCCGTGGTGCTCGATGCCGACGACCTTTCTGCCGACACCATGCAGCGGCTGGCGCGTGAGTTCAACCAGTCGGAAACTGCGTTTGTGCGCCGCTCGTCGCTGGCCGAGGTAGCCGTACGCTACTTTACGCCGGCCGAAGAAATACCCCTGGCGGGCCACCCCACCATTGCTACGGCCGCTGCGCTGGTGCACGCCGGCCGGGTTTCGCTAACCAATGGCCCGGTGTCGATGCAATTTGAGCTGCGCGATGGCCCCATCGGCGTTGACATTACGCCGCCCACACCTACGCAGCCCCTGCAGGTTACCATGACGCAGCGCCGCCCTGTGTTCGGGGCCGTGCACGATGCTGCCGCGGTAATGCCCTTGTTTGGCCTCACGCCCGACGACGTGTTGCCCGGCGCGCCCATCCAAACCGTAAGCACCGGCACGCCGCAGCTCATGGTACTGCTGCGCAACCACGAAGCACTTCGCCGCGCGCAAGCCCCTGATGCGAACACTTATAATAAGTACAGAAGCAGCAGCGACTTTTTCAGCCCGCACCTGTTTTGCCTGGGCGGGGCTACCCCGGCCGGCCGCACCTTTGCGCGCCACTTCGGCACTCCGCCCGATATTACCGAAGACCCTGTAACGGGCTCGGCTACCGGCGCTATGGCCGCGTACCTCTGGCACCACAATTACCTGCCCGGCCCCGAGTTTGTGGCCGAACAAGGCCACTGGATGAACCGCCCCGGTACCGTGCAGGTACGCGTGGTGGGCCCCCGCGAAGCCATCGAAACCGTACAGATAAGCGGCTCCGCGGCGGTATTGGTAGCGGGACAGTTAGAGCTGTGAGTTGTCGGTTGCCAGTTGCCAGTTGGTCATCCTCTGATAACTAACAACCAATAACTGGCAACTGGCAACTAACTGCGGAACGTTCTGCCAACGGCTGGGTTTATGTACCGACGAGCTTGTGCGGCGGGGCCGCGCCGCTGCAGTTGGTTAATCTTTACGCTTTGCTGTAAATGCCTGAATTACCCGAAGTCGAAACCTACCGCCGTTTTCTCGATGCGCTCGTGGTGGGCCAGCGCCTTGCTGCCGTGGAGGTACTCGATGCTCACGTGCTGGTAACCAAGGAAGCCGAGCTGCGCGCTGCCTTGGTGGGCGCCACCGTGTTGGCCACGCAGCGCTTGGGCAAGAACTGCTTTCTGGAGCTTTCGACCGGGCAAGTGCTGGTGTTGCATTTTGGCATGACGGGAGACGTAGGCGCCTACCGCGACGACCACGACCGGCCGCGCTTCACGCGCGTGGCCTTTCATCTGGCCGACGGCCTGCGCGTGGCATTCATCGATCCGCGCAAGTTTGGCCGCATTCGGGTGGCCGATAGCGTGGCCGCCTACCAACGCGAAAAGCACCTAGGGCCCGATGCCCTCGACCTTTCCCCCGAAGAGTTGACAGCAGCGTTGGGCCGCCGGAAAACTCTGGTGAAACCCGCCCTGCTCGACCAACGCCTTGCCGCTGGCTTGGGCAATTGGATTGTCGACGAAGTGTTGTTTCAGGCGGGCATTCATCCGGAGCGCATTGCGGCGTCGTTGAACGCTGCCGAGGTTAGCCGCTTGCACGCGGCCATTCAGCTGGTGTTGCGCACGGCCATCGAGCACGAAGCCAGCTACCAACGCTTCCCTCTTTCTTTTATCATACATGCCCGCGAATGGGACGCCTACCCGGTGCCCCAATCCGACGATTATAAGCGCTGCCCGGCCGACCAATCGACAATAGTAAAAAAGTATGTAGGCGGCCGGGCAACCTACTTCTGCCCCGTGTGCCAAAAAGAAACCTAGGGCGCAAGTTTACAAACCGCCTTTAACCAAAAGCTGCTTAGCGTTTTACGCTGGCAGCTTTTGTATTTTAAGGACGTAATAAAGTACAATATAAAATTGTATGGCACTTTCCGAACATAATGTTTGAATTATTGACTTTTTCCGCGAAAGTCTGAAAAACGTTTTTTAGTTTAGCATTGTCAACGGCGACAAAGGGTGCTCAAAACCCCTTGAGGCGAGAAGTTGGAAAGTGTATAGAATGCAAAAAAGCCTGAGTGTAGTTGCTCATTTTTCTTCACCAAACCCATTACCTGTTTTCATGAAGAAACTGCCCGTTTACCTGAGCTTGGCGCTGGCCCTTACTGGCCTGGCATCGTGTGAGAAAGAGTTGGAAGAAGTAGCGCAGCCCACCGCTAAAGCCGAAGCACAGGTGCAGCAGACCCCGCAGCAATTACTTGCAGCCGGACAATGGCAAATGACGGACCTTGCCACCGTATCGACACCGGCCGGTGCTGAAGCGGCCGTAACCGTAAGCATGTTTGCGCACATGAAATCCACGCTGCGCGACAACCTCACCCAGTTCACCACCGACGGCCGCTACGTGCTCGACGAGGGTGCCACCAAAGCAAACCCGCAGGTAGAGCAGCAAAAGTCTGGCTCTTACACCCTGAGCGAAGACGCCAAGACCCTCACCGTGAAGGTAGGTGATTCGGAGCGCAAGTTTGCAGTAGAAGAACTATCGGCCAACACCCTCCGCCTGAAACTAACCGAAGGCGAAGGCGCCAACGCTACCACTTACGTGAGCACTTTCGCTCACTAAGCCGAACGATTTCCCAAGTCCCGTTGGCTCCACCCAACGGGGGCGCCCGACCGCACCGCGGTCGGGCGTTTTTGTTTTTCAGGCGATTTTAACGCGTGTGTCAACCCACAACAAAAAGCCCCTAGGTGTTCGGTCACCTAGGGGCTTTTTGTTGCGAACGATTACGCCG
This sequence comes from Hymenobacter oligotrophus, assembly GCF_003574965.1. NCBI lineage: Bacteria > Pseudomonadati > Bacteroidota > Cytophagia > Cytophagales > Hymenobacteraceae > Hymenobacter > Hymenobacter oligotrophus. Next base: position 773,986 of record NZ_CP032317.1, on the reverse strand, counting down.
CGGCGGGCAGACTACTACAACTCCGCTACAATGACTTCGCGCAGCTGCTGCTGCACCTGCGGCAGCGTGGCGTACAGCTGATCGAGCGACTCCAGCACGAAGTATTGGGTCTGGAATTCGTCTTTGCGAAAAGCGGTATCGAGCACGGTTGCCACGCCGAAAGGCAGGCGCGTGGGCTCGTCGCCGAGGCTGTAGCGCGTTTCGCCGGCCGACGACAAAATGCCCGCGCCGTAAATGCGCGCCTCGCCGCTGCCCGCGTCGCGAATCAGCCCGAACTCAACCGTAAACCAGTACAGGCGCGCCAGCAGCTCCACGGCGGCTGGGTCGGAGGCGTGGCGCAGGCCAATGTGGCCTAACTGGTGCAAAAAGCGGCAAAACTCGGCGTTGGTAAGCAGCGGCACGTGGCCAAACACGTCGTGGAACATGTCGGGCTCTTCCAGGTAATCGAGCTCCGAGAGCTTGCGCAACCACGTGGTGGCCGGAAACTGCTTGGCAGCCAGCATCCCGAAGAACACGGCATCGTCGACGATGCCGGGCACCGCCACCAGCTCCCAGCCCGTGAGGCGGCGCAGCACCGGGTTTACCTGCCGAAAATCGGGGATGCGGTCGGCCGTGAAGCCAATGCGCGCCAGGCCTTCCATAAACTCGGGGGCGGCGCGCCCGGGCAGGGCTTGTAACTGGCGCTCAAAGAGCAATTGCCACACTTGGCGGTCTTCGGCGGTGTACTGGTCGTAATGTTGTTGGAGGGCTTGCATGGCACCTAGGGTTTGAAGTGGGGTAAAAACAAAAAGCCCCCGTCCGGCTATCGGACGGGGGCGGTATGAAGCGGTTTCGCGGAGACGTTACAAGGTCTGCTCGGATGCCGTCGTACATACACGACCGTTGCCGAAGCCGGTGGGCTGGCAGGTCGGGTAATAATAATAGTATGACTGGCTGAACAGGTGCATGCGGTAAAGATGGGAAGAGTTTCGATAGCTCGGTACGCCGGCCCGGCTTTTTTTTACGAAGCCGGCCCCACCTAGGGTTTAGGCAGGGTACGGCGAGTGGTTGTTGCGCTCGTTGTTTTCGCGCTCGGCTTTGCGCGTGAGCGTGGTCAGCCACGAGCGGGTAACGGCCGATTCGCTTTCGAAGCCGCGGCGCCGCTCGTTGCCCTCCTCTCCGGTGGGCCCGGGCAGGGTGCGGTTGGCCATGCTGAGCACGTTGGCTACGGTGCCGGGCGCAATGCCGTGCAGCAACGAAATGAGTTTGGCCGGCATGCCCAGGATCAGCTCCGCATCGCCGCGGCGGGCGGCGTTCCAGATTTGCCGGGCGGCGTAGCCGGCGCTAACGGTGAGCACCGGCAGCGAGTCGGCCACCATAAACCACGCAAACTCGAGCAAGTGCTGCCCCTTCACGATGGCTTGGCGCGGCGAGCCGGTGCGCATCAGGCCGGGGCACACGGTGGTAACGTATACGCCGTAGCGCAGCAACTCGGCCCGAAAGCCTTCGGACAAGCCCACCAGCGCAAACTTGCTGGCGCAATACGGGGCCAGGTGCGGCACGGCTACCTTGCCGCCCACCGAGGCAACGTTGATGATGCGCCCCTCGCGGCGGCGTTTCATGTCGGGCAGCACGGCGTACATGGCGTGCAGCGCGGCCCAAAAGTGGATGTCCATCGACTCCTGGTAGTCGCGCACGTCCATGTGCTCCAAGGGGCCGCCCGTGATGATGCCCGCGTTATTGATGAGCACATCAATAGGGCCCAGTTCGTTGCGCACTTCGGCTACCATGGTGCGCACCTCGGTTTCGTCGCTGAGGTCGCGCGACAACGCCAGGATTTCGGTGCCTTCGGCCAGCAGCTCTTTGCGGGCGCGCTCCAGCTCGTCGGGGTCGCGGGCGCAAATGGCCACCCGGGCGCCTTCGGCGGCGGCCTGCCGTGCCAGCACCAGCCCAAGGCCGCGCGAGCCGCCCGTAATCAGCACTACTTTGCCGCGCAAATCATATGATCCGCGGCGGTTGGCCCATAGGGCAGCGGCGGCCACGGCGGCACCTATGCCGACGGCTTTTAGCCACGTATTGCGAGAGGATGGTTGCTTCATGCCTCCTTCTATTGCCAACCGGCGCCAAAGGTTACAGGCACCTAGGGCAATTGCCAAACTTGCGCGGGCCCGGGAATAATTACGGCGCGTGCGGCGTTCAGCTGCTAATAGAACTCTGGCACGCTATTTTCGCAGTGCCGAGCGCCTGCGCCATGCGTTGGCCACTTTGCCTACCGAACAAGATGAACATCCCGAAGAAATCGATTTTGCTGACCGCCGCGCTGCTGGCTACCGCGCCCGCCGCCTGGGCCCAAACGGCCGCCACCAAGCCCAAACCGGCCGATGCCACCGCCAAAACCCGCGGCACCGCTGCTCCCGCCGCCAAGCCCGACGAAGCCAAGATTGAAGCGCAAGCCAACGGCCTTACGCAAAGCCTGAAACAAGCATTGGCCCTTAGCCCGCAGCAGGAAGAAAAAGTGCGCCAGATAAACATCCGCAGCGTGCGGCAAGTGGAGGAAGCCCGCATCCGGCACCGCGCCGACTTGCGCAAGCTCAACGTGATAATCGAAGACATTGGCCAATCGCGCATGGCCGCGCTGAAGGACGTGCTCACGGCTGCCCAGTTCGACAAGTACCAGAAAGCCCGCGAGAAGAAAATGGGTGTGCCGAGCGTGCAGGGCAACCAAGGCAATGCCGTACCCGGCCTGCCGCCCGGCCGCGGCGAGGAGTAACCCAGGTACAGCAAGGCAAACCGGCCCGCCCCACCAATTGGTGGGGCGGGCCGGTTTTTTGGTTGAAGCGCGGACTGTGGCAACGCCGACCTTCGGTTGTAGTCCGCAGCCCCCAGATACATTTCTCTGATAATCGACCTAGGTAGCAGAAGCTACTATCCGGGGACGCGGACCACAACCGAAGGTCGGCGTAGCCAAAGTCCGCGCTACACCGCGCTGCATCCCTAGGTCAGAAATGCAGCCCGAACGTATCGGCGCCGAGCTTGAGAATGATGCCGCCGACCACCACTAGGAAAAGCACCCGCACAAAGCCTACCCCTTGCTTGAGCGCCGTACGGGCACCTAGGCTGGAGCCCAGCATGTTGCAGGCGGCCATGGGCAGGGCCACTTGCCACAGAATATGCCCGGTGTAGGCGAAATAAGCCAGGGCCGTGAGGTTAGTAGCCACGTTCACCACCTTGGCCGAGGCCGACGCGCTCAGGAAGTTGTAGCCAAAAACTCCGACGAAGGCGAACAGCAGAAAGCTGCCGGTACCGGGCCCGAAAAACCCGTCGTAAAACCCAATTAGCACGCCGATGAGCACGCCGTAGTATGGCTCGCGGCTTTCGGGAAGGCGCGGCGCATGAATGGAGCCGAAATCTTTGCGCCAGAAGGTGTAGATGGCAATAACTACCAGCAAGCCCAGCACCAGCGGCCGCAGCAGCTCCGAGGGCAGCAGCGACACCACCCGCGCCCCCAGAAACGAAAACACCCCAGCCGCAACGGCCGCCGCCCCTACTGCCTGCCACCGAATGGGCACTTGGCCCGCGTAGCGCCGCAGCGCCGCCGCCGTACCGGCCACCGACGACACCTTGCCCGTGCCGAGCACCGTGGGCACCGGCACGCCCTTGAGCAGCAGCAACATGGCGGGTAGCTGAATCAGCCCGCCGCCGCCCACAATCGAGTCAACAAAACCAGCCAGAAAAGCAAAGGCACAAAGCAGCGCCAGCGTAGCGTCGAGGTGTTCCATAAAAGGCCGTAAAGATAGCCGGTGTGTCGGGCCGATTATGCTTCTTAGCGGTCGTTGTAGCACTCCCACCTGGGTATTTTACGTATGCCAGGCTTCAGCAACCCCACGCCCAATGCACCACCCGCTTACGCACCGCGACCGAATGCTTACCCTGGCCGGCGTCCTGATTGCCATGTTTTTGGGCGCCCTCGATCAAACCATCGTGTCGACGGCGCTGCCTCGCATTGTGGCCGATTTGCAGGGGCTGGAGCGGTTTACGTGGGTGGCCACGGCCTACCTAGCTGCCAGCACGGCGCTGGTGCCTATTTATGGCAAACTGGCCGATACGTTTCCGCGGCGCAACATCGAGATTGTGGCCGTATCGGTGTTTTTGCTCGGCTCGGCGCTGTGCGGGTTGGCCGGGGAGTTTGGCCCGCTGCCGTTGCTCGGCGACGGCATGAGCCAGCTGATTTTTTTCCGGGTGGTGCAGGGATTTGGCGGCGCGGGGCTGTTTGCCCTGGCTTTCATCATCATCGCCGATTTGTTTCCGCCGGCCGAGCGCGGGCGGTACCAAGGCTACGTGGGCGCGGTGTTCGGCATTTCATCGGTGCTGGGTCCTTTTTTAGGCGGCCTGCTCACCGACCTAGGCGACAACCTGTTGCCCGGCGTGGCTGGCTGGCGGCTGGTGTTTTACGTGAACCTGCCCCTAGGTGCCGTGGCCCTGTGGTTTATCCTGAAAAACATGCCCAAGCTGCCCCCCACCGGCGCCAGCACCCGCCTCGATATTTCAGCTGCCTTGCTGCTGATTGGCGGAGTAGGCGGGCTTATTGTGGCCTTGCAGCTCAACAAAGCAACGTACCCGTGGGCCTCGGCCACCACGCTGGGCTTGCTGGGCGCGGCGTCCCTGCTATTGGCCACATTTGTGCTGCGCTCGGTGCGCTCCGAACACCCCATTCTGGATTTCGGCCTGTTTGGCAACCCGGTGTTCCGCTCGGCCAACGCAGCGTTGTTTCTGCTGGGCGGCACCTTCCTGAGCATCATCATTTTCGAGCCGCTGTTTATGGTAAACGTGCTGGGCACCTCGGCTACGCGCGCGGGCATGAGCCTGATTCCGCTGTCCCTAGGTGTGGTAACGGGCTCCAACGTGGCCGGGCAAATGGTATCGAGGCGGGGCGGCCAGTACAAACGCTGGATGCTGGCCGGCGGCGCCTTGCTTTTGGTAGGCCTCTGGCTGATGACGACGCTCTCGGCCAGTACCACTTACTGGCAAGTGCTGCTCTACGTGTTTGTGTGCGGCGTGGGCGTGGGGCCCAGCATGCCGCTTTACACCCTGGCGGTGCAAAACGCTACCGAGCCGCGCCTGATTGGGCAAGCCACTTCGGCCAGCCAGTTTTTTAGGCAAATTGGGGGCGTGGTGGCAGCGGCATTGCTGGGCACCGTGCTTACCCTGCAACTGGCCCAAACGCTGCCCACCCAAGCCGCAGCAACCAGCCGAACTTCGCCCAAGCAGGTTGTAGTGAGCGAAGGCCCGGCCCTGCCCGCCGTTGCGGCCCCTGCGGGCGGCCAACTGGCGCCGGAGGTGCGGAAGGCGTTTGTCGTGGCTATCAACAATATTTACCGCATCACCATGGGGTTGGTGGTGTTGGGCCTTGGCGCTACCCTGCTGATTCCGGAGCTGCCGCTGCGCAAAACCAACGCCCCAGCGGCCCCGGTGCTGGCCGAATAAGCCCACGCCGTGGCGTATCCTTCCGACACATGAGCAAGCTTGGCAAATCCGTGTTTTACCTGTGCGTTTCGGGCGTGTTGCTGCTCTCGCTCTGGAGCCTGCTCAAGGCCTTGCTGCACCACCCGGGGCAGCCCTCGGTAGGCGCTGCGTTTTGGCTGGGCGGGTTTGCGTGCACCACGGCAGTGGCGGGGGTGTTTGGCATGCTGGGCCTGGCCGTGCCGCTGCACCGCCTGCCGGGGCCGGGCTTTTATAACGCGGTAAATCACGGCACCATCAGCCGGCTTTACCGCACCCTGCGCGTTGAGTGGCTGCGCCGCTTGTTGTGCTGGGCCCATTACCACAAGCCGCGGCACCGGCAGGCGTTTTACGGGGGCGGCCGGGCCCAGCTGCACGTATTGCTCGACAATACCCAAGGCGCCGAAATGTGTCACCTACTGGCCTTAATAGCCCAATTGCTGCTGCTGCCGTACTTTCTGCACCTAGGCCGCTACGATTTGGCCGCCGGCGCCACAGTGGGCAACTTGTTCGGCAATTTTTACCCCATCGTGCTGCAGCGCCACCACCGTGCCCGCCTGCACCGGCTGGGCCTGCGGGCGCAACCCGGCGCGGTGCAGCTCTATCCTTCGCTTTAGCATTTGTTACTCCGTATGGCCTTTTCCTCTGCCTCCCGCACGCGCTACCTCTACTGGCTTGCTGCCGGCGCCATTGCCGTTTCGCTGATCCTGAATTTGCAAGGCGGCACCACGTGGCCGCGCATTGCAAGCTCCGTGGCCTTGTTCACGGGTTTTGCCCTTATGGGCCTCTACCCCACCTACAGCCGCCCCAAATGGGCCAGCTTACTTATTCTGGCCATGCTGGCGGTGGCCATTGTGCTGCTGATTTTGCGCGTAACCGGGCAGTTGGTATAGGGGCAGCTGGCAGCGGTTTGCCTAGGTTCTGCGTAAGCTTGCAGCGCCCGGCACTTACCGGTTATTCGCTATGCCCTCTGCCCCTGCTTCCGCTAGCCCGCCAACCCGCTCAGGCACGCTTCTCAGCCGCATCGGCCTCGATTGGTTTTTCTTCGGGCTGATTGGCGTGGTGGTGCTGGCCTACCTGGCGCCCGGCATCGGCAGCAACAGCAGCCCGGTGCCGTGGCGGCGCGTTACCACCCTAGGTGTAGCGGCTATTTTCTTTCTGTATGGCCTGCGCCTCAGCCCCGAAAAACTGAAGGCCGGCATGCGCAACTGGCGCCTCCATGCGGTAGTGCAGCTTATCACGTTCGGGGTGTTTCCGCTGCTGGCGCTGGCCGTGCGCCCGTGGTTTGGCGGCGAGGCCGGCCAAACGTTATGGGCCAGCGTGTTTTACCTCTGTACGTTGCCCAGCACGGTGTCCACTTCGGTGGTAATGGTGAGCATCGCAGGCGGCAATTTGCCGGGGGCCATTTTCAACGCCAGCATCTCCAGCTTGCTGGGCATTATGCTTACGCCGCTGTGGGTAAGCGCGGTGCTGCATACCGGCGCCACGGGCGGCCCAAACCTAGGGGGCATGGCAGCCGATTTGGGCCTGCAGGTGTTGCTGCCCGTGGTGCTGGGCGTGCTGCTGCACGGCCGCTTCGGGGCTTGGGCCGAGCGCCACAAGCAGGGCCTGCGGCTGTTCGATCAGAGCATCATCCTGCTGATGGTGTATACGTCGTTTTGCGAGTCGTTTGCCGAAAACGTGTTCCGCCACATTCGCCCCACCGACCTGCTGCTGCTGGCCCTAGCCATGGTGGCGCTGTTTGCCGTGGTGTACGCCGTCATCATCGGCCTGAGCAAGCTGCTTGGCTTTTCGGCCGAAGACCAGGTTACCGCCTTGTTTTGCGGCTCCAAAAAATCGTTGGTGCACGGTACCGTTATGGCCAAGGTGCTGTTTGCGGGCACGGCCGCTACGGGCGTGCTGCTGCTGCCCACCATGCTTTACCACGCGCTGCAAATTTTGCTGGCCAGCGTAATTGCCCAAGCCATTGGCCGGCGCATGGCCGCCCGCAGGGCCTCCGGCACCTAGGGTTTTTCGCAGGGAGCAGGCCGCGGTAATTAGGCTGCACCCTGTTTGCTTGTTGCCGGCTCGCGCAACCAGAGCGCAAGCCGGGCTGCTTTTTTTAGCTGAAGCACCGGCGGTTAAACGCCTGTTGCAAATAAGGAATTGTGCTGTTGCGCAGAAGTAGTATTTTTACGGCTTCCGCCGCCCCACTCCACCTTATTGCAATGAAAAAACTACTGCTCTTTTTTGGCCTGCTGCTAGGCGTGGTGTTTACAAGCGCCGCCCAGGCCCCCAACAAGGATTTGTTTAAGGCAGTGATGAAAAACGACGCTGCCGCCGTGGAAACCCTGCTGAAAGGCGGCGCCGATGCCAACGCGGCCATCGAGGTAATGCCCGGCTTCAAAACCACGTACCTGATTACGGCCGTCACCAACGGCAATTTGGATATTGTAAAGAAGCTCGTGCAATATAAGGCGCAAGTAAACGCCAAAGACGCCGGTCAGGAAACCGCCCTGATGGCTGCCGCCGCCAAAGGCGACAAAGCCATGGTGGAGTTTCTGCTGGCCAGCGGCGCCGATCCCAAAGCCACCGACAGCCAAGGCAACACGGCCCTGAACGCGGCCAAAACCGGCGGCAACAAAGACGTTATCAGCCTGATCGAGCAGAAATCGAAGTAGCACCACCTTACTTCCTGCTGATAAAACGGCCGGGCTATCAGCCCGGCCGTTTTGTTTTTAGCTTTACCCGCAGCGCTTCGGGCCGATTTACCTAAGCGCTAGCCTTGGGTTAACCCCTCCCAACAAATGTGCAGTCATGAGCTCACCCATTACCAGGATTTCTCAGCCAAGGCCCGCTGCCCCGACGCAGCTTCTGTTGCGGAGAGGCTTGGCCACCTAGGGGCACACTTTATCGGTACCGACCACCAGCGCGACACATACTACGCCACTTCGCGCGGCAAGCTCAAGCTGCGCGAAGGCAACATCGAGCACATCCTGATCCACTACGAGCGCCTTCCCGACGAACACGGCCTCGAACGCACCCAAGTGTACCGCTACGACCAGCACCCTACGCCGGAGTTGCTGGCTCAGGTACTTGGCGGCCGCCCCGTACTAGGTGTCGTCGAGAAAACGCGCCGCATCTACCGTTTGGGGCACATCAAAATTCACCTCGATTTCTTTGCTACCGGCGAGCAGTTTTTGGAGGTGGAAGTACAAGACCACCTAGGGCAGCGGAACCTGCAGGAGCTTCAGGCCGAATGCCTCGGGTTCTTGAATCAGCTGGGTGTTGCGCCCAGCGAGTTACTGAATAACGGCTACTTACCGCCGCAGCTTTAGGCGCCGGCCGCCGAATAAGGATTGCTTTTGTAGCTATTATACAAGCTGATCCAAGTTCCACTACGCAATTCGCATGGCGCGCTTCTTACTTGAGCTTAATTACTGGCATCTGTTTTTACTAAGCTTTATTTGTCGTCCACTGTCACAAAGATTGTAGCCGACTTTCTGCTGCTGTGGTTATTTCCGGCGGGCATTTGGCTGATTCAGCCGCGCTTAAACAAGCTAATGCAAACCGAGCGGTAACAACGCCACGCCCCAAAACCGAAGCCCGCCCAGGTATCAAGGCGGGCTTCGGTTTTGGGGGGCTAACAAATGCTGAAAGCAAGCTAGCCACCTAGGGCTCCTTTGGCCACGGAGGGCTGGTGGGTTTGGGTGGTTTCAGGCGAAGGATCCATTTGCAGCAGGCGCGCAATTAGGCCCGTCCAGCCGGTTTGGTGGCTGGCACCTAGGCCGTGGCCGTCGTCGCCGTGGAAGTACTCGTGGAAAAGCAGGTAATCGCGGAAGTGCGGGTCGTGCTGCAGCAACTCGGAGTTGCCGAGGGCGGGACGGCAGCCGTTTTCGTCGCGCCGGAAAAGCTTGTTCAGCCGTCCGGCCAGCGCTGTGGCCACTTCGAGCAGGTTGTGGAGTTGCCCCGAGCCGGTGGGATATTCCACCCGAAACTCCTTGCCGTAGTAAAAGTGGAAGCGTTGCAACGACTCGATAATGAGGTAGTTGATAGGAAACCAGATGGGCCCGCGCCAATTGGAGTTGCCGCCAAACAAGTCCGATTCCGACTCGCCCGGCACGTACGTCACGGTGAAGTCGGCCTCGAGCGTGCGGAACACGTAGGGGTTGTCGCGGTGGCAGCACGAAAGGGCCCGGATACCGTATTCCGACAAAAACTCCGTTTCGTCGAGCATGCGTTCGAGCAGCTTTTTCATGCGGTGACCCCGCAGCAGCGACAACAGGTGCCGTTCGCCTTTGCCCGGCTCTTGCCACCTAGAGACCAACTCGGCCAGGTGCGGGCGGTTGTCGAACATCCAGCGCAGGCGGCGCGTGAAATCGGGCATGGCCTCGAGCAGTTCCTCGTCGAGCACCTCCACGGCAAACAGCGGAATCAAGCCCACGATGGAGCGTACTTTCAGCTTGGTACGCTGGCCGTCGGGCAGGTGCAGCACGTCGTAGAAGAACTCGTCGTCCTCGTCCCAGAGGTTAAAGCTACCGTCGCCGGCCTTGGTCATGGCCTCGGCGATGTAGAGGAAGTGCTCGAAGAATTTGCTGGCAATATCCTGGTACACGGGGTTGGTTTTGGCCAACTCCAGCGCAATGCGCATCAGGTTAAGCGCGTACATGGCCATCCAAGAGGTGCCATCGGCCTGCTCGATGTAGCCGCCGGTGGGCAGCGGGGCCGAGCGGTCGAACACGCCGATGTTATCCAGCCCCAGGAAGCCGCCCTCGAAGATGTTGTGGTTGTTGCGGTCTTTGCGGTTTACCCACCACGTAAAGTTGAGCGTGAGGCGGTGAAACACCGACTCGAGGAAGTGCAGGTCGCCCACGCCGCCGTTCTGCTTCTTGTCCATCTTGTACACGCGCCAAGTGGCCCAGGCGTGCACGGGCGGGTTCACGTCGCTCAGGTTCCACTCGTAGGCAGGCAGCTGGCCGTTGGGGTGCATGTACCAGTCGCGGGTGAGCAGGCGCAGCTGGCCTTTGGCAAAGTACGGGTCGACCATAGCCAAGGGCACGCAGTGGAAGGCCAAATCCCAGGCGGCGTACCACGGGTACTCCCACTTGTCGGGCATCGAGATGATGTCGGCATTGTAGAGGTGGCGCCAGTTGTTGTTGCGGCCGTTGCGGCGCTCGGCGGGCGGGGCCAGCATGGCGGGGTCGCCCTCGAGCCATTGGGCTACGTCGTAGTAGTAAAACTGCTTGCTCCAGAGCATGCCGGCCAGGGCTTGGCGCTGAATGTTTTGGGCGTCGGCATCGGGCAGTTTTTCTTGCAGCTCAGCGTAAAAGGCGTCGGCTTCGCGCAGGCGCGCTGCTACCACTTCGGCAAAATCGGCAAAGGGCTGCGGGTGTTCGGTTGTGCTGAGGCGCAGCCGCACGGTATGCGCTTTCCCCGGCCCTACCGTAGTGCGGTAGTGGGCGGCTACTTTGGTGCCTTGGCGGGCAGGGTTTACGGCCTCGGCGTTGCCATCTATCACGTAGTCGTTGATGCCGTCTTTGAAGTACAGCTCGGTGGCCTCCAAGTCGTAGAGGCGGGCGCCGTTGGTGTCGTTGTCGCAAAACAGCAGTTCGGGCGCTTCGTCGCAGTACAGCCAGTAGGTTCCCAGCTCCTTGTGGTCGATTTGCACCACGCCGGGCGCGGCTTGGCGCATGGCGGGGCGGTAATCGTCGGTGCCCCAGGCCCAGGTGTTCCGAAACCACACTTGCGGCAGCAAGCGCAAGGGCGCCGCCTCGGGGCCGCGGTTGTGGGCGGTAACCTGTATGAGGATGTCGTCGGGGCCGGCTTTGGCGTACTCGATGAACACATCGAAGTAGCGGCCTTCGTCGAAGATGCCGGTGTCGTGCAGCTCGTATTCGGGCTCGTGGCGGGTGCGGCGGGCGTTTTCCTCAACCAGCTCCACGTACGGATACTCCTGCTGCGGATACTTGTACAGCATCTTCATGTAGGAGTGCGAGGGCGTGTTGTCGAGGTAGTAATAACTCTCCTTCACGTCTTCGCCGTGGTTGCCTTGCCCGTTGGTGAGGCCAAACAGCCGCTCCTTCAAAATGCCATCCTGCTCGTTCCAGAGCGCCACCGAAAAGCACAGCAGCTGGCGGTGGTCCGAAATGCCGCCGATGCCCTCTTCGCCCCAGCGGTAGGCGTAGCTGCGGGCCATGTCGTGGGTAATGTGGTCCCAGGCGTTGCCTTCGGCACTATAATCTTCGCGTACGGTGCCCCACTGGCGTTCGGTTAGGTATGGTCCAAACCGCTGCCAGTGCGCCGTTTGCGCTTTGGTATCGGCCAAACGTAGTTGTTCCTGCGTCATGTAAGTAGTCGCAAAGTATATCCGCGCAAGGGCGGGTATGATGAGGGATGCGGCCCGCGGCCGCCTATGCCCTAGGTGCCTTACCCGTTGCCAATAAAGCCGGGGTACAAGGTCATGCCGCCATCCACGTACAGGGTAGTTCCGTGTACGTAATCGGCTTCGTCGGATGCCAGCCAAACGGCCACTTTTCCAATGTCTTCCGTCTCGCCGATGCGGCCGTACGGAATCAGTTTGAGCAGCCGGTCGGCCGCTTCGGGGGTTTCCCAGGCCTCTTGGTTGATAGGGGTTTTAATAGCGCCCGGCGCAATGCTGTTGACCCGGATTTTGTAGTGGGCCAGTTCCTGCGCCATCGACTTCATCAGCAGCATCAGCCCACCCTTGGAGGCGGCGTAGTTTGCGTGCCCGGCCCATGGAATGGTTTCGTGCACCGAGCTCATGCAAATGATTTTGCCGGCGGCTTTGGACAAGCGCGGCTCGATGCCACGCCGAATAAACTCGCGGGCGGCCTCGCGGGCGCACAAAAACTGTCCGGTCAGGTTTACGTCGATAACCTGTTGCCACTGCTCCAGGGTCATGTCAATCAACGGAGCATCTTGCTGAATGCCCGAGTTGCTGACCAGGATGTGGACCGTACCAAAGTGCTCTTTGGCTTGCCGGAACATGGCCTGCACCTCGTCTTCCTTGCTTACATCGGCCTCAATGGCTACGGCCTGGCTGCCACCCCGCCGAATTTGCTCCACCACTTGTTGGGCGGCCGCGGCATCGGAGCGGTAGTTTACTACCACCGAGGCTCCCGCCGCCCCCATGGCCAGCGCCACACCTAGGCCAATGCCCGAGCTGGCGCCGGTAATCAGCGCCACCTGGCCGGCCAGGCGTTTTGCAGAAGTATCAGACATAATTGGGTAACTGTTTCGCAGAACTCATCAGTTGTGGCGGCAACCACATGCCCCTACTGATTTTTCGGCCAAACAGTTACCAAGGCGCTTGGGCCGTGGCAACGTGCAAACGGTTGCATAATACCTTGCTGCTGAAGTAAATCGCCTCTTAGGCAATAGTTGCCAGCTTTTCGGGTTGGGTGGTTCCTTCGGGCAACATTTCGGGCAGGGGCGCAACCGTAACTACCACCCACTTGGAGGTAGGCTGGTTGCTGACATCGGCCACGCTGGCCACCGGCACCAGCACGTTCATCTCGGGGAAGTAGGCCGCGCAGTTGCCCCGCGGAATGTCGTAAGGCACGGCCACAAAGCGCTCGGCCATGCGCTGCTGCCCCTCGAAGTGGCTGGTGATGTTGACGAGCTGCCGTGCCCGTATGCCGCGCGCAGCCATGTCATCGGGGTTCAGGAAGATGACGCGCCGCTCGCCGTGGATGCCGCGGTACCGGTCGTTGTAATCGTAAATCTGGGTGTTGAACTGATCGTGGCTGCGCAAGCTCATCAGCACCAGCTGGTCGGGCGCTACGGTGTGCTTTTTGAACTGGGTAACGGTGAAGTTGGCCTTGCCGTTGGTGGTCGTAAACTTCCGCTCCCTAGGTCCGTTGGGCAGGTAAAAGCCGCCGGGGTGCCGCACCTTGGCATTGAAGTTCTCGAAGCCCGGAATCACGCGGGCAATATGGTCGCGGATGACGTCGTAGTTTTCCGTCATGGCTACCCAATCCGTTTTGGTGCGGTTGCCGAGGGTGGCAATGGCCATGCCACATACTATAGCCACTTCGCTCAGCACCCCCGGCCCGATGGGCTTCAGTATGCCCTTCGACATGCTCACCACGCCCATGGAGTTTTCGCAGGAGGTAAATTGCTGGCCCGCACGCTGTATATCTACCTCGGAGCGCACCAAGCAAGGCAGCAGCAGCGAGGTGCGGCCCGTAACCAAGTGCCCGCGGTTGAGCTTGGGCGCCACAAACACCGTGAGGTCCAGCTGGCGCATGCCTTCGGCAATAAACTCGGTATCGGCCATGGCCGAGAGATAGTTACCGCCCATGCTGATGAAAGCCTTGATGCGGCCGTCGTGCATGGCCTTGGCGGTTTCTACCGAATCGAGCCCGTGCTCGTAGGGCGGTGTAAAGCTGAACTCCTTACCTAGGGCATCCACAAACTCTTTGCGAGGCCGTTCCCAAATGCCCATGGTCCGGTCGCCTTGCACGTTGCTGTGGCCGCGCACGGGGCACAGACCGGCACCGGGTATGCCCACGGCGCCCTTCAGCAGGTGCAGGTTCACGATTTCGCCGATGCTGTACACAGCGTTCTTCTGCTGCGTGAGGCCCATGGCCCAGCAGGTGATGATTCGCTTTTTGGGCGCAAGCATATTGGCCGCTTCGCGCAGCTGCTCGCGCGCAATGCCGCTTACTTCCTCGATATCTTCCCAAGAGGTGTTGCGCAGCTCCTGCAAAAACTCATCGTAGTGCGCGGTGTACTGCTGGATGAAAGCGTGGTCGAGCACCATACCGAGGTTTAGCTTCTCGGCCTCGAGCAGGTGCTTCATGATGCCGCGCAGCACGGCCATGTCGCCGTTTACCTTCACTTGCAGCCACAGGTCGGTTATGGGGGTACCGTCGCCAAGCAAGGCACCTAGGGCCCGCAGCGGGTTCATAAAGTCCTGCGGGTTTTTGAAGTGGTTGAGGCCGGCTTCCATCAGCGGGTTGATGCTGATGATTTGGGCACCGTTGCGCTTGGCTTGCTGCAGGGCCGTGAGCATGCGCGGGTGGTTGGTGCCCGGGTTCTGCCCCATGATGATGATGACCTCGGCCTCGTAGAAGTCGTTGAGCGTAACGGAGCCTTTGCCCAAGCCCACCGTGTTGGTGAGGGTCGTGCCGCTGCTCTCATGGCACATGTTGGAGCAGTCGGGCAGGTTGTTGGTGCCGAACTCACGCACGAACAGCTGGTAAGCAAAAGCCGGCTCGTTGGGCACTTTGCCCGAGGTATAGAACGCGGCTTCATCGGGCGAGTGCAGCGCGTTCAGCTCGTCGGCTACCAGCTGAAAGGCTTCGGGCCAGGAGATTTGCCGGTAGTGCGTATCGCCGGGGCGCTTTGCCAAAGGGTGCGTAATGCGGCCGGCGTTGTTCAGGTCGCGGTCGGTAAAGCGCGAGAGGTCGGCTAGGCTGTGCCGGGCAAAAAACTCGGGGCCTATGGTGCGGTGGTCGGTATCGGAAGCGGTGGCCTTGGCTCCGTTCTCGCAAAATTCGGCCACCGAGCGGTGGTCGTCGGGGTCGGGCCAGGCGCAGCTCGAGCAGTCGAACCCGTCTTTCTGGTTTAGCTTCAGCAAGGCTTGCGTGCCGCGCGCCAAGCCCGCCTCTCCCCACGAAAACTGCATGGATTTGATAACGGCCGTGATGCCGGCGGCTACTTTGCTGGGCTCGGTGAGCGTGAGGCCGGTAAAGGCTTCGGGTGGTTGGGCCAGCACCGGGTGGTTGTGCTTGGCACTTAGGGTATCGGGCGCGTGCATGGGGCGGGTACCGGCGTTGGGCTTGCCGCCGTTGTCGTAGTGGTCGTTGGTGGGCGCGGTGCCTTGATCGGGGCGCTGCCCGCTCACCGGTACGTTGTTGCTGGCGGTTTGCTCGGGCGTTTTGCCAGCTTTATCGGGCTCCTGCGCGGGTGATTTTTCCATGGCTCAAGTAACCCGCAGCCAAGGTGGCACCTAGGAGGCAACCGCCAATTGCCGGGCTATGTTTCGTTGGGTTGATGCTCGGAGAACTGGATTGACTACGCTAGTGCCGGCAGCCTAAATCCTTCTCTACCAGTATACGCAATTCGTTTCCGTCGGTCAGGCGCATGGTAGCGCTTAGGCCAATCTGGTCGGGCGCAAGCCAGCTTTGCGCCAACGAGGCCGGCACCAGCACCGAGAGCGTACCCGGCGTGTAAGCCACCCGCAAGGTTTGCTCGGCCGCCGTCGAGTCGTCGTCGGCTACTTGCAGGGCGTAGGTCAGGCGGCCATCGGGGCCGGGCGCCAGCGGCACTGCCGAGGCCAGGTGGCCGGTTTGGGCAAACTGCTGCACTTCCTCATCGGTGAGGCGCAAGCGCAAGGTGTTGTCTTCGAGGCGGAGCTTCATGCGTAGGGATTAGGTATTAGGTACTAGGTACTAGGTACTAGGGCGTATGGTAATCGGCGCGCAGGGTTGCGGCCGCTTCACTTCCTGCTTTCTTTCCTTCCCTGAATCTGGTACTCAGTACCAAGTACTCAATACTAAATACCAGCAACTCTCCACGGATGCGTGTAA
Source organism: Hymenobacter oligotrophus (assembly GCF_003574965.1). NCBI lineage: Bacteria > Pseudomonadati > Bacteroidota > Cytophagia > Cytophagales > Hymenobacteraceae > Hymenobacter > Hymenobacter oligotrophus. The sequence goes on along the minus strand of NZ_CP032317.1, from coordinate 757,973 downwards.
ATATTGAAGCGCTGCTGCCGCACAAAGCCCAGCAGCGTCATGCCAAAGTTGTGCGCCGCCTGCACGGCCAAGCTACTAGGGGCGCCCACGGCAGCCAGCACGGGTATACCCGCCACGGCGGCCTTCTGCACCAGCTCGAAGGAAGCACGCCCACTTACCAGCAGCACGTGTTGGTGCAGGGGCAGCTGGTTGGCGAGCAAGGCGGCACCGATTACTTTATCCAAAGCATTGTGGCGGCCTACGTCTTCGCGCAGCAGCAGCAACTCGCCGTGGGCATCGAACAACGCCGACGCATGCAAGCCGCCCGTTTGCTCGAACACGGCCTGCGCAGCGCGCTGCCGCTCGGGCAAGGCGTGGATTATTTCGGCAGCTACCCTGGGGCCAGTGGTAGGCAGTACTGGGCAGGCTGCCGCATGCACTGCCTCGATGCTGGTTTTGCCGCATACGCCGCAGCTGCTGGAGGTATAAAAGTGCCGCTCCAACCTAGGCAAATCGAGGGATACGGAAGCAGCTAGCTCGGCCCGCACTACGTTTTCGCGCTCTTCGGGCTTTTGCACGTCGGGGCAGTAAAGCAGGCCGTTCAGGTCGGCACGCCCCCTGATGATGCCCTCCGAGAGCAAGAAGCCAGCGGCCAACTCCATGTCGTGGCCGGGGGTGCGCATGGTTATGGCCAGGGTACGGTGCGTGCGGGCAGCAGCCGGCCCAAAGCCCACCCGTATTTCCAGCGGCTCCTCGGCAGCCAGCACATCGGTAGCCGGGGCAATAGCGCCGCCTACCACCTTGTGCACGGTGGCGTACTCGTAGCTGGTGGGCGGCAAAAAAACATCCATCACGAGCAAGTAAGCAGTTGTGGGCTGGAGGTTGCGGCAGAGGAAATCTGGCCCGCTATAGCCTAGGTTTACGCAAGGCCGAACCCTGCGGGCAAGGTAACATTATTGGTGCAGGGCCGCCGCCTGCCCAAGATGCCAGCAGCTATTCAAGAAACAGCCAGCACCGCCCCAACGAGTTGTTTTCTCAGCCGTACATACTAGCTTCAGGCTACTACACTCGGGCGAGTCCAGGTCCTTTGCCTACCGCTCGTTGCCGCCACCTAGGGCCGCTGTTTTGGCTACCTTACGCTTCGACCACCCTACTGGCCTGCCCAGCCGGGGACACTTCAATATCAACTCATGGCAGACGAACAACCAGGACTTTCGCTCGACCACGACGAGCACAGCCAGGCCCGCCGCACCTTCCTGAAGCAATCCTCGCTGCTCACGGCGCTTGCATTCACGCCTGGGCCCGTGGTACGCGCCGCCGCCGCCGAGTTCGATGAGAAAGTGGCCGCGGCTTTCGAGAAGGTGCCGCTGAAACTCGCCGTGAATGGCAAGCGCTACAAGCTGCAAGTAGAGCCGCGCACCACCTTGCTCGATTTGCTGCGCGAGCAACTACACCTTACGGGCACCAAAAAAGGCTGCGACTACGGCCAGTGCGGTGCCTGCACGGTGCACGTCGATGGCAAGCGCATCAACAGCTGCCTTACGCTGGCCGTGATGCAGGACGGCAAAGAGGTTACCACCATCGAGGGCCTGGCCCCGGGCGGCGACAAGCTGCACCCCATGCAGGAGGCGTTTATTAAGCACGACGGTTTTCAGTGCGGGTACTGCACGCCGGGCCAGATTATGTCGGCGGTGGCGTGCATCCGCGAGGGGCACGCCGATTCGGAAGGCGAAATACGCGAGTACATGAGCGGCAACATCTGCCGCTGCGGGGCCTACACCAACATCGTGGCGGCCATTCAGGAGGTGAAAAACGGAGGCCAGCGAGTATGAACCAGTTCCAATACGTGCGGGCCAGCAAGCCCAAGGCGGCTATCGAGGCCCTGGCCCGCGACCCGAACGCGCAGTTTATTGCCGGCGGCACCAACCTGCTCGATCTGATGAAGCGCGGCGTAATGGCGCCCCAAAAGCTCATCGATATCAACAAGCTGCCGCTCGACAAGATTGAACGGCAGGAAGGCAACATCCGGATTGGCGCCCTGGCGCTGAACGGCGCCGTAGCCGAGGACAAGCTGGTGCTCGAAAAACTGCCGCTGCTGGCCCAGGCACTCAATGCTGGCGCCTCGGCACAGCTGCGCAACATGGCCACGGTGGGCGGCAACATGCTGCAACGCACGCGTTGCCCGTATTTCTACGACACGGCCATGCCCTGCAACAAGCGCGAACCCGGCACGGGCTGCGGCGCACTCGAGGGCTTCAACCGCATGCACGCCATCTTCGGCTTTTCGGACAAGTGCATTGCCGTGCATCCCTCCGACATGAGCGTGGCCTTGGCTGCCCTCGATGCCACCGTGCTCATCAGCGGCCCCAAAGGCGACCGGCGCATTCCGTTTGCCGAGCTGCACCGCCTGCCCGGCGACCAGCCCCACATCGACACCACCCTAGGTGCCGGCGAGCTGATAACAGCCGTGGAGGTGCCCGACAACGCCTTTTCCCGCCACGTGCACTACCTGAAAGTGCGCGAGCGGGCCTCCTACGCTTTTGCCCTGGTGTCGGTGGCTGCGGCTTTGCAGCTCGACGGCAGCACCATCAAAGATGCGCGCCTTGCCATGGGCGGCGTGGCCCACAAACCCTGGCGCCTCACCGATGCTGAAAAGGCGCTGGTGGGCAAACCCGCCACCGACGAAACCTTCCGGCAGGCGGCCGAGGTAGCCATGCGCGGCGCCAAAGCCTTCAAGCACAATGCTTATAAGCTGAAGCTGGGCCCGAATTCCATCGTGCAGGCCCTGAAAAACGCCGCTGCCGCCTAACCCCGATTTTCGATGAATACACCACAGAAGCAAATCGGAGCCCCGATGAACCGGGTGGACGGCCGGCAGAAAGTGACCGGTGCGGCCAAGTACTCGGCTGAGTACCAGTTGCCGAACATGGCCTACGCCGTGCTGGTGGGCAGCACCATTGCCAAAGGCCGCCTCAGCAGCATCGACACGAAAGCGGCTGAACGCGCCCCTGGCGTGCTGGCGGTGATTACCCACCAAAACGGGCCCAAGTTGCCCGGCCACAAGCCGGTAGGCAAAGATCCCTCGCAGCCGCAAACCGTAGGCAGCGCCCTGCGCGTGTTTACCGACGACAAAATCCGCTTCAACGACCAGCCCATTGCCGTGGTGGTGGCCGATTCGTGGGAGCGGGCCCGCTACGCGGCGCGTTTGGTGAAGGCGCAGTACGCGCAGGAAGCGCACCAGACCAACCTCGAGGCCAACAAGCCGAACGCCTTTTTGCCCACCCAAGCCAAAAAGAACCCCAAGTCGCCGGTAGCCGATTACCAGCGCGGCCAAGTGGATGCCTACAAAACCGGCGCGCTCAAACTCGAAGCCGAGTACGTGATTCCAACAGAGGTGCATCACCCCATCGAGATGCAGTCCATCACGGCGCACTGGGAAGCGCCCGACCGGCTTACCCTCTACGACAAAACCCAGGGCACCATGGCCACCCGCCGCGACTTTGCCCGGGAATGGGGCTTGCCCGAGGAAAACGTGAAGGTGATTGCCACCTACGTGGGCGGCGCCTTCGGCAACGGCCTGCACAGCTGGCCGCACGAGTCGGCTGCCATTATCGCAGCCAAGGTGGTAAACCGGCCGGTAAAGCTGATGCTCACCCGCGAGCAAATGTTTACGATGGTGGGCTACCGGCCTCACACCTGGCAGAAAATCGGGATGAGCGCCACGCCGGATGGCAAAATCACGGCCATTACGCACGAGGCCATTGGGCAGACGTCGACCTACGAGGAGTTTACCGAAGCGACGTTGGGCCAGACGCGCATGATGTACCAGGCCCCGAACATGACGACGCGCTACCGGCTGGCGGCGCTCGATATCGGCTCGCCCATTTGGATGCGCGGCCCCGGCGAGGCTACCGGCGCCTTTGCCCTGGAGTCGGCCATGGACGAAATGGCTTACCTGCTGAACCTCGACCCGCTGGAGTTTCGGCTGCGCAACTACACCGATAAGGACCCTGAAAACGGCAAGCCTTGGTCGAGCAAGTTTCTGAAAGAGTGCTACCAGGCCGGAGCCGAGCGCATCGGCTGGAACAAGCGGCAGCTCAAGCCCGGCTCCCTGAGCGAGGGCGACTGGCTGATTGGCTACGGCATGGGCGTGGGCACGTTTGGAGCGCACCGCGGCACTTCCAAAGCCACCGCCCAGCTGCTGCCCGACGGCACTGTGGTGCTGCAAAGCGCTGTAACCGACATTGGCCCGGGCACCGGCACAGCCATGACCCAAATTGCCGCTGACACGCTGGGCGTGGCCCCCGCTAAGGTTCGGTTCGAATGGGGCAATTCCGATTTCGCACGGGCTCCTACGCAGGGTGGCTCTGCTATTGTGAATACCGTGGGCCCGGCCGTGCAGGAAGCTTGCCTGGCCCTTAAGGAAAAGCTGCGCGAACTGGCCGCTGCCGGCAACGGTGCCTTTGCCGCGGCCCGCAAGGAAGACGTGGCATTTGCCGACGGCTACCTTACGCTGGCCGGCAACGCTACCGCCCGCGTTACCTACACCGACCTGGTGAAGCAAGCGGGCGGGCAGGCCGTAACCGTAGAAGCCAAGCCCAGCGACAAGGGCCGAGAGTACTCGATGTATTCGTTCTCGGTGCATTTTGCTGAGGTGCGGGTACATCAACTCACGGGTGAGGTGCGGGTGAGCAAGCTGGTGTCGTGCGCCGATGCGGGTACCATCATCAACGAGAAAACGGCCGGCAACCAAATGAAAGGCGGCGCTGTGGGCGGCATTGGCATGGCCCTTACGGAAGCGGCCGTGATAGACGACCGGTTTGGCCGCTACGTAACCAAAGACCTGGCCGAATACCACGTGCCCGTGCACGCCGACGCGCCGGCCGTGGAAGTGTACTTCGTGAACCAACCCGACCCGCACGTGAACTCGCTGGGCACTAAAGGCATCGGCGAAATTGCGACCATCGGCGTGGCCCCCGCCATTGCCAACGCCATCTTTAACGCTACCGGCAAGCGCATCCGCGAGCTGCCCATTACGCCCGATAAGCTGATCTGATGGCTCCTTCCACTTCATGAGCGAGTTTTCACCTAGGGCGCCGCATGCGGTTGCGGCCATCATTCTGGCGGCCGGCAGCTCATCGCGCATGGGCACGCCCAAACAGCTGCTTAACTACCAAGGCACTACCCTGCTCCGCCGCGTGGCGGAGCAGGCAGTGGCCGCGGACTGCGCGCCGATAGTACTCGTTACGGGCCATCTGCACGAGCCGCTACTTCATGAGGTCAAGGGTCTGCCCATCATCGGCGTGCACAACCCCGATTGGGCCCTAGGCATGGGCGGCACTTTAAAGATTGGTCTGCAGGCGCTTGAGCAACAATCTCATACGGAGCAGCTAAGCGGCGTACTGGTGCTACTGAGCGACCAGCCGCTGGTAACCGCCGATTTGCTCCACAAGCTCATTGCTTTGCACCGCAATAGCGCTGCGCCCGCCGTTGCCACGCAGTATGCGGGCAGCATTGGGGTGCCCGCTGTATTCGCCCGCAGCCATTGGCAGCGCTTGGCCAGCTTGCCACCGCAGCAAGGCGCCAAAAAGCTGCTCGAGCACCTAGGCCCGGAGGTAGCAACCATCGACTTTGCCCCCGCCGCCCTCGATATCGATACGCCCGAGCAGTACGCCGCGCTACTCGCCAGCAGCTAGCGCCGTGTTTCTACCTTTGCTGAGGGTGTTGGCCGCTGTGCAGCCCTAGGTGGGTGCACCGGCCTTCGGGCCAATGAGCTGCTTGGCTTACCCTTGTTTTCTCACGTATTCGGCAGAAACCTGCCTTAGCTGCCGTGCTTACTCCCGACGAACGCCACCGCTACCGCCGCCACTTGCAACTGCCCGAAATTGGCGAGGCCGGCCAACTGCGCCTGCGCTCGGCCCGGGTGCTGGTGGTGGGCGCCGGCGGCCTGGGCTGCCCCGTGCTGCAATACTTGGCCGCGGCAGGTGTGGGCACCCTGGGCATTGCCGATGCCGACCAGGTGGAGCTCAGCAACTTGCAACGGCAAATCCTCTACGGCCCCGCCGACCTAGGACAACCCAAAGCCACCACGGCCGCCCGCGAGGTGCAGCGCCTCAACCCGCTGGTGCTGCGCGAGGTGCATACCCTGCGCGTGGGCCCCGGCAACGTGCGCGAGCTGGTGGCCGCCTACGATGTAGTGGTGGACGGCTCCGACAACTTCGCCACCCGGTACTTGCTCAACGATGCTTGCGTAAGCCTAGGCAAGCCCTTGATTTCGGGGGCTATTTACAAGTTCGAGGGGCAGGTGTCGGTGTTCAACTACCAAGGAGGCCCAACCTACCGCTGCCTTTTTCCGGAGCCGCCCGGCCCCCACGAAGCCCCTAACTGCGATACTACCGGCGTACTGGGCGTGCTGCCCGGGGTAGTAGGCACCACGCAAGCCCTCGAAACCCTGAAGGTGATTTTGCACCTAGGCAACGTGCTCAGCGGCCGCCTGTGGGTGCTAGATGCCCTCACGTTTCAAACGCGCACCTTGCGCTTCGCGCGGCACCCCGAGCGCAGCCTCATCAACCTCGATACGGCCGACGCTACGGCCTACCAGCAGGTGTGCGCCCCCACTATGGGCAGCATCAAACCGCGCGAGCTGCAGCAGCTGCTGCAAACCGGCCAAGCGCCTTATATGCTCGATGTGCGCGAGCCCGATGAGTACGAGCTTTGCCACTTGCCCCAAGCCACTCTGCTCCCCCTCTCGCACCTTGCCGATGGCGTAGCCATGCTGCCCCGCCAAGGCAATATTGTGGTGTATTGCCACCGTGGCGGCCGCAGCGCCCGCGCCATTCAGCAACTCGAGCAGCAAGGGTTCAGCAACCTGCTTAACCTCGAAGGCGGCATTGATGCCTGGGCTACCGAGGTCGACAAGCAGATGCCTAGGTACTAACCGGCCGCTGTTTTTGCCGTGCTCTGGCACATCCGGTTTCATTAATCCCTTACCCGCCCGCGTTTACTTGCCCCAATGCCGCTTACCGCTACTTCTCCATCGCGCCCCCGCCTGCGTTTCGACCGCAACGAACTGGCCGGGGCCTTCGGCGACCTAGGCACCGATCTGCCACTGCTCATTGGCATTATTGCAGCCTCGGGCATCGATAGCGCGGGCGTGCTGGTCATGTTCGGGCTGATGCAGGTTTTCTCGGGGTTGTGGTACGGCTTGCCCATGCCCGTGCAGCCCCTGAAGGCGTTTGCCGCGCTGGTAATTGCCCAAAAACTTCCGGAGCGCACCATTTTGGGCGGTGGGTTAGCCGTGGGGCTGGGCATGCTGCTGCTGTCGGTTACGGGGCTGATTGATGCGCTGGCGCGGCTGGTGCCCAAACCCGTAGTGCGCGGCATTCAGTTTGGGCTTGCCATGCAGCTTACCACACTGGCCCTGAAGGAATACGTACCCGCCGACGGCGCCGCTGGTTACGCCCTGGCAGCGGCTGGCTTTCTGGTTACGGTAGTGCTGCTAGGCAACCGCCGCTGGCCGGCGGCGTTGGTGGTTATTGCCCTAGGTGCCGCCTATGCCCTGCTGTTCAAACTCGATTTGGCCACGGCCCAAAAGGCCTTTGGCTTGCGCTTGCCCACTTGGCACCTGCCCAACACGGCCGATATTCTTACCGGGGCGGTGCTGCTGGCGCTGCCCCAAATACCCTTGTCGTTGGGCAACTCGGTGCTGGCTACCCGCCAGGTGCTACACGACCACTTTCCGGAGCGGAACATCACCGTGCGGCAAATCAGCTTCACCTACGCCCTCATGAATATCGTGAACCCCTTTTTGGGTGGCTTTCCGGTGTGCCACGGCTCGGGCGGATTGGTAGGCCACTACGCGTTTGGAGCCCGCACGGGCGGCTCGGCGGTGCTCTACGGCTGCTTGTTCCTCACGATGGGTTTGTTTTTCAGCCAGGGTTTTCAGCAGGTGGTGCAGATTTTTCCGCTGCCCATCCTAGGTGTCATTTTGTTGTTTGAAGCCTTGGCACTAGCCGGGCTGTTGCGCGATATCGCCGATTCGAAAGCCAACCTGCTGGTAGCTTTGTTGGTGGGCCTGCTGTGCAGTGGTTTGCCCTATGGCTATTTGGTTGGCTTGGTGGTGGGCACGGCGCTTTACTATGCCATGCAGCGGGGCTGGGTAGGCTTGGGCAAGTAGCGCCTGCCGGCGTATGGCCATGCCCAAATTAGCTACAGCACCTCGGCCAGAACGCGCAAGTACTTCGGGTTATCGGTAATGCCGTTGTGCCCAGCATTTGCTAGGGTAATCAGTTGATCGTGGGGCTTTAGCAGCGGCTTTAACTCGGTAGCCGAGGTGTAGGGCACAACTTCGTCGTGGTCGCCGTGGAAAAGCACAATGGGCGCTTTGATGCGCGGCAGCAGCTGATAGGTGCGCAGCGGGTAGCGCACCAAGAAGCCCGGCACCCACGGAAAATGGTGCCGCGCCACGCGCTCGAGGCTGTAGTAAGCCGCCTGCAAAATCAGCAGGCGGGGCTGGTAGTTGGCCGCCAACCAAGCTGCCGGGCCAGTGCCCAGCGAGTACCCCAGCACAACCGTGCGGTTTTCGGGGTATTCGGCTAGCACGTGCCGGTAGGCGGCCCGTACGTCTTCGAGCAGTTGCTGCTCGCTGCTGATGCGGCCCTGGCTTTTGCCGTAGCCGCGGTAATCGAGCATAAACACATCGTAGCCCAAGCGCGTGTAAGCATCGGCCACGTAGCCCCAATTGTCGAGGGCGCCGCCGTTGCCGTGCAGGTAAAACACCAGGCCCTTGGGTGCCGCGGCGCGGAAGAGCAGCCCGTGCAACCGAACCCCATCGGGCGCGGTAACCCAGCGTTCCTCAAACCGGCTGCGGAAGGGAAACCGGAAGTTGGCGGGCAGCTTATCAGGAAAAAATAGCATGCGCTCTTGCCCGAAGTACAGCAGTAAGCACACCAATGCGTAAAGCCCCGCGGCTACGCTTAGGGTAATCAGCAATGCTTTCATAGCAGCATCTGCAAATAGTGCGGTAAAGCCTACGCGAAACTTTGGTTCGCGTAGGCTTAGTGAGGTACTTACATGACATAACGCACAACTTGCCAAGCTCATGCGTGCCATGCTAAGGCCCGCATAACTACTTAATCAAGCAGGTATATTCGTAATTATCTATACGTACTCGTATTCGCTAAAAGCAGTATTTTTTCGGTTGCGGGCAAGGGGCTAGGCTTTTTAGTTTGCAATGTGCCCGAACTATCCCCCCCCCCCTTGCAAAGTGCTGAGCAACGCCGACGGGCGGTGTTGTGGGCATTGCGCGTAGCTCGGCAAACCGCCCTCGACCCCGATAAGCACGAGCGCCGCTTGCTGGCGCGGTTTATCCTGGGGCAGCTTACGCTGGATGAGGTGCTACACCGCCTCGAGCAGCCCTCCTGACCTAGGCCCGGGGATACTGATAGCAGGCTGCCCAGCTGGCTTAGCCGCCTATCGTCGACATCGACTCGAAGCTGATTTGGTGCACCGGGCGGTGCTGCTCGGCCTCGAAGCCGTTGGCTGCCCGGTACCGGAAGGCATTAGCGAGGGCCGCGCGCAGCTCGGCATCCGAAGCGCCACCGCGCAATAAAGCCCGCACATCGAGCACGCCTTGGTCGTAGAGGCAGGTTCTCAGGCCGCCTTCGGCCGTGAGGCGGATGCGATTGCAGGTGCCGCAAAACGTACGCGAGTACGCCGCAATAATGCCAAGGCGCCCGGCGTGGCCCGGCACAAGGTAGCTTGTGGCGGTAGCGCCCGGAGCAGAGTTCTGCGGCAGCAACTGGCCAAAATGCGCGGCCAAATGCTCGCGAATGCGCACGTGGTTCCAGGGCAGCAAAGCCGGGGTGGCGTGGCTGCCGCCGTTGAAGGGCATTTCCTCGATGAAGCGCACCTCCACGGGCAGTTCGCGCGTTAGCTCGGCCAAGGGCACCAGGTCTTCGATGTTCTGGCCGTCCATCACCACGGCGTTGATCTTCACGCGGATGCCAGCCGCCAGCAGGGCTTGGAATGTTTCGAGTACTCGGGGTAGCTCGTCGCGGCGCGTAATGCGCAGAAACCGTTCCCGATCAAGCGTATCCAAGCTGAGGTTGACGGAGCGCACGCCCAGCCGCACCAGCTCGGGCACGTGGGGCGCCGTGAGTACACCGTTGGTGGTCAGACCAATATTATCGATACCGGCAATGCTGCTGAGGCGCTCGATAAACGGGAGCAACCCGCGGCGCACAAACGGTTCGCCGCCGGTTAGGCGTACTTTGCGCACGCCTAAGCTCGCCAACACCCGCACTACGCGCTCCAGCTCTTCGTAGCTTAGCAGCGCCTGCCGGGGTACGTAGTTGATGCCCTCTTCGGGCATGCAGTAAAAGCAGCGTAGGTTGCACCGGTCGGTAACGGCCACACGTACGTATTCGAGCGGACGCCCGTGGTTGTCGTATAGCACCGGTGTGGCAGAGTTAGGCATGTACTACAGGCACGAGCCGCTCCCCCTGTTGCCTTGGGTTTGTCCGCTCCGCGTCAGAAAAACGCAAAGCTGGCATTTCCGTTCTTTTTCTTTGCCATTTGCCGCGCATTTCTTCCGTTGCCCTCATGAACTTATCCATTGCCCTGTTCGGGATTACCCGCGAAATCGTTGGCGCGCCTACGCTCGAGGTTGCGCTGCAGCCCGGCCAATCGGTGCAGCAGCTGCTCGAGCAGCTGCGCCAAACCTACCCGGCCCTAGGTGAGCTCCGCAGCCTGGCCGTAGCCGTGAACAACGAGTACGCCCCCGCCGACGCCCTGCTGCAGGAGCACGACGAAATAGCTCTGATTCCGCCCGTGAGTGGCGGCTAGTACTAATTAAAAATTAATAATTATGAATTAACAATTGGGGCTCACCAGTTGCGCTCCGGGTCTCTTATCAATTCATAATTTTTAGTTTATAATTTGTAATTCAACACCCATGCTTATCCAGCTCACCGACCAGCCCATTGACGTTGCGGCAGTACTGCAGGCCGTGCAAGCCGATGGCGCCGGCGCGGTAAACTCCTTTATCGGTACTATTCGCAACCAAAGTACCGGCCGGCGCGTGGTGCGCCTGCACTACGAAGCCTACGATGCCATGGCCGTGCACCAGCTTCGCCGCGTGGCCGAGCAAGCTCAGAAGCGTTGGCCGATGCTGCAGCAAGTGGCCGTGGTACACCGCAAAGGCACCCTCGAAATTGGCGACGTGGCCGTGGTAGTGGCCGTTTCGACGCCGCACCGCGCCGAGTCGTTTGCCGCCTGCCAGTACATCATCGACACGCTGAAAGAAGTGGTGCCAATCTGGAAAAAAGAGGAGTACGAGGATGGCACCGTGTGGGTAGCAGCGCACCCCTAGGTGCATGCGTGCAGGAGTTGGTCAAGTGGCATTACCTCCTACCACCACTACGCCTGGTAACACCAGGCGAGCAATCTTAATTGAGGTTACACTCCGCAGCTTGGTTCAGTAACCACTACGTGGCGGTAGCGGGCCTTGCTGTCAGAAGCTTCCTCAGAATCGGGGCTGGCTACGTTGGTTGGCCGGGCATGAATTGGGTCGGTGGTGTGGGTGAGCATGCCGCCCGGCCGCCCTTGCCGCACGGCTTGTATCTCAGCCACTATCGACAAGGCAATTTCCTCCGGGGTTTCGGCACCTAGGTTCAGGCCAACGGGGCTATAGAGGCGACCTTGTAAACGAATTTCGGCGTCGGTTACCTCCTGGTTTAGCTCCTCGAGTAAGCGGGCAGCCTTGGTTCGCGGGCCTAGCAGGCCAATATAGCTCGTGGGCGCATCGAGCAGGCGCTGCAGCACGGCCAAATCGTAGGCGTAGTTGTGGGTCAGCAGCACGGCATAATCGGCTGAAAGCGGCAACGTGGGTACCTCAGCGAGCGGCACCACGCGCACTTCGGCAGCATCGGGGAAGCGCTCCGGCGCGGCTTGGCGCGGCCGGCCATCTACTACGCTTACTTGCCAACCTAGGGAAGCCGCCAGCCGAACGAGCGGCTGGGCATCGTTGCCGGCGCCGTACACGGTAAGGCGCAACGGTGGGCGCAGCACTTCCAGAATCACGCGTACGGTGCCGCCTGCCGGTGCTGGGTACTCGCGTATCAGCGACTGATCCTGCATTAGGGCCTGAGCAGCGTCGTGGCGCAGTTGGGCCGTAAGGGGCAGATTATCGAGCGCCGAGCCGCGCACCTGTCCGTCGGGCACTAGCAGCAGGCGTTGGCCTAGGTCGGCTACGGCCTGGCCGGCGGCGCACCGGAACACCGTGGCTAGTACGGCCGGTTCGGGATGCAGGGCAAAACCGCGCAGCAGCTCCAGGGGATTGTCGAGGTCGGCGAAATTGAGGGGCTCGAGCAGGATGCGCACTACTCCCTGGCAGCCGGGGCCGAGGCCGTGGCGCGGGTCGTCTTCGTCGCTGGTGTCGTAGGTAACAAGCGTGGGGCGTTGTTGCTGCAAGGCCTGCCGGGCGCGCTGGCGGGCGTCGCCCTCGAGGCAGCCACCGCTGATGGCACCGGTCAGCTGGCCGTCGTCGCCGACTAGCATGCGGGCGCCGGGGCGGCGGTAGGCCGAGCCCTCCACCTCCACCACGGTAGCCAGGGCGCAGGCGCGGCCGGCGGCACGGTAGTCGTCGTAGGCAGCGAGCAGACGTTGGAGTTCGGTCATCGGGTGATAAAAAGCGACAGATACCGGCAAAAGCCCGCCGCGGGTGCCTGTTGCCATGATAAGCTTGGTAAAGAAAGCGGCTTTGGGCAGTACGCCGGGCCAAGGCTAGCGGTTGTGCACCAAGGCAGCATGGGCACGGTTCCCCGCTAGGTGTGGAGGTAGCAGATAACGCGCGGTAGCCGGGTTACATATGCTTGCCTTGAAGCATCAACACCGTCGTTGGGCATATATAAGCCAGCTGGTCAGCAGTTATCCGTAAGCGCAACAGAAGCCAAGGCTACAATCAAAATGAGCAAATACGAGGGCATGAGCACAACCGCTATCCACGACCTGAACGACCAGCCCTTCTACCACGGCACCAAGGCCAACCTGCACCTAGGCGACCTGATACAGCCCGGCTTCAACTCGAACTATGGGCAGCACAAAAAGGCTGCGTACGTGTACCTCACTGCCACCCTCGACGCAGCCACTTGGGGAGCTGAACTTGCCCTAGGCGACGGGCCCGGCCGCATTTACATAGTGGAGCCTACCGGCCCTTTCGAAGACGACCCGAACCTGACGGACAAGAAGTTTCCGGGCAATCCGACCAAATCCTACCGCACGCAACACCCGCTGCGAGTGGTTGGGGAAGTTACCAATTGGCAAGGCCACTCGCCAGAGCAGCTCAGCGCTATGAAAGCGAACTTACAGCGGCTAAAAGAGCAAGGCATTGAGGCCATTGAGGGCTAACTGCGTTGCCCAGCTCTACTATTGCAGCTACTGCTCCGCGGGCAAGACGCACTGAAGCCTCCCAAACTTATTGCTTGCGAGAGCTCAGCAACTCTTGCTGCGCCGCGTCGCGCTCGGTAGGTGTGTTTACGTTGCGCAACTCTTGCGGGGCGGGGGCTTGCAGCACCTGCACATCGGAGTTGATGAGCGCCTTTCGCGGGCACGAGTAACCCATCGCCAGGAATTGCAGCAACACGCCGTAGCTGCTTGGCTCCCAGATGGTAATCAGCGGCTCCGGAAACTCGTTTGCGGGGCTCCGGAATGCCGTTGCTACCCGAGCCGGGTTGCGGTGCTGCACCAGGTGCTGCAAGGTGGCGTTGGAGAGAAACGGCAGGTCGCAGGCTACTACCAGCCAAGCGGCGTTGGGGTCGTGGCGCAGCGCCGACAGAATGCCGCCCATGGGCCCGAGGTCGAGGAACTGATCGGGCAGCGGTTGCAGGCCAGCCGGCAGCTCCGCCGCCTGCTCGGCCCGGCACGACACGAACACCTCCTGGCAAAACGGAGCCAGCAAGGCTGCGGCGTGCTCGCGCTGTTCGGGGCCGTGGTAGCGCAGGCGGCCTTTGTCGGCTTGCATGCGTTGGCTTTGCCCGCCGGCCAACACCAGGCCCCGCAGCGGCGGCACGCGTTGCTGCCACCACTGCCGCACCCAAGCGGCAATACCGGCGGTATCACCTAGGGCCAATACGGGCAGCTCGGCAGCATTGGGCAAGTGCGCCCGCAGGTACTCCGGCAGTTCGGTTTGGCCTTCGGTAGTCAGCACCAGTTGCACATCGGTAAGGCGGTCGAGCTTCTTCTCCAGCGGTTTGCGCGGATCGAGGATAATAACCTGCTGCTTGGCCCGGAAGTGGTTGCCGTTTGCCAACACCAGGCTTTGCCCGGCCAGCCAGTGCTGTTGGCTGAACTTATCCATGCCCTGCCGCGCATCGAGCCGGCGAAAATGAATTTTGTCGGTTAGCTCGGCAGCGGCTCCGGCCTGCAAAATGGCATCGGCGCCGCCGGCCTCGCCTTGGTCGGCAGCATCGCCGGCGGCGTGGTCGGCATCTACGTAGGCCACGCGCAAGCCAGTGCTTAGCTCGGGCAGCAAGCGCGAGGCCAAGTCCTTAATTACGCCGCAGGGGGCGCCCAGCACGGCCAGCTCGTGGCGGCCAAACTCGCCAAGGTTAGGCCGCGCCAAGGCTGCGTGCTTGGTGTGGGCAGGCTTATGCATCGTGGTAGTGGTAGTCGCTCTTGCCGCCGGTTTTCGACAGCAAGCGCGTGTGCTCAATTACAATGTCGTGCGACAGAGCCTTGCACATGTCGTAAATGGTGAGAGCCGCTACCGAAGCGCCGGTCAGGGCTTCCATTTCCACGCCGGTTTTGCCCGTTACGGTGGCCGTGCACTCAATAACCACGGCCGCGGGCGGCGCTACCTGTATGGTAACTTGGCAGTCGTCGAGACCTAGGGGGTGGCACAGCGGAATGAGGTCGGCGGTTTTTTTAGCGGCCATAATGCCCGCCAGAATAGCCGTCTGAAACACGGGGCCTTTGCGCGTGGGCAAGTCGCCGTGCTGCACCAGCGCCAGAATATCGGCCCCGAGCACCACTCGGCTGCGGGCGCGGGCCACCCGCCGCGTAACGGCCTTGCCGCCTACGTCAACCATGGCGGGTTGGCCGGCGTCGTTGAGGTGCGTGAGTTTAGAAGAATTGGACATGATCGGAAATCGAAAACAACCAAAAGCGGCGCAGGCCGCCCGCTGAAACCAAGGCGCCAGAGCTTAAGCAGCACCAGCGCCACTGCGGAGGGCAAGTTACGGCGCCCGGCCGGCTACTGCCCCGATGCGCTTTACCTTAGCGCCCTGCCCAAAGTTTAGCCACCTAGGGCCGCCTCACTCCTACTTCCCTGCTACGCACCCGCATGCTTTCCGTCGACGAAGCTACCCGCCTTGTTCAGGGCACCGCCCAGCCGCTGCCCACCGAAACCGTAGCACTGGCCCAAGCGCGGGGCCGGGTACTGCGCGAGCCTCTATACGCCGACCGCGACTTTCCGCCCTTCGACCGGGTAGCCATGGATGGTATTGCGCTGAGCTACGCCGCCGTGGCGGCGGGGCAGCAGGTTTTCGAGATTGAGCGCACGCAGTTTGCCGGCCAGGCCCCTACCCCGTTGCTCAATCCGCAAGCGGCCATTGAAATAATGACCGGCGCCGCCATGCCGCCCGGCACCGATGCCGTGGTGCGCTACGAGGATTTGCTGATTGCCGAGCACGCCCACGGCCGCCGCACCGCCACCGTGCAGGTGCCGCCCACCGGCGCCGGCTTCAACGTACACCGCCGCGCCTCCGATCGACAACAGGGCGAGCTGCTGCTGCCCGCGGGTACGCTGCTCGGCCCCGCCGAAGTGGCCGTAGCCGCTACCGTGGGTGCCGCGCAGCTAAGCGTGTCGCGGGCACCTAGGGTAGCGGTGGTTAGCACCGGCGACGAGCTGGTAGAGGTTTCCGAAGTGCCCTTGCCGCACCAAATCAGGCGCTCCAATGCGCAAATGCTGCAAGCGGCCGCCCAGCAGGCAGGTGCTACCGCCGAGGCTTTCCACTTCAACGACGACCTCGACACCTTACGTGCGGGCCTGCCTGCCTTGCTGCAGCAATTCGATGCGGTGTTGCTCAGCGGAGGCGTATCAAAAGGCAAAGCCGATTACCTACCCCAGGCCCTGCGCGAATGCGGTGCCGAGCAGATTTTTCATGAAGTGCAGCAGCGCCCGGGCAAGCCGTTCTGGTTTGGCCGGCATCCGCAGGGCGCAGTGGTATTTGCCTTGCCCGGCAATCCGGTTTCTACGTTTGTCAACTACTTCCGCTACGCCGCGCCGTGGTTGCGGGCCGTGCAGCTGCCCGAGCCTGCGTTTGCCGCACCTACCTACGCCGTGCTGGCCACCGATGTCGTTTTCAAACCCAGGCTCACGCACTTTCTGCTGGTAAGCTTGCAGAGCACCCCCACCGGCCAGCTATTGGCTCACCCCGAGCGCGCCCACGGCTCTGGCGACCTGGCCAGCTTGCTCCCCAGCGACGGTTTTCTGGAGCTGCCCGCCGAGCGCGAGCAGTTTGCGGCCGGCAAGGTGCTGCCGGTATGGCGGTTTAGGTGGTAAAACAAAGCGGCGCGACCAAATGGCCGCGCCGCTGCGCCTAGGTGACTAACCGGGCTGCTTACTGAAACAGCCCGGCAATGCGCTGCTCGTTGTTGGCGCTGATGATTTTGCGCTTGAGCTTCATGGTGGGCGTCAGCTCGCCGGTTTCCACCGTCCAGGGGTTGTGCACCAACGCCACTTTCTTTACTTGCTCCCACTGCGCGAAAGCCGCGTTGTATTGGCTTACCAGCTCGCGGTATAGCTTTTGCACCCGCTCGTGGGCCACCAGCGCTGCATCGTTGGCAAAGCTGATCTGCTGCTGCTTGGCCCAGTTGCGCAGCTCCTCAAAGGCTGGCACCAGCAAGGCCGCGGCATACTTCTGCCCGTCGCCGACGACCATGGCCTGCTCGATGAGGGGGGACTCCTTGAGCTTGTTTTCGATGACCTGCGGGGCCACGTACTTGCCGCCCGAGGTCTTGAACATCTCCTTCTTGCGGTCGGTGATTTTGAGGAAGCGCCCGTTCACAAACTCGCCGATGTCGCCCGTGTGGAACCAGCCCTCCGCGTCAATCACCTCCGCCGTCAAATCCGGCCGGTTGTAGTAGCCCTTCATCACCGAGGCCGACTTGGTCAAGATCTCCCCGTCGGGCGCAATCTTCACCTCTACATCCGGAATAACGGGGCCCACCGTGCCGGGCATGTTGTCTTCGCGGTTGTAGCGGCAAGCGGCAATTACGGGCGAGGTCTCCGTCAGGCCGTAGCCCTCCATCACGTGAATGCCCGCGGCCCAGAACACCCGCGCCAAGCGCGGCTGCAGCGCTCCGCCGCCCGAAATAATGCACTTTACTTGGTTGCCCAACGCCTCGCGCCACTTGCTGAACACCAGCTTGTTGGCCACGGCCAGTTGGGCGTTGTACACCGGCCCCAGGCTGCGTTGCGGGTCGTAGCGCAGGCCTAGGTCGAGCGACCAGAAGAACAGCTTTTTCTTGAAGCCCTCGAGCGTCTGGCCTTTCGCAACAATCTTATCGTAGATTTTCTCGAGCAGGCGCGGTACGGTGGTAAACACCTGGGGCTGCACTTCGCGCAGGTTGTCGGCTATCACCTCCAAGCCCTCGGCGTAGTACACCGCAAGGCCCAGCTTTAGGTACAGGAAGGTGGCCGTGCGCTCAAAAATGTGCGAAAGCGGCAGAAAGCTTAGCGCTTTCTCGCCGGGCACTACGGGTATAAACTCACGCAGCGAGTGGCAGTTGCTGAGGATGTTCGCGTGCGAGAGCATTACGCCTTTGGGCCGGCCCGTGGTGCCCGAGGTGTAAATAAGCGTCAGCAGGTCGTCGGGCTGTACGGCGGCTTTCAGGGGCTCCAGCTCGGCTAAATTAACTTGGCGACCTAGGGCCAGCAACTCGTCGAAGTGGCGGGCGTTGGGCACTTGGTCGAAGGTGAATACGTGCTCGGGGGCTTGCTCCAGGCCTTGCAGGGCCTCTTTCACGCGGGCGTACAGCTTGCGGTCCGATACCAGCACCACCTTCACGGCCGCGTCCTGAAAAATGTACCGGTAATCCTCTACCGTGATGGTGGGGTACATGGGCACGCTCACGGCGCCCAGCTGCGCAATGCCGAAATCGGCCTGCACCCACTCCGGACGGTTGTTCGAGATAATGGCCACCTTATCGCCCTGCCCTACCCCTAGGTGGCGCAGGCCCAGGCTGCAGGCATTGGCCGCATCCTGCACTTGTTGGTTGCTGAGGGGCAACCACTTACCGCCGATTTTGGCTACAAGGCAATCAGCTTGCGGTGCTTCGGCAGCGCGCTGATTCAGGATTTCGAAAGTGCGATGAAAACGCATCGGTGTGTTGTCGGAAGGTTCGGATCGGGAGCGGCTGGCGCAACTGTTTGAGCGCCGCCAAGGCAAAAACGGCGAAAAGTTACGGTAAGTTGGGCGTACGGCCCGGTTTCGATTGCGCACGGCCACTTTGGCGGACACAATGCCGAGCCGGCTTATTGCCACGAGCCACCAGTGTTCAGCCCAAGGACCCAACACTTCGAAGCTGCTTTGAAGCAAAGCATTGGTTTACAAAAGGTAACCGAAAGGTAAACCTGTGTTCATACACGTGAAAATTCCAATATTTAATTTCACATTACATGAACTATCCAAGCTTGGTTTGCCTTATCTCGGCAAACATAGTAACACGGTTATGCTAACAGTGCAGTTGATTGAGGCAGGTTTCTACGAAGTAAATTGGCCCAATACCGAGGTGGTAGGCGGCGTAACCTACGTTCGGCCCGGCGTGCGCGAGTCGGTGCGGGTGTTTTTGCCCACCGACGCGTGCGAAGTAGAGGTGTACGCCGGCGACCTGCAAAACGGCCGTTTGGTGTACCGCGGCCCGGCCGCCGAAGCCGCCCAACTGCGCTACCTAGCCAACCGCACCAATTAAGATTTCACCTACGCTTTTTCGATCCTCCTCTGCAACCAAAACACCCAAATGCAAAAGCCCGGCGCCGTAGCTCCGGGCTTTTGTGCGTTGGTGGCCCTAGGTGCGCGGCAGCCCCTTACCCCACCGCCAGCGTACGCATGCTGATGCCGCCGTACGACACCTCTTCGAACAAGTGCCTGATGGGCTCGTTGGGGCCGGCCAGCGCCAGGGTGTACAGCAATGGCCAGTAGTGGTCGGGGGTGGGCACGGCCAACGCACCGCTCGCACCGGCCTGTTGCACATCAAGCAGTTGGCTAAACTCGCGCCGCTCGATGCGCTGCTCTACCCATTCGTCGAACTCGGTGGCCCAGGCGTATGGCTGCGCATCGCCGGCAATTAGTTTGGGCATGCTCTGGCGCAGGTTGTGCACCACGTTGCCCGAGCCCACAAGCAGCACCCCGCGCTGGCGCAGCTCCCGTAGCTGGGCGGCCAGGGCAAAGTGCTGGGCGGGCGTTTTGTAGAAATCGAGGCTGAGTTGAAAAACCGGCACGTTGGCTTCCGGAAACAGGTGGTGCAGCACCGTCCAGGTGCCGTGGTCGAGGCCCCATTCGTCGGAGCCGTGCAAATCGGGCACCAGGGCCATGGCCTGCTGGGCGTAGGCGGGCGCGCCGGGCGCCGGATACTGCATGGCGAACAGCTCGGCCGGAAAGCCGCCGAAATCGTGGATAGTCTCGGGGTGTTCGTTTAAAGTGACAAACGAGCCGCGCGTAAGCCAGTGCGCCGATACCACCAAAATGGCGTTGGGCACTTGTCGCTTCCGAATTTCTTCGCCTTGCTGGCGCAGCATGCGCGTGAAGGCATTGTCTTCCAGCGCGTTCATGGGCGAGCCGTGCCCGATGAACAACGCCGGCATAGCAGTGCTTTTCCGGAACGCGGAAGTAGCGGTACGAAGGTCTTGCAGATTCATGGCTAGAGCAGTGGGCAAAACCGCCGACGCTTTCAGGAACATTCGGCGATTCAGGGGTGGCAGTACGGGTGGTTGCGCTGCAAAACTACCCCGCCACCTAGGGCCGCGCCTTGATGTATGGTAAGAAATGCCGCGTGCTAGTGCAGGCATTAAAGCCAGTTAATGCCCCGACAGTTCGCGCCGTATTCGGCTCAACGATTCGGGCGTTACGCCTAGGTATGCTGCAATCATGCGCTGCGGCAGGCGCTGGGCCAGCGTCGGGTAGGTTTGCAAAAAGTCCAGGTAGCGCTGCTCGGCCGATGCACTGAGCGTAAGCACCAGCCGCTTTTGCATGGTGCGCATGTTGTTTTGGAGCAGCGTGGCAAAAAACTCCGGAAAAGCAGGCGTTATCTGGCTGAGCTTGCGGTAAAACGTCGCGTCGAAAAGCAATACCTCGGAGTCTTCCACGGCATCGATGGCAAACATGGCGGGCTCGCGGCGAAGCAGGCTGTTTTGCTCGGCCACCCACCACTGCTCGGGCGCAAATTGCACCACGTGCTCTTTGCCCTTGGTATCAACCACAAAGGCCCGCAGGCAGCCCTGGGCCACAAATGCGCCCACCCGAGCCACCTCGCCGGCCCAAACCAACACCTCGGCGCGGCGCAACATTCGCGGCTCAAACAACGCCGATGCGGCCGTGAGCTGCTGCTCGCTAAGAGCCAGCCGGCCGGCAAAATAAGCTTGTAGTACGGCGGCCGACCTTGGGTTCATGGCGGCAATATCGACAGCAATGCCCGCGCACGCACGAGCAAGAGCAACCGGCGTGTCGGTACGGCCTAGGTGACTTAGCCCGCTTGCAAAGGCGGCAACGGTTGGCGGCATCGGCAGGGCTCTAGCGCTTCGGCCTTTAACTCAATGCGCCTATTTGCAGCGTGGATGGCTTCGGCAAAAGCTGATTTTGATCAGAATGGATTAAAAAAGTTAACCCGGCGCAATTTTTTATTTGGACCGGATCTAAACAAGCAGTTGCTTTGCATCACTTTTGAATCAGTCTAAATAACTGAATGCGCTGTTCCCTTCCTTTCCTGCTCTTGGTTGCTGCCCCTGCAGCGGTTAATGCTCAATCGTTACTGGCTTATAATAACCAGCCCACCGACGGGCCCACGCACTCGCCCTACGTGGCGCACGGCCAAGTAGTGGGCCGCGTGGTTTTGGCCGATGGCCAAGCCGCCGAACAGGTTTCGGTGATGGTGAAAGGCACTACCATTGGCACCAGCACCGATGCCGACGGCTCGTTCCGCCTGCGCTTGCCCAGCGGCAAGCAAACCTTGGCCATTGCCTTTTTGGGCTACGTAACGCAGGAAATTGAGGTGGAGGTACCCAACCGCGGCACCGTAAGCCTGAACACCGTAACGCTGGCCAAAAGCGCGCAGCAGCTTACGGAGGTGCGCATCACCGAAACCCGCTCCGTAAACCAGCGCGCCACCGGCGTGAGCAAAATGCCCGTTCGCCCGCTCGATTTGCCGCAGGCCGTGCTAAGCATCAATCAAGAAACCCTGGAACAACAGCAGGTGCTGCGCCTCAGCGACGCCATTGTGAACACGCCCGGCCTGTACGTAATGGCGGCCACCGGCGGCACGCAAGAGGAACTGGGCGGCCGCGGCTTCGCGTACGGCTCCAACAACACGTTTAAAAACGGCGTCCGCTTCAACAACGGCATCATGCCCGAAGCATCGTCGTTGGAGAGCATGGAGGTGCTGAAAGGCAGCACGGCCATTTTGTACGGCAACGTATCGGCGGGCGGCGCCCTGAACCTGGTAACCAAAAAACCCAAGTTCGAGCGCGGCGGCTCGGTGGCCCTGCGCACCGGCTCTTTCGGGTTCTGGAAACCGATGGTGGACGTGTACGGCGCCGTGGGCAACAGCGACAAAGTAGCCTACCGCCTGAACACCACCTACGAGCAGGGCAACAGCTACCGCGACGTGGTGCAGTCGGACCGCTTT
The DNA here is from genome assembly GCF_003574965.1 of Hymenobacter oligotrophus. NCBI lineage: Bacteria > Pseudomonadati > Bacteroidota > Cytophagia > Cytophagales > Hymenobacteraceae > Hymenobacter > Hymenobacter oligotrophus. The sequence continues at coordinate 736,094 of NZ_CP032317.1, read as the reverse complement.
TACGTAAACCCTTCGCTCCTTTTTAAGCTTACGCCCAAAACCGACCTAGTGCTGGAGGGCGACCATCTGCGCGACAACCGCACGCCCGATTTTGGGGTAGGCGCCATCGATTACCAGGTGTTGGAGTCGCGTACCCGCTTCCTGAACCTGGCCAACGCCAACAACGCCGCCAACCAAACCAGCGCCACCGCTACCCTCACCAGCCGCCTGAGCGACATTTGGCAGGTGCGCGGCGTGGCCGGTTTCCAGCGCTACGACGTGGAGCAGCGCAGCGCCGCCCGCCCCACCAGCATCAACAACGGCAAAACCAACCCGGCCCTGCGCGGCAACTGGACGCGCAACTTGCAGCGCAGCCAAAGCACCGAAAATTACTTCCTGGCTCAGCTCGACCTGACGGGCTCGTTCCACACCGGCTTTTTGAGCCACACCTTGCTGCTCGGCGCCGATGCCGACCAGTACCAGACGCGTGCCATTTCGTACGTGGCCGCCCCCTACGACAACATTAATGTGTTCGACCTAGGGCGTGAGCTCAGCCGCCCGGCCGGGGCCGTTGGCAGCTACAACGACCTGAAGCGCAACCAACTGACGCTGGGCAACACCCGCCGCGCCGGCTTCTACGCCCAGGATTTGGTTACCATCAGCGAGAAGCTGAAAGTGCTGGCCGGCCTGCGCTGGAGCTACCAGGAAACCCCCAGCGACGTGTACACCTACGCGTCGGGCAAATTCGATGAAAACCGCCGCTTCGACAACGCCTTTTCGCCCCGGGTGGGCGTGGTATACCAGCCGGTAAAAACCACCTCGCTGTTTGCCTCCTACGCCAACTCCTTCCAGCCCAACACCGGCCGCGACGCCGCGGGCGCTTCGCTGGCCCCTTCCACCTTCGATCAGTACGAAGTGGGCGTGAAGAACGACCTGTTTAACGGCGCGCTGTCGGCCAACGTTACGGCCTACCGCATTGTCAACAGCAACCTGGCCCAAACCTACCTAGGGCCGGTGTTCCAGGCCGACGGCTCGCCGGTGCTCAACCCCGACGGCTCGGTGAAAATGAACCTGGATACCAACATTAAGGAGCTGGCCGGCGAAGTAACCAGCAAAGGCCTGGAACTGGACGTGCAAAGCAAGCCCTACCTGGGGTGGTCGGTGCTGGCGGGCTACAGCTACAACATGACGGCCTACACCAAGAGCAACATTTACGAGGAAGGCAGCCGCCTGCGCTACAACCCCGCGCACACCGCCAACCTCAGCGTGTTTTACACCTTCGATAACACCTTCTTGAAAGGCCTGAACGCCGGCGTAACCGGCTACTACATGGGCGACAAAGTAGCGGGCCGCAACACCCGCCTCTACAACCCCGCCGACGGCAAGCCCTGGCCGGCCGGCACCCGCGACGCCTTCCAGCTGATTGAGGTGCCGAACTACCTGCTCTTCGACGCCTCGCTGGGCTACAGCTACAACCGTTTTTCGTTGCGCCTGAAACTTGCCAACTTGCTGAACGAGTTGAGCTACAACATGCACGACGACAACAGCGTGAACCCCATTGCGCCGCGCAACTACTCGGCCACCCTCTCCTTCAAACTTTAATCAGCTACACTTTTGTTGATACCGCAACCCATCGGGCCAGTTTGGTTCGGTGGGTTCGGCGTATCAGGCGCCGCACTCCCATGAAGGTCCTTTTCCGCAACATTCACTTGTACCTCAGCCTTGTATCGGGGCTGGTTATTGCCGTTGTGTGCTTTACGGGCGCCGTGCTCGTGTTCGAGAAAGAACTCGAGCAAGCCCTGCACCCCGAGCGCTACTTCGTAACGCAGCCCGGCGCCCAACGCCTCGCGCCCGAGCAAATGGTAGCTGCCGTGCAGGCCCAGGTGCCCAAAGCCAAGGTGGCCAGCATCAAGCTCTACGCCGACCCCATGCGCACCGCCGAGGTAAACCTGGCGGGCGGCCCCGGCGGCAAAGACGGCGGTAAGGAGGGTGCCGCGCGCGCTGCCCAAGGCGGCGAGAAGCCCCAAGCCGGCCCCAAAGACGGCAAGGGCGAAAAAGGCGGCAAAGGCGGTGGCGAAGGCGGCCGCGGCCCGGTTTATTTCGTGAACCCTTACACCGGCGCCGTGATAGGCCCCTACGTGTACCGCGAAACCTTCTTCTACTCCATGATGGCGCTGCACCGCGGCATGGTGGGCGGCCCCGTGGGCAAGCTGATTGTGGGCACGAGCACGCTGATGTTCTTGTTCATCATTGTTACGGGCTTGGTGCTGTGGTTCCCGGCCACGGGCAAAGTGCTAAAGCAGCGCCTTACCGTGAAATGGGATGCCAGCTGGAAGCGCCTCAACCACGATTTGCACATTGTGCTGGGCTTTTACTCGGCCTTGTTCTTGTTCGTGTTTGCCTTCACGGGTTTGGCGTGGTCGTTTGAGTGGTTCAACAATGGCATCTTCGCCGTTACCAACTCCGACCCCAAAGGCCCCGAAGCACCCAAGTCGGAATTGGTAGCCGATGGTGGCAAGCTGGGCTTCAACCAAGCCTACGTTGTAGCGCAGCAGCAGGTACCCAACGCGCTGTCGTATGCCATTGCCATGCCCAAAGACTCGGCCGAAGCCGTGCGCGTAATGACCACCACCGCCAACGCCGCCTACGAAGGCGCCACCGACGAGCTGTACCTCGATCAATACACCGGCCGCCCCCTAGGTAAACTCGCTTTCGAGGACCGCAACCTGGGCCAGCGCGTACGGCGCACTTTCAAGCCCGTGCATACCGGCGCCATCTACGGCATGCCCTCCAAAATTATTGCTTTGGTAGTGTGCGTGCTGGGCGTAACGTTCCCGGTTACGGGCGTAATTCTGTGGCTGAACCGCCTAAAGAAAGAGCGCAAGAAGCAGCGCAAGCAAATGGCTACTGCCACCGCGTAGTCTCCTGGTTTTATAAATGTAGCGCCTGGCTTGCTCGCGTAGCAAGCCAGGCGCTGCTGTTTTGGGCTCCTCCACATGCTGCTGAAGTACACATGCATATGTGATTTCGCCGTGTAGCATAATTCCAAATCTTGCTACCGAAATCTATCCTCCGTTAGCCATGCACCTCCCTCACCTCTTTTTGATTACAGCGCTGTTGGCTACTGCCAGCATTGCCCAGGCTCAACAAAGTTCGTTAGCACCTAGCCCCTGCGATAAGCAGCTCATAGGTTATGGGCAGAAAGACAAACCCAAACAATGGACGTACACGCGCGCAGCCGCCAACGGGGGAAGCGTCTATTACTTTGGTGCCGAACACTCGCAGCAAACCACCCACCAGCAGTTCGCGCTTATTAAGCAGGCTTTTGAAAGCGCCAAGCCAACGGTGGTGTTCTACGAAGGCCCTAACCGCGGCATCGACAGCACCGCAGCCGCTACCATCAGCAAGTACGGCGAGTCGGGCTACGTGCGCTTTTTGGCCAAGCAGCACAACTTGCCCGTGGAGTCGCTCGACAACCCGGTAGCGGAGTATCAGTATCTGAAGAGCAAAATCGACCTAGAGCGGCTAAAGCTGTTTTACATGCTGCGCGAGGCCCAGCGTCTGCGCACCCGCACCGGTTCTACCCAGGAGCAGATAACCAAAGCCATGGAAGCCTTGCTGGTAAAAAGCGCCCAAATGCTACCGGGCTCCGATCAGGTAATCCGGAGCGTGGCCGAACTGGAAGCCGCTTACAAAAAGCACTGGAACGACGGCACCAATTGGTGGGAAGCGCCCTCGGCTTGGTTCGACCCTGCCGATACCTCGGCGAACACCGGCGGCAAGTTTACCAACGAGGTGAACCGGGCCTCCAGCGAGTTCCGCAACTTGTACATGTACCGCACACTTGCGGCTAAAGCCCAAGCGGGGCAGCGTGTGTTTGCCGTAGTTGGCCGCGACCATGTACCCGCACAGGCGCCCGCTCTTGACTGCGCCCTCACGGCCAAGTAACCCTAGGTGCCTAACAAGAAAAGCCGCTCAGGAGTATCCTCATGAGCGGCTTTTTTATGGGTACTAACCAACTAGAACGGCGGGTCCTCGTTGCCGAAGTTGCTCTTCGGGAAAGGTTGCGGCGGGGCACCTAGGTCGTTCATGCGCGAGCCCAACCGGATGGTGTTCGGCGCGAAGCCCGGGTCGTCGTCGAAGCTGCTATCGAAGTTGCTGGCGGGCAGCTGGCCGGTATTGTAGTTGGCCGCTTCGGGCGCAAAGCCGCCGCTGTCGAGGTCCGAGAACTTGGTGAAGCGGCCGATAAACTTCAGCGGAATGGTGTCAAGGCCGCCGTTACGGTGCTTGGCAATGATTACCTCGCCCACGCCTTGGGTGGGGTTGCCCATTTCGTCTTCGGTAATGCCGTAGTACTCGGGGCGGTACAAGAACATTACCATGTCGGCGTCCTGCTCAATCGAGCCCGATTCGCGAAGGTCGCTTAGCTGCGGGCGTTTGTCGCCGCCGCGTGTTTCTACCGAACGCGAAAGCTGCGACAGGGCAATTACCGGGATGTTCAGCTCCTTGGCAATGCCTTTGAGCGCCCGCGAAATCGAGGCAATTTCCTGTTCGCGGTTGCCGCCGGGCTTGCCGTCGCCGTTGCCGGTCATCAGCTGCAAGTAGTCGATGATGATCATCTGAATGTCGTGGTGCGACTTCAGACGGCGGCACTTCGTGCGCAGCTCGCGGATACTCAAGCCGGGCGTATCGTCGATAAAAATAGGCGCGTTCGAGAGCGTGGCAATCTTGTGGTTAAGCTGCTGCCACTCGTAATCGGCCAGGTTGCCCTTCTTGATCTTCTCCGAATCCAACTCCGCTTCCGCTGAAATCAGACGGTTTACCAGCTGAATGGAGGACATTTCGAGCGAGAAGAACGCAACGGCTTTTTTATCGAGCACGGCCGCGTTGCGCATGCAGGAAAGCACGAAAGCGGTTTTACCCATGGCCGGGCGCGCCGCAATAATCACCAAGTCCGACTTCTGCCAGCCCGACGTTACGCGGTCGAGGGCTACCATGCCGGAGGTTACGCCCGTGAGGCCGCCGGTTTGCTTGCTCTTCTCCTCCAGCTCCTTGATGGCTTTGCCCATCAGGCTGCGCATGTCGTCGAAGTTCTTGCGAATGTTCGATTCCGACACCTCAAACAGCGCCTGCTCGGTTTGGTCGAGCAGGTTAAACACGTCCATTGTGTCCTCGTAGGCGTCGCGGTGCACGTTGGAGGCAATGGAAATCAGCTCGCGCTTGATGGCATGCTCCGTGATAATACGGGCGTGCGTTTCGATGTTGGCGGCCGACTGAATGCGGTACGTAAGCGAGGCTACGTACTGCGGGCCGCCGGCCATTTCCAGGGCGCCCATGGCGCGCAGCTCCTGCGTTACCGTCAGGATATCGATGGGCTCGGTTTTGTCGAACAGCGACAAAATGGCCTGAAAAATCTGTTGGTGCGCCTCCTTGTAGAAGCTTTTGGGCTTCAGGATATCAATTACGCTGGTGAGGGCGTCTTTCTCGAGCATCAGTGCCCCCAGCACGGCCGACTCCAGGTCGAGAGCCTGCGGAGGGAGCTTGCCGGTTGGGTTGGTGGCTACCACGGGCTTGTTCCAGGCCTTGTGGGCCCTGGCGGCCAATTGTTTAACGCGGCTGTTGCTTTCGTCCATCATCGTGCGGCAGATCCACTTATTCCGAAAGTACCAGAAAAGGGCTACAAAACTACGCCCGGCGGGCTGATTTGTCGACGTTGATTGCCGACAGAGTTTTCGCTACTTTGGCCAATTAGCTCAGGTGTAGCAGCCGACCCGCGCGGCCTTTGCTACTTTTGTGGCTCGGCATTTGAGCCGCCCTTGTGTAGCGTACCACCTACTGCCCGCATGGCTTTACCAACTTATCGGCGCGTCCACCTCATTGCGGTGGGCGGCAGCATTATGCACAACCTGGCCTTGGCCCTGCACCGCCAAGGCGTACACGTAACCGGCTCCGACGACGAGATTTTCGATCCGGCGCGTACCCGCTTGCAGCAAGCCGGCCTATTGCCCGAGCAAACGGGCTGGGATGCCGGCCGCGTTACCGACGAGCTCGACGCGGTGATTGTGGGCATGCACGCCCGCCCCGACAACCCCGAGTTGCACCGGGCCCAGGAGCTGGGCTTGCGCATCTTCTCCTTCCCCGAGTTCATTTACGAAGCCTCGAAGGACAAGCAGCGCGTGGTAATTGGCGGCTCGCACGGCAAAACCAGCATCACCAGCATCATCCTGCACGTGCTGCGCCACCACGGCCGCAAGTTCGACTACGCCGTGGGTGCCCAGCTCGAGGGGTTTGATTTGATGGTGAAACTGACCGACGACGCGCCCATCATCATCATCGAAGGCGACGAATACCTATCGTCGCCCGTCGACCGCCGGCCCAAGTTTCACCTCTACCAGCACCACATCGGGGTTATTTCGGGCATCAGCTGGGACCACATCAACGTGTTCCCGACAGAAGAAAACTACCGCGAGCAGTTTGCCATTTTTGCCCGCATGACGCCCAAAGCCGGCGTGCTCATTTACGACCGCGACGACGAGCAGGCGCAACTGGTAAGCGTGCCCTCGAATCCCGACGTGAAATACGTGGGCTACGGCCCGCACGAGCACGTGATTAAAAACGGCGTCACGTCGCTCATCACCAAGAAAGACGAGCTGGTGCCCATGCAAGTGTTTGGCGAACACAACCTGCGTAACATTTCGGCGGCCAAGGAAGTGTGCAAGCAGCTCGGCATCAAGGGCAAAGACTTTTACGAAGCCGTGGCCACGTTTAAGGGCGCGGCCCGCCGCCTCGAGCTGGTAAAGCAAGGCGCTACTTCGGTGGTGTACAAGGACTTTGCCCACGCGCCCTCGAAACTGAAGGCGACCTCAGCCGCGCTCAAGAAACAATTTCCGCAGCGCCGCCTGATTGCTTGCCTGGAATTGCACACGTTTAGCTCGCTCAACCCCGATTTTCTGCCGCAGTACGAAGGCACTTTCGACGCGCCCGATGTGGCCGTGGTGTACTTCAACCCGCAGGTGCTGGCGCACAAGCGCCTACCCCCGCTCAGCGACCTGCAAGTGGCCGAGGCTTTCCACCGCGCCGATTTGCGCGTGTTTACCGACAGCCGCAAGCTGGCCGACTTTCTGCAGGAGCAAAACTGGCAGAACACCAACTTGCTGATGATGACCTCGGGCACCTTCGATGGCATCGACCTAGGCAAGTTGGCCGGCGAGGTTACGGGCAACTAAGCAGCCGCGCCCAAATTTGGCGCAATTGTAGCGCGGGCTTTGCAGTCCGCGCTACAATCGTTTATTGCCATCATGAAACCTACCCTCCTGCTACTCCACGGCGCCCTAGGTTCGGCGGCTCAGCTTGCGCCCCTGGCCCAGCGCCTTGCTGCCGATTTCGCCGTGCAATCCTTCTCGTTCGCCGGCCACGGCGGGCGCGAGCTGCACCCCGAGCAGTTCAACATGACGCACTTTGCCGCCGAGGTAAGCTACTTTTTGGCCGAGCACCAGCTCGACAACGTGCACGTGTTTGGCTACAGCATGGGCGGCTACGCGGCCATTCTGAGCGCCGTGTCCGACCCGGGCCGCATTCGTTCCATCACCACCCTGGGTACCAAATTCGATTGGTCGCCGGAGGTGGCGGCCCAGGAGGTGCAAATGCTGGATGCGGAAAAAATGCAAGCCAAAGTGCCGCAGTTTGTGGAGCACTTGCAGCGCACCCACGGCCCCGGCAACTGGCAGGCGGTGGTAACCTCCACGGCCGCCATGATGCAAGAGCTGGGCAACGCGCCGGCCCTGCACGAGCTAAACCTATCGGCGCTGGCCATTCCGGTGCAGGTGCTGGTGGGCGACGGCGACAAAACTGCCGGCGTAGAGCCCTCGCGGCAATTTGCCATGTATTTGCCCACTGCCACCTTCGATGTGCTGCCCAATACGCCGCACCCCCTCGAGCGAGCCGATATGAGCGACCTAGCCCGCCGCATCAGCGAGTTTGCCGGCGCTGCGGCCAACGTGTAAGTATGCCCTGCCAAACGCAACGGCGGCCTGCTCCACCTAGGGCAGGCCGCCGTTGCGTTTAGTCGTGGTCGGGTTTGGGCGGCGGAGGCGGTGGCGCCGCGGGCTTCTTGCGCCGGTCGGTTGTCACCAGCAACGCCAAAGCCGTCAGCGTCAGGCGCAAAATCCACTTGCGGCTCATCGGCTGTTGTTGGCTGTGGCGGGAAAAAACGTATTCTTCTCCTTGATTTCCAGGTCGCAGGTGCCGCCGCCCGAGTTGTCCTCGCACGTGGAGCCGGTAATGGCGCTGCGGTTGAAGTTGAAGTAGCACATCTGGCAGCCGCGGCCCTCCAACAGGTAGCGTTCGGTAGCCGAGCTCAGGTACAGCTCGTTATCGGTGGTCAGCTCCAGCGGCATAGCCATGGCCCGGAACATGCCGTTGCGCAGGCCCAAGCCTACCAGAAAATACGAGGCCTTTTCCTTGGCCGAGCTTTGCACCTTGCGCACCTGGGCGCTGTTCACCACGGTGCCGTCGCCAAACTGCCGCGTAAAGTTTACCATCAGCTGCTGGCGCGGCACTTTGTACTCCACTTTTCCGGCCTCCACCACGGCCACCAGGCGGTTGGGCGAATCGAGCACGCGCAGGCTTTCCTCCACCTGGCGGTTGGGGCCTTTGCCCTCGGGGAAGTTTTGCCTGGAGGTTTCGCAGGCTGAAAAAAGCGCCACACCTAGGGCGGCGGTAGCAAAGAGGCGGAAAAAACGGGGTGTGAACACAGGAGTAAGCCGCGCTAGCGGGCAGTATAGTACTTACGCGCCTCCGGCAAATCGCGCTGGATGTCGGCTATGCGCGTAGAGCTGGAGGGGTGGGTTGATAGAAACTCGATGTTGCCGCCTTGCTCTTGGGCAGCCATGCGCTGCCAAAACGCAACGGCCGCATCGGGGTTGTAGCCAGCCATGGCCATGAAGATAAGCCCTAGGTGGTCGGCTTCCGATTCCTGGTTGCGGCCATATTTCAGCAGGCCCAGCTGCGAGCCAACGCCTACGGCTTGCAAAAACACGTTTTGCGTGGCCGAGGGGTTTTGGCCCACGGCCGTGGAGAGCACGCCCCCGAGGCCTTGCGTGGCCATTTGCTGGCTCATGCGCTCGTTGCTGTGCTTGGCCACGGCGTGGGCCACCTCGTGGCCCATTACCACGGCCAGGCCGGCTTCGTCTTGCGTTACGGGCAGAATGCCCGTGTACACGGCCACTTTGCCGCCGGGCATGCACCACGCATTTTGCTGGTCTTCCTGAATCAAGTTGAACTCCCACTGGTACCCCTCGAGCTGCGCCGAGGCGTTGTTTTGGCGGAAGTACTGCTCCACGGCCTGCTGAATGCGCTGCCCCACGCGGCGCACCATGGCGGTTTGGGCGGCGTCGGCCGAGAGGCGGCTCGATTGCAGTACCTTTTGGTACTCCTGGGCAGCCATGGCGTTCATTTCCTGATCGGACACCAAGTTGAGCTGCGAGCGGCCGGTGATGGGCACCGTAGAGCAACTCACGGCCGCGAATACGGCCGCGGCAAGCATCAAATTTTTTAGCATGAAGGGGCGGGCAATTCAGAATACGGAACGGGCAGAATCCGCTCCTGGCAGCTAGAATACGTAATTCAGCCCAGCTCAGCGGTATGGCTGCTATACGTCGGCACCTAGGCCAAATGTTGTGCGGCGGCCTAACGTGCTCAGCCGCTTTTGCGTAAGGGGCCGCATTGCCTCTGGCATTTTACGCGCCGCCGCAATGGTGTACTTTTGCTTAGGGCCGGTTGTTTGCCGGTTTCCTCCCCCATCCCGACTCCGCCTCACATGAAGATTCTCTGCATCGGCCGCAACTACGCCGAACATATTGCCGAGCTGAATAACGAAGTCCCCGACGAGCCCGTCATCTTCCTGAAACCCGATACGGCCCTGCTGCAGCGTGGCATGCCGTTTTTCTACCCCGAGTTCACGCAGGACATCCACCACGAAATTGAACTGGTGCTGCGCGTGTGCAAAAACGGCCGCCACATCGAGGAGCATTTTGCCCACACCTACTACGATGCCGTTGGCCTGGGCCTCGACCTGACGGCCCGCGACTTGCAAAGCAAAGCCAAAAGCAAAGGCCTGCCCTGGGACCTTGCCAAGGGGTTTGATGGCTCGGCGCCCCTAGGCACCACCTTCAAGCCCGTATCGGAGTTTGCCGACCCGAAGAACATCAACTTCCGGCTGGAGGTAAACGGCGAGGTGCGCCAGCAGGGCAACTCCGGCATGATGCTGCACGATTTCAACAAAATCATCAGCTACGTGTCGCGCTTTATCACCCTGAAAATGGGCGACCTGATTTTTACCGGCACGCCCAGCGGCGTGGGCCCCATCAAAGTAGGCGACCAGCTTACGGGCTACATCGAAGACGAAAAGCTGCTCGAAGTAGCCGTGAAGTAAAGAGGAGTTGGTTAAACGTTGTTTGTTGATTGTGCTGAAGAATAGCCTGCTCTCTACTTGGTTGCTGGCTGGCCCAGCCATGCTGTTGCTTGCCTCGGCGGCCCCCTCGGCCTGCACCACCGATACCGATAAAGGCGACAAGCCCGCGGCCGCCCAAACAGCCGCAGCGCCGCCCGACAGCGTTTCGGTACCGAAGGATTACTTCCTGTTTCCCATCAAGCCCGGCAAGCCCAACTTGCTGGCCGCCAGCATGGGCGAGCTGCGCCCCAATCACTTTCACGGCGGGCTCGACATCAAAACCGACGGCGTGGTGGGCTTGCCCGTGTACGCCTCGGCCGATGGCTACATTTCGCGTCTGAAGCAGTCGTCGTTCGGCTACGGCAACGTGCTCTACATCACCCACCCCAACGGGCTGGTAACGGTGTACGGCCACCTCAATCAGTTTAAAGGCCCGGTGGCGCAAGAGCTGCTCAAGCGCCAGTACGAAAAGCAGACCTACGAGCTGGAGCTGTTTTTTAAGCCCGGCGAGTTTGAGGTGAAGCGCGGCGACGTGGTGGCCCTGTCGGGCAACACCGGGGGCTCGGCGGGCCCGCACCTGCACTGGGAGGTGCGCGACGCCAAAGACACGCAGCTGAACCCGCTGCAGTGGGGTGGCTTTGCCGAAATTCAGGACCACATACCGCCCACCGCCGTGATGACGGCCGTGGAGCCGCTCAGCATTAATAGCCGCGTGCAGGGCCGCTTCGAGAAGCGGTTGTTTGCCCCCACCGGCACCATCACCGCGGGTTTTGCCGTGGCCGATACCATTCCGGTGTCGGGCACGGTGGGGCTGCTGCTGCAGGGCTTCGACCGGTTCGACAACGCCTGGAACAAAAACGGCATTCAGCGGGTGGAGGTGCGCGTGAACGGAGAGCCGCACTACACGCACGCCATCAACGGCGTGGGCTTCCCCGACGAAACCCGGCAGGTAAACCACCACACCGACTACGAGTACATGATGACGACCCGTAGAACGATGGAAAAGCTGTGGGTCGACGAAGGCAACACCCTGCCCATTTATCAAACCGGCCCCAGCAAAGGCCGCCTGCGCACCGAGCCCGGCAAGGTTTATACCATTGAAATGCGCCTTTCCGACTCGTACGGCAACTCCACGCCTTTGCGCATGGTGCTGCGCGGCGTAGCATCCGAGTACTGGCAAACGCGCTCGGCCGCGGTGCGCAAGCCCACCTTGCGCTACGATGTGCTGCGCAACATTTTGCGCGTAACCGCCGACGACACCGCCCGCCAGGCGCCCAACCTAACGCTGCTGCGCGGCAACCGCCAGCTGCAGCTGAAGCCGAGCTACACCGACCAAAGCCGCACGGTGTACCTCTACGATTTGCGCGCCGGCCTGCCCGATTCCATGCGTTTTCCGGGTATTCGGCTGGCGCAGCGCTTCGATCGGGTAGCGGCCATACCGGCCCAAACCGAGCAGCTGTTCTCGAACCAGTACCTAAACATCGCCTTCGGCCCCAACACGCTGTTCGACACGCTGTACCTGCAAACCAGCTACAAAAACGGCCTCTGGACGGTGCAAAACCCACGTACGCCGCTGTTGGCGCCCATTCGCGTAACGCTAAAGCCCGAAGTACCCGTGGCCGATAAGCGTCGCTCGGCGGTGTACCTCATCCGCGGCAACGGGCGCATTTACCAAGGCGCCAAGTGGGAGGACGAAGCCGTTTCCTTCTCCACCAAAATCCTAGGTCAGTACCGCATCCTGGCCGATACCACGGCCCCGTCGGCCAGGCTGGTGAGCAAGGGCTACGGCGGGCTGGTGTTCAAAGTAGGCGACGACCTCTCGGGCCTGGCCAGCTACCGCCTCGAAATCAACGGGCAGTTTAAGCGGCTGCGCTTCGAGCACAAAAACGCCACCCTGTTTACGGAGCGCGAAGACACCCTAGGTCCGCCTTTGCGCGGCACCGCCCGCCTGCACATCACCGATCAGGCCGGCAACGAAAAGACCCTCACTTTTCAGCTTTAACCGACAAAAAGCGGAGCCCCGGCTCCGCTTTTTTCTTGTGCGCCAGTGTGGTTGGGCTTGCTGCGCAAGGTGCCCGGTAGGCCTAACGTAAACGCCGCCCCAACGTACCTAGGGCTGGCACCCGAAGCCCCAAACCACACCCCTTCTTTCATGACTACGCCCAACATCCGTAAGCCTGGCCTGTTGACGGCCGCCGCGGCCGCGCTTGCTACCGGAGCGGCGGTGTACGCGCTTACCCGCCGCAAACTCCCCGAGCTGAGTACCGTGCCGCACGTCGATTTGCACCGCTACGCCGGTTTGTGGTACGAAATAGCGCGGCTGCCGCAACGCTACGAGAGGCGCTGCACCAACGTAACGGCCGAGTACCGCCCCCTGCCCGATGGCCGCCTTGAGGTGAAGAACACTTGCCGCAAAAACTCGGTGTACGGCCCCGCCGAAGACGTGCACGGCGTAGCCCGGGTGGTGGATACCGCCACCAACGCCAAGCTGAAAGTGCAGTTTCAGTGGCCTTTCGAGGGCGACTACTGGATTCTGACGCTCGACCCAGAGTACCAGTTTGCCCTGGTGGGGACGCCCAATCGCAAAGCCCTCTGGATACTCGCCCGCAAACCGCACCTCGCGCTGCCCACGTTGCACAACCTCGTGGAGGTAGCCCGGCAAAAGGGTTTCCCGGTCGGCAAGCTGATTTACACCGAGCAACTCGAGGCCAACCAGCTCTAGGTGCCGCCGGTGCCGGTGCCGCCCGGCACCCAGGAGGCGCTACATCTGGCTAAGGCTTTTACCTTTGCCCCGATGATTACGCTGATCCCCGGCGACCAAGCCCCCGACTTCGCGTCGCAAGACCAACACGGCTACACCGTGCGCCTTTCCGATTTGCGCGGCCAGCGCGTGGCCCTGTACTTCTACCCCAAAGACGACACCCCCGGCTGCACGGCCCAAGCCTGCTCGCTGCGCGATGGCGAGACGGAGCTGAAAGCTGCCGGCATCACCGTTTTGGGCGTCAGCCCCGATACCGAGGGGTCGCACCAGCGCTTTGCCCAGAAGTACGAGTTGCCTTTTCAGCTCCTGGCCGACCCCGATAAGCAGCTAACCCAAGCGTACGGCGTGTGGCAGGAAAAGAAAAACTACGGCCGCACCTACTGGGGCGTGGTGCGCACCACCTTCCTGATCGATGCCGAGGGCCGCGTGGAGCGCATCATCCGCCGACCCGATACCAAGAACCACGCTGCTCAATTGCTCAAGTAATTTCAGCCGCCGGCGGACCTCTTGTAGGCCCGCCGGTTTGGTTTTGGCGAGGTGCCAGCCACTGCCGATTTTTGCCAGCACCTAGGGCCACTTGGCCTAGCCCCAACTCTTGCAACCTTGGCCGCCGCTATGCCGCATAAGGCGCCGCAGGCAGCCCTCACGGATTCGAATTCCCTACTTACTTTCTATGTCAGCTTCTTCTTCTCCCGCCGAAGCCACGGCGACCCGCTCCATCACCGAGCTTAAGCAAATAGCCGCGCAGGTGCGCCGCGACATCGTGCGCATGGTGCACGCCGTAAACTCGGGCCACCCCGGCGGCTCGCTGGGCTGCACCGATTTGCTGGTGGCCTTGTACTTCAAGTTCATGAAGCACACGCCCGAGCCCTTCGACATGAACGGCGTGGGCCAGGACCTGTTCTTCCTCTCGAACGGCCACATTTCGCCGGTGTTTTACTCGGTGCTGGCCCGCTCGGGTTACTTCCCGGTAAGCGAGCTGGCTACCTTCCGCAAGCTCGATTCGCGCCTGCAGGGCCACCCCACCACGCATGAGCACTTGCCCGGCGTGCGCGTGGCCTCGGGCTCGTTGGGCCAGGGCCTGAGCGTAGCCATTGGCGCGGCGCAAGCCAAAAAGCTGAACAACGACGACCGCACCGTGTACGTGCTGATGGGCGACGGCGAGCTGGAAGAAGGCCAGATTTGGGAAGCCGCCATGTACGCCCCGCACCACAAGGTGGATAACCTGGTTGCGGTGGTCGACCGCAACGGCCAGCAGATCGACGGCCCCACCGACAAAGTGGGCGGCCTAGGTGATTTGCGCGCCAAGTTCGAAGCCTTTGGCTGGCAAGTAATCGAAGCCGATGGCAACCAGTTCGAAACGCTGCTGCCGGCGCTGGAGCAAGCCCAATCGCTGCTCGGCCAAGGCAAGCCCGTAATGCTGCTGATGGATACCCAAATGGGCTTCGGCGTCGATTACATGATGGGCTCGCACAAGTGGCACGGCGTAGCCCCGAACGACGAGCAGTTGGAGAAAGCCCTGCAGCAGCTCGAGGTTGAACAAAACTCCGATTACTAAGCCTCCGAAAGGCATCGGCCCAGACGATTACCGGGCGCTTGGCGTTAGTTAATAGTTCTGCTTTCGGCGCTTGTCAATGCTAGGTTAAGCTGCTCCTACCCTGTACTTTGTAGGAGCAGCCCCGGCCTCCACCGCATGTTACTTCGCACGCTCTTTCTCTGGTTTTTGGTTGTTGCCGGCTTGTTGGCCGGCCAGCCTTTGCGCGCCCAGCAAGCTGGGCCGCAAAGCCAGCCCAAAACCACGCGCATTCTGTTCGTGCTCGATGCTTCGGGCTCGATGCTGGCGCCGTGGGAAGGCGAGCCGCGCTGGAACGTAGCCAAACGCTTGCTGGCCCGCATGGCCGATTCGCTCAACGCCTACCCCAACCTCGAGCTGGGTTTGCGCGCCTACGGCCACTTGCACGATAAAGACGAAAATAACTGCGAAGACTCGCGGTTGGAAGTGCCCTTTGCGCGCAAGAATGCGGCCGCCATCAAGCAAAAGCTACAGGAGCTGAAGCCGCAAGGCAACACGCCCATTACGTACTCGCTGATGCAGTCGGCGTCGGATTTTCCGTCGGAAAAAACCTCGCGCAACGTGCTCATTCTAATTACCGACGGGCTGGAGTCGTGCAAAGGCGACCCGTGCGCCACTTCGCTGGCCTTGCAGCGCAAGCGCATCTTCCTGAAGCCGTTTGTGATTGGCATTGGCGCCGAGCGCGATTTTGGCAAGCAGCTGGAGTGCCTGGGGCAGTACTACAACGCGGCCGATGTGAAGACCTTCCGGACCATCCTCAACGACGTTATCGCCCAAACCCTGGCCAAAACCACGGTGGCCGTGAACCTGACGGACGAGAACGGCCGGCCCGTGGAGTCGAACGTGAACCTGACTTTCCTGAACAGCCTCACCGACACGCCCGAGTACAACTACGTACACTGGCGCGACGCCAAAGGCCAGGCCGATGTGCTCGATGTCGACCCGCTGCAATCCTACGATTTGGTCATCAACACGGTGCCGCCGGTGCGGCAGGCCAATTTGCCTATCAAGCCGGGCAAAGCCAACGTGCTGAGCTTCAAAACTCCGCAAGGCACCCTCCACCTGCAAAACCCGCAGCTTACGCCCAATCCCTACGGCACCATGCACGCCGTGGTGCGCATGCAAGGCAACCCGGCCACGTTGGTGTCAAGGCCCTTCGGCAGCAAGCAAAAGCTGCTGACGGGCAACTACGAGGTTGAAATTCTGACCTTGCCCAGGCAGTTTCGGCGCGTGAGCATCCGGCAAGGCCAGGAAACCGTGGTGACGTACGATGCCCCTGGCACGCTTAACATCCTGTCGGATTTGAAAGGCTACGGCAGCATTTACCGCCTAAACCAGGACGACACCCAAACCTGGGTATACACCTTAGCTGATAACGCCAGCAGCAAAGTCAACCTGACGATGCAGCCCGGCAACTACCGCTTGGTGTTCCGCACCAGCACGGCCACCGGCAGCAAGTTCACCGATGTGCGCAGCTTTACCATCCGTAGTGGGCAAACCACTTCGGTCAGCATTTTTGGCAAGTGATGAATGAATTTGACGTGCACCAACTCCCCTCCTCAGATGAGGAGGGGACGCCGCAGCCTCCGGCTGCGGCTGGGGTGGTTGACGGGCGTCCGCGCCGCCAGAACCAACTTCGCTCGTGCATTCACCTCGTGCCTAATGCGCAAACGTAATGCAGCTGCAGACTTGCAGCGAAGCATTATCTGTTCAATGGTCAGCCCTAGGTGTATGGACGTCAGCAACGTCGTCAACCACCCCAGCGGCGGTAAATTGCCGCATCCCCTCCTCGTCTGAGGAGGGGGTTTGTTCGAACTCATTTAGAAACCCTCTCCCAACCCCATACATGAAAGATTTCCCGTACACCGAGAAGAAAGACACCCGCTCCGGCTTCGGCGCTGGCTTGCACGAGCTTGGCCAAACCAACCCCAACGTGGTAGCCCTGTGCGCCGACCTGATTGGTTCTTTGAAAATGGACGCCTTTGTAAAGGATTTTCCAGAGCGCTTCTTTCAGGTAGGCATTGCCGAGGCCAACATGATGGGCCTGGCGGCAGGCCTCACCATCGGTGGCAAAATTCCCTTTACGGGCACCTTCGCCAACTTCAGCACGGGCCGCGTGTACGACCAGATTCGCCAGAGCATTGCCTACTCGGGCAAGAACGTGAAGATCTGCGCTTCGCACGCTGGCCTTACCCTAGGTGAAGACGGCGCCACGCACCAGATTCTGGAAGATGTTGGCATGATGAAGATGCTGCCCGGCATGACCGTCATCAACCCCTGCGACTACAACCAAACCAAAGCCGCCACCCTGGCCATTGCCGATTACGAAGGCCCGGTGTACCTGCGCTTTGGCCGCCCGGTGGTGCCCAATTTCACCCCGGCCGATCAGAAGTTTGAAATCGGCAAAGCCCTGATGCTAAACGAAGGCACCGACGTGAGCATCTTCGCCACGGGCCACTTGGTTTGGAAAGCCATCCTGGCCGGACACTTGCTGGCGGAGAAAGGCATTAACGCCGAAATCATCAACATCCACACCATTAAGCCACTCGACGAGGAAGCGGTGCTGCAATCGGTGCGCAAAACGCGCTGCGTGGTAACGGCCGAGGAGCACCAGATGCACGGCGGCCTCGGCGACAGCATTGCCCAGCTGCTGGCCCGCGAGGAGCCACTGCCGCTGGAAATGGTAGCCGTGAACGACTCGTTCGGCGAATCGGGTACGCCTGATCAGCTGATGGAGAAATACGGCCTGAACGAAGCCGCCATTGTAGCGGCCGTTGAGAAAGTAATCAGCCGCCGCAAGTAAGCTGTCTGGCTCATCTTGCGGCACGCAACGCCCCCGGCCCCTAGGTGGTTGGGGGCGTTGCCTTTTTAGAGGGCTTGCCTGCTAGCCCGCGCCAAACGTCGCAAATAGTCTGTGGTGCTGCCCATCACCGCTGAAACCATGTTTACGGGGCTGGCTCTTATCCGTGCCGGGCGGTGCATGGCGGGCTTGCAGCCGGTTTGGCAAGCACCGAAGCGCTGCCGTTGCGCCTGCGACGGGTAGTTGCTCAGGCCAGCCCCGAGCTTCGCTGGTGCCGAAACAGCGAAATATTGCTGGCTTCGTCGCCCAGGCGCAGGCAGCGGCACGAGGCCACCAGCACCACTCCTAGCACGCAAAGCCACAGCAAGGCCAGCCAAGGCGCATGCATTGGTCCGTAGCCGGCCAGCACACCCGAGCGCAGCAACGGATCGAGCACGCCCGTAACCACTACCGCGTTGGCCGCCAACGGCACCAGCAGCAGGCCCAGAAACAGGGCGCCGCGCTTGGGGTGCAGCAGGGCATCGTGGGCCCGAATGGCAGGCGGCACCACCAGCAGCAGCACCAGCAAAATGGCCGCCAGCCAGCTGGCGCCCCACTCGCCCAGTAGCTGCCGCATCAGGTGGGTTTCGGGGCCTGCGGCGAGTGTGGCCGAGCTCAGGCGGGCCAGCGGCAGACTGGCAAACACCAGCGCCAAGCCAACCGCCCGCGTGCGGGCATGGTGGTTTTCGGCGAGCAGCTGGTAGCCCAGCCACATTTGCAGGTAGGGCAAGCTGGCACCTAGGGCCTGGGCGCCCAGTTGGCCGGCTTCGGTGGCGGCGCAGCTACTGCAACTCTCCCACTCGCTGAACGTGCGGTTGCCCCAGCAGCCGCACATCGCACGCATCAGAAGCATCCGCAAGCTCATGCGCACCTCCTGGGTGAAAAACATGAGCGCCAGCAGCGCCAACGCATAACCCGATGTGATGCGGAATCGGAGCATAAAGCCGAGCTGATTAGTCTTCCGAAACCATACGCCTGCAACTGCCGCCTGTGCTTGCGCTTTGGCCACGCTGCCCCGGCCAGCGCCGGGCAGGCACTATCAATATACACTCTCTTAACTACTTATGAAACACAACAGGCCACAACTATCTGGGCTGACTATACCTAACTCTGCCATAAAGCTTGGGCAGCGGGCTTGCTGGGCGCGGTAGAACGGCATTGGGCTGCTGGGTATGCCACGCTGGCTGCCCGGCGCAACCGGCCCCTGCCGCGGCGGGCCACAAGCGGCACCTAGGGCCACCTTGCGCGACTTCTTGCTCCGGCGGGCCCTACTTCAGGATTTCAACAACCGGCCGGCGGCCCGTGGCCTTTTCCATTTCGCGGGTGAAATCAGCCAACGAAACGACTTTTACCTTAAGCCTGAGCTCCTGGACTTATTTTATTTGCCCTTTGCCCGAAGAATAGTCCATCATGTCCGAATACTTGTAGGTATTCAGGGCTTCGCGGGTGGGTTCGGCCAGCACCAGGTTGTCGGCTTCGCTGTAGCTCAGCTTCTTAAGCTCGCCCGCCTGGTACGCCTCTGCCACTACCGCAAACGAAACTTCGACGCCTTTGGGCTCATGCCGGCAGGCCGTGGCCACGAGGGCAATCAGCAGGACAATTAGTTTACGCATGGGTTGCTTGAAGAAAGAAGTGTTAGTGGCCGGATGCAGATAGCGGCCTGCAAGTAAAACAACCCTGCCCGAAGCAACCGTTATTTGCCGACCGCAAAATTTGCCCATCGGGTGCCAGGCACTGGCAAGCGGTGGCGCGCTTGACCGCCGCGCGGCGGCAAGGCTGGTGGGGTCGGCCGCACAGGCGAATAACAATTTCTGGCGCACCAGTTAAACCCAGCCGGGTGGCTTGCGTCTAACCCCGCACACGCCAACCGCCTCTCCCACTTCTCCCCTCGCCCGTTTGGAAGACCAGGAAATCCTCCTCAAGTTTCGGGACCCCGCTGCGCGCAACGTGGCCTTCAACCAACTGGTGCGCAAGTACCAGCAGCGGGTGTACTGGCACGTGCGCAAAATGGTAATCGACCACGACGATGCCGACGACCTGGTGCAGGACGTGTTCGTGAAGGTGTGGAACAACCTCGAGAACTTCCGCGCCGACGCCTCGCTCTACACTTGGATTTACCGCATTGCCACCAACGAATGCCTTAACTTTTTGCAGAGCAAGCGGCGCAAGTTTTTCCTGCCGCTCAACGATGTGGGCGCCGAGCTTTCGGCCAAGCTCGAGGCCGACGACTCCTTGGCCGCCGACGAGGTGGAGCTGAAGTTGCAGAAAGCCATTTTGCGCCTGCCCGACAAGCAGCGCATGGTGTTTAACCTGCGCTACTACGACGAAATGCCCTACGAGCAAATGGCCGAGGTTACCGGCACCAGCGTGGGCGCCCTTAAGGCATCGTACCACCACGCCGTCAAGAAGATCGAGCAATACGTAAACGAAGCCAGCCATTAAACCTCGGGGCTTTGCGGCCCTCTAACCGATATGAAAATGCCTTTTCGCCTCGACGACCACCCCCGGCGGCAGCCCCCGCTGGCCGCGCCGCCCGAGGACTACTTCGATAAGCTGCCGCTGCGCGTGATGCAGCGCGTGCGCCCCGCCGAACCCGAGGCAGCGCCGCTGTTTGGCTGGCTGGCGGCGCTTAGCGCGCCGCTGCGCACAGCCCTGGCCTCGGCGCTGGTGCTGGTGGCTTTTGTGGGCGCGTTTTGGCTTACCAACGGCCCGGCGCGCTACGCCGCTGGCCCGGCGGCGGCCGTGGCGCCTAGGTCGGCGCAGGCGTTGGCGGCCGTGCCGCACGCCGAGGTGGTGCAGTACCTGCTCACCCACGATGAGCGCCTGACGCTGCAGGACCTGTCGGAAACGCCCGTGGCCGACCGCGACCTGACGGCCACGTTTTTGCCCGGCACCTCGCGCGCCGAGCTCGAAGCCGCCCTCGACGAGCAGCCCAGCGTGGATGTTTACCTCTAAGCCCATCTTTGCAACTCCTTTCTCCTGATATGAAGCTTTTTCGATTGCTCTACCCGCTGCTTGTGCTGCTGGCCCTAGGTGCCGGCGCGCCCGCCATGGCACAGCGGCCCGGTGGCCCCGGCAACGGCCCGCGCATGGAGCGCCTCGAAAGCGCCCGCGTGGCCTACATCACCGAAAAACTGGCCCTCACGCCCGAACAGTCGCAGCGCTTCTGGCCCTTGTTCAACGAGTACACCGAAAAGCGCCGGGCCCTGCGCCGCCAGGCCGGCGAGGCGCGCCGCGGCACCGATTACTCCGCCATGAGCGACAAAGACATTCGGGCGGCGCTCAACCAGCAGTTTGCCATGCGCCAGAACGAGCTGAACCTCGACAAAGAGTATGTGGCCCGTTTTGAGAAGGTAATTACCCTGCGCCAGGTGGCCCAGCTGCAGCAGGCCGAACGCGAGTTTACCCGCGCCCTTATCAAGCGCCTCGACAACCGCCCTGCCCAAGCCGCCACCAACGACGATTAACTCCGCTGCTCGCACTCCACAAACAAGGCGCCCCGCTGGGGGCGCCTTGTTTGTTTTGCCCTAGGTACCGGGCGCTGGCGGCGCGGTTATGCCTTGGGTGGGGTAACTTTGCGGGCTCGTTCTGCACGCTTATGCTTACTCCCCGCCAGCTTTTTTTGCGCCACCAGGCCCAAACGTCCGACTTTCCGTTGCTGCTCGAAATTGAGCGCGCCGAAGGCGTGTGGATGTACTCGCCCGACGGCGGCCGCATTCTCGATCTGATTTCGGGCATTGGCGTGAGCAACGTGGGGCACCGCCACCCGCGCGTACTGCAAGCCATTCAGCAGCAGCTCGATAAGTACTTGCACCTGATGGTGTACGGCGAGTTGGTACAGGCGCCGCCGGCCGAGCTGGCCCACGCCCTGCACCAAACCCTGCCCCCGGCCCTCGACAACGTGTACTTCGTGAACTCGGGCACCGAGGCTGTGGAGGGCGCGCTTAAGCTGGCCAAGCGCCACACCGGCCGCACCGAGCTCATCAGCTGCCACAACGCCTACCACGGCTCCACGCAGGGCGCCTTGTCGGTAAACGGCTCCGAGGGCTTTAAGCGCAGCTACCGCCCCCTGCTGCCCGATGTGCGCCACATCCGCTACAACCACCTGCCCGACCTCGAGCTGATTACCACGCGCACGGCCGCCGTAATCGTGGAAACGGTACAGGGCGAAGCCGGCGTGCGCGTGCCCCTGCACGACTACCTAGGGCACCTGCGCCGCCGCTGCACCCAAGTGGGCGCGCTGCTGATTTTGGACGAAATTCAGTGCGGTTTTGGCCGCACGGGCACGTTCTGGGCCTTCGAGCAATTTGGCATCGAGCCCGATATTCTGCTTACGGCCAAAGGCATGGGCGGCGGCATGCCCATCGGGGCATTCATTTCGCGCCAGGAAATCATGCAGGGCTTCAAGACGAACCCCATCCTGGGCCACTGCACCACCTTCGGCGGCCACCCCGTGTCGTGCGCGGCCTCGCTGGCCACGCTGCGCACTATCCTCGACGACAACCTGCTGGCCGGCGTACCTGGCAAAGCCGCGCGCTTCCGGCAGCAGCTGGTGCACCCGGCCATTCGGGCGGTGCGCGGCCAGGGACTGATGATGGCTGTGGAGTTTGAGTCGTTTGCGGTACTGAAGCCCATCATCGACCACGCCCTCGCGCACGAAGGCATACTTACCGACTGGTTTTTGTTCTGCGACAACTCGCTGCGCCTGGCCCCGCCCCTCACCATCGCCGACGACGAAATCGACTACGCCTGCGCGGCCTTGCTGCGGGCCATTGATGCAGTAGCCCGGCAGTAGCAAGCGCCGCAAGCCGCGACGCTTGCTTTCATCTGTCATCCTGACGCAGGAAGGACCTTATCACGCGAGAACGAAAATCGTAGCAACGACTTGTTCAGCGGTGGTAAGGTCCTTCGCTTTGCTCAGGATGACTGTATAGTAAGCCCTAGGTACGCCGCAGCCAACTATAGGCCGCGGCCGTGGGCGGCGGTGCCTTCGCCTTTGAAATTCAGGAAGGCTTCCGATTCGGTCTTGATTTGTTCGCGGGGCAGGCCGTCGCGCACGCCCATGGATATTTTGCGCACCAGCACGCCCACAATGGCTTTGCGGAAGCCCAGCTTCTCGGCCATGTCGATGCAAAAATCCATTTCGTTGTCGTCCACCACGCCATCGGCCAGCATCATGTCCACCAGGTCGAAGATTTGGTCGAAGCGCTCGGAGTCGTTGTCGGGCAGCGTAAGGCTATGCTGCTGCGCCTGTGCCACCACGCTGCGCACATCGCTCGAGCTCAGCCCGTTTTTCTTCCCCACCGACACCAGGAAATTCATCTCCCGCTCGTCGATGTGCCCGTCGACGCGGGCCAGCGAAGCCAGGTTGTGAATGTGGCTGCGTACTTTCTTGCTTTGTTCGCTTTCGAAGAAACCAAACATACGGTGGGAAGAGAAACGGTGAAGGAGAACGGCCGCACCAAAAGCCTAGCTGGCTAGTGCCAACCCGCGGCCAAGCCGGTTGGCTACGAGGGCGATGTTAATTTATCTTTTCCCTCCTAGCTCTGCATACGCAAGCCGAAAAAAAACTGTCAAATAATGGCGCATATTTGCAGGCTTAAATCAGCAACCCGCCGTACCGGTTAGTAGTTGCTTTACATTGCCACACCTGAACGGGCCGCCAATCGGCCCGTTTTTCTGCCCTTCTTACTAGCATGAAACGCATCGGAGTGTTTACGAGCGGCGGCGACGCGCCCGGCATGAACGCGTGCATCCGCGCCGTGGTGCGCACGGCCCTCTACCACGGCATCGAAGTTTACGGCATTATGCGCGGGTACTCCGGCATGATCAAAGGCGAAATCGTGCGGCTCGACACCACCTCGGTGGCCAACATCGTGCAGCGCGGCGGCACCATTCTTAAGTCGGCTCGCTCGCAGAAGTTCATGACGAAGGAGGGCCGCCAACAGGCGTTCGATCAGCTGGTGAACCACAAGATCGAGGGCCTCGTGGCCATCGGCGGCAACGGTACTTTTACCGGCGCCATGAAGTTTGAAGAGGAGTTCGGCATTCCGACCGTAGGGGCACCCGGCACCATCGACAACGACCTCTACGGCACCGATTACACCATTGGCTACGACACGGCCGTGAACACGGCGCTCGACGCCATCGACAAAATCCGCGACACGGCCGACTCGCACGACCGCGCCTTTTTTGTGGAGGTAATGGGCCGCGACTCGGGCTACATTGCCATTCCGTGCGCCATTGGCGGCGGGGCCGAAATTGTGTTGGTGCCCGAGCAGCAGCAAAGCATCGATACGGTTATCGAAACGCTGCAAACCGCCCGCAAGCGCCAAAAGTCGTCGTTCCTGATCATCGTAGCCGAGGGCGACGAGGAAGGCAACGCCACCATCATTGCCAACAAAGTGAAGGAGGCCATTCCGGAAATGGACGCCCGCGTAACGGTTATCGGCCACATTCAGCGCGGCGGGGCCCCCTCGGCAGCCGACCGCCTGCTGGCTTCGCAAATTGGCATTGCGGCCGTGGAGGGTTTGGTGAACGGCATGCGCAACGTAATGGCCGGCATCGTCGACCGCAAGCTGGTGTACACCCCTTTCCACGACACTATTTACAAGAAAAAGCTCATCAACCAGGGCTTTATGCGCATGGTGGAGATTTTGTCGGTGTAGCAAACTGCCACGCCGCCGCGCAAGCCGGTAAAGCAACGTCGCCCACCTTGGGCCCCGTTGCTTTACCGGCTTTTCGCATTTAGCTAAATGAATTACCCCTACGCCCTGCTGCTGGCCCTAGGTGCCGCCGCGCCTGCTCTGGCCCAACAGCTACCCCCCGAGCCAGTTGCTCCTGCCCCGCCCCGGGCCTCGTGGCACCTAGGCGCGGGCTCGGCCGGCATGGGTACCGGCGACTAGATGACGCTAAAAGCGCAGGCAGAATACCGCCCGCTGCTGGGCCGCTACCTGGGCTTGGGCACGCGCGTGGCGCTGTTGGGCGGCAACCGCCAAAACGAGGCCACCGTGTACAACCCCGACCGGCCCGGCACGCCTGGCATAACGGTGCCCTACGCAGCGAGCTACCAGGCCGCCCACCTGAAGCAGGAGCTGTGTACGTGCACCCGCTGGGCAACTACCGCCGCGTGCTGTTTGCCGTGGCCTTGGGCGGCTACGCGGGCTACTCCAACCGCTACGGCGCGCCCAGCACCCGCATCAATTGGGCCACCAACACCAGCTACATCGATTTCGACCACGAGCAAGGCTTGCTGGCCGGCTACCTGTTTTCGTTGAACCTCGACTTGGCCGTGGGCAGCAACCGCAGCTGGCTCGTAGGCGGCAAAAGCGCGTTCCAGAACGACACCTTCGGCAACTCGCTCGCTAGCCTGCAACTGTAATTGGGCCGGCAATTCTAGCCCCTTTGGCTTGCTGCCCGGGCTGGCACCTAGGGCAAGCAAGCGCCTAGGTGCGCTGGGCTAGGTGGGCGCGTAGCCAGGCTTCGGCCTCATCGGGGTGTAGCCAATGGTAGGCCGGGTCGCGGCGCAGCCAGGTAAGCTGGCGCTTGGCGTAGCGGCGGGTGTTGCGTTTGAGCAGGCGCACGGCCTCGGCCCAGTCGTAGGCGCCGTCCAGAAAACCAAAGATTTCCTGGTAGCCCACGGTTTGCAACGCCTGCTTTTCGCGGTGCGGCACCAGGGCTTTCACTTCGTCGAGCAAGCCTTCGGTTAGCATCTGATCCACGCGCAAATCAATGCGCTGGTACAGCTCGTCCCGCTCGCGGCTGAGGGCCACTTTCAGCACCTCAAACGGGCGTTCGGCTTTGGGGCTGCTGCCGTGGAAGGCGCTGAAAGGCCGGCCGGTGCTTAGCGTCACCTCCAGGGCCCGCAGCACGCGCACGTGGTTTTGGCGGTCGATGCGCTCGTGGCATACCGGGTCGAGCTCGGCCAGCTGGGCTACCAGGGCGGGCAGGCCCTGTTCCTCGAGCTGCTGCTGCAGTTGCGCGCGCACGGCGGGGTCGGCGGGCGGCAGGTCGTCGAAACCATCGGTAATGGCCTGCAGGTACAAGCCCGAGCCGCCCGTGAGGACAACCACCCGGTGGCGCTGAAACAGCTGCTGCAACAGGTGCAGGCAATCGGCTTCGTAGCGGCCGGCGCTGTACTCCTCCTCCACCGAGTGCGAATCGATGAAATGGTGCGGCACGCCCTGCATTTCGGCGGCGGTGGGTTTGGCCGTGCCGATGCTCATTTCGCGGAAGAACTGGCGCGCATCGGCCGATACCACCTCGGTGCCCAAATGCTGCGCCATGCGCACGCACAATGCCGTTTTGCCCACGGCCGTGGGGCCGGCTACTACCAGCAGCAGCGGCGGGGTTGCTTGTTTGCTCATGCAGTTACGGGTTGAGGCCCCGCGGTAAGCCAAAGCGCCTCGTACAGGCGCAGCAGTTCGGTTTCTTCGTGCTGCCAGTTAAGCTCCAGGCGGGCCAGCTGGCAGTTACAGGCCAGCTGCGCGCGGCGTTCGGGCGCATCGCGCAGCAGGCGGTTGAGCGCGGCGGCCAAGCATTCGGGCGTCAGGTGCGGCACCACTTCGGCCACCTGGTAGGCGTCGTTCAGGGCCAGGTACTCCGGAAACGGCGAAATCAGCTGCGGCACACCGGCGTGCAGGTAATCAAAAAACTTGTTGGCCAAGGAGTAATAGTAGCTGAGCCCTAGGTGCTCGAGCACGCTAATGCCCACGGCAGCACCTAGGGTTACCTGGCGCAGCTCGGCCGGCACCACGTACCCCCGAAACGCCACCTTGCCGCTGGCCAGCAGCCCTAGGTCGGCGGCGCGCTGGCGCAGCTGGGCCGACAGGTCACCCTCGCCGCAAATCACCAGCCGGCCCTCAACCGCGGGCATGGCATCAAGCAACGCCTCGAGGCCGCGGCCCACGTTCAGCACGCCTTGGTACAGGATATAGCCGGCTGCCGGGGCGCTGGCGGGCGCGTCGGCACCTAGGCGGCTGATGTTGCGCACCACCCCAAACGGCCGCCCGTAGCGCTGGCCAAACCACCGGGCCAGCGCCGGTCCCACCGTGTAAGCCAGCGTGGCCCGGGGCACCACCCATTGCTCCACCCCGCGCCACGCGCGCTGCACCCACGGGCGGGCCACCACCTCGGGCACTTCGGTAAATAGTTCGTGGGCATCGTACACAAAAGGCCGGCCGCCGAGGCGGGCCCGCAGCCACACCGGCAGCGCGGCGTCGAGGTCGGCGGCGCAGTAGGCGTGCCAGCCGCGCTGCCGCAGCAGGTACAGCAGCAGCCGGATGTTGTACTCTGCGTAGAAGAGCTTGCCCTTGTTGAACCAACAGCGAAGCCGCACTTGTTCAAAGGGTTGCGCGCCGAGTGGGCGCGAGCTGGGCAGTTGCCGCCCCACCAGCCGCACGCCATAGCCGTGCTGCGCCAGCGAGGCACAAATGCGCTGCATGCGCTGGTCGTAAGTAAGGTCGGAGGTAACGGCGAAAAGCAGACGGCGCACGGCGATGCACAAATTCATCCTTTTCCGGCGCACCCGATTGGGTGTTTGGTTAGGATATATTTGACAAATTTAAGCGGTTAACCTGCTTATCACCGGCCACGGCCCAACCCAGGGGCCGCTGCAGCTGTAGTTACTGCGATGTCATTCCAAACCGATCAGGCCTTGCCGGCCACCGATTACGCTACGTACCGCGCCCTGTTCGACGGGGCCTTCGATGCCATTTTGCTCTACGATGCGCAAGGCCGGCTTTTCGACTGCAACCAGCGCACCTTGGATTTGCTGCGTACCTCGCGCGAGCGGCTGCTCGAAACAGGCCTGATGAGCTTCACGCGTGCCCAGCCCGCCGCCGGGCCGCATTGGGCCGCCGAAAGCGACTTGGGCGAGGCCATCCGGCACTGCGCCGCCACCGGCGAGCAGGCCTCGCGGGTGTGGTACGCGGCCGATACCAGCCATAACGAGGTTGATGTATGGCTGACGGTGCACCGGCTGGAGCTGCCCGACCAACGCAAAATCGTGCAGCTCACGGCCCGCGACGTAACCACCCAGCGCCGCAACAACGAAACCGACAAGCAGCGCATTGCGGTGGAGCATTTGCACAACCAGCTCCGCGACGTGCTGAGCCGGGCCAACATGTGTTACCTGGAGCTCGACCGCAACGCGCGCATTGCCGATTTCAACGAGCACTTTGAGCACCTGACGGGCTACACCCGCGAGGAGATTGTTGGCCGGGAGTACTTCGAAACGTTTGCCCCGGTGGCCGAGCGCGAGCCGCGCCGCCACGCCTTCCGCATGTCGCTGGAGCAGCAAAAGCTCTACGATTTTGTGGAGCGCTCCTTGCTGGGCCGCGACGGCAACAAGCGCACCTTGTTCTGGCACTCCGAGTTTGCCCACACGCCCACCGGCGAAATCCGGGGCATCTTTTTTATCGGTTACGACACCACCGACCGCCAGGTAACGGCCAAGGCCCTGACCGACAACCGCTCGCGCCTGCAGGATTTCCTCGACAACGCCCACGACCTGATCCAGAACCTGTCGGTCGACAACCGCTTTTTGTTCGTGAACAAAGCCTGGAAGGAAAAACTGGGCTACGACGACGACGAGCTTTCGGAGCTGACCCTAGGTGATGTGGTGCACCCCTACTACAAGGCCAAGCTGCTGTACCAGCTGCGCAACCTGTACAAGGGCGAGAAGGTGAACAAGCTCGAAACGGTGTTCCTGACCAAAACGGGCAAGCCGGTCCACCTCATTGGCTCTATTACCTGCCACTGGGACGAAGGCGAGCCGGTTAGCACCCGTGCCATTCTGCACGACATCACCGACCGCATCAAGGCCGAGCGCCTGCAGAAGGTATACTACAGCATTGCCAACCTGGCCATCAGCTCCAAAGACCTGCACTCGTTGTACGGCGCCATTCACCGCGAGCTGAGCAAGATCATCGAAACCAACAACTTCTACATCGCCCTCAGCGACGAGGCCCGCACGCAGCTGCAGTTTGCGTACTTCGTCGATCAGAACTCCCAGGGCGAGAAGGCGATGGTAACGCGCCCGTTTTCGTCGGGGGTGTCGGAGTACATCATCCGCACGGGCAAGCCGCAAATTCTGGTGCGCGAGGACCTGCAAATGCTCATTGCCGACGGCACCATTACGGCCTACGGGCTGATGCCGGAGGTGATGCTTTGCTCGCCGCTGAGCATTGGCGATAGGATCATCGGCGTGATTGCCGTGCAGGACTACGCCAACCGCGAGGCCTACGCCCCCTCCGACCTAGAGATTCTGCACTTCATCTCGAACCAGGTGGCGCTGGCCATTGAGCGCAAGCGCAACGAGGTGCAGATCAACAAGCAGAACGCGCGCCTCAACGCCATTTTCGAAAGCGGCACGCACTTGATGTGGTCGGTGGATCTGAAGTCGCGCCTTACCTCGTTCAACCGCAACTACGCGGCGTATTTCCTGCGCCGCAACGGGGTGCACCCGGCCCTCAACATCAACCTCTGGCACGCCGACCTGGCCATGATGGACGAAGAGGCGCGGCAGCTGTTTATCGAGCACTACACGCGCGCCTTCGAGGGCGTGCCGCAGCGCTTCGAGGTGCGCCTGCGCGACGTGCGCGGCCACGATACCTGGCGCGAAATCTACCTCAACCCGATTTACCTCGACGACGGCACCTTCGAGGAAATTTCGGGCATTGCGCACGACATCACCGACAAAAAACGCGGGCAGCTGGAGCTGGCAGCGCAGGAAGAAAAATTCCGGGCCATTTTCGAGTCGTTCCAGGACGTGTACTACCGCACCGATGGCCAAGGCATTCTGACGCTGCTAAGCCCCTCGGTGCATGATATGTTGGGCTACGAGCCGCACGAGGTAATCGGCACGCACATCGTCAATTACTACGTGGACCCCGCCGACCGCGACGCCTTGCTGCAAACCATCAGGCAGGAGGGCGAAGTGCGCAACTACGAGATTGACATGCGCCACAAAGACGGGCACCCGGTTAGTGTACTCATCAACGCGCGCATGGTGCAAGATGGCCCGGCCGGTACCGAGGGCATTGCCCGCGACATTACGGAGCTTAAAACGCTGAACGACGACCTGCGCCGCGCCAAGGACGAAGCCGAGCAAGCCCTGCACGCCAAAACCCAGTTTTTGGCCAACATGAGCCACGAGCTGCGCACGCCCATGAACGGCATCATCGGCATGATTGACTTGCTGCACCAAACGGTGGCCTCGGAAGAGCAAGAGGAGTACATCGACACGCTCCGCAAATCATCCGACGCGCTGCTGGCCATCCTGAACGACATTCTGGATTTGTCGAAGATTCAGGCGGGCAAAATGGAGCTGAACGAGGAGGGCATGGATTTGCACTACACCCTCGACAAAATTCACTCGCTGTTTGCCAACCGGGCGCAGCAAAAGCACCTCAACTTCACCTACGAGATTACGCCGCACACGCCGCGCTTCATCATTACCGACGAAACGCGTTTGCTGCAGGTGCTCAGCAACCTCACGTCCAACGCCATCAAGTTCACGCAACAGGGCTCGGTAACGGTGCGCGTCACGTCGGTGTTTACCGATGGTGTGGAGCACACGTTGCGGTTTGAGGTGCAGGACTCGGGCATTGGTATTTCGCCCGAAAACGCGAAGCTGCTGTTCACCAACTTCACGCAGCTCGACACCACGCCCACCAAATCGTTTGGCGGCACGGGCCTAGGTCTGGCCATCAGCAAGCAGCTCACGGAGCTGATGGGCGGCACCATTGGCGTCGACTCGAACGTGGGCGAAGGCTCCACGTTCTGGTTTAGCATCCGGTGCCGCGTGGCCACCAACGAAATGGAAATATTGCAGGAGCGCCAAGCCTCGCGCGACCGTTCGGGCGCCGAGGTGATGCGCTTTGAGCAGGCGCCGCGCGTGCTGCTCGTCGACGACAACCCCATCAACCAGAAAGTGGCCGTGCGCTTGCTCGATAAGCTGGGCTGCCGCACCGATGTGGCCGGCGACGGGTTTGAGGCCATTGGCTTGGCCACCAGCGGCCTGCGCTACGACGTCATCTTCATGGACATTCAAATGCCTGAAATGGACGGCGTTACGGCCATGCGCGAAATCCGGCGGCGCTTAGGTCCGGGTTGCCCTCCGGTGGTGGCCATGACGGCCTACTCGATGAAGGAAGACGCCGAACGGTTTGTGCAGCAGGGAATGGAC
This sequence comes from Hymenobacter oligotrophus, assembly GCF_003574965.1. Classification (NCBI taxonomy): domain Bacteria; kingdom Pseudomonadati; phylum Bacteroidota; class Cytophagia; order Cytophagales; family Hymenobacteraceae; genus Hymenobacter; species Hymenobacter oligotrophus. Next base: position 705,303 of record NZ_CP032317.1, on the reverse strand, counting down.
GATTACGTGCCCAAACCCGTGAAAAGCCAGGACCTGTACGAGGTGCTCTGCCGCTGGCGGCCGCAAGCAGCCCTGCTGACCAACGCCCCCGCCCTAGGTGATGCCGAGCCCACCGACGCCGGAGCACCCGCGGCCAATGCCGCTGATGCCGCCGACGCCCTGGCAAAAGCCGACCACGACCCGCGCCCCATTATTGATATGGAAACCGTGGAGCAGCTGCGTCAGTTGGGCGGGGCCGATTTTGCAGCCGGGTTGTTTGCCGATTTCGAACACGAAGCCGGGCCATTGCTGGAGGAGGCCCAAACGCTGGTTGATGCCGGAAAATACGCCGATATTCTGCCGCACCTGCACCAACTGAAGGGCACCGGGTTCACGCTTGGCCTCACGCGCCTGGCCGAACAGGCAAAACATTTGGAACATGACTTAAAGCAGGGCCGTACGGAGAATACAGTGCAGGATTTTCAGGTGCTTTTGCATTACTTCGCGCAGTTCGTGGCCACTTACCCGGCCCAAACCAGCGCCACCTGACGCGCGCTTTTGTTAGTTTACGCCCCTACCAACTCACTCCAAAAATCTAGCTGTCAGTCATGTCCGACTCGAAAACCATCCTTATTGCGGAGGACAGCTCCGTTATCCTGAACCTGACCAAGAAGATTCTGGAGTTGCAGAAATACCGCATTGTGTCGGCGAAAAACGGAGGCGAGGTGGTGAAGCAGCTCGAAGCCCAACCGATCGACTGCATTTTGCTCGACATCAACATTCCGGTGAAGGACGGCATGACGGTGGCCCGCGAAATTCGCCAGCACGGCAACGACAAAATCCGCCAGGTGCCCATCATTGCCATTACCGGCAATGCCAACAACTACACCATGGACGATTTCCGCGAGGCAGGCATTACGGACTACTTGCCCAAACCGCTCGATTTCGACGCCCTGGTGCGCACCGTAAAGCAGCACATCGGATAGGTTTTAGGGCTTAGGTGCTTGGGTTTTAGTAGCTCCTTTCGGAGTACTGCACCCGGCACCTAAGCCCTAATTCTCTAAGCCCTAACGCATGCAAGTTACTTTCCTAGGTTCTGGTACTTCGCAGGGGGTGCCCGTAATCGGGTGCCACTGCGCGGTGTGTCGCTCCGTCGATTTCCGCGACAAGCGCCTGCGTGTGTCGGTGCATTTGCAGGTGCAGGGCCGCAGCATCATCATCGATTCGGGCCCGGACTTTCGGCAGCAGGTGCTGCGCGAGCAAATCGACCACCTGGACGCTTTGGTGTTCACGCACGAGCACAAAGATCACACCGCCGGCATGGACGACATCCGGGCGTACAACTTCAAGCAGCGGCAAGACATGCCGGTGTACGCCGAGCCGCGCGTGCTCGAGCAGCTCAAGCGCGAGTACGCCTACATTTTTGCCGATCAAAAATACCCCGGCGTACCGCAGGTCAAAACCATCCCGATTCTCAGCGATACGGCCGGTTTCGAGGTCGAGGGCATCGAGTTTCAGCCCATTCGGGCCCTGCACTACAAGTTGCCGGTGCTGGGTTTTCGGGTGGGGCGTTTCTCCTACGTCACCGATGCCAACCACCTCTCGCCCGAGTCGCGCGAGCGGCTGCGCGGCTCCGATGTATTGGTGCTGAACGCCCTGCGCCACGAGCCGCACATTTCCCACTTCAGTTTATCGGAAGCCCTGGAAGTAATTGAAGATGTGCAGCCTAAGCGCGCGTATCTGACCCACATCAGCCACCTACTGGGCCGGCACCGCGAAGTAGAAACCACGCTGCCGCCGCACGTAAAACTGGCCTACGATGGCCTGCGGGTTGAGGTGTAAGCGGGTATGCGCCTAATCCCGTCTGAGGAGCATTTGTTTACGTCGCCGCTGTCCGTTGCGCAGGTGTTGCAAACGGTACAGGCAAACACGGCTTCGTCGTTTGTTTTAGGGTCGCCGGAGGCTCCTTTCCGCGGCTCTTTGCAGGGCAACAACTTCGCCATCTGGCGCCTTTCGCTTTTTACTAATTGGGCCAACAGGCCGCACGTCACGGGGCGGGTTGCTCCTAATCCTAACGGCGCTGGCTCGGTGGTGTGGCTGCGGCAGCGGGCAAACCTGGTCGCTTTTTGGGCGAGCGGCACCATAGCCTTGCTGCTTGCAACGGGCATAATGGGGTTGATTTGGGACGCCATGCCCAAAAACCAGCTATATCCACCGTATTATCTGTTTCCGTTCATCATACCGGTATTCGTGTTTTCGTTCACGCTTGTCCCGTTCAAGTTGGCCGCCGCCGAAAACCGAAGTATGTTAACCGGCTTATTGAGGCTGCAACCTAGCGGCAAAGCCTAGCGCCCTACCATGCACAACAACTACTTCTTCCTGCGTTTGCTGGCTCCTGCCCTCGCCCGGCACCTAGGCGGCTACCGCGTGGTGGCGTGCTTTTCGCAGGAAAAAGATGAGCTGGTAATTGGCCTTACCAACCAGAGGTCAGCGCCAGCTAACGGCGCGGCCGAGTTTTGGCTAAAGGCCCATTTGGCCGGCACGCAGCCGTTGCTGAGCCTGCCCGAAAGCTTCCACCGCGCCCGCCAGAACTCCGTCGACCTACTGCCCGACATGCTCGGCCGCGAGGTAGCCGCAGTGGGCACCGTGCCCAACGACCGGGTGCTGCGCATCGGGTTTGCCGATGGTGCCGTTTTGCTGCTAAAGCTGTTCGGACCTAGGCCCAACGCGGTGTTCTACTCCACCCCCGATGCGCCGGGGCAATTGTTTCAGCAGCGGGTAGTAGAAGACGCGGCCCTGCTACACCAATCCGCCAAGCCCACGCCCACCGACGCGGAAGTAGCCGCGCACCCCGATCCAGCCCGGCTCTTCCCGACGCTGGGCGAGGTACCCCGCGTGTGGCTCCGCTCCCAAGGCTACGACACGGCTGAGCCACCTAGGCGCGCGGCGCTCGTGCATCAAGTATTGCAGTTGCTCGGTACCCCCGAGGCCTGCTACATCATTCAGCTGGAGGGCCGCACGCGGCTGAGCCTGTTGCCGGTGGGCACTGTGGAGCAAACCTTGGCGCCCGAGCCCGTGGCGGCGCTGCGGGCGTTTGTGCCGCTGCTGCTGGGCCGCGGCGCCTACGAAGCCGAGCTGCGCCAGCTGCGGCAACAACTGGAGAAACGCGCCGACGAAGCCACCACCAGCGCCGCCCTGGCCCGCCGCCGCCTGCACGCGCTGGAGCACGAGGCCAGTTACCGCCAAACCGCCGACCTGATAATGGCCAACCTGCACCAAATACCGGCCGGGGCGGCGCAGGTGGAGTTGCTGGATTTTTACCAGAACGACCAGCCGCGCACCATTAAGCTGAAGCCTACCGAAACACCGCAGCGCACCGCCCAAAACCTCTACCGCAAGGCCAAAAATCAGCAGATTGAAACCCAGCAACTGCAGGAGCGCGTAGAAAAGCGCGAAACCGAAGCCCTGTGGTGCCTGGAGCGCCTGGAAGAGTTGCCTGCTTTGGCCGACCTGCGCCAGCTGCGCAGCTGGCGCAAGCAGCACGGCCTCGACGCGGCCGCGCAAACCAAAGCCGCCAACGAGTTGCCTTTTAAAGTGTTCGAAGACGGTGGCTTTACCATTTTGGTGGGCCGCAACGCCCAAAACAACGACCTGCTGACGCAGCGCTACGCCCACAAAGATGACTTGTGGCTGCACGCCAAAGACGTGAGCGGCTCGCACGTGGTAATTAAGCAACGCCCGGGCCACCCCGTGCCCGAGCCCGTGCTCGAGCGTGTGGCCCAATTGGCTGCGTGGTACTCGCGCCGCAAAAACGACTCGCTGTGCCCCGTTACGGTTACGCCCAAAAAGTTTGTGCGCAAACCCAAAGGCGCCGAGGCCGGCAAAGTGATTGTGGAGCGCGAAAAAGTGGTGCTGGTAGTACCCGCCAACCCCTACGAGCGCAACGCCTAGGTGCCGCTTCCTTTTAGGCAGCCAGGCACCTAGGCACTGGGGCAACGCGCGGGTATTTTGCTTTGCGGGCCCACGCGCCAGAAACAAAAGCGGCTTGCTTTCCGAAGAAAGCAAGCCGCTTAGCTGGAGTGCGCACAGGGAGAGTCGAACTCCCACACCCGAAGGCACCACCCCCTCAAGATGGCGTGTCTACCAATTTCACCATGTGCGCAGGTCACATTGTATCGGCGCATTGGGTGCGCCCGCTCCGCCGAAGAGGGCGGCGAAGTGGCGACAAAAGTAGTAGCTAGGCTTGGTTGGTGCAAGCCCGCGGCAGCCAAATTTGCCCAGGGTTGGCGTACCACAAAGGTTATCAGGCACAAAAATTGTCGCTGGGCGGCATTCACGCATTCTCCACCCGGTGCAACGCACGGTTGCGCCCCCATTCCCACACCACACACCCCATGACTCCCAATGAAGCCTTGCAAGAAGTAGGCAGCCAAAACCAAGGTTCGCTTTTCCAACGCATTTCGCATACCATTAGCCGGTGGTCGGGCTCGTCGTGGGCCTTTATGCTGGCCTTGGGCGTGGTACTGGGCTGGGCCCTCACCGGGCCCATGTTTCAGTACTCCGAAACCTGGCAACTCGTCATCAACACCGGCACCACCATCGTCACGTTTCTGATGGTGTTTCTGATTCAGCGGGCCCAAAACAAAGATTCGCTGGTGCTGCACCTGAAGCTGAACGAGCTGATTGCGGCCACCAAAGGTGCCAGCAACCGCCTCATCAACGCGCAGGATTTCACGGAAGAAGAAATTGCCGTACTGCACCGCTTTTACTGCCTGCTGGCCGAAAAGGCCCAGCAGGACAACGACCTAGGGCGTACCCACACCGTGGAGGAGGCCGAGGAAAACCACGCCGAGAAAATGGTGAGCCACAGCGCCTAACAAGCTACCCGGCCAACAAAACGGCGGCCCGGCCTGCACATGCAGGCCGGGCCGCCGTTTTGTTGGCCGGGTTCAGCCGGTTACGAGCGAGCCAGCGGCGTATCCACGAGGTGCTCCGACAGGAACCACACCTGCATTTCGTTGGTGCGGATTACCTGGCTTACCACCAAATCGTTGGTGCCGTCGTCGCCCGATTCGGACGAGCGTTCGGCGTACTCGTGGCAGGCCCGCAAAATTATTTCGTGGGCTTCGAGCAGGCGCGAAACCTGCACCGGCGCTTCTTCCCGGTCGCGGGGCGGGCGCGGAATGCTCGTGGCCTCGGCAATGTCGGGGGCCATGGCCAGCGAAATGCCGCCCAAAATCTGAATGCGCTCGGCAATGGTATCTACCAGGGTGCTTTGCTCCTCGTAGTGCTTGTCGTAGAGCAAGTGCAGCTGATAGAACGTAGGGCCCACAACTTGCCAGTGGTGCTTTTTGTACAGATCGCGCAGCGTGATGGTATCGGCCAGCAGCTGATTGAGCATGTCCACGCTTTCCTGCCGCGTGGCATCGTCGAGGCCGATGGGCAGGCGCTGCGCCACGGTGCCGAAACGCTGCAGCACGCGCGGCGAGTTTTCTTGCTGGTTGAGCACGGGTTGCACTGCATCGGTGCCGTTTTTGGCCAGCGTTATGGGCGCGTCGATGTCGCCTGTGGATGCAGTTGCTTTGCCTGAGAGGCCCCGGGCCGATTTGGAGGCTGCGCCCCGGCCATTGGCCGAGGGCTTCGCCGCGGCGCCAGCCGAAGATTTAGCAGATGTTTTAGTAGCCATTGGGTGTGGTCGGTAGTGTTCAACGGAAACAGCCTTGCAGCTGCCCAGTTTGGCTTACGCACGGCGCGGCTGCGGGTTCGCGCCAGCGCCTATCTTCACGCCGTATGGCAGCCTACCACCAGCACCCCCACCCCGAGGAGCACCTCACCAGCTCAGCCGTTCTGCAGGACATCGTTATCGGCTTGTCGGATGGGCTTACGGTGCCGTTTGCCCTGGCGGCCGGGCTTAGCGGCGCGGTGCAGTCGTCGGAGCTGGTTATCACGGCTGGCTTGGCCGAAATCGTGGCGGGCTCCATTGCCATGGGCCTGGGCGGCTACCTTTCGGGCCGCACCGAGCTCGACCACTACGCCTCCGAGTTGCGGCGCGAATACCGCGAGGTTGACGAAGTGCCGCACGTGGAGCGCGAGGAAGTGCGCGAGCTGCTGGCCGACATGGGCCTCTCGCCGGCAACCCAGGAGCAAGCCGTGCGCGAGCTCACCGCCGACCGCGACCAGTGGGTGAAGTTTATGATGAAGTACGAGCTGGGCCTGGAGCAGCCCGACCCCAAACGGGCCCGCAACAGCGCCGCCACCATTGGGCTGGCCTACGCCCTAGGTGGCCTGATTCCGCTGAGCGCCTACTTCGCCACGGCAACGCCCCGCGAGGGCTTGGGGTGGTCGGCCGTAATTACGCTGCTGTGCTTGCTGGTATTCGGGTATTTCAGAAGCCGCCTCACGGGCCAACCCCCGTTTTGGGGGGCGCTGAAAATGGCGGGCATCGGTGCCGTGGCGGCAGCGGCGGCGTTTGGGGTGGCCCGGTTGGTGGAGGGGCTGTAGCCGCTTTTGTGCATGTGCCTTTCGGCTTCCGCCCCTTACCTTTCGGCACCCTTTAGCCGAGGCGCTCTGCCATGAACGAAGCCCACCTTCACCTACTGCTCAACCACGTGCCCATTTTGGGTAGTTTGGCTGGTTTTGTAATCCTGTTGATTGGCGCCGTGCGCCGCAACGCCACCCTAACCCAAACGGGCTTGGTGCTGTTGCTGGTTGCCGCCGCAGTTGCCGTGCCCACCCAGCTTACCGGCGAGGGCGCCGAGGAGCTTATCGAGCATCGCACCGGCATTTCGCACCGCCTGATACATGAGCACGAAGAAGCCGCCGAGCTGGCCTTTTGGGCGTTGGAGCTCACGGCCATGCCCGCGCTGGTGGCCCTGATGCTGCGGCAGCACGCCCGCGCCCGGCTGCTGGTGCTGCTTGCCGTAACGGGCGCTGCCCTCAGCTTCGGGCTGATGGCCTACGCCGGTTGGCAAGGCGGTAAGATTAGCCACCCCGAGCTGGCCGCGCCCGCGCCAGCCGAAGTAGCGGTTGCCCCCAAGCCCTAGGTGTCGGCGCGGCTGCCGCCTACCTAGGGTAATTTTTGCGTCTGTCTACCTAACCCCATTGCTGCCATGGCTTTTCCCTTTTTCGGCGACGACAAATCGGTGGTGGCGCGTTTGCTGGCTACCCTGCCGCAAGTAGGCCGCGTGGAGTGGATTGGCCTGCGCCCCGCCCGGCGGCAGCCGCTGCTCTCGGTGCCCCAAGTGGAGGCCCTGACCGACGCCCACCTAACCGGCGACCACGCCCGCCCCAAACCCGGCGGCAAACGGCAGGTAACGCTTATCCAGCACGAGCACTTGGCTTCGGTGGCGGGCTTTTTGGGTTTGCCCGAGCCGGTTGACCCCGGCCGGCTACGCCGCAACCTCAGCATCAGCGGCCTGAATTTGCTGGCACTTAAAAACCGCCGCATCGGCATTGGCGCGGAGGTGGTGCTGGAAATCACGGGCGAGTGCCACCCCTGCTCGCGCATGGAGGAAGAGCTTGGGCCCGGCGGTTACAATGCCATGCGCGGCCACGGCGGCCTCACGGCCCGCATCGTGCAGGGCGGCAGCATTCGGGTAGGCGATGCCGTGCGGGTGCTGGAGGGGGCTTAGCTTTCTAAATTCGGTAGTCAGCCCCTCGCATTTCATTCAGGAATAGACTATGGCTCGGCGCACCGCCCGGGGTCCGCTTTGATGTGCCAAATGCTAACTTAACCCAAGTTGCGGAGGGCCTTGGATGTAGCGCTGAGTGTTACTCGGCGCTGGCGCCAAGGGCGCCAATTCGGCACCGCGCCTTATGGCATACCACCACGCAGTACCGCATGACGGCTGTTGGCCGCCACGCCAAGTAGCACTCAGCGCTACTTGGGGCGCTGCGCAACTTATTGTTAAATCATTCAGAGGGCCTTTTGTTGATCAGTAAAGCCCTTTACTAATTCAATCCAGAGCAGGATCCTATGATATTCTAATTTTCAAACATTAATGTTTTTTGTTTGAAAATTAGAAAACATCGTATCTTTGCTGCACGATGAGTGCCAAAAAAGACGACAAGCGCGACGCCATTCTGCAGGCAGCCGCCCAGTGCTTTAGCCGCTTCGGCTACGACAAAACCACGCTGCAAGACATTGGCGATGCCGCCAAGCTCAACAAGGCTTCGCTCTATTACTATTTCCGCAACAAGGAAGACCTGTTTGTGCAAGTAGTGCTGCTGGAAGCCGAGCGCTACCTAGGAGCGCTGCAAGAGCAGGTGCAGCCGCTGATGCGCGCCACCGACAAAATTGTGGCCTACCTCACGGGCCGCCTCGAGTATTACCGCCAAGTGCTCAACCTGCACCAGCTTAGCATCGAGAACCTGCAGCGCCTGGAGCCCATGTTCGACGACGTGTACCAGGCCGTGCGCGGGCAGGAGCTGGCGTTTTTGGGCGAGCTGCTGAGCGAGGGCGTAACCGACCGCGAGTTTCTGAAGCTGCAGCCCGAGCGCACCGCCGACGCCCTGCTCACGGTGGCCGACGGCATCAAGCACGAGGCCGTGCAACGTGCCCGCACGCGCTTTGCCCACGAGGTCGACTACGCCCCCGTGCAGGAGAAACTGACTTACACCCTCACGTTGCTGCTCAACGGACTAAAAAAATAACGCTTCCGGCCGGGTGGGCCACTGCCCTAGGTCCGGCGCGTTGCCTATCCCAACCCCCAACCCACACCTTCATGAAAACCGCCCTTATCACCGGCGCCAGCTCGGGCATTGGCCTGGAGCTTGCCCGCCGCTTTGCCCGCGAAAAACACCGCGTGGTGCTGGTGGCCCGCAACCGGCAAGCCTTGGAGCACCTGCAGCAGGAGTTGCAGCAACAGCACGGCGTTGAGGCCGTGGTGCTGCCCGCCGACCTAGGCCAGCGCGAGGCCCCGCAGCAGTTGTTCGAGGAGTTGCAGCGCCGCGGCATCGAGGTGGACTACCTCATCAACAACGCGGGTTTTGGTGACTTCGGCTTGTTTGCTGAGGCCGACTGGGCCAAGCAGGAGCAAATGCTTGATGTGAACATCCGGGCCCTTACGCACCTCACCAAGCTGTTTGTGCCCGGCATGGTGCAGCGCCGTTCGGGCCGCATTATGCAGCTGGCCAGCACGGCCGCGTTTCAGCCTGGCCCGCTGATGGCGGTGTACTACGCCACCAAGGCCTACGTGCTGAGCTTTTCGGAGGCGCTGGCCAACGAGCTGCAGGGCACGGGCGTAACCGTAACGGCGCTGTGCCCCGGCCCCACGGCCTCGGGCTTTCAGGACGCGGCTGCCCTCAACGATTCCAAGCTGGTGAAGGGCAAAAAACTACCGACTTCGGCCGAAGTTGCCGAGTACGGCTACCGCGCGCTGATGCGCGGCGAAACCGTGGCGGTGCACGGCCTCATGAACTCGCTGATGGCACAATCGGTACGCTTTGCCCCGCGCAATATGGTAACGGCCCTGGTGCGGCGCATGTCGGAGCGGGCGCACTAGCCAATGGCCAAAGCGGGTAGCAACCTGCGGATAAGCCGGCGAATATTAATAGCAAACTATATTCGCAATCCACTTAAAGTCAAGCCAGTGAAGCCTCGCAGCGAATATCCACTTTAAGCGCCTTCGACACGGGGCAGTTTAGTTTAGCGTCGTCGACGAGGGAGTGGAAACGGTGCGCATCGAGGCCGGGCACGGCGGCGCCCACCCGCAGGTGCGAAGCTGTGATGACGCCTTCTTCGAGCACGATTTCGCAGGTGGCATCGATGTACTGCGGCGCGAAGCCGGCAGTTTGCAGGTTGAAGGCGAGCTTCATGGCAAAGCAGCCGGCGTGGGCGGCGGCAATCAGCTCCTCGGGGTTGGTGCCGATGCCCTCGGCAAAGCGCGAGTTGTACGAATACTGCGCCGATTGCAGCACGGTGCTCGGGGTGTTCAGCTGCCCGGTGCCGGTAGTGCCGTTGCCTTCCCAACGAGCCGTTGCAACGCGTTTGATAGCCATCAGTGGAGTAGTGGAGTTAAAGAAATAAGCGCCGCAGTAAAGCCACGGCACCACGTGCAATCGGTAAAACTGCCTGCCGCATGGGCAAACGCCCAGCAGCACCTAGGGCAAGTTGCCCAAAAGTGCTTGCGGCAGAGCAACCCTAGGTGCCGCCGCCCCTGCCGGGCTTTGGTGCTACGCAAATGCGGCGGGCGAGGATGCTGGGTTGGGTAGCATCCGCGTCCGCCGTGCTCCGTTGAGGGGCTTATTGTGCCGCGCGGCTTACTCGCCGCCGTATTTGCTTTTGCCCGAGCCGCCCGCATCCATGCGCACAATGCGCGGCGTGAACGAGCCCAGCACATCCACCAAATCACGCTGGTGGGCCATTACCTGATGGATGTCCTTGTAGGCCATGGGTGCCTCATCCAGCCCGCCGCCGATGAGCTCCACGCCTTGGTCGCGCAGCAGCCGGCGCAGCTCGCCTTCGGTTACTTGCTGCTTGGCTTGTGTTCGCGATAGGCGCCGCCCTGCCCCGTGCGAAGCCGACTGAATGGAATCCCGCTCGCCGCGGCCGCGCACGATAAAGCCAGGGGCCGTCATGGAGCCGGGGATAATGCCCAGCACGCCTTGGCCTGCCGGCGTAGCGCCCTTGCGGTGCACAATGGCTTCGCGGCCGTCGGCCAGCGTCTCCTTCCAGGCAAAGTTGTGGTGGTTCTCTACCTGCGCCAGCGGATTGTAACCTAGGGCTTTGCTGAGGCGGCGGTGGATGTCGTGGTGGCAGGCCGAGGCGTAGTCGCCGGCCAAATTCATGGCGCGCCAGTACTCCTGCCCTTCCTGCGAGTCGAGGTCGAGCCAGGCGAGGTAGCGCGCTTCGGGGGGCAGCGGGCACTTGCTCATGGCCACCTTGGTGTAGTGCTGCGCAATGGCGGCACCCAGGCCCCGCGAGCCGCTGTGCGACAACAGCCCGAGGTACTGACCTAGGGGCAAGTTCAGGTCGTTTTCTTCTTCGGTGATATCGACAATGCCCCACTCCACAAAGTGGTTGCCCGAGCCCGACGAGCCCAGTTGTTTCACGGCGGCCTCGTGCTTGCCGCGCACCACGCCTATTTCCTTGAACTCGGGCCGCTCCAGCACGGGGTCGTCGGCGGGGTTCTTGAACACTTCTTTGTTGCCGAAGCGCGTGTGGTTGTGCAGCAGCTTCTTGAGCTCGTCGCGGCGTTGCTCGAGGTAGCGCGGCGGCAGCTCGAACACCGACAGGGCCATGCGGCAGCCGATGTCCATGCCCACGCCGTAGGGAATCACGGCATTATCCACGGCCAGCACCCCGCCAATGGGCAGGCCATAGCCCTGGTGCGCATCGGGCATGAGGGCCCCGTCGATGGACACGGGCAGTTGCATAGCCGTGTCCATTTGCTTGCGGGCGCCGTCTTCAATAAATGACTCGCCGTAACGGCGGTAGTCTTTGATTTCGGGGTTCAGCTTTACGTCGCGGCTGGGTTGGGGCACCAGCTCCTGGGCCAGGGGGCGCCAGGTTTGGTCGCGTACGTACTTGTAGGGGTCGGCTTTTATTTCGCGCAGCAGCGCCAGGGCGCTGCCCTTATCGAGCTTGCGCAGCTCGCGTTGGTCGAGTATGTCGAGGGCCAGGCTGATTTGCTTGTCGTCGGTGAAGCCGATTTGACGCAAATCCTTGCCGTGCAGCTTATTGGTGTTTTTGGCCATGATGCGGATGGGAAGGATGGTAGTGGGTTTACTGCTCCTGCCATGGCCTAGGTTGCGCAAAGCCTGCTTGGTGCCTGCGGCAGGGATTGTGCAGCAACTTCAGCAAGGCACATAGATGAGGTTGAATATTTAATGCGGATTTAATGCCTTTTGGCAATCCACTGTGCATGGGCGATGCGTAACTCTTACCCCACTGGCTAAGTAAGCCAGCGTAGCTGCACGCCATTTTCATTCTTACCATATCCCATGCAAACACCAGTACTGTTGCCCTCTATTCGTCCGATTTCGCGCCGTATGCGCCGCGCCGCCTTGCTAGGTTCGGTGCTGGGCTTGGCCGCCTTGGCACCCGCCACGGCCCAAACCCTCTACGGTTTGTCGGGCACTAACCTTGTTACCTTCCAGGCCTCGGCCCCGGGCACGCTCACGGCCACCACGGCCATAACGGGCGTAGCCACCGGCCAAACCATTGTGGGCATGGATGTACGCCCCAACACCGGCGAGCTGTTTGCCCTGGGTTACAGCGCTGCCACCACCACGGCGCAGCTCTACCGCATCAACGTGAGCAGCGGCGCGGCTACGGCTGTGGGCACGGCCCTCACCCTGAACCTAGGCGGAGCCACCGACCGCATCGGGTTCGACTTTAACCCCACCGTGGACCGCATTCGGGTAACCAGCACCAACCGCGCCAACCTGCGCCTCAACCCCAACGACGGCGCCCTAGCCGCCACCGACGGCCAGCTGACCTACGCCCCCGCCGATGCCAACTCGGCCCAAACGCCGGGCGTGGGCGCTTCGGCTTACACCAACAGCTACATCGGCACGGGCAGCACCACGCTCTACAACGTGGATGAAGTGAACAGCCGCCTGGTGTCGCAGGTACCGCCCAACGACGGCACCCTGAACACCATTGGCGCCCTGGGCGTAACCACCAGCGGCGCCACCCAAAGCACCGACCTCGACATTGCCTACAACGCCACCAACCAAACCAACACGGCCTACCTGGTGGTAACAATGGCGGGCACCTCCACGGGCACCACGCTTTACACCGTAAACCTGACCACCGGCGCGGCCACTGCTGCGGGTGCCGTGGGCACGGCCGCCAGCATGGTTACCGACATTGCCGTAGCCATCGACCGCACGGTGCCGGCCACGCTTACCGGCCGCCTGATTTACGCCGTATCGGGCACCAACTTGTTGTCGTTCGATTCGGCCCTGCCGGGCACCATCCGCACGCTTACGCCCATCACGGGCCTCACGGCGGGTCAGGCTTTGGTAGGAGTTGATTTTCGGCCCGCTACCAACCAATTGTTCGCCCTGGGTTACAGCGCTGCCAACACCACGGCGCAGCTCTACCGCATTAACCTGACTACCGGCGCGGCCACTACCGTGGGCGCGGCGCTTACCCTCAACCTAGGGGCTGCCACCGACCGCATCGGGTTCGACTTTAACCCCACCGTGGATCGCATCCGCGTCACGAGCACCAACCGCGCCAACCTGCGCCTCAACCCCAACGACGGCACCCTGGCCGCCACCGACGGGCAGTTGAACTTCGCCGCCACCGATGCCAATGCCAGCGCCACGCCGTCGGTTTCGGCCTCGGCTTACACCAACAACCTGAGCGGCGCCACTACCACCACGCTCTTCAATTACGACGACGCGCTGAACGTGCTGGTATCCCAAACGCCGCCCAACGACGGCGTGCTGAACACCGTGGGCAGTTCGGGCATTACCGTGAACCGCACCACCAACTCGGTTGATTTCGACATCATTACCGACGGCACTACCAACTTGGCCCTGCTCGCGGCCAGCACCGGCACCGCCACTTCGGACAACATCTACTCCGTAAACCTGACCACGGGCACGGCTACGCTGGTGGGCCCCGTTGGCGGTGGCATCAACATCAGCGGCATGGCGGCGTACTCGCAGGCGGGCCTGCCCACGGCAACGGTGCCCAGCGTACTGGCCGCGCAGGTGTCGCTGTACCCGAACCCGGCCCAAGGCTCGGCCAACTTGGTGCTGCCAACCGAACTCACCAAGCAACCCCTCACCGTGCGCGTGCTGAACGCCCTAGGTCAGGAGGTTAGCCTGCAAACCCTCTCGGCACGCGGCGCGCAGCCAGCAGCCATTTCGCTGGCGGGCGTGAAAACCGGCCTGTACTTGGTGCAGGTAACCACCGCCGAGGGCCAGCTGACCAAGCGCCTGTTTGTGGAATAGCAGCGCCCTAGGTGCGTACAATAAAAGCGGGGCCGACGAACAGATGTTCGTCGGCCCCGCTTTTATTTTCAGTTCAGAAAGTGCGTTTGCGCCCAGTACCGTGATTTGCGGCGCTAGGAGCCGGCCACTGCGCAGGCGAAAGCGCTTCCCCGGTTTGCCCTCGCGAAAGGGCAAACCGGGGAAGCGCTTTGAGCCAACCTGCCTTAGCCTGCCAAGCCTAGGTCGGTTTTCAGGAATACGGAGCCAATGCGCACCACGGTAACCATGTCCAGCGGTTCGTCGAAAGCCTCGGTGGCGGCATCCATGGTGACCTTGCTCAGCTGCATCACGTTGATGCCGGCCTGCATAACGTTGGCCTCGCTTGGGTACTTGCGCGGATCAACCCCGGGCCCGTACACCGGCGCCGTGAGCGGGGGCTGCGGGCCGCCCTCGTCGTCGCCCACAATCCAGCTTTTCGGGTCGAAGCGGCGCGTGCCGGCCACCTCTTGCGGGCCGCCCCGCCGCATGGTGCGGATGTGGGACACGTGCCGGGCTTCTACGGCATGAATCTGCAGGGCGGCTTCCAAAATCTGGTTCGTGCCGATCAGCTCCGGAGCGGCCCCTTTGTAGGCCCGCACGCCGGTGTCTTCCAAAGCCTGGGCTACCGCCAGGAAGGAGTAGTAGTTCGTGAATACGTCCGGCACCGGAGAGGCCGAGCGGCTGGCGGTAAAGTCGTAGGCCCGCCGGCCGGGGTCGGGGGTGGCGCTGCGGCCGAGCACGGAGCGCAGAAAGTTCACGTGCGCGCGCTCGTCGTTGGCAATTTGGGTGATGTCTGCGCGGGCCTGCCCGGTTATCATGCCCGGCACAGCCAGGGCCAGCTGGTAAAAGTTGGACTCGAGGTATTCCAGTTGCAGGGCGTAGTTGAGAATCAGCCGGATGCGGTTGTTGAGGGTAGGCGTTTGGGCGTAGGCCCGGTTCAGCATTCCCCCCAGGGCGACGGGCACGGCGGCCGCGGCCAGCTTGCGGCCAAAGCCGGCGAAGTGCTTAAAGATGGCGCGGCGCTCGTCGAGGCGGCCGTACACTTCCGGGTCCACCTTCTCGATTTCGTGTAATATGGCTAGTAAATTCATCGTTGCTGCGGTATCGGGTGAAACAATGCGCCGGCCTTAGCCCCGGCTCAGGCCGCTCACGTTCAGCTTGGAGCCCGGCTGCAAAAAGCGGTTGGCCTGGGCCACCACTTGCGCCGGTCGCAGCGACTGGTTGAGCCCCGTACGCAAGTCCACCACATCGGGCCCCACGAAGGTGCCATCCTGAATGATGTCACGTATTAAGGCGGCGTGGCGGGCTTCCACCGACACAATTTTGCCGGCAATGGCCAGCAGTTCCGGGCTGCGCAGCAGCGGCCCGGCGCCGTTGTAGGCAGCTACGCCTAGGTCCTCGAAAGTGCGGGCTGCCGTGAGCACGCTTGTGCGGCTGTCGAAGTCGATGCCCGAAAAGTCTGGTGCCAGGTTGGGAATGGGCGTACCGCCCAGCGCCGCGATGGCCGCCTTGAAGAAATCCCGGTGCACTAGTTCGTGCTCGTGAATGTCGTACAGGGCGTAGTTCTCGGCCGCAGAGGCGCGCAGGTGGTAGCTACCCGCTAGCACCTGGGCGTAGAAAGCAGACTCGAGCTGTTCCAGGGCGTAGGCGTAGTTGAGCACGCCGAAGTCGCCGGTGCCTACGTCGACGAGCGCGTTCGTGCCTTCGTCCTGTGAGGTGACGGCGTTCAGCTCCAGGTCGTCGGCCGGGTCCTTGGCACAGCCGGCCAGGGCCAAGCCGGTCAGGGCCAGGGCTGCGCTCCCGTAGCGCAGAAAAGTGCGGCGCTCCACTGGGGCCTGCAGGTTGGCCGGCACGTGCTCGTCCGGAACGGGAAGGGGTTTAGATTTCAGCATATCAGGTTTTTTGGTTGGTATAAATCAAATTGTAACAACCTACGACCCCGCCCTGACATACGGATGTTAAACCTACTGATAATTAACTTATTGACGAGCATAATTAGGTATAAATACGGAGCCATACCTCAACCCTTACACTTGGTTTTGTACTATTACACTTTGATTAGCGCATGTTCGCTGCGCCCACCGCTGGCGCCGGCTGATACCTGGCTGGGGTTGCCCACTTGCTGGGCCACCACTACCCGCAATTGGCCGCGACGGAGAACACGAGTGAAGCAAGCTGCGCAGCCTTTCTTTGCACTGGCACTACATGCCCGGCTGCTGCTTTCTCAGCCTCACCTGAGCTGCCTGCACCATTCGGCCCTCTCTGGCTAATGCTGATGCGCGTGCAACAGACCACGTTGCAGCTTCCCTAACTCTCATCCGGAGCGAGGCGAATCTCGTTTTACATGTCTTCAGCGCCTACCCGCATGCCCTGCCTCGCTACCTCCGACCGCTACACCATTGCACTACCCCAAGGCCACCGCTTTCCCATCGCCAAGTACGAGCTGATTCGGGAGCAGCTGCTGTGGCAGGGTATTGCCCCGCCCGAAGATTTTTACGACCCCGGCCTGTGCGCCGAAGAAGACGTACTGCGCGTGCACACCGCCGAGTACTGGCACAAGGTGCGCGACCTGCAGCTCTCCCCTGCCGAGGTGCGCCGCCTAGGGTTGCCGCAAAGCGAGCAGCTGGTGCTGCGTTCCTTGTCCTCGTCGGCGGGCACGCTGCAATCGGCTTTGCGGGCCTTGCGCGACGGCGTGGCCCTGAACTGCGCTGGCGGCACCCACCACGCCTTTGCCAACCGCGGCGAGGGTTTTTGCGTGCTCAACGACATTGCCATTGGCGCCGCCCACTTACTGCACCACGGCCTGGCGCGGCAGGTGCTGGTGGTCGACCTCGACGTGCACCAGGGCGACGGCACCGCGGCTATTTTCCGGCACGAGCCGCGGGTGTTCACCTTCTCGATGCACGCCGGCGCCAACTACCCGCTGCGCAAGGAGCAATCGGACCTCGACGTGGAGCTGCCCCTAGGCATGGGTGACGCCGCTTACCTAGGGCAGTTGCAGGCCGTGCTGCCCGGCCTTATCGAGCGCGTGCAACCCAATTTTATCTTCTACCAGGCCGGGGTAGATGTGCTGGCTACCGACAAGCTCGGCAAGCTGGCCCTCTCGCCCGCCGGTTGCCGCCACCGCGACGAATACGTGCTCGGCCTGTGCCACACCCTCGGGCTGCCCGTGGCCGTGAGCATGGGCGGCGGCTACTCCGAGCGCATCGCCGACATCGTGGATGCCCACTGCAACACCTTTGCCGTGGCCTACGCGCTGTGGGGCGCCGCTTCTTGCCGACCTTTGCCCGCTGCTTCGCCTTCTACCGCTGCCGCCGACGCCCATGCCCCTACCCGAGTTTGAAGAGTTTGATGCCCGCCACACGCCCAAAACCCAGCGCGAGGTAGGCCGGCACGGCCAAACCCCCGAACCCACCGGCACCCCGGCGCAGCAGGCCTTTCGGCAAGCAGTACAGGACGTAGAAAACCTGCGCAACCAGGTGCAGGAGCTGGAGCAAGCCCAGCGCGAAGCCAAAAACAAGTACTGGCGCCAGGTAGGCCCGCTGGCCGATGCCGTGGTAGCCGCCCGCCGTTCGTTGTTTGAACCGCTGGAAGCCGCGCTTACCACCGGCTACTTCAGCCGCCTGGAAGAGCAGCGCATCGAAGAGCTGCTGCTGCGCAATGCGCTTACATTGCAGAACCGTTTCGGCGAAGACGTAGCCGAGCTCATCCGCCGTTACGCCCCGCAGCAACGCCCAGCCGAGCCTAGGTCGGCTAAGGCCGACGACAAACATGCAGCTGCTTCGGATACCTGGCACGAGCACGCCGAGCACCACGCGCACCAGCGCGGCAAGCGCAAATCAAAGCAGGAACGCGAGCAGGAAGCCGCCGCCCGAGCACTCGCGGCCGACCAGAAGCGCCTGCAAGCCGGTACCAAAGCCGTGTACCGCCAACTGGCCCGCGCCAACCACCCCGACCTGGAGCGCGACCCAGAGCTGGCCCGCCAGAAAACCGAACGCATGCAGCGCATCACCCGCGCCTACGAAGCCGACGACCTCTACGCCCTGCTGCAACTACTGGCCGAGCACCGCCAAGGCGACTCCGACGCCGAATCCGATGAGCTGCTGATGCGCTACACCCGGGCGCTGCAGCAACAGCAAACGGAGCTGAAGCTGCGCCTGCAACAACTGAAATTCGGCGACCGGAACGCCTTTATGGGTACCGGCAAAAAACAGGAAGCCGAGTTGCGGCAAGTGAAGCGCAGCCTACGCGGCGAAGCTGAGTACCTGGACTTAGTGCAGAAAGCCGTGCAAGACCCGGAGAACCTGCGGCAGTTGCTGCGGGAGCTGGATGAAGCCGGCCACGAGGAGATTTAGGGCAGCACCTTGAACGGGCTTAAGCCCGCGTTTGCTAGAACGGTATCGTTGAACAGGACACGCAACAACGGAATCGTGCTAGCAAACGCGGGCTGCAGCCCGCTCTACAGCCGTTCAGTTACCCTAAAAACTCCACTACCTGCCGAATCACCCCTTTGTCGCGCATGATCTTGTTATGACCTAGGCCATTGGTGGGCCGGAAATCCAGGCCGGGCCAATTGCGGGCAACTTCCTGCGCCTCCGTGAACGGCACTGAGTCGTCGTTGCAGTCGTGGAGCAGCATTACGCGCTCGGCCTGCACGCGCGGGCCGGCTTGGGTTAGGCTGAAGCTCTCGGCATCGCGGCCGTGCTGCTCGCGCACGTGGCGCGCCATGCGGGCCAGCACTTTTGGCGAGAGGTGTAGTAAATCAGCAAAGCGCTGGGCCACGGCGGGCGTGTTGCCGGGGGCGCTCATCAGCACCAGCCTAGGCAGCCCTTGGCCCTGGTTGAACACCACCGGCAGCCCCGCGGTGGTGGCGGCGCCAAAGGAGTGGCTAACCACCGCCCACACCTCGCCTAGGTGGTTGGCTACGGTTTGGGTGGCGCGGCCGTACTGCGGCAAGTTGGTGCGGCGGCCCGTGCTGGAGTCGCCGTGGGCGGGCCCATCGAAGGCTACTACGCGGTAGCCGGCGCGCACCAGCGCATCCACAAACACGCCCCAGAAGGCGGCTCGGTGCTCCCAGCCGTGCACCATCAGCACGGTGCGCTGGCCCTTGGGGTTCCACTCGTAGGCGGCCAACGAGCCCCGCTCAAACGGTACCCGGAAAGCCCGGGCCGTGGCTAGCGCAGCCTCTTCCCACTTTTTGCGGGGTAGCCGCCGCGGCGTGCAGAACATGCGCCACGCCTCGCGAAACGCCAGTTCGGTTGAAATAGCCGAAAGCACTCGGAACTTCAGCCGCACCCAACCAATGCCGGGTGGCTCGGCATACCGGAACTCCGAAGGCGAAACAAGTGGGGGCATGAGGGTCGCGGCGCGGTCGTACGCGGGCGAATACGTATTCACCATAACTAGGGTAATGTTATAAGGTGACATATGGGGCGCCGCATTGGCGCCGCTTTCTTACTTACGAAGCCACAGCCGGCGCTCAGGCGGGCTCCAGCAGCTCGGTGCGCAGCTGCGCTACAATGCGTTCGTACTGGCGGGCATCGTACACGCGCGCTACCTGCAGCGCACCGGCCAAGGTGGTGAGCACCTGCGAGGCTTTCGAAACCGGATGCCCCCTGAAGTGCATGGTGCCTGCTTCGCGCCCGGCGGCCAACACCCCAGCTACCCACTCGGTTAGCTCCGTGGTGAAGGTGCGCAGCTCCTGCTGCATGGCTTCGGGCAGCGTCTGAAACTCAGCGGCCAAGGCCCCGAAAAAGCACACCTGCTGCCGTTCGGTTACGCGGCCATGGTACACCTCGAGCAAAGCATCGAACTGCTGCGCGGGCGTAAGCTCCGTTACGCGCGGTAAGCCGCGCCATTTGCGCAAGCGGTTGAGTTGCCGCCGAATGATGGCCACGCCTAGGTCTTCCTTGCTCGGAAAATGGTAGTGAATGGCCGCCGGCTTCACCTCCAGCTCCTTGGCAATGTGCTGGTAGCTGAACGCGTTAAACCCACGGGCCAGCATAAATTGCTCGCCTAGGTCAAGTATGCGGGTGCGGGTATCGAGAGCGGAGGATGTTGCTTGGGCAGACATAACGCCCAAACGTACTTACTTACTAGTAAGTAAGCAATAGCTTAGTGCTTGAATATTTGCTGACGGGCACTAGCTTTCGGAGTTTTTGACTCCGCCTCTCCCCTCATGAATCCTTCTTTCCACGTCGAGTCCGTTGTTTTCGTTGCCATGGGGCTGTTCTTCATGTTCACGGGCTTGTATGCTCGACGCAGTCAGCAAACGCGCGCACAACGCGGCGTGCGCAGCAAGGCTACCCTCATCGGGCAAACGCCTTCGCGCAGCGGCTTGCTTACCTCTATGGTGCAGTTTTCCGTCCGGGGTGGCGGCCAAATCACCACCGATACCGAGTCGCTCGGGGAAGCCGGCAAGTACACAGTGGGCCAAGAGGTAGAAGTAATCTATGATCCGCAGAACCCCGAAAATGCCGACTTCGCCACCGAAAAACCGACCGGCATTGGCTTCGCTGTGGTTATTGGGTTGGGCTTTCTCGTTGTGGGGACTTTGCAGCTACTGGGCTATCTGCCCCTGTTCGAGCAAGAGTAGCGCGGCACTTAGGGCTGTGCAACACGCAAAATCTGAAGGCATCTATTCAGCCAATGCGCCTCAAGCGGGACAACCTTTGCGGTAAATGGATGTAGCGCGGGCTACGCTACTGGCACCTCTTACAAAAGCAAACCGCCGGCACTTCACCTCGAAAGGCAAGTGCCGGCGGTTTGCTTTATTTAGCTGTAGCTACCTAGTCGTTGAAGTGGTACAGAAAGGTGACAATGCCCGTGTAGGCGGGCTTCTTGCTGTCCTTCACTTCCAAAATCACCTCGATGCTCGCTTTGGCAATGCCGCGTAGGTTCTTCACCGACAACAGCTTGGCCAACAAGCGCACCTCGCTGTTCACGGCCACGGGCTGATTGAAGCGCAGGCTCTCGATTTCGTAGTTCACCTGCATCTTCAGGTTCTCGATGCGCACAATCTGCTGCCAGAGGTAAGGCAACAACGCCACCGTGAGGTAGCCGTGCGCAATGGTGGCCTTAAACGGCGACTCGCGTTGGGCGCGCTCCGCGTCGGTGTGAATCCACTGAAAATCGAGCGTGGCGGCGGCAAAGCTGTTGATTTGCTCCTGGCTGATGGTGTGGTACGCGGAGGTGCCTAGCATTTGCCCCTCGTACTGCTCGAGGTCGGCAAGGCTGCTGATGGTAAGTTGGCTCATGCGGTTGTGGGGAGTAGCAGGCGGGCCGCTGACGTGTTGCCCGCGCGTTTTGCGGCGCGAAATATACAGCCGCCCGGGCTACTGCAACCGCGTTAGCAGTTCTTCTACTTGCCGCTCTAGCTTGCTTACGCGGTCTTCGAGCACGGCCGGCGGGCGCAGGTGGGTGCTGAATACGGCCTTTACCTCCCAAATTTCCAGGGCCTGCCCCAGGTCAAATTCCTGCACGGGGTAATCGGGGTTGTCGGCGCGCAGGCGCAGCACGGGGCTATCGGGCAGGCGCTCGGCCAGGCGGCGCACCAGCAAGCGGTTTTGGGTCACGAATGCGTACACCTCGCCCACGCGCAGCACGGGCGCGGCCTTATCCACGGGGCAGCACAGCACCACATCGTGATGGCGCAGCGTGGGGTGCATATCGGCCCCACTAAGTTCGAAAGCCCGCGTGGCCGGCCCGAGGCGGTGCGGAAACGTAAGGGCAGTTAGCTCGTCGATGAACTGCGGGTTGTGGTGGTGCACAATGTACTCGAGCACCCGGTCGGCGGGCACTAGCGGCGTTAGGTGGGCCTGTTTGTCGGCTTCGGCTTTCACATCGGGCGCTGGCGCAGCCTTCAACTCCTGCTGAAATATATCGAAACGGTAGAGGTCGTTTACGGTAAGCTCTCTTGTTAGTAGCAAGTCAACCGATAAGCCAAAATGCTGAGCAATCTGAATCAGCGTCTCCATTTTTGGCTCGGAGCGACCTTCTTCGTAGGCCCCAACGCTTGGTCGGGCCAAACCAAACAATTCAGCGAAAGCTGCCTGGCTCAGCTTTTTAACTGCACGAATCTTCCGAATATTATTTCCGATGTAGGACATTCTGCCGAAAAAATTTTGCGCTCAAACTTTGAGCACATCTAAAACTTTCAGTAATGTTGCGTCGTAAATCTACCACAAACACCGCAACCACCACCTGCCACCGCTACTTTTTTGAGCATTGGCAACCCAGCTAAGTTTGGTTACCTTCCGCTACTACCACACCGCCAATACTGCCGCATATGCCCAACCGCTACTTCGCTACTGTTAAGAACTACTTGCTGGCACTTGGTTTCGATATCCGCCACGCCGACGAGCACGACGGCGTGTTGGTGGTTGACAACCCGGCGCTGGGCATCCGCAACCTGGTGCTGGGTTGTGGCGAGCCGCTCCTGATTATGGAGCAATACCTGCTGGAGCTGCCGACACCATCGTGCGAGGTGTACCAACGCCTGCTGCAGAAAAACCGCGACATCATTCACGGGGCTTTTGCCCTCGACGAGTCGGGCCGCAAAGTAATTTTCCGCGACACGCTGCAAATCGAAACCCTCGACCAATCGGAGCTGGAAGCCGTGCTCAACTCGCTTAGCCTGCTGCTCACGGAGTTTTCCGACGAGCTGATTGAGTTTTCGCGCGGCGTGGCCGCGCCCGTGCTAGCCTCTTAATTCCTGCCTGCAGCTTACTCGCAGCCGGTTTGCCAACAGCCCTAGGTGCCCGGGGCATGGCCGCGCCTTTGCCCTTGTTGTCACCTCACTTTCCCTTCGAACTACCAACCCCAGTAACGCCATGAACATCTTTTCCCGCTTGTTTAAAATTGGTCAGGCCGAAGCCAACTCCGCAGTCGATCAGCTTGAAGACCCCATCAAGATGACCGAGCAAGGCCTGCGCGACTTGCGCCAGGACCTCGACAAAAGCTTGCACGCCCTGGCCGAGGTGAAAGCCATGGCCATCCGGAGCCGCAACGAGGCCGCAAGCTTCCGCACCAAAGCCCAGGACTACGAAACCAAGGCGGTGCTGTTGCTACAGCGCGCCCACCGCGGCGACCTCGCCACCGCCGAGGCCGACCGCCTCGCCAGCGAAGCCCTAGGTAAGAAAACCGAAAACGAAGCCCAGGCCGAGCGGGCCGCCGCTGATCAGCAAAAGTTTGAAGCCTCGGCGCAGCAGCTCGATGCCAACGTGCAAACCCTGAAGCAAACCATTGGCACCTGGGAAAACGAGCTGAAAACGCTGAAGGCCCGCGCCGCGGTGAGCTCGGCTACGAAAACCATCAACAAGCAGCTGGCCCAGCTCGATTCGTCGGGCACGGTGGCCCTGCTCGAGCGCATGAAGGAGAAGGTGGCCGTGGAAGAAGCCCTGGCCGAATCGTACGGCGAAATCGCGCAGGAAAGCCGCACCGTCGATCAGGAAATTGACAAAGCATTGGAGCAAAGCGCCGGTGGCAAAGCGGCCGCCGATTTGCAGGCCCTGAAGCAGAAGCTGGGCCTCGCCGAGCAGCCGCAGCAGTAACCACAGGCCCTAGGTAGGGGCGTTACCACTCATAACTATGAACCGTCAAGAAAAAGGATTTATGCTGCTGGCGCTTTCGCTATTCGTCATCAGCCTCGCGGGCCGCGCCGGCCATTGGCTGCACGCGGGCGTGGCGCCCACGCTGGTGCTGTTCGGTCTCACGTTCGTGTTGGCAGCCGTGGCGCGCTACAACCGGCGCCTCAACTTAGCCAAGCAACCGCAGCTGCCACCGGCACCGCCTGCGGCCCTGTAGTACCGGTTGCGGCACCTAGGGCCCCGAAGCACAACCAATACCACCGGACACTTACCGACATGAACGCCTACGAAAAGCCACTTTACTACACCTCGCTCCTGCTGCTGATCGGGACCATGGTTCTGCGCCTGCTGCACCTCGTCAGGCCCGAAACCGCCATTTCGCTGCTCGTGCTGGGCACCATGTTTCTGGGCATTGCCTACCAGCGCTACACGCGGCGCCTGAACACGCGCATCGCCGAGTTGGAGGCGCAGCTTCCTCCATCCTAATGCCAGCCAACCCAAGTAGGCTAGCACTGCCCCGCATATGCACACAACCCCATGAATGCCTACGAAAAGACGTTTTTCTACGCCTCCATGGCCCTGCTTTTTGCGGCCGTTGTTCTGCACTTTTTGCGCCTCGCCGAGCCTAACGTGGTAGTGCTATTGCTTACCTCCGGCATGGGTCTTTTTGGCATTGACCACCTTGGCTACCTAGGGCGGCTAAAAGCCCGGACGACCGAACCGGAAGCCGACATTCGCCGGCTACAAGCTGCGGGCTAGCGCAAGTGGCGCTGCCACCTAGGCGGCGTAACAATTTCTTCACTTCGGTTGCCGGTTGGCAGCGTATTGGTCCACGGTAATTCTTCTACCTTTAAGCTACCCTTATTATGCTTATGACAGAACTATTACGCGCTGCAGTTTCTCCTCCTAATTTACTCTCTACCGGTCTGCTGGTTTTCGTGCTGCTGTACTGGCTTACCGTAATTATCGGCTTACTCGATTTCAAAACGCTCGACCTAAGCACCCACCCCGCCGATGCTCACCTAGGCAACTCCGATTTGCACCACGGCCACCACCATGCGCAGGTAGGTGTTGATTGGCTCAACAACGCGCTGGCTTTTTTCAACCTGGGCCGCGTGCCGCTGATGGTGTTTGTGGGCTTTGTGTCGCTGCCCTTGTGGGTGGGCAGCATCCTGCTCAACCACTACACCCACAACAGCTCTTTTGCCCTAGGCCTGCTGTTTTTGGTGCCGCTGCTGCTGGCCAGTTTGTTCGTGGCCAAAGTGCTTACTACGCCATTCGTACGGCTTTTTGCTACGCTTGAGCAAGATGCCGCAGCCGGTGCCAAACCCTTGGGCAAAGTATGCACGGTGCTGCTGCCCACCTCCGCCGACCAGCTCGGCCAGGCCACGCTGCGCGCCGAGGGCGCCGCGTTGGTGCTGAATGTGCGCGCGGCCTCCAACGCCGAGCTGCGCAAAGGCGACACGGCTTTGGTAATCGATTACGACGCCCAGCGCCGCTGCTACCTCATCGAGCCCTTTGATGCGGCCGGCTAACCCACCGCGCCCGTCGCGCGACGACGACCCGCTGTGGTTTCAGGTTATGCTTGAATTCCTGCTCGACGTCACGTTTCGGCTGCTTTTCCGAAGCATCAAAGTCCTAGGCCGCGTCGTCGTGTTTGCCTTCGAGTTCTTCTTCGAGCTTTTCTAATCTAATTCATTAACCAATGCCGCGCTTATTTCCTGCCAAGGTTTCTTGGTGGCTGTTTGGACCTATCCTGGCTCTTATCGTTGGCAGCGCTGTTGCCAACTTCCTCTACGGTGCCCTTATGGGCGCGCTGGTGTGCTTGGCAGTAGCAGCTTTTGTGGCTTACGTGGTGCTCTACACCCGCTACGAGCTAATCGACAACGCCACGTTACACATTCAATCGGGTCCGTTTACGTGGCAGGTGCCGGTGCAGCAAATCACCCGCATTGTACCCACCACCAACCCGCTCAGCTCGCCCGCGCCGTCGCTCGACCGCCTGAAGATCAGCTACAATAAGTACGACGAGGTGATGATATCGCCCCGCGACAAAGCTGCCTTTATTGCCGCGCTGCAGCAAATTAACCCTGGCATTCAGCTCGGCTAGCACAAGCTGGCGCAGCTTTGGCCACCTAGGCAAGGCCTCACACCCACCCTACCCCTTTCAACTCTGACACAACTCTACTTTTTACTTCCATGATCGAACAATTATCCTTGGCAGTGCTGGTTATTGCCGGCCTGTTCCTGCTTGGCATCATCGCCATTGTGGTGAAGATGTACCAAAAAGCCGTGCAGGGCGAAGCCCTCGTGCGCACCGGCCTCGGCGACACCCGCGTGTCGTTTTCGGGCATCTTCGTTATACCGGTGCTGCACAAGCTTGAGGTGATGGACATCACCCTGAAAACCATCGTCATCAGCCGCCATGGCAAAGAGGGCTTGGTGTGCAAAGACAACCTACGCGCCGACGTGAAGGTGAATTTCTTCGTGCGCGTCAACAAAACCCAGGACGACGTGGTGCAAGTGGCCCAGAGCATTGGCACGCGCCGCGCCTCTGACCCAACCGCTCTCGAAGCTTTGTTCGACGCTAAGTTTTCGGAGGCCCTAAAGACCGTGGGCAAGCAATTCGACTTCATCGAGTTGTACAACTCGCGCGAGCAATTCAAGCAGGAAATCCTGCGCATCATCGGCACCGACCTGAACGGCTACGTGCTCGACGACTGCGCCATCGACTACCTGGAGCAAACGCCGCTGAACGCGCTCAACCACGACAACATCCTCGACGCCGAAGGCATCAAGAAGATTATCGCGCTTACCTCGGAACAAAAAATCCAGGCCAACGCCATTGAGCGCGAAACCCAGAAGACCATCAAGAAGCAGGACGTAGAGGCGCAGGAAACCATTCTGCAGCTGGAAAAGCAGCTGACCGAAAACCAGGAAAAGCAGCGCCGCGAAATTGCCAGCATTAAGGCCCGCGAAGCCGCCGAAATTGCCAAGGTGCAGCAGGAAGAGCTGCTGAAGTCGGAGCGCGCCCGCCTCGCAACCGAGGAGGAAGTGAAAGTGGCCGAGCAAAACCGCGACCGGCAAGTGCTGGTGGCCGAGCGCAACAAGCAACGCACCGACGCCGTGGAAACCGAGCGCGTGGCGCAGGCCCAGGCCCTGGAGGCCAACGAGCGGGAGCGTATCGTGGCCCTGGCTCAGATTGAGAAAGAAAAAGCGCTGGAAGAAGAGCGCAAGAACATTCAGGCCATTATCCGCGAGCGAATTGCCGTGGAAAAAGCCACCGTGCAGGAAGAAGAGCGCATTAAAGACACTCGCGCTCAGGCCGAAGCCGAACGCCTGAAGCTGGTGGCGCTTACCAAAGCCAAGCAGGAAACCGACGCCCAAACCATCAACTTCGTAGGCTCGGCCGACATGGAAAAGCAAGCCGCCGAGCTGCGCGCCAAGCAGGCACTGATCGATGCCGAAGCCGAAAAAGCCTCGGCCGAGTTTAAAGCCCAAGCCATCCGTACATTGGCCGAAGCCGAGGCCTCGAAAGCCGCTGCCGTAGGCCTGGCCGAAGCCCAGGTGATGCAAGCCAAAGCCGTTGCCCGCCAGAAAGAAGGCGAAACCGAAGCCACCGTGCTGCAGCTTACCGCCACGGCCGAAGCCCAAGCCATTCAGGCCAAAGCCACGGCGCAAGCCGAAGCCGATGAGAAGCTGGGCGTGGTAGCTGCCAAAGTGAATCGCGAAAAAGCGATGGTAGAAGTGGAAGTAGTAGACGCCATGGCCGACGCTCAGCAGAAGAAAGGCCTGGCCGAAGTGCGCGTGAACGAAGAAATGTTTGCGGTAGAAGCCAAAGGCATCGAAGCCAAGGCCGACGCCATGAAAAAGCTCGACGGCGTGGGCAAAGAGCACGAGGAGTTCAAACTACGGCTGGCTAAAGACCAAGCCGTGGAGCTGGCCGAAATCAGCATCCAGAAAGACATTGCGGCCGCGCAGTCGGGCGTTATTGCCGAGGCTCTGAAAGCCGCCAAAATCGACATCGTGGGCGGCGAAACCATGTTCTTCGACCAGATTATCGGCTCCATCACCAAGGGCAAGAGCATCGACCGTGCCGTGGGCAACTCGCAGGTGCTGACTACGGTGAAGGATACCTTCTTCCCGCTCGATGCCGCCGGCGGCGTAGACTTTAAAACCAACCTAACCAAGTTCGTCAATCAGTTCGGCCTCAGCTCGGATGATGTTAAGAACCTGAGCATCTCGGCCCTGCTGCTGCAGATGATGAACAAAGCCGGCGACGACGCCACCCGCAACACGATTACCCAACTAGCCGGCACCGCCAAAATGCTGGGTATCTCGGACAAGGTGGTAAGCACGCTGAATTAGGGGCCTCACCCTATTTAAAAGCTAGAACTAAGGCTAGCTCCCCTCCTCAGATGAATTCCGCGACTGGAGCGGCGTGGGTTGGGGGTGGTTGAAATACTAGAGGCAAGATATAAAAGTCGTTTAAACGTCAATGTCAACCACCCTCAACCCACGCCGCTCCAGTCGCGGAATTCATCTGAGGAGGGGACTAGCCTTAGTCTTAACCCTAGCTTCTTCCTTATAAGCTAGCTCCAGCTTTTAGTACTGCCCGCACGGGCTCCCCATATGGAAACTTCCGCCGCTCCGCAACTCGAAACCGGCACCTACGAAATCCTGCGCAACCGCCTGACCAAAGGCGGCTCCGACCTGCGCATCCGCCTCGACAAGCTCAACACCGCCCGCAAGCAAGTCTTCGGCGCGCTCGACTGGCAACTGCTCGGCACCGGGCGCATCACCACCGAGCATAACTGCGTGCCCATGGATATGGTGGCGCTCGGCGACAAGTTCCTGTTCGGATTCAACGTGCTCCTAGGTCTTAAAACCGAGGTGGACCTGCAGGACGTGTTTGGCGTGTATGCATACCAGCGGCCAGAGTTCCGCCCTGTGGGGCTTGACATCATTCAGGAAAAGGGTTTTTTGGAGGAGCTGCGCAACCTGTACCGCTACTACAAAAACGCGCGCTTCGTGAAGTTTGCCCAGCGCGGCGAGCACCTGTTTATGGTGTTTCGGGTGGGCAAAACGGCTAACGATATCAAGACGTTTAAGTG
Source organism: Hymenobacter oligotrophus (assembly GCF_003574965.1). Lineage (NCBI taxonomy): Bacteria > Pseudomonadati > Bacteroidota > Cytophagia > Cytophagales > Hymenobacteraceae > Hymenobacter > Hymenobacter oligotrophus. Next base: position 676,694 of record NZ_CP032317.1, on the reverse strand, counting down.
GCTGGTGCAGGGCGAGGCACTGACTTACCTCGACAACCGCTCCGACCACGAGTACACCTTTCCGCCGCAGCACGAGTTCAGCTGGAAGCGTGCCACCCGCGACATGCAGCGCGCCGGCAAGCACCCGCACATCAGCATCGAAGACAAGGTGTTTGTGGAGACGGTGGGCGGCGACCTCACCATCAAGGTCGAAGACAACACCAAGACGGGACAAGGTATTTACTCCGAGCCCGTCGACAACAAAGACCAGACCCTCGACGACGCCGAAATTCACTATGCGGTGGTGGGCCAGTTGGTACTGCTCAAGATTAGGCCGTACCAGGAGCAGCAGTTCCGCTACTTTCTTTACAACACCAAGCTGCGCCAAGCCCAACGCCTCGATGCCCTGGCCGACGCCTGCGTGCTGCTGCCCGACGGCCACGGCCTCATCTTCCCGCACGGCTACTACCTGCAAACCGGCGACGGCAAGCAGTTCGAAAACGTGCCGTCTGAATTGGTGTTTGAGAAGCGCGTGGCCTCGCCCAACGGCGAGGATTTCCTGTACGTGTTCTTTCAGAAAGACAACGGCCTGTACCTGCTGCTGAGCTACAACCTGATCAGCCAGAAGGTGGCCGCGCCCATCGTGTGCCACGGCTACGCGCTGTTCGAGAACGGCGAACTTTGCTACTTCCGCGCCGACGAGGAGCCCAAAAAACACCACGCCGTACAGATCTGGCAAACGCCTTACACCGCCCCCAACTTTCAGCTGCCTGCCGTGCAGGATGGCTACCTAGGCAAGCTGGGCAACAAGGAAATTGTGCGAGCCATGGCCGAGGCCCAGGAGGTGCTTACGCTCATTGGCAAGGACGACTCTTACACCGGCCTGTACCTCGACCTGATCCGCCGCACCACTACCCTTTCCGACTCATACCACTGGCTGGCCGAGCCCGGCGCCGAGAAGCTGGCCGAGCCGCTGCAGGACATCCGCCAGGCTGCTACCTCGGCGGTAGAGGAATTTGATAAGGTGCAGCGCATTCGTCGCAGCACGCACGAGCAAACCCAGCAAGTACTGGGCCGCGCCGCCGAATTGCGCGACTACATCAAGCGCACGGCCGATGCTACCGAGGTGCAGGAATACGTGCAGCAACTGGCCAACTTGCGCCAAGTGCGCGGCGAGGTTATTTCGCTGAAAGAACTGCGCTACGTTGACGCCGCGGCCGTAGAGCGCACCGCCGAGGAGCTGCAAGGTTTGTCGCAGGAAGTTGCCCAGCGTACGGTCGACTTCTTGCTGCGCGACAATGCCCTGGCCCCTTACGCCGAGCGCGTGGCTGCCCTAGGTGCGGGCATCGAGCAGGTGCCCACGGTAACCGAAGCCAACCGCCTCGAGCAGGACATGAACGCCGTGGCCGCCGAGCTAGAGCTGCTGATTGAAGTAGTGGGCAACCTGCCCATTGCCGACCCCACGCAGACCACCCGCATCATCGACAACATCTCGGGGATTTACGCCGGCTTCAACCAGCTGCGGGCCGCCCTCAAGAAACGCCGCCAGGCCCTGGCCGGCACCGAGGCCCAAGCCGAGTTTGCCGCCCAGCTGAAGCTCCTCGAGCAGTCGTTGGTAAACTACCTCGACCTTTCCGACACGCCTGCCAAGTGCGACGAGTACCTCTCGCGCCTGATGGTGCAGTTGCAGGAGTTGGAGGGCAAGTTTCCGGAGTTCGACCAGTTTCTAAGTCAGCTAGCTACCCGCCGCGAAGAAGCTTACGAGGCCTTTGAGGCCCGCAAGCAAAGCCTGGTAGCCGCGCGCAACCAACGCGCCACGGCCCTGCTGCAATCGGCCGAGCGCATGCTGAAGGCGGTGCACAACCGCGTAGCCAAGCTCACGTCGGTGGCCGACATCAACGGCCATTTCGCGGCCGACGTGATGGTGGAGAAGGTGCGCCGCACTGTGGATGAGCTGCTGGCCCTAGGCGACGCCGTAAAGGCCGACGACTTACAATCGCGCCTGAAAACGGTGCGCGAAGACGCCGTACGCCAGCTGAAAGACCGCGCCGACTTGTTTGTGGACGGTGGCCAGGGCGTGCGCTTTGGTCCGCACACCTTCACGGTAAATACCCAACCGCTGGAGCTGACCCTGGTGCTGCGCGATGGGCAGCTGCACTACCACCTCACCGGCACCAACTTCTTCCGGGCCGTGGCCGATGCTGCCGTGGAGCAGGCCCGCCCGGTGTGGGAGCAAACGCTGCCCTCCGAAAACCACGATGTGTACCGCGCCGAGTTTCTGGCCTACCAGCTGCTCGCAGTCGCCCAAAACCCAGCACCGGCCGCTGAGGGTGCACCGGCCACGCTGCAAGTGGCGGAGTTGGAGCGCCTAGGTGCCGCCGAGCTGCTGAGCTACGTGCAGCAGCACATGGCCCCGCGCTACGCCGAGGGCTACCTCAAAGGCGTACACGACCACGACGCGGCGCAAATACTGGCTGCGCTTGTGCGCCTAACCCGCACCACCGGCTTGCTGCGCTACCCCACCGAAACCCGCGCCGCCGCCAGCCTGTACTGGCACCGCTTTGCCCCCGCCGATAAAAAAGCCCATTGGTTGCACCAGATTCGGGGCCTTGCCCTGTTGTTGCAGGTATACCCTGGCGCGCAGGAAACAAGCAAGCTCGCCGCCGAGCTGCAGGCTGCCCTCAGCCAGTTCGCGCAAGAAAGTGGCCTGTTTACCCCAGCCGAAGTAGCCGAAGCAGGCACCTACCTACTGCACGAGTTGATTCAGCAAGCCTCGGCTTCCAAAAACCGACAGTTGCCGGCAAGTATCACCCAAGGCGGTTTGGTTGAAGGCCGCGGCAGCATGGTGGTTGAGCAGTATCAACCCCGCGCTACCCCCTTCACCACCTCCGCCGAAGCCGCCGATCTGCACGATGCCTTCCTGAAGCAACTGAAGGAGCGCCGCGCCACCGACACCTTCGAGGCTTCGGTAGCGGCCCTAGGTCAGCAACCCACGGCGCAGTACCAACTGGTACGGCAGTGGCTGCAGGCTTTCCTCAAGCAAGCCAACCACACGGCTTGGGTTGAGTACGGCGACGAGGCCGCCGCGCTGCTCGTTACGCGTAGCTACAACCCCGCGCAGGTGGTGCGCACGCCGCTTACGGAGGTGCTGCCCGGCCTGCGCGGTACGCACCCGCGCATTCAGGAAGACCACAGCTACGCGCTCAACTTCCCGCACTTCCGCCGCCGGCTGCACCACTACGTGCAGCACACGCAGCCGCAGTTCGAGCGGTTTGCCGAGCTGAAAAAGCAGTTGCTGGCCCAAGCCGCCGACACCATGCGCCTCGACGACTTCCGCCCGCGCGTGCTCACCTCCTTTGTGCGCAACCGCCTCATCGACCAGGTGTACCTGCCGCTGATTGGCGCCAACTTGGCCAAGCAAATTGGTACCGCCGGCGAGGGCAAGCGCACCGACCTGATGGGTTTGCTGCTGCTTATTTCGCCGCCGGGCTACGGCAAAACCACGCTGCTCGAGTACGTGGCCAACCGCCTAGGTCTGATCTTTATGAAGATCAACGGGCCGGCCATCGGCCACGCCGTTACGAGCGTCGACCCAGCACAGGCACCGAATGCCGGCGCGCGGCAGGAGCTGGAAAAGCTGAACCTGGCCTTCGAGATGGGCGACAACGTGATGATTTACGTCGACGACATACAGCACTGCCACCCCGAGTTTCTGCAGAAGTTTATCTCGCTTTGCGATGCGCAGCGCAAGATTGAGGGCGTGTACCAGGGCCGCGCCCGCACCTACGATTTCCGCGGCCGCAAGGTGTGCGTGGTGATGGCCGGCAACCCCTACACCGAAACCGGCGACGTGTTTAAGCTGCCCGACATGCTCGCCAACCGCGCCGACATTTACAACCTAGGCGACATCCTGACGGCCGGCTCCGAAGAAGCCTTCCGCCTCTCCTACCTCGAAAACGCCCTCACCAGCAACGCCGCCCTAGGTCGCCTGGCCACCCAGGCGCCGCAGGACGTGCCCGCCCTCATCCGCCTCGCCGAAACCGGCCAAGCCGACGGCTTGACCTTCGAGGGCAACCACGCTCCCGAGGAGCTCAGCGAGTACGTGGCCGTGCTGCAAAAGCTGCTGCGCCTGCGCGACGTGGTGGCCCGCGTAAACGCCGCCTACATTGCCAGCGCCGCCCAGGCCGACGCCTACCGCACCGAGCCTCCGTTTAAGCTGCAGGGCTCGTACCGCAACATGAACAAGCTGGCCGAAAAGGTGCGCCCGGTAATGAACGAGCAGGAAGTAGAGCAGCTGCTGGCCGCCCACTACGAAAGCGAAGCCCAAACCTTAACCAGCGCTGCCGAAGCCAACCTACTTAAGCTGCGCGAGCTGCTCGGCTGGCTCACGCCCGAGCAGCAACAGCGCTGGCAGCAGATCAAGCACACCTACCAAGACAACCTGCGCAACTCGCAAGCCGGCCAAGTGCTGCAGGTGCTCACCAAGCTCGAGGCCATTGCGGGCGGGCTGAGCGGGATTCGGGAAGTACTAAAAAATGCTTAACCGTGTTTTCGTTGGATAGCGCCGACCAAGCTTTTTTGCTGACGGAAACGGCCGGTGCGCTGGTGCTACTCCTGAGCGCCAACTTGCTTAACCGCCAAATTAAACTGCACCGCCACGGCGATACGGCCGAGGGCGTGGTGGTCGACGTTGAGTATTCTGGAACCAGCTCGCCCCGCTACTACGCCGTGGTCCGTTTCTGGACTCCGCAGTGCGAATGGGTAACCGCTCGTGCCGCTTACGGAACCGACGTACCTGGCTGCCAAGCTGGCGACACGGTGCGGGTGCGTTTCGACCCTGCCAACCCGAGCCATTTCACGGTTGGCACCGATGGCTCGACCCTTCGACCCTGGGCATCGGCTATAGGCGGCGCGGCCATATGCCTGTACGGGCTGATTAAGTACCTGAACCTGTGACGCGCCAGTATCCGGCAGGCCTCTTAGCAAACGCAACGCCCCCGGCCAATGGTCGGGGGCGTTGCGTTTGCCAGGAAGTCACTGGAAGTTTAGTGTCCCGAAGGCGCGTAATGCTCGTCGATGGCTCTGCTCATGGATTCCTGAAAAGCCGCTAGCAGTTTGGTGCGCTCGGCATCGGGCATGCTTTGCAGGGCTTGCTCGATGGTGCTGCGGTACACGTGCGCCATAAACGCGGGGCCGTAGGAGGTGTAAAAGCCGTCGTGAACTTTGTTGAAGGCTTGTTTCTCGGCCGAGGAAATGGACAGCGACAACGCCAACCACTCCTTTGCGTTGTTGGCCAGGCTGTCTTGTAGGTCTTGATTCATATAATCGCTGAATTAAAAGCAGAAAAGGGAGTCGGCTAGTGCCGGCGGCGGAACGGCCGGTACACATAAGGCACGAAGGGGGGTGCCACCTCGCCCTTGCCGCCGTGCGCGCTGTAGAAGGCTTCGATGGCAGTTTCCAGGCCGGGGCGGTCGTGGAGCGTGGTGGTGGCAAATACATCCTGGGCGGCCAAGGGTGCGGCCAGCGCGCTTAGGCGGCAGCTAGCTATGCCCAGCGGATGCTCGATGAACAAAGAAGCCCCATCGAGGGCGCGGCGCTCGTGCTGATAACGCCAGGAAGTATCGAAGGCGCGGCGGCCGCCTAGGTCGTTTTGGTCGAGGGGCGCAAAGCCGAGGCTGCGCAGGTAAGTATCGGTCATGTCGATAGAAGAAATGCAGAAGGAGGAATACATCGGCCGGCCGAATGATGGGCCGCTCCGGTAATGGCCGCCACGCCGCACCAATACCGCCCCGAAAGGCAGCAGCGAAAAGATGCAGGGTGCTTGTCTCCTAGGTCGTGCGGCAGTACGGTTTCTTGCCACACCCTTCGGGATGATTGCAGCGGCGTTGGGATGGCGGCGCGCTAAACCGTAAAGTGCCTGTTGCCTACCTTGGCAAGGCTTGTTGGGGATGCAAAACCGGCAAAGCTGAGCAGGGCGCCGGGCGGGCCGTTCGCACTGCCCCGGTGTAGCCCTTATTTGCTCGGTTGCAACTCCCGATGCTGATACAAGAGCAAGCGGCTCCCGGTCAGTTAAGTTCAGCTAGTTACAACATATATTCTCGGCGGCCACTTCGTAGTGTGCCAGCGCAGGTGGTTTCGGGTTGGGCAAGGAGGCGCTCATGCCTGTGCTTCCGCAACAGAAGGGTCTGCCCCGGTGCGTTTACCTACCAGTAATTTTCGCTAATGCAGGTACCACTACTACCGAAGTTCTGATTCAAAAGTCCATCACTGGTGCAAGCCTCACGGCGCTGTTAAGCGGCCGGGCCCTATCGCGCCCATCTTCTCATCTCAATCATTATATTAACAAATTCATATTCTTTTTAAACCTCCTATATTTTCCGCAAAATCTTATAGCCGCCACACTCCTCTATCGTGAAAAAATTACTGCTGATTCTGCCGCTGCTGGTGGGCCTTGCTGCTTCCGCGGCCCGCGCCCAGCGCCGGCCTGTTACCACCGTGTCCGAACTAACTGATTCGCTGGAGAGCATTATGCGCCGGCAGCACATGCCTGGGCTGCTGCTCACCCTGGTCGCGCGTGATTCCGTGCTTTTCGAAGGTGGGCTGGGCCTGGCCGACGTGGAAAACCACAAGCCCGTCACGGCTCATACCCTGTTTCGGGTGGGCTCCGTTACTAAGAGCTTCGTGGCCGTTGGGCTGCTGCAGCTTGTAGAGCAGGGCAAGCTTCGCCTCGACGACGAAGTGCGCAAGCTGGCCCCCGAAATCCCCCTCGAAAACCCTTGGGAAGCCACCGACCCGGTGCGGGTGGTGCACCTGCTGGAGCATACCGCCGGCTTCGACGACATGCACCTGAACCACATCTACAACCCCACGGCCACCGACCCGCGCGGCCCCGCCGCCGTGCAGGTGTTTCGCGAGGAATTGCGCTGCCGCTGGCGCCCCGGCGAACGGATGTCGTACTCCAACCCCGGCTACCAGCTGGCCGGCTACCTGCTCGAAAAGCTGAGCGGCCAACCCTACGAAACCTACCTGGCCGAGCGCGTGCTCCGTCCGTTGGGCATGCCCGAAGCCACCTTTGCGTTGCGCCCGGCTGCCCACCCCAAGCTGGCCCGCGGCTACGCATACGCCGAGGGCCGGTACCGACGCGTGGAGGCTTTGCCCATTTACAGCGGCCCCGCTGGCTCGCTTAGCGCTTCGGCGGCCGATATGACGCGCTGGGTGCAATTTTTCCTGCGCGACTTCCGCCCCGCCAACGGCGCAGTGGTGCTGCAGCCGGACTTTCTACGCGAGATAGAAACCACCCATTCGTCGCTGGCCGCCCGGGCCGGCCTGCCCGCCGACTACGGCCTGGCTAACCACGTGATTAACCGGAAGGGAAAGGCTACGTTCCGGGGCCACGGCGGCGGCATCGGGGGCTTCTCCTCTACTTTTGCCTACAACCGCGAGCTGGGCCTGGGCTACGCCCTGTCGAACAACGGCGACCAAAGCACCAAGGCTCTCGATAAGCTGATTCAGGAGTTCTTGCTGCGCCAGGTACCCGCCCCCGCCGAGCCCGCCCCCGTTGCGCTGGATGCCGCTGCGGTGGCGCCCTTCCTAGGTCACTACGAAGGCGCGGCGCCGCGCAACGCTTTAACCGGCATCAACAGTTACCTGCTCGGCGACCGGCAGTTGCTCCGGCAAGGCCAGCTGCTTTTGCTGAAGCCCCTGGTGGGCGCCGCCGACACGCTGCTGCCCACCGGCACGCTTACGTTCCGCCTGCCGGGCCAGCGGGTGGCGTCCTTCGCCCTCACCCACGACCGCGACGGCCGTCGCGCGTTGGTTTCCTCCACGGGTTACTTTCTCGAAGCCAGCAACACCTGGTGGTGGGTGCGCCCCACCCTGTTTGCGCTTAGCTTGCTGCTCATCGTAAGCAGCAGCCTGGCGGGCCTGGTGTGGCTGATTCTGGCCTTGCGCCGCTTGGTGCCCCGCGGCCAGGTGCTGCCCCGGTTGCTGCCGCTGCTCGCCACCACGGCCCTTGTCGTTACGTTTGCGGCCTTTGCGTACCTCGCCGACCACATCTGGCTGACCGGCACCCTGCAGCCCTCGTCCGTGCTGGCTAGCCTGGGGCCGCTGGCTTTTGCCGTTTTCACCCTGGCCGGCCTGCTGCTCACGGTGCTCCGCTTCCGGCAGTTCCGTAGTCGCCCGGTGGCTTGGTTTCTGTTGTTCACTTACGCCTCCCTGGGTTGGCTAGCCTATGCCCTAGCCGCGCACGGCTGGCTGAGCCTACGCCTGTGGACGGTGTAAGCGCCGTGGCTTCGGGGCGCTGCCCTAAAAGCTTAGCGGCCTACCCCTAGGTGCTAGGGCCACTGCAGGGTTGAGAGGCCCGCGTTGCTTGCTTGGGCAACAGAGCTGACACCGAGGATAGACCCTTTCCGGAACCTAACCTAGGATGCCAAAGGCCCAGGCAATGAGCCGGGACCTTTGTGTTGCTCAGCCCTAAATAAGCAAGCCGTGTTGGCCGATTGTGGCTGGCTGGCGTAGGTAAGAATGGAATGATAGCCCCCGGCGCGCAGGGAACCACTCTAGGCCTTAGGAGCGTGTTTGGATTTTGCTAAAACACCACCTAGACCGTCCTGCTGAGCCCGGCCGAACCGCAGGTCAGCGTAGCGAAGCATCGCTCCCGCTTCGTTGCACTCAACATGGAACGTCATTCCGAGCTTGGCGAGGAATCTCGCGTGCTGATGCAGAACAACTCAACTAAGAACGTCATGTCGAGCTTGTCGAGACATCTCGCCTGCTGACGCCCGAGAGTAATTACTATCCGGCGAGATGTCTCGGCTGCGCTCGTCATGACGACCTAGGGAATGCAACGAAGCGGGAGCGATGCTTCGCTACGCTGACCTGCGGTTCGATTACTGCCTCTGCATGACGCCCTAGGTGAACAACGGTCAGTTACCCCCCCTAGCCCACGCCGCTCAAGCCGCGGAATTCACATGAGGAGGGTAACTAGCTTTCTAGCTCTAGGGCCGTTCTTCTGTTCGTACTTCACAGCACTGCGCCTTTCGGCCGCTTTGCTGTACTTTAGCCTAGGCTGGCCTTAATGCCGGCCTCACTCCTATGCCCGATTTCCGCCCTTTCCCCACCCGCCTGCTGCTCGCCGGCTCCCTCTTTACTCTGCAGCTTACGGCTGTCGTGCCTATGTCCAGCTTGGCCCAAACCGCGCAACCAGCCGCCTCAGCCACGGCGGCCAATCCTTTGTTGGCGGGCTGGGCCGGCCCCTACGGCGGCGTGCCGCCCTTCGATAAAGTGAAGGTGGAACACTTCAAACCCGCCTTGGAAGCCGCCATGGCCGAAAACCTGCGCGAGATTCAGGCCATTGCCGATAACAAGCAACCCGCCACCTTCGACAACACCATTGGCGCCCTGGAGCGCGCCGGCCAGCGCCTCGACGAAGTGCAGACGGTGTACGGCATTTGGTCGGGCACGCTGAGCACGCCCGAGGTGCAGGCCGTGCAGCGCGAAATGGCCCCGAAGATGGCCGCGTTCAGCGACCAGATAAACCAGAACGCTGCCCTGTTTAAGCGCATTGAGGCGGTGTACAACGCGCCCGACAAGAAGAAGCTGACGCCCGAGCAGCAGCGCCTTACCTGGGTGTACTACAACAACTTTGTGCGGGCCGGCGCCAAGCTCGATGCCACCGCCAAAGCCCGCCTCTCCAAAATCAACCAGGAGCTGGCCAACCTCTACACCCGCTTTTCGCAGAACCTGCTGGCCGACGAAACCGACTCGGTGCTGGTGCTGAAAACCCCGGCCGACCTAGGCGGCCTGCCCGCCTCGTTGCAGGCCGATGCGGCCAACGCCGCCGCGGCGCGCAAGGTGCAGGGCGCGGGCCTCATCGTGAACACCCGCTCATCGGTGGAGCCCTTCCTGACCTACTCCGACCAGCGCAAGCTGCGCGAGAAGGCCTGGCGCATGTTCTACAACCGCGGCGACAACGGCGGCGCCCGCGACAATAACGCCCTCATCACCCAGATTCTGCCGCTGCGCGCCGAGCGCTCCAAGCTGCTGGGCTACAAAACCTACGCCCACTGGCGCCTCGACAACACCATGGCCAAAACGCCCGAAGCAGCTATGAAGCTGATGGAGGACGTATGGAAACCCGCCGTGGCCCGCGTGCGCGAGGAAGTAGCCGACATGCAGGCCGTAGCCAACAAGGAAGGCGCCAACATCACGATTGAGCCCTGGGACTACCGCTACTACGCCGAGAAAGTGCGCAAAGCCCGCTACGACCTCGACCAGAACGAAGTGCAGCAATACCTGCAGCTCGATAAAATGCGCGAGGGCATGTTTTGGGTAGCCGGCGAGCTGTTCAACTTCACCTTCGTGCCCGTAACCAACGTGCCCGTGTACCACCCCGATGTGAAAGTGTGGGAGGTGAAAGACAAGACCTCGGGCAAGCACGTGGGCCTGTGGTATTTCGACCCGTACGCCCGCCCCGGCAAACGCTCCGGCGCCTGGATGAACGCCTACCGCAAGCAGGAGCGCCTCGACGGCGAGGTGACGACCATCGTATCGAACAACTCGAACTTTGTGAAGGGCAAGGACGGCGAACCGACGCTGATTTCCTGGACCGACGCCAGCACCTTGTTCCACGAGTTCGGCCACGCCTTGCACGGCCTGTCGTCGAACGTGACGTACCCCTCGCTCTCGGGCACCAGCGTGCTGCGCGACTACGTGGAGTTCCCCTCGCAGATCCTCGAAAACTGGCTGCCCACGCCGCAGGTGCTGCAGCGCTTTGCCCTGCACTACAAAACCGGCAAGCCCATTCCGCAGGAGCTCGTCGACCGCATCGAAAAGGCCTCGACCTTTAACCAAGGCTTCGAAACCACGGAGTTCCTGGGCAGCGCCCTCATCGACATGAAGCTGCACCTGGCCGGCGACCAAAAGATTGACCCCGACAAGTTTGAGCGCGAAACCCTGGCCGAGCTGGGCATGCCCAAGGAGATTGTGATGCGCCACCGCACGCCGCAGTTCGGCCACGTGTTTTCGGGCGAAGGCTACGCGGCCGGCTACTACGGCTACCTCTGGTCGCAGGTGCTGGCGGCCGATGGCTTCAGCGCCTTCACCGAAGCCGGTGGCGCCTACGACAAAGCCGTGGGCCAGCGCCTGACCAAGCACGTGTTCTCGGTAGGCAACACCGTTGACCCCGCCGAAGCCTACCGCAAGTTCCGCGGCCGCGACCCGAAAGTGGATGCGCTGATGAAAGAGCGCGGCTTCCCGGCCACCACGGCCAAGCCCAGCAACAAAAAGCCGGCCCCGAGAACCAGTAACAAGAAGGCTTAGCGGCTAACGGCGCAGAGCCAATACAAAGCAAAAATCCCGGCAGCTTCACTGCCAGGATTTTTGCTCTTCAGAAGGCGTCAGATGTGGTCAGCCGCGTGAGTGATGACGGATGGAACATCATAGCCGAAGCAGCTAAAATTTATGAATAATGCGCTCCTTCCAGGAAGTAGCATTGCAATGTTAGCGTAGTGATGGTTGAGGGTTGCTGAAATTTGGGCATTCATATGTCACTGGTAGGCTTCATCACCAGAAAAATCCCAACTGTGCACAGGGCAGACGGTATGGTGGCTACACCATCAACAATTCATTGATTTTCATAGCAGCATATTTGAGCGGCCCCACTTACCCCAAGCGCATAGCCGCTTACCTGCTTTCGGTGCGGGCATTTCTCTCCTGCTGCCCTAAGCCAGCCCTTAATAAGATTCTTCTTTTAAAGTTGGCTGGCATTTGCCTTCCATACATTCACATAATTGCTTCATATAAAACTATCATCTTCGGAGAGGCATGAAGCTTCCAAAACACAAATTGAATGCCCAAACACTATACATATCATTGATCTAATTATTATCTTTTCGGCCAAAATACATCTTGACACCAATAGCAAATCTGATTTTTAACGCATTGACCTGTTTTTCAACTAACTCCCAAAGCAACCAAAGCTCATAACGTTCCATAAACCCTTCATTGATAAAAAAATTCAAAAATAAATGCAACAGGACAAGGTTAACATAATCGAGAATATTAATTCAATTGATGAATTAGGCAAAATCTTGGAAACCGTATTAGCAAATATGGGTCTTCAAGATATTAACAGAAAACAAGATGGCTCTGTTATATGCATTCAAAAGGACTCTTTAGGAGAACAGAAATTATGCTTTGTTCCAATAACAGAGAAGGTCAAAGGCAAGAATGATGTAATTGAAACAAGAGTATCAGCACTAGCTAAAGAAAACTTTGATTCCATATTTATTGTAATTTCAAAATTCACCTCAAGCGGCACTGAAATATCAAATTATTTCAAAGAGTTACTGCTTAAAAAGTTTCCAAACACTAGAATAGTTTTCTGGTCGAGAAACAATATAATTGAAACAATTGACAAACATTATAACGGATTTTGGTCACATTCTGACATCTTTATAAAACCATACGAAGAATACTACATAACTTCTTCTCGATCAGATTTTGAATTAAGAAACCTTTTAAAATTAGACGACAAATACCAAAATTTGCTTGATATTTTTGTAGAGCCTACACTTTGCATATACATTGAAGACAAAGAAGCTAAAAGGCCTATAAAGAGAAAATTTAGCTTTGAAAAAATAATAAAATCTGGCTCATATATTGTTTCAGGAGAGGCAGGAACTGGTAAGTCCACACTATTGCAGCATATTGGCAAAAGCTTAATCATTGAAAATAGCAAGGAGACACCTCATAAAAATATACCAATTTTTGTAAAGCAATCTGATTTAATTAGCAATGATTTTGATATAAATAAATCAGTACAATCAATTTTATTAAACGTTTATAAGTTTTTCGACCTTGAAAAGCTTTTTAGTGATTATACTATAGTAATATTGATAGATTCTATTGACGAGCTCGATAAGGACAAGCAAAAAACTATTCTCAAAGATCTTGATGCTATTAGAGACAAGGGATCCAGCAGATTTATTATTGCGACGAGAAGCCATGAACATCTAGTAAAAGATTGTGAACTCAATGAGTATACACACGTAACCGTAGAAGACTTCTCTATTAAGCAAATACAATTATTTCTTAAAAATTTCTTTAGATCTGACGAAAATAAAGCTAACAAATTATTATCATCTTTAAGAGATAATAAAATCCTTGAGAAAGTTCCCGTTACCCCTTTAACGCTATCTGTTATTTCAATCCTTTATGAAGAGAAACAATATGAAATCCCTGCGACAGTAACCGATGTATATGACAACTTCAACATCTTCCTTCTAGGAAGAGCAACGGTGAAATCAAACTTAGAATTCCTAGATATTAACATAAAAGAAAGAATACTTTCGCACTACGCTTTATACATTTTAACACAAGAAGATAGGATACCACAAACTGAAGCTGAATTCAAAGCTTTTATTGAGCTATTCTTCTCAGCCAGGAGCATGACCATTGAAAAGAAGAATATCCCAGAACTTTTCAATGCCTTGACACAAGGAACTGGTGTGTTGTTTGTAGATGAGGGCAGCTTCGTGTGCTTCAAACATAACTATTTTATGGAATATTATGCTTCACTTGAAATATTTAAGCAAAAACGTGAACTAGAAAATGAACTAGTCGAAAGATTTACTGAGTTCAATTGGCAGAACACGTCGATATTCTACGCTGGTAGAACTAAAGATATGTCTGACTTTCTATCAAAAGTCATTAAAAAAGTTAAGCAATATGAAACATTAACTGATTGCTTGATGGCCACATCCGGTATGGGCTATTTGCTACAAGCATTATGGTTAACTGATGCGAATATTAGAAAAGAGGGAACTTTAGCTGCTCTAGATCTCATGATAAAATCTTTAGAAAATATGAGCAGGCTATCTTATGAAAAATCAACTTTTTTTAGTGGCTTACAATATCCAAGCATAGCTTTAATAAATGCGCTATTTTTCTTCAAAAACTTTAATTCAATCACTCTTAAAGACCCAATCATATTAGCGTTCGATGAATTAATGGAAAGCGAGAAACGCAAAATGTCATTAGATGAACATACAAACAATCAACAACTTCATGGCCTAGAAGTTATTCAACGAGAGACTCTTTATTATAAGCTTTTTAATTTAGCATTAGTATTATACTCAGAACGGATAAATTCAAACGAGAAGTTATCAGAATTATTTGATAATACTTACATGCTTAACAATCCCTTATTTTTAATGCTATTCGATAAAGGCCTTGATATGATTAATCCAAAAAACTCGGATGCAATCAAAGATGAAGAAAATTTTGCATCTAAAAAGAACCGATACTTAGCAGGCATGAATTTTTACGTCAGTAATACTGCTGATAAGCTTAGATTTACAAACTTTGAAAATATATCAAGCTATAAGCGCGTAGAGTTATATACAGAAGGCAAAACCGATGCTGAAATCATCGAGCGAGCTAACTATGTTTTGACCAGAAACAAATATCCGTACTGGAGTGTACGCTCATGTGGAAGCGTAAAACATAATATTGGTGGAGCTGACGAGCTAAAGAACTTTCTTGAGACAATCGGTGCTCAGATGCTCGGCAATCAAGATAAAGACAAGGTAATCATTGGCATATTCGATAATGACATGGCAGGCAATAGATGCCATGGTGGGTTAAAGAAAGAGCTGTTTAATCAAATAAATGAACGAGTCAAAAAACATAAAGAATGCGAAGTATATGCAATCAAGCTACCAATCCCAATTGAAAAGGATGTCTATCTTAAATCAAAACCTGAATTTAAGTTTTTTTCTATCGAACACTACTTCCCAACTGAGTTTTTAAAAAGCCATGATATGTTAAGAGATATTCCCGATTTTCAAGATGTTTATAATATCAACGACAAGAAAAAAGCAGAATTCGCTACAATAATTCAGCAAGAAGAAGATGCATCCGTATTCGAGGACTTCAAGTTTTTATTTGAAGAAATAGACTTCTTGTCAAATGAAAAGACCCAGTATATTGACTAACTGATTATGCAATCTTATAATTGAGTTTATCATCTCATGAAAGTTCAATAAACATCTATAGAAATGCCCCGCAACTCACGTTGCGGGGCGTTTCTTTTAATACGCTAAGAAGTTACTGGTCCAATCTGCACTTTCCATCTTACTTCTGCCTAGCCGCCCAAGCGTCCATCGTCTTTTCGGCAATATCCAGCGGCATGGCGGCGTTGGCCAGCAGCTCGTCGTGGAAGTTGCTGAGCTTGAACTTCGGGCCGAGCTGCTTTTGGTACTTGCTGCGCAGGCCGAGGATGTGCATCTGGCCGGTTTTGTAGGAAAGCGCCTGGCCGGGCATGGCCATGTATCGCTCAATTTCGGCCGTGGCGCCCTGCTCGTCGATGGAGCGGTTTTCGCGCATGTACTGAATGGCCTGTTCACGCGTCATGCCTTTGTGGTGCATGCCCACATCAACCACCAGCCGAATGGCGCGGTGCATTTCGGTGTTCAGGGCGCCCATGCGCTGATAGGGGTCGGTGTACACGCCTAGGTCGCGGCCGAGGCTCTCCACGTACAGGGCCCAGCCTTCGGAAAAGGCGCTGTATCCGTTGAAGCGGCGGAACTTGGGCAGGGCGGTGTTTTCCTGCTGCAGCGAAATCTGGTAGTGGTGGCCGGGTATGGCTTCGTGCAGGAAAAGCGCATCCATGCCGCGCGTTACGTTGTACTTGGTGGCATCGACGATGGGCACGTAGAAGATGCCGGGGCGTGAGCCGTCGGGCAGGCCGCGGTTGTACTGCGCCGAGGCCGTAGCCGCCCGGAAGGCCTCCGTCTGGCGCACCTCGAAGCCGGTTTTGGGCACGCGGCCAAACATCTTCTTCAGGTTCGGATCAATCCGGGCCTGAATGCCGCGGTACACGTTCAGCACTTCTTCGGGCGTTCGGAAGGGCATGAACTTGGGGTCGGTGTTCAGGTAGGTGAAGAAGTCCTGCAGGTCGCCGGTAAAGCCCACCTCGTTTTTGATCTTCTCCATCTCCTGCCGAATGCGCTTTACCTCGGCAAGGCCGGTTTGGTAAATCTGGTCGGGGGTGCGGTCGGTAGTGGTCCAGAACTTTACGGCGTAGCGGTACATGCCCGCGCCGCCGGGCACCGCCGAAATGCCGGTGGTGGTGCGGGCCTTGGGCAGGTACTCGTTTTTCAGGAAGTCGTGCAGCTTTTGGTAGGTAGGCACCACCTGCTGGCTGATGGCTTGCTGGTAGGCGGCCGTGAGGCGCTGCTGATCGGCGGCCGAAACCGCGGTCGGAAACTTGGTTACGGGCCCGTAGAAGATGCTCTTGCTGGCATCGGTAGTAACCATAGCTTGCAGCTGGGGCAGCATCTTTTCGACTAAGGGCCTGGGCAGCACCACGCCGGCGCGCATGCCGCGCCGCATGTTGCTGATGGCGGTATCGGCCCACACGGGGTAGGCGCGCACGCGGCCGAGCCAGTTGTCGTAGTCCTGGGTGGTTCGGAAGGGCTGGTTGCCGGTGCCCGCGCCGTACTGCGCCAGCGAAATGGGCAAGCCGTTGAACTGCGAGAAGGGCATCATCCAGGAAAGCTGCTTCAGGCCCTCGAGGCGCATCTGCATTTCGTAGCGGAAGATGTCGTAGCTCACCTGGTCGCCCGTGGAGAGCTTGGCCCGGTCGAACTTGTTCAGCTGCTCGAGGTACTGCTGAAAAAACTGCCGCTGCGCCTCGCAGTAGGCCTGGGTGCCGTCGTTGGGCAGCACATCGTTGTAGCGGTTGTCGCCCTGCGCCGTGGCTTCGAGCGGGAACAGCCGGGCGCGCTCGTCCCAGTACTTATCGAACATGGCCGCCAGCTGCGGCGAATCGGCGGCGGGCGCGGCGGTATGGCTCATCAGCGTGCCCAGCAAGGCAGTGGCCAAAGCAGCCGACAGGAAAAGGTGCTTCACGGAGGAGGAAATGCGGTGGTGTGGAGGAGCCTAAATGTAACGCGGTTTAGGCGATGGATAGGCAGGTGGTTTTAGGCGTTAGTGTGGCCGATGGTTGGGCTGAGCTAGGTTAAAAGCTGCACACAAGTATCGGGGACTAGGGCTAGAGCTAGAGCTAGTTCCCCTCCTCAGATGAGGAGGGGTTAGGGGTGGTTGACCTTGTCGTTTGAACGACGTTTAGCTCAGCCCGTAACTCTAGCTTTTCAACCACCCCTAGCCCCTCCTCATCTGAGGAGGGGAACTAACCCTTAGCTCCTTAGCTGTTTAGCTTTTACTATAAATCAAACTATGTCTACCGAACACCTGCATAACCTGCCTCACCGGAAGCAACACCGGCGCGATCTGCGCAATAACGCTACACCAGCCGAGGCTACCTTGTGGCGTTGCCTGCGCAACAGCCAGCTGAAAGGGCGCAAATTCCGGCGCCAGCAAAGTATTGGGCCGTACATCGTCGATTTTTACTGCCCCGCTGAACAGCTGGTGGTAGAGCTGGATGGGGCCGGCCATTTCACTGTGAGCGGCGAAGCGAATGACGTGGCCCGTACGGCTTACCTGCAGAACTTGGGGCTGCGGGTGTTGCGGTTCGAGAATACAAGCGTGCTGCAGCAGGTGGAAAGTGTGTTGACGGCCATTGAAGCATCATTTGGGAGCAACGGTGGGGCAACCAACCATGAACAGTCAACCACCCCTAGCCCCTCCTCAGCTGAGGAGGGGAACTAGCTCCTAGCTCTAGCCCTAACCCTAGGTCACAAACCCTAAGCCAAGGGCAGGCAGGTCCTTATCTTTGTTGACTTACCCTTGACCTAGGCGGCTGATGAAATACTGTTTACTCTTAATGCTGCTCCTGCAAGGCCTTTGGGCGCAGGCGGTGCAGCTTACTTTCCGCGTGAATATGCGCGGGCAAACCGTGGCCGCGAGCGGCGTGCACGTGGCCGGTAACTTTCAGGCGGCAGCGGGCTTTGGCTCCGACTGGAACCCCGCCACTACCCGCCTCACCGACGCCGACAACGACCGGATTTACGAGGCTACCGTTGACGTGCCCGCGGGCCAGTACCTCTACAAGTTTGTAAACGGCAACAGCTGGAACGGCGCCGAGCAGCCCGGGGCTGCCTGTGGCGTGGCCGACGGTTCGGGCAACGTAAACCGCCAGGTTTCGCTAGGCAACACGGCCTACCGGCTGCCGGCGGTGCCATTCAGTGGGTGCGCCACGCTGGTGCAATTTCAGGTGAACATGCGCGGCCAAACCGTAACGCGGGCCGGCGTGCACGTGGTGGGCAACTTTCAGACGCTGGCGGGCTACAGCACCAACTGGGACCCCACCAGCATACCGCTAACCGATAACAACGGCGACGGTATTTACGAAGCGCAGGTAGCCCTGCCCGCGCCCATGCGTTTTCAGTACCGTTTCGTGAACGGCGCTACGCTGGCCGGTGCCGAGCAAGTGCCCGCCTCCTGCGGCATCGACGACGGCACCGGCACTTTGGCCCGCGTTTTTGATGCCACGGCCGCTGTAAACACCATCCCGCCTGCATGCTTCGGCACCTGCCAGGATTGTGGAGCCTCGCCCACCGGCTACACCACCCACTGGTGGAACGACGCCGTGTTCTACGAAATCTTCGTGCGCAGCTTCTACGACTCGAACGCCGACGGCAAAGGCGACTTTGCGGGTCTTACGCAGAAGCTCGATTACCTGAACGACGGCAACCCCAACACCACCACCGACCTGGGCATTACGGGCATTTGGCTGATGCCCATGATGGAGTCGCCGAGTTACCACGGCTACGACGTAACCAACTACAAAGCCACCGAGCCCGACTACGGCACCATGGCCGAGTTTGAGGCGTTTTTGGCCGCTGCCCACGCCCGCGGCATCAAGGTCATTATCGATTTGGTGCTGAACCACTCCTCCAACGAGCACCCATGGTTTCGGCAGGCGGCCAACAACATCGGCAGCCCCTACCGCGACTGGTTTCGGTGGTCGGCCACCAACCCCGGCCTGGGCTGGCACGCCGCCAATGGCAGCTACTACTACGCCTACTTCTGGAGCGGCATGCCCGACCTGAATTGGCGCAACGCCCAAATGCGCGCTGCCATGTGGGATGCCTCGCGTTTTTGGCTGAAGAAGGGCGTGGACGGCTACCGCCTCGATGCCGTGAAGTACCTGGTGGAAAACGGCAGCACCATCGAGAACACGCCCGAAACCCTAGGTGTGTTGGAGGAATTTCACGACTCGGTGCGGGCCGTAAACCCGGCGGCTTTTACCGTGGGCGAGGCGTGGTCGGCCACGCCGCAAGTGGTGCCTTACGTGGTGAACAACCGCCTCGATGCCTGCTTTGAGTTTGATTTGCAGGGAGCCATCATCAGCAGCCTCAGCAGTGGCAACCCGGCCGCCTTGCGCACGCAGCTGGAGCTGGTCGACCGTAGCTACCCCAAGCTGCAGTACGCCACCTTCCTGAGCAACCACGACCAGAACCGCGTGCTCGGCACCCTAGGTGGCAACATGGCCCGCATGAAGCAGGCAGCCGCGTTGTACCTCACCATGCCTGGCGTGCCTTTCCTGTACTACGGCGAAGAGGTAGGCATGCTCGGCGCCGGCCCCGACGAAGAAAAGCGCAAGCCCATGCAGTGGACGGCCGGCGCCAACGCGGGCTTTACGAACGGCACGCCGTGGCGCGCGCTCAACAGCAACTACGCGCAGTTCAACGTGGCCACACAACAGGCCGATGCGGGTTCGTTGCTGAACCACTACAAGCAGCTGATCCGGTTGCGCAACACCCACGAGGCGATGCGCAAGGGCTACCTGCTGCCGGTTACGGCTTCGGCCAGCTCGGTGCTGGGCTATGCTCGCGTGCACAACCAAGAAGCCGTGCTGACGGTGGCCAACCTGGGCAGCGCGGCTGCCAGCAACACGGCGCTTTCGGTGCAGCTATCCACGCTGGCGGCCGGCCAGTACCAGGTTACCGATTTGCTCACGGGGCAAGCAGCGGGCATGGTTACGCTCGATGCGCAGGGCGGCTTTAGAAACTGGAGCGCTGCCCTGCCGGCGTTGGGCGCGAACCAAACGTGGGTGCTGCGCCTAACTCCCGCCCGGCCTACGCCGGTTAGCGCCGGCAAAGCCGATTTCAGCCCTAGGTTGTACCCCAACCCGGCTAGCCAGGCAGTGCGCCTGGAGCTGCCTGGCGCTGCTACCGCTCAGGTGCAATTGCGCGTGTATGATTTGCAGGGCCGCTTGGTGCAAACCGTGTCGTTTAGCGGCAACAGCTACCGTGTTGATACGCAAAGCTGGGCCAACGGCACTTATTTGCTGCGGGTGCAAGCGGGTTCTAAGGTTTCGGTGCAGCGGCTGGTGGTGGCGCACTAGCACGGCACATTGCCCTAGGTTGCTTTAGGACAAACAGCCTCAGTTGCGACTGGCAGCTGGGGCTGTTTTCTTTTTGCGGTTGATGATTACGTAAGAACGTCCTGCTCTCCCGCGTCGTTGCGCGGTGTAGCGCGGACTTTAGTCCGCAGCCCCCAGATACATTTCTTAAACAGCAACGCCTGTCAAGGATTATACTATTCGAGGACGCGGACTACAACCGAAGGTCGGCATAGCCAAAGTCCGCGCTACAGTGCGCTACAGCAGTGCAACGAAGCAGTAGAGATGCTTCGACTGCGCTCAGCATGACGTTCAAACGGCAAGGTCAACCACCCCTAGCCCCTCCTCATCTGAGGAGGGGGACTAGCTTGTAGCTCTAATTTGGGCTGGGTTTAGCTTGTGACTAGCCGTAGCTCGGGTGTTGGGTTTGTTACCTCTGTTCTACCTAGGCAGGTAGATGCGGAAGGTAGTGCCCTCGCCTACGGTGCTGTCGACTTCGACGTGGCCGCCGGCTTGGTGCACCAGGCGGTTTACGAGGTAGAGGCCCATGCCCGAGCCCACTACCTCGGGGTGGAAGCGGCGGAACAGCTGGAATAACTCTTGACCGTGGCGCTGCATGTTGATGCCGCGGCCGTTGTCTTGCACGCGCAGCACTACCCTATCGCCTTCGGGCTGGGTGCTTACGCGCACCTGGGGCGGGCGGGCGGGGTCGGCGTACTTAACGGCGTTGCTCAGCAGGTTGTAGAGCATGCTGTGCAAGCTGGGCCGGGCCATGCGCAGCGTGGGTGCGGCCGTAAAATCGAGGCTGAAGCGGGCGGCTACTTCGCCCGAGGATTTTAAGCTGCGGATGATTTCCTCGCACACGGGTTGCAGCACAATGTCTTCGGCGGGCACGCGCTCAAGTTGGCGCTGCAGTTGCACCACCTCGGTAAGGCCCGCAATGGTAGCCAGGATTTGCTGCAGCGCGTCCTCAAACATGCGCATCATCGGCTCGGCCTCGGGGTCGTCGAACGACACGGTTTGTTTCAACTCGCCAAACAAGCCGGCCATGTTGTTGATGGGCTGCTTGAGGTCGTGCGAGGCCGTGTACACAAAGCTGTCGAGGTCGGCGTTGATGCGGGTGAGCTGCTCGTTTTTGGTGGTAAGCAGTTCGTTGGCGCGGGCCAACTGCTCGCGCTGCTCCTCGGCCAGGGCCTTGGCGCGCAGCAACTCCTGCTCGTACTTCCGCCGTTCCGTAATGTCGAAAAACGTGAAGCGCATTACCAAGGGTTGGCCGTTGAAGTCGCGGCGCAGCTCGGCGTTCAGAAGTACGGGTAGCGTAGCGCCGTTTTTAGCGCGCAGCGTGTAGCTGATCTCGCGCACCCGATCGAGCATCAGCAACATGGGGGCGCAATGCGTTTCGTAGTGCAGGCGGCTGCCCACCGTTAGTAGCTGCTGCAAGCCCTGGCGGGCTACGAGCTCGGGGCGCGTGTAGCCCAGCCAGCGCAGCAGCGTTTGGTTGAGCTTAACGAGCGTACCATCGGGCAGGCACGAGCAGTAGCCGCACGGAGCATTCTCGTACAAGTCGTCGATATTCTCCTCCGTCAGGCGCAAATCCAGCTCGGGCAGCTCGTCGTCGGGTTGGCTCATACCAATTGCATACGCGCAGCAGCCAAAAAATTTTCGATGGCGGCGATGGTAACCTCCGGGGCGCTGATGTGCGGGCAATGGCCCGAGGTGTCGAGCAGCACCAACTCGCTGCCGGGTATGTGCCGGTGCATGTAGCTGCCCACCGTGCGCGGCGCAATGGCATCGTGGGCACACTGCAAAATGAGCGTGGGCACTTGCACCCTAGGTAAATCGGCGCGGTTGTCCGACAGGAACGTGACGCGGGCAAAGTGGCGCGCAACCGCCGGGTTGGTGCTGCAAAAGCTGTTGTTCAGCTCATCGGTTAGCTCGGGCCGCTCGGGGTTGCCCATGATGACGGGTGCAATGGCCCCCGACCACCCCAGGTAATTGCTGTCCATGGCCTCGAGCAGTTCTTCGATGTCGGCCCGCTCGAAGCCGCCGTGGTAGCCTTGGTCGTTGATGTAGCGCGGCGAAGGCCCCACCAGCACCAAGCGGGCAAACCGCTCGGGCTGCTGGTTGGCGGCCAGCACCCCAATCATGGCGCTAACCGAGTGCCCCACAAACACCACCTCGCGCAGCCCCAGCGCCTCCATGATTTCCAGCACATCGGCGGCGTGGCCGTGGAGGGTGCGGTAGCGTTCGGGGTTGTAAGCGCCTAGGTCCGATTGGCCCGCCCCCACCAAATCGAGCAGCACCACGCGGTAGTTGGCTTCGAAAGCGGGTGCTACGAGCCGCCACATGCGCTGGTCGCAGCCAAAGCCGTGCACAAACACCATGGGCTGCTTATCGGCAGCTCCCGATACCGAAACGTTGTGGCGCTTAAGTACATCCATATAACGGCAGCACTGATTTATAGCCCGCGCACGGGCAGCAATACGCACATGTTTAGCAGCAATTTGCCTCCTAATTCGTGTAAGGTAGCAGTTACGCAGCAGCATCTGCTTGCCTTTACATTACGGTAACAGCAAAAGCGGCTGCGGGGATTTGCGGCAGCAGCCCTTGTACCGCGCGCCGATGTGGGCACAAATACTTGGTACGGGCTTGCCCTACCCGCGCAGAAATACGCTGGCAACGCGGGCAAACACGCACTTGAATTTCAGCATTTTAACACTTACATTCTGCTCACCAACCCGGTGGTTTTGAGGCCGGTAGCATGGCGCCACCACAAGGCCTGCGCCGCCCTAGGTCCACGCAGCCACTTTCGCTGCAAACAACTAAAACTTCCTCCCCGACCATGAGAACCTCTCGACAGGAATTTCTGCCCAACCGGCAGAATGCTTCCAACATCGCGCGGGTTGATTTGGACGCCGTACCCGCCGTGCAGGTAGCGCGGGCCTTGGAGCGCTGCCCGCAGCAACCCCGCCCCTTGCTGCTCGTTGATGCGGCCAACCTAAAGTGCCTGCGCCACCTAGGCGTGAGCCACGTGGTATCGGAGCTGCTGGTGCTGCGCAAAGCCGGCGCCGAGGTATGGGTACGCAACGCCAGCCCGGCCTTGCGCAACTGCCTGCGCTTGCTGAAACTCGACGGCGTATTTCATGTGCATGCCGAAATGCACGAGCCGTTCCTGACTACCACCTCCGAGTAAAGCGCGGTACCGCGACCCGTGCAGCAATACCCCGCCTAGGGCCCAGCCGCTAATTGCGGTTGGGCCCTAGGTGTGTTGTGGCGTTCGGCTGGTTGGGCGGCCGCTTGCGTACAATGCCCCGTACCCCTGGCTGCCGCAATGCCTAGCGGGCTTCGGCAGCCTATACTCCGCACCCAACCCGCTACGCCATGTTCGAGCAGGTAGACTGGCACTCCATGTTTGTGCCAAAAATCCCCATCCTGGAAATTGTCATCCGAGGCAGCATCATTTACCTCGGGCTGTTTTTGCTGATGCGCGTGATTCTCAAGCGCGAGTCGGGCACGCTGGGCATCGGCGACATGCTCTTGGTGGTGCTCATTGCCGACGCCTCGCAAAACGGCATGACCAACGACTACACCTCCGTAACCGAAGGCCTGATTTTGGTGGTTACCATCATCGTCTGGAGCTACGCGCTCAATTGGTTGGGCTTCCACTTCCCCATGTTTCAGCGGCTGCTGAAGCCGGGCAAGCTGCTGCTGGTGAAAGACGGACGGATAGTGGCCGAAAACATGCGCAAGGAGTTGGTAACCCGCAGCGAGCTGATGAGCGAGGTGCGCGCCAACGGCATCAGCGACTTGTCGCGCATCAGGGAAGCGTACATGGAGCCAACCGGGCGCATCAGCATCATTTGCAAGGACGAAAAACCCGCCAGCACCCCCGACGAAAAGAAGGTGCTTTAACCCGCTTGTCGGCGCCCACCTGCCCTGCTGCCCTAAACAAAAACGCTCCTCCGGCCGGCTGCCGCAGGAGCGTTTTCACTTGATTCGGCGCCACACGTAGTACCACACCAGAAACTACGTGAGTTGCCGCATTTGGCGACGAATCACAGTAGCTTAAACGCGTGCAGTGGCTGCAGGTAGCCCCGAAAACTACGGGATTTGGGCTGCGCGATGCCGGTAATTTCGGCTGCGTATTTTCAGCCGGCAGCCGCGCCCCGGGTGCTCACACGCAGCAAGCACCGGCGCACCTAGGCGGCCTGCGCGGGCTGCGGCTTGCTGCCGGCCGTGGCCGGCGCATACACCAGCACGTGCGCCGGGGGCAGGTTCAGGAGCACGTGCTCGTGGCCAACGGGCCGGAAAAACCGCTCGAACAAGCGCGTATTGCGCAATGAGTACTGAAACAGCACCAGCTTGCCCTCGGGGTGCAGCAGCTGCTGGGTATGCTCGAGAATGCGCCAACCCAACCGCCGCGACAGCGACGAGAAAGGCAGGCCACACACCACGTAATCGACGGGGCCGAGGCCGAGCGGCCGCAGGAAATCGGCTGTTTTATCGGCCGAGCCGTGCACCACGTGCACGTTGTGGTGGGCGGCGTAGCGCTGGCGCAGCAGCTCGCTGAAACGGCGGTTTACCTCTACCAGCACCACGGCCGTTTCGGGGCGGCGGCGCTTCAGCAAGGCATCGGTAAATACGCCCGTGCCAGGGCCGTACTCCACTATGCAGTCGGCCGTAGCAAAATCGATGGGTGCCATTACCTGCTCGGTTAGCTCGCGGGAGCTGGGCACCAACGAGCCCACCGTGGCCGGGTTGCGGAAGAATTCTTCGAGGAAAGACATAGACAATAGCAAATTTCAAGCAGGCCTAATGCACCCAGCAGGCGCTTGTACGCTCGTTAGCCCGATAGGGTGCCGCTATCAGTGTTAGCGGCGGAAGCGCGCCAGGTAGGGCGCGGTGCGGCTTTGCTTGTGCCGGGCTACCTCGGCGGGCGGGCCGGCGGCCACTACGTGCCCGCCTTCGTCGCCGGCGCCGGGGCCCATGTCGATAACCCAGTCGCTGCTGGCCACCACGCGCATGTCGTGCTCCACCACCACCACGGTGTTGCCGGCGTCTACCAGGCCATCGAGCTGCACCAGCAGCTTCTCCACATCAGAGGGGTGCAGGCCGGTGGTGGGCTCATCGAGCACGTACAGGGTATTGCCGCGGCCTTGGCGCTGCAGCTCCGTGGCCAGCTTAATGCGCTGCGCCTCGCCACCCGAAAGCTCGGTGGCCGGCTGCCCCAGGCGCAGGTACCCCAAGCCTACTTCGCGCAGCACGGTAAGCGCGCGGTGCACGGCGGGCTCCTCGTCGAAAAACTCCCAGGCGGCATCTACCGTCAGGCCCAGCACCTCGGCTATGTTTTTGTCGCGGTAAGTTATTTCGAGGGTTTTGGCGTTGTAGCGGGCACCGTGGCACACGGGGCACGGGGCGTATACGCTGGGCAGAAACAGCAGCTCCACCATCACAAACCCCTCGCCCTGGCAGTTTTCGCAGCGGCCCTTGGCAACGTTGAAGGAGAATCGCCCGGCATCGTAGCGGCGCTTGCGGGCAGCGGGCGTGGCCGCAAACAGCTTGCGCACGTGGTCGAACAGGCCGGTGTAGGTAGCCATGTTGGAGCGCGGCGTGCGGCCAATGGGTTTCTGATCAACTCGCACCAGGCGCTTGATGTGCTCGAGCCCGCTGACGATGCGGCCTTCGGGGGCTGAATGATCAATGATCAATGAGGAATGAGCAATGTCGACTTCTTCTTCGTCATTGTTCATTGATAATTGTTCATTGCTCATTCCCAGCTCCGCGCCCACCAGCTCCACCAGCACCTGGCTTACCAGGCTCGATTTGCCCGAACCCGACACGCCCGTAACGGTCGTCATCACGCCCAGCGGAAACGCCACCTCTAGGTTATTCAGGTTGTTACGCGTGATGCCGGCCAGCTTTAGCCAGCCGCCGGGGGTGCGTGGCATCCTAGGTGCGCCGGCTTCGGAAGCCGCAAACAGGTAGCGCCGCGTCTGCGACGCGGCTACTTTTCCTAGGCCCGCGGGTGCGCCGCTGTAGAGTATTTCGCCGCCTTTTTCGCCGGCGGCGGGGCCTACGTCAACCAGCCAATCGGCCTGCCGAATCACGTCGAGGTTGTGCTCTACCACAAACAACGAATTGCCGGCTTGCTTGAGGCTGTGCAGGGCTTTCAGCAGCGCTTCGGTATCGGAGGGGTGCAGGCCCGCCGAGGGCTCATCGAGCACGTACACCACGCCGAACAGGTTGGAGTACAACTGCGTAGCCAGCCGCAAGCGCTGCAGCTCGCCCGGCGACAACGTGGGCGTGCTGCGCTCCAGGGAGAGGTAGCCCAGCCCTAGGTCGAGGAGCACGCGCAGGCGGGCGACCAGGTCGTGGGCAATGCGTTGGGCCACAATAGCTTGTTCGGGGTGTTCGGCATCGTGGCGCTTGCGGCCTTTGGCGGTGCCCTCGGCAAAAGGCAGCAGCAAGGCAGCCACGCGCTTCAGTGGCAAAGCGGCCATCTCGGCAATATCGAGCCCGGCAAACGTAACCGACAACGACTCGGGCCGCAGGCGCTTGCCGTGGCACAAGGGGCACTCGGTGCTGAGCATGTACTGCAAAGCCCGTTTTTTCATCAGCGGGCTTTGGGTGTTGGCAAAGGTGTGCAGCACGTGGCGCCGGGCGCTGGTAAACGTACCCATGTAATTGGGCGGCTCCTTGCGCTTAAGGGCGCGTTGGGTTTCCTGGGGCGTGTAGCCGGGGTACACGGGCACCACGGGCTGCTCCTCCGTGAACAGAATCCAGTCGCGCTGGGCTTGCGGCAGCTCCTGCCACGGAATGTCGACATCGTAACCTAGGGTCACGAGGATGTCGCGCTGGTTTTGCCCACCCCAGGCCTGCGGCCACGCGGCAATGGCCCGCTCCCGGATGGTAAGCGTGGGGTCGGGCACCATGCTTTGCTCGGTTACTTCGTAGATGCGCCCCAGGCCGTGGCAGGTGGGGCAGGCACCCTCGGGCGTGTTCGAGGAAAACGCTTCGGCGTAGATGATGCCCTGGCCCGCGGGGTAGTCGCCGGCGCGCGAGTAGAGCATGCGCAGCAAGTTAGAAAGTGTAGTAACCGAACCTACCGAGGAGCGCGTGGTGGGCGTGCCGCGCTGTTGCTGCAGGGCCACGGCCGGCGGCAGCCCGTCGATGCTATCGACCTCGGGCACGGCCATTTGATGGAACAGCCGCCGCGCGTACGGCGACACCGACTCGAGGTACCGGCGCTGGGCTTCGGCGTACAAAGTGCCGAATGCCAACGACGATTTGCCCGAGCCCGACACCCCGGTGAACACCACCAGCGCATCGCGCGGAATCTCGAGGTCGACGTTTTTGAGGTTGTGCTCGCGGGCGCCGCGCACGTGCACGAAGCCGCTGAAATCGGGAGTTGCCGAAGCCGAAGGAGTTTGTTTTGCCATGGGTAGAAAGCGCAGCCAAAGCTAGGCCGTAGCCAGCAGCCCACTCATACGTAGCTCGGGCCGCAACCAGCCAAACCGGCGGCTCGGCCACGCCTGCGCGGCTTATGGCTTCAGCGCTGCGCCAAGGGTAAAGCAGGTTGTGCTCGTGCGCAACCCGTGCCTTAAAGGGTAACCTGCAATTCACCCGCAGGGGCGCATCCATCCCCGCGCAATGCCGTTACTTTGCACCGGCAAGGCGCAGACCGCAGTTGGTTGAGGAAGATGCTGCGCCGCTTGCCCCGCTCCTACCGGCGTCGCACCCACCTTCGGCGCCGGCATACGTAGCGCCAGCCAACGGTTGGCGTAGTCTTTTCCCGGCCCCACCGCTTCGCGTGCCGCCGGCATTTCCTAGGTACTTTCTCCATGACGAAGCAGAAATACTTTTCGCTTATCCTCATCCTGGGCAGCCTTTCGGCCCTAGGTCCGTTCACCATCGATATGTACCTGCCGGGCTTCCCAGCCATTGCCAAGGACTTGCAGACCACGCCCGCCCGGGTGGCGCTGTCGCTCTCGAGCTACTTCATCGGCATTTCGGCGGGTCAGCTGCTCTACGGCCCGCTGCTCGATCGTTTTGGGCGCAAAAAGCCGCTGTACGTGGGTTTGGCGCTGTACATCATCAGCTCCATTGCCTGCGCCTCCATTCACTCCATCGATGCGCTAATTGCCCTGCGCTTTTTTCAGGCGGTGGGCAGCTGCGCGGCAGCCGTAGCCTGCATGGCCATGGTGCGCGATTTGTTCCCCGTAACCGACACCGCCAAGGTATTTGCCTTGCTGCTGCTGGTGGTGGGCCTTTCGCCCATGCTGGCGCCCACGGTGGGCGGCTACGTAACGGCGGGTTTTGGCTGGCAGGGCGTGTTTGTAACGCTGGCCCTGTTGGGGGTTGCGCTGTTGCTGGCCTGCTTGCTGTGGCTGCCCGAATCGTACCAGCCCAACCCCAATTTGTCGCTGAAGCCGCGGCCCATTCTCACCAACTTCTGGCGGGTGCTGCGCGAGCCCAGCTTCTACACCTACACCCTCACCGGGGCCCTGTCGTTCTGCGGGTTGTTCGTGTACGTAGCCGATTCGCCGCTGGTGTTTATGGATATTTTCGGCGTCGATAGCAAAGTGTACGGCTGGATTTTCGCTTTTCTCTCCATTGGCCTGATTGGCGCCAGCCAGGTAAACAGCGTGCTGCTGCGCCGCTTCCGGAGCGAGCAACTGGTGTTCGGCGCCCTGTGCTGCCAGGTGGCTGCCAGCGTAGTGTTTTTGCTGCTCACGGTAAACGGCCTGATCGGCCTGTACGGCACCATCGCGCTGCTCTTCGTTTTTTTGTGCTGCCTGGGCTTCAGCAGCCCCAACACGGCGGCGTTGTCCTTGGCCCCGTTCAGCCAAAACGCCGGCAGCGCCTCGTCGCTGATGGGCGCTATTCGGATGGGCATTGGAGCCATGGCCTCGGCCGCGGTTAGCGTGTTCAACAACCACACGGCCGTGCCCATGGTCGCCATCATGATGGTAACCTCTGTAGTGGCCCTGCTGATTTTGCTGGTGGGCCGGCGCTACGTTGCACACACGCCAGCTACCGCCGAGGCTGCCGTTGCCGAGCCGGTGCATTAAGGTTTTTTTGCCAGCGTGTAGCGCGGACTCTGCAAGCCCGTGTCCCCGGATAGTAATTTCTGACCTAGGGATGTAGCGCGGGCTTCAGCCCGCGTTTGCCAGGACGAAATGGTAGGTGCGAAACCGCGCGTCACCGGCTGTTCGGGCAAACGCGGACTGAACCGAAGGAAGGCGTAGCCAAGTCCGCGCTACACGCGCGGCCGGCAACGACAGAATTTACTATCTGTGGACGCGGACTACAGAGTCCGCGCTACAGCGGCGCCGCGCTTAGCGCCTACGCATCTACCCGACGAATACTCTCGGAGTTGATGCAGTAGCGCAACCCGTGCGGCTCGGGCCCATCGGGAAACACGTGGCCTAGGTGACAATCGCACACGTTGCAAAGCACCTCAATGCGCTGCATGTGGTGGCTGCCGTCGAAGGCGTACCTGATGGCGTTTTTGGCCACCGGCTGCGTGAAGCTGGGCCAGCCCGAAATGGCGTGGTACTTGGTGGCCGAATCGAACAAGCGACTGCCGCAGCCGATGCACACGTACACGCCCGGCTCGTAGGAGCGGCAATAGGCGTTGCGGTACGGCGGCTCGGTGCCTTTTTCGCGCGCAATGCGGTACTGCGCGGGCGTTAGCTGCGCGCGCCATTCGTCCTCGGTTTTCTCGACGCGCCGCGGCGGCTCGGGGTTGCTGTATTTGGCGTATTTAATTACGTCGGACCAACGAAGCATACCGTTCAGTACGGCTCGGCACCGCGCGGGTATTACTAGCCCTGCAACTCGGCCAAGGTTTGCTCGATTTCGGCAAACAAAGGCCGGCTGGCTGCCTCGGGCTGCATGCAGCGCTGCTGCAAAGCACCTAGGGCTTGCAGCACGGCGGGGTGGCTGGCGTTGGGGCAGCGCTCCAGTAGCTCCTCGAGCAGGCAGCCAAACGCCCGCGCTTCTACTTGCTGCAGCGCACGCGCAGTGGCCGCGTCGGCCGGGTCGAAAAAGCACGCGGCTCCAAAGTCGCCAAGCAGGCATTCGCCGCCTTCGGCTACCAGAATGTTGTGGGCGTACAAGTCGCCGTGCACAATGCCGCGGCTGTGCAAGTGCCGTACGGCGGAGGCAATACCTAGGGCAATGCGCAGCACTTCGGGCAGCGAGAATCTGGTGTCGGCGGCGTACACATCGCGGGTGCAGGTAGCAAAGCTGGGCGGCCCAGCCAAGTTGCCGAACCTAGGCTCTATGAGCTGCAGCACCAGCCCTTCGGCCCCGGCGGGGTGCCGCTGAATTTTGCCGGCCACGGCAATAAGGTTGGGATGTGTACCGGCGCTGATGCAGGCAGCCATTTCGCTGTGCGGCAGCCCGTCGCTGGTAACGGCGCCTTTAAACAGCTTCACGGCTACCTCGGCGTGCGGTGCTGCCGCTTGGGGCTGCCAGCGCGCCCGATGAATGATGCCCGAGGCGCCTTCGCCCAGCTGCTGCTCGAGTTGCAGTGTGGCCCAGTCGATACCCACGATGGGGCGCCGGGCCACGGCCGCCGCCTCGATGCGGTCGGCGAAGGGGTTGCCGGCATAGGCCAGCCACGCAAGGCGCGGCAGCTGCAACAGCCACTCGGGCAGCGCCTCCAATTGGTTGGCGGCCAGGCGCAACAACTCCAAACGCGTGCAACTGCCTAGGGCCTCGGGAAGGTACCGGAGGCGGTTGCCGGCCAGCATCAGCTTTTGCAATTGGGTGCAGCGGCCAATTTCGGCGGGCAGTTCCTCAAGTTCGTTGTCGGTGAGAATAAGCCAGCGCAGCTGCGGCGGCAGCGCCGCGGCCGGCAGCGTGCGGATGCGGTTGGCCTTGAAGCCAACCATGCTCAGCTGCGGGCACTGGCCCAGCACCTCGGGCACGGCGGTAAACTGATTATCGGAGCAGAACAGGATGCGCAGCCGGTGCAGGCGCCCAAGGCCGGCGGGCAACGCCGACAAGGCATTGCCCGACAGGTTAAGGACTTCGAGCGTGTCGGCCAGGTCAAAAATTTCGCGCGGAAACTCGGTGAGGCCACACGACAGATCGAGCCGGGTAGCGCCGGCCAATTGCCCCGTGCGCAGCTGTTCGAGGGTATGCATGCCGCAAAGGTCGGCAATACGCGGGGCATCTCGGCCCAGGCCCGCCACTAGCACGGCGGCACCTAGGGCTTATTGCTCGAAGAACAAGCTGTAAATAACCCAGGCCGCGGCGAGCAGCCCCATCATGTACCAGCCCCACTTAACGTACTTGTCGTCGGGCGATTCATCGCGGATAGGCCGACGCTTTAATCCGGGAAACTTCATACCAGTGGGCAAACGGGTTCAGTAGGTGGACTACGCTTTCATACGTGCGCCAAAGCAAGCGGATGTACGGAGCAAGCGGCGCAACATACTGCCTACCAACTCACAGCGGGCGCCCAAAGTTGGGCGAGCCGTCGGGGTGCCACTCAAACGGCTTGGCCCGGATTTGCCGCGCCCAGCCGGCTTGGCTGCTGCGCGCGGCGTGGTAAATGATATAGTGCTGATCGTCAATCACCACAAAAGAGGCGTGGCCCGGCCCGAAAATGGTATCGGTTTTGGCAAATACCGGCTGCGGCTCCTTGCGCCACGACGAGGGCTCGAGCGGGTAGCCGCCTAGGTAGGTGAGCTGGCCCAGGCAGTAGTCGTCCGTCCAGCTGCCGCTGGCCGAGTAAATAATGAACGTGCGCCCCGCGTGCTGCAACACCTGCGGCCCCTCGTTTACGTGCGGGTAGCCTTGCTTTTCCCACTCGTGCTCGGGCCTCGAGATGCACACCCGATCCGAAGCAATGGTGTAGGGGTTGCTCATGCGGGCGATGTAAATGTTCTGGCTGGTGTTGCTGAACCCCTCCCACCCCGACCACAGGAAGTACATTTCGCCCTCGAGCTGCAGCACCGTGCCGTCGATGGCCCATCGGTCGGTGGGCACCTCCAGCTTGCCCCGGAACGCGTACTCACCTAGTGCGTCGTCGGTCAGGCTTTCGAGGGCATAGAGCCGCTCTTCGCCGTTGCGGGCGTTGTAAAGCGCGAAGTAGATGTACCATTTGCCGTTGATGCGCTGCAGCTCGGGTGCCCAAATTTCGCGGTACTCGGGCACGGCGCCGTGGTTGCCGGGCCATACCTGCACGAGCTCGGCAGTGGCCATATCATGCAGTTGGGCAAACCGGCTGATCAGGATCTTGCGCTTTGCCCGGTCGACGGTGCAGTAGTACAGCCGGTTTTCGTGCGAAATCACCCACGGGTCCTCGCCGTCGGGTACCAGCACGTGGGTTTGGTCGCCGCTGGGTGGTATTGCCCGCGCCCGGGCCGTCATTTCGTTTATCTCATCCACCGTCATGGGCGCAAGCTGCGCCTCCTGGTAAATGTGGTCGTCGGGCGTGTGCATGAGGTGGCTATTTGCAGGTAAATGATTTCGTCATCCTGAGGCCCGACCCGAAGGATCTTATCACGTCAGAACGACCTAGTCACCGAACGTCATGTCGAGCGCAGCCGAGACGTCTCGCGTGCTGATGCTAGGTAGTAATTACTATCCGGCGAGATGTCTCGCCAAGCTCGACATGAGGGCTGTTGATCATTCTGGCGTGATAAGGTCCTTCGCTTTGCTCAGGATGACAGGAGTGCGTAGTTCAGCAGCATCGTGCTCGACCTAGGCGGCACGCCTCAGGCTTCGCCCATCATTAGCCCTTCGATGGTATGCGCTTGGACGATGGGCTCGAGCTTATCCACTACGCGGCAGGTCAGGTGCTGACGCAAGCTTTCGGGCAGGGCTTCGTAGTAGGCGCGCGTTACCTGCAAATCGTGGCGCTCGGCGTTGTTGGCGGTGGGGGCATCTACGCCGAGCACCAACGCCGGCCGCGGAATATCAGAAGTGTTGGCTGTGCCGCGGTGAATGGTTAGTGCCGAGCGGGCCGAGATGTCGCCCATCTGCGGCATTTTTTGCTGAGCTTTTCGCTCGTAGCGAGGGTACAGCGACTTCGGCGGAAACATGCCGTGCTCAAAACCCTCGGGCAAATCCCACTGCGTGCCGGGTGCTACCTCAAACGGGCCCATTTCTTCAGTTACATCAACCGTGGTGAGGTTGAAAGCCAGCGAGTTCAGCCGCCGGCCCACAAGGGTGTCGTCGGGTGCCGGGAAGTCGCGGTGCCAGGGCTGGGGCACGGCACCTGGATTGGGCACATCGAACCCTATTTCCACGATTTTGTACCCGGGGCCGAGCACCGCTTCGCACACGGCTACCACCCACGGGTGGGTACACAGCTCCACGAAGCCCCGAATGCCTTCGGGGTGAATTTCGACGTAGTGGCGCTTTGGCCCGCGGCCAACGGCGCCACCCGGTCGCTTCAGGGCCGCTTCGTACAGCACGGCAATGTCCTCGCCTAGCTGCTGCGCCCACTCACGGCTGAATGCACCCTTCAGGCCAATAATGCCGTCGCCGTACAGGCCGCCCATGATTTGGGCTATATCGTAAGTGGTTTGGGGTTTACGCTCCTCTGCTATCATGCTCCTGGTGTTTGGTGGCCGATGCTTGCTCCCTAGGTAACTGCACTGGTTGCAGGGCCAATAGGCAGCAAGCTTCTCTGTTGATAACGAAATCGGGCGGCAATGGGTGGCAACGGCGGAGCTTGGCACCGACCGTTCGGCCGCTGTCATTGCGAGGACGAAGGACATTCTGCGCATCGAGCGGCGTCAATCGATTTTGGGCTAGGCACAACCCTTCCCCACGCTGTCATTGCGAGGAGGCACGACGAAGCAATCGGTCCTGGGCAGGGCACCACTATTCACCTAGCAGCACCCTAAAACCGCACCGCCCGAATCCTGACTGCAGGATTCGGGCGGTGCGGTTTTGTCGCTTGATGGGTTTTCGGTTGGTACTGGGTGAAAGGGCGTATCCTGCTCAGGACCGATTGCTTCGCTTTGCTCGCAATGACAGCGGCGGGAACGATGCCCTAAGAACTGCACGAAAGCGTAGCGCAGCCGGGCTTGGAGGCTGCCCAATCGGGGCGCATGGCGGCCAGGTCGTCGTGCTCGGGCTGCTCGGCGTAGGGCGTCTTCAGCACTTCCATCAAACGGTTCAGCACCGATAGGTCACCGGTTTCGGCAGCTTCGATAGCCTTTTGCGCCAGGTAGTTGCGCAGCACGTACTTGGGGTTGGCCGCCAACATGCTTTCGCGAATGGCCTCGGGTGTAGCCGACTCCTGGCGCAAGCGTTGCAAGTAGCGCTGCAACCACTGCACCAGCACGGTGTGCCCGGCATAACCGGGTTGGGCGTAGGAGTTGGCTTCAATGAACGCCAATAGCTGTGCTTCTTCGTTCGCAGCATCGAGCAGCAACTGCGGTGCTAAGTGCGAAAGGTTGCGGAAGAACAGCGTCATGTCCATCACGCCGTCAACCAAAACCTGGTGCATGTCCTCAATCAGCTGCTGGTCGTCGGCGGTTTCGTAAGTTGTGAGGCCGAGCTTGCGCAGCATCATGGCCTGCATGGTTTCGGCCAGGGTCGTGCCGTACAGGTCGAGGCCGGGGCGCAGCTGCTCGGGGTCGGCAACGAGGGGAGCAATGGCGCGGGCCAGCTGCACGAGGTTCCAGAGGGCAACTTGCGGCTGCTGGCCGAAGGCATACCGGCGGTAGCTGAAGTCGGTGGTGTTGGGCGTCCAGTCGGGCTCGTAGGGCTCGAGCCAGCCGTAAGGGCCGTAGTCGATGGTGAGGCCCAGGATGGACATGTTATCGGTGTTCATCACGCCGTGCACAAAGCCCACCGACATCCAGTGCGCAACCATCACGGCGGTGCGGCGGCTCACCTCGGCAAACCAGCGCAGGTACACCTCCGCCGACGGCTCGCCCAGTTCGGGGTAGTACCGACGAATGACGTAATCGGCCAGTTCGCGCAGGTTGTCCATCTCGCCGTTGGCAGCAAAAATCTGGAAGTTGCCAAAGCGCACAAACGTAGGCGCTACGCGGGCCACAATGGCGCCGGGCTCCTCCTGCGGATTGCCGTTGTAGAACATGTCGCGCACCACTTTGGCGCCGGTGCCTACCAGGCTAAGGGCGCGGGTGGTGGGCACGCCTAGGTAGTGCATGGCCTCGCTGCACAAATACTCGCGCAAGGAGGAGCGCAGCACGGCGCGGCCATCGGCGCGGCGCGAGTACGGCGTCATGCCCGCGCCTTTCAGCTGAATTTCCCAGGGGCTGCCGTCGGTTGCGCGCAGCTCGCCCAGCGAAATGGCGCGCCCATCGCCCAACTGCCCCGCCCAACTGCCAAACTGGTGGCCGCCGTAGCGGGCGGCAAAAGGCTTCATGCTTTCGGTAACGCGGTTGCCGGCCAGCACCTCCGCCGCGGGGCCGCGCTCAGCGGGCTTCTCGAGCCCTAGGTACCGGGCCAGGTCATCGGACCAGGCCAGCAGGTGCGGATCGGGTACGGGCGTGGGCTGCACGCGCGAGTAGGCGAAACCGGGCACCTGGCGCGGGCGGTTGTCGAGGGTGGCCTCGCCGCGCAGCTCCTCTACCAGGGAGTTTTCGAACGTGGCCTGATCGATGGAAAACGTATTTGCTGACATACAGAAAATCGGGAAGGAAAAGCAGCAGCCCTGGGTTTGGCGCCGCAATGTCGGGAACACACGGTGGCTGCTCAGGATTCATTTACGGCAACGGGTGCTTAGCCAGTCAGGCCAA
The DNA here is from genome assembly GCF_003574965.1 of Hymenobacter oligotrophus. Taxonomy (NCBI): domain Bacteria; kingdom Pseudomonadati; phylum Bacteroidota; class Cytophagia; order Cytophagales; family Hymenobacteraceae; genus Hymenobacter; species Hymenobacter oligotrophus. The sequence continues at coordinate 640,664 of NZ_CP032317.1, read as the reverse complement.
TAAGCTAACATTTGATAAAGCAGGCTGATCGATAAGCGGTTGCAGAATGCACATCGCCTATTTGCTGTTGTGCTTGGTATTTAGCCCAGGCAAACGCCAGCAAACCTACTTGCTGTGCTGCGGGTATTCAGTGCATCACGCCACTACGCTTGTGCCACATGAAATGCATGCTTCCGCTCGTGTGCTGCCTGCTTGCCCTAACTGGCCCTGCCACCCTTGCGCAGCGCTTGCAACCGGGGTTTGATAAAGCCGAATACATTGAGCTGCTGCGGGTATCGTCGAGGCAGGCCGGCGACTCGGTTTTCTACGCAGGGGTGGCAGCGCCCAAGCAGTTTCGGCGGGTGTACCGCTCGCCCGTGGTGGGCCTCGACAACCGCTGGGATTTGTGGAGCAACGGCCGGGGCACGGTGGTGGTTAGCCTGCGCGGCACCACCCAAAACAACACCAGCTGGCTCGAGAATTTTTACGCGGCCATGCTGCCGGCCAAAGGCGAGCTGCGCCTGAGCAAGGAGCGCACGTTTCGGTACGAGCTGGCGCAGCATCCGCAAGCGGCCGTGCACGCGGGCTGGCTGTTGGGCATGGCCTCGCTTGCCGATGACATTGCAAGTAAAATCGACTCGTGCTACCGCCGCGGCACACAGGATGTGGTGGTGCTCGGGCACAGCCAAGGCGGGGCCATTGCCTACCTGCTCACCTCGCACTTGCGCAACCTGCAAAGCCGCGGCGAGCTGCCCGCCGATGTGCGCCTGAAAACCTACTGCAGCGCCGCTCCTAAACCCGGCAACCTGCACTACGCCTACGAGTACGAAGCCCAGACTTACGGCCCCAACGGCGGTTGGGGCTTCAACGTGGTAAACGCCGCCGACTGGGTACCCGAAACGCCCATTTCCATCCAAACCCTCACCGATTTCAACCCCACCAACCCGTTTGTGGGCGCCCGCGGCATCATTCGTAAGCAAAGCCTGCCTAAGCGGCTGGCGCTGGGTTACGTGTACCGGCAACTCGATAAGCCCACACGCAAAGCGCAGCGTAACTACCAGCGTTACCTAGGCACGTTTGCCTCGCGCGAAGTGCGCAAAACCCTGCCCGAGTACCAGCCGGGCACGTACTACGCCAGCAACAACTACGTGCGCACCGGCCGGCCCGTGGTGCTGCAGCCCACAGCCGAGTACCACCGCCGCTTCCCCGACGACCCCAAGCGCATTTTCGCGCATCACCTGTTTTTGCCCTACTTGTACCTGGCCGAGCGGTTACCCTAGGTTGTTCAAAGGTTGTTCAAAGCAAGCAGGCATTCGTGCCCATCCGGCCGGCCGCTTGCCGAACCTCATACAGGCGTAGCCAAACGTTGCTGCCGCTTCGCTTGAAAGTCATGCTGAGCCCCGTCGACACATCTCGCCGGATGGTATGGTCATCCTGAGGCGCCAGCCGAAGGACCTTATCACGCCGGGACCTCACAGGCCCCCCTGCGGGCCACGGCCCCTCTCCAAAGAGAGGGGGGGAATGTAGGCTATCCGGCGTCAGCACGCGAGATGTTTCGACGGAGCTCGACATGACGGGCTGAAGGTGGTGAAGAAGCTTAAACCGCTAAACCGCGTGGCTGCCAGTTGGAGCCTGCTAGGCCGCTTACCCGAGTGCTACGCCTGAGCCGTTTGCAGCAGCGGCAGGCTCCGCTCGCGCCACAGCAGCAGGTGGTGGGCCTCGTGGCCGGCGGTGATGTAAGCCAGGGCGCGGGTGGTTACGGGCTGGTTGCTGGCCGTGCCCTGCTGCTCGTAGGCCTCGGGGCCAAACGACTCAAACAAGCTGAGGGTGGCGGCGCGCACGGCATCGTACTCGGCTAGCAGGCTGGCCAGCGAGCGGGCATCGGCGCCGGAGGTCACCACGTATTCATCCTGCTCGAAACCGGGCAAGGGTTGCTTGTCGCCGCGGCCTACGCGCAGGGCGCGGTAGGCAAAAATGCGTTCGGTATCGATGATGTGCAGCAGGGTTTCCTTGATGCTCCATTTGCCGGGTGCGTAGCGCAGCAGGGCTTGCTCGTCGGAGAGCGAGCCAATCATCTGCTTCAGCTCGGTTTGCTGGTGGCGCAGCTGCTGCAAAGGGTCGGTGCCATCCGGAATCAGGCTAATGTAGCGCGCGTAGTAAGCGCCGTATTCGGTATCGGCAGGGCGAATGGTGCGGTAGTTCATGGCCGCCAAGTTACAAGGCGAGTTGGGGAGTTTGCCGCTCCAGCTCGAGCAACCACTTTTTGCGCCACAAGCCCCCGCCGTAGCCCGTGAGCTTGCCATCGGCGCCAATTACGCGGTGGCAGGGTATCAGAATGGAAATGCGGTTCATGCCGTTGGCTGCCGCCACAGCCCGCACCGCACCGGGCTGCTCCAGAGCGTTGGCCTGCTGCTGATACGAGCGTGTGCTGCCGTAACCAATGGTTTGGAGCTGCTCCCACACGCGCTGCTGAAACGGCGTGCCGGGCGCGTACAGCGGCACCGAAAAGGTGCGGCGCTGGCCCGCAAAGTACTCCTCGAGTTCGGCCCGTAACACCGGAAAGTGCGGGTTAGGCCCTTGCACCACGGAGGCGTTTAGCAGCTTGGTCAGGGCCTTGAGTTCGGTTTCCAGCATTTTGCGGTCGGTGAATTCAAGCAAGCACACCCCCTCCTCCACCGCGCAGGCAATCATGGGGCCTAGGGGCGTTTCGAAACGCAGCAGATCGATAACCCGCTGCGCGCGGCTATTGGAGGGCGCCACGCCAAACACGGCCTTAAACGAATCCTGAAAACCGCTCAGCGACTCGTACCCGGCATCGAAAGCGGCAGCCGTAACGGTTTCCCCCTCCTGAATTTTTTTGAACGCGGTGTTGATGCGCATCATGCGTTGGTAAGCTTGAAACGTGAGGCCGTGGTGCTTCAGAAACCAACGCCGCAACATGCTGGGCTCGAGTCCGCGGGCACGCAGTTCCCGGTCGTCGATTTTAGCTGCCGGCTGGGCGTGTATTTCCTCGAGCAGCTCGCCTATGCAGGCCGGTGCTTCGCCGCGCTTGCTTAGGGGCGTGCACACCTTGCAGGGCCGGTAGCCGCACACCAAGGCTTCGTTGGTGCTGCCGTAAAACTCTACGTTTTCGGGCTTGGGTTTGCGCGCCGTGCAGGTGGGCCTGCAAAAGATGCCGGTGGTTTTTACGGCCGCGATAAACGTGCCCTCGTAGGCTACATCCTTGGCAATCAGGGCGCGGTAGTACTCGTGGGTCAGCGCGGGGTCGGCAATCATCGGAACAAGGTCGCAAAGTTTTCTTCGGAGCGCAGCGTAGCCATGGCCGCTGCATGCACGCGCCCTAGGTGCTCAAAGGCAAAGTTGCCCATGCTGATGCGCCGCACCCCGGCCTGCTGCAACTCGCCGAAGCCGGGCAAGTTGGGCAGGCACATCACGTTCAGGGGTAAGGCGGTGGCGCCGGCTAGCTGGCGCATGTGCCCTAGGTCGGTGAGGCCCGGCACAAACAAGCCATCGGCCCCGGCTTGCGCGTAGGCTTGGGCCCGCAGGCGGATTTCGGGTAGTGACTGGGCTGCGCCGAGCAGGTAGGCATCGGTGCGGGCGTTGATGAATACGGCGCGGCTGCGGGCAGCCAAGTAGTTTTTGAGTTGGTGCAGCAGTTCGGCAAAGGCATCGGCGGGAACCAGTTGGCGCTGCCCATTGATTACCAGCGAGTCTTCGATGTTGATGCCGACCACGCCTAGGTCGGCGAGTTGGGCTACGTTGGCGCACACCGTGGCAGCGCGGCGGCTGTAGCCGGCTTCCACATCAACCGTAACGGGCACTTGCACGGCCTGGCAAATGCGCGCTACCACAAACCGCAAATCGGCAAAAGGCATCTGCTCGCCATCGGCGTAGCCCAGCATGCTGGCAATGGCCGCGCTCGATGTACCAACGGCCCCGAAGCCCATCTCTTGGTACGTGGCAGCACTGCGGGCATCCCAGGCGTTGGGCAGTAGCAGGGGCTCGGGTTGGTGGTGCAGCTCCCGGAAAAGCAAGGCGTTGGGTGGGGTCATGTCGGTGAGGTTTTGGGCGAAAGTACCCGCGCCACCTAGGGGCCTGCAACCGGAAATTGAACACCTATTTTTTTGGGGCTGGCTCGTTGCCTTCAACCTTGCCCCGCCCACCTAGGGCAAACTGGCTTGGCGTGCGGCCAAGGGCTAAAGGCGCAGTTTATTTTGATGAGCTGCGCGCAGGCCATTTTATTATCCAAACAAATAGCTATATTATACACGAAATCCAGCACGCTCGGCGTGGGCGTTCCGGAGGTGGTACTTCCTCTTAACCTTCTGTTGGCCCATGAAGAACATCCTCGTACCTACCGACTTTACGCCCAAAGCGCACAACGCTTTTGAGGTGGCGTTGCAACTGGCGCAACGCACGGGAGGCCACATCACTTTGCTGCACGTGGTGGATATGCCAACGGGCGGCGGCGTGGTTTCGTCGGGTGGCCCGGCCGGCGGCGGCGGCCTCAACGACCTGTATGCCATTAAGCTGCTGCAGGTGGTAAAGCACCGCATGTTCGAGCTGATTGCCGAGGCGCAGCGCCGCGTGGAGGGCGTGGAGGTGCAAGACCTCATTCACACGTCCTCGCTCGATGAGGCCATCCTGGAGGTTATCGAGGAGCGCAACATCGATTTGGTGGTGATGGGCACCGAGGAGCCGCACGACTGGACGCGCATGTTTACCGAAACCACCTCGCAGCGGCTTATCCGGACGGCCCCGTGCCCGGTGCTTACCGTAAAGCAGCCCGCTCCCGATTTCAAGGTGCAGCACATCGTGTTTGCTTCCGACTTCTCGGCCGAGGCCGACCGCGTTGTGCCCAACCTGCGGCAAATTCAGCAGGCTTTCCCGGAGGCTACCCTGCACCTGCTCGACGTGGTGCCCTCGCACGACCGCGACGCGGCCGTGCTGGCGCGCATCAACGATTTTGCCCACCGCCACCAGCTGCAACACTACGAGCCCGACGTAATTGACGCGCCCAAGGTGAGCATTGGCATACCGCGCTTTGTGGAGCAAGCCCACGCCGATTTGGTGGTGATGCTCACGCACGCCCACACCGGGCTCAGCCACCTGTGGCACAACAACACAGCCGAAAGCGTGGCCGTGCACGCCGCCCCGCCGGTACTCACGCTGCACACCTAGGCCAGCACCTAGGGCCGTGGCATCAGCTGCCACTTGATGCGGGTGTACGCAATCCGGAAGCCGTGCTTTTCGGCGTTGCGCTGCGATTGGCTGCCCGGCAGGGCGCCCATCAGGGCCAGCGTGCAGCCTTGCGAGGCGGCATCGCGCAGGCGGGCGTGCAGCAAGGCCTGTTGCCCGCCTTGGCGGCGGCCCTGCGGCACGGTACTGGCACCGGCCAGCAGCGCCACGCCATTGTGCACGTACATACCGCCGGCCGCAATGGGCGCGCCGTCGAGCTCGGCTAGGTAGGCTGCGTAGCCTGCGCTGCGGGCATTAATGCGCCCAAAGTCGCGCATAAAGGCTTCGGCATTTTCCATCTCGGTGCTCCAGCCCTGGGCCAAGGTTTGCGACCAGGCCTCGGCTTCGGAGTGCGGCACCACACGGGTTTGCACCCGCGGGTTGGTTGGCGCGCTGGCGGCCGGTGCCTCGGGCCCAAGCGGCCGGTACAGCACGCTGGTGTACTCGATGGGCACGTAGCCGCGCGTAGGCAGCAGGGCTAGCAAACTGCCATCGGCCAAGGGGCTTACCTCGTGGTGCACGGGGGCGCCGCGCTCGGCAAAAAACCGCTCCAGCTTGGATAGCTCGGCGTCGCCCACGGGCCCAAACAAGCCCAAGCCAAAGGTTTGGGTAAGCGGCGAATCGGGCCCGTCGAACATAGCATACGCGCCGGCTACCTCCACCCAGCAGGCGCCGCTGGTTGGGAACAGTTGCGCGCGGGCATCCACAAAGCTGGCGTTGCTGCGGCCCTCGGCGCGCTCGAGCCGGCGGGCTAAATCCTGATCGGAGAATACCATTGCGGTGGCAAAAATGGGTAAGCCGTTGGCGGGTTGCTTCAGCAATGCACCGCACAAACAACACCGCAGCGCTACTGAAAAAAGCACCCGCTGCGTTGCATCGACGCTATATTAAAAAACTTTTATATTCTTTACCTTAACCGTGCCCGCTTGCTTTCTTCGCCTCCACAAACCCGGCTACCGATGAACCGTGTATTTCTGCCCCTGGTACTTGTTGCGCTGGCGTGCGCTCCTGCTTTGGCCCAATCGCGCGCCGGCCTCACCGCCCCCACCAACGCCGATATCATCGACAGCCAGCTAGCCAAGGGCAAAGGCTCGGCCGCGCGGTCGACTACCACCGGCAGTCCGTTTTTGTTTGCCCACTGGGCAAGCGGCCAAGTGGTGAGTACCAGCCTCGGCCCGCGGCGCGCCCTGCTGAAGTACGACCTGGCCCAAAACCGGCTGCTGGTGCGTCGCCCGGCCGGCGACTCGGCCGAGGTAATGCTGGCGCAGCTAACCGAATTTACCCTCCGCGACTCGGCCCGCGGCGAGCAGTACACCTTCCGGCTGTACCCCAATATCCGGGCGCCCAAGCCGGCGTTGCGCGCCACGTTCTGGGACGTGCGCTACGACGCCGGCCGCACCGCTTTGCTGCGCCACCGCACCCGCGCGGTGTTTCACCGCGGCAACTCCCCCTCGCTCGCTGGCACCACCGGCGCCGCCTGGCACGACATGAGCGCGTACTACCTTAAGTTGCCCGACAACACCCTCGCGCCGGTGCGGCTGAGCGGCCGCTCGGTGCTCGAGGCCCTGGGCCCAACGCACGCCCCCGCCCTGCAAGCCTACGTTGCGCAGCAGCGCCTGAAGCTGACCGACGAAGCCGACGTGGCCAAGCTGCTGGCTTATTACGATTCGCTCTGAGGCACCTAGGATAATGTCGGCGGCGTTGCATTTTGGCACCGGGGATGTTGTAATTTCGCGGCGTGCTGCCCAGCCCCCGCCGCCCCGCAGGGCGCGGAGCTGCCCCGGGAGCGTTGCCGCGTATCCGTCACCCATCCTTCCTTCTGATTTCGAATGACAGATTCTGCCTTGCGGTTGTACTTTGAAAACCCCGTGGGCCGTGTGCTCGAGCACCCTGCGGGTTTTGCCGTAGTGCTCTACCACCCGGGCAAGCGCAAGCTGCATCACTTGCAAGCGTTCCTCACGCATACCAGCCAGCTGATGCGGGTGCGTAACTGGAACAAAATGCTCGGCGACCAACGCCTGATGGCCCCGTTTACCGACGAAGAAAGCCAGTGGATTGTGGATTACTGGCTGGCGCCCGAGCGCCAAGGCCGCACCATTTACGGCGCCGTGCTGCTGCCCAACGATGTGTTTGCGCGCCTGTCGGTCAACAACATCATGCATGAGGCCAAGGCCGCCGCCCTCACCTACCGCATGTTCGACAACGAAGCCGATGCATTGGCTTGGCTCGTGAAACAGCCCTAACCAACGGCTCCTGCTTGTTTTTCGCCGAGGCACCCTTAGGGGTGCCTCGCTGCGTTTTGGGGCGGGGTGCAGCGCGCTGCCGCAACCGTGCGTTATGTAGGCAAGGCCTGCCCGGCGGTTATTTTTTTAGCATCTGGGGTGATAGTTGGCCCCCCCCGACGATTAATAGCCAGACGCCACTTCCAGCCGATGAAACAACTGCCCCACCCCCACCCAGCCGCCGTGCCCGACGCCGCCGAACTTCGGCACGCGTTGTTGCGCAACCGGCAAGCCATGCTTGCGCAGCTGTACCGGCGCGCCTACCCCGTGGTGCGGCAGTACGTGCTAAGCCACGGCGGCTCGGCGACAGATGCGAAGGATGTGTTTCAGGATGCCTTGGTGGTGTTTTACGAAAAAGCCGTAGCGGGCACCCTGCACCTTACGGCCTCGGCCAGCACTTACCTCGTGGCCGTAAGTCGCAACCTGTGGCGCCGCGAGCTGGCCCGCCGCCGCGGCGAGCCCCTTACCCACCTAGCCGACGAGCACGGCGAGCTACCCGATGCCGCCGCGCCCGCCGACGAGCAGCCCGCGCTGGCCGTGCGCGAGTACGTGGAGCGCTTGGGCGAGCGGTGCAAGAGCATTTTGCTGGCGTTTTACTACTTCCGGCAGCCGCTCGAGCAAATAGCCGCCGCCCACCAATACGGCAGCGTGCGCTCGGCCACGGTGCAAAAGTTTAAGTGCTTGGAGCGCTTGCGCCAATCGGTGCGCCAGGCCGTTGCCCACGCCCTAACCGCCTGATGCCATGCGCCCCGAACTTGCCCGCCTTGCCCGCATCGAGCAGCAATTGCTAGGTGCCCCAGCCGCCACCAGCCCGGCCGAGTGGCAACAACTCTTGATCCTCGACGCCGACCTAGCAGCCGATGCCCAAGCCCAAGCGCAGCTCTACGCCGGCATTGCGTTGGCCGGCCGGCGGCAGCTGCGCCATGAGCTTGACGCCATTCATGCGCAGCTATACGGCCCGGTAGCGGCGGGCTGGCTTCGCCATACTGCGGCACGCCTGCGGCAGCTGCTCCCCCGCTGGCCGCGGCTGCGGCCCCGGTCCTAGGGGCCAGGCCGGCTACGGCCACCTAGGGCACCCGCGTTTTTCCGACTACCTCCCTTTGCCCGCAGCTTTTGGCTTGCGGCGGCTTAGTGTTGCCATTGGCGTGGGGTACTGCTTCCGGTTTCAACCAACGTGTTTCGCTATGCTTCACTCGCAAGAATTCACCCATTTCGCTGTTAAAAATGAGCACCTTAACAGCCTACACCTCCACCAATACCTGCAGCACATGGAGGGCTTGGCTAGGCCGTTTGTCACGAACATGACGCGCTCGGTGATTGAGGAGCGCCCCACGCGCTTTGCCGAGATTGACGTGTTCTCGCGCCTGATCATGGACCGCATCGTGTTCCTGGGCACGCCCGTCGACGACCAAATCGCCAACGTGCTAACTGCCCAGTTGCTGTTTCTCGAATCCGTGGATGCGAAGAAGGACATCCTGCTCTACATCAACTCGCCGGGCGGCTCGGTGTACGCCGGCCTGGGCATCTACGACACGATGCAGTACGTGGGCCCCGACGTGGCCACCATCTGCACCGGCCTGGCCGCCTCTATGTCGGCAGTATTGCTGGCCGGCGGCGCAGCCAGCAAGCGCTCGGCCCTGCCCCACGCCCGCGTCATGATCCACCAGCCCTCGGGCGGCGTGCAGGGGCCGTCGGCTGATATCGAAATCACCGCCCGCGAAATCCTGAAAATGCGCCACGAGCTGTACGAGATTTTGGCCAAGCACACCGGCCAAACCTACAAGCAAATCCACACCCACTCCGACCGCGACTACTGGCTCCGAGCCGACGAAGCCAAAGAATACGGCCTCATCGACGAGGTGCTCGTGCGCACGTAGCAACGCGGCCCTGCGAGCTGCCTGGCCAGGCAGCTCGCAGGGCCGAAACCACCTAGGCGCCCCGGGCGCCAGGCGGCATTAGCGGTAAATCAGGATGCGGGCGTCGTGGAGGCAATGCAGCGAGTGGCGCGCCCCCGCCGGAAACACGATGTAGTCGCCGGCCTCCAACTCGGCCGCGGCGCCCTCCACGGTAATAACCAAGCGGCCGGCCAGCACGGTTACCAGCACATCCACGGGCGCGTCGTGGGTAGGCATGGTTTCGCCCGCCCGAAAGGTTTTGAAAATGACCTTCTGCCCCTGTTTATCGACTAGTACTTGGGCTTTGGTTTCGCCGATGGCCGTGTGGCGGCCGCCAAGCAAGCTGCCCGTTTGCAGGGCCGCAGCAGTAGCTGAACTCATATAAAAAGCGCCCGTTGGGGCATTGGTGTGGGGCGAAGCTACCCCGGCGTGGCAAGGCCGCACATGACATTTATCACCCCAAAACCTGACGCTGCTTACCCACGCCCGGCCTCAGGCATCAAGTGCCCCTGCCCAGCTGCGCCAACACCCAAACCACACCGCCCCCAGCGCGTTAAACCTACCTCACCAAACGCGCCAAGGGGCCATGACAAAGCATTCGTTAGCAGGCCAAACGGTAGTAATTACGGGTGCCAGCAGCGGCATTGGCCGCGCCGCCGCGCTGGCATTTGCGCGCTGCGGCGCTCGGTTGGTGCTGGCTGCCCGCCGGGCCCACGTGCTGGCCGAGGTGGCGGCCGAGTGCGAACACCTAGGCGGCCGAGCCCTGGCCGTGCCCACCGATACCACCGATGCGCAAGCCGTGGAGCGCCTGGCCCAACAGGCCGAGGCTTTTGGCGGGCGCATCGCTGTGTGGATCAACAACGCCGGCAGCGGGGCCGTGGGCGCATTCGACGAGGTGCCGCTGGCGGCGCACGAGCAGGTGCTGCGCCTTAATTTGCTGGGGTACCTGTACGGGGCCTACGCGGCGTTGCCGCGCTTTCGGCGGCAGCAGGGCGGCATCCTTATCAACGTAATATCCCTAGGTGCCTGGGTGCCAATGCCGTTTACGGCAGCCTACACGGCCAGCAAGTTTGGCTTGCGCGGAATGAGCGAATCGTTGCGCGCCGAACTGATCGACACGCCCTCCATCCGGGTGTGCGATGTGTACCCGGCCTTCGTGGATACGCCCGGTTTCCAGCACGGCGCCAACTACACGGGCAAGCTCATCAAGCCCGCTTCGCCGATGTTTAGCCCCCACAAAGTGGCCGATGCGCTGGTAGAGCTGGCCCAACACCCCCGCGATACCACCATGGTGGGCTGGACGGCCACGGTAATGCGCCATGCTTATGCTGTAGCGCCCGGCGCTACCCGCTCCATGATGGGACGGGTTTTCAAGCTCTACCTCAAGCAAGCCAAGCCCGCCCCCGTAACGGCGGGCAGCCTGCTGGCCCCGGCCGCCGTACCCCACGGCACCGACATAGAGGGCGGCTGGGGCAGCAGCAAACCTAACCTGGCCGCTTGGCTGGGCGCTGCATTTGCTGCTGGTCTGGCAGCCGGTGTATATGCCTTGGCGCGGCGGCAGCCAACCGAATCTGCTTTCAGCAAAGCTGTGCACTAGCTTGCCCCTAGCTCGAGTGGCTAGCGGTGTAATTGACTGAACCACTTACAACTAACCAAAATTATCTGCGGGCAGCTTTATAAATAGTTTAAGCTTAGATTACACTTAAAATTATTAATCGTCTAATTACAAATATCTTACGTGCAATAAACCCACCAAAATTGCTATTCTTATTAGAGCCCAACAACAGCTAAGTACAGTGCCACTGCAAACGGCAACGGCCCGCGACGCGGTAGGCATGTGCCTACCGCGTCGCGGGCCGTTGGGCGTGGAGCGGGCTTTACTTTTTGCTCAGTGCCGCGGCTTGCACCACCGTGTTGTCGGGCAGCGGGATTTCGCGGGCGGTCTGGAAGGTGAAGGGCTTTTCGGCTAGCTCGTCGATGCGGCGCTGCAGCACGCGCAGGCGGGCGCCGTCGCCCGGCGTTACCGATACATCGGAGCCGGTGCCGGAGTTGGCGTCGTAGCTGCGGAAGCCTACCAGCGTATTGCTCGGAAACTCGGCGCGCTTGGCCTTGGCTTCGTCCACCACATCGGGCTTGCCCACAAACCGACCTAGGTCGATTTCCTTGGTTTCGGCACCCTTGATGATGAGGTAAGCAGTGGTCTTTTTCGGGCCGCCGTCGGCATCCTTCACGGGCTCAAAACGAAACGAGAGCTGCGCGGCCACGGGAGCGGCAGCGGCAGGCGCGGCAGCCGGCGTGCTGCCCTCGGCCACCGGGGCTGGGCTGGCGGTGCTGTCGGCGGGGGCGGCTTGCTCGGTTGCCGAGGCGGCAGCCTCGGGTTGCTCGGTGCTAGGTGCCGATTGATTGCAGCCGGCCACGAGCAGCGCTGCGGCCAGCATACCCAGGTAGTGAAACTTCATAAGGAAAGCGAATGCGAAGGGTGTTGGTACTTTCTGAACGGTAAGAATAAGCAGAAATGCCCGGCTTTGCACTATACGGCGGGGGTTTGCACTTTGCTTTTCGTGGCAACTCTAGCCGGCCGGCCGCTGGCATTGCAAAACAAATCCCCTATATTGCTAAGGATTAATGCATTTGTACTCCGCCTGCTCCTGGTAGCTTTGCCCGTCTTCTCTCACTGGCTGGCCTGGCGAAGCGTTTGTTGCTGCACCCATTTTTGGAAGGCTTACCCGTATGCAACCAGTTGTTTTGCACAATTCCTTCGGCCAGCCTTTCCTGAGCATTGCTTGGGACGAAGCCAACGGCTGGCTGTACAACCGATGGGAAGGCCTGCTCTCAAAAGAGAACGTGATGAAAGGCGGCGAGCAGGTGTTGGCGGCGATGCAGGCCACCGGCTGCTCCCTGCTGCTCAACGACAACCGCGAGGTGAAAGGCTCGTGGAGCCAGGCCAACGATTACATTGCCCACCACTGGATGCCCAAAGCCAAAGCGCTGGGCCTGCGTCGCTTTGCGCACATTTTGGCGCCTGGCTTGTTTGCGCAGCAATCGGTGGAGGAAATGCTGCACCGCGTGGAGGGCCGTTTTGAGATGCGCCTGTTCGGCAGCCTCGAGGAGGCTACGCAATGGCTGCAAACGGCGCAACCCGCTGCCCTACCCGCACCCGCCCAGGCGCCCGCGTTGTAGCCTTGCTGCTGGCCTAGGTTACCGAGGCCAGTGTTGTGCAGCCTCGGGGCGCGCATCTGCGTACTGCCCATTGCGGGTGCCACCGAGGAGCTAACACTGCTGCGGGGCTTTTTACCGGCGCAGCACCCGGCGTTGCGCTATGGTGCTAAAGCATTTTCGGAAAGCGGCCCTGTTGGCCCTGCTGCTCGGCGCCGCCGTGGGCGCAGCGGTGTGGCTGCTGCTGGGCACGCGCGCAGGCCGGCAGCAGCTGGAGCAGCAATTGCGCGAACAACTGCGGCAGAGTACCGCGTTGGTGGTAAGCCCTTACGAGGTGCGCTTTTCGGCCTGGCAGCACTTTCCGCACTTTACGGCCACGGTGCGCGGTTTGGCGCTTACCGACACCGCCCACGGCCAAGCCCGCGAGGTGCTGCAAATTGGGCAAGCCGATTTGCGCCTGCACGCGCTGGCGCTGCTGCGGGGCCAAGTGCAAGTGCGGCGCCTGCACCTGGCCAATGTAGTGCTGCGCAGTTACGTCGATTCAGCCGGGCGTAGCTGGGCCGTGCGCGGCCGAGGCACCCAGTCGGGGCCAGCGGAGCCCTTGCCCTTCGAGCTTAAAATTCTACACCTCAGCAACGTACGCTTGCAGTTTCGCAACGACTACAAGCGCAGTGCCTTTGCCGCCGTGGTGCACAACGCGCAGCTACAAGCGCGCCAGGCCACGGGCGTGCTGCAGCTGCAGGGGCAATTGGCAGGCAACCTGGAGCAGTTGCGCACCCGGCGCGGCACCGTGCTGGCCCGCCAACCCGTGCGCGCTTGGGTCCGCTACCAATACAGCTTCGCCAGGCGGCAAGGCACGCTCGAAAAAAGCGGCTTTACGCTGCACGGCGATACGCTGCACGTAGCGGGCACGCACACAGCCCACCGCCTAGGTGGCCAGCGCCTGCACATCAGCATACAAGGCAAGCAACCCCTGAGCCGGGTGCTGCCGCGCATGTTGCCGCACAGCCTAGGTGCCTACGTAGCCGAGGCCCGCAGCCCCAGCAAAGCTCACATCGAGCACCGTTTGCAAGGCGTTAGCGGCCCTACCACGTGGCCCCGCAGCACCACGCGCCTGCAGCTGCGCAATGCCCAGCTCAGTTGGCCCGATTCGGCCCGCCGAATTAGGCGCTGGAACATGCTGGCCGTGCTCGACAACGGCCCCGCCCACCACCCGCGCACCACCACGCTGCGCCTCGAGCACTGCCGCATTTTTTCGTCGGTGGGCGAGTTGGATGTGCAGCTAACCTTGCGTGATTTTCGGCGCCCCTACCTGGTGGGCCGCCTGCGGGGCCGTACCGATTTGCCCGCTCTGGCAGCCTTGGTAGCGCCAGGCTTTTGGCAAGGCCGGGCCGGTAGCGCCGAGCTCGATGTAGCCCTGCGCGGCCTGTTGCCGCCGCCACCGGGGCAATTGCGCCCCCGGCTGTCGGCCGAAAACCTGCAGGCCCGGGGCACGGTAGTGCTTCGCAACGCGGCTTTTCGCCTGCCCGACCGCAACGCCGAAGTGCGCCGCCTGAACGTGCACCTGCGCATGCAGGACAGCGTGTGGCAGCTCGGCAACCTTGCGGGCGAAGTAGACGGCATGCGCTTTCGGGCAACGGCCACGGCCACCCACCTGCTCGATTATTTCACGGGCCTGTCGGCCACCACGCACGTAACAGGCCGCTTTGCGCTCGACGAGCTGCGCATCGCCCGGCTGCGTGAGCTGCTGCGGCCGGCGGCACCTAGGGCAAGCAGCCCCGCCCGCGCCGCCGCGCCGCGCCGCACTGCCCCCGCCGACACCAGCTTGCTGCCGCCCGGCTTGCGGCTCAACATCGAACTCAGTTGCCAGCGCCTGCTGTTGCCCGCCGATACCGTGTACCGCCTTGCCACCGTACTGCAGCACGACCGCCGCCGCACGTGGCTGCGCAACCTTACGGCCCAGGTTTGGGGCGGGCAAGTGCGTGGGCAAGCCTCGTGGCCCGCCGCCGAAGCCCACCGCCCTGCCCCGCCCGGGTTTCGCCTCGATGTGCGTTTTGGCACGCTTAGCTACCAACGTGCGGTGCATTTGCTTACTGCCAAACCCAAGCGCCACTCCGCTGCCCCGGCCACGGCGCTTTCCGAGATGCTGCTGGCCGCCAACGGGCAGGCCACTTGTTACATAACCACCCTGAAGCTGCCCGCCAATGGCCAGGTGCAAAACCTGCGCCTGCAGGTACTGAAAACCGGCAACACGCTGCGCATGCCCTATTTGCTGTTTGGGGCCCCGGGCGGCGGAGTGGGCCGAGCCAACGCCACGGCCCGCCTGAGCGGCGGGGCGCTGGCCGCGGCCAACGCCAACCTGGAGTTGCGCTACCGCACCCTCGATGTGCAGCGCCTGCTGCTCCAACTAGCCAGCCTGGCCCCCGACGAGGCTCCGCAGGCGCCCGTTTCGGTTAAACCCAACGGCAACGGCACCAGCCGCATGCTCACCGACGGCCGATTGAGCGCCCGCCTGCGTGTGCGCGCCGAGCAGGTGCAATACGGCGTGCTTACGGGCACCAATTTCCGGGCGCTTTCAACCTTGCAACCCGGCACTGCCCGGCTCGAGGAGTGTGCCCTGAATGCTTTCGGCGGGCAATTTCGGTTGCGCGGGCGGCTGCAAACCACGGCGGTGCAAGGCCTGCACCCGCTGCATGCCCAGCTCGATTTGCGCAACGTTGCCCTGCCTCAGCTTTTCCGGCTGGCCGATGCCTTGCAGTTCGATGTACTGGGCAGCCAAAACATCCGCGGCACGCTGCACTGCAACGCCGACGTGCGCACCACCCTCGATGCCAATTTTTTGCCGGCGGCAGCGCGCACCGTTGGCTACGCCCGCGCCGACGTAAACCACCTAGAGTTGCTGAACATAGCCGCCCTCGAAGAGGCGTTTAAGTTGGCAGGCGCCCGCCGCACCAGCCATTTGGTGTTCGAGCCCGTTAGCTCGCGGTTTTTCTTCGACCGCGGCACCGTGCTCATTCCGTCGCTGCACCTCAATAGCAACCTCACCGACCTCGACGTGAGCGGCTTCTACAACCTAGGCGGGCAGGCCAACCTGTACCTAGGCCTCAGCCCTTTGCAGGCGTTGCTGGGCAACAACACCAAGCGCGTAGGCCGCATTCTGCGCGACGAGCCCGCCCGCCGCCCCGGCCGCAGCCTCACCTACGTAAACCTGCGCCGCGCGCCCCGGGGCCGCAACAACCTGCGCCTGTTCAAAGGTCACGCAAAACGCCAACAGCAAACGCTGCTGCAGCAGCAGTGCCGCCAGCTCCTGCTCACTCACCCGCTCGATACCACCCTTAACTTGCTGCAATAAGCACCCAGGCATAGGGTACCCGAGGGCTGATATTGCCGCACAGCTTGCTTGCCCAAAACCTTTGTGCGGCGCTGCCGGTAGGGTTGGCTGATATGACGGAAGCAGAAATCCTGATTGTGGGTGGGGGTGCCGCGGGTTTGATGGCTGCGCGCGAGCTAAGCCAGGCCGGCAAACGCGTGGTGCTGCTCGAAGCCCGCCCACGCCTGGGTGGCCGCATCCATACCTTTTGCGGCGAAGGCTTTACGGCCCCTACCGAGGCCGGCGCCGAGTTCATGCACGGCGAGGTGCCGCTTACCCGAGCGCTGCTCGCCGAAGCCGGCATTGCCTGCCACGACACCGCGGGCGAGGTGTACGAGGTGGAGCACGGCCGGGCGCAGGTTTCGGAAGGCATGTTTGAAGAATTGCCTGCGCTCTTGGAGCACCTGCACACCCTCGAGCACGACATGCCCCTGGCCGATTACCTAACCCAGTACTTCGCCGGCGAGCAGCACGCCGCCTTGCGCACCTGGGCCACGCGCTTTGCCGAAGGCTACGACGCCGCCGACGCCCAGCGCGTAAGCGTGCTGGCCCTACGCGACGAATGGACCGCCGGCGGCGCCGAAGATTCGCCCCGCCCCGTGGGTGGCTACAGCCAGCTTATCGATTACCTAGCGCGAGGTTGCCAAGCCGCCGGCGCCGCTGTGCACCTAGGGCACGTGGTGCAAACCGTACGCTGGCAACCCGGCCGCGGCGAGGTGCTTTGCACCAACGGGCAGCGCTTTGCAGCCCCGCGCCTGCTGCTAACCCTGCCGCTGGGCGTGCTGCAGGCCACCAGCGGGCAGCACGGCCACGTAGCGTTCGAGCCCGAGCTGCCGCACTTGCGCACCGCCGCCCACGCGCTGGGGTTTGGGCCCGTTATCAAAGTGCTGCTGGAGTTTGATACGGCGTTTTGGGAAACCGCGGCCCCGGGGCTGCATCAACCCCTGCCCGCCATGGGCTTTGTGTTTTCGGATGCGCCGGTGCCCACGTGGTGGTCGCAGCTGCCCGATGGGCGCCCGCTGCTTACCGGCTGGGTAGCCGGCCCCGCCGCCCACCATTTGCGCCATGCCACACCCGAGGCGGTGCTGCAGCTGGCCCTCGAGTCGGTGGCGTATTTGCTGGGCAGCACCGTGGCAGCGGTGCGTGCGCAACTGGTGGCGCACAAAGTGGCCAACTGGGGCGCCGATGCATATGCCCTAGGTGCCTATACCTACGCCACCGTGGGGGGCAACCAGGCCCGGGCCGCGCTGGCCCAACCCGTGGCTGATACGTTGTTTTTTGCCGGCGAGGCCGTGTACGAAGGCCCCGCCATGGGCACCGTGGAGGCGGCGTTGGTCAGCGGGCAGCAAGCAGCCCGGCAGTTGCTGGCCCAGCCGTAAGGCCGCGCCGCAACTAAGTATTTCCTAGAGGCTGGGCCGCTGGCGCTGGTTGCTATTTGTTTGCGCTGCCCAGGTGCCGCCAGTGCAACGCGGGTTAGGGCGGCCCTAGGTGCGCAGGGGCTGCAGCTTGCGCAGTGCCAAGAGGCAGAGCGCTACCGAGCCAGCCACCCGAATTTGCCCGCTTACAATCATGCCCTCGATTTCGGCCAGCGGCACGGTGAGCACCTCAATGTTTTCGGTGTCGTCGAGCTTTTGCTCGGCTACGCGCCGGGCGTTGCGGGCCACAAAAAAGTAAATGCGATTGGTGTCTTTGGTGGGGTTGTCGCTTACATCGAGCACCTGCTCCAGCTCGTCGGTGGCGTAACCCGTTTCTTCGAGCAGCTCGCGGCGGGCAGCTTCGAGCGGGGTGTTTTCGCCTTCGTCGACCACGCCGCCGGGCAGCTCGATAAACACATCGGCGGCGGCGTGCTTGTACTGACGCACCAGCACCACATGGTTATCGGCCGTGAGCGGAAACACCAGCACCACATTGGGCCGCACGCTCACGAAGTAATCATCAAGCACCTGGCCGGTGGGCAGCTCCACGTGGTCGCGCCGCAGCTTGTACCAGCGGTGGTTTACCACCAGCTCCGACTTCAAAACTTTCCACCGTTCCATGCTGGTTGGGATAGTGAGTACTGGGTACTGAGTATCGGGTACTTGGTATTGTGTAATCAATACCAAGTACCCAAGTCTCAATACTAAGTACCCAAGACTGAATACTCTATGCCAATCACCAAAACTTGATGTACAGCGCCGACACCATCAGCAAAATGAGCACGATGAGGAAGGTGTTTTGCGGGCTTACGCGGAACATGGCGGCATTCAGTACCAAGGCTTTGGGATTTACCCTAGGTCCGAACAGGCTGATAACGACCATGAGCGCTACCGTGAAAAAGAACGACCACCCCATGCTGACCAGGAAGGGAATTTCGTACGCGCCCTGCGCATTGCGGAACGCCGTGTAGAGCACCGTTTCGGGCCCGAACAGCGCGGGCGCGTAGTTGTTGAACAGCACCGACAGCAGAAAACCCGCCAGAATGCCTGCCACGGCGGCCGGAGCAGTGGTGCGCTTCCAGAACATGCCCAGCACGAACACGGCCACAATGCCGGGCGAGATGAAGCCCGTGTATTTCTGAATGAACGTGAAACCGCCTTCGCCGCTGATGCCGAGCACGTCTTTCCACGTCAGGAAAACGGCCAGCAGCATGGCCGCAAAAATGGTCAGGCGGCCCACCCACACCAGCTGCTTTTCGTCGGCCGATGGGTTGAGGTAGCGCTGGTAAATATCGAGCGTAAAGATGGTGGAAATGGAGTTGGCTTTGCCGGCCAGCGAGGCGACGATGGCGGCCGTGAGGGCGGCCAACGCCATGCCCTTCAAGCCGTTGGGCAAAAAGGCAAGAATGGCCGAATAGGCGTTGTCGGGGTTGAAGGCGCCGGTGGAGGCCATTTCGGCTTGCAGGCCGCCGTTTTTGTGCAGCACGTAGGCCGCAATGCCCGGCAGCATCACGATGATGGGCATGATAAGCTTCAGCAAACCCGCGAACAGGATGCCCGTGCGCGCCGTGTTGAGGTCGGCACCTAGGGCGCGCTGCGTAATGTACTGGTTGCAGCCCCAGTAGTTGAGGTTGGCCACCCATTGCCCGCCGGCGTACATGGCCAGGCCCGGCAGCGCCAGGTACCGCGCGGTTTCGGCCGCGGGGGCGTTGGGGCCGGGTTTCTCGAAGATCATGTGAAAGTGGTCGTCGGCGTCGTTCATCATGGCCGAAAAGCCGGCCAGCACATCGTTGCCGAGGCCAAACTTTTGGCTGACGAGCGTGAGGGCGATGTACGTGGTAGCCAGGCCGCCCACGATGAGCACCGTTACCTGCACCACGTCGGTGTAGCCCACCACCTTCATGCCACCCAGGGTCAGCAGCAGCGCAAACACGGCCAAAGCCAGCAGGATCAGGTGAAAACTCTCGCCGCCCACGATGTTGTTGATGGCCAGCGCCCCTAGGTACAAAATGGCCGTGAGGTTGACGAGCACGTAGAGAAACAGCCAGAACACGCTCATAATCAGGCTAAGCGTGGCGTTGTAGCGCTGCTCCAGAAACTGCGGCATGGTGTAAATCTTCTCGCGCAGGTAAATGGGCATGAAGAACACCGCCACAAAAATCAGGATGAGCGCCGCCACCCACTCGTAGGCCGCAATGGCAATGCCCTGCACAAAGCCGCCTCCCGACATGCCGATGAATTGCTCGGCCGAAATGTTGGAGGCAATCATCGACGCGCCAATGGCCCACCACGTGAGCGAGCCTTCGGCCAGGAAAAAGTCCTTGGAATCGGCCTCGGCCCGCTGCTTGCGCCGGTAGATGTAGTAGCCGTACAACGACACACCCACGAGGTAAACAAGAAAGACCAGCAGGTCGATAAGAGCTAGATCGTTGCGCATACGGCGGCTTGTGAAATCGGAAAGTACGGGCGGTGCTGCGGCCGCCAAAATGCGTAGAAATATAAGCGCGCCGGCGCAGCTACCACCGGCCCGGCCGCCAAAAACTGCAGGCTGCCGCTCGGTTCGCAATTGACTTATCCCTAGGTGCCGCGCCTGTACTGCTGGGCACGGCAGCAGCGCCCATAAGGCATTTAGCAACAACACAAGCCCTTACCAAACAACACGTTATCAATCGGTGCGCCGTAATATATGGCCGACATTTGGCCGATACCCGCCGGGGCCTGACCTTTGCCTTTTCGTTTATTTACGCATACACCACATATGTTCAATTTTAGCCGCCGTAACCGCCGTTTGGTATTGGCTACGGCCCTGCTGCTCGCCGCTCCGTCGTTGCTGTTTGCTTGGGGCAACTGGGGCCACCAACGCATCAACCGCGCGGCCGTGCTGGCCTTGCCGGCTGCCATGCGCACGTTTTTCTACAACCACATCGATTACGTGGTGACGGAATCGGTTATTCCCGATTCGCGCAAGTACAGCATCAACGACAAAGCCGAGTTTCCGCGCCATTACATCGACCTGGAGGAGTACGGGCCCGTGGCCGACATTCCGCAAGCCGCGGCCGACGCCTACAAGAAATACGACGCCGAAACCCTCGACAAGCACGGCCGCCTGCCGTGGTACATGCAGGACATGCTGGCCAAACTGACCACGGCCATGAAAAACCAGCGCAAGGACGAAATCCTGTTCCTGGCCGCCGACCTGGGCCACTACATCGGCGATGCGCACCAGCCGCTGCACACCTCCTCCAACCACGACGGCCAGCGCACCGGCCAACGCGGCATTCACGCTTTTTACGAGTCGCAGCTGCCCGAGCAGTTTGGCAAAAACTACAACTTCAAGCTCGCCGAGCCAAAGCTGATCCAGGACCCCGTGGCCGAATCGTGGCGCATTATCGCCCAAAGCCACGCCGCCATCGACACGATGCTGACCATCGAGAAAAAGCTATCGGCCGAAACGCCCAAAGAGGCGCTTTACGTGCTGAATGCCGATGGTCAGGTGAAGAAAAACGTGTTCAATAGCTGGGTGCACACGCCTACCTACTCGGCCGCTTACCACAAGGCGCTCAACAACATGATTGAGCGCCAGATGCGCAACGCCGCCCAAACCACGGCTAATTTTTGGTACACCGCTTGGGTTAACGCCGGCAAGCCCGACCTCACGAAGCTCGACAGCGAATACACCACCAAAAGCAACCAAAAAAACCTGCAAACCGAGCTGAAACTGATTCAGAAAGGCAAGCTCGTCGACTTTTCCTCCTTCGCCGAATTTCCGGCCAACTAGGGCTTTTTAGCCGCCTTTTCAGCCGCGAAACGCACCGAGCAATTGGCCGTTTCGCGGCTTTTTTGTTGCCGAAAACCCAACGGCCAGGGCGGTTCGTTGCGAAGAATATTTGTGTTTTCGGGAAACGCTGCTATACCTTTGCAGCACCAATTCTTTCCGACCAAAGGATTGTTTTTATACAGAGGCGTGGAGAGACAGGCTCCCTGAAGCGCCGGCAACCACCCACGGGGTTACTCCCGGGAACGGTGCCAAGTCCTGACCATATAAAAACAAGTAGCCGTGGCTTCAACTACCCGCACCGCCGCTTTTCGTTCTGCTACCACCGCCCCCAGCCTGCGCCCGGCGCAGTGTTGCTGCCTGGGCCTGGCAGTTGCGGCGTGTTGTTGTTGAGCCGGCTCCATACCCCACTCCCTTGCTTGCTGCTTAGCTGCTAGGTGCTTTGGCACCTAGGGCGTAGTGCGCGGCTATGCTGCCCCAGCCAGCCTTAATCGCGCTGCCGTTGGTTTGCATAGCCTTTTGATACCTAGGCTTTTCGTTGGATAGCCTGCGGGGCGCAGCAGCACACTTTCTTACTTCTGGTTGCCCGATGCACCGCTTTGCGACGCGGGCATTGCGCCGCTCCGGCATGGCTCGGACGCGGGGCGCTTGCCGGCTCACGGCTGCGCCCCGCGCAAGGCCACCTAGGTGTTTCAGCCGATAACCAGCCCGGCAGCTCGTTGCAGCGGCCTTTCCTCCCGACACACATCTTCTTCATTTCTGCTACACATGGCACAATACCCCAAGCCCATAGGAATTTATTACGAGCACCCCGAATGGTTTAAGCCGCTCTTCGCCGAGCTCGACCGCCGCGGGCTACCCTACGAGAAAATCGACGCCGCGCACCACCTATTCGACCCTTCGGAATCGGAAAGCCCGTACGCGTTGGTAATCAACCGCATGAGCTCCTCGGCTTACCTGCGCGGGCACGGCCAAGGCATCTTCCACACGGCAGGCTTCCTCACGCACTTGGAGCGCCTAGGTGTGCGCGTCATCAACGGCACGGTGGCCTCGGGCATCGAAACCAACAAAGCCCGGCAGCTCGATTTGTTGGCTGGTTTGGGGCTGAAGTTTCCGAAGTCGCGGGTGGTGAACCACGTGTCGCGCATTCCGGATGCCGCCAAGGAGTTGAGCTTCCCGTTGGTGGTTAAGGTGAACATCGGCGGCAGCGGCGCCGGCATCGTGCGCTTTGATACGCCCGAAGGCCTGCAAGCCGCCGTTGATAACGGCCAGATTGACCTAGGCATCGACCAAACCGCCTTGGTGCAAGAATTTGTAGCGCCGCGCGGCGGCCATATCACCCGCGTCGAGACGCTGAACGGCAAGTTCCTGTACGCCATGAAGGTGTACACCACCGGCACCAGCTTCAACCTGTGCCCAGCCGAAATCTGCCAGATTCCCGACGAGCCCGCAGCGGAAGGCGAGTTCTGCCTTGCCCAAGCCCCCAAGAAAGGCATTCAGGTAGAAGCTACCACGCCGCCCGCCGAAGTTATTGAGGCCGTGGAGCGCCTGGTAGCCGCGGCCAAAATCGACGTGGGCGGCATCGAGTACCTCGTCGACGACCGCACCGGCGACGTGCTGTTCTACGACATCAACGCGCTGTCAAACTTCGTGGCCGATGCCGTGAACGTGGTTGGCTTTGACCCCTACGCGCTGTTTGTCGACTACCTCGAGCAAGAACTGAAACTGGCCACCGAAAAAGCCCTGGCATAATGCGTTACGGATATTGGATGCCCGTATTTGGCGGGTGGCTGCGCAATGTTGAAGACGAAAACATGCGCGCCGATTGGGACTACATGAAAACGCTGGCCCAACGCTCGGAAGAACTCGGCTACGACCTCTCGCTTATCGCCGAGCTGAACCTCAACGACATCAAAGGCGAAGAAGCGCCTTCGCTCGATGCCTGGAGCACGGCCGCGGCGCTGGCAGCCGTTACCAAAACGCTCGAGCTGATGGTGGCCGTGCGGCCTACCTTCCACTCGCCGGCGCTGCTGGCCAAACAGGCCGCCAACATCGACCACATCAGCGGCGGCCGTTTGTCGCTGAACGTGGTGTCGTCGTGGTGGCAGGACGAGGCCAAGAAGTACGGCGTGCATTTTGAGCAGCACGACGACCGGTACGCCCGCACCGCCGAGTGGCTGCACGTAGTCGACAACCTCTGGAAGCAAGACCACTTCTCCTTCAAGGGCAAGTACTACGAGGTTACCGATTCCATTCTGCAGCCCAAGCCGGTGTCGCGCCCGCGGCCGTTCCTGTACGCCGGCGGCGAATCGGAAGCCGCCAAAAACCTGATTGCCGCCCAGTGCGATGGTTACGTAATGCACGGCGACGAGCCAGAGGCCATCGGCCGCCGCATCCGCGACTTACAGGAGCGCCGCGACCGGCTCGGTTTACCGCCGATGAAGTTCGGCGTGGCGGCGTACAGCATTGTGCGCAACACCGAGCAGGAGGTGAAGAAAGAGCTGGAGCGCATCACCAACGTGAACGGCTCGGCTGCCGGCTACAAAAACTACCAGCAGTGGCTGGCCGGCACGCAGCTCGAAAAGCAGGTTTCGCTGCAGGATTACTCCGTCTCGAACCGCGGCCTCCGCTCGGGCCTCACGGGCACGCCAGATCAGATTGCTGAGCGTGTTGCGCAGTTTGAGGCAGTGGGCGTTGACCTGTTCCTGCTGCAGTGCAGCCCGCAACTCGAGGAAATGGAGCGTTTCTCGGAGGCTGTTATTCAGGTGTTGGCCTAGGGCCAGAGCGCACTGTGTTGCTAACCGGCGTTGCGGTTGCGGAATACTCCTCCGTAGCTGCAACGCCGGCTGTTTTCGTACCGGCCGCTAATGCCACCTAGCGACGCGCCAGCTTTATGTGCCCGGTGCAACGCTTGGTGAGTTTATTACGCCTTATGGAAATTATTGGCTTGCCGACCCCGACTGTTCGGCCTAGCAGCCGCGTACTCAGCATTTAGCGCCCGCGGCTAACTTATTGAAGACTGTTGTGCTGGTTAACATGCACAAACGAATTAATTACGAATATTTTCGTATTTGTATGCAACCATGATCTGCTAGCTCTGTCAGTTGGCCTGAAGTACACCAATACCACTCTTAAGCCAGCTACCCATGAAGCTACTGTTTACTAACGGCCGCTCGTTGCTGATGCTGGGCTTGCTTACCACCGCGCCGCTTTTTCGGCCAGCAGCAGCCCAAAACGCCCCCGCTACCGCCGAAGTGGCCAAGCCCAACCGCGGCACCGGCCGGCTTACGGGCACGGTAATCAACGCGGCCACCAACCAACCGGTGGAATTTGCCAATGTTGGACTTATCGACGTAGCGACAAACAAAGCCATAGGCGGTGGTACCTGCGACGAGAAGGGCCGTTTCATTCTTAGCAACATCGGGGCAGGTACCTACAAGCTCAATGTCAGCTTTGTGGGCTTTCAGGCCAAAGTGATGGAGCATGTGGTGTTTGCCACGGCCGATGCCAACGTCGACCTAGGCAACATCAGCCTGGCAGCGGCGGCGCAACAGCTTAGCGAGGTGAAGGTGGTGGGCGAACGGGAGCTGGTGGAAAACAAGATCGACCGCATTGTGTACAACGCCGACAAGGACATCACCAACAACGGCGGCACCGCGGCCGATGTACTGCAAAAAGCTCCGCTGCTCAGCGTCGATATTGACGGCAATTTGCAGTTGCGCGGCTCGGGCAACATTCGGGTGCTCGTAAACGGCAAGCCTTCCACCATTCTGGCCAACAACCTGGCCGATGCGTTGCGCCAGATTCCGGCCGATCAGATTAAATCGGTGGAGGTGATTACCTCGCCCTCGTCGAAATACGACGCCGAGGGCACGGCCGGCGTGGTGAACATCATCTTGAAAAAGAGCAACCTGGAGGGCGTAAACGGCTCCGTCAACGGTGCTGCATCCAACCGGGGCGCCTTCCTGAGCAGCACCGTAAACACGCGCCGCGGCAAGCTGGGCCTGAACACCAACGCGGGCACCAACATGTTTTACAACGTGGCCCGCAACGCCTCCGTGCGCACCGAGTTTTTGCCCACCGAAGGGCGCAGCACACTGCAGCAGAGCGGCAATTTCACCAACCTGGGCGGCGGGGCATTTGCGCAGCTCGGCATTGAGTACGACCTCACGCCCAAGGATGCCTTCAACATCAGCGGCCGCGGCAACTTGTTTGGCTACACCAACGACCGCAACCAGCGCACCGCCTACATCGGCCCGAAGGTGAACGACATCTTTACGCGCGACATCGTGACGCAGGAGCAGAACACCAACTTCGATCTGAACTTTGGCTACACACGCACCATGGCCAAACCCAAGCAAGAGCTAAGCGTGCTGGCGCTTTACAGCCAAAACAAAGGCAACACCGATTACGACCTCGATCAGCGCCGCG
Organism: Hymenobacter oligotrophus; assembly: GCF_003574965.1. Lineage (NCBI taxonomy): Bacteria > Pseudomonadati > Bacteroidota > Cytophagia > Cytophagales > Hymenobacteraceae > Hymenobacter > Hymenobacter oligotrophus. The sequence goes on along the minus strand of NZ_CP032317.1, from coordinate 615,123 downwards.
AGGAGTTTATCGACTACCACGAAACCAGCTCGAACGACAACCGCAACCGCGAGGCCACGCTGCAGCTCGATTACATTCAGCCCGTGGATAGCACCGGCACGTTGGAGCTCGGCCTGAAGAGCATTTTGCGCCGCGTTTCGAGCGACTACCTGGTGGCCTCCGACAGCCTCGATGGCCGCGGGCTGCTGCCCATTCCGTCGCGCTCCAACGCCTTCCGCTACGACCAAAATGTGTACTCTACCTACGCTACCTACAGCTTTGCCCTGGGTAAGAAACTAACGCTGAAAGCCGGCACCCGCGTGGAGCATACCCGCATCGACGGCGACTTTATTACCGACAACATTTCGCTGCGCACCGACTACACCAACGTGGTGCCGAGCGTGCAGGCCGCCTACGACCTCAACAAGGACAACAAGCTGAAGCTGAGCTACACGCGCCGCATTCAGCGCCCGGGCATTTGGTTTTTGAACCCCTACGTGAACCTGAGCGACCGGCGCAACATCTCGTCGGGCAACCCCAAAGTCGACCCGGAGCTGACCGATGCGTACGAGCTGGCTTACAGCACCTTCATCAACAAAAGCACCATCAACTTTTCGGGCTACTTCCGGCAAACCAACAACGCCATCGAAAGCGTGTCGCGGTTGGTGCCGAGCAACACCGTGCTGCCCACCGACGACACCACGCGCGTGCTGTACAGCACGTTCCTGAACGTGGCGCGCAACGCCACCTACGGCCTCAGCGCGTTCGGCTCGACGAAGATTACGCCCAAGTGGAGCCTCAACGGCAACATCAACGTGTACTACCTGCAGCTGCGCAGCCAAGCCCTAGGTCTCTCGAACGGCGGGGTGATGTACAACGGCAACCTCACCAGCAGCTGGACCTTTGACAAGGGCTGGAGTGCGCAGTTCTCGGGCTTGTTTAACTCGCGGCGCGTGGCGCTGCAGGGCCGCACCCCCGGCTACCGCACCTACACCCTTGCCGCCAAAAAAGAACTGTTCAATAAGAAAGCCAGCCTCACGCTGGGCGTGGTAAACCCATTCAACCGCAAGTTGGTGTTCCGGAGCCAGCTCGCCACCGACCGCTTCGATTTTAGCAACAACTCGTACTTCTACAACCGCCAAATTCGCCTGAGCTTCAATTACCAATTCGGCAAGCTCGACACCAAGCCGGCCCGCCCGAAAAAGAGCATCCGCAACGACGACCAGAAACAAGGCGACGGCGGCAACGGCTAAGCCATAACCCTAGGTGCCCGAAACAAAAACACCCCGCCTGGCAGCAGGCGGGGTGTTTTTGTTTCGGGCACCTAGGGCGCCGCAACGGCTAGCTTACGAGTGGCTCGAGCCGCTGTTGCTGCCTTGTTGCTTCAGCTGCTTGAGGCGCTCGTAGGTTTTCAGCGACTGATCGTACTGGCGCTGTACCTCCTGGCGCAGCTCGCCGGTAAGGGTTTGGTCGGCCAGGGCTTCTTTGTAGGCTTTGATGGCCCACTCCTCGCCGTAAATGTTCGAGCCCAGGATGGCGTTTTCGTTGTAGCCCGTAACGGCGGCTTTGGCCTCCATAAACGCGCGGTAAAACTTGCCCTTGATGGTGGTTTTGGTTTCGCGGCCGCCGCCTTCTTCGCGCAGGTAGTCGTTCAGGATGCCCGCAAAGCGCTGGCTCTGGCTTACCAGCTGCTTGTAGTAGCCGCGCAGCTCGGCGTCGGTGCTTTCATCCACGGCGCGCTGGTAGCCTTCGATGCGGTCGTTCACGAACAGCAGCAGCTCTTGCAGGGTAGCCGCCGTGCCACGCTGGCTGCCGGTGCGGCCGCGGGTGGCTAGGTAACCTACGCCCACGGCCAGCAGGGCGCCGCCCAGTACTTTTTGCGTGGTGCTGAGGCGGCCGATGCTGGAGCCCAAATTGGTGCCTACGTTGCGCACCGGTTCGGGCAGCTGGCCTACCAGGTCGCGGCCTTGGCTAAGCCAGTTTTGGGCTTGGTTGAGCAGCGAGCCGCCGGCTTGCGTGTTGTTATCGGATTGCGAGTGGGCGCCGGTTTGCGCGCCTTGGTTCGAAGAGGACTGAGGTTGATTCATAGCTATGGTAGCATTGGTTAGCTTGGCTGCTTACTACGGCTGCAAGGCCGGCTTCGTTTAATAAAGCTTGCAGCCGGGGGTTGTTGGCAGCCCTTGCCGGCCTATGCACCCCGGTCAGGCTTGGGGGTGTGGCCAGCCGAGTTGCTGCCTTGCAAAGCACTGATAATGACCACCTAGGACGCAAAAACCCGCACACCAGCGCAGGCCGGTGTACGGGTTTCCCCCCAACCACCCAATTCTTTACAGCAGCGCCACGCCGGCACTGCTTAGCTGTTGCCGCACGGCCTCGGGCCAGATGCTTACCTGCACCTCCCCGATGTGCGCCTTGCGCAGCATAAACATGCACACCCGCGACTGCCCAATGCCGCCGCCAATGCTTTCGGAGAGTTGCCCCTCGAGCAGCAGGCTATGGAAACCTAGGGCCGCTCGCTCGGGGCAGCTGCGTAGCTCCAGCTGGCGCCGCAATGCTGCTTTATCCACCCGTATGCCCATCGACGACACCTCGAAGGCCGATTGCAGCACCGGATGCCACAGCACGATGTCGCCGTTGAGGCCGCGCAGGCCGGGCGCGGTTTCGGTGCTCCAGTCGTCGTAGTCGGGGGCGCGCCCGTCGTGTATTTCGCCGTGGCTCAGCTCGCCGCCAATACCCATAATAAACACTGCGCCGTACTCGCGGGCCGCGGCGGTTTCGCGCTCCTTCGCGGTGAGCGTGGGGTAGCGTTGCAACAGCTCTTCGGCATGGATGAAGGTGATTTGCTCGGGCAGTACGGGCAGCACGTCGGCGTATTCCTCGGCCACGCGCAGCTCGGTGGTGCGCAGCGCGTCGTAAATTTTTTCCACAGTTTCCTTCAGAAAAGCCACCGTGCGCTGCTCGGGCAAAATGTGCTTTTCCCAATCCCACTGATCGACGTAAATCGAGTGAATGGGCGAGTAATCTTCGTCGGGGCGCAGGGCGCGCATGTCCGTGAGAATGCCGCGGCCCGCGGGTATGCCCAGCTCCATCAGGCGCAGGCGCTTCCATTTGGCCAAGGAGTGCACCACCACGGCGCGGCGCTCGGCCAGGGCTTTGATGGGAAACGACACCGGCCGCTCCACGCCGTTCAGGTCGTCGTTGATGCCGGTGCCGTCGAGCACTGCTATCGGCGACGACACCTTGGTAAGCTGCAGTTGCCGGGCTAGCTCGCGGGCAAACGTGTCCTTCACGAAGCCGATGGCTTCTTCGGTTTGGAGCAGCGCGGCGGGGCTCAGGGCTTTGGCGGGGGCAAGGGTTGTTTCCATGCGAGATGTGTGGTTTTTGGATTTAAGAAATTGGTTTGTATTTCGGAATTATAAATGCACAGACAAGGCTTCGCCAGGCCGAAAAACCGCTATGTTTTTTTCGGTGTATTAAACCCTGAAACGGCCGCGTATGGGCGAAAAAAAGCCTTCCGGATTTGGAAGGCTTATTGAAATCAGTTAATGATTTTACGTCTGTACATCAGACCAATAGCCTTCCTCGTCGGAATTGATTATTCCGATTTTGATTATTGAAGCTATTGGCGAACTGAAGCATGAGAAGCGCTTTGATTGCGTTTGGTGTTGCCAAAGTATGGAGTTTGATTTTTAATGCAAATAATTATTGATAAATATTTTTCTGATTAATAATTCAACATTGCAATAAGACCATCAGTACTAAAGCAGCAAAGCCGCCTCCGATAGCTCGAGGGCGGCTTTTTACCTAGGGCTGTAGCATTGCGGTTTAGCCTTTGGCTTTGCGGGCTTCGTCGAAGCGTTTGCCGGCTTCGCTCCAGTTTACCACGTTCCAGAAAGCGGATACGTAGTCGGGGCGCTTGTTTTGGTATTTGAGGTAATAGGCGTGCTCCCACACATCGAGACCGATAATGGGAGTACCGCGCTGAATGCCGGGCAGGTCCATCAGGGGGTTGTCCTGGTTGGGCGTGGAGGTAATGGCTAGCTTGTTGGCTTTCTTGTCGTGGATCAGCCAGGCCCAGCCCGAGCCGAAGCGGCCGGTGGCAGCCTTGGTAAACTCCTCCTTGAATTTATCGAACGAGCCAAAGTCTTTGGCGATGGCCGCGGCCAGTTCGCCGGTGGGCTGGCCGCTGCCCTTGGGGGCCATCAGCTGCCAGAAAAACGAGTGGTTCCAGTGGCCGCCGGCGTTGTTGCGCACGGCATCGGGCTGCTTGCTGGCCGAGGCCAGCAGCTGCGCCAACGACATTTTCTCGAGCGGCTTGCCCACCACGGCTTCGTTTAGCTTCGACACGTAGGTTTTGTGGTGCGCATCGTGGTGGATTTCCATGGTGCGCGCATCGATGTGCGGCTCCAGCGCATCGTTGGCGTAGGGCAGCGGCGGCAGCGTAAAGGGGCCATCGGCAATGGGCGTGGCGCGGGCTTCGCGCAACAGCTTTTCGTCGCGGGCGTGGGCCAGCAAGCTGGGGCTTACCATGGCGCCAACAACCGTCAGCAAACCGTTCTTCAGAAAATCTCGCTTAAGCATCGTGGTACTGATGAGAAGTTGGGTGAGTGCAACGCTCCCCGCTGACGAAGCAGCGGGTTAAGCGGGCATTTCGGGGGTGGGGTCGGGGTCGTCTTCTTGCTCGGGCGGGGTGTGGCCCAGCTCCAACACCACCTCGCGCACGGAGGGGTGCAGGTAATCGGGCAGCTTGCTGGGGTCGAGCAGGCGTAGCAACCGCAGGTACTTGGCGCGGCCTTCTTCGAGCATGTGGGGCGGTACCTCGAACACAAACACGTGGAAGGGCTCTACCTTCTGCACCCCCACCAGCAAGAAGCGTTCCGCCCGCAGCGCATCGGAGTAAAACGCGGCCTGGCGGTCGTAATCGTAGCCCGAGCACTGCGCCACAAAGTGGTGGTAGTCGCGGGCGATGGTGGTTTTGAAGTCGATGATGGTGTAAGGCTCGCCGGGCACGTCGTACACTAAATCGGCGCGCAGCTTGCACATGGTGCCGGTAATGGGCTCGGTATACACGCAGCTGGGCTCGGCCACGCCGTTGTCAATCATTTCGCGCAGGTCGTCGCGCAGGCGCACGCCCTCCACCAGCCACCACACCAGCGTGTCGTTTACCACGGGGTAGCTGGGCACGTACTGATCGGGCTCGAGCAGGGCCGTGTGAAATGCCGTGCCGAAGCTCAGGGCCGAGTTGCCTCCCGATTCGCGCCGCGGCCGGCCGTTGAGCGCGTCGCGCAGCTTCGAAAGATCGGAGTTGGCAATGGCGGGCAGGGCGCGGTAATCGTCGTACGAAAGGCGCAGCAGGTCGGGGCGGCGAAAGGGGGTGTTATCGGGCATAGCGTAGTGCAATGTACTACGCTTGCGCCGGCTGGGTTGTGTGGGCGCGGTACGCTGCGGTTGGGCTGCAACAAATTCGGCTGGGCTTGCGCAACTTTGCAGCTTGCCCGGCAGAATAAAGCCCGGCGGACTGCCTCTTGCAGTTGTTTTCCCAGCACTTCTCCCCTACTCTCCTTATGCTTCAGCTGATTGGCCTTGCGGGCAAGCGTGGCAGCGGCAAAAACACCGTAGCCGAACTGGTTCGGGCCATGCAGCCCGAGCGCAACTGGCAAATACTGGCCTTTGGCGATGGTATTAAGGCGGTTAGCGCCGCGTTGGCGTCCGAGCCTACGCAACCCTACTATACCCAGGAAGGCAAGGCCGAACTGCTGCCGGTTTTTGGCCTGACGCGCGGCGAACTGCTGCAGCAAGTAGGCGGCGCGTTGCGCACCTGGCGCCCGCAGGTTTGGATTGAAGCCCTGCTGGCCGCCCTGCCCGCCGACAAACCCGTGGTGGTGGCCGATTTGCGCTTCCCCGACGAAGCCGAGGCCATCCGGAGCCGCGGCGGTGTGGTGTGGCGCGTGGAGGGCGACCCGCTGCAGCAACGCGGCGACGGCACCCGCGACGACAACCACCCCAGCGAAACCGCTTTGGATAACTACACGCACTACGATGCCGTGCTGCGCAACGCGGGCTCGTTGCAGGATTTGCAGGCGCAGGTACAGCGGTTGCTGTTGGCTGCCACACCAAGCACAACCACCTAGGGCGCTGCGGTCTTCTGCGCGCGCCCTAGGTGGCAAACAAGCTGCCTTGTACCTAGGAACCACTGCGGTGCTGGGGCGGCGCTATTCGGCTTCGTAACTTTAAGGGTGTCGATGAACCATTTGCTTACAACCTTATGGCGGCAGCTGCGTCGCTCGGCCTTCGTTACCGTGCCGCTGGCGCTGTACCTCACGGGCTGGCACACCGAGCTAATCGGGCGAGTGCAGCAAGCAGTGCTGGCTACCGGCCTGCTAGCGCCTACCCTGCCCGAAACTCCACCCACGTCCGCAGCCAAGGCCGATTACACGTTGCCCCTGCGCACCCTCGACGGCCGCCGCACCACCCTAGGTGAGTTGCGGGGCCGCGTGGTGGTGCTGAACTTGTGGGCCACTTGGTGCCCGCCGTGCGTGGCCGAAATGCCCAGCCTGCAACGCCTGCACGAGCAACTACAACCCGGCACCGACCGCATTTCGCTGGCCCTGGTTTCCGTGGATGACAGCCCCGAAAAGGTGCGCAAGTTTGTGGCTAGGCGCGGCTTTACGATGCCGGTTTACACGCTGGATGGCAACGTACCCAGGGTTTTCGACACGCAATCCATTCCCACCACGTTCATCATCGCGCCCAACGGCGACATTGTGTCGCGGCACGAGGGCATGGCGCAGTACGACAACCCCGCGATGTTGAAGTTTTTGCGCAAGCAGCAGCGGTAAACTGGGGCGCGCAGGAAACTTTGGCCGTACCGCGGGCGGGTGGCCGGCACGCATTGCCTCAGGCAATGCGCGTGCTGCCTTGGTGGTAACTGCCAGCCGCTACCTAGGGCGTTACCTCCAGCTCGTCGCGGCCGTCTTCCGTCGAAATATCGAGGATGGCGTACATGGGGCAATATGCGGCGCCGGCGGTTAGCAGGAACAGGCCACCGAACACGAGCAACAGCACCAACACCGACTGGCTGGCGCCAATGGGCAAAATAGCTAGCAAGATCAGCACACAGCCCACTGCCAGCCGAATTTCCCGATCCAAAGTTCCCAGATTCGTTTGCATAGCCGTAGGTGGTTTTGGGTGAAACAACTACCCATAAGATAGAGGCTGCATCCCTGAAAATCAACTACTTTCTTCACAAATTCGCCCCACTGCTCGAGGTTGCGCTCCCGCAACAACGTAACCCATTGGCGCGCCAGCACCGGGTCGGGGCCATATGCATCGGGGTACGTGCGGAGTGTGCCCCCCTGCCCGCGCTGGTGGCCTAGCGCATATAAATGGGCAGCGCGAGCCGCCTAGGTGCTCCGCGCATCGCCGGCAGCAAGGCCACTGCGCCCATCAGCACTACGCCCCAAAGCAGCGCCCGAACAACAGAATTGCGGCAGCGGGTTTGAAGCGTCTGAGGTGGGTAGCTACCCCAAGCGCAAGCAGTGCTGCCTGAGCGGCCACAGTGCAACCCCAAGGAAATTTATTGTCAATAAAATGACATAAATCAGTGCATTAGTATTCTGCAAACACCATATTTGTTAAGAGGCCTCGCCCCACTTCAGCACCTGTGCGCAGGGTGCGCCCGGTCTTGCTTTCTTCTTTTGCGCAGCGCCTTGCTGTTGGCGCTGCCGCGAGCCTGCTTCTGGCCTAGGTTCGGCTGCTTTACTTCCGCGTGTAGTTTCACTAAAACAGTTGCCATGCCTGCTTTAGCCGCGCTCGTGGGCCCGCGCCCCGCCGCCCACTGCAAAGCCTTCGTGCACGATTTGTACCGGCGTATCGGCCTCGATGCCATGCTGCGCCCCTTGTTTGGCGAGCCGGCTGGCCTTACGCGGGTGCCCCAACCCGAGGAGGTGTACTGGTTTTGGGAAAGTGCACTGCAGGGTGCCTGTTACGAAGGGCGCCCGTTTCCGCGCCAGCAACCCCTGCCGCACTTGCTGGCCGTGTTTGGCCGGTGGCAGCAAGTTTTGGCCGAAACGCTCGATGCACACTACCCTCGCCCCCAAGCCGAAGAGCTGAAAGCCAAAACCACCAACCTAGCCGTGATGCTGCAGCACCACAACCTCCACCGTCCGCAACCGGTGGCGCCGCGCCGCCGCCCTATCCGGCTCGCTGCCTAGCTCGCTAACCCGCGCTCCGGCTACGCCACCTAGGGTATTGGCAGGTGCTGCTCCGCGCTTGGTTGCTCGTTGCTTGATTTCCCTCTCCTCCCAACCAACCACGCCTATGTCTCCTTCCCTTGTTGTGTTGATGGATTTTTCGCCGGGCGCCGAAGTGGCCTTGCGTTACGCCACCAGCTTGGCTGAGCAACTCTCGGCCAAGCTGGTGCTGCTGCATCTCTACCACGACCCTTTGCTGGTAAGCGAAACGGCGCTGGTTACGGTGCCCGTAGAAGCCTACTACCAAAGCCAGCAAGAGGTAACAGAGCATTTGCAGCAGCTGGCCAAGGCGCTGCCCGTGCCTGCCGAGGTAGCCGTGGCCGCCAACACCATTCCGGAGGTAGTGGCCGATGCCGTGCAGCGCTACCACCCGTGGCTGCTGATAGCGGGCCGCGAGCACGCCAACAACATCCTCGACCGGCTCGTGAGCAATTTGGCGCTGCCGTCGTTGCGGGCGGTGCACTTTCCGTTGCTGCTGGTGCCCGAGCAGCTGGCCGAAACCCAAATCCCCGTGCGGGTGCTGGTAGCTGCCGATCGGCACGCTTTCGAACTCAACGAAGCATCGGCCAATACCAAAGCGTTGTTTGCTGCCCTGCGGGCCGAGCCGGCGGTGGTGCACGTGTCGGGGGGCGGGCCGCTGGCGGCCGCGCACGCGCAAACCGCTTTGGCGCACGTGCGGCGCGCCGGGCTGTTCGAGCAAGTGTCCGACAACCGCCTGTACGAGGTGCGCGACGAAGACCCCGCCGAAGGTATTGTGCAAGCCATAGCCGATTTGCAGGCCGATGCAGTGGTGATGCTGGCTCGCCCCCACTCCTTTTTTGGCGGCTTGTTCCACCGCAGCATTACGGCGCAGGTAATGCGCCACAGCCCCGTGCCGGTGCTGGTGCTGCATACCCGCTAATCCACCTAGGCGCCTCATTGGCCAAGCCCTACCTGCCATGCCCCAACCCACCGCACAACCCCAGTTCACCAATCCAGTCGCGCCCCTTGGCACGCCGCTGTCGCTGCTCGTGCTCACCAACTTTTTTCCGGCGGCGCACCGGGCCGTACGCTACGCAGCCGAGCTGGCGGCGCCCTTGGGTGCGCAGCTGGTGCTGCTGCACGTGCGCCAAGCGGCCGTGCCCGGCAACGACGGCGACGGCGACGACGCCACCAACCCCACTTGGCTTCGCGATTCGCACGAGCGCGACGGCGAACTACTGATGGCGCTCAACGCGCTGGCCGACGAGGTGCACGTGCCCACCAGCGTAGAGCTGGTGCCTAACCTGCAGCCCGAAATAGCCCTCGACCTCGCCCAACGCTACCAACCCGCGCTGTTTGTGGTGGGGCGGGCCGCCACCGAGGTAGCCGAGCTCAGCGGCCCCGCGCTGGCCATCTTGCGTTCGGGCCGGTTTCCGGTACTGCTGGTGCCCGAAACCTACCGCGGCACCTGCTGCCCCAACCGCGTAGCCGTAGCCGCCGATGGCGACCCGTTCCGGCTCGACGAAACGGCCGCCGGCGCCCGGCAGTTGCTCGCCGAGCTCAAGCCCGACCTCACGGTGGTCAACGTTTCCGTTGTCGAAACCGACGACTACTGCCTGGCCGCCCGCCACCAAGTGGAGCAAAGCGGCCTTTGCGCTGGCGCCAGGCAGGTGCACACGCGGGCGTTTCAGCACCTCTCCACGGCGCAGGGCTTGCTGCAAGCCGTGGCCGCTACCCAAGCCGAGTTGCTTTTGCTGGTGGCGCGGCGCCACAGCGTGCTCGGCCAAATGTTTCACCGCAGCATCACCGACCAACTGATGCAGCTGAGCCCAGTGCCGGTGCTGTTGCTGCCCGCCCACGATTAGGGCCTGGTTTGTACGCGAAGCCCGCCGACCGGCCCGTACTCAGGAGGTACAGGGCCAGCCGGCGGGCTTGGCGTTGCAGGTGGGCGTGGGCTAGTTCGGATCGATGCCCGTCTTCTTGTCGCCGCTGGCGGCTTCGTCGGCTAGGCCGTCGGCGCTGGTCGAGTCGCGCGTTACGCCCTTGGCGGCGCTTGCGGTGGTACCGCTGCCGCTGGTGGAACCGGCACTGGCGGCAGCTTCGGTGTTGGGGTTTTCGGCATCGGAGCTGGCCTGGTCAGAGCCGCTGTTGCAGGCACTCATAAGCCCGCAGAGCAGCACAGCCGGCAGCAAAAAAGTACGTTTCATGGCGTTGGCCCGAAGGCAAAAAGGTGGTGTGGTTTCCTTCTGGCTTACGCCGTAGCGGGCTTGTTGTTTAGGCCGAGCTGCCGAGCCTGCACCTAGGGCTGGTGCCCTACTGCTCGTTGCGCTGCAGCCACGTATCGATTTCGGCCATCGAGGCGGTTTGCTCCGAAGCCAGGCGCTGGGCCAGCTTTTTCACCTCGGCGTCGCGGCCGTGGGCAATAACGGCGTTGGTAAGCGCAATACCGCTTTGCGTATGAATGCGCAGCATGCGAGCAAAATCCACGTCGATTTTTTCCGACGAAACCAGCGGCTGCTTCATAATGCGCATCACGCCAATCAGGCGGGCCTTATAAGCGTCGGTGGCATCTTGGGGGTTGTAGGTGGGTTTGGCGTCGGCCAGGCGCTTGGCCATCAGGCCCAACCGCTCGGCCTGCGCGGGGCGCTCGGCAACAATGCGCTCGGCCAGGCTGCGCAGCTCGGGGCTTTTGCCGTCGCGCAGATGCAGGCGGGCTAGGTCGACGGCGCCCACGGCGTGCTCGGCCATCATGGCGGCAAAATCGTGGTCGGCGTTGCCGGTGGCCCGCACCGCCGAGAGGCGCTGCGCGTCGCGGTTGAGCGCCACGGTAAGGCTAGCCGAAGCTTCTACCACGGCCGGATTGAGGGTGCTTTTGCCCGAAGTGGGGGCCGAACCCGACGCTGCCGTAAACGAAGCTGTTGCAGGCGCCGCCGTATCGGCTGCAATAGCCACGCCGGCCGACACACTATCCCGGTCGATAACCCGTTCGGGCGTGGAGCGAACCTGATCGGTACGGGTGCAGGCAGCCGCAATGGCCAACGAGGCAAGCAACAGGTAGTGGCTGGTTTTCATGCGCATGGTACGAAGGATGATGTAAGCAAGGTATGCGTGTGCGGCTGGTCGGCAACTAATCCGTTGATAGTAAGCGTCATCAGCCAAAACTTAAGGCCCCGAACGCATGCCGCGCGCTGTCGGTTCAATCGGCCGGCACTAAGCTGTGGTTGCCCAGCGCTCAGCCGTCCCCGGTCACCTAGGGCACGGTTCCGTGCAGCTTACTCTTCGGCCATGCCGCAAGCTTCAGGCCATAGTTTACGATGCCATTATTAAAAAACTCATTTACAAATTTTTACACAATCACTAAGTACACGTAGTTAGCACACCTAGCTTGTGCCTGTTGCGCACCTAAACTTGGCCAACCCGCCCTAGGTGTGCAACTGCCCGTCGGTGGCCTGTGCCCGAGCCCAAGGCCTTTGCCCCGCTTGGCGGGCGCCCGCGGCCCGAGTTGTTGCCAATTCTTCTATTTTGTACCCGATTTTGCTTTCTGCCTTCTTTACCGATTGCAGTTTTTGTCCCGGCTTGCCAATAAGTAATTGTGTTACAGCCGTCGGCAAAAGTTAGCCTGCTTTCGCCCTCTAGTACTGCTACCCCACCTGTTTGTGCGCACTATTGCATTTTGTGTTTTCGGTACTCTGCTGATTCAATTTTTTTGTGCGTTGCCGGCACAGGCCTCCCGAACCTACTGGACGGCCAATTACGACTCGTTGCACAACACGCTGCCGCAGCTGAAAACCGACAGTGCGCGCATCCGCGCCATGGTGCATTTGCTTGATTTGCTGGAGATAACCGAGGCTACAGGGCGCGAAAAACTGCTGCCATTGGTTGATGAGCTGTTGACGCTCAACGCCCGCACCCAACTCATCGACGAAACGCCCTACCGGCTGCTGCGCCGCGGGGTGGGGCTTTGGCAAAAAGGCGGCCACGACCAGCAGGCCCTAGAGGTACTCAAGCAAGCCGTTGCCGAGTTCGATCGGCTCGAACACCCCGTTCCGCGCCTACTCATCGATTTGGCACCGCTTTACAACCGCCTGCACCAATCGCAGGAGCGCTTTGCGTACTTCCGCGACAAGCTGGCTTACTACCGCTTGCACAACTCCCTCGAGAATACGGCCGCTTGCTACCTGGTAATCAGTGGCTACTACCGGCACATGGGTGCCTACAACCAAGCCATCAGCTACGCGTTGCGCGCCGCCGACCTGTTCAAGCAGTTCGACCCGAAGTATTATGTAAACGAGCTGATGGTAGCCGGCTCGCTCTACGCCGACTGGGGCAACCCCCAGAAAGCCCTTCAATACCTAGGCCAGGCTATGGCTCTCGAAGACCAGTATGGCGTGGAAGGCCTGCAGCGCTTTTACACCGTGCAGTCGCTCTCGAAGGTGTATTTGCAAGAAGGTGAATACGACAACGCGCTGCGCTACGCCAACCTGAACCTGGAGGAAGTTGGCCGCAAGCAAGTACCTTCCAACAAGGCTGCTTGCCTTGCCTACGGGCTGGTGCAAAAAAGCGCCGTGCTCATTGCCATGGGCCAGGCGCGCGAGGTGTTACCCATGCTCCAGCAGGCTCAGCACCTGGCCGATTCGTTGCAGCTGCGCATTTCGGGGCGGCCCGGCGAATTTTTGCTCGATGCCACCTGGGCCAAGTACTACGAGGCCATGGGCCAAGCCGGCCCGGCCGAGCAGCACTGGCGCTTGGCCTACAACAAAGCCACGGCCGGCCGCCTCAAGATATTGCGCTACCGCGTCCTGCGCGACATCATCGGGTTTTATGTGGAGCACCAGCAGCCCGCCAAGGTGCGCGAGTACACCCACATGTACCTGGCCCTTACCGACTCGATGCACCAAGAGCAAAGCGCCTTTTTGGTAGCGCAGTACGAAGGCGAGCGGGTGGAACAAGCCCAGAACGCCCGCATTGCCGCGCTGCAGCAAGCACGGGCCCTGCAGGAGCTCAACCTGCGTCAGCGCAACCGCCTGCTGATCATTGCGTTGTTCACGGTGGTGGTGGTGGTGTCGGGGCTGGGCGTGTTTTTGTACCGCCAGCTGCAAATCAACAAGCGCACCCTGGCGCAGCTCCAGCAAACCCAAAACCAGCTGGTGGCCGCCGAAAAGTGGGCGTTTGTGGGCGAGGTGTCGGCGGGCATTGCGCACGAGCTGCAAAACCCGCTCAACTTCATGAAGCGCTTTGCCGAGGTAAGCACCCACATGATCGACGGCATGCCGCAGCCGGCCCCGGCCCAAAACGGGCAGCAGTTGCAGCAGGAAATTTTGGCGGGCCTGAAGAAAAACCTGCAGGAAATCAGCCAACACGGCTTGCGCGCCTCCTCGATTATCAAGGACATGCTGGAGCACTCCCGCTCGGGCACCGGCCAGCGCGAAGCCACCGACCTGAACGCTTTGGCCGCCGAGTACCTGCGCTTGGCTTACGAGGGCGTGCAAACGCAAGACCCCGATTTTCGGGCTACGCTCACCACTGATTTCGATGCCAGCCTGGGCGAGGTGCATGCCGTGCCCCAAGACCTAGGGCGCGTGCTGCTGAATTTGCTCACGAACGCCTTTTTTGCCGTGCGCAAGCGCCAGCACGCGAGCCTCAACGGCTACCAGCCCGAAGTACGCATCAGCACGCGGCGCACCCCAACCGGCGTGGAGGTGCGCGTGCGCGACAACGGCACGGGTATGCCCGAGGCCGTGCGGCAACGCGTGTTCGAGCCCTTCTTCACTACCAAAGCCGTGGGCGAAGGCACCGGCCTCGGCCTCTCGCTCAGCCACGACATCGTAACCAAAGGCCACGGCGGCGGCCTCAGCGTGGCAAGCAAAGAAGGACAATTCACCGAGTTTGTAATTATGCTACCCGCCTAGGTGCCGGCTGTTGCATAACCTTTGCCTACCTAGGCCCTAGCGAAAAAACGCCCTGCTCCAAAGTGGAGCAGGGCGTTTTGGTTACGAGCCAACAAGCTAACTACTGCACCAGCAGCTGCTTGGAGGTGAGCTTGCTGCCGGCTTTCACCTTGAACACGTACGAACCGCGCGTGAGGCTGCTGGCATCAAACTTAACCTGGTGGCTGCCCGGCTGCTGGGCTTCCGACACCAGCGTTCTCACTTTGCGCCCCAGCACGTTGTACACCTCCACCGTTACGTAGCCAGCCTCGGCCACGGTGTAGCTGATGGTGGTGCTGCCCGAGAAGGGGTTGGGGTAAGCCGCTGCGGCCTCGCTTGGCTGGGTGGCCGCTGGCTGAGCGCCGCTGCGAGCGGCTGCGGCTGGCTGCGTCAGGGCATCCCACTGCGTGAAGGTGCGCGTTACGATTACGGCAAACTCGCCGCGGGTAACCGCCTGCGCTGGCTTAAAAGCGGCGTGCAAGGTGGGCGTCAGGTCGAAAGGACCCTGTGTTACGCTGTAGTAGGCATTGATCAGGTTCAGCTCGAGTGCCACGCTTACGTAGCCTTCGAGGCCGGCTGGAATTTGGGCGGCATCATCTACCGGAATGTATTTGCCATCAACCGCTATGGTCAGGGGTTTGCCGTTGCGGGCCAGGGCGGCTTCTTCCAGCCCTAGGCTCTGCACCAACGAGTAGGCCAGGCTGGTGCGGTTTACTGCCGAGGCGGGGGCAAAAATACCAGTAGCCGTGGGCAGCATTACGCCCCTGAATTTGTGGTCACGGTCGCGCAGGGCGGCGCCGCGGCCCGTTACCGATTCGGCCAGCAGCAGGTCGGTGCCTTGCACATCCGTGAAGCTGCTGGTGCCGGTGGTGGGCAGGTATTGGCGCACGGCCTGGCCCATCAGCAGGTAATCGGCCAGCTGGCGGCGCGTGAGCAGCTCGTTGGGCTTGTAGCCCCCGCTCAGGCCATCAGCCAGGCGCGCGGCCACGGCCGTTTTGATGGCTGCCTCGGCCGGGTGGCCGGCAATATCACCTAGGCCGGTGGTGCCGCTGGTGGTGAGCATACGGATGGTACCCGAAATGTTCTCGGGCAGCGCCACGCCGCGCAGGCCCTCGAGCAGCACCGTCCAGGTGCCGGGCTTGGGCGCCGCTACGGCCACGCCCCTATCTTGGTACAAAGCAAACGCCGCGCTGATGCCCGAGGTGTAGCGCGTGCCGTTGGGGTCGATAAGCACCAGGTTGATGGGGTTGCCGGTAAGGCCCGATACCCCGCCCGCAGTAACTTTTGCCTCGAGGCTGGTTACCCCCGAGCCCACCTGAAAGGTTTGCTGGTTGGCCGCCGCAATCAGCGGGTTGTAGTTGATGCTGAACGGCGTAGCGCTCAGCTGCGCGTTCACGCTGCTGTTGAAAGTGCGCGTCAGGTTCAGGGGTGCGCCAAACACCGAGCCGCGGAAAACATGGTCGACGGCGGCATAGGCGTTTACGTAGCCGGCTCCAACTTCCCACGGTTCGCGGTTGGGCATGTTGGTAGCCGTCTTCTCCAGTATCTGCTTTACCTGCATCGGCGACAACGACGGCTTGGCTTCCAGCATCAGGGCCACCACGCCGGCCACGTGCGGCGTAGCCATGGAGGTGCCGCTCATGTGCGTGTAAAACGGCACGTGCGCCGGCTCTAGCTGCTCAATGTCCATCTGAGCACCTAGGCTTGCAACCGGTCCGATAACCCGCGTCGATACAATGTCAACGCCCGGGGCAACCAGCGTAGGGCGGTTTTGGTACGTCCAGGTTTGGCCATCGACGGCAAACGTGCCGCCTTCGTTTTTCACCCCGCGCGACGAGAAATCGGCCAGCTTGCCGTATTTGTCGCCGGCGCCCACCGAAATTACCCACGGTGCAATGGCGTAGGGGTTGTGCGTATCGGAGCCGGGGCCCTCGTTGCCGGCCGCAAACAGGGCCACCATGCCGCGGTCGTAGGCCTTCTTCGAAATAAGGTTGATGGGGTGCTCCGGATCGAACTTACCCGAGGAACCCCACGAGTTGCTGATTACCCGGATGTTGTACTGCGCCTGGTGCGTAATAGCGTAGTCGAAGCCGCCAATGCCGTCGAGCACCAGCAGCGCGGCGCCCGAGCCGTAGCCAATCAGCGACGCGCCGGGCGCTACGCCCTCGTACTTGCCGCCCGATTTGGCGCCGTTGCCGCCCACCGTACCGGCGCAGTGCGTGCCGTGGCCCGAGTTGTTGTCGGTGTTGGGCACGTTCTCGAGGTACGTAACGGGCAGCATGGCATCAACCGCGTTCAGGTTGATGGAGCCCAGCACGTTTTGCACCAAGTGCGTACCCGATTTGATGTCGTCGTGGGTGCCGTCGACCCCGCTGTCGTTGATTACCACCCCAATGCCTTTGCCCGAAACCGGCATGCCGTTGTTGCGGGCAATCAGGTTGGCATCGGTGCGCAGGCGCTTCACGCCCGTGAGGTTGGTTGCGTCGTAATTGTAGTACTTAAGGCGTTTGTTTAGGTAGATGGATCGGATTTCGGGGCGCTCGGCCAAGGCTTGCACCTGAGCTGCAGTGGCTAGGCTGCCCACGATGGGCAACGACCGGAAAGTGACGCCCTTGGTAAGCCCCAATTGTCGCAACAGGCTGAGTTGCGTGGTTTGGGGTGCGCCTTCGCCTTTGAAGGTGATGATTACCTGAGCAACCGGGTTCGACTGCAACGCCGCCCGGATTTCAGGGTCGACCAAGGCTTGGGCGAAGGAGCTGCCGCTCGCCAGCAAAGCCACGAGCAGCGCGGATAAAGATTTGGTCATTAAGGTGTTGGTTGGGGTGAAAGATCAACCGAATCGGCAGTTCATCCCAAGGCAACGCATCCACACAAAGTCCTACTAGCGGCAAGTCGCAGAACTTTACCCAACCACACGGCCCAACACAGGCGTGCTATTTACCCCGGCTAAACAAATTGCTGTTCGGTTTGTTGAGGCCTTTACGAATCCGGGAATGTGATTGGTTTTAGATTTCAAAAAATAAAATATTTACAGTTTTTGATTGCATTAGTCTCAATAAAACCCCTTAAGTTGGCTGTCTTGCCCGGCTGGCTCGTCGGCAACAGCTTTGGGTAGTTTTGGCACCTCCTAGCACCTTCGCCGCCCGGCAGCTACATAGGAATTATTAGATATATCTTATTTCCGCCTTTCCCGACGCGGCTGGGTTGGAGCACAAGCGCGTACCTTTGCGGTGCTGCTGGCACACTGCTCCAGCACGTAGCCCTAGGTCCGCCCTACGCTGCCGACTGATGAACGACCCCGAAATTCGAGCAATGCTTTACCCGCTGCTGCAAGGCGGCGTGTACGTGGATGAGCTGCCCACCAGCACCACCCGCGCCGATGTGGTGCACATCACGGAGCACTACATGCACGGTTTCGAGGTAAAAGGCGACAACGACACCCTGCAGCGCGTGCCCAAACAGCTGCCCTGCTACGCCAACGCCTACGATTTGGTAACCTTCGTTGTCACCGAAAAGCACCTCGAAAAGCTGTTGCCGTTAGTGCCCGAGTGGGTAGGCGTGCTGGTAGCTACGCCCGAGGGCTTGCGGCCGCACCGCGCCGCGGGCTACAATGCCACCGTGCAGCGCGGCGCGGTGGCGGGCTTGCTGCGCCTTACCGAGGTTAAGGAGTTTCTAACCGACCTAGGGCTGTACCACGTGGGCCTGCTGCGCCGCCGCGACATCACCAAGCTGCTGAACACGGCCCACTCCATTCCGCTGTCGCAGCTGGCGCAGTTTGTGCGCACCCGCCTGATGCAGCGCATGCCCCAGCGCCTCGAGGCCCGCGCTGTGCGCAAAGCCGAACGCCTGAGCCGGCCCGTACGGCGGCGCAAAAAGCCCAAAACCAAACGCGCTACTGCTACCAAAGTCCGCGTGCGCCGCGCGGCGTGAGCTAGGTCTAGGTATACCGGTTTGTGATTCGTGCGGCCAACTCCCGACCTTGGCCCTATGATTCGCCCTTTGTTGCTTTTGCTGCTCGCCCTCGGCAGCGGCCCAGCCGTGGTTGCTCAGTCGGTGCCCGACTACGCCCACTACCCTACCTACAACGGCGCCGACCTAGGCCTCACCTTCAGCAAAGGCCAGGGCACCCTGCAGGTGTGGGCGCCCACGGCCCAAAGCCTGCAGCTGCGCCTCTACAATGCGGGCACCGGCGGCAAAGCACGGACTACTTATGCCATGCGCAAAGCCGAGGGCGGCACCTGGACCTATACCCTGCCGGCCAACACCACCGGTTTTTACACCGTGCAAGCCACCATTGCCGGAAAAACCATGGCCGAAGTGGCCGACCCGTATGTACACGCAGTAGGCCTAAATGGACAACGCGGTGCCTGGCTCGACCCTGCCAATGCCAGCCCCGCCAACTGGAGCCGCGACCAGCGCCCGGCCCTAGGTAAAGCCACCGACATTGTAATTGGCGAGGTGCACGTGCGCGACCTGAGCACGCATCCGCAATCGGGAGTGCGGCGCAAAGGGCAGTACCTGGGCTTTGCCGAGACCGGCACCCACGGCCCCAACGGCGTACGCACCGCCCTCGACCACCTCACCGAGCTCGGGATTACGCACGTGCACCTGCTGCCCACCAACGACTTTGCCTCCATCGACGAAAGCTTGCCCACGGAAAAGCGCCCCTTCAACTGGGGCTACGACCCGCTGCACTACACGGTGCCAGAGGGCTCTTATGCTTCGGCGGCAGCCGCGCCCGCGGCGCGCATCCTCGAAATTAAGCAAATGGTGCAAGCGCTGCACCAACAGGGCCTACGCGTGGTGCTCGATGTGGTGTACAACCACACGGCCGATGCAGGCCGTCACCCCTTCGAGCAACTGGTGCCCGGCTACTACTACCGCCAAACCGCCAACGGCAAATTTGCTGACGCCAGCGCCTGTGGCAACGAGGTAGCCTCGGAGCGCCCCATGGTGCGCAAGCTGATTGTGGAGTCGGTGGCGTATTGGGCGCAGCAGTACCACGTCGATGGTTTCCGGTTCGACCTCATGGGCATTCTCGACCTCGAAACCATGCGGGCCGTACGCGCCGCCTTGGATACGCAAGACCGCAGCATTTACGTGTACGGCGAAGGCTGGGCCGCTGGCCCCAGCCCCTTGCCCGAAAGCCAACGTGCCGTGAAAGCCAACGTGCTGCAGCTTGAGCGCGTGGCTGCCTTCGGCGATGAGCTGCGCGACGGCGTGAAGGGCCACTACGCACGGCAAGCCGAGCGCGGCTTTGCCAGCGGCCAACCCAGCCTCGAGGAAAGCGTGAAGTTTGGCATTGTAGCCGCCACGCGCCACCCGCAGCTAAACTACGCCCTGGTAAACTACTCCCAGGCGCCCTGGGCCGCTGCACCCGAGCAAAGCATCAACTACGTGGCCTGCCACGACGACCGCGTGCTATGGGACAAGCTGCAGGTAGCCAACCCCGGCACTACCGAGGCCGAGCGCATCAACATGGCCTTGCTGAGCCATGCCATTGTATTCACCTCGCAAGGGGTGCCGTTTCTGCCCATCGGCGATGAGTTTTTGCGCACCAAAGGCGGCTCGCACAACTCCTACAACCAACCCGATAGCGTAAACCAAATCGACTGGAGCCGCAAAGCCCGGTATGCTTCCGTCTACGAGTTTCATCGGCGGTTGCTGGCCATGCGCCGCAACCACCCGGCCTTCCGATTGCCCACGCAGGCCCTCATTCAGCAGCACCTGGAGTTTTTGCCGAACATGCCCGCCGGTACCATCGGCTACCGCCTGCGCGACAACGCGGGCGGCGACAAATGGAAGAACATTGTGGTGCTCTTCAACGGCAACCGCACGGCCGCTGCGATGAGCATTCCGGCAGGGGCTTACACGGTGATGCTGCGCGGCAGCGAGCTAAACGCCGAGCAAGGCCTCGGGCAACTACAAGTGCAGCAAGCGCCGGTGCAGTTGCCCACTACCTCGGCCCTTATTCTGGTGCAGTAACTGTTTCCGCGAGCGTTGGTGCGCCCTAGGTGGCTTACAGCTCCAGCACCAGTTGGCGCCCCACCAGCTCGTCGGTGTTGTCGAGGTTGGAAAGCGAAACACCTAGGAGGCGTACCCCTTTGGGCATGGGCAACAGGGCTGCGAGCAGTTCGAGCGTAATGCGCTCCAGCAACGCCTGCGAGCTGATGAGCGCGAAGCTGGTGCGGCTGCGCGTGATGAGCTGGAAATCGGCGTACTTAACCTTGAGCGTAACCGTGCGGCCCAGCACCTCGGTGCGCTGGCAGTACTCCCATACTTCGTCGATGGAAGGTTGCAAACTGGCCACCAACTCCTCGTACTCCGTTAGGTCTTGCTCGAAGGTGTTTTCGGAGCCTACGGATTTGCGCACGCGGTCGGCTACCACGGGGCGGTGGTCGATGGCGCGGGCAATGGCGTAGTAGTACGAGCCGGCCTTGCCGAAATGCTGCCGCAACCACTGCTCCGACTGCTGCCGCAAATCGGCCCCGGTAAAAATGCCTAGCTGGTTGAGGCGTGCGGCCGTAACGGGCCCAATGCCGTGGAAGTCGCCCACCTTCAGCGGCTCCACAAACCCCAGCCCCTCGTGTGGTTTAATGACGAACAAGCCGTTGGGCTTTTGGTAGTCGGAGGCCAGCTTTGCTAAAAACTTGTTGTACGACACGCCCGCCGAGGCCGTGAGCTGCGTTTGCTCGAAAATCTTGGCCCGAATTTGCTCGGCGATGCGCGTGGCCGAGGCCATTTGCTTGAGGTTGTGCGTTACGTCGAGGTAGGCTTCGTCGAGCGACACGGGCTCGATCAGGGGGGTGTACTCGGCAAAAATGGCCCGCACTTGCCGCGACACTTCCTTGTACACCTCGAAGCGCGGTTTTACGAAGACTAGGTGCGGGCATTTGCGCTGCGCTACCACCGAGGGCATGGCCGAGCGGACGCCAAACTGCCGCGCCTCGTAGCTGGCCGCCGCCACCACGCCGCGCTGGCGCGAGCCGCCTACGGCCACGGGCTGGCCGCGCAGCACGGGGTTGTCGCGCTGCTCCACCGAGGCATAGAACGCGTCCATGTCTAGGTGAATAATCTTCCGCTGTGCTTCGGCCGCTTCCACGTGCTGTTGTCGAGGTTACGAAGTTACAGAATCAGCCCGCGCGCCGCTACATCGGCAAAGCATCCAAAAACACCTATATTATTCCCAATTTGCTTGCCCTCGCCCGAGGCCCTTATCGATAAACTTATCCATGGACCCCACCATATTACCCTCGCTGCAAGAGCGGCAAATCGTAACGCCCGAGCATGCCGAGGCTTTGGCCCAGCACGAGCGCACCAAGCCCTTTTCGCTGTACTTCGAGCTGCGCGCTTTGCTTTCGTTGGGTGTTACGCTGCTTAGCACGGGCCTAGGCATCTACATCTACCAAAACCTCGACAGCATCAGCCACGCCGTAATCGTAGGAGCCATTGCGGCGGTATCGGCCGCGGGGTTTGGCTATGCCTACTGGCGCCGGCAGCCGTTTACCTGGGCCGAAGCACCTAGGATTTCGGTGTTTGCCGACTACGCCCTGCTGCTCGGCTGCCTTACTTTCCTTACGCTCGAAGGCTACCTGCAGGCGCAGTACACGGTGTTTGGCTCGCGCTACGGGCTGATACCGCTGCTCCCCGCGCTGCTGTTTTTCTACTGCGCCTACCGCTTCGATCATCGGGGCGTACTGGCCATGGGCATCACGGCGCTGGCGGCCTGGGTAGGCATTGCCGCCGCCCCGGCCGACATGTTCAAGCAAAACGACTTTTCGGCGCCTTACCTCGATGTCATTGCCGTGCTGCTGGGCATGGCCCTGATGGCGGCCGGCCTGGCCTCGGAGCGCTACCACCGCAAGCCGCACTTTGCCTACACCTACGTGCTGATGGGCAGCAACCTGGCCTTGCTGGCTGCCCTTACTTCGCTGTTCCGCAGCGACGATACGGCCCATTTACCCGCTGCGCTTGGGGTGGTTTTGCTGTTGGCTTTTAGTGCCGGATTGTGGCAGTACGGCCGGCGCAGCCACTCGTACCTGTTTGTGCTGCTAGCGGCGCTGTACGGCTACGTGGCCGTTACCTACACCTTTATTCAGCTGATTGCCGCGCTCGACAGCACCATACTATCTATCGCGGCCGTTTACTGCGCTATGGTTTACTTCCCGGCTTCGGCGGCGGGGGTAATCTGGCTGCTGAAAAACCTCAAGAAAATCGTACGCGGCCATGAATCCGAAGGCTTATAACCCCGAGTGGATTTTCAACCAGGAGGTGCGCCGCCGTGCCCGCCGCTGGCTGAAAACGAACCTGCTAACCGAGGCGCAGGCCACGTCCATCGTGCAGGCCTATCCGCTCGATTTCTACCAGCCCAACTTCTTCATCAAGGTTGGCTTGTTTCTGTTCACGTGGTTCGGCTGCTTCATGGCCGGGGGCTTGTTTCTGCTGATGTTCGGCAGCGGCCTGGCCGATACCCGGGTAGTAACGTTCGAAAGCGTGCTGCTCGTCGATTCGTTGCTCATGGGCGCGGTAACAATTGTGGCGCTCGATGCTTTTATCCGCAACTCCCGCCTCTACCACTCCGGCTCCGACAATGCCCTGCTCTACTTTGCCCTGGGTTCATTTCTCACGGCCCTAGGTTTGTTCTACGGCCACATCCTCGGCCTGCCCATCTTCGACGATGTGCTCATCGGGCGGGGTTTGTTTTGGCTGCTGCTCGTGCCGGTAGTGGCGCTGCTGTTTGCCGCCGTGGTGCGCTACGCCGATGCCCTGGTGGCTGCCGTTTGCTACGGCACCGCGCTGCTGGTGGTGGCCACCTTCGCGCTGCAATTTGCCCTGGGTAAAGTGGTGCTGCCCTTCGTGCTGATGCTGGTTTCGGGCGCTGCGTATGTGGTGCTGCAGCAACTGAAGCTGCGCCCCGATTACTTGTATTATCGCACCTGCATTCGGCTTACTTCGGCCCTGGCGCTTGTTACGGGCTACCTGGGCGGCAACTACCTGGTGGTTCGCGAGGCCAACGCGGCGCTCAACAACTTGCCCGCTTCCGTGCAAGTTGCGTTTGCTCCGCTGTTCTACTTTTTCACGGCGGCTATTCCGGTGGCTTACGTGGTGCTGGGGCTGCGCAAGCACAACCGCATTTTGCTGCATGTGGGCTTGCTCACGTTTGCGTTTTCGCTCTACACCGTGCGCCACTACCGCTCGGTGCTGCCCCTTGAGGCTGCCCTTACCCTAGGTGGCGCCGCGCTGGTGGTGCTTGCGGCCGTTTGCCTGCGCTACCTGCGCCAGCCCAAGCACGGCCTCACGGCGGCTCCCATTCAGGAAAACGACCCGCTAAACCTGGAGGCGCTGGTAACGGTGCAGCTGAACAAACCGGCCGCGCCCGCCGAGCCGGCTTTTGCCTTCGGCGGGGGCCACGCTGGCGGCGGCGGCGCTACGGGCAATTATTAAGCGCGCCATCTTAGCCGCGCCAGCGCACCCGTTAGTAGCGCGACTGGATAACTACTTGCCGCACCAGCCAGTCGCGGGCTGCTTCTTCGTCGGCAAAGGTTTCGTACTCGGGCGGCAGGCTGGTGTAGTAGCGCGACGAGACTTCGCTCTGCCAATCAATATCATCGGTGGGGTTTACGAGGGCGGCGTACCGGCACTGCCCTTGCACCACGGCCCGCGGTAGCCAGTGCGTGAGTACCCACTGGTATTCTTCGGCCGTAATCGGGGCCATGCCTGTCAGGATGGCCAAGGCCTTTCCGGTACCCAGGGTGCGAATTAGGCACAGCAGGGCGTTCATAGCTTCCTGAAATTCCGGAAACGACCTAGGGCCTGGTTTCCAGCGCAGCACCGCGAAGCCCAAGGCATCGGCCCACACTTCGGCCACGGGGTTGGCAAAGTTGGCGTAGTCGGCTTTCATTGGTTCTGACTAGTTAACACAGCAGCAGGTGCACACCGTTGCTGCCGCAGATAAGGCCCGGTTAATAAATAGCTGCCCCTCGGCGGGGGTAAGTAGCTGTGTGGTTATACGGCTGAAATAACCCAATGGCCCAGGCGTTGTTAGCTATTTAAAAACCAGCTCAACGCCACCATGCCCGATACCTACCGCGGGGCAGCCCGCCACCCCTACTGCAACTTGTAGCTGCCCGGTGCCGGCCATGCACTAGCGTACATGATTTGCTCGTTAGGGTATATGCCGAAATAGCCTTCGCCCAGCGTGATGCTACGGCGCCTAAAAAAGCCATTTTAGCAGAGCCTTTTCCGGCTGTCTTTCTTTTGGCCAAGGCAACCAAACGGGCTTATTGCAAATCATTTACAGGCTACCTGCGCCCTCGCCTTAGCTGGCACTATTTAAACATTACATTGCATAAACCTGACGGGCAGTGTGTAGCTTAGGGACGCCGGTGGCAGCGCTTTTCGTTTCTGCAGCAGCTGACTATCAGGCTCTGATCCGCAAGGGCAGCGAGTGGTAGTTTTTCGCCAACACCCACTCATCTGTCCGGCTACTTACCTGCCCTACTATGTCCGCAGCGCTCTACCACCCTGCCCACTCGGATGCTTGCACGTTTTTGCCCCCAGCCACGCCCCACGCCCCACGCCGCAGGCGGCACCGGCTAAGGCAGGGGCTATCGGCGGGTTGGCGGTTGCTGGCGCTGCTCGTGCTGCTAAGCGCTGCGGCCACTACGGCCCATGCGCAAGCACCCACGCCCCCGCCCGAGTGCAGCGAAGACGAGAAGTACATCAACAACTGGTACTTCGGCTACAAGGCCGGGTTGGATTTCAACCAGGCCACCGATTCCATTCCGCCCAAGGTGCTCACCGACGGGCAAATGGTAGCTCCGGCCGGCTCGGGCGTGATGTCGGACGGCAACGGCGCCCTGCTGTTTTACAGCAACGGTGATACCGTGTGGAGCCGCAACCACAGCATTATGCCCAACGGCACTGGCTTGGGCGGCAACCGCTTAGGTACCGATGGCCCCCTGGCCATTCGCAAGCCGGGGATTGTGGCGCCGGGTGCCCCGCGCACCTACTACCTGTTCACGCAGGATGCCCAGGGCGGCCCTAAAGGCCTCAGCTACTCCGAAATTGTGATTCCGGCCGGTGGGCAGGGCGAAGTGGTTGCCGCCACCAAAAACACGCTCCTGACACGCGGCACCGCCGAAAAAATGACCGCGGTGCAGCACAAAAACGGCTGCGACATCTGGGTTATCGTGCACGGCTACGGCCCCGCCACCTCCGGCAACGAAAACCGCGGCGACGCTTTTCTGGCGTACCAGGTAACGCCGGCTGGTGTGCAGCCCAACCCCGTCGTTTCGGTGGTAGGCTCCGTGCACGCGGGGCCACAGGGGTACCGTGGGCAAATGAAAGTAACGCCCGATGGCGAGCAGCTGGCCGTAGCGCGCTACAGCGAAACCCTCGGCGACAACAGCAGCACGGTTGAGCTATTTGCGTTCGACGCGGCCACCGGGCAGGTCAGCAACCCGCGCGTGATTGACAGCGGCGTGGGTCGCTATTACGGCGTAGAGTTTTCGCCCGGCCGGAGCCGCCTCTACGCTACCGTGCTTACCCCGCCCCAACTGCTGCAGTTTGATTTGACGGCCACCAACGTGCCGGGTAGTAAGGTTTCAATTCCGTTGAAGCAAACTACCGCCGTCAACCTGGGCTCGATGCAGGCCGGCCCCGACGGCAAGATTTACGTGGCCCGCGAAAACGAAAAGGCCATTGGCTTTATTGCCTACCCTGACTCGCTGGGCGAAGCCATTGGCTACGCCGACGACAGTTTATCGCTGGGCGGGCGCCGCGGCGGCTTGGGCTTGCCCAACTTCAACCAAAGCTCGTTGCTGCGGGCCGGAATTGGCGCCCAGATTACGGCTTGCCGGCAGATATCTTTCCAGGCCAGCTTCGCTGTTCAGGCCAACAACTTGGTGTACTCCTGGGACTTTGGCGACGGCACCAAATCAAATCAGCAAAACCCTGTTCATACCTACGCTACCCCCGGCGACTACACCGTTACGCTGCGCATTACCAACGACTGTTTTTGCCGCGAAACCCGGGGTACCATTCGGGTACCCAACCTGCCCGAGCCCGGTAGTATAGCAGCCCCGCAAACTGTGTGCGCCGGAACAGCACCAGCACCTCTTACCAGCACCGCCGCGGCCACCAGCGACGCCGGCTTGCCAGTGGTGTACCAGTGGCAATCGTCGACGGACAATACCACCTTCACGGCTATTGCTGGCGCTACCGGGGCTACTTATCAGCCGCCGGCCAACCTGCCCGTTGGCACTACTTACTTCCGGCGGAGCGCGCAGCTACTGCTGCCCGATGGATCGACGAATCCGTACTGCGACCCGCGGGCTACCGCTTCGGTGGCTATTACGGTGTTGCCGGCGTTGAATGCGGGCGGTATCGGCACCAACCAAACCATTTGCGCCGGTGCTACGCCGGCTCCGCTCACGAGCACAGCGCCGGCCACGGGCGGCACGGGCACGTTTACGTACCAGTGGGAGTCGTCGTCGGATAACGGAAATACCTGGACAGCTATTCCGGGGGCCAACAACGAGACGCTTACCCTAGGTCCGCTCACGGCTACTACTTCTTTCCGCCGCCAGGTCGTTTCGGGCCCTTGCCCTGCTCCGCCCTCCAACATTGTTACCATCAACGTTTTGCCGGCCCTCTTGGCGGGCACTATCGCCGCCGATCAGGCACTTTGCGCCGGTGGCACGCCGGCTCCGCTTACCAGCACCACGCCGGCCAGCGGCGGCAACGGCACCATTGCGTATCAGTGGGAATCATCAGCGGATAACACTACCTGGGCGGCCATAGGCGGCGCTACCGGACCTACGTTTGCCCCAGGCCCACTGAACGCAACCACCTATTTCAGGCGTCAGGCGAGTTCGGGCGGCTGTGCTCCGGTGGTTTCCAACGTGGTAACTATTACTGTGGCGCCGGCCTTGGCGGCCGGTAGCATTGGCAGCAGCCAAACCGTGTGCCTAGGTGCTACGCCGGCCCCGCTCACGAGCACCCAGGCGCCTACCGGCGGCACAGGCAGCTACACGTACCAGTGGGAATCATCAGCGGACAACACCACCTGGGCGGTCATTCCCGGCGCCAACGGCGCTGAGTATGCGCCCGGCCCGCTGACGGCCACCACGTACTACCGCCGCCAGGTTACCTCGGGCCCTTGCGGCCCAGTGACTACTTCGGCTGTTACCATAACGGTGTTGCCGGCCCTAGGTCCGGGCAGCATCGCCGCCGACCAAACCATCTGTGCCGGCTCCGTTCCGGCTCCGCTTACCAGCACGGCCCCGGCCACGGGCGGTTCGGGCACGTTTACGTACCAGTGGGAGGCCTCAACCAACAACACAACCTGGTCGGCCATACCGGGCGCTAACAATGCCGACTTTGCGCCTGGCGCACTTACAACCTCTACTTACTTCCGGCGGGTGAGTTCCAACACTTGCTCCAGCACGCCTTCCAACTCGGTGTTGGTAACGGTGTTGCCAGCGTTGGTGCCCGGCAGTATTGCTGCGAGTCAAACGCTGTGCGCGGGCGCTACGCCTGCCCCGCTTACCAGCACGGCTCCGGCCACGGGCGGCGGTGGCGCCGTCACGTACCAGTGGGAGTCGTCGGCGGATAACGTGAACTGGACGGCCGTTGGCGGGGCCACCGCCGAGACGTTTGCGCCCGGGGTGCTGTCGGCCACCACGTACTTCCGCCGGCAGGCCCGCTCAGGAGCCTGCGGACCGGTGCCTTCTAATGCGGTTACCATAACCGTGCTACCCGCCGTGACGCCTGGCGCTATTGCCGCTAACCAAACCATTTGCCTAGGTGCCACCCCGGCTCCGCTTACCAGCACGGCTCCGGCCAGCGGCGGCACCGGCACGTTCACGTACCAGTGGGAATCGTCGACTGACAACAACACCTGGACGGTCATTCCGGGGGCCAACAACGAATCGCTTACCCTAGGTCCGCTCACGGCTACCACCTACTTCCGCCGCCAGGTTACCTCGGGCGGCTGCACCACCGCGCCCTCCAATACGGTTATCATCACGGTGCTGCCGCCGCTGGTAGCGGGCAGTATTGGCGCCGATCAGGAAATATGCGCCGGCACGGCTCCGGCGCAGCTCAGCAACACAAGCGGAGCGAGCGGCGGCACGGGCACCTTTGCGTACCAGTGGGAGTCGTCGGCGGATAACGTGAACTGGACGGCCGTTGGCGGGGCCACCGCCGAGACGTTTGCGCCCGGCGCGCTGTCGGCCACCACGTACTTCCGCCGCCGGGTTACTTCGGGTACGGGCAGTTGTGCTACGGCTGTTTCGAACGTGGTTACCATACGGGTGCAGCCGCTGGTAACGCCCACGGTAACCGTAGCGCAGCCGCCGGTGCAATGCCCCGGTACGCCCCTCACGTTCACGGCGGTGGCCACCAACGCGGGTGCCACGCCCACGTTCCGCTGGTTTGTCAACAACACAGCGGTGGCGACCGGCCCCACCTTTACGAGCAGCACGGTTGCCACCGGCGACGTGGTGCGCGTAGAGGTTACGCCAACCGCCGGGTTGTGCACCACGGGCCCTGCCACTGCTAGCGTTACGGTAACGCGCACGGCCACCCCGCCGCCTACCCTCGCCATTGCCGTGCAGCCGGGCGGGCCGGTTTGCCTAGGTGCGCCGCTTACCTTCAGCCTTACCAACGTAACCAACCCCGGCCCAGCCCCCGAGTACCAGTGGCAAGTAAACGGCACCGACGTACCCGGTGCTACGGGGCCGGTGTTTACCAGCACCACCCTGCGCGAAGGCCAAACCGTAACGCTGCGCCTGCGCACCACCAACGTGTGCGCCCAAGCAGTTACAGCGGTGTCCAACGGCATACCGGTGCGTATTCAGCCGCCGGTTGATGTGGATGCCGGACCCGACAAGGAGATACTGGCCGGCACCTCGGTGCGGCTCGATGGGCGTGCCGACGGCAACTACCCCGTGCGCTGGACGCCGGCCGCGGGCCTCACGTTTGTTGCCGGCGACTCGTTGCGGCCGCTGGCCTCGCCCACCGTTACCACCACCTACACGCTCTCGGCCGGGGCCGGAGGCTGCGCCGATAGCGACCAGGTAACGGTTACGGTGCGCCCGCCCATTCGCATTCCGAACGCCTTTACGCCCAACGGCGACGGGCGCGACGACACCTGGCAGATTGAGTTTATCGAACAGTTTCCGGAGAACACCGTGAGCGTGTTCAACCGCTGGGGCAACCGGGTGTTCTCGGCCAACAACTACGGCCGCTCCAACGAGTGGCGCGGCGACATCAACGGGCAGCCTGCCCCGGTGGGCACCTACTACTACGTCGTGGTCACGAAGGGTCCGCTGGGCCGCTCGTACAGCGGCTCCATTACCATTCTGTATTAACCCGCGCACCCGGCTGCCACCCGCGCAGCCGGGCTGCATTTCTCGGGCATAGGCTTCAAAAACCTTTCGGTTATGCAAAGAGCTCTACCGCTACTGCTCCTGCCGCTGCTGCTGGCCGCCGCGCCGGCTTTGGCCCAACAACAGGCGCAGTACAGCCAATACATGCAGAACAGCTACCTCCTGAACCCCGGCGCCACGGGCGTGGAGGATTACATCGATGTGAAGGGCAGCCACCGCACGCAGTGGGCCGGCCTGGAGGGTGCCCCCAAAACGTACTACCTCACGGCCAACTCCTCGCTGGGCAAGTGGCGCAGCACCAGCAAGCGCACCTTGCGCGATCGGCGCCGGCCGTTTCATGCCATCGGGGGCATTATCTACCGCGATGTAACCGGGCCTACCAGCCGCACCGGCATCTACGCCTCGTACGCCTACAACCTGGTGCTGCGCCCCGATTTGCGGGCCGCCCTAGGTGCCACGGTGGGCTTGCAGCAGTTTGCCGTCGATGGCTCGCAGCTGCAGTTCTTCGACCCCACCACCGTGGCTCCGAGCGCCTCCTCGCGCGTGCCCGATGCCAACGTAGGTTTGTGGGTGTACAGCTCGCGCTTTTACGTGGGGGTATCGGGGGCGCAGCTGCTGGGCAACCGCCTCAACTTTGCCTACGGCCCCAATCAGCTGGAGGGGGGCGCGCCGGGCAACGTGCTCAAGCGCCACTACTTCCTGACGGGCGGCGTGCGCGTGCCCCTGAGCCGCGACTGGTCGTTTGTGCCTTCGGTGCTGGTGAAAGCCGTGAACCCCTCGCCGCTTTCCGTGGACCTGAACGCCAAGGTGAAGTACCAGGATTTGCTGTGGGCCGGCGTGTCGTGGCGCGCGTTCGATGCGGTGGTGGCCATGGCAGGCCTCAGCTACGAGCAGTTTACCCTAGGTTACTCCTACGACGCCGGCCTCTCGGAGCTGGCGGGCTACCACGGGGGCAGCCACGAAATTCTGCTCGGGCTGCGCATCAAGAAGAAAGCGCAAGCAGTGTGCACCAACCGCTTCTGGTAAACATGCTTCCGCTGCTGATTTTAACCCTGGCAGCGACTTGCCTTGGCGGCCTTTTTGCCAGCGCGCGTTTCGGCTGACGCAGTGCGACGAAGTCAACGCTGGCCGGAGTTGCCCACTTCGGCCAAGGCCCTTACGCTTCGTTTTCTAAATCGTGCAGTGTGCTTTCGAGGCGTGCCAGATGGTGGCCGTACGCGTGTTTGTGGTGCCAGCGCAGGCACAGGTGCACGAGGGCCAAGCTGGCGGCCAGCGTAAGTACCAACCACGCCCAAAAGCGGTTTAGTGCCTCGGGGGGCAGCCCCGGCGCTGCGTAATACGCCACGCCTGCCAGCACCAGCCCGCAAACCACGGCCGTGAGCCACATGCCCAACTGGTAGTTTAAGCGCAGCAGCTGGCGCAGCTGGGCAATGTGCTGCGGCAGCTCAGAGCGCAAAGCCCCTAGGTGCCCGCGCATGGTCCGCAGCAGGGTCAGCTGCCGGTAGTGATACAGCAGGGTTGCAAGCTGCAAAACGCCCAGCCAACTGCCCGCCCAAGCCGCGTAGCGCCAGTCAAGCGAGAACACCCAAATCAACAAGGGTACGCCAAACAGCACCGCGCCAATGAGCTCGGCCCGGGCGTTGCGCTGCATTTGCGCCACCGGAAAGCTGAGCGTACTACCCACGGTGGCTATGGGAGTGGCCGTGTTGGGGGCAGCCACGTGCTGTTGCTGCCAGTTGCGGCTGAGGCGGTCGAGGTCCATGGTTACTGCGGGGGTAGTAGTTGACGTAGGCGTTGCAGGGCGCGGTGCATTTTCACGCGCACGTTGTTCACGGTGATGCCCAGGATGTCGGCTATTTCGTCGTCGGGACGTTCTTCGAGGCGCAGCAGCACCAGGGCTTTGTCCACATCGGAAAGCCGCTCGATTGCTGCGTAAAGTTGTTCTAGCTCGTCTGCTTCGGGGCCGCTGGCACCCGGCGAGGCTAGCTCCTGAGCGGCATCATCCAGCCCGCTGGAGGCAGGGCGGCGCTGCTCGCGGCGCAAGGCCGAAATGGCCACGTTGAGCGCAATGCGGTAGAGCCAGGTGCTGAGCTTGGCGCGGCCCTGGTACTGCGGCCAGGCCTGCCACAGCTGCAGCACCACCTCTTGGTACAAGTCGCGCTGGTCGTCGGGCGAAGCGGGGCAGTACAACCGGCACACGCGCCAAAGCATCGGCCGGTACTGGGCTACTGTTTCGACGAAATCGGGCGAGGCTACCAGCGGCATAGCGGTGAGGTTTGGCTTATTAGTCGCCCGCTGCGAAAAAACATTACACCGGCTGGCCAAAAAACCTGCGCCAGGTGCCTGCGCACGCGGCTACAAGCCGCGCACTTGCTCCACAAACACCGCGGCGCTCATCCAGCTCATCACCAACACCACCAGCACGCCGCACAGCGTAAGCCACCACGGGTGCCGGTACTCCCCCACCACGTTGCGCCGGTAAGCAGCTACCAGAATGGTAGCCAATGTAATCGGCAGAATAAACCCGTTGACGGCGCCGGCCAACACCAACAGTTTCACAGGCTTACCGATGAGCACAAACACCACCGTGGAGAGCAGAATAAACCCCATGATGACGCGGTTTTCGTGGCGTCCGATGCTGGCATGAAACGACTTCAGAAACGACACCGACGTGTAAGCTGAGCCGATAACCGACGTAATAGCCGCCGCAAACATCACCACGCCAAATAGTTTGTACCCTAGGTTGCCCGCTGCCAGCCGAAACACCGAGGCCGGCGGGTTGGCCGCATCCAGCGCCAGCCCTTTGCTGACCACACCCAACGAAGCCAAAAACAGCAGCACCCGAATAACCGACGCCACCGTAATGCCCGACACGGCGCTGGAGGTAACCTGCGGCAAGGCGGCTTGGCCCTTCACCCCGGCATCGAGCAGGCGGTGGCCGCCGGCAAAGGTGATGTAGCCGCCCACGGTACCGCCCACCAGCGTAACAATGGCCATCAGGTCGAACCGGTTAGGGGCTATGGTGCGCAGCGCCGCTTCGGCCACGGGCGGGGCCGAGGTAACGGCTACGTATACAATTACCAGAATCATCAGCAAGCCCATGAGTTGCGCGAAGCGGTCCATGGCCCGGCCGGCTTCTTTCACCAGAAAAATGCCGATGGCCAGCGCCGCCGATATAGCTGCGCCCACCTCGGCCGAGATGCCCGTGAGCACCTGCAAGCCCAGGCCCGCGCCCGCCACGTTGCCGATGTTGAAGGCCAGGCCGCCGAGTACAATCAG
The DNA here is from genome assembly GCF_003574965.1 of Hymenobacter oligotrophus. NCBI lineage: Bacteria > Pseudomonadati > Bacteroidota > Cytophagia > Cytophagales > Hymenobacteraceae > Hymenobacter > Hymenobacter oligotrophus. The sequence continues at coordinate 582,330 of NZ_CP032317.1, read as the reverse complement.
CACCGAAATGACGGCGCCTAGGCCGGGCAGCACGGCGTTGGCAATATCCTGCGCGCGCCGCTCCGAAACGGCAATTACGCGCCAGATATTCAGCTGCACGCCTAGGTCGATGAGGATGGACGTGAGAATGACAAAGCCAAAGCTCGCGCCCAACGACTCGGTAAACACCGTTGTTTGAGTAAGGAAACCTGGCCCCACCGCCGAGGTAGCCATCAGGAAGGCGGCACCTAGCAGCACGCCCCAGTTGTAGCGCTGCCTCATGCGGTGGCGGGGTGCTGCGCGGCCCGAACTTGTACGCCCTCTTGCTGCAATACCTGCCTGATTTGCTGCGCAAACGCCACGGCATGCGCCCCGTCGCCGTGGATGCACACGGTATCGGCTTGCATGGCCACATCCGGGCCTTGCTGGGCACGCACTTTGCCCTCCTTCACCATGCGCACTACCTGCCGAATGGCCAGTTGCGAATCGGTGATGAGCGCATCGGGTTGGCGGCGGGGCGTGAGGGTGCCGTTGGGCTGGTAGGTGCGGTCGGCAAACACCTCGTGGGCGGTGCGCAGGCCTAGCTTTTCGCCGGCCCGAATCAGCTCGCTACCGGCCAAGCCGTAGAGCACCAGCTCGGGGTTTACGCGGTACATGGCTTCGGCAATGGCTTCGGCGAGGGCGGCGTTTACGGCGGCCATGTTGTAGAGCGCACCGTGGGGCTTCAGGTGGTGCATGCGGCCGCCTTCGGCCCGTACGAACGCATCGAGTGCGCCCAACTGGTACACCACCATATCGTGCGCTTCTTCGGCCGAAACGGCCATTTCGCGGCGGCCAAAGCCTACAAGGTCGGGCAGGCCAGGGTGGGCACCAATGGCTACGTTGTGCTGCAGGGCCAGGCGCACGGTGCGCTTCATCACGGCGGGGTCGCCGGCATGAAAACCGCAGGCAATGTTAGCCGAGGTAACGAAGGGCAAGATGGCTTTGTCGGTGCCGAGGTGGTAGGCGCCGAAGCTTTCGCCTAGGTCGCAGTTCAGATCAACGGTAAAGCTTGCGCTCATGGATGCTGCAGTTTCAGGTGAATGCCCTCGCGCAGGGCGCGGACTTGTTGCTCGTGCTGCAGGTATAGCTGCTGCGCTTCGGCCAAAGTAACCTCCCGAAATCGGATTTTACCACCTAGGGGCAACTGCGCCAGCCGGGCTAAATCGGCCGTGATGATTTGGGCAATGCGCGGGTAGCCGCCGGTGGTTTGGTGGTCGGCCATCAGCACAATCGGCAAGCCGCCCGCGGGCACTTGTACCGTGCCAAACGTAACGGCACTCGAAAGCAGCTCCTGCGGATTTTCGAGCACCAATTGGGGCCCAAGCAAACGGTACCCCATGCGGTCCGACTCGGTGCTGAGGCTGTATTCCTGCTCCCACAAGTGCCCTTGGCTTTCGGCCGAAAACAGGTGGTACTCGGGGCCCGTTGTGGCGCGTATTTCGAGGCTGCTTTCGTGGCGCGGCAGCAGGGCCGGATCGGGTGCCCACGCCGCCTCGGCCCACCGCCGACCTAGGGCATCGGCATTGGTTGCCAGCACCCGCATCAACTTGGCGGCGCGGGCGTTTGGTTTGGCACACGGCACTGCATCGCCTTTGCGCAAAGCCCGGCCCTGCAGCCCGCCCAAACCGGCGCGCAGGTACGTAGAGCGACTGCCGAGCACCGGCGGCAGCGCCAACCCGCCGGCTATGGCCAGGTAGGCCCGGCTGCCCGCCCTAGGTGCTCCGAACGATAACACCGCCCCGGCACGTACCAGCACCGGCCGCCACATGCGCACCGGCTCACCATCGACGGCAGGTGACAGATCGGCGCCGGCAAGGGCAATTAGCTGGTCGGTTTCGAAGCGAATTTTGGGCCCCAGCAAGGTTAGCTCCAGGCCGGCGGTGTTTTCGGGGTTGCCCACCAGCAGGTTGGCCAGGCGCAGGGCCGTTGCATCCATGGCGCCGCTCACGATGATGCCTTGCTTTTGGTACCCCACGCGGCCTAGGTCTTGCACGGTGGTGAGCAGGCCGGGGCTGAGGATGCTAAAGCTCATGCTGCTGGAGGCGCTGGTATTCGGCGGCGGATATCGGCACAAAGCGCACCCGGTCGCCGGCTTGCAGCAGGCTGGGCACCTCGGCCTCGGGACGAAACAAGCGCAACGGCGTGCGCCCGATCAGCTGCCAACCGCCCGGCGTGGCCAGCGGGTACACCCCGGTTTGCTGGCCGGCAATGCCTACCGCGCCGGCGGGCACCAACGGGCGCGGTTGCGCTTTGCGCGGGGCGGTTAATTGCGCATCGAGCCCGCCCAGGTACGGGAAGCCCGGCGCAAACCCAATCATGTACACCAGGTATTGGGGGGCGGCGTGCAGGGCTATTACTTGCTCGGGCAGCAGGCTTAGGTGCTTGGAAAGCCAATCGAGGTCGGGGCCGTATGCACCGCCGTAGCATACGGGTATTTCCACCACGCGCGGGGCCGGCTTTTCGGTTGCAATACTGGTGCGGCGCAGCAGCTGCTCCAGTTGTTGCAGCACGGCATCGTAGGGCGTGGCGGCTTGCTGGCGCAGCCGCCACGGGTCGTAGTACACGGTTACGGTGGTAAAGGCGGGTACGTACTCTACCAACCCTACAAACGGCTGTTGCTCTAGCCGGTTGCAAAACGCCTGCACCCGCTCGTGCGTGGCGGGGCTTATGCTCTTACCGAACTCAATCACCACGGCCGCATCGCCCAGCGGGTACAGCTGTACGGCGGGTTGCGGCTCGGGAGTGGTGTGTTCATTCATCGGCCCTGCAACTTACTTTTACTTATTCCCTAGGTACTGATCTGGCCCGATGAACACGCGTTTCGGTAAATATGAACAGGCAAGCTGGTTTATGCTTGCCTTGCTTGCTACTGCCTGCCAAAAAAACCTGTCGCCAACCACCGCTACGACTGTGCCCGTGGCAAAGGGCGTTTCGCTTCAGTTGGCCGAGCAGCGCAAACGGCTCATCAGCAACCTAGGGTACCAACTGCAGCTAAGCATACCCGAGCGCAAAGCCGAGCCGGTGGTGGCTTCGGAGGTGGTGTCGTTTAAGCTGTCGGACGCCAGCCAGCCCGTGCAGCTCGACTTCAAGGAGAAAACCGACCACCTCCGGCGCGTGGTAGTGAACGGCAAGGAGGTTGCCATCGACCACCGCGACGAGCACGTGGTGCTGCCCGCGCAGGCCCTCAAGCGCGGCCGTAACGCGGTGCAGATCGAGTTTGTAGCCGGTGATTTGTCGCTGAACCGTTCCGACGATTTCGTGTACACGCTGCTGGTACCCGACCGCGCCCGTACGGTGTTTCCGGTGTTCGATCAGCCCAACCTGAAAGCCAGTTTTCAGTTGCAGCTAACGGTGCCGAACGGTTGGCAAGCGTTGGCCAACGGACCGGTGCAGGATTCAACCGTGGCGGGCAGCACCAAAACCTACCGCTTCGCCCCTTCCGATACCATCAGCACTTACTTGTTCTCGTTTGTGGCCGGCAAGTTCACGCGGTTGTCGCGCGAGGCGGGCGGGCGCACCATGCAGCTGCTGCACCGCGAAACCGATGCAAGCAAATTGCAGCTTAGCCTAGGTCCGATTTTCCAGATTCATGCCGATGCGCTGAAGTTCATGGAGGCGTACACGGGCGTTCCGTACCCCTTCCGTAAGTTCGATTTCGTGGCTATTCCCGACTTTCAGTACGGCGGCATGGAGCACGTGGGCGCCATCGATTACAAGGCCAGCACGCTGTTCCTCGACGAAGGCGCCACGCAGGATCAGCAGATTGCCCGTTCCTCGCTCATCGCCCACGAAACCGCCCACATGTGGTTTGGCGACTTGGTGACGATGCAGTGGTTTAACGACGTGTGGATGAAGGAGGTGTTTGCCAACTTCATGGCCGATAAAATCACGCAGGTGGCCGTAGCCAACTCCAACTACGACCTCAAATTCGTGACCGACCACTACCCTGCCGCCTACGGTATCGACCGCACCCAGGGCGCCAATCCCATTCGGCAGGAGTTGGATAACCTGCAGGATGCCGGCTCGCTCTACGGCAATATCATTTACCACAAAGCGCCCATAATGATGCGGCAGCTGGAGCGGCTGATGGGCGAAGAGGCGTTTCGGGCGGGCTTGCAGGAGTACCTGCGCACCTACGCCCACGGCAACGCCACCTGGCCCGACCTCATCGGCATTCTCGACCGCCGCACGCCCGCCGGTTTGCAGGCCTGGAACCAGGTGTGGGTAAACCAGCCCGGCCGCCCCGTTATCGACTACAAGCTGCAAACCCAGGCAGGTAAAATCAGCCAGCTCGAACTCAGGCAGCGCGCCGAAGACGGCTCCGACCGCCTCTGGCCGCAGGTGTTTGAGGTGCTGCTGGTATACCCCAACGGCACCAGCAAGGAGCTGACCGTGAACATGAACCAGCGGCAGGTGCAGCTAGCGGAAGTGGCCGGCCAGCCAGCTCCGGCGTTTGTGTTGTTCAACTCCTCGGGCCTGGGCTACGGGGTTTTCCCCGTTGATAAGCAGCTGCTGCCCAACCTAGGCAAGCTGCCGAACCCGGTGGCTAGGGCATCGGCCTATATCAGCCTTTACGAGAACATGCTGAACGGCCGGGTGCTGCCTCCGCGCCAACTGCTTGACCTCTACCGCCAACAACTGCCCCTCGAAAATGAAGAACTAAACCTGAAGCTACTCACGGGCCAGCTTTCCGATATTTACTGGAAGCTGCTGAAGCCCGCGGAGCGCACTGCCCTAGCTCCGGCCCTCGAGGCTGACTTGTGGCGCACGATGCAGCAGAACAGCTCGGGCAACGTCCGCAAGCTGTTGTTCAAAAGCTACCAATCGGTGGCGCTAAGCCAGCCGGCGCAAGAGCGCCTGTACCATGTTTGGAGCACGCAACAGGCCCCTGCGGGCGTTACGCTTACCGAAGACGATTACACCGCGCTGACCCAAGCATTGGCCGTGCGCGACTACGCCGCCGATCCGCAAATCCTGACCAAGCAACTGGCCCGCATCAAAAACCCCGATCGCCAAAAGCGGCTGCAGTTCCTGATGCCTGCCCTCTCGCCCGACGTTGCTACGCGCGATGCGTTTTTCGCCTCGCTGCGCGACGAGCAGAACCGCGAAAAAGAAGCCTGGGTGCTCTCGGCCCTAGGTGCGCTGCACCACCCCTTGCGCCAGCGCACCTCCGAAAAGTACCTGCCCCAAAGCCTCGAGCTGCTCGAAGAAATTCAGCTAACCGGCGACATTTTCTTCCCTTACTCCTGGCTGCAGGCCACCCTAGGTAATTACCAGAGCGCCAGTGCGGCGGCCACGGTCCGTAGCTTCCTCAAAGCGCACCCCAACTTCAACCCCAAGCTGCGCGCTAAGCTGCTGCAAGCCGCCGACGACGTGTTTCGGGCCGAGAAGCTGGTGCAGTAATGCGCCGAGCACCTAGGGTTGGCCTTGGGCAGTGCCCAGGTGCTCGGGCTGCGGCTTAGCGCCCACAAAGGGCAGCAGTTGCCGGTAAATCATGTTGTTTTTCCAATAGAGCTGCAGCACCATGGGCACGTGCTTTTTGCCCTTCATCACGGTAAAGCCCGGCTGGTGACCCAGCTCCGTTAGCCGTTGCCGAAACTCCTCGCTGCTGCTGGCAATGGAGCCATAGGTTTCGCCGCCGACGAAGACAAGAAAAGGCGGGCTTTTGGGCGTGAGGTAGTAGTACGGCGACACCTGCCGCCAACCCGCGGGTGCAGTTCCGAAGGCCACCACGTACTGCGAATCGTCGGGGTACTGCTTTTTCTGTAGGTACGCGTACATGTTCAGCCCGGCGGGGTCGTTCAGGATGACGCCGCGCACGGGGTTTTGCGGCAGGCCGAGCTGGGCAAACAGCGCATCGTTGGTAGCGAGCAGGGCGGCCAGTCCGCCCCCGGCCGAGTGGCCCATCAGGTAAATGCGCCCAGGGTCGCCGCCGAACTCCCCAATGTGCTCTTTGGTCCAGCGCACGGCGCGGGCGCAGTCGTTGGCCATGGCCGGCACTTGCACCTGCGGCGCCAAGCGGTAGTTAATAACTACCGCTACCACACCCTGCTTGGCCAAGCGGCGCCCCACAAAGCGGTATATCTCTTTGCGGCCGCTGTTCCAGTTGCCGCCATGAATAAATACCACCACCGGGTAGCTAGCCCCGGCTTTGCGCCGCGGCGCATACACATCAAGGCGGTGCCGCTCCGCATCGTAATCGGGCGCGTTGGCGGCTACGTAGGCCACGTCGGCGGTGCGGCGGCTGGGCCGGGCCAGGGCCTCATCGTTGGCTACCAGCAACCACAGGGGGCCGGTTAGTGCAACCAGCATCTTCATCCAACGAACTACACGCATAAATACAACCTGAAAGCAGCGGGGCCACCCTAGGGCCCGCCTCAGCTATACGCCCTAGGTGCGCGCATCGGTTTGCAGGGCCGTGACTAAGTGGCCTGGGTAGGCAACCAATGCATTAATATTATTGCGAAAGGATATACATACCCGCCCCCGCGCAACGCTTTCGCCGGTGCGGTGTCTTGTTCGTTGCACTAACTGCTGCCGCCACCTAGGCACTTGCCCATGAAACACTTGCGCGTTTTGGTTTTATTGCTTTTGTGCCTAGGTGCCGCTCCGGCCTGGGCCCAAAAGGTTTCGGTAGTGAAGCTGCCCGCGCTGCAGCGGGTGTTGGCCCGGCCCACCGATACTACTTACGTTATCAACTTCTGGGCTACGTGGTGCAAACCCTGCATCGAGGAGCTGCCGCACTTCGAGAAGGTACGGGCGCGCTACGCCAACCAAAAAGTGCGGGTGCTACTCGTGAGCCTCGACTTTCCGTCGAAGCTCGAGCAGAAGGTAAAGCCTTTTGTGAAGCAGCAACGCCTGGCCTCCACCGTGTGGCTGCTCAACGAAACCGACGCTAATGCTTACATTGATAAAGTAGACCCGAAGTGGTCGGGTGCGTTGCCGTTTACGCTGCTCATCAACAACCGGCGCAAGCTGCGCACCTCGTTCGAGCAGCCGCTTACCGAAGCCGAGCTGACGCAGGCCCTCCGCCCGTTTGTGCGGCCCTAGGTCCGTCTTTGTTGTTCACCTCTCACAACCCAAACAACCCATGAAGAAAGCAGCGTACCTCCTGCCCCTGCTGCTAGTGCTGGCCCTGATCGTCGGCTTTAGCAGCTACATGCGCACCCCCGGCCCAGGCCCCAGCCCCGACGAAGGTTACAAGGTGGGCGACAAAGCCATGGATTTCAAGCTGAAGAACGTGGATGGCAAAACCGTTTCGTTGAGCAGCAACGCCGGCGCCAAAGGCTACATCGTGGTGTTTACGTGCAACACCTGCCCTTACGCCCAAGCCTACGAATCGCGCATTATGGCCCTGCACCAGAAGTATGCCTCGCAGGGCTACCCGGTAGTGGCCATCAACCCCAACGATCCGCAAATTGCCCCCGGCGACTCGTTTGAGAAAATGCAGGAACGCGCCACCGAGAAGAAGTACGCCTTCCCGTACCTGTTCGACGAAACCCAGAGCGTGGCCCGTACTTTTGGCGCCACCCGCACGCCGCACGTGTACGTGCTGCAGCGCTCGGGCCAAGACTTTAAGGTGGCGTACATCGGCGCCATCGACAACAACACCGAGGACGGCACCGCCGCCACGGAGCGCTATGTAGAATCGGCCATGACGCAGCTGATGGCCGGTAAGCCCGTGCAGACTACTTCGACGAAAGCCATTGGATGCACTATTAAGTGGAAGAAGAAAGCCTAGGTGCTTTAAGTACGCATACCCAAAACACCGTCATGCTGAGCTTGTCGAAGCATCTCTACCCTTCGTCAGACACTATCCAACGAAGCGGTAAAGATGCTTCGACAGGCTCAGCATGACGACCAAAGACTACAGTTGTATTAACTGACTGCCTAAACCCAGTGTCCCGAAGGCAACAAAAAAGCCCGGCAAGTAAACCTTGCCGGGCTTTTTTGTTGATAATGCTCCGTTACCGTTGGGTTGCTTTAGCGGTTGCCATGGCCCCCGCAGTCTGCACATCCTTCACATTATTGTCCCCATCCAAATCAACCAGCAACAGGTATGGGTCGATGCCGGCGCGGGCGGGTTTGCGGGGCACGGTTACGCTGATGGTTTGTTGCCCCGAGCGGATGCGGTGCTTTTGCAGGTACAGCGGCTTGCCGTAGTCTTCGTCCTTCTCGCGTGGGGCAATTACCCCAATTTCCACCCAGTCGTTTAGGGGTTGTTCGTGCCGGGCACCGGTGCTGTCGATTACTACTTTGTGGGCCTGCACCTCCAGGCTCACTTGCCAGGTGCCGGCTTTGGTTTGCCGGGCCGAGGCCTGCTTGGTTTGCAGCTCCCAATAGGTGTTGGCCCCGAACAGGTCGTGCAGCAGGTAGTGGAGCGAATCGGGCGTAACGGCGCGCAGCTCGCGGTACAAATCGAGCGTGGTAGCCAGCGGCGGCACTTTGGGGCTGTGCTTTAGTTTCAGTTGCCGCAGCGCGGTGTTTACCTGCTCTTGCCCGATGTATTTGCTGAGCGCGTACAGCGCCAACGGGCCTTTGCGGTAGCCCATGAAGGCATTGTTGGCCCGCAGCAAGGGCACCATGGCGCGGGAGCGTGGCACCTCGTACGACTGGCGCAAAAAGCTGAGGTAGCGGCGCAAGTGGCCGTAGCCGTAGCTTTTTTCGAGCACTTGCATGCCTGAGTACACCGCCAAGCCCTCGGCCAAAAACGGGGCGCCTTCAACACTCGCGAAGCCCAGGCCAAATTGGTGCGCTACCTCGTGGGCCAGCACGTAGTACGGCAAATCAAAGCCGCGCGGGCTGGCATCGGGGTTCATCAGGGCAAACTGCTCGCCGTAGTCGATGGTGCTGGCCTCGGCGTTCAGCTCGCCCTCGGTGCCCGCCCGCTCGATGATGGTGAGGTGGCCGTACGGATAGGCGCCGAACTGCTCCGTGTAGTAATCGAGCGAAGCGCGTACGCTGCGCAACATGCGCTCGACGTTGTTGGTGTGCCCGGAATGGTAGTACAGGCTGATATCGACGGGTTTGGCGGTGGGCAGTTGGGCACTGCGCCACTGCACACTACGCACCGCGTAATTGGCCGAGAAGAACACCGACTGGTTTTGAATGGGCGCATCGGTTACGAAGTGAAAGTAGCGGCGCCCGCCAGCTTTCCAGCTGCGGCGCAGCTTGCCCGGCGCTACGGCAACCTGATCGGCAGCGGTGCCCACTACCGCCTCAAAAGTTGTCCAGTCGCCGCGCGTCGACTTTTGGCGGGCGGCTACATCGTAGAGCGACGGAATTTCGGGGCGCGCCTCCAGGCCGTGCTGCTTGCGGGCACTTGCCTCGCGCAGCTCGCGCAGGGGTTGGTAGCCAATGGCGGGCAGCACATCCTGGCTCATCAGGTAGGTTCCGTTGGCCTCCACCAAGGCTTTGCTGCCGTTGTTGCCGAAGCCCTTGGGCTTGCCATCTATCCGGAAGCTGAGCTGCAGCGAGTCGCCGGGCTGCAGCGGCTGTTGCAATGCGTACATGCGGTGGCCGTGTGGCTCGTCGGCCAGTACTTGCTTGGCCGGCCGCCCAAACGACACGGCGCTGGTTTCGGCACCGCGGGCTGTGGCCAGGTGAATGGTATCGATGGCGACGGCGCTGCGGTTGACGAGGCGGTAGCTGCCCCGTATTGTTACTGCCTGTCGCTCCGGGTACAGCTCTACTTGCAATTTGGTGCTGGCCAACTGCGGCTGCGGACGGTTGCCGTACCGGGCGTAGCGTCGCTCGTACTCCGCGCGGTGCTCGTTTTCGTCGGCGGCCGTGGTGTGTTCGTTCAGCACGTTGGTGTTGTAGAAGATAAACCCACCTAGGCCCAACACCAGCCCCGCTCCTGCCACGGTTGTAGCGGCGGTTGCGGGCGTGAAGCGGCTGCGGGCTGCCTGCAGCCGCGGCCCTAGGTTGTTTTCCTTGCCGCGCGCCCACAGCAGCCGGGCCGCCACCGCCAGCAGCAGCGCCCAAGCCGCCCAATACAGCTTAAACCACAGCCACGGCCCGAGCGAGCTGCCGAAGCCCCGGATGTCGGTGTACCACCAATCGGGCGCTGTACCGAACACCAGCAGGTGGTGGTGCACGCCGAGCTTGGCGGCAAAGCCCATAAAGCCCAGCACGAGCAGCAGGGCCAGGTGCCCTAGGTACTTTTGGTTGACGAGCACGTGCACCACCAAGGCCAGCATGGCAAAGAGCAGGTATTCGGCCAACTGCAGCCCAAACAACGCCTTTAGGTACAGGCCCACTTCAAACTTGTTGTATCCCAGAATGGCTTGCAGCAGCATTCCGCCCAGCAGCAGAATCAGCATCCAGGTGGCAATCAGCAGCCCAAGGCCCAGGAACTTGCCCACTAGCAAGGCCCACTCCGATACGGGGGCCGCGTCGGCAATTTCGCTGAGGCCGGCCTCCCGCTCGCGCCACACCAGCTCGCCGGCGAAGTACATGAGGAGCAGCGGCAGCACGAGCCACGGCGTTTTGACGTTGCCGAGCGGCGTAGTCAGAAAATCAATTACCTGTTGGGTGGTCGGGAACAGCGGAATGGTGTTTTGCTCCATGAACTCCGACCCGAGCAGCGCCGAACCTAGGGCAATAAGCGCCACCAACGGCAAGCCAATACGGCTGCGCGCCACGTACCCAAACGACGACCAAGCCACGGCCAAGGTTTGGCGCACAGCGGTACCGAAACTAAACGGGCGGCTTACCTGCGGTACCACCACGGCGCGCGCAGTTGCTGGGGCGGCCACGGCAGGCGTTGGGCCCGGCACTTGGGCGCGCGCCCGGCCCAGCCACGGGCGCCAACCGCGGCCGGCCACCGGGTGCCCGAACGCAAACCGCACGTACGTGAAGGCCAGCAGGCCAACGGCAATGCCCAGCCAAAGCAGCCGGTTCCAGCCGAACAGCCCCGCCAGCTTAATCAGTTGCGTGTTTTTTTGCGCGGGCGTCCAGGTTTCCATTTCGCCGCCCACGATGCTGGCAAACCCCACGATATCGAGCAGCTTGGTTAAGTCCCACCAGCCCACGGCCTTGGCCACAATCATCACGATAAAATGCGAGACGAAGAACAGCAGCGCGCTGCCGATGTAGCTGCCCATGCCCCGGCCGCTGAGCGTGGCCAGCGTAAACTGCAGGGCGGTGGCGGCCAAGGCAATGGGCAAGCCTAGGTAGGCATAGGCTGTGAGGTGCGCCAGCGGCAAAAACGGCCCCAGAAACTGGGGCTTCCAGCCGGGCGAGTAAAACCCCAGGCACAACCCCACTTGCACTACCAGCAGCAGCAAAGCATTGAGCGCCAACGCCGCTGCAAACCGGCCGCCTAGGTACTCGGCCTTGCTTACGGGGGTGGTGTAGAGCAAGGGATGCATGCGGGTTTGCACGTCGCGGGCGGCCGCGTCGCCGCTGATGGCGCCGGCCATGAGCAGCCACACCACGTTGCTGAACACCGTGAGAAAGGCAATGGACGCGGGCGCGTTGTTGTAGGTGCCGTCGGCGGGCGTGCCGATTTTGGTGAGCAGCAGCGGAAACAGCAGCAGCACCGCCCCAAACAGCCACGTGGTTATGTGCCCCAGCTGGTAACGCAGCTCGTAGCGGAAGATCGTTCGAAACGTCATGGCTGCACCGGCGCGGTGTTGTCGTCGGGTTTCAGATCGAGCAGCAGTTGGTTGGGGTCGAGGCCCGCGCGGGCCGGCTTGCCGGGCACCGCAATAAGGATGCGCTGCCCACCCGTGCGAATGCGGTGCCGTTGCTGGTACAGCGGCTTGCCGTCGGCGGCAAAGGCCGCTACCTCCACCAAGTCGTTCATGGGCACGGCGCTAACGGCACCGGCGCTGTCGGCCACGGTTTTGCGGGCCTGCACCGCGAGGCTTACCTGCCAGGTGCCGGCTTTGGTTTGCCGGGCCGTGGCTTGCGTGGTTTTCAGCTCCCAAAAGGTGTTTACCTCGAAGAAGTCGTGCAGCAGCGGCCGCAGCGAATCGGGCGTTACGGCCCGTAGCTCGTGGTACAAATCGAGGGTGGTGGCCAGCGGCGCGTCGGGGGTGCGGTGTTTCTCGAGCAGGCGGCGCAGCGCACCGTTCACCTGCGCCTCGCCTAGGTACTCGCTCAGCGCATACAGCACAAAGGGCCCTTTGCGGTACGAGAGGTACGGATCGAGGCCGCGCAGCAGCGGCTCGCCCCGCCGGATTACCGGGAACGGGTACGGTTGCCGCATGTAGCCCAGCAAAGCGCGCAGGTCTTCAGGACCTTTGGCGTGCTCCACGGCTTTCAGGGCGTAATACCAAGCCAGGCTTTCCGACATTATGGGGGCGCCCTCCACGGCGGCGTACGGCACCGTCCACTGGTGGGCCATTTCGTGGGCCACAATGGCGTAGGGGTGGTCGTGGCTGCCGGGGGCAGTGCCGGGGTTCCAGAGGGTAAACCCTTCGCCGTGCGAAATCATGGCGGCATCGGCGTGCATGCCCGTGCCCAGGCCGGCCCGCTCCACAACGCTGAGGTAGCTGTGCCGGTAGGGCCCAAACTGTTGGCTGTAGTAACGCAGCGAAGCCTTGGCTCCCTCCACCACCCGCCCTAGGTGCGCCGTGTGCCCCGGGTGGTGAAAGAGCTGAATAGCCACCACTTGCCCCGGGGCATCGGGGTTGCGCCACTGGTACTGCCGCACGGCGTAGCGGGCCGAAAAAATGCTCCACTCGCCGCCGATGGGGGCATCGGTTGAGTACTGAAAATACCGGCGGCCGCCTGCTTGCCAGCTGCGGCGCAGCTTGCCCGGCGCCACAGCAGTTTGGTCGGCGGCGGTGCCAATCACGGCTTCAAAAGCAACGCCGCCGCCGCCCAGCTTTTGACGCGCTTCGCCGTTGTAGAGCGAGGCAATTACGGGGCGCGGGGCCAACGCGTGGGCGCGGCGCTCGGCCGCCCCAATCAGCTCGCGGCTTTCCTGGTAGCCAATTGCCGGCAGCCAGGTGTTGCTGAAATTGGTGCCGTTGGCTTCCAACGAGTTATCGACGCCGTTCACGCCGAAGCCGCGCGGCGCCACGCGCACCCGAAAGCGGAGCTGCAACGAGTCGCCGGGCTGCAAGGGCGTTTGCAGGGCAAAAACCTGGTGGTACAGCTCCTGCGAGTGCAGTACGCGGGCCGCCGGCCGGTTGAACGCAAGGTCCGTGGTTTCGACGCCCGGCGCGGTGGCCACGTGCACCGAGTCGATGGCGACGGCGCTGCGGTTGACGAGCCGGTAGCTGCCCCGGATGTCGGCCGTTTGCCGCTCGGGGTACAGCTCGATGCGCAGGTTGCCCGCCGTCACCCGCGGCTGCGGGCGCCGGGCGTAGCGGCCGAAGCGCTGCTCGTAGGCGGCCGCGTTTCGCGAGCGGTCGGCGGCGGAGGTGTAGCGGTTCAGCACGTTGGTGTTGTAGAAGATGAACCCACCTAGGGCCAGCGCCAGCCCCGCCCCCACCGCGGTTATTGCGGCCGTGGCAGGCGTAAAGCGGCCGCGCGCCAGCTGGCGGCGCGCGCCCAGGGTAGTTTGCTTGCCTCGCGGCCACAGCAGCCGCGCCGCCACCGCCAGCAGGAGCGCCCAGGCTGCCCAGTACAGCTTAAACCACAGCCACGGACCTACGGAAGCCCCGAATCCGCGCATATCGGTGTACGACCACCCGGGGCCGCCGCCGTAAATCAGCAGCTTGTGCTCGACGCCGAACAGCGAGGCCAGCGTAATGAACACAAAAGCCATAATGGCCACCAAATGCCCAATGTATTTCTGATTGACCACAGCGTGCACCGCCAAGGCCAGCAGCGCAAAGAGCAAGTACTCGGGCAACTGCAGCCCGAACATGGTTTTCAGGTAAAGCGCGGGCTCGTAGTGGTGGTGGCCCACCAAGGTTTGGGCCGCTACGCCCGCCAAGGCCAGCAGGGCCATAAACAAGGCCAGCGTGGCGCTCAGCCCTAGGTATTTGCCCGCCATCGACACCCAATCGGTGCTGGGCAGCGCGTCGGTGATTTCGTCGAGGCGGGCCTCCCGCTCGCGCCACACCAGCTCGCCGGCGAAGTACACAATCAGAAAGGGTACGACAACCCAGCGGCTCAGCTCGTCGGCCAGCGAGGCCGTCAGCTCTTTCACTACCAACGCGGTGGCGGGCAGCAGCGGCACGTCGTTCGAGCTCATCTGATCGACCACTACCGGCACCGTAAGCAGCGGAATGGCTACCAGCAGCGCCAGCCCGGCCCAGCTCAGCACCAGCATCCGGAACGAGGCCGCGGCCACGGCCAGCAGCTGGCGCAAGTGGGTGGCCAGGCCAAACCGCTGCCGCACCGCCGGCACGGCCACCGGCGCGCTGGCCGCAATGCCAAGGCGGGCGGGCAGCACTTGGGCCGTTGCTTTCGAACGCGCCCGAAAGCGGCTGAGCCAGCTGCCCTCGGCGCGGTGCGCAAACCGAAACCCTAGGTAAGTGGCAACGCCCGCGCCCAAGGCCAGGCCCAGCCACAGCAGCCGGTTGCTGAGCAGCGGTTCCTCCAGCCCGAGCAGGCGCGTGTTTTTTTCGGCGGGCGTCCAGAGGTGCGCAATGTCCTCCACCACAAACCGGATGCCGATGGGGTCGAGCAACGAGCCGAGGCTGCGCCGGAACAATAGCATCGAGGCCACGAAGAAGCCCATGAACACGATCAGGAAGCTGCCGAAGTAGCCGGCCATGGCGCGGCCGCTGCGGGCCGCCAGCCCAAACTGAATGGTGGTGGCTGCCAGGGCGTTGGGCAGGGCAATAAGGGCGTACGAGGTGAGGAAGGCGCTGGGCCGGAACGGGCCGATCAGCTCCGCATCAACCCCGGGCAGGTACACGCCCAGCAATATGCCCGCCTGCACCGCCAGCAGCAGCAAAGCATTGAGCACCAGCGCTGCCAAAAACCGCCCGCCCAAGTACTGTGCTTTGCTGACAGGGGTGGTGTAGGTGAGCGGGTGCATGCCGGTGGCCACGTCGCGCGCGGCGGCGTCGCCGGCAATGGCGGCGGCCATTACCAGCCACACCAAGCCGCCAAACACCGTGGTTTTGGCCACGGCAAACGGCGAGTTGAGATAAAACTCGGAGTACAGCACGGCAGCCACCGAGCCGTCGCGCGTCATCAAAAAGCTGAGCGCCAGCAGCACGGTCATAAACAGCCATGGCCACGGCCGGCGCAGCTGGTAGCCGAGCTCGAAGCGGTAAATCGTCCAGAATATCATACGCGGGCTGCCTGAGCGGCTGGGGCTACGGCCTGGCCGAAGTGCCCGGCCATGGTGCTGAAGTACACGTCTTCCAGGTCGGCCGTAACCGGCTCGAAGCCCGCGCCGGGGTCTTCGGGGCTGTACACGTGCACCAACGTGCAGCCGCTGAGCAACTTAGTCGAAATCACGTGGTGTTGCTGCTCCACTTGCGGCAGCTCGCTTTTCGCCACCAGGCGGCGCCAGATGCGGCCCTGCAGCTCCTGCACGGCCTGCAGCGGCTCGGCCTCAAGCAAAATGCGGCCTTGGTTGATGATGGCCATGCGCGTGCAGAGCTCGGCCACGTCTTCCACGATGTGGGTGGAGAGGATGACCACGCTGTTTTCGCCCAGCTCGCTGAGCAGGTTGAGGAAGCGCACGCGCTCGGCCGGGTCGAGGCCGGCCGTGGGCTCGTCGACGATCAGCAACTGGGGCTTGCCCAGCAAGGCCACCGCCACGCCAAAGCGCTGGCGCATGCCGCCCGAAAAGCCGCCCAGCTTTTGCCGGCGCACCTCCCACAAGTTGGTTTGCCGCAGCAAGGCCTCCACCACCTGGCAGCGTTCGGCCCGGTTGGTTATGCCTTTCAGAATGGCGAAGTAATCCAGCAAATCTTCGGCCCGGGCTTTGGGATACACGCCGAACTCCTGCGGCAGGTACCCGAGGGTTTGGCGCACGGCTTCCTGCTCGCGCAGCACGTCGATGTCGCCTAGGTGGATGCTGCCGGCATCGGGCTGTTGCAGCGTGGCCAGCGTGCGCATGAGCGTGCTTTTGCCCGCGCCGTTGGGGCCCAGCAGCCCGTACATGCCCGCCGGAATGGTCAGGCTAACGTCTTTCAGGGCGTGCACCCCGTTGGCGTAGCTTTTCGAAACGTTGCGTATGCGTAATTCCATAACAAAGAGGCAGGCGGGTGAAGACGTTGAGTGGGCTACAGGCGTCGGTTTCGGGCGCGCTGACGGTGTATGTATAACCCGAAATTGCGGTCGAAAAGAGCACTTAATCAAAAAGCACTTTGTGTTACAAAGCAAGATAAACCGCAGCTACTTTGCAATACAAAGTGAGTAAATTTTATTAGGCACATCCGGTGCGGGCGGCTAGCCACTTTAGGGCAACCATTGCGCTATTTGGCCGCATGCCTTTGCCGCTGAAGGAAAGGCCACCTACCCTAGGTGCCGGATGGCATTGGGGCTGCAGGGGCTAAAATAGCAGCCCGCAAGCGCCGGCCACCAACGCGCCCACCAGCGTATTTAGGGTGTTTACTGCGTCGTTGGAGAGGGCTCCGCGGCGCTCCAGGGTAGCGCCCAGCAGCGAGTCGGCGATGTTGCCGGCGGTGCCGGCCAGCAGCAGCCCACCAGCCCAGGGCCCCCAACCGTGCACGAAACAGTAAGCCGCGGCCAGCACGGCGCTGCCGGCGGCACCAAGCAAGGTGCCTTCCATGCTTACCACGCCGTTTTCGCCGCGCGTATCGGGGCGCAGGGTTAGCACATTCACGTAGCGGCTGCCGTACACGTTGCCCAGCTCCGAGGCCAGCGTATCGGCGGTGGCGGCGGCAAATGCGCCGGCCAGCATCAGGGCACCTAGGGGCGCAAATGTGGGCCACAACCAGCTTAGCAACCCCAGGGCACCCGCCACGCCGGCGTTGGCCAGCACTTGGCCTGCACGGCGCCGGCCGCGGTTTTCCTCGGCCAAGCCCAGCCGGCGTTTGTCGGCCACGCGCCACGCCGAGGCCGCCGTGCCGAGCGCGAAAAAAAGTGCCAGCAAGCCCAGCCCTAGGTATCCCACTCCCAGGTAAATGAGCACGCCTAGCAGGCCGCCCACCCCTACCGCCGCCCCCGTGAGCTTACGTGCCCGGTAGCTATAGCCCATACCTAGGCCCAGCAACAACAGCACGGGAGCAAGCTCGAGCACGGATTTCATGGCCGGAAGATAGAGCCCCGGCCTCAAACGCGAACCACACGGCCGGCCGCGCATTTTTTTACGCGCTGCCGGTAACCATTGGGCCAAGCTGCAGTTTCTGGGCGCGGTTGGTGCAACGCGCTTTGGTTTTTGGCTTCCTTCTCCCAACTGCACTTCGGTATGAAAAACTTCTCCGCGCAATTGCTATTGCTCTGCTTGCTGCTGCTTGCCCGCACGGGCGCGGCGCAAACCCCCACGCTCATCGGCCTGATTGCCGACGACAAGGGCGCTGCCGTAGGCTTTGCCACGGTGGCCGTGCTGCCGGCGGGCGGCACCACCAGCGTAGGCGGCACCGTGGCCGATGCCAACGGCCGCTTTCAGCTGCCAGCGCCCGCGGCGGGAGCGTACGTGCTGCGCGTTACCTCGGTGGGCTACCTGCTGCTGCAAACGCCCGCGTTCGAGCTGACGGCGGCCGCGCCCGGCAAGGACTTCGGCACGCTTACGCTGCGGCCCGATGCCAAGCAGCTGGCCGAGGTAAACATTGTGGGCCTGCGGCCGACGATTGTGCAGGAGGCCGACCGCATGGTGGTGTCGGTGGAGGGCACGGCCATGGCAGCCACCAACACGGCCTTCGATGTGCTGGCCAAGTCGCCGGGGGTGTTTATCGACCAAGACGGCAATATTCAGCTCAACGGCAAAAGCGGCGTAACGGTGATGCTCGACAACCGCCTGACGTACCTCTCGGGCCGCGACTTGCGCAACCTGCTCGAAAGCATGCCCGCCGCCAACCTCAAAAACATCGAAATCATTACCAACCCGCCGGCTCGCTACGACGCCGAGGGCACTTCGGGCATTCTCAACCTCAACCTGAAGAAAAACACGCAACGCGGCCTCAACGGCAGCGTGTACGGCAGCGGCAACTACAATTTCAAGCAATTTGGCCACACCTACGGCGCCAGCCTAAACCTGAAGCGCGAGCGGTGGAACGGCTTTCTGACGGTGGACGGCTCACGCCGGGTGGGCGGCCGCGATGCCACCTTTACGCGCGTGTTCTACGGCGAGCAAAACACCACGTATTTCAACCAACAGGCCACCGGCAACTTCACCTCGGTAAACCCGGCGGTGGTGCGCCTAGGTGCCGACTACAACCTGAGCAAGCGGCACACGGTGGGCTTTATGGCTAACTACACGCCGCGCAAGGGCGTGTCGGATTTCCTGACGGATACGTACTTGGGCAACTCGCCGGAGGAACCCACGCGCTTTATCGACGCCGACAACATTAGCCGCTCGCGCAACGCCAACTACACCGGCAACCTGCACTACATCGGCAACCTCGATAGCGCGGGCACTACCCTCACGGCCGACCTCGACGCGGTACGGATCGACAACCGCGGCAAGGCCGACTTTTTCAACTTTTTTACCGACCTGGGCACCAACCGCCGCACGCAGGATTTTCTGTACACCAACACCCTCGCCGACCTGCGCATTTACGCCGCCAAAGTCGACTTTACCAAGCCGCTGGCGGGAGGCCACAAAATCGAAACCGGCTTTAAGCTTAGCCAGGTAACGGCCGATAACGACTCGCGCTTTTACTTCAACAACGGGGCACTGGTGCTCGACCCGTTGCGCACCAACCACTTTTTCTACCGCGAAAGCATTCAGGCGGCCTATGCCAACTGGAGCGGCAAGGCCTCGGAGCGGCTGAAGCTGCAGGCCGGCCTGCGCCTGGAAAATACCCGCTCGCGGGGCGAGTCGTACACCACGGGGCAGGTAACGCGGCGGCAGTACCTCAACCTGTTCCCGAGCGTGTTTGTGCAGCAGCAGGTAAACAAGGATTACGACATTGGTTACAGCTACAGCCGCCGCCTCACCCGCCCCAACTACGGCAACCTCAACCCCTTCCGCTTTTACCGCGACCCGTACACCTGGGAGGAAGGCAACCCGTTTTTGCGGCCGCAGTACACGCACGCGTTCCGGGTGGCGCACACCTACAAAAAAACGTACAGCCTCTCGCTGAATTACGACTACCAAACCGGTGTCATTTCCGAAATACCCATTCTGGACGCGGAGGCGGCTACCACCGTCTACACCACCGACAACCTCGACACCGGCCACATCATCGGGCTTACGGGCGTGGCCCCCGCCAAGCTGGCCAAGTGGTGGGATACGCAGAACACCGTGGTGGTTTCGTACCGCAAGTTCAGCACCAACGACGTGAACGGCTTCCTGACCAACGAGCAGCTGTACTACATGCTGCAAAGCAACCACACCCTGCTGCTGCCGCACAAAGTGCGGCTGGAGGTGGAGGCGCGCTACCTAGGGCCCACCGCCTCGGGCCTGTACCAGATCGAGCCAATGCACTGGGTGGGCCTGGCCCTAAAGCGCAGCTTCCGGCAGGATAAGCTCGACGTGAGCCTGAACGTAAACGACCTGTTTAAGGGCTACCGGTACCGCTTTAGCACCAACATCAACGGCAACATCAACGATTTCAACCAATACTTCCGCTGGCGCAGCGTGGGCCTTACGGTACGCTACAACTTTAGCCAAGGCGCCAAGGTGGATGCCAAGCGCCGCAACACCAACCTGGAAGAGCTGAACCGGGCCGGAGGCTAAACGCCCAGCGCGCCGCCCCTCTCCTGCCATATAAGCTAACACCTAACCGAGCACATTATACATACGCTCCTGCACCGCGGCCGAGCCCGGTACCCCCACACAACGGGTACCGGGCTCGGCCGCGGTGTGCATGGCCAAATACGAGGCTTTGGCCGCAATGGCCCGGGTACACGGCTAAAGCAAAAGCCCAAGGCAAAACCTTGGGCTTTTGGGCGGAGCTATGGAATGCGGACATGCCGCGCCTATCGTGCGGCAATTATAATGCCCAAATGGCGTAGCTGGGCCGTACGGGGCTGCTCGGCCAGGCTTGGCGAATTGCGAGGCAACAAAACTTCACGCATCGGCAGACCCGAACCGACACCGGGTGCTTGCATCCCAAACAGCCATATAAATAATATTTAACTGCGAAGTTTTTAGATTTAATTATACTTTAGAGCAACTGATCCTTTCCTTAGGACTACCGCACCAGTATTTGTAAGCTTCCGGTTGTGCCAACGGCACACAACCGGCCTACCCTTTCTGTACCCATTATTTCACCCTCCTAACCGTTTGTATGAAAAACGTTAAGCTTTTGTTGGCCTGCGTAGCGGCTTCGTTTACGCTGCTCACGGGTTGTCAGAAAGAAGCGGATAGCACGATTGCGCCCGCGGTTACGGCCTCCTCTTCGGCCCAGCTCTCCACGGCGGCTGCCATCGAGCGTATTGAGGAGCTGCGGGCCTCGTTGCCCGCCGGGGTTGAAGCCAAATTGCAGCAACGCTCGGCATTGCTGGTGCAAACCGATCCGCAGTACCGTGAGCTGGCCCGGCGCCTGCTGGCCGTTGAGCCTACCCCCTGCGACGACAGCACGCCCCTAAACCGGTGGCTCGACGGGCAGCTTTTCGACTGGAACGGGCGTGTGATTACCTACGCGCTCAACTACGATATGCTGAACCTGCCCTCGTACTACTCTTTCGTGTTCGAGAACAGCTCGGCCAACCAGGCCTTCGGCCAAAACGGCGAGTACAGCCAGCGCCTCACCAAATCGTTTAAGGACCTGCGTCGTTTCTGGACGGTTGAATCGGGCCAGATGGTGATGGTGGCCATGCACGGCAACGTACTGCTCGACCAAGCCAAAATTGCCAAAACGTACGAAGCGGTTTACGGCGTAGACAAAGCCACCGCCGCTACGTTGGCCCAGATTGTAGCGCTGCTCGCCGATCAGATTCCGCAGTACCGCGACGGCAACCACCCGATCTTCTCATTCAACGCCTTCGCGCTCCAGGGCTTCGATTACCCGCCCTTCGCCACCATTCCGGACAAAATCGTGATGGGCGACGGCATTATGGAAGGCTACACCGCCATCGGCTTCGGCGACGTGGCTCCGCAGGCCATTCTGGCCCACGAGTTTGGCCACCAAATTCAGTTTCAGCTTAACTTATTTGGCGAGGAAGAAAGCCCCGCCGCAACCCGCCGCACCGAGCTAATGGCCGATGCCTACTCGGCGTACTACCTCTCGCACGCCCGCGGCGCCGCCATGCAGTGGAAGCGCGTACGCTTGTTCCTGGATGTGTTCTTCAACATCGGCGATTGTTCGTTTGGGAGCGACGGGCACCACGGCACCCCGGCGCAGCGCATGGCCGCCGCCGAGTGGGGCTACAACCTGGCCAACAACGCCCAAAAGCAGGGCCACATTTTGAGCCCGCAAGAGTTTGCCAAGCTGTTTGACGCCCAACTGCCCCAGTTGGTGATGTAGTTGCTGCGCAGCACCTAGCAAAAAGGGCGAACCTAGCGGTTCGCCCTTTTTTGTGCCTGGCCCTAGGTCGTTTTGGTGTCGGGGTTAGTAGCACTTCTGGCAAGCACGCTTGCCCATTTCTTGCGCGGCACCCACGGCCATGGCACGTACCTCGTGCGTGCAGCGGTTCAGGCCGGCGCAATCGTCGGTAGCGTGGTACGCCACCGACGACTTGCTGATGCATACATACACGGTTTGCGCCGTAGCGGCGGGCCTGTTTACGAGGGCTTGCCGGGCAGTCGGCGCGGGCGCGCCAACCCAAAGCAGACCGGCAAGCATTAAAGCGTTGAACATAGATTAAGTAGGTTGCTGGCAAAGGAGCGGTTCGGCCAACCTAGGGATTCGTGCTATTGTATACAAGCATTGCAATACTTATATGCCGAAAACCCGTGCCAGCACGGAGCTGCCTGCCGTGCCGGCCGCCTCGCTTACCTAGGGCCCGCAGCCGAGGCCGCGCAGCGCCGCACGCGCTGTTGCAGCGGGCTTGTGCCGCACCATAATGTTGCCCGGGCTTGCTACCTTGGCTGCGCAATTATGCCCCCGCCACCTAGGCCATGCTTTCTGCCGATAAGCCTCACCATTACGACGACGCCCCCGAGCCTGGGCCCGCGCCCGAGTTGGGGCCGGCGCTGGCTGCACCCGCCGATACCGCCCACCACCCCGACCGGCTCAACCGGGTAATGGTTAGCGGTGCCTGCAAATTGCTGCCGCTAGTTACGTTGCTCAACTCCGTGCAGCGGCAATTGGCGCAGGAGTCGGTTTTTCACATCCGGCGCAAACATATGCAGGCCCGGGTGGCCGAGGCACTGGCCGAGCTGCGCACCGAGCGGCCGCGGCGGCAGGCACTTAGCCAGGCCGTGCAGGCCCTCACCGTACTGGTGCAGGAGGAAATCCGCGACATTCACCGCGACGAGGTAAAGCAAGCCGCCAAGGAGGTAGCCCTGGCCACGCTCAAAAACGCCCCGGCCCTGATCAAAGCAGCGCAACAGGCCCGCTTGCTCTCGTAAGCGGCGTTGCCACCTAGGCACCCGCAGGCTGTGGGTGGCAGGCCGTGCTTGCCGTAACCCGCTATTTATCAATGGTTCTTTTTTGATCAATGAAGCAACTTATACTCTCGCTTGGCCTGCTGCTGGCTACTTGCGGCGTGGTAGCCGCGCAAGATGCCCCTTTAGTTAAAACAGCCGCGCCGCAGCGCATTCGGGTCGATCAGAACTCCGTCGTGACCAATGCCGAAGGCCAGCGCTTGCCCTACCAGGTGTGGAGCACAATGGTAGCATCGGGCGAGTTTAAGCTGGCGGGTGCGCCCAATTACTCGCCGGCCAACCCCGCATTTGTGGTGTTGCCCCAAACCGCCGAGGAGCGTGCCGCCCAAATAGCCCGCATGCCCCCGCCCGACGAAAGTCCGTTTTTTAAAACCGGCCAGGCCATGGCGCCCTTTAAGGTGTGGGACATTAACGGCCGGAAGTACGACAGCAAGGAGCTGTTGGGCAAGGTAGTGGTGCTCAACTTCTGGTTTATTGGTTGCCCGCCCTGCCGCCGCGAAATTCCCGACCTAAACCGCCTGGTGGAGCAAAATGCCCAACGCCCCGACGTGGTGTTTTTGGCCGTAGCTCTCGACGAGAAGTTTGCCGTTCAAAAGTTCATCAAGGAAAACCCGTTTGCCTACGCCCACATTGCCGGCGCCCGCGCCCTGGCGCAGCGCTACGGGGTGCGCGCCTTCCCAACCAACGTGGTGCTCGACAAAGAAGGCAAAGTGGTGTTTCATGCCCTGTCGCACCCCAACATTGCCGGTTTTATGCAAAAAGCCATCGACAACATAAAATAACCCCAACAACGCCACCGTCCGCTGCCCTAGGTAAGCGGCAAGCAAGCAGCTAAGTGCGATGCACCAACTGCTTGAGGCGCTGCACCCAGCGCGGCTCGGCCACTTCGTCTTCGAGCAGAAATGCATAGGGGTGCAGGGCCGGCACGTGGGCGCATACAATCCGGATTACGGCCAGCAAGGGCTCGAACAGAATCATGCCCGGAATGCCCCACAACAACTCGCCCACCACAATGGCCACGATGGTGAACACCGGGCTTAAGTTGAGCCGCGACCCCATGACCAGCGGCTCGATGATGTTGTTGTCGATGACTTGCGCGGCTACCAGCACGCCCACCACCGGCAGCATTTGCCCCGATGAGCCGCTGACCAGCGCCATGGTTAGCGGAAAAAACGCGCCCACAAACGCGCCCACGTACGGAATAAGCGTGGGCAGCACCGCAATCAAACTCAGGAGCAAGGCGTTTTTCAGCCCGATAATGCTAAAGCCCACGCAGTAAATGACGGCCAAAAAAAGCATCGAGAGCAAGCGCCCCGACAGGTACTGGCCCGCCACTTTGGTGATTTCGTTGAGCATTTGGCCCACCTCGGCGCGGCGCTCGTTGGGAGCGAGCTGCAGAAAAAACTTGCGAATTTTGGCGCGGCCCCAAATCAGGAAAAACAAGTAGAGCAGCACCAGCACAAAGCCGCTGAGCAGCCCCCCAAAGCTTTTGAGCGATACGGTGAGGTAGCGGTTGGCCGATTGCGCCAGCTTGCTCACCTGCTCTTGCACAAACTTTATTTGCTGTGCCGGCGCTACCCCAAACTGTTGCTGAATCCATTGCTGGGCCTGCGCCAACAGTTGCTGCAACTTCTGCTGAATTTGGGGCAGCTGCTCGGAAATGTTGGCCGCCTGCACCCCGATAATGAAAATGCAGCCGCCCACGAAAGCCAGCAGCAGCACCACGCACAGCAGCGCCGCGCCCACCCGCCCTAGGTGCCACCGCTCGAGGCGGCTGGCCACGGGGGCCAGCAACATGGCCAGCACCGCCGCAAACGCCAACGGAATCAGAAACACCCGCCCGAAGTACAACACGACCACGCTCAGCACCCAAAGCAGCAGTACTTGGTTGGTGTGGCGCAAAGAGAGGTTTCGGAGTGGCATACGCGGGCAACGTTGGGGTAACCCGGCATACGGGGCCGGGCCGGCCAGTGGCTGCCGAGGTTGCGATTAATTTTATTGCCCAGACCCGCAGAAGCTCTGCCGAATAAGCCCATTCGGCTGGTGGCGCCTTGCCAGAGCAGCACGGCGCCGCTGTGCATTCAGGCTGATATACCCTCTGGCTCTTGCGGCGGAGCCGAGGTATTGGGCATAAGCTACAAGCGGTTCCTTTTAGCTTTGCTGTCGGCAAGCGCGCCTCCCCATTTATGAACTGGCTCGACCACCGCTACTTGGCAACCGGCACCCTCCGGCAGCAGCAAGCCCACGCCGCCTTGCAGCAGCTCGACCTGTGGCGCACACTTGCCCCCTACACGCCCGCGTTGGCCGGCACCATTCCGCTGGGCATCGACACCCCCGCCAGCGACGTGGACGTGATTTGCGAAGTACCCGAGCAAGCACAACCCCAGTTTGCAGCCCTGTTGCAGCACCACTACGCGCGCTTTGGGCACTACCGCCTGAAGCACAAAGCAGTGCGCGGGCTGCCCACCGTAGTATGCGGGTTCAGCTACCAAGGCTTTGTCATTGAAGTATTTGGGCAAGGGCAACCCGTGCGGCAGCAGTATGCCTACCGGCACATGGTAGTAGAGCACGCTGTGCTGCAAGCGGGCGGCGCTGCCTGGCGGACGGCCGTGCGGCAGCTCAAGCTACAAGGCCTGAAAACCGAGCCGGCGTTTGCCCACCTGCTGCACCTCCCCGGCGACCCGTACGAAGCCCTGCTAACGCTCGAACAACTGCCCCCGCACGAGCTGGCGGCCTACGTAGCGTCACTTCGGCTGGAACGCTAGCCACGGCTGCGCGCCCGCAGTTGGCAACCTCGCCCTGGTAATTGCTCTACCAACCAAATCATGCCCGCGTTGCCGCTATTCCAAAGGCTTGGTCGCACCCTGGCACGCCTCTGGGCATGTGGCCTACGCCTCCTTGAGTCAGCTCCCAGGTACTCACTCAACCAATGCCACCTAGGAGGTTACAACCACCAACGCGGAGGACAACACCTCCCGCTGTAATTACCGGTGCGCGCCCGATTGCCAGGCGGCAGGCCGTTGCGCTGGATGCCGGGCGCTCGGCGTTGGGCCAGAACCTAGGACCACTCCGGACCCATGCCGCTAGAATTGGGCCTTGCCCCTACCTTTGGGAACACATTCTTTTGCCATGACGCTGACCTGGAGCACCAAGCCTTTCGCCGCCCTCACCTTAACCGAGCTTTACGATCTGCTGCAGCTGCGCAGCGAGGTTTTTGTGGTGGAGCAAACCTGTGCTTTTCAGGATATCGACGGCATGGATCAGCAGGCGTACCACTTACTGGGCTACACGCCGGCCGGCGAGTTGGCCGCCTACGCCCGCCTTTTCGAGGCTGGGCGCTCCTACGAGCAGGTTAGCATCGGGCGGGTCGTGGTAAGTCCCAAGTACCGCCGTTACGGGCTGGGACGCAACCTCATGGGCCAAGCCATTGCGCAATGCGAAGCCCTGTTTGGCCCGCAGCCCATCAAAATTGGGGCGCAGTATTACTTGCGCGCCTTTTACCGCAGCTTTGGTTTCGAGCAGCTCGACGACATTTACCTCGAAGACGGCATCGAGCACATTCATATGCTGCGGCCCTAGGTGGCTGTTGCCAAGCAAAACCCCGCGGCCCCGCGGCTTGCCTGGGCAAGCCGCGGGGCCGCGGGGTTTTAAGTAGTAGCACCGTACAAGCTGCTCTTCTCCGTTCAGGCAGCTACAGCCACGGCCGCGCAATGGCCGGGCCGGGAGGGCTAGGCAGCTTGGCTCAGGGCGGCGCGCTGCGGCGCGGGCGCCGTGCTGCGAATGCGCTTCAGGGCTTTGTGAACCGTGAGGGTGCAAATGCGGTCGGTGTGGCCCAGCTCCACAATGCGTTGCGCGAGCAAAGCCAGCGTCCAGCGTTTGCCTTTGGCGGGGCCTTGGCCCTGCGTAAGCTTACGCAGCAAAAGCTCCAGCTCGGGCGTGAGCTTGTTGGGGGCGCCGCAGCGGGGCACCTCGTGCAAATACCCGCGGAAACCCTGCTGCGTAAAGGCCCGGCGCATGCTGTACACGCGGTCGATGCTGAGGCCCAGTACCTCGGCCGATTCTTGGGCCGAGAAATTGGCCAGCCAATGCTGCAGCACAAGGGCGCGGTTGCGCTGCTGCTTGGAAAGCGTTTCGGAGTTAACGAAATCGGCTAGGTATGCCTGCTGCTTGCGGGTAAGCTGTAAGGTGTAACGCTGACGGCCCATTGGTAACGAAGACTAAAAGCTAACGATGTGTTTTGGGTGGAAAAGACACAAGGGTTGGTGCATGAGCAGCGCCCGAACCAGGGTTTTGCGGCCCGCCCCACTGGTGCAAGCGGCTGCTCACTTGCCAAATGTAGGCGACTTAAATATTCTGTGCAAACGTTTGCATAAATCAAGCGTTGAGTTCGTCCTTGTGCCAGCGGCGTCGGGCCGTTGCCGGCGGTGGTTTTTTCAGCGGCCACCGGCGCAAACCCAAGCCCCGGCAATAGTTGTTGTTACTTGCAGACAAGGCGCGGGCCAAGCCATGCGGCTTCAGTACCCGATTTCGCCGAACTTGCGGGCTCATTTCATACTCAGCACTCCCCAGTGGCTACTCGTCGCGCTTCCATATCAGACCTCGCCAAGCAGCTTAATCTGTCGGTTTCCACCATTTCGCGGGTGCTCAACAACCACCCCGCCATCAGCGACGCTACCAAAAAGCGGGTGTGGGAACTGGCCAAGCAGCTCAACTACCAGCCCAACCACCTGGCAGCGGCTTTGCGCAAAGGCCGCAGCAATACCCTAGGTGTGGTGGTGCCGCACATCGACGGGCACTTCTTCGCGTTGGTGCTCAAGGGCATCGAAACCATTGCCAACCTGGCGGGCTTCAACGTGATGATTTGCCAGTCGAACGAAAACGAGGGGCACGAAAAGAAGAACATTGCCACCTTGCTCAATGCGCAGGTAGATGGCATTTTGGTGTCGGTGTCGCTGACGACGCGCGACTTCAGCCACTTCGACGAGGTGCGGCGGCGCAACATTCCGCTGGTGTTTTTCGACCGCGTGGTGGAAACGCCCGAGGCCAGCGCCGTGGTGCTCGACGACTACCAGGGTGCCTACCAGGCCGTGTCGCACCTTATTGAGCAGGGCTGCGCGCGCATTGCGCACCTGGGCGGCCCCCAGCACGTGAACATTTGCCAGAACCGCTACCGCGGCTACCAGGATGCGCTGCAGGCCCACGGCATTGCCTACGACGAAGCGCTGGTGCACTTCTCTAACCTCTCGATGCAGGACGGCCACGACGGCATGGAGCAGTTGCTGCAACAGGCCCCGCAGCTCGATGCCGTGTTTGCGGCCAACGATTTATCGTTGGTAGGCGCCATGCAAGTGCTTAAACAGCACGGGTTGCGCGTGCCCAATAACGTGGCGCTGGCGGGCTTCAGCAACGAACTGTTTTCGTCGCTCACCGAGCCCAAGCTCACGTCCGTTGATCAGCGCTGCGAGGAAATGGGCCGCACGGCTGTGCACTTGCTGCTCGAGCTAATGGCCCAAAACGAAAACGATGAGAAGCTAACAGGCCGGCAGATTACGCTGCAGCCCGAGCTTCTCATCCGCGAGTCGTCGGAGCGGGTACCGGCGGCCTAGGTGGCTGCCGGCCCGCTGCCAAGCTTAAGTTAGTTCAGGAAAACCTCGGCCACCACGGCAAAGCGGTGCGGCGCAAAGGCGTTGTAGTAAGGTGCTTCAGCTTGAAAACCAAGCACATGTACCAGCTCCATGCCCTCGAGCTTGCTGGCTACCAAGCGCACGGGGTACACTTTGCCTTCCTCCGGCCAGTCGCCTACATGGTTGCCGGGTCGGTTGTCGGCATCGATGCAAATGGCGTAATGCAAAACGGGCTCCAGCCGCGTGGCTTCGGCCAGGGTTAGGTTGGCTACTTCGTAAGACATATCGGCAAGATAAGCCTTCTGCCGAGAGATAGGTTCCCAGGGGCGGGCCTGCAACTTACCACTCAGCAGATCAGCTGGTTTCGTTGCTGGCACCAACCCAACGCAGCGCCTACCGGCGGCACAAACCCCGCCCGCGCACAACCCCGAGGCCACCGCCCGGGTTACACACGCGCACCCCAACCGCACCGCATGGCCACCACTCCTTGCCCCTGGGCCAACCAAAACCCGCTGCAGCGCGCCTTCCACGACCACGAGTGGGGCGAGCCGGTTACCGACGCCGGCATTTTGTTTGAGTACCTCGTGCTCCACTGTTTCCAGATCGGGTTCGACTTTCCGGTGGTGCTCAGCCGGCGCGAGGCGTTCCGCGAATTGCTGGCCGGTTTTGAGCCCGAGCGCATCGCCCGCTTCGGGCCCGACGACATTGAGGAGCTGCTCCTCAACCCCCGCATTTTGCGCAACCGCCGCAAGCTAGAGGCCACCGTGCAAAACGCCCGCGCCTGGCTGCAGCTGCGCCAAGCACTCGGCGGCGACCTAGGACTGCTGCGGTTTTTCTACGGCTTTGTAGGCGGCCACCCTGTTGATAACCAACGCAGTGCTGTCAACCCAACGCCGCTCTCCAGCACCGCCAGCGAGGCCCTTAGCAAGGAGCTGAAACGGCGCGGCTTTACGATGACGGGCCCGGCCACCTGCTACAACCTGATGCAAACCGCCGGCTTGGTTAACGACCATTTGCTGAGCTGCCCCCGCCACGCCGAGTGCCGCGCGCTGGCTGCCGACTTCAAACTAAGCGCCGGCACCTAGGGCCCGCCGCGGCCACGCCAGCGGCCAATGCACGCGGTAGCGCACATATGCGTAGCTTAAGCTGCCCGCCCGGCCCAACCCAGGGCCTCGCCGATGCCCCTTGCTGCCATGCTCGATATCGTGATTGACGCCCGCCCGGCTGCCATCAGCGCCGGTTTCAACGTGCGCCGGATTTTGCCTTTTCGCCTGCGCCGCATGGTGGGGCCGTTTATTTTCATGGACCACGCCGGCCCCGTAACGCTGGCGCCCGAGCAGCGGCCCAACCTCGATGTGTTGCCCCACCCGCACATCGGGCTGTCAACCGTCAGCTACTTGTTTGGCGGGCAGGTAACCCACCGCGACAGCCTTGGCGTGGAGCAAATCATCCGGCCGGGCGAGGTGAACTGGATGACGGCCGGCAGCGGCATTGCCCACTCCGAGCGCTTCGAAGACCCGGCCACGCTGGCCGGCGGCAACCTCGAAATGATCCAGACCTGGGTGGCCTTGCCCGAAGCCGACGAAGAAACCGCTCCGGCCTTCGCCAACTACCAGCCCCGCGAGTTGCCCGTGTTTACCGATACGGGCGTGTGGATGCGCCTGATTGCCGGCAGCGCCTACGGCCTGCGCAACGCGGTACGCACCCACTCGCCCCTGTTTTACCTGCACGTGGTGCTGCAGCCTGGCGCCCGGTTTGGCCCGCCGCAAGGCTACCCCGAGCGCGGCGCCTACGTAGCCAAAGGCAGCGTGGAGGTGGGCGGCCGCACGTACACGGCGGGCCAACTGCTGGTTTTCTCGCCCGGCCACGACCCCATCCTGCTCGCCCGCGAAGCCAGCACCCTGATGCTGCTCGGCGGCGAACACCTAGGCGACCGGTTTATCTGGTGGAACTTCGTGTCGTCGCGCCGCGAGCGGATTGAGCAAGCCAAGGCCGACTGGGAAGCCGGCCGCATTGCCCTGCCCCCCACCGACAACGCCGAGTTTATTCCGCTGCCGCACGAGCGCAGCAAGCCTGCCGGCACTGCCGCTCCCGAG
The DNA here is from genome assembly GCF_003574965.1 of Hymenobacter oligotrophus. Classification (NCBI taxonomy): domain Bacteria; kingdom Pseudomonadati; phylum Bacteroidota; class Cytophagia; order Cytophagales; family Hymenobacteraceae; genus Hymenobacter; species Hymenobacter oligotrophus. The sequence goes on along the minus strand of NZ_CP032317.1, from coordinate 552,043 downwards.
CCCTTGTCGTGACGGGTACCTAGGGGCCGCCGTGGCTCCTAGGCCAATGAGCAAAACAGTAAGCGCGGCGGTTAATCCGCGGCTTTGGCTTCGGCTTCCTCCAGCTCCTGCTCGTGCTCTTCGGCGGTGGGGCGGCCGTGGCGGCGGTCGAGCCAGTTCATCACGGGCGTGGCCAGTACTCCGTGCAAGGTAATCGAGAGCAACATGCTGAAACCCAAGATGGCCCACAGCTCCTCGGCGTGGTCGAAGGCGCCTTTTTCCAGCGCGAAGCTGAGGTAAAACACCGAGCCAATGCCGCGGATGCCAAAAAACGCAATAACCCACCGCTCGGCGTTGTTGACGCGCTTATCGCCGAGCAGCGTGAGGTAGCCCGCCAATGGCCGGATTACCAGCACCAGCAGCAGCCCCACGGCGGCGCCCGCCCAGGTTAGGGGTTTCAGCAAGCCGCTGGCCAGGCTGCCGCCAAACAGCACCAAAATCACCACAATGAGCACGCGCTCCATCTGGTCGGTGAAGGCGTGCATGTGCCGGTGATACTCGTGCTTACGCTCGCGGCTGCGCACCGTAATGGCGGCCACAAACACAGCCAGAAAACCATAGCCGCGCAACAGCTCGGTGGCGCCGTAGCTTGTAAGCGTAACGGCCAGGGCCACAAACCCGTAGCCGCTGGGCCTGATGCTGATTTTTTTGGGCAGGTTGAAGATGAGGTACGACAGCAATTTGCCCGACAGCCAACCCAAGCCCACTCCCGCCGCCGTGCGGTACAGCACATCGTACCAAGCCCACTGAAACACGCGCCCAGCCAGTGGCTCGGCGGCAGGCAACAGCGCCAAAGCCAGGTACACAAACGGGAAAGCCAAACCGTCGTTCAGGCCGGCTTCGCCGGTGAGGGCAAACCGCACGTTGTCTTCGCGCCCCTCGCCCGGGTCGCCCACTTGCACGTCGCCGGCCAGTACCGGGTCGGTGGGGGCCAGGGAAGCGGCCAGCAGCAAGGCCGAGGCCACGCTCAGGCCCGCCACGCCCCAGGCCACCGCCGTAAGGCTCCCGATGCTCAAAATCATCAGCACCGACACCAGCAGCAGCGGCGTGCGCCACGTGCGGAGAGAAAACGGCCGGTCGATTTTCAGACCTGTGCCCGTAAGCGCCACAATCACGCAGATCTCGGACAGGTGCGTTACCAACGGCTTGTGCAGCAGCGGCTCGGCCGCGGGCCAGCCCAGCGGCAGCGCGTACACGCCCAAGCCAAAAGCAATAAACAAAACGGGGTACGAAAGCGGATACTTGGCCAGCAACGAAGGCAGCCAGGAAACGCCCAAAATAGCTATGCCTAGCACAGCCAGCATTACGGGGTAAAGCGACATTGATAGAGCGGTGTGGTACTGCAACCCGAAGCTGCATTGCGACGCTACTGCCTACGTACTTTGGCGCGCTGTGGCCAAATTGCCGGCCCGGCGCCTGCCCACGCCCGGGCAAAGGCCACTCGGTACGCGGCTGCCCATGCCCTAGGTGCCCGCGCTGCCGGGCCGGCTAGCAACCCCAGCGCGCGTTGGGTACCATGCCGCTGGCCGCTGCGGCGGGCTTGTTGTACGTTTTCCATTGGCGTTATTTCTGGCGCAGGTAATTAGCCTGAGCACTGAAGACACTGGCGCGCGTCTTAGCCCGCAGGGCGCGACTCGGGCCGGCGCGTGGGTGGGAGTCTCCAGACTTCCATCATCCGGGTAGTTTTCCACCACAGCCATCGTCGGCGGCACGGGAGTCTGAAGACTCTCATCCATACCGCAGCACGGGTCGCGCCCTGCGGGCTAATGCTCGCGCCAGGAATCCGCTGACCTGATGCCCCCACGGCAAACCTTAGGTCCCTAAACGCCCCGGTGCCCATTGGCACCCCTTGGCTGACAATGGGCACGACGCCTGCTCCAGCGCCGCTCCCAAATGCCGGGTTTCCGCTAATTTGTGCACCGCAGCCGGCCGCAGCTGCCTTCTCCCCTGTTCTTAAATCAAACTCACTCGATGCGAACTGCTACCGCTGCGTTGCTGCTTGGCACGTTGTTGCTGACCGCGGCTTCGGGCCCCGCCGACACTGCCCCCGTTGAAGCCCTCAAACAGCAGGCCCTGAAAGACTTGGAAGGCAGCTACGCCGACTACCGCAAAGTGGCCCTGCAAATTTGGGACTACGCCGAGGTGGGCTACAAAGAAACCCGCAGCTCGGCGTTGCTACAGAAAACGCTGCGCGCCAATGGCTTCAACGTGCAAGCTGGCGTGGCCGAAATACCTACGGCATTTGTGGCTACCTACGGCAGCGGCGAACCGGTAATTGGCATATTGGCTGAGTTTGACGCCCTGCCGGGTTTGTCGCAGCAGGCTGTGCCGGCCAAGCAGGCGGTGGCGGGCCAAGATGCCGGCCACGGCTGCGGGCACCATTTGTTTGGGGCGGCCAGCGTGGCGGCGGGCATCGAGCTGAAAAAGCTGCTGCAACAACACAAGCTGAAAGGCACCATTAAAGTGTACGGCACGCCCGCCGAGGAGGGCGGCAGCGGCAAAGTGTACATGGTACGCGACGGGCTGTTCAAAGGCGTAGATGCCGTGGTGCACTGGCACCCCGCCAACGAAAACCGCACCATGCTCAACAACTACTTGGCCAACTCGTCGGCTAAGTTTCGCTTCCGGGGCGTATCGGCGCACGCGGCCATGGCGCCCGAGCGCGGGCGCAGCGGCCTCGATGCCGTGGAGGCCATGAACCACATGGTAAACCTGATGCGCGAACACGTGCCGCAGGAAACCCGCATTCACTACGTAATTACCAGCGGCGGCAAGGCTCCCAACGTGGTGCCCGATTACGCCGAGGTGTATTACTATGTGCGCCACCCCAAGAAAGACGACGTGGCGGCCATTTTTGCCCGCGTGGTGAAAGCGGCCGAAGGCGCCGCCCTAGGCACCGGCACCTCCATGGAGTACGAAGTTATCGGCGGCACCCACGATTTGCTTCTGAACGAAACGCTGGCCAAGGCGCTGCAGCAAAACCTTACGCGCGTGGGCGGCGTGCAGTACTCGCCGCAAGAGCAGGAGTTCGGCCGCAAAATTCAGGCTTCGTTTGGGTTCGCGGCGCCGCCGCTCGAAGCCGCGGCCAGCATCAGCCCCTACACCATGCACGAGGGCGGCGGCAGCACCGACGTGGGCGATGTTAGCTACACGGTGCCTACCGTGGGCCTGGAGGCGGCCACGTGGGTGCCCGGCACCGCTGCGCACAGCTGGCAGGCCGTGGCTTGCGGCGGCACCGAAATCGGCACCAAAGGCATGCTTGTAGCGGCCAAAACCATGACGCTTACCGCTCTTGATTTGCTCACCAACCCTGACCTGCTCAGCCAAGCCAAGGAGGAGTTCAATCAGGACATCGGCAGCTACCAGTACAAGCCGCTGCTCGGCAACCGCAAGCCCGCCCTCAATTACCGCGACTAAGGCAAGGAGGAACGCGGCCATAGCGCGGACTTTGGCTACGCCGACCTGCGGTTGTAGTCCGCGTCCCGGGATAGTAATTTTTGTTTTCGGACCTATGGCATCCGGTGTAGCGCGGACTTCAATCCGCGTTGGCGTGAACGAAATCGTTGGGGCGAAACCGCGCATCACCGGCTGTTCTGGCAAACGCGGGCTGAACCGCAGGAAGGCGGCGTAACCAAGTCCGCGCTACAGCCCTAGGTGCATTTCGGTTTAGCTGGGTGAAAGGTTGTCCTCTGCTCAGGACCGATTGCTTCGCTTTGCTCGCAATGACAGCTTGGGGAACGGCGCTACGGCTACACCCCAGCCAGCACTTGCTCGTGCGAGCGGTGCAACGACGACTCCCGTACAATTAGCTCGGGCTTGAGCACCACGTGGGGCGGCGTGTAGGCCGGGCCGCGCTTCAGCAGCTGCAAGAACAGGCGCACGGCGGTTTCGCCCATTTGCTCGGCCCGCTGGTCTACTACCGTCAGGCGCGGTTGCGTCATCAGCGTAAAGGGCTCGTTGCTGAAGCAGTCGAGGGCTACGTCTTGCGGCACGCGCAGGCCGTGTTCGCGCAGCACCTCCAGCGCGCCCACCGTCGGGATGGCGTAAGCGGCAAATACACCGTCGAAGTTGGCTTGCAGGCCGAGCAAGTGCTGCATGGCCTCGCGGCCGGCCTCGTGCGTGAGGGCCGGCAACGAATACACCCACCGCTCGTCGAAGGGCAAGCCGTGGGCCTGCAAGGCCTCGCGGTAGCCCAAAAAGCGGTTGCGGCTGGTGTTGAGGTGCTGCGGCCCGGCCACGTGCGCTATGCGCGTGCAGCCCTGCTCGATGAGGTGCGTGGTGGCGTGGTAGGCGCCCTGGAAATCGTCGAGGATGACGGCCATGCTCTGCTCCAGCTCCGGCACGCGGTCGAAAAACACCAAGGGCGTGCCGTGGCGCCGCACCTGCTCGAAGTGCGCTACCTCGGCAAAGGTGGTGGCCGAAACCGACACCAAAATGCCCTCGACTTGCGCATCAAGCAGGGCCTCTACGTTTTGCTGCTCGCGCCCTAGGTCCTCGTTGCTCTGGCACATCATCACTTTAAAGCCTTCCTGGGTAGCTACCTTCTCGATGCCGTTCATCACGGCCGGAAAGAAGTACCCTTTGATGTGGGGCACGATAACGCCGATGGTTTGGCTACGGCCCTTGCGCAAGGCGGCAGCCAGCTGGTTGGGCCGGTAGTTGAGCTCCTGCGCCAATGCCTGCACCCGCGCCTTCGTGGCGTCGCTGATGTCTTTGTGATCGGACAAGGCGCGCGAAACGGTGGAGGTGGACAGGTTGAGCTGGCGGGCTATATCCCGAATAGAAGCGTGAGGCTTTTTGGCTGACATAGGAGGACGGGGCAAACAATAGGAAACCGCACGTCGGTTATGCAAAATTCATAACCTGCAGCCGGTTCGGAAACACGCGAGCCGGAATACAAGATAAAACATGCCGTTGTTTTTGGGCGAATAGTCGTTTGATAACGGCTAAACTACCTGAAATTGCCGCGCTTACGCTCGTTTAATCGAACTCGCAGCTGCGGCATTTTGCTTTGCTTTTGTATGGAGTATTTCGTTGCCACGAACTCGGTAGTGCGCACCATTTGGGGCAAGGCCGACACCGTGCTCTTCATTTTTGCCGGCTCGGCGGCTGAGTTTGCGCTGAACAAGGCCGTCGATTGGCTGTATTTCACAGGTAAGCTGCCCGCCGACCCGCTGGGCCGCCTGTTCTCGACGGTGGAGTACGCCCGCCGCATCGTGTTTGCCGAGCGCGACGCCGCCAACCGCGCCATCGATACCATTGCCGCCATTCATGCCGGCGTGGAGGCCAAGCGCGGCACCGCCATTCCCGACTGGGCCTACCGCGACGTGCTGTTTATGCTCATCGATTACTCCATCCGGGCCTACGAACTGCTGGAGCGCCCCCTTACCCTCCCCGAAAAGGCAGAGGTATTTGATGTGTTCGGCCGCGTGGGCCGGCGCATGGGCATACCGGGCTTGCCGGCTAATTACCCCGAGTGGGTGCCAATGCGCGAACAGCACTTGGCCGAGCACCTCGAGCACAGCCGATTTACCACTGATTTGTATAGGCAGTACCGCCGCCACCTAGGTGCCTTGCGCTACCAGCTGCTGCGCCAAGCTCAGCTGATGGTAACGCCGCCGCAAGTGCGCCAGCTGCTGCCGCTGGGCAGGTTTCCGTGGCTGCGCCCCGTCATGCCGCTGTACCGCCACACGCAGCATCTTAAACTCAGCCAATGGGCCAAAATCGGCTTGTTGCCCGCCGAATACCGCGCCCAAATCCTGGCCCTCGACCACGAGCCCGTACCGTCGATGCACTAGCCGTTGTCGACGAAGATCAGTGCTTCTTGGGCTTGAACAGTTGGTAGTATTGCCCACGCAAGTGGCTTGCCGCACCGCCAACTGCTGAGTTTCGACTGTAGCTACTAGGTGCTGATGTTGGCGGCCATTGGCCCCGCCAGTGCCCGTGCTGCTGGTGCCCGTAACGGGACCTCAGCCCACCAAGGCCCAGCCGGCTGCGTACCAAGCCGACAAAAGAGCACGCTTGTAACTGACGCCCACAACCCCTGGGCCCCGAACGCACACGGCGGCCCTAGGTACCTAGGGCCGCCGTGTGCGTTCGAAGCAAATAGCTTGTGCTACTCTGCCCGCAGGTTATTGATTGGGTTAGCCGTAGCGGCCCGCACTGCCTGGTAGCTCACCGTCAGGAAAGCAACGGTGCCGGCAGCAACGGCCGCCACCACAAAGGCCCACAGCGGCATATCAATGCGGTAGGCAAAATCTTGCAGCCACTTGTGCATCACGTACCACGCCACCGGGAAGGCAATAATAGCCGCCACCAATACCAGCTTTAGGAATTCCTTCGACAACAGCCCTACAATGGTCGAGACGTCGGCGCCCAGTACTTTCCGAATGCCAATTTCTTTTTTGCGGCGCTCGGCGGCGTAGGTAGCCAAGCCAAACAGCCCCAGGCAGCCCACAAAAATGGCAATGCCCGTAAACACCCACAGCAGCGTGTTCAGCTTGTCTTCGGCCCGGTACATTTCTTCGAAGTTGTCGTCGAGAAACTTGTATTCGATGGGGCTTTCGGGGCTGAACTTGGCCCACACTTGCTTCACGCCATCCACCGAGCTGCCGAGGTTGTCGGACTTTATCTTCACGGCTACTTTCCAGTACGCGCCGGGGAAGATCTGCAGCACGGCAGGCTCCAGCTTGTCGTACAGGCTCTTGTAGTGGAAATCCTTTACCACGCCAATCACTTTGCCTACTTTCAACGAATCGGGGTTGCGGTCGTTCCATACCTCCCACTCGAGGCGTTTGCCCAGGGCCTGCTGCGGCGTGCCGAAGCCCAGCTCCTTTACGGCCGTTTCGTTGATGATGAAGGCTTGGTCTTTGTCGGTAGTCAGCTCTTTCGAAAAATCGCGGCCGGCCACCAGCTGCAGACCTAGGGTTTTCAGGTAGTCGTAATCAACCATCAGCTGCGTTACCGGATGATCCTTCCGCTCGCCGTTGGCAGGCACGATAATGCCGTCGCCGGCTACTTGGTCGCCGGGGAATCCGTAGCCGATGCTGGCCGACACCACGCCCGGCACTTGCTTCAGCTCGTTCTTGAACGCCTCGTGCTGCTGGTTCATGTTTTGGCCGCGCATCGGGAAGAACATGATCTGCTCGCGGTTGAAACCCAGCTCCTTGTTGTGCAGGTACGACACCTGCCTGAACACCACCAAGGCGCAAATAATCAGGAACACCGACAAGGCAAACTGCACCACAATCAGCCCGTGGCGCAACCACTGCACCCGGCCAAAAATGCCATCGGTAACCACCGCGCTTTTCAGCACTTTCACGGGCTTAAAGCTCGATAGTACCAACGCCGGATAGAAGCCGGCCACCAGGCCTACCACCACCGTCAGCAGCACCAGCACGCCCAGCAGCGCGGGGTTGGCGAGCAAATCAAATTCCATGGTTTTGCCCGTGAAGGCATTGAGCGCGGGCAGCAGCAAGGAGGTAAATACCGCCGCCAGCACCACGCTCACCAGCGTGAGCAGTACCGTTTCGCTCAGGAATTGCAACATTAGCTGTTGCTGGCTGGCGCCAATGGTTTTGCGCACGCCCACTTCCTTGGCCCGCTGCATCGATTTGGCCGTGGCCAGGTTCACGAAGTTGAAGCCCGCGATGAGCAGGATGAACACGGCTATGAGGCTGAGCGCCTTCACGTAGGTAATGTTGCCCTTCACCGACGAATCGTACTTGAAGTTGGACGAATACAGGTGTATTTGGTGCAGGGGCTGCAACACCGGTACGTTCGTGAGCTTCTCGTCGGGGGGCAGCGTGGGCTGTACTTTATCGTTCAGGTAGGCCCGCAGCTTGGCTTGCGTTTGCTTGGCATCGGCGCCGGGGCGGAGCTTCACGTAGGTAAAAAACTGCTGCCAACCCCACTTTTTCATGCGCTCGGCCGGCAGTTCGGCCGCCGCCAGCGGAATGATGAAGTTGACTTTCAGGTGAAACTTGTCCAGGCTGTTTTCCAGTACGCCCGTTACGTTGAAAGTCGACTTATCGACTTTAATCTCCTTGCCAATGGGGTTTTCGTCGCCGAAGAAGTTGCGGGCTACCTCCTCCGTCAGCACAATGGAGGTAGGGGCACTCAGCGCTTTGGCCGCCGAGCCGTACTTAAAGGGCAGCTGAAACACATCGAAAAACGTGGAGTCCACCATCAGGTCGTCTCCCACGTAAATTTTCTTGTCGCCTACTTCCAGCAGATTCACCGAATTCTGCATCAGGATGCGCATGGTTTGCTCCACTTCCGGAAACTCCTGCTTGAGCGTGGTGGCGAACATGGGCGCAACCGGCGCAAACGTTTCGGGTGCGTCGGTTTTGGTCTGCTGGGTGTACACCCGGTAAATCCGTTCGCCGTCGGGCACGTTCTTGTCGAACTGCAGCTCGTCGTGCACAAACAGGCCAATCAGCAAGCAGGCCGTAATACCTAGGGCCAGGCCAGAGATGTTGATAAGGGAAAAGCTCTTGTGCCGTACCAAGTTGCGGTAGGCCACGAGAAGGTAGTTCTTGAACATGGCTGTGGAAGTTGAGCAGCTGATGCGTTAGCTAGGGCTTGCGGCGCGGCTGCCCTACACCGTAAAGGGCTGTTGCACATTCTCGAGCACTACTTCGCCATCGAGCAGGCGAATTACGCGGTGGGCGTAGCGGGCATCGTGCTCCGAGTGCGTCACCATCACGATGGTGGTGCCGGCCTCGTTCAGCTCCGTGAGCAGCTCCATTACCTCGTTGCCGTTGCGCGAGTCGAGGTTGCCGGTGGGTTCGTCGGCCAGAATGAGCTTGGGGTTGTTTACCACGGCCCGGGCCACTGCCACGCGCTGCTGCTGCCCACCCGAAAGCTGCTGCGGAAAGTAGTTGCGGCGGTGCATAATCTTCATCTTCTCGAGCACCTGCTCCACGCGCTGCTTGCGCTCGGCTGCGCCCATGCCCAGGTAAATCAGCGGCAGCTCCACGTTTTCGGCCACCGTCAGCTCATCAATCAGGTTGAAGCTCTGGAACACGAAGCCGATGTGCTCTTTGCGCAGCTTGGAGCGCTGCCGCTCGCTTACGTGCGCTACCTCGGTGCCACCAAACCGGAAGCTGCCGCCGTCGGGCTCGTCGAGCAAGCCAATGATGTTCAGCAGCGTCGATTTGCCGCAGCCCGAGGGGCCCATTATGGCCACAAACTCGCCCTCGTTTACCGCGAGCGACACGTTGTTGAGGGCTTTGGTTTGCACCTCGTCGGTGCGGTAAATCTTCTCGAGGTTCTCAATCTTGATCATGGTGGTTGAGGGTATCGGCGTGAGAGAGGTTGTGGAAAAGAGGCGGGTATTGCGGTGTGGTATTGGCCCTAGGTGCAAGCAGCGCCGCAGCGGCAAGGCAGTGCGGTTGGTTGTCACTCACTCACTTAGCATCCGGCGTCGGGTTGCTGTTGCCGCTGCTGCGGGCTGCTCGGCACCTAGGGTTATGGGTTGGCGGGCTTACTCGTGCTTGGCTTCGAGCACCAGCTCGCCCATGTTTTCGTAGCCTTCGTAGCTGGAGGTAATTACCCGGTCGCCGGGCTTTAGGCCTTCCAGCACTTCGTAGAAATCGGGGTTCTGCCGACCTAGGCGGATGTCGGTGCGGTAGGCCTTGGTGCCGTTCTCGTTCACCTTAAACACCCAGTTGCCGCCGGTTTTCTGGTTAAAACCACCCTTGGGCACCCGCACAGCCTGGGTTTGGTCGCTGAGGGCGAGGCGCACGGGCAGGCTTTGCCCGCGCCGAATGTCGGCGGGCGTGGCGCCCACAAACTCCATATCTACCTGCAGGCCTTGGGTTACCTGCGGGTAAATTTTGGTTACCTGCAATTGGTAGGGTTTGCCGTTCACGGCGGCTTCCACCTTCTGGCCGGGGAAGATGCGCGAAATGTAGTATTGGTCGACGGTGGCGCGCACCTTCAGGCCGCTCAGCATATCGAGCTGGCCGATGCGCTGGCCACGGGTTTTTAGCTCCCCTATTTCGGCGTTGAGGGAGGTAATGCGGCCTGCCGCGGGTGCTTTAATCGTGAGGTCGTCGAGCTTGCGACGCATCAGGGCTAGGTTGGCCTGCATGCGCCCCACCGACTGCTCCATTTGGCTGATTTGCAGACGCATGGTTACCGAATCCTGCCGCAGGGCCTGGCGCGTAAGCTGCCGGCGGCGCTGCTGGTATTGGTAGTTGTTCTGGCTCTGCAGAAAATCCTGCCGCGAAATCACCTTTTGCTCGTAGAGCGTCTTGTTCAGGTCGTGCACGCGCTTGGCTTCTTGCAGCTGGTGGTCGATGTCGGCCAGTTGGTTGAGCTGCTGAATGCGGTTTTGCTGCAGCAGGTTGCGCGTGTTGTGCAGGTTGTTCATCAAGTCGAACACGGCCGTTTCACGGTTCACCATCTCCAGCTGCAAGTCGGTGTTGGCCAGTTGAATGATGGGTTGACCGGGTTGCAGCGTGGCGCCGTCTTCCACCAAAATGCGCTGCACGGTGCCGCCCTCTGGGGCATCGAGATAAATCGTTTTGATGGGCATTACCACGCCATCAACCGGCACAAACTCCTGAAACGGCCCGCGCGTAACCTCGCTAATCGTCAGCCGCTCCGGGTCGACGTTGAGTTTAGCGGCACCCGCCGTCGAAAACAAGCCCACCCCTGCCAACACGAGCACCAACACCGCGGCACCTAGGAGGAGCAAGCGGGTTGGGGTCCAGGTTTTCTTTTTGATGATAACGTCCATTGCACTTGATGCGCCGCCTCAAAAGCAGCCACCAACAGCACACGAAGAACAATGCCAAAATCACAAGTACTTTATTTACAATCACTTACATAATAGCTAGCTAACCAAGACGCAACAAGTGTTCGGTTTTGATACACTGTACTGTTCGAATCCGATACACTGCCGGTAGCTGCTGGAATTAAAAAATGGCATTCCTGGGCGGCTGCCGCAGTTTTTCGGAACTTAGTACAGTTTATGCGGGCGGTTGCCGTGCCCAGCTGCCGCTGGGCTCAACCCTCCCCTTTTTTACTCCTAGGTTCAATGGTCCTGAAGAAAGCCCGCGTGTTGGTAGTCGACGACGACACGGACGTGCTGTTCGCCATGCGCATGCTGCTCAAAACCGAAGTGCAGGAAGTAGTAACGGAGAAGAATCCCGAACTGCTGCTCTCGCTCCTGGGCAAGCAGCGCTTCGAGGTCATCTTTCTCGACATGAACTACAAGAGCAACCTAGGCACCGGCAACGAGGGGCTGTATTGGCTGGGGCGTATTCGCGAAAAAGACCCCGCTGCCACGGTTATCATGATTACCGCCCACGGCGAAATCAACACGGCCGTACGCTCGCTTAAGGCCGGCGCCAGCGACTTTGTGGTAAAGCCCTGGCACAACGCCCAACTGCTCGAAACCCTGGAAGCCGCCCTGCAGCAACGCGCCGCCTCCCTCGATAAAACCACCCCGCCCAGCCAAGCGCCCAAACGCCCTGCTTCCTTTGCCGAGGCCGATATCCTAGGTCAGTCCGAGGCCATGCAGGAGGTGTTCTATAAGATCGAAAAGATTGCGCCCACCGAGGCCAACGTGCTCATCCTAGGTGAAAACGGCACCGGCAAGGAGCTTATTGCCAAGGCCCTGCACCAGCAGTCGTACCGCGCGGCGCAGCCCTTTGTTACGGCCGATTTGGCGGCCATGAGCGAGGGCATTTTTGAGAGCGAGCTGTTCGGGCACAAGAAAGGCTCGTTTACCGATGCGCGCGAAGACCGCGTTGGCCGTTTTCAGGCCGCTTCGGGCGGAACGTTGTTTCTTGATGAAATCGGCAATATCTCGCTGCCGCAGCAGGCCAAGCTGCTCACGGTGCTGCAAAACCGCCAAGTAATTCCCCTAGGTAGCAACACGCCGGTGCCCGTCGACATTCGCCTGATTTCGGCCACCAACGCGCCGCTCTACGATATGGCCACGCGCAACGAGTTTCGGCGCGATTTGATTTACCGCCTCAACACCGTAGAAATTACGCTGCCGCCCCTGCGCGCCCGCGCCGACGACGTACTGCTGCTGGCCCGGCACTTCGCCGGCATCTACGCCGAGCGCAACCGCAAGCCAGCGCCCGAGTTCGAGCCCGCCACGCTGCACAAGCTGAAACAGCACCACTGGCCCGGCAACGTGCGCGAGTTGCAGCACGCCGTGGAGCGGGCCGTTATCCTGGCCGAAGGCAACGTACTCCGCCCGCACGATTTTACCTTCTCGCCCATGGAGCAGGCCGCCACAACCGCAGCCCAGCCGCCGTTGCCCGAAGGCCCGCTGCAGCTCAGTGAGGTGGAAAAGAATACCATTTTGCGCGTGATTGAGCGCCACAACGGCAACATTACCAAAGCCGCCAAAGAGCTTGGCCTAACCCGCACGGCCTTGTACCGCCGCCTCGAGAAACATGACCTCTAAGCGCCTCGAAGTTGGCATACTGTTGCGGCTGCTCGGGCTGGCCGTGCTGCTACTAGGTGCCGTACTGGCTGGGGTGCACGGTCGGTATGCTTGGCTGGTGGGGCTGGTATTGTTGGTTGGCTTTGTGTTTTGGGAACTCACGCGCTACGTAACGCGGGGAAACCAAGCCCTGGCCGACTTTCTGCTGGGCGTGAAGTACCGCGACTTTGCGCAGCACTACAACGAGAACCACCCCGACCGCTCGCTGCGCCCATTGCACGCGGCCTTCAACCAGCTTAACAGCACCTACCGGCAGCTCAGTGCCGAGCGCGAGGCGCAGTACACCTACCTTCAAACCCTGCTCGAGCTTATCGACACAGGCATTATTTCGTTCGACGCCGAAGGCCAGGTTGAGTGGCTAAACGACTCCTTCAAGCAAACCCTTGAGCTGCCGTATCTGCACACCATTCAAGCCCTGGAGCGCCGCCAGCCAGTGCTGTACGAAGCCATTGGCCAGCTACAGCCCGGTGCTTCGGCCATAGTAAAGCTTGTTGTTGGGCAGCGCAGCTTGCAATTGCTGCTTTCCTCCACGCGCTTCCGGTTGCAGGATAAGCAGTTCACGTTGGTGGCTTTCAAGAACGTCAGTCAGGCGCTCGACGAAACACAAACCGAAGCTTGGCAGAAGCTGCTGCGCGTGATGACGCACGAAATCATGAACTCGGTGGCTCCCATTGCTTCGCTGGCCGATTCGCTGCGCCGGCACGTGCAGCACGCCCTTGCGCAAGTGCCCGAGCCCTTCAGTACCGACCGCGGCTTGCTCGACGATGTGGAAGAAGGCATAGGCATAATCCAGAACCGCAGCGAAGGGCTACTGCGCTTTGCCGAGGTATACCGCAACTTCAGCAAAATCACTACCCCGCAGCTCGCTGAGGTACGCGTGGCGGAGCTGCTAAGCAGCACCTACCGCTTGCTACAGCCCCAGCTCGCCGAGCAAGGCATCGTCTGCACAGTAACCACAGTCCCGCACGACCTAACGATACAGGCTGATCGGCAGCTAATTGAGCAGGTGCTCATCAACCTCATTCAAAATGCCGCCCACGCCGTGCAGGGCTACCCGCTCCCGCGCATACAGCTCGCGGCTTACCTAGGCGAATTTGGCAGTACCGTTATCGAAGTTGCCGACAACGGCCACGGCATTTCCGCTGATTTACTCGAAAGCATCTTCATCCCGTTTTTCACCACGCGCAAAAACGGCACCGGCATTGGCCTCAGCCTTGCCAAGCAAATCATGCGCTTACACCAAGGCAGCATTCGGGTGCAATCTGCGGTGGCGCAGGGCAGCGTGTTTCGGCTGGAGTTCAGGAGCGCGTAGTTGGCGCTTTGGTTTGGCCCACGTACGCAGAGCTTGGCAGAGGGCTAAAGTTTTGCTTAGCAACGGCCTAACGCCAGAAAGCGCGTAAAACAAAAAAGCCCCGCAGAAGTGCGAGGCTTTAGAGTGATTCCGCTGGGATTCGAACCCAGGACCCATACATTAAAAGTGTATTGCTCTACCAGCTGAGCTACAGAATCGTTTTCTTTGTGGTTTCAGCGACCTGCTGTCGTTGATTGTGGCACAAAAGTAGTAGGTCGAAATTATTGATGCCAAACTTTTCGGCAAAAAAAGTCGCGTTTTTTTGGTTTCTGTGGGCATTTACTTTTCAAGTAGCTAAGGCTCAGGGCCAAAATACCCTAGCTCAGAAAGCGGATTCGCTCTTCGACGCCGGAAAGCCCGCGCAGGCCTACCAACTCTACAAGCGGGTATTGGGCCAAGGGCAAGCTAGCCCCCAAATGCTGCTGCGGCTGGCGGCCGTGCAAGAAAGCCGCGACCAGTACCCTTCGGCGTTGTATTACCTGAATCTGTACCAAGCCCATTACCCCAGCACGGCGGTGTGGCGCAAAATGACGGAGCTGGCCGTGACGCACCGCCTCACCGGCTACCCCAGTACGTGGCGCCAGCAGGTGGCCCTTACGTTTCGGCGCTACTACCCCACCGTGCTGCAAAGTTTGCTCGGGGTTGCGGTGGCCGCCGGTACGTTGCTGGTGCTGCGGCGCCGGGGTGCCGCGCGCGGTTGGTGGTTGCTTTACGGCGTGTACTTGGTGCTGGTCGGCGCTTTTCTGAACGTGTTCGACACGCCCGCAACGGGGTTGGTGTGCCAACCCAGGGCCGTGCTCATGACGGCGCCCAGCGCCGGCGCAAGCTGGCTGAGTACCGCTGCCGCCGGCGACCGGCTGCTCGTGCAAGGGCAAGAAGACATTTGGTTTCGGGTGCTGTGGCGCGGGCGCACGGCCTACATCCGGCAACACGATTTGGTGCTGATTAACTAACACCAACGCGCCCTAGGTGCCGAGCCAGACCACACCTAGGGCAGGCGTACAGCTTGGCGCGCGAGGCCGCTCCTAAAGCTTCATGCGGCCGACTGTTGCCCTGCCTCCCCAAAACACAAGCCGGCGTGCCCACCTAGGGCACGCCGGCTTGTGTTTTGGGGAGGCACAAAAGATATTCTTAGCGCACGGGCGAGTCTTTTTCTTTTTTGAACTCGTTGAGCACCAATTTGTCCATGATGCTGGCGGGCAACCACTTGTTTAAGAACACGGTGAGTTTGCCCTTGCCCGTGAGCACCAACGCTGGCGTGCGTGCCCGCACGGCGCGCAGGATGTGTTGGGCTACTTCGGCGCTGGTCATCATGCTGGCTTCGTCGCGCGGCGACTCGCCTTGCTGCGAGCCATCGGCGGCCAGGGCGGTGTTGCGGATGTTGGAGGCCGTGAAACCCGGGCACGCGGTAAGTACGTGCACGCCCTGCGGCATCAGCTCCGTGCGCAACGATTCCAGAAAACCGTTCATGGCAAACTTCGAAGCCGAATAACCGGTGCGGCCCGGCAGGCCCCGGTAGCCGGCAATGCTCGAAATGCCCACCACGCTGCCGCGGGTGCGCTGAATGTAGGGCAGCGCGTATTTGGTGGTGTAAACCGTGCCGAAAAAGTTGGTTTGCATCAGCTTGCGGATAACGTCCAACGACGCATCGGCAAACGTGGCGCGCATGGAAATCCCGGCGTTGTTAACGAGCACATCGAGCTGCCCAAACGCGGCAACGGTTTCGGCCACGGCGCGCTGGCAGTCGGCTTCGTCGCCCACATCGGCCCGAATGGCGAGGCAATTGATGCCCAGCTGCTTCAATTGTTGAGTGGTTTGTTGCAAACGGGCTTCATCGCGGCCGGTGAAGGCCACGCGGGCACCGGCTTGCCCAAAAACCAGGGCGCACGCTTGGCCAATGCCCGAGGTGCCGCCCGTAATAAGTACTACTTTTCCTTGCATGCTAAGTGGCTGGCGGCGCCCCTAGGTAGCCAGGGCGACACGCGGCAAAGCTACAGGCTTTTCGGCAGGCCGCCCGCCTTGCGGCCGGTTTGCTACGGCAACCTAGCACTTATGTTACGTGCGGCTGCATTTAGTCGCTACATTTAGGCAAAAGATTGTACCTGCCTTTACGGCTTTGCTATGACAACACCTCTACGCCTGCGGCGCTGGTCGACGGCTTGGTTTATACCTGTGGCCTTGTTTTGGGCCGGAAGCGCGCAAGCGCAATGCCCGGCCACCCCAAGCGCGTGCACGCCGGGCTCGGCACCCAGCACGTCGTACGCCTTCAACATGGGCATTTTCAACGTAACGCTGGGCAACATTACCAACACCACCCTCGGCGTGCAGGAGGGCTACCGCGATTATGCGTGTACCATCGGTACAAGTTTGGTGATAGGCCAGGACTACCCGATAGCCGTGCGCACCAACGCCTCGGTAAACGAGCACGTGCGCGTGTGGATTGACCTTAACAACGACGGGCAGTTCAGCAACACCTCCACCGGCAGCGGCGGCGAGTTGGTGTTTAGCGCTTCGGGCAAGGGCGTGCAAAGCGGCACCGTGCGGGTGCCGGCCGGCGCTACCCTTGGCACGGCTCTGCGCATGCGCGTGTCGGCCGATTACGTGAACGCGCCCGAGCCCACTCCTTGCTCCACCTCGCAGTACTCCCAAACCGAGGACTACCGCGTAACGCTGCAAGCCAACACGCAGGCGCCCGTTGCGTCCTTCGTGGCCGACCGCACCACCACGTGCTCGGGCTGCGTGCAGCTTACCGACCAAAGCACCAACGCGCCAACTAGTTGGCTGTGGGACTTCGGCGACGGCACTACCTCCACGCAGCAAAACCCCAACAAGTGCTACGCCCAGCCCGGCACGTACAGCGTTACGCTCACGGCTACCAACAGCGCGGGTACCAACACGGTAACGCGCGCCAACTACATCCGCTACGACAACCAATTGCCGGCAGCGGCCAGCTGCACGCCGCAAACCAGCAATGCCTGCTGCGGTTACGGCATTACGCAGGTGCAGTTGGGCACCCTCACCAACACCGCCACCAACCCCACCGCGGGCTACCAGGATTTTACTTGCACGGGCAAGGTTACCCTAACCGAAGGCAATCGTTACACCCTTACGCTGCAAACCGGCACCAACAACCAGGATACGCGCGTGTGGCTCGACACCAACAACGACGGGCAATTTGCGAACAGCGAACTGCTGCTTACCTCGCTAAATCAGCCGTCACCGGTTAGGGGCACCATCACCATTCCGGGCGCAGCCCAGAAGAACGTGCCGCTGCGCCTGCGCATTATGTCGGACTTTGTGGGCTCGGGCTTCAATGCCTGCTCCAACCTGCAACACGGCCAAACCCACGACTACAGCGTGCTGGTACAAGCTAACACCCAGCCCCCGGTTGCCGAGTTCAGCTCCGATTACGCCAACACTTGCACGAGCACGGTGCGCTTCAGCGACGACAGCCAGAACCTGCCTACCAGCTGGCTCTGGAACTTCGGCGACGGCAACACCTCCACGCAGCAAAACCCCACGCATACCTACACCAAATCGGGCGTGTTCGATGTCAGCCTGACCGTTACCAACAGTTTCGGCGTGCAAAGCATCACGAAGCGCCGGCACGTGGCCCTTACGGTGCCGTGTGTGCAGTACTGCGCCTCCAACGGCACCAACCAAGGCGTTTGGATAACCAACGTAAGCCTGAACGGCGGCCATTTGACCACGCCGTACAGCAACGCTTCGGGCGCCAACAGCGGCGGCTACGGCAACTTTACGCGCGAAGTAATAGACCTGCGTACGGGCCTGAACTACACCCTGAGCGTGGCGGCCTCTACTAATTTTGGCCGCACCGTAACGGCCTGGATCGACTACAACCGCGACGGGGTTTTCGAATCGGTGGAAATGGTGCTGAACGCCACCACCAACGGCACCACTACCGGCTCGTTTTTGGTGCCTGTTACCCCCACCACTATCGGTTTCACGCGCATGCGCGTGGTGATGCGCCTCAATACCAATTTCGCTTTCCCGTGCATCACCAACCAGCTTAACTCCGAAACGGAGGATTACTCCATTAACATCACCTCGGCGCTGCCCGTGCGCGAGCCGAAAGCCATGGCGGGGTTGGCCGTGTTTCCGAACCCCACCACCGATGGCCTGCTGACGCTGCAACTGCCCGCGGCCCCGGCCGGCTCCTACACCGCCGCCCTCGAAACCCTCCTAGGTAGCGAAGTACGGCGGCAGGCCGTGCAGCTAGGAGGTGCCAAAGCCGCCACGCTCGATTTGTCGGCGGTGGCGCAGGGCGTGTACCTGCTGCGCCTCACGGCTCCCAACGGCGAGCAAGTAACCCGGCGCGTGGTGCGCAACTAATACGGCGCCTGAGCGGCGGGCCGCTGCGAGCCAGCGGCCCGCCGCCGGTGTCTTCATGAGCTTCTCTCTTAGGCATTATATGATGAAATCTTTACTCCGCTTTGGAGCTTTGTGGTTTGTACTGTTTCTGTGGAGTGGCAGCGCCGCCCTAGGTTCGCACTTGCTGGGCGGCGAAATGCAGTACAAGTTTTTGGATGCCAACGGCCCGCAGGCGGCGCCGTTTCGCTACCAAATTACGGTGGTGGTGTACGTGAACTCCGACAGCCCGGCCACCCCGAACGGCCTGGGCCGCCCCGATGTGGATGTATCCATCTACAACAAATCGCCGCTGTCTAACGCCCGCATTCCGCTCACAACCGTCAACAGCCCGTTTGCTACGGGTGGCCTCTTGCGCATTCCGCGCACCAGCACGGTCCGCATCAACCCCAGCTTGCCGGGGGGCTGCACCATTCCGGGCGGCAACGTACCGGTTACGCTGGCCAAGTACACGGCCGTGGTAAACCTGCCGGTTTCGTTTGAGGGCTACTACGCTTTCTACAGCGACATTGCCCGCAACAACGACGTGAACAACATCGTCAGCCCGGGCAACACCAACATGTCGTTGTACACGGAAATGGCCCCGCCGCTCATTCCGAACACCTCGCCGGTTTTTTCGGATACGGCCGTGGTGGTGGTATGCCAGGGCGATACGACTGTTATCATCAACAACGCTTTCGACGCCGACGGCGACCGGCTGATTTACACCTTCGGCACGCCAGCGGCGGGCAATGCCCCTTTCCCCAACTTTGTGCTGCCGCCGGTGCCGGTTCAGTACCTGCCGGGCTTTAGCGCCGTGAATCCGTTTGGGCCGGGCGTGGGCAACTACGCCGCCCTCAATGCCAGCACCGGCATTGCCCGGTTTGCCGCTACCAACATGGGCAAGTACGTGGTGGCCATTGATGTGAAGGAGTACCGGCGCATCAACGGTACCGAAGTGCAAGTGGGCACCACCCGGCGCGACGTGCAGCTGGTGGTGCGGCCCTGCGCGCCCAACCGAAGTCCGCAGTTTACGCAGGCAACCCTAGGTCAGCGCACGTTTACCATCGAAGAGGGCCAAACACTGGCCTTTAATTTGGCCGCCACCGATGCCGACAACAACCCCGTGAGCCTGCGCGTGAACAGCGGCTTGCTCGACGGGGCCAACGGGTTCAACGCCACGTTTGCCGGTTCGCCAGGCACCATCGCACCCGGCGCCAGCACCGGCACGGTTACCGTATCGGGCAACGGCAACGCCAGCGGGCAGTTCAGCTTTACGCCGCGCTGCGGCGAGGCCCGCCCCAACCCCTACGACGTGGCCGTAACGGCTACCGATGCGGCCTGCGGCTCGAAAACCGTGGCCGAGGTATTTCAGATTTTTGTAACGAAAACCGCTGCTCCCACGGGCCTCACGGGCACGCAGGAGCTCTGCGACCTTTCGCGCACGTATACCTACACCGCCGCGGGCCCGGCCCCAACCAACGGCTACAGCTGGCGCGTGCAGGGCGGTGTTATTCAGGGCCCGAGCAACGGCTCCTCGGTACAAGTGCTGTGGAACGGCAGCGGCCAAGGGCGGGTATCGGTGCGCAACCGCTCCGCGCTGGGCTGCCTCAGCGACTCGGCTACCAGCGTCATCAACATTCTGCCGGCGGTTGCCCTGGGCGTTACGCCTTCGGCGCCAACTATTTGCGCGGGCCAGCCCGTAACCCTCACGGCCAGCGGCGCCAGCACCTTTGTGTGGACGGGCGATGGGCAAACCTTCACGGGCAGCAGCATCACGGTGTCGCCCACGCGAACCACCACTTACACCGTAACCTCGCCGGGCGCGCCGTGCTCCAACGGCCGCGTTACGGTAACGGTAAATCCGGCTGTGGTAGCCAACGCGGGGCCAAACCGGGCCCTGTGCTCGGGCGAGCAAACCACCCTAGGTAGCGCAGCCGTAACCGGCTACACGTACCAGTGGAGCCCGGCCGCCGGCCTCAGCAGCCCCACGGCGGCGCAGCCCGTATTCAGCCAAACGCTGGCCGCGGGCGCGGTCCCGCAAACGCTTACCTACACGGTGGTGGCTACCTCGGCGCAGGGTTGCAGCGCCGCCAGCCAAGTAATAGTTACCCTGAACCCCGCCGCCACTGCCGATGCCGGCCCCGATGTAACGGTGTGTGCCGGCCAGCGGGTGCGCTTGGGCGCGGCCGCCCTAGGTGGCTACACGTACCAGTGGAGCCCGGCCGCCGGCCTGAGCAGCGCGGCCACGGCGCAGCCCACATTTACGGCCCCCAACGTAGCCACTTCGCAAACTCTGAAGCTGTTCCTGACGGCCACCACGGCCCAGGGCTGCTCGGCCCGCGACTCGGTGCTGGTGCGCGTAAACCCGCGCCCGGAGGCCGACCCCATTCAGGGCAGCGCCTCGGTTTGTCCGCAGGCTAGCGGGGTTGCGTACAGCATCAGCAACCCGCGCGGCACGGGCTATCAGTGGCTTGTGGAGGGCGGCACCATCAGCGGCGGCCAAGGCACCAGCAGCGTTACCGTAAACTGGGGCAATACCAACGCCAACGCCAGCCTGCGCGCTTTCCGCTTCAACCAAGCGGGCTGTTCTTCCGACACGGTGGTGTTCCCGGTGCGCATCAACCAGCTGCTGGCTACCGCGCGCCCCACCGGCCCCACGCGCGTGTGCCAAACCGATGGCCCCTTTACCTACCAAACGCAATTCACCAACGGCTCGAGCTACGCCTGGCAAATTATCGGCGGCACGCAGGTGGGCACCAACCAAGCCAGCCTGCAAGTACAGTGGACGCGCCCCGGCACGGGCAAAATTGTGGTAACCGAAACCAGCCAACCGGGCTCGGTGCGCTGCCTTGGCACCTCCGATACCTTGTACGTAACGGTGCTGCCCTCCCCGGCGGCCGCGGCCATTGCCGGACCTAGGCGCGTGTGCGCCGGCGCGGGCTCGGTAAGCTTCTCAGTGCCGGGCGCCAGCACCTCCACGTTTGCGTGGGCAGTGCAGCAAGGCAGCGGAGCCCCCGTGGCGCTGGCCGCCACGGGCACCACGGCCACGTTTGCGGTGCCGGCTCCTGCCGCCGTAACGGCCCCCGTAACCTACACCCTCACGGTGCGCGAAACCAACGACCTAGGGTGCACGGGCGTGCCTGCTACCTTCCAGTTCACGGTGCTGCCGCAGCTTACGCCGGCGGCCGTGGCGGGCCCGCGCAGTGTATGCCCTGGTTCGTTTACGGGCCTAGGCTACTCGCTGGCCGGCACCGCCGGCAGCACGTACCAATGGACGATTACGGGCGGCACCGTGGTGAGCGGCCAGGGCACCGAGCGGGTGCAGGTCGATTTCGATGCCACGGCCACTGCCCGCAGCGTGTCGGTAACGGAGTCGTCGGCGGTGGGCTGCGCGGCTACGTTCAACGTAGTACTCGACAATGCTACCGTGGCCCTGAACACGGCTTCGGTTGATTTGCAGGACGACCGCCGCATTACGCTGGCGCTCAACGTGCCCAACAACGCCAACTCGCCCAACCAGGTACGCATCATGCGCCGCGACGCCGGCACCACCACGGCTTTTGTGCAGGTGGGCACCGTGGCCAACACCGCCGCCGCTTACACCGATGCCGGCGTAAACGCCGATGACAAGGCCTACGAATACCGCCTCGACTTGGTAAACGCCTGCGGCACCACCCTCAGCAGCACCCAACACACCACCATGCGCCTGGAGCTTACCGGCGCCGACCCCGGCCAGGCCCGCACCGAAGGCAAAGTGGCCCTGCGATGGAGCGCCTACCTAGGCTTTCCGGTGGCGCGCTACGAGGTGTACCGCACCGCCGACGGCGGCCAGCTGCAACTCATAACCACCGTGCCGGCCACGGCCAGCAGCACCTACACTGCCAGCTTTGCCAGCAGCCTTGCCGGCTTCAACCAGGGCTTCCGCGTGAAGGCCATTGGCACGCAGGCGCAGCCCCGCGAGGCGTGGTCGAACCAGGCCGACGCGTTGTTTGAAAACCAGCTGGCGTTCTACAACGTGATTACGCCCAACGGCGACGGGCTCAACGACGTGTTCTTCATCCGGAGCGTGGAGCTGTACCCCGGCAACAGCTTTGCGGTGTTCAACCGTTGGGGCAAGCAGGTGTACCGCACCAGCAACTACCGCAACACCTGGGGCGCCGACAACCAGCCCGCCGGCTCCTACTACTTCGAGTTCAAGCAGAGCAACGGCCAAACCACCAAAGGCTGGTTTGAGGTAGTGCGCTAACAAATGCTAGCAGGCACAAACAAAAAAACGCTCCCACCCGGGGGCGTTTTTTGTTTGCGGCCAATCCCGGTTTTATCCTGTAACTAGTGCCCATGCGCTCCGTGCTACTATTTCTGATGTTGCTTGTTAGCTTTTGCGCAACAAGCCAGGCTATTCACAACCTCAGCTTCGAGCCCGAAGCCAACCGCCGGCAGCCGTTGCTAATGTGGGCGCACCGCGGCAGCCAGGCCATTCGGCTCTCAATTGATACCACCCAAGCCAGGCAAGGCCGCGGCAGCTTGCTGATTGACGCCACCCGCGCCTCCGCGCCCGTGCGCCTGGCCTTTGTGCAGGGCCAACGCTGGGGCTACCTCGATGCGAACGGCAAAGTGGCTATTGCTCCGCGCTTTGTGCGCGCACAACCGTTTTCGGAAGGGCTGGCCGCTGTGCGCCAACACGGCCGCTACGGGTACATCGATGCCCAGGGGGCGTTTGCAATTGCAGCGGCCTACGATTACGCAGAGCCCTTCCGGCACGGCTACGCCACGGTGTGGCGCAACGGCACGCCCTTGCTTATCAACCCGACAGGCCAGGTGCAGTTCCAGGGCGCGTACCAAAGCTGGGAAACTCACTTTGGCGAAGCAGGCCCGGATTACCTTATTGCTACCACGCGCACGGGCCGGCAAGGCGTGCTGAGTCCGCAAGGCCGGCTGTTGATTGATACGGTGTACAGCGCCATCAGCGCATTTAGCCACGAGCGGGCGATAGTAACCGAATGGCTGCTGCCCAACGTCCCCGACGAAAAATACCGCTCGGCCGGCCGGGGCGTAATCGATTGGCAGGGCCGGCTGGTAGTGCCCTTCGGGCGTTACCACCAAATCGAGCCTTTTCAGGAGGGTTTGGCAAAGGTCGACATTCCTGCTTCCTCGCCCACGGCAACCGATGACGATGGGTTTATCAATCCTGCGGGCGAGCTGGTGTTGCGGCTGCCGGCCACGCAAATGCGCGTAGCGCACGAGGCCTCCGGTTTCGGCAGCGGTGTAGTGGCCGTTGAAACGTACCGGGGCCAATCGTACCGGCGGCAGCAGCGCACCAAGCAAGTGGGCCTGATGGATGTACGGGGCCAGCTGTTGTTCAGCAGCAAAGACCTGATCCGCTTGGCGCCGTACCCCGCCAACCAAACCATCGCCCAAACTTCAAAAGGCCAGTGGCAGGTGCTGGATAAGCGGGGCCGCTTGCTTAATACCGCTGTAATTGAGGAAATATATTTCGAAAGAAATCACTCGTCGGACGATGTCTTCGCTGGCGGATGGGCCTTGGTGCGCACCGCTGCCGGTATTGGCGCCATCGATACCAGCGGGCGTTTCGTGCTGGGGCCGCGGGAGTTTCCGTTTTCCTTCGACGATGCTTTTCGCCTAGGCAACCGTTTGTACTTCAGCGTCAACGTAAGCCAAGCAGAAAATCAGTACGATTACCGGATCGGCTACTGGGACTTGAAAACCAACGCCCTTGTCAGCCCGCGCTTCCAGCAAATTGGCGAGCCGGCGGGCACCGGCACCGAGCTTAGGCTGGCGGTGCTCGACAACCGGTTGGCTTACATCGATGCTGCCGGAACCGTGGTATGGCAACAACCGCCCGGCGATACGCTTGCCCAGGTTGCCCTAAACCTCGATTACATGCGCCGGGCAACCTACGGTGCCGCCTCGCCGGCCGAGCTAGAGCGTTACGGCGGTGTGGGCGGCCACGCCAAGTCGACCAATAAGCCGCAGCCAATCGGTGAGTTATCCTTTCGGGCCGGCGCGCTCAGCTTTACGGTGCCGCCACAACCCAGCTCACCGGCAACCGGGGCGCGCGCGGCCGCCGTTATGCAGCTGGCCAACACCACCGCCGACACGGTCTTTTTCAGCGCGCAGGACGGCTTGTTGTACCTCACGGTGCAGGCCCTCAACCCCGCGGGGCAATGGCAGGATATTGAGTACGTGCCCGGCAGCTCCTGCGGCAACAGCGACCACACGGTTTATTTGCCCGCCAGCCACTACTGGCAGTTTGCGGCCCCGGCTTTCGAGGGCGAATTTCAAACGAAGTTGCGGGCCAAAGTTCTGGTGAAGCGCAGCCGCAACCCCGACGACTTTGAGCAAGTTGTTTTGTACAGCAACGAGTTTATGGGCGGCGTAAATCCGGGGCAGTTTTGGCGCAAACTCGAGTATGTTTCTTCGGGCATTATGGACCCTTACCGGGAATAAAGCAAACGGCACCTAGGGAAAAGCCAAGCGATAAGGTGGCAGCTGCTGAGGCACATGGGTGCCATCCGAAATCCGGGCGAGCGGCCTCCTCCACAACCATCCGTGGGCTATCTTTGCGCTTGTGAATCAAGTAATGCCCAATCCGAAGAAGATCCCCGCGGAGGACCTCCGCGAAGTGGTAATACAAGACATGGTAGCCGAGGGCAAATGCCTTGTGCGCCACAACAACCTCGTCATTTTCGTGTCGGGTGTGGCGCCCGGCGACGTGGTCGACCTGCGCATCACCAAGTCGAAAAAGAGCTTTCTGGAAGCCGTGCCCGTGCACTTCCACAAGTACTCGGAGCTGCGCGTGCAACCCTTCTGCCTGCACTTTGGCACCTGCGGGGGCTGCAAGTGGCAGCACCTAGGCTACGAAACCCAGCTGCAGTACAAGCAGCAACAGGTGGAGGACACCCTGCAGCGCATTGGCAAGGTTGAGCTGCCCGAGATTATGCCCATCCTTGGCTCAAAGGAAACCACCTATTACCGCAACAAGCTGGAGTACACCTTCAGCTACAACGGCTGGTTGACCTCGGAGCAGATTGCCGACGAAACCCAGCAGTACGACCGCCGCGTACTGGGCTACCACCTGCCCTCGCGCTTCGATAAGATCATCGACATTCAGCACTGCTGGCTGCAGCCCGACCCGAGCAACCAGATTCGCCTGGCGTTCCGCGACTACGCGCGCACCAACAACCTGCGCTTCGGCAACCTGATGAAGCACACCGGGCTGCTGCGCACGCTCACCATTCGCACGGCCAAGAGCACTGGCGAAATCATGGTGGTGGCCGCGTTCTACCGCCAGCACCAAATGATTCCGGTGATTCTGGACCACCTGCTGGAGCTGTTCCCGGAAATCACGTCGATGAACTACGTGCTCAACGACAAGGGCAACGACTCGCTCGACGGCCTGGAAGTGGTGTGCTACAAAGGCCTGCCCTACATCCACGAGGAGATGGAAGGCTTGCGCTTCCGGGTGGGGCCGAAGTCGTTCTACCAAACCAACTCCGAGCAAGCCTACGAGCTGTACAAAATTGCCCGCGACTTTGCCGGCCTCACCGGCTCGGAGCTGGTGTACGACCTCTACACCGGCGCCGGCACCATTGCCAACTTCGTAGCCAAGCAGGCCCGCGAGGTAATCGGCGTGGAGTACGTGGCGCAGGCCATCGAAGACGCTAAGCTGAACTCGCAAATCAACGGCGTACAGAACACCAAGTTCTACGCCGGCGACATGAAGGATGTACTCACCAAGGAGTTTACCGACGAGCACGGCCGCCCCGATGTTATCATCACCGACCCGCCCCGCGCCGGCATGCACGCAGATGTGGTAAACCGCCTCATCGAGCTGCGCGCCCCGCGCATCGTGTACGTGAGCTGCAACCCCGCCACCCAAGCCCGCGACCTGGAGCTGCTGGCCGACACCTACCGCGTTACGCGCGTGCAGCCGGTGGATATGTTCCCGCACACGCACCACGTGGAGAACGTGGTGCTACTGGAGCTGAAGTAGTCTGCGGTATTGTAATGCTGAGCGCAGCCGGAGCATCTGCTTTGGCTGCGCTTTTTTATCGAGTTTGCATTTCTTTTATGGCTAATCAACTTTAACTCTACCTTTTAAAATTTCGGTAACGCGACAAAGTAGCGACTTTGAGCTCCTCGCTTATGTATGGTGGGACTATGGACCGACTACATGATAATTGCTAAGCACAGGTATAGCTAAATAAGCATGAGGCGAACAGATTTGGCGACATCCATCAAGACTGGCGTCCTGGTGCACAAACGAGACTGGGCAGGTGACCTAGTTGGACTTATTCAGGTTTCTGGGCTTTGGATTATAAGCTCCTTTTTGCTGTTTCAGCAAGGTGGTATGGGTACGAAATGGCCATTATATTTTCTGGTAGCCTGTAGTATGCCAGCTTATGCGGTATACTGCTTGCGGCACGAAAATGACCTAACGGTTATTAAAAGCGGTCTTGGCGCAACTGAAAACCAAAGGCTTGTAGAGTTAGCAATACAAAAGCTCGGCTGGCAAATCATTTCCAATACCCGCTACTGTATTACCGCTGGTGCCAACAACAAATGGTGGAGGGGCGCAGGGCAAACGCTCACGGTATTGCTAGATCAGGACAATATTTACCTGAATGTTGTGCACGGTGGCACAGTAAAAGCCAGACTACCTTTCTATTTTGGCTCTAATCAACGCAAGCTGAAACGTCTGATAGCAACAATCAACATGATGCAGTTACTGCATAATCCCATGCCAACAACCTGAGTGGCGTGGCAAGCGCTACGGTGCTGCGCCTGCTCATATCGCGCATCAACCAGCACTTGGCCGCAGCCTAGGTAAGGTGCACCGCACGACCTAGGCAAGAGCTGCCATTGGGCGCGGCAAACAACCCGACAACTGCACCACATGCGTTTCGGATAATACCTACTATAGCCCGCGGCTTCAGAATGCCAAGTTTCTCCCTGAAGCTTAGCCTACGGGTGTTTGAGTTGTGCGTGGGCGTGTGCGTTAGTAGCCGTCGGCTTTGCCTAAAGAATCGGGCTTCGCAGCAGATATGTGCAGCGGCCCATACGCTATACCCGGAAATTCTGCGGATTTTTGGCGGATGAACAGCGGGCAGATAGCGCGCTGGCCTTATCGGTGAACCACGCTGCGTATGCGTCGAGTTGAGTATCTGGATAGCGTGAGGGGCTTAGCGGCCTTTTCCGTAATGATTTATCACTTTATTGGTTGGCGTTGGAGCGAGACCCTAGGTTACAAACTGGGCTCGATGGTGTTCAACGGCAGCGACGCGGTTTCGCTGTTTTTCGTGCTCAGCGGATTGGTGCTATCGTGGAAATACTTCCACCCCGACGAATCGGTTAAAATCGACGGGCCCCACTTTCGGCAGTACGTGCTCAACCGCGTGGTGCGCTTGTACGTGCCTTTTCTGGCCGCACTGGCTTTGTACTACCTCTACAACCACCGTGCCGACGACCTAGGGCTGCTGGTGCGCCAATTCGTTACCAACGAAACCCATTGGGTTGAAGAGGCTTTGCTGATCAGGGGCAAGCACGATCTGTACCTGCCGGCCTGGACGCTCGAGGTCGAAATGGTGGTGTCGTTGCTGGTGCCTTTTCTGGCCCTGCTGCTCCGCAACAGCCGCGTTATGTTCGTGAGCCTGCTGCTGGTCATCCTTGCCACCGGCGCGTTTAGTTGGGCCGTGCTGCACTTTGGGCTGGGCATGCTGCTCACGTATTATTTCCGCAACATCGAGCAGTACGACATCAAAAAGGCCCGCTGGTACCCCTACCGCTACGGCATTTACCTGCTGATTTTCGCGCTGTATTCCGTCCGGCACATTACGCGCATTTACCCCCTGGGCGACATCCCGAACTACTGGCTGAGCTTGTTCCGCCTCGATTTGTTTCACTTTACGGGATTGGCTGCGGGTGCCATTTTGGCCCTTGTCATCAACCAACCGCTGCTGCAACGCTGGCTCACTATTCGGCCGCTACTTTTCCTAGGTCGCATTTCGTATAGCCTATACCTGCTGCACTGGCTGTTCGTCATCTTCGTGATGGACCGCTGGGATTACCTCGCTTCGCTTATCGGCGGCGAGCGGCGCGTGTACTGGGTGCTGCTGTCCTTTGTGGTGGTCGGAACCCTGATTGCATCTACCGTCTTTAACATCTTGGTGGAGCGGCCGGCCATACGGCTGGGCAAAAAAGTGGCCGACCGCTTTGCCCCGAAGCCTGCGTACCAAAAGGCTGTTTAACCTGAACTTCAAGCCCCGAGCTTTTTACTGACCATGGATTACGCCAACGACCCCGAGCTGAGCGGCAAATACCTCGGCACCATTACCAAGGACTTTGCCGTAGTTGCCGACACCCTCAAGGAAGCCTCGTACCAGATTCGCCGCCGCGACATCTCCAAGCACCCCATCTTTGTGTTTGCGCGCATTCCGGTGCCTTTCGGCTCGCTGCTCATCTCGCCCGACGAGATGGAAACCGAGTGGTACGTGCTGGCCTCGTACCTCGACATTTTTGTGCAGCAAGGCGTGATTTCGCTCGAGCACATCGACGACTTTGAGCGTGCCTACAAAGACCCCGACGAGTTCTGCTGCCTGTTCGTGGTCGATGGTGAGTTCACGAAGTTCGTCTTCGTGCCGTACCCCGAAGACTAAGGTCACGGCCAGTTACGCGCCGCCAAACAACCTGCAAGCCGCCGAGTTCGAAGGGTTTTTTCCCGGACTCGGCGGCTTTTTTCGGCGCTTGATGGGAATGATGGCCTTAAACCGGGCATCCGCGGCGGTGCTTTGGGCATGTTTCACCCCCAAAACCGCCTTGCCATGTTACGATCCAGCGCTTGCGCCGCTGCCCTATTGGTCAGCTTGTTGAGCTTCGCTACTCCCCATCAGGCTCCGGCCCAACGCACGCCCACAGCTGCCGCCCCCGAGCTGGCCGAGCTGATAGATGTGCGTCTGCTAACCGCCGATTTCTACGACAAACAAGTATTTCTGCTGGGCGAAGCCCACGGCGTACAAAAACCGCAGGAACTGGACTTTGC
Source organism: Hymenobacter oligotrophus (assembly GCF_003574965.1). Lineage (NCBI taxonomy): Bacteria > Pseudomonadati > Bacteroidota > Cytophagia > Cytophagales > Hymenobacteraceae > Hymenobacter > Hymenobacter oligotrophus. The sequence goes on along the minus strand of NZ_CP032317.1, from coordinate 522,751 downwards.
CCTACTCAAGCACCTAAACCAGCGCCTGGGCCTGCGCTACTACCTGGCCGAAGTAGATCAGCCCAAGGCTTACTACCTGAACGAGTACCTGCGCACCGGCGACGAAGCCCAGCTCAAGCGCGTGTTCCGCAGCTGGGTGCAGCAGCACCAGCAGTGGGGCAACCGCGACTTTTACCAGAAGGTGCAGCGCATCCGGCAGCTCAACCAAAGCCTGCCGCGGGCCCGGCGTATTCGCTTTGTGGGCATCGATGGCTTGCAGGATTTTTCGCTGGCCGGCGAGTTTCTGGCCCTGCGTGCCCGCAGCCAGCCGCTGCCCGTGGCCCTGCAACTCCGCCTCGATTCGGTTGCGCACCACCTGCGCCTAGGTCGGCCTGAGGTTGCCCAGGCCGCGCGGGCGCTGGAGCACCTAGGCCACACCCCGTCGGCCCGCCTGGCTCCTTTGTACAACGAGCTGCGCCACTTGCTCACCAACGTAGCCTATGCTGGGCGCAAACCGGGCGGGCGCGAAGATGTGCTGCACGCCAACTTTCTGGCTTTGTACCAACAGCTTAACCTGGCCAACGAAAAACTTTACGGCATGTGGGGCCTGGCGCACGTGCTGCAGGGCCCTATTCAGCGGGCCGCGCTGCCCTTGGCCGCCCGCCTGCAGCAGGCACCCTCGCCGGTTAAGGCCCGGGTGGTGTCGTTGCTGTGCACGTACTCCGGCTGCCGCATGATGTACCCCAGCCAGGGCTTGCCGGCGGCCTGGCGCACGCCCGGGCAGCCCTTCACCAGCACCGACAAATTCAACCACGATGGGCCGCTGGTGCGCGTGGTTGGAATTGATTCGCTGAAAGCGGCTTCGCGCCCGAGCGCCGTTACGCTGTTCCCGACAGCCAACTTTGGCCGGCCCTTGCAGGTAACCTACGCCCCGCAAATGCCGCCCGAGCAACAAATGCGCCTCGACGACCGGTTGCCAGCGGCAGCTTATGTTCAATATTTGCTGCTGGTGCGCGACTCCGACATGACCCAACCGCTGCTGCCCTAGATGCTCCCAACCTCCCGCGTGGCCCTGGCTACCTCCCGCTTGTTTAACCTAGCCGCCGCGGCGCCCGCCCGCACCGATTGGCGCACCACCGCCGGCTACTGGCTGGTGGTGGCCCCGGTGCTGCTCGTTGCGTACCTGCAAATTGCGCCCTGGCCGCGCGCGTTGGCCGGTACGCTGTTCAGCGTGTTGCTCGATACGGCCACCGTGTACGGCCTGCTTTTTGGGCTGCTGCCGCAGGCGCTGGCAGGCCGCTGGCGCCAAGTAGCGCTCCTGGCCCTAGGTTATTTGGGCCTGATGGGCTTATGCTACCACTTCGGGTTCAACCTTATTTTGCGCACCCAATGGCCACTGAGCCCGTTGGGCCTGCTGAGCGCCGTCATCAACCACGCCCGCAGTTACGCGCTGCTGGGCGTGGTGCTGGCCGGCAAGCGTTACTACGATACCCAGCAGCGGTACCTAGGGGCTCAAAAAGCCCAGGCCGAAAGCGAGTTGCGCCGCCTTAAAGCCCAGCTCGACCCGCATTTTCTGTTCAACAACCTCAACGTGCTGGGGGTGCTCATCCTACGCGACCCCAGCACGGCCAGCGACTACCTGCGCCGGTTTGCGGCCCTGTACCGCTACCTCATCCGCCACAAAGACGACTACCTCGTGCCCTTGGCCGATGAGCTGGCCTTTGCCGAGGAATACCTGTACCTGCTGCGGCAGCGCTTCGGCGAAGCCTACGTGCTGGTGCCCGAACCGGCGCCCGGCTTCGATGCCCAGGCGCGGTACGTGGTGCCGGGCACCTTGCAGCTGCTCATCGAAAACGCCATCAAACACAATTGCGCCGACGACGAGGACCCGCTGATTATTCGGCTGCAACTTGGTACCGAAGCCCTTACGGCCAGCAACTTGCTGCGCCCCAAGCCCGAGCCGCCCGACTCCACCGGCACCGGCCTTGCCAACCTTGCCGAGCAATACCGCTGGCTAACCGAGCGCGACATCGAGGTGACGCAAACTGCTTATTTCAGCGTGACGGTGCCTTTGGTGGCCGCCCGACCCACTCCGTTTGCCGCATGACCATACTGATCATCGAAGACGAGCTCCTGACGGCTCAGCAAATTCAGCAGTTCATTGCCGATTACGGCCTGAGCGCGGAGGTGCACACCGTGCGCAGCATTGCGCGGGCCCGGGCGTGGCTGCAGCAGCATCCCATGCCCGAGCTGGTATTTTCGGATGTGGAGCTGCTCGATGGCAACGTGTTCACGCTTTACCAGCAAGTGGCCGTTACCTGCCCTATCATTTTTATCACCGCCTACGACCAGTTTCTGCTGCAGGCATTTCAGGTCAATGGCATCGGCTACTTGCTCAAGCCGTTCGACTTCGGGCAATTTCGCGCAGCACTCGACAAATACCACGCTTTGCGCCCGGCCCCGGCGGCCCCGCCCGTGCTCACGCACGAGCTGGTGCTGGAGCTGCGGCAAGCCCTACAACACACCGCCAAAAGCTTCCGGCAGCGCTTTTCGGTGCGGCTGCGCAACACCCTGTACGTGCTGCCCGTGGAGGAAGTGGCCTACTTGCAAGCCGACGAAGGCGTGGTGCTGGCCTACGACCAACAAGGGGCCCGGCACGCGCTTACCGGCACCCTTTCGGAAATTGCCGACGAGCTGGACCCTAGGTTGTTTTTTCGCCTGAATCGCAGTGAGCTGGTCAACATCCGCTACGTGGAGCGGGCCGAGCCTTACTTTAACCACCGGCTGGCCGTGCGCATCCGCAACAGCAGCACCGTACTGGCTGCCAGTGCTGCCCTTACCCCCGCGCTGCGCAAATGGCTCGACCGCTAAGCCAGCCTCCGCGGGCTATTTGCCGAAGTGCGACCAGCCTTGCGCCCGCAGCGGCACGGCGTTGCCACCTTTGGTAGCCAAAATTGCGCCCTCCGAAGCCTCGGTAACCTTGCCGATGATGGTGATATCGGGGTGGTTTTTAAGCTTATCGAAATCGGTGAGCGGTACCGTAAAGAGCAGTTCGTAGTCTTCGCCGCCGTTGAGCACGCACATCACCGGGTCGAGGCGGAACTCGTCGGCTACGTCGTACACCTGCTGGTCGGCAGGCAGGCGGTCGGAGAATATGGTAGCGCCTACGCCCGAGGCCGCGCACAGGTGCATGATTTCGGAGGCCAGCCCGTCGGAAATATCAATCATGCTTGTGGGCACTACCTCCATGTCGTGCAGCATATGCACCACATCCATGCGGGCTTCGGGCCGAAGCTGGCGCTGCACCACGTAGTCGTAGGCGGCCAGGTTGGGCTGCGTTTCGGGGTCGGCGAGGTAGGCTTGCTTTTCGCGCTCCAGAATTTGCAAGCCGAGGTAGGCACCGCCTAGGTCGCCGGTTACGCAAATGAGGTCGTTTACTTTGGCACCGCTGCGGCGCACGGCTTTGCCGCGGGCCACCGTACCCATGGCCGTAACCGAAATAACCAAACCCGCGCGCGAGGCCGTGGTATCACCGCCAATCACATCCACGCGGTAGGCCTCGCTGGCCAGGCGCACGCCTTCGTAAAACTCCTGCACCGCCTCCACCGAGAAACGCGCCGGCAAGGCCAGGCTCACGGTAATTTGGGTGGGCAGCGCGTTCATGGCGGCAATGTCCGATACGTTTACGGCCACGGCTTTGTAGCCTAGGTGCTTCAGCGGGCAAAACATCAGATCGAAATGCACGCCTTCCACGAGCAAATCGGTGCTGACGACCACCTCGTGCTCGGCGGGCGGCGCCACAATGGCTGCGTCGTCGCCGATGCCGAGCACCGTGCTGGGTTGGTGCAGCGTAATGGTATCTTGGATCAGGCGAATCAGGCCGATTTCGCCGACTTGATTAAGCGGGGTGACTTGTTCTGACATAACGGTAGCACTACGGTGCAAGGGGCGCAAAGGTAGCCTGTGTCGGCAGTTTTGCGCGAAAACCTGCCCCTTCGGCGCTCAGTAGCAACCATTGGCTTTGGCTATAGGGATAAATCAGCGAAACAATAGCCCAGCAAGCAGCTTAATTGTTCAGCTCGAAATACTTCATACCTTAACGCTGATGCGCCGCGCTGCTGGGTTCTGCAATCGTTTGCAAAAAAAGCAACCTGGCCTTGCTAACGAACGTTAGGAACCATACATTTGTTAGCATATAGCAAATATGGAAACTACGGCTCCTACCCTTTCGCGCAAAGCCCAGATCGACCAAACGGCCACGGCCCTGTTTCGTCGGCGCGGGTACGCTGCTACCAGCATGCGCGAGTTGGCAGCGGCCCTAGGTATCGAAGCGGGCAGCATTTACTCGCACATCCGCTCGAAGGAGGAAATTCTGCACCGCATTTGCTTCCGCTTGGCCGACGAGTTTATGGCCGGTTTGCGCCACGCCACGGCCGATGCGTCGGCTTCGGCGGCCACGCAGCTGCGCCGCGCCATCGAGAGCCACGTGCGCGTGCTCATTCACGATGCCGATGCCTCGGTGGTGTTTCTGCACGAGTGGCGCCACCTTAGCGAGCCGGCGTTGTCGGAGTTTCTGAAGCTGCGCCACGACTACGAAGCCGCTTACCGCGAGCTGATTGCCCGCGGGGTAGAAGCCGACGAGCTGCAAACCCCCGACCCTGCTTTTGCGGCGCTTACCCTGTTTGCCAGCCTTACGTGGTTGCCCAACTGGTACCGCCCGGGCGGCAAGCTCGGGCCCGATCAAATTGCCGAGCGCTTAACCGATCAGCTTTTGGGCGGTTTAGCCAAGTAATCCCTTTCGTCAACACCCACACCCACCATACCATGTACGGTTCCGTCAGCACCCACGATATCCCGGCGCAGGCTACTACCGGCCTCGAGAACGAAGACCCGCAACTGCTGGCCGAGTTTGAGGCCCGCATTGCCCGCGGCGAGAAAATCGAGCCCGACGACTACATGCCGGCGCTCTACCGCAAGCAGCTCATTCGCATGATTGAGCAGCACGCGCACTCCGAAATTATCGGTTCGTTGCCGGAAGGTACCTGGATTACCCGCGCACCGGGCTTCCGCCGCAAAATGGCCCAAATGGCCAAAGTGCAGGACGAGGTGGGCCACGCGCAGCTGCTGTACTCGGCGGCCGAAACCCTAGGTAAGACGCGCGAGGAGATGATTACGGACCTGATCAACGGCAAGTCGAAGTACTCCAACGTCTTCAACTACCCCACGCCAACCTGGGCCGACTCGAACGTGATTTCGTGGCTGATTGACGCCGGCGCCATCGTAAACCAGATGGCCAACGCCAAAGGCTCGTACGGCCCCTACTGCCGCGCTCTGGAGCGGATTTGCGCCGAGGAGTCGTTTCACCTGAAGTACGGCCACGATGCCGTGGTGCACATGGCCACCGGCACGCCCACGCAGCGCCGCATGATGCAGGAGGCCCTGAACCGTTGGTGGCCGCCCATCATGACGTTCTTCGGGCCGGCCGATAAAATGAGCCAGCACACCGAAATCCTGATGCGCTGGAAAGTGAAGATGGCCTCGAACGACGATTGCCGCCAGCAGTTCCTCGACATGTACGTGCCGAAGATTCTGGAAATCGGCCTTACCATTCCCGACCCCAAGCTGCGCAAGAACGAAGAAACCGGCAAGTGGGAGTACACCGAGCCGGATTGGGACGAGCTGCGCCGCGTGATTAACGGCGACGGCCCCTGCAACAAAGAACGGTTGGCGGTACGCCGCGCCGCCGAAGAAAACGGAGCCTGGGTACGCCGGGCTCTGCAGGCCAAGCAGCAAGCCGCCAAGCACGTGCGGCCCCTGGCCTAAGCATTTGTCGTTGATCGTTTACGGGCCGCATTCCCGTTCCTACATCCCGCCCGGGCCGGTAAACGATCAGCGGTAGATGTTCGCTGCCACGAGCGCGGCGGGGCTTCCAAACCTGCATTCCCCCAGCATTTCCCCGAACTCGGAAGCCCTGCTGCTGCTCTGCGCTACTGCGAATGTGTAATTGAGTGAACGAGCGAAGTTGCCGTTGGCCTCACCCCCGTTTCTACTCATTCACTCATTTGCTCATTCACTTATCCCCCGCAATGCTTACCTCCCTCGACCCTCGTATTACGCGCTTGCACCTGCCCGATGCGCCCCCATCCATCGAGCCCAAAGAAGCGTTCGACCAGTTTGAAACGTACGAGGCGTTCCACCAGAAAAAAGACGGCACCGCTTTCACGTACGTGGGGCCAGTACACGCCCCCACGGCCGATGTAGCGTTCTTGTTTGCCAAAGAGCAGTACAGCCGTCGTTTTCCGTGCACGGGCATGTGGGTAGCGCCTACGCGGGCCATCAGCCTTACGCGCTACGTGGGCGATACGGAGTCGGTGTACGACTTCGTTACCGAGCAGCTGCCCGCGCAAGCCGGCCCCGAGCCCGACGAGAGCGTGCAACAGGCCGAAGCCTACGCCCGCGGCGAGGAGGATTACGCCATTTTCCATCTGAAAAAGCGCGGCAAAGCGCACGTGCACGCAGGCATGGTGCGCGCCGCCTCGCCCGAAGAAGCCCTGCTGCAAGCCAAGGCTGTTTTTGGTGAGCAGCGCCCCGTGGTAAACGTGTGGGTGGTGCGCTGGGCCGATGTGCTGACTTCTGACGAGGACGACCGCGACATCTGGAGCACCACGCCCGAGAAGAAGTACCGCGATGCCATTGCCTACAAAGTGCAAGACCGCATCGACCGCTTTAAGCTGGAGGGTAACAAGTAGAGGGGTAACAGGAAACACGTTTCGCCTCCGCATACTTTCTCGCTTGTTACATGTTACTTGTAACCCAACAAATGAACACCACCGCGCTCAAAGACCTGCTTTACCGCCTCGCCGACGACCAGTTGATCCTGGGTCACCGCAACTCCGAGTGGAACGGCCTGGGTCCGATTCTGGAAGAGGACATTGCCTTCTCGTCGATGGCGCAGGACAAGCTGGGCCACTCGCTGCAGCTCTACACCTTGCTGCACAACCTAGGCGAGGCGGAGCCCGACACGGTGGCGTTTACGCGCAACGCGCCGCAGTTTCACTGCACCCAACTGGTGGAGTTGCCCATCGGCGACTACGCCTTTAGCCTCGTCCGCCACTTCCTCTACGACCACGCCGAGCTGCTGCGTTTCCAGCTGCTGACCACGAGCTCTTACGAGCCGCTGGCACAGGTTGCCCGCAAGCTGAAGGGCGAGCTGAAGTACCACGTGCTGCACGCCAACACTTGGGTGAAGCAGTTGGGCACCAGCACCGAAGAAGCCATTGAAAAGCTACAAACGGCGCTGAACGAAACCCTCCCCTTCGCCCTAGGTCTGTTCGAGAAAACCGAGCACGAGGAAGCCATTATGGCCGATGGCATTTTTGCCGGCGAAGACGAGCTGAGAGCCCAGTGGCTTGAGAGCATCAGCAAAGTGCTGGCGCAAACCAATTTGGAGCTGCCCGACCTGGCCACGGTTGCGCCCGTATTCGGCGGCCGCAACGGCGAGCATACCGAGCACCTGCAACCCCTGCTCGACGAAATGGCCGAGGTATTCCGCCTCGACCCCACGGCCGACTGGTAGGCCAAACCGCTACCTGCTCCTGCTGTTTGCCCTACTACCTAGGGCAACTAATTCCTGGCCATTCTCCGTTCTGCCCTCGGTTATGAATCAGTCGCAGCAAAGCTCATCAGCACCCGATAAGGCCACCATCCTGGAGTGGCTGGAGGTGGTTACCGACCCTGAAATTCCTACGGTGTCGCTCGTCGACCTAGGGGTGATTCGCGATGTGCGCGTGGCCGACGACGGCTACGTAACCGTGCGCATGACGCCGACCTTCTCGGGCTGCCCGGCCATGGACTACATGCAACGCGACGTAGAGCGCGTGCTGCGGGAGCACGGTGTAGAGCGGTTCGGGGTGGAAATGTCGCTCGAAGAAGCCTGGAGCAGCAACTGGGTAACCGAGCGCGGACGTGCCGCCCTCAAGGCCCACCGCCTTTCGCCGCCGCCTATGCACCAAGGCATCGTCGATTTGGATATTCTGGAGTACGCCGAGTGCCCTAACTGCGGCAGCCACAACACCACGCTGCGCAGCCCGTTTGGGCCCACGCTTTGCCGGGCTTTGCACTATTGCAACGATTGCCGCCAGGGCTTCGAGCAGTTCAAGCCCGTATAAGTTCGGATTTTGCCTTGCCGCTACCAATTCGGGGAATATTCGGGCCTTTTCTTGCGTTCTAGCTGCTATGCGTAAACTGCTGACCTTACTTCCGCTGGCAATGTTGCTGGCGGCGGCCTCGTGCCGCAAAACCGCCGACAACTCCGCCCCTACCGCAGCCATCGACCCGACTTCGCCCGCGGCGGCGCGCGCCCAATTGGAGGTGCTGCGCGATACCGTTAACTCGCGCTGGAAGCAGATGATGAACAGCGACAACCAGAAACTGGTGGCAACCACTGCCGTGTTGGCCGAGCTGCAGCGTTTGCCCGGCACCAACGCCGCGCAGGCAAAACAACTCGCCCAGGCCAACGAACGCTTGCTGGGCCTGCGTTACGATCAGCAAACCATGTCGGCTTCGGAGCGCATCGATGCCTACGACCTCGCGCAGGACTCGGTGCTGCAAGCGGTGTATACGCTGGCCCAACCCCACTACGATAACAACCAGGACGTGCAGTCGCTAACCGAAACCATTAAGGTGGCCGATAGCGAGGTGGCTGGCTACCGGGTGCGCTACGACCAGGCCGTGAAGCGCTACAACAGCTATATTCAGCTGCACGAGCAAGCCCTCAAGAAAGCGGGCCGCAAATACGCCAAGCTGCAGCCGCTGCCGCTGTTCGAGCTGAAGTACTGACCTAGGGCAACAAAATTCGGAGGTGGCTATGCAACCCAGGCATGGGCGCGTGTACTCCTAGGTACACACTTGTTTCAGCCTAATTTGCTACGCCCATGCGCCGACCTGCCCTTTGGATGTTTGCCTTGCTCCTGACGCAAGCCGCATTTACTTGCGACAAGGAGAACCCAGAACCCACCAACTGCGAGGACTGCACCACCCTCGCCACCGTTCGCGACCTGAAAGGCCTCGATGGGTGCGGCTACGTGCTCGAGCTGCCCGACGGCAAGCGCCTCGAGCCTTCGGGAAAGTTGTGGCAAGATTTGGCAAAGCAAGACGGCGCCAAAGTAAAAGTTAGCTACGAGCCAGAACCGCGCGCGAGCATCTGCATGGTGGGCGAAACCGTGAAAGTAACCTGCCTTCGCAGACTGCAATCGACCGGCAACTAACCAAGAGCCAACTCATCACTACCTTTAGCATAATACAGCAAAAAGCCCGAACCATGCTTGGTCCGGGCTTTTTGCTTTGCTGGTTGAAAGGTGCAATCTACAGCTGCGCCATCTCCTGCCGCACAAAGTCGGCGAGGCTGCGCAAGTATTCGGTGCTGAAATCGAAACGGATGCCGGCGGCTTCGTAAATCTCGCCGATGGTAGCGGTGTACCCTAGGGCTAGGGCGCGCTTATAAGCCTCGAGGCCAGCTTGCGGATCGTGGCGGAAATTACGCCACACGGCAATGGCTCCCAGCTGCGCCATGGCGTACTCGATGTAGTAGAACGGCACTTCGTAGAGGTGCAGTTGCTTTTGCCACAGCCACGGCTTGTAGGCCTCAATGCTTTCCCAGCTGACCGTCCGTTGGTTGAACTCATCGAAAATCTCTACCCACTTAGCTTGGCGCTCGGCCGGGCTGTGTTGTGGGTTTTCGTACACCCAGTGCTGAAACTTATCGATGGTCGCCACCCACGGGAAAGTTTCGAGTACGCTCTCGAGGTGGGTTTTCTTGGCGCGGCGCAGTTCGTCGTCGCCCGCGAAGAACACGTCCCAGTGGTCCATCGAAATCAGCTCCATCGACATCGAAGCCAACTCGGCTACTTCGCTCGGCGGGTGCTTATCGGCGCCCATGGGCAAACGGCGCGTCAGGAAGGAGTGCACTGCGTGGCCGCCCTCGTGCAGCATGGTAATCACGTCGCGCAACGACGAGGTGGCGTTCATGAAAATAAACGGCACGCCGGTTTCGTCGAGCGGGTAATTGTAGCCACCGGGCGCTTTGCCCTTGCGCGACTCTAGGTCGAGGTGGCCCATGTCGCGCATGGTAGTCAGGCAGTCGCCCAAGAAGGGGTCGAGGCGCTGGAAAACGGTAATGGTTTTGCCCAGCAACTCCTGCCCGGTTTCGAACGGGCGCAACGGCGTTTTGCCGGAGGGGTCTACGTCGAGGTCCCAGGGGCGCAGTTCGGCAAGCCCTAGGTCGTGGCGGCGGTGCTGGTCAATTTCGTCGATGAGGGGCACCACCGTTTCGCGAATGGCCGCGTGAAAAGCGTAGCAGTCCTCGGGAGTGTAGTCGAAACGACCTAGGGCCGCGAACATGTAGTCGCGGAAGTTCGGGAAGTCAGCGTTCAGGGCCATGCGGTGGCGCAAGCCAACCAGCTCGGTAAAAAGCCCGTCGAGCTTTTGCGCGTCCTGAACGCGGCGGTCTTGCACGGCGCGCCAAGCCTCTTCGCGCTTGGCCCGGTTCAGGTCTTTAAGGCGGTCGGCGGCCCGCTGCAGCGTCATTTCTTCGCCCTCGAGGGTCACCGTCATGGCGCCCACGGTGGCGGCGTACTCTTGCTGCTTGGTGCTGATTTCGGTTTTAAGCGGAATGTTCTCGGCCCGGTAAATTTCCAGGGCGCGGCGCACCGAACGCAGGAAAATGCGGTACCGCTCCTGGCTTAGTTCGTTGATGTAGGGCGAGGCAACCAGCTTCTCGTTGAGGGCATGATCGTAAGGGGCAGCATTCGGTTCGATCTGGCTTACGAAGTACTGAAACGCTTCGGAGCGGTGCTGGTCCTGGGTGTCGCACGTCATGCGAATGTAGCGCCACGCCAAGTCTTCGCTCAGCACCGATTCGAGTTCGGAGCGGTCGAGCAGCCACGCTTCCAGTTCCTCGGCATTGTTTACCGGCCGGTCGCGTAGCTCAACAAAATACGGCTCGAGCGCGGCCCAATCGGTTACGGCAAATGCCTCGGGCAAGTACCGGCGGGGCGGCCGGGTGGGCGCCGTAACGTCGGCGGTAAGTTCCGGAAGGGAGTAAATCATGGGCGAGAAAGCAGCAGCAAAAGTTTCGCAGCAACAAATTATGTACCTACGCAGATTACGCCTCGAAGGCCGGGCGGCCGGGCGCGAAATCTATTATACGCCCGGCTCCCAAATAAGCGCAGGTAATTACCCGATTTCGATGACCACGTCGTTGGTGAGCGGGTGCCCCACGCACACCAGCACGTAGCCTTGCTTGAGCTCGGAGTCGGACAGGCCCTCGCGCTCGTCGAGGTGCACTTTGCCCGACAGGCACTTGCCGCGGCAAGCCGTGCACAGGCCAGCTTGGCAGCTGTACGGCAGGTCGATGTCTTGGTCGAGGGCGGTTTCCAGAATGGTTTTGCCAGCCGGTACTTCCAGCACATAATCGGTGCCTTCGTACTGAATCGTGACTTTGCGCGCCACGATTTCGTCCGAGTCGTCGGCCGAAACGGAGCCGTGGCCGCCGGGTTGGGCGGCAGCGGTTTCGGCGGAGTCGGCCGAGGCCACAAAACTTTCCCGGAAGATCTGGTTGCCCGGCACACCTAGGAGTTCCAGCGCGGCTTTGGCCTCGCTCATCATGCCTTCGGGGCCGCACATGTAGTATTCGGCCTTGTCGGCGGGCTGCTGCTGGCGCTTTTCCAGAATGCGCAGCAGCATGGTGCGGTTGAGGCGGCCCGAGTGCTGGTGCGGCGCTACCGGTTTGGTAGGCTGGCTGAACACGTGCTCCACCTGCAAGCGGCCGGCGTATTGTTGCTCGAGGTCGGCCAGCTGCTGTTTGAAGATTACCGATTCTTCGTTGCGGTTGCCGTACACGAGCAGCACTTGGCTTTGCGGCTCCTGCTGCAGCACCGATTTCAGAATCGACATGAGCGGCGTGATGCCCGAACCCGCCCCAATAAGCACCAGCGAGCGGGCCGTGCCGGGGTTGCACTGCACCGTGAAGTTGCCCATAGGCACCATGGCTTCCATGGTTTGGCCCACTTGCACGTTATCGAGCAAGTAGTTGCTTACGAGGCCTCCGGCTACGCGCTTTACGGTTACCGACAGGCGCGGCGCTTCGCCCGGCGTGCTGCTGAGCGAGTAAGAGCGGCGCTCGGGGCGGCTGCCCGAGCCACAGGGCACTATGAGCGTGAGAAACTGGCCGGGCTGGCAAGCCACGGCCTGGCGGTCGGCACGCTCGAGGTGGATGGTGATGGCGTCGTCGGTTTCGCGGGTAAGCTCGACAACATTCAGGGTCAGATACGGACTTGTACTCATGCGGTTCTCGGCCAGTGAAAGGCGTTCGAAAACAAGGTTCGGTGGAACAACAAGCAGCGCCGCCACAGGTTGCGGCAACGGGCGTGCAAGGTACGGTAAAAGGCGATGTTAGTTTGCAGTTAGAGGCTAACAGTTGTTAGTTGTGGCGGGCATGTTGTTAGTTGCGGCCCCAAAGGCGAACTTTATTGGCCTTGGAGCTACTTTCATCCGACGTTTTCACTTCATCTTTTGGCTACTTTCCTCACCGAACTGCTGCAGCGCCACGCGGCCGAATTCAGTCCTGTACTGCCCGTCGACCTGAACGGTGCCGATGTGGCACGCCTCGATTTTACGGCCAGAAACCCACGCCTGCAGGCGGCCGATTTGCGCAACACCGCAGCATTTGACGAACTCGTAAACGAATTGCTCGCGGCCCAAAACGCCCGCATCGGCGTGGGCGGCTACCTCGAAAACCGCGTCATCTACCGCCGCAGCCCTACGCTCTTTGGCGATGTTGCCTTGCCGGCCCGCTCCTTGCACCTAGGCGTGGATGTGTGGCTGCCCGCCGGCACGCCGGTGCTGGCCCCGCTGGCCGCCACCGTGCACAGCCTCGCCGACAACGCTAACTTCGGCGACTACGGCCCCACCGTGGTGTTGCAGCACGAGCTGGAGGGCACGACGTTCTACTCGCTCTACGGGCACTTGGGGCGCGCCGGGCTGGTGCACCTGCAAGCGGGGCAGCGCATCGAGAAAGGCGCAGCTTTTGCCACCGTGGGCCCCTGGCCCGAAAACGGCGACTGGCCTCCGCACCTGCACTTTCAGCTGGTGGCCGACATGCAAGGCCGCCGCGGCGACTTCCCGGGCGTGGCATTGCCCGAGGAGCAAGCCTATTGGGCTGAACTTTGCCCCAACCCCAACCTAGTGCTGCAAAGCCGGTGGTTGTAATAGTTTCTCGCTGAGGTTCGCTGAGGTTTTCGCAGAGGTACGCAGATGCGGCCTCCGCGTACCTCTGCGAAAACCTCAGCGAACCTCAGCGAGAAATCACTAATCGAACTTGATAGCCACCACCGGCTTGATGCGGGCAATCAGGTACGTGGGGATGAGTACTGCCAACTGCGAAGTGGTGAACACGGCCGCGTTGAGCAGCAGAATGATGCGTGGGTCCCAGAAAATGGGCACGCGGTCCATGTAGTAGTTTTCGGGGTCGAGCGGGATGGGATGGAAAAAGTACTGCACCGCGCAGAAGCCAAGCCCCACCAGGTTGCCCCACAGCATGCCCTTAACGGTGAGGTTGAAGCCCCGGAAGAAGAACATCCGCCGAATTTGGTTGTCGGTAGCGCCGATGGCCTTCAGAATACCGATCATGTTGGTGCGCTCCAAAATCATGATGAAGATGGTAGCCACCATGTTGAAGGTGGCCACGAAGATGATCAGCACCAGAAAGATGATTACGTTGCGGTTCAGCAACTGCAGCCAATCGAAAAGCTGCGCGTACTGGTCGGTAATCTTGTCCAGCTTGAGGTCGTAGCGCAGCGAGTTGTAGAGGTTGTCCGACACGGGGTCGAGCTGCCGGAAATCTTTCAGCACTACCTCGTAGCCGCCCACCAACGAATCGGCCCAGGTATTCAGCTCGCGCACTTGCCGGATGTCGCCAATTACATACACTTCGTCGAACTCGTCGAGGCCGGTTTGGTAGATGCCGGCCACCACAAATTTGCGCACCCTAGGTGGGTTCTGAATAAAATAGAATAAGGCATCGTCGCCCACCTTCAGGCGCAGCTTATCGGCCATTTTGCGCGACAGCAGCACCTGCTCGGCAGCGGCCGTGTCGGGGAAGGTCAAAAACTTGCCCGTAACCAAGTTCTGCCGCATCGGCGACGGACCGTTTTCCTCGTCAATGCCTTTCAGCACCACGCCCAGCACCTCGTCGCGGGTTTTAATGATGGCCGTTTTGCGGGCAAACGGCTGCGACGACTTGATTTGCGGGTACCGACGCAAGTCGCGCGTGAGTTCGGCCCCGTTGATGGGCTCTACCTCGAGCGAGTTGTTGTTGTCGTACTTGCTGACGGTGAGGTGGGCGCCGAACGAAAATATTTTGGCCTGAATTTCGTTGCGGAAGCCCTCCAGAATAGCAAACGACACCAGCATTACCGCCAAACCGAGGGCAATGCTGATGATGGCTATCTTGGTCACCGACGAGGTGAATGACCCCGAGTCGGAGCCTTCAATCTTCTGGGATATGTACCGCGAAACGTTCACTGGGCGTAAAGCTACGCGAAGCCGGCTAAGTTTGTGTGACCCTTTTCACCGCTAGAGTGCCAACGATGATACCCAACAGCCTTTCGGCGCTGTGCGCGCTTTTCTTGCTGCAAGGTCCGGCCTGTACGCCGGCTCGGCCCACAACGTTGCCCACCGAGGCAAATAACCCCACCGAGGCAACCCTAGGTGCGGGCCCGGCCGCAACCGCCGCGGCCAGCACGCCCGCGCCCCAGGCGGGGCTGCAAGTGGGCGCCGCCCGGTTTGGCGAGTACCTGCCGCTGCTGCAAGGCAAGCGCGTGGGCGTGGTGGTAAACCAAACCTCCAAAGTAGGCCGGGCGCTGCTGCCCGATACCTTGTTGGCCAAAGGCGTAAACATTACAGCCATTTTCGGTCCGGAGCACGGTTTCCGGGGCGAAGCGGCCGATGGCGCTACCATCAAGGATGGCAAGGACGAGCGCACCGGCAAACCCGTGCGCAGCCTCTACGGCGCCACCAAAAAGCCCACCGCCGAAATGCTGCAGGATGTGGACGTGCTTGTTTTCGACATTCAGGACGTGGGCACGCGCTTCTACACCTACATCAGCACCATGCACTACGTGATGGAGGCCGCCGCTGAGCTGGGTAAGCCCGTGATTGTGCTCGACCGCCCCAACCCCAACGGCTGGTACGTGGATGGCCCCATTATGGAGCCGCAGCACAAATCGTTTGTGGGCATGCACCCCATCCCGGTTGTGCACGGCCTCACGGTAGGCGAGCTGGCCAAAATGATCAACGGCGAAAAATGGCTGGCCGGCGGCAAGCAGTGCCAGCTTACGGTGATACCCGTGCAGGGCTACACCCACTCCACGCGCTACGAGCTGCCGGTGCGCCCCTCCCCCAACCTGCCCAACCCGCACGCGGTGTCGTTGTACGCTACGCTGTGCTTGTTCGAGGGCACCGATGTGAGCGTAGGCCGCGGTACTGAGTTTCCATTCGAAGTGATTGGCGCCCCTACGCAGCCGGGCACTCGCCCCTTCAGCTTCACGCCCAAACCCAATTCGGGCTCTACCGCACCGCCCCAAAACGGCAAGCTTTGCTACGGCGAAGACCTGCGCAAAACTGGCAACGACCTAGGCTTTACCCTGCGCTACCTCATCGACTACTACCAGAAGAGCACAGCCAAAGACAAGTTCTTCGGCAAGTACTTCGAGCAGCTCACCGGCACGCCCACCGTGCGCCAGATGATCATTGCGGGCAAATCGGAGAAGGAGATTCGCCAAGCGTGGGAGCCGGCCCTAGGTCAGTACAAGCAGATGCGCAAGAAGTACCTGCTGTACCCCGATTTCAACTAGTCAATTTTGAGCCCGCAGAAGGCGCAGAGCATTGTCGCTGAGGGCGCTGAGCTGTTCTGCGTCTTCTGCGGGCTAAACCCCATCCGAACCAACATGCTCCGAATAGTATTTATGGGCACGCCCGATTTCGCGGTGCCTACCCTCGAAGCTTTGCACGGTTGGTCGGGCTGCCAGGTGGTGGCCGTAATTACGGCGCCCGATAAGCCTGCCGGTCGCGGCCAGAAGCTAAACGAATCGGCCGTGAAGCAAGTGGCCGTGCAGCTGGGCCTGCCCGTATTGCAGCCTACCAACCTCAAGTCGCCGGAGTTCCAGGAGGAGCTGCGCAGCTACGCCGCCGATTTGCAGGTGATTGTGGCCTTTCGGATGCTGCCCGAAGCAGTTTGGAACATGCCGCACCTAGGATCCATCAACATCCACGCGTCGTTGCTGCCGCAGTACCGCGGCGCCGCGCCCATCAACTGGGCGCTGATTCACGGCGAGCAGGTCACGGGCGTTACGTCGTTTTTCCTGCGGCACGAAATCGACACCGGCGACCTGATTTACCAAGACGAAGTAGCCATAGAGCCAGAAGATGATTTTGGCTCTTTGTACGGCAAGCTGAAGCAAGCCGGAGCCGCCTTGGCCCTGCGCACGGTGCAGGCCATTGCCGCCGGCACGGCCCCCAGCACGCCCCAAACCGACCGCGGCGACTTACGCCCCGCGCCCAAGCTGCAAAAGGAAACCGGCCGCCTCGATTTCAATCAGCCGGCCGAAGCTCTGGTAAACCTGGTGCGCGGCCTCTCGCCCATCCCAACGGCGTTTACCCACCTGCCCGACGGCCGCGGCCTGAAGGTGTTTCGGGCGCAGGCCCTCCCCGGTGCCCCCACCGCCGAAACGCCCCTAGGTGCCTGGCTTACCGACGGCCGCAGCCACCTACGCGTGCAAACCGCCGACGGCCAGCTCGACCTACTCGACGTGCAGCTCGAAGGCAAAAAGCGCATGCCCGTGGGCGACTTCCTGCGCGGCTTTAAGCTGGAAATGAAAAAGGAAGAATGACGAAGGACGAGCCCACTGCTCCTTTTCTGCTTCCTTCTTCCCTCCTCATTCTTCCTTAGTATCGCATGATTGCACTTGTAGTAGCCCGGGCCGACAACGGCGTAATTGGCCGCGACAACCAGCTGCCCTGGCACCTGCCCGCCGACCTCAAGCACTTTAAGCAACTCACCACGGAGCACCCCATCGTGATGGGCCGGCGCACGTACGAGAGCATCGGCAAGCCCCTGCCCAACCGGCGCAACATCGTGGTGACGCGCCAAGCCGATTGGCAGTTCGAGGGCGTGGAAGTGGCGCATTCGGTGCTGGGGGCGCTGGAGCTGGCTCGCCAAACCGATGAGGACGTGTACGTAATTGGCGGTGCCGAAATCTATCGCCAAGCCCTGCCCGCTGCCGATACCATTTACCTTACCGAAGTGCACCACGCAGCCGAAGGCGACACCGTGCTGCCCGATTTTACGGCCGATACCGTATGGCGCGAAACCAGCCGCGAACGGCACGAGCCCGACGAAAAGCACGCCTACGCCTACAGCTTCGTGACGCTACAACGGCGGCGCTAGCTACCTAGGGCAACGCAGTTAGCGCCTAGGTGCATTTGCACAGGAAAAGCCAAGACAGCCGGGGAACGGGGCTGATGATGTCATATCGAGCGCAGCCGAGACATCTCGTTGAAAGGCAATGTCATCCTGACGAAGGAAGGACCTTGCCACGTCAGGACCTCACCCCCCGGCCCCCTACCTCGCTCCATGCGCGACATCGAAGAGAGGGGGAGTGGATGCTATCCGGCGCCAGCGCGCGGGATAATGTCCTTCGCTTGGCTCAGAATGACAATACCATGCGGTGTCAGCACGCGAGATGTCTAGACAAGCTCGACATGAAAGTTAAATGAAGGTGCTTCTTTAAGCTCAGCTACTTTAGGTGGCAGTTCCAACAGCCTTCCGCAAAACGCAACCGGGGCCGCGACTTGTTTGTCGCGGCCCCGGTTGCGTTTTGGGCTGCTTGGCGCTTGGCTTAGCGTAGCAGCACCAGTTTGCCCCATCCCTTCTTAAAGGCTTGCTCCGCCTTGGGGTTAGTGGTGCGGTGTTCAAACTTGTTTTGCGGGTCGTCCATCACCACGCGGTACAGGTACGTGCCGTTGGCCAGTTTGTCGCCGTACTGATCGGTGCCGTCCCAGGCGTACTCGGTTACGTTGTTGCCGATGTGCAGCGGTCCCAACTCGGCCTGCATAATCTCGCGCACCACTTTGCCCGAAATGGTCAGGATCTGAATCTTCATGTTGCGCGGCAGCTCGCTGCCGGTAAGCGTAAACACGAAGCGCGCCCGGCTGGTAACGGGGTTCGGGTACGGGAAGATGTTGGTGATGCTGGAGGTGTTGATGACCTCGAAATTTACGGCGTAGCGCTGGGCGCCGGCTTGGTTATCGGCCATGTCGCGGGCCTGCACCTCCAGCTTGTACACGCCGTCGGCCAGCAAGCCCGGCGTGTAGTACACCCGCGTACGGCCCGAGGCCGCATCGGGCACGAAGCGAATCAGCGAAGCATCCGTCATCGACACCTGCTGCGGGGCCTGGTTGGGCCGCGTCAGGAACACCTGCACTTTGCTCGGGTCGTCGATGGGGCGGCGCTTGTCCTCGTACTTCACGTCAACCAGAACTTCGGGCCGGGCCGAAACGATGTCGCCGTTGAGGATGTGCACGCCGTCGAAGGCCACATCGAGTACAGGCGGCACCGAGGTGTTGGGCGAAGCAAAGGTCAGGTTCAGCTCGTTGTTGAAGTAGTACTGCTCGGGCACCTGGCGCGAGTTCACCTGAATGCGCACGGCGCCTTCGCCTTTGAAGTTGCGCACATCGAGGCGGAACGTGTAAGTGGCCACCGAGTCGGATTTGAGCACGCGGGTCGACTGCAATTCTACCTCCTTGCTTTGGCCGTTGGCTGCGGTTTCGCGCACGGTGGCTTTGGCCCACAGGCGCTCCGGGAAATCCACGGCCGATACGTTCTCAAACTTCACCGGAATATCGAGGAAGCCCGAGCTGGCGGCATCGGCGCTTAGCTTGGCTGTGGCGTAGGCATTGGCAGGCAACGCGGGGTGGTCGCGGCGTACCACGCCCTCGGGCAGCGGCGTGTAGGTTACCAGCCACTGCTTAAGCTGCGGCGCCGTGCGGTTAACGGTGTCGGTCAGCACGGCTTCGAGCTGCAGGTAGGGGTATTGCTGCGCGCTTACGCCCGACAACGAGTAAGCCAAATTGGTAACGTTCGGCACCAGCACCGTGCGGTTGTTTTGGGCATCGTAGCCTACCAAGCGCAGCGTGTAGGCATCGGCGGCCTCCTGCTTTTTGATGGTGTGGTAGAGCGTTTGCCATTGCTGAGCCGGGCCGATGCGCGTGCTTACCACCGTGCCGCTGCCGCCGCGGGTGTTCACGCTGGCACCTAGGGCTATTTCCTGATTTTGGCGCGGTGTGGTGCTGGCGGCATCAAAGGTGCGCTCTTGCGCCTGGGTCGGGAAACCCTTGCGCAGCATCATCACCAGCGGGTCACCGTCCTGGGCCTGCTTAATCAAGCGCGAGCCCATGGCCTCCAGTTCGTTCTTCAGGGCGGCGTCCATGCTGCCGAAGCGCACGGTGTTCATGCTCACCAGGGCCACGTAGTGCCCGGTAGGCACATCGCGCAAAAACTGCAGCAGCTTGGCTTGGCCGCTGGCCGTATTGATGTTGTTACCGCCATCGGCGTAGAAGTGGTATAGCGGTGCGCCGTTCTGGCCACACAGCAGGTAGCCTGCGCCTAGGTTGCCCAGCTGCTCCAACGTGCGGCCATCGTACACGGCGGCAATGATGTTGGGCGTGCCCGAGCGGATGGAGCCGCAGTTGTCGGTTTGCGTCGAGATGTTATCGGTGAGCACGCCGTAGCCGGGCAGGAAGGTGTTGCCGCCGCCCCCGCCGCCGGCGGTTTTCAGCAGCACCGGCCGCGCGCGTTCGGCAAACTCCCAGCGGCCCGAGGGCGCGGCTTGCGTCAGGCCGGTTTTTTCGTTCGCGGCCATTTGCCCGTAGTGGCTTTGCGACCAGCCGCCGGGGCTGTTGCCGATGTAGCGGAACGAGTTGGTAGCCCAGCTTTCGTCGAGGCTCTGGTTGGCCCCAAAGCGCACGCGCCAGTAGTACACCACCGAGTCGCGCGGGGCGGTGGGCGCCGGCAAGTTGGGGCGCCACTCCACCACATCGGTGGCTTGCACCGAGGTATTGCGCAGGAAGGGCGAGTTGAACGTGGCCACCGTATCGAGCTGAAACTCGAAGGTGCGGGGCTGGGCCTGCGGCAGGTTGCTTTGGGCCACGAGGCGCACGTTTTGCTTGCCCACAATGGCAAAGTTGTGCGGATTGAGCGCCGTTAAGCCGCCCTGCAAAAAGTTGAAGGTGGTGGTAACGGAGTTGTTGTTTTCGTTGAGCTCGTCGATGGCGTTCGGATCGTCGAGGCGCACGGTAAAGGTGTTCAGGCCGAACACGTTGCCGGTGTTGCTAAGCTCGAAGTCGAGCACGGCGTTGTTGCGCCAGTAGGCAAAGGTTTTGGAGGTGCGCGTGATGGTGCTGCCCACCTGGCGCTCCACGGTTACCTTCACGTCATCGGAAATTACCTTGCCGAAGTTGCTAACGGCAATTTGTAGTTTGAAGCGCTGCGACGAGGCCAACACGGGGCCGGGGTCGAGCGGCAACACTTGCGCGCTGTTGGCGGCGTAGTCGGGCTTCTGGGGCGCGAACAACGACACGGCCGGGTCGCCCTGCCAGGTCGTGTTCATCAGCATGCTCACGGCGTAGCGGCTGCTGGTGTACTGCGGAATGGCCATCAGGCGCTTGTTCACTTCCACCTGAATCACGGAAAGCGGCTTGCCGTACCACTGCGGATCGTTGAACATGAGCTGGTACAGGCGGTCGGCGTAGTCGTTCAGCTCCTGATCGACGCCAAAGTCCGAATCGGCCAAAAAGCCAATCGCGCCTTTTTCGGGCACCAGCACCCACGATTCGCTGATGGAGCCGTAAGGCGTGTAGTTGTTGCCTACGGCGCAGCCAAAGGCCATGAACACGGGGTACTTGCCTTTGTTGGCGTAGCCGTTGCTGGCCACGGTTATGTCTTTGGGGTTGAGGTCGAGGTAGCTGTTGGAGGCGTGGCCGAAATATGTAATCAGCGACACGCCTTTGTTCAGCTGCGGCGCGAGGTCAACTTCCACCGGGTAAGGCCCTACGTTGCTGCGGAAGATGTTCTCGACGTTGGCCCCGAACAGCGGTGCCTCGGCGCGGGCCTGGTAGCGGCGCAGATAGCCATGAAACTGGTCGAACTCGTTTTGCCGAACGCCGCCCCCTAGGTGCAGCACGTTTTTGCGCCAGGGCTCAACGCCCAGGGCTTCGTGCTCTTTCAGCTTGTTGAGGTAGCTGAGTACATCGGTGGGCGTTTGGGCGGCCAAGCGGCCCGTCGGGATGCGCGGGAAATACGAATCGTTTTGCCAGTCGGCCGTGAAGAAAATATCCGAACCGCCGCGCGTGCTGGCCGGCACCAGATCGGGAAACGTGGCGCGGGCGGCGGTGGAGGCTTTGCGGTAAAACGTGCCGCCCCAACCTTCGGTAATCATTACGCCCTTGCCCAGCAGCAACAGGTAGCGGTTGGGCACCTCCGAGGTGAGCATGTACTGCGCAAAGCGCCGCACCGCCAGCGGCGACCGTTCGCCGTAGTGAAACTGGTCGTAGAGCAGTTCGCTGGTAACCACCAACGTATCGAAACGGCCGCCCGCGTTGGAGGCGCGGTAGTTGGCGTACTCGCGCACGGGGTTGGCCACGTTGCCTGCCGGGCGCATCAACGCACCGCTGGTTACGATCAGGAAGTTGTGGGCCGCCGGCGAAATGGGCCGAAACCGTACCCGCGCGGCCGGCATGGGCACTTCGGGCTGGCTTGCATCGGCTAGCAGCAACTGATGGGTGCGCCCCACCGCTGCCGGAAACGTGAACACGCGCGCGTTGCCCGAACCGGCCACGCCGGCAATGCGCTGCACGTTGGCGGGGTCGGTTACGTCGTAGCCTACTACCGAGGCCGGAATGCTATCGAGCTGGTAGCTGGCGGGACCAGCCAGGGTGGAGTCGTTAAGGAATTGCAGCGCGGCCTGCCCTGCTTGCCAGGTAGTGGTTTGCGGGTGCACCACCCGAACGTAGCCTACCCGAAAGCGGTCGGTAACGGGGGTGGTGGGGTTGCTGACGGCTACTTTGATGCCCACGCGGCCGTTGGCTCCCACGTCGCTGCGTTGCAGCTGGTAGCGCACCCGGCGCACGGCATAAGGACCGTAGTTAATGGGCGAAGAGGTAAGCACGCGCTCGGCACCGTTGCCCCCGGCCACAGCCGAAATCAGGGTGTTGTGCGGGGCCGGCGATGCGCCTACCAGCAGCACCTCAACCCAAGGCATCGCTCCTTGCGCCGAGCGGCGGCCCAGGCCATCGATCTGGTACGTGAAGCTGTTGGCAATGGCGCCACCTAGGAAGCCCTCGCCGCTGTCGGCCCAAGGCATAAACGCAATTTGGGCGTCGGTTTGGCCGTAATGGTAGTTGCCGTTATCGAGGAGCAGGCGCGGCTGCAACCAGTTGGCATGCGTGCTCCCAGCCGCCGCTGCGGGTTCGGCCATGCGCCTGCCCGTGGTGGCCTGCGACCAAGTAAGAAAGTACGCGGCCGTATCGGTAAACAAGCTGTAGAGCTGGTGGGGCTGCTCGGCGGCCGTTTTGTACATGTCGCGGTCGAGCTTGCCGTCGTTGGCCTGGCCGTAAAAATCCAGGTACGTGGTGGCGTCGAGCTGGGCTTGGTTGCCGCCGCCGTACATGGCCACCTCCTGCCCGCGCCGCCACAACTGCAGGCGCCGGGGCTCCACGCCGTTCAGGCCCAACCGCGCGAGGTAAGCCTGATCGAGCCGATAGAGGCCGTCCTTGAAGATTTTGATTTTGTAATACGTCTTGTTGTGGTCGATCCACTCGTTGCCGTATTGCCGGGTTTGGGCCAGCGCCAACTGGCCCGCTCCGGCCAGCAGCACTACCAGCAACATGCTCCACCGCCACAAGCGAGGTGCGTATCGGTTGTTCATAACCTTCCTGTCGATAAAGCCGGCGGCAGGCACCTAGGGGCAGCCGCCACAAGCAAATGCGGTTTATTTAAATGCGTACCCCAACGATACCATGATGGAGTTGGCCTGCGAGTTTTGGCCCAGCCGCTCAATAGCCAAGCGCGACAACGCCAAATCGAGGCGCAGGCCGCTCAGGGCTACGCCCACCCCTAGGGTAGGCTGCACCTTCCACTCCTCCTTGCCGCTGAAAGCCTGAATCCGCTGCACGTTGGTGGCGCCGCCGCGCAAAAACAGCAGGTTGCGGTAGCCTATTTCGGCTCCGATATGCGGCGCAATGCTCACGAAGTTACTGGCAATGGGCGTGTTGCGCTTGCCATCGGTGGTAATTTCGAGGTCGGTAGCCACCACGGCTGTTAGCTCGCCGGGCAGCTTGAAGGAGCGGCTTACGCCCAGCACAAACCGCGGCAGCGTTACCTCGGTGCTGTTGCTCGGCACGAAGTCCAGGGTATCGATGGTGGGCTGGAATTTATCGGTGTTGATTTTCCAGGTGTTGTGGGTGGTGGTGACGTCGCGTGCCATTAGGCCGAAGCGCCAGTTGTTGCGCTCGTATTGCGCGCCGGCATCGATGCCAAAGCCCCAGGCGTTGGCGTAATCGCCCACGTTGCGGTAAATAATTTTGGCGTTGGCTCCCAGTTGCAACCCTTCCACGGCCTCCAGCTTGCGGGCGTACGAAAGCAGCAAGCCATAATCGGCCACCGAGAAGTACGTGATGCGGTCGTAGGAAATCTGGTTGTACTCGTTTACCAGGGCACGGGTATCCGGAATGTCATCTACGCCTACCCGGATAATGCTGGCCCCTATGGCGCTGCGCTCGTCGAGCGGCATCGAGAAAGCCGCGTAATCGTTCTTCACGATGCCCGAAAATAGTTCGGAGTGCATCAGCACGGCGTCGTACTTGGTTTTTTGGCGCAGCAGGCCGGCGGGGTTCCAGTAGCCAGCAGTGGCGTCGTCGGCCAGGCTTACCTGCGTGCTGCCCATGGCCAAAGCGCGCCCGCCCACGCCAATCGACAGAAAGTCGTTGCTGTATTTGGGGGTGTTGTCGCGGGGCGGCGAAGATTGCGCCTGCGCCGCTGCCACGCCCATCAGCGGCGTAGTCAGCAACGCAATAATAAACCTACGGAAAAGGTGTGCCATAGAATAACAAGAACGCCAGCTTACAAACTGGATTTCACAACGCAAGTTACTTATTAATAGTGCAGCGCCGGAAGCCCAACCCCGCTGCCGCCCCGCGTACCGAGCGGCTGCAAGCCAAAGCCCAACCGGCCGGCAGAAGTTTCCGCTCTAGGTGCTTTTTGGGAGCGGCATGCACCGGCAGCCCTCGCCCTACTGAACCCTCGGCTGCACTTGCTTACGCAAATTCCTGAGCCTCAAATCATTTTTTAACGGAACATCGTGAAACAAAAATTATTTTAACCAAGTACCTTGCTTTACAAAGTACCTGCTTTTATATTTGTACCATACTTCACCGACTACTGCCCGCAAAGCCTATGAAAGTCGAAAACACCCAAGTGCAGATGCGGAAGGGCATTCTGGAATTCTGCATCCTGGAAATCATTGCGCGGGGCGAGGTGTATGCCTCCGATATGCTGGAGGAGCTAACCCAAGCCCGCATGATTGTGGTGGAGGGCACGCTGTACCCTCTGCTCACGCGCCTCAAGAACGCTGGCCTGCTCGATTACACCTGGAAGGAATCGAGCAGCGGCCCACCTCGCAAGTACTACACCCTCACGGAGGTGGGGCAGCAGTTCTTGCACGAGTTGCGCCTAACGTGGGAGGAGATTGAGGACTCGCTCCAGATCATCCGCTCCAAGCCCAACGGCAACTCCTCCCCCAGCGTCGCGCCCGCCGGCGCCTCCATCTGACTCACCACCCCTACAGTTGCAGCACTGCGATGAAAAAGAATATCAGCATCAATCTGCAGGGCCTGATCTTCCACATTGAGGAAGATGGCTACGAAGTACTCCAGCGCTACCTGCAGGACGTGAAAGCGTACTTCAGCACCTACCGCGGACACGAGGAAATCGTGGCCGACATCGAAGGCCGCATTGCCGAAATCTTTGCCGCCCGCCTCTCCAGCACCAAACAGGTTATCACGTTCGAAGACGTGGACGCTGTGGTAGCTAAAATGGGCCGCGTACAGGACTTTCAGCAGGACGGCCAGCTCGACGACGACGACGCTGCCGACACCGCCAGCTACGGCCAGCCCCTAGGTGGCGGCGCCTACGCCGGCACCGCCACGGCCGCGGCCCCTGCTGCCACGGTGGTAGAGGAACCCCGCCGCCTGTACCGCGACATGACCAACCGCCGCGTGGCGGGCGTGGCCGCCGGCTTGGCACGCTACTTTAACCTCAACCCGCTGTGGGTGCGCCTGATCTTCATCGGCACGCTGTTTTCGCCCGTTATCGGCGACTTTGTGGGTGCCCTGCCGGCCATCAGCCTGCTCACCTACGTGGTGCTCTGGATTGCGCTGCCCAAGCGCTTCGACGACCGCCCCATGCCCGACGACGACGTGACGCGCAAACTATTCCGCGACACCGACAACGGCTCAATCGGCGGTGTGGCCGCGGGTTTGGCCGCCTACATGGGCATCGAGGTAGCCATTCTGCGCATCGTGTTCGTGCTGAGCATCTTCTTGGGGGGCACGGGCCTGCTGCTGTACCTGATTCTGTGGATGGTGGTGCCGCCTGCGCGCACCCTATCCCAGAAGGCGCAAATGCGCGGCGAAGCCGTAACCCTCTCGGGCCTCGAGCAAAGCCTGCGCAACCAAGGCACTACGCCAGTCAGTAATCGTCCGGTAGGTGCGTTTATCGAAGAGGTGGGGCGCGGCGTTCGGCCGGTGGCCCGGGTGCTCGGCACGGTAGTACGCGTGTTTGTAGGCTTCATGTTTATTCTGGCTGGCTTTGGCCTGCTTATGGGCCTGCTGATTGTGGCCGGCGTGGCCGTGGGCCTGCTGCCCGAGTCGCAGAACATTCAGTTGGGCAACGGCCCGGCCTACGCCGTATTGGCGGGTGTGCCGTGGTGGTTTGTGGTTAGCGGTTTTCTGGCCGCGGGCATTCCGGTGTTGCTGCTCCTGTTCTCGGGTATTGGCTTGCTGATGCGCCGCTGGCTGCTGGGCCGCACGCTTACGCTGATTTTGCTGGGCCTCTGGATGCTGGGCATCGTGGGCTCGATTGCCGGCGGGGTTCGTACCTCGCAGGAGTTTCAGGAGGAAGGCAGCTACACGAGCACCCGCAACCTAGGAGCCCTGCCGGGCAACACCGTTACGCTCGACGCGCGCCGCCTCGATTACGACTGGGACATGCAGCCCGAAATCATCTTCGCGGCTGCCGATAGCGGCAACGTAATTGCCTTCACGCAAGAAGTGCGCGCCCACGGCCGCACCTTCGAGGATGCCACCAACACGGCCCGCAACTCCATTGCCTACCGCGCCGTGCTCCGCGACTCCAGCGTGGTACTCGACAACCGCTTCTCGTTCCGCCCGGGTGCCATTTTCCGCGCCCAAGAGCTCGATGTTACCCTGCGCTTGCCGCGCAACAAGCAATTCCGCATCACGCCGGCTTTCGCTTATCTGCTCGACGATTATAACTTCCTCAGCGACAAGCGCCCCGACGATGTATCGAAGCACCTGTACCGCTTGCGCGGCAGCCAACTCGAATGCGTTGATTGCACGGAGGCTGACTTTCCGAAGCCCGAAGACGACGATGACGAGTACTACGAAGGCGAGTTCGACAGCAACGGCGTGCGCATCGACGTGGACACCGACGACGAGGACGTAAACATTGATGTGGACCTAGGCGACATCGACGACTTCTCGACCGACCCGGCCGACTACGGCACTGCCCGTCGCAATTACACCGAGCGCGATTTTAGCAAGGTAGAAGTTAACGGCGCCTACCACGTGGTACTGCGCCAGGGCGGCGAGTACAAAGTGCAGGCCTACGGCACCGAGCGCGAACTGACTCAGCTCGACGTGCACCGCAACGGCGACGAGCTGGTGGTGCGCCCCCGCAACACCAGCTTGTTGGGCAACTGGCGCCGCACCGATGGCGACGAAGTGCTGGTGGAGGTTACGCTGCCCACGCTGCGCGGCCTGGAGCTGGCCGGCGCCGTGAAGGCCGAGGCCACCGGTTTCGAAGACTTGGGCAACCTCGAGGTGGAGCAGGCCGGCGCCAGCCACCTGCGCTTTGCCGGTAACTGCAACACCTTGTCGCTCGACCTGGCCGGCGCCTGCAAATCGTCGCTGACGGGTCGTGCCGATCAGCTGCGCATCGAAGGCAGCGGCGCTTGCGAGGTGCAAGCCGGCGAATTTGCCGTGAACAACGCCGAGGTAGAGCTGACGGGCGTGAGCAAAGCCCGCCTGCAGGTGGTGCGCCAGCTGCGCACCGATGTTTCGGGCGCCAGCCAAGTAGCCTACAGCGGCAGCCCCACCAACGTGCGCAACAGCAAATCGGGGGCATCCAAGGTAACGCGCGTGGAGGAGTAGCCCCGTAAATAAAGCCGGGGGCCAGGTAATTGATTACCACGCTACTGCTTATATTACAGGTGTATCCTTCGCCGGCCAACTGCGTAAGCATGGGCATGAAACTGAACACCTACCGCTACAACTCGACGAGTTTAGGGGCTCCTTGGTGAGTGAATGGTTGCCCCCGAGGAGACCTGCTACCTTTCGCGCTGCAACTGGAAGGTGACGGTTTCCTCGAACTCGCAGCGGGTGTTGACAGCCACAGTAAAACAAAACGACGCGCCGAAATCGGCGCGTCGTTTTGTTTTTCCCTAGGTCGGTTAGGCCTGCGTAGCTGCCGAGGGGGCCGTGCCCGCGGCACCGGCGGGCTGGGGCGCAAGACCTTTGCGTTGCCCCAGCTCCAGCAGAAACGCGTACGCTTCGTCGAACTCGTTGCGCACCTTGCCGTCGAGGATGGCCTCGAGCAAGGCTTCCTTCAGTTCGCCCACCGCTTTGGAGGGCGAAAGGCCGAAGGTTTGCATAATTACTTCGCCGGTAATTACGGGTTTGAAGTTGCGCAGGTGGTCTTTCTCCTCTACTTCTTTCAACTTCTGCTCAACCACATCGAAGTTGCGCAGGTAGCGGGCCACGCGCTGGTGGTCTTTGCTGGTGATGTCGGCGCGGCAAAGCGTCATGAGCCGGTCGATGTCGTCGCCGGCCTCAAACAGCAAGCGGCGCACGGCCGAGTCGGTTACGGTTTCCTTTACCAAGGCAATGGGCCGCAGGTGCAGCTTCACCAGCTTTTGCACCATGCGCATCTCCTCACCTAGGGGCAGCTTCAGGTCGGCGAAGATGCCGGGCACCCAACGGGCGCCTTTGTCTTCGTGGCCATGAAACGTCCAGCCCACTTTCGGGTCGAAGCGCTTGGTGGGCGGCTTGGCAATGTCGTGCAGAATGGCGGCCCAGCGCAGCCACAAATCGGCACCGGCCTCCACCACGTTGTCGAGCACCTGCAGCGTGTGGTAAAAGTTGTCTTTGTGGGCGTGCTGCCCGCGGCGCTCCACGCCCTGCAAAGCGGCCATCTTCGGGAAGATGAGCTGCAGCAGCCCGCTGGCAAACAACAGCTTGAAGCCATAGCTCGGCTTGGGCGCCATGATGATCTTGTTCAGCTCGACGGTAATCCGCTCTTGCGACACAATCTGGATGCGCTCCTTGTTGCGGGCAATGGCATCGAAGGTGTCGGGGTCGATGTCGAAGTTGAGCTGCGTGGCAAACCGAATGGCCCGCATCATGCGCAGCGGATCGTCAGAAAACGTAACGTCGGGGTCGAGCGGCGTGCGAATGATCTTGTCCTGCAAGTCCTGCACGCCGTTGTACCGGTCGATCAGCGCCCCAAAATCGTTGGGGTTCAGGCTCAGCCCTAGGGCGTTGATGGTGAAATCGCGACGGGCAAGGTCTTCTTCCAGGGTGCCGGCTTCTACCTCGGGTTTGCGGCTCTCGGCGCGGTAGCTCTCCTTGCGGGCGCCCACAAACTCCACCTCAATGTCGGGCGTGGGCAGCATGGCCGTCCCGAAGTTTTTGAACACGGTTACGCGGGGCCGGTTGGGCAGCTTGCGGCCCACGGCTTGGGCTAGCTGTATTCCGTCGCCCACGCATACCACGTCCACGTCTTTGCTTTCGCGCTGCAAGGCCAGGTCGCGCACGTACCCGCCAATCACATACGCCGGGTAACCCAGCTCGTGGGCGGCTTCGGCAATGGTTCGGAACAAAGGCAGGTCGGGCAGCTGGGGCGGCAGGTTCATGCGAAAAGCGGGTGATGGAAGCCGCAAAGGTACGGCACAAGCCGCTGGCCGAACAGATTTAGCTGCTTTTGCAAACGCAGATGTACCCAGGGCCACAACCCAGGGCGGTGCCGAGCGGCCTGAGGCTTCTGCCGACCTAGGGTACTGCCGGCAGCCAAACGCACACCACATACCTAGGGCCTGCTATCTGCTGGTCGCCGTGCTTAGGTTACCAAAGCAGGGCTTAATCGCGCAGTACTTCCAGCGAGCCATCGGGCAACACGCGCACCACGCGCGAGGGGGCAACGGGGCTGTCGTCGTCCTGGCGCCAGCTTACCACGTGGTCGGCGGCGCGTACAATGGCGGGGGTTATGTCTTTGTAAGAGGTCGGGGCTGGCTCGCCGCTGAGGTTGGCGGAAGTAGATACTACGCCATGACCTAGGCGCCGCACCAGCTTGTGCGTGAAATCGTCATGGCGCACCACGCGCAGCCCAATGGTGCCATCGGCGCTCAACAGATTGGGGGCTAGGTGCCGGCTGCCCTTTACCACGTACGTTGTAGGCCGCTCCTGCTGGCTCAGCAGCTCCGCTAGGTTGGCCGGCACCTGCTCGGCGTAGCGCGCAAACATTGTCTCGTCGGCCACCAGCACAATGCAGCCTTTGCCCTCGGGGCGCTGCTTCAGCTTGTAAAGTTTCTCTACCGCGCGGGGCACTTCTGCATCGCAGCCCAGCCCCCACACCGTATCAGTTGGGTACAGGATGATCAGCTGCATGATCAGCGCATCGACGGCGGCGTCGACTTCGTTCAGCATGTGTTTGGTGCTCATGGGCTAGTCCACTTCTATATCCGTCGAGGTGATTTCCTGGCAGAGCTCCACCAATACGCCGTGCGCGCTTTTGGGGTGCACAAAGCACACCAGCTTGTTGTCGGCGCCGCGCTTGGGTTGCTCGTTGAGCAGCTGAAAGCCCGCTTCGCGCAGGCGCTGCATCTCGGCCCGGATGTCGCTCACCTCAAATGCCACGTGATGAATGCCCTCCCCCTTCTTGGCCACAAACTTGGTGATGGCGCTTTCGGGCGTGGTGCCGCCCAGCAGCTCGATCTTGGAGCCCCCTACTCGGAAGAACACGGTGTCCACACCTTCGCTCGCCACGGTTTCGCGCTTGTAGGGCTCCATCCCGAGCAAAGTAGTGTAGAGCGCAGTGGCTGCTTCGAGGTTGTTTACAGCCAGGCCTAGGTGTTCCAGATTGGTAAACATGGGGGTTGAGATAAAGGCTGCGGCCGGTGTGCCCAGCTTATTTGGATTGTGTCTACTTTTGTGCGGTAAAAGTAAACCTACGCGTCAACTTTGCTGTTCTAGTGGCGAATCATTCTCCGCTAGCTACCTTTACGCCGTCAATAGAAAGCACCATGCTTAAGCTGCCCATTTACCTCGACAACAACGCCACCACCCCGCTCGATCCGCGCGTGCTGGAGGCCATGTTGCCTTATTTCACCGAGCATTTCGGCAACGCCGCCTCGCGCAACCACGCCTTTGGCTGGCAAGCCGAAGAAGCCGTGGACTACGCCCGCGAGCAAATTGCGCAGCTGATTAACTGCGACCCCAAGGAAATTATTTTCACCTCGGGCGCAACCGAGTCGGACAACCTCGCCATCAAGGGTGTGTATGAGATGTATGCCCAGAAGGGCAACCACATCATCACCGCCACCACCGAGCACAAAGCTGTGCTCGATACCTGCAAGCACCTCGAGAAGCTGGGTGCCCGCGTAACCTACCTCCCCGTCAACGCCGAGGGTCTTATCGACCTAGCTGAGCTGGAAGCCGCCATGACGCCCCAGACCATTCTGGTAAGCATCATGTACGCCAACAACGAAATCGGCGTGATTCAGCCCATCCGCGAAATCTCGGCTATTGCCAAGAAGTACGGCGCGCTGTTCTTCACCGACGGTACCCAATCGGTGGGCAAAATTCCGGTCGACGTAATCGCCGACGGCATTGATCTGATGTCGTTCTCGGGTCACAAAATGTACGGCCCCAAGGGCATCGGCGCGTTGTACGTTCGCCGCAAGAACCCGCGTGTGAAAGTAACCGCCCAGATGGACGGCGGCGGCCACGAGCGCGGCATGCGCTCGGGTACCCTCAACGTGCCTGGCATTGTAGGCCTGGGCAAGGCCTGCGAGCTGGCTCGCTTGGACATGGATGCCGACACCCAGCGCATCGCAGCCATGCGCGACCGTTTGGAGCGCGAGCTGTTGACGCTGGAAGAAAGCTACGTGAACGGTTCGCGCGAGCACCGCTTGCCGCACACCACCAACATCTCGTTTAAGTACGTTGAGGGCGAAGGCCTGATGATGGGCGTGAAAGACCTAGCTGTATCGTCGGGCTCGGCCTGTACCTCGGCCTCGCTGGAGCCTTCGTACGTGCTTAAGGCGCTGGGCCTGAGCGACGACTTGGCGCACTCTTCGCTGCGCTTTGGCCTGTCGCGCTTCACCACCGACGAGCAGATTGACTACGCCATTGGCCACGTAAAAGAGGCCGTAACCAAGCTCCGCGAGATGTCGCCGCTGTGGGAGATGTTCAAAGAAGGCATCGACCTCAACTCCATCGAGTGGGCTGAACATTAATCAGGTATTAGGTAGTAAGCAGCCAGTGTTAAGACTTCTTTTGCTGGCTGCCTGCTCCGACTACCAAATACCAAGTATTGACTACCAACAAAAGCCATGGCTTACTCCGATAAAGTAATCGACCACTACAGCAACCCGCGCAACGTAGGTACGCTGGATAAAAGCAAAAAGAACGTAGGCACCGGGCTGGTGGGTGCCCCCGAATGCGGCGACGTAATGCGCCTGCAGATCGAGGTTGACGAAACCACCAACATCATCACCGATGCCAAGTTCAAGACCTTTGGCTGCGGCTCGGCCATTGCTTCTTCGTCGCTCGCTACCGAGTGGCTGAAAGGCAAATCCGTTGACGAGGCCTTGGCCATCGACAATATGGAGATTGTGGAAGAGCTGGCCCTGCCGCCGGTTAAAATCCACTGCTCGGTACTGGCCGAAGACGCCATCAAGGCGGCCATCAACGACTTCCGCGTGAAGAACGGCTTGCCCGAGTTGGAAGCCGCCAAGTCGCATCACTAATCTGGAGTTGTCAGTTGTGGGTTGTCGGTTGTCAGTGCCTTTTTTCGGGCCTGAACAACCTGACAACCCGCAACTGTTAACTGACAACCAGTTCCAATGGAAGTTTCAAACGACGTTCACGTTGAAAGCGCCCGCGTGCAGCGGCTGATCGAAGAGACGCTAGGCATGCAGCCCGGTAACTTGCTGTTCGATTACCGCCAGCTCGACGGGCAAGTGCGCTTGGATTTGATTACCGTCAATCCGCGCCACCACCAAAGCTTTCTGTTTCGGTACGAAGTTGGCTACGACAAGCTCGACGCATTGCGCAAGATGCTGGCTTACGTGCAAAACTTTCGCGACAACGAAAGCTCCTACACCATCCAGTGGCGGGCCCGCGGCGACAAGGAACTGCAGACTTCGTATTTCCGGGCCCACAACGCGTACGAAGCTTTGGATAAGCTGTACTACGGCCGCGATTTGAACACCATCACGGTATTCAGCGTCGTACTCAACCCTTCTTCTTAGTAGTCGGTGGTTAGTACATTGTGCTGAGACACTATTTCTCGGCATCTTTTGTCTAGCTACTAAGTACTCCATACCAAGTACTATACATCATGATTACCGTTTCAGACAAAGCCAAGGAGAAAGTGGAGCGCCTGCGCAGCGACGCCGGCCTGACCGATGCTTTCCGCTTGCGCGCTTCGGTGGCGGGCGGAGGCTGTTCGGGCCTTTCGTACAAGCTTGATTTCGACGACGAAGTAAAGCCCATGGACCAAGAGTTCGAGGATAAGGGCGTGCGTGTGGTGGTCGATATGAAAAGCTTCTTGTACTTGGCCGGCACCGAGCTCGACTTTTCGGACGGGCTTAACGGCAAAGGCTTTTTCTTCAATAACCCTAACGCTTCGCGTACTTGCGGCTGCGGTGAGAGTTTCTCGGTGTAGCGCATTGCCCGGTTTTATAAAAACGCGAGGCCTCCCCTGCTTGCCGGGGAGGCCTCGCGTTTTTGGTTTGACTACCTAGGGATTGGATACCGGGCGCACTGTTAAATAGTCGGTCGAAAATAACCGTACACGTCTGGGCGTCATGCTCATCTGGCGTCCGCTTCGTCGAAGCATCTCTGCCGCTTCGCTGAATAGTATCTGGCGAAGCGGCAGAGATGCTTCAACAAGCTCGGCATGACGTTCATTTGGGTACGCTTACTTAGGTACAGCTGCTCAGCGCACAAATTGAAACCAGTTGAAACCCGACCACCGCCCGCACCAAAACTCTGGCGATGAACAGGTTTTGGTGCGGGCGGCAGGCTTACCGTTTGATAAATTTATGTTCGGTGTGCTGACCCTCGCTGAGCACGTGCAGGAAGTAAACACCCGCAGGCAAATTGCTGATTTTTATAGCCGTAGGGCCGGCAGCTGAGCCCTGTAACCGCACTTGGCCTAGGTGGTTGCGCACTTGCCACCGCACAGCAGCCCCCGGTGCATCGATATGCAGTACCTCGCTGGCTGGGTTTGGGTACACGCCAACAGTAAGCGGCCGCTGCGCAGCCACCGTTACCACCGGCGAAAACGTTGATTTGCCGTCGGTATCGAATTGCTGCATGCGGTAGTAAAGTCTGCCGGCCGGCGCGTCGGCATCGAGCAAGCGGTACTCGCGCAGCCCGGCGCTCTGGCCAGCAGCGGCTACCCGCCCCACACCCACAAAACGGCTCCCGTCGGTGCTACGCTGCACCTCAAACCAAGCGCTGTTCAGCTCCTGCGCGGTTTGCCAGCGCAGCAGCACATGCTGCTGTTGCCGCGCGGCCGTGAAGGCGGTAAGCTCCACGGGCAACGGATTGTTGGCGCCCACTGCACTTGCCAGCGCAAAAACGTATGCTTGCGTGTTCAGCCCCGTCGGTACCGGTGCCACAATAGCCCCGTTGTTTACGGTGCCCTGCAGGTCGCTAAACGTGCTTTGCTCCTTTCCGGCAGCAGCCACGCGCAGGCCCGCTAGGTTGCTCACAAAATCGTCGGTGGCAATGGGCAGCGCAATGCTGGCTTGGGCGATAGTTGCGCTACCACCTAGGCGCTGCACCCGGTAGTGGCGCACCGCCGATACGCGCTCGAGCGTGGCAGGCAGCCCCAGCGCGGGCGCGGCCTGCTCCAAGGCCTCTACCAAATACGACGCCGTACCTGTTGAGCCCGGCGAAAGTGTAAGCGAAACGGTGCGCGTGCGTTCGGCAGTACCCACCGGAAAATCAAGTACCGGGTTGCTGGCTGGCTGCTCGGCGCCCGTTGAGGCTACCAGCGCTACTTCCCGGATCATAGGTCCGCTCACGTAGCTATTGGCGGCGGTATTTATTACCAATGCATTGGGTGCCATCGTCAGCGGTGCGCTGGCGCTGCTGCTCAGTTTGCCGCTCAACAACTCTAAGCCGCCGTTGTTGGCTGCCGAGGCAGCACCGGCGTTTAGGGTAACGGGCGTGGCAAGGCTCAATCCTAGGTTGTTGTTGAGTTGCAGCACCACGTTGGCTCCTAGGTACGATGAACTGGTGGTACCACCTAGGGCAGTGCCGCTGATGGTTTGGGGCGTAGTACCCGCAAAAATCAGGCGTGGCCGGGCTGTGGAGCTACTCGGCGAAAAGCGGAAGTTGCCGTTGTTGATCAGGTTTCCGCGCAACGTAACGTCGGCGTTGAGGTTGATAACCAACGTAGCGCCTGGCTCTATCTCCAGGTTGCCGCGGATGGTCAGCGCATTTGTCCCCGAAGAAGAGTAGCTGATATTACCCGCAACCGCCCGAAAAGCCAAACGTCCAAAAGTGCGGCCGTTCAGTGAAACGGTTGAGCTGCTGGTGCCAATGGTTTCAAAAGCAAACAAGCCATTTTCGGTCCCATCGGTAGCCGACAGGTTGTCGAGCAACGCTGACACCGAACGGTTGGTACGGTGCACATATGCCGCGCCGTTGTACACCACAAAGTTGCTGCCGGCGGTGCTTACATCAACCGGAGTGCCCGCGCCAGAGCCAGAGTTGTTTACAAAGGTGGCCCCGCTGTGCAGCACCAAGGCATCGGTGGCGCGCGTAAACCGCAAGTAGTCGTCGGTGGTGTTGCCGCTGGGTAGCGTTACCGTAATGGCCGCGCCTCCGTTGGGGTTTACCACCATCGAAGACAGGCTCAACGGCACCGGTGCGCCGGTCGGCAGCATTACTTGGTAAGCCGACGTGACGAACGTATGATCGAGCAATAGGTCGTAACCGTCCGCGGGTACTAGATCGGGGCTCCAGTTGTTGGGGTCCGTAAACGATACCCGGTCGCCGCCACCATCCCAGCGCAGCAGCGTTTTCGGTAGCGTCACGTTTACCTGTACCGCGTTGCTGCGCACGGTGGTGTTGCACGGCCCACCAAATTCCGACTGCACTACCACATAGTACGAGCCGGCGGCCGAAAAACTGGGCGTATACGTAGCGCCTACCTCGCCAGCAATGGCTGTAAATGGGCCCGCGGCACTGGTGGCCATGGCCCATTGCCGCTTTGTTACGCCTGGTGTTTCGGTGGCCGTCAGTACCAAGCCGCTGCTACCTAGGGCAATGCTCTGCACGCCAGCAGGCGCAACACTTACAATTGGTTTTGCCACTTGCAGCGCGGCAGAGTTGGGGCTACTAACGCCCGGGTTGCTGGCTACCACCCGCACCAAATACACCGTTCCCGCAACAGCGTTACCCGGAACTACGGCCGCAATCGGTGAGGCAGCGGCACTTCCAATGCTGGTTGGGTTGGCAAAGCTCCCGGCCGCGTCGGACAACTGCGCCGTGAATACATTCCCGCTCCCAAAGGTGCCGTTCGCCGCAAACGCTACGTTTAGGTTGGCACCTGCACACACGGCCGCTTCCGACAACACCGGCGCACCAATGTTCACGTTGGCACTGTTGATAGTCCCAGTAATAGCAATGTCGTCGATGCCTACGCCCACGGCCCCGTCGGCACCTAGGCTTTGAAAACGAATTTTTACCTGCGTGGCGTTGATGCCAGACAGATCAATCGTACTTACCGCGGTAAGCGTACTGGAGCCGGGCGTTCGGGTGTACGACCCAGCAGCCCAAGTGGCCCCGTTGTCGGCAGATACGGTAACAGTAATTGTGTTCTTCGCAGCGTCCACCCCGTTGAAAGTTCGCACCCGAAAATTGAGCGATTTTGAGGTGTAGTTCGCGAAGTTGAACGTTGGCGTGGTTACCGTAGCGGCGCTGTTCAGCAGGCGCAAATAGTCGTTGCTGCTTACTGTTTGCGTGCTCACATCACCGCCGTAATTCCAAGCAGTAAAGTCGGCCAACCGACCGGTGTGCACCGGTGTAATCGCCGATTGCGCTAGGCCAAGGCTACTGCTGCCCAGCAGCATAACAAGCCACCACACCCGCAACATCAATCCACAGCTCCAAAAAGTAGAAGAGGTTGTAATCATAGAACGACTATCTGGTTGCAACTAACGCTCGATAGCAGCCCTAACACTTCTGTAATTGTAGAGTTCAACAGAATTGCATTATTCTCTTATTGTTGAGCTTTAATAGATTGATATACAAACAAAAAGCCCCTGCCGTGGGCAGGGGCTTTTGCAAGGTCGGTTGGTAAGTGCTTAGCGCTTCGTCACCTTCCGGGTTACTTTCTCAACACCGTTGCTGATGGTAACGATGTAGTTGCCGGGCTTCAAGTTGCTGGTGTTGAAGGTACCGTTGGCAGAGAGCTTGCCGCTCATCACCGTACGGCCCAGCAAATCAGAAATTACCACGTCGGCGTCGGTACCACCGTGGCTCAAACGCACGTTCAGTGCGTCTTCTACCGGGTTCGGGTACACCGCTACATCGGCTACGCGACCATTTTTCACGGTCAGCACCGGCGAGTAGTTCACCGTGCCGTCGTTGTCGATTTGCTTTAGG
Source organism: Hymenobacter oligotrophus (assembly GCF_003574965.1). Taxonomy (NCBI): domain Bacteria; kingdom Pseudomonadati; phylum Bacteroidota; class Cytophagia; order Cytophagales; family Hymenobacteraceae; genus Hymenobacter; species Hymenobacter oligotrophus. The sequence goes on along the minus strand of NZ_CP032317.1, from coordinate 485,458 downwards.
CGGTAGTACGAAACACCGGCCAAGGGCTGCTCATCAACTAGGCTGTACTCGTGGCGACGGGCCGAATTACCATGGCCAGCTTTAAAACCGATGCTAGCGAATTCGGTGCCGTTTTGGCTGCGTTCTACTTCAAAGCCGCGGTTGTTCTTCTCTTGCGCAGTAGCCCAGTTTAAGTACACCTTAGCATTGTGCAGCTTCGCATCGAACGATACCAACTCAACGGGCAGCGGTGGCTGCGGCTGACCAGGCAGGCGAATACCGATGATCGGATCGGGCACCGTCGGGGTCTTGTAGTTTTCCGCCGTTTGCACCGCAAAGTCGGTGTTGCCCAAACGGAATACGTTGTTGAACTCGAAGATGTAGAAGTAGTAATCTTTCGTCGGGTCCAGGTTCTCGATAATAGCTTGCGAATTCGGACCAGCGTACACCGAGAAGTATCCCGGGGCCAATTGCGGACCTTCGCCGTAGCGCTGGTTACCCGTCTGGTACGAAGTGCCATCAACCGGCTGGTTAGTGGGCGGCAGAGCGGCATTTTCGCTGGCTACAATCAGGCGACCCTCGCCGTAACCTTCGGCTACGTAATTGGGCGGGAGCAAGAACTCAACCGTGGCCGTGCTACCCGAACGAGTAACGCGCAGGGTGTTGTCTTGCACCGTAGCTTCTTTGGTTGGCTGCGTATCAATCGAGCGACCCGAGAGCAATCCGTTGTTTTGGAAGAACTGCTGATTCGAGGTAACGAAGTCGTCGCTTTGGTAACGCAACTGACCTAGAGCGCTGCCCAAGTAAGTAGGCTTGTAGCGCACGAAAATCTCCTGGTTTACGCTAAAGGTGGTAGCGTCCGGGCTTACGGTCAACGAATTTTGATAGGAGCCTTCGGCACCTGTAAGCGAGAACTCGAATTGCTGCGTGTTGCTTGGGTTAAACGTGTTAGGTTCAACAGTAGTAGAGAACGTGATGTTTCTACGCACACGCTCGGCACGCAAAGTGATTCGTTGGGGTGTCGAAGTGGTGTTGATTACCACCTGACGAACCTCGCTGAAAGCGTTAGCCAAGAAGATAGTCGGTTGGCTGGTGCCGGTTACAGGCTTGGCCACGCCCTGAGCGGGGTCGCTCGAGTGCAAAATGCTTTCGGCATCGTCGCGGGCGTTCGGCGGCAGGTATCGGATGTAAATCGTTTTAGTAAGCAGGTCGTTGCCACGATCTGGCGCAAACTGAAGCGAGTTGCCAGTAGCACCGTTCAGGGACGTAAAATCGGCCGTCTTGCTAATTTGGAAGAAAGGCGGCGCCTGCACCGTTACGGCTTGCAGCAAATTCGATCCTTCTACCGTGTAGGTTTGGGTAGCCGATGGCACACCAGGCACCGTAGAGAATTGGGCCAAGTCGCCGGATACGTTGATTACCGAGTTGCCAGCCAATACCGGCGAAGCAGTAACCGTAACCGTACGCGAGGCAGCGTCTTTGCTTGATGCCGTGATGGTACCGCTAAAGCTGGGAGCACCGTTAAACGGACCCACCAAGCGCACTTCAATTACGCGCACCAACGATTTGTCAGCGTCGGGATTGATGCTAAGTGTACCGCTTACGAAGCCGCCGCCAGCAGTGGCGTCGCGGAACACGATATTGTTTGCCGAACCGGTAAGCACCAGCGGCTCATCGAGGTTGATGGCGCGTACCGTGAACGATAGCGTCTGACCCGAACCAGAGTTCGAAACTGTATTGAACTCCAGGTTATCGGGGTTAACAGTGATGGTAGGCGTAGTTACGGCGTTGGCTTGGCCTTGCACCGCTACGTTGCGCGTGATGCGCGGCGCCACAAATGAAATGTTGCCGCTGAACGAACCAGAAGTATTTGGTGCGAAGATTACGTCAACTGTGGTTTGTGCCAAGCTGCCGTTCACGAGTGGCAGAGCAATGGGGCCAGGACCGAAGTTGTTGGTACCGGTGCGAATCAGGAAGCCCGAGGGTGCACTTACGGACACTGAGCCCGTGCCATCGGTCGATAGGAAATCACCGCTCACCTGAATGCTTTGTACCGGGCTATTCGAACCTTGGTCAATGGTTCCGAAGTTCAGGCTCGTAGGCGACACATTGAGCACTGGTGCCGGAAACTCCCCCGTACCTGAAACAGATACGGTTTTGTTAGCAGCGCCGGTGCTGCTGAATGTCACCACATCAACGTAGTTCTGTACAGCCGTAGGATTGAATACTACGTCAACAGAACCGCCAGCAGCAGGAAGCGTGGTAGTAGCCGCGTAGGTACCGTTGTTACCAACTAGGAAACCGGTCGGAGCTGTAACGGTAATACGGTCCGTAAGCGACAACCCTGTAATGGTAATGGTTTGCGGAGCCGAGGTAGTGTTAATCGTTTGCGTACCAAAACCTAGAGCAGTAGGAGAAACATTGATGGTAGGTGAGCTAGCAACGCCAGTGCCAGTCAATCGGATGGCAGGCGACGAAGCCACGACCTCACCGTCCTGATCCACCGTGTTAGCAAACAAGGTGCGATTAGTCACTCCAGCTGTGGTTGGGCGAAAACGCACATATATGGTACCAGTAACATTGCCAGAACCATCAGGCGAAAAAGAAATAGTGTTTCCACTAAAAGGACCGTTCGCATTCAAACTAGCCTCGAACCGGGTGGGGATGGCAACCGAGACATCATCCAGCAGATTGCTGCCAGTAACAACGTACTCTTTTGGGGTAGAAGTTTGACCTACCGTAACGCTGCCAAAGTCCTGCGGGTCGCCGGCTTGCGACGGCGTAAGCGTAATCGTCTGCGCAAGGCTGGCAAACGACACACTCAACAACATGAACAACAGCGCGCAAAACTGCCAGCTACTAGCCCGCCTTGTTGCGCGTAAGTAAGCGTTTTTCATATATAGGGAAGAAATGGTTACAAATGGTTGGTTTGAATTTGAGCCTGCTTACGCTGAGTTTGCGAAAAGGGTATTTACTTTTTTCACATTTTATTTCATTTTTCCTATTCAAAGAAAAAATTTGCCGGAGCGTTACAGAAAAATCACCTTAACACATCTTGTGCCATACTATTCAGCTAGCCTGCTCTCCGTAAAACTTTGTTCAGAAACACAGCTATTTGATTTCGGACAGATTTCAAGTAAGCTTAGATAGTATATTCTACATTTTAGCTAATAAGCCAGGTCGGCTACAAAAGTCCGCAACATAATGCGAAGTACCTAACACCCTAGCCTAAACTATTCTCCTTGACCCCTCTCAGATATATAACCGAAGTGCACAAAGCCGAGCCCAGCCCTCCGGTCTGCTTGAGTTATGCAGATCCGGGCGGCTGGGCTCGGCTTCGAAGTGATAATCTGAACACCCTATTTCCAATCGGGTAAGGTCGCGTTTTGGAAGAGCATTTTACGGTTGTTTCCGTCGGTGTCCATGATCCACACTTCGGGTGGTGATACGTTGTCGTTCGACACGTTCACGAAAATGATTTTGGAGCCATCGGGCGAATAGCGCGGGTGCAAATCGTTGGTGCCAGCCAGCTTTTTGGAGGACACATCAACCACGCCCGATCCGTCGGTGCGGGCGGCGAAAATACGGGCATCGAGTTGGCGACCGGTAATATTATTCACGCCCGATATATCGCGGGTGTACAACCACGTTTTGCCATCGATGCTGTAACAAGGCGAGTCGGTGCGGCCGGGCAAATTACCTAGGGCCATGCCGAGCAGGGTACCGTTGGCCCGGTAGGTATATACTTCGGCGTCGAAAACACTGGATCCAATGGTTTGCACGAGGATTTCATTCTGCAGCTCGGCCCAATCCATTTCGCGGAAGTGGCGCCCAGCTGGTGCTGTGGCCAGCAGCGTTAGCCCGGTACCATCGCGGTTGATGCGATACAGCTGGTCGTAGTGGGCGTAGATAAAGTGGGCGCCGTCGGGCGACCACCGGTAGGCCGTGCCCTTGTTGGAGTAGCCCGCTACCGACACATTTGTCACGCGCCGCGGATCGGAGCCGTCGCGGTTCATGGTGTAAATCTGGTACTCGCCGGTGGCGTTGCTAGTAAACGCAATTCGGTCGCGCATGGGGCTGAGTTGCGGCGCCGTTTCAATGCTCGCCGCATTGGTCAGGCGAATCACGACGCCGTCGGCGGCACCGTCGGCGGCGTATATATCGGTGTTGCCGTTGGTTTCGCGCGCAAATAGGTAACGCAGCTCCGGCATGGGTTTGGTTGTGAACGTCCAGACGTCGCCGCGCACGGTTTCGCCGGCTTTGTCGCGCACGGTTACCTGCCAGAAATAAGTGGTGTTGAACTTCAGGTTGCTTACCTGCACGGTAGTGTCGCGGCTGTTGCTGAGCAACGATTGCTGCTGGCTGGAGTTGCTTTGGTACAGCACCACGTCGTAGCGCAAAGAATCGCCGGCGTCGGGGTCAGTAGCTTTCCACTTGAGCTTCAGATTTATATCCTGGTTGGTAGCGGCGGTGGCCGGCAGCGGTTTGGTGGGCGCGTTAGGGCGCTGGTTGCTGGTGGATTGCTCGAGTACCACGGTAACAGTTGTGGCCTTGTCTTGGCTCACCGTTACGTTTACGGTTTCGGTGCGGTAGCCCGCCCGCCGCACGCTCAGGGAATACTTGCCAATCTCTAGGTCGCGGAAGCTGAACTGGCCTGCGGCATCGGTGGTGAGCGACGTAGAGGCCGGGTTGGTGCTGATGGCTACGTTGGGCACAGGTGCATTGGTGCGGCTATCTTTTACCACGCCATCGATGTGGCCAACCAACAACGGCTCAACTGGTTCCTCGGTGCAGGCGGTGAGCAGTAGCATTGCCAGCCACGCCCACACGCCCAGTGGGCGCCAGCGCAGGGCAGAGCGAGTTAAATAAGCGAACATGGTGGAGGTGGGATGAAGTAGAGGTAAGAATATGAGGGACTAACTGTGGTGAAGTAAAAGCAGGGGCATCGACACCAAGCCAATGCTGCCTGCTGCACCCGGCAACAGGCGCACCTAGGGTACCCCGCGGGCGCGGTTGCCTAGGTGCTGATCAAGACCCGAACCACTGGCAACGGCGGTGAAATGCATTTCAAAGGCATAGGCGGATACGGCCCGGCAATGCAGGGCACCAACCCAAGGCATATCAAGCAAAACCAACATGCGGCAGCGTTGAATGGATGAGGTAAGGTAAAATAATAATTCGATTATTACTATATTTTTTCAATCTACAGTGGACGCCAAAACCAAACCCGGGCCAGCGCAGCCTATGCGGCGTGCTGGCCCGGGCGGCGCGGTTAGAGGGTGTTACCAAGCTTTGCCTTGCTCAATCGTGATGTTGATGCCGTTGCCGCGCATCTCCACGGTGTAGCCTTTGGGCGAAGCCGGCGACGTTTCCACCTGGTTCAGCTGGTTGTTGTTGCCCTGCTGCAGGATGGTGTACTGACGACCGTCGTTGACAACCTCGCTGTTGACCACGTTGCGGCTGCCTTGTTGCACCACTTCTATCTCGTTTTCATCGCCGACCACCGAACCCGCAAAGCGGTTGCGGTTGCCTTGCTGCCGCACCGTGGTGCGGTTGCCGCTGCCGGTTTGGCTGAGCTGAGCCTCGTTGGAAGCTCCTACTTGCCGAATGTAGGCCAGGTTCGACAGCACACCCGGGTTGGTTTGGATGGACTGTGCTTGGTTGCCCACACCCTGCTGGAGCAGCGTGGCCACGTTGTTGGCATTGGCTGGATTGGGTGCCGTTACCGGCACGCGCTCCAGGCCAATTTCCTCGGCCAAGCGCTGCTCGGCCCGTGCCGATTCGCTTTCCGGCCGTTGTTGGGCCCACGCCGGGCAGGTGCCCAACAGCACCAGCAACCCGGTGAAAAGTGCAAAAACCTTGCTCATGGCTTGGGCTGATGGATGCGCTTTAACCTAGCAAACCGGACCCGCCTGCCAAGCAAGCGGATCCGGTGGCTGGGGTGTTCGGAGCGCACCCGCGCTCAGCTGTTAGTCGTGGTCTTGGCGAACGATGGCAGCGTTGCCGTTGCCAGTTTGCACCACTTGGCTCCACTGATGATCGGCGTTGCCCGAGCCAGCAGTGCCGTTGCCCTGGCGGGTGTCGGCGAAGTTGCCAGCGCCCGAGAAGGCAGTGTTTGATTGCTTCTGGTGTGCGAAGTTACGGTCGCTGTCCTGGTCGATGAAGCCGTAGTTGAAATCACCGTCCTGCTCCTGCACCGCGTAGTTTTCGGTTACGTTAGCACCGGCAGCACCTTGCTCCACAATGGCTTCCTGGCGGTAGCCATCCTGGTCCTGGTCTACATAGTTACGGGTGCCGTACTGCGACGAGAAGGCCACGTTGCCACCGTTGATCGGCGATACGCCACGCTGCGTCTGGTAGGCATCGTTACCATTGCCAATTTGGTACATATCGGCGCTGTGGTCCGTACCAACTTGGCTTACGCTGCCGTAGTTGCCGGTACCTACTTGCTGCAAATAAGAGTCGTTATCTACTAGAACGCTGCCGCGGCTGGTAGCACCAATTTGGCTGTTGCCAGGCAGCGCACGTACGCTTGCTGAACGGCCTTGGGCAGCAGGTTTGGCGTTGGGGGTAGTTTGGGCGAAGGCGGCACCCGAAACCAGCAGAGCGGCGGCAATAAGTTGAATTTTTTTCATGGTGTAGGAGGATGTTGGGAATGGGTTACTAGGATTTGGGTAAGTAAATCTTGTCTCTTCCGGATCGACAGTTCAAATATATGAGTATAATTTTATATTACAATACTTGAATTAACTTTTTTGTATAATTTTTTATTTGCAAAGTTTAATTAACAGCTCAACAGTATACAAGTAGCTAATTATCAACACTAAAGACAGGAACCTACTGAGTTGCTTGTCGTTTGGCGGAACTGCCGAGGTAGTAAGTAAAGCCTACACGCCCGCCCCAGGTGTAGTCGTTGTAGGAGCCGTGGGGCATGTTGTCGAGCTTGTCGTTGAGAAAATACCGGTTTTCTAGGCTGGCGTGCAGCCCGATGCGCTTAGTCAGCAAATACTCGGCGCCGAGGCCAAACAGCGTGTGCGGCACGGGCACTGCCGATGCACCGCCTGCTAAACGCTGAGGCACCGTTACACCGCCGCCGGCAAACACCACTGGCGTAAAGGCATCGAGCGGAAACAAGCGGTAGCTGATGCCGCCTTCGGTATAGTTGAGGGTACGGTTCAGGTATTTTTCGGCCGAAAGCTGTCCGCGCCCAGCCGAGGCGAAAGCGCTCCAGCGGCCCGCCCCAAATTGGTAGCGTACGGTAAGGGCGCCTTGCGGCCGAATAAGCGGATTGGCAAAATCGCCGCTGTAGCGCTGTAGCCCCGCCGATAAGCCAATGCCCAGGGTGCTGCGGCGGGGGTGCAGGTCGCGCCCGAGCACATCTACCGTCAGGTTTTCGTCCTTCTCTTGCAAGTACGCGCGCATGCTGGGGCCGTTGGCATCCTCGGGGTTGCGCGGAGCCCAAAGCCCGTCCTTAATTCCTTCGAACACCATGGCGCGCACCGACTTTTCAATGGCCTCCTTCACGGCCATTTCGCTAGGCTCGTTGTAGGTAAAACCGGTTTCGGTTTCGAGCAGGCGCTTGAAGTTGACAAAGCGGAACAGGCCCGCATCAACTTGCTGCGACAAAATGGTTTTGCTTGTGTACACCGTTTTGAGCACGCGGCCGTTGGCGGTGCTGATGGCGCGCAGGTACACCGTTACGCGGTCTTGGCGGTACTGGCCCGAGGCACCCGCCCCGAAATAACGCAAACCGGCGCCGCCCGTCAGCATGTTGGCGTCGTAGGAAATAATGCCTCCTTCGAGAATAATGCCCGCGAACAACAGCGGCGGCAGCGGGGGCTGGCGCTGGCCGGTTTGCTCGGAGTATTCCGCGCGCGTCGAGCGAATAATCTTACGCTCGTTGAGCAAGTTGCTGAGGTTTTCGCGCTCAATGGCGTCAAACCAACGCGACTCCTCCAGGGCCCGCATCAGAATGGTGGTGGTGCCCTGCGTTACGGCCGTCGAAAAGCTCGAACCACTGGCCGTGGGCTTGTACTGGCCGGTTTGGTCGCGAAACTTATACACGGCCACCACGGCCTTTTCGCGGGGCATCGGCAGGCTGCGCAGTTCGGCGTTGGCGTTTACCTCGGCACCTAGGCGCGCAGGTTGCGTAGAGAGGGGTTGGTGGAAATAGGGCGCGCACCCGCCGGCCACCAGCGCAGTCGCCAGTGCCAGCCGGTGCGCGAGGCGCAGCAGCGAAGTATTCATATAGGGCAAGAAATAACGCACGGGGTGGAGAGAAGCAACTACCGGCGCGCCACCTAGGGCACGTTGGGAATGGTGACGGTAGTTTGATTGCCGGTGCCCGAATCGGTGATCTTGATCGAGACGCCGTTGGAGCCGGGCGTTACCTCAATTTGGTACACGCCTACCGTGTAGCTACCGGGCTTAACGGGGCCCGAGCCAGTGCCAAACTGCGAGGTGATGAAGCGGTTGGTGAGCTGCGCCAGCAGCTGCTTGTTGAGGTTGTCGGCGAAGGAAGTAAGCGGGTCGGCTTCTTCGCGGCCGCCGCCGCCGTTGCGGGCGTTGGCATCCTCAATCGTGTTTTGGGCCGAGGCCGAGCTCAGCAGCCACTGGTAGTTAAAGGTGTTGCCGCCCCCAAACGAGGGGTTTTTGGGTTCGTAAACAAAATCCTGGGCGGCGGCCGGGCGAGCCAGCAAGCTCAGCAGCAGCCACGCCAAACCGGTAAGCCAAACTTTTATAACCATCGGGCAGAACGTGTAGAAAGGTGGTGGAATAAGGAAAGCCAAAGAATTAGTACTGCGCCGTGCCCCGCAGCTCGCCTTGTTCGAGCTGCTGGCCGAGGTTGCGCACCGACTCGAGGTAGCCGTACACCGCGCCGGCGGCATCGGCTGCCGAGGCTTCGATGATGTCGGAACGCGCCTGCATGGGCATTTCGAACAGCTCGGTGTTGTCGACGGAAATGGCCACCAGGGCGCTGTTGCCCCCGCGCGAAGGGCGCTCGGCAATTACCACGGAGTACTCGCTCACGCCAGGCGGCGGCTCGAACACGGCGTAGAACGCGTCGTAGAAATCGTGGCCGATTTTGGTGATGGTTTGGTCGATGACCAGGCCCGCCGACTCGGGCCCGAGCGCCTTGGGCGCGCTGTTGCGCACTGAGTCGGCGCTCAGCAGCAGGTGCAACGCCTCCTCGAGCTTTTTGGCTGGCAACGGGGCCGATTTGCTTTCGCGCGCGGGCACAGCGGCCGAGCGGTTGGGAGCATCAGCGCGGGCCGGCAGTTTTTTTTCGGACTGGGCCTGGGCTGGCAAAGCCGCCAACACCACCAGCCCCACGCTGGCTACCGCCATCAACCAGGGGCGCCACCAGCACACGGCGGGCACCGGAGTTACCTGCAAGGCAGCGCGGGGTTTCATAACACCTAAGGTTGGGCCCCGCAAGCGAGGCAGCTACACTAATACAGCAAGCAGAATCATTGCAGCATCCATCAACAGATAAGATAAATGCTATTGTGTAAACCTATATGAATAATTCTGATATTCAATTTAATTAATGTTTTTTTCAGAAAAAATGTAACAGTTCCCAAATAATACAACTCATCCTTGCGGCTATGTACGGCCCGCAAATGCCGCCGCCCGGCCTTGCCAAATGGCAGGGTCGGGCGGCGGCAGCGGTTCCTCGCGGGGCTACTCCCAGAGCGGGTAATGCTCGAGGTTTACTTCTTGCCCAAAAAACAAGCGGGTGCTTTCTTCGAACGAAGGCGTAAAATCGGATACGTAGAAATGGTGCTGCGGCGGGCGCTCGGCCGGCGCAGCCACCAAGCTGTGCGTTTGCAACAAGTGCTGCAGCGCCAGCGCTACCGTGTGCGAAGGATCGAGCACATCGACGCAGCCCTGGTAGTACTCGGCAATTTGCTCGCGAATTAGCGGGTAGTGCGTGCACGCCAGCACCAACGCCTCGATGCCCTCCAGCGCGGGGTCTGACAAATACGTGTTGATGACGCTTTGGCTAACAGCGCCGCGCACGAAGCCTTCCTCGATCATGGGGGCCAACAGCGGCGTGGCCAAAGCGTGCAGCCGGATGTCGCGGTCGAGGCGGTCGAGCTTTTTGCGGTACACGTTGGAGCCCACGGTTTGCTTGGTTCCAATCAGGCCTACCTCGCGCCCAGAGTAGTGCTGGCCTACTTGCTCCACAATTGGGTCAATTACGTTTAGCACGCGCGCTTTAGAGCCCACGTACTCGCGCACCAGCTCGTAGGCCGCCGCCGAAGCCGAGTTGCAGGCAATGAGAATAACCTTGCAATGCTGGCGCAAAAGCAAATCGCAGATCTTGACGCTGTAGGCCTGTATGGCCGCCGTCGATTTGTCGCCGTAGGGCAAATGCGCGGTATCGCCGAAGTACACCAGCCGCTCGTGGGGCAGCAGCTGGTTTACGGCGCGGGCCACCGTAAGGCCGCCGATACCGCTGTCAAAAACCCCAATAGGGCGCGAATCGGCCAGGGAAGCAGGTGCAGACATGGGCCCGAAGGTACGGCAGATTGGCGGTGCAACCACGCCCTAGGTGCCTTTGGCCCCACCGGGCAGGCAGCTAACTCAGGCACCTAGGGCGGGCGCGGCAGGCCGCTGCTGGCGCTGGAGGGGCCGGTTGTGGCGTGCGGCATTTCGCGGCAATTGCGTATGTTGCTCAGCAAACTACTTCTGCTTTTATGAACCGAAGCGTCATTCTGGAAGAGATAGACCAGGCGCTTGCTCATTACAACACTGAACAAGGCCGTCCGGTAGCCATCGAACTTGGTGAGCGGAAGTACACGCAACTGGTGCTCGATGTAGCGGGCCTGCACGCCGACGGCGGCGACCTGACCACCAATACCGGCCGCCCCCTCGCCTACCGCGGCCTCGAAATTCTGCGCGACGATGTGCACGTTGATCGGGTGCGGGTGATTTAGGAGTTAGGAGTTAGGAGTTAGGAGTTAGGCGTGTATGGCCAGCCGGTCGGCAGGTTGCGCCCCTGCCTTCTTTCTTCCCGATACTCAATACCCAGTACTCGATACCCAACACTCACGTCTCAATACTCAGTACCCAATACCCGGTACTTAGTACCCCTCCCCTACCTTTGCAGCATGAATTTGCTGTCGGCTGAGAATATTTCGAAGAATTACGCGGATCGTTGGTTGTTCCGCGACTTGTCGTTTGGGTTGCAACAGGGCCAGCGCACGGCGCTGGTGGGCGTAAACGGCTCGGGCAAAACCACGCTGCTGCGCGTGCTGGCTGGCCTCGAGCCGCCCGATACGGGTTTGGTGAGCGTACGCAACGGCATGCGCATGGGCTTTTTGCCCCAGCAACCCACCTTCGACAACAACCTCACCGTTCAGCAAAGCATTTTTGCGGGCGAAAACGCCACGCTTGCGGCCGTGCGCGACTACGAGCGCCTGATGCTGAAAGGCGACGCCGCCGACCCCACCGAATTGCAGCACGCGCTGCAGCACATGGACGCGCTCAACGCCTGGGATTACGAAGCCCAAGTGCGGCAAATCCTAGGTCAGCTGGGCATCCATGATTTGGAGCAGCGCGTTGGCTCGCTTTCGGGCGGGCAGCAAAAGCGCGTAGCCTTGGCCCGTTTGCTGATTGAGGAGCCGGAAATCATCATTCTCGACGAGCCCACCAACCACCTCGACCTCGACACCATTGAGTGGCTCGAAAACCGGCTGGCCTCCCCCACCCTCACGCTGCTCATGGTAACCCACGACCGGTACTTTCTGGACCGCGTGGCCAACGAAATTGTGGAGCTCGACCGGGGCCAAGTGCACCGCTACCAGGGCAACTACGCCTACTTTGTGGAGAAGAAGGCCGAGCGCGAGCAAATGGAGGCCGTGGAGGTTGAAAAAGCCCGCAACCTGCTGCGCAAAGAGTTGGAGTGGATGCGCCGCCAACCGCAAGCCCGCGGCACCAAGCAAAAAGCCCGCATCGAGGCCTTTTACGACACCCAGGAAAAAGCCAAAGGCCGCGGCCCGCAACAGCAGGTAGAGCTGTCGGTAAAATCGACGCGCCAGGGCAACAAAGTGCTCGAGGCCAAGCACCTTAACAAGCGTTTTGGCGAGAAAACCGTCCTGCAGGATTTCAGCCACGTGTTCCGCAAGCAGGAGCGCCTAGGTATTGTGGGCCCCAACGGCACCGGCAAAACCACCCTGCTCAACATCCTCACGCAGCGCCTGCAGCCCGACAGCGGCGAGGTAGAGGCTGGCCAAACCACCGTGTTCGGCTACTACACCCAGCAAGAGCTGCAGTACTCCGACGACCAGCGCGTGATTGATGTGGTGAAGGAAGTGGCCGAAGTAGTAGAAATGGCCGATGGCTCCACGCTCACGGCTTCGCAGCTGTTGCAGCACTTCCTATTTCCGCCGGCGCAGCAATACACCTTGGTAGGCAAGCTAAGCGGCGGCGAAAAGCGCCGCCTGCAGCTGCTGCGCGTGCTGATCAAGAACCCCAACTTCCTGATTCTTGACGAGCCCACGAACGACCTCGACATCGTGACGCTCAACATCCTGGAAGACTTTCTGTTGAACTTTGCCGGCTGCCTCGTGCTCGTATCGCACGACCGGTACTTCATGGATCGGTTGGTGGAGCAACTGCTGGTGCTGGAGCCCGGGGGGCGCGTGCGTCTCTTCCCCGGCAACTACACCGATTACCGCCAGTTCCTGAAAGATCAGCAGGCGGCCGAAGCCGCAGCCTCTGCGGCCAAAGCAGCCAAATCAGCGGCCACTGCGCCCGCTGCTGCGGCTCCGGCAGCAAACAAAGCCCGCCGCGCCAGCTTCGCCGAGAAAAAGGAGTACGAGCAGCTCGAAGCTGCCATTGCCCAACTCGAAGACGAGAAAAAGCAACTGGTGGAGCAGCTAAACAACGGCAGCGGCAACCACCAGCAACTGGCCGAGTGGGCCGCCCGCCTACAGCAGCTAGATGCCGACCTCGATGCTAAGGGCGAGCGGTGGCTGGAGCTGGCGGAGCTGATTGATTAACGGCCGGCACCGCCCTAGGTACGGCGCTGGCCGTAGCGGGCTGGTAGCCGCTTTGGCGGTAGCGAAACTGCGAAAACTCGCCGGCCAGCTCGCGGCCGCCCACGGGCAGCACTAGGCGCAAACGTTCCGCGCCGTCGGCGGTGCGCCGAAACCGTACCCGGCCCGATAAGGCCATGCCGGGGCCGAGGGTGGTTTTGCGCAGCCAGTCAGCTTCGGCGGCGCGCAGTTCAGTGCGGAGGGCGGCGGCGCGCACGGCGTGGTCGGTGCGTTCTTGCTGGTAGCCGTTCATTTCGGCGTGGTAGGCGGCGTTGCGGGCATCGCGCTGCGCGTCGGTTTCCTTGCGCTTACGGCTGCTCAGGTCTTGCGCTATTTCGTTAATGCCTGATAAAATTTCGGCCGCCGGCACGGCCGTTGATTTTTGCTCGTGGTACGCGGCACCCTGCTGCAACATCCGAATGCTTTCCTCGGGGTTCACGGCCGGTACGCGCAGCGGCCCTACCGGCGCGGCGCCAGCAGTTGCGGGCGCCGCGAAATTGGCCTCGAGATAAAACTCTTCGGGGGCTACCACTATTGGGCGGGCGCTGCGGTTGCGCACCGTTACCGCAAACTCCAGGTAATTGCCTGCCGTGGCGGCTGCGGCCAGGCTTGCTTCGAGGCTGTCGGCGTGGGCGCCTACCAACTCCAACCCGTTTTCCCAGCGGGTGGCGCCGCTGGCGGGTTTCAGCACAAGGTGGTACTGAGGCGCACAGCCTACCAGCCACCACATAGCTCCGAAAACGAATAGTAAGGTAAAAAAACGCATGGGCTTGCCTGGGTTTGGTACCGAAGAGCTTGGGCAGAAATATTCGTGCCACTCTATACTGTTAAGGCAACTTTAAGCGGGCTTTTGTTTCTGTTGGGCGTACGCTCTTTCATCAGCCCGATTACCGCTATGCAAAATCAACTTCGCTTCGTGCTCGCGCTGGCTTTTGCTGGCCTAGGTGCGCTGGCTACCTCGGCCGCGCAGGCACAGTTTCAGGCACAAACCCAGGCCCAGCCCAAGGTAAAGCCCATCGGCGCCATTGTAGCCTCCGATAACCAAGGCAAACCCAGCCCTGCTGCCACCGCCACCGGCAAAGCAGGCAGCGCTAACGTTGCCATCAAATACAGTAGCCCAGCCGTTAAGGGCCGCCGAATTTGGGGCGAACTAGTGCCCTACAACCAAGTGTGGCGCGCCGGCGCCAACGAGGCCACCACCGTCAGCTTCGACAAGTCCGTAACCGTGGAAGGCAAACAGCTGCCCGCTGGCACATACGCGTTCTTCGTAATCCCGACGGAGCAAGCCTGGACCGTTATTTTCAACAAGCACGCCAAGCAATGGGGCGCTTTCGACTACGACGACCGGCACGATGCGCTGCGTGTAACGGTAACGCCGCGCAAGGCCGCCATGATGGAGCGCCTTACCTACACCGTAACCAGCCCCGGCGTGGTGCTGCGCTGGGAAAACATGGAGCTGCCTATTGCGGTGAGGTAGAAAGTACCCCTTTGGATGCGCAAGGCCCCGCTGCAGGGTAGCAGCGGGGCCTTGCGCATTCGGGGGCCTGTAACACCTAGGTCAGTTCGGCTGGCAGAGCAAATGTGCCATCGGGTGCGGGTGCAAAGGGCAGCGTGCGCCGCACGGCACCTAGGGGTATGGCCCCAAACACGTGTGCGAAAAACTGACCGCGGCTTTCGGCCCACTCCCGCTTTACGGGCACGCCGGCGGCACCTAGGGTTGCCTCGTCGAGTTCGAGCAGCACTATATCGGTGCGGCCTGGGTAGTAGCGGTTGGCCGTATCGAGGAGTTGGTGCCGCTCGGAGGTGTGAATGAAACCCTCGGCCTGTAGATCGGCGCTGGCGAAAAAGCCCGTTTGCTGGGCCCGCTGCCAATCGGGTAGTTCGGCTACGCGGTAAAGCATCATACCGTTGTCAGTTACTAATGGTCAGTTGCTAGGGCTAAGGTAAGCCGATGTAAAACGCAGAAGCCAGTTGCTCGCCTCACGGCAGACAACTGGCAACTCGTAACTGACAACTGAAAATTTAAGCTTTCCAGAGCTCGTGCTGCTGGCCTTTGCTGGTGTTGAGCACCAAGCGCGTGGGGCTGGGCATCAGCACCAGGCGCACCTTGCCGGGGTACTTCTCCGAGTCGATCCAGACGCCGTCTTCGGCGGTGGGCTCGGGGCCGTTGGGCAGGTAGGCAGTGGGCAGCAGCACATCGGTATCGGAGCCTAGCTCGCCGTGTACTTTTTCCAGGGCGGCTTCTAAGAACTCGCCGTACTCCTCGTTGAAGTCGTCTTCGAGGTCGTGGAGTTCTTCCTCTACGTCGTCGTAGCGGGCGTCGCTGTAGGCGAGTTGGTGCAATTCGTGCTTTTTCTTCAGCAGAGCCGCAAGGGCTTTATCAAGGGCGTTGGTATCCATAGGCGAAAAATGACGGCGGCGCGGGCGCGCGGCTGCATTGGCAAATTTGTGAAAGATTCAAGAAAACAGCGGCCTCGGGCACAAATTACCCCGAAACAGTATTTTTACGAAAGTATTCCCGACATCCGATAAACCACCCGAACCCTGCTCCTGCGTATGGAAACGATGACTCCGGCCGCCGCGGCCACTCCCGCTACCGCTGATTTCTTACCCCTAAACGGCACCGACTACATTGAGTTTTACGTGGGCAACGCCAAGCAGTCGGCCTACTTCTACCAAGCAGCGTTTGGGTTTGAGCTGGTGGCCTACGCCGGCCCCGAAACGGGCGTGCGCGACCGGGCTTCGTACGTGCTGCAGCAAAACAAAATCCGGCTGGTGCTCACCACCTCGCTGCTGCCCGACTCCGATATTACCAAGCATGTAGCCAAGCACGGCGACGGCGTGAAGGTGATGGCCCTTTGGGTTGACGACGCGCGCAAGTCGTTCGAGGAAACCACCAAGCGCGGTGCCAAGCCGGCCTTCGAGCCGTACACCATTTCCGACGCCAACGGCGAGGTTACGCTGTCGGGCATTTACACCTACGGCGAAACCATCCACACCTTTGTGGAGCGCTCCAAGTACAACGGCGTGTTTCTGCCCGGCTTTGTGGCGCGCAAAAGCAACATTCCGCAGGGCAACCCGGTGGGTTTGCAGTACGTCGACCACTGCGTGGGCAACGTGGGCTGGGGCCAGATGAACCAGTGGGTGAAGTTTTACGAAGACGTAATGGGCTTCAAGTTGCTCATCACCTTCGACGACGAGGACATTTCGACCGAGTACTCGGCCCTGATGTCGAAGGTGGTGTCGAACGGCAACGGCTTCGTGAAATTCCCCATCAACGAGCCCGCCGAAGGCAAGAAAAAGTCGCAGATCGAGGAATACCTCGACTTTTACCACGATGCCGGCGTGCAGCACATGGCGCTGATTACGCACGACATCCGCACGACTGTAACGGAACTGCGCCGCCGCGGCGTCGACTTCCTGACGGTGCCCGACACCTACTACGACGACCTGCTGGAGCGCGTGGGCCATATCGACGAAGACCTGCAATCGATTAAAGAGCTGAACCTGCTCGTCGACCGCGACGAGGAAGGCTACCTGCTGCAAATCTTCACGAAGCCCGTAGAAGACCGCCCCACCGTATTCTACGAAATCATCCAGCGCAAAGGCGCCAAGAGCTTCGGCAAGGGCAACTTCAAAGCGTTGTTCGAAGCCATTGAGCGCGAGCAGGCGCTGCGCGGCAACTTGTAATCCTAGCAGTTTAGCTCGCTGCAACAAAAAAGCCCAGGCCCTAGGTGGCCTGGGCTTTTTTGTTGCAGGCCAGGCAGTTTGCCTTATCAATGCATGACTACAGACGCACGGCTGCTTTAACGTTGCCAGCCACCAGGCAAGCGGGTGTGGGCGGAGCACCTAGGGCCAGCGGCTCTTGGCTTGGGCGGGTTGTAATATCAGTTGATCATAGACTTTGCTTCTGCGCAGCTTCCGGTTTGGGTTTTTCGAAGCGAAATGGCACTCAGCCGAAAATAGTTGGTAAAATTCCTTCTACAACCTTGCTATTGTGCAACTTAACTCAAGAATATCATAAGCCATTAGCGAACAATATAAAATGAGTTTAGTATCATTAACCACTTCAATAAATACCACTCCACCGCTCTATGAAAACAATTCTCCGTACCACTCTTGCTATTGCGCTGGCTTGCGGCCTTAGCGTTGGCGCCTTTGCGCAGCAAGGCGGCCACAGCCTAGGGTTCAGCAGCAGCGCATCCTCCAAAGTAACCGTGCCGCTGCTCGTGCCCAACGACTTTCTTTCGTTGGAGGCGTGGGTATATTTTAACGGCAGCTCGTACAGCAACGGCACCGGCCGCCATACAATCATGGAGTTCGGCGATGACACGCCTTGGTTTGGCGTGAACAGCCAGGGCCAGCTCGAGCTCTACAACATTGCCGCGGGCGGGCGCGTGCCAATGCGCGCCTGGACGCACGTGGCCTACACCTGGAACCTTTCCGTGGGCACCCTGTACATCAACGGCGTTCAGGTGGCCACCTCCAACCAGCCCCCCTGGACGCTGCCTACCGCCAACGTATTGGGCATTGGCCACAACACCGGCGACACGGGCTGGCAAGGCTACATCGACGAAGTGATGGTGTGGAACGACGGGCGCACCGCCAGCCAGGTAATGTCGGACATGCAAAGCGGCGTAACCACCCCGCAGGCGCGGCTGTTAGCCTACTACAAGTTTGAGAACGTTACGGGCCAAACTCTGGCCAACCAAGTAACTGGCGGCCCTGCCGGCACCCTAGGTTCGACGAACGCCGTGGAGGCCAACGACCCCACCGTAGTAACCTCGGTGATTACCGGCACGCGCAAAACCGGGGAGGTAGCCCAGGCCCAGCTGCAACCCAGCTACCCCAACCCCTTCCGCAACGAAACCAACATCACTTTTACGCTGGAGCGCGCCACACCCGTGCGTCTCACGGTGCTCGATGTAACAGGCCGCGTAGTGGCCACGCTCCTCGACGAAAAGCGCGCTGCGGGCACATACACAGTGCCCTTCCGCGGCTCGTTGCGCAGCGGCCTGTACCGCTACCAGCTTACCACCGAGGGTCAAACGGTGTCGCGTACCATGCTGGTACAGTAACCCCTGCCACAACCCAACAAGCTACAACGGCGCCGGAGCTACCTGCTCGGGCGCCGTTGGTGTTGTTACCAGGCTAGTTCACCTAGGGCTGAGTTTATTGGTTACAGATCTGGCTCGGCGCTTTTTCGTCGGTGCGCAGTTGCTCTGTGGTGAATTGGCCGGCAGGATTGCTTTGCTGGGCGGGTGCTTGGGCAAAGGCCACGGCGAACGGCAGAGCTACAAGCAAAACCAGCAGCATAAACATGAGCAGGCTAATTAGGCGATGAACGGTTTTCATAGCGGGTAAGGAAAAGGAGCTGAACGGCGGCTGAGTGCAGTTGAGCCAGCCGACTGCGGAGTTGCTGGCTTTCACTGCCGCAAGTGCGCAAAAATTGGGCGCAGTTCAATCGCATGATAATGTGAGCTTTACCCTGACCAAGCTTCGCTGTATTCAAACTTCCTTTTTCTTTGACGTACAAACGCCACCCGAACCTTCGCATTTATGCCCCTCTCTTCCGACATCCAGCAAAAAATCAGCACCTGGCTTAGCGGCAACTACGACGACGACACCAAGGCCGAAATTCGCCGCCTGCAAGCGGCCGGCGACGACGAAGCCCTGAGCGACGCCTTTTACCGCGACCTGGAGTTTGGCACCGGCGGCTTGCGCGGCGTAATGGGCGTGGGCTCGAACCGCATGAACCGCTACACTTTGGGCATGGCCACGCAGGGCTTGTGCAACTACCTGTTGCAGCAGTTTCCCGGCGAAGAAATTAAGGTGGCCATTGCCCACGACTCGCGCCTGAACTCGCGCACCTTCGCCGAAACCGCGGCCGGCATTTTCTCGGCCAACGGCATTACGGTGTACCTGTTCGAGGCGCTGCGCCCCACTCCTGAGCTGTCGTTTGCCATTCGGCACCTAGGCTGTCACAGCGGCTGCGTGGTTACGGCCTCGCACAACCCCAAGGAGTACAACGGCTACAAAGTGTACTGGAACGACGGCGCCCAGGTAGTGGCTCCGCACGACAAAAACATCATCCGCGAGGTAAACGCCATCCACTCCGTGGACGAGGTGAAGTTCGCGGCCGATTCGTCGCGCATTCACATCATCGGCGAAGCGCTTGACAATGCCTACCTAGGCGAGGTGGCCAAGCTCAGCATCAACCCCGATGCCATTAAGCGCCAGCACGACCTCAAAATCGTGTACACACCGCTGCACGGCACGGGCATTACCATGGTGCCCAAGGCGCTGCAGCGTTTCGGCTTCGACAACATTCACATTGTGCAGGAGCAAGCCACGCCCGATGGCAACTTCCCGACGGTAAAGTCGCCGAACCCCGAGGAGAAAGTAGCCATGCAAATGGCCCTCGACCAGGCCAAGCAGCTCGACGCCGACATCGTAATTGCCACCGACCCCGACGCCGACCGCGTGGGTATCGGCGTGAAGAACACGCAGGGCGAATGGGTGCTCGTGAACGGCAACCAAACCGCTGCGCTGCTCACGCACTATCTCGTGTCGGCCCGCCAGCAAGCCGGCAAGCTCGATAAGGAGAAGGACTACATCGTGTACACCATTGTAACGAGCGACGTGCTCGGCGACGTGGCGAAGCACTACGGCATCCGCTCCTACCAAACGCTCACGGGCTTCAAGTACATCGCCGGCATCATCCGCGACCTTGAAGCCAAGAACGAAGGCCACTACTACATCGGCGGCGGCGAAGAAAGCTACGGTTTCATGATTGGCGACTTTGTGCGCGACAAAGATGCCGTTTCGGCTTGCTGCCTGATTGCCGAAATGGCTGCCGTGGCCAAAGACCAAGGCCGCACGCTGTACGAGGAAATGGTGCAGATGTACCGCACCTACGGCCTGTACAAGGAAGACCTGATTTCGCTGACCAAAAAGGGCCAGCGCGGCGCCGAGGAAATCCAGGAAATGATGGCCCAGCTGCGCCAGAACCCGCCGGCTTCCCTAGGTGGCTCGCCCGTGGTGCAGCTGCTCGACTACCAGCAGCAAGTTGCCCGCGACTTGCGCACTGGCCAAGAGCAGCCCATCGAGCTAGAGCGCAGCAACGTGCTGCAATTCCTGACCGAAGACGGCTCGAAGGTGTCGGCCCGCCCCTCGGGCACCGAGCCCAAAATCAAGTTCTACTTCAGCCTGAAGCAGCCCCTCGGCAACGGTGCCGATTTCGAGCAAGCCCAGCAGCAGCTCGACGGTCGCATCCAGCAGATCATCCAGGAAATGCAGCTGCAGTAATGTTCGAATAGGACCTAGTGTCAGTCAAGACCTACACAACAAAGCCTGGGCAGTGCCCGGGCTTTGTTGTATTCTTGCTTTTTGCTTGAATCCGCCGCTCTATACCTCAACGCATGCTTCGACTTTACGCGCTGATTTTCATCCTTCAATTACCCCTTACAACTATAGCACAAGGCCTGCCTGGCTACGTACTCAAGCTGAGCGGCGACACCGTACGGGGTACCATTACCGAGCGCCGCGGCCGGGTGTACCTGCGCACAGCAAATGCAACTGCTCCCCAACTTGTTCGCCCAAGCCAAGTGAAGGCCTACGCCGTTGGGGCCAACGCGCCTATTAACAGCTCGGTGGTGCGCTTGGCCTCCGGCGCCGATTCGGTGTGGTTTGTGTTGCCGCAGCTGATCGGCCCCGCCAGCTTGTATACGGATGCCTCGCAGAGCGGTATGCTACTGCGCCCCGCCGCTAATGATACGCTTTATGAACTCAGCCCGGGTAATTGGCATGTGTTGTTCAACCGCTACCTAACGGGTTGCGCCACCTTAAAGCAAACCGATGCCCGCGTGCTGGAGCTGCCTTATTCGCTATTTAATGTGCAGCGGGCGCTAACGGAGTACAATACCTGCGTTGATAAAGCGTGGCGCCTGCGCCAGCCATCGGTTTCATCTGCCTGGCAGGAAGGTTTTGCCGTGCGAGCGACCGGGTTGTTCGGCTTGTTGGGCAACAAAGGCCAAACCAATTTGCTGCCGCAGGTTGGCTTTGAGTGGACGGGCCGGCGCGCCAGCGGATTATACGCCAGCCTGCAGCTTGATTACAGCCACCTGAAAGCTTACTCCGGCGTGACCAAGACAACCAACAACTCCAACGCCCCGGTGGAGCAGCGCGAGTACAGCCGGGCAGGCATGGCAGCGGCTACCACTGCTTTAGGTAAGCGCTGGGGGCAGCCCCAGCGAGTAGGCCTGCACGCAGGAGCGGGCATGGGCCTTTCGTTTATGGTTCATCAGTTCAACGAGGTGCAGCAGCGGCCGGCGGGCAGCACGGGGCCGTTTCGGGTGGCCGAAAGTTACCATGGCGGGCGTGGCGTTGCCGCGCACCTCGACCTGACCGCCGGCGTGCATGTGCCCCTAGGTGCCCGACGGGAGTTGCGCCTGCAGGGGTGGTACCGCAACTTGTTGCTGACGGGGCTGGGCTTCGCGGGGGTTCAGGTAGGCTACCACTGGCTGCGGTAAGCAACGCTTGAGTTAGGACCTAGGGTAAGCCGTTTACCTGATTTCTGACCGCTCTGCAGCTTTTCGTGCTTTGCTGCACTCTATCGTTTTTGTCCCGCGCAAACTTATGGCCGGGTTGGCACCGTTTGCCCTACAACCGCACCCCAATGCCCGGCCCGAACATAAAGAACGGTTTGCCGAGCGTCATCAGGTAGCCGCCGCCCAAATACAGCGGAAAGGTGAGCTTGGCATCGCGGCGCGTGGGGTACACCGACCCCAGCACCACCAACCCCAAATCGCGGCGCACGGAGGCGCTCGAGTTCAGGTTGAACGCGTTGAGGGCCACGAAGCCTGCGCCAATTTTGTACGGCCGCAAGCGGTTGATTTTTTCGGGGTGGTAAAAGCTGAATTGCGCGAGCGTGGCCAGCGAAATGCCGCCGAAATCGGTGTAGCTCGATTCGCCGGCGCGCTTGGTGAGCAGGCCGCCGGGGAAGCTTACATCGATATCGAACTTGAAGGTGCGCTTCAGCACCAGCTCCAGCACTTGCGTGGAGCCGGGCTCGGCGTACTGCCCGGATTGGTGCCTGATGGTAACAATAATGCGGCTCCAGTCGTCGAGGTCGTAGGTTTTGCGGCCCAGCAAGCTGTTAAGGCTCAGCGGGTCGGTGCGGCATTGCTTGTCCTGGTAGAAGGCCGCCCGCGGGGAGTTATCGCCGGGGCAAATAACCACGTTGTCCACGTTGCGGATTTCCACCAGCTCGCCTTTGCTGTTGAGCGTGCGAATCTCAAAGCTCAGGAATTGCTTGCCGTAGAGCGACTTGTCGGTATCGATGCCGTTGGTGTTGAAGTTGAACACCACGTCGCGGATGGTGTGGCCGTACAGCACCGGGCCGTTGAGGCGCGTAACGGGCCGCGACCCCTCGCCGTAGCTTACCGACACAAAATCGAGCGGGTGCGGGCGCTGAAACTCGCGCACGGTAAGCGCAAAGCCGGTGGGTTGGCCCGCGTTCAGGATCGTGCTCTTGCGCTTATCGAACGTTACGGGCACCTGCACGCGCAGCACCACGCGCGACTCGGTCCGGACCGAAGAGTCGGACAGAATTACCTGCAGGTCCTCGAGGTGGAAGCGGGCTTTCTGCAGCCCCTCGCCTTCCAGGCGCACGTCCACGGTTTCGCCGGGGCTCACGTTGAGCGACGACGTCCAGTCGCCGCCGCGGTGCAGCACTTGCACGCTGGTGACGGTGGTTTTGGGCGTAATGTCGAGGTTCGTGACGTACTGCGCTTGGTCGTTTTGCTTGATGTAGAGGTAGCCGTCGGTTTGGCGGTGCGTGTTGTAGGGGCGCAGGTAGCAGAGCACGCGGTCGTTGCTGAGGTACTGGCGCGTGTAAAGTTCCGCAATCAAGCTGCCGCCGGGCTCTTCCTGGTCCTCGAGACGGTAGGTGCGGCGCAGCTCAAACGAGCGGCCGTTATCCAAAATCAGCTCCACCCCACGGCGGCGGCTTAGCTCGTCGAGCGTAACGCTGCGCTTATCGGGCGAAAGAAAACGCAAGCGCGAGGCTTTCACGGTGAACTCCTGGCGCAGCAACGGCAACTGGTAGCTAAGCTTGCCGCCGCTGAGCAGCTGCGGCCGCTCGGTTTGCAGGCGCACACCTAGGGGTTTGCGGCCCAGCTGGTTGGGCAGCACGTGCAGGCGCAGGGTGCCGTTTTGCTCGCGCACCACGCGGTAGTCGAAATCCTCGCCGCGCACCCACTCGCCGGTGGCGCGCACGTTGCGTGGGTTCGAGCTGTTCAGCTCAAATACCTTCTCCTCGCCAACGTACAGCTCATCGTCGGTGCGGCGAATGGAAACTGAGGTGCGGGCCACAGGCAGCAAAGGCACCACGTCGCGCCAGCCTTCCTGGCCCGGCACGTCGGTGGGTTGCTCCACCACCAGCCGGATAAACTGGCTGCTGGTAAGGTCCTGAAATTTCAGGCGGGTGCGGTAGGTGCCGTCGGCTTCGAGCGTCAGCGAATCGAGCTGCTGAAAATCGGCGGAGCGGCGCAGGCGCAAGGGCTTTTGGCCAGGCAGCTTGCCTTCGGGCAGCAGGCGTAGCTCCACAGTTTCATCATCGCGCCGAAACCAGAAGAACAGCGTCGGCTCGCCCTGCACGTTGGCGGTGTGGCGGCTAAGCTGATACGCAGCCGTATCGGTGCGAATGATGACATCGCGCAGCAGCGAGCTTTGCGCTTTGGCAGTAGCCGGAATCAAGAATAGCAGCACCAGCAGGGCGCCGAGCAAACGGAAAGCAGAACAAAAACGCACGATGCAAACTCCAAACGCGGCCGATGCATCCGGCCCCGAGCTAAACGGGTGCAAAGTTCACGGCCTTGCGGCGTTGCTGCAATGAAATGTTCCTGAAAAAGTGAAAAGCAGCCGTTTGCCAGGCTGTCCTTGCGAGTAGGGACGACGAAGCAATCAGTTCTGGGCACAACCGCTCACCCAGCACCAAGCGAAATGCACCTAGGGCCGTAGCGCGGACTTTGCAGTCCGCGTCCCACGATAGTAATTTCTATTTCCGGACCTAGGGCGTCCTGTGTAGCGCGGGCTTTAGCCCGCGTTTGCCAGAACGAAATCGGCCGCACGTATTCGCTCGATGCCAATCGTTCACGCCGACGCGGACTGAAGTCCGCGCTACACGCGCCGCACCCCTAGGTCCGAAAACAAAACTTACTATCCGGGGACGCAGACTACAAAGTCCATGCTACACCGCGCTACGTGGTTTCGGTTGCTACTAGGTGAGCGGTTGTGCCCAGCCAAGGACCGATTGCTTCGTCGTCCCTCCTCGCAATGACAGCTTGGGAAACGGTTACTGCTTTTCCTTTCTGATGGTGAGAATAAACAGCACCATCAACCAAAACGCCGTACCGCCCAGGCCCCACCACGTTACGGCGGGCAAGCCGCGGAAGTAGGGCATTTGGCCCGCAGGGTAATTGCCGAGCAACGACAAGCCCGAGAACAGCAGAAACGCCACCGCCAGCAGCGTGATAATGGTGCGCGACACCAGCCTTTCGGCCGTGCTCAGCAGCGGGGCGTAGCCCGACAGCTGCGCTTGCACGCGCAAATCGCCTTTGGAAAGCTTGCGCACAATTTGGCGCAAATCGGTGGGCAACGTGTACATGAGCGCCAGCAGCTGCTGCCCGGTGTACTGCAGCTCGGCGCCGATGTTGCTCATGGAGTACTGCTCCATAATCAGCCGGCGGCCGTAGGGGCGCACAAACTCAAAGGTGTTGAAGACCGGGTGCAGCACCTTGCCAATGCCTTCTAGGATTACCAAGGCCCTCAGAATCAGAAACACCGAGCCGGGCACCTGCAGCTTGTAGCGGTAAATGACGCCCTGCAGGCGCTCCGCGAGGGCGCTCATGCTCATTTCCTTCACATCGAGCCCCGTAAAGTCGTCGATGAGTTGCTGCAGCTCGGCCTCGAAGCTGCGCATATCGCGGATATCCGAGGTAAGGGCCAACCGCCGGAAGTTGAGCGCCATGCCGCGGGCATCCTGCTGGCCCATGCTAATAAACACGCCTGCAAACGCGTACTTCTGCTGCTTGGTAAGGCGCCCCACCATGCCAAAGTCGATGAGCACGATGCTGCCATCGGGGCGCACGAGCACGTTGCCGGGGTGCGGATCGGCGTGGAAAATACCGAACTCGAAAATCTGCGTCAGGTAGATGTCCATGCCGGTTTCGGCCACCGCGGCGGGGTCGAGGTTCCAGCGCAGCAGTTGGTCTTTGTCGGTGATTTTGCAACCGCTCACAAACTCAATCACGAGCACGCGAGCGGTGCTGAGGCTGCGGTGCGGCTCGGGCACGTAAAACGTGTGGTACTCGGCATAAAGCTTGCGAAACTGCTCCATGGCCCGCGCCTCCGAGGTGTAGTCGAGCTCCTGCATCATGCTGCGCTCGAAGGCCTCCACAATATCCTGCGGGTTGCTGATGCCCTGCCGGCGCAAGTAGCCGCTCGTTAGGCGCACCAGTTCGCGCAGTAAGCTCAGGTCGGTGGTGATTTTGTCGCGGGCGTCGGGGCGCTGCACCTTCACCACTACTTCGGCGCCATCAATCAGGCGGGCGCGGTGCACCTGCCCAATGGAGGCCGAACCCAGGGGCACATCGTCGAACTCGCTGAATACCTCCTCGATGGGGCGGCCAAGCTCCTGCGCCACAATTTGGCGGGCCACGGCGCTGTCGAAGGGCGGTACGCTGCTTTGCAGTTTGGCAAACTCATCAACCAACGGCTGGGGCAGCAAATCGGCGCGGTTGCTGAGCACCTGCGCGAGCTTGATAAACGTGGGCCCCAACTCCTCGATAACCATGCGCACCCGCTCCCAGCGCGACATCTCGAACACCGATTGGTTGCCGTGGTGCCAGCTGCGACGCTGCCGCTCGGGCACCAGCCGGCGCAAGGCCGTGGTGGTTACGGCGTCTTCGAAGCCATAACGCAGCAGCACTTCCACCACTTGGCGGATGCGACCGAGGTTGGTTATCGTGTTTTTGAACATTGTCGGCAAAATCGGAAAAAATCGGGCGCCGCCTAGGGCCCCTAACACAAAACAAAACCCCGCCGACCTAGGGCCAGCGGGGCTGTGCAAGTGCCATTACAAGCTTATGCGTTGTCGGTGGCGGTGCTGCCTGTAGCAGCTGCACTGCTCGATTTTTTGGCCGCGCTGCTCTTGCTACCACCCGAGGCAGCTTTTTTGGCGGGGGCGGCGGCCGTAGTGCTGTCGGCTTTCTTGGCAGTGGTGCTCTTGGTTTTGCTGGCCGAAGCGGTACCTGCGGGTTTGGTGGCGCTGCTGCTGGCTTTGCTGCCGGGGCCTTTTACGGCTTTCTTCAGCTCCTCCACGTCGGCGTTCGAGGCTACGCCCATGCCTTTCATCACGCGCTTGGCAATGCTGTTGATCTGGGTTTCGAACTCCTTGCGCTTGGTGTCGGTGTTTTTCTGCAGCTCGTTGAGGATTTTCTGCCCCTCCGTTTGCGAGAGTTTGTTTTCCTGCACCAGTTGGTTAATCGTGTCCTGCACCCGGTCGTTGGTGCGCGAAACAAACCCAACGCCAGCGTAGATGAACTTCTTAAACAGGTCTTCCATGACTTGAGAAATGGTTGAGGTTGACTAAAACCGGCGCGGCTGGTGAGGCAAACCCAAAGTAGTATGCATGCCGACTACCCGTAACAAACCTACGAAAAGGTAAATATTCGCGGATGATTGAGCACCAATTTTTTGCATGATTTTTCTCAACCATTAGCTCGGGCATTCGGCACTAGTTAGGCAGCTGCGCGGGCTACTGCCCGTATGGGTTTTGGGCGCTTTGCCCCTAGGTGTTTTTGCGCCAGCAACTGCTCGGCAGCGGCTTGGGCGCGCCACACGCCTTGCACAAAATCCCCGGCTTGCTGCAGGGCTTGTTTGGCCTCGGGTACGGTGCGCCAAAACAAATGCCACCAGTGCACCAGCCCCTCGAATGTTTGCAGCGTTACGGGTACGCCAGCCGTGCGGGCTTTGGTGGCCAAGGCCAGGGTATCGGGGTACAGCAGCTCGCCATCCGATACCTGCAGCAACAGCGGGGGCAAGTCGTGCAGCTCGGCAAACAGGGGCGAGAGCATGGGGTGCGTAAGCGGGGTGCTGCCGGCGTACTGCTGGCCCCAGGCTTTGATTTCGAGCGCCTCTACCAGCTTGGCTTCGTCGGGTAGTTTTTCAGCGGTAAAAGCGGCGCTGCCCGGTATGGCTAGGTCGCTCCAGGGCGAAAGGCACAAGGCAGCTGCCGGCTGCGGCAAACCGGCTTTGCGCAGGTACAGCATCAGGGCCAGCACCAGGCCGCCGCCGGCCGAGTCGCCAGCCAAAACCACATCTTGCGGCCGGTAGCCTTGGCCCAGAAGCCAATGCCAAGCCGCGGCGGCATCGTGCAAAGCAGCCGGAAACGGGTGTTCGGGCGCCTTGCGGTAATCGGCCGATAGCGCGCGCAGGCCGCACTGCTGCGCCAGCGCGCCTATAAAGCCGCGGTGGGTGTTGAGGGAGCCCATTACGTAGGCGCCCCCGTGCAAATACAACAGCACACGGCGGCGGTCGGCGCCGTCGGGTTCAATCCATTCGGCTACTACGCCGGTGCTGCCCGTGTCGGCCCGTTCGAAGTGCACGTTCCAGGGCATAAACTGCAGCAGCGTGCTTAGCTCGAGCCCCAGGCGCAGCGTATTTAGGGTAGGCCGCCGGCGGGCAATGGGCCCGGCTGCTGCCGAAAGCAACGTTTTAACCAGCTGGTGCTGAAAGGAAGGCATGGTGGGAAATGGCAGGTGATAGGCGCGGTGCGGGCAGCGCAGGCAAGCCAACGGTGGCGGCCTGTACTTGGAAAGCTTAACTAGCTATTACTTAACTCGAAACAGCGCCTCTACAATAAAGACTAACCGTTAGCCTGAGTACGCAACCGGCGCGAGTTGAGTTGAAAATATAGGGCTTTTGCGAGGTATTGTACTCTCCCGATTTCTTAGAAATTTTCTACTAGCTACTCCCCCGCACTTAGGCACCGCTGCTACCGTTGGCCGGGCAGCTTCTGGCCGATGCGGTTTTTGTAGTATCCCCGGATAGCAATGGGTATCCAGCCCAGGATTGGTATAAAGAAATTGATAACAAACGGATTGCGCCACAGCAGCCGCAGGGTAGTACCAAAACCGGTAAGCCGCAAGCGGAAATGCTTGCGCCCTTTCTGGGAATATTGCCTTTCAAACTCATGGAACAGCATGGGCCAGAACGGCGGCAAGAAAAACGGGAAGTAGCGCCAATTTTGCTTGATGCGCTGCCACAACTCGCCCCAACGGTAGGGCTGCTGCCCGTAGCGCGCCACGGCGGTGTCGAGCTCTTGCTGCATTTGCTTTTGTACCCGCTCGGTTAGCTCCACAAAGTCTTCGCGCGTGAGCTCCTCGAAGGGTTTGTCAACCCAATCGGCGGGGCGCATGCGGCTGCCTAGCACAAAGGTGAGCTTGGCCGGGAAAGCCATGTAGAACATCCAGGGTTGCAGGATGATGCCAACCAGCAGCAGCGTAACGGGCAGAAACGGAATACCGATTTTCTTGCTCAGGTTGTTGAGCCAATCCCAGCTATAGGCGCCCGGGTTTAGGTACTCGCCATTCACGGTGGAAAACAGCACCAGATCGGTGTTGTGCTGAATGCTGAGGCGCACGATGCTGCTGGCCAGGCGCTGCAGCTGGTACTTACGGTTGAACCCCTTGCCGATGCCGGGCACCCCTTCGGGGTACAGCATCAGGTTGTGGTCGTTGTAGTACATCATCGTCTCGAAGTTCAGCGTGGTGGCATCCACGCAGCCGGCCCGCTTCCAGAAGTTGCGGAGCAGAAAGGGGTTCATCAGGGCCGATTGGCTGAGCAGCGGCGCCGACAACGGCCGGGGCAAATCGGACTTGCGGGCCAAGCGGCGGTACAGGTGCGAAAGGGCCACGATGGCGTCCCAGGGGAAAGCCATGCCCGAGTGGTTGGAGCAGAAAATAAGCGGCCGGTGCGGGTTGTTGCGCTCGGGGTAGTGCTCCTCGAAACCCACCAGCTCCGAGCGAAACCACACCCGATCGAGCAGTTGCAGGATGTTCTCGTCGAGGGCGCGAACAAAGTCGGGGTCGTAGTAATCGTAATAAATGTGCTGGTTGGCCCGAATGGCGGCCGAGCCGGGCGGCTGAGCGGAGGCGGCAGAAACGGTGGCCGATGACATCGGGGCGGGAGCACTACGAAGCTGGTGGAAGCCCCCAGCCGTGGCCACGGGGGTGAAGCCAAGATACGCGTTTGGCCGGTTCGTGGCCATGGCGCCTCAAATCTGCCGCTTCAGCACGATGCGCGCCGGGTAGATTTCGCCGTCGGGGCGGCGCAGAAACAGAATCAGCTCGCGCCCGTCGGCCGAGTGCAGCAGGCGGCTTAGCTGCGTAAGCGAAAACGATTCGGCCGGAGCCAGGTTCAGCGACAATATTTCGTCGCGCGGCTTGATTTTGGCCCGATCGGCAGGCGAACCGGGCTCTACGCGCTGCACCACGTAGCGGCGGTACTGCGGCCCGGTGGCCAGCAGCTCCAGCCCGCACATATCGTGCTCAAACGGGTCGCGGTACAAGGCGTTGGGTTTCAGCCACAGCTTGTTGTGCGGGTAATCGATAACTACGTTGAAGCGCTTGAGTAGCTCGAACCCGATGTTGCCGTTGCGCGGCACCTGCACTTTTGCCTGCACGGCTTTGTCGTCGGGAAACGAGGTGATGAGCGACCGGACGTAGTAGCGACCCAACCGCATGCCCTGCACGCGGCCCAAATAGCCGTGCACATCGCCGCTGAGGCCGCGCCCTAGGTGGGTGCGCAGGCGCTCGGGCGGCAGGGTAAGGCGGGCGTCGGAGCTGGTTTCGATGGACAGCGCGTGGCCGGCGCCGGTGTCCAAAATCAGCTTGAGCGGCATGCGCACCGAGTCGTTGAGGGCCACCTCGGTGTGGATGTACGACTTGTCGCCTTCGATGTCGAGCGGCAGGTGGGCCCAGCGGCGGCCGCGCGGCGCCCGAAATCGGATGGGGTCGTGCAGCATGAGGATTTGCTCCTCGGCATCTACTTCCACCACAAAACTGCGGAACACATCGGCCCCCAAAATGCCGTGAATGGGCTGCCCCACGTAGCTCGACAGGTCGAAGATATCGTCGGAGAGCAGCAGGAAAGATATGCAGGGCGAAGAAGCTTTGTCGCCGAGTTGCACGCGTACGCTATCGGTCTGGAACGCGACGAGCGGTGCCTCCTCGCCTACCCCGGCCACCAAAAAGCGCTGCCCGAGGCGCAGGCCCAGCGAATCGCGCAGGCCAGGATCGGTGATGAGCGAAGTGCCCACGCCCGTATCAAGCATAAAGTAGTAGGGGCCGCGGCCGTTGAGCGTTACGGGCACCACAATCAGGTTGCGCTGCAGCGTAAAGGGCAGTCGGCTTTTGGCGCTTTTGCTGTGCGCGAGCTTGTAGAGCACCGACTGCGCCAGGCCCGCCCTAGGTGCGCCGGCACCCATCGCCAGCCCTACCGCAAACGCCAGCACCCACAGCCGCACGCGGCCAAGCAACGGACAACGACACGGGCTTGACGAGGCCATGGGGGCTGGTGAATTGGGGCGTAATAAGATACGAAAATTTCAGCCCCGCAACCACCGCTTTTATCCCAACTGCTCCCAGTGGCCCAACGGGGTGTAGTGCAAATACCCACCGGCCACCTGCAGCGGGCTGCCCACGTTGTTGTGGTAGAGCTGCCCGGTGCCCAAGCCTTGCGCAAAATCGCCCACGGGGTACTGGGCCGTGTACTGGCTAATGGCATTCAGGCCCACGTTCGACTCCAAGGCTGAGGTCATCCACCAGCCGATGTTGCGCTGGGTGGCTTCGGCAATCCATTGGCCCGCAGCAGCCAGGCCGCCCAGCAGCGTGGGTTTCAGTACCACGTAGGCGGGCTGCACTTGCTCGAGCAACGCGCGCTGCTGCCCTAGGTCGGTGAGGCCGATGAGTTCTTCGTCGAGGGCAATGGGCACGGGCGAGGTGCGGCACAGCGCGGCCAAGGCTGGCCACTGCCCGGCTTTGATAGGCTGCTCGATAGAGTGCAATTGAAATTCGGACAATTGCTCGAGCTTGCGTTGGGCATCGGGCAAGGCAAACGCCCCGTTGGCATCCACGCGCAGCACCAGCTCGGCGGGGCTGGCTACCTCGCGGATGCTGCGCAGCAAGGTTAGCTCCGTGTCGAAGTCGATGCCGCCGATTTTCATTTTAAGGCAGCGGTAGCCCTCGGCCAGTTTCTTCCGAATCTGCTCCTGCATAAACGCGGCGTCGCCCATCCACACCAAGCCGTTGATGGGCAGGCCGGCCTCGCCGCGGCTAAATGCGTTGTCGAACAACTGGTGGCGGCCGCCGCGTTGGTAATCGAGCAGCGCCGTTTCGAGGCCGAAGCGCAAGGCGGGCCACTCAGGCTCCACAAATTGCTGCCAGTTGGCAGGTGCCTCCGCAAGCCCTAGGTCGTTGAACTCCTGGCACAGGCGCTGCAACCGGGCCTCGAAATCGGGTCGGTGGTCGGGGCTGAGGCCGGCCAGCGGAGCCGCTTCGCCAATGCCTTCCGCGCCCGAATCATCATCCGAGAGGTGCAGGTACCAGGCTACGTGCTCGGTAAGCGCGCCGCGCGAGGTGCGGGCCGGAAAGTTAAAGCGCAACGCGCGGCACGAGTATCGGAGACGCAAAGCCATGGAAGCGGGCATGTGTGGGTGGCATCAAAAGTAGGGTGCCCCGCCGCAGCTGCCAAAGCAGCCACGGCGGGGCACCACCTAGGGCACAAGCTGGTTAGTCGACTACCGGACCGGTAGTGGCCTCCGGGTCGCGGTTAATGGGCGAGCCGGGTTGCTGATCGAAGCGGTTTTGCTCGGTGGCACTGCCTTTGGGTTGATTGCCGGCCAAGCCACCTAAAGCATCGGCCGACACGTCGAGGTCCTCGCCGCGCTGCAGTTTTTCGCGCTCCATGGCATCCACCAACGAGTCGTTGATTTGGTTGCTCATGCCGCTGCTGCTTTGGCTGCCGGGCGTGTTCTGTTCTATCTTATCCTCGCGCAGATTCTGTTGCGAATTGGGTTGCTGTTGCTCTGCCATGGTTGGTTCAGGAGTGTGGTTGAACTTCGGGTTCCGGAATGGCATACGCCATTCCGGAACCCAACGGTTGCGCAACTGCCCCTGCAAGCCTGGGCCTGCAGGGGCAGCCATTAGTTGCTGGCGGTAACCGCCTCGGGCTTAGCCGTTGCGGCGGTTGCCGCTGCTGGCGTTTTGGTCGCTTTGCGTACCCATGCCGCTGCCGGTGTCGCCACCGCTGCGGCTTTCGCCGCCTTTCTGCGTGGGGCTGGCGCCGAAGTTGCCGGGGCGGCTCTGGTTTTGGCCTTCGCCTTCGCGGTTTTGGCCCATGCCGCTCGTCATGGTGGTGTTTACTTGGTCTTCGAGGTCGTCGCCGCGGTCGGCGCCTACGTGCATTTGGCTCGGTATGCCCGGCACCCCGCTCTGGATCGAGCGGCTCTGGTCGGTAGAGCCCATGTGCTGCGCCTGGTCCGACGACTGGATGCTTTGCTTATCGCCTTGGTTCTGCGGGGCGTTCGGGTCGTTCTGGCTGCGTTTGCCTTGCTGATTATTGGCCATGGGAAATGCGGTTAGGTGATGGTTGTGATACACTTATGCGGCCCCGAAGCCCAAGCGTGCTACGGCCGTATGCCGCAGCGGCCACCTAGGCCGGCGCCGCACCAACGGCGGCCCCAAGCGGACCACCCGATGGCCTTGCGGCGGGCTTTTGTGTACGCCCGCCCCTGCCGAGGGTTGAGTTTTGCCAAGTATTTTCTGGATATATTTATCAGCTACTACATACTCCAAATCAGATATTTAAGCCCAACATTCGGCCGCCATTCGGCTTATGTATAAAGCCGTGATTGGCCGTATTCTCGTAGCTAGCCCACGTTTTCTGATTCTGCCGCTTATGTCTTTCGTTGCTGCTTCTGCTCCCCTCGCGGTAATTGCCGCCGTTACCGCTGCCGAGCGTTTTGCTGCCGTGCGGGCCCAAACCGAGGCGCTGTGCCGTCCCCTGCTGCCCGAAGACACTGTTGTGCAGCCCATTATCGACGTGAGTCCGCCCAAGTGGCACCTGGCCCACACCACGTGGTTTTTCGAAACCTTTCTGCTGAAGGAGCACTTGCCCGGCTACCGCGTGTACCACCCGCAGTACGCCTACCTCTTCAACTCGTACTACAACTCGTTGGGCTCGCGCGTAAACCGCGCCGACCGCGGCACCATTTCGCGCCCGCCTTTGGCCGATGTGTACGCCTACCGCGCCTATGTTGATGAGCACATGCAGCAACTGCTTGCGCCCTACCACGCGGTGGCCGATGCCCCGTTTGCCGAGGTGCTCGAGTTGGGCTTGCAGCACGAGCAGCAGCACCAAGAGCTACTCGTTACCGACATCAAGTACATCCTCAGCACCAATCCGTTGGCGCCCTCCTATTGGGGCGAGCCGCAGGCTGTGGTTCCCACTACTGCGGCCGCCCCGGCCCCAGCCTGGCTGCAAGTGCCCGGCGGCTTGGGCACTATCGGCTACCAGCCCGGTGCCGATGACACGGCCGGCTTCTGCTTCGACAACGAGCTTGGGGCACACACGGTGTACGTGGAGCCTTTTCAGATGCAGAACCGCTTGGTTACCAATGCCGAGTACCTGCAGTTTATGCAAGCCGGCGGCTACACCGATTTCCGCTATTGGCTGGGTGAGGGTTGGGAGATGGTGCAACAGCAAGGCTGGCAAGCGCCGCTATATTGGGTGCAACAGCCCGATGGCAGTTGGCACCGCTTCACCCACCACGGCCTGCAACCCCTCGACCCCGCCGCGCCCGTTACGCACATCAGTTTTTACGAGGCCGATGCCTACGCGCACTGGGCCGGTGCCCGCCTGCCCACCGAGCAAGAATGGGAGCTGGCGGCCCGGCACTTTGTGCCCGATGTCATGGCGGGCCAGTTTCTGGAAAGCAACCGCTTCGACCCGGCCCCGCTGCCTGCAGCCTCCGATTCAACCCAGTGCCACCAGCTACTCGGCGATTGTTGGGAATGGACGTACTCGGCCTACCACCCCTACCCCGGCTACCAAAAAGCACCCGGCGCCCTAGGCGAGTACAACGGCAAATTCATGATCAACCAAATGGTACTGCGCGGCGGCTCGTGCGCCACGCCCGTCAGCCACATTCGCCTAAGCTACCGCAACTTCTTCCACCCCGATAAGCGCTGGCAGTACACCGGCATCCGGCTGGTAAAATAGCCCCTTGCCGCTTGCGCTTGTTATTGGCGTGCCCGCCCCTTAGGTGCGGGCTATTACCACACTCTTTGCCGCACCATGCCCATCACTCACACTGCTCCTTCGGGGCAAGCCAGCCCAACAACTGCAGCACCCGGCCCAGCCCCAACTGCTGATTTTGCCTTGGCGCAACACGTGCTCGAAGGCCTAAGCCGGCCGCAACGGGCCTTGTCGTCGATGTACTTCTACGACGAGGCGGGCAGCCGCTTGTTTCAGCAGATCATGGAGCTGCCGGAATACTACCCCACCCGCACCGAGTTTCAGCTGCTCACCCAACACCGCGAAGCCATTTGCGCCGCACTAGCGCCCGAAAACCAAGCGGCGTTCCATTTGCTGGAGCTTGGCGCCGGCGATGGACTGAAAACCAAGATATTACTGCGTCAGCTACTCGAGGCCCAGGCCAACGTGGTGTACGCGCCCGTTGATATTTCGGCTTCGGCGCTGGAGGGCTTGGCCAGTAGCCTGCGCCACGAGATGCCCGCGCTGCAGGTGCAACCGCTGGTAGCCGAGTATGCCGCAGCCTTGGCGCAAATGCGTGCGCAGGCGGGCCGCAAAGCGGTACTGTTTCTGGGCTCCAACATCGGCAACTTTCAGCCCGAGGCGCGTCAGCAGTTTCTGCGCGCGCTCAGCAGCCAGCTCACCCCCAACGACCGGCTTCTTATCGGCTTCGATCTGCAGAAAAACCCGCGCCAAATTCGCGCGGCCTACGACGATGCCCAGGGCGTAACGGCCGCCTTCAACCTGAACTTGCTTACCCGCCTCAACCGCGAGCTGGGCGCCGATTTCGACCTAGGGCAGTGGGAGCATTTCACCGACTACGACCCGCAGGCGGGCGTTATCCGCTCGTACCTCGTTAGCCGCCAGGCCCAGCAGGTTCGTATTGGGGCCCTAGGTCGCAGCTTCGGGTTTGCGGCCTGGGAAACCATCCATACCGAAAACTCCTACAAATTCACGCTGCCCCAAATCGAGGCCCTAGGTGCGGCCGCGGGCTTGGCGGTGCAGCAGGTATTCGCCGACGAGCAGCACTGGTTTGCCGACGTGCTGTTCGCGCCGCAGGACTAACCGCACGCCGTAGCGCGGTGTAGCGCGGACTTTGGCTACGCCGACCTGCGGTTGTAGTCCGCGTCCCCGGACAGTAATTCCTGACCTAGGTAAATGTAGCGCGGGCTTGGCTACGCCTTCCTACGGTTCAGCCCGCGTTTATCCAAACGATCTTCGCCGCGCAGTTTCGCTTTAACGATTTCGTTCACGCCAACGCGGGCTAAAGCCCGCGCTACATTCTGGCTTAGTCGTTCCCGCACTGCTAACGCAGCCCCAATCAACAGCGTATCTGCCGCCCGGCGGGCTCCCCAACCTAGGGAGCCCGCCGGGCGGTTAACTTTGTGGTTCGCTTACTCGATTTGGTTATGGCTTTGGCTTCGTTGCGCCCGCACATTCGCCCTACTCTGCTGCTTGCTTACCCCGTAATGCTCAGCCAGTTGGGCCACGTGCTCGTGAACGTAGTCGACAGCATGGTGGTGGGCCACACCGGCACCGTGCCGCTGGCGGCGGTATCGTTAGGCGTTAGCGTTACCACCTTGCTGATGGTGCTGGGCCTGGGCCTCTCGATGGGCATTACGCCCCTGGTGGCCGCTGCCGATGGCCAACGCGACATTACCCGCCTAGGCCAGCTGCTTACGGGCGGCGTTATCATGAGCACCTTGGCGGGCGTGGCTTTGGCCGGCCTAGGTTGGCTGATTACGCCGCTGCTCAAGTACCTCAACCAGCCGCCGGCGGTGGTAGCGCTGGCCGCGCCGTGGGTGCGCGTCATGTTTCTGTCGCTGATTCCGCTGATGGTTTTTCAAGGTTTCCGGCAATTCGCCGAAGGCCTGGGCCTCACGCGGCAAGCCATGATACTGTCGGTATTGGCCAACGTCATCAATGCTGTGCTGTGCTACGCCTTCGTGTACGGCCGCCTAGGGGCACCCAACCTCGGCATGATGGGCGCCGCCTGGGCCACCCTAATTGCGCGCGTTATCATGGCCGCGCTCATGGCGGCGTACGTGCTGCGGGCCAAGCGCCTGCGCCCCTACCACGAGGCCATTGTAAGCTGGCGCCCGGAGTGGCACATTCAGCGCCGCTTGCTCGACATTGGCTTGCCCATCGGCGCGCATTTGGTGTTCGAGGTGGGTGCTTTCAGCGTTTCGGCCATCATGGCTGGTTGGTTGGGCGCTAGCACGCAGGCGGCCCATCAAATTGCCATCAACGTAGCCTCCGTCACGTTTATGGCCGTGAGCGGCGTAGCCACCGCGGCTACCATTCGGGTGGGCAACCTGCGCGGCATCGGCGACATGGCCGGGGCCCGCCGGGCGGGCTTCACGGCCTATTGGCTCACATTCCTGTTTATGGCCACGTGCGGCTTGTTGTTGGTGGTGGCGCGCCATTACATTCCGCTGTTCTACAACTCCGACCCCGCCGTGGTGGCCCAAGCGGCCAGCCTGCTGCTGATTGCCGCCTTGTTCCAGATATCCGATGGCTTGCAAGTAGTGGGCCTAGGTGCCTTGCGCGGGTTGGAGGATGTGAAGGTGCCCTCGCTAGTGGCCCTGCTCTCGTATTGGGTGGTGGCGCTGCCGCTCAGCTATGTGCTCGGCTTCTGGCTCGATTGGGGCGCGCAGGGCGTTTGGGTGGGCCTGTTGGTGGGTCTTTCGTCGGTAGCTGCTATCTTATTACGCCGCTTCGCCCGCGAAACGCAAGGCACTGCCGTGGCTGGCTCGGCACTGAACGAAAGTGCCGTGCTCGTGCGTTAGCGCGGCAGTACGTAGCCTCGCTTTCTTAGCTTTCGATTTATGCTCGATCTGCTGCTTTTTCCGCTGCTTCTGCGCTCCTTTTTAGTGCTTCCGTTTACCGCACCCGCTCAGCAAGTGGCCCCAAAGCCGCCGGTGCAGCAGCAACAGCCCGCCGCCCAAGGCAAGCCCGAACTGCTGGCGTGGTCGGCCAAACGCCCCCTTACCTGGGCCGATTTTAAAGCCCGGCCCAACACGGCCGATCCGCTGCACGCCCTTACCACGGCCAACATTGGTGCGCAAATCGGCTGCAAGGATTACGTATTCTCGGCCAACGTGCAGGCTACCTTCACGCCTACCGAATCGTGGGTGAAGGCGCCGCAAACCGCTTCGGCCGCGCTGCTCCACCACGAGCAAGTACACTTCGACCTCACGGAGGTGCACGCCCGCATGCTGCGCCAGCGCCTGCAAACCATCAAGTTTGACTGCGAGCGGCTGCAGCCGGCCTTTAACAACCTCATGAAAGTAGCTATTGCGGCCTGGCAGCGCGAGCAGCAACGCTACGACGTCGAAACCAACCACGGCCTCAACCTCATCAAGCAAAAAGCCTGGCACGAGCAGGTGCAGCAACGCCTGACGCAACTACAGGCCTTTGCCGGGCCCGAGGCTACTGCCCAGGCTACCGGTCAGTAGCAGCTGAAGCGCGGAATCGAAGGTTGGCAACGCCAACGGATTTCCGCGCTACAAACCGCGGCGCTTACCTTGCGGCAATGCTATCCGAACCTGCTCCCGTTATTACCTGGTCCGACTTCGAACGCGTGGATATCCGCGTGGGCACCATTGTAGAGGCCCGCACCTTTCCCGAGGCGCGTAAGCCGGCTTATCAACTGCTCATCGACCTAGGGCCCGAAATAGGCCTGAAGAAATCGAGCGCCCAAATCACCAAGCACTACACGCCCGAAGCCCTTGTGGGCCGGCAGGTATTGTGCGTGGTCAACTTTCCGCCTAAGCAAATCGGGCCGTTTCGCTCGGAGGTGCTCGTTACCGGTGCCCCCGATTCTGACGGCCACATTGTACTAGCCTCGTTAACTGGCCCGGTGCCCAACGGCAGTCGGTTGGCATAGCGCAGTAGCGCGGACTTTGGCTACGCCGACCTTCGGTTGTAGTACGCGTCCGTGGATAGTAAAATCATTAGTTGCGCGGTGTAGCGTGTAGCGCGGACTTCAGTCCGCGTTTGTCCGAACAGCCGGTGATGCGCGGTTTCGCACCTACGATTTCGTTCTGGCAAATGCGGGCTAAAGCCCGCGCTACATCGTGTGCCGCCCTAGGTCAGAAATTACTATCTGTGGACGCGGACTACAACCGAAGGTCGGCGTAACCAAAGTCCGCGCTACTGCCGCGCTACCGAGCTATTTATGGATTGGTTGCTGAGTGGGTAGCTTTACCTCGCGGGCGTTGATGCTGTCAATCACTACGCCGTAAATCTCATCCAAATCCTTGCCGTGAACGGCGTAGTACTGCATGCTTTGCCGGAACACCGCCTCGGTGGTGTTGTGACGGCGGTACAGCGCAACCGACTCGCGGTTGAACATGGCGCGGGCCGTATCGGGCGAGGTACCGGCGTTTTCAACCCGGGCTTCGGTGAGGTGTAAATCCACAAGTATGCGCACCATCCTGTCGCGGGGCAACAATTGGGCGGGGCGTCCGGGCTCTTCGGGCCGGTCGCACTGGCTGAACAGCAGCGTGTTCAGCAGCAAAACGAATACTATAAGAGGATTCTTCACGGCACAAAAATAACAGCTGCGGTTCCAACGCGTTATTTTAGCCACCGCTCATGAGTCAGCCCACCCCCGACAATTCCCTTCAAGGCATTTTGCGCCGCTTGCGCCAGCTCGAAATCCGCATCCGCAAGGTGGTGGATGCCCAGCTGCAGGGCGATTTTCACTCGGTGTTCAAAGGTACCGGGCTGGAGTTCGACGAGGTGCGGCTGTACCAGTACGGCGACGAAGTCCGCGCCATCGACTGGGCCGTTTCGGCCAAAGGCCACGGCACCTTCGTAAAGACCTACAAGGAAGAACGCGAGCAATCGGTGCTGCTGCTGCTCGATGTTAGCCGCTCGCAGCGCGTAGGCGCCGAGGGCCGCCGCAAGCTCGATGTAGCCCGCGAAATCTGCGGTATCCTGGCCCTTTCGGCGGCCCGGCAAGATGCGCAACTGGGTGTACTGGCATTTTCCGATCAGAAGGAGCTGTACCTGCCGCCGGGCAAGGGCCTGCGCCATGCTTACGCGCTCATCAAATCGGTGTTCTCGCTGGAGCCGCAAAGCCCGGGCACCAACGTGGCCGCCGGCATCAGGCAGGCCCTAGGTTTGCTGAAGCGCCGCAGCCTGGTGCTGCTGCTTTCCGACTTCATCGATACCGAATACGAACGCGAGCTGACCATGCTGGCCCGCAAGCACGACCTGATTGTGGTGCAGCTGCTCGATCGGCGCGAGAAGGAGTTTCCGCCCTTGGGAATTGTGCCGCTCCGCGACGAAGAAACCGGCCGCACCGTGTGGGTAAACACCTCGTCGAAGGCTTGGCGGGCCCGCTACCGCGCCACCTACGAGCAAAACCGCGAGCAAATCGGCCAGATTTGCCGCCGCCACCGCACGTCGTTTCTCAGCATCGCCACCGATGTCGACTACGTGCCGCAGCTCCTCAATTTGTTTCGCCTGCGCAACCGCCGCGGTGCTCAACCTCAGTCTTCGGCCACTACCTAATGCAGCTTCGCGTACTTCGTTGGCCGTGGTTGCTGGTGTTGCTGTTCGGCGCCCTAGGTGCCAATGCCCAAGCTCCGGCTCAGGCACCTACCACCCCAGCTGCTGCCCGGCCCGATTCGTTGCCGAAAGGTCGTTTTCTGCGGCCCACCACGCGCATTGGCGAGTTGGTGGAGTTCGAGTTGACTTTCAGGCACGAGCCCGCGCTCAACGTGGTTTTTCCCGACTCCACGGCCGAGTACAAGCCTTTTGAGTACGTGCGCCGCGAGTACTGGCCTACGCGCACCAGCAACGGCGTTAGCCTCGATCGGTGCCGCTACACACTGCGCACATTCTCCCTCGATTCGCTTCAGCAGTTGCAATTGCCCGTAACCGTGCTGCGCGGCCGCGACACGGTGTTGCTGTATGCCGCTCCTGCTGCCGTGCGGCTGGTGCGCACCGCCCCTGCCGTGGCGTCCGGCGCCGATTTGCCCCCGCTCCGCCAAGATTTGCGGCCTGCACCCGTAGAGCCGTTGTTTAACTACCCGTACTGGATTGCCGGGGCGCTAGCGGTATTGGCGGTGGCGGGCGTAATCTGGTGGACGTTCGGGCGCAACCTGCGCCAACGCTACCGCCGCTACCGCATGGCCCGCAACCACGTGTACTTCATGGCGCAGTACGCCCGTCACCTCGAGCGTTTTCAGCTGAGCCGTTCGCTGGCCAACATGGAGCGCGCCATCACGCTTTGGAAAAACTACCTGGCCCGCCTCGAGGGCAACTCGCTAAACACCCTGACCACCCGCGAGATTGTGGCCCAGTACCAAGGCGACTCCGACGTGGCCACGGCCCTGCGCCTATCCGACCGGATGATTTACGGCAATCAGCTGCCCGACGAAGCCGCCGAGCAAACCGACCATGCCCTGGAGCTGCTCCGCCGCTTTGCCGACCGCCGCTACCAGTTGGTGCGCACGGCCTCGTTGCGCCGCCAAGCCATTGGCAGTTAGCTTGCAGGCCTTGCTACTCGCTTCCGCACCTAGGCGCATATGACGGGCCCTCCCAATGCTTCTGCTTAACTTTCGACTTGCATGGAGCAGTTTTGGCAGCACGTAGTAGTACCGGCGTTCGATGGGCTCCGCTACTCCACCCTCACCAGCTACACCTGGGCTTACCCCCGGGTGCTACTGCTGCTGGCGGCTGTGCCCTTGTTGTTTCTGCTGCGCGAAGCCTTGGCCCAGCGCCGCCGCCGCAAGCTCGGCGTGGCCTTTGTGCGCGGGCAAGCGCGCAGCCACTGGAGCTCCTTGCTGCGCTTTGTGCCCGACGTGGTGCTGGCGCTTAGCCTGATGATGGGCTTGCTGGCCTTGGCCCGCCCCCAGCGCACCGATGAGCGCGTGGAGCAATCGGGCCGCGGCATCGATATCGTGCTGGCCGTTGACGTGTCGGCCTCCA
This sequence comes from Hymenobacter oligotrophus, assembly GCF_003574965.1. Taxonomy (NCBI): domain Bacteria; kingdom Pseudomonadati; phylum Bacteroidota; class Cytophagia; order Cytophagales; family Hymenobacteraceae; genus Hymenobacter; species Hymenobacter oligotrophus. Next base: position 444,110 of record NZ_CP032317.1, on the reverse strand, counting down.
TGGAGTTGCAGGATTTTCAGCCCAACCGCCTCGGAGCAGCCAAGCGCATGGCGCAGGCCTTTGTGCGGGGCCGCCGCGGCGACCGGATCGGCGTTGTGGCCTTTGCCGGCGAGGCCTACTCGGTACTGCCTCTCACCACCGACTACGAGCTGCTGACGGAAGAGCTTAACAACCTGCGCCTAGGTCTGATACCTACCGACGGCACGGCCATTGGCACGGCCTTGGGTGTGGCTACCAACCGCCTGCGCAACTCGCCGGGCCGCTCGCGGGTGTGCATCCTCCTCTCCGATGGCGAAAACACCGCCGGCTCGCTCGACCCGCTTACGGCCGCCCAGCTTGCCCACGCTTTTGGGCTGAAGCTCTATACCATTGGCTTGGGCAAAGACGGCACCGTGCCCTACGGCCGCGACGAGCAAGGTCGCCCTAGGTTTGTGGAAACCCGCCTCGACGAAACCACCATGCGCCAGATTGCCGAGGCCGGTGCTGGGCAGTTTTTCCGGGCCACCGACAACTCCGCCCTGCGGCGCGTATTTGCTCAAATCGATCAGCTCGAGAAAACCGAGGTGAAGCTGACGCGCTACCGCAACACCCACGATTACTACCGCTTTTACCTGTACTGGTGCGTTGGCTTGTGGCTGCTGTGGCTTGGCCTGAAAAACACCTTTATGGTAAGTGCCATGGAGGACTAGGTGTCGCGTTCGGCGCGGCACGGTGCCAGCACCTACCTTTGCCAGCATGTCGATAGCTGATAACATTCGTGCTTTCCAGCAAGAGCTGTCCGGTACCAATTGCCGCCTCGTTGCCGTTTCCAAAACCCACCCCGTCGAGCTGATTCGCGAGGCTTACGACGCGGGGCAACGGCTGTTTGGCGAAAACCGTGTGCAGGAGCTCACGGCCAAGCAGCCCGAGCTGCCCGCCGATATCGAGTGGCACCTAATCGGGCACCTGCAAACCAACAAGGTCAAGTACATCGCCCCGTTCGTGCACACCATTCAGAGCATCGATAGCCTGAAGCTGTTGCAGGAAGTGGAGCGCCAGGCCGCCAAGCATCAGCGCCAAATACGCGTGCTGCTGCAGTTCCACATCGCCGACGAAGAAACCAAGTTTGGGTTGTCGTGGGCGGAGGCCGAGGCCATGCTGCGCGACGCGGCGCAACAACTGCAGCACGTGCGCATTGCCGGCGTAATGGGCATTGCCACCAACACCGACGACGAGGGCAAACTGCGCCAGGAGTTCGGCACGTTACGCGGTTACTTCGAGCGGCTGAAAGCGGATTTTTTTGCCGACAATCAGGATTTCAACGAAATATCCATGGGCATGAGCGGCGACTACCGCGTGGCTATCGAGGAGGGCAGCACGCTCATTCGGGTAGGCAGCGCCATTTTCGGGCACCGGGCCTACCCGGCCTAGGGGGTTACCTCGGCCGTAGCACAGGGTTCGGCTTTGGCCACTAAAAGGCGCTTACCTTTGCCGTGCTCCCCATTGTTTGCTTAGCTTTTACTTTCGCCGCATGACTGCTCGCCTGATTATTCTTACCGCTGCTATTTTGGGCGCCCTAGGTGTTTCGCTGGGCGCCTTTGGGGCCCACGCTTTTAAAGCGCACCTCGAGGCTACCGGCCGGCTCGAGACCTTTGAAACGGCCGTGCGCTATCAGTTTTACCATACCCTCGCCCTCATGGCCCTAGGTGTGCTGCGCCTGGTACGCCCCGATGCCGTAAGCTTGGGCACGGTGGCTTGGCTGTGGCTGGGCGGCATCATTGTCTTCAGCGGCTCGCTGTACTTGCTGTGCTTCACGGGCCTGCGCTGGCTGGGCGCCATCACGCCTATCGGCGGGGTGCTGTTCATCATCGGGTGGGTGATGCTGGCCGTAGCCGCCATGCGCCTCGCCTAGGTAGCCAAAAGGCACAAGAACACAAAGGCCCGGTTGGCAGCTGCCAACCGGGCCTTTGCTTTATCGGCTAAGCCGCAATTACGACTTCTTGGCCTTCACCTTGGTTTTCACCTCGCCGTCTTTGGCTTTGGTTTTGGCTTCCACGCTGGCTTCGGCGGGAGCGGCCGGGTCGAGGATTTCGCCTACCAGCGAAACCATGGTGCTGCCACCCGCAGCGTTCGACTCAATGGTCAGGACTTTGTTTTGCATGCCTAGCTTACCAGCCGAGTTAAACTTGGCCGTGATGGAGCCGGTTTTGCCCGGCATAATCGGCTCCTTTGTCCAGTCGGGTGTGGTGCAGCCGCAGCTAGTGCCGATGTTCGAAATTACCAGCGGGGCGGTGCCCGTGTTCTTGAACTTAAAGGTGTGCTCTACCACGTCGCCCTGCTTGATTTTGCCGAAATCGTACTTCATTTCGGTGAAGGTGATGGCAGGGCCATTCGCCTTGGCAGTAGCGGCTTGTGCGGGAGTCGCGGGGGTTTGAGCCTGAGCGGCGAAGCCGGCCAACGAGAGCGACAGCGCCAGTACAAGTGCCTTTTTCATGGTGCGGGTGACTGTTTGAGTTGGAGGGTAATTCAAGTTAACCTTTTCGGGCCGCTTGCCAACAATCGGACCAATTGCAGGAACGGCCGTGAGCAAAACTACCAGATGCGCACCATTTGGCGGCGGTGCTTCCGGGCGTAGCGTTTGGGGTCGGGGCAGTTTTCGTAAGCTTGCCTATCCTGCTTCGAAAGCGGGAGCTGCTTGGCCTCCGATGCGGCCTGGTTGCGCCACACCGAGGGCGCGTTGCCACGCGCCACAACGGGCGGCACAGCCTTGCGCTGCGGCCGCGCAGGCAGCACCTGCGCCGTTGCCAGCTGAGCGCTGCCCAGCCACAACCACCAACCAATACCTAAGGCGCAAACAAGCTTCATCCGGAGCAGCTACAAGTTGCTACCCCAACACGGCCCCTACCCGATTCATTCCGCGCCGCCGTCAACAAGTTTGGCGTTGAAATTCAACAGAAACAGCTTTTCGGAAGCACGTGTAACAGCCGTGTACAACCACCGCGTAAACTCGGCGTTGATCATGTCTTCCTTCAGAAACCCGTGGTCGACGAACACGGCGGGCCACTGGCCGCCCTGTGCCTTGTGGCACGTAAGCGCGTAGGCAAACTTTACCTGCAGGGCGTTCAGGTACGGGTCGGCACGCATGGCGGCTGCCTTGTCCTTCTTGGTGGTAAGATGCGCGTAATCGGCGCTTACGGCCTCGTACAGCGCCTTGGAGCGGTCGGCCGGGAAAGCGGGGCTTTCGGTGTGCAGGGTATCGAGCAGCAGGCGCGCCTCAAGCTCAGGCTCGTCGGGGTAATCGACGAGGCGCAGGCGGGCGTCAGCAAAGCGGCAGCCAAATTCCTCGATGCGGCGCACAATTTTGGTTACCTCCACAAAGTCGCCGTTGGCCAAAAAGCCCGCTTCCGATTCGGCTGGCAGCCAGGTATAGTTGTTGCGCACCACCATCAGGTAGTCGCCGGCCTCAATCTCATCCTCGGCGTCGAACAAGGTGCGCCGAATCAGCTGGTTATACTGGTTGGCGTTTTTGTTGGAGCGGCAAATTATGGTGGTATTCTCGTGGCCATAGTGCCGGTAGGCCCAGCGCAAGCCATCCTCCAGCTTGTCGCCGCCCATTTTGTAAATGTCGGGGTAGCCTTTAGTGATGAATTGGATGTTGGGGTTGGCTTCGGCGGAGCCCGGCGTAGCTTCCTGCGCATCGCGCAGTTCTTCGCGCAGCACGGTGGCGTTCATCAGAATGCCCGACGACTCGGCCTGGCGCATTACCTGGCGCAGCTCGGCGGCCTCCACGCGGCAGCGGTACGAGCTGGCCAGCACGCCGGGGTCTAGGGCCGGGCTGAGGCTTTGGCCTACCGGCGGCAACTGGGCCGTATCGCCGATGAGCAGCAGGCGGTTGGTGGTTTTCTCGAACACGTAGCCGAGCAGGTCGTCGAGCAAGGCACTCTCGCCAAACGACTTCTCGTTTGAAATCATCGAGGCTTCGTCGACGATAAAGATGGTTTCGCCGGAGCGGTTGGGTTGCCGCGCAAAGGCCATGCTCTCCGACCCACCAGACTTGCGGTAAATGCGTTTGTGAATGGTGCTGGCCGGCACTCCCGAGTACTGCGACATTACCTTGGCCGCACGGCCTGTGGGCGCCATCAGTACGTACTTGCGGCCCATTTTATCGAGCCACTTAACCAAGGCGCTTACAACCGTGGTTTTGCCGGTACCGGCGTAGCCGCGCAGCAAAAACACCTTCCGGCCGGGTAGCTGGTCTTTCAGAAAACCATCGAGCTGCCCAAACAGCGTGGACTGGTCCTCGGTGGGGTCGTAAGGGAAATAGTTGCGGACGGAAGGTATTCTTGTAGTAAGCATGGGGGGCAATGATCAATTAACAATGATCAATGAGCAATGAATAGTTTGGGTTGTTATGCTCGGCCGTTGCCGCGTAAAATGGCAAACAAGATGCGGCAAAGCTCCTGGCAATCGTTGTGCAACGACTCGAACATCCGTGCTTCCAGGTATTCGGCATCGTGGAGCAGCCGCAGCCAATAGGATGTTTCGCGCGCTTCTTTGTAGGCAATTGACATTTTGGCGGAAAAGTCGGCTTTGGAAATGGCCCCTATAGCCTCTTCAACGTTAGCGCCGAATGACGTACCGCTCCGCACGACCTGCTTGGATACAATGTGCTCTTGTTGAGCCATGCGCAAGTGCTTGTGCAACTTCAGCATCCGCACGGCGAAAGCATATGATTTGGCCAAGATAACGTTTTGCTCAGCCGACCATTGATCATTGCTCATTGTTAATTGCTCATTGATTCGCCGGTTCGATGATAGCCATTGTGGCCGTAGCCTTGGCAATCAGCAAGCCTTCCTCTGGGTTATTGCCGCCGAAAGCGCGCACCTCGGCCTCGCAAAACTGCAAGCGGCGGCCGCCTTTCAGCACCCAACCCGTAGCTATCAGCTTATCACCTAGGCCGGGGTGCAAGTAGCTTACTTTCAGTTCGACGGTTACCAGGCCGTGGTCGTCGGGGATGAGCGTAACGCCGGCAAACCCGGCTACGAGGTCGGCCATGGTAGCCACGAGGCCGCCGTGGGCAAACCCGCGCTGTTGCTGGTGCTGCTTGCCTAGGTCGAGTTCGGCCTGTACGCGGCCCGGCTCAATGGTGGTAATATCGGCACCGATGAGGTGCATAAAGTGCTGGCGCTCCAGCTTGCGGCGGATACGCGCCGTGAGGTCGTCGGCGGGGGCGGTGGTGTGCGAAGTAGACATTGCCGCAAAGGTACCGCCCTAGGTCGGCCTTCGCCAATCAGCACCCAAAGCACGTATCTTTTCGCAGGCTACCTCATTGATTCTCATGAACCCATCGGAATACCTTGTTTCGGGTGCGCTCGGTTTGGCTTTGGCAGCTTGCAGCGGCTTTCGGGTGTTCGTGCCCCTGCTGGCGGCCAGCATTGCTTACCGCACGGGCTACTTGGCGCCTTCGCCGGGGTTTGCGTGGTTGGGCACTTGGGCCGCCCTAGGTGTGCTGGGCACCGCCACCCTAGCCGAGATGCTGGCCTACTACTTTCCGGTAATTGACAACCTGCTCGACTCGCTGACCACGCCCGCCTCGTTTGTGGCCGGCACATTGCTGATGACGGCCGCGCTCCCCGAGCTAAACCCGATGCTGCGTTGGGGCTTGGGCGTGTTGGTAGGCGGCGGTACGGCCGGGCTTATCCAATCGGGCACAGCCGTGCTGCGAGCGGGCTCCACGGCGGCCACGGGCGGCTTGGGCAACCCCGTACTCGCCACCCTCGAGAATACCCTGGCCATAGCGGGCTCGGTGCTGGGCCTGTTTTTGCCGCTGCTGATGGCCGGCGCGGCAATTGCGGCTATTGTATTCATAGGCAGCCGGTTGTGGCGCTGGCGACAACGTCGGCGCGCAAATTTTTCGGCCGGTAGCCCCAACCATACGGGCGTTTAATAGGTTTAGGGCCCTGTTACCGCACCGCTTGCCCTGCTTATGCCTGTTTCCTCTGCCTCGCCCGAATCGTTGCTACAAGCCTATACCGAACGCGCCCGGGTGCGCGTGTGTGGCCTGCTGGTGCACGACGGGTCGTTGCTGCTGACGGCCCACCGGGGTTTATTGACCAACGACGAACCGTTTTGGTCGCCGCCAGGCGGAGGGTGGCAGTTTGGCGAAACCTTGCGCGAGGGCGTGGTGCGCGAGTTTCGGGAAGAAACCGGCTTGGTGGTACAAGTTGGCCGCTTTTTGCACCTGCACGAGTACCACGGCGACCGGCTGCAAGCCCTCGAGATGTTTTTTGAGGTGCTGCCCACCGACCCTGCCGCCCTGCCGCGCCTAGGTTCCGACCCCGAGCACCACCCCGACCAGCAACTGCTCACGCAGCTGGCCTGGCTTTCGCCGCGCGAGCTGGTGCAGCTGCCGCCGCGGCAGGTGCACCCCATCCTGCGCGACCTCATCAGCCCCGACGACGCCTATATTCCGCAACTCCGGCTGCGCTGATTGCGGCACAAAACGGCGGCCTGCTTACCTTTAGCAGATATTAGTTCTGCTGTGCCGCCTGTGTCTCACGCCGATTCTGCCGATTTCGTTGCCGCTGTGGCCTTGCCTACCGCTTTGCACCGCCTGCGCGACGAAACCCTCGATACCAACAACCTAGCGGGCTACAACCTGTACCTAACGGCCGGGGCCCACGGCTTGCGTGTGGGCGTAGCCGATGTGCGCCGCAACAAGTTTGTGGTGCTCGAAGACTACGCGCCCGAGCCTGCTACCTCCCTCGCCGGCCAGCTGCAAACCTTGGCCAGCCACCACGATTTGGTGGGCCTGCAGGGCTGGAACCGTGTGCGCCTGGCGGTGCAAAACCGCCATTTCACGCTGCTGCCCGCGCCCCTCTTCCGCGACGGCGACGAGGCCAACTACCTACGCTTGCACCACCAACTCGATCCGCAGCACGAGGTGGTACGTCGGTTTTTGCACCCCAACCGCGAGGTGGTGAGCGTTTTTTCGATTGAAAAGGCCTTGGCCGACTGGTTTGAGCGTACTTACCCCCAGCAAAAGTTGCTGCACCAAACCAGCGCCTTGCTCGAAGGCGTGGTGCACCAAAGCGAGCGGCAAGGCCCGCCTAGGGTGTATTTGAGCGTGGGCCCACACGAGCTGACTGTTGCCGTGGTGCGCGAAAAACGTCCGCTGTTCTGCAACGTCTTTAGCTTCAGCACGCCCGAAGATTTCATCTACTACGTTATCCTGGTGATGCAGGAGTTAGGCCTGAACCCCGACGACGACCCCGTAGCCGTGTACGGCGACCTAATGCACGATTCGGAGCTGTTCTCGGTGCTGCGCAAGTACATCCGCAACGTCCGCTTCGGCAACCGCCCCTACGACCTCAGCTACAGCTACCGCCTCAACGACGTATTTGAGTACCGCTATTTCGAGCTGTACAGCCTGCACTTGTGTGAGTGAAGAATGACAAATGACGAAGGAAGAAACCGATGAGGCGTTTCGCCCGTGGTCCTTCGGTCAGGCCCGTGCTAGTTCTTCATTCATCTTTCTTCCTTCCTCATTACAATGCGCATTGCCTTATTTCCCGGCTCTTTCGACCCGTTTACCAACGGCCACCTCGATGTGGTACGCCGCGGCACCGAGCTGTTCGATCATATCATAATTGCCATTGGCAACAACAGCAGCAAAACGCGTTACCTGCCCGTCGAGCAGACGGTAAGCATCATTAACGAGGTTTTCCGCAACGAGTCGCGCGTTTCGGTGCAGGCGTACAAGGGACTTACGGCCGACTTTGCGCGCGAAACGGGTGCCCGGTTTCTGCTGCGCGGCTTGCGCAACACCACCGATTTCGAGTACGAAAACACCATTGCGCAGGCCAACCGCCACGTCAACCCCGATCTGGAAACTGTCTTTTTGATTACTTCCCCGCCCCTGGCCGCCATCAGCAGCACCATCATCCGCGAAATCCACCGCTTTGGCGGCAACGTCGATGATTTCGTGCCCTTTAAAATGCCGCCGGCGCAACAGCCCTAGGTCCGCCCCAAACGCCGAACGCGGCAGCACCTCGGGGTGCTGCCGCGTTCGGCGTTTGGGGCGGGTGGGCTATTTACGGGCCAGCACCCGGATACCGGTAATCTTGGAGGGCTCTACGGGGCTGGGCACGGGCAGCACCAGGTAAGTGTCGCTCACCAAATCGAGGTTGCCGCGCCGCATCAGTTCGTCTTCGTTGCCCCCGAGCAACACCAAGTCGCGCACTTTGCGCGTGCGGGCATCAAACGTGGCCACAATCGTGGCGTCTTGGTAATCAAAGGTGTTCGTCCATTCGCGGGCCTGGCCGGTGTTCCATTGCGCGGCGGTGGGCTCGGCACCTAGGGGCTGGGCGTGGGCTTCGCGCGGGTTGCCAAGCACTTCGCGCACCTCGTCGATGGTGCGCCCCACCAGCGCCGGTACGTTCAGGGCCGGAGCCGCACGGGATTTGGCACGCGCAGCCGGTGCGGCATCGGTTTCGATGGCCGGCGTGGTGCGGGTGCAAGCGGCTCCCGCACACACGAACATCACCAGTACGAGCAGGCACGGACAACTCAAACGCATAAAGGGCACGCATGAAGCCGGAGAGCCGCCCCGGCAAACGAAGGCTATTTGTTGGTGACGGTGGCCGCGCCAGCCACCTCGCTCAGGTAGTGGCGCACCACCAGCGAAATAGAGGCGTACGACTCATCCAGGGCCTTAAGTGCTTCCTGCGGATGCATCCAGCGCACTTCCTCGATGTACTCTTCGGCCTGCGGCTTCATGAGCGCGTCGTCGAGGCACTGCATGATGTACCAGTTGGTTTTCTTGAGGATTTTGTTGCCGTTGTAGGCGTAGGAGTGCCAAGTGCTGGGCAGTTTGTCGCCCAACGACACCTTGATGTTGCACTCTTCCTCTACCTCGCGCAAGGCTCCTTCGGCGGGGTCTTCATCTTTCTTGAGCTTGCCTTTGGGCAAATCCCACTTGCCCAGGCGGTAAATCATCAGCACCAGGCCATCCTTCACCACCAGGCCGCCGGCGGCTTTGGCTATCTTGAACTGGTCTTTGAGGTGCAAGATGAGCGCCTTCTTTTTCTTGGTCATGAGCGTCAGGGAGGTCAGCTTCTTCAGCTTTTTTACCTCCATCAGGCGCAGCATGCGGTCGATGAAAGCCGGCGTTACGTCGCGCACCAGTACATCGCCCACCAAGTCCTTCGAAATGAATTCTTCCTCAGGACCTAGGATAAGGTCGTAACGGTGCTTGTAGACCTTTTCGGAGGTCTTCTTAATGATTATCGGGATGTCGTTGATGAAAACATTCATCGCGGCAAGTCGGAAGGAAAATGGGAGCAGAGGGTCGTCTGGCGGGCTGCAAAACACAGCATTAATTTCGGTATACGAAAGGTGCTTGGGTGCTAAAGGCCAGCTAAGGCAGCCGGGTGTGACGGCCAGTTAGGCGAAATACGGTTGCGAGCAAGAAAGGTAACACGCTGCCCGAATATTCGCAGCACCGCAGCACCCTAGGTTTGCGGGCCGCGTACTTTGCAGCTGCAACCTCAACGCTACCGCCATGCAAATCGGCCTGCTCTCCGACACCCACAGCCACCTCGACGACCGCATTTTGCACCACCTGCAAGGCTGCGACGAGATATGGCACGCCGGCGACGTAGGCAATGAGAAAGTACTTGACGAGCTGCAGGCCGTAGCGCCTCTGCGCGCCGTGTTCGGCAACATCGACGACCGCACCATCCGCCTGCGCTGCCCCGAAAACCAGATTTTTGAAGTGAATGGCCTGAAGGTGTTGATCACGCATATTGGCGGCTACCCCGGCCGCTACGCGCCGCCCGTGCGCCCGCTGCTGCAGCAAGAGCGGCCAGGGCTGTTCATCTGTGGCCATTCGCACATTCTGCGCGTAATGCCCGACCGCCAGTTGGGCCTCCTGCACCTCAACCCGGGCGCGGCCGGTAAGCACGGCTTTCATAAAGTGCGCACGCTTCTCAAGTTTCGGGTTGAGAACGGCAAAGTAGAGCAGTTGCAGGCGGTAGAACTCGGTGCACGCGTGTAGCACGGGTGAGCCTACTTTATAAAAGCAAAAGCGCCTTGCGTGGCCACGCAAGGCGCTTTTGCTATAACCAGCCGACCGGCCGGAATGCCGTTTCGGCTTCCCGCGGAGGAAGCCGCGGCTTAAAACTTAGGCAGCAGCTTCGTTCTTTTTAAAGCTAGCCTTCAGCTCCTCGATGTCCACGTTCTTCAGAACGGGCGTACGGAGGAGGTCTTTAATTTCCTGCACCTTGTTGTTGGCGCGGGCGATGTTCTTGCGGTGCTTACGCTTAAGACGAGTAGCGGTCATGACGCGGTCGGTTTGAGTCTATTCTGCAGAATGAGGGGGCAAAGGTAATCAAAAGTTCAACACGTTCTGAGCATTGCCCGGTGTTTGTTGCCAATTCGGGCGGCAAATATAGCGGCAAGTTGGCGTACGGGCCGTAGTTTGGTACCCGTAAATGCCCCACCGGCTGGCGGGGCTGGCTCATCTGCAAACGCGAAAGCGCCTGCCCAAGCGCTTCTACATCCGATAATCATGATCGATTTACGCTCCGATACCATTACCCGCCCCACGCCTGCCATGCTGGAGGCCATGTTCCGGGCGCAGGTAGGCGACGATGTGTACGAAGAGGACCCCACCGTGCGCGAGCTGGAAAACGAATGTGCCCGCCGCTTTGGCATGGAGGCTGGTTTGTTTTGCCCCTCCGGCACCATGACGAACCAAATTGCCATTAAGGCGCACACGCAGCCCATGTCGGAGGTGGTGTGCGAGCAAACCTCGCACATTTACCTCTGGGAGGTGGGCGGCATTGCTTTTCACTCGGGTGCTTCGGTGGCGCTGCTGCCCGGCGAGCGGGGCCGGCTCACGGCGGCGCAGGTAGCCGCAGCCATCCGTTCCGAGAACGTGCACTACCCCAATACTAGCCTCATCAGCCTCGAAAACACGCACAACCGCGGCGGCGGCAGCTGCTACAGCTGGCAAGCCCTCGAAGAAATTGCCGAGCTGGCCAAAAGCAAAGGCATCCCGCTGCACCTCGATGGCGCCCGCATCTTCAACGCCCTGGTAGCCACTGGCCAGCGCAGCGAAGACTACGGCCAGCTCTTCGATTCAATTTCGATTTGTTTGAGCAAAGGCCTGGGTACGCCGGTGGGCTCGGTGCTGGTGGGCACGCAGGAGTTCGTTCGCAAGTGCAAGCGCATCCGCAAGGCCATGGGCGGTGGCTGGCGCCAAGCCGGCTACCTGGCTGCCGCCGGCCTGTATGCCCTCGAAAACCACGTGGAGCGCCTCGCCGACGACCACCGCCGGGCCCGCCAACTAGCCGAAGCGCTGGAACAAGCGCCCTACGTCGAGTACGTACTGCCGGCCGAAACCAACCTGGTCATTTTCCGGCTGCGCGAGGGTCTTACCGAAGATCAGTTCTTGGCGCACCTAGGCGAGTTCGGCGTGAAAGCCTCGGCGTTCGGGCCGCAAATGGTGCGCTTTGTAACCCACCTCGATGTAGACGACGCCGGCATTGAGCGCGTGCTCGAGGCCATCCGTAGTGTGCCGCAGTACGCCTAGGTGCTTGCCAGGTCTCTCAGTGAGCAAGGCCCCGCAACCAGCGTTGGTTGCGGGGCCTTGCCGCGTTGGTGTGGCTTGGTTTAGTGCGCTTCTTCTTTCACTCGGTGCGTTTCGGCGGGCTCTTCGGTAAGCTGCCCCGGCGCCAAGATGGCCATGCCGATCAGGGCCGAAACCGCCGACCCAAGCAGCACCGCCAGCTTGGCCACGTCGATGGCCGCTGGGTTTTGGTACGAAAGCGTGGCAATAAAAATGGCCATGGTGAACCCAATGCCCGCCGTGAAACCCAGCCCTACGAACCGGCGCCAATCAACGTTGGTGGGCAGTTGCCCCTGCCCCATGCGCACCACTAGCCACGTTACGCCCACAATGCCGAGCGGCTTGCCAATCAGCAGGCCCAGCCCAATACCTAGGGCCAAGCCCGAAAACAGCTCGGGCACAATATCAGCCGACAGCACAATGGCCGTGTTGCACAAGGCAAAGAGCGGCAAAATCAGGTAGTTGACGGGCTTTTGCAAGGCGTGCTCCAAGTCTTCGAGCCGATCCGTAGGAATACTCAGGGCCAACAACACCCCCGCAATGGTGGCGTGCACACCCGATTTCAGCACGCAAAACCACAGCCCCAAGCCCAGCAGCACATACAACCCGAGTGGCTTAACCTTGAAGCGGTTGAGCAAAACCAGCATGGCAAAAATGCCCGCCGCTCCCAGCAAAAACCCGGTGTGTATGCTGCTGGTGTAGAAGGCCGCAATAATGATGACGGCTAGCAAGTCGTCGATGATGGCCAAGGCGGTCAGGAACACGCGCAGCCCAAACGGCACCCGGTCGCCGAGCAACGACAGGATACCTAGGGAAAAGGCAATGTCGGTAGCCGTGGGTATGGCCCAACCCGAGGCAGCCGGCGTACCGCGCGTAAAGGCTAAATGAATAACAGCCGGCAGCACTACGCCGCCCACAGCTGCCAGCGCCGGCATCATGGCCTGCCGCGGTTCGGCCAGCTCGCCGTAGAGCACTTCGCGTTTAATCTCGAGCCCCACCACAAAGAAAAACACGGCCATGAGCCCGTCGTTGATCCAGTGCGACACGGACTTATCGAGCGGCCCGTACCCAACGTGCAACTCCCAAAACGCGGTGTAGCTTGGGCCAGCGGCCGTGTTGCTCAGCACCAACGACACCACCGTGGCCAGCAACAACAGCAACCCGGCCAGCTTACCGCTTTCGGATAGTTCGCGAATGGGGCTGATGATGCGGCGAAGTGGCATAAGTTCAACGTAAGATATACCAACCGCTAAGCCTGTAAGCTCGGCTGCTGATAAAATTGGCACACCCTGATGCAGACCGTACAACAAAATCCTACATACGGCTTCAGCGTGCTTTTTACTGCCAATAGTAGCCAAATGTAAGGCTCAAGCTTTAAGCATACGCTACGAAAAGTATCCTTCACTCGGGCTCATTGCAGCCAACAACCCAGCGGTTGGCCAAGCCGTTTGTCGTTCAAACTACCACCCGAGCCTCAGGAATCTTTCGGAGCACCAGCAGCAGGCAGTTTCCGAAAACACTAGGTTTGTCATCATGCCTTGCTCCGCTACTTCTGTCCGTTCGCTGCTGTTGTTGCTGCTCTGCCTGGTGCACCTAGGCCTAGCGCAAGCGCAACGCAAAACCAAAGCTTACTTTCCGGCTCCTAACAATTGGGAGCAACGCCGGCCCGAAGCCCTAGGTCTGGACCCTGCCGCGCTCCAAGAGGCCGTGCAATACGCCATTGCCAACGAAAGCAAAGCGCCGCGAGACCTGCGCGATGCGCACTACCAAAGCGCATTCGGGCGCGAGCCGTTCGGCTACCCCATTGGCCCCATGAAGGAGCGCGGCGCCCCCACCGGGCTCATCATCAAAAACGGCTACATCGTGGCGCAGTGGGGCGAGCCCGAGCGTACGGACCTCACCTTCAGCGTGGCCAAGAGCTTTGTGTCGACGATGGTGGGCCTGGCTTATCAAGATGGACTCATCCGAAGCCTCAACGACAAAGTGGCGCCGTACATGGCGCCCATCATCCCCTTCAACCCCTGGAACACCGCGGCCAACAAAGCCGACGAGCTAGGCCAGCAGGACGTGCTTGAGTTGTTCGGCACCGAGCACAACCGCCTTATCAACTGGGACCACCTCTTGCGCCAAACCTCCGATTGGGAGGGTACGCTGTGGGGCAAGCCCGATTGGGCCGACCGCCCGCAGGGCTCCGCCAACGAGTGGCGCACGCGCCCGCGCAATGCGCCCGGCTCGGTGTACAAGTACAACGATACCCGCGTGAACGTGCTGGCCCTGGCCATCATGAACGTGTGGCGCCGCCCGCTGCCGCAAGTGCTCAAAGAGCGCGTGATGGACCCCATCGGTGCCTCCAGCTCGTGGCGCTGGACGGGCTACGAAAACTCGTGGGTAATAATAGATGGCGTGCCCATGCAAGCGGTAAGCGGCGGCTCGCACTGGGGCGGTGGCCTGTTCATTTCGGCGCTCGATCAGGCCCGTTTTGGCTACCTCACGCTCCGCAACGGCCAGTGGAACGGCAAGCAGCTAATTGACCCCGAATGGCTGAAGCTGGCTCGTACGCCCACGCCCGTGCAGCCCACCTACGGCTTCATGAACTACTTCCTGAACACCGACCGCAAGCTGTACCCCAGCGCCCCGGCCACGGCCTTTGCGCACCTAGGGGCCGGCGCCAACATTGTGTACGTCGATCAGGAAAACGACCTCGTGATAGTAGCCCGCTGGATAGAGGACAAAGCCATGGACGGCCTGGTGCAGCGCGTGCTGAAAAGCATGGGCAAGTAACTTGGCAGCCCGATTCCGCTGCCTTCTCAACCCCTATCCCGCCCCGCATGAATTTGTTTGTTGTTGGAGATGTGCACGGCTGCTACCACACCTTCGAGGCTTTGCTGCGGCACTGGAAACCCGCCGAGGAGCTGCTCATTCAGGTAGGCGACTTAGTGGACAGGGGCCGCTACAGCCCCGAGTGCGTGCAACTGGCCCGCGAACTGGAGGCGCAGCACCCCGGCCGCACTGCTTTTTTGCTTGGCAACCACGAGTACGAAATGCTCATCCACTACGGGCCCGACGGGCCCAACCGCAACTGGTTGGGCTGGGGCGGCAAAAGCACCGTGGCCCAGTACAACGGCCGCCCGAACCTGCTGCGCGAGCACCTCGCCTGGCTTACCCAGCGCCCCATGGCCTGGGAAAACGAGCACGTAGTAGTGAGCCACGCCGGCATTGCCAATACCGCCGACCCCTTCGACCCCGACAATACCGACGGCCTCCTGTGGCGCCGTGGGCCCCTGCGGCACCTAGGCAAGCGGCAGGTGGTAGGCCACACCCCCACCGACAACGGCCGCTACTACCTCGATACCAGCTACGACGCCCTTTACATCGACACCGGCGCGTACCGCGGCGCGTGCCTTACCGGTGTGCGCCTCGCGGCTACCGGCGAAATTCTGGAGCATTTCTCGGTGCCAACCATTGCGCACGACATTGCCTAGGTCCTCTTCTGCCCATTAGAAGCATCATGCCAGCCTCTTCATCCTTCGATATGGCCGCCGCCCTGCAGCACCTCAGCCAGGCCGACCCCATCATGGCCGCCATCATTGCCCAGGGCCGGCCCATCGAGCCCTCGGCGCACGAAGATTTGTACTTGGCTCTGTTGAAGGCCGTTGTAAGCCAGCAGATTTCGACCAAGGCAGCCGCCGCCATCTGGCGCAAGCTCGAAAGCTTGTTTAAGCCCGATGGCTACCCCGAGCCCAACGTGCTGGTGCACCACTCCGACGACGAACTGCGCGCCGTGGGTATATCAAAGCAAAAAGCCGGTTACCTGCGGGCCATTGCCGAGTTTGCCCTCCAAGGCCAGCTCGACCACGCCCACCTTTCGCAGCTCGATGAGGATGCCTTCACACAGCACCTCACCCAGATAAAAGGCGTGGGCCGCTGGACGGCCCAAATGCTGCAAATGTTTGCCCTCGATCAGCCCGATGTTTTCGCCGAGGGCGACCTAGGGATTCAGAACGCCATGCGCCGCCACTACCAACTCGAGCAAACCGGCCGCGCCTTGCTGCGCCGCATGACGGAGCTGGCCGAACCCTGGCGCCCCTACCGCTCGCTGGCCTGCAAGTACCTGTGGCAGTCGCTCGACAACGAGCCGGCTAACTAGCCCGGTTGGCATGGTGCGCTAGACTTGTCATTCCAAACGCAGCGAGGAATCTGGGTGCGAACTGCCCGGCGGGTTGTCGTTCAAAGCACTGCGCCAGATTCCTCGCTGCCGTTCGGCATGACAATACAGAATGCGTTACTCCGGCGCCTGCTCTCCTTTCTTCTGATCGAGGTACGCCACAACCATGGCAATAAAAATGCTCACGTAGGGCAGCAGCATGCCAATGATAAACCAGCGCCAAAAGGGCCGCCCCTGGGCGATGTAAGTGGTGATGAGCGCGCTGAAAAACGTGAGAACAACGCAGATGATCAGTAACGGAAAGTCAATCATTTCGGAAAAAGAAACCGGCTAGCGCACTTTGCCGCGCTTCACCAGGTAAGCGTACAGCACCCGATCGAAAGGCTCGCGAATATCGACGGGTACAAAATCGATGCGGTATTGGCCGCAGCGCTCGGCCAGTTCCTGCGTAAACCGCTGCATGGCGGCGCGGTACTGCTCGCGCACTTGCGCCGGGCTCAGCTTTACCCGCTCGCCGGTTTCTACGTCCTCGAACACGTAGGGGCGCTCGGCAAACTCAAAATCGGCTTCGGTGGCGCGGTCCATCACATGGAACAGCAGCACCTCGTGGTGCTGGTGGCGCAGGTGCTGCAGCGCGGCCAGCGTGTCGGCTTGGTTTTGCTGGCTGCGCCCAAGCATATCCGAGAAGATGATGACGAGCGAACGTTTGGGGATTTGCTGCGCAATCTGGTGAATCACGCTGGCCACCTCGGTGCCGCCGCGCTCGGTGGGCGCCTGCCGCTCCATTAGCTGTTGCAGCTGCAGCAACAAGGTGTGGCGGTGCGTGCTGGTAGAGCGCACCGGCGTTTGGATTTCCACTTTATCAGAAAACGTAACCAGCCCTACCGCGTCGCGCTGCTTTTGCAGAAGCGTAGCCAACGCAGCCGCGCACAACACCGAAAAATGCAGCTTGTCGTTGCTCGGCCGCGGGTAGTACATCGACGACGACACGTCGAGCAAGATGTGGCAGCGCAGGTTGGTTTCTTCCTCGTAGCGCTTCACGAAGAGTTTATCGGTGCGGGCCAGCACTTTCCAGTCGAGGTGGCGCGTGCTTTCGCCGGGGTTGTAAAGGCGGTGCTCCGAAAACTCCACCGAAAAGCCGTGGTACGGCGACTGGTGCAAGCCCGTAATAAACCCATCAACCAGCTGACGCGCCAGAAACTCCAGGTTTTCAAACGAGCGAACGGCGGCCAAGTCGAGGGGTTGAGAAGCCATAGCAACGAGGAATACGGGTGCAATGCACTACAGACTGCGAAGGTAACGCGCAAGTTGCCGGGCAAGTGCCGCCAACCGCCGAGCTGCCCCGGAAATGTGTCATGCTCAAAGCCAATAAATTGGCCTTAAACTTGGCTGGACACTGTTTTTTGCAATAAATTTTCATATATAACGCCTAACAGGTAGCTTTAGCCGGAGATTTTTCAATCTTCTCAAAATAACCCAATCAAGTTTCCATTTCTTCATCTTTTAGCTGGACCCCGTGGAAGACCGCTACGAACAGGACGAGATTTATTCCCAGCGCATTAAAGCCGGCAAGCGCACGTATTTCTTCGACGTGAAGGCAACGCGCGGTCAGGACTACTACCTGACGATTACCGAAAGCAAGCGCCGCCTCCGCGACGACGACACTTTCTCCTACGAGAAACACAAGATTTTCCTGTACAAAGAGGATTTCTTGAAATTCGCTGATGCGTTGCAAGACGCCATCGACTACGTGCGCCAGGAGCTGCTCACGCCTGAAGAAGTAGCCGAGCTCGACCGCCCCCGCCCTGCTTTCGAAGACCCTAACCGCTACGACGGCCCTGCCTATACGCCCGACAATTACTAAGCTTTACGGCACCCCTTCTTACGCAACGCGCTTCCGCCGCGGCTCTGGCCTAGGTGGTGGCGCGTTGTTGCATTTGCAGTAGCGCTGGGTGGTACTCGGCGCTGGCGCGGCACGCGCCAAGGCGGAACCGCGCCGCGTGGCTCGTACCGCGCAGTTCCGGATGGTCGTCTTCGCCGACCGCGCCGAGTATCACTCAGCGCTACACCTAGGGCAAAAGTGCTAAGCCCAACCAGCCTTCGTACCTTTGCCCCCGCATTGGGCCCTAGGTCCAATCCAGCACTTAGCAATCAACTTCAGAATCATAGAAAGACATGGGTCTTCGCTGCGGTATCGTCGGGCTGCCTAACGTAGGTAAGTCTACTCTGTTCAACGCGTTGTCGAACGCCAAGGCCGAATCGGCCAATTACCCCTTCTGCACCATCGAGCCCAATGTGGGCGTGGTAACCGTGCCCGATGCGCGCCTGCAAGTGCTGGAGGAAATCGTGAACCCCGAGCGTGTGGTACCCACCATCGTGGAGTTCGTGGACATTGCCGGTCTGGTAAAAGGCGCCTCCAAAGGCGAAGGCCTCGGCAACAAGTTCCTGGCCAACATCCGCGAGGTTGATGCCATCATTCACGTGGTGCGCTGCTTCGATGACCCCAACATCGTGCACGTGGCCGGCGGCGTCGACCCCGTGTTCGACAAAGACGTAATCGACACGGAGCTGCAGCTGAAAGACCTCGAAAGCATCGACAAGAAGCTGCAGAAGTCGGAGCGCTCGGCCAAGAGCGGCGACGCCGTTGCCAAGAAAGAGGTTGCCGCCCTGCAACGCTTCAAGGCGCACCTAGAGGCTGGCAACAACGCCCGCTCGCTCGATGCCTCGGAGGAAGAGTTGGCTGCCGTTGAAGACCTGCAGCTACTTACCATCAAGCCGGTTATCTACGCGGCCAACGTCGACGAGGCCAGCATTCCGGCCGGCGGCAATAAGTACGTAGACGCCCTGCGCACGCACATTGCCAACGAAAACGCCCAGGTAGTGGTGATTTCGGCCGCCATTGAATCGCAGATTGCCGAGATGGACGACCCCGAGGAAAAAGCCATGTTCCTAGGTGAGTACGGCCTCACCGAATCGGGCCTCGATAAGCTCATCCGCGCTTCGTACGACATTCTGAACCTGATTACCTACTTCACCGCGGGCGTGAAGGAAGTACGCGCTTGGACCATTCACCGCGGCGACAAAGCCCCCGCCGCCGCCGGCGTAATTCACTCCGACTTCGAGAAAGGCTTTATCCGCGCCGAGGTGATTAAGCTCGACGACTATGTGCAGTACCGCTCGGAAGCCAAAATCAAAGAAGCCGGCAAAATGGCCGTTGAAGGCAAAGAATACGTGGTGCAGGACGGCGACATCATGCACTTCCGCTTCAACGTGTAATTAGGCTTACCCTAGGTCGTCATGCCGAGCACAGTCGAGGCATCTCGCTAGGTAGTAACTTCAACGCCCCGGCCGGTATTCGGCTGGGGCGTTTTTGCTAGGTGGTTTTATTGGCTTTGAATTTCATCAAGTTAATCAGTAAGCTGATTGCTCCTGTTTAGCAAACCTGACGCGAGCCTTAACTCCTTGGTAGCCCGCCTCACACCAACAAACAAGCACCAGGTATACCCATTAGTTAAGAAAAGAAAAGCAGCTCGGCCATTTTGGCCGGGCTGCTTCGTATGCAACAGACCGCTGAATCCGTAATTTATTTAGCCACTACCTTAAACAACTGCCCAGCCGTCAGCTTATCGGTGGTTTTCATGCCATTCAGAATCGCCATTTCTTCGTAGCGCCTGCTAGGTACTCCGTTGGCCGCCAGCGCCGAAGCTAGGGTTTGGCCGGCTTTGGCCGTTCTGACGCGCACGCGCTCGGGTTGGCGGTTGATTTTGTTGGCATCGGTAAGGCGACGGAAGCCTTGCGCCACGCGCTGGAACGTGGGGCCATAGGAGCTGAAGGTGCTGGGTGCGCTCATGCCCACCAGGGCATAAATGGTTTGGCCATCCTGAATAAGATAGGAAAGCGTACGCGCGGTTATGCCCTGTTGGCCCTGCTGGTTCTGCCCGATTTGGTCGCCTTGCACGGCAATGGCCGGGAAGCTGTTGATGGTGGTGCGCGAAGCCTGGGCATTTTGCAGCTTTAGCTGTTCGGCCAAGGCTTGGGCGGCTTGATCGAGCGAGTTGCCAGGGGCTAGCAGCAGGACTTGCACGGCCTGGCCATTGGGCTCAGCCATCTGAAATTGCTGCGGCGAGTTCTGGGTTTTCCAGCCCTGCGGCACTGGAAACTGAAACTTCAGCTCGGGGTGGTAAAAGGCGCCGCCTTCCACGTAGCCTTGGCGCGGGTCGTCGCCGTAAGCCAGGCCGTCGATCATGCGCAGGTACTGGTCGCGGTTTACGGCCAGCTGGCGGCCGGCTTGCTGCTCGGCCTGCACGGCTAGCTTTTTCACGTTCTGGTAGCGGTCGGCCGAGTTCGGGTGCGACGACAGGAACGTGGGCACCGTGGCGGCGCCGCTGCTTTGCTCGGTGCGCTGCAAGGTCAGGAAGAAATCGGCCATGGAGGCCGGGTCGTAGCCGATTTTGCTGGAGTACTTCACCCCTAGTTTATCCGATTCGTTCTCGTCGTCGCGGCCGTATTTCAGCAGCCCTAGGCCCGCTACCTGCGACAACGGCTGGGCCACCGAAGCCACTCGCCGCGACAGGATTGAACCCAGAATAAGCGCACCGTTGGCAATGGTAGAACGGGTTTGTTGCTTTTGGCCGTGGCGGGCCGTGATGTGGCCGATTTCGTGGCCAAGCACGCCGGCAAACTGCGCCTCGTTGTTGAAGTGCGCCATGATGCCGCGCGTAAAGTACACGTGGCCATCGGGCGTGGCAAAGGCGTTGATAACGGGCGAATCGACAATGGTAAAGCCTTTTACGTCGGCGGGGCGGTCGGACACGCGCCCCATCTGCAGGCCTTTTTCATCGATGTAGCTCTGCAGCTTGGCGTTGTCGAGCAGGCCGAACATGGCCACCACCTGCGGGTCGGGCTGCGCCCCTTGCACAGGCGCGCGGTTGGCCGCAGGCGGCGCGTAAAACGTGGGGCTGGTGGAGCCAGCCAGCGGAAGCAACAAGCCAAGCAAGGCCAGGGGCCGCAGTCGGCGGAGCAATGGGGTATGCATATGCGTGGGAAGTGTCGGGTTGAGGAATATGGTTAGCGGTGCAACTATGCCTGCAACGGCCCAGGTGCGGGCTAAGGTTACGCGCGCCGCCGCGGGCGGGCTGCGCCTAGGTGCCCGCGCCACCGTACAGCCCGGGCACCTAGGCGTTTGCCAATACCGGGCCAATTGGTTTTTGCCGTACTTGCAGGCTGCTCCAGAATTTTATGAACATCCAGCCCATCCTCGATCATTTTCAGCAACTCAGCCCCGAAGAGCAAACCAAGGAAGTGTACGCGCACTTCGGGCTGGCCGTGTACTTTGGCCAGGCCGTGGAGCAGCAGCTGGCCAACATGCTCATTTTCGACAAGTTGTTTCAGGTGAAACCCGAAACACCGGAGCAGTACAGTGCCCTGTTCGAGGAGTACGCTGCGGCCGCTAAGCCCGCCGGCATTCTGGCCATCGAAACCCAAATGGCCTACCAGCTAGCCGATGCCGACCGCGACGAGCTGCAGCAAGTGCTGATGCTGCGCGAGTATCTAGCGGACACCTATTTTAAAGTACACGCCCAGCGATTGCTGCAGCCCGAGCAAAAAGGCCAGCTGGTGGCCGATTTTGCCGACTTTCAGGCCCGGGCCCGGGCGTTGCACAACCGCCTGCAGCAGTACCAGCAGCAATACGTGGAGCGCACCGGCGTCGACGCCGACCTGATGCAGCAAACTTGGGCCACGGTGGTACGCGATATGCAGCGGACGCTGGGGAGTTAGGAGTTAGGAGTTAGGAGTTAGGAGTTAGGAGTTAGGCGTGTATGGCCAGCCGGGCGGCGGGTTGCGTCCCTGCGTTTTTTTCCTGCTGCCAGACACCTAGTACTAAATACTCAGTACCCACTACTCAGTACTCAACACCCCTCCCCTACCTCCTGAACAGCCCGGGTTGGCTTTGGCGTACCTGCGCTCCGTTTACCGTGAGTGGTCGGTAGCCGATAAGCAAATCGGTGCGGGTGCCGGGCGGGCGGTAGTAAACCAGGATGTCGTACTGATTTTGCGTGAGCTGGTAGCTGCCCTCGAAATGGCCGGCGTCGGGTGCAGCGCCGTTGGGCTGACCCACCACGTAGTAGTAATTGTAGTAGCCTTGTTTGAGCAGTGCGCGACCCGTGTAAAGCTGCTGGGCGGCGTTGTAAGTCAGCTTGAAATCGTCTTTTAGTTTCCAGTCGGTGAGGGCGCCAAACACATACACGGGGCCGGGCGCCACGCTGGGGGCGCGCAGCTGAAAGGTTGTCCAGACGTAGTCGGCGTTGGTAGCTCCGTTGCCGTACTCGCGGCTTTCGAACACGCGCTGCCCGTCGGCATCTTCGTATTGCGTGTAGGCACGTTCGGTGCGGGTTTCTTCGGGTAACAGCAGCACCTCGCGCGGCGAGGATTGCGTGTTGAGCTGGGCCACCCCTACGCCCGCCGTGCGCAAGGAACGCAAATCAGCAAACCGAAACTCGTTGAAGGCCGGAAAGGCATTCTCAAAGTTGAAGTATTGGTAATCGAGCTGCTGCTCGGCATCGCGCACAAACGTGGGCCGCAAGTTGTACTTGGCGTTGTCCCAGCGGAAGTTTTGCCGCATTACCACCTTCGTTTCCACGGCCGGGTTCACGAGCGGATAGTTGCCGTATCGGATGGCAAAATCAATTTGCTGCATGGTGTAGCGCGCACTGCCGCCAGGTGCCAGGCCCAACTGCGCCGCCACTTCCACCAGGTTCTCGAACACCAACAAGCGCCGCGACAACAACGGCTGCCGCGTGGTACCGTCTTGCACCACCAGCAAAAAATTACCCGACAGCTTTACCGGCGGAATGGCCAGCCGGTAGTGAAAATACGGCACCTGCGTACCCACCGAGGTGCGGTACTGCGTCAGGTTAAACTCGTTGATTTCGTTGAGGAACTGCAGATCGGTGAGGACGGAAGGTGACCAGTCGGCGTTGCAGTGCACGAGGCGCGCCGTTAGGCGGCGGCTTTGGTTGCCCAGGATGTCGAACTCCAACACCATGCTGCCGCTGCTGGCCAGCGGCACTACCGGCGGGTTGAAAACTTCGGTGGGCTGCCCGGTGCTGGCGTAGCATTGCACGCTTTGCACATCGGGGTCGTAAGTGGCGTCCTCGAAGCGCAATTGCTGGTTGGCCCTAGGTACCTGCACGGCGCTGCCCTGCCCGGGTCGGCCGGCGTTGGGGTCGGTGATGGGCGTACCTAGGGGCACGCAAGCCGCCGAGGCAAGTAGCAGCAGAGAAATGGCAGAGCGACGAAGCATAAGCGAATGTAGCGCGAACTTTAAGTTCGCATATCGTGGCAGCAATTGTTACACATAGCTAAGGGGCCCAGTAGGAATAAGGCCATTGTTGCCATTCAGTAACCAACCCCGCCTTCACTGGATATTGCAGCACGTAAGCAACAATGCGCTGCATTTCGCCTGCGTTGCGCACCACATGGTCGTAGGTTTCGCGTTGCCAAAACTGCCCGGTGCGCTGCAGTATCCGATTGGCTTGCTGGGCAGTGTAGCCTTTCAGATGCTGCAGCGTACGGATCAGCGGCGGTGCATCAGAAGGTAATGCAACCAAAAGGTGCACATGATTCGGCATCAGACAGTAGCAAACCAGCTCGTACGCCCGCGTGTGGTAATGGTGTATTGCTGCCTGCACCACCGCGGCCACGGTGGGTTCGCGCAACCACTGCGGGCCAAAACGGGCCTCGTCAAGTATTGCATCGAACCGGGCGAAATAACGCTTTTGCAAAGCGTAAGTGTGTATGTCGGTTTCTGCGGCCTGCCGGTTCGCCAATTCCTGCTCGGCTTTCAGCTTTTCCAACGCCACTTTGGGCGACGAGCCCGCCAACCGAAACGTCAGAAAAATGGCTTCCCCTGGTGGCAGGCGGTGCGACAGGTTGCGTTCGTAGTAAATCAGCTCAGCCATAAGTAGCGCGAACTTTCAGTTCGCGTATCGTTGAAATATATCCAGCATGGTTCAACGATACGCGAACTGAAAGTTCGCGCTACAGCTTGCCTTCCAGCTCTTCTACCTTTTCGGCCAGCTCGCTCCACTGGTCGTTTACCTTGCCCAACTCCTTCTTCACCTGCTCAAACTTCACCGTAGCGTCCTTCAGCTGAGCGGCATTGTTGTAGATGTTCGGGTCGCCGAGCTGCTTTTCATAGCCGGCCAGCTCCTGCTCCAGCTTGCTCACGCGGGCCTCCACCTCTTGTAATTGTTTGCTAGCTTGTTTCAGCTCGCGTTGGGTTGATTCGCGTTCCGATTGGCTCAGTTCCTTTTTTACCTCTACCGGCTTGGCCTTGGGGGCCGCAGGCGCAGCTAGGCCCAGCTTTTTGGCCTCACGGCTGCGCTCGTCTTGCCACTGTTCGTACTCGTGGTAGGTGCCGGGGTATTCTTTCAGCTGGAAATCCTCGATGTACCAGATTTTGGTGGCCACGTTTTCCACGAAGTAACGGTCGTGGCTGATGACCAGGAAAGTGCCCTCGAACTGCTCCAGCGCCTGAATCAGGATGCCCACCGACTGCATGTCCAAGTGGTTCGTGGGTTCGTCGAGCAACAGGAAGTTGGCTTCCGAAATCAGCGTTTTGGCCAGGGCCACGCGGCTTTTCTCGCCCCCGCTCAGCACCTTGATTTTCTTGAACACCGAGTCGCCGGTGAACAAGAACGAGCCCAACACCGAGCGCAGCTCCATTTCGGTGCGCTTCGAGCCGGCTTGCACCATCTCCTGCAGCACCTCGTTGTCCACGTTCAGGCTTTCGAGCTGGTGCTGCGCGTAAAAGGCCATAATCACGTTGTGGCCCAGTTGGTGCGTGCCCGAGGTGGGTCCTTCCGAGCCCGACACCATGCGCATCAGCGTCGATTTACCTTTGCCGTTGGCCCCGATCAGCGCGATTTTGTCGCCGCGCTCGATGTGCACGTTCGTGTCGCGGAAGATCAGCTTGTCGCCGTACTTCTTCGTGACGTGCTCCATGCGCAGGATGTGGCGGCCGGGCTGCACCGAAAAGCGGAACGAGAAGTTCACCTTGGCCGCTTCGGGCGCTACCGAGTCGATGCGGTCCATTTTGTCGAGCATCTTCTGGCGGCTCTGGGCCTGCTTGGCCTTCGAGGCCTTGGCCTTGAAGCGCTCAATAAACCGCTCGGCCTGCCTAATGGCGGCCTGCTGGTTGTCGTAGGCACCCTGCTGAATTTCGTCGCGCAGGGATTTTTCCTCCATATAAAACGAGTAGTTGCCGGCATAGGGCACCAGCTTGCCGCCCGTCACCTCCACCGTCATGTTGGTGGTGTTGTCGAGGAATTCGCGGTCGTGCGATACGATGATAACGGCGCCTTCGTAATCGGCTAGGTAATTCTCGATCCACTTGATGGAGGGCAAGTCCAAGTGGTTGGTGGGTTCGTCGAGCAGCAGCAGCGAAGGCTCTTGCAACAAGATCTTGGCCAGCATCACGCGCATGCGCCAACCGCCCGAAAACAGCTTCAGCGGCTTCTGCAGCTCCTCGGTGGTAAAGCCCAAACCCTCCAAAATCTCTTCGGTGCGGGCCTGCATGGTGTAGCCACCCAGAGCCTCGAAGCGCTCCTGCAGAGAGGCCAGCTTGTCCACGAGGTCGTCGGTGTAGTTGTTCTCGAACTCGAGCAGCACCTCGTCGATTTTCTTCTGCAGACCTAGGGCTTCCCCGAAAGCTTGCATCGCAACCACCAGGATGGGCTCGTGCGAGTCGTAGCTAAGCAAATCCTGGTTCAGGAAGCCCAGCGTTACGTCTTTGCTCATCGAGATGCTGCCGCCGTCGGGCTTGTACTCGCCCACCAGCAGGCGCAGCAGCGTTGATTTGCCCTGGCCGTTCAGCCCAATAAGGCCGATTTTGTCTTTGGGCTTGATATGCAGGTTGGCGCCGTCGTAAAGCGTACGGGCACCGAAGTGAAAGTCGAGGTCGGAGATGGAAATCATGTAGATACCTTGCAGCGCAGGAACTGCAAAGGTACGGCGTTAAACCCGCTTGCTTATATGTTGCTGCTGGTTTGCACGATTAATGCAGGTCTGCAGGTGCCCAACGGCTGCTTACGTTGGCACCTCGCTGGCTTGTTGAGACCAAAAAACAAGCCGCGCCCCGGACAACGGGGCGCGGCTTGCCAGTAAGCACACAAGAGTGCTACTCGTTCGATGTATCGGGGCGCGGGCCGCTGCCGTAGCGCGGATCGTCGTCGGCCCAGGCCTCGCGCTGCTCGTCGTACGAGGCGTTTTGGGCTGCGGCTACGCCCTCGGGGTCTTGGTTTTGCTCCACGTGGCCGGGCTGCTGGGCCGGGTCGGTTTGGCGGCTCTCCTGGGAGTAGTCCTCGGTGGAAGACGCGCCGGGCTTGCGAAACTCGCTGAATTCGTCGGGGTTGTCGTTTGAGCCGTCGTTGGCGCGTCGGGCGCCGTGCTTCGGGGTTTCGTCGTTGGGTTGGTGCGGAAAGTTGGGCGTGGTGGGCATGTTGCCGAAGGTTAAGTGTTGAAGGGATGCGCAGCAGGCCCGGTGAATAATACAGGCCCGCCGCTGCTGCTTATACGTGCGTTGGGCAAGCTGGTCGATAACCGCAGCCGGGCCTGCTCAGCGGCGATACTTGCCAAAGGCGCCAAGCACGCACGCTAATATGAGTCCGCTGGGGGGTGCTTGCCGAGCTTAGTTTTTAACTATCAGCAACATACCGTAAACCGAGCAATTGCATTATGAGAAATAATTCAGTTAAAGCCCGACAGGTATAAACCTTACGCCTGCGGGCATTTCTGGCGGTTTGGGTAGCTCGCTCTTCGATTCGTCTAAACCGATGAGTTACTATATAGTTAATCTTTGTTGTGATTTTACAACTAGCTGTTTGTACTGTTTTGATATTATTAGACAAATGCCTCACTTAGGGCAATCAAAATCTCAAGCTAAGAGCATGAAAAACAGCCTATTCAACGTAACCGCTATTGCCTCGACCTGCCTAGGTCTGCTATTTACTACCAGCTGCAATAAGCACGAGGTAGCCCCAGTTGCTGGCGATGCTACCGCGCAAGCCAGCAACGCTGCCGCGGCGTCGGGTGCTTCGGCCTTTGTGCGGAGGGCACACCAATACATCATCATCTCGGCCTCGGATAAACTGCCCGCCGGCCTCGAAGGCAAAACGGCTGCGGCCAACGGTCGGCTTACGGCGCAGCTCCCGGCCATTGGGCTGGCTACCGCTACCTCCACCGACCCGGGTTTTGCCGCCAAAGCCGCCAAAATCGAAGGCGTGCGCTCGGTTATCCACGATTTCAGCTACCAAGGCTACAACCCCCAGCCGCGCACCCTCGATGCTACCGCTGCCAACGGCGCGGCCCTAGGTAGTGCCAACCCCTTTTACGCCCTGCAATGGGGTTTCGAGGCCATGCAAGTGCCGCAGGCCTGGGCCACGGGTGCCCGTGGGCAAAAGGTACGCGTGGCGGTGCTCGACGGCGGCTTCGACCTGCAGCACCCCGATTTGCAGAACAACATCATAGCCAGTGAATCGTTTGTGCCCACCGAGCCCGCGCAGTTTATGGGCATGGGTTTCAGCCACGGCACCCACACGGCCGGCACCGTTGCCGCCCTCGACAACAACCTAGGCGTGGTGGGCGTAGCGCCCGAGGCCAAGCTGATATTGGCGAAGGTGCTCAACGACAACGGCACCGGCTCGTTTTCGTGGATGATTAAGGGCATTTACTACGCCGTGGCGCAGGAAGCCGACGTTATCAACCTGAGCTTGGGGGCGGCCATTCCGCGCAGCAGCCGCTACCTCGACGACAACGGCACCCCCGACAACCCCGCCGACGACGTGCTGGTAAACGAAACCCGCGAAATTCAGGAGCTGCTGGTGGCCATTGGCAAGGCTACCACCTACGCCCGCCAGCAAGGCGTAACGGTAATTGCCGCCGCCGGCAACGACGCCAACGACGGCAACCACGACGGCAACCTCGTGAACGTGCCGGCTACCTCGCCAGGCGTCATTTCCATTTCGGCAACCGGGCCCATGGGCTGGGCGAACGACAAACCCGGCACCAGCCTCGACCGCATGGCTTCCTACACCAACTACGGCACTGCCGACGTAACCTTTGCCGCCCCCGGCGGCGACTTTGTTTACCCCACCAACGAGTTGGTAAACTTTCGGGGCTTCCGCTCGAACGTGTGGGCTTTTGATATGGTGCTGAGCACCAACCGCGCCGGCGGCTACACGTGGTCGGCGGGCACGAGCATGGCGGCGCCGCACGCGGCGGGCGTGGCGGCCCTCATCATTGGGAAGCACAACGGCCAGCTGGCACCCGCCCAGGTAGAGGCCGCCTTGCGAGCCTCGGCCGACGACCTAGGCAAGCCCGGCCGCGATCCGTACTACGGCTACGGCCGCCTCAACGCCCTACGCGCCGTATCGCAGCTGCAGTAAGCGGTTTTTATCGGGCCGGAAATGCTTTATGCCGCCCGGGCAGCTTTGCTGCCCGGGCGGTTTTGGCGTTGGGGCACCCGCGTGCCAGAGGCCGGTTGTTGCCACAACCCCGTCAATTTGCAACAAGCGCCGCGGCTATACCCCGCATTGTTGGATATTTGCCGCCGATACCCTTCCTCTGTCTTAGCTGCACGTTGCCGCACAATGTGCGCTTTTCAAGGCGCTGATCTATGGCCAACTCCCCTACCCAATTGCCCCCGGGCGTATCGGGTGCAAGCATCCACCAACCGGATCGGCCCGCAGCGGCAGCGGGGTGGCGGCGGCTGTTGCCCCATGCCCACTGGCTGTTGCTGCTGCCGCTGCTCCTCGACCTAGGGTACTCGTACGTGCAGCACCTCAACGTACCGCACGACGGCGACATGGCCTCGCACGTGCTGCCGCGCGAAAACATCCGCTGGGTGCTGCAAGACCCCTTTGCCCTGAAAGTGCTGCTCGAAAACCAGTACTACAGCGGCCCTAACCGGTATTTCGCTTTCGCTACGCTGTATCACTACATGCGCAACGTGCCCTTGTGGCTGCAGGCGTTTGTCGATCCGATTTACAGCACTTACATGGCTTGCGCCATGGCCAAAACCTTTGTGCAGGCCTTGCTGATTGCCCTGCTGGCCTACTACGCCAGCGAGCGGTTTGCGCCCACGGCCCGCGGGCTGCTGATTGCGGCCTTGCTGTGCACGCCTTTTTTCCAGACCGCCGGCTTCCACGACGACATCGGCATCATCGACCGGTCAATCACCTACACCATTTTCTACGCCTTGCCGCTGGGCATGCTGCTGGTGTACTTTCTGCCGTTTTACCGGCAGTTTCTGGCCGTGCGGCGCACGCCCGTATCGGCGGTGTGGCAAGTGGTGCTGCCGTTTTTGGCGGTGGTACTGGCTTTGCACGGCCCCCTTATTCCGGCAGTGGCGGGGCTGCTGAGCAGCGCCTTGCTTAGTTACTTGTGGCTGAGCCGTTTTCGGGAGCTGCGCGGCGCAGGCCAAGCCCTTGCGGCCAGTGCCTGGCAGGCCGTAAAAGCCATGCCGTGGGGCGTGGTGGCGCAGTTTGGGTTTCTGATTTTGCTTTGTGCCTACTCCTTGTACATCGGCACCCACAACGCCGAAAACGTAACCACTTACACCTTGGCCCAACGCTACGAGAAGCTGTGGCAGGGCATTCCTAATGTGCTGGGCAACTCGTGGGCTTTTCCGCTGCTGCTGCTTGCGGCTTTGCTCAATGTAGTGCTGGTGGCAGTGCGCTTCCGCACCCGCCACGACGCCGGGGCCGGCCGAATTCTGAAAGCGGCGCAATGGCTGCTGGCGCTGTCGGTGCTGTACCTGGTGCTGCTGCCCCTGGGCGGTTACCGCGAAGTGCGCCCGTTTATCATGCGCCGCGACACCATCATGCCGGTTACGCTATGCCTGGTATACCTATTCGCTACCTCGGGCCTTTACTTGCTGTACCGGCTGCCCAACAAGCTTAAGTTTGGCTACCTCACGCTGGTGGTGGCGCTTGCGTGGTTTTACTCGGCCCACGACCGCTCCAACCTGCTCGAAAACAACTGCGAGGTAGCGGCCATGCGCACCATTGCCGCATCGCCCGAACCAACGGTGCACCTCGAGGCCGACTGCTCCATCATGAACTGGGGCACCATCACCGACCCGCGCTTTTCCGAGGAGCAAGGCAAGATGCTGCACTACTGGAACATCACCCGCGTCGAGAAACGGTTTTACCACTAGCGCCACCTAGGCAAGTGCATTTTTCTGTGCGCCGACCTAGGTGCCAAAGCCGGTGGCGCCTGTCCAACGGCCGCGCCGCCTAGGCCAGGTTCGTCCAGTTAGGGCCGCCGGGCAGGCCGGCAGGGTCGGCGCGCACCACGGGCGTAGCGGCCGTAACGGTGCCGGCGGCGTTGCGGTAACGCACCACGTACTCAGGCGCAGCCTGGGGGTCAATCGGGGCTTTGTCGAGGTAGGGGCTGCAAGCGTTTTGCGCCACGCACTGCCATTGCTGGTTGCGGCAGCGGCGGTACACGTAGGCGTAATTGCCGGGGGTTATTTCGAAATCGAGGCGGCGGCCCGCCGGTACTAAATGAAGGTGCAAGTGGTTAGCGAATGCAGGTTGCATAACGGCAGTTCATGCCAAATGTAAAACGATGGGGCTAGCGGTGCTGGCTGCCAGCTGCTGTACGAAAACAACGGCTGCTTGGCCAACCAACTGCTTCCTCAAACGGCAACGCCCGCGGCATCGATCCTTGATTTACACGGATTTGGCGCCTCGGCAATTGCTGATTTTTTGTTGGCCGCACTACGTAATCCACCCGCCGCCGGCACGTGCCAGGACCACCGGCTTGGGTTTTTACCTAGGGCCGCGGTGGCGGCTGCGCCCGCCGGGGCCTTAGGTGGTTGGCGCTGCCCACAACTCTAGGAGCGCGTTGCGGGTACACTGATGGTTTTCTCCCCCAACGCCATGGTCGATTTTGCGCTGCTCTTTGGCCCCCTCGCTCAGCACAGCCAAGTGGTTTACTACTGCTACGATGTACATGCGCAGCGCGTGGCCTACGTGAGCCAAGCCTACGAAACCGTGTTCGGCGGCAACCCCGCACGCATCAACGAGGAGCTGCCGGGGCTAAAAGCCAACCTGCACCCCGACGACTTGGAGTTTTTGGACGAACAGCTGCGGCGGGTGCTCGGCGGCCAGTCAATGGAAGACGCGGAGCTACGCCTGAAGTACCCCAACGGCCGCCGCCAGTGGGTGTGCTTTACGGCGGTGCGCGCGGCGGGGCCCGGCAACCAATTTTACATCAGCGGTACCGTGCGCGACATCACCCAGTCGAAGCAGTACATGGACAACGCGCACAAGTTCAACGCCAAAAAGAACGCCACGCTCGAAATCCTGTCGCACGATTTGTCGGGCCCGCTGGTGGTGGCCCAGCAGTTGGCCGAGCACATAGCCCAGCAATCGGCCGGGTACCACGACGAAGCCCTAAACGAGCTCGTTCGGCTGCTGCACGAAACCTGCAAAGACAGTGTCGATCTGATCCGCGACTTCGTGGATCAGGAATTTCTGGAATCGGTGAATGTGGTGCTGAAGCGCGAACGGCTGGACATGGTGGCCTGGGCGCAAACCGTGGTGGTGGAGTACCAGCGCTCGGCCCAGAAGCTGAACAAGCACTTTCATTTCGAGGCCCCGCCCGAGCCCATTTACGTCAGCTGCGATAAGAACAAGTTTGAGCAGGTGCTCAACAACCTGATTTCCAACGCCATCAAATTCACGCACGACGGCGGCAACATTGCGGTTCGCGTCGAGCCGTTGCCGGGCGGGGCGTGCATCAGCGTAACCGACGACGGCATTGGCATACCGGCCGCGCTGCAGCCCGTGTTGTTCGATAAGTTTACCAAAGCCCGCCGGCCGGGCCTGCGCGGCGAAAAAACCACGGGCTTGGGCATGTCCGTTATCAAAACCATCGTGGACTTGCACCACGGCCGCATCACCTTCGAAAGCACTGAAAACAAGGGCTCTGCGTTTCGCATCGAGCTGCCGGCCGCCCCGCCCACGCCCGACGGAGCCTAACCCCCAACAACGCCAAAGCCGGCTGCCACCTGCTAGCAGATGACAGCCGGCTTTGGCCAGGCAGCGCAGCAGGTTAGGCCGCGAGCGGCACGGCTCCCTGCCCCTCCTTGCGCTTGATGCGCACGATGCGGAGCTTGTCCAAGGTCCAGATAACGGGGTAAGTAGGGTCCAGTTCCCACCACTTCACGCCGAAGTTGACGCGCAGCGGTAGTTTGTGGTGGTTGTTCTGAAACAGCTCGCCGCCGGTCAGGAAATCGAAGAACAGCGAGTTGCGCGACTTGTCGTGGTTGTCGAAGTTCTGGTAGCCGTACTTATGGCCGCCCCAATTCACGATGGCGCCGTGCACGGCCCCCATGGCGAAATGGATAGGCAGCAGCAGGTATTGCCACCAGGCCGTGGCAAAGGCCACGTAAAACAGCACGTACACCACGCCCCAGCCCACGCGGGTGTACCACTTGTTGCCGAACTCCTCGAGGGCCAGCCACACGGGGTAGTCGCCGCCGGCAAAGCGGTGCGCGTTGGGGTGTTCGTCCTTCAACACCTCCTGGTAGGCGGTGCGGGTTTTCCACATCATGCCGAAGGCGTTGGTGGAGTTATGCGGCGAGTGCGGGTCCTTTTCGGTATCGGAGTAGGCGTGGTGCATGCGGTGCAGCACCGCGTAGCCCCGCGGCGACATAAAGCTGGAACCCTGCGTCAGGAACGTGAACACAAAGAAAAACCGCTCCCACAGCGGGTGCATGCTAAACATGCGGTGCGCCGCGTAGCGGTGCTGAAAAAACGACTGCGCAAACAGCGACAGGTACCAATGCGCAAAAAAAGCAACCCAGATAATCATGGCGGCAAACGGTAAAAGGTGCGTGAATACAGGCCGTTGAAAAGAAACCTGGGCGCCTTAGGGGGGTAGGTCCGCTTGCTTCGGTTCGGTATCTGCTTTCGAAACTTACGCAACAACCCCGACATTGACCGCGCCCTAGGTGCGCGGCCGGGGCGTGGGTTGCCGGCACCTCACAACCCGTTGGCTCGGGGTTTGGTGCCGCCCGCGGCGGCGGGTAGCACTTGGTGCCAGGGCCGGGCAAGCCTAGGTCAAACTTTTTTGGCGACGACAGGGTGCTGCCCGCGGGCCCTGGTCAGCCCCCTTACCCGGCCGGCAAACCCTTGCCGAAAGCCAAATTCGGCTGCTCGTAATAGCATGACTCTCTGTTTGAAAAGCAAACAAAAACCCGGCAGCATGCAATACTTTAATCTTGCACAATCAGCAAAATAGGAAGGCCTTTATTGGCATTTACAAAACCCGGTAACCGTTAAGCTGCGATTTTGTTAAAAATTTTTCTGTCGAGCTAAAACCGCGGTGGTAGGCACGTGCGTACATCTGCGCACAACCAACTCTTACCGCTTTCCCTATGAAAAAAACTTTACTCGGTGTGTTGCTCTGGATGGGCAGCACCGGGGCCTTCGCTCAAGCCTACCTCGACACGCACCTGCAACCCCTGCTTACCAACCCCCTCGATTTGCATCAGGTGGTGGTAACTTTTAAAGGCAATACCGCCCCTACCCTAGCCAACAAACTGGCCCTGCAGCAGCTGGGCATTGTACAGGGCGTAACCATGCGGGCCTTGCCGGTGGCGGGCGTGCTGGCTACCACCGCCCAAATTAACCGCCTTGCCCAGGACCCCAACGTGGTGTCCATCTACCTGAACCGTTCGCTGGTGCGCGACAACGACGGCGCCACTGCCCTAACGGGTGCGCAGCGCGCGCGCCTCGAGCCCTTGTTTACGCAGCGCAACGGCGGCCTGCCGGTGTCGGGCAAGGGCATTGGGGTGGTAGTAAACGACTCAGGCATCGACGGCACGCACCCCGACCACACCCTAGGTAAAAACCTGAAGCAGAACGTACTGGGCACCACCAACCTGAAAGCCCAAAATGCGCTGCTGCCCATTACCTACCTCGAAAACATACCCAACACCGACCAAACCGGCGGCCACGGCACGCACGTAGCCGGTATTGTGGGCGCAACGGGTGCGGCCTCCAACGGCAAGCACGCCGGCGTAGCCCCCGGCGCCGACCTCATCGGCTACGGCACGGGCGCTGGCTTGTTTATTCTGGATGTGGTGGGCGCCTTCGACTACGCGCTGGTAAATCAATTCCAGTACAACATCCGGGTTATCACCAACTCGTTCGGCACCACCTCCGACATTGCCACCGAGCCGAACCCGAACGACCCCATTACCATTGCCACCAAGCGCTGCGTCGACCGCAACATTGTGGTAGTATTTTCGGCAGGTAACTCGGGCGCGGGCTCGGGCACCATTACCGGCAACTACAAAAAGGCGCCGTGGGTAATTACGGTGGCCAACTCCGACAAAGCCGGCGTGCTGGCTCCTTCGTCGTCGCGCGGCCGCAAGGGCGTGGGCGGCACGGTAACCATCGACGGGCAAACCCTGCCGTGGCGCGACGAGCCGACCGTAACGGCCCCCGGCACCGACATCATCTCGACGCGTGCTGTGTCGCCGATTGGCGTGCTGAGCACCCAGCAGGACGTTGAAAACCTGGAGCCTGCGCACGTGCCCTTCTACACGCACCTCACGGGTACCTCCATGTCGGCGCCGCACGTGGCCGGCATTGTGGCCCTGATGCTGGACGCCAACCCCAACCTGACGCCGGCCGAGGTAAAAAGCATTCTGGAGCAAACCGCTACCAACCTGCCCAACCGCGAGTCGTGGGAAATTGGCCATGGCATGGCCAATGCCTACGCCGCCGTCGACCGCGCTTTCCGCGCTGCCGGCTACGGCCCTTCGGTAAACGCCAAGCGCACGTTCAACAGCAACGTAAACTCGGCCGTAACCAGCTCGCCGTTCACCATCAACTTTAACCCGGCCACCACGGCCAGCAACAGCCAAACGTTTGCGGTACCGGCCGGCACCTCGTCGCTGGAAGCCAGCTGCAAAGTAACCGGCCTGCTGGGCGAAACCGGCAACCCCGTAAACCTGGTGCTGCTCTCGCCTTCGGGCAAGCGCTACGCCTCGGGCATTTCGGTGCTGTTTGCTACCAGCCCCGGCCGCGCCGTGGCCGTGGCCAGCCCCGAAGCCGGCACCTGGACGGTGCGCCTCGAAGGCCTGCAGGGCGCCGCGCTGCCCGAAACGGTGTCGGGCTCCATTGCCCTGAACAAAGCCCTAGGTTCGACGGGCCTTTCCGACGCCGCGGGGCACCCGGCCGAGGCCTCAATTCAGCTGGCCGTCAGCAAACGCCTGATGGACGGCCTGAGCAACGGCTTTAAGCCCGAGCAAGACCTGAGCCGCATTCAGCTGGCCGACTACCTGCTGATGGGCCAGGCCGTGCGCCAATACCTGCCCGTGAGCGGTGCCAACTCGTTCGGCGACGTATCGGGCGTGCAGGCGCTGCTGGCCGAATCGGTAACGGCGCGTGGTGCCGCCCTACGCGACCGTAACCACGTGCAGAACGGCGTGATGCTGCCGGTGTCGCAGGGTGTGTTTGCGCCGAACGCCACCGTTACGCGGGCTAGCCTGGCCTACTCGCTGGTGCAAAGCCTAGGTTTGCAAAACAAGGCGCAGCAGGCCACCGGCCCCGTAACCGTTGAGGTTAACGGCCAGCGCATTGCCATTGATGACGCCGCGCAAATCCCGGCCGGGCTCGAGGGCTACGTGCAAGTCGCGCTCGACATGAACATCATCAACGCCTACTACAGCGTGATGCAAGGCCCCTACGATTTGCAACCCACGCTGCACGCCACCTTTAAGCCGCAGCAGAAAGTGAAGCGGGCCGATTTTGCCGTAATCGTGACGCGCACCCACGATCAGTGGAACGCTGCCCCCGCCGATGCCGCCGCCAGCACCGCCTCGGCCACGGCTAGCCGCGCCACCACCGAAACCGTTCCGGCCGTTGATGCCCCGGTGTACGCTGCTCCCAACCCCTTTGCGCAGCGCACGGTGTTCACGTACCAGCTGGCCGAAGCCGCCCCCGTACGCCTGGAGGTGTACGACGTGATGGGCCGCAAAGTGGAAACCGTGGTGAATGCCCAGCAGGGCGCTGGCTTCCATCAGCACACCTTCGATGGGGCTAAGCTGCCCGCCGGCACGTACCTCTACAAGCTCTCGACGGGCGCCAAAACCCAGAGCGGCCGCCTTGTGTTGACGCGCTAAGCGCCGCCACTGCAAACCAGCCAAAGGCCCGGAACGCGTGTTCCGGGCCTTTGCTTTTTCTGCCCCTAGGTGCTGCCAGCCGCTGAGCTGCTTGGCACCTAGGGCCGAGCCACGCTACATTTCGCTAATCTCCTCGGCCATTTTGCTGGGCACGCCTACGCTGTTGAGCAAGCCGCTATTGAGGCCCTGCAGCCACACCGAAAACACGCCGTAGTGCAAGTTGCGGTCGGAGCGAATTTTGCCGGGCTCCAGGGGCTTGCCTTTGCCGCGCGGGTTGTCGTCGCGCACCACCAGCACGTTGCTCGCCTTCGATACCACTTTAGTAAGCAGCTTCTGCCGATCGGGGCCGCCGCCGCGGCGGCTTAGCAAATCCACCTTCAGGTTGGAGTAGTGGGCCCACATGGTGCCGGTTACCTCGCGGCGGTTTACCAGCAACTTGGCTCGCAGGCTGTGCAACTGCCCCCGCTCGAAGCGCGCAAAGCGGGTGGGCTCGGTTACGGGGTTCAGCAACGCAAACGCCGCCGGGGCAAAGGTGCCCTCCACGCGGTGCGTGCCGTTGGCATCGAGCAGCGGCAGCCAGGCCTTGGCTTGCATGCGGCATTTGCCCCCTAGGTAGGCCGTGGCCTGCAGCACGGCGGGGCTGCTGGCACGCATGCGTTTGGGGTCGTTGCTGATGTTGGTACCCACGCCGCTCAGGCGGGTAATAGTAAAATGCCCCGGCCGCAACGCCCGCTTGCCCGTGAAGGTGAAGCGCATATCGAAGCTGCGCACCCGCAGCGTACGCACATCCAACCGGAATGGCAGCTTGCCCACGTTCTCGGGCGTTACCACCGACAAGTTGGGGTTGATGGGGTATTTGGAGTTGCTGATGATGTGCATGCGGGGGTTGCGCAGCTCCAGTTCCTGCATCAGCACGGCTTTGTGCCGCGCGAGGGCCCCAAAATCGAAGCCCCGCACGCGCAACTCGGGCAACCGAAACGTGAGGTGCGAAGCCTGGTGGCCTTTGCGACGGGCCATGGCGTCGGGTTCCATGGTGGGCTGAACAAGCAAGCCGGTGATGCGCAGTTGCCGCTCGCGGGTACTCAGCCCTAGGTGCTCGGTGCTGAGGCGGTAGTAAGGGGCATCGAGGCGGAGCTGGGCCCGGCCGGTGCGCACTTGCCAGTTGCGGGCGTACAGCACCCGCTGGGCATCCTGCGCCGCCACCGAATCGATGCGGATGTTGGTGCCCACGATATTCAAGTCGCGCACTTCGGGCTGCATCGATACCCGCGTGATGCGCAGCCGGCTTTGCCCTAGGTGCACATGGCCCAGCTGCACCCGCCGCAGGTAGGGCGCCAGCATTTTGTGGAGCGGCGGGGGCGGCGTAGCGGGGGCGGCCAAGTGCAAGCGCATCGCCACCAGGCGCAGCGTACCGGCTTGCAGCACGCGGCGCGGCAACAGCTTAGGCTGCAGCCCGCTCAGCCGCACCTTTGGCAGCCACAAATTGGCTTGCGTGCTGCCCGGCTTTGCTTGCTTATCGGCCACGGGCACCACCCGCAACGAATCGAGCTGAAGCTCCCGCTGCCTGCTGCTGAAGCGCGCTGCACCTAGGCGCACGTAGTGCCCGGGTGCTTTTATTGCCATGCCGTTAGCCGTCAGCTCAAAAGCCGCAGCGTAACCGAGGCGGGTTGTATCGGAAGCCCCGCCGCGGCTAATCAGGATATCCTGCGCCACCAAGTTGCCCTGCCGCAGTTGGGTGCGCTCCTGCCCGCGCTGCCCCGAAGCTACGCGCACATCGCGCAGCGTAAACAGCCCGATACGGATGCCCGGCACGCGCTTGGGCAACTGCTCGTGCAGGGGCTGGCTGCCGCCGGGGTTGGTGGGCGTGCCAAGCACCCGCGCCCGCACGGTTTCGATCAGCACTGTATCCACGGCCACCAGTTCGCCCTTCAGCAAAGCGCCCAGGCTTACGCCGCCCACCCGGGCGTGGTCGACGGTGAGCAGCAGCCAAGGCGCTGGCTGCCCGGCTTTTGGTTGATGGTTTGGCCAGCCCGCGGGCCGCACCCACACGTTGCGCAGCGTAAGCGAACCTTGGCGCAAGTTGGTGCGCAGGGCCCCGATGCGCAGCTCGTACTGGCCGTTGGTTTTGCGGGCTACTTGCTCTTGCAGCGTCCGGCGCAGCCAAGGGTCGAGCATGTTCAGGCCGATGGCCACCAGCCCTAGCAGCAGCAGCAGCACGCCCCCTACCCACCACAGCCAACGCCGCAAGCGGCGCGGCTGGGCATTGGCCGCCGTGTGGGCGTGGTTGGCAGGCGCTTTTGGCATGGGCGTTTGGAGCGGTTGAGCAGTGCGTAAACGAAAAACCCGCGGCGGCGGCCGATGTTGGGCGGCGTTGCCCGGCGGCCGTATACCTTAGCGCCGTTATCCCTCACCCCACTGCAATTGCTTATGTCAGCTCCCGATGCGCTGGCGGCCGGCCTGTTGGCCACCGTTCGCCACAGCTTTCAGTCGTACAAGGCACTTGCCGATAAGGCTTTGGCGCAGCTTACGCCCGAGCAGTGGCTGTGGCGCCCGGGGCCCGAGTCGAACAGCGCGGCCGTGCTGGTGCAGCACCTCGTGGGCAACCTTCGCTCGCGCTTTACCGATTTCTGGACCGCCGACGGCGAAAAGCCCGACCGCCACCGCGGCCAGGAGTTTGAGGAGCCCACGTCGGCCCAGGCCGTAGCGCACTTGCAGCAGCAGTGGCAGCAAGCCTGGCCGGTGTTGTGGGCCGTGCTCGACCACCTGGAGCAGCACCCCGCCGATTGGCTGCGCACCGTGTACATCAGGCAAGAGCCCTACACCGCCCTAGGTGCCTTGCAGCGGCAAATAACCCACTACGCCTACCACACCGGCCAGCTGGTGCAGCTGGCCAAGCAAATCCGGGGCGAGGAGTGGCACACCCTCAGCATTCCGCGCGGGCAAAGCGAGCAGTTTAACGCCCAAATGCGCCAACAAGCCAATCCCGGCCTTAACCTTCAGCGCCCTTCGGCAGTTTAAGCCCGGCATATGCTAGCAATTACTTCCCTGCTGAATCCGCAGAACGCCTCGCTAATCAACGGCATCATTCAGAGCCTGGAAGATGAGTTCGGCCTCGACGACGTGCAGGACACCCCCGACCCGCACATTACCTACCTGCTGGCCGGCGTAAGCAAGCACGAGTCGCTGAAAGCCGTGCTGGAGGACGTGGCCGCTACCACGGCCCCGTTCGAGGCTTTCACCACGGGCCTGGGGCTGTTTCCGGGGCCCAATCCGGTTATCTACATTCCGGTGCTGCGCTCCGAGGAGCTCAACCGCCTGCACACCCGCCTGCTGGGCGCCACCGCGCCGCTGTGCCTGCGCACCGACAAGTTCAGCACGCCCGAGCTGTGGCTGCCCCACATTTCGCTGGCCCTTCACGATACCACGCCCGAGCTGCTAGGCCCCGTGCTGCAGTACCTCAACGAGCAAACCTACAACCTCAAGCTACGCATCAGCAACCTCGCCATTTTGCGGCAAGAAGGCGACCTTTTTATCCCGGAAGAAGTGTATCCGCTGGAAGGCTAGTTGCCGGTTGCCAGTCAGCTGTTAGCTGTCTATGGCCGACCTAGGGCGCAGGTTTCAGGCGGCCTTGTTTGTCCTTTTTTCTGTGCTCACAACCCACTGCTCGGTACTAAATACTGAGTACTCAGTACTCAATACAATCTCCCCAATACCAACTACCCAGTACCAAATACCCTCCTTACCTTTACCGCCTCACCAATTTGCTATCTATGACCTCTGCCTACTCCATCGTACTGCTGCTGCACTCTTGGTCGCGCTGGCTTGTGCTGATTTTTGGTTTGATAGCGCTGTTCCGTGCCCTGTCGGGCTGGCTCGGCCGCAAACCTTACACCGGCGCCGACAACGGCATGGGCGCTGCCTTTATCGGCTCGATGCACCTACAGCTACTGCTGGGCCTGATTCTGTACTTTGCCCTGAGCCCCTTCGGCGTGAAGGGCATGGAGGCCGCCGGCGGCATGGGCGCCGTAATGAAAGACCCCGCCGCCCGTTTCTGGGGCGTCGAGCACATCACCACCATGATTTTGGCTGTGGTGTTTGCCCAAATCGGCCGCTCGCTTTCCAAAAAGCCCGCCGACGACGTAACCAAGCACCGCCGCGCCGCCATTTACTTCGGCATTGCGTTGCTGCTGGTGCTGCTCATGATTCCGTGGGGCATCTGGAACCCGGCCCGACCGCTGTTCCGCTTCTAACCCTAGGTCGGTTACAACACCAAGCGCCTGCCCCATTGCTGGGGCAGGCGCTTGTACTTTGGGCCCTAGGTGGTTTAAGCAGGTGGGGCGGGTGGCAGGCCTGGCAGGCGGATGGTGCGGGCGTCAGCAACGATTGTCAACCACCCCAGCGGCGGTAAACCGCCGCGTCCCCTCCTCAGCTGAGGAGGGGAGCTTCGTTCTTTACTTAGTGGTTGTGGCTGCCGGCTTGGTTGCTGATGCCGAACTGCCGCACCTCCCCTTTCTCCCAGGCATCGGCGCCGGGCAGCACGGGCGGGGCTTGTATGTCGGCGCGCCGTTGGCGGTTTTCCTGGCTCGAAACCCCTAGGCGCCGGTCGCGGCGGCCAATCATGGCGGTATCGGCCTGGCCATCCTTCGTAAAACCCATCATCAGCTGCGGGCCGCCGTAGGGCAGTTCCTTGTCTTTATCGGTGTGCCAGGTGTGCAGGGTTTTGCCGTAAGTGCTCACGATTTGCTCCATCAGCTCGTGCTCGGCCACGGCGGGGATGCCCGGCGCCACCAGCGTGCCCGATTTCACCTCGTAGCTGTGGCTGTGCCAAAGTTTTTTCTCTTCGGTGGGCAGCTTCTCAAACAACCTCCGCGACACGATGTACTCGATGCCCATGATTTTTGCGCCTGCTCCGTTACCGTCGTAAATCACGCACTGCGTTACGTCTTCGTTAAGCTTTTGGCAGAAGTGGTGCGCCTCCATTTGCTCGTTCATGCGGCCGCTGTAAAAGTGAAAGCCGTCGAGGTACATGTCGAGCTGGCGCAGCGGGGCCTTGCCTTGCAGCACATCGGCGCCGGCCTCCAGCACCTTGGTTTTCACCGATTTTTCGGCGCCGGGCGCTTGCACCGGCGACTTCGTGTTTTGGTCGCCGCAGGCTGTCAGCAGCAACGGCAAGCCGGCCACAACGGCCCGGCAGCAGCGGATAACTATTTTCATATAGCACGCTCTTGTGGGTGGTTACGCTCATTTGCTTACGTACCACCTAGGCGCGCGTTAGGCGAGGCTTTTAAGTCTCGGGTAATTTTCTATTATTCAATGCTTAAGCCCTGCACCTTTCCGCATGCACACAACCACTACCCTGTCCGCTGCGCCCAACCACACGGCCGTTGCGCCCGCCGAGGCGCCGCCCCACCATGCAGCTTGCCTGAATTGCGGCACCGCGCTTGCCGACCGGTACTGCGCGCACTGCGGGCAAGACGCCCACCACGCGCACCGCTTTACGCTCCGCTCGCTGCTGTTTCACGATCTGCCGCACTCCATCTGGCACGTCGACAAGGGCGTTGGCTACACCCTACGCCAGATGCTAACGCGGCCCGGCGCCACCCTGCACGAGTACATGGCCGGCCGGCGGGCCCAGCACTTCCGGCCCATCACCTATTTGCTACTGATTACCGCCGTGAGCATGCTGCTGCTCTCGGCAGTGGGCATAAACCCCGTACCAGCTGCCCAACAAGCCGAAATGCCGCGGCTGATACAACTCATAATGGAGCGCTACATGCAGCTCTATGCCAAGTACCCCACGCTGATTTACTTGATCATTCTGCCCGCCAACGCGGCGCTGGCCGTATGGCTGCTGCGGCCTTCAAAATTCAACTTTGCAGAGATGCTGCTATGCCAGGCATTCGTATCCGGCACCACCACCATCATCTCTACCGTGTTTATGATTCCGCTGCTGCTGCTGATACGCTATTTTCCGGCGCTGCAGCCCTGGATGATGCTTACCATGTTGCCCTACATGGCTTATTCTGCGTGGGTGTTCCGCCAACTGCTCGAGCCAGCCCGCATGCCTGCGGAGGATAAATGGGTGCGCAGCATTGGCACCGTGGTGCTGCAAACCGTGGTGCTAGTGGTGAGCCTGATATTAGTGCAAATAGCCATCATGTTCTCGCTCATTCGCCAAGACCCCAGCCTGCTCGAAGACTTCCGGCAGAAAACGGCTCCCAAACCACGCTCCGGGCAAGCGGCACCGGTTCGATAGGCTTTAAGGCCATCCTATCTTGGTAGGGCAGCTGATTTAAACCAATGGTTTGTGAATCCTAACTTCTGTGTCAGCTAGGTCTTGTGAATTGCTTGTCCTATCAGAATCCTGTCATCACAGTAGCACCACAAAAAAGCCCGCTGCGGAAGCTTCCGCAGCGGGCTTTTTATTGCTAGTTAAGCCAATTACTGACCCAACACCATCGCGAAGATCAGCGGCGCCACAATGGTAGCGTCCGATTCGATGATGAACTTCGGGGTATCTTGGCCCAGCTTACCCCAGGTGATTTTTTCGTTCGGTACGGCACCCGAGTACGAGCCGTACGAGGTGGTCGAGTCGGAGATTTGGGCGAAGTAGCCCCACAGCGGCACGCCGGTGCGCTGCAAGTCCTGGTGCAGCATCGGCACCACGCAAATCGGGAAGTCGCCGGCAATGCCGCCGCCAATCTGGAAGAAGCCCACGGTACTTTCCTCTTGCGCGTTTTTGGTGTACCACTCGGCCAGGTACATCATGTACTCGATGCCGGTGCGTACGGTGTGCACGTTCTTGATGTCGCCCGAGATTACGTGACCGGCGAAGATGTTACCTAGGGTCGAGTCTTCCCAGCCCGGGCAGATGATGGGCAGATTTTTCTCGGCAGCGGCCAGCATCCACGAGTCTTTGGGGTCGATCTGGTAGTGCTGCTCCAGCTCGCCCGACTTCAAGATTTGGTAGAAGAACTCGTGCGGGAAGTACCGCTCGCCGGCTTTGTCGGCCTTCTCCCAGAACTTCAGCACCGAGTGCTCGAGGCGGCGCATGGCTTCCTCTTCCGGAATGCAAGTATCCGTTACGCGGTTCATGTGGCGGTCGAGCAGGGCTTGCTCGTCGGCCGGCGTAAGGTCGCGGTAGTTGGGCACACGCTCGTAGAAATCGT
Source organism: Hymenobacter oligotrophus (assembly GCF_003574965.1). NCBI lineage: Bacteria > Pseudomonadati > Bacteroidota > Cytophagia > Cytophagales > Hymenobacteraceae > Hymenobacter > Hymenobacter oligotrophus. The sequence goes on along the minus strand of NZ_CP032317.1, from coordinate 400,959 downwards.
GCGCTACTAGGTTAAAGATGTCCTCCTCGAGGTTGGCACCCGTGCAGCTGATGATATGCACTTTATCCTGGCGAATGAGTTCGGCCAGCTGAATGCCCATCTCGGCGGTGCTCATGGCACCGGCCAGGGTAATCATCATCTTGCCACCTTCGGCGAGGTGCTTGTTGTAGCCTTCGGCTGCGTCGATCAGGGCAGCAGCGTTGAAGTGGCGGTAGTGGTGCTTGAGGAAGTTGGTTACGTTCATCGAGTCAGAGTTCGGTAGTAGAGGGTGTGCGGTGTACAATCAAAATGAAGCCCGGAATCGTTCAACGGGTATACGCAACATCGACGATTCTGAACTGCGTGCTATTGCCCCTAGGTTGCTAACAAAAGAAACCCGATACGGGCAGTGGTTTAAGTTAAGGGGCGCTGCAACTGGGCCGCGGCGCTTTGCTTTAGGATGTACTCCAAGAGCTGCTCCGGGTTAATGTCTACGCCGCTCAGGTTTATGGAGATGGTGGTAAAGCCAAGCGCATGGTTGGCGTTTGCCAGTTTACGCCGCAAGGGCGACAACCGACCAACGTATTCCTCCTCGTTGTGCAGGTGCAGGCAGATGAAATGCTCACGGTTAACGGCATTTACATAAGCGTCAGCAATGTCGGTCCAACGGATGAGGCCTACTCCCAGCGTTCTATCCAGGATGCCTTCATCCGTGATCCGCAGCCTCGGACGCGTATCGACCATTTGCCAGATGCCAACGGCCGCGCACGCGCCAAAAAACAGGATGCTGACCAATCCCAACCCCCATTTATCTGTTTTTACTAGCAACCAAACCCCCATGGCCACAAACGCAAGCCCACCAAACGTGAGCAGCGCGTGGCGCCAGCGCGAGTTGTAGTAAATCAGGTCCTCAGTCATGAGCGTTAGGCCGTTTGGCTTGGCTCTTCGATGATGATGTTGTGGTTGGTGTAGATGCAGATATCGGCCGCAATGTGCAGGGCTTCTTCTACCATCTGGCGGGCCGTGAGGTGCGGCGCGTGCTTTTTGAGGGCCAGCGCAGCAGCCTGCGCAAACATGGCGCCCGAGCCTATGGCGGCCACGTCGGAGTCGGGTTCCAGTACGTCGCCAGTGCCGGCTACAATCAGCAGCTCGTCTTTGTCGGCCACCACCATCATGGCCTCCAGCTTGCGCAGGTATTGATCCTTGCGCCAGTCCTTGGCTAGCTCAATGGCCGCGCGCTTTAGGTTCTGGCCGAATTGGCCCAGCTTCTCCTCAAAGCGTTCCAGCAGCGTAAAGGCATCGGCCGTAGAGCCGGCAAACCCCGTCACGACTTTGCCGCCGTGCAGTTGCCGAATCTTGCGGACGTTGTTCTTGGCTACGTGCTTATCCATGGTGGCCTGGCCATCGGCCCCCACGGCTATTTCGCCGTTGTGCCGAACACCTAGGACGGTAGTTGAGCGAATTCTCATTTCAATGATCAATTAACAATGAGCAATGAACAATTGACCTGAATCAAACGGCGATGAGCAATGAGCTTGGCCGCACGACCATTGCTCATTGCTCATCGCTCATTGTCCATTCAATCAAATCAGCATGCGCATGGGGTCTTCCAGCAGGCTTTTCAGCGTCTGCAGGAAGGCGGCGCCGCTGGCACCGTCAACCACGCGGTGGTCGCACGAGAGGGTCACTTTCATGATGTTGCCCACCACGATCTGACCATCTTTTACCACCGGCGTTTGTTTGATGCCACCCACGGCCAGAATGCACGCATCGGGCGGATTGATGATGGCCGTGAACTCCTCGATGCCAAACATGCCTAGGTTCGAGATGGTGAAGGTGTTGCCTTCCCACTCCGAGGGCTGCAGCTTTTTGCTCTTGGCTTTGCCGGCCAGGTCTTTCACCTCAGCGGCAATTTGCGAGAGGCCTTTCTGATCAGCGTTGCGGATTACAGGCACCAACAGGCCTTCTTCCACGGCTACGGCCACCCCAATGTTGTACACCTTGTTCTGGCGAATCTTGTCGCCGAGCCACGACGAGTTGATGGTCGGGTGCTGCTTCAGGGCTACAGCCGAAGCCTTGATAACCATGTCGTTGAACGACAGCTTCACCGGCGACAGTTCGTTGAGGCGCTGACGGGCTTCGATGGCTTTGTCCATCGAAATTTCCATCGTGAGGTAGAAGTGCGGCGCCGAGAACTTGCTTTCGGCAAGGCGGCGGGCAATAACCTTGCGCATCTGCGACACCTGCGTTTCGGTGTAGGTGCCTTCGGCAGCGGCGGGAGCCGCCGGCGCAGGTGCAGCAGCCGGGGCCGGAGCCGCTTGCGCAGCGGGGGCCGGGGCGGCAACGGCTTGCGGAGCCGGAGCAGCCTGAGGCTGCGCGCCGGGCTGCACGTTCTCGAGGTCGCGCGAAACGATGCGGCCGTTTTCGCCCGAGCCCTTCACAGTGCTAAGGTCGATGCCTTTCTCCTGCGCAATGCGCTTGGCCAGCGGCGACACGAACAAGCGGCCACCCTGGGGCGTGCCCTGCGAGGTTGCTTGGCCTTGCGAGCCAGCCGGCACGGCAGCACCACCCGACGATTGGCCAGTAGCCTCGGCGCGGGCCTGGATGTCGCGGTCGGTTTTGGCTTCCTCCAGTTCCGAGTTGGCGCGAACGTCGTCCTGCTCGGCTTCGCCGGCGGCTGAAGGCGTAAAGCCTTGCTGCTGGCTGCCGCCCGAACCACCACCTAGGAGCGCGTCAACGTCGGCACCTTCTTCGCCGATGATGGCCAGCACCCCGTCGACTGGTACCGATTCGCCATCCTTCGGGCCGATGTACAGCAGCGTGCCGTCTTCGTAGTTCTCCAGCTCCATGGTGGCCTTGTCGGTTTCCACTTCGGCCAGAATGTCGCCCGATTTTACTTTGTCGCCCACCTTCTTGAGCCACGAGGCAATTACGCCCTCGGTCATGGTGTCGCTCATTTTGGGCATGCGCACCACTGTAGCCTTTTTGCCGTTGCCGGCGGCGGGCTTAGCCGTAGCGGTGGCAGCGGCTGCCGGGGCGGCGGCTTGCGGCGCGGGGGCAGGTGCGGGCGCCGGAGCAGCGGCCGGAGCCGGAGCAGGTGCCGGGGCAGGCTGTGCAGCCGCTCCGCCGTTGCCGCCAATTTGGCTAAGCAAGCCAGAAATATCTTCGCCTTCTTTGCCTACAATGGCGAGTACGCCATCAACCGGCACGGCTTCTTTCTCTTTCGGACCGATATAGAGCAAGGTGCCGTCTTCGTAGTTCTCCAGCTCCATGGTAGCCTTATCGGTTTCTACCTCAGCCAGGATATCGCCAGACTTTACCTTGTCGCCCACCTTTTTGAGCCACGCCGCAATGACCCCTTCGGTCATCGTGTCGCTCATCTTGGGCATTTTTATGATTTCGGCCATTTCAAGTCGTCAGTTGGGTTCAAGCCGCCAAAAATAGACCGTATTTCTTGCGGGCACAAACCAGAAGTTATGCAATCGTTATCAGCCCAAATGCTGGGTATCCATATACGAGCGTACGCTGAACATGGAGCCCGTGAAATGCACTTGATACAAGCACAGGTTGCGGTGGTCAAACAAATCCATGGCGCTGAGCGGGTAGTTGAGCAGCTGGCACAGCAGCACGCGCATGGCCCGGCCGTGCATGCACACCAAAATGGTTTCTTCGTGGGGGCGGCCGCGTAGTACCTCCTCAATAAAGGGGCGTTGGCGGGCGGCCACCTGATCGGGGCTTTCGCCGCCCACAAACGACAGGTGCGTTTCGCCGCGCTGCCAGGCTTTCAGGATGCCGTGGTACTCGATGTCTTCTTCGGGCGTGATACGCGTGCCCTCGCGGTTGCCCCAGCTGATTTCGTCGAGGGCGCGGTGCTGCTCGTGGGGCAGGCCGGCATCCAGGAAGGGCTGCACCGATTGGCGGGTGCGCATCAGCGTAGAGATGTACACCCGATCGAAGGGCACATGCTGGTAGGCGTTGTAAAACTGGGCGGCCTGGGCCACGCCTTGCTCGTTGAGGGGAGCATCGACGCCGCTGCCCTGCACAATGCCGCGCACGTTGAAGTACGTCTGGCCGTGGCGAATGAGATAGATTTTCTTGACCACGCAGTTTCGGGGCGTAGTTTTGTTGAATAAGGGCCCGAAAGTACTGCTTTGCGGGCCGCCGAACATTTTTTGCTGATACGCGATGCTGCCTGCCTCCTTCCCTACCCTTGCCGAACTCAACGCGTGGTGCCGCAACACCATGGGCGAAACCTTGGGCATTGAGCTCACGGCTGTGGGCGAGCGAATGATTGAAGGCCGGATGCCCGTGGATCACCGCACGCATCAGCCGATGGGGCTGCTCCACGGCGGCGCCTCGGTGGCCTTGGCCGAAACGCTGGGCAGTATTGGGGCAGTGCTGCAAGTAGACCGTACGCGGCAGGCTTGCGTGGGGTTAGAAATCAACGCCAACCATCTGAAAGGGGTGCGCTCGGGCTACGTGGTGGGCCGCGCCGAAGCCATTCATGTGGGGCGCTCCACGCAGGTGTGGGAAATCCGGATTCGGCACGAAGAAACCGACGCCCTGGTGTGCATCAGCCGCATTACCATGGCCGTGATTGACTTGCCGGCCGCTAAAGCGCCGCAATCGTGAGCAGCCACGCGGTAGCCGAAACCGTTGCGCACGCCACCGTGCGGCGGCTGATTGCCCTGGCCTTGCGCCACGGCGGCTCGGTGGCTTTGTGGCGCTTGCCCAATGCCACGGCGCCGGTGCTGTTGCTCAGCCTGCGCCCTCTGCACTTATCGGGCTTGCCGCCTTCGCTCGAGCCCTCGGCGCAGGCCGGTTTTGCCTTTTACCCTTTTCAGGACAGCGACACGGCCGAGGCCTTGCTGTTGCCCGCCGATGCCGTGCTCGACCTCTCGGCCGGCCAGCAACTTACGCTTTCGCATGGCCTGCCGGCCGAAGCGGCCGCTGCCGTACAACGCGTGCTGCACGACACCACTGCGCCGGAGGAGTTGCCGTGGCACGTGAGCCCGCAACCCTTCCCCCACACCACCGACCGCGAAGCCTACGAAGCATTGGTGGCGCGGGGCGTGGCGGCCATTCGGGCGGGCGAAGTCACGAAAGTCGTATCGAGCCGGGCTGCCCGCCGGCCGCTGCCTACTGGCTTCGATGCCCTAGGTGCTTTCGATGCGTTGTGCCGCCAGCACCCTCGGGCGTTTGTGTCGCTGGTAAGTGCGCCGCAAGCGGGCACTTGGCTGGGCGCCACGCCCGAAATTCTGGTAGAAATCGACGGCGCGGAGTTCCGCACCATGGCTTTAGCGGGCACGCAGCCTATTACGGAGGAAATGACGGCTCAAACGGCCGTGTGGCGCCAGAAGGATATTGAGGAGCAAGCCCTGGTGGCGCGCTACATCGTGAATTGCTTTAAGCAATTGCGCTTGCGCGACTACGACGAAACCGGACCGCGCACCGTGGCCGCCGGCAACTTGCTGCACCTGCGCACCGATTTCCGCGTCGATCTGAAGCGCAACCGCTTTCCGACCCTGGGTACGGACATGCTGCGCCTGCTGCACCCCACCTCGGCCGTGGGCGGCATGCCCCGCGAGGCGGCACTCAGCTTTTTACAACGCCACGAGGGCTACGACCGCACCTACTACAGCGGCTTCCTAGGTCCGGTGAACCTGCCTACGCCGGGCATTTCGCGCTTGTTCGTGAATCTGCGCTGCATGCAGTTACGCCCCACCGAGGCCATTCTGTACGCCGGCACGGGCCTCACGGCCGAATCGGACCCCAGCCGCGAGTGGCAGGAAACAGAGCTGAAGCTGCGCACCGTAGGCTCGGTGCTGGATTAGCAGCCAGAGCTGTGGCGCGGAGTGGTACTCCGCGGGCGGCCAAAAGCCGCCATTCGGTACCAGACTCAAACGTACCAGAGCCTTTATTGGCGCTGTTGGCGCCACGCAGAGTACCACTCCGCGCCACTAACTACCCTTTTATGTCCTTAACGCACTATCGGCGCAACCTACCGCATATCCTCCCGCCCAACGAAACCGTGTTTGTTACCTTCCGACTCGCAGGCTCCGTGCCAGTGGCAGCGCTAGAACAATGGCGCTCAGAACAAAGCAAGACGGGACAGCAACCCACGTACGGACAAACAGATACATGGCTCGACAGCAAAGCCCCCGCCGTGGGGCCTGATTGGCTTCGCCTACCCCAACTAGCCAATGTAGTTGGCGAGGCCCTGCACTTTCGGCACCCAAAAGACTACACGCTTTGGGCCTATTGCGTCATGCCGAATCACGTGCACTTCGTGGCCACTATTGCCAATGAAACAGTCGGTTTCGTGCACACTTTACAAAGCCTGAAAGCCCGTACTGCCCGGCGCTGCAATGCCCTACTGGCGCGCTCCGGTCCTTTCTGGCAAGACGAAAGTTACGACCATGTCGTACGACGAAGCGGTGAGGAAATGCAGCGCGTTATCAGCTACATTCTCCATAATCCAGTAAAAGCGGGCTTGGTTGCCGATTGGCAACAATGGCCCTTTTCTTATCTGAATCCTGAATGGTGAACAACTGTGGCGCGGAGTGGCACTCCGCGGGCAGCGGAAGGCTGCCATCCGGTGCTGCACGATCTTTTATTGGCGCTTGCAGCGCCACGCGGAGTACCACTCCGCGCCACAGTTTAGCCACTACCTTTGTTGTCCATGTCAACGCTCCAGCCCATCCACAACATCGCCGAGATCTGTGCCCAGCACGGCATCACCGATGTGGTGTTGTCGCCCGGTTCGCGCTCGGCGCCGCTTACCATTGCCTTTGCCCGCCACCCCGATCTGCGGGTGCGGGTGGTGCCCGATGAGCGCGCCGCCGCATTCGTTGGCCTGGGTTTGGCCCAGGCGCAAGGGCGGCCGGTGGCGTTGGTATGCACCTCGGGCACGGCAGGCCTGAACTACGCGCCGGCTGTGGCCGAGGCGTACTTTCAGCGGGTGCCGTTGGTAATATTCACGGCCGACCGCCCCCCGGAGTGGATCGACCAGCTCGACGGCCAGACCATTCGGCAGACCAACCTGTACGGGCGCCACGCCAAGGCGGCCTTTGAGTTGCCCGTCGACTTCGCGCACCGCGATGCACAATGGCACGCCACACGGTTGGTAAACGAAGCCATCAACCTAGCGCAGGAGTTTCCGCAGGGCCCGGTGCAAGTGAATGTGCCCCTGCGGGAGCCTTTTTACCCGGCCGCGGGCGAAGAAATCAAGTACGAGGCCGTAAGGATTAGCGGCGAAGTTGCCGGTGCGCCGCAACTTCCCTCAGGCGAGTTGGACGTGCTGCGTACGCAGCTGCGCCAAACCAAGCGCGTGCTGGTGGTGGCCGGCCAACACCCCGCCGACGAACCCCTGCTGCTGGCGCTGCGCCGCCTAGGTGCAGCCTACCAAATACCCGTGGTGGGCGACCTGATTGCCAACGTGCACCTACCGGTCGGTCCCGATTACGACGTGCGCACCGCGCCCCTAGGTCGGCAGGACGTATTTATGGCTGTGCCGGAGCAAGGACTAAAGGAAGCCTTGCGCCCTGAGCTGCTCATTACCTTCGGACAGTCGCTCATCTCGAAGGCGCTCAAAAATTACCTGCGCGACTACGCCCCGCAGCAGCACTGGCACGTGCAGCAGGCCGGCCCCGTGGCCGACACGTTCCGCTCGCTCACGCGCATTATCCGCATGGAGCCGGCTGCTTTTTTCGAGGCGCTGTTGGCTGATCAACCCAAGACTGCCGAAGCCGAATTGGCCACTGCTATGGCTGGCAGCAAACCAACTCGCCTTACGTGGCAAGGCCCCGGCTCGGCCCGCGACGAAGCCGCGGCACCCAAAGATGCGTTTACTACGCCGTGGCAGCGCGCCAACGGCTGGGCTACCGGCTTCCTGGCGGAGTTTATGCAGCAACCGCAGCAGCCTTTCAACGAGTTTACGGCTATTTACCGCGCTTTGCAGCAGCTGCCCGACCGTGCCGCGCTGCACTTGGCCAACAGCATGGCCGTGCGCTACGCCAACATCCTGGGTGTGCCGGCCGAGCGAGCCATCGAGGTGTTTGCCAACCGCGGTACCAGCGGCATCGATGGCTGCAACTCCACGGCCGTGGGTGCCGCCCTCGCCAACCCCGAGCGCCCGGTGGTGCTCCTTACCGGCGACGTGGCGTTCTTCTACGACCGCAACGCGTTCTGGCACAACTACCCCACGCCCAACCTCAAAATCATCCTCATCAACAACCACGCGGGCGGCATTTTTCGGCTGATTGATGGCCCGCGGCAGCAGCCCGAGCTGGAGGAGTTTTTTGAGACGCGCCAGCAGCTCACGGCCGAAAATACGGCCCGCGACTTTGGCCTAGGTTACCACACCGCCCGCACCTTCGCCGAACTAGATAAGGCGTTGCCGGTTTTCTTTGCGCCCACTAAAAAAGGCAACGCGGCCGTGCTCGAACTCACCACCGATTCGGCCACCAACGCGGCTTTCTTCGAACAATACCGTGCGGCCGTGCGCCGTGCTTTCTCTGCTTAATCTTCTTCTATGTCCCAGCAAGTTACCTGGACGCCGATCAAGGAATTCAAGGAAATCCTGTTCAGCTACTACCAAGGCATTGCCAAAATCTCCATCAACCGCCCGCAGGTGCACAACGCCTTCACCCCGCTCACGGTGCAGGAAATGATTGAGGCAATGGACATTTGCCGCAACCGCACCGACATCGGTGTTATCATCCTCACCGGCGAAGGCGGCCAAGCCTTCTGCTCGGGCGGCGACCAGAGCGTGCGAGGCCACGGCGGCTACGTAGGCGACGACACCGTTCCGCGCCTGAATGTGCTCGACCTGCAAAAGCAAATCCGCTCCATTCCGAAGCCGGTGGTGGCCATGGTGGCCGGTTGGGCCATTGGCGGCGGCCACGTGCTGCACGTGGTGTGCGACCTGTCCATTGCCGCTGAAAACGCCCGTTTCGGCCAGACCGGCCCCAAAGTAGGCTCGTTCGACGGTGGTTTTGGCGCTTCGTACCTGGCGCGCATCGTGGGCCAGAAAAAAGCCCGCGAAATCTGGTACCTCTGCGACCAATACAACGCCCAGGAAGCCCTCGACATGGGCCTCGTAAACAAAGTAGTGCCCCTGGAGCAGCTCGAAAGCACCACGCTCGAATGGTGCTTCAAGATGCTGGAGAAAAGCCCGCTGGCGCTGCGCATGCTCAAGTCGTCGTTCAACGCCGAGCTCGACGGGCAAGCGGGTATTCAGGAGCTGGCCGGCAACGCCACCTTGCTGTACTACCTCTCCGAAGAAGCCAAAGAAGGCAAAAACGCCTTCATGGAGAAGCGCAAGCCCGACTTCTCGAAGTACCCCAAGTTCCCCTAAGCTCAGGCGCTTGTAATCTTTGGCCCGCATCGCACACCGATGCGGGCCTTTTTTACTTTCGAACCGTACTCAAGTCCTGGCCTGCAACCCTGCTCTATGAAGCTCTTGACAGTTCTTTCGCTGCTTACTGGCCTAGCGGCTCCGGCGTTGGCCCAAACCACTCCTGCCGTGCCCACACAGGTGGTAGAAGCATCGTGCGGGCAATGCCGCCTGGGGCTGCCCGGCAAAGGCTGCGACCTAGCCGTGCGCATCGAGGGCAAGGCGTATTTCGTTGATGGCACCTCTATCGACTCCCACGGCGACGCGCACGCCAAAGACGGTTTTTGCAACAGCATTCGCCGAGCCGAGGTAAGCGGCAAAGTGGTTAAAAATCGTTTTGTCGCTACGTCGTTCCAGTTGCTACCCGACTCGGTAGCTACAGACCGATAAATCGACTAACAACGCTACGCTGCTTTTCGAATTCGATCAGGAAGCTCAGGAGGTTGAAACGACTTCATTAGGAACAGTAAGCCCGGCTAAGCACTACACCTAGGCGCAGCAAAGGCCCGCACAAGCGAGTTGTGCGGGCCTTTGCTGCGCCTAGGTGGCGTTGGCGTCGATCACCCTTAACAGCTCAACCATTTGGCAACCACATACTTATGCGATTGATACAGCTCGCACCATGTAGCACTTTTGCATTAGGCTAACGCGCTGATGCACAACAATTACCTGGGGCATTTGCGGCAAGGTTAGCACGGTAAAACCAACTCTCTTCTTACCCCGATGAACATCACGTACCCGCACGTTATCGAAAACTGCATTGGCGAAAAAATCATCTTCCACCGGGTGCAACCGGAGCCCGATGGCGACCGGGTGCTGGTGCAGAACTTTGTGCAGCCGGGTATTGGCCCCGTGATGCACACCCACTGGCTGCAAGATGAATGCCTAACGGTGCTGGAAGGCCGCATTGGCTACCAGGTGCTGGGGCAACCAAAGCAGTACGCCGGCCCCGGCGATACGGTGCTGTTTGAGCGGGGTACGCCTCACCGCTTCTGGAACGCCGGCGACGACGTGCTGCATTGCGAAGGCTGGATTAAACCCGCCAACACCATCGTGTTTTTCCTCTCAGCCATTTACGCCGCCCAAAACAAGAGCGGCACCGCCGAGCCCGAGCGCTTCGACGGAGCCTACCTGATGCAGCGCTACGCATCGGAATACGACTTGCCCGAAATACCCGGGTTTGTGAAGAAGGCCATCATTCCGGCTACCTACCAACTGGGCAAGCTACTGGGCAAGTACGAGCACATGCAGGATGCTCCCGATCCCATTAGGGCGTAACCAACCCTAGGTCGATTACGCTGCCAGCACCTCCAGAGCCTACGCCGGCAACGTGCGTAGGCTCTGGCTTTTGTAGGCTTACCAAGTACGCTACATCTGCCCGCTCCCCTATTTATGTGATTGCGCTTTGGATTGATAAACAAGATCTTATACAAGGATCAGTGTCTCCTATTTCCCCAACCTCAAACAGCCGCACCGCATGGAAGCTCAACTAGAACAAATCCGGGAACAGCAGAAAGAAACCTGGAATAAGTTTTCGCCGGGGTGGCGGAAGTGGGATGATTTTACCATGAACTGGCTGAAGCCCATGGGCGACGAAATCATTCGCGTTTTGCAGCTTCGCAGCACCGATGTGGTGCTGGATATTGCTGCCGGCACCGGCGAGCCGGGCCTTTCCATTGCCAAAATCGTGAAGGATGGCCTTGTGGTAATTACCGACCTAGCCGAAGGCATGCTGGAAGTAGCCCGCGACAACGCGGCCAAGCGCGGCATCCGCAACTACGAAACCGTGGCGTGCGATGTGTGCGAGCTACCCTTCTCCGACAACACCTTCGATGCCATTAGCTGCCGCATGGGCTTTATGTTTTTCCCCGACATGCAGCTGGCAGCCCAAGAAATGCAGCGCGTGCTGAAGCCCGGCGGGCGCATTGCGGCGGCCGTGTGGGGCACACCCGACCAAAACCCCTGGGTAACCATGATTATGGGCACCATCAGCAAGCACATGCAGCTGCCGGCACCGCCGCCCGGTGCGCCGGGCATGTTCCGGTGCGGTAGCCCAGGCGTGTTGGCCGAAATCTTCCGGCAAGCCGGGCTTGTGAACGTAGCCGAGCAGGAGCTAACCGGCAAGCTAAAAGCCGGCAGCCGCGACAACTACTGGACGTTTATGAACGAAGTGGCTGCGCCCGTGGTAACTGCCATGAGCAAAGCCGACAGCAATACCCAGGCCAAGATCAGGAGCGAAGTAATGGAGCTAGTTGATCAGAAATACCCCGACCACCAAGCTGCCATTGATTTTGGCGCGCGGGTTGTCTGCGGCCAAAAGCCGCAAGCATAAGCTGCGTGCGGGCGCTGCAAAAGTTACCCGAACTACGCTGCGCGGGCCCCGGCAACGGTGCAGGTGCTGAGGCCCACGCAGGCAACGCTAGCATTTGACTACGCCACACGGCGCGAGCAGCGGCGGCACCCACAACAAGAAGCTGTATAATCACAGATGATAGTTTTACTATTATTCGCTTACTTGCGGCCGTTTTCCAGCCCAGGTACACCGGCCACCCGGCGCTACGGCACCGGCCACGGCACCTAGGGCATGGGGCATCGTCTGAACCGCCCATTTTCCCGCATGGATTTACAGCTACTCATCTCCAACCTCACCAACCCCACACTGCTGTTTTTTGCCTTGGGCATTGTGGCCACGGCCGTAAAGAGCGATTTGGAGATACCGCCTACCACCAGCAAGTTTATTTCGCTGTACCTGCTGTTTTCCATCGGTTTTAAGGGCGGGCAAGAGCTGGCGCACAGTCCCTTCAGCACCGAAATACTGTACTCGTTGCTTTTCGGCTTGCTCATTGCCTCGCTCATTCCGCTCTACACCTTCTTCATTCTGAAGCGGCGCCTGAGCAACAGCGACGCGGGCGCCATTGCGGCCGCCTACGGCTCGGTAAGCGCGGTTACGTTCGTGTCGGCGGTGTCGTTTCTGGAGGCGCAGCAGCTCAACTTCGGCGGGCACATGGTGGCCGTAATGGCCCTGATGGAGTCGCCGGCCATCATCGTAGGCGTGGTGCTGATGATGCGCAACGAAGCCCCCACCGACGATGCGCAGTCCAACTTGCGCTCCATTGTTCAGCACTCCTTCACCAACGGCAGCGTGCTGATGGTGCTCGGCAGCTTGTTTATCGGCCTCATTGCCGACACCAAGCAAGCCGACGGCATCAAGCCCTTTACCACCGACATCTTTAAGGGCTTCCTTGCCATTTTTCTGCTCGAAATGGGCATGGTAACGGCGCGGCGTTTTTCGGCTTTTACGCGCTACGGCCGCTTTGTAACGGTGTTTGCGGTGCTGGTGCCGGTGCTCAACGGCTGCCTGGTGGCTGGGGCCAGCCACCTGGTTACCGATAGCGTGGGCAACCGCTTCATCTTCGCCATTTTGGCCGCCAGCGCCTCCTACATTGCCGTGCCCGCCGCCATGCGCCTAGCGGCACCCAAAGCCGACCCCGGCCTGTATATTCCGATGGCACTAGGCGTTACGTTCCCCATCAACATTACCCTAGGTATGCCGCTGTACTTCGCCATCGTGCAGCACTCGTAGGCAGGGCAGCCCCGGACGCAGGCGCCGCAAACTACTTTTCTCTTGGAAGCCATCAGCCCGTTACTGCCCCGCCGGCAACGGGCTGATGGCGTTTTCTAGGGCGCTACCTCCACGTTTTTGCGGCAGCCTTCGAAACACCGCAGGCGCCGCCGCTCGGGCCGCCGCTGCGGGTGGCCGGCAAATCGGCGCTGCTGCTGGTGCCGGCGGGCACCAGCAGCAGCGCCGATGGTGTTTCAGTGGCGTTTATCGCTCGATTACCTGCTCCTACCTCGTCGTTGGCGGAATTTTATCGGGCGCCGGAGTAGCGGCCCGCGCGTTGGGCGCTGGCTCGGCCGGCTTTGTTTGGCTGAGTGGCAACACCTTACCCTTTCGGCCTGCGTAAGTACGGAGCAGGAGCCCACCCACCAGCCGAAACGCCTTCATGGAGCCCATTCGCCTCACCCAAATCATACATGTGGTGCAATACCTGCTGCAAGCAGCGCTAATGGCGGCCTTGGTGATGTGGGCCGGCGGCGGGCTGAACGGGCCTGGGGCTGGGCCGCCGCCTTCGTTGGGGCCGTACGTAATTCTGGCTGCGCTGCTGGTGCTGATGGTCGGCAGCAGCCTCTACACTATTTCGCGCTACCTGCGGCCCAACTTGCGCCGCCCCAGCGCCGAAAACCACCGCGTGTTCCGCAGCCGCCTGATTTTGCGCAACAGCCTACTGGGGCTGCTGGCCTTGCCGCCCATACTGCTGTACCAAGAAAGCGGGCATTTTTTTGATTTGCTGTACTACGGGGTAATGTTTGCGGGGCTGGTGGCCCTCAACTGGCCCACGGCGCGCGGGTACCAGCAGTGGCTGATTTCTTAGCCGCCGCGGCCGGGCTCCTTGCCGGCGGGCTGCGGCTTGTGCTCTAGGTAGCACCGTGTTTCCGAAACCCAGGCAACCAAGGCGGTATTCGCGGTGCATCCTTTCTTTTGCAATGCCGGTATCAGCTATCGGCGTCTAGTTTGTCGCCCCGTATTCTACGCTGCATGCCCGCTACCACCCTCCCTGACTCGCTGCTGCTCAACGGCCGCCGCTATTCCTACGCCGAAATTCAGGAATACCCCGCCCACGCCGGCGGCGAAATCAACGGCTACGAAGCGCGCGTGCTCGATTACTGCCGGCAGTGGCTGAACGGGGCGCAGGAATTTGTGCTGACCACCTCGGGCTCCACGGGCACGCCCCAACCCATTACGCTGCGCCGTAGCCAGCTGGTTGCCAGCGCCGAGCGCACCATGCAGCACCTAGGGCTGGGCCTCGGGCACCGCATGTTGGTGTGCCTTAACTGCGAGTTTATCGGCGGGCTGATGATGCTGATTCGGGCCCTGGAACACGGCCTGCACCTCACCATCACCGAGCCCGTTTCCAACCCGTTTGCCCTGCTCCCGCCCGTTGCCGAATTCGATTTTGCCTCGTTTGTGCCGCTGCAATTGCGCACGGTGCTGGAGCACGGCCACGCCGCTCGCCTCGAGCAAATGAAGGCCATCCTGATTGGCGGCGCGGCCGTCGACCGCTCGCTTACGCAGCTGGCCGGCACCCTGCAGGTGCCGCTCTACCACACTTACGGCATGACGGAAACCTGCTCGCACATTGCCCTACGCCGCCTCAACGGCCCCGATGCCTCGCCCTACTACCGCGTGCTGCCCGGCCTGCACGTAGAGCAAGACGAACGCGGTTGCCTGGCTATTCGGGGCGATGTAACCAACCAGGAGCTTATCCAAACCAACGACCTCGTGCGCTTTGCCGAAAACGACCACCACTTATTTGAGTGGCTCGGCCGCGCCGATTTTATTATCAACTCGGGCGGCGTGAAAGTGCCCGCCGAAAAAGTGGAGCAGGTGCTCGAAATAACCCTGGCCGAGCTCAACCACCTAGGCCGCCGCGCCTTTGTTACGGGCCTGCCCGATGAGCGCCTAGGCCAGCAGGTTACGGCCATCATCGAAGGCGAACCGCTGGCCGAAAACCAGTGGGCCGAAGTAGCCGACAAACTGCGCCAGCGGCTCGGCCGCTACGAAGTACCCCGCGCCGTGCTTTACGTGCCCACCTTTGCCCAAACCGCCAGCGGCAAGCTCGACCGGCGCAGCACCTTGCAGCACCTAGGGCTGTAGCGCGGTGTAGCGCGGACTTTGGCTACGCCGACCTACGGTTGTAGTCCGCGTCCCTGGATAGTAATTTCTATTTCCGGACCTAGGGCGGTAGCGCGTGTAGCGCGGACTTCAGTCCGCGTTGGCGTGAACGATTGGCAACGGGCGAAGACACGCGCACTATTTTGTGCTGGCAAACGCGGGCTGAAGCCCGCGCTACACCGCGCCGAGCCGCGTAACAATTAAGATAACTACTGGGGGCGCGGACTACAACCGAAGGTCGGCGTAGCCAAAGTCCGCGCTACTGCTTGGTGCGCCATTGCGGCGCCGTATTTGCGTTGTGATTTGGCAAACCGAATGCGTTGCTTTGCGCCGGCTTTTGCTTGCCATTTCTCACTTACCCATGAAAAACACCCTTTTCCGCCACGCTACGTGGCTTCTGAGCCTCGGCTTGGCGGGTTGCGCGGCTGCCACCACCCAACCAACCACCGATGCGGCTGCTTCGGCTACTTCCAACGCTGTAAACGGCCTAGGCGCCGATGTTGCGGCCGCAGCCACGCCCGCTGCTCCGGCGGCTACGTCAGCTCCCGAAGAATCCTTTAAAGTTGTTACCGAGCAGTTTGCCGATTTGCGCGTGCTGCGCTACCAGGTGCCGGGCTTCGAGCAGCTCGAGCCCCAGCAAAAAGAGCTGCTGTACTACCTGTACGAAGCCGCCTTGGCCGGCCGCGACATCAGCTACGACCAAAACTACCGCCACAACCTGCGCGTGCGCCGCACCCTCGAGGCCTTGTGGGATGCCAACCAGCAACGTATGGCTAGCTCCTCGAACACACAGCAGGTAGATCAGGCCCAGAAGTTTAACGTGTACGCCAAGCGCGTGTGGTTCAGCAACGGCGTGCACCACCACTACAGCACGCGCAAGTTTGTGCCCGAATGCTCGCGCGAGTACTTTGCCGAGTTGGTGCGCGGCGTTGATAGCAAGTCGCTGCCGCTGCTGCCCGGCGAGTCAATCGATCAGTTCCTGGCCACCATCACGCCCGTCATCTTCGATCCGACCCTCGATGCCAAGCGCGTAAACCAGGAGGCTGGGCAGGATTTGGTAAAAACCTCGGCCAACAACTTCTACCAAAACCTGACGCAGAAAGAGGTAGAGGATTACTACGCCAAGAAAATCAACAAGAAAGACCCACGCCCGATTTCCTACGGCCTCAACTCGCGGCTCGTGAAGGACAAGTCGGGCAAGATTGTGGAGCAGCCCTGGAAAGTGGGCGGCCTCTACAGCCCGGCCATCACGCAGATTGTGTACTGGCTGGGCAAGGCCGCCGATGTGGCCGAAACGCCGGAGCAAAAGTTGGCCCTGCAAAAACTGGTGCAGTACTACAGCTCGGGCGACCTGAAGGTGTGGGACGACTACAACATTGCGTGGGTGCACGATACCAAGTCGCGCGTGGA
The DNA here is from genome assembly GCF_003574965.1 of Hymenobacter oligotrophus. Taxonomy (NCBI): domain Bacteria; kingdom Pseudomonadati; phylum Bacteroidota; class Cytophagia; order Cytophagales; family Hymenobacteraceae; genus Hymenobacter; species Hymenobacter oligotrophus. The sequence goes on along the minus strand of NZ_CP032317.1, from coordinate 384,439 downwards.
CGTGGTAAACGGCTTTATCGAGGTGTACGGCGACCCGCTGGGCTACCGCGCCTCGTACGAATCGGTGGTGTCGTTCAAAGACCTGGAGGCCACCAAGCGCATCAAAGCCATCGGCGACCAAGCGCAGTGGTTCGAGGATAATTCGCCCATCAAGCCCGAGCACAAAAAGAAAAACGTGGTGGGCATCACGGCCAAGGTGATAACCACCGTTGTAGAGTCGGGCGATGCGGCCCCGGCCACGCCCATCGGCATCAACCTGCCCAACGCCACCTGGATTCGCAAGGAACACGGCTCGAAGTCGGTGCAGCTCGGCAACATCGTGGAGGCCTACGACCAAGCCTCGGCCGGGGGCATGCTCGATGAGTTTGCCTACTCCGACGAGGAGAAGCAGCGCGCCCGGCAGTACGGCTCGCTCGCGGGCAAGCTGCACACCGATATGCACGAGGTAATTGGCCACGCGTCGGGCCAGCTGAAGCCCGGCGTGGGCACCACCAAAGAAACCCTGAAAAGCTACGCCTCGGCCATTGAGGAAGGCCGCGCCGACCTGGTGGCCCTGTACTACCTCATGGACCCCAAGCTGATTCAGCTGGGCGTGGTGCCCAACCTGGAGGTGGGCAAAGCCGAGTACGACAGCTACATCCGCAACGGCCTGATGACGCAGCTCTCGCGCCTGGCCCTAGGTGAAACCGTGGAGGAAGCGCACATGCGCAACCGCCAGATGGTGGCCAAGTGGGCTTACGAGAAAGGGCAGAAGGACAAGGTGATTGAGAAGGTGCAAAAGGATGGTAAAACCTACTTCCGCATCAACGACTACGACAAGCTGCGCAACCTCTTCGGCCAGCTGCTACGCGAAACCCGGCGCATCACGAGCGAAGGCGACTACAACGGCGCCAAAACCCTCATCGAAACCTACGGCGTGAAAGTGGACCCGGCCATTCATAAGGAGGTGCTGCAGCGCTACCAAAAGTTGAACATTGCGCCCTACGCCGGCTTTATTCAGCCGCGCTTGGTGCCCGTAGAGCGCGAAGGCAAAGTGGTAGACGTGAAGCTGGAGTACCCCACCGACTTTGCCCAGCAAATGCTGGAGTACAGCCGCAAGTACTCGTTCTTGCCCAACGCGAACTAACGACCTAGGGCCCAGTTGTCATGTCGAGCAACGCGAGACATCTGGGGTGCTGACGTAGGGCCCCACCCCTCCGGGAGAAGGGGAGCGGTTAGTATCTGGCGTCAGCACGCGAGATGTCTCGACAAGCTCGGCATGACCGTTCTGGGGCTCGACAGACCGTTATTTCCCTAGGTCGCCAGCTTCCCCTCTCCCGGAGGGGAGCGGGCCGTGCCCCGGAGGGGTCCCGTGGGGTCCTGATAAGGTCCTTCGCTTTGCGGAGGCTGGATAGAGGATGACAGGCGAAAGCACGCCAAAAACATCTTCCGTCTAAGCTCAACCCTATTCTTGCACTTTCAGTAGTGAAAATGCCGGCTGCCTAACCGAAGCAGCCGGCATTTTCGCTTTCTTAGTACCCTCGAATACCCTATCTGCTTATGAAAAAGCTTTTCGCTGCTTCGTTTTTGCTTGCTGCCTGTGCCGTGGCCCCGTCGGTGGCCAGTGCCCAAACCAAACCCACGGCTACGACTACGGCAGCCTCCGATGCTGCCCGCTACGAGTACTGCGAGCTAACGGTGCGCAACAACGGCGACATCTTCTCCGACTTCGGCTACGGCATGGAGAAGCTGGGCGGCGGCTCGCTTTCGAAAGTTGAAGTGGGCAAGCTGCAGGTATTCAGCACCTACGTTACGGCTCTTAACTACATGGGCTCCCTGGGTTGGGAGCTGCTGCAAACCGACGACCTCGACGGCAAAGGCCCCAGCGGCGTAACCATGCGCTTTATGCTGCGCCGCTCGCGCTCCTCTACGGGCGTAACCGTTACGAAGCAGTAGTTAGGCGATGCGGTGACATGTGACAAGTAGCAGGTGGCAGACGCCCTAGGTCGTTTGTCATGTCGAGCGGCAGCGAGACATCTGGGTTAGCCTCGTTCAACGAACCGCACCAGATGTCTCGCTGCCGCTCGACATGACAAGCTGAATTTGCCCGCACCTTATTCCTGTTACCTGTCACCCGTCACCGCATCACCTTTTCTCAGGCCCTGTTGCGAAAACAACCGCTGGCGCCCCCGCACAATCTTGTACAGGTCGCCCAAAAAGAGTTTCACGCGGCCGTAAAAAATGGCTCCGCTGATGTCGTTTTCGAGCTTATTGTTGGTGAGCAATGCTTGGCGGTAACCGGCGCCGGCTCCCACGCCTACCCAGCGAAACACGCGCATGTGCCCACCTAGGGTAGGCTCGATTAACCAAATATGCTCGCGCGGGGTGCGAAGTACGCTGCCATCGGGCTGCTCGTAGCGCACGTAGTAGCGGCCCAGCCCGGCCTGCACGGGCACGCTCAGCTCCCAGCGCGGCGTGCCAATCAGCACGTATTCGCCGTAGAGCGCCGCGTAGCGAAAGCGCACGGTGTTTTGGGTGCCGGCGGGCAGCGGAAACGGCGCGGGTGCGTTGGTGGGCAAGGCGCTACCCAAAAAATACAGCCCGATGCCGGTGCGCAGGCGGCCGCGCCACTCCACGCCCAGCTTTACGCCGTTGATGCCCACCAACTCGTTTTGCAGCAGCGAAAAGCGCTGATCGAACTGAAACACCACGCGGCGGTGGGCCTGCCGCACGCGGCTGCTGTCGTCGGCACCTAGGGCTGCAAGGCCAGGTGCACACGAGCGCGCCGCCGCAGGCCAGCCAATGGCCAGCGCGCAACCAAGCAACAACGAGTAGCGGGTAAGCTGGTTCACAGGCCCAAAGTACGGGCGCGAGCAGCTTAGGTGTCGGCTGTATCACCAGAAGCACCGAAATAAACCCAGCTGCGCCGGGCTTTGCCGCTACAGTTCGCCCGGCGGCTTGCTACGGTTCACCCGCGCCGCGTTGCGCTTCACGGCAGTTGCGCTACCATCGGGCGCCGCGCAGGAGTACTTTCGACCTGTACTACACCGCAGCGCGCCATGACTCCCGAACTCGCCTTTTCCGTTGCCAACACCCTGATTTTGCCGGCCTGGCTGCTGCTCGCTGTTGCCCCGAGCTGGGTGGTTACGCGCCGCCTGGTGCGCAGCGGTGCCTGGCCCCTGCTCTACGCCGCCGCCTACGCCGGCCTTTTGGTGGTGCACTACCTAGGGGCGCACGGCGGCGAGGGTGGCTTTGGCTCGTTGGCCGAAGTGGCCGCGCTGTTTCGCGACCCGTGGGCGCTAACGGCCGGCTGGGCGCATTACCTGTGCTTTGATTTGTGCGTGGGCATTTGGGAAGTGCGCGATGCCGAGCGCCGCGGCCTTCCGCACGCGCTGCTCATTCCGGCCCTGCTGTTCACCTTTCTGGTAGGCCCCTTTGGCCTGCTGCTCTACGCCGGGCTGCGGCTGCTGCGCCCCGCTCCTGCTGCCGAAGTTGCCACCACTACGCTCGCCTAACCATCTGCCTCTACACAACCAGCCTTCCTGACCTATGAAAACCGCTCTTACCCCCGCAACGGCCTTCGAGGCCGCCCCAACCGCGCTGCTGAAGCGCCCCACCTGGCTGCGCATCATTCAGGGTTGCCAGCCGGCGCTGGCCTGGGCTGGCTGGCTGCACGTGGCCCTGTTAGCAGCAGCGCTGGTGCTTTGGCCCCTCGACGACCGCACCGTAACCGGCCTCAACGTGTGGGTCAAGCCCATCAAGTTCAGCATTGCAGGGGTGGTGTACCTGTGGTCGTTGGCGTGGCTGCTGGCCGATGTGCCCGCTCACGTACAGCGCAGCGCCCGCCGCATTGGGCGCTTGGTGGGCGTGGCGTTGGCCATCGAAATAAGCTGCGTGTACATGCAAGCGGCCCGCGGCACCACCTCGCACTTCAACTTCAGCTCCTGGTTCGATGCCATTGTGTTTCAGCTGATGGGCGTGTTCATCCTCATCAACACCGTGGCCATTGTGTGGGCTGTTTGGCTGATGTTCCGGCACCGGCCGCACGGCTCCTCGGCGTGGGTATGGGGCATGCGCCTCGGGCTGATCCTGTTTTTGGTGGGCAGCGCCGTGGGCGGCAGCATGTCGGCGCGCATGGCGCACACCGTGGGCGCCGCCGATGGCGGCACCGGCCTGCCCCTGTTAGGCTGGAGTACCCGCCACGGCGACTTGCGCGCCGCGCACTTCCTGGGCCTGCACGCGCTGCAAGCCATACCGCTGGTAGGCTGGCTGATTACGCGCTACCTGCCCCAACTGCGCGCCAACACGCAAGCCCTGGCGGTGGCGCTGTTTGCCACGCTGTACGCCGGCGCCGTGGCCTGGCTTTACTGGCACGCCGTGCAGGGCTTGCCGCTCGTTTCGCTGCCCTAGGTGGTTATCTTCACGGCGCTGCCCAGGGGCCGTCAGCTCTTCGCCATGAACGACCGTCGCATTCGCCTAATCGGAATACCGCTGCTCAGCCTGCTGATTGTGCTGCTGGGCAACGGCGGCCACTTGCTCTCGTGGCCGGTGTTCTTGGTTAGTTGGGCGGTGTCGCTGCTCTTTACGGCGGTGCTGTGGCTGGGCAACCGCGCCCTCTGGGATGTGTTGCTGCAATGCTTTCCGGAGGTGCACCAAACGGCCCGGCGCCTGTGGTGGCTGGCCGTGGGCAGCTTGCTCTACACCAGCCTGGCTACCATTGGCTTAGTGGCGCTTATGCACCTGCTCATGCCGCGCTACTTCAGCCTCGAGCCGCCGTTCGTCATTAGCCAAATCATCTTCGATCTGATACCTACCACGGTGGTGCAGCTGGGCTACGAGAGTCGGCACTTTTTTCTGCAGTGGGAGCAAAACGTGCGGCGGGCCGAGCAGTTGCAAAGCGCCAACCAACGCGCCCAGCTCGAAGCCCTGCAGCAGCAGCTCGATCCGCATTTTCTGTTCAACTCGCTCAACACGCTCTCGGCCCTCATCGAGCCCGACAACGAGCCCGCGCAGGACTTTGTGGAGCGCCTCGCCGATGTGTACCGCTACGTGCTGCTGAGCCGCGAGCGGAGCCTGGTGCCGCTGCACGAAGAGTTGGCGTTTGTGGAGGCCTACGTAGCCCTGCAAAAAGCCCGCCTGCGCGACAACCTGCAGGTGAGCCTGGCGGTACCCGAGGCGCTGCTCGCGCACTGGGTGGCCCCGCTTAGCGTGCAGCTGCTCATCGAAAACGCCCTGAAGCACAACGAAGCCTCGCGCCAAAACCCGCTGCACGTGCACGTAGCTGCCACCGCCGATGGCTGGCTAACGGTGCACAATGCCCGCCGCGCCCGCACCACCAGCCTCGGGCCGAGCACCGGCATGGGCCTGCGCAACATCCGCGAGCGATACGCTTTGCTGGCCCCGCAACGCCCCGTAGCGGTGCTCGACGAAGCCGCTACGTTTGGCGTGCGGTTACCATTGCTGCAGCCCGAGCAACTCGGCACCGAGCACGGCAACCCGGCCTTGCTAAACGAAAGCAGCCCTAGGTAGCTCCGCCTCAACCCTTACTCGGCACCGCACTCCCCGATGAACGTTTTACTGCTCGAAGACGAATACCCGGCGGCCGAGCGGCTGCAGCGGTTGCTGGCCCAAGCCGCCCCCGATGCCCAGGTAGTAGCCCACTGCGACACCGTAGCCGGGGCCGTGGAGTGGCTGCGTACCCACCCCGAGCCGCACCTCATTCTGGCCGATATCCACCTCGCCGACGGCATCAGCCTCGATGTATTCGATCAGTTGGTGGTAACCACGCCCGTCATCTTCACCACGGCCTACGACCAGTACGCCCTGCAAGCTTTTAAAACCCACAGCGTTGATTACCTGCTGAAGCCTATTAAGCTCGCCGAGCTGCAAACGGCGCTGCAAAAACTACGGCAGTGGCATAGCCCCGCCCTGGCCGCTTCGGAGGTGGCGCAGCGCCTGCAAAGCTTGCTGAACACCAACACGTCCTCGGCCGCACCGCAACCCAAAACACGCTTTCTGGTGCGCCAAGGCGAGCAACTGCTCCCCGTTCAGGCCACCGACATTGCGTGGTTTCAGAGCCGCAACGAAACCGTTACGCTTGTTACCCTCCTAGGCCAGCGTTACCTCGTCGATTATACCCTGGAGCAGCTCGAGCAATTGCTCGATGCCAAACTGTTTTTCCGCCTCAACCGCCAGTTCATTGCGCAGTTGCCGGCGGTGCAGCGCCTGCATCCGTGGTTCAACGGCAAACTCAAGCTTGATTTGCAACCCGCGCCTGCCGACGAGGTAATCGTAAGCCGCGAGAAAGCCGCGGCGGTAAAGAGTTGGCTGGAGGGGTAATAGTGAACCTAACGTCTAATCCTGCCAGCTCTGGCTAACTGTTAAAATTGTCATCCTGAGCAAAGCGAAGGACCTTACCACGTCTGCACGACATACGCCAGATAGTTGCTATCCAACGTGGTAAGGTCCTTCGCTTTGCTCAGGATGACACCATTGCCAACAATAAAGCCGGGGTTCTGTGGCGCCTTGGTTGTAAACCCAGTAATTATCTACCTGAGCATCTCCAGCTCCGTCAGGTGATCGGGTACTTCGGCAAGGGAACTGATCCGGTGGAAGGCCACGCCTTCGAGTTCTTTGGCGGGTACTTGCTCCATTATCCAGGTGGTGTGGTAGGGCACGTACACGGCGTGGGCACCTAGGCGCGCTACGGGCAGCACGTCGGATTTCAGCGAGTTGCCGATCATCAGGAACTCCTGGGGCTGCAACTGGTAGCGCGCCAGAATGCGGCGGTAGGTGTCCTCGTTCTTTTCGCTCACAATTTCCAGGTGGTCGAAGTACTCGCCCAGGCCCGAGCGGGCCAGCTTGCTTTCCTGGTCGAACAGGTCGCCTTTGGTGAGCAGCATCAGCGGTATTTCGCGCTCTTTGAGGGTGGTTAGCACCTCGGGCACGTGGGGCAACGGCTCGATGGGAAAACTGAGCAGGCGCTTGCCGTGGTCGAGTATCTGCTGAATTTCGTGGCCCGTTACGCGGCCATCGGTCAGCTCGATTACCGTCTCAATCATGCCCAGCATAAACGACTTGGCCCCGTAGCCCAACAGCGGCAGGTTGCGGCGCTGCACCTGGTAGAAGTGCTGACCCAGGGTGTCGGCGTCGGCGTAGTGGGTCAGCAGTTCGTAAAGTTGGGCTTCGGCGTAGTCGTAGTGCGGCTGGTTGGGCCACAGCGTGTCGTCGGCATCGAAGGCCACGAGCTTGGGAGCAGGCATGGGGGCAATGATAAGCGTATGGATGCCGGGCAAAGTTACCGAACTTGCGCCCCATGAAGCAGCCGATCGACTTAGCCAGCTGGAACCGCCGCGAGCATTTTGCCTTTTTCTCCGCCTTCGAAGAGCCTTTTTTTGGCCTCGTGGCCGATGTGGAGGTAAGCCGGGCCTACGAGCGTGCCAAAGCCCTAGGTGTCTCGTTTTTTCAGGTGTACCTGCACGCGGTGCTGCGCGCCGTTAATCAAGTAGAGGCGTTCCGCTACCGCATCGAGGCTGGGCAGGTGTATTGCTACGACGAGGTGCACGTATCGGCGACGCTCACCCGCCCCGATTCCACTTTCGCTTTCTCCTTTGTGCCCTACGCCGCCGATCTGACGCAGTTTGGCCTAGGCCTAGCGGCCGAAATGGAGGCCGTGCAGCAGAGCACCGGCTTGCGGCTCACGCCCAACGCGGCTCGCCTCGATGTGGTGCACTTTTCGGCCATTCCGTGGCTGTCGTTTACGGGCCTTACCCACGCCCGCTCCTACTCGCACCCCGACAGCATCCCTAAACTTTCGGTGGGGCGCTACCGCCGCGTAGGCCAGCAGCTGCTGATGCCCGTGGCCGTAAACGTGCACCACGGCCTGGCCGATGGCTACCACGTGGGCCTGTTTTTCGAAGCCCTGCAACACGAGCTGAACGGCACCCAATCAGCCCAGTAACCCGCGCTACCTAGGGAATGGCTAGTCGGTAGCCCGCCCCTGCATGTAGGCCTGCACCACGGGCAGCAGCAGCGGCAAGGCGGCTTCTACGTATTCCCGCTCCGCCGTCGTCCAGTGGCGCGGGTGGCCAAATACACACGGCTGCAAAATGCCCCACAGCTGGCCGGCTGCGTCCACAATGTGGCCGTGCACCAGCGCCCGGTGCCCAAAGGTTTTGTGCTCGAACGCGCGGTTAAGCACCTCCGGGCCTGCCGCTTCCACATCCTCCACGTACACCGATGGCTTGGCCGCCAGCGCCGCCCGAAACAGCGGGTCTTGCTCGGGCAGCTCGCCGGTGTCGTCTTGCCACGGGTGCCGCGGGTCGGGCACGGCATCGTCGAGGCGCCACACCAAGGCAATGCGGCCGCGGCCCCGCTCGGGGTTGCGCACGTACAAAAAGCACCGGTCGGCGCGCAGGTAATGGCCGATTTGGGCTAGTGCCTCCTCGAGGGCGGCTTCGGGCGCTTTTCCCTGACCTAGGGTTTGTTCGAGTTGGGCAGTATTGGGAGCGGGCATAGGCAGCAGCTTGGCAAGTGTTGCCGGTACGGTTGCCAGCCTAGGTTGGTTGGCCTGTCGCGGGCCGAAGAGCTGTGGGTAAACTAAGGTAGGTGTGGCAGCCGTCACGTTTTCTGAACCACCGTTTGGAAAACGTGACAGCGCCCGAAATTATTAACGGCCTTGCCGATATGGCAAGGGTAGGTTGTGCGGTGAGTTGTCGGTTTCTTTGTGTACCCTAGCCAAAAATTTCGAAGCTATACAGGCTGCCGCATGGCCCCTATTGTCATGCTTGCAGCGGTTTCGCAGCCAGACATTACTTTTATACGATGCACAAGTTTGGAATTTTCGCTCTAGCCGCACTCCTGTTCAGTGGCTGTACTTCGGAGGAAAAACGCAGCTTGGTGCAAAAATTAGCCAACCGTTATAAAGCCACTGTCTCGATTCAAACGGGCATTAACAAGACAAGCCGGAAAGACGACTATGACGGCCGCTACGTTGCGGCGCTCATTAAAAACCCGCAGGGCATGACGCCTGAAAAGCTGGGAGACTTGCGTTTTCCGGCGACGGCATGTGCACACGAGTTGTTCCAACTGTATGAGCGAGGCGGCACAGGCGGCTATGATTATTACCAAGTCGCCTTTCAGATCGGTAACGAGACCCACAAGTTTACTTTTCCGGCAAGCGATATGCCCGTGTACAGCGCAGAACTCGCCAAACTTCACCGGGTGCTGCGCAGCTTGACAACGAGCGATTATAACCCCGCGTTATTTGATAACCAGTACATCAAGGCGGACAGCAAAAAATTTCACCGGCTGTTGCAGGGGACGGACACAACGAAGGCCGCGTTGCTTGGTTTTATAACCAGCCAGAAAGACGGACAAAAATTCGTAGCGGCGAAATACTTCCTGCAGAAAGACTCCATCACGCTTCACCTAACGCTAGTAACGAAGGTGGGCAAAACTACCCACCCCGTTGTCGGAGCAACTATTGGAGCACAGCGGATCACATACTGAGCTAAGCAGGCACTGCGAGGGTTTCTGCAGCTTAAGAAACTTATACTAATACGGTGCAAGGCGCAACAACGGTAACGCGGGCCGGACTTAATGCCGTAGAAAAACAAGCGTCCCGCTCGTTTTTACCTTCGTGATTAACCAGTTCGCTGTTGCAAAGCCGTAAACAGCGGATTACCTAGGGTTGAAACCCAGTAAGCTGCCCGCACCACTGCAGGGCTGTAGCGGCGCGTGGGCTGGTTTTGCAGGGCCGAGCACATGGCAGCGCGCTACCGGTCGAGCCAGGCCCGGAACGCCGACACCCGTTCGCGGCTCACGAGCACGTCACCCTCGGGCGAGGCCGGTGCCAAGGTGGTTTTCAGGCGCGAGTTGGTGTAGTGAATGATGTCCTGAATGGCGGCGTGGTGCACCAAGTAGGCGCGGTTCAGGCGGAAAAACTGCTGCGGATCGAGCATCTTTTCGAGCTGCTCCAGGGTCTGGTCGAGCACGAAGCGGCGGTTTTCGCGCGTCTGCACGAAGGTGGCTTTTTCGAGGCTGAAAAAGTAGCTTACCTGCTCCACGGGTATCACCTTTAGGTGCTCCCCTACCTTCACCACAAACTGCTTTTTGTATTGCTGTTGCTGCGGCTGCAACTGCTGCAGCACCTGCGCCAGCACCGCGGGGTCGAGACCTAGGGCACTGGGGCCCGCGGCCGGGGCGGCGGCCCGCAGCTGCCGCAGTTTGTGCAGGGCCGCCTGTAGTTCTTCCTCGTCAATGGGCTTCAGCAGGTAGTCAACGCTGTTGACTTTGAATGCCCGCAGGGCGTACTGGTCGTAGGCCGTGGTGAAGATAACCGGGCAGCGCACCTCCACGCGCTCGAACAGCTCGAAGCTCAGCCCATCGGCCAAGTGAATATCCAGAAAGAGTACGTCGGGCGGCGCGGCGGTTTCGAGCAGGGCCACGGCGGCTTCCACCGAATCGGCAGTAGCCAGCACTTGCACGGGGGGCTGCTGGCGGCGCAGCAAATCGGCAAGGCGCTTAGCGGCTAACGGCTCGTCTTCGATGATGAACGCAGTCATGCGAGAGTTTGGGAGGTGTGGAGTTTGAGAGGGATGAGCTGGAACTTGTCGAAGCATCTCTTCACCGCTTCGCGTGAACGTCATGTCGGGCGCAGTCGAGACATCTCGCGTGCTGACGTGGGATAGAAAACACTATCCAGCGAGATGTCTCGACAAGCTCGACATGACGTTCTGAGGTTAGATATGACGGACTAGGTGGTTGAGGTTACTAGCCGGCGAGATGCGTCGACAAACAGAAGTTAGATCAAGCATAACGAGAATTTAACCAGCTTGCTTTCCGAGCTAAAGAGCTAAACAAGTATGCGCTAAACGGCCACCGTTTCGCTTTCGAGCGCCAGCACGGGCAAGGTTACCACAAATTCAGCATCGGTGCGCTGCACCTGCACTTGCTCGTTGGTGAGGTGGCGGTAGCGGCCCTGCAGGTTGGGCAGCCCAATGCTCGTCGATTCGCCGGGGGCGAGGCGGCGCGGGCGCAGGTTGTTGACAACGCGCAGGCGCTGGCCGGTCTCGTCGAGTGCGATGCGCAAGAACAAGGGCTGGCCGGCCGTGGCTACGTTGTGCTTCAGCGCGTTTTCGATGAGCAGTTGCAGGCTTAGCGGTGGCACAACGGCCTGCGCCGAAACGCTGTCGGGTGCGGGCATCTCGACTTGCAAGGCCTCGCCGTACCGGATGCGCTGCAAAAACAGGTACGACTCGGCAAACTCCAACTCATCACGCAGGGACACCACGTCGCGGCCGCGGGCATCGAGCACGTAGCGGTACACCTGCGAAAGCTGCCGAATGAAGCGCACGGCCAGCTTGGGTTCCTCCTCCACCAGCGAGGTCAGCGCGTTCAGAGCATTGAACATGAAGTGCGGATCGAGCTGCTGGCGCAGGGTTTGGGCCTCGGCCTGGGCCATTTCCTTTTGCAGCCGCTCGTTACGAATCAGGGCTTCGCGCCAGCTCATCAGGAACGAGCGGCTGTGCAGCACCAGCGAAATAATGGTGGTAATCAGCAGCGGAAACATCACCCGGGCCATTACGCCGGGCTTCAGCATCACCGATGGGTCGTAGCCCCGGTAGATTACCAGAAACCAGAAGTTGATAGCCGTGATGACGACCAGCGAGCCGCCCAACGAGGTGAGCAGCGTGAGCACCAAGCGCTTCACCGGCTCACGCCGCCAGTTGGCGTACCGGTCGAGCCAATCGACGGCGTAGCCATTGGTGAGCCACAAGCCGAGCGAGTACACAAACGTCATGGTGTAGTTCACGGTCATCTTGCGGGCGTCGCCCCAGCACTCAGTGCAGGCCAGGGTGCCGATGACGAACGTGAGCAGCAGAACGGTGAGGCCCAGCCGCAACCAACGCCCGCGCGTGTAGCGCTTCCAAAACTGCACGGGCGGCATTTGGGGGTTGTGGGCATAAAGCGCGTCGCATTCTTCCTGCGTGGGCGGAAACAGCGTAGACATGGCAATGTAAAATTGGGGGCCCGCAACAAGGTAACACGCGCCGTTGGCATTGCGCTAGAGTGGTAGCACCGGCTGTCATTGCGTGGACGAAGGACAATCCGCACAATGACAGCGGGCGTGAACGGCACTACTACTTAGCGGCCGTGGTCTGCTCGTACTGCTTCAGGCGGCCCAGCACTTGCCGCTCGCCCCAGTTGGGGGCCACATCCGAAGCAGGCTTGAAGGCACCGTAACGGGTTTTGGCCTCCTCGAAAAGCGGCTTGGCGGCCTCGGCACCGCCGCCAAACATCTTGGGCGTGTAGTATACGTTGTTGGCTTCTACCAAGTAGGCGCGCGGGTTGGCGGGGTTCAGCTTTTTGGCCTGCGCCAAGGTTTCGGCAACCATCTGCGAGTACTTCATGGAGCGCATCATGGGCGAGATACCCAGGCGCGCCTGGTAGATGTAGGCCTGCAGCACCAGCAGCTCCGATTCGTCGCCGCGCAGCTTGCGGGCTTTGGCCAAGGCGGCTTCGGCTTGGTCGAGGTACTTGTCTTTCACGTCGCCCTCTTCCTTGCTCACGAAAGTGGTCAGCATCATGGCGTAGGCCTGGTAGTAGCGCGGCAGCCAATCGGCGGGTGCTACGGCGGCGGCGCGCTCCAGCTTGGCGTAGGTCTGCTTCAGCTGGGCCGGGTCGCCGGTGCTCATCAGCTCGCGCACGGTGGCGGCCAGCATCTCAGAGTATCCGGCGGGGGCAGTTTGGGTGGCAGCCGCCGGGGTAGCTTTCTGCTGGGCCGAAGCATTAAGCGAAGCGGCAGCGAGGGCGAGGATAAGCAGCGAGGTTTTCATGGCAGGGGCGTTGATTTGGTGAGTGGCGTAGTGCCTGTCTGATGATTCAAAGGTGTGGCGACCTAGGGCCGCCTGAAATTTTGTGTTGCTGAAGTGTCGGATCAGCCGGCTGAACTGCAGCCCAGGAAAGACGAAAGCAGACGCGCGATGTAGCGCGGACTTTAGTCCGCGTTTGCGCGAATGACCGGAACCACACTGTTCCGCCCTGACGATTTCGTTCCGGCAAACGCGGGCTCAAGCCCGCGCAACACTCGGCTACTCCGGTGCCGCGTTGGTATCGGCGGGGCGTTTCTTGTTGATGGAAATCAGCAGGCCGGCGAAGAACATGCGCGGCGCCGAAGGCGTAACGGCCACGCCTTGGTAAGTGCCCGTGGCATCGGGTGTGTTGGCGTAGCGGTAGCCGAACACGTTGTCGCGGCCCAGCACATTGGAGCACGAGAGGTGCACAATGGTCAGGTTTTTCCAGAGCGAGGTAACGTAACTCAGGTTCACGCTCACATCCTGGTAGCTGGGCGTGCGGGCTTGGTTGTAGCCGGGTAAGTTGGGGTTGTAGTAGGCCCTAGGCGAGGCGTAGCTGAAGGTGGCGCCTACCTGCGTGTGCAGCTTGTTGATCCAGTATTTGCCGACCACCGAGAGGTTGTGCCGCGAGGCGAAGGTGGGCACAGCCATTTGCGGATCGGCGCGCTGCTGGCGGCGGGTATCCACCAGGCCGTAGCTAACCCAATAATCAAGCCCCCGCACGGTTTTCCGGTCGCGCCAGAATACATCTACCCCGCGGGCGTAGCCCCGGCCGGTGCTTTGGTACGCGGCGGGCACAAAAGGCAGCGGCACGTTGGTGGCAAGGGCCGCGCCCTCGTAGCGCGTGAGGTGGGCGTAGTCTTTGTAGTACGCCTCGGTGCGGAGGGTGCGGTTGTTTTTGATGCGCTGATACGTGAGCAAATAATGCACTGCCCGCTCGAAGCGCAGGTTATCGGCGTACTGCCCAATGCGCATAAGGTCGTTGGCGGGCGTTTGGTAGAAATAGCCCCACGCCCCCGACAGCTGCTCGCCTTCGCTTAGCTGGTAAGCCAAGGCCAAGCGCGGCGCGGCATTCCAGCGGCCCAGCACCTTCGAGTACTCCGTACGAGCGCCGGCCCGGGCTACGAAGTTGTTGCTGAAGGCAATGTCCGACTCGGCAAAGGCCGCCACCCGCGCTTCATCGAATCCGAGGCGCTGCAGCGGCGCTTCGGCCGATGCCTGGTACTGCTGCTGGTACCGCTGACCTAGGCTCTCGGCGCCGAGCTTAAGGTTAAAATAGGTACCGGCCGAATCGTTGGTGAGCACCACGCGGCCCACTACCGATTGCTCTAGGTCGTGGAGGTACTGCACGTCGGGGCGCACGGTTTGCTCGTCGCGGGTGCCGGCTACGCCGGTTTGCAGGCTCCAGCCGCGGCGCAGCGGGCTCCGGAACGTGGCATTGAGGTACTGGTTTTGGTTTTCGAGGCCGATGGGGCGCCCGCCGACAAAGTCGGGGTCGGGCTGGCGCAGGGCAAACTCCGAGCGCGTAAAGGCGCCGTACACTTTCAGCATGCCCATTTCGCCGGTGCGCTGGCGCAGGGCCACCGAGCCACCCAGGGCCTGCGGCGCTTTCAGCCAGCCCCACTCCTGCGGCACCATGCCGTAGTAGGGTTGCAGGTTGGTGTAGTCGAGGGTAGCGGCTACCGAACTGCGCTCGAAGCGTTGCTGGTGCGACAAGCTAAGGCCCACCGACAGCAGCGACACGCCCGTTTGGGTCTCGTCGGCCAGGTCGTACGATTTCAGCCCCACCACCGCCGACAGCGCCTGCCCAAACTCGGCCGAGTAGCCGCCCGTGCTGAACACGGTGCCCTTAAACAGGTTGGGCGAAAAGCGGCCCCGCGCCGGCACGCCGGCCACGCTGGCGTTGTAGGGGCTTTGCAGCGGCAGGCCATCGAGGTACTGCTTGGTTTCGCCGGCTGCGCCGCCGCGCACAAACAGCTTGCCCTCCTCGCCTACCCTGCTGGTGCCGGGCAAGGTGTTCAGCGCGCCGTTGATGTCGGCCAGGGCGCCGGCGGTGGTTTGCACGTCGCGGGTGGTAAGCACGGTGCTGCGTTTCTCGTCGCTGGCTTCGAACGCCCCGGCCGTGATGGTCACGTCGCCGAGCTGGTTGCGCACGGGCTTCAGCACCACGACAAAACGTTTGGCCGCGCCATCGAGCACCACGGGTTGCTCCTGCACTTCGTAGCCCATCAGGGTAATTACCAACGGCAGCGTGCCGGTTTGGCGGGTGCTGAAGCTGAACCGGCCCAGCGAATCGGCCGTGGCCCCATCGAAGGTGGTTTTCAGGAACACGTTGGCGCCGGGCAGCGGCTGGCCCTGCGCATCGCGCACGGTGCCGCCGAGGGTGGTAGCGGTTTGGGCCCGCGCCCGACCTAGGGCGGCCAGCAGGAGCAGCAGTACGAAGAAGGGCAGGCGTTTCATGGGGGTAGCAGCTGAGTGACGCCTCAAAAGTGGCTGCCCGGCCTGCCCCCTTGCCACTTGTTGCTACCGAAGTGTGGCATAAGCAGGATGAACCGTAGCCCCCCACGCCCGTCCGGCGCCGCGCACCTAGGGCGTGCGGCATTTCAACACACCATCAATTGTTTATTAATCAATCATTTACAAACAAATAAGAGCCTTACCGAGCATGGCATTGCGGTGCTTGGTTACCGTCGGGCTTGTGCCGCCGAGGCGCCTTTAAGCTCAACCGTTTATTGTACTTGTTGAGGCTAGCTGAACAATAACCATAGCTGTTGGGCCGCGTAAGCCCATCCTACAATCCTCGAAGTTGGCTTTAACCGATTCCGGCGCCGGCCGGCCCAAACCCCACGTGCCCATGCAACCGCCCCAAGATCCGACCCAGCCGAACGCCTCGAACCAGCCCCTTGTGCAGCCGGAGCAGCCGCTGGTAATTCCGGTGATTGAGGAGCAGCTGCAGGTACAGCGCGGCGTGATAGAAACCGGCCGCATCCGGGTGACCAAGCAAGTACACGAGGAACACCAGGAAGTAACGGCACCCACCGTGCGCGAAGAGATTGAGGTGGAGCGGGTGCCCGTAAACCAGTACGTGGATGTGGCCCCGCCCGCCGTGCGCTACGAGGGCGACACCACCATTATGCCGGTGCTGCGCGAGGTGTTGGTAGTGGAAAAGCGCATCCTGTTTGTGGAGGAAGTACGCATTACCAAACGCCAAGTGCAAGCCGATACTACGCAACCTGTTACGCTCCGCAAAGAAGAGATTATTGTGGAGCGGGTGACGAATGATCCTACCCAACCCGCGGGCTAAGCCTAGTCCGTTTTTTCCCAACCCAACCAATAGCCCTAATTCCAGTACCATGGCACAAACCGTAATTGGCATGTTCGACGATGCCAACCAAGCCCGACAAGCCGCGCAACAACTCGAAAGCATGGGTGTAACGCGCGACCACATAGATATTTCGGCCCAGAACACCACGGGCGCCACAAGCAGCACCAGCACTACCGCTAGCAGCACCAACGACGACAGCATCAGCGGCTTTTTCCGCTCGCTGTTTAATAGCGACGACGAAATTTCGAAGTACTCCGAAGTAGCCCGCCGCGGCGCTATGGTAACCGTGCACGCCTCCGACCAAACCGAAGCCCAGCGCGCCGCCGAGGTGCTCGACCGCTGCGGCGCCGTTGACGTGGACGAGCGCGCCCAGCAGTACCGCAGCGGCTGGACAGGCATGGGTGCCCAGAATATGGGGCAGCAGAACATGACAGCCGGCACCAACACCACTGCCAATAGCATGACCAGCCGCGACATGGTAGGCCGCGGCACCGACATGACAGATCAATCGATTCCGATTATCGAGGAGAACCTGCAAGTGGGCAAGCGCGAAGTAGAAACCGGCGGCATGCGCCTGCGCAGCCGCATAGTGGAACGCCCCGTAGAGGAGCACCTGCGCTTGCGCCAGGAGCACGCCTGGGTTGAGCGCAACCCCGTGAATCGCCCCGCTACCGAAGCCGATATTCAAAACTTTAAAGAGGGCGAAATGGAAATTACGGAGCGCGCCGAGGTGCCCGTAGTGAACAAGGAAGCCCGCGTGGTGGAAGAAGTTCGTTTGGGCAAAGAAGTAGAAGAACGCGACGAAACCATCCGCGACACGGTGCGCCGCACCGACGTAGATGTGGAGCGCCTGAACTCCGACGACCCCATGCGCCAGCGCCGTATGTCTTCCGACGAGGACGACACGAACCGCGGCACCGGCCTCTAGCATATAGCTAGTAGTCCATTGCTTTTAGCTTACCCCGAAGCGGCAGCCGGTTTCCGGTTGCCGCTTCTTTTTGTTAGCTGCCCCGGAGAGTTGCGCTAGGAAGCACCTAGGGCTGGCTCGGCTTTAACTGCCTTGCTTGGTATGCGTTTAGCCCAATGGCACCGGGTGTAAGCCGCAACACCTCTTGCCACCCAAGCACCAAGAGGACAGATATTTATGAACCGCGCACGTTACCGCTGACCGGGCCTGCTATTGGCCGCCACTGCTGTGTCGCATCTAGGGCTGGCTCAGCAACGCAGTTGGGAGGCCACCGTGTCGGGTGGTGCTGCCTTCAACGTGCCCTCGCCGTTGCGCATTCAACAGCACGGGGCCGCTCCGCTTAAGTTTCAGGCCCGTTACCGCACCAAGCCGCTCAGGCCACCGGTGTATTACGATGCGCGCCTGGCTACCTGGCGCGGTAGGCAGGGCTGGGCGCTGCGCCTCACCCACCACAAAATCATCTTGCGCAACCGTCCGCTTGAAGTGCAGCGCTTTTCTATCACCGATGGTTTCAACCTGCTCACGCTTACGCGCCAGTGGCAGCGGCGCGGCCTTACATGGGCTGCGGGCGCAGGGGCCGTCATCACCCATCCCGAGTCGACGGTGCGCGGCAGGGCTTTTGCCGAGCGCGGCGGGCTGCTGGGCACGGGCTACTTTTTATCGGGCCCGGTGGTGGAGGCGGGTGTAGCCAAGCGCCAAGCCATTGGCCCTAGGTGGTTTGTGCAAGCCGAGGTGCGAGCAACGGCGGCGTACGTGCGGGTACCCATTGCCGATGGCCACGCCAACGTTACGAACCTTGCTGCGCACGCTTTACTCGGCCTGGGTTTCCGCATCAGCAAACCACTTGGCACACAGCCGGCGCCCTAATCCGTTATCAGTGCCAGCCGCCAGAGGCCAACGTCCCAAAACAAACGCGCTGCAGTACCGGGAAAACCGGTGCCGCAGCGCGTTTGGTCATTTATTTGCGCTGCTCCTGAAAGCGGCGCAAAGCCCTAGGTGCCCGGGCTATTACAGGCCCGGCCAGGGTAGGTTGTTAGTCGTTGTTGCCGGTGGCGCCTTCGTCGGTGAAGGATTTGCTCGACGAGGGGCTCGACTTGATGCCGCTGGCGGCTTCGCGGTTCAGCGAGGCATCGGCTTGGCTGCCGCTTTTTTGGGCCGAAGCCGATTTCGACGAGCTGCTTTTGGCGCTAGCCGAGCTAGCCTGTGCGCCGCGGCGCTGGCTGCTGCCGCCTTGCTCCTGCTGGCCCTGGCTTGCGCGGCTGCCCGTCAGGCCCGATTTGTCGGCCAGGTCGCTGAGGCTGCTGCCCCACGACGACCATTTGTCGCGGGTGAGGGCCACAAAGGCACCGGCGGCTAATACGCCCAGCGAGGCGCCTACCCACGTGCGGTTGTTGCCGCGCGAAAGCCAATTGTTGCCCGACGATTGCTCGCGCTGGTTGCTGCTTTGGCCCGACGACTGCACGCCGTGCTTGCTGCCGTAGTAGCTGCTCGACGACGACTGCGACGACGAGTTATCTTCGGTGCCTTGGCTGCTGCGGCCTTGGCGGTTGGGCTCAAATTCGAGGTGACGTGCTTCGTGGCGGTTGTGGTCGTTGGAAGTTGCCATAAGTATGAAAAGTTAATTTCGTTATCGGTTGTGTCATATCTCTACGCAGATTTTACGTTGAGGTAACAGCTCGGACAATTTTTTTGCGCCAGCCCCCACAAAAGCCACAAGCCTTCAACAAGTTCAACATACTGATTATCATAACTATAACCACCTGCCGCGTTGCCACGGCAAAACCTTGCAACGGCGGCCGCGTGTTGCCCTTGCGGCATCGGCGAGCGGCAGCCTTGGCCAAGGGCTGCAGGGCGCTTGATAACACAGGCTTAACAGCGCCGTGACCCAGAGGTAACACAAAATGCCTCATTTTGCCCTACGGTTGTGTTTGCATGAAATATCTGTTAAGTATGCTTTGGCTGCTGGCCTTGCCGGCCCTAGGTCAGCAGGCCGATACAGCCCGGCAGGCTAGCGCGGCGGCGCCCGCGGCATCCAAAAAAGAGTGGTTCGAGGCGGTATCCATTCGGGGGTACATGCAGGTGCGCTACAATCGCTTGCTCGAAACCAACGCCCAGCTGAAGTGCGAGCAATGCGACCGGTCGTGGGGAGCAAACGGCGGGTTTTCGTTTCGGCGCATTCGCCTGATTGTGTTTGGGCAGCTGCACCCGCGCGTGTACTTCTACCTACAGCCCGATTTTGCCAGTACGCCCAGCGGCAGCAGCACCGGGCAGTTTGCGCAGGTGCGCGATGCGTACTTTGATTTGGGCCTGAACGCCACCAGCACCTGGCGCGTGCGCCTGGGCCAAAGCAAAGTGCCCTACGGCTTCGAAAACATGCAATCGAGCCAGCAACGCCTGCCCCTCGACCGCAACGACGCCCTGAACAGCGCCGTGGCCAACGAGCGCGACCTGGGCGCGTTTGTGTACTGGGCGCCGGCCGCCATCCGCAAGCGCCTGGCCATGCTCGTGAGCGAGGGCCTGAAAGGCTCCGGCGACTACGGCGTGTTGGGGTTTGGCGTGTTCAACGGACAAGCCGCCAACCGCTCCGAGCTAAACAACGGCCAGCACGTGGTAGCGCGCCTGAGCTATCCGCTGCAGGTAGGCCGGCAAATCATCGAGCCGGGCCTGCAGGCCTACACCGGGCAATACACGCTGGGCGCGGAGCAGCTATCGGCCCGAGTGAAGGCGCGCCCCGACCTTACCTACCCCGACCAACGCGCCGCCGCTACGTTTGTGCTGTACCCGCAGCCCTTCGGCATTTTGGCCGAGTACAACCTAGGCCGCGGCCCCGAGTTCAACGCCAGCACCGACAGCATCGAAACCCGGCGGTTGCACGGCGGCTATGCTACCCTTAGCTACCGGGCCCGCGTGGGGCAGCAACAGTTTTACCCGTTTGTGCGCGGGCAGTACTACCAAGGCGGCAAAAAGCACGAGCGCGACGCCCGCAGCTACTCGGTGCGCGAGTTGGAGGTGGGTACCGAGTGGCAACCCCTGAAGTTTTTCGAGCTGGTAGCGATGTACACGTGGTCGGCGCGGCGCTTCGAGGATTTTCAAACCCAGGGCAACCGCCAGCGCGGTAGCCTGCTGCGCCTGCAAGCCCAGCTAAACTTCTGATGCAGTGGCCCGCCACCGCTGGCAACGGCCGGGACAGGCGCTAGCGCACCAAGCAGATCCGACGGATACCGGGGCACGAGCAACTTTGCTTCCGAGCCAGCTCCAAGCTGCCCGTTTTGTTGGGGAGGGCGCCGTGATATTTGCCTTGGCGCCGCGCGGTGCCTTACGTATGCCGAACGGAAGGCTTGCATCGGCTACGCAACAGTGCCGCAATTAGCCAAACCGGCTGCCGCTCCATGAGCAGCAGCCGGTTAGCATGCGGTTTTTCGCATTCGCTTGCAGCAATTTACTCGCTGCTACGGTCGCGCTGGCGTTTCTTTTCTTCCTTGGCAGCTTTCTTTTCTTTATCCGTTTTTACGGGCTCCTTTTTTTTCTCTTTTCGGGCGTTTTGCGACTTGGCCATGGCCGGAAGGGATTTTATGTGGGTAGATTCGGTGTTCGTAACGCAGGGCGCCGAGCGCGTGTTGTGCTTGGCCAGCGGCCCCAGGCAACGTTAGCAATTAATTATGAAGCGCAAACTACGGGTATTGGCAACGAGTTGGGCGGCGGCCCTGCTGCTGAGCGGAACGCCCGCCGCGCAGGCCTGGGCGCCCGAGGAGCCGCTCCAGATTGCCAAACGTTTTGTGGGCAAGGGCCAGTGGCCCCGTATGAAAAATTACCTGTGCTGCGAGGCCGCTCAGCAAGCTAAAGCGCACACGCTGGGCCAGCAAATACCGGCCAACCTGCAGCGCGAGTGCCGGCTGTTGCAGCAAAACAACGCCTCGGCCGTAGTGGCTGTGGAGCTGCGCGACACCGCCACTACGGCCGATTTTTACCTGCACTTTGTAAAGGAAGCCGACGACTGGAAGCTGCAGGCCGTGCGGGGATTGGCAAGCACCAACCTGGGCCGGCAAATGCTGCAGTTGATGGAGGGCATGCCCGCCGCCGAGGTGAGCCGCTACAACCAAAGCCACCCCGACGCCGACCACACGTTTACCGTCGGCAACCTAAAGCTGTGGGTGGGCGCCGATGCGCAAATCATCGAGCACTTCAACCGCAACCGCGCCGGGTTCGACGACGTGGTGCGCACCGTGCAAACGCGCGGCTACTTTGCCGAGCCCACGCCCGCCGCCGAGCAACAAGCCAACACCGACCCCGCCATCAAGGCGCAGTTGCAACAGCTTTACATCCGGCGCCTTACGCGCCGCGCTACTGCCTGCGGCTCGTGCCTCGAGTTTCTGATTGGGGGCGTAACCAACGATACCGTGGGCTTGCTTTACCAACCCAACCCCGCCGAGGTGCCCGCCATGAGTCCCGCACGCATCATCGTCATCAGGCCCTTGGGTGGCGGCTGGTATTTGTACAAAACCACTTAGGGGGCGCACCGGGTGTGGGGCTGCACTTTGCATCAACCAGCCGGGCGCTCGGCCGTAACACATGCTAACCGCGCCCGGCGCGCGTTGCTACTGCTCCGTTCATCTTCTCACCTAACCCCCCGTCCACAACCATGGCACAAACCGTAATTGGTGTTTTTCCGAACGCCGACGCCGCCCAACGCGCGGCCGACCAGCTCGCGCAAAATGGCTTTGCCGAAGCCGACGTCGACATCTCGCAAAGCTCCACCGTTACCACCGAAAACCCCACGGGCGAGTTCGGCGAGAACGATGCTTTCCACCGCTTTTTCCGGGCCGTGTTTAGCGGCCACCCCGACTCCGATACGCGCGCCCTCGCCAACGCCGCCCGCCGCGGCTCGGTAATTACGGTGCACACCCACACCTTGGCCGAGGCCGAACGCGCCCGCGACTTGCTCGACCACGCCGGCGCCGCGAACGTGCACGAAATGGGCATCCAGCACCGCGCCATTGGCGAGGGCGGCTCGCCCGTGCCCGACCCCGACCGCCTGCTGCCCGGCCAACAGCGCGCCGCGGGGCACCTAGGGCCGCAGCGCAGCCACATTGTGGAGCGCCGCCTCGACGACGACGTGCGCCTGCGCTAAGCCCACCATCGGCCCTAGGTAGCTGGCTCACAATACTTTGCCGGCACCCCGCCGCGCGGCCAAGTGCCGGCGGCGGGGTGCCGGCTTTCGTTGTGGCTTCGGGGCTGCCAACATTGTAGCTTTGCGGCTGTTTCCATTGCCGCAAGCCGCGTATTTCCGTTTTCGTTTTTGCTTCTATGGCCGCCGCGCTACCTTCTTCCGTCGATTACCAGCAGCTGTTTCGCTCTTTGCCCGATGCGTTGTTGCTGATGGCCCCCGACGGCACCATTCTCGACAACACCGACGCCCACGTGGCGGCTTCGCTGAAGCCGCGCGACGAAGTGGTAAACCGCCACATTTTTGAGGCGTACCCGGTGGCCGATCAGAACCAAGGCGACGAAATTGAACGCTCGCACGAGCACGTGCGCCAGCACCTGCAGCCGCACACCATGCCCGTTATTCGCTACGACCTGAAGCTGCCGGCCGAGCAAGGCGGCGGCTTCGAGGAGATGTACTGGCAGGCCACGCACTACCCCGTGCTCGGCGCCGAGGGCAAGCTGCAGTACATTTTGCAGCGCACCCAAAACATAACGGAGCAGTACCAGGCCGAGCGGCGGGCTCAGGACATGCAAAAAGCCTTGGCCGAGGCCCAGGAATACGCGCGCTTTGTGCTGGGCGCCCTGCCGGTGCTGGTGAGCAGCTCCAAGCCTGATGGCCGCGCCGATTACTTTAACCAACGCTGGACGCAGTTTACCGGCCTCTCGCACGAGCAACTGGTGGCCGGCGAGTGGGTAAACGCCATCCATCCCGAAGACCAGCTGCGCCTGGCCGAGGATTGGGAGCGGGTGCGCTACTCCACCGAGGAGTACCAGCACGAGTACCGCCTGCGCAACCACCAAGGCGAATACCGCTGGATGCTGATGCGCACCGTGCCCCGCCTCGATGCAGCCGGCAACATTGTGCTGCGCGTGGGCGGCAGCATCGACATTACGGACCAGAAGAAGATGGTGGAGGAGCTGCTGCGCGCCAACGAGGAGCAGGCCGTGCTGTCGGACCAAGCCTACGAAAGCTTTAAGCTGGCCCAAAGCCAACGCCAAACCCTGCTCAACATCTTCATGCAGGCGCCGGCCCTGATTGCGCTGCTACGCGGCCCGGAGCACCGGTTCGATTTCGTGAACCCGAAGTACCAGCAGCTGTTTCCGCACCGCCAGCTCGTGGGCAACACCGTGGCCGAGGCCGTGCCCGAGGTGGTCGACCAAGGCTACATTGAGTTGCTCGACCGCGTGTACCAAACCGGCGAAACCTACCAGGGCAACGAGCTGCTGATTATGCTGGAACGCGACGACACCCGTCAGCTTACGCCGTCCTACATCAACCTAACTTACCAACTTTACTACGAAGGCGATGAGAAAGCCGGCATTGTGGTATTCGCCTACGAAGTAACCGACCTGGTAAACGCGCGCAAATCGCTCGAAGGCAACGCCGCCTCCTAACCCCCACCCTGCTCCTACGCCCTACCCCGTTCCGTATGGATATTTCTACCCTGGACTTTCAGCAAGCCAGGATCAAGCAGGTGCTCTTCAAATCGCGGCTGCGCTCCGTGCTCTACGGCGTGCGCGAGGCCGAGGCGTCGTTGTTCGACATTCGGCAAAACCCGCTGCGTCAGTGGCTCGATGCGGTGGTGAAGCCCAAGTACCAAGGCACCGAGGTGTTCGAGATTGAGCGCGTGCTGCAGCGCATGCTCGATGCCGGCCAAGCTTTGGTAGCGCAGTACAAGCGCGGCCAAATCGAAGAAGCCCGCGCCGGCCTCGGCCAGATAGACCAACACTCCGAGCGCATCGAGCAGCTGCTGCAAACCCTGGAACGCAACGGCCGCTCGGCCTAAGGTCTTTGCTCCAACTCTTTAGGCGCCGGGGCCGGCACACCATTCGGGTGTGCCGGCCCCGGTTTGTTTGGGGCACAACCATATTTTGCCGGGCCACGGCAGCGTCTGGGTAGTTTTACCCTAGGTAAAATGCTACTATTGCACCCGCACACCAACGCACGCGCTAGGCAATGATTGTTTACGGCAGCAATTCGTCGCATTTACTTACCGAGCCGGTGCCCGGCGCCGCCTGCCAGGCCTGCGGCACCCCCGATGCGCTGCGCCTGAGCGTGCTCGGCCGCTACGCCCACGTGTATTGGATTCCGCTGTTTCCGTTTGGCAAAACCGGCGGTTTGCAATGCGGCCACTGCCAGCAGGTGCTGCCCGCCGCCGAGCTGCCGGCCCAGCTGCACCCGCACTTTGCGGCCGCCAAAGCGCGGGCCCGCGTGCCGAAGTGGCACTTTGCGGGGCTGGCCTTGCTGGGGCTTATGGTGGCTGGCTCGTTTGCTACGGATCTTGCCGGCCGGCGCCACGACGCACAGCTGCTTGCGCAGCCCCGCGTGGGCGATTTGTACCACGTAGAAACCGACGAGCCCGGCTTTTACACCCTGCTGAAAGTGGTGGAAGTAAACGGCAACAGCTTGCGCCTGCAGCAGAACGCCTACCAAACCAACCGCCAAAGCGAGGTAGCCGCCCTCGACAAGCGCGAAAACTACGACGCAGAGCCCTTCGACCTGACGCAGTACGACCTGCAGATCATGCAGCAGCAACACAAGCTGGTAGACGTGGTGCGCCCCGCCCACGAGTAGCCGCGTTGCTCCGCGTGGCCGCCTGCCAAGCCCTAGGCAGGCGGCCCCACAAGGCCCTAGGTGCCGTTGGCTCTTGGGCGCGCCGGCACCTAGGGGCCAGGGCGTACGTTGCCGGCAATGCGGCGCTATTGGCTGCCGGCGTGCAACCTTCGGCGCCGCAGCCAGTACCTTTGGCATTCCATACACCTTTGCTTCATCAATGGCCTTTTTCCGTTCGCTGCTCGTTGCGGGCAGCTTGATTTCCTTAGCCGGGCCAGTGGCGGCCCAGTCGCTCACCATCGATAAGAAAGTGGCCGCCGCCGTGGGGCAAATTCGGCCCGACGACATCAAGGCCCACATTCAGTACCTCGCCGACGACAAGCTGAAAGGCCGGCAGCCCGGCACCGAGGGCTACCAAATGGCCGTCGACTACGTGACCAAGCAACTGAAGGCATACGGCGTGAAACCGGCCGGCGAAAACGGCTCGTACGTGCAGCGCGTGCGGTTGCGCCGCGCTTTCCTGAAACCCGAAAGCAGCTTTGCGCTAACGGCCGGCGCAACGGCAGCCACGCCGCTCGCCGCCGGGCAAGACTTCGTGTTTTACCCCAACCCCGAGTTGCCGAGCGTACAACTAGAGGCGCCGCTGGTGTTTGCAGGCTACGGCATATCGGCGCCCGAGCTGGGCTACGACGACTACGCCGGCCTCGATGCCAAAGGCAAGATTGCGGTAATTGTGCGCGGGGCGCCCAGCGCGTTTCCGTCAACGGTGTCGGCGGCTAGCCAAGACCTGACCATGATTATGCAAAACGCGGTGCAACACGGCGCGGTGGGCGTAATTGTGGCTTCCACCAACCCGAAAGGCACCCTGCCCAATTTGCGCCGCGGCGCTTACAGCGTGCTCGGCACCAACGGCAAAGTGGCGGCCTCGCGCAGCTACGCTACCGGCGTGCAAGTGCTCGGAAACATTAGCGCCGCCACGCTGCAGCGCTTGTTTGCGGCCGCCTCATCCGATACCAGCCGCGCTTTTACCGCCCTGCGCGCGGGCAAGCCGGCCCCCACGGCCCTCAACAGCACGGCCAAGCTCAGCTTCGGCTCGACGTACCAGGACTTCGACTCGTACAACGTGGTGGGCAAGATTACGGGCTCCGACAAGGTGCTGCGCGACGAATACGTGGTGCATTCGGCCCACCTCGACCACATCGGCATCAGCACGCCCGTAAAAGGCGACTCCATTTACAACGGCGCCCACGACAACGCTTCGGGCGTGGCTTCGGTGCTCGAAATTGCCCGCACCTACTCGCGCATCAAGCAAAAGCCCAAGCGCAGCATTTTGCTGGTGCTGCAAACCGGCGAAGAGTTGGGCCTGCTCGGCTCGGCCTACTTTGCCTCCAGCCCCACGGTGCCCAAGGCCAAAATTGTGGCCGACGTGAACACCGACATGCCCACCATCATTGCGCCGTTGTTGTCGGTGGTGCCCCTAGGTGCCCAGCACTCCTCGCTCTCGGAGCCAGTGGACAGAGCCGCGGCCTACCTCGGCCTGACGGTGGAAGCCGACCCCGAGCCCGAGCAAAACCGCTTTATCCGCTCCGATCAGTACAGCTTCGTTACGCAGGGCATTCCGGCCCTGCACATTAAGTACGGCAACCGCACCACCGACGGCCAGAACAACCTGAGCCAGCTGGTGCAAAAGTGGCGCGCCGAAACCTACCACAAACCGCAGGACGACATGAACGGCCTGTTCGACTTTGAGGCCGGCAAGAAGTACGTGCAGCTGAACTTCCTGATCGGTTACCAAGTGGCCAACGAGCCGCAGCGCCCCACCTGGAAAAAGGGCGACTTTTTTGGTGGCCGTTTCGGCGGCAAGTCGTTGTAAAGCAACATTACTTGAGCGGCAAAACAACGGGCCCCTCCGCATTGCGGAGGGGCCCGTTGTTTTGCCGCTTTTGGCAGCCGAGCACCTAGGGTTTGGTAGAAATTGCCGCGCCGGCATCGGGCTTCACTGCATTCATCGGCTTGCCCTCAACCCAGCTCAGGAAATCCTGCGCCACATCGTCCCAGTGAAACTGGTCGTAATCGACCTTATCATTCTTGAATCCAAAGAAATTGTGTTCGAGGCCGGGATATTCCTTGAATGACACCCGCGTATTTCGTTGCCGCATCAGCTCCAATCGGAGGTAATCGTTGAAGGGCGCAGCGGCGTCGCGGGTGCCGTACACCACCAGCACGGGCACGCGGGCCTTGCGCAGGTACTGCATGGGCGGAACCGAAAACGAGTAGGTGGTTTTGGGGGAGTCGCCGGGGCCACAAGTAATTTCATCAGGCTTATCCACAATCTGCTGCCAGTTCCGAAACGCTTCCTCGGCGCTGGCCGTGGGCTCGGCGCTGCGCTGTTGGGTTACTATCGTAGACATCCGACCTAGGGGGTTGCCGCTCAGGTAAATTACGTGCGTAAGCTGGCGACTGGTAGCAGCCATTTTAGCCACCACGTTGCTGCCCTCGGAGTGCCCCGCCGCCACTATGCGGCGCCTATCAGCCCAAGGCTGCTTAGCCAGGTACTTAAGCACGGTATTGTTGCGGGCCACGTAGTAATCGAGGTAATTGCGCTGGCAGTATGCCGCGGGCGGTGCCTGCGTTTTCGGCTCGAAATAGCTCAGGTTGCGTTGCAACTCGGTTTGCTCGGCCAGCACCGGTATGCCCGGCTTGCCGATAATCACCAAGTGGTACGCATCGGTGTATAATTTAGGTGTGAAGCCAAACCAATTGTAGGCCCCGTTGGCGTGCGGCACGATTAGCGGCCTAGGCAAGGAGCCTTGTACCACCAGCAGCACGGGTTTGCGCTGTTGCTCCTCGCCCGGCTTCGACATCACGAGCACGTCTACAGTGTCGCGGCCGAAGGCGCAACGCAAGTGCCGGTAGCCAAAATCGGCAGGCGTTTTGGCAAAGGGGGCGCCCAGGGCCATGCCCGCAAAGTAAAACAGCACTACTACCGCAATAAGCAAGCTTTTCAGGCGCATAAGTTGGCTAAGATCGGGCTGACTTGGCAGCGGTTAATGATGAAAAAGCAACGCAAACAGCAAGTGCCTGCAGCGGCAGCGCGTAGCTTGGCGCAGCAAAGTACCGCCAGGCTGGCAGAGTGCAAGTTGCTGGCAACCGCCCTGTAAAGCTAGTGCTTAGCTACGCCTGCTGGCGGGGTGGCCGGGCGGGCAGCACCAGCCGATTTTCGCTTGGAGAAAAGCAGAAATACACCGCCGCGTAACGTTGGGGTGTGCTGGTTATTTTACAAATTTGGTAATTGGCTTCGCCACTCCTTAAAGCCCCGTGCCTTTGCCCAACTTCTACCACCACATTCACCGTACGCTGCTGCAGCAAGCCGAGCAAGTGCTGTTGGTGTGGCCGGGCGGGGCTACGGCCGGGCTGGCAACCGCCTATACCGGCCGCGACCTAGGCCAGCGCATCGCCGCCTACCAGCAGTTGTTGCGCAAGCACAATACGCGCGCCGGCCAGCCCGTGCTGTTGGGCTTGCCCGTGGGCGCCGAGTTGATTTGCGGCTTACTCGCCGTGATGAGCCTGGGAGCCGTGCCCGTGCTGCCGCCAGCCGGAGCATCTGCCGTGGGGGTGCTCGGGCTGTTGCGCCGCAACGGGGTTGGGGCGGCGTTGGTACCCAACAAAAGCGCGCGGCGCTACAACTGGCTGCTGCGGGGCCTGGGTGTGCGCTTGCTGGGGGCGCCCCAGCACCTAGGCACGGCCGAGCTGCTGCCCCCCCAAGCGGTGCCGGCCACGCAACCCGCGCTGGTGTCGCACAGCTCGGGCTCCACGGGGCAAGCCAAGGCCATTCGGCGCAGCCACGCGGTGCTTACGGCCCAGCACGAGGTACTGAAGCAGGTGTTTCCGCCGTGGCCGGGGCAGCGCGATTTTCCGCTGTTTCCGAACGTGCTGCTGCACAACCTCGCGGTTGGGGCCCTGAGCGTGCTGCCCGATGTACCCTGGGGCCAACTCGCCAACCTGCAGCCTGCCCGCTTGGTGCAACAGCTGCAAACCACCCAGGCCGAAACCCTCACGGGCAACGTGTTCTACTTTGCGGCGCTGTGCGGCTACCTCGAGCAGCACCACCCCACGCCCTTGCCGCACGTGCGGGCCCTAGGTGTGGGCGGCTCGCCGGTGCCCGAGAGCCTGCTGCAACGCTTGCGCAGTTGCTTTGCGGGAGCTGCGGTGTACGTCATTTACGGGTCGTCGGAAGCCGAGCCCATTGCCGTGCGCCTTGCCGAAGCACCCACCAACCCGCGCAGCGGCTACTGCGTGGGGCCAGTGCAAGCGGGCCTAAGCTGCCGTTTGCAGCCCCTAGGTGTGGTGGAGTTGCCCAACGGCACGCAGCACCAGGTAGGCGAAGTGTGCGTGCAAGGCGCGCACGTGGCGGCCGAGCCCGGCACCTGGCTGCACACCGGCGATTTTGGCTACCTCGACGCGCAAGGCTTGCTGTGGCTTACCGGCCGCAAAGGCAACGAGGCCATTTGCCAGGGCGTGCAGCATTACCAGGTGGAGCACGTACTCTGCTCCTTGCCGGGCATGGAGCGCGCGGCCGCCCGGGCCACGCCCACGGGCTTCGATGTGTACTACCAGGGTACGGTTTCGGACGCCGCCGTGCGCACCGCGCTGGCCCAACATTTTCCGGTGGGCCTTTGCAACCGAATACTCCGCCGCCAGCATCTTCCGGTTGATAGCCGTCATTTATCCAAAATTCTGTACCACCAGCTCCGCTAGCACCCAATGCAATCCGAATTTTATAACGTGGCCCTCGACCGCATTCGCTATTCGTTGGTGTGGGAGAGCAGCACCACGCTGTGCCAGGCGTTGCAGCTGCAGCCCACCGACGACGTGCTGGTGATTAGCTCGGCGGGTTGCAACGCCCTCAACGTGCTGCTGCAGGAGCCGCGCAGCGTAACCGCCATCGACCTGAACCCGGTGCAAAACCACCTGCTGCATTTCAAACAGCACCTTATTCTGCACCACGAGCCGCAGGTGTTGCGCGCCTTGCTGGGGCTCGATGGCCCCGCCGCCGTGCTGCCCGCGTGGCACGCCCTGGAGCCTACCCTACCCGAAGAGCTGCGCGCCTATTGGGCACCGTTTTTCGAAAGCCACGCGGCGGGTATTTTGCCGGCCGGCCGCCTCGAGAGCTACCTGCTGGGTTTCTTGCCCACGCTCAGCCCCGAGCTGCAAGCCAACGTGCGCCGCCTCATTGCGTTCGATAGCCTAACGGAGCAGCGGCGCTGGTTTATGGATGCCCTGCACGGCACCGCGTTCGAAGACCAATTTATCAGCTACTTCGACGACGCCAACCTCAGCCGCGGCCGCGACACCAAGCTGTTTCGCTACGCACCCGAGTCGGGCGGCGAGGCGTTTTACCGCCGCTTGGTGCGGCACGTATCCACGGAGCTGCTGCGCGACAATTTCTTTTTCCGGTTCTTCTTTTTCGGGGCCGAAAACCTGCCCGAAGCCATTTTGCCGCCCTGTTATCAGCAGCAAAATTTTTACCGCCTGCGCGCCCTGCTGCAGCAAGGCAAGCTTGCGGTGGTTACCGGCGAGGCTACCGAGTTTCTGTTTTCCGAAACCGGCCAGCACATCAGCAAAGCCAGCCTATCCAACATCTTCGAATACGTGAGCCCCGCGGAGTTTCAACGCACCAGCCGCGCCCTTATGGGCCGCGCGCAGCAGCCGCTGCGCCTCGTGTTCTGGAACCTGCTGCAAGAGCACGCCTCCCACGTAGTGCCCGGCGTACCGCTCGACCGCTCAACTTCGCTGGCCCTAGGTCGGCAGCCCGGCGCCTGCTTCTACTTCCGCGATGTGCGCGTGCTCGATTCGGCCCTGGTGCCGGCGTCGGTTCCAGCTCCCGTTTTGGTTTCGGCTCATGCATAGCGCTGCGCACTACTGCTCGGCGGCTTTCCTCGAAGCCCTGATGCAGGCCCACGCGCCCGAGCGCGCCATTCGAGTGCACGAGGTAAGCCCCCTTCCGCTCGATAATTCGGCCAGCATTCTGGTGGTGCTCACGGCGGGCCAAACCAACCGGCCCGTAGGCCACTTTGGCTTGCGCGTAACGTTTGAAGCCCAAGGCGAACTGCAAACGCGCGACATGGTGCTGAAGCTGAAGCCCCCGGGCCGCGAGGTATCGGCCATGCTCGGCAGCCTGGCGCAGGCCTGCGGCGGCGAGCTGGCAGCGGTGTACCCTCCGTTTGCTACGCGCACGGGCTTTTACCACACCCACCAACGCGAGCTGCAGGTGTACGCCGCGCACGGCCGCGCCGCCCTGATGCCCACCATTTGGGGCCTGCACCACGACGAAGCCCACGAGGTACACGCCATTCTGATGGAGTACCTTGCCGATGTGGAGCTGCTGAACTCGGTGATGACGCCCGCGCACTGGACCGATGAGCATCTGCGTGCTGCCCTAGGTGCCCTGGCCGAGTGGCACGCCGCCCACCTGCAGCCCGGCCACTCGCGCACCGCCTGGCCCGATCAGCCTTCCGAAGCCTATATGCAGGCGCTCAGCCCCTTGTGTCAGGCCTTGCTGCACAACGCTGCTACACACTTTCCGACGCTCTACGACGCAACGAACGTAGCTGACCTGCAGCAGGCCATTCGGGCTATTCCGGAGTACTGGGCCGAGCTTGCGAAGCACCCCAAAACCCTCATCCACAACGACCTGAACCCGCGCAACACCTGCTTTCGGCGCACGGCCCTGGGTTTGCAGCTCTGCGCCTACGATTGGGAGCTGGCTACTTACCACGTGCCGCAGTACGATGTGGTGGAGCTGCTGTCGTTTGTGCTCGATGCCGACCGCTACCACCTGCGCCCGGTATACCTGGAGTTTTACCGCCAACAGCTGCAGGCCCGTACGGGGCTGTTCGGCAATGCCGAGGAGTTCAACCGTGTTGCCGGCCTGGCCGCTCTCGACTTCGGCTTGCACCGCCTAGGCATGTACCTGATGGCGCACACCGTCAGCTCCTACCCCTTCTTGCCGCGCGTGGTGCAGAGCTACTTCAACACCTTGGCGCAGCTGCAGCCGCTACGTGCTCAGGTGCCGGTTGTGCAAGCATCGTAGCTTAACGTTCTTTTCAAACTGCAAGAGCGATGGGTGTTAGACACTATAGCTAGCCTCCCTCCTCAGATGAATTCCGCGCTTGGAGCGGCGTGGGCATAGGGTGGTTGAAATGATACCCAGCCCGTCATGCTGAGCTTGTCGAAGCATCTCTCCCGCTTCGTTGAATGTAGCGCGGATTTTGGCTACGCCGACCTTCGGTTGTAGTCCGCAGCCCACGGATAGTAATTTCTAATCTACTGACCGATTGATTTTACTATCTGCGGACGCGGAATATACCCATAGGTCGGCGTAGCCAAAATTCGCGCTTCTGCAGTGCCGGCCGTTCTGGCAAACGCGGGCTAAAGCCCGCGCTACAGCTCCTTGCCAAACAGCGCGTACTCGGCCACCTCGTAGTCGAGGCCGTCGGTGAAGTGCAGGGAGTAATTCCCGGTGCGCATCAGGCAGAAGATGACTTCTTCGTACCGCTCGCGAAAGTGCACCATGCCATACGCACCCATGTACGACATCAGTCCGCGCTGGCGGTACTCCGGGTGTACGCCTACGGTTTTGGCCAGCAGCACTTTGCGGGGCAGCTTGGCAAAATCGCGCTCGAACACGGGGTGCTCGTGGGCGGGCAATTGCAGGGCTTGGTAATTGGGGTGGCAGAAACTCAGCGCTGCCAGTTGCCCGTTGGCTTGGTCGCGAAACAGCACCGAGGTGTAAGGGCACAGGCGCTCGGCATAATGGCGGTTGTAAAGCAGCCGAAACTGCTTGAGTGAAACCGGTCGATAAGCCGGATTAGCTCCGAAAATGGCTTGCACCAGCTCGTAAATTTCGGGCTCGTGCTGCTCCCAGACCTCGGGCGTGAGCGGAATGAAATCGTACGGAATTTTGCCCAACTCCCGCAGCAGCATGTCCTTGTCGGCAAACACCGCAGGTACCGTTTCTGGCCGAATTAGGCGGCTCTCGAAGGTGCTGATCGGCTGAAAACCTAGGGCCGTGAGTAGCCCGGGGTAGTACGCAGGATTCACAGGCTCCCGGTCGAAGTGCCCCCACGAGGGCGGCTGCTCACCTAGGCGCAGGCGGTAAGCGTGATAGGTGCTGAAGTTCAACGGCCCTACCAAGCGGCTGTACCCTTGCTGCCGCGCCTCATCGGCTAAAGCTGCAAAAGCGGCTTCGTTGTTGGCAGCATCGTTCAGGGTTTCCCAAAAGCCAAAGTAGGCATCGGAGCTGTTTTTGGGGAAGATGCCGGCCAGGCGCAGCCCGGCATCGGCAGTGCCAAAAAGCACTATACCGTTGCGCTCCGCTTCGTGCGCGAACAACTGCTCGGTTAGGGCGGGGTTCTCGTCGGGCCGATACGGTTGGTTTTGGTAGACACGTGCCGGCACCTGCCAGAACCAGTCGGGCAATTGGCCTTGGTACGGAATGCGAAGTAGCTGCGGCATGGCGGACGAAGGTAAGGCAACCGGTATCCACTTGGCCCTACCAGCCCGTGCATTTACCTGCACAGGTTATTTTCTGCGAAGGCACACAAAACACAAATAATCATATTGACAAACAGAATATTCACACATTTCTTGATGCTAATTGTGAATCGGCATCCATTTTATCAATGTATTAGTATGCAAAACACTACCTCTTGGGCTTATGCCCTACCGCTATTGGCTGGCTCGGCGCTAGCTGCTTTATGGCTGGGCTTTGGCGGCTCGAACGGCCAAGCCAACGGCAAAAGTAACGGCCGCAAAAAACGCAGAAGCCGGGCAGAAGAGTCGACGCTGAACGTTACGGACATAAATATTGGCACGGCAGCTGTTACGGGCGACGGCCAGGAACTCGCCGCTGGCGCTGTGGGCGTGGGTGTGACGGCCCGGGGCGGGCTAAACCTAGGGCAGCACAACAACCGGAACGTGTATTTGGGATATCGGAGCGGCCCCGCCGCGGCCGATACCACAGGCCGTGCCAACACCTTTGTTGGCACGCACAGCGGCCAGAGAAACACCTCCGGCCTCGACAACACCTTTGTGGGGAGCGAAAGCGGAACGGCTAACACCACCGGCATCAGCAACACGTTTTGCGGGCGCAACAGCGGCAAAGCCAACACCACCGGCAGCGCTAACACCTTTACCGGATTGGCTTGCGGCCAAGCCAACACCGACGGCAGAAACAACACGTTTGTCGGCGCCAACAGCGGCACTAAGAACACCAGCAGCAACGACAACACCTACCTGGGCGCCGCCAGCGGTATTGAATCGACGGGTGCGTACAACACTTTTGTAGGGGCGGCCAGCGGCATGACCAATACCAGCGGCAGTAAAAACATAGCCCTTGGCTTTCGGGCCGGGCCCAGCGCGGGCGACCTGCAAAACGCGGGGGCCATTGGCTACCGCGCTACGGTTAGCCAAAGCAACAGCCTAGCCCTAGGTGGTGCCGGCGACTATGCGGTGCGGGTAGGCATCGGCACCCCCAAGCCCGAGGCTACACTGCACGTAATCGGCGACGTACTGGCCAGCGGCGCCATTACGCAAATGTCGGATGCTCGGTACAAAACCGATGTGCAACCCCTTCGTAACGCCCTGAGCAAAGTACTGGCGCTACGGGGCGTACGCTATAACTGGCGAACCGACGAGTTTCCGGAGCAGCGGTTTTCTAATAAACCGCAGGTTGGGTTTGTGTCGCAGGAGGTAGAAAAGCAATACCCGGAATTGGTGAGCAAGGATGCCAACGGCCACCAGAGCCTCGATTACGGGCGCCTGACGGCTGTGCTGTTGGAGGCCATTCGGGAGCAACAAATGCAAATCGAGGCCCTGCGCCGGCAGATCAAGCCCTAGGTGCTGGCGAACCATAGCGCTGCAATGGGTTTGGCTGAGCCCAGCGTTACATCAGTTCAATTTCGCCGGTGGCACCATCGAGGCGCACGAACTGACCGCTGCGCAGGCGCCTGGTAATGCCCGGCACGTTGATGATGGTAGGAATGCCCAATTCGCGCAGCAGGATAACCGAGTGCGACAACGACGACCCTTTTTCGATGATAACGGCGCGGCAGGCCGGAAACAGCGCTGCCCAGCCGGGGTCGGTGCGGAGGGCGCATACGATTTTGCCGGCCACGCCTAGGTTGTCTTCGGGCGAGGTAATGACCAGCACCTCGCCGCTTACCTGGCCGGGGTAGCAGCCCGTGCCGCGCATCAGGGCTTCGCTGGTTTCGATGTGCTCGGCGGGCGCAAGCGGCGGCGAAGGCACCACCACGCGGGCGGGCACGTCGGCGCGCTGGTTGGCGCTAAACTCCTGTTGCCGCGCGGCCAAAGTTGCCGGTAAATCGGCCATGTGGCCTTCTTTCAGCGTGGTAGTGGCTTCGGCTTCGGTCAGGAAGAAGATTTGCCTGGGCTGCTGTAGCAACCCGGTGGCCGCTAGCTTCTCGCCCATAGCCAGGTACAAGGCACGGTACATGCCAAACAGCCGCGTACGCTCCAGCCGCAGCGATTCGCGGTTGCGGATGGCCTGCTGCAACTGCTGCAGCTGGCGGCGTACTTGGCGCTGCAGCAGCCACGGTTTACCCGCAAGCAAAGCTTTTACTTCGGCTTGGGCCTCGGTAAGTACCTCGTGGCTGCCGGGGGTACCTAGGCTGGCGGGTGCTTCGGCAGCTAAGTAGTTGCGCAAGTACTGATAGAAGATTTGCGGGTTAGTGCGCATGGTTTGGGTTTCGAGCTTTAGCTCGCCCACAGTACGGTCGCCGTAGCGGCTGATGAACGTGGCTACCTCGTGCGCAAACTCGGGTGCCTGTTGCTGCATTTGCTCGGGCAAATCGGTGCGCTGTGCCAGAATGAGCTGGCGCAGCGCGGCGTTGGGGCGCACCAAGTTGGCCAGGGCCAGCATATGCTTGGTGGGCTGCGTGCTGGCCAGGTCTTGGTCGCCGGCCAGGTAGCGGCGCAGTAGTTCCTCCGGCTCGGCGGCGCCGGCTTTTTGCAGCAGGCGCACGGCGCGGCCGTTTGTCATCATCACGTAAAAATCGTTGACGATGGGCGTGCTCCAGTTGCCAAGCAGTTCGTCGTCGAGGCGCGCTTTTTCGGCCAGCAGCGCGTCGGTGCTAAACTGGCTGAGCTGCAGCCGGTAGAAACGCTGGTAATGTTGCTCGAAGCAGGCATGAAACGCCTTTACGGCAGCCTCGAGGCGCGAAAAAGCCCACATCAGCCGCGTCAGGTTAAGCACCAGCCGCGGGGCCATGCGCAACTTGGCGGGCAGGCTTTTCTCCTGCGTCTGCACAAAGTCAACGGGTTCTTCGAGACCCATCATGCGCTCCATATCGGCCTTGTTTTGCCGAAACGAAGGCAGCAATTGCAGGCCGCGGTACCAGTTGTTAATGTTGTAATAAATGCGGCCTTTCACCAACCCGAGCAGCTGCGTTACAACGGGCTCGTGCGCCGCAATTTCGGCCTTTGGCAAACCTAGGGCGTGCATGGTTTGGCGGTACACGGTGGCGTAGGCCCGCTGCGCAAAGCTGAACGTGAGGGGCGTGGTTACGCCGCAGTAACTTTCCTGAATGTTGGAGTTGTCGTACACCACCACCTCCGGAATGGGCTGCGTAATGGGCCGCGCCTGCACCACCCACAGCTGCTCGCCAGCCACCACAAACTCCACATCCTGCGGGCCGCCAAAGGCCTGTTCCAGCTGCGTACCGATGCCGAAAAGCTGCCCTAGGTGCGCGGCACTCAGGCAAGGCTCGTGTTGCTGTGCAGGGGGTACAGCCTGCATCATTAGCCCACCTTCGGGGCGGGCCACAAACTGCTGGTCTTTGCTGGCAATGATTTGGCGGTGCACCTGCCCGGTCTGCTTGCTGAAGTAGAACTCGTCGGGCGCCAAGGCACCGCTCACCAAGCCTTCGCCGAAGCCCCACACGGCGTGCACGGCCAACTCCTGCGGGTACTCCGGAAAGGTTGAGAACAGCACTCCGCTGGCTGTGGGCTCAATTTGCTGCTGAATAATAACAGCTGGCCGCGCTGCCAGTGGCAAGCCTTTTTGCTGCCGGTAAGCCACAACGCGCTCGGAGTAAGCACTGGCGGCGCAGCGGGCAATGGCCTGCTCCACGGCCTCCAGCGTAGTCAGGTTCAGAAAGGTGTCCATCAGCCCCGCAAAGGCGTCGTGGCGGCCGTCTTCATCAGCTACCGACGAGCGCACTACCACGGGCTGCTGTGGGAAACTCCACTGCTGCAGTTGGGCTACGAGCGTGGCGCGGTCAGCATCCGCTAACTGAAAGTGCAAAAGCTTATCGCGGCGTTGCTGCACGCCATCGGCGTCGGTGCCAGCACCTAGGAGAAGCGCTTCGAACTGCTCGGCCGGCAATACCACAAAGTCGGGCACGCGCACGCCGGCGCCTTGCAGGCGGTACAAGCCAGCGGCTTTGCCGCCCACGGCATGGCGTAGGGGCTGCGGTTCGGCGGAGGTCAGAATCATGCAGGTGCGAGGTGATGGAGAGCAGCGCGGCGAAGTGTGCTGCTGAGGCAAATGGCGGACGATTATGGAACAGGAAATTAAAGCCTGTTTAAGAATTTAAGTCTAGGTCATGCTGAGCGCAGCCGAAGCATCTCTACCGCTTCGGCTGAACGTCATGTCGAGCTTGTCGAGACATCTCGCTAGATAGTATATGTCATGCTGAGCGAAGTTGAAGCATCTCTACCGAAACCTCGCCCCCACTCCCCTCTCCAAAAGAGAGGGGAGTGGGGGCTATTTGAATTCAGCTGCCAGATGTCTCGCTTTGCTCAATATGACACGACCTAGGGAAAGCTATTCGGGCGTGAGAAGGT
The DNA here is from genome assembly GCF_003574965.1 of Hymenobacter oligotrophus. Taxonomy (NCBI): domain Bacteria; kingdom Pseudomonadati; phylum Bacteroidota; class Cytophagia; order Cytophagales; family Hymenobacteraceae; genus Hymenobacter; species Hymenobacter oligotrophus. Next base: position 346,685 of record NZ_CP032317.1, on the reverse strand, counting down.
CCTTGGCTTGGCGTACGCCAGATGAGGGATGACAATACTATCCGGCGAAATCTTTCGGCTTCGCTCAGCATGACGTTCAAAGTGTCGTTGTAGAAAAGCCCAAACACACGCTTAATCTACCAGAGTCGAGCGGCAATTTCGACGATGATGGACACGTAGCTCGTGAGCATGAACAGCGACACCAGCAGCTCGGCCACTTTCAGGGTTTTGGGGCGCGGCTTAGCCAGGCTGCCTAGGTAAGCCACTACCGTTACCAGATACAGCACGCCCATTAGGGCAAAGGGCCATAGGCGCGTGGCCAGCAAGTTCAGCAAATAGCCTTGCACCAGCACGCCGGCCAGCAACACCACCAGCACGGCCACAATAGCGCCCACGTAACCCAGGGAGCGGGAGTACGAATCGACGCCGGTGCGCTCGGCTTCGGGCGTTTTAATTTTGCGGGCTATTTCGAACGACAAGCCGCCGAGCAAACTCAGCAGCGCCAGCAGCAGCAGCGGCACCGAGAGCAGCGGCTGCGCCGCGTAGGCCGACCACACCCAGCCAATAATCAGCGGCATGATGAGCAGGTGCGTGAAGGCATAGAGCACCAGCCGGGCCCGCAGCCACTCGCGCACGAAAAACTCGTAGCGCATCAGCAGGCTGTAACTCACCACCAACACCCAGGTCAGCAGCGTGCCCCAGCCCATCCAGGCCGACCAAGGGGCCTCCAGCAACAGCCCTGCCCACGCCACGCGCTGCAGCTGACCTAGGGTAACGCGGCCCGACTGCAGCACGCGGTGCGGAAAGTGCTCCAGATCGGAGGCGTAATCTTTGATTTCGTCGAATACCCGAAGCCGGAAAAAGAAGGATATTGTAGCCAGAATGCCCACTGCCTCCTGCGGGCCAAACGCCGCTGGCTTTGCGGGTTGGGTGGCCTGCGCCACGGCCAATACCGTGAGGAACAAGATGGCAAACAATGCCATGTTGACGAGCGGAAAACGCTCGTGCAGGTAAGCAGGAAAGTGGCGCCAATTCATCGCAAGCAAATTACACCTACGGCCGCCCTGTCGCACCCACATGATTGAGGGATTACACAAATTTCGTTTTTGGCTGCTCGGGTTGGTGCTGGTGGTGTGCGCGCTGTTGTGGCCGGGCGTGCGGGCCGCTGTGCAGGTTGACAATAGTTTGGAGGCATGGTTTCTGGAAGGCGACGCCAGCCTGCAAGCTTACCGCGACTTTCAACAGCGCTTCGGCAACGATGAAGTGATGGTGGTGGTAGTGCACGACGAGCAATCGGTACTGACGCCGGAGTACTTCCAACGCTTTCGCCGGCTTAGCCAGGCGTTGGAGCGCATTCCGGCCGTGGCGGGCGTAATTGGGCCGGGCAACGCCATGGTGCCCCAGCGGGCAGCCCTAGGTAGCAGCGCCCAACCGCTACTCAAGGCCAACACCAAGCCGGCCGAAGTGCGGCAGCTGCTGGCCAAGCACACGGTACTGCGCGAGCAGCTTTTCAGCCCCGATTACCGCACGGCGCGTTTGCTGGTGCAGCTGCGCCAACTGCCCGATTTTGATGCGCAGCGCGGCAATATTGTGGCCGAGGTGCAACGCACGGTGTACGCCCACGTGCCTCGCGCGCATGCTTACCTGGGCGGCGTGGGCGTTATTTACGCCGGCCTGAATGCCTTGTCGCAGCAGGATTTTGGCTTTTTTTTGGGCTTGGGCTACCTGCTGATGTTTGCCGTGTTTGCCCTGCTGTACCGCAACGGCTGGCTGCTGCTCTACGTGCTGGGCATTGTGGGGCTGGCTACCTACGTTACGCTGGGCGTGTACGGCGCCCTAGGTCACCGACTTAACCTGATGACCGTGCTGCTGCCGGTGGTGCTGATTCTGCTGGGGTTTATGGATGCCATGCACGTCATCAATGAACGCAACTTGGTGGCGGCGCCGGGCATGTCGCGGCAAGCCTCGGCGTTGCAGGCGCTGTGCAACACGTTTTCGCCCTGTTTGGCTACCATGCTCACCACGGTGGCGGGTTTTCTGGCGCTGGTTACCAGCCCCATGGCCATCCTGCAAAACTTTGGGTTGTTTGCGGCCCTGGGCATTGTGCTGTGCCTGGGGTTCACTTTTCTGCTGGGCGTGCTGATACTGCCTCTGACCCAGCCGGCACCTAGGGCCACGCGCGCCACCAGCTCGGCGCTGGCGCGGCTCTACGAAATTATCCTTAGCCGTAAAGGCGCATTCACGGCCGCCTCGGCGGCCTTGGTGCTGCTGGCTGCCGCCGGCACTACCCTGCTTCGGGCCGATACTTATACCCTAGGTTATTTTCCACGAAACCACGCCGTGGTGCACGACCACCACGCCATGGAGCAAATCTGGGGGCCCTATATGCCCTTGGAGCTATTGGTGGAGGCTAAGCCCGGCCACCAACTCACCGACGCCGCCGTGGTGCAGGCCGCCGCTGCCTTCGCCGATTCGGCCCGCACGCTGCCGGGCGTGGGGCGCGTGTTCGGCTTTCAGTCGCTCTACCAAGCCGGCCTCGAAACGCACTTTCCGGGCAAAGGCCGCGCGGCGCTCCTCAGCCAAAGCCTGCTCCGGAAAGTGCACGAGCAGCTAACGGCCGATTACCCGCAGTTGGCAGCGCAATACCTGCACGTGCCCAGCCAAACCGGGCGCATCACCGTTTCGGGGGCTATGCTCTCGGCGCGGCAGCTCACGGCCAAAACCGATACCCTGCTGCGCATGGCCCGCAACACCCTAGGTGCCGTAGCCGCGGTACGGCCGGCGGGGTACCAGCCCATGTACGCCCGCATTGTGCAGTACGTAACCACCTCGCAAACCAACAGCCTGCTGCTCTCGGCCTTCATGGTGTTCGGGTTGGTGTGGCTGTACGTGCGCAGCTTTCGGTTGGCGCTGCTTACGGTAGTGCCCAATCTGTTTCCGGTGCTGGTGCTGCTCGGCGTAATGGGCTGGTTTGGCATTGCCCTCGATACGGCCACGGCGAGTATTGGTGCCATCGTGCTGGGTTTATGCGTCGACGATACAGTGCACTACATCCACCATTACCGGCAAGCCCGGCTCGGCGGCCAGTCGCCGCACCAAGCCCGGCTGAGCACCATTACGCACGTGGGGCCTACCATTGTGCTTACCAGTATCATTTTGTTTGCGGGCTACGCCGTGATGGGCTTCGGCTCGCTGAAAACCGTGGAGCTGTTTGGGGTGCTCACGGCCGTCTCGGTAGCGGCGGCGTTGTTCGGCGAAATCATCATCTTCCCGCTGGTGCTCGAGCGGTTCGATCGGGTGCCGAAACGGCAAGTAGCTTAGGCTTCAGCCCACGTGCGCAGACAATGGTTGCAGTACCTGCAAACACGCCGGGCATCACACACCCTATCCACAACCTCTGCTGAGCGAAGCCAGCCCATGCGCGCTGCCGACCAGCAGAACCACTGCTTACAGCACCGCCGTGAGCAGCATAGTCATGTATAAATTGGTAGCGTAGCCGCAGGCAAATAAGAGCAGTTCGGTGGTCTCGCTGAAAGGGAAACCAGGCGCGAGCTGCACGTGGTATTCGTAGTTCAGCTTGTTCCACTTGAACGCGAGGTCCAACGTCAGCACCTGCTCTTGGGCTTCGTTTTCGAGCACAAATCGGGTACCCCGAATTCCCTGGCTTTTCAGCTTAAACCCTTGCTGCTCTCCCGATGCCGTTTGCAGGGTTACAATTACCTGGCCTTTCCAGTTGAAGGTAATGTCGCCCACCACAACGTCGTTGCGCACCACATCAAAATGCGACCACCACATGTTGCGCGGGCGTATTTCCAGCGTTTGCCCATCCGCAAGGGTAGCCCGGCCACGACTGGAAAACCAATCGTCGTAGGTGAAGGCAGTCAGCAATTGTTTGCCGTGGTGCAGGCCGAAATCGCCTTTGCCCGGCACGCTTATGAGGTAGTAATCCTGCTCGCTCATGAATTGCTAAAAGGGTGGTTGTGCCCTTTCAGCAATGATACGCCTTTGTTTCTTCAGATAAGCAGGCCTAGGGCCGCACGCCCGCCGATGCCCCTTTGCCTCAGCCTACAGCTCCTCGGGCAGCCGCACGCTATCGAGCCAGGCCTGCAGCAGCGCCGGCTTCTGAAACAGGTTGATGAACAGCACGCGCTCCTCGCCTACCAGGCGCCACACCTCGGCATAAAAATCCTCAAGGGCATACAGCTGCAAGCGGCACCCGTGCTCGGCGCGGTCGGCCAGGTGGTGGCCGGCGCGCAGCAGGTGCTCGGTCTGCTGACCTAGGGGCAATTGGGCGAAAGCGGCAAACTTCATAACAACACAGCAGCAACAGCGCGGCCGACCAAAATCGAAGATACAACGATTAGCTGGCACGGGGTTCCATGAAAAGCGGCTTCGGATAAGTTGCCGCGGCGGCCGTATAAGCCCTTTGCATGTCTACCCCGCTGCTCATTATCGTTCTGGGTTGCCTTATCTTCTTCGGCCACTACTTGTCCGAGGTATTCGAGCGTACCAAGCTGCCCGAGGTGATTGGCCTGCTGCTGGTGGGCTTGCTGCTGGGCCCGGTGCTGGGCGTTGCGCACGCCCAGGATTTTGGCCAGGGCGGGCGCCTGTTCACCAACATCGTGCTGGTGTTCATCCTGTTCGAGAGCGGGCTCGATGTGCACTTGCAGCAGCTGCAGGCTTCGTTGCGCGGCTCGGTGGGGCTTACGGTGCTCAACTTTATTGTGTCTACGCTGCTGGGGGCGGCCGTGGGTCAGTGGCTTGCCGGGCTCGATTTGCTTTCGGCGCTCATGCTGGGCTCCATTTTGGGCGGCACCTCGTCGGCGGTGGTTACCTCGCTCATTCGCAAAGTGCAGGTGCAAGAGGGCACCTCGGCCACGCTGGTTATCGAGTCGGCGTTCAGCGACTTGTTTACCTTAGGCGTGCCCCTGTCGCTGATGACGGCCTACGACGATGCCCGCTTCAACGTGGGTTCGATGTTCGGGCAAATGGTGGCCTCGCTGGTGCTGGCCGTGCTCATCGGCGTGGGCGGTGCCCTAGGGTGGTCCTGGATTCAGGAGCGGCTGCCCAGCTTGCAGAAAACGCGTTTCTCCACGCCCGCCTTCGTGTTTATCGTGTACGGGCTGGTGGAGATGATGGAGTTCAGCGGACCCATTGCGGTGCTTACGTTTGGCATTACGCTGGGCAATTTGGCGCTGCTGCGCCCGCTGCGGCTGGCGCGCTACATTCCGGCCAACCCCGTCACGCTGCGTGCCGACGAGAAGTCGTTCTTCTCGGAAATCGTGTTTTTGCTCCGCACGTTTTTCTTCATCTACGTGGGCCTGAGCATCGAAATGGACAACGCCTGGCTGGTAGTCACGGGCGCCATTCTCACGGTGCTATTGCTGATGGCGCGCGTGCCGGTGGTGCGGGCTTCGGCGCCGCCCCGCACACCCCTGCTCGACTTGTCGGTGATGAGCATCATGATTCCGAAAGGCCTGGGTGCGGCCGTGTTGGCAACGTTGCCCGCGCAGCGCGGCATTCCTACCGGCGACGTTATCCAAACCATCACCTTCTCGGTGATTTTGTGCACCACCTTGCTGTGCACGCTGCTGTTTGTGCTGGTGGAGCGCGGCACGCTGCTGGGCTTCTACGGGTTGTTTTTCCGCAACGCACCTAGGCAAGCCGATGCCCCACCTAACTAGCGGCAGCAAGTAGCACTTTGCGGGCCGCCCAAGGCTGCCCGGGGGCAACGCGCGGCCAAGCACCTAGGGGCTAATTGGCGCTGCCGCGCCACGTGGTTCGGCGGGCACTTTGTTCCTTTGCAGCTCACACCCGCTTCTGCACCTCATGCCCAAGTTTCGTTTTCCGCACCCGTTGGTGCTGATGTTTGGCTTTATCCTGTTGGCCGCGGCCCTGAGTTACGTGCTGCCCGCAGGCCGTTTCGAGCGGCGCCAAGATGCCGCAACCAAGCGCGAGGTAGTATTGCCGGGTTCCTACCGCTTAGTACCCGCCACGCCGGTTTCGCCACTCGATGCCGTAACGGCCATTCCGAGAGGTTTGCAGGAGGCAGCCGACGTTATTTTTCTGGTGTTTTTGGCCGGCGGCGCCTTTACGGTGGTCGATCAAACCGGGGCGCTGCGGCGCGGTGTGGATTGGCTGGTGCAGAAGCTGCGCGGGCGCGAGGCCTTGGTAATACCCGTGGTGGCGCTGCTGTTTGCCACCATGGGCGCGCTCGAAAACATGCAGGAAGAAATTGTGCCCCTGGTGCCGGTGCTGTTGGTGCTGATGCGGCGCCTGCGCTACCCCGTGCTTATGGCCGCCGCTGTTAGCATTGGTGCCGCCGCCGTGGGGGCCGCGTTCAGCCCGCTCAACCCTTTTCAGGTGGGCATTGCGCAAAAGCTGGCGGGCTTGCCGCTGCTCTCGGGCATGGGTTTTCGGATGGCGTTTTTGGCCGTGGCGCTGCTGATCTGGATTGGCGGCACCATGCGCTACGCCCTGCGCCACCGCGAAGCCGCGCCCCTAGGTGCTGCCGGTACCGCGGAGCTGGAGGCCGAAGCCGCCGCGCAGGAAGGCGGCCACCGCCACGGCTTGGTGCTGCTGTTGCTGCTGGCCACCTTCGTGTACTTTGCTTACGGCGTGCTGGAGCTGGGCTGGGACTTCGGGCAGATGTCGGCGCTGTTTTTTGTGCTGGGCGTAGCGGCTGGCCTGGTGGGCGGCTTGGGCCTCACGGGTACCGCCGAGGGCTTCATTGCCGGTTTCAAAGACATTGCCTTTTCGGGCATGCTGATTGGGTTTGCGCGGGCCATTTTTGTGGTGCTCGAGCAAGGCCAGATCGTCGATACCATCGTGAATGGCATGTCGGCGCCGCTGGCTCATTTGCCGGTTACGCTCTCGGCCCTAGGTATGCTGGGCGTGCACACGGCCTTGCACCTGCCCGTGCCAAGCGTAAGCGGGCAGGCAGTGCTTACCATGCCCATCCTCACGCCGCTGTCGGATTTGCTGGGCCTATCGCGGCAGGTTACGGTGCTGGCCTACCAATACGGCGCGGGTTTGTGCGAGCTGATAACGCCTACCAACGGTGCGCTCATGGCCATTGTAGCGGCGTGCGGCGTGCGCTTCGATCAGTGGTGGCGGTTTGCCTTGCCGCTCTACCTGCTGCTGTTGCTGCTGGCCGTAGTGGCCATTGTGCTGGCCATTGCCCTAGGTGTGTAGCGCTAGTTAGCCGCTACCAACGCGGGCACCAGTTTGGACTCGGGCGTGCTGCGTACCGCGTAAGCAAGCAGTGCCCATGCCCCTACCGTGTACCATCCGGCTAGGCTAGAGGCCAAGTCGCGTCCGACTAGCGGAATCAGCGCAAAAAATACTGGCAAGAACAAGGCACAGGCCAGCGGCACAAAGCGGCGCCAGCCCGCCCATACGCGGGCGCGCAGCACGGCAATGCCTGCAATCAGCATCAGCGCCATGCTGCCGGGCCAAGCCATATCAGCCACGAAATACACGAGGTGCTGCTGCCGGCCCACCGTCATGTCAAATACCTGCTGCATGCTGGCTAAGGCAAACAGCGTAAGCTGCGCGGCATACAGTACTTGGGCGCCGCGGCCATTGCCCGCCGTGACGCGGTTGTGGCGCAGCGCGGTGGCGCTGCACGCCCAGCCTACTAAAAACAGCAGCCCAAAACCCGCCGAAACCGATTCAACCCAGGGCGCTTTGCTGGCACCAAGCATGCCCATTAGCTGCAAGCAAGGCGAAAACACGAGGGCAATGGTGCCTAGGGTACGGTTATTCATGGCGGTATTGGGGGCTGAAGAGTGGGCGTGTGCAACACCCGTAAAGAACCCCGATTGCCCGCCGCAGCGCAATCACATAAACGGGCTATACCCGCTGGTAACTTGCAGGTTGCGCCCGGCTACGACGCCCGCAGCTCGTCGGCCTCGAATACCTGCGGCACCTTCTTTTTGCGCACCACAATCTGGTAGCGGGCCTGGTCGCGGCTTTCGTCCCAGAAAATATCCGACACCACCCCGCGCAGGCGCGGCTGGCCGGGCTCCATTGCCACAGCCTCTACCGCGTCGCCAAAGCCAAACGGCGGCCGCCGAATGGGCCTGAATAGCTCGGGGCGCACCAAGTATTGCTGCTCGTCGTAGCGCAGCGTAATCCATTCGTCGTCTTCCCTGATTTTCTCGAACACCTTGTTCACGGGCTCCACCCACTCGAAAGTGCGGCGGTTGGCCGGGTGCACGTAGGTGTAGCCGTAGGCGGGGGTCCAGCCGTAGAGGCCAAATTCAAGCATGGGGCGGGGCACGGGCAAATACAGTTGGTGAGCGTAATAGGCAAACGCCGAGCCCAAGCCCAGAGTTTGCGGAGGGCAAAAGTAACGATGCCCGCTTGCCTGCCCGTGCCGGCAAGCCGACTGGGTTGCGCCGGCTGCCTGCTGCACCGGGCCAGCACAACCAAACCCGTCAAAAACAAGTAGCAGCAGGTACCGACGAGCTTATTCCGTACCACACCATGCCTGCTACAACCCTAGGTGCTGCGCCTGCCGCTGCCGCACCCGTGGCTGCCCTCCCTACCGGGATGGGCGCCATCCTACACGCCAAGGGCACTGCCTTTCGCGTGTGGGCCCCCAACGCCACTGCCGTGTCGGTGGTGGGCGACTTTAACGACTGGAACCCCAAACAGCACCCATTGCTGCCCGAGCCCGACGGCTACTGGGCGGCCAATGTGGCCGAGGTGCAAGCCGGCGCCGAATACCGCTTTTGGCTACGCACTGCCGAGGGCCACGAGCTAACCCGCAACGACCCCTACGCCCGCGAGGTAACGCACTCGAGCGGCAACTCCGTGGTGCACGACCCTACCTTCGACTGGGCCGACGACCACTTTGAAATGCCCGCCTGGAACGAGCTGGTGATTTACGAGCTGCACGTGGGCACCTTCAACGCGCCCGATGCCGAGCGGCCGGGTACTTTTTTGGATGTAATTGAGCGCCTGCCCTACTTGCAAAAGCTAGGCATCAACTGCATCGAGGTAATGCCGGCCACCGAGTTTCCGGGCAGCCGCTCGTGGGGCTACAACCCCTCCCACCCCTTCGCGCTCGAAACCGACTACGGCGGGCCGCTGGCCTTTAAGCAACTGGTAAAAGCCGCTCACCAGCACGGCATTGCCGTGGTGCTCGATGTGGTGTACAACCACTTCGGCCCCGGCGACCTGGATTTGTGGCAGTTCGATGGCTGGCACGAAAACGAAGGCGGCGGTATTTACTTCTACAACGATTGGCGCGGCGAAACCCCGTGGGGCCACAACCGCCCCGATTACGGCCGCCCCGAGGTGCGCCAGTACATCCGCGACAACGCCCTGTTCTGGCTCGAAGAATACCGCGTGGATGGCTTGCGGGCCGATGCCATTGCCCACGTGCGCAACGTAGATGGCTCCACCGACCCCGCCCGCGACTTGCCCGATGGCTGGAGCTTGATGCGCTGGATCAACGAAGAAATTCGGGAGCGGATGCCGTGGAAAATCACCATTGCGGAAGACCTGCTGGGCAACGAATACATCACCCGCGCGCCGGAAGACGACGGCCAGGGCTTTGCCGCGCAGTGGGACGCCGCCTTCGTGAACCGCGTGCGCGATGCCCTCATTACCCAGCACGACGCTGACCGCGACCTAGGGGCCGTGGCCGAAAGCCTGCTGCAGCGCTACAACAACGATGCTTTTCAGCGCGTCATCTACACCGAGTCGCACGACGAGGTGGCCAACGGCAAATCGCGCGTGCCCGAGGAAATTATGCCCGGCGAGGCCGCGCACTGGTTTCCGAAAAAGCGCGCCGCCCTAGGTGCCGTGCTGGTGTTTACCGCGCCGGGCATCCCGATGATTTTTCAGGGCCAAGAGTTTTTGCAAGACGGCTTTTTCTCCGACGAGCACCCCCTCGACTGGCGCCGCGCCCAGGAGCACCGCGGCCTCGTGCACCTCTACCGCGACCTGATTGCCCTGCGCCGCAACCTGCACGGCTACTCGGCGGGCCTGTTGGGGCAACACACCCAGTTGCTGCACCTCAACTCCGAGCAAAAAGTACTGGCCTACCAACGCTGGGCGCACGAGGGCGGCCCCAACGATACCGTGGTGGTACTGCTCAACTTCAGCAACACCACCCACGAGGCGTACCGCCTGGGGCTGCCCGCTGCCGGCCACTGGCAGGTACGCTTCAACAGCGACTGGCAAGGCTACGATGCCGACTTCGACAACTTCCCGGCCCTAGGTGCCGATACGCAGGAAGGCGACTACGACGGCTGTTCGCAGTTCGCCGAGTTTGGCCTGCCGGCCTACTCCGCCTTGGTTTTGTCGCAATCGGCTACCTAGGGTGCGCGGTGTTGCTACGGCACTTAGGCACCTACTGAAACTTACCCCAGCGGGTCGGCCTAACAGAGGTTAAGCGGACCCGCTGCTGTTGCCACGTACCGCACTGGCATGCATGCGTTTGTGCCCCAACATGTGCTGCTGATAATCAGCTACCTAAAAAGCGCGGGGTTCCTTTCTGGCGTTGTGTGCGTAATCAGCGGTTGTTGCAGGGCCAACCGCAACTATATTTCCGCCGACTCCCCAAATCCAGCCACTTTATGCAGTTTCCTATGCCCGCCCCCGAAGCCGTAGTACCCGGTGCCCTGCTCGTGGAAGTAGCCTGGGAAGTGTGCAACCAAGTGGGTGGTATTTACACGGTTATCCGCTCGAAGGTGCCGGCCACCGTGGAGGGCTGGGGCGACCGGTATTGCCTGGTGGGCCCGTACTTTCCGCAAACGGCGCAGGCCGAGTTCGAGCCGCTTTCCGATACGCAAATGGCCGCCGCCTACGCCGACCCCGTTGCCCGCGCCGTGAAGAAACTGCGCCAGCAAGGCCTCGATGTGTGCTACGGTCACTGGCTCGTAACGGGCAAGCCGCGCGTGGTGCTGCTTTCGCCCTACCAGGCGTACCCGCAACTAAATCAGCTGAAAAGCGACCTGTGGGAGCAGCACGGTATTCCGTCGCAGGACAACGACGATTTGCTGCACCAGGTAACGGCCTTTGGGCACTTGGCTAAGCTGTTTGTGCAAGCCCTCGAGGCCGAACTAGCCGAAGCCAACCTGCAGCTACTGGCCCACTTTCACGAGTGGATGGTGGGCTCGGCCATACCGGCCCTGCGCCGCGAGCAAACCAAGGCGCACCTGGTGTTTACCACCCACGCCACGCTGCTCGGCCGCTACCTGGCCATGAACGACCCCAACTTCTACGACCACCTGCTGTACGTGGATTGGGAGCGGGAAGCGCGCCACTTCAACATCGAAACGGCCGTGCGCATGGAGCGCGCCGCTGCCCACGGGGCGCACGTGTTCACCACGGTATCGGAGTTAACGGTGCGCGAGTGCATTTACCTGCTCGACCGCATCCCCGATGCCGTGCTGCCCAACGGCCTGAACATTGAGCGGTTTGTGGCCCTGCACGAATTCCAAAACCTGCACCAGCAGTACAAACAGCGCATCCAAGAGTTCGTGATGGCGCACTTCTTTCAGTCGTACTCCTTCGACCTCGACAAAACGCTGTACCTGTTTACCTCGGGCCGCTACGAGTACCACAACAAAGGCTTCGACCTGACGCTGGAGGCCCTGGCGCGGCTCAACTACCGCATTCAGCAAAGCGGGCTCGAGGGCCAGGTGGTGTTGTTCATCATCACCAAACGGCCCTACCACAGCATCAACGCCGATGTGCTGCAAAGTCGCGCCATGCTCGACGAGGTGCAGGACACCTGCCGTGCCATTGAGCAGCAAGTGGGCGAGCGGCTGTTTTACCAAGCCGCCAGCAGCACCGAGTACCAACTGCCCAACCTCTCCGACCTCGTCGACGACTACTGGAAACTGCGCTACCGCCGCACCTTGCAAAGCTGGAAAACCTCGCGCCTGCCGCCGGTTATTACCCACAACCTCGTCGACGACCACAACGACGAAATACTGGACTTCCTGCGCCGGGCCAACCTCGTCAACAACCGCCACGACCGCGTGAAGGTGGTGTACCACCCCGATTTTGTGTCGCCCACCTCGCCGCTGTTTGGCATGGAGTACGGGCAGTTTGTGCGCGGCTGCCACCTAGGGGTTTTCCCGAGCTACTACGAGCCGTGGGGCTACACCCCGCTCGAGTGCGTGGCCCGCGGCGTGCCGGCCATTACCTCCGACCTCTCGGGCTTCGGCGACTACGTGCAGCAACACGTACCCGAGCACGAGCAGAAGGGCATTTTTGTGGTGCGCCGCAAAGAACGCAGCTTCGACGAGGCCGCCGACGAGCTCTGCGACATGCTCTGGCGCTTCGTTATCCAGAACCGTCGCGAACGGATTACGCAGCGCAACCAAGTAGAAAGCTCTTCCGAGCAGTTCGACTGGCACCAGCTGCGCCAGTACTACGACCGCGCTTACGCCCTGGCCATGGAGCGCGAATAGCCCTAGGTGCCTAGCCACTAAAAAGGCTGCTGCCACTGCTGGCAGCGGCCTTTTGCTCTTTACACCAATAGTTAAGTGGCTGTCGAGCGTGCTCACCATCAAGTTACTCGTCAGGTCCGTCAAGTAAGCTTGGGCGTTGCGCGGTCAGCAGCCGCCATTGTAAGCCGCAGCGGCAAGACGCTGCAAGGCCTACCGATTTTGGGTTTGCTGAGGCCGCAGCGCGGGCTGCCGCAGTTTCGAAACGCGCTGCGAGGGCAGCAGTACCTGCTCCTCCAATCTATTGGAGTTTCGCCGATCTTTGCTTGATGCTCGCCCACCGTGTTCTGCTGGTTTCGGCCTTGCTGATAACTCTCAGCGCTGCGGCGCAAGAGTTTTGGCTACAGCCCGTGCGCTTTGCCGTGGCGCCGGGCAGCCGCGTGCACCTAGGGCGCTGGGTGGGCCAGCAGTTCCAGGGAAGGCGGTGGGCTGGCAACAGCCAGCGCCTCGAGGAGTTGGTGCACCTGCAGCCGGGCGGCACGTTGCGCAACCTCACCGTCCAAGCCCGCCTTGCCGATACCCTGCAAACCAGCGTGTTGCTCGAGCAACCCGGCACGCACCTGCTGGCCTTGCGCACCAACAACGCCGCCATCGGCATGACGGGCCCGCAGTTTACCGACTACCTGCGCGAAGCAGGCCTTGCCGACGTGCTGGCCCTGCGGCAGCGCCGCCACCAAACCGCCGCGCCAGCCCGCGAGCTGTACCGCCGTTGCGCCAAAACACTTATCCTGGCCGGGGCCGCTGCCCCCACCGACACCACCTGGCGGCGGCACTTAGGGCACCCGCTCGAAATCCTTTTGGAACAAAACCCGTACACGCTGCGCCCCGGCAGCGCCCTCACGGTAGTGGTGCTGGCTGCCGGCCGCCCCGTGGCCGGCCAAACGCTGCAAGCTTGGCTGCGGCCCCACGCCGGCGGCGCCACCCAACATTTTACCCTGCGCACCAACAATAATGGCCGCACGCTGTTACGCCTACTCCAACCCGCCGACGTGCTGCTGAGCACCGTGCGCATGGAGCCTTACCCCACCCCCGCCGAAGCCGATTGGCAAAGCACCTGGGCCTCGCTCACGTTTGCTTTTCTGGGGCGTTAATTCTTCTGCGCATGAATTAATGGCTGATTTCTCTTAGATTCAGACATTCATTTTTTTACTACCTTCGCAACTCCCACGTACTACCGAAGACGTCCCGTATGAAGTACTCCATTGATAAAAAAGAGAACTACACGATTATCACGATTGACGAGAAAAAGCTCGACACCACCGTCGCGCCCGACCTGAAATCGGAGTTCGTGAAGCTCAACGCCGAAGGCATCAACAACCTGATCCTCGACCTTCAAAATGTGAAGTACACCGATTCGTCGGGACTCAGCTCCATCCTGATTGCCAACCGCCTTTGCAACTCCACGGGCGGCCTGCTGGTACTCACCGGCCTGCAAGATCACGTGATGAAGCTCATCACCATCTCCAAGCTGGAATCGGTACTGCACATTCTGCCCACCGTGGAAGAAGGCATCGACCGCATTTTCCTGCACGCCATCGAGCGCGACCTCACCAACAAAGAATAGTTTTCGTTTGGTTGTCAGTCTTGAAGGTTGTCGGTTGTCAGTGCTCGAAGCTGACAGCTGACAACCTTCTTCGTTTTGCGGCCGTCCATGCACTAATGCCGCGTCTGGCAACTCCCAACTGACAACTGGCAACTATTTTGGAGTTCGAGTTAACGATTCTCGGTAGCGCTTCGGCCACGCCCATGTTGGGCCGCCACCACACGGCCCAAGTGCTCACGGTAGGCCGCGAGCTTTACCTGATCGACTGCGGCGAGTCCACCCAGGAGCGCCTCATCGAGCAGCGCATTCGTTTCGGGCGCATCAACCGCATCTTTATCTCGCACCTGCACGGCGACCATTTCTTCGGGCTGTTCGGGCTGCTGGGCACGCTGCATTTGCAAGGCCGCCACGAGCCGCTGCACCTCTACGGCCCCGCCGGGCTCGACGAGATTATTACCACCCAACTGCGCTGCTCGGGCACGCCCTTGGGCTTCGACGTGGAGTTTACGCCCGTGGATACCGAGCGCCACCAGCTTATTTGTGAGGACGCCGCGGTGCAGGTGTACACGCTGCCCATGCGCCACCGCATTCCGTGCTGCGGCTACCTGTTTCGGGAGCAGCCCCGCCGCCGCCGCCTCATCAGGGAAAACCTGCCGGCCGGCCTCTCGCCCGATCAGCTGCAAGCCCTCACGCGTGGCCAGGATGTGCACGACGAAGCCGGCCACGTGCTCGTGCGCCATGCCGACGCAACCGTGGCCCCGCCCCCGCCCCGCACCTACGCCTACTGCGCCGACACCGTATTTCAGGAAAACTTGGCCGAGTTGGTGCGCGGCGCCGATTTGCTATATCACGAGGCTACTTTTCTGCACGAAATGCTCGAGCGGGCGCAGCAAACCGGCCACTCCACGGCCCGCCAAGCCGGCCAACTGGCTCACCTGGCCGAGGTAAAACAGCTGCTGATCGGGCATTTCTCGTCGCGCTACCGCGATTTGCAGCCCCTTCTCACCGAGGCCAAACGCGAGTTCGACAACACCCAGCTGGCCCTCGAAGGCCTAACCGTGGCAGTATAAATGGCCGCAGGTTGAGCGCAAGGCCACATTTTTGCTAACCGCCCACTTGCCCCGCCGCCGCCTGCGCTTTGTTGCTGCAAAGCCCTAGGTCAGCCACCCTAAAGCGGCTGCTGGCAGCACTTGGTTTTGCTTGTTTGTCCGGCGTGGCTACCCTTCAGTACTTGTAACTGCCGGCGGGCACCTTACTTTGCGCCATGAGCAGCACCGCTACCCCATCGTTTGCGCACAAAAAGCAGCAGCTATACCTTGTTCTGAGCGCCATTTTTCTGGTGAATGCGCTGCTCGCCGAAATCATTGGGGTCAAGATTTTCTCCGTCGACGAGCTGATGGGCCTGCCCGGCAACCTCACGGCCGGCGTGCTCATTTGGCCGGTGGTGTTCGTTACCACCGATATCCTCAACGAATACTTCGGGCCCAAAGGCGTGCTGCGCGTGAGCCTGCTCACGGCCGGGCTCATTTTGTACGCGTTCGGTATCATCTACGCCACCACCAAACTGCCCCCGGCGGCCTTCTGGCTCGATGTCAACAAAACCGACGACCTAGGCCGGCCCTTCAACATCGACTTCGCTTACCAGAGCATTTTCCGGCAGGGCGGCAACATCATCATCGGGTCCATTGTAGCCTTCGTGGTCGGCCAGATTCTCGACGCCACGGTGTTCCAGACGCTGCGCCGCATCACACGCAACCGACTCATCTGGCTGCGCGCCACCGGCTCCACGCTCGTGTCGCAGCTCGTCGATTCGTTTGTGGTGCTGTTTGTAGCTTTTTACGTTTTCGGTAACTGGAGCTTCGAGCAGGTACTGAGCGTGGCCAACACCAACTACTGGTATAAATTCGCAGCCGCCATTCTGCTCACGCCCGTGCTCTACCTCGCCCACGCCCTCATCGACCGTTACCTAGGGAAGCAGGAAACGGTGGAGCTGCAGCAGGAAGCCGAGGCGAATGTGAGCGTGTAGGCGCATGAATCCGTCCGAATTAATGAGGTCTTATTTCATCTTACTTCTGTTGCTATTGCCACAGGTGCTTTTGGCGCAATTCACTCGGTTCGAGCCAGGAATGTATATTCTAGGTAAGGATCCGCGTATCAGCTACCCAGCGCAGCTGAAATTGCAAGAGAAAAAGCAGTTGCTGTTGGTTCGTAGCCCCGAAGGCAAAACACGTGAGCTTACGCCGGAAGAAGTACAATATGTCCGCATTGGTAAACAAGGCTATCAGACAGCTGGTAGCTTCAGAATCGGTACCAAACTGATGACAGGCGGCGTCGTTACGAAGGCTTTTATCCCGGTGCTCGACAGCGGCCGCATTATGCTGATGCGCTACGAGTACAAGGAACAGGATGAAGTTATGCTTGATCCGAAATACCCGGGCACTTCCTTTACACGTCGCCACATTTACTTGCTACAATCACCTGCGAGCTACGTTGCCACGGTACTGCCAGTAGGCACGCAATGGGGCAACGGTCGATTTCGAGAAGTACTGGCTCTGCACCTTGCGGCTCGGCCAGATTTGGTTGAGTTGGTTCAGCAAAGCCGCATAACTGAAGGCAATCTGCGTGCAGTTATCCAAGCATTCAACACCAATCAACCATACCAATCCGTTCCTAACCCAACTTCTTCGCGCCCCTAGGGTCGTAACCATTTTATATGTCCCGCATCCTTACCGGCATTCAGAGCACCGGCCGCCCGCACCTAGGCAACTTGCTCGGCGCCATTCTGCCCGCCATCGAGCTGTCGAAAGACAGCCGCAACGAGTCGCTGCTGTTCATTGCTGACATGCACTCGCTCACGACCGTGCGCGATGCCGACTTGCTTCGCCAGAACACCTATGCCGTGGCCGCCGCGTGGCTGGCCTGCGGTTTCGACACGGAGAAGAACATGTTTTACCGCCAGTCGGATGTGCCGCAGGTAACGGAGCTGACGTGGTACCTCTCGTGCCTGACGCCGTACCCGATGCTGGCCAACGCGCACTCGTTCAAGGACAAATCGGGGCGCCTCGCTGATGTGAATGCGGGCCTGTTTACCTACCCCGTGCTCATGGCCGCCGACATCCTGCTCTACGACGCAGAGTTTGTGCCCGTGGGCAAAGACCAGATTCAGCACCTCGAGATTACGCGCGACATTGCTGCGGCCTTCAACAGCCGCTACGGCGAAACCTTTGTGCTGCCTGAAGCCCGCGTGGATGAGCAGATCCAGACCATCCCGGGCCTCGACGGGCAGAAGATGAGCAAGTCGTACGGCAACATCATCGACATCTTCCTCGACGACAAAGCCTTGCTGAAAAACATCCGCGGCATCGTATCGGACAGCACCCCGCTGGAGGCGCCCAAAAACCCCGATAACGATACCACCTTCAAGCTGTTCGCGCTGCTGGCCACGCCCGAGCAAACCGAAGAAATGCGCCAGAATTACCTGCGCGGCGGCTACGGCTACGGCCACGCCAAGCAAGCGCTGTACGAGGTGATTCGCACGCGCTTTGCCCAAGAGCGCGAGCTGTTTAATTACTACATGAATAACCTGCCCGAGCTCGACCAGCGCCTGGCCGAAGGCGCCCGCAAGGCGCAAGCCTACGGCACTACTGTGCTTAACAAAGTGCGTGAGCGGGTGGGCTACTCGCCTAGGTAGTTCTTGCCTCGCTTGGCATCTGTCGCCAACTGTCATCCTTTATCTAGCGTCCGCAAAGAGAAGGACCTTATCGCCGCTGAACGAGTCGTTGTTACGATTTTCGTTCTCGCGTGATAAGGTCCTTCGCTTTGGCTCAGGATGACAGACTGATTGACCTAGAAGTGGACGCTCAATAAATCAGGCCGTCGTAGCCGTGGTGGCGCTGCTCGTTGCGGAAGTTGAAGCCGACCTTGCTGCCGCGGCTTACTTGCTGGTTTTCCAGCTTCTGCTTCACGGAAATCTTTTGGATGTCCTGAATTGACGGGGCCATCAGGTCGTTGTTGACGGCGGCAATCATGGCGCTTTCCACGTACAGGCGCATCGCGTCTTCGTTGATGACGTTGTGCTCCATGTCGTTTTCGGGCATTTCGAGTTGCTTGGCGCCCTCGATGTAGTAGTGATTTTCGATGTTGACGAGCAAGCGGCCCACCAAGTAGCCGGGGTCGTTCATGCGCTGGTACTTTATCGAGTCGGCCATGAAGTTGTAGGCCATAATGTGCCCGAAAAAGCGCCGGCGGAAATCGTCGGTAACGTAGCGCGAGCCGAACAGCGGAAAATCGTCGGGGAAGGTGATGATGTTGGAGTGCATCACGAACACCAGCAAATCGCCCGAAAACCGGATGTGGAACTCGAATTCGTTGATGGGCTTGTACTCAATCACCACGCTCGAATCGACGGTGGCAATGCGCCGCGTGAGCTCCAGCACCAGCTCCTGCGTAACAGTGCGCAGGCACTCAAAAGCGGCCTGGGTGTTGCGGAAAATGGCCTGCTTGGCCGTCGACTTCTGGCGCAGCCCCTCAAAAATAATGTCGAGCTTGTCCTCCACTGCTTCGTGCGGGGGTTCGGCGTCGGGCGCATCGGCTGCGGGTGCGGCTTCGGCCTGCGCTGGCTCGTCGGGGGCGGCTGGGGCGCTGGGCTCGGGCGCGGCGGGTGCGCCTGCCTGGGCGGCGGGCTCAGAGGCAGCGGCACCGGGTTTGTCGTTGAACTCAGCAGCGGGCGTGGAGTTTTCTATTTCCTGAGGCATAGGCGGTCGGCAATACGCCGGTTGGGTCAGAGAAGAAGGTTTGCGAACCTGGGCCGGCCCGCAAACGCGAACAGCTATAAATTACTGGTACGCAGCTTTAGTTCAACGGGGTTTGGTTTTCGCCCGATGCGCCGCTGGCTGCGCCCAGCTCCTCCGAGTGTTGGCCTAGGTGCGGTGGCGGCGCCAAAGCCTCGGCAACAGGCCATTGCGGGCTCCGGAAAGCCACCGTGCGCAACCCTAGGTGCCCAAAGCCTGGTTGCGCCGGCATGAGCATACCGGCCGCGGCCGGCTCGGCCAGGGCTTGCCCGGCGGTGCGCACCGCCCCGGCGGGCACGGCCAGCTGGGCTAGCTCGGCCAGCAGCGCGGCGCCGCTTACCTGCCCAATGCGCTCGTGCAACAGCTCCTCCAGCGCCTGCCGGTGCTGCACGCGCGCGCCGTTGGTCTCGAAGCGCGCATCGGAAGCCCACGCGGGCTGGCCCAACGCCCCGCACAGTTGCCCAAACTGCCGGTCGGTGCCCACGGCCAGGATAAGCCGTACGCCGTCGGCGCCCCGGTACACGGTGCCGTAGGGCACAATGCTGGGGTGGCCCGAGCCCAGAGCTTGCGGGTCGTGGCCGGTAACGAGGTAGGTGCTGCCTTGGTTGGCCAGCGAAGCCAGGCCAGCCTCCCACAACGAAACGTGCACCAAGGCACCTAGGCCCGTACGCTCGCGGCGGTACAGGGCCGTGAGCAATCCTTCCTTGAGCTGGTGCGCGGCCAGCAGATCCATCAGCGCCACGGGCATTTTGAGCGGCTCGCCGCCGGGCGGGCCGTTCAGGTACATAAAGCCGGCTTCGGCCTGCACCACGGCGTCGTAGCCGGCGCGGGGCTCGTGGGGGCCGTAGCCGGTTATCTGCCCGTAAATCAGGCGGGGGTTGTGGGCACCTAGGGTCGCGTAATCAACGCGCAGCTTTTCGGCGTCGCCGGGCTTGTAGCTGGCCAGCACGATGTCGGCCTGATGGACCAGCTGCTGCACCTGCTGCAGGCCGGCTTCGGTGCGCAAATCGGCCACCACCGACTGCTTGCCCCAGTTGGCGCAGGCAAAGTAAGCCGACACATCGGTGCCCGAGGCTTCGGCGGGGGTTTTCCAGGTGCGGGTTACGTCGCCGGTTGGCGGCTCTATTTTGATGACTTCGGCACCTAATTCGGCCAAAAACTGCCCCACCTGCGGGCCGGCCAGCACGCTGGCCAACTCCAGCACGCGCAAGCCGCACAGCGGCAATTCGGTTGATGCGTTGTTCACGGCTTGCAAAAGAAAGTGCCGGCGGTTTGGCATTCGGGCGTGCGGCGCGGCAAGCACCCAACGGCTTGCTTACTGCGGATCGAGGGCCCACGCCCGCGCGGTGCCGATGTCCTCAAACAAGTTGAGCTCCAGGGGCGAGTGGGGCTTGGTGTATTTCTGGATGTAAGGGGAGAACTTTTCGCGGTTATGCGGCAAATCCGACATCAGCAACGCAAACCGGTCGAGCCCTAGGTCGCGGTGCATGTTTTCCAGCATTTGCTCGGCCCAGTGCATATCCACCAGGCTGAGCTTGCCCAAACCCTGGTCGTTGGCAATCCAGGCGTTCACTTGGTGGCGCCGGGCCAGCATAATTGCCTGCACCGTGGCGCGCTGCAGTTCTTCGCCGGTGCAGCGGTTAAGCCAATTTACCTCGAGGGCCGTGCGGTAGCCGTTGTCGTGTAACACAACTTGCACGCAATCATCCGAGTAGAGTATTTTCATGTACAACGGGGTAAGCAGCCGATCAGTAGCCGCTTGCTAGGTGAAAAAAGGCGCCCGATGCAATTATGAGGGTGTGGCTAACCACTTGCAATGGCTGTAAGTGGCGGAGGGCGCGCGGCTTGCCGGGCTGCTTGGTGCGGCAAGCCGGCAAAGTAACTCAAATTTATACCCGATAGCGGCGCGTTGTACCCATAGGATGGTGTGGCGGGCAAATTTTTACGCTTGGCCAGGGCCCGTAGTGCGGATGCGGCGGGCGGGCGGGGCCTTGGCGCATTTGGGTGCCGCCTTGCTTACTTTGGGGCCATGTCCAACGCCATCCAAACCGGCCTGCTCGCCTACGGCATGTCGGGCCAGGTATTTCAGGCGCCGTTTGTGGCGGCCCACCCCGATTTTGCGTTGCGCGCCGTGGTGGAGCGCACCCGCAAGCAGGCCCAGCAGCGCTACCCCGCGGTTATCAGCTACCCCAGCGTAGCGGAGTTGCTGCATGACCCCGCAATTGAGTTGGTGGTGGTGAACACGCCCAACGACACGCACGTGGCGCTGGCCCGGCAGGCGCTGCAAGCCGGCAAGCACGTGCTGCTCGAAAAACCCGTGGCCACCACCCCAGCCGAGGTGCAGGAGCTGTGGCAGCTGGCGCGCTCCGTAAACCGCCGCCTGTTTGCCTACCAAAACCGCCGCTACGACAGCGACTTTCAACTGGTGCAGCAGGTGGTGGCCGGCGGGCAACTGGGGCAGCTGGTGGATGTTACGTTTCGCTTCGATCGGTACAAGCTGGCGCTCAACCCCAAGCAGTTTAAGGAGGAAGCCGGCCGGCCGGGCAGCGGGCTGCTGTTCGACCTAGGCCCGCACCTGCTCGACCAAGCCCTCAGCCTGTTTGGCCGTCCGGCCCGCGTGCGCCGTGCCCTGGGTCGTTTTCGGCCCGGCTCGCAAGTCGACGACTACGTTCAGCTGCAACTGCTCTACCCCAACGGGCCGCTGGTTACGCTGGTGTCGGGGTTGGTGATTGCGCAGCCGTTGCCGGCATACGTGCTCCACGGCACCCTAGGTAGTTTTCAGAAATCGAGGGCCGATGTGCAAGAGGCGCAGTTGCTGGCCGGCCTCAGCCCGCTCGACGCCGCCTACGGCCTGGAGCCCGCCGCCGAAGCCGGCCTGCTGACGCTGGTAGACGCCGATGGCCAAAAGACGCAACAAACCCTCGCCCCGCCCCAAGGCAACTACTTGCAGCTGTTTGAGGCGGTGCACCAAGCGTTGCGGCACGGCGGCGCCTACCCCGTTACGGAAGAGCAGCTGCTGTGGCAGCTGCAAGCCTTGGCCGAGCCCGACGAGCCTTGGGAAACCCACAGCCGAAATGCCTAGGTTGGCGTGGCGCTGCTTTGCTGGGCCAGCGCCACAACGTCCTTTACCTCCAGCACCGGTTTCGAATACCCAAACTTGGCCGCGTTAATCATGGCCCGGGCCATTTCTTGCAGCGTGGATACGTACGCCGGAAACAGCCGGCGCAACGCGGGGTACGCCCAGGCAAAGTAGCGGTAGCCCGAAAGCGTGTGCCGCAGGCCGGGCGTGGGGTGCATGTAGCCCGGCCGAAAGGCGTACGCCCGCCGGAAGGGCAATTGGCGCACGGCGTTTTCGGTGCGCCCTTTCACGCGGGCCCACATTTGGCGGCCGCGCTCCGTGCCGTCGGTGCCCGCCCCTGATACGTAGCAGAACGTCATCTGCGGGTTCAGGCGGGCTAGCAGGCGGGCAAAATTCAGCGTCAGGTCGTACGTCAGGCGGATGTATTCCTCCTCGCTCAAACCGATTGAGGACACTCCCAGGCAGAAAAAGCAGGCGTCGTAACCGGCTAGTTCGTCTTCGAGGGGGCTGGGGTCGGCAAAGTTCGTGAGCAATACTTCGCGCAGCTTGGGGTGCTGCACGCCGGAGGGCCGGCGCGTAACCACCAGCACTTGCTCAATGGCGGCATCGAGCAGGCACTCGTGCAGCACGCCCTCGCCCACCATGCCCGTGGCGCCGGTTACGATTACGTTCATACAAACAAAAGTTGATTGCCCCGGCAGCGGTGCGGGGCCGTTGGGTATGGCAGTCGGTGGGCCCGCCCAAATACTTTACCCCAGCCCGAAAATAACGCCCTAAGTGCCCCAGGCCCAAGCCTGGCCCAAGGGCCCGCCCGGCCAAACAGCGGCATTATCGGCCCATATATTGCTTCTGCAGAATATACCTGGGCGAACCATCGCGCCGCCGCACCTGTTGGTTTCGCGTATATTTAGCGCCAATACGCTGTTTTGCTGACCCAGGAACTCAAGGTCAGCCATCCGTTTACCCAACTTGCTGAACCCTTGACGTTCGACGATTTTCAATTACACCCCGACGTGTTCGACGGGGTGCAGGGCATGGGCTATACCAAGCCCTCCCCCATTCAGGAGCAGGCCATTCCGGCCGCATTGGCTGGCAAAGACCTGATTGCTTGCGCCCAAACCGGCACCGGCAAAACCGCCGCCTACCTGCTGCCCGTGCTCGACTTTATTGCCTACGAGCGGCCCGAGCACACCACGGCGCTTATTTTGTGCCCCACGCGCGAGCTGGCCAAGCAAATCGACGAGCAGGTGGAAGGCTTTGGCTACCATGTGGGCGCCAGCAGCATTGCCATTTACGGCGGCGGCAAAAGCGACATTTGGGAGCAGCAAAAGCGTGCCCTCACGCAGGGCGCCGATATCATCATTGCCACGCCCGGCCGCCTGATTGCGCACATGCAGCTGGGCTACGTGAAGCTCGACCAGATCGACTTCCTGATCCTCGACGAGGCCGACAAAATGATGGACATGGGCTTTGCCGAAGACATCATTCAGATTGTCAATCAGCTGCCCACCAAACGCCAAACGCTGCTGTTTTCGGCCACCATGCCGAACAAGATCCGCGAGTTCTCGAAAAAGATTTTGCACGAACCGGAGGAAATCCGCCTGGCCGTGTCGAAGCCGGCCGAGAACATCAACCAGCAGATGTACATGGTGTACGACACCAACAAGCTGGCCTTGCTGGAGCACCTCATCGGTCAGCTCGAAGTACAGAGCATGATCTTGTTTACCTCGCGCAAAATGAATGTGGGGCCCATTGAGCGCGCCCTGCGCAAAAAAGGCCTGAACGTGCGCGGCATCACCTCCGACCGCACCCAGGAGGAGCGCGAACAAGTGCTGCGCGAGTTCAAAAACAAGCAGTTCCAGATTCTGGTAGCCACCGACGTGATGTCGCGCGGCATCGACGTGAGCGAGTTGTCGCACGTGGTGAACTTCGACCTGCCGCGCGATGCCGAGGACTACGTGCACCGCATTGGCCGCACGGCCCGCGCTGGCACTTCGGGCATGGCCATCACATTCGTGTCGGACCACGACCAGGACGCCGTGGTGAAGATTGAAAAGCTGATTGAGCGGGAGCTGGAGAAAAAGCCCACGCCCGAAGAAATTGGCCCCTCGCCCGAGTTCGACCCCAAAAAATACCGCGGCCGTGGCCCCGCACACGCCGGCAAGCCCGGCGGCCGCGGCGGCAAATTGGCCCCGCGCACGGGCCGCCCCGAGCGCGCCGCTGCGCCGGTAGCGACTGCCCCGGCCCCCGCGGCCCTCGCGGCCCCGGCTGCCGAGGGCGCAGCCACCACGCCCGAAACCGAAGAGCAGAAACGCCGGAAAAGCCGCCGCCGCAAACCGCGCCCCCAAGGCCCGGCCGAGGGTAGCGCCCCCGCCGCTTCCGAAACCGGAGCACCTAGGGCCGAGGCAGCCGACGAAGGCACCCCTGCCACCGACGCGGCCAAGCGCCGCCGCAAGCGGGGCGGCCGCAACCGCCGTGGCCCCAAGCCCGAGGGCGCGCCGCAAAGCGTAGCGGCCCCGGCAGCCAGCGAATAATCTATTGCGCCAAAAGCACCTTGCTACGGGTTGTAGCGGGGTGCTTTTGTCTTTATGGGCGGTTGGGCCAGCTGGCTGGCCGGCCCGGCAGCACTTTCCGGCCGGGCAGCATGTTGCCTACTTTCTTGCCAATCACCGTTTACCGCCCTATGCTTGTCGGCCTCGATAAACCGCTCATCCTGCAGCGCCTGCGCACCGAAACGCAGCCCTACCACCGCGCGCTGGAGCAAAACGAATTCAACCGGGCGCTGGCGGCTGGCAACATCACGGAAGCCATAGCAGCACGCTTTTTGGCCAAGCTGTACGGCTTTTTGCGCCCCTACGAAGCCCGGCTGCGGCAGCACGCATTTAGCCCCGCCTGGCAGCCCGAGCGCCGCCAACGCGCCCACCTAATCGAGCAGGATTTGCCCGCCGCTGCGCACTTGCCCGAGTGCGCCGATATGCCCGAGTTGCGCACTTGGCCCCAACTCTTGGGCGCCCTGTACGTACTCGAGGGTTCTACCTTGGGCGGGCAGGTAATCACGCGGCAGCTTGCCAAGGCGGGCATCCCAACCCGCACCTACTTTACGGGTTCGGCCGAGCACACTGGCCCGCTGTGGAAAAGCTTTTGCCAGCTGCTGGCCGCCGAAGCCACCCCCGATAACGAAGCGGAAATTGTGCAGTCCGCCATCCAAACGTTTCAAAAGCTACACGCGTGGATCGAGCTACGGTAGTATACTCCGACGAAGCCCTCCTGAATACGCCGGTTACCCTAACCAATTGCGACCGGGAGCCTATTCATATTCCGGGCTCGGTACAGCCGTATGGCTTTTTGCTTTGCCTCGACGAGCAAACCAAGCACGTGGTGCACGCCAGCGCCAATACCGCCCAGCTCATCGGCATCGGGCCCGACGAACTGCTGGGCAGCGGCCTGGAGCGCCTCCTAAGTGCCGGCGCCCTGGCCGAGGTGGAGCAGCTGTGGGCCGGCCTAGCCGAAACGCCCAAATTGCTGGGCACTCGCCTCGATCAAATTCCGCAGCGGCCTTACTACAAACTCATTGCGCACCGCCACGACGGGCTGCTGTGGGCGGAGTTTGAGCCCGTAGCCGAAACCCAAAGCGCGCCCTTCGACCTCGCCTCGCTGAACTTGGCCCTGGGGCACATGCTGGCGGCTGGCTCGGTGCTCGAGTTTTGCCAGTTTGCCGTCGATCAGCTGCGTACCATTACGGGCTTCGATCGGGTGGTGATGTACCGCTTTGCCGAAGACGCCAGCGGCGAAGTAGTGGCCGAAGCCAAGCGCAACGACCTGGAACCGTTTTTGGGCCTGCACTACCCGGCCACCGATATTCCGCAGCAGGCACGGGCCATGTACCTGAAAAACTGGCTGCGGTTTATTCCGGATGTGTCGTACGTGCCGGCGCCGCTGGTGCCCGCCATGCACCCCGCCGCCAACCGCCCGCCCGACATGACCTACGCCGTGCTGCGGAGCGTATCGCCGATACACCTGCAGTACCTGCGCAACATGGGCGTGGCCGCCACCATGACGATTTCCGTCATTCAGGAGGGCAAACTGTGGGGCCTGATTACGTGCCACCACCTTACGCCGCAGCTGGTTAGCTACGAGGTGCGCGAGCTGTGCCTGTTCATCGGCAAAACGTTTTCGGCGCTGCTCAAAACCAAGCAGCAGCAAGATGATTACGCCTACCAGCTGCACATCCGCGAAACGCAGGTGCGGCTGTTCGAGCAGGTTTCGCGCCACGACAACTTTGTGGATGGCTTGTACCAGCGCAAGCCCACCGTGATGGACGTGTTCGATTGCGGCGGCGTGGCCATTTGCTTCGAGGGCAACATCATTACCCTAGGTACCACCCCTACCCAACCCCAGCTAGAGGAGTTGCGCACTTGGCTGCAGCTGAACATGAAGCAGGATTTGTTTCGCACCAACTCCTACGTGCAGCAAAACCCGGCGGGCATTTCCATTCGGGGCACGGCCAGCGGCATTTTGGCCATTTCGCTGGCCCAAGACCCCGGCGACTATATCATTTGGTTTCGGCCCGAGCTGATTCAAACGGTAACGTGGGCGGGCAAGGAGCACAAAGCCGAAGTAATGCAAGATGGCCTGCTGCATCTATCGCCCCGGCAGTCGTTTGCGGCCTGGAGCCAGGAGGTCGACAACACCGCGTTGCCGTGGCGCCCGATGGAGGTAACCGCCGCCGAAGAAATCAGGCTTCACCTCTCCGACGTGCGCCTCAAGATTTTCAACGAGTTGCAAGCCCGGGCCGCCAGCCTCAGCAAGCTCAACACCGAGCTCGAGCGCAGCAACGACGAGCTCGACTCGTTTGCCTACGTGGCCTCGCACGACCTAAAGGAGCCGCTGCGCGGCATACACAACTACTCCATCTTTCTGCTCGAAGACTACGCCGACCAGCTCGATGCCGACGGCGTAAGCAAGCTGCAAACGTTGGTGCGCCTTAGCCAGCGCATGGAGGCCCTAATTGAGTCGCTGCTGCAGCTCTCGCGCGTGGGCCGGCAGGAGCTGGTGGTGGTGCCCACCAACATGAACGAGGTGGTGGACGAGGTGCTCGACATGCTGCACCCACGCTTTGAGCAAACCAACACCATCGCCACGGTGCTAGGCCCGCTGCCCACCCTGCGCTGCGACAAAGTGCGTATAAGGGAAGTGCTCAACAACCTGCTTACCAACGCCATGCGCTACAACGACAAACCCGAGCGGTTGATTAGCGTGGGCGTGGCCCCGGCCAATGCGCGCGGCCCGCGCGGCACCGGAAACCCTGCCGACTTTTACGTGTTTTACGTGCAAGACAACGGCATCGGCATTGAGCCCAAGCACCAAGAGGCCATCTTTAAAATCTTTAAGCGCCTGCACGGGCAGGACAAATTTGGGGGCGGCACGGGCGCTGGCCTGACAATTGCCCGCAAGATGGTGGAACGGCACGACGGCGAGTTGTGGTTGGACTCGGTACCGGGCCAAGGCACCACGTTCTATTTCTCCCTTTCAAAGTACCTGTAAGTGATAACCTCCCCTCACAAGCCCATCCTAGTGGTGGAAGACAGCGTGGAAGACTTCACCGCGTTGGGCCGCGCTTTCCGCAAGCAGGCGTTGCCCAATCCTGTGCTTCGGTGCGAAGACGGTGACCAAGCCCTGGAGTACCTGCAGAGCTACGGCCAGCACCCCAACTGGCCGCAGCAGCTGCCGGCTTTTGTGCTGCTCGATTTAAACCTGCCCGGCACCGACGGCCGTACCGTGCTCGATATTGTGAAGAAGGACCCGCGGCTGCAGTCGATTCCGGTTATCATCTTCAGCACCTCCACCAACAACCGCGACATCCAGGACTGCTACCGCCTAGGTGCCAACAGCTACCTCACCAAGCCCATCGAGTTTTCGGTGTTGGAGGAAAAAACCCGTGCCCTGGTGCACTACTGGCTGAATACCTCCGAAATTCCTTCCGAAAGCTAGCGGCACCTGCGCGTGAAGAAAATCTTTCTCGTCGACGACAACGAGTACGACCGGATGCTGTACAAGCGCTATTTGCGCAAACAGCCCGAGTTACAGAATTTCGAAATTTACGAGGCCGCTTCGGGCGAGGAAGGCCTGGCTTTGTTTGCCCAGCACCAGCCCGATTGCGTGCTGCTCGATTACAACCTGCACGATACCGACGGCCTGACACTGCTCAGTGATTTTAAGCGCATCTCGCCGCCCGAAACCCTGTGCGTGGTAATGATTACGGGCGGCGGCAGCGAGCAGCTAGCGGTACGGGCGCTCAACAACGGCGCGCTCGATTATCTGGTGAAGGGCCATTTCGACCAGGAGCTGCTGGCCAAAACCATTCTTCACGCCATCGAGAAAAACGAGTGGCGCCAGCACGTGGCCCGGCACCACCAGCAGTTGCAGGCCGTAAACCAGCAGTTGCGCGATTCGCTCACCGAGCTAAACAAAACGCGCCAACAGCTGCAGCAGAGTAACGACCAGCTTTCCTCGGCCAACGCGGCCATTCAGGCCCGCAACCAGGCCCTCGATACCGCCAACCAGCAGCTGGCCCGCACCAACGCCGACCTCGACAACTTTGTGTACGCGGCCTCGCACGACCTGAAGCAACCGGTAAGCAACCTCAGCGGCCTGTTCGACGAACTGCGCCGCAGCGCCACCTTCGCCGACCCCGACGAATCGGTGGTGTTGCAGTTGGTTGAGTCGTCGTTGCACGATTTGTCGAGCACCATCGATGGCCTTTCGGCCGTGGTGCAGGAGCAGCGCCAACCCGGCGACCACAACGCCGAACTCGTGCCGCTTTCGGCCATTACCAACGAGGTGCTGCAAGCCATTCGGCCGCAGGTTCAGGAAAGCGAGGCCATCGTTTGCGCCGATTTTGCCGAGCTACCCGAAGTGCTGTACGTGCGCAGCAACCTGCGCACCATTTTGCACAATTTGCTCAGCAACGCCCTCAAGTACCGCCACCCCGGGCGGGCGCCCCACGTGGTGCTCGGCACGCAAGTGGTGGCAGGCCAGCCGGTGCTCACCATTCGCGACAACGGCTTGGGCATGAACCTCGAGCGGCACGGCGCCGAGCTGTTTCAGCTGTTTCGGCGCTTTCATCCGCAGGTGAGCGACGGCACCGGCGTGGGCTTGTTTTTGGTGAACCGCCTGGCGCAGTCGCACGGCGGCCGCATCGAGGTAGAAAGCGAAGAAGGCACCGGCACCACGTTTCGGGTGTTTTTGCGGGGCTGATGCTTCGGGCAACCGCAGGGGTTAGCAAACGCAACAGGCCGCTCTGGGAGCGGCCTGTTGCGTTGTGGTCGGCGCGGAATTGCTCGGCTAAAGCAGCTGCCCAATGCCAAACAGCAACACGAACAGCAAGGTACTCATGGCCATTTGCTTCAGCAACGGGTCGAGCTGCGCAGGTTGCTGCCGCTGCCATACCTGCACGCCGTTGAACACCAGCAGCGGTACCGCGCCCACAAACAACCACTGCCACGGCGAGCGGTGGTGCTGCAGCACATAGGCCGCCGCGGCACCTAGGCCCACGAGCAGCAGCAGCCCGTGGTACACGCGGGCCCGGCGGGCACCTAGGCGCACCGGAATGGTAATTTTGCCGGCCAGCTCATCGGAGCGCATATCGCGGATGTTGTTTACGTTCAGCACCGCCGTGGAAAAGCAGCCCAGACTGACGGCCGGCAGCAGCACCTCGTAGGGCAGCTCGCGGGTTTGCAGAAAGTAGCTGCCGCACACGCCCACCAGCCCGAAAAACAAAAACACCGACACATCACCCAAGCCCGCGTAGCCGTAGGGCCGCGCGCCGGCCGTGTAGTTGATGGCCGCCCAAATGGCGCCCAACCCCAGCAGCAGGAAGCCCACGAACAGCCACAGCCCCGAGGCACCTAGGGCCACCCACAGCAGCCACAAGCCCGAGGCCAGCGACAACGCCCCGAACACGTACATGCCCTGCTTCATGGCTGCCGGCGAAATAGCGCCGCTTTGCACGGCGCGCTGCGGCCCCTCGCGGTGCACGCTGTCGGCGCCGTTTTGCGAGTCGCCGTAGTCGTTGGCGAGGTTGCTGAGCACTTGCAGCAGCACCGTGGTAAGCGCAGCAAGCCCAATCACCGCCCCGTTAAACTCGTGGCGGCTGGCGGCCAGAAAGCCACCCATCAGAATACTGGCCAGGGCCAACGGCAAGGTGCGCGGCCGGAAAGCCGAAACCCAAGCCCCGATGAGGCTTGGGTTTCGCGGGGTGATATCAGAAGAGGTTGTCAAAACTTGGCGCGGTTTAGCGCCTGCTGCACAAGCGCTTACAACGTTGGTAACCTGGTTTACCAGTCGTTGCCCTAGGTAGTAAATACGTTTACGACCTAGGGCAACGCTTCGTCAGGCGGTTTACTTCAGGATGGCCGATACCAGCTCCTCGCTCATCGGCTTTACTTTGGAAGGATAGAAGCCCACTACCTGCCCCTGCTCGTTGATGAGGTACTTGCAGAAGTTCCAGGTGGGCTTTTCGTCGGTGTAGCCGTTCTTCGATTTGTCGCTCAGGAACTGGTAGAGCGGCGCGGTGTCGTCGCCCTTCACCGATACTTTGCCGAAGAGCGGGAACGTTACGCCGTAGTTTTTCTCGCAGAAGGCGGCAATCTGCTCGTTGGAGCCCGGCTCCTGCCCGCCGAAGTTGTTGGCCGGGAAACCCAGCACAGTTACCCGGTCGCTGTGTTTTTTGTAGAGCTCTTCCAGCTCCTTGTACTGCGGGGTGTAGCCGCATTCCGAAGCCGTATTCACGATGAGCAGCTTTTTGCCTTTGTACTGGCTGAGCTGCACGGGCTTGCCGTTGATGTCGGTAACGGTGAAATCGTACACGGTGCCGCGGGCGGCAGCGGTTGCGGGCGTTTCGGCCATGGCGGTGGTGGGCTGGTCGGTGGTTGAAGCTGAGCGGGCGCCGCAGGCAGCGAGGGCGGCGGCCAGGGAGTAAATAACTAAGGATTTCATGGCAGACGGTGGTGGTGTAGACAGCAGAAATGAATTCGAAGCACTAACCCCATTGGGGTACCGTTGTTTGTAGCAGTTCCTACGTGCGGCTCGGCGTTAGCCACTTTTCCACGTTGCTGGGCTGCCAGGCGTTCATTTGGGCCAGCAGCTCGTCCACGTTGTCGGCCACAAGCAGCTGGCGGCGGTTTTCGGAGCGTAGCAAGCCTTGCAGCACCATGTGTTCGAGCAGGTGAATAAGCGCATCGTAGAAGCCGGCCACGTTCAGCAGGCCAATGGGCTTGCGGTGCAGGCCCAGCTGGCCCCAGGTAAGCACCTCAAACAACTCTTCCAAGGTACCGAATCCGCCGGGCATGGCAATAAAGCCCTCGGCCAGCTCGACCATGCGCAGCTTGCGCTGGTGCATGTTATCTACGACTTCGAGCTGCGTCAGCCCTAGGTGCGCCACTTCTTTATCGGCCAAGAAGCCGGGGATGATGCCGATGGCCTGACCGCCGTTTGCCATGGTGGCATCGGCCACGGCGCCCATCAGGCCCACGTTGCCGCCGCCGTATACCAGCGTAATGCCGCGCTGGGCAAACGTTTGGCCCACTTGGGTGGCGTGCTCGCGGTAGCGCACATCGGTGCCGGCGCTGGAGCCGCAATAAACTGCAATTGATTTCATTCGGAAGCTTGGAGGAACGCGCTTAGGCAGCGGCGTTCAAAGAAATTGGCAAAAAAAGCAGAACGCGCCGAAGCGCGTTCTGGAGAAGGGTTTACATGCGCTCGGGCGCCGTAATGCCGAGCAGCTTCAGGCTTTGCCGCAGCGTATCGGCCACCTGCGCCGAAAGGGCTACGCGCAGGCTGCGCTTGGCCGCGTCGGGCTCGGGCAGCACCGGCACTTCGGTGTAAAAGCGGTTGTAGGTTTTGGCGAGGTCGTAAGCGTACTGGGCGATAACGGCCGGCGAGTACGTACGGGCCGCCTCGGCCACGGCCGATGCGTAGCTGGCCAACGCCTGCACCACGTCGCGCTCGGTTTCGTGCAGCGTGGCAACGCCCTCCGTCAGCTCGGGCCGGATGCCCATTTCGGCGGCCTTGCGGCGCAGTTGCGAAATGCGGGCGTGGGTGTACTGAATAAATGGCCCCGTGTGGCCCTGCAACTGCACCGACTCGTTCGGGTCGAACAACATGCGCTTCTTGGGGTCTACCTTCAGCAGGTAGTACTTGAGCGCACCTAGGCCTAGCGTGTGGAATAGCTGGTTGGCCTCCTGCTCGCTCAGGCCCTCAATTTTGCCTAGCTCGGCGGTGGTTTGCTTGGCGGCATCGGTTACTTCCTGCACCAGCTCGTCGGCGTCTACCACGGTGCCTTCGCGCGACTTCATCTTGCCCGAGGGCAGATCGACCATGCCGTAGCTTAGGTGGTAAATGGCATCGGCGTAGGGCTTGCCCAGCTTTTTCAGCACGAGCTTGAGCACCTGCATGTGGTAGTTCTGCTCGTCGGCGATGACGTAGACGGACGAATCGTACTGGTAGTCCTGGTACTTCAGCTCGGCCGTGCCTAGGTCCTGCGTCATGTATACCGAGGTGCCATCGGCGCGGAGCAGCAGCTTCTGGTCGAGGCCTTCGTCGGTGAGGTCGACCCACACCGAGCCGTCGTCCTTGCGGAAGAACACGCCCTTGTCCAAGCCCTCTTCTACCCGTTCCTTGCCCAGCAAGTAGGTTTCCGACTCGTAGTAGAACTTGTCGAAATCGACGCCGATGCGCTGGTACGTGTCGTTGAATCCTTCATACACCCAGCCGTTCATCTGGCGCCACAGGCTTACCACCTCCTCGTCGCCGGCTTCCCACTGCAGCAGCATTTCCTGCGCGTGCCGCATCAGCGGGGCTTCGCGCTTGGCTACTTCATTCGATACGCCTTCGGCCTCGAGCTGCCGTACCTGCTCGCGGTAGTGCTTTTCGAACAACACGTAGTACTTGCCGATGAGGTGGTCGCCTTTAATGCCGGCGCTCTGTGGGGTTTCGCCCTGGCCGTACTGCTGGTACGCCAGCATCGACTTACAGATGTGGATGCCACGGTCGTTTACCAGGTTGGCCTTGGTAACGGTGGCGCCAGTGGCTTTCAGAATTTCGGCCACCGAGTAACCCAAAAAGTTGTTGCGCAAGTGGCCTAGGTGCAGCGGCTTGTTGGTGTTGGGCGAGGAGTACTCCACCACCACACGCTGGGGGCCGCCGGTTTGCACGGGCGTGGCAATGTCTTGGGCGCGCAGCTGGCGCAGCAGCCGCAGCCACTCGGCATCGGCAACTTCCAGGTTCAGGAAGCCTTTCACCACGTTGAAGCCGCTTACGCGCGCTTCGTTGGCTTGGAGCCACTCGCCTAGGGCCTGCCCGATTTGTTCGGGACCCTTACCAAGGGCTTTGGTGAGCGGAAACGTAACCAGCGTGAAGGTGCCCGCGAAGTCTTTGCGTGTGGGCTGAATGGTGAGCTGCTCGGCTGGCACGGCAGCACCAAATACTTGCTGAATGGCCGCGCTCAGCGCAGCTTTGAGGTCTTGTTCGAGTTGTTGCACAGGGTGCGGGTTTTATGTCGACGCGCTGGTACCGATTGGCGGCGCGCTGAAATACTGTTGGTTTAGGAGCTGAAAATCGGACGCTGGCGTAAACCCTCGCGGCGGACGCACAGAGCGGCCGCGCAAGCAGAAGGCTTACGCTACATTCGTCGCTCGTTTCGGCTCCGAAACGACCGCACCAGCAAGTTCACTACGAAGACAGGCAGCGGTTTCACGGGCGCAAAGCTAATCACGGATTTACACCGATTGGCTACGCCGAACTTCGTTTCTGCGGCCAGCACCGATTTTTGGCTTCTTGGGCGTTCGGTTGCAGCTGATTTGACCGTTACACAACAGTAGCATGAACGCGGCTACGCCGACCTCGGGTTGCAGTCTGCATCTCTGGCTAGTAACTTCTGTTTTCTGACCTTAGGGACGCAGTACGGGGTAGCGTGGTCTTCAGCCCGCGTTTGCTAGAACGATTGGTACCGCGCATAGCTACCTCAGCGAATAAGCTCTAGTACACGCGGGCTGAAGCCCGCGCTACAGGCTTTTACTGCCCCGAGGCGCGGCGTAGCATCATCTGCACCTGTTTGGGGTTGCCGCGCGTGATAACCGGGTAAGCCGAATCGTTGGTGAACATAAGCCGGCCATCCACTTCAATGCGGGCTTGCACGGCGTAGGTGTTGGTAGGGTCGATGCGGATGGTATCGTAGCGAAGCACGAAGGGCAGCGGCACTTGCCTGCCTTGGGCCTCGACGGAAGCCGATGCCACTTCGATGGCCGGGGCATCTTGGCGGCTTACATCCTGCAGTTGCACGCGCAGCACCGCGTTGAGCGGCAGGGCAATTCGCTCGCGGTAAGCCACGGTGCCGGTTACGGAGTCGCGCACAACGGCGGTGTTGGTTTGCCCACGGCTGCCCGATGTGGTGGCCGACGGGCCGGTGCAAGCTCCCATCAAGGCGGCAGCACCTAGGGCGCTCAGAAGCGCGTACGAATTCATGGCAATGGCAAGAAAAGCGGATACAAACGCGACTGATTTTCACGAATGTATCCGCTTCTGGCACATTGCCAATAATAATTTTACCGGCTTCAGCGGCCGGTCACCATGTCGTCGAGGCGCAGGCGCTCCTGAATGGCCTCGGTAGCCGCTTCCAGAATTTCGAAAGCGTTGCTGGCCATGGTGTTTTCGGAATCGAGCGTAGGGTTGATTTCCACCATCTCGAAGCACACCACGCGGTCGTTTTCGAGCAGGGCGCGGCACAAGGCTTTGGCTTCGGGCACATCGAGGCCGAGCTCCACGGGCGTGCCGGTGCCTTTGCTGAAGCGCGAGTCAAGCGAATCGACATCGAACGAGATGTACACCAGGTCGCAGAAGCGCAGTTGCTCGTAAATCTCGCGGGCTACCTGCCTGGGGCCTTTGGCGCGAAACTCATCGAGCTTGAAGTTTTTGATGCCGTGCTGCGCAATGATGGCGTCTTCTTCCATTTCGGTGTCGCGCACTACCACGTACACCAGGTGGTCGGGCGTAACCTTGGGGCCTTCTTCGCCTAGGTTCTTGATTTTGCGCCAGAAGAACTCCGTTTCGGGCTCCACGCTGTTGTGCTGCAGCTCACGGTGGTCGGCACCTAGGGCCATGGCCAGCGGCATGCCGTGCACGTTGCCCGAGGGCGTGGTGTAGGGCGAATGGATGTCGGCGTGGGCGTCGATCCATACTACCCCGAGGGTTTTGTGCGGGTACGTGGCCTTGATGCCGGCAATGGTACCGGCGGCGTTGCTGTGGTCGCCGGCCAGCACCAGCGGGAACTCCCCAAAGCGCAGGGTTTGCTCTACCGTGCCGGCAATGCCTTTGAGCACGGTGTAAATGCTGTCGATGTGCTTCGCGTAGGGAAAGTGGTTTTTGTCGAACAGCACGTGGTTTTGGTCCGGCACGGCCACGGCGTTGAACCGCCGGAAGTAATCGGACCCTTTGTTTAGGCAGGCTACTTTCAGGGCATCGATGCCCAGGCTTGCCCCGCGGGTGCCAGCTCCCAGTTCGGAGCGCACTTCAATGAGTTTAATTCGTCGCATACTACATCGGCTAAATAAGTTTAGGGCGGTAGTGTTGCTTGCCGATTACCGGAACCCCAAGGTGCTAACACACAAGGGCTGACACCCGTAGGCGCCGGTTAGGCTTGGTGTCGGAGGACCTTCCTCCGCGACCAACGAACAATTCAACAACCAAAACACCCCCGTTGGGGTATCTTTGCCTCTGCAAGATAATAGGCTCTTGGGGTCTTAGGAACTCGGTTGTGTCCTGAAAAATGCTTCGGACACCACCGGCACGCCAAGCCCCCGGCCCCCCTGACCCCAAGTTCCCAAAATGGATACATACCACGACCTGATTAGCCAAACCTTCGACTTTCCTTCGCAGGAGTTCACCGTCGAGGGCAACGAGCTGCGCTTTCATGGCATTCCGCTGATGGATTTGATCCGGAAACACGGTACGCCGCTGCGCCTTACCTACTTGCCCAAAATCAGCGAAAACATTCAACGCGCCAAGCAGTGGTTTCGGCAGGGCATCGAGAAAATCGACTACCAAGGCAGCTACACTTACTGCTACTGCACTAAGGCCTCGCACTTTGCTTTTGTGGTGGAGGAAGCCCTGAAAAACGACGTGCACATCGAAACCTCCTCGGGGTACGACATGCACATTGTGCGCGCGCTCTACGGCAAGGGCCGCATCAACAAGCAGACGTACATCATCGCCAACGGCTTTAAGCGCGAGCGGTACAAGCGCTACCTCACCGAGTTCATGAACGACGGCTTCGTGAACTGCATGCCCATTCTCGATAACCTGTCGGAAATCGAGTACTACAAGGAGCACGTGCACGCCGATACCCGCGCCAACCTGGGCATTCGTTTGGCTTCCGACGAGGAGCCGCGCTTCCAGTTTTACACCTCGCGCCTGGGCGTGCGCTACGCCGATGCCATTCCGCTGTACGAAGAGCAGATCAAAAACGACCCGCGCTTCGAGCTGACGATGCTGCACTACTTCATCAACACGGGCATCAAGGACACCTCCTACTACTGGTCGGAGCTGCGCCGCTTTGTGCACAAGTACTGCGAGCTGCGCAAGGTGTGCCCCACGCTGCACACCATCGACATCGGCGGCGGCCTGCCCATCCAAACCTCCATTCAACCCGAGTACGACTACCCGTACATGATTGAGGAAGTGCTACGCACCATTCAGCGCATTTGCCGCGAAGAAGGCGTGCCCGAGCCACACATTTTCACCGAGTTCGGCATTTTCACGGTGGGCGAATCGGGGGCGCACATCTACAACATCCTCGACGAAAAGCTGCAGAACGACAAGGAATTGTGGTACATGATTGACGGCTCGTTTATCACGAACCTGCCCGATACCTGGGCCCTCAACCAACGCTTTATCATGCTGGCCCTCAACGGCTGGGAGCGTAACTACAAGAAAATTCAGCTGGGCGGCCTTACCTGCGACTCGCAGGACTACTACAACGCCGAAAAGCACATTTACCAAGTGTTTTTGCCGGAGCGCGGCCAGGAGAAACCGCTGTACGTGGGCTTTTTCCACACGGGCGCGTACCAGGAGCAGCTCTCGGGCTACGGCGGCATCAAGCACTGCCTGATTCCGGCCCCCAAGCACGTCATCCTCGACCGCGACGCCGACGGCAGCGTGCGCGACTGGGAGTTTGCCCCGGAGCAAGACCCCGAATCGATGATGCGCATCTTGGGCTACGCCTAGGTTGCCGCAGCCCTAGGTAGCCAAAGCACCCTCCCGCCCTAGGCAACTGCCGGGTGCGGGAGGGTTTGTTTTTACCTGCTAGCACCCCGGAGGCCGGGGGCCGGGCGGTTATATGCAAGCTCAGCAGTATAGTACTTTTCTGCCTGCTGCTGTTGGAGTAAGGCCCACGGCGGCAGTATGTTTGTATTCCGACAAGCAAATCTGTACCACTTATGAAAAAAGGTCTACTTCTTCTGACTGCCGCTGCCACTTTGGGCCTCGGTGCTTGCAACAAGCAGTCGTGCCCGGCATACGGCAAAGCCGCTACCCAGAAAGCAGAGGTAGTAGCCTCGGCGGCTGCACCGGCCGAGCGCCAATAAGCACCCTGCGCGTACGAAATCCGGCCGCGGCGCCCCGCTTGGGGCGCCGCGGCCGGATTTTTTATACCTGAATCGGTCTTGCAAGTGCGGTTTGGGGGTTTGGCTAACGGTACAAGGGCGGTTTGAAATTTTTTCGGTTCAGCTCAAACTAAACCTCAGCCGAACACCGTTAGTACCGAACCTTTTACCCTGCGTAACCCTCACGCATAATTGCATATTTACATGAAAAAGATTGCAGTTCTGGGCGTATTGGCCTTGGCCGCTGGCCTGGGTTCGTGCAGCACCAAGTGCCCGGCCTACACCCAGCAAAAGCCCGCTACGCAGCAGGCCTCGGCCGTAACGGCCAGCGCGGCAGCTGCCCCGGCCGAGCGCCAATAAGCAACGCCCTCCTACGCCACAGCCCCAGCGCACAAGCCTAACCAGCTTGTGCGCTGGGGCTGTGTTGTTGGCGCCTAGGTGCTAGGAGCGCAAAATCAGGTTGGCAGCAGCGGCCAAGTTGGGCACAAGCGGGGCATCGGGTACCAGCGCCTCCTCGCCTACCAATATGCCGCGCACGCCCACTTTGGCGGCAGCTTGTAAATCGCGGGGCCGGTCGCCTACCATCCAGCACTGGGCCGCATCGAGGCCAAAGCGTGCCATGGCTTTTTCGAGCATCAGCGAATCGGGCTTGCGCATCAGCGACTCCGACACCGACGGATGCCCAGGGGCGTAATAAAACGCATCGATTACGCCGCCGCAGGCCTCTTGCAGTTTGTGATGACAGGCGGCTACCTCGGCAGAGGTATAGAGGCCCTTGGCAATACCGGCCTGGTTGGTTACCACTATCAGCAAGTAGCCGGCGGCGTGCAGGCGCTGCAAGGCGGCGGGCACATCGGGCAGCACCACAAATTCATCGAGGCGCCACACGTAATGGCCGATTTCGGCATTGAGCACGCCGTCGCGGTCGAGGAAAACGGCTTTGGCCGTGGAAGTAGCATTCATGCCCGGCAAAAGTACGCGCAGCGCGGCTGTTCGGCACGCGGGCAGCCAAGGGCACCTAGGCCCGCTGGTGGCACGTTGGCAGGCCAGCTAATTGAAATAAATCAGCAAATTGAGTATTCTCGGCAGCTTACTTTTGCAGCCTTTGGCGGTTTACACATTCGCATGAACGTAGCAATTATAGGCAGCGGCATTACGGGCTTGGCCACGGCGTGGTACTTGCAGCAACAAGGCGCCACGGCGCACGTGTACGAGAGCGGCAATGCGGCCGGCGGCAACATGCGCACGCGCCACCTGCCCGAAGGCTACGTGCTGGAGCTGGGCCCCAACTCGCTGCAGCTCAGTCCCGAGCTCGAAGGCCTGATTGCCGACCTGGGGCTGGCAGAGCAGATTCAGGAGCCCGGCGGCGTAAGCGGGCACCGCTACGTGGTGCGCGGCGGCGCGCTGCGCGAGCTGCCGGGCAAGCCCCAGCAACTGCTGTTTGGCAGCTTTTTCAGCCTGAAGGGCAAGTGGCAGGCCCTATCGGAACTGCGCCGTGCCAAAGCCGCCCCCGATGCGCACGAAACCATTGGCCATTTTTTCCGGCGCCGCTTTGGGCAAGAAATTCTGGACTACGCGGTGAACCCGTTTGTGTCGGGCATTTACGCCGGCGACCCCAACCAGCTGTTGCTGCACAAAACGTTTCCGCAGTTGGCGGCCCTCGAGCAAGAACACGGCTCGGTGCTGCGCGGCTTTGCCCGCACCATGAAGGGCGTAGCCCGCCGCCGCATCATCTCATTTCGGGGCGGCTTGCAAGTGCTTACCGATGCCCTGGCCAGCCGCCTGACGCACCTGCACTTAAACACCCGCGTGCAGGTCTTTTTGCCGCAAGGCAACGGGCAATACCGCCTGCAGCTGGCGGGCCAGCCCGAACCTACCGAGCTGTACGACGCCCTCATCCTGGCACTACCGGCCTACGCCGCCGCCGATTTGCTCCGGGGCCTGCACCCGCAGCAGGCCGCTGCCCTAGGTGCCGTGCACTACCCGCCGCTTACGGCCGTGCACACTGCCTACGACCGCAGCGCCGTGCAGCACCCGCTCAACGGCTTTGGCGCCCTGAGCCCGCGCGTGGAGCAACCCGTGGCGGCGGGCACCTTGTGGAGCAGTTCGCTGTTTCCGGATAGGTGCCCCGCGGGGCAGGTGCTGTTCACCTCGTTTGTGGGCGGCGCCCAGTACGAAACCAACGCCCGATTGCCCGACGCGCAGCTGCTGGCTTCGCTGCGGGCCGAACAGCAACGGCTTTACGGCCTCAAGCCCGATGCCCCGGCCCGGTTGCAGCACATTTACCGGTGGGAACGAAGCATCCCTCAGTTCGATGAGCGCATCATTCCGGCGCACGCCGCGGCCGACGCCCTGGAGCAACAAGGCATTTGGGCAGTGGCCAACTGGCGCGCCGGTGTGGGCATACCGGATTGCCTGCGCCGCGCCCAGCAAGTGGCCCAAAAATTAACCTCGGCAGCATAGCCTAATTGTTACCTTTGGATTAATGAACGATTCGCTCGTCATCATACCGACCTACAACGAACGGGAAAACGCCGAGCTGATCATCCGCAAGGTTTTTTCGCTGCCGAAGGCGTTCGATGTGCTCATCATCGACGACGGCTCGCCCGATGGCACCGCCGCCGTGGTGCGCGGGCTGCTGAGCGAGTTTGCGGGCCGCCTGCACCTGGAGGAGCGCACCGGCAAACTAGGCCTGGGCACGGCATACTTGCACGGCTTTAAGTGGGCCTTGCAGCGCGGCTACCAGTACATCTTCGAGATGGATGCCGACTTTTCGCACAACCCCGACGACCTCGTGCGCCTGTACGAGGCCTGCGCCGTAGAGGACCACGATATGTCCATCGGCTCGCGCTACATCACTGGCGTAAACGTAGTAAACTGGCCCATGGACCGCGTGCTCATGTCGTGGTTTGCCTCGGCTTACGTGCGCTTTATTACGGGCATGCCCATTATGGATGCCACGGCCGGTTTTAAGTGCTACACGGCCCCAGTGCTGCGCGCCATCGATCTGAACCGCATTCACTTCGTGGGCTATGCTTTCCAGATCGAGATGAAATGGCTGGCCTACAAGCACGGCTTCCGCATTCAGGAAGTGCCCATTATCTTCACCGACCGCACCCGGGGTGCCTCCAAAATGTCGAAGGGCATTTTTAAGGAAGCATTGCTGGGCGTGGTACAAATGAAGGTAGAAAGCTGGTTTCGCCATTTCGGCGGGCCCAAGGCGGCTGCGCCGGCTGCCCTGCCCCAACCTGCCACGGCTACCCACGCCGTAACCTCCGCGCCTAAAACGCGGTAAGGCTCCACTATCCTAGGTAGCGGCCGGGCACTCGGTTGCTGCCTGCTGACGCGTCCTTCGCATGACTACAACTCCCTGGTTCTGGGTTGCTTTCAATCTCTTTGTGCTGGCCATGCTGCTGCTCGACTTGCTGGTGTTCAACCGCAAGGCTCACGTAGTGCGCATGCGCGAAGCCCTGGGTTGGAGCGCCTTCTGGATTGCGCTTTCGTTGGCGTTCAACTATTTCGTGTACCACGAATTCGGACGCGAGGCCGGCATGAATTTCCTGACGGGCTACTTGCTTGAAAAGGCGCTGAGTGTTGACAACCTCTTTGTGTTTCTGCTCATCTTCACCTACTTCAAGGTGCCGGGCGAGTACCAGCACAAAATCCTGTTCTGGGGCGTGCTGGGGGCGCTGGTGTTGCGCGCCACCTTTATCGTGATTGGCGCCGCGCTCATCAGCAAATTCAGCTGGACGCTTTACGTGCTCGGTGCTTTTCTGGTGTACACGGGCTTTAAGATGGCCACCACCAGCGGCGACCCCGACATCGACCCCGAAAACAACCCGGTGGTGCGCTTCCTCAGCCGTCATTTGCCCATCACCAACCGCTACGAGGGCAGCAAGTTCTTCGTGCGCAAGGAGAAGCTGCTGTTTGCCACGCCCCTGTTCGTGGTGCTGGTGATGGTGGAAACCACCGACGTGGTGTTTGCGGCCGACTCCATCCCGGCCATTCTGGCCGTTACGCAAGACAAGTTTATCGTGTACACCTCCAACGTGTTTGCGCTGTTGGGCCTTCGCGCGCTTTACTTTGCGTTGGCCGGCCTCATGCAGCTATTCCATTACCTGCACTACGGTTTGTCGCTTATCCTCGTCTTTATCGGCGGCAAGCTGCTGCTGCACGACTTCTTCCACCTCCCCACGGAGTGGGCCCTAGGTGTGGTAGCGGCCGTACTTACTTTGTCGGTGGTAGTGTCGCTGATATTGCCCAAGAAGAACGACGACGATGCCGTAACCGAGCCCGCCGCGTCGTCTTCCGACGAGCCCAAGGTTTAGCGCCTCGCTCTTAACTCAAGCAAAAGGCCCGGCGGAGCAGCTGCTCCGCCGGGCCTTTTGTTTAGGCACCTAGGGTTTAGGGCTTTTTCCCGCCGTTGTCGTCGGCGCCTTCGGTGGCCGGGGCGTTGGTGTTGGCACCTTCGTCGGGCAGGCCGCCGGTGTTTAGCAGGTCGATGAGGTTGATGGGGTCAAACTGGCTGCTGTCGGCGGCCACCACGCGGGTGGTGTCGGGGCGGGCCGAGAAGTTCATGAAGCGTCGCGCCGGGCCGGCCAGGTTTACCGAGCGGCTCAGCCCATCGGCCTCGGCCTCGGGTATGTAGCCGCGCCGGGCCATGATGTCGGCAATCAGGCGAAAGAAGTAGCGCGAGCTGGCCTTCAGGTCGCCGTATTGGTTAAACGACTCGCGGGCGTACTTCGGCTTAGGGATGATGCTGGCCAGGTACAGGCTTTCCTGCAGGGTAAGTTGCGCGGGCTCTTTGTCGTAGTAAAAGCGGGCGGCCTCCGTTACACCGTACACGCCCCGCTCGCCGTTGGGCCAGCGGTAGCGGCTCGGGCCCCACTCAATAATGTTGAGGTACACCTCCATCATGCGCTCTTTGCTCACGAGGCGGGTATTCTCAATCAGCCACACCATCAGGGCCTCCTCGGCTTTGCGGGCCACGGTTTTCTTGCGCGTCAGGAACACGTTTTTCACCAGTTGCATCGAGAGCGTGCTGCCGCCGCGGGCAAAGCGTTTCTCCTTGATATTCTGGATGGCCGATTTCACGAACGCTTTCTCCATAAAGCCTTTGTGCGTGAAGAAGCGCGGGTCTTCGGCCGTGATGATGGCGTACTTCAGGTAGTTTGACACCTGATTGAACGGCACGAAATCGGGGTTTGAGGGGCCCACGGCAAAGGTCTTGAGCGAATCGCCGCGGTCGTTGTAGGCGGTGTAGGCAAACTCGGTGTTGAGCTTGCGCA
Organism: Hymenobacter oligotrophus; assembly: GCF_003574965.1. NCBI lineage: Bacteria > Pseudomonadati > Bacteroidota > Cytophagia > Cytophagales > Hymenobacteraceae > Hymenobacter > Hymenobacter oligotrophus. The sequence continues at coordinate 303,877 of NZ_CP032317.1, read as the reverse complement.
GATCGACGCGGCCAAAGCGCGTGATTTTGAAGTCGCGGCTGGCGCGTAAGCCCGAGTCAAACTTCAGGCTATCCACTTGCTGCATATCGAGGGCGGCGCTGAGGTGGTACTGCAGCGTACCGGTGCCCTGCATGCCCTCCACCGCCCCAAAAATGCCTTGGGGCAGCGAGGCGAAGAAGTCGGTGGCCGGCACCTCGTCCGTTTCCACGTTCAGCGACACCAGCAGGCCCCGCAAGCGCGGGCTGTAGTGGCGGGTTTCGGCGGCAATGCGGCGCCCCAGCTCGGCGGGCGTACGCATGCGCACGCTGATTTGCGGGAAAGCCACAATCTTGTTCAGCGTAACCTTGGTGCCCTTTTCCAGCGCGAGGTAATTCTGACCTAGGGTAGCCACGAAGTCGATGCCGCCGCGGCGCACTACCACGTCTTCGTCCGAAATTTTGGGGTGGTTCAGGCGAAAGTTGCTGGCCAAAGCAGCACCGCGTACGGTAAGCCGCTCGTCGTCGAAATCCTTGCCGGCCAGTTGCAGATGCAACGTATCGAACTGCACGTTGGCCCCGAAACGGCGCTGCACGTAGGGCAGCACCACCGGCTGGCGGCCCTGGCTGAACACCTGCACGTCCATGTTTTCGTCGCCCTGCTCCACGTGGCCGCGCAAGCCAATGCGGTTGGTAACGGAGTCGAGCACCACCGTTAGTTTGCCCGCCAGGTCGCCGTCTTCGATGGTAAGCTCGGGCATGGTGATGGTGGCGCGGTGGCGCGGGCTTTCGTAAGCCACCAAAAAGTTGCGGAAGTCGGCCTCGCCCGGAATGTTCTCCAGCGCCGTTTCGAGCACTTGGTTCAGCAGTACGCCGTAGTTGGTGCCTTTGGTGGTATCGCGCGGCACGGCGGTTTTGCCCGTGCGCTTAATCAGAAAGCCGTAGTTGTCGGCCGTAGCCGTTTTGCGGGCAACCAACCGGGCCTGCTCAATTTGCAGGTTGCTGAACACCGGGCGCCGGGCAAACAACGAACGCAGGCTAATGCTGGCGTTGATGCGGCGGGCCGTGAGCAAGGTATCTTGCAGGCCGGTGCGGGGCACCAGGCTCACGTTGGTGATCTGCACGGTGTTCAGGTCGGTAAAGCGCGCCGGACCTAGGGTTAGGGTAACGGGATATTTGCGCTCGACCTTGGTTTTGGTTTGGCGCAGGGCGTACTGCAGCAACTGCTCGCGTTTCAGCAGAAACACGGCCAAGCCCACGAGCAACAATGCTCCAATGGTGCCTAGCGACCAGTACAGTACTTTCTTGGTTGTTGGGTTCACTCGCACAGAAGTGTAGATAATCAGCGGCCTGCCTCGCCAGTTTCGTGCCGAACCTAAGCCGCTTCGGGTACAAAAGTACCACAAACTGCCCCTACGCGTAGCTCGGCTATACGTTGCCCCGGCCGCAAGGCCTTCCTACCTTCGCGGGCACATCGGCGGCTCAGCTCTTGCTGAAGGGGTGGCCGGCGGCTGCCCTATCTGTTTCGTTGCCCTAAAACCGGGCCCCTGGGCCTGCTAGTTCCTTACTTGCATGATGCACGACGCGCTGACGCCCCTCACGGCCCTCTCGCCCCTCGATGGCCGCTACCGCCGCCAAACCGCTCCGCTGGCCAACTTTTTTTCGGAGCTAGCCCTGATTCGCTACCGCGTGCTGGTGGAGGTGGAGTACTTTATTGCTTTGTGCGAACTGCCACTGCCTCAGCTGCAGGGCGTCGAGGCGGAGGTATTTGAGCGCATGCGCCTGCTCTACCAAGAGTTTACCGAGGCCGACGCTGAGGCCATTAAGGCGCACGAGCGCATCACCAACCACGATGTAAAAGCCGTGGAATATTGGCTGCGCGACCAATTCGAGATACTGGGCCTAGGTGCTTACGTGGAGTTTATTCACTTTGGCCTGACCTCGCAGGACGTAAACAACACCGCCGTGCCGCTGAGCTTGCGCGAAGCCCTGCACCGCGAAATTGTGCCCGGCTACGAGCAGCTTGCCGACCAGCTACGGGCTTGCGCCGCGCAGTGGGCCGCCGTGCCCATGCTGGCGCGCACCCACGGTCAACCGGCTTCGCCTACGCGCCTAGGCAAAGAGCTGGCGGTATTTGTGGCCCGCCTCGAGGCGCAGTTGGCTTTGCTGAAGCAAGTGCCTTTCGGAGCTAAATTCGGCGGGGCTACGGGCAACTTCAACGCCCACCACGTGGCCTACCCGGAGGTAGATTGGCACGGCTTCGGCAACCGCTTCGTAAACGAGCAACTGGGCCTGCACCGCTCCTACCCCACCACTCAAATCGAGCACTACGACCACCTGGCCGCCACCTGCGACGGCCTGAAGCGCCTCAACACCATCCTCATCGACATGGCCCGCGACGTGTGGCAGTACATCTCGCTGGGCTACTTCCGCCAAACCATTAAGGCGGGCGAAGTGGGCTCCTCGGCCATGCCGCACAAGGTAAACCCCATCGATTTTGAAAACGCCGAGGGCAACCTGGGCATTGCCAACGCTGTGCTCGAGCACCTGGCCAGCAAGCTGCCCATCTCGCGCCTGCAGCGCGACCTCACCGACTCTACGGTGTTGCGCAACCTAGGCGTGCCGCTGGGCCACATCCTCATTGCCATTACGGCACTGCAGCGCGGCCTCGGCAAGCTGGCCCTCGACGAAGAAGCCCTGCACCGCGACCTAGAGGCCAACTGGCCGGTGGTGGCCGAGGCCATCCAAACCATTTTGCGCCGCGAGCAATACCCCAATCCGTACAACGCCCTCAAAGCCCTTACGCGCACGCACGGCCCGGTTACGCAGGCCACAATCAGCGAATTTGTGAGCACGCTCGACGTGCGCGACGAAGTAAAGGCCGAGCTGCGCGCCATCACGCCCTCGAACTACGTGGGCATTTAATTTTCGCCGAGTTGAGCACCATCCTTCTCAATCATACCGTTGTGCACCCGGACTGCCGCCACTTCCGTGGCGATATTCCGTGTCGGCCCAACAAGGAGCACGGCTACCAGTGCGCAGGCTGCCCCGTGTACGCACCGGTGCGGCAGCGGCTTCTCATCATCAAGCTTGGGGCCATCGGCGATGTAATCCGGACCACGCCGCTGCTGCGCCGCTTGCGCCAAGAGTACCCGTCAGCTTACATCACTTGGCTCACGCACACGCCCGCCATCTTGCCGCAAGATGCCGTCGATGAAATACTAAAGTTCGATTTCGCGGCCGTATTGCAGCTGCAAGCCCGTGAGTTCGATATCGTATTCAACCTCGATAAGGACAAGGAAGCCGGCGCGCTGCTGAACACCCTCAAGGCAACGCAAAAGTTTGGCTACGCCCTGCGCCCGTACGACGGCGTAGCTTGGCCCGCCAACGACCTAGCCCGGCACAAATTCCTAACGGGCGTGTTCGACCAGCTCAGTTTGCAAAACACTAAGCCCTACGTGCAGGAGATTTTCGAGCTGTGCGGCTACGAGTTTCGGGGCGAAGAATACGTGTTCGATAACCACGCCGACAAGGGATACCAGTGGCCGCAGCTGCCACCTGCGGGCCGCCGCGTAGGCCTTAACACCGGCTGCGGCGACCGTTGGACAACCCGCCTGTGGTCCGATGAGAAATGGGTTAGCCTGATCACTCAGCTGCAACAAGCCGGCTACGCGCCCGTGCTCCTAGGTGGTGCCGCCGAAGAAGAGCGCAACCAGCGCCTACAGGCAGCCACAGGGGCCCCTTACCTAGGGCACTTCCCGCTGCCGCAGTTCATCAACCTGCTCGATCAGATGGACCTCGTCGTGACGCAGGTAACCATGGCCATGCACATCAGCATCGCCTTGCGCAAACCCACGGTGCTGATGAACAACATCTTCAACCCGCACGAGTTCGACCTGTACGGCCGCGGCCAGATTGTGCAGCCCAACCGCGAGTGTGTGTGCTTTTACCGCGGCACCTGCAAACTCGGCACCAGCTGCATGGAGGACCTGCCCGCCGAAAAGGTGTTGGCTGCCGTGCAGGCTAGTTTGCCGCTTGCCTCCGCCTGAACATTTCTCGGTTAAAGCACCGCCCCGCTTCGCTGCTGCCGTTTGGCTAGCACGAAGCGGGGCGGTGTCGTTAGTACTCGTATCGGAAGCCTAGGTGCTCGGCACTGCGGCTACTTCCTTGAGCGCCTTCACCATTTCGGCCCACGAAAATTGCTGCTTGTAGTGCCGCGTGCCGGCTTCAAACTTGGCTTGTAGGTCGGGGTGTGTGAAGTAGTCAACCAACGCATCGGCAATGGCCTGCGGGGTGGGTGGCACCACGTAGCCCACTTCGCCATCCGGAATCAGCTCGGCCAGCCCGCCCACGTCGGTCACCAGCATGGGCCGCTCGAAGTGGTAGGCAATCTGCGACACGCCGCTTTGGGTGGCGTGCTTGTAGGGCTGCACCACCATATCGGCGGCGCAGAAGTAATCGGCCACCCGCTCGTTTGGAATAAAATCGGTGGCGCGCACCAAGCGGCTCTCCAGCTTGTGCTCCCGGATGATGGCCTCGTAGGGCGCGGCATCTTCGTAAAACTCGCCGGCCACTATCAGCTTCAGGGGCAGCTTGGCTAGGCGCTCATCGGCAAATGCTTTGAGCAACACATCGAGCCCCTTGTACGCCCTGATGAAGCCAAAAAACAACAAGTACCGGTACTCGGGCGCTAGGTGCAGGCGGCGTTGTGCCTCGAGTTGGGGCACAACCGGTCCGAAGTTGTCGTAGAGCGGGTGTGCTTGGTAACGAGCGGGTTGCCTCAGGCCGAGCTGGCGCAAATCGGCCAGTACCGAGCGGCTCATGGTAACGAAGCCGTGGCACACCCGCAGGAAATACTGCGTGAAAGGCCGGTCGCCGGGCCGCTTTTCGTGCGGAATTACGTTGTCGGTGATGGTGACGATGCGCGTGTGGCCGTTGCCACGCACTATGCGGGCAATGGTACCTAGGGCCGGCCCCATAAATGGCAACCAAAACCGGAACACAACTAAATCGGGCCGCTCGCGCCGCAGCCGCTGGCCTACTTGCCACCAGCTCAGCGGGTTCACGGAGTTGATGCTTACCTCAATGTCGAGGTCAGCGGGGCCCGCTTCGGTGCTGAACTGTGTTTGGCCCGGAAACAGAAAGTTGGGGTACTGCAGGCTAAACGTAACGATGCGCACCTCGTCGCCGGCTTCGCGAAAAGCCCGCGCCAGCCGCTCGTTGTAGGTAGCCAAGCCGCCGCGCAATGGGTACGCCGGCCCAATAATCACCACACGTGCCATGCGCCTAGGAGGTCGGCAGGTTCAGGGTTTCGCGCACCAAATACTGATTTTTGCGCCGGCCGTTCAACGAAGTTAGCTCCGCCAAAAAGCCCGTCAGAAACAACTGCACGCCCACAATCACAGCCACGAGTGCCAGGAAGAATAACGGCTGGTCGGTTACGTCGCGGGCCCGCAGGTTGTGCGCGGCCAACCACACCTTCTCGCCTACCAGCCACAGCGTGATGATGGCACCTAGGAAAAACGACAGCACGCCCATCGAGCCGAAGAAATGCATCGGCCGGCGCCGGAAGCGGCTCACGAAAGTGATGCTCATCAGATCGAGGAAGCCGTATACGAAGCGCTCCAGGCCAAACTTGGTGGTGCCGTATTTGCGCTCCTGGTGGTGAACAGCCTTTTCGCCAATGCGCCGGAAACCGGCCCACTTGGCAATTACCGGAATGTAACGGTGCATCTCGCCGTACACCTCAATGCTCTTTACCACGCGGCTGTCGTAGGCTTTCAGGCCGCAGTTAAAATCGTGCAGCTGTATGCCCGAAATCCATCGCGTAACGCCGTTAAAAAGCTTCGTCGGAATGGTTTTGCTTAGCGGGTCGAAGCGCTTTTTCTTCCAACCGCTGATCAGGTCGTAGCGCTCCTCGGTAATCAGCCGGTAGAGTTCGGGCAGCTCTTCGGGCGAATCTTGCAAATCGGCATCCATGGTACAAACCACGCGGCCCTCGGCGGCCCGAAAGCCGGTATCGAGAGCCGCCGATTTGCCATAATTGCGGTTGAAGCGAATGCCGCGGATGTGCACATCCGCGGCAGCCAGCTCCTCAATCACTTCCCACGAGTTGTCCGTCGAGCCGTCGTCGATCAGAATGACTTCATACGACAGGCCGTGGGCCTGCAGTACGCGCCCAATCCAACTCGTTAGCTCCGGCAACGACTCCTCCTCGTTGAGCAGCGGTATTACAATCGACAGCTCGACGGGAAATGATTTTACGTTCTTCTTACTCAAACTCAGGACGCGTACGCTTAGTAATGGCCGAAATAATCAGCGAGAAAAGCAAACCAATGATAACCGAGCCCACAATAGCAACCACCACCCCAAGCGGGCCGTCGGTCATTTTGCTGCTCATGGCCATGGCCTGGTCAATCTGCTCGTCCGACATACCTTGGCTTTCCAGCTTGGCGCGGGCGGCCTCCATGCCCCGGCTCATGGCCTCGGGGTCGATGAAAGTGAGGTAGATGTAGCGGAACACGGCCGTCAGAACACCCGACACCACCGACGCAATTACACCAATCACCAAGCCCTGTCCGTACGACATGAAGCCGCCGTTTGCCTGCTTGAAGGCTTTGTGAGCCAGCACAATAAAAACAATACTGATTACCGCGCCCAGCAAGCCAACGGCGGTGTTTTGCTCCAAGCCTGCCATCATTATCACGGCCGTGAAGATGATGGATACGATGCCGAGCATAACGCCGTAGCGCACGCCAACGGCCGAAGGCGAAACAGATGGAGTAACGGTGTTTTCCATAGTAATTAGGGTTTGGAGGTGAAGACGTTGTTATTTCCGAAAGAAAACGGCGCCGGGCAAGAAGAAAAACAAACCCGCCAAAAGCTTTTTGCTGAAGTCGTCTTGGGCCAGCGCCGACGGCGTGCTGGCAATACCACGGATGCTGCGCTCGTACTGTTCTTTTCCGCCTTTTTCCTTTAGAAAATTGGCGCGTTCAGCCTGAATCATTCGCTTCATTTGCAAGCGGTTTTGCTCGATCAGCTGCGGGTTGCCCGTGCGGGCGAGCGTATAAACACCCAACCCCGACAAGCTAGCGGTGAGCAGGAGCGTTACGACGCCCGTAAGCAAAGCCATTGAAAAACCAAATTGCTCTGGCGCCTGCTTGCGCGCGCGCCACTGGGCTACCAGCACCGCAACGGGCGGCACAAACATCGTCATGAGGCGCTTGGGGCCGTACGGGTTCTGGCCGGTGAAATACAGCATGAGCACCCAAGCCACACACAATCCCCCGGCAATGGCGCCCACGCGTACCGCTGTTCGTAACGCAGCCTGATTCTTCATTTGTTACTACTCTGTGCTCAACCGTAGGAGCTTTGCGGCAAGTTAGAGCACTTTGCCCAAATGCCTAGCTAAGCGGCTAGCGGGGCGGTTGTATTTCTGGCGCCGGCAAAGCGCAACACCAACACTTCGCCGAGCAAGCATAACAGCGCTGCCGCCAAGCAATAGCGCCACAACGGCGTGCCAGTGCGCTGCTGCGCAAATTGGGCCGCAACGCTTTGTCCCCCCGCCGATTCGTACACATGCACATTGGGGAAGGTATTTTCGAGTTGCCGTAGCTCCTCAACCGAGTAATACGCCAGCTCCGATTCCTTCTTGTCGATATTAAACGCGAGGGTTCCTAGGTTTCGCTTGCCTAGGCTTAGCTGGTAGTAGCCCGGCTGCCGTAAATCGGGCGGAAGTTGCAAATACAAACGGCCGTCGCGCACGTGCTGGGCCGGAATAAACGCACTCCTGTCGTTTGCCAATCGATACACTTGTTCGGTGCCGGTTGGCGTTTCCGTTGGTTGCCGCAACACTACTGCTCGGTCGGTTAACCGATACGCAGGCAACTGCTCTTGGCCAACACTCGAGGTGGCTAACCGATACATAACCGGCACAAACAGGGGGTGCTCGGGAAACGTAGTGTACGCGGGGGCAAGCGGCGAGGCCACCACGTATAACATGCCTTTGCCCGTGCGGAAGCCCGACAAGAATGCGCTTCCGTCGCGCAGCTTCAATACATCCAGCGTCGAGCGGCTCCAGGCGAGCAACGGCGTGGCGCGGGGCATGTCCGGCTGACGGGTCTGTTGCGCGAAAACGTCTTTGAAAAACGGGTTTTGCTTGTCGGGCGATGCTACCTCCTGAGTGGCTGCAGCCCCATTGAGCGGCCGCACCGATGTTAGCCCTAGGTCGGCTAAGGTTTCGCTGAGGTTGGCACCCACCTTGCTAGGCGCCGGCACAAATAGCACGGTCCCTCCGCCCTCCACAAACCTCCGCAAGGCAGCGCGTTGGCTAGCCACAAGAGACGAGTTGGCGTTTATAATTACAAAATCAGCATTTGAAAGCCCCTCCGGCTCAAAACCACTTTCTTGTTTATACTCAAAAACTGATTCGTTGGGGTATAAGCGTTGTAATGGACTACGACTTCCACCTATCTCCAAAACGCGCACACGGCGGCTGGGTTTAAGCACAAAATAGAAGGTGTTGTCGTAGCGAATGGGTTGGTCATCAACCTCGACGCGGCATTTCACCGCATCCGTGCCGCTCAGCCTAACCCGAACGGAACTCACCTGGCTTTGCCCGGCCGCTAAATCAACCTGAAACGTTCCGACTTGCCGTGCACCAACTAAAACCCGAACGACAACACCGCGCGCATCAGTGGTGCCGCCATTGCGCAGCCGCATCAGCAAAGTCGTCTCGACTCCCGGTCTAACAAACTCATCCGCCATGTACAAACTATCTACATACACGCTAGCAGTTGGCGCTGGCCGCAGTGGCAACAAGTACACTTGCTGCCGATTGTTTAGTTGCCGGATAGTGCTCGGGGCAAAGCCTGAACGCTGAAAATCCGAAACCAAAAAAACAGATGTAGCGGCAGTACTTCGGTTGTTTGCCAATGTGCTTATCTGAGCACCTAGACCTTGGCTTGAACCCGATGGCGCCAAACTAATAAGCGACTCGATGGCACGACTGGGGGTCAGTGCATTTTGGCGCCTTCGGTCATACAGCACATCAACGAAGCCTGTGCGCGGCAAGACGCTTAAAAGCTGGCTGGTCTCACGTACTCCTTTCTCGAGAAGTTGCTCGCCGTCCGCCGCATCCGCGTTCATGCTCAGAGAGTTGTCGATAACCAAAGCGGAATGGCTATCAACCCCTTTCTCACCAGCGGCTGGTATGTATGGCTGGCAGAACAGCAATACTAAACAACCAACAAACGCCAGCCTAAGCAACAATACAAGTAAATGCTGCAGCCGGCGCTGTTTAGCTGTTACCAGCTTGACATTCTTGATGAAGTCAACATTTGTGAACAGAACTCGCTGCGGACGGCGTAGTTCGAATAAATGAAGTAAAACGGGAATAGCAAGTGCAATTAGAGCTAAAAGAAACCAAGGATTAGTTAGTGCCATATGGTACCGTGAATGCAGTACCTAAAGAACGTAAATCGGAACAGAAAGACGCCCTCAAAAAGTAAACAGGCTCCTTTTGGTCACTTATTATTTTGTTGATAAACAACGCGACACCTAGCAGCACAGTGCATCAGCTAGTAGATACTTAGGTATAATTCGTTGGATATAAGGCCTGAAGAATCATAAGCGTCTTAGGTAAATATTGAACTAAACTGATACGACTTTACATAAATTGGTGTTAGGTTACAGAAACCTAATTGAAAGGCCTTATAGCTTATACAGACCCGTAGCACTAAACGGTGTCGCACCTATCGGAACGACTCAATGCATTAGACTGATAACGGCCACACTTAGATTAGAAATTTTAGGACTCTGCACTTACACCAGCTCCACTCTGCTCCAACTCCGGACGCCCCGTCCACCGGGGCGCAGCGCGGATCAGCCGTCGACGGGCGGGGGCGCGTAGGGGGGCGTAAAACGCAAAAGCCCCCCCGCGGCGGACCGCGGGGGGGCGTGGGGACAAGGGTTGGCGGCGACCGACTCTCCCGCCGGCGAAGGCAGTACCATGGGCGCTCCGGGGCTTAACGGCTCTGTTCGGAATGGGAAGAGGTGAACACCCGGGCTAAAGCCACCATTGTCGTGCGCGGACACCTGCTTGCGCGCGGGCAAGCGGGGCCGTGAAGCGTTGACGCACGGCCAGCAAACGCAGGGGAAGAAGAAAAATGCAAGAGCGGGTATGCGGAAGCGTTCGGTTCATTAGTACCGCTCGGCTGCGCGTTTCCGCGTTAAGACCTGCGGCCTATCGACGTGATGATCTTTCACGGACCTTATTGAACGGAATGCTCATCTTGGGGTGAGTTTCGCACTTAGATGCTTTCAGCGCTTATCTCGACCCAGCGTAGCTACCCAGCGCTGCACCTGGCGGCACAACTGGTACACCAGCGGCTGGTCCAACCCGGTCCTCTCGTACTAAGGTCAGGTCCCCGCAACATTCCAACGCCCGCCACAGATAGGGACCGAACTGTCTCACGACGTTCTGAACCCAGCTCGCGTGCCACTTTAATCGGCGAACAGCCGAACCCTTGGGACCTTCTCCAGCCCCAGGACGTGACGAGCCGACATCGAGGTGCCAAACCTCCCCGTCGATATGAGCTCTTGGGGGAGATCAGCCTGTTATCCCCGGCGTACCTTTTATCCTTTGAGCGATGGCCCTTCCATGCGGAACCACCGGATCACTATATCCGTCTTTCGACCCTGCTCGGCGTGTCGGCCTCACAGTCAAGCCCGCTTCTGCTATTGCGCTCTGCATCCGGTTACCAAGCGGATTGAGCGGACCTTTGAAAGCCTCCGATACACTTTTGGAGGCGACCACCCCAGTCAAACTACCCACCAGGCACTGTTTCCCCTTTCTGGAGATTAGGCCCCAAGCAACGCAAGGGTGGTATTTCAACGTCGGCTCCCCGAAGGCTGGCGCCCCCGGCTCAACGCCTCCCACCTATGCTACACATGCGGTGCCCAGGGTCAATGCCAAGCTGTAGTAAAGGTGCACGGGGTCTTTCCGTCCCGTGGCGGGTACTCGGCATCTTCACCGAGACTACAATTTCACCGAGCTCACGGCTGAGACAGCGCCCAGATCGTTACACCATTCGTGCAGGTCGGAACTTACCCGACAAGGAATTTCGCTACCTTAGGACCGTTATAGTTACGGCCGCCGTTTACCGGGGCTTCGATTCAGACCGTCGCTTGCGCTAAGTCCCCCTCTTAACCTTCCGGCACCGGGCAGGTGTCAGGCCTTATACTTCCTCTTGCGAGTTCGCAAAGCCATGTGTTTTTGTTAAACAGTCGCCTGGGCCTTTTCACTGCGGCTTCTGCCATCGCTGGCAGGAAGCGTCCCTTCTCCCGAAGTTACAGGACCATTTTGCCGAGTTCCTTGGCCGTGATTCACTCGAGCGCCTCAGGATGCTCTCCTTGACTACCTGTGTCGGTTTGCGGTACGGGTCGTTCAATCGTAAACGCTTAGCGGGTTTTCTTGGGAGTCTGATTAGGGCAACTATGGCCGCGCCCCGAGGGGCTTGGCCTACTATCGCGTTTCGGCAAAACCGGCGTACTTCACTACCGGTCCTATACCTACGCGCTTCAACGGGCACTTCCGTCCGCCCGCGTGCCTTTCACTGCTCCGTCACCGCATCACTCAATTAAACGAGTGCTGGAATATCAACCAGCTGGCCATCGGTCATCGCCTGTCGGCTTAGCCTTAGGTCCCGACTAACCCTGCTCCGATTAGCGTTGAGCAGGAAACCTTAGTCTATCGGCGTGGGGGTTTCGCACCCCCATTATCGTTACTCATGCCTACATTTGCTTTTCCAGCCGCTCCACCACGCCTCCCGGTCATGGCTTCGCCGCTGCTGGAATGCTCCCCTACCGCTGCAGCAAGCTGCAACCCATCGCTTCGGTACCGGACTTGATGCCCGCGTATTATCGATGCCCTGTCGCTCGACCAGTGAGCTGTTACGCACTCTTTAAATGAATGGCTGCTTCCAAGCCAACATCCTGGCTGTCAAGGCAACTGGACCTCCTTTGTTCAACTTAGCCCGGATTTAGGGACCTTAGCGGATGGTCTGGGTTCTTTCCCTCTCGGCCTGGGACCTTAGCACCCCAGGCCTCACTGCCGCGTATATCACGGTGGCATTCGGAGTTCGTCTGGATTCGGTAGGCTGTGACACCCCCTAGTCCAATCGGTAGCTCTACCTCCACGTGACTCGACCGCGACGCTGTACCTCAATACATTTCGGGGAGTACGAGCTATTTCTCAGTTTGATTGGCCTTTCACCCCTACCCACAGGTCATCCAAATCCTTTTCAACGGAAACTGGTTCGGGCCTCCAGTTGGTGTTACCCAACCTTCACCCTGCCCATGGGTAGATCACAAAGTTTCGCGTCTGCCCCCCCTGACTCTGCGCCCTGTTCAGACTCGCTTTCGCTGCGGCTCCGCGTCTTCAGACGCTTAACCTCGCCAGGGAGGAGCAACTCGTAGGCTCATTATGCAAAAGGCACGCCGTCACTGCACCTGGCAGCTCCGACCGCTTGTAAGCGCACGGTTTCAGGTTCTTTTCACTCCCCTATCCGGGGTTCTTTTCACCTTTCCCTCACGGTACTGGTTCACTATCGGTCTCTCGGGAGTATGTAGCCTTGCCGGATGGTGCCGGCGGATTCAGACGGGGCGTCTCCGACCCCGCCCTACTCAGGATCCTACTAGAGCCTGATCAAATGTCGCGTACCGGGCTCTCACCGTCTCTGGCGCAGTTTCCCACCTGCTTCCGCTACCCGATCAAGGTCTCACGTCGTAGTCCTACAACCCCGGGCTGGCCGTAACCAACCCGGTTTGGGCTCGTCCCCGTTCGCTCGCCACTACTGGGGGAATCATATGTTATTTTCTGTTCCTGCGGGTACTTAGATGTTTCAGTTCCCCGCGTTCGCCTCCGTCCTTGCGGACCGGATACCGGTTCTTCAAACCGGTGGGTTGCCCCATTCGGAAATCTTGGGATCAGCCGGCATGTGCCCGTCCCCCAAGCTTATCGCAGCTTATCACGTCCTTCGTCGCCTCCGAGAGCCTAGGCATCCCCCGTGCGCCCTTCGTTACTTCCGTAACGGTCGACCCAGAGTAATCATGGGTCTGTCGTTTGCTCGTGCGATGCCCGTCCAACTTACTGGACAGGCCTATTTCTTCTACTATGTTTGCTAGCCGTTACGTCAAAGAACGTGCGCCGGGCCTGTTGCCCGGCGGCGGGGAAGCGCTTTCCGCAAGGAAAAGCGCTTCCGCAAAAAGGAAAGTGGAGAATAACGGATTCGAACCGTTGACCCCCTGCGTGCAAGGCAGGTGCTCTAGCCAGCTGAGCTAATCCCCCGTCGCACGAGTCGCCGCGGCCGGACGCCGAAGCGAGTGGGCCTGCGTGGACTCGAACCACGGACCTCGACATTATCAGTGTCGCGCTCTAACCACCTGAGCTACAAGCCCGGGCCTTCGGTCTTTTCCCCACCGGGGAAAAGCGAATCCTCGTGTCTCAAAATCATTGAGCGAGTGCGAAAACAACAGGTTAAGCGATTGAACGCCCGATCCGGCGGCGCGGCAAAAGCGCTCCAGAAAGGAGGTGATCCAGCCGCACCTTCCGGTACGGCTACCTTGTTACGACTTAGCCCCAGTTACCTGTTCTACCCTAACCGGCTTCTGTGACGAGCACCGGCTTCAGGTCTACCAGACTTCCATGGCTTGACGGGCGGTGTGTACAAGGCCCGGGAACGTATTCACCGCGTCGTTGCTGATACGCGATTACTAGTGATTCCAGCTTCACGCAGTCGAGTTGCAGACTGCGATCCGAACTGAGAACGGCTTTTCGAGATTGGCGCCTGCTCGCGCAGTGGCAACCCGTTGTACCGCCCATTGTAGCACGTGTGTAGCCCGAGGCGTAAGGGCCATGATGACCTGACGTCGTCCCCGCCTTCCTCGCTGCTTGCGCAGGCAGTCTGTCTAGAGTCCCCGCCTTGACGCGCTGGCAACTAAACATAGGGGTTGCGCTCGTTGCGGGACTTAACCCAACACCTCACGGCACGAGCTGACGACGGCCATGCAGCACCTTGCTTTGTGTCCCGAAGGAAAGGTCCGTCTCCGGACCGGTCACGCGCATTCTAGCCTCGGTAAGGTTCCTCGCGTATCATCGAATTAAACCACATGCTCCACCACTTGTGCGGGCCCCCGTCAATTCCTTTGAGTTTCACCGTTGCCGGCGTACTCCCCAGGTGGGATACTTAACGCTTTCGCTAAGCCGCGGACCATGTATCGCCCACAGCGAGTATCCATCGTTTACGGCGTGGACTACCAGGGTATCTAATCCTGTTTGCTCCCCACGCTTTCGTGCCTCAGCGTCAGTACCAGCCTAGTCAGCTGCCTACGCAATCGGGGTTCTGGATGGTATCTATGCATTTCACCGCTACACCATCCATTCCGCCAACCTCGCCTGGACTCAAGCCCGGCAGTATCCATGGCAGTTCCCTCGTTGAGCGAGGGGCTTTCACCACGGACTTACCGGGCCGCCTACGCACCCTTTAAACCCAATAAATCCGGACAACGCTCGCACCCTCCGTATTACCGCGGCTGCTGGCACGGAGTTAGCCGGTGCTTATTCACCCGGTACCGTCGATTCCCGCCGCAGCGGTCTTTTCTTCCCGGGCAAAAGCCGTTTACAACCCAGAAGGCCGTCATCCGGCACGCGGCATGGCTGGGTCAGCGTTTCCGCCATTGCCCAATATTCCCTACTGCTGCCTCCCGTAGGAGTCTGGCCCGTATCTCAGTGCCAGTGTGGGGGATCGGCCTCTCAGCTCCCCTAGCCATCGTCGCCTTGGTGGGCCCTTACCCCGCCAACTAGCTAATGGCACGCAGGCTCATCTACACCCGAAATTCTTTAACTACCAGACGATGCCGCCTCGCAGTGTTATGCGGTATTAATCCACCTTTCGGCGGGCTATCCCCCAGGTGTAGGCAGATTGCCTACGCGTTACGCACCCGTGCGCCACTGGGCATTGCTGCCCCGTTCGACTTGCATGTATTAGGCCTGCCGCTAGCGTTCATCCTGAGCCAGGATCAAACTCTCCATTGTAAAAGTTTGTTGCTGCTGCTTCCAGCAGCGATTTGTCCTAGCAATCTTTTGCCGCCGCCCTTCCCGCTGGAAGGGCGCGCCGACAGGATCGGTTTGTTCGTTTCGCTTGGTTCGCCGCTTGCCCGCGCCTCGCGGCGCCGCAACCGGCTACTACCTTGTCGTTTTCAACACTCTCTCAAAGAACGGGCGGACACCGGTCGTGTCCGTAGCGCCGCGCATCCCGCGGCCGGTGTTTTCGTGGTTGGGGCTGCAAAGGTAAGCAGCTTTTTTCCGCTTTCGCAACCCCCGGCGCCAACTTTTTTTTGCCGCGCCGTCCAACTTGTTTCCTATTCCCCCGACTCGCGTTCCGAACCGGGCTGCAAAGGTAGCAAACTCGTTCGCTGCTTTGCAAGTTCCAGCGCCGTATTTTTTCAGCAGCTCTTACTAACAACTGAATCCGTTTTTAGATCCTTGATTTGTGAGCCTAACCCTGTTCCCTTCTGAAACGGGGTGCAAAACTAGCACTACCGAAACATCAAAGTCAAGAGCAGGAGCAAAAAAATTTAAGCCCTTCGTTTTAGAAAAACCTGCAGGCCGTTTGCCTGACTGGGAGGACAAAAGTACGCCTCGCTCGGGAAAAGTCAAGCGAGGCGTAACTTATTTTTATCAGTTCATGTGCAAAGTGCTGGTTCGGTCAGGGCCGACGCTCACAATCGTGACCGGCACTTTTAGCTGCTGTTCAAGGTATTGCACGTATGCCGTTAGTTGAGCGGGCAGCGCCCCGGGATCGGCAACATTATCGAGACTAGTTTGCCAACCCTTCAGCGAAATGTATTCCGGGGTCAGTTCTTGCAGCTCCCCTAGGTCGGGAAGCTGTTCGGTTAAACTACCATCGGCACGCTTATAATGAGTGCAAACCCGGATTTCATCGAAGTCAGAAAGCACATCGGCTTTCATTAGATGAATTTCGGTGACGCCGTTGAGCATGATGGCATAGCGCAGAGCCGGCAAATCGATCCAGCCGCAACGGCGCGGACGCCCGGTAGTAGAGCCAAACTCGCGACCGGCCTGGCGGATCTGCTCCCCTACTTCGTCGAGGAGCTCCGTTGGAAACGGGCCGCTGCCCACGCGGGTGCAGTAGGCTTTGCTGATGCCGTATACCTTTTCGATGTGGCGCGGCGCAATACCTAGGCCTGTGCAGGCCCCGGCTACCACAGTGCTCGAAGATGTAACAAACGGATAGGTACCGAAGTCGATATCCAGCAACGAACCCTGTGCTCCCTCAGCCAGAATGCGCTTGCCTTGGCTGAGCAAGTCATTCAGAAGGTACTCTGTATCGGTAAGCCGTAGTTGACGCAGTTTCTCCACTGCTTCGAAAAAGGCGGCCTCATCTGCTTCAATGCCTAACTCGCGCTCGTGAAAAGCAGCCAGCTGCCGATGCCGTTCCACGGTTTCTTGGTAGCGTTGGCTGAAATCGGTACGCAAGATGTCGCCGATGCGCAAGCCGGTTCGACCGATTTTATCTTGGTACGTCGGCCCGATACCTTTTAATGTAGAGCCGATGCGCCCCCCGCCACGGGCTTCCTCCCAAATGCGGTCGAGGGCCCGGTGCGAGGGCAGAATCAGCTGTGCCTTCTTGGAGATATACAGGTTGGCGGTGGCATCGATGCCGCGCGCCGTGAGCTTGCGCAGCTCCTCGCGGAACACCACGGGGTCGAGCACCACTCCATTCCCAACTACATTAATAATGTGTGGGTGGAAAATGCCCGAGGGCACTTGGTGCAGTACGTGCTTGGTGCCGTTGAAAGTGAGGGTATGACCGGCGTTGGGTCCGCCCTGAAACCGGGCTACTACATCGTACGTGGGCGCAAGCACGTCCACGATTTTTCCTTTTCCTTCGTCGCCCCACTGGAGCCCGACGAGTACGTCTACTGGCATTAGTTGGCGTTTTTGAGCAGGCTGGTGGCAGCTGCTTCGTCGTCGGCGATGGTGAAGATGGAAGTAAGCTTGGTTAGGGCCAGCATTTTGCGCGGGTGCTCGGCCGGGTTAATCAGCACCAATTCGCCACCACGGCTGCGGAACTTGGTAAGCAGCGACACCAGCACGCCGATGCCGGAGCTGTTGACGTAGCGTACGTTGGACAAATCCACTGAGCACAACTTCACGGCGTCGTCGCCTAGGTGCTGATCAACGGTTTGCAGGAGTTGCTGGGAATCGGGGCTGCCGATCAGGTCGCCGGTGAGGCGCACCGACAGGATGCCGTCTTGCAGGTTGGCGTCAGTTTTCATTCGGTAGTACGGGCGGCTTTCGCGCGGCAGTCGCCGCAAATGCCGTAAAGATTTAAGGAGTGGTGCAAGATATGGAAGTTCAATAACTCCCCGACCATCGTTTGGATGCCGTGGATGCGCGGATCGCAGAACTCCACCACTTTATGACACTCAGTGCAGATGACGTGGTCGTGCTGCCGGTAACCGTACGATTTCTCGTATTGCGCCAGGTTGCGGCCGAACTGATGCTTGCTCACGAGGTGGTGCTCCACCAGCAGATCCAAGGTGTTGTACACGGTGGCGCGGCTTACCTGAATGCCGCGTTCTTTCATGCCGGCGTACAGTTCTTCCACATCGAAGTGGCCATTCCGGGAATAAATTTCCTCCAGAATGGCGTACCGTTCGGAGGTTTTTCGAAGCCCCTTGCTTTCCAAGTAAGCCGTGAAAATCTTCTTTACCTCTTCGTATTTCTCAACATCAAGCATGTGCTGCTCTCTTATATACTATAGTGTACTGGCATATACCCGAACGTGCTGTTTTGCCGGTTAGGCCTTATCCGACCTAGGAACCGAAACGCTCAACCGAGAGTACGCCGCGCACCCGCGAAAGGCGCTGAATCAGCTTTTCCAGATGGGCGGTGTCGTTCACGAACACCATTATTTGTCCTTCGAACATGCCGTCGTCCGAGTCGATGGTGATGGAGCGCATGTTTACCTTGAGGCTGTTGGAAATAATCTTGGTTACGTCGTTCACCAAGCCCACCCGGTCGGAGCCTTTGATGCGAATACCGGCCAGGAAAGCCAATTCGAGCTGATCCGTCCATTTGGCGCGCACAATGCGGTTGCCAAAGCTCGACATCAGGCTGGTGGCTTTAGGGCACGAAGTACGGTGAATTTCGATGCTCTGATCGGTTTCGAACCCGAACACATCGTCGCCCGGAATGGGGTTGCAACAAGTAGCAATGGTGTACCGAATCGTGTCGGTCTTCTCCCCTATCAATAACATGTCGGGCCGCACGCCGCGCAGTTTCTGCACCTCTTGGTCGAAGGCCTTGGGCTCGAGCATTGAAGGCAACCTAGGGGCCGGCGTAGCCGGGTCGAACAGGCTTTCCTTTATTTCGCGCCCGTCGATCTGGCCGATGGCCAAGCGGTAGTAAAACTCGTGCAGGTTGTGCACGTTGAAGTGCGCCAGCAAACGGTTTAGGTTGTCGGGATTTTGCTCGACCCCTAGGAGCTCCAGGCGCTTCTCTACCAAAAACTTACCGTCCTCGGCTTTGGTGCGCTTGTCGTCGCGCAGGAATTCGCGAATGCGCGAGCGAGCTTTGGATGTCGTCACGTACCCCAGCCATTCCTCCGTGGGGCGCTGCTTCTGCGAGGTCAGGATTTCCACTTGGTCGCCGTTGCGCAGGCGGTAGCTCAGCGGCTCCAGCTTCTGGTTTACCTTGGCACCTAGGCACTGCAGCCCGATGTGCGTATGGATTTCGAAGGCGAAGTCGAGCGCCGTGGCGCCGTCGGGCAAAATAATGAGCTTGCCCTTGGGCGTGAAGACGTAAACTTCCTTCACGAACAAGTTCTGGCGGAACTCATCCATGAACTCCAGGGCGTTGGAGTTGTTGGTTTCGAGCATCTCGCGCACCTTGCTGATCCACGCCTCCAGGCTCGACTCGGGCTGCACGGCGCCGGTGTCTTTGTACTTCCAGTGTGCGGCGTAGCCTTTCTCGGCAATGTCATCCATGCGCCGCGAACGAATCTGCACCTCCACCCATTGGCCGGTTTGCGACATCACCGTGGTGTGCAGGCTCTCGTAGCCGTTGGCTTTGGGCGTGCTCACCCAATCGCGCAAGCGGTCGGGGTTGGGCTGATAGAAGTCGGTAACGATGGAGTACACGCGCCAGCAGGCGGCTTTTTCCTGCTCGGGCGGCACGTTCAGAATCACGCGGATGGCAAACAAATCGTACACTTCCTCGAAAGGAATGTTTTGCTTGCGCATCTTCCGCAGTATGGAGTAGATGCTTTTGGGCCGGCCTTTTACTTCAAAATCAAACCCTTGCTCCCGCAACTCCTCCTCAAGCGGCGTTACAAACTCCTTAATAAAGCGGTTGCGCGCACCCCGGCTCTGCCGCACCTTCTGCGTCAGCTCCCGGAAGGTTTCCGTATCGGTGTACTTCAGGTGCAGGTCCTCCAGCTCGCTCTTGATGGCGTACAGACCTAGGCGGTGCGCCAGCGGAGCATAAAGGTAAATCGTTTCCGACGCGATTTTGAGCTGCTTGTGGCGCGGCATCGAGTCGAGCGTCCGCATGTTGTGCAGGCGGTCGGCAATTTTGATGAGGATAACGCGCACGTCTTCCGACAGCGTCAGCAGCATCTTGCGGAAATTCTCGGCCTGCTCGGAGGTGCCGTAGTCGAACACGCCCGAGATTTTGGTAAGCCCATCGACAATGCGCGCCACCTTGCTGCCGAACTCGCGCTCCACATCGGAAATCTCCCAGGTGGTGTCCTCCACCACATCGTGCAGCAGCGCCGCCACAATGCTGGTGGTACCCAGGCCTATTTCCTCCACCACAATCTGGGCTACGGCCAACGGGTGCAGAATGTACGGCTCGCCGGACTTGCGGCGCATGTCCTTGTGGGCCTCCAGCGAGGTATTGAAGGCCTTTTTAATCAGCTTGGCGTCGCCTTCTTTCAGGTAAGGCTTGGCCGTGCGAAGCAGGCGGCGGTAGTGGCGGAGAATTTCCTGCCGTTCTACCTCAGGATCTATAAGAGTTGCCATTGGCGAAAAAGCACTGCGGGCCGCTTGCGGAAGCGGCAGACGAAGGTACAAAAACCTGTTTCCCTAGCTTAGGTTCCGATGGGCAAGCCGATAAAGGCTGCCGATGCCAACCGCACCTAGGGGCCAATGCACCTAGGGCTATAACAAGATTTTGCCGCTCGGCGTTGCCAACTTTTCCTCAGGATTTGATTTTCCGAGAACCTTGTTTAGCTTTGCGGCCCCGCGGCAGACGGTTGCGGCTATATGCGGATGTGGCGAAATTGGTAGACGTGCCAGACTTAGGATCTGGTGCCGCAAGGCGTGTGGGTTCGAGTCCCTCCATCCGCACCACTCGCACGCTGCTTCGGCAGCAACTCGATACAAGCCCTCAACTCCCCGGCCCCGGTGCGTTGGGGGCTTGTTGCCTTTTCATCTAACTGGGCCAGTGGCCCGCTTACCTTTAACCTCCGACTCGTTTTGGACATTACCCTCGACAAAAAAGACGAACAGCAGGGCGCCCTGCTGACGGTGCGCCTCACCGAAGCTGACTACTCGGAAGCTGTAGAAAAGCAAATCAAGGAGACCAGCAAGCGGGCGCAGATCAAGGGCTTCCGTCCGGGCAAAGTGCCGGCGGGTCTGGTGCGCAAGATGTACGGCAAGGGCATCCTGGTCGACGAAATCAACCGCCTGCTGAGCTCGTCGGTTGACGGCTACATCAAGGAAAACAACCTGCGTTTGCTGGGCGACCCGCTGCCCGTGCCTTCGAACGTAGACTTTGACACCCAGAAGGACTTCGACTTCCAGTTCGAACTGGGCCTGATTCCCGACTTCACGCTGCCGACCGGCGACTCGTTCGAGGTGGAGCGCCCCAAAGTGGAGCTGGACCAAAGCACCCTCGACGACACCTACGAGCAGATCGGCCGCCAGTTCGGCGAAAACACCACTCCTGAAACCTCAGAAGCCGGCGACTACATCTCGGGCCAGCTGAAGCAGGAAACCACGGAGTTTTCGCAGAAAGTGATGCTGCCCACCAACAAGGTGAAAAGCGGCGCCGATAAGTTTGTGGGCGTGAAAGCTGGCGACGTAGTGACTTTCGATCTGAAAGAAGCTTTCGGCGGCGACGCTACCCTGATTGCTAACTTCACGGGCCTTTCGAAGGAGCTGGCTGCTGGCGTTGAAGGCGAATACACTTTCGAAGTGGAGCAAATCCACCGCTCGGCACAAGCCGAGTTCAACCAAGAGCTGTTCGACAAAGTATTCGGCAAAGACGCCGTAACCTCGAAGGAAGATTTCGACGCGAAAGTGCGCGAAACCATCCAAGAGAACTACGACCGTGAGTCGAACAACTTGCTGAACCGCCGCCTGATCGACAAGCTCGTTGCCGAGACCGAAATCAACCTGCCCAAGGAGTTCTTCAAAAAGTGGTTGGTGGCTGCCAACAAAGGCAAGCTGACGCCCACGCAGGTAGAAGAGCACTACTCAGACTACGAGAAGGAGCTGAAATGGTCGCTGATCCGCAACAAAGTAGTTGAAGAGCAAGGCCTGAACGTGTCGAACGACGAGATTCTCGACCGCACGATCAGCAAGATCCTGAGCCAGTTCAACATGCCGGAGGTATCCGACGAGCTGCGCGAATCGGTGCGCGGTTTCGCCGACAACTACCTGCGCCAGGAGAACGGCAAGAACTATGTGCAGGAGTACGAAGCCATTCTGGCAGAAAAAGTACTCGACAACCTGCGCGGCCAGATTGTTGTTAAAGACCAGCCGATGACGGCCGAGGACTTCCGGAACCAACCGCAGGCGTAATTCGCCCGGGGTTGATTCCCTCTAAAAAAAAGCCCTTACTTCGTCGGAGTAAGGGCTTTTTTCGTACCCTTTGCTCCCCGGCCTTGCGCCGGTATCATGCCGTACCAACCATTCTCCTACCCCTTCAGTCAATGCTGAACAAACAGGAATTCCGCAAATTTGCCGTTAAAGGCCAAGGCCTGAGCGGTTTGGGTGTCGATCAGTATCTGCACCACATCGAAGGCCAAAGCCGCCATTTCGTCACGAACATGACGCGCTCGGTGATTGAGGAGCGCCCCACGCGCTTTGCCGAGATTGACGTGTTCTCGCGCCTGATCATGGACCGCATCGTGTTCCTGGGCACGCCCGTCGACGACTACATTGCCAACATCATCACGGCGCAGCTGCTCTTCCTGGAGTCGGCCGACGCCAAGAAGGACATCCTGCTCTACATCAACTCGCCGGGCGGCTCGGTGTACGCCGGCCTGGGCATCTACGACACGATGCAGTACGTGGGCCCCGACGTGGCCACCATCTGCACCGGCCTGGCCGCCTCCATGGGCGCCGTGCTGCTGGCCGGCGGCGCCCCGGAAAAGCGCTCGGCCCTGCCCCACGCCCGCGTCATGATCCACCAGCCCTCGGGCGGCGTGCAGGGCCAGTCGTCGGACATCGAAATCACGGCCCGCGAAATCCTCAAGCTCAAGAAAGAGCTCTACGACATCTTGGCCAAGCACACGGGCAAAACCTACCAGGAAGTGCACGACAACTCCGACCGCGACTACTGGATGCGCGCCGACGAGGCCAAGGAATACGGCATTATCGACGAGGTACTGGAGCGCCACAAGCTGGAGAAGTAAGCAACGGCTGTGGTTCCGAGAATAGCGAGCAATCCGGGTTCTGGCTAATCCAGCCGAATACCTTACGCTATTCGACACGACAGATAACATGCAACCGTCTCATTCTGAATTGCAACTTCAGGATGGGACGGTTGTTCTTTTTGTAGAAGCTGTTTGTATCGGCACTTTTCCGTGTACAAGCGGCGTTCCCGAATTCGTACCTTTGAGGCTGTATTACCCAATTAGGCTGTACAGTTAGATTTTCGACTTTCCTTCGACAATGGCAGATATCACCTGCTCGTTCTGCGGCAAAAGCAAGCGCGAGGTTTCCATAATGATTTCCGGCATCAACGCTCACATTTGCGAGCGTTGCGTTGGGCAAGCGCAGCAAATCCTGAACGAGGAGAACAAAATTCGTTCGAACGCGAAGGCGCCGAAGTTCAACCTCGTGAAGCCCCGCGACATGAAGGAATACCTCGATCAGTACGTGGTAGGCCAAGATGAAGCGAAGAAGGTGCTGGCAGTGGCCGTGTACAACCACTACAAGCGCCTGATGCAGAAGCCCGCCGGCAAGGATGACGTAACGATTGAAAAATCGAACATCATTATGGTAGGCGAAACCGGCACGGGCAAAACCTTCTTGGCCAAAATGCTGGCCTCGGTGCTGCAGGTACCCTTCTGCATTGCCGATGCCACTGTGCTGACCGAAGCTGGCTACGTGGGCGAAGACGTGGAAAGCATCCTCACGCGCCTACTGCAAGCCGCCGATTACAACGTGGAAGCCGCTGAGCGCGGCATCGTGTACATCGACGAAGTAGACAAAATTGCTCGCAAGAGCGACAACCCCAGCATTACGCGCGATGTGAGCGGCGAGGGCGTGCAGCAGGCCATGCTGAAGCTGCTCGAAGGTACCACCGTAAACGTGCCCCCGCACGGCGGGCGCAAGCACCCCGAGCAGAAGATGATTACCGTGAACACGGAGAACATCCTGTTCATCTGCGGCGGCGCCTTCGTGGGCATCGACCGCATCATCAAGAGCCGCCTGAATACCAAGCCCCTAGGTTTCGCCAAAACGATGCTGGAGGAGAAGGTAGATACGAACAACTTCCTGCGCTACATCACGGCCCAGGACCTGAAGCAGTTCGGCCTGATTCCGGAACTGATTGGCCGCCTGCCGGTGCTCACGCACCTGAACCCGCTCGACAAGGCCACGCTGCGCATGATCCTGACGGAGCCCAAGAACTCCATTCTGAAGCAGTACCACCGCCTGTTCGAAATGGAGGGCATCAACCTGACGTTCACCGACGAGGCGCTGGACTACATCGTGGACAAAGCCGACGAATACCGCCTAGGCGCCCGCGGCTTGCGCTCCATCTGCGAGAGCATCATGACCGACGCCATGTTCGATATGCCCTCGGTAACGGACACCACGGAGTTGGTCATCGACCTCGACTACGCGCACGAGAAGTTTGAGAAATCGCCGCTTAAGCAATTGAGGGCAGCATAGCATTCTGGAAAAAGCAGATAGCGGCAGAAAAGTAATCTTTTCTGCCGCTATCTGCTTTTTATGAGTTTCAAATCAGCGCTAGGTTATGGCTTGCTAATAATTTGGTGGCTTTGCCTAGGCTTCCTATGGATGTTGTATTATGGCTCAGGCCATCATATACCCGCATCAACAAATAGATGGTTTGCCGGTATAGCGTTGCTATCTGCTTTTTTTACAGCGCTGTTTGTTGCTATAGCTTATCGAAGAAGACATTGAAGCAACTTGTACGCACCACAAAGCTTACCACTTATACAAAGCAAAGAGGCTCCGGATTAGTTAATCCGGAGCCTCTTTGCTTGATACGCTTATGAACGACCTGCGGTTGAGTCTAACGCGTAAGCAGGTAGCCTACCATCAGCTCAGCGGCTTTTTGCGCAGAATTTTGACGGCCCAGCTTTTCGCGAATTTCGGCGTAGCCGGTTTTTATTTCGGCGATATGCGTATCGTCTTCAAGGAGGCGGTGCAGCTCGGCCACGAGGTTGCGGGCGTTGAACTCGCCTTGGATTAACTCCTTTACCACTTGGCGGCCGGCAATCAGGTTCACCAACGAAATGTAGGGCACCTTGATAACGGCCTTGCCAATACGATAGGAAATAGTGCTGGTGCGGTAGCAAACTACCTGCGGCACATCAAACAAAGCCGTTTCGAGGGTGGCCGTGCCGCTGGTTACGATAGCGGCTTTGGCATGGCGCAGCAAATCGTAGGTCTGCTCAAACACGATGCGCACGTTGTTGCGCTCGAAGTGATGGTAATAGGCTTTGTCGAGGTTGGACACGCCGGCCACCACAAACTGGTAATCAAGAAACGGCGGCAGAATGCGCAGCATCTCAAACAGCATCTCCTCGATTTCTTGCTTGCGCGAGCCAGGCAATACCGCAATAATAGGCCGCTGCGGATCGAAGCCGTTGCGCTGGTGGAAATCGGTGGGCTCAGGGTGCTCGTGCACAGCATCGGCCGTGGGGTTGCCGATGTAGTCGACTTCGTAATCGAAGCGCTTGTAGAACTCCTGCTCGAAGGGCAAGATTACGAACATGCGGTCGACCAATTGCTTGATCTTGTGCACGCGGCCTTGGTTCCAGGCCCAGATTTTTGGCGAGATGTAGTAAAATACCTTGATGCCGTGCGCCTTGGCAAACTTGGCCACCCGCATGTTGAAGCCGGCGTAATCGACCAGAATAAGTACGTGCGGCTTGTGGGCCAGCAGGTCTTGCTCGGCTTCCTTCAAAAATCGGCGAAACTTGAACACGCTGGTAGCGGCCTCCACGAAGCCCATGATGGCCATTTCGTCGTAGT
Source organism: Hymenobacter oligotrophus (assembly GCF_003574965.1). Lineage (NCBI taxonomy): Bacteria > Pseudomonadati > Bacteroidota > Cytophagia > Cytophagales > Hymenobacteraceae > Hymenobacter > Hymenobacter oligotrophus. Next base: position 278,354 of record NZ_CP032317.1, on the reverse strand, counting down.
GGTGCACCAGTTCGCCACCGGCTTCCTTCATCATGTCGCCGCCCCAGCAACGAAACTCGGCGGTGGAGTCTTGCTGCTTGAGGGCCCGCATGAGGCGAGCGGCGTGGAAGTCGCCGGACCGTTCGCCGGCAATCAGGTAGTATTTCACTAGGGGTGAATTCTGAATTATGAATTCTGAATTCTGAATTGAGGCAATTCCAAATTCAATCGAACTCGGAATTCATCATTCAGCATCCGGAATTTACTCTCCGTAGTACTCGACGAAGTTGCGGGGCGTTTCGTAAATCTTGACGCAATGCAGCTGAGCCGTGCTGGTAATGCCCGGCAATTCGCGCTGCAGGATTTCCCAGAAAGCAATGGCCAAGTTCTCGGTGCTGGCCAGCTTGCCGGCCATGAAAGGCACATCGAGGTTTAGGTTCTTGTGGTCGACGTGGCGCACGATATGCTCGCGGATGAGCACGCTGAGCGCTTTCAGATCAACTACAAAGCCGGTTTCGGGGTCGGGTTGGCCCTTTACCGTAACGATGAGGTCGTAGTTATGTCCGTGCCAATTGGTGTTGGCGCAGGGCCCGAACACTTCCTTGTTGCGCTCCTCGCTCCAGTTGGGGTTGTAGAGCTTGTGAGCGGCGTTGAAGTGCTCCTGACGGCTGAGGTAAATCATTGGAAAGGGTCTTGGGAACTCAGGGGCTTAGGACCTTGGCTGCCCGCAGGCCCGAAGCCGTGCTTCAGCCCGTAAGCTCCCAAGGTCCTAAGCCCCCTTACGTCGGAGCAAATATACGAAGAACGGTACGCCGAACAGGGCCGTTATCAGCCCAACCGGCAAACCGGCCGGCGGGTAGAGCCAGCGGGCTAGCAAATCGCAGGCCAGCAAAAACGTACCGCCCAGCAACGCGCAGAAGGCTATGTTGAGGCGGCCCGTTACGCCAAGCAGCCCGCGGGTGATGTGCGGCACAATCAGCCCCACAAAGCCCAGCGGCCCGCACAGCGCCACCACCCCGGCCGTAATGCCGCTGGCTGCCAGGAGCAATGCCCAGCGGGTGCGGCCCACATCCAGACCTAGGGCGGCGGCCCGCTCCTCCCCTAGCAGCAAAATATTGAGGTGACGCCGCATGGCCCAGGCTAAGCCAAGGCCGATAACCACTGCCAAGGCCGGGCCTGTAAGCAACCCCCAACCGGCTCGCTCCAGGCTGCCGAACGCCCACGACACGGCGGCGCGCAGCTGCGAATCGGTTTGGGCCTGAAAGATGATGAGGCCACCTAGGGCATTGAGCATGGCGGCCACGGCCACACCAGCCAGGAGCAGTTGGGCCGGTATCAGCCGGCCGCGGCGCGAGCCAATGCCGATTACGAGCAAGGTGGCGCCCGCGGCCCCGGCCAAGCTGCCGATGGGTAAGATCCAGGGCGTGATGGTGCTGGCAGCTGGCAACAACACACTCACCACCAAAGCACCTAGGGAAGCGCCCGAAGCTGTGCCGAGCAGGTACGGGTCGGCCAGGGGGTTGTTTACCATGGCTTGCATGAGGTAGCCGCTCAGGGCCAAGCCTCCGCCGGCCAACAAAGCCAGCAACAACCTAGGCAGCCGCAACTCGATGAGCACCAAGTGCGCCGGGTTGTTGGCATCGTAGTGCTGCAGGGCTTGCCAAAGGGTGGCGTAATCGGCGCTTTCGATGCTGCCCAGGCGCATACCTATCAGTAGCAGCCCAAAGGCAGCTACCAGAGTTAAGCCAAAAAGCAGCGGCGCACGACGGCTCATGTAGTGGGGTGCAGCAAACGGTGTAGCTCGCGTACGGATTCGACGACGCGCGGGCTGGGGCGGGCCATCAGGTCGCCGTCGACGGGGTACACCTGCCGGGTTTGGTAGGCTTTGATGCGGCGCAGCTCGGGGTACATGCGGAAAAACGTGCTATCGAGCTTGCCAAACCGCCCGCCAATAAGCACATCGGGGTTCAGCTTAAGAATGTACTCGCGGGTAAGCGCCGGGTAAGGCTGCGGAAACGAATCTTGCAGAGCATTCTGCCCGCCGGCCAGCCGGACTTTATCGGTGAAGAGCGTGTTGCGGCCGTAGGCGTAAATTGGGTCGAGCCAGGTAATGGCCAACGTGCGCGGCTTGGGGCCAGCGGTGGCGGGCAGGCTGGCCAGCTCGCGCCGGAGCGAATCGGTGAGGTGCTGAGCTTGCGCCTCGCGACCAAGCAGGCGGCCTAGGTCGCGGAGGCCGCGGAAGATGTCCTCGACGCGGCGGTAGCGCTGGTAGTACACGGGCACGCCTAACTGCTGCAGGCGGGCGGCATCGGCGGCGCTGGTCATGCCCTCAATTGTGAACACTACATCGGGGTGCATGCCCACAATGGTTTCGAAATCGACGGGGTAGCTGCTGACTTTGGGCTTGCGCAGCGCCGCGGCCGGGTAGTCGCAGGCTTGGGTGCGGGCAATGATGGTGCTGGTGTCGGCTACGGCAAACAGCATTTCCGTCATAGAAGCTGCTAGAGCCATAACACGTTTGGGGCGCGACGGAATGCTGACGGTGCGGCCTAGGTCGTCGGTGACGGTGATGCGTGCGGGCACCGCAGCAGCGGTTTTTGATGCGTTGGCCGAATCAGGAGCTTGGGAGCAAGCTGCCAGCGAAAGACCGAGCAACAGCGAGTACAGATAGCGCATGGCTAGCAAAAGTAGAGCGCAGATAAGTGATGATGAGCGGCAAGCAAAGCCTTGCCCCTAAGTACTGTTTAGCGGTTGACGGTGCGCACCTGCCAGCGCCCGTGCTGATGGGTAAGCTGCGTAACCGAAGCGAAGTCGATGGTTACCTGAAAGGCATTGCGCAACGGGTAACCCAGGCAGTGCGCCAGCATGGCCCGAATTACGCCGCCGTGAGTGAATACCAACACCGGTCCAGCATGGGCGGGCAGCTGAGGTAGCTCGGCCAAAAACTCCGTGGCGCGGTCTTGCAGCTGCTGAAAGGTTTCGCCGGCGGGCGGCGCCACGGTTACGTAGTCGGCCATCCAGGGCGTGAGCTCGGTCTCGGGCAGCTCACTCCACAAGCGGTTTTCCCAAACGCCAAAGTGCATTTCGCGCAGGCGCTCGTCGGGAGTGGCGGTGCCGGCAACGGTGTGCGCCAGTTGCTGGCAGCGCGACGATGGGCTGGTGAAAGCTCGAAAACCTTGACCCGGCGCCGCGGGTAGCTTGGTTTGCAACGCGGCTACTTCGTCGCGGAAGCTCTCGGCCAGGCCTACGTCGTGGTGGCCGTAGCAGAGGCCCGGTGTGGCTACTGCCGTGTGGCGGATCAGGTAAACATCGAGCAGCGGAGCAGCCATTAAAACCAAATACGGGCGGTGAAAAACAAGTAGATCAGCACTTCGGCCAACTGCTGGGTAGCGCCGAGGCAGTCGCCGGTGTAGCCGCCAATCCAGCGCTGAAACCACCGACCCAGCACTATTTGCAGGATAGCCAGCGGCAGCAGCACCAGCAGCATGCCCGGGTTTTGGGCGTAGGCCACCCACGCCAGCAACGGCAGCAGGCCCCAAGCGCTGGCCGTCAGCAGCCGACCTAGGTCGAGGGCTTTGGCTACGGGCTTGGCTTTGGCGTCGTCGTTTTCGCGGGCGTACTGATGCGTGAATACGAAGCTAAGCGCCGTGAGGCGACTGAGCGGGTGCGCCACCAGCAGCAACACAGGGATGGAGGCTTTAACGGCCGATTCGGCGCCGCCCACTTGGTACAGGGCGCCAAATTTGGTGGCCATCAGCAAGCCCAAACCCACCACGCCGTAGGTGCCCACGCGGCTATCCTTCATGATTTCGAGGATGCGGCCGCTTGTCCAACCTCCGCCAAAACCGTCGCACACGTCGGCAAAGCCGTCTTCGTGGAAAGCGCCGGTAATCAGCACCGAAGCCACCATGCTCAGGAGCAAGCCGATAGCCGAGCCCCACAAGTAAGCCGCCCCTAGGTACACCACGGCCGAGGCCGCGCCCACCAGCCACCCAATCAGCGGGAAATAAATAGTGGAGCGGTTAAGCAGTTCCTCGGAGTGGCCAATCCAGCCGGGGCAGGGTATGCGGGTGTAGAACATTACGGCCGTCAGCAGCAGCTCTACTTGGGTGCGGAGCCACTGTTTCATCGGGCTTCGGCAGCTGATGCCTCCGCGGTGGCCGTGCTTACGCCGGCGCTTTCGAAGGAAGCCATTTCGTTCAGGAATGCCACTGCCGACTGCACCAGCGGGTACGCCAACGCGCAGCCGGTGCCCTCGCCCAAGCGCAAGCCCAACTGCAGCAACGGGCGGGCACCTAGGGCGGCCAGCAAATGGCGGTGCCCCGCCTCGGCCGATTGGGTGCAGAACACGCAATAGTCGAGCACAGTGGGCTCGAGGCGGGCCGCCACCAGCAGCGCAGCACTCACGATAAAGCCATCGACGAGCACCAGCATGCGCAGGGCGGCGGCGCGGTACATGGCGCCGCAGAGCTGCGCTATTTCGAAGCCGCCGAACGTAGCCAGCATTTGCAGAGGGTTGCTGGCCGACACCTCGGGGTGGGCCGCCACGGCTTGGGCAAGCACCGCGAGCTTGCGCTGCAGGCCGGCGTCGTCGAGGCCGGTGCCGCGGCCTACGCAGTGCGCCAGCGGCTGCCCCGTGAGCACGTGCAGCAGCACCGCCGCCGAGGAAGTATTGCCAATGCCCATTTCGCCGAAGCCCACCACGTTGCAACCGGCGGCGTGCAGCTCATTAATGATGGCTGCACCGGCGTTCAGGGCCTGCTGGCACTCGGCCTCCGACATAGCCGCTTGGTGCAGAAAGCTGCGCGTACCCGCTCCGACCCTAGCATCGCGCACGCCGGGCACATCGGTTAGGTCGGAGGCTACGCCTGCATTTATTACCTGCAGCGTAAGGCCGTGCTGCCGGCAAAACACGTTAATGGCCGCCCCGCCCGCGGCGAAATTGCGCACCATTTGGCCGGTTACTTCGGCGGGGTACGGGCTTACGCCTTCGGCAGCAATGCCGTGGTCGGCGGCAAATACTACTAGGTGCGGCCGCTGCAGCGTGGGCGTAAGGGTTTGCTGCACCAGGCAGGTCTGCCGGGCCAGGTCTTCGAGCTGACCTAGGGCACCCAGGGGTTTGGTTTTGGTATCGATGCGGTGCTGCACAGCGGCGGGCAGCGTGCTACCGGCCGGCACCAACGGCGGCACGGGCACCGCAAACAAGTCGGAACCTAGGGAAAGAGGCGTCATCAAGCAGAGAAAAAGGCTGGCCCGGGGGCCACCGAATACTTGCTGCCTAGCTGTTTTACCGTGCGCTCCGCTTTCCTCAAATAGCCAACAGGCAAGGCACCCAACGGCGCTGGTGCAGCTTTGGCAAAAAACTGCACGGCAGCGCATGGCGGCTGCTTTCCTTACCTGATGACGGCCTTGTAGGCGCGAAGGCGTCACCCAAGCAGCGGCGGGCAGGTCTCCTGACTTGTACCATCCTTCCGGCCTTCTCGCCCCTAGGTGTGGGGCAATGGCTTGCTCGAAAAGACTTGGCTAGCGGGTACTTACAGTAGCGCGTCTGTTCGGGAGTTGCACCCGATTCCCTTTTTAAGCCCGACCTAGGGCCGGGCACCTGCCGCTGTTTGGTTGTAAACTCAACCAAGAAACAGTGGGCCAAAGGTAGCGGAAACTTCGGGCCCGGTTTGGGGCGCCGCGGCGGGTTGGCAGCTTGGCCAAAACCCGCAGCTCGGCCGAGCGTAAATCTGTGGCGTTGGCACCGGGCCAAACCCTAGGTATCCCCCGTTGCTTATACACCCAGAGCAGCCGGCCGGCGCAGCGCGGGGCGAGGCTGCCGCTGTTCGTACCTCAATCCACTCCCAAAACGCACATGAAGAACCACATCGGTTTAGACTCGGCTCAGGCGCAGCAACTTGCTACGGGCCTGAACACCTTGCTCGCCAACTACCAGATTTTCTACATCAACACCCGCGGTTTTCACTGGAACATCAAAGGCGAAAAGTTCTTCGAGCTGCACGCCAAGTTTGAGGAACTGTACACCGATGCACTGGTGAAAATCGACGAAATAGCCGAGCGCATTCTCACCTTGGGCCACCGCCCGCTGCACTCGTTTACCGATTACGTGCGCACGGCCACCATCAAAGAAGCCACGAACGTGTCGGAGGGCAACGCCGCCGTGCGCACCGTGGTCGAGAACTTTCAGGCCTTGCTGATTTTGGAGCGCGAGCTGCTGGAGCTGGCCAGCGAAGCCAGCGACGAAGGCACCGGCGCACTGATGAGCGACTACATTCGGGAGCAGGAAAAAACGGTGTGGATGTACAGCGCCTCGCTTAACCAATAACCCCAGCGGCGCCGGCAACGGCCGCCCCCACACCCCAAAGCCTGCCCGCGCACGCGCTGCGGGCGGGCTTTTTTGTGCGCTCCGGTGGGGCTACGCCGCCTGCATGCAGGCTTTTGCGGCCGGCTTGGCGGCCCGGCTGGTGCATTGCCCGTGGCGGCCCTACCTTTGCCCCACAGAAAACGACTCCGAGCTTATGATTATCGTGACGGGCGCAGCGGGCTTTATCGGCAGCTGCATGGTAAGCCGGCTCAACGCCGATGGCTTCAACGACGTGGTGGCGGTGGACAACTTCTCGGTGGAGAAGAAGATGCCGAACCTCAAAGGCAAGCGCCTGCGCGAGTTCGTAGACCGCAACGAGTTTTTCGAGTGGCTCGACAAGAATCACGAGCAGGTGGAGTTCATATTCCACCTAGGGGCCCGCACCGACACGGCCGAGCAAGACAAGGCCGTGTTCGATTTGCTGAACCTGAACTACAGCCAGCAAATGTGGGAGGCCTGCGTACGCTACAACCTGCCGCTGGTGTACGCCTCCTCGGCGGCTACCTACGGCTCGGGCACCTTGGGCTACTCCGACGACGAAGCCCTGCTACCGCTGCTGCGCCCCCTGAACCCTTACGGCGACTCCAAGAATGACTTCGACAACTGGGCCATTCAGCAGCAGGAAAAACCGTTTTTCTGGGCGGGCCTGAAGTTCTTTAACGTGTACGGCCCCAACGAGTACCACAAAGGCCGCATGGCTTCGGTGATATTCCACACCTTTCAGCAGGTGCAGCGTACGGGCACGATGGAGCTGTTTCGCTCGCACAACCCCAAGTTTGCCGACGGCGAGCAGATGCGCGACTTTATTTACGTGCGCGACCTCACCGACGTGTGCATCTTTCTGATGCACCACCGCCGCAACTCGGGCATTTACAACCTAGGCACCGGCGAGGCCCGCACCTTCCTCGATCTGGCCCTGAACACCTTTGCCGCGCTCGATAAAACAGCCGACATCAAGTTCAAGGACACGCCCGAGGACATCCGCGACACGTACCAATACTTCACGCAGGCCGACATGAGCAAGCTGCGCAGCATTGGCTACGCGCGGCCCTTCACGCGGCTCGAAGACGGCATCAGCGAATACGTGCGCGACTTTTTGGTGCCGAACGCGTATCTGTAGCCCGGCCTGCCGCGCCCGCTGCCCGAAAGCCTAGGTAGGCAGAGTCCGGAAAAATTCCTTTTTTCGGACTCATGCTCAAGATACTCTTGGGCTTACAAGGCTCTGTCATGACGCGGCGTACCATACTCATTATCGGGGGCGGAGTGGCTGGCAGCTTGCTGGCCGTGCAGCTCACGCGCCTGCCGGGCGGCCCCTGGCCGCTCGATGTAGTAGTGGTGGAGCCGCGCGAGCGGCTCGGCCCCGGCACGGCCTACACCAACGACCGGCCCGAGTGGCTGCTGAACGTGCGCAGCCAGGGCCTGAGCGCCTTTCCCGATCAGCCCAACCACTTTGTGGAGTGGCTGCACGAAAACGGCATCCCGGAGGGCGAATACGGCTTTTGTCCGCGCCAAACCTACGGCCGCTACATCGAGAGCCTGGTGCAAGCGGCGCTCGAGAATACCGCCATCAACGGCGTGCGCGTGCAGTGGCTAGCCAACCGCGCCGTAGCGGCTACCCCAACGGCGGGTGGCTGCCAGATGCGCGTAATACTCGACGACGGCCGCGAGCTAAATGCCAACACGGTGGTGCTGGCCCTGGGTAACTTTCCGCCTAGCATGCCGGTGCGGCCCGATACCGGTTACCATCAGCACCCGCACTTCCATGCCAACCCGTGGGCGCCCGGCGCGCTGCGCAACATTGCCCCCCACGAGTCGGTGATGCTGATTGGCACGGGCCTTACCTCCCTCGATGTGCTGATGGGCCTGCGGGCCGACGGCCACCGCGGCCCGTTGCTGGCCGTGTCGCGCCACGGCCGCTGGCCCGTAGCCCACACCGAAACGGCCGTTGCCCCCTACCCCAATTACTACGCCTCGGAAATAGCTGGCCTGCGCACCGTAACTGAAGTGCTGCGCGTGGTGCGCCGGCACGTGGCCAAAGGCGCCGCCGAAGGCTACAACTGGCGGGCCGTGCTCGATGCCCTGCGCCCCAACCTAGGGCACATTTGGGCGGCTTGGCCCAAGCCCGAGCAGCAACGCTTTATGCGGCATTTGGCCACCTTGTGGTCGACGCTGCGGCACCGCAACCCGCCGCAAAACGCCGCCGTGCTCGATGAGCTGCGCCGCAGCGGACGTTTGCAGATAGAGAAAGGCCGCATACGCCACATCGAAGGCCGCGGCGCGCAAATGGCCGTGCAAATCCGTCACAACCACGACCACCGTTGGCTGCAAGCCGACCACGTGGTGCTGTGTACCGGCCCGCTGATGGACTACCAACAGCTCAAAGACCCGCTGATTGTGCAGCTGCGCCGCGCTGGCCTGCTCGTGCCCGATGCCATGCGCCTCGGTATTCAAACCTCGGCCGAGGGCGCCTTGCTCGACAGTACGGGCGCGCCCTCGGAGCACTTGTTTACCCTAGGTCCGAGTTTGCGCCCTTTGTGGTTCGAGTCGACAGCGGTACCGGAGTTGCGGCAACAAGCCGCCGATTTGGCGGTGGTGCTGGCCCAGCGCCTGGCTGGCAACCACCCCGAGCAGGCTACAGCACTTCGGCGCGTGCCGTAACCTTGCCGCTGGGGCTCGTCATCACCACTTGGTAAATGCCCGCTTTCAGCGCACCTTGATACCACCTTAGCTGGCGCTTGCCGGCGCGCACGTCGGCGTCGAACAGCGTGGCTACTTCCTGGCCGAGCAGGTTTAACACCCTGATTTGCACCCGTCCGGGCTCCGGCACGGCAAACGCCAGCTCGGTGGAGCCGCTAAACGGGTTGGGCGCCGGCGGGTACAAGGTGCCCTCGAGCGGCAAACCTTTACCCAAGGTATACGAATCGATGCGCTGGCCGCGGCGGGTGTAAAACTCCAAACGCAGCGTGTCGGCCGAGGCCTGCATCAGCATGGCGCCGTAGTCGGCGTTGTAGCGCACGCGGCTGCCGGCGGCGGTGCGCTGGGGGTTGAGGTTGTAGATATTGCGCCCGCCCAAGCCGTTCACGAAATACGGAAACCCATCGACGAGCAGGCGCTCGTAGTGATGGTCGTGACCCGATAGCACAACCGAGGCGCCCCAATCCTTAAAAGGCCACTGCATAACGGTGGCGTTGCCGTGCTGGCCCGACGAATACGGCGCGTGGTGGAAGTACACCACTTTCCAGGGGGCGCGGGCCAGGGCCAGGCGGCGCTTCAGCCACTGGGCCTGCACCGAGTTGCTGGCTACGCCGTGGGGCTCGGCCGGGTCGCTGTTCAGTACAAAAAAATGCACGTTGCCGCGCCGGTACTCGTAGTAGCGCCCGTTGCCGGGCAGGGTAAAGTAGCGCAGAAATGGAATGCCGTTGGCCGTGTACAGATCGTGGTTGCCGAGGCTCGGAAAAAACCGGTTGTAGGCCGAGCCCTGCCCGTAGCGCCCTTGGTAAAACCCGATGTACTCGTGGTAGTACTGGCCAATATTCTGGTCGATGGTGGTGGAGTCGCCGTAATCGTAGTTGTTGTCGCCGAGGGTGATAACGAAGTGCGGGTTCCAGCTTTTTACCAACGAGGCCACGTCGCGCTCGGGCGTGCCGGCGTAGCCGTAGTCGCCGATGGCGGCAAAGCGCTGCGCCTGGGTGGGCGCCGCCAGCAACGTGCAGGCCAACAACCAACCCAGGAGAAAATGTTTGAGCGAAGCGTAAGGAATGGGCATTCGAAAGCGGGCATCGGTTCCGGACATAAAGCCACTTGCTGACTAACGCCTGGTTCGCAGGTAGGCTACGGCTTAGCAATTTACGGCCAATACCCCGGCCCCGCTGCCTCGGTGCCAACTCAGGCAGCAATTTTGCCGCTGCGGAGTGCCCGCGCCGAGCCGCAAAATGGTGCTATGCTGCGGCAGCCCGGCTCCCCCGCTACCATTTCGGCCACTGCACCTAGGGCTGCTTGGCTTGCAGTTGAGTAAGGCCCACCCTCTACCCTAGGGCAATGTGCAGTTCGGCTTTAACCTCAGGCAGTTACTGAACATTAGCGCGAGCTTGGGCGCCGCGGCAGTTCGGGGAATAAAAACGGCGGCCTCTCGTGGGAGAAGCCGCCGGCAAGGTAAGGTAATATGTAAGCGAAAGCGCCTAGGTTAGGCAGCAATGTCGGGGTACATGGGACGCACATCGGCACCGGCATCGGTAGCGGCGGGGCCAAAGGGCACGGTACCTTCGGGGTCTTGCGAGCGGCGCAGGGCACGCATCAGCAGGTAGCGGTACTTCTCGGCATCGGCCAGGGCCGCTTCCACGGCGCGCAGGGCGTCGTCGTAGCTAACCACGGGCGCTTGCTCGGCTACTTCACCCGTCGGATACGTAAGGTAAAAAACCGGCACGTCGAGGTATTCTGCGGGTGTTTTCATGTCAGTATCAGCTGCTGTTTCAGTGTCGGTAATAGAACACCTAGGGGCCGCCGCACATTCCATTTGCGCCTTTCCAAACGCAATTTATTGTCGCTAATTTCCAGCCAGTTGCATATTAATTTATCTGCAGCACCAGCTTACCGAATTGCTGGCCGTCGTCCATGCGGCGCATGGCTTTTTCGCCTTCGGCCAGCGGGTACACCTCGTCCATCAGGGGCACCAGCTTGCTCTCGTCCACGAGGCGGAGCAGGCCGGCAAAATCCGCTTCGGTGCCCATGGTGGAACCCATCAAATTCAGCTGCTTCCAGAAGATGCGCGCCGGCGGCAGCTGCGCCATGACGCCCGCCGTGCCGCCGTAAAACACAATGCGCCCGCCGGCATTGGCCGCTTCGAGCAGCTGCACCGTGCCGGGGCCCGCGGCGCTGTCGATAATCACATCGAAGCCGCCGCCCGCCTGCTTGGCCAGCGCGGTGCCCCAGCCCTCCTGCCGGTAGCTAATGCCGCCGCGGGCACCTAGGGCGCGGGCGCGCTCCAGCTTATCGTCGGAACCCGAGGTTACCCACACCTCGGCGCCGGCGGCCAAAGCCAGTTGCAAGGCCAGCAAAGCCACGCCGCCCCCAATGCCAGTTATCAGCACCCGCTCGCCGGCTTGCAGCCCGCCGCGGGTAAAAAGCGCCCGGTAAGCCGTAACGCCGCCCAGGGGCAGCACGGCGGCCTGGTTGGGCGTGAGGTGCGCCGGGCGGCGGTGCACGTAGCGGGCCGGCACGCACACGTACTCGGCAAAGGTGCCGTCGTGCGGGAGGCCCAGGATGGTGAACGCGCGGCCTTGGGCCCGGGGGTTGTCGCCCCAATTGTGGCCGGGGTTGATGACGACCTCCTGGCCGCGCAGGCTTTCGGGTACGCCCTCGCCTAAATCGGCCACGGTGCCGGCGCCATCGGAACCCAGAATAATCGGGAAGCGCAGGCCCGCGTACTGGCCTTTCTGGATCCAAACGTCGCGGTGGTTGAGGGCGGCGGCTTGCAGCTGCACCAATACTTCGCCGGCTTGCGGCTGCGGCGTGGGCACTTCGCGCAGTTGCAGCGGCTGGCCTACCCCGTCGAGAACAAGAGCTTTCATAACAGAAAAAGTGCCGCACGGCGCGGCTGCCAAGGATATGTGTTGATAGTAAGCAAGGTTACGGTAAACCTGTTTACGGGAAATGCGTTTAGCCGAAAACCGAACTGGCCCACGTGTTTGGGCGCGCAACCTACCGAAATTCCTATGGCACTTCCGCTCGATCCGCTGTTTACGTTTGAAGGCCCCGATGTGAACCCGGGCTTTTTGCTGGCCCAAGCCACTGCCCACTGGCAGCGCCGCCTGGGCGAGGTGCTGCACCCCATGGGCCTCTCGCCCAGCCAGTTTTTGCTGTTGTCGGCTGTGCAGCGCCTAGGTCAGCAGCCGGCGCCGGTTACGCAGGCCCTCGTTGCGCAGTTTGCGCACTACGACAAAATGACGACCAGCAAAATCGTACGCGCACTGGAGGAAAAAGGCCTGATTCAGCGGCCCGCCAACGAGCAAGATGCCCGCGCCCGCAGCCTTTCGCTTACGCCCGCCGGCCTGAAAACCGTGGTGCGCGCCGCGTGGGCCTTGGAAGAGTTTGACCAGCAGTTTTTCGGGTCCGGAGCCGGCTCGCTGGTGAAAGCGCTGCAAAGCCTGCTGCCCTCGGCCAGCCAAGCCACCGACGAGCACGCGGCTTCGTCGGCGGCTTAAGCTTCGGCCAAACGTCAGAACGCCGGCGCGGGCGGCGGAACAGGTTACGCTCCTGTTCTGCCGCCCGCGCCGGCGTTCTGGGTTCAATAGGAAATGTAGGCACATCGGCTTACAGAAAGCGCGCCTTTAGCTCGGGCGTGGGCAGCCAGCATTCGTTTTGCTTGCCAAACCAGCGGTAGCGGTTGCGCGCCACAAAGCGGTAGGCGGCATCGCGCAAGAAGCGCGGCAACACCATGCCCAGGCCCAGCAGCCGCCAACCGCCGCCTAGGTGCCGCACAATGCGCAAGATGGCCGTGGAGTGCGTGTAGGCTTGGCCGTTCTCAATCAGCACCACCGAGTCGGGGTTTTCGGGGTCGGGGTTTGCGCCGCCGGGCATCAGGCGCTGCCCGGCCTCCGACTGCAGCGAGGCAAACCGGAAACGGGCCTGCGGGTCGCGCTCGATGATAAACTGCACCAAGCCGTGGCACAGGTTGCAAACGCCGTCGAAAAGGATGATGGAGGAACCCGGGGTCATGGCAGAAGGGGTTGGTGCGGGGTGCAGTGCCAGTACGAAACCAACGAACCGCGGTTGGGTTGGGCGCCATGCAAAGTTAAAGTGGCCCGCATACCCCAGCCCGACACCTTGATTAGTGCAAAAAACGTGCACAAAATTTTCTCGAAAAAATTCATCTGAACCCTATCCCAGGGCGTATAAGCCTTCTGTATTTGCCGCACTATCAGCAAAATACCATTCAAAACCAATAACCCCTCAATGATGAACCGTACACGCAATTGGTGCATGTCGGGCGCTTTATTTGCGCTTCTGGCCCTGGGCTCTTGTGGCAACGATGGCAACTCCAACGCCGGCTCCGGCATGGGTGCCGACGGCACCGGCCCCGGGCAAGGCTCGGATACCGAAACCACCACCGACATGGGCAGCACCGACTCCATGGGCACCGGCAGCATGAGCACCGACGGCACCGGTTCGGGCACCACGGGCAGCACCTCGTCGGGCACTACCGGCGGCGGCGTGACTACGGGCGGCGGCATGAGCGGCACTACCTCGAGCGCGGGCTCCACGGCCGGCACCACAGCTGGCTCGACGGGCGGCGGCGCTACTACCAACGAAGCCACCACGGGTGGTACCACGGGGGGCTCCGGAGCGGGGGCTTCTACTACCAGCGGCAGCACTACCAACTAAGCATTACTTACACGCTCACATTTTGGAAAGAGGAGGGAGAAAAAGGACGTCACGCTTGTGGTTGTCCTTTTTTTCTGCCTGCGCTGCAAGCTCATCGGCTAAAAATAAACACCGCTATATAGCTCTTCTTTGGCGAGCTACGTAAAGTATGGGCTGGCATTGCACGGGGGCCGCGTGCCCCCCGCCCGTCTTGGAGTTCGTCGTTCCGGCATTGCGTTCTAATTCTTCTCACAACCATTACCCCCTACCGCTATGAAAAAGTCGCTTCGCTCCCCGCTCTTCTTGTTCTCGGCCGCTGTGCTGAGCGTTTCGGTGGCTCTGTCGGGCTGCAACCGCGAAACCACCTCCGGGGCCACTACGTCGGGCTCTACCTCGGGTAGCGGCACCACCTCGGGCTCCTACGACTCGACCACGCCCGCTACCACATCGGGCAGCACTACCACCGGCACCACCTCGGGCACTACGAGCGGCAGCACCACCATGGGTACTACCAGCGGCTCTACCTCGGGTACCACCACCATGGGCAGCGACATGGGTACCACTACCTCGGGCACCACGTCGGGCTCTACCACCATGAGCACCTCGGGCAGCACCACCGGCACCACCTCAGGTACTACCAGCGGCAGCACCACCATGAGCACGAGCGGAACCACCTCGGGCACTACCAGCGGCTCTACCACGATGAGCACCAGCGGTACTACCAGCGGCACCACCATGGGCACCACCAGCGGTTCTACCTCGGGCTCCACTACCCGCAGCACCTCTACCTCGGGCAGCCGTTCGGGCTCTACTACCCGCGGCACCACGTCGGGTACTACTTCGGGTACCACGTCGGGCTCTACCACCGGCCGCACCACTTCGGGCACTACTTCCGGTTCTACCACCCGCTAATTTCTGACGGCTTTGCACACTTCGGTCGAACAGCTTGACCGGGCGCCAGGGCAACTTCCCACCGAGGAGGTTGCCCTTTCTGCGCCTCCGCCTCCCTCGCGCGGCAACGGGCCCGGCCTGCGGTTGCTGGCCCGGGTGCGCCGGTTGTTCGAGGTAGATATTCGGGCGCTGGCGCTGATGCGCATGGCCGTGGCGGCGGTTGTTCTGCTCGATTTGGGCATCCGCAGCACCGACCTCGAAGCCCACTACACCAACCTGGGGGTCTTGCCCTTGCACGTGCTGTTCGAGCGGGCCTGGAACCCCTACGAGTTTTCCATTCACAACATGAGCGGCCTGTGGCAGGTGCAGGCGCTGCTGTTTTTGGCGGCCGCCGGTTTTGCCGTGGGCTTGCTGCTGGGCTGGCGCACCCGCCTGATGACGGTGCTGTCGTGGGTGATGCTGGTGTCGTTGCAAAACCGCAACCCTATGATTGCGCAAGGCGGCGACGATTTGCTGCGCATGCTGCTGTTTTGGGGCATTTTTTTGCCTTGGGGCCGCGTGTGGAGCAAAGACGCCGAAGGCCAGCCTGCACCCGCGAGCTACACGCACTTTAGTGCCGCCACGGTGGCCTACGTGGTGCAGATTGCCTTGGTGTACGTGTGCACGGCCTTCCTGAAAAACGCGCCCGAATGGACCACCGAAGGCACGGCCATTTACTACGCGCTTAGCCTCGACCAGGTGCTGATGCCCGGCGGCCGCCTGCTGTACCCGCACTTCGAGCTGATGCGCTGGCTGACGCACCTTACCTACTACACCGAGCTGCTGCTGCCCGTGCTGCTGTTTATTCCGGTGGGCACCGCGTTTTTCCGGACGGTGTTCGTGGTGGTGCTGTTCAGCTTCCACATTGGCATCAGCCTTACGCTGTTCGTGGGGTTGTTTTTCGTCATCAACTTCGCCTCCCTCATGGGCCTGCTGCCCGCGCCCGTGCTCAACTGGCTGGAGCGCAAGCTGGGCCCGGCCACGCAGCGTTGCGCAGGCTACCTAGGGGGGCTGCGCCAGCGCTTGCCGGCCTGGCAGCTGCCTTTGCAAGTGCAGGCCACCTGGCGACCTAGGGCCCGCAAGCCCGGCTACGCCTTGCTGCCCATGCTCCGCGAAACCGTGCTGTACGTGCTCGTGGGGTACACCATTTGGTGGAACCTCGACGGCATCATCGCGCCCAAATACACCATGAGCGAGCCGCTGCGCTGGTTTGGCTACCAGTTCCGCACCGATCAGCACTGGGGCATGTTTGCGCCGGCCGTGTTCAAAGACGACGGCTGGTACATCATCGAAGGCAACGCCGCCAACGGCCGCCTGTACGATTTGTACCGCAACGGCCGCCCCGTTAGCTACGAGAAACCGTACTCGGTAATGGCGCTGCACAAAAACGACCGGTGGCGCAAGTATTCCGAGAACTACCTGTTTGTCGACAACTCCTGGATGCGGCCGTACTACTGCAACTACATGCTGCGCCTGTGGCACCTCAACCCGCGCAACCCGCCGCTCAAGCGCCTCGATGTGGTGTACATGAAAGAAGTGTCGTTGCCGAACTACCAGGTATCCGAACCGAAACGCGAGGTGCTGTGCAGCTGCGAATACTAGCCCCGCTTCTCACCGATTTTAACCCTTACGCCTATGACCAATCACCACCTGGATAACCTGAAATCGCGCCCGAACCGCGCCACCACCCCCGATTTGCAATACGTGGCACCGGGCGTATGGGCCCTGCGCAACGTGTTTGTGAATTTGTTTTTCGTGCGCCAAGAGCCTAGCTCGGGCCCGTGGGTGCTGGTGGATGCCGGCTTGCCCGGCGCGGCGGGCAAAATTCGCCACGCGGCCGAAACGCTGTTCGGGGAGGCCTCGCGCCCCGAGGCCATCATCATGACGCACGGCCACTTCGACCACGCCGGCGCCCTCAAAACCTTGGCCGAGCACTGGGATGTACCCGTGTACGCACACCGCCTCGAGTTGCCGTACCTCACGGGGCGCTCCTCTTACCCCCCACCCGACCCCACCGTGGGCGGCGGTGCCATGGCTGTTATGTCGGTGCTATATCCCAAAGCGCCCTACGACCTAGGCAACCGCGTGCACGAGCTGCCCGCCGATGGCTCGGTGCCGCAGCTGCCGGGCTGGCGCTGGCTGCACACGCCCGGCCACACGCCCGGCCACGTGTCGTTTTTCCGCGAATCGGACCGCCTGCTGCTTGTGGGCGACGCGTTCGTGACGGTGGAGCAAGAATCGGCCATTGCCGTGTGGGAGCAGCGCCAGGAGGTGCACGGCCCGCCCAAGTACTTTACCTGCGACTGGCAAGCCGCCCGCAGTTCCGTAGAAATGCTGGCGCAGCTGAAACCGGCCATTGCCGCCACCGGCCACGGCGTGGCCATGCGCGGCGATGCCCTGCAGCAAGAGCTGGAGCAGCTGGCCCGCGAGTTCGACCGCTTGGCTGTGCCAGCGCACGGCCGCTACGTGTCGCAGCCCGCCCGGGCCGACGAATCGGGCGTAGTATCGGTGCCGCCGCCCGTACTTAATCCCCGCACGCCGTTGCTGGTAGGCGCTACGGCCGCTGTGGTTGGGCTAGCGGCCTACGCCATTTTGGCCCAGCGCCGCAACGGCAGCAACAAGCACCTAAAGCGGCGCAAGCAAAACCGCATGCGCCACCACCACCTCGATCAGCCCGAGGCCTATGTCAGCGGCGTAATCGACCCGTTTGCCCCCACCGACGAAAGCGACTACAACCCGTACCACCCGATTTAGGAGGACTTGCCCCACGCACAAGGGCCCCGGCAGCGCGTGCTGCCGGGGCCCTTGTGCGTGGGGGTGGCTGCGGCACCTAGGGCTGCGCCAGCAGCAAATCCTGGTACCAAAAGCCAGCGCCAAAGGGGCTGGGCTCGTTGCGGTAACAGTCGTTGTTGGCGTTTTCGGTGTCGGCGGCTGGGCGATACGTGCGGTGCACCTGCTCGCCGCGCGCAACGGCAATGGGCCGGCTGAAGTAGGGCGCCTCGTACACAAAGCTGTGGTACTCGCCGTTTTCGCCGCATGGGTCAACACCAGGCGGCAAGTCGCGCAGAAAGTGCTCGTCGAGCTCGCGCCCGCAAAAGCTTTGGTCGAGGTGCTGATCGTTGACGCACACCACTACGGCCCGAAACCCTAGGTCGATGAACTCGCGCATAACCTCGGCAGCCGGCTTGTGCCAAATCGGAAATTCGGCCTGCCAGCCCACGCGCGCCAGCTGCTGTTCGCGGTAGGCGCGCAAATCCTGCAAGTGCAAATCGCCGAATACGGTGGTGCGCACGCCCTGTGCCGCCAAGTGCTCTAGGGCATCGGTCATGCGCTGCTCGTATACTTCCATGCTGGGCATTTCGGGCAGCCACACGGGCACCAGCGGCAGGCCTATGCGCTCGGCTTGGGCTTCCAGCAGCTCGGCCCGTACGCCGTGCATGGCCACGCAGCGGTAGTGCTCGTTGAGGGTGGTGAGCAAGTGTGTAAGGCGCAAGCCGGGGTTTTGCAGGGCGTGGTGCAGGCACAGGGCCGAGTCTTTGCCTCCGCTCCAGCTGAGTACGGCGTTTGTCAAGGGCTAAGGGGGTTGGGAGCTGCAAAGATGCACGCTTGCGCATTTTGGCCGCGCGGCCTTGGGTGCAGTTAGCCGTTGGGGCGCGTTCGTGCGTATACATCCGCATACTCCGAATTCTCTCATCCAAAATACTGCCTTTGCTATGTCTCGCACCCCGTACGCGCTAGGCGCGGCTTTGCTGCTGCTGTCGGCACTTGTTGCCTGCGACCGTTCTATGGAACCCGGCATCGACCATCAATTTCAGGATTCATTTGCCCGAGCCCCGCACGCCACGCGCGTTGATACCGAGCGCGACAGCGTATCGGGAGGCGGCAAGGCGTATATTCCGGTGGGTACTACCTCGGGCGCCCGCACTGTGGCCGAGGCCGTAAGCTCGCAGCCCGGCGGCGACCCCAACACCTCCAAATACACCGAAACCGGCACCACCGACGGCAGCAGCACCACCTCGGGCCGCAGCCTCACGGGCCGCGGCACCCGCGACACCGAAATTCCGGCCACCGACAACCCGCCGCAAGCCGGCACTACTTCGGGCCGCGGCTCGCTCAACAACATACCGCGCTCCACGCCGCAAAACGCCTCCGTACAGGGCGTGCAGGGCGGTGGCCCGCGCCGCAACACCGACCGCGAAAACAGCAACACCAGCAAGCAGGACAACCGCGAATAGCCGCCTGCCGCGCTCCGAGCCGCCCACCAATCCTTTGCCGGGTTGGTGGGCGTTTTTTGTGCCCGCAGACAGGCTCGTGCGGCCGCGCCCTAGGTGCCGCAAGCAGTTAGCAGCCTAAGCACCTAGGGCGCGGCCGGGCCTAGGCGGGTAAAGCAATTCCTGGCGCGAGTCTTAGCGCGTCAGCGCGCGACTCGTGCCGCGGCATGGGCGGGAGTCTCCAGACTCGCGTCGCGAGAAGGATACCTAAGGAATGGCTCGGGCAACTAGCTGCCATTGGGTTTGGGCATCGGTAGCACCTAGGCCGCGTCGTGCACGGCACGGGAGTCAGAGACTCCCACCCATATTGCGGCACGAGTCGCGCGCTGACGCGCTAAGACTCGCGCCAGTCGGCCAGCTCGCGCCAGTCAGCCAGCAGAGCGGGTGCCGGCGTGCGTAGCGCCCTAGGTGCCAACGAGCCAGGGCCAAATTAGTACCGTGCTGTATGTGAATATTCTAAGCAGAAATCCGTCAGAGTAGGCCTGCGCAATACAACTCCGGTATGGTTGAGCTACGTACAAGCAATTGTACACATCTACCATTCCCACCCACTCTTCCCACCATGCAGTACTCACGTTATCGGGTGCCCTCGGCCAGCGACCGGGGTGCCGCTTCGGGCCAGCGTTTGCACTATTCCGGCAGCCAATCGGGGCGCTGCCACAGCTACCGCTACACGCGGCAAAACCGGCCCAGCCACGATCCGCGCCACGCCCACGAGCGCGACTCCGACCGCGCCGACAACTCCTAACGCCTAAACGCCCGCCCAGCACCTAGGCGGTGCCGCCCGTTTGCCTTGGCCGTTTTGGCTGCAAAAAAGCCCCGCGCCGAGTTGGCGCGGGGCTTTTTTGCGGGGTCCTAGGTGCTACTGCTGTTTGGCAGCCCAGGCATCCATCTTGCGCTCCAGCACGGCCAGCGGCATCACGCCGTCTTTCAACAGTTCGTCGTGGAAGTCGCTGATCTTAAACTTCGAGCCCAGTTGCTGCTCGTACTTGCGGCGCATCTCCTGAATTTTGAGCGAACCGGTTTTGTACGACAACGCCTGGCCCGGAATGGCCATGTACCGCTCGATTTCGGCCACGGCGCCTTGCTCGTTGATGGCCTCGTTGTCCATCATGTACTTGATGGCCTGCTCGCGCGTCATGTTTTTGCTGTGCATGCCCACGTCCACCACCAAACGAATGGCGCGGTGAATCTCGTCGCCGAGGGCGCCCATGTACTGGTACGGGTCGGTGTAAAGGCCTAGCTCCTTGCCCAGGCTTTCGGTGTACAAGGCCCAGCCTTCGCCCATGGCGCCGTACCATGCAAAGCGGCGGAACTTGGGCATTTGGTCGTTTTCCTGCTGCAGCGAAGTTTGGTAGTGGTGGCCCGGTATAGCCTCGTGCAGAAACAGCGACTCCATGCCCGAAGTGGTGTTAAAGGTCTTGGCGTCGAGAATGGGCACGTAGAAAATGCCGGGGCGCGAGCCATCGGGGTTGCCGGGGTTGTACTCGGCCGAAGCCGACGCGGCCCGGAAGGCCTCGGTCTGGCGAATCTCGAACGGCGTTTTGGGCGTGCGGCCGAACAGTTTGGGCAGGTTCGGGGTGATTTTGGCCTGAATACCGCGGAAGGCGTTCAGTACGTCGTCGGGCGTTTTGTAGGGCGTAAAGCGCTTGTCGGTGCGCATGTAGTTGAAGAACGCGTTCAGGTCGCCCTTAAAGCCCACCTGGGTTTTCACGCGCTCCATCTCCGTCCGGATGCGCTTTACCTCGGCCAAGCCGGTTTGGTAAATCTCGTCGGGCGTCTTGTCGGTGGTGGTCCAGTACTTTACGTAGTAGCGGTAAATGTCGGGCCCGTTCGGTACGGCGGCAATGCCGGTGCTAGTGCGGCTCTTGGGCAGGTACTCCGTTTTCAGGAACTGACCTAGGCGACGGTACGTGGGCACCAGCTCGTTGCTGATGGCGGCACGATAGGCCTCGGTAATGCGCTTGCGGTCGGCCTCCGAAACACCCGCCGGAAACTTGTTGATGGGCCCATAGAACAAGCTCTTGCTGGGGTCCGAAACCACCATGGCTTCCATCTGCGGAATCATCTTTTGCACCAGCGGGCGGGGCAACACCACGCCGGCGCGCATGCCGCGCCGGAAGTTGCTGATAGCCGTATCGGCCCACACCGAAAAGCCCCGCACGCGGCCCAGCCAGTTGTCGTAATCTTCGGCGGTTTTGAAAGGCTGCACGCCCTCGCCCGAGCCGTACTGGCCCATGGTGAGCGGCAAGCCCCAGAACTGCTGGTACGGAATCATCCAGGTGTTCAGCTTCAGACCTTCGAGCTTGGTTTCGAGGTCGTAGCGGAAGATATCGTAGCTGATGCGGTCGTTGTCGGAAAGCTTTTCGCGGTCGAACTGCTGCAGCTCGGTTAGGTACTTCTGGTAAAACTGTTGCAGGTTTTGCCGAAAGGCCACGGTGCCGTCGTTAGGCAGCTGGTCGTTGTAGCGGTTATCGCCTTGCGCGGTAGCTTCCAGCGGGAACAGCTTGGAGTTTTCCTCCCAGTAGCTGTCGAATACCGAACCCAGCGTGTTTTCGGCGGCAGCAGTTTGCTCGCCGCCAGCCGTTTGGGCTTCTTTTTGGGGTTGCTGAGAACAGCCTATCAGCAAGGCACCGGCCAGCATGCTGGCCGCAAGAGTACGTTTGTTCATTGGATAGACAGGGGAAAAAGCGCCTAAAGCTAACCGCTTTCTGCACTCCAAAAAGCGCTTCGCCATTTCTGCCCCGCCCTAGGTTTTTCAGCGCACCTGCCCGCAGCAGCATTGCCCCTAGGTAGGACAAAGCAAAAGCCCACGAGGCAGTAGCTCGTGGGCTTTCGTACAGGGCAATCAGGCCGCTGCTGCGGGTGCTAGTCGCGCAGCATCGTTTTCTTGGTAAGGGTGCCGTTGGTGGTTACGGCCTGCACAATGTACACGCCGCCCAGGCTTTGGCGCAGCGGAATTTGGCGGGTAACCAGGCCAGTGGCCCCGTCGGGCATTACTTCGGTGTGCAGCACGCGGCCCATGCTGTCCATTACCCGAATGGCGCGGCACACGGCATCGGTGCGCATTTCCACAATCAGGTTGCCGGGGGTACCGTAGGCGCTCAGTTGCTGCTCGGCCGCGCCGGCTTGCACGGCTACTACCTGCGAGGTAGTTGAGGTACCGTCGAGGTCGGTTTGCTTGAGGCGGTAGTAGTTCAGGCCGGGGCGCACGTTGTTATCCACGGCCGAGTATTCGCGGCGGACCGAAGAGTTGCCGGCGGCGCGCACGGTGGTTACCACCTCAAAGGTTTTGCCATCGGCAGAGCGCTCCACGGCAAAGTTGGCCGAGTTCTTTTCCGAAGCCGTTACCCACTGCAGCTGCACTTGTTTGTTGGTGTAGCGGGCGTTGAAGCTGGCCAGCTCTACGGGCAGCGGGGCGCTGGCGCAGGCATTTACGGTGATGTACTCCTGCACACGCGGGTTGCAGCTCATGCCGTCGGTGGCGCAGTCGTTGGGTTGGCCCTGCACGCACACCCGCAGGCCGGGGGCAAACAGGCCGTTGAGGCCGCCGTTGCCTTGGGTAAGCACGCAGCCGCTAATCGAGAGCGTGCCGGTGCCCATAATGCGGGGGTTACCTTGCGTCACCATTAGGTTGCCGTCGATGTCGATTTCGGCACCGGGAGCCACCATCAGGTCGGACTGGTTGGCCAGCGAAATATTGCAGTCGGTGCTTAGGTTGGCGGTGGCGCTCAGTTGCGCATCGGCTTTGTAAAAGCTCACGCTGTATACATCGAGCGTGCCATCGAGCTGCAGGCGCGTCATGTCGGGGCCGGTTTGCTCGCCAAAGTACAGGTTGTGCGCGTTGGCTTGGTCGGTGAGCGAGCCGGTGCTGGTAATCACCATTTTGGCGTGGTCGCCGGTTATGCTGTAATCGGTGTCCAGCTCAACGGCCGAGTTGATAACGATAATGTTGTTGCTGGCGTCTTGGCCGTTGCGCTGCCGGCTATTGGTCGGCGTGAGGTTGCCGTCGGATTTGCCCGAAATAACCCACGTGTTGGGGTCGCTCCACTTACCCCCACCCGGTTTGGAGGTGTACGTGCATTGGGCTTGGGCCTGAGTAGCGCCAACAACCGAAGTCAGAAGAAAAGCAAAGCAGAGTATGGTGGATTTCATATGAGTACAGGCTTGGGGAAAACATGGGGTCGAGGTGTTGCATGTTCTCGGTTTTATGCGGTTGCATTTGGTGCCTGTTACGTTATGTATTATTATTGGATGTAGAAATAGGATTACAAACTAAATAAGCAATATTTATTAATTATATATTTAAATATTTAGCTTAATAAATACTTAAACTCTTCCTTTAGAAGAATCCCGTCAGATAATCAAGTACTTAATCACCTCTAATCATATTAGACATTGATTATATAGTACTGATTATCAGTAAAAAATCGTTTTCGCAGGCCCCACTTTTTTTGTTGAGTTTGGCTCCGTGGGGAGCGTTTCAGGGCGCGCGCTTTGCGTATTGCAGGATGCCTTAATGAGGAATTGCGGTCCGCCTTCGGCTCAACGAAACAGCTATTGCCAACCGCAGGGTAGCCCGCCGGATTTAGGCGCTTTTGCTGCGCTCCTGAAATTGTTTATTGGCTGTTAAGCCAACCTGCTTTACACCAATCAATTGGTGTAAATAAAAACAGCCCGCGGGGCCCGTGCAAAACGGGCCCCGCGGGCTGTTGCTCGGCAACTAGCGCCTAAGCACCTAGGCGTCGGGGCTATTTTTTGTGCTGCTTCAGGTACTCGCGGGCTTCGCGGTACTCGGGCGAGTCGCGGGGGGCTTTGTCCTTTACCACGTTGTAGTAGCGGCGGGCGGTGGTTACATCGGAGCGGTCGGCGGCAATGCGGGCGAGGTGGCGGTGGGCCAGCACGTAAAAGCCTTGCTCGGTTTCGCCGGTGCTTTCGGCAAACACAATGCAGCGCTGAAAGTAGTCGGCGGCCTTTTCGGAATTGTCGTAGCGGTGCTCCATCAGCCAGCCCAAAAAGTAGGTGGCGTAGCGTCCGCTAATGGCCTCGTAGCCAGGCATGCCCTGGTTGAGCTTTTCCAGGATTTCGCGGCTTACTCGTTCGCACTCGTCGTACTCGCCGCGGTTGTAGCAAGCCAGGGCGTAAAAGCGCTGGAAGTAGCCGTTGTCGGGATACATGGTGGCCAAACTGCGGGCCACGGGCAGCGCCTCCTCGGGCTTGTTTTCGTCGTTGTACAAGATCTTCATTAGAAAGAACTTGGCCTCGGCGCCGGTGTAAAAGCCGTTATCGGCCACGTTGCGCAGCTGGCGCAGCCCTAGGTCGCGGTTGCCCTTCGGGAAAAACAGCATTACCGGGCGCAGCAGCGGGTAGTGTTCGGCAATCCACACCTGGTAGTAGTTGAACAAGGCCTGCCCAAACAAAAACTCGGGGCTCAGGCCGTTGGCTTCCTGGCTCAGGGCGAGGTAGTCGAGGGCCTCTTTGCTGTACACGGTGGCCTTGCGCCAGTTGGCACGCTCGGCGTTGAGGCGGGCTGCAAACCCATACGCTGCCGACAGAAAAAAGCAGGCCTCGTAATTGCGCTTGTCTTGCTTAAACAAGGTTTCGCCTTTGCTGATGGTGGTGTCCATGTAGGCGAAAAAGACCTTGTCGAACTGCTTGGTTTGCACGTTGCTGGGCACAATCTTCCACCACTGGCTCAGGCCCAGCAGAAAGTACGGCATGGGGTGCTCGGGGTAGCGGCGGCGCAACGAGCGGAATTGCTTTTCGGCCTTATCGAACTTAAAGTTGTAGAGGTTGCGCACGGCCCCGTCGAGCTCGAGCTGAATCTCCTTATCGAGCAGCAGCCAGCTTTTGGTGTTGATGGCGCTGGGCGCCACCTCCACGTTTTCGAGCTGAATGTTGCGGATGGGAGCAGGCTGCTTGGTGGTATCGGGCCGCTGCTGTCCCTGGGCACACAGCGCCGCCAAACCACCTAGGGCCACCAGGTAAAAGCGCAACCAAACCAAGGAAAAGCGTTGGGGCATAAAGCAGGTACGGGCACTCCGTTACTAACGCTCGAAGGTGCTCGGAGCGTGCACGGCTGCTAACATACGGCGGTGCCGGGCCACGCGGACAATTGTTGAGCTAAAAACCGCACCAATGGCAGCGCGCAAACCCGTTCTGCACCGCATGTGCGCTACCCGATGCGCTGCGGCCCCTGCCCGGCGCGCGCAAAAGCGTAGCGCGCCAGCGGCTGCACGCGGTGGTAGCCATCGAGGCCGCTGATGCACACATCGGCCACGGCGCCTAGGTGCAACGAGCCATCGGGCTGCAGCACCTCGGGGGCCAGGTACACGTGCTCCACGCTGCCGATGAGCAGCACCGTGCCGTTGAGCTCGATGGGCACCTCTTGCTGCAGGCGCAGCCCAATGCCGATGTGGCTTTCGGCCACATAGGGCGCGGCAAAACCGTCGCGGTACACGGGCGTGAGGCCGCAGGCCGCAAACTCCGATTCCTCGCGCCCGAAATTGGCCGAGGTGTAGTGCGCCGCCGCCACAAAGCCCTCGTGCACGTGGTTGATGGTGTAGCAGCCCGTGGCCCGGATGTTTTCGTAGGTGTGGCGCGGCACGGTGGTGGGGCGCGTTACCATGCCCAGCAGCGCGGGGTCGGAGCCGAGGTGCACCACCGAGCTGAAGATGGCCACGTTGGCAGCGCCGCTGCCATCGGCGGTGCCGATGAGGTTGGCCGGCTTGTAGCCCGTAATGCTGTTGACGAGGTTGAGCCGGTAAATCTTATCGAAGGCCTGAATGTCGGCGGCGGTGAGGTGGTGCATGAGCCCAAGCGGATGGAAAAGCAGAACAGGTGCACTACCGCCCCGCCCGGCAATTGTTTTGCCCTAGGTAGGCGAAGGCCATTCGCAGCGGGCAAGCCCCGGCGGCAGCCGGTTATCAAACCAAAAGCCCGACCTGCTACCAGATCGGGCTTTCGATTAACCATTCGCCTAGGTGCTTAACGCCGCTGCGCGGGCTTGGCAGGCTTGGTAACCATGGTGCCGAATGCGCCGGCCTTCTCGAACGACTGAATCACTTCGTCTTCCACGGGGGTGCGCTGCACCACCGGGTTGTTGGCCCAAAACTCGGGGTCGTACTTCACGCTCCGAATGGCCTGCAGGTCGTTTTCGTTGGCGCTGACGCGGGCGTAGCGTACGTTGGCGGGCTGCTGGGTGGTGTCGTAGAAAAACGTAAACGACTCCACGCTGATGGCCGCTTTCGGCATGTTGGGCCGCACCAAATCGGTGGTGAGGTTTACCTGCATGTGGTCGAGCGGGGCCACGGGCTCGTCGCTGTCCTGAAACACCATATCAATGCTCAGCTTGGAGTTATCCACTTTGTAGCTGGGGTTGCTGAGCGTGGTGGTGAAGTTGGGCGTGGTAAACTTGTAACGCTTTATCTGGTAGGTATCCACGTCGATCCACACGGTGCCCTCGGCCTTGTATTTCTTTACCTCGGGGCGGGTTTCGAAGTTGATTTCGGCCACGCCGCTGCTGTCGTCGCCGAGCACGCGCACCAGCTCCACGTGGTAATTTTTCACCACGTTGGGGCTAAACAAGGCCAGGCTGACGGTGCTATCGGCGCGCGGATCGAACAAGCCAAACGACTTGGTGTAAAGCGAGAAGTTGCTGAAGTTCATGGCCGCTTGCTTGCCCGCAAAGCGCCCCTGCGCAATGGCCGTGCCCTCGATGCGCGCCGGGTTAGTTTTCACGTTCCAGATAACTTCCTGCAGCTCGGTGGGGGCGTTGTCGATGCGCGTGATTTGGCGGTAAAAGGCCTGCCCGTAGTATTTCTGGCCGTAGTTGCGCTGCATGCGGCGGTAAGCGCGGTCAACGAGCTGGTAAGCGTAGCTGCCCACCTTCACCTCGGGCAGCGTAATGGCCGTGGTGGCAAGCGCTATTTTCAGGGGCTGATCGGTGCTAGTAACGCGCACGGTGTCGCGTACGTGGGCAATTTCGCTGAACACCAGCGTTTGGGGCAGCTGCGACACATTCAGCTGAAACTCGCCGCTCACGTTGCTGGCCGTGCCTTTGGTCGAGTTCTTCACGCCAATGCTCACGAAGGGCAACGGCTCCTGCGTGTCCTTATCTACCACCACGCCCCGAATGATGTACTGGGCCTGCGCCGGCGCCACGGCACCTAGGGACAACCACAAAACGAGCAGCGCGCCGGCCTTGAGCCAGCCTACCCGCGAAAGCAACCGGCCGAATGCCGCCGTAGAAAAATGAGATGAAGTCAAAACTGCGAACGGTTGATGGAGAACTAATTGGGCGCTTGCTACAACGACGGTCGGCCCGAAAACATGCGTCCGGCTCTGCAAAAATACAGCCACCCCGCGCACCGATGAGCTTTGGCCCAATACCAACCGGCCAGCGCAACAGAAAAAACAGCCAAAAGCCCAGCCGCATGCCTCGCGTTTGCGTATAGCTACCTCGCAGCCACCCACTTGGCCAGCCGGGTACTCGCCGTTACTTCTTACCGCTATGATCAAGCATCCGATTCATCCCGCTTCCGATTCGCACGTGGGCTTGCCCCCTGCCCGCCCCGCCGACCCGCTCCGCTCGCCGCGCCCGCGCCGCTCGCAGCAACCCGGCCAGGCCGAACCCGAAACAGCTCCCGAACGCACCCAACCCGCCTCGCCCGGCTTCAAAATGAGCCGCTGGTGCTAGGCTGATATCGCTGCAACAAATACCGGGGCGCCCGTTCTTCTAACTGCGAAGAACGGGCGCCCCGGTGCGTTTTTGGGCTTATAAGGCCGGTGCTTGGCTGGCGGTGCGGCGTGCGGCTACTTGCTTGGCAAAGGCCGCCCATTCGCTGCGGTTCTCGGGCTCCCCCATCAGTTGCTTGCCCGAGGCATCGGTGAGCGTCACGTCGAACGCGCCGGCGCCCTCGGCGCGCTCGTTGGTGGGCTTGAGCTTGGTGCGGCGGAGCATCTGCAGGCATTGCTCGCGCTCGGGGCCGCGCAGCACCATTTCGCCGCTTTCTTCCTCCAGCCCATCGGAGGTGCGGTAGGTTAGCTGAATCAGCTCGGGCTGCACCACGCCTTGTATCACGCTCATGCCTTGGTTGGGCGGCGGCAGCGCAGGGTTGCCAGCGTACAGCTCAAACGCCACGGGCTCCTTTATCTGCTGGCCGCACGCGCCGAGCAGCAGCACCAAGCACAGCAGCCCTAGGTAAGCAAAGCGGGGTTTCATAGGCATGGTTTGAGTGGTTGTGAAACTGTAGCCGTGTGTAGCGCTACCGGGTCTGGGCTACCCCAGCCGGCTTCACCTCGAAGGTAAAGCTGCTGCTGCCCGCCAGGCCCGTAGCCGAAAGCCCCTGCACCACTACCAAGTACCGGCCGGGCTCGTCGCCGGTGTAAAAGCTTGGCTGCTGCGGCAGCCCGGCTGTGGTGGCAATGTTGGGGTTCCAGTACAGCAGGTGGCGCAAATCGGGTAAGCGGCTTTGCTTTTGGCTCTCGGTTTCGTAGCGCGGGGCGTAAAACTCCCGCTCCCACTGCAGGCCTTCGTAGGCTTGCACCAAGGCGCGGGCATCGGGCTGGGCCCCGGCCATGTCGCCCCGGTAACTGGTGTAGCTTACCAGGCCGGGGTAGGTAAGCGGGCCGTGCAGGTAGCCGCGCGTTACCACATCGAGGCGCTGCACCTTCAAGGGGTCAATCTTCATTACCCGGTCGGTGTTGAAAAACGGCACGCCATCCACCAGCACCATGGGCTCGTCGGTGAAGATGGTGCGGTTGCCGTTGTCGACCACCATAAAGTAGAATTGGCCCTTGCGGATGCGCACCACCACGCCGGGCACGTACTCGCGCATTACCTCCTCCATTACCTTAAAGCGGGTAAAATCGTCGAGGCGGTAGCGTTCGTCGGGGCGGCCGTAAAACGCCAGGCTGTCGGTGAGGGACTGGGCGTAGGCACCTAGGACTTTGCGGAAGTAGGCGTTTTGGGCCTGCACCTGCAAATGGCGCTGCGTAAGCTCGGCGCGGTTTTGCTCGGTTAGGCGCAGCGGCGCCAGGGGTTGCTCGGCGTGCTCGGCAGCAAATGGGCTCAGCAGCTCAAAGCGGGCGGTGCTGTCTTGCCGAAAGTTGGTTTGCAGCACCAGGTTTTTGGGGCCGTACAGCTCGCGGGCTTCAAAGCGCACCAGGCCCTCGGGGTTGCTGATGCCGTTGTAGAGGCGTACCACGCGGCTGGGGGCCGCCAAGTAGGCCGGTATGCCGGCCATTGGGGCGCCGGTGGCTTTGTTTAGCAGCCGCGCGCTAATCTGGTGGCCGTTTAGCTCGGGGGCGTGCGGCAAGGCCGGCGGCGTGCCGGCCAGTAATGTTTCCCACCGAAAGCGGCGCCAGCCCTGCGTCAGCATCAGGTTATCGGCGGCGACTTCGGCCTCGGGTTCGGGGGCCTGCAAATAGTAGCCGGGGTTTTCGATGTGGCCCCGCAGCGCCGAGGTCAGCCACAAGTACGAGCGGATGTCGGCCGCCGACTCGGGCGCCGCCAGCGAATCGAGGCGGTAAACGGCCATCGAAAGCCCGGCGGCGGCGGGCTGCCCCGCACCGTTGGCGGTGGCCAGGCGCAGGCTCACTTTGTCGCGGGTGGCGTACTGCGGCTTATCGGGCGTGGCCTCGATTACCAAGCGGCTATTGGGGCGCCGGAAGTACAGCCGCTCGCACACCGGCTGGCGCTGCGCGTTGAATACCGTGAAGTGCAGCACGCCTTCGGGCAACGCGGCTTTATCGAGCACGAGTTGGGCTTGTCCGTTGGCTAAGCGCAGGCTTTGGGCCAGAAACGCGTGTTGCCCGGCATGGCCGAGCACGTACAACTCTTCGGCGGCGGCGGGGCCGTTGGCCGCCACCGACAACCCCAACTGCCCCGGGCCTGCCGGCGCCACGCTTAGCACATAGCCTTGCTCGTACACGGCGGGCAGTGCGCGGGTTAGGGTTTGGTCGTTGGCAAGCTTGAGCACGGCGGTGTAGCCAGTGCCGGCTTCGGCAGGCGTAAACACAAACTGCCCCATGCCGTGGCGCAGGGTAGCAAAGCGGGCCACCTGTTTGCCTTGCTTATCGAGCAGCACGCCTTCGGCGGCCAAGCCCCGGCCGGCTTGGTCGGTTACTTTAAAGCCTACTTTGCTTGGCAGGCCTTTTACCAGGCTGCCGCCTTCCGGAAAGAATTGCGCGTCGGGCGGGGTTGCTTTCACCGTGTCGGCCGGCAAGGCGGCGGCAAAAGTGTTCAGCACCGTAACCGTGCTCCGGAAGAAGTACTCGGGCCCGAAGTTCTTCATCCAGTTGGTGTAGGCCCGCACGGTGTAGCGCCCGGCCGGCAGCGTGGCCGGCAACTGAAACGAGCCGTGCCCCGCGGCCTGCTTCAGCTCGATTTTGGCTTGCAGCACAGGCCGTTGGCGCCCGTTTAGCACCTCCACGTAGGCCACGCGGCTGAGCGGCAGGGGCCGTTGGCGGGTGCCCTCGGCGGCGTACACCTTAAACCACATCATGTCGCCGCCTAGGTAAGTGGTGCGGTCGAGGTGCAGAAACAGCTTTTCGTGCGCATCAAGCTTGCTGTAGTTCTCAAACGCCTGCTTGATGCTGACTGGAGCCGCTGCCGGGGTTTGGGCCCCGGCGCTTGGGCAGGCGGCCAAACCCAGCAGCGCGGCTGCCACGGCGGCGCGGCAGCGCCCTAGGTACGAAGGGTGGAAAGCAGTTCGCATCAGGGCCAGAAGCTAGGTCGTTTGTTGGTGCCCCGCTCGCGGCAGTCGATGCACTTGCGGGCGGCGCCGGTGTAGGCAATCAGCACGCCATTGCCGGTGTACACGCCCTCCAGCGGCTGCAGCGCGGGGTTGCGGAAGGCAGCGTCCACGTCGCGCAGCTTAAAGGTGTCAATCTGCATGCAGTTTTCGTAGCCGGTGAGGTAGGTGCGGTACCATTGCACCGGCAGCTGAGCCGAGGTAATGAAAATGCGCTTTTCGGTAACCGAGTACGCGCCCACAAAACCCAGCACGGTTTCGGCGGGGTTGCTGAGGCAGCGCACGTTGCCGGTTACCTGCGAGGGCAGCGGGTCGAAGAGCGTGCCGAGGTTTTCGGTGTTTTTGCGCAGCTCGTCCCAGTAGGCATACTCCTCGGGCGTTTGGGCGTACTGCTTCACCAGCACGCTGTAGCGCAGGCGCAAGCGGGTGGCCGTGCGCGGTATTTCGAGCAGTTGGTGCCGCGCCACCACGTCCTGCGTCAGGCGGGTGGTGCTGAACAGGCGGATGTTGCCGGCGGTGTTGCTGGCCCAGCAGCGGTAAATGTCCTCCTGCCGGGGCCGCATCTGGTTGTTCACGTACTCCACCACCGAGCGGTAGGCCGAGGTAAACTCCCAGGTTTCCTCCAAGCCCCAGCGGTAGTAGCGGCTTTGGTTGGTGGCGTCGTGGGTGCTCACGCTGATTTGCACGCCCTCGCCGCCTAGGTCCCACTCCACCGAATCGATTTCGGGGGTGATTTTGACGGGCGTATAATCGGAGGCGTACTCGCGGCCGTTGCTGGTGAAAAAGTGCAGGCGGTAGCGGGTGCCGGCCCCTAGGTTGAGCGCAGGCGAGGTGTAGGTACCGGGCGCGGTTTCCGTCAGGGTTACGCTGCCGCCCCCCTCCTGCTCAATCAGCACGCGGGCGCGGGTTTCGGTGGGCGGCTGGCCGGGGGCGCTCAGCTTGTAGGTGCGCGAGAGTTTGATGGTGCTGATGCCCCGGCTGTTGATGAACCCATCGACCACCACAAAGCTGGTATCCACTTCGTCGATTTCGGGCTCGAACGGGTCAATGCAGCTGCCCGTTAGCGCCCACAGCACCACCCAGGCAAGGGCGCGTCGGAAATAGCTCTGCTGGCTTGTCATGTGGCCGAAGGGTTAGAAGCGGAAGTTGTAGGTGATGGTAGGAATGGGCTGCCCGAACACCGACAGCTGGTAGCCTTTGATGTTGCCGTTCACCGATTTGTAGTAGATCGAGAACGGGTTGCGGCGGCCCGTGAGGTTGTACACGCCCACCGTCCAGGAGCTGTGCGCCAGCTTTTTCACGCGGTGGTTGCCCTCGATGTTCAGGCCCACGTCGGCGCGGTAGTAGTCGGGCACGCGGTAGGCGTTGCGGTCGGAGTACAGCACGCGCATGGAGTTGCCCACGTAGTACTTGGCCAGCGGCAGCGTAATGGGCCGGCCCGTGCTGTACGTAAAGTTGAGCGAGGTGCTGAAGCGGCGGCTAAAGCGGTAGTTGCCGATCATCGTCACGTCGTGGGGCTTGTCGAAGTTGCTCGGGTAGTAGCGGCCGCCGTTGATCATTTCGGCGGTGGTGCCGCTGTTCACGCGCACCAAGGAGCGGGAGTACGTGTAGCTCACCCAGCCGTTGAGCTTGCCCGTGAGCTTGCGCACCATCACCTCCACGCCGTAGGCTTTACCCTCGGCGTTTACCACGTCCTGCTCAATGGCGGAGTTCAGCAGCAGCGTGGCGCCGTTCCGGAAGTCCACGAAATCGTGCAGGCGCTTGTAGTAGGTTTCCACCGAGGTTTCGATGGTGTTGTCCTTGAAGTTGCGGTAGTAACCTAGGGCCACTTGGTCGCCTACCTGCGGCCGAATGTGCGCGTCGCTCAGCTTCCAGATATCGGTGGGCGCCATGGTGGCCGTGTTCGACAGCATGTTGATGTACTGGCGCGTGCGGTTGTAGCTGGCCTTCACGGAGGAGTTTTCGGTGAGGGCGTACTTAGCCGACACCCGGTACTCCGGCCCGTGATAAGTAGCCAGCACCTGCCCCGCGCGGTAGCGCACGGTGTCCGTTACGGTATTTGCCGAGCGCGGGCTGCCGGGCGCGTACTGCCGCACGTCGTTGGGGCCCAGGGCGTTGAAGAGCGAGTAGCGCAAGCCCAACGACACCGACAAGCGCGGCGACACCTCGATGCGGTCCGACACGTACAAGGCGCTTTCCAAACCCTGCTCGCGCTGCAGCACCTCGGGCCTGATGAGCGACTCGCCACCTAGGGGCTGCAGCTGGCCCGGCGCAATGCGGTAGAGCTGCGTGCTGGCGCCAAACTCCAGGGTGTGGCGCGGGTTGTGGTAGTAGCTGAAATCGAGTTGGGCCGTGGTCTGGTTCAGGTCGAAAGCCAGCGCCGAGGCGTTTACCGGATTTTTGCGGCTGCTGATGTCGTAGCCGTAGCGGCTGTGGGTGGCCGTGGCTACGCTGTAGAGCCGGTTGTTAAAGATGTGCTTCCACTTAACGCTCGCGTTTTGGTTGCGGTACTCGTAGGTGGTATCCGAAGCCAACCGAAACCGGTCGCGGCTGATGTAGCCGGTGGCGTAAAGCGAGTTTTTATCGTTGAGGTCGTGGCTGACGTGGGCGCTCAGGTCGTAGAACGAAGCCGAGCTTTCGCGGTAGCTGCGGTTGGGCAGGCGGTGCAAAATCCAATCGGAGTACGACGAGCGGCCGCTTACGATAAACGAGGCTTTGTCTTGCCGAATGGGCCCCTCGAGCGTAAGGCGGCTGGTAAGCGGCCCGATGCCGCCCGAGCCGCCAAACTTTTTGCGGTTGCCGTCGCGGGTGGTAATGTCGAGCACCGACGAGAGGCGGCTGCCGTACTTGGCCGGAATGGCGCTTTTGTACAGCTCCACGTTCTTCAAAATATCGGGGTTGAAGGCCGTGAAGAAGCCAAACAAGTGCGAGGGGTTGTACACCACCGCATCGTTGAACAGGATAAGGTTTTGGTCGGCCGCGCCGCCGCGCACGTTCAGGCCGGTGCTGCCCTCGCCCACCGATTTCACGCCGGGCAATGTCAGCACCACGCGCAGCAAATCGGCCTCGCCAAACGCCGTGGGCACCTGCCGGATGGTTTTGATATCCAGCTTCTCCATGCCCATTTGCATGCCGGCCACGTTCTTGTCTTTCTCGGCCTCAATCACCACCTCCTTTAGCGGGGTAATGTCCTCGTCCACCTCAATCTCCAGCTTGCCGTCGTTGCGCAGCACAATGGTGCGCTTGGTATTCTTGATGCCGATGCCGCGAATCAGGACGGTGTGCCGACCTAGGGGCAGCGTGAGCGAGTAGTAGCCAAACTGATCGGTGGAGCCCCCAACGGCCGGCGACTCGACGTACACCGTGGCGCCCGGCACCGGTTCGCCGGTTTTGCTTTCGCGCACGTGCCCGGCCACCGTGGCCTTGCCACTGGGGTTGCTGCCTTGCCCAATGGCAAACACCTGGCTTTCGGCCTGCCGGCGCGATTTGGGCCGGTTCAAGCCGTCGAGCGGGTCGTCGTCGTTGCCCCCGGCCGAGCCGGCTGCCGTTTTGCCCTCGTGCTGCCGAAAATACCCGGCCGCCAGCTCGGTTTGCATGGGTTGGCCGGTGGTAATAAACACGCGCTGCTGCGCATCGATGGCGTAAAACAACTCGCGCGGTTTCAGGATGCTTTCCAGCACTTCGGGCAGCGGCTGGTTGTGGGCACCTAGGGTTACCCGAACGCTGTCGAGGGCGCTGGGCTCGAAGTAAAACCGGTAGGGCGTTTGGCGCTCTACCTCGCGCACAAACTGCTCGAAAGGCGCGTTGCTGAACTGCCCGCTGATGAGCGGCGGTGCCTGCTGACCTAGGGCCGGCGCGCCATGGCCGAGCAGCAGCCCCACCAGGCCCAGGCCCGCCAGCCAGCCCTTGGCCGCATGCCCGGGGCGGTAGTTGTGTCGAGCTTTCATCGGGCGGTGGCTTGGGTTAGGCGGTGGTAGTGCTGGGCAAGCTGCACGAGGGCTGCGGCGCGGGTTTCCTTCCCGAACTTGAGCTTCTGCTCCGCGGCGTATTTCTTCAGCTCCTTTTTGCGGTCGTTGAGCACGGCCAGCGCCGAGCCTTTGGAGCCGACGGGGTGATACGCGCCGCCTTTGCGCAAAAAGTACCGATCAACGTCGGTAAACTCCTGGTAGCTCATGCGTTGGCCCATGCGGGTTTGCAAATCCTTGCCGTGCTTGGCCAACACCTGCAGTGGCCCGCCCTCGAACAGCAGCTCGTAGTACCCCGTGGAAACAACCTCGGCCGCAGCAGAATCGGCCACGATGCGCACAAACCGGTGGCCGTCGATAACGAAGTGCTTCACGCGCTCGTCAACCAACCGAAACTTGGCCGGGCTGTTGAAGCTGTTGACGAGCAGCGCGTCGAGCTTGGCGTCGTATTGAATGGCCAAGTCGGTGAACTCGTAGCCATCGTAATGCACGCTGCCCCGCATGTCGTTTTTCGACTTGAAGAACTGATGCCCTTGCGCCGTGCCCGAAGCGTAGTTTACGTACTGCACGCCGCTGTAAAGCGCCGCGCTGCTGCCCAGTGCTTCGCGGTAGCGCCGGTGCATGTGCTCGGTGGCCGCGCTCAGCAGCGTGGTATCGGCGGGGGCTGCCGGGGCTTGCGCCAACGCCTGGGTGCCCCACACGGGCGCAATTAACAGGGCGCAGCTGGTTAGTAAAAGTTTCCTCATCGGCGAAAGGCAAGCGGCGGCAAACGAATTGGCAATTACATGGCTGGGGGCGCGCCCGCTGTGCTCTTATTGCTTAAGGGCTTCGGGTTCAGCCCAGACGTAACCTCCCAGGAGTAATGAGCAGCAAACATATGCGCTGGGTTGCTTTGCGCCGCGAAAAACTGCGCCGCTTGTCTTAATTCTGCCCGCTGGCCGAAGCACGCAGCCCAACCAGCAGCTGAGCTGCGCTTGCACATACTCGCCGCTGGCAGGTGCCTGGCTGGCAGTCAAGGCCGGCACCTAGGGCCACGGGCAACCTTTACCTGCACCATTCGGGTTAACTTCGCACCGTACCACTTTCCCCATCCGCTTTGCGCCTCCACAGATCTCTCCTGTTGATGCTGCTGGTGCTTGGGCCTTTGGCCCTCACCGCGCAACACCGCAAGCAGCACGCCGCCAAACAAAAACCCGCTGCTACCCACACTTCGGCCAAGCGCCCGGCTGGCAAAGCTGCTCCGGCGGGCAAGCCAGCCAGCAGTGCCAAAGCCGTTGCCAACGGCAAAAAGCCCGTGGCCGAGGCACCGGCCTTTTTGCAGTACCTGCACTCGCCCTGGGTCGATTCGGTGATGAAGACCCTCACGCCCGACCAGCGCGTGGCGCAGCTATTTATGGTGGCGGCGTACAGCAACCGCACCCGCGTCGACGAAGACTCTATTTCGGCGCTGATTCAGCAAAGCGGCATCGGGGGGCTGATCTTTTTCCAGGGCGGCCCGGTGCGCCAAAGCAAGCTGCTGAACCGCTACCAGGCCCAAAGCCGCGTGCCCTTGCTGGTGGCCATGGATGCCGAGTGGGGCGTGGGCATGCGCCTCGATAGCGTGGTGCGCTTTCCGTACCAAATGACCCTAGGCGGCGTGCGCGACAACCACCTGCTCTACGAAATGGGGCAGGAAGTAGCGTACCAGTTTCGCCGCCTGGGCATGCACGTCAACTTTGCGCCGGTGGTGGATGTGAACAACAACGCCAACAACCCGGTAATTGGCTTCCGCTCGTGGGGCGAAAACAAGCGCAACGTAACCGAGAAAAGCTACCAGTACATGAAGGGCATGCAGGACGCGGGCATCATGGCCGTGGCCAAGCACTTTCCCGGCCACGGCGACACCGATGCCGACTCGCACTTTGCCTTGCCGCTCATCCGCGCCGACCGCCGCCGCCTCGATTCGCTGGAGCTGCGGCCCTTCCGCTCGCTCATGAGCCGCGGCCTAGGCGGCGTGATGATTGCGCACCTCAACATTCCGGCGCTCGATAGCACCGGCACACCCTCTACCCTGTCGCGCCGCATTGTAACCGATATGGTGCAGAAGCAGATGGGCTACCAGGGCATCATCTTCACCGATGCCATGAACATGAAGGGCGTAACGAGCAAGTACCCGCCCGGCGAAGCCGATGTGCGGGCCATTTTGGCCGGCAACGACATTCTGGAGTTCTCCAAAAACGTACCCAAGGCCCTGCAATCGGTACGGGCCGCCATTGACTCGGGCCGCATCAAGCAGGCCGACATCGACATCCGGTGCCGCCGCGTGCTGGCGCTCAAGCAGTGGGCGGGCTTGAACAAATACCGCCCCATCGAGCTGAAAAACATTACCGCCGACCTCAACAGCCCGCACGCCCAGCACGTTTCGCAGCGCCTGCAGGAGCTGAGCATGACGGTGCTGCGCAACCAGCGCAACCTGTTGCCGCTGCAGCGCCTCGATACCCTGCGCATTGCCACCGTAACCCTAGGTACCAAAGACACCACCGATTTCCAGCGCATGGTGGCCGACTACGCACCGGCGGCACACTTCTCCATCCCGGCCAACGCCACGCTCGATGAGTTGGCCAAGCTGCGCGAGCAGCTGCGCCCCTACAACCTGCTGCTGGTGGGCCTGCAAAACCTAGGGCGCAACCCGGCCAGCAACTTCGGTATTTCGCCCGAGGAGAATGTGCTGCTGCGCGAGGTAGCCGCCCTGAAAAAGAAGATGGTGGTATCGGTGTTTGGCAGCGCATACGCTGTGTCGAAGCTGCGCGACGTGAACACCGTCGATGCCATTGTACTGGCTTACCAGGAAAGCAAAAACGCCCAGGAGCTGGCCGCGCAGGTAATTTTCGGCGGTGTGGGCGCTACAGGCAAGCTGCCGGTTTCGGCCTCGGAGCGCTACGGTTTTGGTGCGGGCCTGACTACGCAAGGCGGCATGCGCCTGCGCTACGCCCAACCCGAAGCCGTGGGCATGAACAACAACCTTGAGGCCCGCGTCGATTCGATGATTGGCGCGGCGCTAGCGGCCAAGGCCTTCCCTGGTGCCGAGGTGCTCATTGCCCGCCGTGGCACCGTGGTGCTGCGCAAAAGCTACGGCACGCACACCTACGATGCCAAAGCCCGCCCCGTGCGCAACACCGACCTCTACGACCTGGCTTCGGTAACCAAAGTGGCCGCTGCCACCCCGGCCCTCATGAAGCTGCAGGACCTAGGCAAGTTCAGCCCCGAGCAAACCCTGGGCTCGTACTTCGACTTTCTGAAAGAATCAAACAAGAAGGACCTGAAAATGCGCGACGTGCTGACGCACCAAGCCCGCCTGAAGGCCTGGATTCCGTTCTGGCAGAGCTACACGCGCCCCAAAGGCGTATTCAGCCGCTTGTTTGCCAAGTACCCGCACGAGCCCCTGAAGCTGAAAGCCGGCGAGGTACCCGCAATGAGCCGCCGCTTTTTCCGCCCCGATTCGTCGGCACGCTTCCCGCTGCAGGTAGCCGACAAAATGTGGGCCCGTAAGGATATGCCCGAGCGCCTGAAGAAGTCCATAGCCGAGTCGCCGCTCAACGAGAAGCCCGGCTACGTGTACTCCGATTTGTCGTTCTACTTGTATCCGCAGCTGGTGCAGCAGCAAACCGGCAAGCCGTTCGAGCAGTTTCTGCGCGACGAGCTCTACCGCCCCCTAGGTGCTACCACGCTGGGCCTGCACCCGCAGCGGCGCTTTGCCAAGCAACGCATTGTGCCCACCGAGTACGACTCGCTGTTCCGGAAGCAACTGCTGCACGGCACCGTGCACGACGAAGGCGCCGCCCTCCTGGGCGGCCTTTCGGGCCACGCCGGCCTGTTCGGCTCGGCCAACGACCTGGCCAAGCTGGTGCAGCTGTACGCCTGGAACGGCAAGTACGGCGGTCAGCAGCTCCTCAAGCCCGAAACCGTGCAGGAGTACACCAAGTGCCAGAACTGCCCCGACAACCGCCGCGCCCTCGGCTTCGACCGCCCCGCCGCCAACCCCTCGGTGAATTCGGCCAAGAGTGCCTCGCAGCTGAGCTACGGCCACACCGGCTACACCGGCACCTACTTCTGGGTCGACCCGCAGTACGACCTGATGGTGATTCTGCTGACGAACCGCGTGAACCCCACGCGCCGCAACAACAAGATCACCGAAATGAGCGTGCGCTCCGGCCTGCTGCAAACGGCTATCGAAGCCGTGCAGTCGGCGCGGCCCAAGGTGGAAACCTCCGTGGAGGAGTAAGGCCGAATTGCGCAATGCTTGTCCTGTCGAGCAAGCTTTGTCATGTCGAGCGAAAGCGAGACATCTGGCGCAGGATGGTCAATGCGTTAACCCAGATGTCTCGCTCACGCTCGACATGACAGAGGCTGGCTCGGCCTGACAATAAACGCAAAACGCCCGGCCAATCGGCCGGGCGTTTTGCGTTTGGCAGCTTTTTGTACCTAGGGCGCTTACTGCTGTGTGGTTTTCATTTTTGCCTCAATGCTGCGTTGCAGTTCGGGCAGGTTTTCCTGCATGCGGCGCTGGCCTATTTCCATGCCCGCCACCATCAGGGCGGTTTGCTTGCCAATAAACTTCTGGCCGGTTGTGGAGCTGTAGAATTTCGATAGGTCTTTCAGCTCCTTCTCGCTGAACTCCTTGGCGTAGAGCTGCACCATGTCTTCTTTCAGCGAAGCCCAGCCCATGTACTTATTTAAGTAGGCGCGCATTTCGGGCTCCACGGGTTTTAGCTCGGGGCGCTGGGTTAGCTGGGCGGTAAGCATCTGGTCGAGGGCAGCGTTGGTGTTCTTCTCCATCTGCATGGCCAGCATCAGGTCTTCGGCGGCTTTGCGCTGCCCGGCCGAAACAGCCGCCGTGGCGGTGCTGCTTGGGGCCGGTGCCGTGGTCTGGGCCAGTGCGGCCGGCGCAGCCAGCACTAAGCCAGCGGCGAGAATCAAAAGCTGTTTCATGCTGCTTACTACGCAGAAAGCCCCCGGGGTGGCCATGCGCGCAGGTATTTTCCTAGGTGCCGAAAGCCCCTTCTTGCGCGGCCAAGCAGCGCAGCGTAGCACCAGCGGCAACCAAACTTTTGGGGCTCACTTTTGCCAAACCGGTAGCAAGCTCAACAATTGCGCTGTACCTTAAGCAACCTTTGCCCCCGGTTCCGCATCTGGTTTACTGACGGCGCACGGCAAGCCTCAGCCCACTTACCAAGGCTGTGTTTTCTGGCTTGCTCACATGCATATGCGATTTACTTGCGTGCGTTTGTGGCCGATGTTTGTACCGTTGCTTTACCCGCTTCTGACTACCCACTCTTCGCCTCTTCCAATACCCGACCATGCCCCTTTTCTATCCGTTTGTGCAACGCCTACCGCTGCTTGGCTCGCTGATGCTCACGCTGCTGCTCGGCGCGTGCGACAGCGTAATGCCGGGCGCCGAGAGCGAAGAGCCGACCCAATACACGCTAAGCAAACAAGAGCAAGCCTGGATAACCCCCTACCGCCTGGGCGAGGAGTGGCGTTTTGCCAACCAAGCCGGCTACGAGCGCCGCTACCAGGTAAAAGGCCTTTCCGATAAAGCCCAGCCGGGCATGGCCAACAAAGGCGCGCGCGTGCAGTACTACCAGCAAGAGGTAGGCACCCGCCTCGAGCGCGTCGATTCGGCGTACTACGAGCGTGCCGATGCTGCCCATTTTGCCGCCTCGTTTACCCTAGGTGCCGCCGCCGGGGAGCAGCCCCTGGAGGCTGCGCTGCAGTGGGGCAACCTACAACTGCCGCTGCCCGTGGCCGAGCTGGAAACTGAGCAAGCGCTGCCCGCGAGCGTGCGCCTGCTCCCGAGCCTAACCGTGGGCGGCCGCACCTTTAACAACGTTTTGGAGTACCCCACCCTGCAGCCAGCGGCCAACCAAGCCGCCGCGGCCTGGCAGGTGCAGCGGGTTTACTATACCAAGGAATACGGCGTCGTGCGCTTCGTAGAAGCGGGCGGCACCGTGTGGGATCGGCTCTAGCAGCCGCTCCCGAATAGTGAGTGAAATGGTGAAGCAGGCGGCTCGTTTCGGGCCGCCCGCTTTGCTTTTAGGCCCCTAGGTATTTGCGGCCGAATACACGAAAAGACCGCGCCAGAGCAAGGCGCGGTCTTTTCGCTGAGGCCAGAAGCTTTAAACCTTAATGATGACACGCTTGTGGTACATCCACCACAAAATGCCCAGCCAAATCAGGATGAGCGTAACGGCGCCGGCAAGCGAAGCATTTTCGGGCACCGCGAAGGTGGGCACGAACAGCGTTTGGTACAGCCACTCCTTCAGGCCCACCTCTTTGCCGCTGCCGGGCAACGGCTGCTTAATCAGGTTGAGGATGCGCGGTATCAGCCCCGATAAAAAGAACACGGTAATGGCATTGACGCCGTACACCAGGAAAGGCTTAATCCAGCCGCGCCAGCCCTGCACGTCGCAAATCCAGTACAGAGCCGCCAACGCGCTGATGGCAATGCCGCCGGTGTAAAGCACGTAGGAGCTCGTCCAGAGGCTTTTGTTGATGGGGAACCAGCCGTTCCAGATCAGCCCGAGCACAACGAGCAAGGCCCCGTCGACGAACAGCCAGGCTACTTTTTCGGCGGGCTGCACGTCGCGGCGGCGCAGCCACTGGGCGGTTATCACGCCCAGCAAACCGGTACCCACGGCGGGCAGCGTGCTCAGCAGGCCCTCGGGGTCCCAGGTTTTGCTTGACTTCCAAAGGTGCGCTTCGGTGAGCACGGTGCGGTCGAGCCAGGCGCCTAGGTCTTGGCCGGGCAGTAAGGCCGCGGCACCTAGGCCGGGCGCGGGCACCAGCTGTTGCAGCACGTTGTAGAGCACTAGAATACCGGCCAGCAAACCCAACTGCGTGCGGCGCCCGGTGTACAGAAAAATGGCGCTGCTGATGATAAACACCAGCCCGATGCGCTGCAGCACGCCCGGAATGCGCACCGTGGCAAACTCGAACTTCGGGAACAAGGCCAAAAACAAACCCAGCGCAAACAGCACCGCCCCGCGGCGCACCACCCGCAGCATGGTAGCGCTTAGCGGGCCGCCTTGTCGCTTCACGCCATCGAGGGCGTACACCAACGACACGCCCACGATGAACAAGAAAAACGGAAAGATGAGGTCGGTGGGCGTGCAGCCGTTCCAGGCGGCGTGCTCGAGCGGCGCGTAGATGTGGCCCCAGTCGCCGGGGTTGTTTACCAGAATCATCGCCATTACGGTGATGCCCCGGAACACATCGAGCGACACCAACCGGCCCGGCTGCGACGCCTCGGCCAGCGGCTGGGTGTGGGTGGTTTCGAGGGCGGCTTGGGTGGTGCTTTGCATGGCGTAAAGAACGAAAATTCGCGCGGCCTCGGCGGGGCTTTCTTGCCCGGGCTGCGCCTTCCGCAAGTGCCCTAGGTGTTGCCAACGCCACCGGGCCGGGGCAGTGCGCTCAGGCTTCGTTGTTCGCCAATTGCGGGGGCGTAACAAGAAACATCCGGTGCGAGGCTGTATTATAACGCTTGCAAATTCCGGCACGTATCCCCTTCACCTTATTGTTAGCGCCCGTATGCCCCCTGCCACCAATGCCGTTGTACTGGCGCCTGAGTTGTTGCCCACCCTGCTGGCCGTGTCGGTAACTGCCCTGCACGTGGTGCGGCCCATCTACGACCAGGCGGGCACCGATATCGTGGATTTCGCGCTGGAGTACCTTAACCCGGCCGGGCAGCGCATGACGGGGCTGCACGAGCACCCCGGCGGCACGCTGTTGTCGCTATTTCCGAACACGATGACGGCCGGCGTGCTCAGCTACTACAAGCGCGCATTTGCGTCGGGCGAGTTGGAAGCGTACGAGGTAAACTACCAGGCCGACGGGCTCGACAACTACTTCCGGCTGTAAGCCCAGCGCAACGGCGAGGTGCTGGTGGTAAGCTTTACCGACACCTCCGACCAAAATCGCAGCCCCGTGGAGCAAGCCCTGCGCGAAAGCCAGGCCCGCGAGCGGGTGATTCGGCGCGAGCTGGAACACCAGCGCAACGAGCTGCTGCGCTTTGTGGAGCAGGCGCCGGCGGCGGTGGCGGTGTACAGCGGGCCCGAGTACCGCGTGCAGCTGGCCAACGCCGCCACGCTGGCTATCTGGGGCCGCTCGTTGCCCGAAGTGCTGCACCGCCCGGTGTTTGAGGTAATGCCCGAAACCGCCACCCCCGACGTAGTGGCAATTTTCAATCAGGTGTACGCCACGGGCGTGCCGTTCACGTCTACCGAAAAGCCCACGTACATCGAGCGGTACGGGCGCCGCGAAGTTGTGTACTGGAACTTCGTGTTTCAGCCCCAACGCCAATCCGACGGCAGCATCAGCGGCATTTTGTCGTTGGGCACCGAGGTTACGGCGCAAGTGCAGGCCCGCCAGCAGGCCCAGCAACTCAACCAGCAACTGGAGGCCCACGTGCAGCAGCGCACCCTCGAGGCGCAGGCCGCGCGCGCCGAGGCCGAGCGCCAGCGGCGGCAGTGGGAGGAGCTGTTTCGCCGCGCGCCGGCGGCCATCTGCATTTTCACGGGGCCCGACTGGGTGTACGAGTTCGTGAACCCCATTTACCAGGCTATGTTTCCGGGGCGCGAGCTGTTGGGCAAGCGGTTGGTTGATGCCTTGCCCGAACTAGCCGATCAGCCCCTGATGGACATTTTGCACCACGTGTACACAACTGGGCAACCCTTTCAGGGCCGCGAGGTGCTGGTGCCGCTGGCCCGCACCGCCGAGGGCCCCGTGGAGGACATTTACTTCGACCTGACGTACCAGGCGCGCTTTAACGAGGAGGGCCAGATTGATGGCTTCGTGACGTATGCCTACGACGTAACCGCGCAGGTGCTGGCCCGGCGCGACCGGGAAATGCGCCAGGAGCAGCTCAACGAGCTGTTTGAGCAGGCACCCGTGGCCATTGCCATTTTCCGGGGCCCACGCTACGTAATTGAGCTGGCCAACCCAGCGGTGTGCGCCATTTGGGGGCGCACGCAGGCGCAAGCCTTGGGCACTCCACTGTTCGAGCTGCTGCCCGAAGCCGCGGGCCAGGGATTCGAGGAGTTGCTCGATCGGGTAA
The DNA here is from genome assembly GCF_003574965.1 of Hymenobacter oligotrophus. Lineage (NCBI taxonomy): Bacteria > Pseudomonadati > Bacteroidota > Cytophagia > Cytophagales > Hymenobacteraceae > Hymenobacter > Hymenobacter oligotrophus. The sequence continues at coordinate 234,636 of NZ_CP032317.1, read as the reverse complement.
TGGCCACCGGCCAGCCCTACGTGGCCCACGAGCTGCCTTCGTACATCAACCGCCACGGCCGCCGCGACCTGGTGTACTGGAACTTTGTGTACCAACCCCTGCGCGAAACCGAAAACGACGAGATATCGGCCGTTACGGTGGTGGCCACCGAAGTAACCGACCAAGTGCTGGCGCGCCAGCAGGTGCACGGCCTCAACCAGGAGCTGGCCAGCATCAACGCCGAGCTGCGCACCACCAACGACGAGCTGCACAACACCAACGCGCAGCTCACGCGCTCCAACGTCGATTTGGATACGTTTGTGTACACGGCCTCGCATGACTTGAAAGCGCCCATTGCCAACATCGAGGGCATTTTGCTGGCCCTGCGCGAGCAGTTGCCCGCCGCCGTGCAGCAAGATGCCTGGGTGGCGCAACTGCTCGATATGCTGCAAACCACGGTGGCCCGTTTTCAGAACACCATCGCGCAGCTTACCGACGTGTCGAAGCTGCAAATGGCGCACGCCGGCCCCACCGAGCTGGTGCACTTGGCCGCGGTGGTAGCCGACGTGTGCCAGGACCTCGACCTGCAAGCCTGCACGGCCCGGCTTACCGTTGAGGTGCCGCCTGACGTGGTGGTGTTGTTTCATCCGGCCAACCTGCGCAGCATCGTTTTCAACCTGCTCAGCAACGCCGCCAAGTACAGCTCGCCCAACCGCCCGGCCCAGGTGCACGTGCGCGCCGAGCGCCGGCCGCAAGCCGTGGTGCTCAGCATCCGCGACAACGGCCTAGGCATGAGCGAGCAGCAGCAAACCCAGTTGTTCGGCCTGTTTCAGCGCCTGCACACCCACGTGGAGGGCACTGGCGTGGGCCTGTACATCGTGAAGCGCCTGATCGAAAACGCCGGGGGCAGCATTGAGGTAGCCAGCCAGCTCGATGTGGGCACCTGCTTTACTGTTACGTTTCCGGCCTAGGTGCTTGGGGCTGCCAGCGGCGCAGGCAGCCCCAAGCACCTAGTCATCAGCCTGTTGGCCTCCCTAGCGCGAGTCTTAGCGTCTTGGGCGCGCGACTCGTACCGCGGCATGGGTGGGAGTCTCCAGACTTCCGTCATCCGGATAATTTTCCGTGCAATCGTGGTCGTTCGGGATACGGGAGTCTGGAGACTCCCCTCCATGCTTGGGCACGAGTCGCGCGCCCAAGGCGCTAAGACTCGCGCCAGTAACCACCTAGGTGCCCGGTGCGGCCCGCGGCGCGGGCCGCACCGGGCACCTAGGTGGCAACCTGTTGGCTCGTGCTCCTCTTAAACATAACAACGGCCCGCCTAGGTATAGGCGGGCCGTTCTGGCATCAGGAGCAAACGAGTTAGATGTTGGGGTCGTTGGGGGTGGCGGAGTTGTTTTCGCGCTCTACCCGTGGGTACGGGAAGAAATTGCGGTTGCGCTCGGCACCGGCTGCGCCCGGCCCGGGGCGCCCAAAGCGCCGGCTGTCTTCGAGCCGGAAGCCCTGAAAAGCCAGCTCCACCAACCGGTTGCGGTAAATATCGAGCAGCACAGCCTCCTGCGTAAGCGGGCCCGCGTACGGCGCCAGCCCGGCCCCCGGAGGCGCTATGGGCTGGTTGCTTGAGTTTAGCTGCGCGGCGGCCGTGCTGGTGCGCACGCGGCTAAGCTCGGTTACGGCGTTGGCGAGGTCGTTTTTGCGGGCGTAGGCTTCGGCCCGAATCAGCAGCATTTCGTTGGGCACGTACACCGGAATGGGCGCGCTGGCTGCCGTGTAAAAGCCCAGGCCGCGGTTTTGGGTGGCGGTGGGGTTCAGGCGCACGTAAAACGGAATGCGCCGGTCGCCGCTTTCGGGTACCAAGGCGCCCGAAAGGCCCAAGTTGGCATCGGTAGGCTCGAACACGTTGCGGTTGCCGAAGGCCGCCTCAAACAATGGGTTGCGGGTGTTTTCGTCGAAGTTGAATACCGAGCGGCTTGTGGGCGACACGCGCCCCGCGGCGGCAATGGCGCGGTCGTAGTCGCCGGCCATCAGGCTGTAGCGGGCAATCAGGGCCTGCAAGGTGTTGGGCAAGTCGATGCCAGGCACAATTTTGCTGTTGAAATCGGCCGAAACGGGGTTGGCGGTTAGCTGGGTAGCAGCCGCCTCGAGCTGCGTAATGGCCGATTGCAACACCTCTTGCCGCGGCGCAAACGGCGCGTTGGAGCCGGTAACCAACGGTGCCTGCTCGAAAAACTGCACCTGCGTACCTAGGGCCAGCGCCCGAAAGATGGAGGCATACGCCACAATGCCGCTGCGCGTGCCCGCGTCGCCGGCGTTGCCGGCGTTGGCCAGCACCAAATCGGCGTTGGCCCGCACCAGCTGCGTTTGGCTCCAGAGGTTGCGCACCACGCCGTTGTCGGTGCGCAGGCTGGTGCCGCCTTCGCTCACGTTAAACTCCTCAATATTGCCCACGTTCAAAATCAGCAGCTCGCGGGTGCTCAGGCCGCCGGCGGCCACCTGGTTGTACAGCACGCTCAGGGCGCCGCCCACGGTGTAGCGGTATTGCAGGCCGTTGCACACGGTAATCAGGCCGTCGGAAGTGGCCAGCACATCTTGCTGGCGGGCGGCGCTGGGGTCGAGGTATTCTTTGTCGCAGCTGCCCAAGCCAATGCACAGCAACGACAGCAGCAGAAGGTATTTTTTCATGACGGAAGGCCGAATGAGGTGGAGTTAGAACGAGGCCGCAACCCGCAGCTGGTAGGTGCGCGGGATGGGCACGTTGCCAAAGTCGATGGCGCGCAGCAGGTCGCTGGTGCCGCCGGCGCTGGTTTCGGGGTCGAAGCCCTTGTAGTTGTCCCACGACACGAGGTTGCGCCCGATCAGCGACACGTTGAGGCTGCGGATAAGCGGCGTAAACGTGGGCAAATCGTAGCTCAAGGAGGCTTCGCGCAGCTTCACAAACGAGCCGTCGTCGATGCGAAACTCCTGCGTGTTGTACACGGCAAAAATGTAGCCGCGCGGCAGCTCGCCCCGCAGCTCTTTTTCGGCCAAATCACCTAGGCCCACGCCCTGGCGCGTGCGGTAATCGGCGTTAAACACGTCCACGCCCTGCACCGCATCGAGCAGAATACGGGCCGAGAGCTTTTTGAAGGCCACGTTGGTGCTGAACGAGCCCGTCCATTTGGGGTTGGGGTTGCCGATAACGATGTTGGCAATGGCCGTGCCGGGGCCGTAGCCGGGCTGGCCGTTGCCCTCGCGGGCGGGCACGTAGCTGGTAGCGCCCACGGCCTGGCCGCGGGTGCGCTCGTCCTGCGGAAAGCCCTGCGGCGTGAGCAGCAACGAGCCATCGGGGTTGCGCGCGTAGCCCGAGCCGTAGAACACGCCCACCGGCTGCCCGGCCAGCAGGTACACCGGCGCGCCGGCCACGTTATCGATGGCAATGGCCTGCTGCTGCCCGCCCGAGCCCGGCAGCTCCAGCACCTTGTTGCGGTTGCGGTTGAACAGGGCCGTAATGTCCCAGCTGAAGTTGGCGGTGCGCACCGGCGTGGCGGTTAGCTGCAGCTCCACGCCCTTGTTTTCGATGCTGGCCACGTTGGTTACAATGGTGAGGCCGCCCGTGGAGGGCGCCACGTTGCGGTTGGCCAGCAGTTGCTCGGTTTCCTGCCAATACGCCGTGATGCCCAGCCCAATGCGGTCGTTCAGAAACCCTAGGTCGCCGCCCACTTCCAGCTCCGTCAGGCGCTCGGGGCGCACGCGCTCGTTGGCCAGGCGCGAGTTGGGCAGGTAGGTGCTGCGGCCCAAAAACGGCACCGGCGAAAACTGGTAAAACCGGTCGTAGGAGCCAATGCCCGTGAGGCCGCCCGCTTGCCCGTAGCTGGCGCGCAGCTTCAGCGAGTTAAACGCTTTGGCGTAGCCGGCATTTTGCCAAAACCCTAGGTCCGACACCACCAACGAGCCGCTTACCTTGGGGTAGTACTGGTTGGTTTCGGAGCTCGAGAATTTCGACGACCCGTCGCGGCGCACCGCGGCCGTTACAAAGGCCAGGTTGCGGTAGCCCAACGTGCCCTGCACGTAGGCACCGCTTAGGTCGAACTGCTCCGGAATGCCATAGGTGCTGACGAGCGTGTTGTTGGCTGCCCCACTGATGGTGGTAATAAACGGCGTCAGGTTTTGGCCGCGGGCCTGGGTTAGCTCCTGGCGCACGTACTGGTAGCTGTAACCCGCCAGCAACGTAGTCTTGAAGTTTTCGCCCAACTGCCGGTCGTAGGCCACGTTCAGGTCGGAGTTGAGTTGCAGCGCGTTCAGCTGCGCGTTGGAGGCGAAACCAAACGGGTAACGGGCCAGCGGCAAGCCCGCCTGCGCCTGGTACGGGTACGGCCGGATGTAACTCTGCCCCGCTTGCCCGTACAAATCGGCCCCAATCAGGTAATCAACCGACAAGCCCCGCAGCGGCGTCAGCTTCAGCTGCAAGTCGCTGATGGTGCGGTTCACGCGCTGCGTAAAGTCCATGTCCTCGATGGTCGAGAGCGGGTTTACGCGGGTGGGCTCCACGGCCCGCAGGTTGCCGTTGGCGTCGCGCTGCCGGATGTCGTAGATGTTGTTGGTGATGTTGACGGAGTTGATGGGGCTATAGAACACGTTGCCGTTGGCTTTTTCGTCGGCGTAGCTGTTGCTGAATGCCACGCCGGCCGTCAGGCGGGCCCACTTGGTAAGGCCTTGGTTGAGGCGCGTGCGAATGTTGTAGCGCGTGAAATCGGTGCCCCGAACAATGCCCTGGTTTTTGAAATACCCCACCGATACGAGGTACTGCGTGTTCTCGGAGCCCCCCGAAACCGACACGCCGTTATCGGTGCCGTAGCTGCGCTGAAAAATTTCGTCGAAGTAGTTGTAGCGCTCCACGTCCACCAGGTTGGAGGCCAGCTGCGTGGTTACGCCCGCCCGCGTAATGCCCACGGTGGTGGTGCCGGGGTTGGCGGCCACCTGCGCCGGCGTTACACCGCCAATGGTATACAGGCGCAAACCCGCAAAGCCGAATTGCTTGCCGTAGGTATTCACGGGCACCGATTTGCGCAGCTCGTTCATGTTTACGCTGGCGTAGGCCGATACGCGCACCTCGCCAGCACGGCCGCGCTTGGTGGTAATCAGCACCACGCCGTTGGCCGCGCGCGAGCCGTATATGGCTGCCGCAGCGGCGCCATTCAGCACGTTGATGCTTTCGATGTCGTTGGGGTTGAGGTCGGCGAGGCGGTTTTGGCCCACCTGCGCCGAGCCCACGTCGTTTGAAACGGCCAACTGCGACACGTTGACGCTGCTGTTGCTGATGATAACCCCGTCGATAACGTACAACGGATCGGAGGAGCCCGAAAGCGACTTGATGCCGCGCAACCGCACCGAAATGGAGCCGGCCGGGTCGCCGGAGTTTTGCACGATTTGCGCACCGGGCACTTTGCCCTGCAGCGAGTTCAGCACCGCGCCCGTGCCGCTGCGCGTCAGCTCCTGCCCCGATACCGTGCTGATGGCATTGCCCAGCTCGCGGCGGTTGGTGCTTACCGTTGAGCCCACCACCACCACGTCGTCGAGGCTTTGGCGCGCCTCGCGCATGGTTACGTTGGTGGTTACGCTGGTAACACTACCCAGCGTAACGGAGCGGTTTTGGGCCGTAAAACCGATGCTCGAAAACGTAAGCGTGTAGCTCCCCGGCGCCAACTGGGCGCTGAAGGTGTAGTTGCCGTCGGCATCGGTGGAGGCGCCTTGCGTGGTGCCGCCCACGAGCACGGTGGTGCCGGGCAAGCCCTGGCCGCGCTCATCCGTAACGCGGCCTTGCAGGGTGTAGGCCTGCTGTTGCGCAATAGCCGAACCGGCGGCACCTAGGCAAAGCATTAGGCATAACGAGAGCCAGCCCCACAGCAGGGGCCGCCTCGCAAGCGAGTAGGTGTTGGGCATAGTTGACAGGAAGTAAGGTGTGGAAATGCTGTGCTACCTTCCGTCAATTTATAATATTTAACCTATTAAAAATACAAACGATATAATTAAGCATTAAGCTAAGCATTAAACACCTAAAACGGCCTTATCTGGCAAGCTGGCAGGTTGTTACCTGTTTGTGTTTAGTCCTAAGCAAAAAGCCCCTAGGTGCCGCACAGCAGGGTGGGCACCTAGGGGCCAACGGCTTGTGTGCCGCTACCCTCGGGCTAGTATTTCCAGCGCACAAAGGCCTCGATGCCTTCGTACTCGGGTAGGCCCAGCTGGTCGTAAATTTTGGCGGTGGTGCGGTTGCGCTCTTCGGCGCGCTGCCAGAACTCCCGTTGGTCGGCGCCGGGGAACAACGGCCGGTCTTTTTGCGACTGGTGCTTAAAGATGGCGCGGCGCTTGCGCGTAAGCTCCTCGGGCGAAATGGGCACGGCCATTTCAATCTGGTCGATGTCCCACTCCTGCCAGGCGCCGCGGTACAGCCACACCCAGCAGTCTTGCAGCCACGGGGCGCCTTCTGCCTTCAGACGCTCCACAGCCTGAAAAATGGCCGATAAGCACACGCGGTGCGTGCCGTGCGGGTCGGATAAGTCGCCGGCGGCGTAAATCTGGTGCGGTCGAATTTTGTTCAGCAGGTCGATGGTCAGCTGAATGTCTTCTTCACCTAGTGGCTTTTTGCGCACCCGCCCGGTTTCGTAGAAGGGCAAATCCATGAAGTGCGCGTTTTCGTCGGGGATGCCCGCCAGGCGGCACGCCGATTTGGCCTCGCCCCGCCGGATCAGCCCTTTGATTTGCTGCACCTCCGGCGCATCTACCTGCCCAGGCGCTTTCTTCTTCAGGAAATCAACCACGCGTTGGTACAAGCTCTCGGCGGGTTGCTCGCCCGGCAAACCTAGGGCTTGGTCGTAATCGGCCACGAACTCGGCAAACCGGATGGCTTCGTCGTCGAACACGGCAATGTTGCCCGAGGTTTGGTACGCCACGTGCACCTCGTGGCCTTGGTCGACGAGGCGCAGCAAGGTACCGCCCATCGAGATGACGTCGTCGTCGGGGTGCGGCGAGAAGATGAGAACCCGCTTCGGAAAGGGCGTGGCGCGCTCGGGGCGGTGCGAGTCGTCGGCGTTGGGTTTGCCGCCGGGCCAGCCCGTAATGGTGTGCTGCAGCTGGTTGAACACCCGAATGTTGATGCCATAGGCTTGGCCCGATTCGGCCAGCAAGTCCGACAGGCCGTTTTCGTTGTAATCTTCGTCGGTGAGCTTGAGAATGGGCTTTTGCAGGTGCCTTGCCAGCCAGGTTACGGCTTTGCGCACCAGGGCTTCGTTTTGCCAGTTGCACGCAATGCCGGCCAGCCACGGCGTTTTGCGCGGGCTTAGCTCGGCGGCGGCGGCCTCGTCGAGCACCACCTGCACGGCGGGGTGGCGCTGCAGGTAAGTGGCCGGCACCGAGTCGGTTGGCTCGCCCTCCACCATGCGCTTGATAACGGCGGCTTTGCCCTCGCCCCAGGCCATCAGTACAATTTGGCGCGCTTCCAGAATGGTACCCACGCCCATGGTAAGAGCACGGCGCGGCACGTTTTCTTCGCCGTAGAAATCGGAGGCCGCATCGGTGCGCGTGATGTGGTCGAGGGTGATGAGGCGGGTGCGCGAGCTGGCGCCCGAGCCCGGCTCGTTAAAGCCGATGTGGCCCGTGCGGCCAATGCCCAGCAGTTGCAAATCGATGCCGCCGGCCTCCGCAATGGCGGCCTCGTAGCGGCGGCAGTACTCGGCCACGTCCTCCTGCCGAATGGTGCCGTTGGGGATGTGTATGTTTTCGGCCGGGATGTCCACGTGGTCGAACAGGTACTCGTGCATAAAGCGCACGTAGCTCTGCAGCGAGTCGGGCAGCATGGGGTAGTACTCGTCGAGGTTGAAGGTGATGACGTTGCGGAACGACAGGCCTTCTTCGCGGTGCATGCGTACCAGCTCCTCGTACACGCGCGTGGGCGACGAACCGGTAGCCAAACCTAGTACGCAGGGCTGGCCTTCGCCGTGGCGCTGCCGAATGAGGTCGGCAATTTGCTGGGCCACAGCCACCGATGCCTGCTCCGAATCGGAGTAGATGCTGACGGGTACGCGCTCGGGGGTAATTACGGGGTGCATAGCGACGAGGAGGATGGTAGACGCCGGTAATGTAAACGCTTTTGGCGCCCCTCTGCAACCGTTTGCACAGTTCTGCCGCCGCCCCTGGCTTTTAACCTTGACTTAACCCGGCGCCGCGCTTAGCTTTAAACCCACTTAAATACCTATTTAGGTGATGGCGCGGCGCTTTTGGCTTGCCTGCACACGCGCTTGTTTTTCCCTTATTCTTGCTGATTCGCCTCTATGTCAGCTTTTTTAGCTCTTTGTTGCATTGCGGCACTTGCTGGCTCCGAGGCGTACCTGCGCGCGGCTATATAGCCACGCGCTTTTTTGTTTTTGCCTTTCTCCCCACCTATTCCCCCTCATTCAATGAAGAAATCTTTATGGTCTATCGTGCTGCCCGGCGTATTGCTGGCGCAGCAGGTGCAGGCCCAGCAAGCGCGCACCGTTACCGGCGTGGTAACAGCCGCCTCCGACCGCTCGCCCCTGCCCGGGGTGAACGTGGTGGTAAAGGGCGGCACCATCGGTGCGCAAACCAGCGCCGACGGCAGCTATACGCTGCAGGTGGCGCCGGGCGCTACGCTGGTGTTCAGCTTTATCGGCTACAATACCCTGGAGCGCACCGTGGGGGCCGATGGCAACATTGATGTGGCGCTGGAAACCTCTTCCACCACGCTGCAAGAAGTGCAAATTACCACGGCCTACGGCATTCAGCAGGAGCGCCGCGAGATAAACTACGCGGCCCAGCAGGTTACCTCGAAGGACATCATCGAAACCCGCCAAACCAACATCGTAAACGCGCTGCAAGGCAAAGTGGCGGGCGTGCAAATCACCTCCTCGGGCGGTAGCGCCGGCGAAGGCGCCAGCATCGTAATCCGGGGCGGCAACTCGCTCGACGGCGACAACCAGCCGCTGTTCGTTATCGACGGGGTTATCATGGATAACTCGTCGTTTGTGGAGTCGACGGCGCCGGGCGGGGGCTCGGCCTTCAACGGCATTCTAGGTCGTTCGGTAAGCTCCACCAACCGGGCAGCCGATATCAACCCCGAGGACATTGAAAGCATGACGGTGCTGAAGGGCCCGGCGGCCGCGGCCCTGTACGGCTTGCGCGCAGCCAACGGCGCCGTTATCATCACTACCAAGCGCGGCAAGTCGGGCGCTACCAGCATTACCTACCGCACGCAGTTTTCGGTTGACGAGGTGAACCGCCTGCCCAAGCTGCAAAACCAGTACAAGCAAGGCGCGGGCGGCGTGTTCGACCCCACCACGCGAAACTCGTGGGGCCCGCGCTTTGCCCCCGGCGAAGAGGTGTACGACAACCTGGGCAACTTCTTCGAGAAGGGCACCTCGTTCCAGAACTACCTCACCATGTCGGGCGGCAACGACAAGGCCAACTTCTTGGCATCGGCCTCGCACCAGGATACCAAGGGCGTAACGCCGCAAAACGAGTACGACAAAACCACCGTGCGCCTAAGCGGGCGGGTGCAGCTTTCGCCCAAGCTCGGCGCCTCGGGCTCGGCGCAGTACCTGAACTCGGGCGGCCGCCGGCCGCTGCAGGGCCCCGGCCTGTTTGCCGGCACGGGCGGCTTTTTTGTGAGCTTGCTGAACTGGCCCCGCAACGACGACGCGCGCAACTACCTGAACGCCGACGGCACGCGCCGCCGCCTCTTGCCGCTGTCGGTGGGCACCAACGACGCCGACAACCCGTACTGGACCACGGAGTTTAACCCGCAAACCGACCGCACCAACCGCGTTATTGCCAACACGCAGCTCACCTACGACCCCGCCAAGTGGGTGCGCCTGAGCTACAACATCGGCACCGATGTGTACACCGAGAAGTTCCGCTCGGTGCGCGCCGTGGGCACCTCGCAGCCCAACAACCAAAACGGCGGCATTGCCGAAACCACCAACTTCGTGCGCCTGCTGAACTCTAACTTCCTGGCCACGTTCAACCGCAACTTCGGCGAAAACCTAGGCACCTCGTTGGTGCTGGGCAACACCGTGGAGCAGGCCGTGTACGAAACCACCGACATCATTGGGCTGATTTTCCAGAACCCGAGCTTCGTCTCGATCAACAACACGGTAAACCGCAACGCGCTTACCAGCAACCGCACGCGCCGCTTGGTGGGCAACTTCGGCCGCCTGAGCTTCGACTTCTTTAAGCAAGCTACGCTGGAGCTGAACGGCCGCTACGACCTCTCCTCCACCCTGCCGCGCCCCAACCTGAACAAGAACTACGGCAAGGGCTTTTTCTACGGCTCGGTGGCCGGTGGCTGGGAGTTCAGCCGCACCCTCGGTCTGGACACCAACCCCATCCTGAACTACGGCAAGATTCGCGCCTCGGTAGCGGAGGTAGGCAAAGACACCGGCCCGTACCGCGTCGATTCGCCCTTGGCGCAGTCGACGTACATCGGCGGCGGTTTCCGGCCGGGCTTCTTCGGCTCGAACCGCCTGCTGAAACCCGAGCGCACCCGCGCCTACGAAGCCGGCCTCGACCTGCAGTTCCTTAACGGCCGCCTAGGTCTCGACGCCAGCGTGTACCACCAAGAGACGCGCGACCAGCTGATTGCCCCGCGCGTAAGCCAGGCCTCGGGCTACATTCTGCAGTACATCAACGGCGGTACGGTAATTAACCGCGGCGTTGAGCTGGCCTTGTCGGGCACGCCCGTGAAGCTGGCCAACGGCTTTGAGTGGACGGCCCTGGCCAACTTTACGGCCAACCGCAACAAAGCCAAGCAGCTACCCGGCTTCCTGACGGAGGTAAACCAGTCGGACGCTTCCATCATCGACGTGGCCCGCGGCAGCGCTTTCCCCGGCCGCCCCATCACTTCCATTGCCGCTTACGATTTCCAGCGCGTGCAATCGGGCCCCGACGCGGGCAAAATCATTATCGGCGCCAACGGCTACCCCACCATCAACACGGCGGTGTACCAGTACGCCGGCAACCGCGCCCCCGATTTTACCACGCAGGTTACCAACACCTTCACTTACAACGGCCTCTCGTTTAGCTTTATGTGGGATTTCCGCAAGGGCGGCAAAGTGGTGAACGGCAACGACTGGCTAACCACCCGCAACGGCCTGAGCGAGCGTACCCTCGACCGTTACAAGGAAGTAGTATTTGATGGCGTGGTAGCCAAAGGCGACGGCACTTACGCGCCGAACACGCGCCCCGTGGAGCTGACGCAGGCTTACTACACCAGCATCCTGGGTGCCGTGGGTACACCCTTCATCGAGGATGCTTCCTGGACGCGCCTGCGCTACGCCACGCTTACCTACAGCCTGCCCAAAACTTGGCTGGGCAACTCGGGCACCGTCAAGAGCATCGAGCTGGGCGTAACGGGCCGCAACCTGCTGCTCTTCACGAAGTACTCCGGCGTCGACCCCGAAACCTCGGCCGCTGGTGCCGGCGTGCGCGGCGGCGGCTCCACGGGCTTCGACTACGGCAGCGTGCCTGCCACGCGCGGCGTGGATATGTCGTTGCGGGCTACCTTCTAATTTCCCTAGGTGCCGGCGGCCCGGGTGCTCGGCAGCACCTAGGCAGCGCACCGTTTTTCTGTGATAATCAAGATGAAAAAATACCTCCTCGCGTTGGGCTTGCTCATGAGCAGCGGGGTGCTTACGTCGTGCGAAAAGTTTCTGGACGTAAATACCGACCCCAACAACCCCATCACGGCCACGCCCAACTTCCTGCTGCCCGGCGCTATTTCGCAGGGCATTCAGCAGCAGATGTTCACGGCGCTTACCACCTCGTACATCTCGCAGTACATTGTGCGGCGCCCGGCGCTGGCCAGCACCGATCAGTTTTACCTCTCGAACGGCAACAGCACCAACACCTTCAACTACCTGTACTTCTACTCGGCCGGCAACGGGCGGTACGTAATCGATGAAGGCCAGAAAGAAGGTTCGCCGTACTACGTAGGCGCCGGCAAGATTGTGCTGGCCATGACGATGGCCCACGCCACCGACATGCTGGGCGACATTCCGTACTCGGAGGCGTACCAGGGCGCGGCCAACTACACGCCCAAGTACGACCCGCAGGAGCAGATTTACGCCGCCATCGATAAGCTGCTCGACGAAGGCATTGTGGAAATGCAGAAGCCGGCTTCGGCCAACCTCCGCCCGCTCTACATTACCTCGCCCAGCATCAGCGGCGACATTCTGTACAAAGGCGACGTGCAGAAGTGGATTCGTCTGGCCAACTCACTGAAAGCGCGCCAGCTCAACCACCTCACCAAAAAGGGCAGCTACAACCCGCAAGCCGTATTGGCGCTGGTTGATAAAGGCTTCCGGGCTACCGCCGACGACGCGCAGCTGCAGTTTGAAGTAGCCGTAGCGCCGGTAACGGGCAGCACCAACATCTTCGGCACCACGCGCGCCAACTTTGCTTCGGCTGCGTTTTCGGCCACGTACTCCACCAACATCATTAAGTACCTCAACGGCAGCGCGCCCGGTGCCACTTACCCCGGCGTAACCGACCCGCGCTTCCCGATTATTGCCACGGCCAACAGCACCGGCGGCGACCCCGGCGTGGGCGGCGGCACGCCCATCAGCGCCGCCACCGGCAACGCCACCGACTTCTACTCCAGCTGGTACGCCCGCGACCTGGGCTACTTCGAGGTAATTACCTACCACGAGCTGAAATTCATCGAGGCCGAGGCCGCTTTCCGGGCCGGTGACAAAACCCGTGCTTTGCGCGCCTACCGCGAGGGCATTCAGGCGCACATGCGCAAGATTGGCGTGGGCGGCTCGAACGCGGTGCCGGCCGTAACCTTCCCGGTGATTACGCAGGCGCAGATTGATGCCTATATGGCCAGCGCGGCCGTAGCCCAAAACGAGAGCCAGCTCGATCTGAAGCGCATCATGGAGCAGAAGTACATTGCCATGTTCCTGAATCCGGAATCGTGGACGGACCTGCGCCGCTTCGATTTCAGCACCGACATCTACGTGAACCTGCGCTACCCCAACAACGCCAACCCGGTACTGGCCGCCAAGCCCGACTACAAAGACCGGTGGCCGCGCCGCATGTTGCCGGCCCTTACGGAGGTGCAGTACAACCCGCAGAACGTGGCGGCGGTGTTTGCGTCGGTTGGTGCCGCCAACTCCGACGACTACATCACCAAGCCCATGTGGTGGGACCAGCAGTAATGCACCTAGGCTTTTGTTTTAGCTTTTTCCGCCGAATCTACTTTCATGAAATCAACCATATATCTACGCCGCGGTGCTTTGCTGCTGGCCTTCGCGGGCCCGCTGCTGGCCGGCTGCGAATCGGAACTGGATACCTTTTACAACGAGGTAGACGGCCAGTTCCCAACGTTTGTCGACAACGCCCTAGGTACGTCAACCAAGTACGCTACCGGCGAGGTGGTGAGCTTTGAGTTGCGCTTTGCTCAGCAAACGGCGCCCATCAAGGAAATTCGCATTCTGCAGAAAATTGAGCCGAATCGCGACTCTACGCTGGTGCAAACCATTCCGTACCGGGCAGCTTTTTCGCGCTTGCGCAACGCCGACACGCTGGTGGTAAACTACACCGTGCCCGCCGGCCAAAACAAGGCCAACGTGCGCGTTGATGCGGTGGTGGTGTCGGAGAACACCCAGGTGAAAACCCGTTCGTTCAACTTCCGCTTGGCCGAGCCCGTGCCCACCATTACCGTGGATGCACCTACCAACCTGACGGCTCCCAACAACGCCTCGCGCGTGCCCGGCGACGTGGTGCGTTTCCCGGTGAAGCTGAACACAGGCGGCATCAACACAGCCACTTCGCTCACTACGGCCGGCACACTCTACAAGGACATCGACAGCCTGATTACCTACATGCGCGTGGGTACGGGCGCCGAGCGCCGCGTGGCACGCCAGCGCGTGCCGGTGGGCACGGCGGCCCAAACAGGTGCGGCTACTACCGTGAACGTGGACCTTACCTTGCCCGCCAGCTCGAGCGGCCAGGAAGTGGTGTACCGCTTCGAGGTTAAGTCGCGCTTCCAGGACAAGCCCACCTTGCCCCTGCCGGCTGGCGCACCTAGCACCCGCTCGGCCACGGCCACGGCCGCGCCCATCACGCCGACTACCACCACGGCCCTGGCCGCGCCGCGCACGGCTACGCTTACTTACACCGGCACTAATGGTGGCGATGAAGCGGCCTACGATCTTACGACATTCGCACTTGTACCCCGCACGGGCGCCGATGCCAATAAGGACGTAGCCATCACCAGCACGGCCAGCAATGCCGTGCAGCTGAAAGCGCTGAACTCGACCAAGTTCTTCCGCTACACCACCGGCGGCGCTGCGGCTTACACCAACGCTACCCTGAACAGCATCCGCCAGACGTACCAGACGGCAGCAGCTGCCACCCAGGTAGCCCAGCTCGACAACGTAGTAGTTGGCGACGTAGTCATTGCGCGCCTGCGCAACGCCGATCAGTACGCCATCTTCACCGTTACGGGCATCAGCCGCACAGCTACGGGTGTAACCCTGACGATGGACATTAAGGCGCTGTAAGCAGCACCCTAGGTACCGCAAGCAAAAAGCCCGCTTGGCAGCTGCCAAGCGGGCTTTTTGCTTGTAAAGCATCGCTACTCATAAGCTATTATCCATGGTATTATCTCGCAACTTTTCTGACTGTGGTTTCAAATTAAGTTGAACAGTAAGGCCCCCTTGGCAGCTGTCAAGGGGGCCTTGTATTTAGTTTACCTATGTTATAGACCTAAGTGCCGGCGTGAGCTAGGTTGGTAAGTACAAGCGCAGCAGAGCGCCAGCTTGCCGATTTGGCCTCCTAATCTTACTGCCCTTGGTACGTGTAGCGGATTGCGAAAACCTGCCCGTTCACCGTATCGGTGTGCACAAAGACCAGTTTGGCCGGAGTTAATTCCTCGACGCGGCCGCGAATCTGCTGCGGGACGGTGTTGGAGGTCAGCGATGTGAATTTGATTTGCAGCGCCGTGCCGTCGGGGTTCAGTGCCCAGGAGCCGGTGGTGCTTTGGTGCTCCGACGGGCTACACTTGGCTGCGCCGTTGTCGAAGACTAGGTGCCCCCCGGGGTGGAACAGAAAGAAGTCGTCTTGGTAACACGCTGGCCAGCCGGTATACAAGTCCGCGACGTGGCCTTGCCCGTTAGTCACGCTTCGCCCGGATACGACCCAGGTTTTAGCTTGCAGCATTTCTGCAGGCGTCGGTTTAGGTGTTGGTAACTCATCTTTACTTCTACTGCAAGCAATAATGAAGATGGTTAAGACAGGAAAGAAGATGTGTTTCATAGAAAAGACTAAGTCAAGGAGCTTTGTTGTAAATGATAAGGCTAACAACAAACAATTTGAGCAAGCGAAATTACTTAAGCCTGGTTACTGACGCGAGTCTTAGCGCTTTCGCGCGCAACTCGTGCCAGTATCGGCCCCTAGATCATAAACCAAAAACCGCCCCTCCTGGCAGCTGCCAGGAGGGGCGGTTTTTGGTTTATGATCTAGGGAATAAACGCTACTTCTAGCGTCCGAACAACCGGCCGAAGAAACCACGTTTCTTGGTCTTGGTCTTCGTTTTGACGGTGACGTTGCCAGCGCTGCTTGTGATTTTGGTCGTGCCTGGCTTTTCGATAACGGCAGGTTCGGCGGCTACGGGCGGGGTGGGCACAACCGGCGGCGTAGCGGCAGCGGCGGGCTCGGCATCGGATTGTGCGATAACGGGGCCGGCGGCCGAGCCTAGGGTGGTTACCCGAGTGGGGCCGCTCTCGTTTTGCAGGCGGTCGATGGCCGTGATGTAGTATGCGTAGTCGATGCTCGCTTGCGCGGTGGTGTCAACAAAAGTAAAGTTGTTGCGGCCGGCACGCGGCTGAATCAGCAGAATGTGCTTGGGGTCGTCGGGGGTAGGTTGCTCGCCGCGGGCAAAGCGGTACACCACAAAGGCGTGGGCCGAGTCGCCATCGGCAGCGGCGGGGCCGGGGCGCCAGGTAAGCGTAACGGGGCCGCTGGCGCGCACCAGCGTAAGACCTTGCGGTGTGCGAGGTGGCACGGCATCCTTCCAGGGCATGGTGGGCAGCAGCGCCGGGTAGCGGAACAAGTTTTCGCGCAGCGAGTCGGTGGTTTTCAGCGGGTTGTTCAGCACCGATTTGGCCGAAAAGAACACGCTGCCGCTGATATCGGTGGGGTACGAGCGGTTGAGGCGCACTTGCTTGGGCAGCTCGCCAGGGTTGCGCCACGTGGTGTCCGATTTGGTGCTCTCGAACATGCGGTAGGCACCGTGGCCAATGTACAGGTGCCGGTCGTAGCGGTTGCGCGACCACCACTCGATCAGCGTAGCGTAGCTGGCCAGTTTGAAGTTGGTGCTCCAGTACAGCTGCGGCAACACGTAATCAACCCAACCTTGCCGCAGCCACTCCAGCGCATCGGCGTAGAGGCCGGTGTGGCCCTGAAAAGCTTTGGTATCGGAGCCGTCGGGGTGGCTGGCCTGGTTCATCCACACGCCAAAGGGCGAGATGCCAAACTTCACCCACCGCTTTTCGGCGTCGATGGAGTCGTGCACCTGCTGCACCAGCTGGTTTACGTTGCGGCGGCGCCAGTCGGGCAGGCTCAGTTTCTGCTCGTTGTACTGGGCAAAGGCGCGCTCGTCGCGGATAACCTGGCCGGGGTCGGGGTACGGGTAAAAGTAGTCGTCGAAGTGCACGCCGTCGATGTCGTAGCGGCGCACCACATCCATGATGATTTTGGTGATGTAGTTGCGCACCTCGGGCAGGCCGGGGTTGTAGAGCAACTTACCCGAGTAGCGAAAAAACCACTCCGGGTGCTGGCGGTACGGGTGGTTGGGCGCGAGGCGGGCCGTGGTGGTATCGGTGCTGCCGCGGTACGGGTTGAACCACGCGTGGAACTCCATGTTGCGCTTGTGCGCCTCCTCGATGAGGAAGGGCAGCGGGTCCCAGCCCGGTGCCTTGCCTTGCTGGCCCGTCAGCCACTTGCTCCAAGGCTCCAGGCTGCTCTGGTAAAAGGCATCGGAAGCGGGCCGCACTTGCACAAACACCGCGTTGATGCCCGTGCGCTGCTGCTGATCGAGCATGCGGATATACTCCTGCCGCTGCTGCTCGGGCGTGAGGTTGCGCCGGCTCGGCCAGTCGATGTTCTCGACGGTGGCAATCCAGACGCCGCGCAGCTCGCGCTTGGGCGGCGGGGCCGGAATGGGCGTGGTAAGTACCGGGCTTTTAAACTTGGTAAGCGGCGCCGTAGCGGCCGACGGCTGAGCCCACGCGGTAACCGAAGAGAACAGCAACGCCAGCGAGGCGGCAAAGGGCAAACAACAGCGCATCAACAAAATACAACAAGCAACTACCAACCAGCGGCCAATACCGGCCGCCCACCAAAATCCGATGCAATTTACGCACCATATGGCCGAGGCTCAACGCCGCAGCTCAGCAAATGCAAGGTCGAGCAGCGGAAAATCGGCCCAGCGTTGGTGGTCGAAGTGCCACCACTCGGCCCGGTAGTTCACAAATCCGTGTTGCGCCAGTACGGTGTGCAGCAGCGCCCGGTGTTGCAGCACGGCGGTGGGCAGCTCTGGGTAGTCGGAGTGCGCTTCGGGGCCTAGGGCGTCGAACTCGGTAGGCATGGGCAAGTCGGCGCCGGTGCCTAGGTCAATCAGGGCTGCATCAACGGAGCAGCCCCGGTTGTGGCGCGAGCCGCGCCACGGCGGGGCGGCGTACGTTTCGTCGGGTATCTTCTCGAAGAAACGCACCGTAGCGCTGTACGGCCGGTAGGCATCGAACACCTTTAGCCCCACCCCTACTTGGGCCAGCTCGCGTTGCGCGGCACCTAGGGCCTCGGCCACGGGGCGGCGCAGGTAGGCGGCCGGCTCAGCGTACACAGCCTCGCCCAAAAAGTTGTTGGCGGTGGCGTAGCGGATATCGAGCTGTACGCTAGGAATGAACGCGCCTAGGTCGATGAGCTCGTGCTCGGGGTTGAGGCGCACCAGCTGCCAATACTGGGCGGCGTTGGTAAGCACGGGCAGGCCGTAGCTGTTCAGGGGTATTTCGGGAGCAGGCATCAGGGCGTGGCGCGTTCGTGTTGCTCGCTCCAATACGTGCGCACCTGCTCGCGGCGGCGCGGCGCGGTTCGGCCCAACTCGTACTGGTACACCAGCTCACCTAGGCGCCGCAGAAACGGGAAGCCCACGGTGTCGTAGTCGTATTGGTCGTCGTTGAGTACTTCGTCGTGGTTGGCGTACACCACCGCCGACAGCATAAACTCTACCCCGCGCACGGAGTCGACGATGCAGGCGTTATCAATCAGAAAGCCGTAGGCCTGGCCGATTTTGTTGTAGATGCGCACGCCCTCAGGCAGCGCGGCCGCTTTGCCGCCGGCCAGCAGAAACTTGGCGTAGTTGTCGGGGTATTCGGCGGGGTTGTACTTAGGGTAGCGGCTTTGGCGCGGCAGCAAGCGCATGTATTTGCGCAGAAAAGCGTAATCGTCGGACCCTAGGCCGAAGCGCCGTTGCGGCGGCACCGACTCCGGAAAGAGCAATGCCCGCAACACCTGCTGCTGGTCGTGGAGCGGAAACTCGTTTTTGGTGCTAAAGTCGAGTGGCTGCTCCACGCGCCGGCTGCCGTCCACATAGGCTTTGCCGATGCGGATGTTGGTTGCCACCATGGGCGGCAGCGCGCCTTCGTTAAATGCGGCGGGCTGGCGATACAACTCGGTGCGCAGCGTGGTATCGGCGAAGAAGGTGACGGGGTTGGTTTGGCGCGAGCCGGGCTCCTTATCGCCTACGGATAGGCGGTGAATGATGCGGGTTTGCGCAAGGCCGACTTGCCGCAAGCTCGCGTTCAGCTCTTGCTGCCCCACGTACTCGTACAGCCGATTAAATGCATCATTATCACTCACCAGCAATACCTTACGGATGTATTGCCCAATGGTGGGCCGGTAACCTAGGGCGCTGCTATCGAGCAGCACGCGCGTTTGGCCCGCAAAGGCCGAATCGATGCGCAACGGGGTTTCGGGCTCCAGCTTGGCCGCGTTCAGCCGGCGCATTTTCTGCAGTGCTACCGCCGCAGCTGGCAGCTTCACGGTGCTGGCCGGGTAAAAGTACTCGCTGGGCTTTAGCCGATACGCGTACGACTTGAACTGCGGTTTGCCCGCGGCATCGCGCCTGATTTGCGTGTAGATGATTTGCACGCGGTGCGCATCGGGGTTGGCCAATACGCGGCGCACAGCAGCCGTGGTGTCGCGGCGCAGCAACTGCTTCAGCGGGTTACCCAATTGGGCCTGGGCGGCCGCGGCGGGCCAGGCGGCTAGCAAGGGCACGAGCACAAAAAACCGGTTCATCGTGCCGGAAGATACTTCATGGCGCCGATGAACCGGAAACTGCATAGTTAGTGGGTTAATGGGTTTTGAGTTTAAGAGTTATCGGCGGCGGGCCAAACGCTTCGGCCAAGCCTGCGCAACTCTTAAACTCAAAACCCATTAACTCTGTAACTGATCAGCTCACTGATTCTGCGAGTCTTCAATGGTGCCGCCGTCGTTGGCGGAGCTGCGCGAAAGGCTGCCGTTGGCGTAGTAATCTGACTCGCCTTTGGCCTGGCTCTGGTTCTGCTTTTTCTCCGAGTCCTGCCCGCCGCCTTGGTTGCGTTGGTCGGCCGAGGGTTGCCCACCGCGGTTGGAGCTGCCTTTGGCGTTTTCGCCCGCGGCAGGTTGCTCGTTGCGGTTGTCGCGGTCGTTGCCGTGGTTACCGCCGTGCTGGCCGGTGGTACTGCGGTTGGCCTCGGGGCTGCCTGCGCTGCTCGGGCTGGCACCGCCCACGTGCTTGGCCTCGCTGCGGTTGATGTTGCCGTCGGGGCTGGTTTTATCGATGGGGGCCGAGCCCGGCGCTACTTGCCGATTGGCGTTCGGGTCGTTGCCCGACTGGTTTTTCGAAGTATTGCTCATGGTTGCGAAACGTTATTGGTTGCCTTGGTTGGTATCGTGCTTGCCGCTGTTCACCTGCTTGGCTTCGTCGCGCACCTGCGAACCTGCGCTGGCCGGCCCGTCCTGCTTGTTCTGCTGCTCGGTGCCCTGCTGCGCGTCTTTTTTCAGGGGAAACTGGTTCTGACCGCTGTTGGCAACGCCTACTTTGTTGGCGCCGCTGCTCTCCTGATTGGTCGAATTGCCTTGTCCTTTGTTCATAGCTGTAGTGGTGGTTAGGTGTTTAGAGTTGCGATTTGAGAACTAAGAAGTTAGACGTAGCGATAAGGCTCTGAGGCAGAATATAGAATGCTCTTTTTTCTCACCTGTGATTTCTAACCTCTTATATCTAAGCTATAGCCCTGGCACTTGCCCTGGCTGGCCGGCCGAGGTGCCGGTACCGGCCGAAGCCGTGCTGCCGCCCACGTCGCCTTCGGCGGCGTTGCCGGGGTTGTTGTACTCGGTGCTGCGGCTTACGTTGGGGCCTTTGGTGGCCTGGCCGCCCACGTTGCCGCCGCTGCCCGAGTTATCGTCGGCGTTGTCGCCGGTGAGCACGCCCATCCGGTCGCCCATGCCGAAGCGGCCCTGCGGGTCGCGCTCCTGCTCGGCCGGCGACTGGCCCGATGCCGTGGCCTGGGCGTCGTACTCGGGGCCGGCTGCGCGGGCGTTCATCTCCTGGTTGTAGGGTTCTTGCTGAATCGGGTCCTGTTCCATGGTGTTTTCGGTTCGGGTGGTGTGGCTCTGGCTATACGGCGTTCCATGGTGTTTTCGGTTCGGGTGGTGTGGCTCTGGCTATACGGCAGGCTGGCGCCGCGGTTCAGCCGCCAAGGGCTGGCGCGGGTTGCCAAGTTGTCGGGCTTCAGCTAGTTGGCCTGCTTGTGGCGGGGCGCTTTGGCATGGAACCAGGTTCGTCCTTAGCCGAGGCCTTTGCCCGCAAAACCGACGCCGAGCTGCTTTACCTCACGCAGCACCCTAGGTCGTTTGCGCCCGCGCTGGTGCAGGCAGCCTGGGCCGAGTTGCAGCGCCGCGGCCAAGTGCCCGCTCCCGAACCAACCAGCCCCCCGCCTCCTGCTACCATTCCCGGCATTGGGGTGGTAGCCGTAACGCTTGTCCTCGCGTGCCTGAATTTGCTGGTGTACCTGCTGATGGTGGCCAGCGGCGTGGATGCCGTAGAGCCCGCCGGCCGCGACCTGGTTTTGTGGGGCTCCAACTTTACGCCGCTTACCCTGGGTGGCCAGTGGTGGCGGCTACTTACGGCCTGCGCCTTGCACGGCGGCCTATGGCACTTGCTGCTGAATACTTACGCGCTGCTGTTTATCGGGGCTTTGCTCGAGCCGCTGGTAGGCCGGTGGCGGCTGCTGGTGCTGTATTGGCTTAGCGGCTTGGGTGGTAGCCTGGCTAGTTTGTGGTGGCACAGCACGGGCGTGAACGGCGTTGGCGCATCGGGGGCCATTTTCGGGCTGTACGGGGCTATGCTTACGCTGGCAGCTACCCACGCCACCCGCCTTAGCCGCTCGGCGCGGGCGGCGCTGTTTGTACACACGCTGTATTTGGTGGGCACCAACTTCGCCAGCAACCTCAACCCCAACGTCGATCATGCGGCGCACCTAGGCGGCTTGTTGGTCGGCGCCCTGCTGGCTTGGCCGCTGCTGCAACCCCGCACCGCCAAAGCGCATCCGTAGTATACTCGGCCCCAATGGCTCGCGCCATTGAGAATGTGGCGCCGAAACCAGACCTTCCGTTTACGTATACCCGCCCGAGCTCAACCATTGCTCGCCGCTGCCTAGCCCTGCTATGAAAAAACTCCTACTCCTACTCGGTATTACTGCGTGCTTCGGCGCCCAAGCCCAAACGCTGCCCAACAACGGTTTCGAGAACTGGACGGCCAGCGGCCTGCGCGAAAGCCTGAACGGCTGGTACTCCCTCGACGACCTGGTGGCCACGCAACTGCCCATATCCCTAGGTTTCGCCACCAAAAGCACCGACCGGCACGCGGGCAACTTTGCGGTGCAGCTGCAGAGCAAGCAAATTGCTTTTCCGGGTTTGCCATTCACGGGTTATGTGCCTTCGGTAGTGTTTGTAGGCTCTAAAATCAACCCGCAAAACCCCGAAACGGCGGGCGGCATACCCTTTACGAGCCGGCCGGGCAGCGTGCGGTTCTGGTACAAGCTCACCTTGGCTCCCAACGATTCGGCGGCGGCTTTGGCGGCGCTTTCGCGCGGGCCGCGCACTGCCCAGGGCAACTTTATTGGCACCGGCGGCCTCGATTTGCCCGCTCGCAGCACCTTTGGGCAAGCTGCCTACAACATCGAGTACGAGCCCGGCACGCTTACCCCCGACACCCTGCGCCTGGGTTTTGTGGTGGGCACCGGCAATGTGTCGGCCAGCTCTACGCTTATTGTCGATGAGGTAACGTTCGGCTCGCGGGTTACTTCCAACAAACAATCGGCTGCGCTGGCCGCAGCCCTGAGCGTGTACCCCAACCCCAGCAGCACCGGCGAGTTTGCATTGGCTTCGCTCGATAATCCGGCCGTAGCTACGGCCCCACTCAGCGTAACCGATGCCCTAGGTCGGGAGGTATACCGCGAGGGCGCCGCGCCGCGCGGCCTCTACAACGGCCGGGCCCTGCGCCTGCAAAACCAACAACCGGGCATGTACCTGCTGCGCCTCGAAACGCCCGCCGGCACGGTTACGCGCCGGTTGGTAATCCGGTAAGTGCGTGTTTAGAATTAAACAAAAACCCTTCTAGAACGTCATACTGAGCGCAGTCGAAGCATCTCACCGCTTCGTCGAACGAGCCCAAACGAAGCGGTAGAGATGCTTCGACAAAGCGGAGGCCAGATGAGCATGACCCAAACCTGATCTTCCCAACACGCGCCAAGCAACGGCCGGTTGCCTAGGTTGGCCGAGCAGTTTCTGACCTAGGGCATCGGCCCCAACTCACCCACACGTCGCCCGCGCGTCTTCGCGCACAAGCTCCACCGCAGCATGGCCAGCCTCAACCGCAATCCGCCCAACTCCGATTCGGCCGACGACAAGTCGCGCTGGCGGCGGGCCACGGCGGCTTTGCGCCGCGCAGCCACCGCTCCGCTTACCGGCGCCGAGGCTTTGTACCAAACCGGCCGCAGCTACCGCCACTTTTTGCTGCCGGCCCTCAACGGCGCCATCGGCGACCAGCTCGAAACCCGCGGCGACCACCGCGCCATTCAACTCAGCTTTCGGCGCCAAGGGGCCGATGTAGCCGTGGCCGACCTCGACCTAACCGACGGCACCAAACGCACCCTGGTGTGGGTGCATGGTCTGATGGGCGACGAACACATTTGGCAAACGGGCGCGCCCGAAGTACCCCGCTACGGCCCGCGCCTCGAGCAAGACCTGGGGGTGCGCAGCCTGTACGTGCGCTACAACTCGGGCCGCCACATTTCGCAGAACGGCCGCGAGCTGAGCCAGCTGCTTACGGCGCTGGTTGAGCAGTGGCCCGGCGCCATAACCGAGCTGGTGCTGGTGGGCCACAGCATGGGCGGGTTGGTTATCCGAAGCGCCGGCTATTACGGGCAGCAAACCCAGGCCCCGTGGCTAAGCCAACTGCGCCAGGTGTTTTTGCTGGCCGTGCCCAACGAGGGCTCTTTCCTGGAGCAACACAGCTTTCTGACGGCCCTGATGCTCCGCCGCTTCGATTTGCGCCTGGCGCGCCTGCTGGCCGATACCATCGATAGGCGCAGCAACGGCATCCGCGACTTGCGCCACGCCCGCCTGGTGGACGAAGACTGGCAGAACCCGCACGCCGACGACCTAGTGCCGCCTCGCACTCCTGTGCCGCCACTGCCCGGGGTGCGCTACCACGTACTAGCAGCCTCGCTGCTGAAGAACGCCGAATCGTGGCTGGCCCAGTACTTCGGCGACGGGCTGGTGGGTGGCAGCTCGGCCACGGGCAGCGTATTCAAGAGCGCGCCCTCCGACCACGGCCAGGTGCAAGTGCAGGTGTTTTCGCGGCAGCACCACGGCACCCTGCTCGCCAATCCCGAGGTGTACGAGTACCTGCGCACGCACCTGCAAGCCAGCGCGTAATTTCGTCAACTACCACGTCGGCGGCCTATTTGGCGGTTAGCGCCTGCGCTACCTCATGAGCGGTTATTTGGTGTGGGTAGTTCGCGTAAAATAGGTTGTCTTCGCTCATGCTGTAGCCTTGTTGCAGGTACTGGCGGGCCTGGGCTAGGTGCTGCTGAGCGCTGTTGGCTTTGCCCATGGCTTGCTCCGTAAGCCCTAGGTAGTAATGGGCGTCGGGGTGCTGGGGGTACTGCTGCAGGGCCTGGCGCAGGTAGTCGGCGGCTTTGGGCAGTTGATTGGCTTCGTATGCCACCACGCCCAAGTAAAACAGCGAGTTGAAATGCGCCGCCGTGCTGGCGTTGCCTTGCTGCTGGGCGGCCACATCGCGTAGCAAATCGGCTTCGGCGGCTTTTAGGTCGCCCAGTTCTAAGTGGCACAGGCCCCGATAGAACCAGTAGGTATGGTCCATCTGGTAGCCGCCGGGCACCAGCTTTTCGGCCTGCTGAAAGTCGCGCAGGGCGGCTGGGTAGTCCTTCGTGAAAATGCAGTACAGGAAGCCGCGGTAGGCGGTCCAGGTTTTGGGGTCGAGGCTTACGGCTTTGTCTTCGAGGGCAAAGGCGCGGGCGTAGTCGCCGTTTTTCAGGTACGGTATGGCTTTCTCCTGATACCCTACGGCAATGTTCGGGCAAGCGGCAATCAGGCTGTCGCAGTACACCTCCCAGTTGGGGTGGTTGTAGCCGTAGCGCTGAGCGCCCTTGTCGATGTACCGCTCAATCAGCTTGGTCTGATGGGCCCGATCAAGGCATGGGTCGGCAACGGTGGAGGGCTTGGCCTCGGTTTGGCAACCGCCCAAGCTCAGTAGGCCACCTAGGCTAAGGAGTAACGGCCACAACTTTTCCATCCTGAATGCGGAAGCTTAGCAGCGTGAGGTAATTGGCCGGTTCGCGGTTGGGCCCCGAAGCGCGCCGCCAATCGGTGAGGGTTTGCAAATAGGCATAAAGCGCCTCGACCAAGGCCGGCGCGAAATGCGTAGGGCGGTAGGCGGCATCGGTCTGCAGCACCTTGGTCCAGGGCAGCCGCTTGCCTTCGCAGTCGATGCCAAAGCGAAAGGTAATCAGCCCAGTACCGGTGTAGCGGCCATTTCGCTGCTGCAAAAAAGCCTGCGCTTGCCGGGCAAGGGTAGCCGAGGCAACTGGGTACTTGCCCTTTACTTGGTAGTACTGGTAGAACGGCGCACCACACCCAGGATTCCGCAGGCTGGTGGTATCCATGTATTCGCCGGTAGGCAGCACGATGCGTTGGGCGGCAGCCGGTGCCCCAGCCCACAGCAGCAAGCTTAGCGCCGCTGCCATGTGTTTCGCCCAGCGCCTAGGTGTACCCGTAGTTTGATTCTGCAAAAGCTGATACGGTTAAGCTTAACGGCACAACGATAAGCAAAAAGCCCTAGGTGCTGCGCAGCACCTAGGGCTTTTGAGGGTGGCAGTTGTACTACTTACGCCGTGCGCACTACCAGCTCGGCAAAACCAGCCGGCACCACCACCTGCGGTAGCTCCTGGCCGCCATTGGCCGCGGCGGCAACTTCTACCGCCAGCTCCTTGCCATCGGCCGTAACGGCCAGCAGCTCGGCACCTAGGGGCAGGCCGTGCAGCACCACGCGGCAAGTGCCCCAGCTGGGCGTCAGCTCGCCTTCGATTTCTTGCTGCAGCTTCAGGCCGGTAGCGTTGCCCGTTACGGTGTAGCGGCGCAAGGTGTATTGGCCTTGCTGGTAGCCGTAGCCTTCGCCGCCGTCGTCGTAAAGGGTGCTGGTTTCCTTGCCGTTTTTGTAGTACACGTGCAGCGTGAGCTCGGTTACGGGCAGTTCTTCCACGTACTGCATCACGGGGCGCAGCGGAATTACAGCCCCGGCGCGCACGTACAGCGGAATGCGGTCGAGGCCAGCGGGGGCCCACACCTCCGAGCCACCGTCGCGGGCTTCGTCGGTCCACCAGTAGTACCACTGGCCTTTGGGCAGGTACATCCAGCGGCCATCGGCGCCGGCTTGCGTTACGGGGCACACCAGCAGGTGGTCGCCGAGGGCAAACTCGGCCATGCGCTGGTACGTCTCGATGTCGTTCTGGTCGATGAAAGCCAAGGGGCGCAGCATGGGCGTGCCGTGCTGCACGTACTGCCAAAACGTGGTGTACATGTAGGGCAGCAGGCGGTAGCGCAGCTCGATGAAGTGGCGCGCCAGGTCGGTAAACTCTTCGCCAAACGACCAAGGCTCCTGGTCGCCGTGGTCGCCTGACGAGTGCGTACGGAAGAACGGGTGAAACGCCGCCAAGGCCACCCAGCGCACGTACAGCTCGCCATCGGGCGTGTTGATGAAACCGCCCACATCGGAGCCGATAAACGAGAAGCCCGAAATGCTTAGGCGCTGGCACTGAATGTTGGCCAACCACAGGTGCTCCCACGAGGCCACGTTGTCGCCTGTCCAGCCCGAAGAGTAGCGCTGCCCGCCTGAGTAGGTGCTGCGCGTGATGGTGAACGGCCGGTTGGGGTGCGCAAAGCGCTTCACGCCCTCGTTGGTGGCGCGGGCCATTTGCATGCCGTACACGTTGTGCGCCTTTTTGTGCGTGCAGGCGTTGCCGTCGTAATCGAAGCGTACGTCGTCGGGGAAGGTGCCTTTCTCAAACACGGCCGGCTCGTTCATGTCGTTCCACACGCCGCGCACGCCCACGTCCTCGATCAGGCCCTTAAACAATCCGCTCCACCATTCGCGCACCGTGGCGCGCGTGAAATCGGGGAAGTGACACAGGCCCGGCCACACCGAGCCCTTCATCAGCGGCCCGTCGCCGCGCCGGCAGAAGTAGTCGTTCTCAAAGCCCTGCTGCCACACCGGGTATTGCGGGTCGATTTTGATGCCCGGGTCGATGATAACGATGGTTTTGAAGCCGTCGTTGGCCAGCTCCTGCACCATCTTTTTGGGCTCGGGGAAGTGCTCGGGGTGCCAGGTAAAGCAGCGGTACCCGTCCATGTAGTCGATGTCGAGGTACAGCGCATCGCAGGGGATCTGGCGCTTCCGGAACTCCTCGCCAATGCCGCGGAACAGCTTCTCGGGGTAGTAGCTCCACTTGCACTGGTGGTAGCCCAGGGCCCACAGCGGCGGCAGCTCGGGCGTGCCCGTAAGGCAGCGGGTGTACTGCTGGGTTACTTCGAGCAGCGTGGGCCCGTAAATGAAGTAGAAGTTCATCTCGCCCCCGTGCGCCCAAAACGAGGTTACGTCGGCGCGCTCGGCAGCAAAATCGAAGTAGCTCTTGAACGAGTTGTCGAAGAACAGACCGTAGGCCAGCTTTTGGTGCAGGGCCATGAAGAACGGAATATTCTTGTAGAGCGGGTCGGAGCCTTTTACGTAGCCGTAGGTATCGGAGCCCCAGTTGCAGAAGCGCTGCCCGCGCAGGTTCATGTTGGCGGGCTTGTCGCCGAGGCCGAAGTAGTGCACGCCGGGCTGCACCTGCTGGCTCATCTTTACGATGTCGTTGCCCGACTCGTAGTCGTACTCC
The DNA here is from genome assembly GCF_003574965.1 of Hymenobacter oligotrophus. Classification (NCBI taxonomy): domain Bacteria; kingdom Pseudomonadati; phylum Bacteroidota; class Cytophagia; order Cytophagales; family Hymenobacteraceae; genus Hymenobacter; species Hymenobacter oligotrophus. The sequence goes on along the minus strand of NZ_CP032317.1, from coordinate 207,109 downwards.
CAGTGGAAGCCCTTCTCGTACTCGCACAGCACCGCGCCCGAACGGTTGAGCAAGCGCACGTGCATGCCCTCCTTGCCCACGATGCAGATGAGGCGGCCCGTGGTGAGGCGGTAGTGGTCGTCTTTTTCGACAAACTCGAGCAGCGCCGTGGTTTCGCGCGCCGGCACGCCCCCCTCAAAGGCGTAGCTGAAATCGGGGGTGAAGTAACCGTCGGTGCTGTAACGAAAACGTAAAATTTTGTCGGTGATAACCTGCACGAGCAGCACCACCCCGTTGTCGGCGGTAAAGCGGAAATCGGCGGTACCAGGAACGACTTCGGCACTTACGACTTGGCCAGGCGTAAAATCCTGCTTAGCCTTCTGGGCCAAGTCGTTAATCATGTAATTGTTTTCCTGAATCGTGGTATTGTCCATGTCAGTTCAGGGTTGCGGCAAACTAGGTGAAGAAAGACGCCCGGCCGGAGGCTTCCGGTCGGGCTAGCGTGCAAGGTAAGCAGGTTTCGCGCGATTTATGTTGTTTGCCCACCTCCCGGGTGCTAGGTTAGCGCTGCCTCGTACACTGCTCATGCCCATGCTCAACCCCGCTTCTGCTTCTGTGCTGCTACTGGGCTGGGACGCCGCGTCCGAGGCGCTTCCGCTGGCCCGGGCACTGCCCGTGGCTGCCGCCGTTCAGCTGTGGCTTGCCGAGCCGGTTGCGGCCGCTGCCCTGCCTGCCAACGCCAGTTTGCAGCACCTAGGCGCCGGCGCGTTGCCCCCAGCGCCCGACTTCGCGGCCCTAGGTACCGCGGCCCCGGCCTACCCCAACGTTGGCGCCAGCGCCTACGCCACGGCCAGCAGTAACCCTGCCACCGAGCAGCCAAGCGGTTTTCGGGTGCCCGCAGCGCCTTACATCGGCCGCACGCCAACCCCCGCAGTATTGGAGCGCCAACCCGCCTCCGAGCCCGGCGTGCTGGAGGCGGCCGAACTGAGCAGCCAGTACACTACCCTTGCCGAGGCAGCCGACGACTTGCCCCTAGGTGCCCCCGCCGCCAACGCCGAGCCGGAGGCATCGGCAGCAACTACCGCCCCTGAAGGCAGCCCAACCGACGAGCTATTTTTTGCCGCAGCTGTGCCCGGGCAATTGGCACCGGCAGAGCCGTCGGCGGAGGTGGCAGCGCCCGCCCCACCCGCCGCATCAGCTTCGGAGCAGCCGGCCCCGTTGCCGAGTTCAGCCGCTGAGGTCGACAGCATGAACTTCCGCATCATCCAATACGCCCGCCACGCCGTGCGTTTGGCCCGCAGCACTACCTTTGATGTGATTTTCGCGCCGGATTGGCCGGTGTGGCTAGCCGGGGTTGAAATTCGGCACATTACCCACCGGCCGTTGGTGTTGCGCGTTACGCAGCTGGCCACCGACCTACTCTCACCCGTAGACCGCGGTTGGGGTGAGGCCCTGGAACGCTTGGCTCTCCCCCATGCCGACCGCGTGCTGGTGCCCGATCAACAAACGGCCGAGCGCTTGCAGGCCCTGTACCGCATACCCGCCGAGCGCCTGCAGGTGCAAGCCCCCGGCACTGCCCCCGACCTCACGGCTGCCTTCGTGCTCGACCCTCGCCTATTTGCTTAATCTTACTTTTGCCCCATGTCCAACGTCCCCGCTTTCACCCCCGAACATACCTTCGAAGCCCCGCTAGAACTTGATAGCGAAAGCGGCGGCGTGTTTGTGCTCATGCCTTTCGATGTAAAAGAAGTGTACGGCACCCGCGGGCAGGTGAAAGTGCTGGCAACGTTCGATGGCTTTCCGTACCAAGGCAGCCTCATGCCCCTCGGCGACGGTACGCACTGCCTGATTGTGCCCAAGCAGGTACGGGGCGCCATCGATAAAACCTGGGGCCACGAGGTGCACGTGGAACTAGCCCGCGACACGAACCCGCGCGTGGTGGAAGTATCGGAGGAATTTGCCCGCGTACTGGCCGCCGAGCCCGGTGCCCGCGAGAAATTCGACCTGCTCTCCTACACGCACCAAAAAGAATACACCCGCTGGATTGAGGCTGCCAAGAGCACCGAAATTCGATACGAGCGCATGCGCAAAGCCGTGGGCATGATTAAGGCCGGTAAGAAGCGGAGTTAAGGGCCTCACCCCCCGGCTGTCATTGCGAGGAGGCACGACATTCCGCGCATCAAGCGGCGTCAATCGGTCCTGGGCAGGGTACGCCCCTTCACCCAGCACTAAGCGAAATGCACCTAGGGCTGTAGCGCGGACTCTGCAAGTCCGCGTCCACAGATTGTAATTTATAACCCAGGACATCCGGCGTAGCGTGGACTTTACCCCGCGTTATCCAGCATGAAATCGTTGGGGTTATACTGCGCGGTACCAATCGTTCTGGCAAACGCGGGCTAAAGCCCACGCTACACCGCGCAACGATTGATTTTACTATCTGTGGACGCGGACTTGCAGAGTCCGCGCTACACTTCGCTTGGTGCTGAGGGAACGGTTGTGCCTAGCCCAGGACCGATTGCTTCGTCCTCCGTCCTCGCAATGACAGCGGCGGGAACGGTGCCATAGGTCTACTTAACCCGCTGCAGCACTTGGGCGGTGCGGGTGGGCAAGTACAAGCTCAGGAACGGCGTGCCGTGCTCATCGGGTTGGGTGAAGTGCTTGATACCCGCCGTAATGCGCCCGAAGCCGCCGAACTGCGGCTCGTCGGAATCGAGCACGGGTACGTAGCTGCCCGCCGAGCCGGCGAAGATGCGGTAATCGGGCAGGCTGCGCTCGGGGTGGAAGTTGAACACGAACACCAAGCCCCCGCGCTCAAAGGCCATTACCTTGTTGTCCTCATCGGTGTGCAGCAAACGGGCCGGGCCGGCGTTCAGGAAACGCGTGCGGCGCTCCAGGGCAATCATGGCCTTGTCGAACTGCAGCCAGGCGTGGTAGTACAGGTCGGGGTTGTCGGCCAACGACCACTGCCGGCGCGCGTGGTGGTGGCTCCAATTGTTGCCTTGGCGCGGAAAATCGACCCACTCGGGGTGGCCGAACTCGTTGCCGATGAAGTTCATGTAGGCCTCGCCGCCGGCACCTAGGGTTATCAGGCGAATCATTTTGTGCAGGGCCACGCCGCGCACCGTTTCGATGTCGGGCGAGTTGAGGCGCGACATGCTGCTGTACACCCGCGCGTCGAGCAGCCAGTGCGAGAGGGTTTTGTCGCCTACCAAGGCCTGGTCGTGCGACTCGGCATAGGCCACGGTTTTCTCGCCGGCGCGGCGGTTGCTGAGCTGGTGCCACAAGCCGCCGAGGTTCCAGTCTTCGTCGCGCTGATGCTTTAGGGTCTTAATCCAGAAATCGGGCAGGCCCATACCTAGGCGGTAGTCGAACCCGATGCCTCCTTCTTTCAGGGGGCGCGCCAGGCCCGGCAAGCCGCTCATGTCTTCGGCAATTAGCAAGGCCGATTTCTTGCATTCCTTCACCAGCGCCGTAGCCAGCTGCAGGTACAGAATGGCATCGTCGTCGGCTTCGGGGCCGAAGTACTGCGCGTACTCGGTGAAAGCCGTGCCCTCGCCGTGGTGGTGGTAGAGCATGCTGGTTACGCCATCGAACCGGAAGCCATCGAAGTGGAACTCCTCGAGCCAATAGCGCAGGTTGCTGAGCAGAAACTGCTGCACCTCGGGGCGGCCGTAGTCGAACAGCAGCGAGTCCCAGCCGGGGTGCTTGCCCCGTTCGCCCTTGTGGAAGTACAGGTTGTCGGAGCCATCGAGGTTGCCCAGTCCTTCGGCTTCGTTTTTCACGCTGTGCGAGTGCACCACGTCCATTACCACGGCCAGGCCGCGGCGGTGCGCCTCGTTTACGAGGTACTTTAGGTCTTCGGGGGTGCCGAAGCGGGCCGAGGGCGCGAAGAAGTTGGCCACGTGGTAGCCAAACGAGCCGTAGTACGGGTGTTCGGCCACGGCCATCAGCTGCACCACGTTGTAGCCCGCGGCCTGAATGCGGGGCAGAATGTAATCGGCAAACTCGCGCCAGGTGCCTACGCGGCCTTCCTCGAGGGCCATGCCTACGTGCGCCTCGTAAATGAGCGGCTCCTTCACGTAGTTGTTCACGCGGAACTGCTGGTCCGTCCACTGAAACGGCTGCTCGGGGCGCCACACCTGGGCTGCAAAATCCTTGCTGTGCTCATCTTGCACCACGCGGCGCACGGTGGCGGGCAGCCGGTCGCGCGCGCCGTTGGCGGCCACTATGTGTACTTTGTAGCGCGAGCCGTGCACCAGGTTCGGGAAGGTTTGCTCGCTCAGAAATACCTCCCACACGCCATCGGCACGGCGCGCGAGCGGCGTGTAGTGCCTATCCCACTGGTTGAAGTCGCCCATGATGGACACGGCTTCGGCAGCCGGCGCCCACTCCCGAAACCAGTAGCCGCGGCGGCGCGCATCGTAGTGTAGCCCGAATTGCTGGTGGCGGCAGGCGTAGCGGGCCAAAGAGCCGCATTCGGCCTGGATTTCGGTTAGTCGCTGCTCAAAGCGCGCGAGCCGGCGCCGAATTACTTCGGCAAAAGGAGCCAGCCAAGGGTCTTGTTGCACCAAGGGCAGTTGCGGTTCGGCAGCAGTAACCGGGGCAGTAACTTCGGCAGTATCCATCGGAGCAGGCGTTTGGTTCGGGGCAAAGGTAAGCGCCTACCGGAGTGGTACGCGGCCGTGCCTTGGCCCGACCAAGTTGTTAAATAAACTACGCAAATAAAAAGGCCGAAACGACTAGCGCCGAGTGGTGCGCATCGCTACTCCGTTACCACAAGCTCTACACGTCGGTTTTTGCGCCGGTTGTACTCGTTGTCGTTGGGCGCTACGGGTTTACTGCCGCCGAAGCCCACGGTTTGCAGGCGCGCAGCCGCAATACCCTGCCCCACCAAATACTGCTGCACGTGCTGCACGCGCTCCTCCGAGAGCTTCACGTTCAGCTTGGGGTCGCCTTGGTTGTCGGTGTGGCCCTCGAGGCGAATTTTAAGGTCGGGGTTGTCTTTGAGCACCTGCACCAGCCGATCGAGCTCGGGCTGCGAGGTGGGCAGCAAATCGGGCTTGCTCTGCTGAAAAAACAAGTTGTTGAGAGCAATGCGCTGCCCGGCCGATAGCGGCGTAAGCAATATGTCGCGGCTGATTTCGGAGTACTGCGCGTTGGTGCTCAGGTCAAGCGGCTCGGTGGTGGACAAGTAGCCGGTGGCGGTGGCGCGCACCACGTAGGCCGAGCCGCCGGGCAAGGTTAGCTGAAAGCGACCCGCCGTAGCCGCGCGGGCCTCGCCGGCGGCGGTGCCCTTGGGCTGCAGCTCCACCTTAATATCGGCTACTATGGGTTGGTTGGTGCGGGCATCGAGGGTGCGGCCGCGTACCAGAACGGTGGCTTTGGGGCGCAGCGCTGGCGGCAGGGCTACGCGGTAAAGGTCGTAGTTGCCGCGGTCGTTGGTGCCTACCAAAAAAGCATGGTCGCCGGAGGCTGTAACGGAGAAATAACCGTCGTCTTGCAGGGTGTTGATGCCCGGCCCTAGGTTCAGCGGTGGGCTCCACTTCGTCCAGGTTTCGTCGAGGCGCGTGGTCACGAAAATGTCGTCGCCGCCAAAGCCGGGGTGGCCGCTGGAGGCGAAATACAGCGTGCGGCCATCGGGTGCCAAGTACGGGGCGTAGTCGTCGCCGGGCGTGTTGATGGTGGCACCTAGGGGTTTGGGCTCGGTCCAGTCGCCTTTGGGCGTTTGGTGGCTCACGTACAAGTCGCACTTCTGCGGGTGCGTGGGCGCATCGAGGGCCAGCAGCATCACGTTGCCCGATGCGGCCAGAAAGTAATCGGCGCGCTCGGCGGCGGGTGGCAAAGCCCGAAAGCGCACCTGCTCGGGCGTGCTCCAGCTGCCATCGGGGCGGCGGCGGGCCACGGAGGCGCCGCGCTCGGGCCGGCTGCTGCCATCGGGCTTGTAGAGGTTCATGAGCAAGGCCGTGTTGCCATCGGGCGTGATGCTTTCCACGGCGTTGTTGCCCTCGTTGTTGAGCGGTTTACCTAAGGGCTGCACATCGGCGTAGCGGCCATCGGGCTGGCGCTGCGCCACAAACACGTCGAGGTTTTGGGCGTCGCCTTGGCGCACGTCGCGGGCAAAATACAGCTGGCGGCCATCGGGGCTCACGCGCGGGTTGGTTTCGCGCACGTCGGGCTCGTTTAGGGCCAAGCCCAAATGCTCGCGCTGCATGGTAAGCGGCAGGTCGGGCGCTAGCCTGATGCTGGCCTTGTGCCAGGCACGCAGCCGATCGAGGCGCAGCTCGGCCTGGCGGCTGGCGTAGGGCCCTAGGTAGGTGCCGTAGGTGCGCAGGGCGGCTTGCTTCCAGACTTCGGCGCCGTCGATGTAGTAGCGGGCTTCGTTGCCGTGCACCAGCACGCGCAGGGTGTGCGGTTTGCCGCTGGCACTGCCCGGCACGGCGGTGGCCGGGCGTAACTCTTCCCACTTGCCTTTCTGCCAGCGACCAATCACGTAGCTGCGGCCGTCGTTTTCGAGGGCGAATACGTTGCCGTTGTCGTCGTCGGCAGCGCCCCAAAACAAGCCGCCGCGGCCGTCGCCTTGTTGCTGCACGGTGGCCTCGAGGGCGTAATCGGCTCCTAGGTTCAGGGGCAGGGTTTTCAGCTCGAGGCTCACGCCCTGCTGGTTGCGCACGCGATAGGTACCGGCCTCAAAGGCAAAGCTGCCGTTGGCATCGGCGGCCACGCGCCAGCCCTGCCGGTTGTCGTCGAAGGTATCGTCGAGCAACAAGTTGGGCGGTAGGGTTTGGGCCGAAGCGGCCGGCGCCAGCACGCCAAGCAGAAACAGGAAAGGCAGACAGGAACGGTGGTGCATGGTGTGGTTGTCGGCTATTAGCTGTTAGCTTTTGGCTGTTAGTGGTCAGTTGTCAGTTTAGAGTTGTCGGTTGTTAGTCATCAGCTGTTACTGTTGGTTGTCCTTCATTTGCCTTATTGCCCAACGCACTGACAACTCTCAACCATCAACTAACAGCTAACAACCAATTCAGACACCAACAAACGTAATTTAGCTGCATGCTCCACCGCTCCTTCCTTGCTCTGGGCCTTGCCGCTGTGCTGGCTGGCTTGCCCGCTTGCCAACGCCAACCAGCCACCTACACCACCGCTGCCGGTGCCACTGCCCTACCGGCACCTAGGGCTGCGGCACCCGTTACGGCCCGCCAGGCCATGGTGGTATCGGCGCACCCCGAGGCCACGCGCATTGGCCTGGAGGTACTGCGGCAAGGCGGCAACGCCTACGACGCAGCCGTGGCGGTGCAGTTTGCTTTGGCCGTAGCGCTGCCTGCGGCGGGCAATATTGGCGGCGGCGGGTTTGTGGTGTATCGCCATGCCGATGGCTCGTTGGGTACTCTCGATTTCCGCGAGAAGGCACCGCTGGCCGCTTCGCGCGATATGTACCTCGATGCGCAAGGCAACGTGCGCCCCGGCCTGAGCACCGATGGGCACCTGGCCGCCGGCGTGCCGGGCACCGTGGCGGGCATGGTGGCGCTGCACCAAAAATTGGGCAAGCTGCCGTGGGCGCAGTTGGTAGCGCCTTCGGTTGAGTTGGCGACTCAGGGCCTGCGGCTTACCGCAAAAGAAGCGCAAGGCCTGAACGACACCCGCGCCGATTTTCTGCGTCTGAACAAGCACGTGCCTGTGTACGCCCACCCCGAAGGCCGCCCGTGGCAAGCCGGCGACGTGGTGAAGTACCCCGAGCTGTCCGCGGCCCTAGGTCGGATTCGCGACCAAGGCCGCAACGGCTTTTACCAGGGCGAAACGGCCCGCTTGCTGCTGGCCGAAATGCAGCGCGGCAACGGCATTATCGCCCAAGCCGACCTCGACCAGTACCAACCCGCGTGGCGCACGCCGCTGCGTGGCCGCTACCGCCAATACGAGGTGATCAGCATGCCGCCACCCAGCTCGGGCGGTGTGGCCTTGCTGCAAATGCTGCAGATGCTGGAGCCCTACAACCTGGGCAAGCTGGGCTGGCACTCGGCCGCGGCCGTGCACCTGATTACCGAGGCCGAACGCCGCGCCTACGCCGACCGCGCCACGTACCTAGGCGACCCTGACTTCGGCCGCGTGCCCGTAGCGCAACTGCTCGACCACAAATACCTGCGCACCCGCACGCAAGGCCTCTCCCCCACTGGTCCGGCTTCATCGTCGGCGCAGGTGCAGGCAGGCGCGGCCTTGCCCCCGTACGAATCGGACCAAACCACGCACTACAGCATTGTGGATGCGCAGGGCAATGCCGTAAGCTGCACCACCACGCTCAACGGCCGCTACGGCTCCAAAGTAGTGGTGCAGGGCGCCGGCTTTTTGCTGAACAACGAAATGGACGACTTTTCGGCCAAGCCCGGCGTGCCGAATATGTATGGCGTAATCGGCGGCACGGCCAACGCCATTCAGCCCGGCAAGCGCATGCTTTCGTCCATGACGCCCACCATCGTTACCGAAAACGACCAACTGCGCATGGTAGTAGGTACGCCGGGCGGCAGCACCATCATTACCTCGGTGCTGCAGGCCACGCTTAACGTGCTCGATTACGGCTTCGATCCGCAACAGGCCGTGGCGGCGCCGCGCCTGCACCACCAGTGGCTCCCCGACCACATCGATGTGGAAGAAGGCGCCCTCTCCCCCGCTGCCCGCACCGAGCTGGAGCACCGCGGCCACAAGCTAAACCCGCGCAGCCCGTGGGGCCGCATCGACATGATTGAACGGCGCAAAGACGGCACGCTGGTAGGCGGCGCCGACCCGCGCGGCGACGACACGGCAGCGGGCTACTAAACAGCCCTAGGTATCCTTGGCCACATAGTAGGCAGGCCGCCGCATCAATCAAAAAAAGCCCCACCGCTTACTGGTGGGGCTTTTTATTGCGTATTTAAAAGGCGGCGGACTTCGGAGCCGCGTTAATTTTTGAGGTACTCGGCAGCGGCTTTATTTTGCGGGTTCAGCTGCAGAGAGCGGGCGTAGTTTTGGGTAGCTAGCTTTTTGTTGCCTAGCTCGGCGTAGGCTTCGGCCAGGCTATCGTAGGTGTTGGCGCTGTTGGGGTATAGGTGCACGTTCAGCTGAAATACCGATAAGGCATTGGCGAGCTGCCCTTGTTGCATCAGGATGTAACCCCAGGCATTCACGTCGGCTTCCGAGAGCTGGTAATTGGGGTTTTGGCGCTTGGCTTTGCGCACCTCGGCCTCGGCGTGCTGAAAGCCGCGCTGGCGCAGCGTGCGGTGCAGGGTGCGCACTACGGGCGGCAGGCCAAAGCCATCGGCCGCGCGCATGTCGGGGATGTAGCAGGCGGCCAGCTCGTCGATAAAGCGCTCGGGGCTGGCGCCCTGCAGGTTGGTGAGCACAACGATGGCGAGGTCGTCGTGGGGGTACACAAACACGGCCGAGCGGCCGCCGCCTACGGGCGCCACGGCGCGGTGCTCGGGCCTGTCGACGGTAGGCCAACCTAGGGCGTAGCCGTTGAGCTTACCACCGAAGCTACGCTGCGAGCCGTCGTTGAGGCGGCCGGGCGTCCAGAGCGTGGTCAGGCTGGCGGGTTGCAGCAGCTTGTTTTGCTGCAGGGCAATTAGCCAACGAGCCAGCTCCTCGGCCGTGGAGCTCATGCCCGCTGCCGTGCGCAGCGAGGGCGGAAATACTTCAAACAAATTGCGCATTTGCTTGCCGCGGCGCACTTGCCCGTCGATGTACTGCGTGTAGGTGTAGCCGCGGGCGGCGTTGGGCAGCACGTCGTGGGCGTCGCCGGAGCTTGTACGAGGCATGCCTACTACCTCGAGCTGCCGTTGCCGGATAAACTCGGCAAACGGCTGCCCGCTGAGCTTATCGATGAGTTTGCCCAGCAGCAGGTAGTTGGTTTGGTTGTAGGCAAACTGCTGGCCGGCCGGAAAATCGAGCGGCTGGGTTTGCACCTGCGCCCAGGCGGCTTTCTCGTTGTTTTCCGTCACCATCGCAACCTCGGGCATGATATCGGGCAGGCCCGAAGTGTGCGTGAGCAGCTGCCGCACCGTAACCGGGTGCCAGCTGGCGGGCAACTCGGGCAAGTAGCGCCCCACCGGCGCGCCTAGGTCGAGCTTGCCGGCCTCAACCAACTGCATGGCTGCCACGCCCACAAACGCCTTGGTGATGGAGTTGAGAAAAAAGCGCGTTTGCTTGGTTACCGGCACCGAATCCTGCACGTTGGCAACGCCGTACTGCCCCAGCTTTTCGATGCGGCCGTGGCGCACCACCGCCAACTGCAAACCGGGAATGCGCAGCTGCCGCATGGCCTGCTTCACCAACACATCAACGCTATCGGTGGCAGGGGTTTGCGCTTGGGCCTGCACGTCGGCGGGCCGGCTCAGCAGCGCAACCAAAGCGCCACCGATGATAAACGAGAGTAAGCGGAAAGATTTTTTCACTACAGCTGAGAAATAAATAAGACGATTAATTGCTGCCGGAGATGCGCTACCGCACCTCACAAGTGAGCAGATGCAGGCTGTGGGCGCACCGTTGCCCAGCTAAATAATATATATTAATTCTAATATTGATTGACCACCAGCCGGGTGTTTGGCCTGTTGGCCAGGCCTAGCACGCCGAAGCCCCGGTGGCGCTTCGCCAACGGGGCTTCCGGGTATTGTTGGGCAGAGCGCTACTCCGCACCTGCTGCAATCTTCAATAATGGGTGTGGCTTGTTTTGCAAGCCCTAGGTCCGGGGTTTAGCGCAGCTTGTCGGCAGCGCTGCTCAGGGCTTGGCTTAACTGCTGAATTTCGGGCCCCGATGCGCCGGCGCTTTCGGCGGCGCGCTCGGTGTACTCGGCCAGGGTTTCCAACGATTGGCGCACGCGGGCTTTGTCGGGCGCGGCGGTTTGCAGCAGGTCGTTCAGCCGATCAAGCTCCGAGGCAATGTCGGAAAGCTGGTTGTTGGTGGAGCGGCGCAAGGCCTGGGCCCACTCCCGGATGTAAGGCTGTGCCTGCTGGCCTTGTTGCAACAAATCAGGGCTTTGCAGGGCTTGCAACGTAACGTCGAACTGCGGGTGGTTTTCCGATCCGGAGGCTTGCATACTCGTCGAGGGTTTGGGTGGCGGCTAACGGTTGTTGCCTAACCTACGTTGGCAGCGCCGCGGCGTTGTGCCCGCCGGGCGCCCCTGCAGCCAACGGCCCACCCTGCCACCTAGGCGGCGGGGTGGGCCGAACCTACCGGATGCGGCAAAGCAACAGGCTAGCCCTGCAGCTGAGAGGCAGCCGACGACAGCGCCTGGCCGAGCTGGCGCAGCTTGTCCTGCGATTGGGCATCGGCCGACTCCGCGGCCCGGGTTGTGTGCTCACCCAACGTTCTCAACGACTGCTGCACCTGCATTGCATCGGGCGAGCCGCCGCGCAACGAGTCGTTGAGGCGTTCCAGCTCGGAGGCAATGCCCGAGAGTTGGCCGTTGTTGGAGTTGCGCAGGGTGCTGATCCAGCCCTGAATGTTTTGGCCGGCTTGCGGCGCGAGGCTTTGCAAGTCGTTGTTTTGGAGCGCCTGCAGGGTGGCATCGAGCTGCTGCGAACCGGCTTGTGCGTTGTTGCCTTGCTGATTTTGCATGGTACTTGGGTTTTGGTTGAAGAATACTGTCCGAACCCCGCGCGCCGGTAATTGTTGTATTAATTTTCGCTTAACACATTAACTTTCAAATAATTAAAACAAAGCCAAAGCACTTAGGTTATGCGTCTGGCGCCGGCCCCACGCTGCCCGCGGGCAGCCGTTATGCCCTAGGTTAGGGGCGTAGCAGGCCGGCCTTGCAGGGGCCTGCAGCCCGGTTGCCCAAAGCTGCATTGGGCCAGCTGCCGCAAAGCGGGTATTTTGCCGCTTCATACGCCCTTGCCGATGCCCCTGCACGTTACCCGTTTGCTGCCCTTATTGCTACTGACCACCGCCGCTCCTGCCCTGGCCCAGCGCGAAGGCGGCGCCCCGCCCACCACCGACCCGTTTCAGCGGCCCGAGGCGCCCATCAGCAGCATCGGCAATTACCAAAGCCACGCGCTGCAAGGCCGCGTGCTCACCATCCGCACCACCAGCGGCGCCACCGTGCGCGTGCAGCCGTGGTTTGCACCCGGGGCCGGCTTCAGCGGCGAGGCCTACCGCGTCGACTTTTACCCCAGCGGCTCGCCTGCCCCCCGCGACTCTTCGGTAAGCCTGCGTTTGCAGCGGCCCATCACGGCGTTCAGCTCGGCGCCCGGCCGCGGCCAGGCCATTACGCAGCAGCCCAAACTGCAGCAATTGGCCACTGCGCTGCGCGTAAACCCGCAGCCCCTAGGTGGTTTGCTCGAAGTAGTGGTGCAGAAGAATCCCTTGCGCATCAGCTTTATGCGCGGCGCCGATACCCTGCTGGCCGACGCCGGCGGGCTGTATACGCGCCAGGCCAACCTGGCTACCGCTGCCGGCGGCGCGGGCGTGAGCTTCCGCCTCAGCTCCACCGAGCACCTGTACGGCACGGGCTCGCGCGCTTTGCCCGTCGATCGGCGCGGCCGCAAGCTCGCGCTCTACAACGTGGCGCACTACGCCTACCAAAACGGCGACCCGCAGCTGAACACCACCCTGCCGGTGGTGCTGTCGTCGCGCGGGTACGGCCTGTTCTTCGACAACCACGCCCCTGGGACTTTTGACCTAGGCGCCACCGAGCCCAACGTGCTGCGCTACGACGGCGAAGGGTTGGAACAACTGACGTACTACCTGCTGGTAGGCGAGGCGCCGCGCCCCAACCAAGGCGCCGCCGATGTGGAGTCGCAGCCGTTTCAGCAAGTATTGGAGGCCTACACCACCCTTACGGGCACGCAGCCGCTGCCACCGCGCTGGGCACTGGGCCTGATACAGAGCCGCTTTGGCTACCGCACGCAGGCCGAAACCGAAGGCATTGCCCAGAAAATGCGCGCCGCCAACTTCCCCATTGACGGCGTGGTGCTCGACTTGTACTGGTTTGGCGGCACCAAGCGGCAGGGCGATTTTGCCTGGGACGCGCCCAACTTCCCGAACCCCATGCGCATGATGCGCCGCCTCGATTCGGTGGGCGTCAAAACCATCCTGATTTCGGAGCCCTACGTGATGCGCACCTCCCGCAACGACGCGCTGGTGCGCAGCCGGGGCTTGGTGGGCCGCGACCAAAAAGGCCAGCCCTACACCGTAGAGTCGTTTTGGGCCGGGCCGGCCACGCTGCTCGATATGTTTCGGCCGGCCACGCGCCAGTGGATGTGGGAGCAGTACGACCGCCTGAAGCGCGACGGCGTGGGCGGCTGGTGGTTTGACCTGGGCGAGCCAGAAAACCAGCCCTTCGACATGGTGTACGACGGCGGCCCCACGCGCCAAATTCATAACGCCTACGGGCAGGCCTGGGCTTCTATCCTGAGCGAAAACCATTACGCCAAGTACCCCACCGAACGCCTGTTTTTGCTGGCACGCTCGGGCTGGGCCGGCATGCAGCGCCACAGCATATTTCCGTGGTCGGGCGACATTAACCGCTCCTGGAGCGGCTACCAGGCGCAGGTGCCCATTATGCTGGGCATGGGCCTGTCGGGCGTGGGCTACATGCACTCCGATGCGGGCGGCTTTTGCGTAGGCCCCTACGATGCCGAGCTGTACACCCGTTGGCTGCAGCACTCTTCGCTTTCGCCCATTCTGCGGCCGCACGGCGAAGGCGTACCGCCCGAGCCCGTGTACTACCCCGAGCCCTACCAAAGCACGGTGCGCCGCTACGTGCGCCTGCGCTACTCGCTGCTGCCCTACCTCTACACCCTGGCCCACGACAACACCATTACCGGTGCGCCCCTGGCGCGGCCGATGAACTACGAGCATCCCACCGACGAACGCCTGGCCAACCTCAACGACCAGTACCTGCTGGGCCGCGATTTGCTGGTGGCACCCGTAACGCAGCCCGGCCAGCGCCGCCGCAACGTGGTGCTGCCCCCCGGCACCTGGGCCGATTACCGCACCGGCGCGCCGGTGCGCGGCGGCCAAACCATCGGGGCTGCTTCGCCCCTAGGCGAAATTCCGCTGCTGGTGCGCGCGGGGGCGTTGCTGCCCCTGGCGCCCGTGGGCCTCAACACCACCCAAGCCCCCACCGATACGCTGTACGTGCGCTACTACGCCGCCCCCGGCGTCAAGTTCTCGGAAAGCAAGCTGTACGAAGACGACGGCAAAAACGCCCAAGCACTAGCCGCCGAGCAGTACCGCCGCTGGGCCCTGCGCGCCAACAACACCGGCGCTGAGCTGCAACTCACGCTGGGCCAAGAGCTGTACCCCGGCAAAGGCTACCCCAACGAGCCTGCCCGCCGCACCGTGCAGTGGTGGATACCCAGGGTAGCCGCTGCGCCCGCCTCGGCCACCCTCAACGGGCAGCCCCTGGCCTCGTCGGCGTGGCAGTACGATGTCGCCACGCGCACGCTGCGCATCAACACGCCCCAGGCCCGCGGCCAAAACGTGGAGCTGGCCTTGCGCGGTTTGCGCCTGCTGCCTGCCGAGGCCGTGCAGCCCGACCGCGCGCCGGTGGCATTTACCCTAGGTGCCGTAGCCGACCGCAGCACCAACAGCGGCACCGAGGTGCAGTACCAAGTGCACCGGCCCGGTCAATACAACGTGCAAGTGCGCAACGCTACCGGCAAAGTAGTGCGCACCTTAGCCGCCAACGGCACCACACCCGGCGAGCGTACGCTGCGCTGGGATACCCAAAACGACCAGAAACAGCCCGTACCGGCCGGCGTTTACTACTTCGAGGCCCAAGGCCAGCGCCAACGCATACTGGTGATGCGCTAGCCCCTAGGCTCCGCCAAGTGTAGCAGCCCCGCTCCAGGTTACGTACCTAGGGCGGGGCTGCTTGCTTGGCTGTAGCGTGGCACCATTACCAGCCCCAAAGCATTGCCCCATGAAGCAAAAAGTGAAGGAATGGCTCCGCCGCTACCTGCCCGCCGAGGTACTCTCGGTGGTGGCTACGCTGGTGTGCGCGGCTTGGGCACACTGGGCCACGGGCAACCGCATAACCACGGCGCTGGCCGGCACCTGGGGCGGCAACGCGGCCTACTTCGGCTACATCTTGCTGATTGATGTGCTGCACGCCCGCCGCACGCGCCAAGCCCACGGCAAATCTTACACCGGCCGCACTTTCCTGAAAAACTTACGAGCCTTATTTGTAGAGTTTGGCGTGGCCGAACTGGCCGACAGCTTCGTCATTCGGCCGGGGCTGATGTACGCATTGCCGGCTATGGTAGGCAGCCTCTCGGGCGGCATTCTGCTAGCCAAGCTGCTGGCCGATGTTACGTTTTACGTGCCGGCCATCATCAGCTACGAGCTCAGCAAAAAGCGCCTGCGCAAGTTCGAGTAGCCCAATCCTGCCTGTAGCACGGAAATTTATTTGGTGACGCATTACAAACGGCTACATGAGGTAGTATGGCCCGGGCGGGAACGGCGGGGGCACCTCGGTTTCGTCGAGAAGCTGGCGCAGGTTTATTTCAATGGTGCGCGCAATAGCCGTCACGGGGGTGTCGGTGGGCTTGTTGCTGAAAGGATCTTGCAGGTAGCGGGCGGTGCGCTCGAGCAAAAAATACGTGGAGGCCGTGAGCAGCAGCACCGGCACCTCCCACAGCCCAATGGTTTCTACCAGACCTAGGGACAACGTAAACAAAAACAGGTAGATGAAGAAGTATACCATCAGGCGGTAGCTCGTCGGGAAGATGGTATTCTTGATGCGCTCAGCAGCCCCCATCGACTCGGTAAGGCGCACCAGCGTGGCGTCGAGCTGTATTTGCTGAAAGGAGTTGAGGCACCGGTTGCTCACCAGCTCGCGCAGCTGCTGCACGTGCAGCGCCATTAGGCCCAGCGGCTTGTTGTGGTGCGCCACGGCGTAGCGCAATTCGCGTTCGGGGAGCAGGTGCTCGAGCCCCGCAAGCGGATCGAGGCCGCGCAACGACTGGCCCAGACAGTAGCTCCAGGCTATTTGGCGGTAGGCCAGGGCTTGCACCGGCGTGCGCCCATCAGGGCCGGGCGCCTTGGCTTCGGGCGGCAAAAAATTACTGAGCTGCAGCACCACCGAGCGGGAGTCGTTTACGATGGCGCCCCAAATGCGCCGCGCCTCCCACCACCGGTCGTACGACTGGCCGATTTTGAAAGCCAGCAGCAACGAAATTGAGCTACCCAAAATGGTAGGCAGCTGCAGCGGCACGGGCGGCAAATACGGCCCAAACACTTCTTTAATCAGCTGAAACATAACGGATATGAACAGCACGCGCAGCACATCGGGCATGATGCGCCGGAAGATGTAACGAATCGGCAGCTTGGTTTCGAGCAGCATAGCAATTGGGCGGCTGGCCCTGCCTACGGCTACCCGCGGGCAACCTAGGGCGTTGGGGTTGGGCGTAGTACTACGTACGTGCGGTTCGGGCGGTAATGCGCGGCCCGAAATCGGTGGCTGCCTGGCTTGTACCTAATTGCCCACCAAGCGCCCAAACCACCCAAGCGTTGCCAAGCGCAAGGCCGCTGCTGCGCTGCCCTTGCGGCCAAAAGCGGCGGCCTAGGTGCGCAACGCAGGCGTGGCGGCAGGTGCGCAGCAATAAGCGCAACCGCGTATGTTTAGGGCATGCGTCTATCCACCGTTCTTTCCACGGGTTTGTTGTCGGCAGCTTTGCTTGGCGCCTGCCAGCAGCGCCAACCCGAAACCACCGCTCAAAACGACTGCGCCCCCGCCCCGCCGCAGTACACCATTAAGCACCCCGAGTGGGCCCGCCAGGCCAGCATCTACGAGGTGAACATTCGGCAATACACGCCCGAAGGCACGTTTCAGGCCTTCGAAAAACATCTGCCGCGCCTCGAGAAAATGGGTGTGGGCATTTTGTGGCTGATGCCGGTGCACCCCATTGGGCAAGAAAAGCGCAAGGGCAGCCTGGGCAGCTACTACTCGGTGCAGGACTACCGCGCCGTGAACCCCGAAATGGGCACCCTCGACGACCTGCGCCACTTGGTGCAGGAGGCGCACAAACGCGGCATGCATGTAATCCTGGACTGGGTGGCCAACCACACCTCCTGGGACAGCAAACTAGCCAAGGAGCACCCCGAATGGTTTACGCGCAACGCCCAGGGTCAGCCGGTGCCGCCCGTAGCCGATTGGCAAGACGTGATTGACCTGGATTTCGGCAAGCCCGAGCTGCGCCAGTACATGACGGAAAGCATGGCCTACTGGGTGCGCGAGGCCGATGTGGATGGTTTTCGCTGCGACGTGGCCGGGTTGGTGCCCACGGAGTTTTGGAACAACACGCGCCAGGAGCTCGAGAAAATAAAGCCGGTATTTATGCTGGCCGAGTGGGACGAGCTGCACAACCCGCCCTTCCTTAAACCCGGCGAGTTCGACCCTAACACCCGCATGCTTGAGAAGGCTTTCGATGCTACGTACGCCTTGCGCCTGCGCTATTTGCTCGATAGCGTAGCCCGCGGCCAGCAGCCCGTAGCCGCCATCGACACGTACCTGAAAGCCGAGCGCGCCAAGTACCCGGCCAGCACACACCTCATGTACTTCACCTCCTCGCACGACATCAACAGCTGGGACGGCACCGAGTACGAACGCCTGGGCAACAACGCCGTGTCCCAGGCCGTGCTAACGGGTTTGCTGCCGGGCATACCCATGGTGTACAGCGGGCAAGAAGCCGCCCTGAACAAGCGCCTCAAATTCTTCGACAAAGACCCCATTGCGTGGGGCAACTACCCGCTGCAGGATTTTTATACGCGCCTGCTTCAGTTGAAAAAGCGCAACCCTGCCCTGGCCAACGGCGACCCGTGCGGACAGTTCACGCGCCTCAGCTCGCCGGCTTCGGTGTACGCCTTCGTGCGCCACAAAGGCCCCGATGCCGTGCTTGTGGCCGTGAACATGGGCAACGAGTTGCAGGAGGTGAAAATACCTAGCGAATGGGCGGGCAATTACCACGATGTGTTTGCCGACCAAGCCTACCGCACCGCCCCCGATGTAACGCTGCCCGTAGCGCCGCACGGCTACCGCGTGCTGGAGCGCGGCAAGCAGTAGCGCAGACTTTGGCTACGCCGACCTTCGGTTGTAGTCCGCGTCCGCAGATAGTATTCTCAAGCGTTGCGCGGTGTAGCATGTAGCGCGGACTTGGCTACGCCTTCCTGCGGTTCAGTCCGCGTTGGCCAGCACGAAATCATTGGGGCGAAACCGCCCGTTGCCAATCGTTCACGCCAACGCGGGCTAAAGCCCGCGCTACACGCGCCGCTTCCCTAGGTCAGAAACAAAAATTACTATCTGTGGACGCGGACTGCAAAGTTCGCGCTACACCGCGCTACTGCACGCTACGCTTTGCTACTGCTTGCCAGGGCCATACAGCACTTGCCCGGCGCGGGTGCCTAGGTGCTTGCCTTGCACTACCGTAAGGCGGCCATTCACGAGCACGTACTGCATGCCGGTGCTGTACTGGTGCGGCCGCTCGAAGGTGGAGTGGTCCTGCACCGTGGCCGGGTCGAACACCACAATGTCGGCGGCGAGGCCGGGGCGCAGCAGGCCGCGGTCGGCAAGGCCGAAGGTTTGCGCCGGCAACGACGTCATGCGGCGCACGGCTTCCTCCAGGCCGATAACGCGCAGCTCGCGCACGTAGCGCCCCAGCACGCGGGCGTTGGAGCCGTAGCCGCGCGGGTGCGGCATGCCCTGTTGCCACACCCGCACGCCGGCATCCGAAGCCACCATGTTGAAGGGGTAACGCATGATCTGCTGCACATCCGGTTCGCTCATGCCATGAAACACCATGCCCGCATCGTGCTGCAGCACCAGGTCCAGGACGGTAGCGGCTTCGGCGGCGGCTTTGTGCTTGCGGCCCAGGCGCTGGTTTATCTGCTCAATGCTTAGGCCTTGGTAGCTGGGCTGGGGCGGAAAGCTGGCCACCACGGCGTAGTCGTAGTGCTTGAAGCCGCGCTGGCGCAGGCGGCGCACCATGGCGGCTTCCACGGCGGCGCGCACGCCGGGGCGCTGCAGCCGGGCCCGCAACGAGTCGCGGCCATCGGCCTGCACGTCGTCGGGGATGATGGTGCTGAGCGAGGTAGAGCTGGCTGTGTACGGGTACTGATCGATGGTAACCTCCTGGCCGGCTTGCCGGGCCTGCTCAATCAGCGCCAAAGCTTGCGGCGCGCGGCCCCAGTTCTGCTTGCCACCTATTTTCAGGTGCGAAATCTGGACCGGCAAGCGGGCTTCGCGGCCAATCAGCAGCGCCTCCTGTATGGCCTGCAGCACACTGTCGCCTTCGTTGCGCATGTGCGTGGCGTAGAGGCCGCGGTACTGCCCCGCTACGCGTGCCAAGCGCACCAGTTCGGGCGTGCGGGTGTAGGTGCCGGGTATGTAAATCAGCCCCGTGGACAGGCCAACGGCGCCCGCTTGCATGGCGCGGGCTACCAATTGCTCCATTTGCTGCAGCTCGGCCTCGGTAGCTTGGCGCTTGGCCCGGCCCAGCACGGCCTTGCGCACATCGCCGTGGCCAATAAGCGAGGCCACGTTCACCGACAGCCGCGCACTATCGAGCACCTGAAAGTAACGGCCTATGTCGAGGCGCGAGGAGCCGCAGTTGCCGGTAATTACCGTGGTTACCCCGTCGTAAATGAAGTTGTCGGCGGTGGGCTGGCGCAGCTCATCGTCCTCGATGTGGGTGTGCACATCGATAAACCCCGGCGCTACCACCAAGCCGTTGGCATCGATAACGGTATCGGCCAGGAAGTTGGCCGGCAGGCGGCCCACGGCCACGATGCGCCCTTGGTGCACGGCCACGTCGCCGCGAAACCAAGAGTTGCCGGAGCCATCGAGCACGCGCCCGTTTCGGATGATAAGCGAAGCCCTAGGTGCCTGCTGGGCCTGGGCGCCATTGGCGGCCAGCAGCAACGCGGCCACCAACCAAGGCCAGCGGGCCAGGCGGTGGCTCTTAAAAACAGGTAAACGAAACCGTGGCATAGTGCCCAAGATACAGCGCGGCGCGCAAGCTGCGGCCGGCCCCGCCCGGTTGGTTTGCGTATGCACTGGCTTGGCAGCATGGCCCGCCGGGGTAGTTGCTGCTTTTATTTTGCGTCATCCGCCGTTGGGCGGCTTTTCTTTCCGATTTCGACTATGCAACAACGCTCTTTGGGCCGCTCGGGCCTCTCGATTGCGCCGCTGGTGCTGGGCGCCAACGTGTTCGGCTGGACGGCCGACGAAGCCACTTCTTTTCGGGTGCTCGATGCCTTTGTGGCCGGGGGCGGCAACGCCATCGACACGGCCCACGGTTACTCGGTGTGGGTACCCGGGCACCACGGCGGCGAGTCGGAAACCATTATCGGCAAATGGCTGAAGCAGCGCGGCCGCCGCCACGACGTCGTCATCGCCACCAAAGTAGGTTGGGAGGTAGCGCCCGATCAGAAAGGCCTTAGCAAAAGCTACATTTTGCGCACCGTAGAAGGCTCCTTGAAGCGCCTGCAAACCGACTACATCGATTTGTACCAGTCGCACAAAGACGACCCCACCGTGCCCGTAACCGAACCGCTCGAGGCCTATGCCCAGCTTATCCAGGAAGGCAAGGTGCGCGCCATTGGGGCTTCCAACTTTTCGGCCGAGCGCCTCACCGAAGCCCTGCACGCCAGCGCGCAGCACGGCTTGCCGCGCTACGAAAGCCTGCAGCCCCTCTACAACCTCTACGACCGCGCCGATTTTGAGGAGCACCTGCTGCCTGTGTGCCAGCAGCACGGCTTGGGCGTCATTCCGTACTACGGCCTCGCGGCGGGTTTCCTGACGGGCAAGTACCGCTCCGCAGCCGATTTGCAGAAAAGCGCCCGCGGCGGCGGCGTGGGGGCCAAGTACCTCAACGAGCGCGGCCTGCGCATAGTAAGTGCCCTCGATGAAGTAGCGGCCCGCCTAGGTGCCACGCCCGCCCAGGTTGCCCTGGCCTGGATTATGGCCCAGCCCGGCCTCACGGCGCCCATTGCCAGCGCCACCAGCCCCGAGCAAGTGCAGGATTTGCTGCAAGCCATGCACCTCGCGCTCAGCGGCCCCGATTTGCGTCACCTCAACCAGGCCAGCGCCTAGGTGGCCGCGGCCCCAGGTGCGGCAAGCACCGCGCGCAGCAGGCAGCCACTTAGGCACCGCTTCGGCGGCAATGTGGCCCGCGCGCCGGCCCAAATTGGCGCGGCTCCGTAAAAGTGCGCAGCACCGCCACACCGGTGCTGCGCTTTTGTGCTACCGCCCGGCCGCAGCCGGGCCCTAGAGTTGCCGCCATGTTGTTGCTTACCTCCATCGAGCCATTCGACTGGCAGCGCTTGCTGTGGTCGGACGAGGCTCCGCCCGCCTATTTGCTCGAGGTGGCTTTTCGCTGCCTGGTTACTTACCTGCTCACGTTGGGCTTGCTGCGCATTACGGGGCGCCGCGGCGTGCGGCAGCTGTCTATCTTCGAGCTGAGCATTATTCTGGCCCTGGGTTCGGCCGCCGGCGACGCCATGTTTTACGACGACGTGCCGCTGCTGCACGTGACCGTGGTATTTGCCATGATTGCCGGGCTGTACACGCTTTTCAACCGCCTCACCGAAAAGCTGCCCCGCTTTAGCGACTGGCTCGAGGGCGCGCCGGTGCTGCTGATTGAGGAAGGCCGCGTGCACCTCGACAACTTCCGCAAGCAAAACCTGACGCAGAAGGAGCTGTTTGGCGAGCTGCGCCAGCTGCAGGTAGAGCACTTGGGCCAGGTGCGCCGCGCCTACATCGAGGCCACCGGCAACATCAGCGCCTATTTTTACGAGCCCGACGCCGTGCAGCCCGGCCTGCCCATTTGGCCCGAGCGCCTGGGCCAGGAGCGCAAGCGTGTGGAGCAAGCCGGGCTGCACGCTTGCTGCCAATGCGGCCGCGTGCAGCAGCTGGAGCGCGGCGCCGCTGCTACTTGCCCCAACTGCCAAGCCACTGCCTGGATACCCGCTTGCACCGCGCAGCGCCAAAACGAGCCGGCCCTGTAACATGCCCCAACACAAAGCCCCGGCGCCTGGCGCCGGGGCTTTTCAGGTTAGGTTACGCCCGTAGCTCAGAGCGGGCAAACCTCGGTGCAAAGGTCTGATCTGAAGCCCGCTCCCCTGTTACGGCAGTGTTATTATTGTGCCACCTAGCACCGCCCTGTTAAGGCCGCACCGGCGCTGCGGCGGGCACCCACCACAATAGCCATCGTTGATGAACCCCACGAACCCGCGCATTGCCATTTTGGGCAGCGGCAACATTGGCCTTTCGCTGGCCAAGGGCCTGGTGAAAGCCGGCATGGCCGAGCCTGCACGCATTACGCTTACGCGCCGCAACACCGCGGCCCTGGCGCCCCTAGCCGCCGCTGGCTACGCCACTACCTCCAACAACCTAGGGGCCGTGCAGGGCGCCGACATTGTGGTGCTGGCCGTGCTGCCACAGCAGCTCAACAAACTGCTCGACGAAATAGCCCCGGCCTTCCAACACGCTCAGCCCTTGCTGATTTCGGTGGTTTCGGGGGTGAGCTGCGCCGACATTCGGCGGCACCTGCAGCAACCGGCGCGGGTGGTGCGCGCCATGCCCAACACGGCCATTGCCATTGGCCAATCGATGACGTGCGTAGCCACCGACGAAGCTCCGGAAGAAGACCTGGATTTGGTAGAACGTTTGTTCGACACGGTGGGCGTGAGCATTCGCATCAACGAGGAGCTCATGACCTCGGCCACCGCCCTGTGCGCCTGCGGCATTGCGTTTTTTCTACGGGCTATCCGGGCGGCCTCGCAGGGCGGCACCGAAATCGGCTTCCATGCCCACGATGCCTTGAAAATGGCCGCCCAAACAGCCAAAGGGGCCGCTGATTTACTGTTGCAGCTGGCCTCGCACCCCGAGCAGGAAATCGACAAAGTAACCTCGCCCAAGGGCTGCACCATTGCCGGCCTCAACGAAATGGAGCACCAGGGCTTCAGCTCGGCCATGATCAAAGGCATCAAAGTTTCGGCCGACAAAGCAGGCAAGCTCTACCACGAGGGCTAGGCCGCCTAGGTGCCAGGCCGCGCACAGTGGCGTAGCACCTAGGCGGTGCAGCAAATTGTTTATGTTTTGAACCGTGGGCGAGCTTGGCTTACTTTTTTGACGTTGGTTTGCCGTGCCTAGGTACGGGCTGCCGTTGGGCAACTGCCACCACGTCGAACACCAGCCGAAAATCGTTGCGGATGGCTTGCTCGCCCAGGTCGGCAAAAAAGCTGCGCGAGTTGTAGCGGATGCCGTATTGCGTGCGGTCGAGGGTTACGGCACCCCGAACGCGCAGTTCCTTGCCGGTGCGCTGCACCGCCACCGGAAACACCACGCGTTGCGTAACGCCCTTGATGGTAAGCTGCCCTGCTGCCAACCCGTTGCTCACCTGCCCCAGCCGAAACACAGCAACCGGAAATGCCTCGACGGCAAAAAAATCGGCGCCGCGCAGGTGCTGCTGTAGCTGGGCATTATCGTGGGCTATGGTGCGCAGGTCTACCTCGAACATTCCGTTGCGCACGGTAGTGCCGTCGTATTCAAACTCGCCCTGCCGCAGCTGCACGGTACCGCTGGGTGCCCACGCGCCTACTTCGGCGTAGCCCGTCCAGGTAAGTTGGCACGCCGATGGGCGCACCACGTAGCGCGTGGCCGCAGGCCGCAAGGCCATCAGCAACCACCCGGTTAGGCCCAGCAACAGCAGCACCCGCAAACGCGGCCGGCGGTGGAGCATGAGTAGCATTTTCGTAATCATGGCGACGGGGTTTAGCGGGTGCGGACCGCGTTGCTGAGCGGCTGGGCTTCGGTTTCCATCAGGCCTATGCCTTTGAATAGCTGGCCGCGGCTGTTGGTAGCCAGAATGTACCACAGGGCATCGCCGCCGTAGAGCTGCTGGCCAGGAGCGTAGCGGTAGTTGCGCGGGTAGGTGTAGGTGCGGCCTTTGGCGAGCTTGCCTTGCAGGCATCCAAACTGGGCGGCAAACTCGGCGGGCGATAAGCGTACGTTGGCTTGCCAGCCGCTTTCGTTGTACCAGATAAAACTGCCGCACTCCACAACCTGCAAATCGGCAACGTCGGCCCGCACGGCGGTGCTGTGCCGCCAAACGTACTGGCCGGGCTGACTGGGGTTTGGC
This sequence comes from Hymenobacter oligotrophus, assembly GCF_003574965.1. Taxonomy (NCBI): domain Bacteria; kingdom Pseudomonadati; phylum Bacteroidota; class Cytophagia; order Cytophagales; family Hymenobacteraceae; genus Hymenobacter; species Hymenobacter oligotrophus. Next base: position 183,025 of record NZ_CP032317.1, on the reverse strand, counting down.
TCGGGGTAAGCGGGGTTGGGCGTGTGCCAGAGCACGAGGCCCACCGGCACTTGGCGCAGCTTGTCAGGCAGCACGCGGGTGCGGTCGGGCCAGGCGGCTTGGGCGTGCGCCCTAGGTGCTACAAGTAATAGGCCGAGCAGGCAGGTAGCCGGGGCCAACATCAGGGTTTTCATGGGGCGTCGGGGTTGAGATTAACGCCTCAAAAGTGCCAATGGCGTTGCCCCCAAACGCCCCAATTCGGTTGTTGGCACGCCCCGAATCATGATGTGGGCCCTTTCCGGCTATTGCAGGCGGGCGTACTCGCGCGGGGCCATGCCGGTAAACTGCCGGAAGATGCGGTTGAATGTGGTTTTGGAGTTGAACCCGCTCTCGAAAGCAATGCCCAGCAGCGTGAGCCGGGCGGCATCGTCGGTATTGGCTAAGCGGCGCTTTACTTCTGACACCCGGTAGCCGTTGACTAAATCGTTGAAGGACTGGCCCAAACCGGTGTTCACGGTAAACGAAATCAGCCGGGGGGCCAAGCCGGTGTGGGCCGCCAGCTCGGCCAGCGTAAGCGTGGGGTTCAAGTACAGCCGCTCGACTTCGAGGGCGTGGCGTATGCGCTCGGCCACCGCGGCATCCACGGCTTGGGCAGGGCGCGTTGCAAGTGCGGCGTTGGCGACAAGCGGGGTTTGCGCGGCGGCATTGGGCAAGGCCAACGCTAGGCTTTCCTCTGGCTGGTAGAACTTGGCCACCGGCTCGGGCAACAGAGTTTCGGTTTCGGGCTCGAAATGCACGGCCGCCATGTTGGCCTGCCGAAGCCCCACCACCCCAATGAGCAGCACCACGCCGCCCAGCAACTCGGTGGAGTAGTCGTAGCGGTAATACAGCCCGAAAAACTCGCGCAGCACCACCTCTAGCAACCACTGCGCGCTTACCGCAGCCAGCACGAGCAGCAGGGCGCGCAGCCACCGCAGGCGCAGCTGCGAGGTTTCGGAGAAGTTGTCGTTGAGGTAGCGGCCGTAGCGGCGCAGCAGTTGCAGGCTCAGCCCTAGGTAAACCATCAGCGAAACCCACGTGCCAACAAACTCGATCCGATAGGTGTAGGGTTGGTGCACGGTTTGCCAAAACCAATTGCGCGTTTCGTAGGGCTGAAAGCGCAGCCACCAGTACAGCGCCGCCTGCAACACTACGGGGCCAAAGTGCCAACCATGCCGCAGGCGCAACCGAAACCCGTGGTTGACGAGGCTCTGCACGTACAAGTACAGCAAGGGCCCAAACGCAAACGAGTAGTAAATCGGGGCAAAGTACCAGTTGGGGTTTTGCCCGTACACGTTGGCCGCCCGAAAAAACGCATCTAGCAGCCACAGGGCAATAGCTAGCATCAGCAGAGCCAAAAAGCGGTTGGGCAGCCGGTTGAGCGGCGCCGTCCAGAGCAGGGCCGCGGCAAACAAGGCTTGCGCCACCACGGCCCACAACAGCACTACCAGCGGGGTAAAGGCAATTTGCATAGCTCAGGAATGGGCTTGGCCGCAGGCAGCGCTTGGGGCGGGGTTACTCGGCGGCGTCGCGGTAGCGGTATTGGTGGCTCAGGCCGCTGTAGGGCTTGCCCCCAAGCTCGGCGTACGGAAACACGAAGTAGTTGAGCGGCTCGCCCTGCTGCGCGGGCGTGAGTACCAGGTCGCGGCCGCGGCTGAACTCGACGCGGTTTTCGTCGTGGGTGCCAAAGTAGTACGCGCGCTTGTCGGGGTTTTTGGCAGCCTCGGAGGCATCGATGGGCACCCAGCCGGTTTGCTTGGTGTAAAACTCGGCCCAGCAGTGGTAGCCTTTCACCTCGCCGGTGCCGCGCTCGGCGGGCAGCGGCAGCCCAATGCTAAACCGGGCAGGGATACCTAGGGCGCGGCAATAGCCAATAAACACCGCGTGAAAATCGGTGCAGTTGCCGCGCCGGGCGTCGCAGGCGTAGTAAATGTCGCCGCGGCCCCAGCCTTGCCCGCTTTTGTCGTAGCGCACGGTGCTTACCACGTGCTCGTACACGGCGCGGGCTTTTTCGAGGTCGGTTTGGGCATTGGCTTTGGCCACCACCTCGTGCGCCCACAGCCGAATCCGGTCGTCGAGCGGCACCAGGCGGTCGGGCCCAAGCCAGCGCTTCAGCTCGGGGTCGGGCGGGGGTTTGGGCAGCTTGCGCATGGCGGCCCTAGGTAGCAGCGGGTTGCGGTGCTCGAGGCGGGTAACCCGGCAGCGCAGCGTTAGGCTGAAGCCGGCGGCGGGCGGCTGGGCCAGGCGCAGGTGCAGCATGCGGTTGCCGTAGCGGCCTTCGAGCAGCTCGTAGGGGTAAGCCGTTTCTACCTCCACGGCCGTTATTTCCTGCGAGGCGTCGGAGTGCGGCACCGGCACCCACAACTCGAGCGCTCCGCCGGCAGCCGGCCCCACGGTGGTGGTGCACTCCAGCCCAAAGGTGCGCGTGCGGGCGGGCTGCTCGGCAGCGGTTGGTGCAGTCGCAATCAGTGCCGACAAGGCGAGTAGTAGTTCGGGTACCATCAAAACAACGCCAAGTTAGTAAGCGCCGGCCCCAATGGCCCTTGGCCTGCCCTGGCGGCAGCCGGTGGCTGCGCCGTGGTGTTGGCCCGGTTGGCAACCTTGCGCACGAAATATCGTTGAAGGCTAATCTAAAGCGAGCTTCGTTTCAGGAGCCTGTATGTGTGAGCGTTTTTAACCCACTCCCCATGAAAAAGTTTGTTGTTCTTGCCGCTCTGCTGGTAGGCGGTACCTATGCCGCTAGCGCCCAAACCAGCACTACTACTACCACCACCAAGCAATCGACCACCACTCCGGCCCAAACGGCGCCGCAAGCTCCCGTAACCACGCCTGCCACCACCACCGAAACCACTACCACCACGGTAGAATCGACCACTACCGGCAGCCCGACGACCACCCAGCCAGCCACCGGCTCTACCAACGGCACCTCGGTGCTGACGGCTCCGGGCGGCAAGGCCGACGCCAAAATCAAGGAGAAAAAGAAGAAGTCGAAAGCTAAAATCGACGACTAACCTGCGCCGTTTCGAGCTTTTGAAGCTTGGCCCGCCGGCACCCGTTGCCGGCGGGCTTTTTTGTGCTGCCCGCGCCGCGGTGCCGCTTTCGTGGCAGCCTACCCGTTTCTGCCCTACCTTGCCCGCACCATGGCCAATACCGCACCGCCGCTTCCGTACATCGTTATTGATTTCGACAGCACCTTTACCCAAGTGGAGGCGCTCGATGAACTGGCTGATATTGCCCTGCGCGGCCGCCCCGAGCGCGAGCAAGTAGTAGCGCAAATAAAAGCCCTCACCGACGGCGGCATGGACGGCTCCGTGTCGTTCAGCGAATCGTTGCGGCGGCGCATCGAGTTGCTGCCTGCGCGCCGCGAACACCTGCACCTACTAGTAGAGCACCTGCGCACCAAGGTTACCGAGAGCATCCGGCGCAACCAAGCGTTTTTTCAGCAATACGCCGCCCGCGTGTACATTGTGAGCAGCGGCTTCCGCGAGTTCATCGAGCCGGTGGTGGCCGAGTTTGGCATTCCGCCCGAGCAAGTGCTGGCCAATACCTTCACCTTCGATGCCGAAGGCCGCATCACCGGCTTCGACCCCGACAACCCGTTAAGCCAGGACGGCGGCAAAATTCGGCAGTTGCGCCTGATGGGCCTCGACGACGCCCCGGTGTACGTGCTCGGCGACGGCATCACCGATTACCAGATTCGGGAGGCTGGCCTGGCGGCCCGCTTCTACGCTTTCACCGAGAACGTGGCCCGGCCGGCCGTGGTGGCGCAAGCCGATGAGGTGGTGCCCTCGTTCGACGAGTTTCTCTACCAAAACAAATTGCCGATGACCCTCTCCTACCCCAAAAACCGCATCCGCGCGCTGCTGCTCGAAAATATCGACCCCACGGCCGAGCGCCTGTTTCGCGAGGAAGGATACCAGGTGGAAGTGGTGCCCGGCGGCCTCGACGAGGAGGAGTTGCTGGCGCGCATCGAGGGCGTAAGCATCCTGGGCATTCGCTCGAAAACGCAGGTAACGCCGCGGGTGCTGGAGCGCGCCAACCGCCTTGTGGCCGTGGGCGCCTTTTGCATTGGCACCAACCAAATTGATTTGCTGGGCTGCATGCAGCGCGGCATTGCCGTGTTCAACGCGCCGTTTTCGAACACGCGCTCGGTGGTAGAGCTGGCCCTAGGTGAAATCATTGCCCTGGCCCGCCGCCTGCCCGTGAAGTCGGAGCAGATGCACCGCGGCGTGTGGGACAAATCGGCCCACGGCGCGTTCGAAATCCGGGGCAAAAAGCTGGGCATTGTGGGCTACGGCAACATTGGCTCGCAGCTTTCGGTGGTGGCCGAGGCCGTGGGCATGCAGGTGCTGTACTACGACATTGCCGAAAAGCTGCAGCTCGGCAACGCCACCAAGTGCCGCACCCTCGAGGAGCTGCTGCGCCAAGCCGATGTGGTGACGCTGCACGTAGACGGCCGCCCCGAAAACACCCATCTTATTGGCGCCGCCGAGCTGGCCCTGATGAAGCCCGGCGCGTTGCTGCTCAACAACGCCCGTGGCCACGTCGTGGATATCGATGCTCTGGCCGATGCCTTGCGCGCGGGGCACCTAGGCGGCGCTTCGGTGGATGTGTTTCCGTACGAACCCAAAACCAACGACGAGCCCTTCGCAAGCCCGCTGCGCGGCTTGCCCAATGTGTTGCTTACCCCGCACGTGGGCGGCAGCACGGCCGAGGCGCAGCGCAACATTGCCGAGTTTGTGCCTGAGCGCATTATTGGCTACGTGAACACCGGCAATACCTTGCAGAGCGTGAACTTGCCTAACATTCAGCTGCCCCCGCAACAGCAAGCGCACCGGCTTATTCACATCCACCACAACGTGCCGGGCGTGCTGGCCCACATCAACAATGTGCTGGCGGCGCACTCCGTCAATATTCTGGGTCAGTACCTCAAAACCAACGAGCACATCGGCTACGTGATTACCGACGTGAACCGCGAATACGACCAGGAGGTAATCAAGGCCCTGCGGCAGGTAGAGCAAACGATTAAATTTCGGGTGCTGTACTAACCACAAAGGGCTGGCTCCTGCACGGAGCCAGCCCTTTGTGGCTGTTGAGCTTAATGCGACCTAGGGCTGCTTGGTGCCTGCGGCAGAAGCCTCTTCGGCGGGGGTAGCCTCGCCGGCCGAGGGCGTGCGCAATTGCACCTGCACGCGGGTGGTATTGGCCCCTACGGTCATGCGCAGGTTGTAGTCGCCGGCGGGCAGGCCCGTAAAATCGAGCGTTTGGTGGTGGGCGCCGGCGGCTTTGCGGCGGTAGTCCGATACGCGCACCGGAGCGCCATTTTGGTTATACAGCACCCACCCCATCGGAATTTCCTCGGGCAGGGAGTAGCGCAGCTGCACCACGCCGTTGCTGGGGTTGGGGTAAATACTCATGTTGTACGAGCCAGTGCCTTTGAGGTCGGCGGGGGCAGCCGCCGTTACGGGCGCCACGTTGTCTTCGGGCGCTATGGCCTCCAACTTCCACTGCTGATCGACGCGGGCGCTGTAACGCCACTGCTGCAGGCCGCCCTCGATCGAGTCCTTGGCCGTGAGGGCTTTGTTGCTGTGCTTGGCAATGAGCTTGTAGTAAGTGCCTTCGGCCGGCTCGATGCGCCACAGTTGGTTGTTGCCGCTGTAGTACGTCCATAGGCTCATGGGCGTGCCATTGGAGGTAGCGCTGCCCAGCACCTCGAGCACCTTGTTGCTGCCCTGCACACCAATGCGGTAGTAGCCGTTGCCCAAGCTCTCGATGCGCCACTGCGGGGCAGTGCTGCGGCCATCGGCAGTGGGTCCGCCAACCCCGGCTTCGGCGTAGGCCCGGCGGTTGGGGCGGCCGGGCTCAATCACTTCCAGCGGTTTGTTGCCCGCCCGCGACGTGAGGATATACACCCCAGCCGGCAGCGCAGCAACGGTTTCCGCAGCTTTGGCGTCGGCCTTGCTTGGCTTGGGCTTAGCTTCGGGTTTAGGGGTTTCAGGTTTGGGGGCGGCTTTGGCCACGGGTTTAGCCTCGGCCGATTTGGCAGCGGTTGCTTTAGGAGCCGGCTTGGCAGGTGCGGGCGCAGCTTTTTTGGCTGGGGTTGGTTGCGGCTTGGCCACGGGGGCGGCCGCCACGGCTGCTGCCGGGTTTATTGGGTCGGGCGTGGTAGGTGAGCCGAGCGGGTACAGGTAGCCCGTGCCGATAACCTGCGCCGCTTGGCCCGGAGGCACCCATTGCAGCTGCAGGCGGGCGTCGCCGTCGGAGTCGGCGTACTCAATCCGGATGCTGGTTTTTTCGCCGGCGGCCAGCTCCACGTAGCCTTCGCCGGCGCTGGGTTTGCGGCCGTTCCAGGTGTCGAGCATCTGCTTGCCGTTTACCCACACGCGTATTTCGTCGTCGGTGCGGGCCAAAAAGCGGTAACGGCCGGTGGTGGGCGCCGCCAGCAGGCCCTCCCAACGCACCGAAAAGTTATCGGCGGGCAGGCCCTCGGCCGGGGCGCTGGTGCCCCAGTTAAAATCGATAGCGGCATCGATGCGGCGCACGCTGGGGGCGCCCGCCAACGTGCCGTTGGCAAAATAGCTGGCCGTAAGTCCGCTACCTGCGCCTTGCACAGGCAAGGCCGCAGGGCTGGCCAAACGCGTTGCCGCGTTGCCGAACATCCGAGCTGTTCCCTCCCCACTTCCCGCGTGTGCATTGGCACTTACCAACCCAAGCGGGCCGGCAGCAAGCCCGGCCAGTACTGTGCAGAATATCAGACTACGCATCGTGTTATGATTAAGAGTGATATTACCGGCAAAGTACCGGATGAAGCACAAATTTACAGTTTATAGATGAGCCAGCGGCAACGCCGTGGCTTTGGCATCACCGTGTTTGTCGGTCGTTAACTTTTAAAACGCCTTTTCAGTGCATTCAAGCCAATGTTTTCCTTGATCTGCAAGGCCGTTAAATTTTCCGGAAGCCGAAACATAAGCTACCCAAGATGTATTTGATTGGCTGGAATCAGCGCTGACGCCAGCATTTGATCATAAGAAAAGTTATAATCTATTTTAAGATATCTGCAAGGTTTGCCGCAGTTACCAAACCAGCGAGCGGCTAGCGCAGTGTTAAAAAACCCCGGGCGCGGGCCCGAAACACGTTGGTGCTTCGGGCCCGCGCCCGGGATTGCTAGGTGTCAGCAGTTGGTTACTCTTTCAGCAGGCGCAGGGTGTGGTTGGTGTTGGCGCCCCGCACCCGCACAAGGTAGGTACCTACCGGCAAGTCGCGCAGATCAATGGCCTGCATTTCGCCGCCTATGTGCTGCTCGGAACGTATCCAGCGCCCCACGGCATCAACAAACGTTATCTCGTACTTGCCCAATGGCAGGGTGCGCAAATCAAGCCGGGTGGCGCGCACGGCGGGGTTCGGAAACAATGCCAGCCCGGTAGGGCCCGTGGTTCGGGCAATTTCCTCTTTGGTGGCCTGGTGCAGGTCCAGGGCCGTCAGGGCCAAGTCGTCGCCGTTGCTGTCGTTGGCAAGGTCAATAATCTTCAGCTCGATGTTGGTGGTGGCGGGCCCAGTTTGAAAATGCACCACGCGACGGTCCCAACCGTCGCGGCCGTTGTGGCCCGAGCGGGGGTCGGCTTCGTCGTACACCTGCATGTCCTTGCCCACGGGCTTGCCGTCGACCTCGACTCGCAGCACCGGGTCCGACTTCAGGTCGCGCTCCGAGCTGATGGCGTTGGAAGTGTAAAACGAGAAGAGGTAGTCGGTGTTGGGCTTCACGTTCACGCGCTGAATCCAAACCGTCATGGGCAAGCCGCTAACGTTGCCGTTGGAGTACAGCCAGGTGTTGGCGGGCGGCACGCGGTGGGCCGCGTCGCCGGGGAAGCTGCCTTGGCGCACCATGTTGTAGTAATACACCACAGCGCCGGTTTGCACTGATATTTTGGTGTCGGGCGGGTACATGCCGGTGCCAGCGTAGCCCAAGCCGCTGCTCCAGCCGCCTAGGTCGGTACCGGGCGGCAACTCGTTGCCAGTGGCCGAGGTTGTGGGGTAGCTGTTAAAAGTGCCGTTCTGGATCAGGTTTTGCCCCGAAGCCGAACCGCTGAAGTATCCCCCCTGTCCTATCAACAGGAGAAATGACAGTAAAGCGTGCTTCATAGCGGGTGGAGAAAAAATGGGCAGCTAAGAGCGAAGAGCAGAAGTGCGCCACGGCCTGAGGGCAGTAGCTGGAGAGGAGCATACCTTGTACGGTTTTAAGTTTTGTTTAGATAATATACTAGCTAAATTTTATTGTATCAAGGAATAATATAACAAGTACAAAAGCTCTACATTATGTTATAATTCACCCTAGTGGCCGGGTTCTCGGCCCCGCAGAAGTGCTTATTGTGCACACATTCGGGCCAGCTGTTCTCGGGTAGATAATCGGGGCGTTTGCAGTAAAGCGGCGCCGCACGCAGGCAAAACAAAAGGGCAGCCCCTAGATAGGGGATGCCCTTTGCAGCACAAACGCCGGTTACGGCTAGGCGGCGTCGCCTTCGGCGTACGCGGCGCCGTCTTGCGTTACGGAGTTCTTCTCCACGATTTCGCGGGCCAAGTTCAGGTAGCTGATCGAGCCTTTGCTTTCGGCATCGTGCAGAATAACCGGAATACCAAAGCTCGGCGACTCCGAAAGTTTTACGTTGCGCGGGATGATGGTATCGAACACCAACTGCTGGAAGTGCAGTTTCACCTCCTCTACCACTTGGTTGGAGAGGCGCAGGCGCACGTCGTACATCGTCAGCAAAATGCCCTCAATTTCGAGCTGCGGGTTGAGGCGGCTTTGAATGATCTTGATGGTATTCAGTAGCTTGCCCAGACCCTCCAGAGCGAAGTACTCGCACTGCACCGGAATGATTACCGAATTGGCTGCCGTAAGGGCGTTTACTGTGATCAGACCTAGGGAAGGCGAGCAGTCGATGATGATGAAGTCGTACTGGTCGGTCAGCGCCGCCAGCGCCTGCTTCATCTTCTCCTCGCGGTTGGGCAGGTTGATCATCTCCACTTCGGCGCCCACCAGGTCGATGTGCGAAGGCATCAGATCGAGGTGAGGCAGAATATTGGTCTGCAGGATGATGTCCTGGGCATTGATGCCGTCGACCATGCACTCGTAAATGCTGTGTTGGATGTCTTTTGGATCGAAGCCGACGCCGGAGGTGGCGTTGGCCTGCGGATCGGCATCTACCAGCAGGGTGCGGTATTCCAGCGCAGCCAACGACGCCGCGAGGTTGATGGACGAGGTGGTTTTGCCCACGCCGCCTTTCTGGTTTGCTACCGCAATAATTTTACCCATTTCTTTTTAGTTGACAGTGGCCAGTTGTCCGTTGTCAGTGTTCAGTTTTTGAAGGTAAGAAACTGCCAACTGACAACCGCTAACGGCCAACTTACAGATTAATCGTTTGCCCGATGCTCAGCAGCAGCAGCTCTACGCCGGCCTGCTGTGCCTTGCGTTGCGCAGCTTCGTGATCGAGCTTAATCGGCGGGAAGGTGTCGTAGTGCATGCCTACCACGCGCTTCACGCCCAGCCACTGGGCCGCCTGCAGGGCATCGTCGATGCCCATGGTGAAATTGTCGCCAATGGGCAGCAGCGCTACATCGAGCTTGGTCCGCTCGCCGATGAGCTTCATTTCGTACGTCAGGGCCGTGTCGCCGGCGAAGTACAGGTTGCCTTCGTTTGTTTCGAGCACAAAGCCGCCCGCTACACCGCCGTACGAGCCATCGGGCATCGAGGAGCTGTGAACGGCCGGAACCATCTTCACGGTGCCGAAGGGCAGCTGCGCCCGCCCGCCAATGTTCATTTTGTACGGCGCCTGCAGGCCTTTTTGCTCAAACCAGCTGAGCACCTCAAACATGCCTACTAGCGGCGCGTTGGTGCGCTTGCCTATTTCCTCAACCTCCGACACGTGGTCGAAGTGGCCGTGCGAGAGCAGGATAAAATCGGCTTCGATTTGATCTACCTGTACATCCTTGGCCAACGCGTTGGGGCGGATAAACGGGTCGAACAGGAGGCGCGAGCCCCCCACGTGCAGACCAAAGCAGGAGTGTCCGTAGTAGGTAAGTTCCATGCAACGAAGTTAGCGGATAAACACGGCTGCGGCCGAGCGCAGATTTAGCCGTACTTTGCTACAAATATACACGTCTTTCCCGTTCGCGGAGCCCGTTTTTTGGCTTCTGGCGGGCTTCCCGAAACCTCTTCGGGCGGTGCCCGAACGCCGAGCCAAGCCCGTGCTCATCCGCCCAACAAAAGTCTGTCTCTGAGTTGTTTTCCTTTGCCTAAGCCCATGGCCGCCGCCGGTGCCTTGCCCCGTAAGCACTTGAACCCTCTTCTCTCCCCTCCCGCGTTCTTCCGCCGCCGCCCGCACCTAGGGCGCAGCCTCGTGCTACCGGTGCTGGCACTGCTGAATGCTTGCGGCACCGCGGAAAAATCGGCCGACGAGCGGCGCGTGTTTCGCTACAACCAGCCCGAGGCGCTTACCTCGCTCGATCCGGCTTTCTCCCGCAATCAGGCCAACATTTGGGCGGTTACCCAGCTCTACAACGGCCTGGTGGAGCTGAACGATTCATTGCGCCCCGCCCCTGCCCTAGCCCGCCACTACGACATTTCGCCCGACGGCCGCCGCTACACCTTTGTGCTGCGCGTGGGGGTGCGCTTCCACGACTCGGAGGTGTTTGCCGGCGGCAAAGGCCGGGCCGTTACGGCGCACGATGTGGTGTACTCGTTCCGGCGCCTGCTCGACAAAACCACGGCCAGCCCCGGCGGCTGGATTTTCCGGGGCAAGGTGCTCGAAAACGGGCAGGGCGAGCCGTCGGACACTTGCTTTGTGGCGGCCAACGACTCCACGGTGCGCGTTTACCTCAAGGAGCCGTTCATTCCTTTCCTGGGTATCCTGACGATGCCCTACGCCTACGTGGTGCCGCACGAGGCCGTGCAACGCTACGGCAAAGACTTTCGGGAGCACCCGGTGGGTACCGGCCCCTTTGTGTTTAGGCGTTGGGACGAAGGCTCGGCCATTGTGTACCACCGCAACCCCAACTACTGGCGCCGCGATGCCAAGGGCAAGCAACTCCCTTACCTCGATGCGGTGCAGATCAGCTTTATTTCCGACCGCAAATCGGAGTTCCTGACGTTTCAGCAGGGCAAGCTCGATTTCCTGTCGGGCATCCGGGCTGGCTCGCGCGACCTGATTTTGTACCCCAACGGCCAGCTGCGCGAAGACTTTGCGGGCAAGTTCCGCTTCGAAAAGGTGCCGTACCTGAACACCGAGTACCTAGGCATTCAGCAAGACCCCACCAACCTGCGCGGCGACGCCGACCAGCCCGCCCTGCGCGACCGGCGCGTGCGGCAGGCCCTCAATTACGCCCTCAACAAACCCGAGCTGCTGGCTTATTTTCTGAACAACGTGGGCGTGCCGGGCCACTCGGGCTTTGTGCCTTCGTCGCTGCCGTCGTTTAGCCAGCAAGCCGTGCCGGGCTACCTGTATCAGCCCGAAAAAGCCCGGCAATTGCTGCGCGAAGCGGGTTACGGCCCCAGCAAGCCGCTGCGCCTGCGCCTGAGCACCGTGGCCGATACTAAGGAAATAAGTGAGTACCTGCAGAAGAAGTGGGCCGAGGTGGGCGTGCAGGTGCAGATTGATGTAAATCAATCGGCGGCGCATCAGGAAATGGTCGACAACGGCCGCGCCGCACTGTTTACCAAGTCGTGGCTCGGCGACTACCCCGACGCCGAAAATTACCTGGCCTTGTTCTACGGCCCCAACTTCTCGCCGGCCGGGCCCAACAAAACGCACTACCGCAACCCCGAATTCGACCGCCTGTACGAGCAAGCCAAATTGGAGCGCGACGACCGCCGCCGTTGGGAGCTGTACCAAGCCATGGACCGCCTCGTGGTGCGCGATGTACCCGTTATTCCGCTGTACTACGACCAAGTGGTGCGCCTTACGCAAAACAACGTGCACGGCCTCACGCCCAACCCCATGAACCAACTGGTGCTGGAGCGCGTCTGGAAGGACTGACCTAGGGCACGCCTGCTTAAAAACACGCCGGCCCGGCTGCAAGCGTTGCAGCCGGGCCGGCGCTTTTCGGACACCTAGGGCCGCTAGCCCTCTATCTGGTACCCGATGGGCTTGAAGGCGTAGTTGTTCGACATTTCGGCCGAACACGCCGTCATACCCACAATCAAGTCCATCTTGGCTTCGATTACCACGTAGTCGCCGGCGCGGCTTTTGGGCGGTAGCACGCCTACTTTGCCGGTTTCGCCATCCACGGTTACGTGCATGAAGATGTTGAAGCAGATCGGGATGGCATCGGGGCTAATGCCGTAGGGCTGCAACGCTTCGCTGAGGTTGCCGAAGCAGCCGCGGTGCGGGTGCTCGTGCCCGTAAATAATCCGGAAAGTATCGGCCGAGCACGGCGTGAGCAGGAAATCGTGGCGGCCCACGGTATCCTCCACCAGCTCAAACATCACGTTGCTGCGATTCGAGTAAAACGGGTGGCCCTTGGTGAGAAAGATGGTTTCGGCGTAGTCGATGGTACGTCCCGACGAAAGGTACTCGTCGCGGTCGTGCAGGTTGTAGCACACAAAATCCGACACTTGCTCGCCCTGCAAATCCATCACGCGCAGGCGCTGGCCTTTGCGCAGCTCGAAGGCAGCGCCGCTACGCGGCGGTATTACGGTCAATTCGTCCATGTTGGCTTAAAAATGGGCATTTCCAGGAATCGTCGTGCAGGCTGCCGGTGTACTGGTGGGCTTCCGAGGCCTCGCCAAAGTTGGCCAGCATGGGGTTTATCGAGCCAGAAAATGCCTCGTCGCGCTTACGAATGGTTTGCTGCAAATACTCGTAACGGCCGTTTTCGCGCAGCTGCTCGAATTGCTGGTGCGCATTAAATACCATGGTGGGGTACTTAAAGCGGCGGGCGGCGCGGCTGCTGCCGGGGTGCAGGCCTATTACAAAAAACGCCTCCTCCTTCAAGCTAAAGCTAAAATCGGGCGAGGTGGGGTCGGCCACAACGCGCGGGTCGTAGCCATAGCGGCGGGCATCGAGGTTAGAGAGGCTTTGCAACCGCTGCCAAAACAGCTGCTCAAACATTGCCTCGGTGGTTTCTTCGGGGCCTTTAAACACCACGGCGGCGCTGTGGTACAGCTTTTCCGACTGGCGGTAGTCGTCTACGAAATCGTATATGAACTGCAGGATGTCGGCATCGTCCTTGGGGCAAGCCAAGTGGTCGACCACCAAGCAGTGGAGTTGATTCCAGGTGAGGGCCGTTTTGGCCGCTACGCAAGGGAATTCTTTGTTGTTTATAAACGCGAGGTATTCCCCTGATATTGCCTGGGCTTCTGCATGAGACATATCAAGTTGGTTTGTTGAACAAAATGCGGCTGATTGTCAAACACCACATTTTGCTTTACGCCCGCCCCGGCTTTATTGTTATTAATACATAATATTGAACAAAATATATGCTTACCGTTTATTCGACAGAACGGCGAAACCTGCCGCCGAAACCGCTTTGCTTGCCCACCAACCTAAGTAAAAACCGCAGGCCCCGCACAACCATAGCGTTGTGCGGGGCCTGCGGTTTGCGCGATGTACTTAGCGGTCGAGCACTACGTCGCCGGCGCCCACGCGGGCCAGCTCGGCGCTTATGTAATTAAGCAGGGCAACCAACTCAGCGGGGCCGCCTTCCTCTACCTGCACCGTTTTGCTGGGCTTGCCCGGCGCATTGAGGGTAAGGAAAGTAGAGGGCATGTCGCTGGCTCCGCTTAGGTATTGCGTCTGCAAATCGCCGAACCCTACCCCGGCCGCGCGGCTCAGCATTGTTTTCACCACCTCGGCGGGCAGGTGCAGCTCGTGCGTACCGCTTTTAGCCACGTTTTGGTAGCCGATGTACCGCACCCGGCCATCGGCAAAAATGCTGGCCTCGTAGTGCGGGCACCTACCCAGGCATGGCGTTTTGCGGAACACCAACACCGGCGTGTTGCTTTGCGGTACCGGAGCGTTTTCGGCCGAAGGTTCCGACTCAACGGGCAGGCGCGTGGTGGGGCCCGTGGGCACCTGCGGGCTGCTCTCGATGGGTAATGCCGTCGGCACGGGCTCTGCCTCGGTTGTGCGCCCTGGGCCCGGGGTTACGCCGGTATCGGAGGTGTGGGGCGCGGGGCGCGGGGGCTGGCCAGGGTCCACATCGGGTTTGACCGGAGGTGCCGGGCTTTCGGTTGCAATAACTGGTGGTACCTCGGCCCGTTTTGGCGGAGCCGTGGGCAGCGCGGGCGGTTGCGGTGCCGGCGCAGGCACAGTACTGCCTGTGGGTGGCGTGTTGGGGTTAGCTGGCTTGTGCGGGCCGGTAGGCAGGGGCTGCGTACCGCTGCCCGGAGGTTGGGTGGGTGGCGCGGGGTTGGGGCTGGTTTCGTCTACCCTGGGCCGCGGCGGACGAGGCGGACGCACCGGCGGCGTTTGGGTAGGCGGCGGCGTAGCGGGGCCACTCGGCGCCTGCGCAGGCGGCGGAGTGGTTGGGGCCGGGTTGTTGCGCACCGGGGGCGGTGGAGTTCTGACGGGCGGCGTATTCCGGACGGGTGGCGGCGTGGTGCGCACCGGCGGAGGCGTGCTGCGCACGGGCGGCACCCTAGGTGGTGCCGTGGGCGGTGGGTAGGCAGGGCCTCTACCGGGGCCAGTCGGGCCCGTGGCTACCGGGCCGGGCACAGGGTAATCGTAGTCGTAGCCGGGCTGTGGGCCAGGGGCTGGTGCCGGAGCGGCAGCTGGGGTGGCCACGTAGTAGTTTACGGTGCAGGCGGGCAGCGCGCCAATCAGCAAACCTAGGCCCAACGTAAGTAAAGTTGCACGCATAACAGTTGTTGAGAGAAGTGGTGCGCAGGCCATTGCCAAAAGCGGACCAATACTGCAAATACCGAATATTTGAGCACAAAAAAGCCTCCCGGCAATAAACCGAGAGGCTTTTAATTCATTGTCAGTCAATCGAATAATTATTTCTTCTTCGACTGCTTGCGCGTTTCGGTTTCGCGCTCCTGCGCCGCCTTCATTGCATCGGCGAGGCGAGCCTGGAAGCCGCCGGGTTTCTTGTCTTTGTTTTTCTCCTTGTTGGCTTGCAGTTGGGCGTGCAGCTTGTCTTCGTCGACGAAGGTGCGGGTAATGGCTTGCTGCGCAAACGTCACGATGTTCGACACGAAGTAGTACCACGTGAGGCCCGCCGGAAAGTCGTTCAGTACGAAGAAGAAGATTAGCGGCATGAGGTAGCTGTAGAACTTCATCGGGCCCTGCATGGCAGCCGGGTTCATCTGGTTGCTCTGCCAGGTCATCAGCAGCGTCGAGATGGTCATCAGCAGCGTGAACAAACTGATGTGGTTGCCCAAGAAAGGCACCATAAACGGCAGCTTAATCGGGTCGTCGTAAGTGCTCAGGTCCTGCGCCCACAAAAACGACTCGCCGCGCAGCTCAATGGCGTTGGGGAAGAACTGGAACAGCGCGAACAGGATGGGCAGCGTAGCCAGCATAGGCAAGCAGCCACTCAGGGGGCTGGCGCCGGTGCTCTGGTACAGCTTCATGGTTTCCTGCTGCACGGCCATCTGATCGTCGCCGAACTTTTCCTTGATCTGGTCAATCTCGGGCTTCAGCACGCGCATTTTGGCCTGCGAGAGGTACGACTTGTACACCAGCGGCCACAGGGCCAGCTTGATGATAACCACCAGCAGCACGATGATCAATCCATACGAGCTGATGTACTGCTCAAGAAAGTTGAAGACCGGAATAACCAGGAAACGGTTGACGTAGCGAAACACGCCCCAGCCCAGGTACACGTTGCGCTCGAAGTTGGGCGCCACTTTCTTGAGGATGGGGAAAGAGTTCGGGCCGAAGTAGTACTGGAAGCTGGCCCCGCTGGCCGACTGCACATCGGCGGCCGGAATTTGCACGGTGCTTTGCAGCGTCTTCAGGAAAGTGCTGTCGGCGGTGTTAACGTTCGAGTTGAACTTGCCGCTGGCAAACTCCTTGTCGGCAATCAGGCCGGCCGTGAAGAAGTCGTGCTTGTGGCCGATCCATTTGACGGGGCCGGGCGCCACCTGCTCCTCGGGGTCTTCGCTGGCCTCGGCAATCGAGCCTAGGTCGTCTTCGGCCAGGTAGTAGTTGATGGTGGTGTGGCTGCGGTTCTGCTTGGCGCTTTTCTCCGTCTGGCGCACTTTGTCGAGCCAGGTCAGCGTCAGCGGCTCGGCCGTAACCAAACCATTCAGGCCCTGAAACTTCAGGTTGTAGGCCAGCTGGTACGAGTCGTTGTAGAGCGTGTAGGTTTGCAGAATCTGCTGGCCCGGAGCCAGTTCGGCTACCATCTGCACGCGCTGGCCTTGCTTGTTGCCTTCGGTTACGGGCTGCACAGCCGAGGGGCGGAAGTTGAGGCTCGAGAGCTTCACCTTGCGGCCGTCGGCGGCGGGTACCTGCACATCAATGCCGCCGCTCTGCTTATCGAGCAGGTACAGCGGGGTACCGAAGTACGTCTTTTCGTCGTTGAGCAGCACCACTTGCGGGCGGCCGCCGCGGGTACTCAGCGAAACGGTAACCTTGTTGTTGCGCAACTCCACGCTTTGCTCGGCGCCTTGGGCGGCAGCGGCAAACGCACCTAGGTTGCGCACCAGCGTGGCCGAGTCGGGCCGGGCAACGGCGGTGGCGGTATCGGGGCGGGCTGCGGCGGCGGCAGCTGCTGGCTTGGCGGGCTGCTGGGCTTGTTCCTCCTTCTTCGGCGAGAAGAAGAACAGGTAAACCAGCAGCATGGCCGACATGAGCATGAGGCCGGTGGCCTGATTTCTATCCATGAATGGATTAGGTATTGGGTAAAAGGCAGTTACAGCCGGCCTCCGGCTCGCCACTGCCCAAGCGAACCGCAAAAGTACGTGGCAATCAGCTAACTGCTAACAACCCGGTGCAAAGTCGGTTGGGTTCCGGGGGTGCAACAACCGGGCGCACCTAGGGCAACATGCCAAATTGGCCGGTGCAACACCGAAAAAAGAACGTCATGCTGAGCCCCGTCGAAGCATGTCTACCGCTTCGTTGAGTAGTATCTGGCGAAGCATAGAGATGCTTCGACGGGGCTCAGCATGACGACCCAAATGGCATAAAAATGCTTCTTTTTTCTATCCGCGCTACATGCAAGCTCTACGCTACCGCCACTTGCTGCTTGTGGTGCTGAATGGCCGCGCGCACAAACCGCACGAACAGCGGGTGCGGGTTTTGCACGGTGCTCTTCAGCTCGGGATGGAACTGCCCGGCCACAAACCACGGGTGCTCCCGCAGCTCGATCATTTCAACAAGGCCGGTATCGGGGTTGATGCCCGAAGCGACCATGCCAGCGGCCTCAAACTGCTGCAAAAACTCGTTGTTGAACTCGTAGCGGTGGCGGTGGCGCTCCTCAATTTGCGTGCGCCCATAAGCCTTGGCTGCCTTCGAGCCCTTGCGCAATTCGCACACGTACGAACCTAGGCGCATGGTGCCGCCCTTTTGGGTAATGTTCTTTTGGTCAGCCATCAGCCCGATTACCGGGTACGGCGTTTCGGCGTCCATCTCGGTGGAGTTGGCACCCTGTAGGCCCAGCACGTTGCGGGCAAACTCTACCACGGCGCACTGCATGCCCAGGCAGATGCCGAAGAACGGAATGCCGGCTTCGCGTACGTACCGAATGGCCGCTAGCTTGCCCTCGAAGCCTCGCTCGCCAAAACCGGGCGCTACCAGCACGCCATCGGCGCCGTGCAGCATCTGCTCCATGTTTTCGGGCGTCAGGTGCTCCGACTGAATCATGCGCACCGTCACCTTGCATTCGTTTTGAGCACCGGCGTGCACAAACGCTTCCAGGATGGACTTATATGCGTCGGGCAGCTCTACGTACTTGCCCACCAGCGCCACGGTAATTTCTTCGGTGGGGTTCTTCAGCCGACCTAGGAAATCCTTCCACACCTCAAGATCGGGGTCGGGGAAGCCTCCGGTCAGCTTCATTTTCTTGATAACCCGCTCGTCGAGCTTCTCCTTGCGCATGAGCAGCGGCACGGAGTAGATGCTATCCGCATCGAGCGATTCGATGACAGAGTTTACCTGCACGTTGCAGAACAGCGCAATTTTCTTGCGCATCTCGGCCGGTATCGAGTGCTCGGAGCGGCACACCAGAATGTCGGGCTGCAGGCCGGCCTCGCGCAAATCGCGCACCGAGTGCTGCGTGGGCTTGGTTTTGAGTTCCTTGGCAGCCGCGAGGTAGGGCAGCAGCGTGAGGTGAATTACGAGCGAATCGTGCGGGGGCAACTCCCAACGCAGCTGGCGCACGGCCTCCACAAACGGCAGCGACTCAATGTCGCCGATGCAGCCGCCGATTTCGGTAATCACCACATCGAACTCGCCTTTTTGGCCGAGCAACAGCATGCGCCGCTTAATCTCGTCGGTGATGTGCGGCACTACCTGCACGGTTTTGCCCAGGTAGGCGCCCTCGCGTTCTTTCCGGATTACGGCATCGTAGATGCGGCCGGTGGTAACGTTGTTGGCCTGCGAGGTGGGTACGTTCAGAAACCGCTCGTAGTGCCCTAGGTCGAGGTCCGTTTCGGCGCCGTCGTCGGTTACGTAGCACTCCCCGTGTTCGTAGGGGTTCAGCGTGCCCGGGTCGATGTTGATGTAGGGGTCGAACTTCTGGATGGTAACCCGGAAGCCCCGGGCTTGCAGCAACTTGGCCAACGAGGCCGAAATGATGCCCTTGCCCAGTGAGGAGGTAACTCCGCCCGTTACGAAAATGTACTTGGCCGTCGCAGCCGTGGAAGTGAGGTGTCGGTCTGGCATAACGGGAAACAAAAGTACGGGAAAGAGTTGGCCGGGTGCCTACTTCCTTGCGCGCTACTTTGTTTTTCCTTGCCTGGCTCTTGATTTCGGGCCTTGCTGCTTCGTACGCCGGCCGCCTAGGCTAACTTGCCTCTTGTACTCGACTAAACCCGAAAACGAACCAAATGAACGCAATGCCCGCTGCCGCCTTCTGGCAACTTATCGACCAAGCCGTTGCCGCTGCGCCCGCCGACAACGAGGGCAAAGAGCATTTCTTGATGAATGCCTTGGCGGCCAAGCCGCTGGAAGAAATTGTTGCCTTTGAACTGGCACTGCGCCAGCACATCATTGCCGCCGACGATTACGGCCTGATGGCTGCGCAAAAGATCATCGATGGCTACGTTACGGATGATTCGTGGCTGTATTTCCGCTGCTGGCTAATCGGCCAAGGACAAGCCGTATTCGCGGCAGCTTTGCAAAACCCCGATACCCTAACAGCAGTGGTGCCTGGCCCCTACGAATGCGATTTTGAGAGCTTGCTGTACGTAGCCACCGCCGCTTACCAACGCCAAACCGGCAAAGAGGAAGACGACACGTTCCCGCGCAGCGTAGCCCTAAGCCAAGGCCTGGACTACGATTTTATGGCCGCTGAAACCCAAGGCGAGGATTGGGTTGAAGAAGACTTGCCGAGGATGCTACCCAAACTCTGGAAAAAATTCAGATAAGCATATATTTAACCGTACCGCGACGGAAAATGCCGGCCACAACATCGTAGCTCCAGCCTCGACCTAAGCGCTCGATGCGGTACCCGCCATCATCGGTCTACCCGAAAAAAAACAATGCGGATCCGCTGCTTTCTTTAACATGCCTGCCATGAAAAGAATACACCTGTTCGAGTTTGAGGACCTGCCGTGGTTTCCGGAGTGGATCAGAACCTGCATGACGCGGCTGCTAAACGTTATGCACCGGTTTTTGGGCTCGCGCGAGGATTTGGTGCTCCTCCTCACCAAAATCATGGAACGAACGGGCCTGCACAACATCATCGATCTGTGCTCGGGCAGCGGCGGCCCAATGCCCGAAGTATTCACGGAGCTGCAAAAGCGCAATCAGTCGGCCAACTCGTCGCTGCTGCTAACCGACTTATACCCCGACCTAGGTTTTGCCGCGGCCATCAACCAAACGGCCGATAACAGCATCTCTTATCGCACCGCCCCCGTCGATGCCACCCAAGTTGGGCCAGAGTTAACGGGCATTCGGACGATGGTATGCAGCTTTCACCACATGCCTCCTGCCATAGCCCGCGGCATACTGCAGGATGCGCAGCGCAGCCGGCAGCCCATTTGCATCTACGAAATCAGCGACAACAGCTCGCCGGCCTTGCTGTGGTGGATTTCCATCCCCGTGGTTTTCATCATGGCCTTCTTCATCACGCCGTTTGCCCGGCCCCTTACCTGGCGGCAGCTGCTGTTTACTTACCTCATCCCCATCATTCCGCTTTGCTTTGCCTGGGACGGCGCCGTTTCGAATGCCCGCACCTACACATTGCAAGACTTAGATGGCCTGCTCGATGGGCTGCAATCGGCGGATTACACCTGGGAGAAAGGCGTGCTCACGGGCAAAGCAAAGCGCTTGTACTTGCTTGGTCTGCCGGCTTAGTCTTTGCTTTTCCGGTTCTGCTTATCGAATCAGCGGAGCCACGCGGGTACCCAACAGCTCGATGGAGCGCGCAATTTTCTCGTGCGGCAGCGCGGCCACGTCCTGCTGAAACGTTACCCGCGAAATACCACCTAGGGCTTCGCTGTGCCGCAGGATTTTCTCGGCAACTTCTTCGGGGCTGCCCACCAGCAGGGCACCGCGCGGCCCAACCTGCGCGTCGAACTGCGGACGCGTAATGGGCATGCCGCCCCGCTCGCGTGCTCGGGCCGAAAAGGTACGAGCGTAGCCGGGGAAGAACTCATTGTGTGCCTGCTGGGTGGTTTCGGCCACGTAACCTAGGGAGTGCAGGCCTACCTTGAGGCTTTCGGGAGCGTGCCCGGCTCGGTTGCCCGCCTCGCGGTACAAGTCGATGAGGGGCCGGAAGCGGTGCGTTTCGCCGCCGATGATGGCCACCATCAGCGGCAAACCTAGGGCCCCGGCCCGGGCAAACGACTGCGGCGTACCCCCTACCCCAATCCAAACGGGCAGGGGCTGCTGCACGGGGCGCGGGTACACGCCTTGCCCGGTAAGCGCCGGCCGGAACTTGCCCGACCACTGCACGCGCTCGTTGCTGCGGATGTTGAGCAGCAAGTCGAGCTTATCCACAAACAACTCGTCGTAGTCATCGAGGTCGTAGCCGAACAGCGGAAATGCCTCGATGGAGGAAGCCCGCCCGACGACCATTTCGGCGCGACCCTGCGAAATGAGGTCGAGGGTGGCAAACTGCTGAAACACCCGCACCGGATCGGCGGCGCTGAGCACTGTTACGGCACTGGTAAGCCGAATGCGCTTGGTGCGGGCAGCGGCGGCGGCCAGTATTACCGCCGTTGCCGAATCGAGGTACTCCGAGCGGTGATGCTCGCCGATGCCAAATACATCGAGCCCAACTTGCTCGGCGTACTCAATGCGCGTGAGCAATTGCTCCATTGCCTCGGCGCCGCTGGGCGTAATGCCGGTGCTGGGGTCGGGCAGGGCGGCCGCAAAACTATCAATGCCGATTTCCATGGGGAGGAGTTGTTGGTGCTGGAGTGGACCTTACAACAGGCAAGCGCCGCATGTGTTCCTGCACCTGACTATGCACCCACCCATGGCAGCAACCTAGGGGCGCTGCAGCAATTTGCAGCACCGCAGGCCAAGTTGCACCCAGGCGCACGACCCGAGTACATCTGAGTTGTAGCTTAGGCGCTCCATGCGCCGTTTGCTTCTGTTACTTGCTCAATTGGGTTTGCTTGTCGCCGTAGTACAAGCCCAAACCCCGTTGCCCGTTGCTGCGCCCAGCGCCTCGGCTGCACCGGCCGAATGGCTACTGCGCGAGCTACACAACTCCCCGGTGCTGCGCCAGCACCACGTTGGCTTTCAGCTAACCGACGTGGCTACCGGGCAACCGCTCACGGCGTGGCAAGCCGATAAGTACTTTGTGCCGGCCAGCACGCACAAGCTGCTTACGCTGTACGCTGCCCTGCGTATACTGCCCGATTCGGTGCCCGCCCTGCAGTACGTGGTGCACGGCGACTCGCTGATTTTCCGGGGCACCGGCGACCCTACCCTGCTGCACGGCGACGTACCGAGCCGCCGCGCATACGATTTGCTCAAGCGCTGGCAGGGCAGGCTGTACTACGCCGAGACGCCCGCTGCCGAACCCAAGTTTGGCCCTGGCTGGAGTTGGGATGATTACCCGTACTACTTTCAGCCCGAGCGCAGCACATTCCCCATCTATGGCAACGTTGTGCGTTTCAAGTACCGCCAGCCCGGCCAACCAACCATAACGGTGCAGCCGCGGTGGTTTGCCAAGTACGTGAAGCCGGCGGCCGGCGGCGCCACCAGCCCCGACCACGTGGCCCGTGCGCTGGAGGCCAACCGCTACACCTGGTACCCCAGCCCTAGGTCCTCCTGGACCGATGAGTCGCCGTTCCGGACAAGCCGCGAGCTACTGCTTACGCTGCTGCGCGATACCCTCAAGCGCAAAGTGCGCCCTGCCCCTTGGCGCCTCCGGCCCACCGAAACACCTAGGACTTACTACAGCCTGGGTATCGACTCGCTGCTGCGGCGCACCATGCGCGTGAGCGACAACCTGCTGGCCGAACAGACCCTGCTGCTTTGCTCCAGCCAACTCGGCCACGACAGCCTGAGCGTAGCACGCGTAATTGCCCACGCCCGCAAGCAATGGCTGCTCGATTTACCCGATTCGCTTGCCTGGGTCGATGGCTCGGGCCTCTCGCGCCAAAACCTCACCACCCCGCGCAACCAAGTGGCTTTGCTGCTGAAACTGCACCGGCTTGTTCCGGAAGCTCGCCTATTCGATTTGCTGGCGGCCGGCGGGCGGCAAGGCACCCTGCGCCGCGTGTACCGCGACCCAACCGGGCTGTGGCTGTGGGGAAAAACCGGTACGCTCACCAACGCGCACAACCTGTGCGGCTTTCTGCGCACGCGCTCGGGGCAGTTGCTGGCCTTCAGCTTCATGAACAACAACCACTTAGCCGGGAGCCCCGAGATACGCAACGAAATGGAGCGCGTGCTTACGCTGGTGCGCGAGCGGTTATAGCAAGGGCTCAAGCTTCCCTAATACCACTTTTAAGCTTGTAGCTGAATCAGTTACGATACGTCCAAGGAGCATAAACAGTCATGTATTGGAACCATAACAAAGAATTGTTCCACGCATATAATATTGATCATCAACAACATATATACTTTATCCACCAACGTTCCACAAAAATTGTGGATTTCTTCCGTGGGCTTTGTGCTATTTTTGATTTCCCTTCGGCCGCCGTCTGGCCCTAGGGCCTCAGAGTGAGTATGTCAGAGAAGCACGAAGAGAAAACCGCCCAAACGCCGCTGGCCAAGCGCCGCGTGGGTGGCCTGGGCCGCGGGTTGAATGCCCTCATCGAGGGTAGCTACGAAAAGAAAAGCGAGCGGGTGAGCAGCTTGGTGCCCCACCCCGTCAACTCCGTAGGGCTGATCCCAACCGATCAGATCGAAGCTAACCCCTACCAGCCCCGCACGCACTTCGATCAGGAAGCGCTGCAAGAGCTGGCCGAAAGCATTCGGGTACAGGGCATTATCCAACCCATCACGGTGCGCCAAACCGGCCCCGCCGCTTACCAGCTGATTTCGGGTGAGCGTCGTTTGCAGGCCTCGCGCCTAGCGGGTCTGGAGACTATTCCGGCGTACATCCGCAAGGCCGACGACCAGCAAATGCTGGAAATGGCCCTGATCGAGAACATCCAGCGCGAAAACCTCAACGCCATCGAAATTGCGTTGAGCTACCAGCGCCTGGTGAGCGAGTGCAACCTAAAACAGGAAGAACTAGGCGACCGGGTGGGCAAAAACCGCTCGACCGTAACCAACTACCTGCGCCTGCTCAAGCTGCCGCCCGATATTCAAATCGGCCTGCGCGACAACGTCATCAGCATGGGCCATGCCCGCGCGCTGCTAAGCGTGGAGGATGCGCAGCACCAGCTCAACCTGTTCAACCGCATTGTGGCCGAAGAGCTGTCGGTGCGCCGCATCGAGCAACTGGTACGCCAAGGGGTACCCGTGGCTGCCAAGCCCAACCAGCCCCAACCGGCCGAGGATGCCCTACCCGTGCCGCCGGCCGAGGTAAAACGTGCCGAGCGTTACTTGTCCGACCGCTTTGGTTCGCGCGTACAAGTAAAACCCACAGCGCAGGGCCGGGGCGAAATCCGCATCAGCTTCGATTCGGCCGAAGACATGCACCGCATCATCAGCATACTGCAACCGGCCTAACCACGTTGAGGGTGGCACTATGAGCAACCCATTCGCTATACGCCTACTGGTGGCCCCATTGCTCATGGCAGTGGGGCTGCTTTGTCTTTCCGCACCGGCACAGGCCCAAACGGTTACCGCCGGCTCCGACTCGGCACGGGTGGCCGCTGGCCCCACGGTGCCCGACTCGCTGCGCCGCCGCGAACGGCTCCTAGGTATTCGGGTGAGCCGCCCGACCAAGGCCGTGATACTGGCCGCGGTACTGCCCGGCGCGGGGCAGGTGTACAACCGCAAGTATTGGAAGCTGCCGCTGGTGTACGGCGCCCTAGGCGGCACCATTGCCGGCGAGCTGTTTTACCTCGACCGCTACCGCGAGTTTCGCGACGGGTACAATGCGCGCCGCGCAGGGCTTCCCGATCCAGGCGAGCGTTCAAGCAAATTCAGCACTGATGCCAGCCAACAGCAAGCCCTGAACTTTTACCGCACGCAGCGCGACGTGTTCTTTGCCTACATTGCGGGCGCTTACGCCCTGCAGATGCTGGATGCGCTGGTTGATGCGCACTTGCACGACTTCGACGTAAGCGACGACCTTAGCTTGCGCTGGCAGCCTACCACCTTGCCAACTCCTAGTGGGCCGGCGGCTGGTGTTGCCATTACCTTTACGCTGCGGCCCGGGCACAGCCCGGCAGTGCCGCGCCGCTTTTAGCTCTTCTATGAAGATTCTTTTGATTGGCTATGGCAAAATGGGCCAAGCCATTGAGGCCCAAGCCATAAGCCGCGGCCACCAAGTTGTCGGCATCATCGACCCGGCCCGCCCCGAAACCCAGCTTAGCCAGTTCGGCCCCGCCGAGGCCGATGTAGCCATTGAGTTTACGCACCCCGATGCGGCTTTCGAGAACGTAAAGGCTTGCCTGCAGCAAGGCTTGCCGGTGGTGTGCGGCTCCACGGGCTGGCTGCACCACTTCTCGGAAGCCCGCGCTTTGGCGCAGGAAAAGGGCGGCGCGTTGTTCTACGCCTCCAACTACAGCGTAGGCGTAAACCTGTTTTTCCACTTCAACGAGTACATCGCGGCCAAAATGCACCAATTTGGCGGCTACGATGTGCAAGTGCGCGAAATTCACCACGTGCACAAGGTCGACCAGCCCAGCGGCACCGCCCTTACCGTGGCCGAAGGCATTATGCGCCACTACCCCGAAAAGAAACGCTGGCGCAACGACCCGGCCCAAGCCCCGGAGGAGTTGGCCATCATATCGGAACGCCTGGCCGAAACCGTAGGCACCCACGTGGTAACCTACACCTCGCCCGTGGATGGCCTGGAGCTGAAGCACGAAGCCTACTCGCGCGAAGGGTTTGCACACGGTGCCGTGCTGGCCGCCGAGTGGTTGCCGGGCCACAAGGGCGTATTCGGCATGAAGGACTTGCTAGGCCTCTAAGCACCTAGGGTTTGCCCCGAGTAAATGGAACGCGTTTCGGCGCGTTCTTTTTATATCCGGCAAAAGCATCTGTCTTCTGGCTGCAATACCAGCTTTTTGCCAGCGTTAGCGCTAATCGACGCGGAAAATCGGATATTCAGCCGCATAAATCTTTTCACTACCGACACCCAAAGGCGGCGTTGCCGCTTTGTTGTTCTCCATGGCAGTTACTTTTTGGAAGAAAAAACCGGCCGAGCAGCCAACCAAACCCAAAGGTTTCTGGCGCGAGTGGGGCGATGCCATCCTGTTTGCGGTGGTGGCCGCTACGCTTATCCGCTGGGCTACGTTCGAGGCTTACACCATCCCGACGCCCTCCATGGAGCACTCGTTGCTGGTGGGCGACTACTTGTTTGTGAGCAAGTTGCACTACGGCCCGCGCACCCCGCAAACGCCGCTGCAAGTGCCGCTTACGCACCAAACGCTGTGGGGCACCTCCATCAAAAGCTACTCCGACCTGATTCAGCTGCCCTCCTACCGCCTGCCGGGCTTTTCGGAGGTGAAGCGCGGCGATGTGGTGGTGTTCAACGTGCCCTTCGAGGACCAGCACCCGGCCGATTTGCGCACCAACTACATCAAGCGTTGCGTGGCCGTAGCCGGCGACGTGCTCGAAATCAAAAACCAGGAAGTCTTCATCAACGGCAAGCAGCAGCCCACGCCGCCGCAGTCGCAGCGCCGCTACTTTGTGGATGTGCCGCAACCCAACGACGACCTCAAGAACGCGTTTCAGCAGCAAGGCGTGGTTGATTACTACGCCCAAGGTGGCACGCCGCAGCCCAACCCGGCTTTCAACACGCCGGTGTACATGGTTGACATGACGGCCACCACGGCCGCTTTCTTCAAGAAGCAGCCCTACGTGCGCAGCATCGTGAACGACGCCACCGAGCCGGGCAAAGCGGAGGCCGACGTGTTCCCGAACAACCCCGACTACCCGCACAGCACCCCGGCCCCGCTCGTGAACTGGAACCGCGACAACTACGGCCCGCTGCAGGTACCCAAAAAAGGCCAGACCGTACAGCTTACGGCACAGAACGTTCCGATCTACCAGAAGATCATTCAGCGCTACGAGCACAACGAAGGCATTACGGTAGCCAACGGACAGATTCTGCAAAACGGCACGCCCTTGGCGAGCTACACCTTCAAGCAGGATTACTACTTCATGATGGGCGACAACCGCCACGACTCGCTCGACTCGCGCTACTGGGGCTTCGTGCCCGCCGACCACATTGTGGGCAAAGCCGTGCTCATCTGGATGTCGGTTGACCCGAACGCGGGCCTAGGTGGCAAAATCCGCTGGAGCCGCCTGTTCAATACCATCGACTAGGCGCACAGGATTTTATCAAACACAACGGCCCGGTGAGTTGCTCACTGGGCCGTTGTGTTTTGAAGCCACTGCTCCCGAGCTGTCATTGCGAGCCAAGTGAAGCAATCGGTCCTGGGCTGGGCAGAGCCGTACCCTTAGCACTAAGCGAAAACGACCTAGGGCTGTAGCACGGGCTTTGGCTACACCGATTTTCGGTTGTAGTCCGCGTCCCCAGATAGTAATTCCTGACCTAGGGATGCGGTGCGTGTAGCGTGGGCTTGAGCCCGCGTTTGTCTTGATCGATCGACAATGGGCGAAAGCACGCGCACGATTTCGTGCTGGCCAACGCGGAACAGAGTCCGCGCTACAGCCCTAGGTCGTTTTCGGTTGCTGCTGGGTGAGGAGTTGTGCCTCGAGAGGAAAAATTGACGCCGCTCGAAGCGCGGAATGTCCTTCGTCCTCGCAATGACAGCTGCTGGAACGGCCTTACCACTGAATGGGCTCCAGGCCTTGTTGCTGCAAGTAGGCGTTGGTTTTGCTGAAGGGTTTGGAGCCGAAAAAGCCTTTGTCGGCGGCGTAGGGCGAGGGGTGCGCGGCTTTTAGCACGAGGTGCTTGCGGCTGTCGATCAGCTCGGCCTTTTTCTGAGCGTAGGCACCCCACAGAACAAACACCACGTGCTCCTTCTGCTCGGAGATGATACGGATAACGGCATCGGTAAACTCCTCCCAGCCCTTTTTTTGGTGCGAGCCGGGCGTGGAGGCCCGCACGGTAAGCGTGGCATTCAGCAGCAGCACGCCTTGCTGCGCCCACCGGTCGAGGTTGCCGTTGTCGGGGCGCGGCATGCCTAGGTCGCTTTCCAGCTCCTTGAACACGTTGACGAGCGAAGGCGGTGAGCGTACCCCAAATTGCACCGAGAAGGCCAACCCGTGGGCCTGCCCTTTGCCGTGGTACGGGTCCTGACCTAGGATTACCACCTTCACCCGATCGAAGGGGCAGGCATCGAAAGCATGGAAAATTTGCCCGCCGGCGGGGTACACCGTTTGGGTTTGGTACTCCTGCTTTACAAATTGGATGAGCTCCTGAAAATAGGGCTTCTCAAACTCGGGCTGCAACACCTTGCGCCAGCTTTCATCTATCTTTACGGTCATGCCTCTGAGGGGTAAACGTATGCGTCAACTTGGGCCAAACGTAGCCGGCTTGCGTACGTAAACCAAATCCGAAAGGCTGCTGTTAGCTCCTTCCAACCTCACCCATTGCCGTTTCGGCCCCGTTGCCATGAACTCAACAACCACTCAGGGCGTGACGGTTAGCGTATCGACCAGCTACCTGTCCGAGTATTCGAGCCCCAACCAGGAACATTTCGTTTTTGCTTATAGAATCGACATTCGCAACCACAGCGAATACACCGTGAAGCTGCTACGCCGCCACTGGCACATTTACGACGCCAACGGCGTGGTACGCGAGGTAGAGGGCGAAGGCGTGGTGGGCCAGCAACCCACCCTCGAGCCCGGCGATGCGCACCAGTACGTATCGGGCTGTAACCTGAAAACCGGCATCGGCAAGATGCGCGGCACCTACCTGATGGAGCGTGTGGCCGACGGCCGTACCTTTGAGGTCGAAATTCCCGAGTTTACGCTCGTGGTACCGTTCCGCCTCAACTAAACCCGCTCCGCTTTGTCGCTACTGCCCCAGGCACTGCGCTACATCCGCTACTGGCTTCGATCGGGGAATGCACACGGGCTGCATTCCCCGTTTGTTTTTTCGCTTTACCTCGACGTCGTCTGCCACACCGGCGAGTTCGGGCCTTTTCAGGCCATCGAGGCCCGCCGCCACGCGCTGCGCGAGGACACGCGCCGCCTGCGCATCACCGATTTTGGTGCCGGCTCCCACACCGGCGCCGGCACCGAGCGCGCCGTGGGCAGCATTGCTCGCGCGGCGGCCAAACCGCCTAGGTTGGCGCAGCTGCTGTTTCGGTTGGTAAATTACCTGCAGCCCGCTACCATTCTGGAGTTGGGCACGTCCCTTGGTCTGACTGCGGCCTACTTGGCTTCGGCCAGTTCGCGGGCCCGCGTATTTAGCTTCGAAGGCTGCCCGCAAACGGCGGCCGTTGCCCGCGAAACCTTTGACCAGTTGCACCTAGGCAACGTTGAGCTGATCGAGGGCAACTTCGACGAAACGCTGCCGCAGGCCCTAGGTCGGTTGGAGCAGCCCATCGACTTTGCCTTCTTCGACGGCAACCACCGCTACGAGCCCACGCTGCGCTACTTCGAGCAGTGCCTCCCCCACCGCACCGACGAATCGGTGTTCGTGTTCGACGACATTCATTGGTCGGGCGAGATGGACCGGGCCTGGGAAGCCATCAAAGCCCACCCTGAAGTGACGCTGACCATCGACTTGTTCTTTGTTGGTTTGGTGTTCTTCCGCCGCAATGCGCCCAAGCAGCATTTTACCCTGCGCATAGCGTCGCGCGGCTTGGGCGTGTAAGATTCGACCCAATATTACTGTCATCCTTACAAAGTAGGTACCTTCTCGGGACCCCACGGGACCCCCACGGGGCGCGGCCCCTCCCCTCCGGGAGAGGGGAAGTCTGGCGACCTAGGGCGTTATTATGTCGAGCGAAGCGAGACATCTGGGGTGCTGACGTCTGATAGCATCTACTCCCCTCTCCTTTTGGGGAGGGGGTTGGGGGGTCGGGCCCACGTAATAAGGCCCTTCGCTAGACTCAGGATGACAGAGAAAAACCGTTTAGCGTACCGCCTCGCGAATGCGCGTTAGGCGCTCCAGCAGGGTCTGCAAACGATCGAGCTGCAGCATGTTGGCCCCGTCGGATTTGGCCGTGGCGGGCGTGGGGTGCGTTTCGATAAACAGCCCATCGGCCCCAACGGCAATGGCGGCGCTGGCAATGGTTTGAATGAGCTGCGGTTTCCCTCCGGTTACGCCGCTGCTTTGGTTGGGCTCCTGCAAGGAGTGCGTTACGTCCATCACCACGGGCACACCAAAGCTTTGCATGGCCGGAATGTTGCGGTAATCCACCACCAGATCGGAGTAGCCGAAGGAGTTGCCGCGGTCGGTGAGAATAACGTGTGGGTTGCCCGATTGGCGCACTTTGTCCACGGCAAAGCCCATCGACTCACCCGACAGAAACTGGCCTTTTTTGATGTTGACCACCTTGCCCGTGTTAGCTGCAGCTACCAGCAGCTCGGTTTGGCGGCACAGGAAAGCCGGTATCTGCAGCATATCCACGTACTCGGCCGCCATAGCCGCCTCGCCCGACTCGTGAATGTCGGTAACGGTGGGCACGCCTATTTCGCGGCCTACCTTCTGCAGGATCTTAAGGGCGGTTTCGTCGCCGATGCCGGTGAAGGAATCGAGGCGCGAGCGGTTGGCTTTGCGGTACGAGCCCTTAAAGATGAACGGAATTTGCAGCCGGTCGCACATGGCGCGCACCTGTTCGGCAATGCGCAGGGCCATTTCTTCGCCTTCGATAACGCAGGGGCCGGCCATGAGGAAAAACTGGCCCGAGTTGGTGTGCGCGAAGTTGGGCAGTGCAGCGGTTAGGGTATTGAGCATGTAAGTAGTGAAATGACCTTGTGGCACCTAGGCCACAACGTCGGCTTTTTTCTGAAGGCAGATAAACAGCTCACGGTCGGCCCGCGGCTTGATGGAGTTATAAGCCGCGTCGAAATGCACGAAATCGAAGTACGGCTCGAAGTACCGGCGGTACTCCTTGCGCGTGCCGCCAAAGGGCGGTTCGTTGCCGGGGCCCACTTGCCCCTCGAAAAGCAAACCCACCAGCTTGCCACCGGGCCGCAACAGGTGCGCGCATTGCTTTGCGTAGCGGGGGCGCAGCTTCGGATCGAGGGCGCAGAAAAATGTTTGCTCCACGATAAGGTCGTAGGGCCCGCGCAGGGCAAAGAAATCCTGAAGCAGCAAGTGCTCCGCTGGGAAATCGGGCACGCGCTGTTGCAAGGCACCTAGGGCTTCGGGGGCAATATCGGCTACGTACACCTCCGAAAAACCTGCACGGTGCAGGTACTCAGCCTCGTAGGCCCGCCCCGCTCCCGGAATGAGAATACGCCGGGCATCGGCGGGGCCCAGCTGGGCGAAGTACGCCCGCAGGGGTTCCGTAACGGTGCCCGCATCCCATTGGTCGCGGCCGGCGGCGTAGCGGGCACTCCAATAAGCGGCGTCGAAAGTGGTTGCTGACATGCAATGACCGATGGGCTAGCTGGGCAATAAAGTTGCTCGGCTATAATATCCGTGTATTTTTGGCGTAAAGGTAACGCTGTGGCCGGGCTAATCCCGGTGCGGTTTCATTCACTTTCCACCCCCCTATGGAACAAGAGCAAGCCCCCGAACGCCGCAACAATAATCGCGTGCTGCTGATTGTCGCGCTGTTTCTCGTGCTGCTAGGCATCAACGGTATCCTGTTTTACATGAATCAGCAGAAGAGCAAGCAGAACGAGCAGCTCGCCGCCGATATCAAGGTAAAGGACACCAAGCTGGAGGAACAGATCAAGCAATACGAAGCCCTGAAAGCCGATTTTGAGCGTCAAAGCCAAGAGCTACAAGGCATGGGCCTCGCCAACGACTCGCTCGAAGCCAAAATTGCCAGCGTAAATGCCGACTTGCTGAAGCTGCGCTCGTTCCGGGCGGGCTCGTTTTCGCTGGCCGACCAAAAGCGCTACCAGCAACGCGCCCAAAACTTTGAGCGCCAGCTGCGCCAGAAGGACGATGAAATTGCCCAGCTGAAGAAGGACAACGAGATGCTGTTCACGGAGACGCAAACCCTGAAGGAGCGTCAGAACAAGCTTACCGATACCCTCGGCACCATTGCCCGCTCCAACCAGGAGCTGAGCGAAAAAGTAGCCATTGCCTCGCGCCTGCAAGCCGAGAACATTCGGGTGGGCGTGGTAAACCGCCGCAACAAGGAAGCGCAAGACGAAGACAACGAGTTTAAAGCCAAGCGCGTCGAGAAGATCAAGGTTACCTTCAACCTGTCGCGCAACGACGTGGCCCCGAAGGAAACCAAGCTAATCATGATGCGCCTGCTCGAGCCCGATGGCTCGGCGCTGTACAACCTGAGCACCGGCGGCGGCACGTTCCTGATCGACGGCAACGAAGCCTTCTACACCGCCAAGCAGGAAATCGTGTACGACAACACGCGCCAGCCCGTGCAGTTTGTGTACGCCAAAGGCAACGAGTACAAAACCGGCCCCCACACCGTGGAGCTGTACGCCGACGGCTACCTGATCGGCAAAACCACCTTCACGCTGAAATAAGGCTTAAGCCGCAACGCAAAACGCCCCGCCGGAGCATCCGGCGGGGCGTTTTGCGTTGCGGCACCTAGGGCCGTTAGGCGGGTTGCTGCTGCGGCTGGCCTACCCGCTCCTGCAGCTCCTCCAGCTTCCCTAGGGCACCCTTGATGTTTTCGGTGAACACGGTAATAACCGAACCCTCGCGGGCGGTTTGCACGGCGTACTCAATGGCGTCGAGCTCGTCTTCGATGTACGTGATGGGCAGATTGGGCTTGTCCATAATCAGGCCCGAGCGCATGAGGCGCTCCAGCTCTTCGGCGGTTTTGCCGCGCAGGTCGCGGTCCTGCCGCAGCACCACCTCGTCGAAGATGCGGCCGGCCGTTCGGGCGTAATCGATGGTGTCTTCTTCGCGCCGGTCGCCGAGGCCCGAAATGATGCCAACGCGGTGCGAGGCCGGCGTGGCCGCCAAAAACTCGCCGAATTTCTCGATGCCGTGGGTGTTGTGGGCGTAATCGACGATAACCTCGAAGTTGGGAAAGCGGAAGACGTTCATACGGCCCGGCGTTTTGGTAGCCGAGGGCACAAACGTGCGCAGCGCCGTTTTGATGTCGTCCTTCTCGAAGCCGTAGCAGTACGCCGCCAAGGATGCTGCCAAGGCATTCTCGATGTTGAACTTGGCCCGACCACCTAGGGTGATGGGAAAGTTCTCGGCCTGATCGATGCGCAGCTTGTAGGTGTTCTTGTAGATGGTGATGTAGCCTTCTTCGTACACCGCGGCCAACCCGCCGGCCTCCACGTGGCTACGAATGCGCGGGCTGTTCTCGTCCATGCTAAACAGGGCCACTTTGCAATCGACCCACTGGCGCATGGCGTAGGTGTAGTCGTTGTCGGCGTTGAGCACGGCCCAGCCGCTTTTGCGCACGGTGCGCGGCAGCACGCCCTTCACGGCGGCCATTTCCTCCACTGTGTGGATGTCGCGCATGCCTAGGTGGTCGGCGGCTACGTTGGTTACCACGGCCACGTCGCAGTATTGAAACCCGAGGCCCGAGCGCAGCATACCGCCGCGGGCTACCTCCAGCACCGCAAAATTTACGGTGGGGTCTTTCAGCACAAACTCGGTGCTCTGCGAGCCGGTACAGTCGCCGCTTTGCAGCTGCCGCCCTTGTATGTAAATGCCGCTGGTGGTGGTGTGCCCCACTTTGTAGCCCTTGGAGGCCACTAAGTGCGAGAGCAGCAAAGTAGTAGTGGTTTTGCCGTTGGTACCCGTAACGGCGAAAATGGGAATGCGGGAGTTGGCTCCGCGCGGGAAGAGCATGTCCACCACAGGCGCGGCCACGTTGCGCGGCAACCCTTCGGCCGGCGAGATGTGCATGCGGAAACCGGGCGCGGCATTCACTTCGATTACGGCCCCGCGGGTTTCGTTTAGCGGAATGGCAATGTCGGTGGTCAGCACATCGATGCCGCAAATGTCGAGGCCGATGATGCCAGCCACGCGTTCGGCCAGCAGCACGTTGTACGGGTCCACGAGGTCGGTAACGTCGGTGGCGGTGCCGCCCGTGCTGATGTTGGCCGTGCTCTTAAGGTACAGCACCTCCCCTTCCGGCAGCACCGATTTGGGCGTCAATTCGCGGGCCTTCAGGATTTGGTTGGTGTGCTTATCGATCTTGATTTTGGTGAGCACCTTCTCGTGCCCCACCCCGCGGCGCGGGTCCTTGTTGATTTCGTCGATTAGCTCCTGAATGGTGTGTACCCCGTCGCCGGTAACGGCGGCTGGCGTACGCTTGGCCGCGGCTACCAGCTTGCCGTTAATCACCAGCAACCGGAAGTCGAAACCCTCGATGAATTGCTCCACAATTACGGCTTCGGAGTATTGCTGTGCGGCCTTCAGGCCAGCCAAAGCCTCCTTCCAGTTCTTGATGTTGATGGTAGCGCCCTTGCCGTGGTTGCCGTCAAGCGGCTTCGTTACAATGGGGTAGCCTAGATCCTCCACGGCTTGCTTTAGCTCGTCGGCATCGTACACGGTGGTACCGCGCGGCACCGGCACCCCGGCTTCGGCCAGCATGGCCTTTGTGCGGTTTTTATTGCCCGCAATTTCAACGGCGGCGTGCGAGGTGTAGCTGCTGGTGGTGGCCCAAATGCGCTTTTGGTTTACCCCGTACCCCAGCTGAATGATGTTGCTTTCGCGCAGCTGGATGTACGGAATGCCGCGCGAGGCCGCTTCGGCAACAATGCTGTAGGTGCTCGGCCCAAAGTACTCCTCCTCCCGAATTTCGTGCAGCTCATCAACGATGGCGCGCACGTCGTATTTCTCTTTGCGCACCAAGGCGTTCAGCAGGTCCACGGCAGCCTCGGCCGCCACGCGGCCCGCCCGCTCCTCCTGGTACTCAAACAGCACCATCTCCATGTTTTCCTCGTGGGCTGGGTGCGATTTGCCCCAACGCATGGGCATGCCTGCCATGCGCTGCAGCTCCAACGCCACGTGCTGCACAATGTGCCCCCACGGCTCGCCGTCGGCAATTTGCTCGCACGTAAGCGGCGGGCGCTTCGCCGATTCGCGGGCGTCGTTGCTGCGGGGCTTCTCGAGGTCGGGCAGCAAGCGCAGCAAGCGCGCATCGAGGCCCGGCACGGCGTTGCTCCAGGTATCGGCCAGGTCTTCTAGGTCGAGTTTCAGCACGATGATCTTGGGGTGCTTCACGGACCAGTAGCTAGGCCCACGCATGGTGCGGAGGTCGACGATTTTCATAGCTGAGGGAAGGTTGAGAGAATATGGGTCGGGCGCTTCTACGGCTGAGCTTGGCTTTGGGATGTGGCTTCAGCAGCTTAGGAAAGGCTATTTTACGTTTTCCGCTCGTTATTGCGGCGTTGGTTGCAGTGCTTTGTTTTGCGAAACACCTGGCCACTTACCTCAAGCTCAAGCATTTTCGCGCATTGCTACCCTGCGCTCCGGTTGCACGTTTATTCTACGGCTCCTCTTTGCCCACCGGCTAGCGCCCGATACGCATTTTGCCGCGTACAAATACGGAGGCGGCATTGCTGCCAACTCCTTGCATTGGGTTTTGGCCTTCGCAGCGGCCACTTACTGGTTGCTGGGCATCCGATTTTCTTGCTTCGCTTCCGGCACTTATCAGCCCGCCGGCTGGTTTACACTGCAGAACGCCCTAGGGCGTTTTTGTTTGGAATATGGGAAAAGCCGCGGTCCACTGGCCCGCGGCTTTTTCCGTTATCTAGGGTCGTAAGTTTTTCCTTTTGCCCCAATCCAACCCCGCGTCCAGCCTCGTAGGTATTGACAGCCGACAACAGTTGGCTGCTAGGTTAGCCCAAAAGCCCCGGTTCGCTGAACCGGGGCTTTATGCTTTAATACGTGCCACTGCCTGCCTGCTTAACCGGCTCAACAAAAGTATCTAGGCACAGCACAACGCAAAAAAGCCGGCCCGAGCTAACAAGCTCGGGCCGGCTTTGGCTGAGGTGACGAGCGGATTCGAACCGCTGTACGAGGTTTTGCAGACCTCTACCTAGCCTCTCGGTCACGTCACCTTAATAAGACTTGGGGCCGCAAACATAGTTTATTCCGCTGCTTTTGCAAAACCTAAGCTGCAGTATTTGCGCCATCAAGCGCTAACACATTGGTAGCGTGCCCAAAAAATATCACTAAAAAACCCCCGGCCTTGTGGGCCGGGGGCTTCTCATTTAGCTGTGGTTAGCAGCGAAGCTTAGCCGTTGTTTTCGGCGTCGCGCTCGTTACCCATCATCCGGTCGCGCAGGGCGCTCAGGGCGTCGAGGTCACCTAGGGTCGACTTCTCCGCTTTCTTCAGATCGGCAACTTTGCCTTCGCCGGTGTTGCCACCTGCGTTAGCGCCAGCAGCAGGCTTCTTCTTCTGGAACTTGGCAGCGCGGTTGTTTTCCTCCTCTTGGCCGGCACCGTAAGTTGCAGAGTGCGACAGCACGATGCGACGGTCGTCTTTCGAGAACTCAACTACGCGGAAGTCCAGCGCCTCGCCTACTTCAGGCTGCGAGCCATCTTCTTTGGCCAGCGACTTGGGGTAAGCAAAACCTTCGATGCCGTAGGGCAGCTCCAGCACGGCGCCGCGGTCCGACTTCTCGGTGATGGTAGCCTTGTGCACCGAGCCGGGGGTGAATACCGTCTGGAAGGTGTCCCAGGGGTTTTCTTCCAGCTGCTTGTGGCCCAGGGCCAGGCGGCGGTTCTGCACGTCGAGTTCGAGAACTACTACGTCCAGACGGTCGCCCACCTTCACCATTTCCGAGGGGTGCTTCACCTTCTTGGTCCACGACAGGTCCGAAACGTGCACGAGGCCGTCAACACCTTCTTCCAGTTCTACGAACAGGCCGAAGTTGGTGAGGTTACGCACCAGGCCGTTGTGCTTCGAACCTACAGCGTACTTGCCACCGAAATCGGCGCGGGTCCACGGATCTTCGGTCAGTTGCTTGATGCCGAGGCTCATCTTGCGCTCGTCGCGGTCGAGGGTCAGGATCTGAGCCTCTACTACGTCGCCCTGCTTGATGAAGTCCTGCGGGTTGCGCAGGTGCTGGCTCCACGACATTTCCGAAACGTGGATCAGGCCTTCAACGCCAGGCACAATCTCCATGAACGCACCGTAGTCGGCTACGTTCACAATGCGGCCTTGTACGCGCGAGCCGGGCTGCAGGTCTTGCGGCAACGAATCCCACGGGTGCGGGGTCAGCTGCTTCAGGCCAAGCGAAATACGCTTCTTGGCTTCGTCGAAGTCCAGAACTACTACGTTCAGCTTCTGGTCGAGCTGCAATACCTCGCTCGGGTGAGCGATGCGGCCCCACGAGATGTCGGTGATGTGCAGCAGGCCGTCTACGCCGCCGAGGTCGATGAACACACCGAAGTTGGTCATGTTCTTGATAACGCCCTCGAGGATCTGGCCTTTCTCCAGGTTGTTGAGGATGGCTTCGCGCTGCTTCTCCAGGTCCTTTTCGATGAGGACTTTGTGCGAAACAACCACGTTGTCGAAAGCGGCGTTGATTTTCACCACTTTCACCTCCATGCGACGACCAACATAGATGTCGAAGTCGCGGATGGGCTTCACGTCGATCTGCGAGCCGGGCAAGAAGGCTTCTACGCCGTCCAGCTCCATGATCAGACCGCCCTTGGTACGACGCTTAACTACACCTTCCAGGATGGTGTCGTTTTCGAGCGCGTCGTAGATGGCCTTCCAAGCCTGCTTGATCTTCGCCTTCTTACGCGAAAGGATCAGCTGGCCGTTGGCATCTTCCTGGTCTTCGATGAATACTTCAACCTCGTCACCGGCTTTCAGGTCGGTCAGGTCGCGGAATTCCGAGCGCGGAACCAGACCGTCCGATTTGAAACCGATGTTCACGATTACGTCACGGTCGCCGACCGAAACTACCGTGCCTTTTACTACTTGCTCCTCCTCAACGGTGGTGAGCGTACCGGCGTACATTTCTTCGAGACGGGCGCGCTCCTCTTGCGAGTAGTT
This sequence comes from Hymenobacter oligotrophus, assembly GCF_003574965.1. Lineage (NCBI taxonomy): Bacteria > Pseudomonadati > Bacteroidota > Cytophagia > Cytophagales > Hymenobacteraceae > Hymenobacter > Hymenobacter oligotrophus. Next base: position 145,272 of record NZ_CP032317.1, on the reverse strand, counting down.
GCCGCCGAAGCTGTTGGCTCCGACGTTGTCCCAGTCGAAGTTGTCTACCATTTCTGCCATGATATTGCAGTTGGCCCTCGTGTACACGTCCGGCGCAGGGCCCGCCTCCGGAACGCGTTTGTATTGATTTCCAGAGCTAAAGCCCTGTCCCGCCACCCTGGCAGGGCCGCAAAGATACTGATTTTAAGTCAGTAAAATAGATGTAGCTGACTGCTACGAAGTTTACGCTACTATTCAATTAAGTATTGATTGCCCTCATTTTACAACCAGAATTACCTCTTGGAGGTCGTGAGGATTATACTTGAGTTTACACGTGTCTCCGGCTTTCAACTCATCACTAGAATGGGTTGATACCACTGCATCGACTTTTGTGCCGCTTACCTTATAGCTAACGCGAGTATTCTTACTGTTCACACTTGTAATAACCCCGTATGCTTCTTTCCCATTATGCAATAGATTGTTCCGCCACTGCCGTTTGACTGCTTCAATGGCTATAAATAATAAGGGAAACATTAACAGTAAGGTGAGGTCAATTCGATGTACCCATATATAAATTAAGGCTCTGATTAAGGTTGATTGCTGTTTTTTCCGTCGCATAGGTACATATACCTGAACTATTGGCTTAGCATCTGAAGCCCTAGGCCACTTGCATAACCTGAAAAATAGCAACGGCCTGCTTCAAGGGAAGCAGGCCGTTGCTAATAAAGGTCAGCGACAATTACTACGCCCGTCCCATCTGCCGCAAAAACAGCACGTGCGACAGCACGGCCGAGCGCATGCGGGGGAATTCGTTGTAGGTCACGTTGAACTCCTCGCAGGCCTGCTTGATGATCTTGCTGATGGCCGGGTAGTGAACGTGCGAAATCTTGGGAAACAGGTGATGCTCTACTTGGAAGTTCAGGCCACCTAGGAGCCAGGTTACCACCTTGTTGTTAGTGGCGAAGTTGGCGGTGGTTTTGAGCTGATGCACGGCCCACTCGTCTTCCATTTTGTAGGTCTGCGCGTCGGGTACAGGGAAGGTGGCGGGCTCTACGGTGTGGGCCAGCTGGAACACCAGGCTCAGCGAGAAACCGGCCACGGCGGCGAAGATCAGAAAGCCGATAACCCACGACACGAAGCCCACGACGTAGATGGGAATGCCCACGAACAGCACGAGGTACAGCGCCTTAAAGCCCCAGAACACCAGCTGATCTTTGGTTTCCATCTTCTTCAGCGGAACCGAGCCGATAGAGCCTTTGAAGTATTTTTGGTAGTCCATCATCACGACCCAGGCCAGGTAAAACAGCGCGTACAAAAACCAGAAGTAGTAGTGCTGGTAGCGGTGCAGGGCGCGGCGCGGCTGGGTTTCGCTCAGGCGCAACCAGGGCTGGGCATCGATGTCGTCGTCTACGCCATCGATGTTGGTGTACATGTGGTGGATGAGGTTGTGCTTCATGTTCCACATGAAGGAGTTGCCGCCGAACACGTTCAGGGTAAACGCGGCGGCTTGGTTTAGCCAGCCGTGCTTCGAAAAGGAGCCGTGGGCGCCGTCGTGCATGATGTTGAAGCCGATAGCGGCTCCTACCCCACCCATCAGGATACACTCCAGAATGGCCAAACCCGTGGAAGGCGTGAAGAACACCAGGTGGATGTAGAGAAACAGCAGCGCACCGGTAAGCAGGGCGGCCTTCGTGAACAAGGTGGCATTGCCGGTGGTGGCTTTGCCCGATTCTTCGAAATAGGCGTTGACGCGCCGCTTCAGCTCATTGTGAAACGACTCTTTTTGCCGAACGGCGGCAAACTTGGGTACTGACATGCAATCGGGGAAAAACTATGGGGCCGCGAAGGTACGCGGTAATGACTGCTGCGCACATCGACGGGCCAAAGCCAACAAATGACATTTGTCAGTTTTGGATGGCGCGCGGGTGGCAGGCCTTTTATACGCGCCTACGATGCCGCTCGTTCCCTGATAAGGATAAGAATTAAGCACTTGGGTAGCGCCTCGCCCGAGGGGGCACGCTCTCGCAAAGGGCTTGCTTTAGCGCATTAAGAAGTTAAGTCCGGTTGCCTGAGGCTGCCAAACAAGCACGCGTGGGTATGCACCTAGGGGCTAGTGTGATTACCACCGCGGCGCCAGTTCCGGAGAGGCAACAACGATTTAATAAGGCAAGGCTGGTAAAAGTTTGTCGGGCGAAAAGCCTGGTTAGCCGGGCTGCCGTGGGTGCTGGCCGCCAAATGTGGCGCAAAGTGCGTGCGTGCTGTGCGCAGGCGAGCCAACGCCGGGCGGGTTGCGGCAGTACTGAATAAATTCAGCATTGAACACAACCCACAACCACACCGCGTATGAGCTACCTTAAAGTTGGGCAAGATGCCCAAGGCAACCCCGTTAATATCTTTTACCAAGACTGGGGCCAAGGCGACCCGGTGGTGCTGATTCATGGCTGGCCTGCCGACCACCAAATGTGGGAGCACCAGGCCCATACCTTGCCGCACTACGGAAAGCGCGTAATTGCCTACGACCGCCGCGGCTTCGGCAAGTCAGATAAACCCTGGAACGGCTATCACTACGACACGCTGGCCAGCGACCTGAACGCCATTCTGGAAGGCCTGAACCTGCAAAACGTAACGCTAGTGGGCTTTTCGATGGGCGGAGGCGAAGTAGCCCGCTACATGAACCGCTACGGCGGCGCCCGTGTGAGCAAGGTGGTGCTGGTAGCCAGCGTGCTGCCCTACCTGCTAAAAACCGACGACAACCCCGATGGCGTGGATAAGTCGACGTTCGACGACATCATGAAGAACCTGCGCAAAGACCGCCCCGATTTTTTGCAAACCTTTGGCAAGCAATTTTACGGCGTGGGGGTGGTAAGCCACCCCGTTAGCCAGGCCATGCTCGACTGGATGCAGACGATTTGCCTGCAGGCCTCGCCGCACGCCACCGAAGCTTGCGCCCACGCCTGGGCCGAAACCGACTTCCGCCAGGATGTGCTGGCCATTCGGGTGCCTACGCTCATCATTCACGGCACCAGCGACAAAACAGTGCCCATTGAATCCAGCTCCGATCAACTGGCCAAGCTGCTGCCCCAAGCCACCTACGTTCGCTACGATGGCGAGCCGCACGGCCTGTTTGCCACGGCCGATGGCAAAGACCGCCTCACGCAAGACTTGCTGAATTTTACGGGCGCCTCTAACACTCCCGTAAGCGACGACAGCCGCCACGGCGCAACGCAGCAACCGCAGGGCAACCGTTAAGCCGCAACTTCAACCCAAATAAGCACAAGGGCCCGGCAGCTGGCAGCTGCCGGGCCCTTGTGGTATTGCGGTGGCCTTGAGCACCTAGGGCCCTGGGCATAAAAAAACCGGGCAGCTGGTGCTGCGCCGGTTCAGTTGAGGTAGGCGTGCCAAGTGTGGTCGATGGTGCCGGCACTAAGTTTCAGAAAACCAGCCAAGGTGGGCTTTTTGGGCTTTTGCCGAACGGTTAGGCCAGCTTCTTCGGGGGTGCGGTGGCCTTTGGCGTGGTTGCAGCGGGCGCAGGCGGTCAGCAGGTTGCCCCAACTCGAGTCGCCGCCGCGCGAACGGGGCAGCACGTGGTCGAGGGTGAGGTTTTTGGTGGAGCCGCAGTACTGGCACTCAAAGTTGTCGCGCTTCATCACGTTGTGCCGGCTCAGGGCAATGCCTTTGTAGGGCACCCGCACGTAGCGCTGCAGGCGGATAATGCTCGGTTTGGGATAAGCCATGCTGACGGTGCGCAAGAACGCGCCCTCTTTGTTGGCAATCAGCTCGGCTTTTTCGAGGTACAGCAACACAAATGCCTTCTGCACGCTGCAGAGGGTAATGGCGGAGTAGTCGCCATTCAACACGAGCACTTTTTGGTCCATACACCGGGGGTCGTAAGCGTTCGGAACTAGCCGTAAGCTAGGGCTTTCCAGCCGTTTACGCAACCAACACCGGTGCGGGTTGGTTCAAGTTGAGCTTGCCTATTGTGCTTGTACTTTGCCGGGCCCGAGCGGCACCTAGGCGGGCAGCACGCGCTTAATAAGGCGCAGCTTGTGGGTGTACTTCTGGCGCTGCTTGTTGTAGATGCCGTTGTGGTCGAGCACGTCGATGCGCACCTCGCCGCTGGCGTGCAAAATCTGCTGGTCGTCGAGCATCATGCCCACGTGGATGATGCGCCCCTCGGCGTTGTCGAAAAAGGCTAGGTCGCCGGGGCGGGTTTGGTCCACAAAGTGCACCACCTCGCCTAGGTCGATTTGCTGCCGGGCATCGCGCGGGAGCTGCACGCCAATCAGCCCAAACAGCTGCTGCATCAGGCCCGAGCAATCGACGCCGAAAAGCGTACGGCCGCCCCACAGGTACGGCGCTTTCAGAAACAGCTGGCCAGCTTTCAGCAGCAGGGCCGTGCGTTTGTCGGTGGGGCCCAGCGGACCGTGGCCGTTGAGTGGGTTGGTGGCGGCGCCGTTGTAGAAGTACGTTTCGGAGCCCAGACGCAAAGTCATGCCGTCGAAAAACGGCAGGCGGGCGCCTAGGGTAATCGGAATGCGGGTGGTGGCATTGCTGACTACCTGCACCACATCGAGGCTGCGCGGGTGCTCCTGTGCGCTCCAGGCGGCCAGGTACTCCGCCGACACGGGCGTGTGCTGTTTCACGTCCATCCACCCTAGGTAATCGTCGGCGGTGGTGCGCACCTGCACCCAGTTGCCCTGCGTTTGCACCAGGCTGTAGCAGTCGCCGAAAACCAGTTGGGTTACGATTTCGGCTTTGTCAGCCGGTTCGGCCCGTACCGGCACCGCGCTCAGGGCGCAAACTCCGTGTTCCAAGGGGGTAATAACAGGTAAATCAGGCCGCAAGGTACGCACGGAAAGCTTTGTCAGGTGGAGCGAAACCGAGGCACCGGGGGTAAATTTTCGCCCCTGCTCTCTGCTTCGCACTTGGCATCAGCACTAATACTGGTTGCGGTCCATTTCGCGCTTAACGTCGCGGGCTTTGATGTCCTCGCGTTTGTCGAACAGCTTTTTGCCTTTGGCCAACGCAATTTCGACCTTGGCAAAACCCCGCTCGCCGATGAACATGCGCAGCGGAATAATGGTGAGGCCCTGCTCCTGGCTTTTGGCCTCGAGCTGGCGCATTTCTTTTTTAGTGAGCAACAGCTGCCGCGCGCGGGTGGGCTCGTGGTTGTTGTAGGTGCCTTGGGTGTATTGCGCAATGGTTACCCCGTGCAGCCACAGCGTGCCGTTGGCGCCGAAGGTGCAGTAACCATCGGTAATGTTGGCGTTGCCCTCGCGCAGGCTTTTGATTTCGGTGCCTACCAGCACCATGCCGGCGGTGTACTTGATCAGAAACGAATACTCGTACCCGGCCCGGCGGTTTTGGATGTTGACGGAGCGCGGCTTGGTGTCGGTGGCTTTTGCCATGGATTGATGTGGCGGAATAGAGCAGTGGCTGCAGCGGCCGTTGCTTTACGGAAATAGTGCGGGCGCGGTGGTGTTAGTGGGCCGCGCGCAAGGCCGCAAACCGGGCCTCGAGCTTGGCTTTATCGACGATGCGCTGGCCGGTGCGGCCCGTGGCTACCAGCCGCTCGCCCACCCGCGCTTCTACGGTGCAAGTAAGTTCGCGGCCGTGCAGGGCGGCAAAGGTAGCAGTAACCCGTACGGTTTCGCCCTCAAAAGCAGGCGCATGGTGCTGCACCTCCAGCATGGTTCCAATGCCCTCCTCCCCTGCTTCGCGCATCTCGAGCACGAACAACCGGCCCGCCCACTCCATTTCGCGCCCTAGGGCAAAGGTGCTCAGCACGGGATGCACCAGCCCGTTGCCGGCCTCAAAGCTGGCGAAGTCGGCGGGTACGACGGTGTAGTGGTGGGTTTTCTGGTCGCCTGGGTGGTAGGGATTATGCATTTGGTTTTTCGTTGTTGGTTGTCAGTATTTCGAAGCGGAGAAACGAACGGCAAAACGCCATAAACCAACAACCAAAAACGAAAAACCAATTCTTACGCCAGCTTCAACCTAGGGTCGGGGCTGGCCAATTGGGAGGCAAAGTCGCCGGCTAGGTACTGAAAGTGCGCGGCCATGGCAATCATGCCGGCGTTATCGGTGCAGTACTGAAAAGCCGGGATGAACACGCGCCAGTCGTGGTCTTCGGCCAGGCGCTGCAGCTCGGCCCGCAGGCCCGAGTTGGCCGCTACGCCTCCGGCAATGGCAATGTTGGTAAGGTTGAAGTCGGCGGCGGCGCGGCGCAGCTGGCGCATCAGCGTTTGCAGAATGGTGTGCTGGATGCTGGCGCAGAGGTCGGGCAGGTTTTCCTCGATGAACTGGGGATTCTGCTGCGTTTGTTGGCGCAGAAAGTACATCACGGCCGTTTTCACACCCGAAAACGAAAAATCGTAGCCGGGCATTTGGTTTACCGGGAACGGGAAGCGCAACGGGTTACCCTGCTGAGCCAATTTGTCGAGCCTAGGTCCGCCGGGGTACGGCAGGCCCAGCAGCTTGGCCGTTTTGTCGAAGGCTTCGCCGGCGGCGTCGTCCTGGGTTTGGCCAACAATTTCCATGTGCAGGGCGCTGCGCACCACCACCAGCTGGGTGTGGCCGCCACTTACCGTCAGGCACAGAAATGGGAATTCGGGCCGCGGCTCCTCAATGAAATGCGCCAAAATGTGCGCACGCATGTGGTTTACGGCCAGCAGCGGCTTGCCCAGGGCCAGGGCAAAACTTTTGGCAAACATGCCGCCCACCAGCAACGAGCCCAGCAAGCCCGGGCCTTGCGTAAAGGCTATGGCGTCGAGGTCTTCCTTTTGCACCCCGGCTTTTTGCAGCGCCGCCTGCACCACCGGCAAAATGTGCTGCTGGTGGGCGCGCGAGGCCAGTTCGGGCACCACGCCGCCGTATAATTCGTGCACTTGCTGCGAGGCAACCACGTTGGCCAGGATTTTGCCCCCGGCCATTACAGCTGCTCCTGTATCGTCGCACGATGATTCAATGGCCAGAATAATTGGGTGTTCCATAGGATGATCCGCGGCTTATGTGCGGGCAGTTAGCTTTTTTTGCAGATTATCTGCCCGTTCGGAGCACACAAGCATCCGTTGGGGCAGCGTTTACGTCTTGCTGCTGGGCAGTCGCGCAGCGGCTCCGCTTTCTACCACACCGCCAACAACCGCGTGCAAGTTATAAAGGCCATCCTGAAGGTGTTGCTCGGGCTATTGCTCGTGCTGGGCCTGTTGCTGGGCGCGGCGGTGCTGGCCTTGCGGGTGCCGTCGGTGCAAACCCGGGTGGCGCAACGGGCAGCCCAAATCCTGTCGGACAAGCTCGAACAGCCCGTAAGCATTGGGCAGGTAACCATTCGGCCGTTTACCAAAGTGGTGCTCGACCGCGTGCAGGTGCTCGACCGCCGCGGTGGCCAGCTGTTTTACATCGGCGAGCTGGAGGCCGACGTCAGCACGTTCTCCATCTTTTCGCCCAACAAGCTCTACCTGAGCAAAGTTACCCTTACCGAGGCCCGGTTTGCCTTGGTAACCTACCCCAACGCGCCCAACGCCCGCACCAACCTCGATGAGTTTCTGACGGCTTTCAAGCGGCTGCTAGGTGCCCCCGACACCACCAAAACCGCCAAGCCCTTCGACTTTAAGGTTGAGCGCGTGGCCCTGCGCAACGCCCGCTTTGTGCTCGACCGCCGAGACCGACCTAGGGCCCGCGAGTACGGCCGCTCAATGGATTACGCCCACATGTTTGTCGACAGCATTTACGCCGATCTGTCGCAAATCTGGTTTCGGGGCGACACCTTGCATACCCAGATCGACGGCTTGCGGGCTACCGATATTCCGTCGAAAACGCGGCTACGCGAGCTTACGGCCGACATGACGTATGCGTCGCGGTTTTGGGAGTTCGACAAGCTGACGTTGCGCGTAGGCCAAAGCCGCCTGAGCGACTACGTGAAGTTCGAGTACAAGCACTTCCTCAACTTCACCGATTTCAACGACTCGGTAAAGGTAACGGCGCGGCTGCAGCCCAGCAGCGTGTACTCCGACGACATTGCCCAGTTTGCACCCCAGCTCGAAAAGTGGCACGAGCACGTGCTGATATCGGGCGAGGCCAAAGGCTACGTGCGCAACTTCGCGGCCAAGAACCTGAATGTAAAGTACAGCAACGGCGGCACGCACATCATCGGCAACGTATCGGCCGAGGGGCTGCCCGAGTGGAAGGAAACCTTTGCCGAGCTGCGCCTGCGCCCCGGCACCGTGCTCAACCCGCGCGATTTGCAGCCGGTGCTGCCGGCCTCGGTGTATCCTTACTTCCAGCGCCTAGGCACGGTTAAGCTGAACGGGCATTTCCTAGGTTTTTACAATGACTTTGTAGCCAACGGCGACTTCCAAACCAACCTGGGCAAGCTCACGGCCGACGTCAACCTGAAGTTCAAAACCGACCCGCGCAACTCCAGCTACGAAGGCACCGTGCGCACGGCCGGCTTTCAGCTGGGCAAGCTGCTCGGCGACGAGTCGTTGATTCGCGACGTGGCCGTGAACGGGCGCGTGGAGGGCGTGGGCTTTGCGCCCGACGCGGCCCGCCTGCAAGCCAACGCCACCATACCGCACATTTGGCTGAAAGGCTACCGCTACCAGAACATCGTGGTAACCAACGGCCGCCTTACCCGCCAGGAGTTCGAGGGCAAGGTGAACATCAACGACCCCAACTTGCAGCTCACGGGCGAAGGCAACATCAACTGGGGCCGCGGCCGGCAGGCTTTCGATTTGGTAACCGACGTGCGCCGCGCCAACCTGCAGGCCCTAGGTATCATCGGCGAGCCGCTGGTGGTGAGCACCCAGGCCGACGTGCGCTTTCAGGGCCTCACGCTCGATGAGCTGCTGGGGCGCATACACCTGCGCAATACCCGCCTAACCCTACGCGGCCGCACCGTGCACCTCGACACACTGGATGTGCTGGCCAACCGCCGCGACGGCGAACGGCTGCTGGCCATGCGCTCCGATGCGTTCCGGCTGCGGGCCCGCGGCAACTACCAGTTTTCGCAGGCCATGCGCGATGTGCGGCAGCTTATTCAGGAGTATCGCCTCAACTTCGAGGGCGACGCTGCTGCCACTGCTGCTTACTACCGCCGCAAGCGCCGACAGGTAACGCCCGACTACGCTATCGACCTGAACTTGCTGCTGAAGCGGGCCAACCCGCTGATTCACGTGTTCCTGCCGCAGCTCAGCGTCAGCGACTCGGCGCGCATCGAGGGCTCGTTCCGCAACGGGGCCACGTCCATTCTTTCCCTAGGTGGCAAGGTGGGTTTTGTGCAGTACGACAGCGTGCGGGCCCACAACGTGGAGTTCGACCTGCTAACCTCGAAGGTGCCCAATGCTCCCGATGTGCTGGCCCAGGCCAGCGTAACCAGCGCCCGGCAAGAAATGCCCGTGCTGGGCCGCACCGAGCAGTTTTACGCCGAAGGTGTGTGGGACCAAGACAAAATCAACTTTTCGTCGTCGTTGGCGCAAACGGGCACTACCAACCGGGCCACCATCAACGGTGCCCTCGATTTTTTGCCGAACGCCGTGCAGATTGTCTTCCGCAAATCGGGCCTAAACCTGCTGGGGCGCGAGTGGACGATTGCCCAAGACGACGCCATTTTGATTGCCGGTGCCGGCCACGAAATAACCGTCCCGAACTTTTCGCTTTCCAACGGACCGCAGCGCATCCTGGCCACCGGCCAAGTATCCGACGACCCGGCCCGCACGCTGCACCTCGAAATACAAGACCTGGAGCTAGCGACCCTTTCGCCGCTTACGCGCCAGAACATGCGTGGCCGCGTAAACGCTACCGGCGACGTGCGCGGCGTGTTCGGGCAGCTGGTGGCCGCCTCGCGCCTCACCGTCGACTCGCTGTACTTCGATAACGTACTGATCGGCAACGTGTCGGGCATGTCGAACTGGGACAACCCCAACAAGCGCCTAGGTGTGAACCTCACCGTTGAGCGCGACCAGTTGAATGTGCTGAGCGTAGCGGGCACCATTGCCCCGGGCGCCGCGCAGGAACAGCTAAATCTTACCGGCGCCCTCAACGATGCCCCGCTGAAGCTGGCCGAGCCCTTTTTGGCGGGCGTGCTGACCAACCTAGGCGGCACCGGCCGCGGCACCCTGCGGCTGGTCGGGCCGTTTTCGGCGCCCACCCTGCGCGGCGACGTGGCCGTGCGGCAAGGCGTGTTTACGTTTCCGTACCTGAACACCACGTACACCTTCGAGGACAACATTCGCTTTTTCGAGGACCGCATGGTGTTCCGGAGCATTCGCCTGCGCGACGTGCTGGGCAACACCGGCACCCTCGACGGCACCATTTACCACCAAGGCTTCGAGCAGATGCGCCTGGCGTTGCGCGCCAACTTCCGGCGCATGCAGGTGCTCAACACCACGCGCCGGCAAAACGAGCTGTACTTCGGCACGGCCTTCGCCACGGGCGAGGCCAGCGTAACGGGCCCCACCGATAATCTGGTCATCAACGTGCGGGCCCGCAGCGAAGCCGGCACCCGCCTCTCGCTGCCGCTCGATAACGCCGCCACCGCCACGCAGGCCAACTACATTCAGTTCGTAAACCGCAACGTGCCGGCCGATACCACCAAGGCGCAGGCCGCTCCCAAAAGCGCTGCCGTTGATTTATCGGGCATTTTGCTGAACTGCGTTTTCGACGTGACGCCCGACGCATACATGGAGGTAATTCTGGACGAAACCACCGGCGACGTAATCCGGGGCACGGCCAGCGGGCAGTTGCGCATGAACATCGATACGCGCGGCGATTTTAACATGTACGGGCAGCTGGAAGTGGTGCGCGGCGCCTACAACTTCACGCTGCAAGGCCTCGTGAACAAAGAATTTCAGGTGCGCCCCGGTGGCACACTCACCTGGAACGGCAGCCCCCTCGAAGGCCAGATGGACGTAACCGCGGCCTACACCCAGCGCACCTCGTTGGCGCCCATTTTGGCCGGGGCCGATGCCACGGGCACCAGCGCTTTTGCGAGCGTTACGGCCGTAATGCACCTCACCGGCGACATGCTGCTGCCGCGCATTCAGCTGGGCCTCGAGTTCAACGACGCGCCCACCACGCTCGAAGGACAGCTCACCTCCTTCCTCTCCAACATCCGCAACGACGAGCAGGAGCTCAACCGGCAGGTGTTTTCGCTGCTGCTGTTCCGGCAGCTTTCGGCGCCCGGCCAGTTTGGCACGCCCGATTTGTTTGCCGGCAACAACGCCGTGCAAAACAGCCTAGGGCAAATTCTGTCGACGCAGCTCGGCTTGCTCACCTCGCAAATCGACCAGAACCTCGAAATCGACTTCAACCTCGACGGCGTAACGGCCGAGGAGCTCCGCGACCTGCAAGTACGCCTGAGCTACAGCTTGCTGCAGGGCCGCTTGCGCGTAACGCGCTCGGGCGGCATCACCAACAACACCAGCGGAACCTCCGTGAACCCCGCGCAAAACTCGCTGATCGGCGACATCGGGCTGGAGTATTTCCTGCGTGCCGACGGCAAGTTCAGGGTGCGTTTGCGTTACGAAACCACCCCGCGCGACATCGGCGACCAGGCCCAGTTTGCCAACCAGCAGCGGGCCGGCCTTTCGGTGGTGCACACCGAGCAGTTCGACAACCTTACCGAGTTGTTTGCCCGCAAGCGCCTGCGCCGCCGCGAGGAGGCCCGCCGCAAAGCCCGCGAACAGCTCATCATCGACGACGACCCGCGCACGGCCCTGTGATACAATGATCGATTACCAATGAGCAGTTAGCAATGCTCAGTTGGCTGTTACACTACGCCTGGTACTTGTGGGCGGTTATCCCGAGCGGCTAATTGCTCATTGTTCATTGATCATTGTACTTTTGCCCCCCGATGCCGCAGTTCCGCCCCGTACGCAAAAAGAAACTAGGGTCTTACCCGCACACCATGGTGGTGTTCAGCATTACGCTGGCGCTGTTGGTGATTGGGCTGTTCGGGCTGCTGCTGGTGCACGCGCACAAGCTATCGGAGGCGGTAAAGGAAAACCTGGAGGTGCAGGTGTACCTCGAGCGCAACCTGCCCGAAACCCAGCTGCTGCGCTTGCAGCGTACGTTTGCGCAAAAGCCCTACATCGCCTACCGCGAGAATCAGGCGCAGGTGCGTTTTCTGTCGAAAGAAGAAGGCGCCCGGCAGTTTGTGGAGCTTACCGGCGAGGAGTTTCAGCAATTTTTGGGCGACAACCCGTTGCGCGACGCCTACATCCTTAAAATCAACCCGCAGTTTGCCGATTCCGTGCAGCTGCGCCGCATCAGCCAGGATTTGCGCCAGCAGCAAGGCGTGTACGAGGTTACGTACGTGCAAAGCCTGATTAGCTCCATTAACCAAAACGTGCGCAAAGTAAGCCTGGTGCTGCTGGGCTTTGCGGTGCTGCTGACGCTGGTGGTGGTAGTGCTCATCAACAATACCATTAAGCTGGCCTTGTTCTCGCAGCGTTTCCTTATTCGCTCCATGCAGCTGGTGGGCGCCACGCCGTGGTTTATTCAGGGGCCATTTTTGCGGCGGGCCACCTGGCAGGGTTTCGTGAGCGGCACCGTGGCCGCGTTGCTGCTGCTGGCCTTGCTGCAATCGGCGTACCTGCAGCTGGATGAGCTGCGGCTGCTGCGCGACGAGCGCCTGATTGCGGCCGTGCTGGTTGCGCTGGTGTTGCTGGGCTGCGTTATTGGTTTTTTCAGCTCTTACCGGGCCGTGCGCAAGTACCTGCGCATGTCGCTCGATGATTTGTATTAAGCAGATTGGCGCCGGCAGCGTACAAGGCTAATCACCTGCTGCCCAGCGTCCCAACTCATATTATGGAACAGCGCAACAACCGCTTCGCCTTTGGGCCCCGCAACTACCGCCTGATGTTTATCGGGCTGGCTCTGCTGGCTGCCGGCTTTATCACGATGAGCCTGGATACGGCCGACTACGGCGAGGGATTTTTGGGGCTTACCCTAGGTCCTATTTTGCTGGCCCTGGGCTTTACGGTCGAGTTTTTCGCCATCATGGCCAAGTCGTCGTCGGGCAACGCGGCGGCCGGGCCCACGCAGCCGGCAGGCTCCAACAGCGCTACCGTGCCCAACGCCGCCCCGGCCGAGCCGGTTAAGCCTACGTTTCAGCGCCGCTAGGTACCAATGAGTTATTGGCACGCCTTCCTGCTGGCAATTGTGGAAGGCCTTACGGAGTTTCTGCCCGTTTCCAGCACCGGGCACATGGTCATTGTGGCCAATTTGCTCAACATCGGGCAACTGCCTTTTACCGAAACCTACATCACCAGCATTCAGCTGGGGGCCATCTTGTCGGTGGTGGTGCTGTACTGGCGCCGCTTTTTGCAGAGCTTCGATTTTTACTTGAAGCTGGCCGTGGCCTTTCTGCCGTTTGGCGTGGCGGGCTTCTTGCTGAAAGACGTAATTGCCGATCTGCTGAAAAGCGTGACGGTGGTGGCCACTTCGCTGGTGGTGGGCGGCATCGTGCTGCTTTTCATCGACCGCATTTTCAAGGACGCGGGCAAGCAAACCACCACTCCCAGCTTTGCCAATGCATTCAAGATAGGCCTGTTTCAATGCCTGGCGCTGGTGCCGGGCGTGTCGCGCTCGGCGGCTACCATTGTGGGCGGGCTGGCGCAGGGCTTCGACCGCCGCTCGGCCGCCGACTTTTCCTTTTTGTTGGCCGTGCCTACCATGACGGTAATCACCGCCTACGAGCTGTACAAGACCTACAAGCTGAACCCCTTGCAGTCGGCCGACATCAAAGTGCTGCTGTTTGGCAACGCGGTGGCGTTTGTGGTGGCGCTGCTGGCCGTAAAATCGTTTGTGGCATTTGTGAGCCGCTACGGCTTTCGTGCGTTCGGCATTTACCGCATCATCGTGGGCGGCATTATCCTCACGATGATTGGGTTGGGCATTAATCTTCAGTTGGTATGAGCCAGGCTAAACAGCACCGCCACCCCCAGCCCGAGCAAGAGCCGGGCGAAGTGCTGCTGGTGGATAAACCTTTGCATTGGACGTCGTTCGACGTGGTAAAAAAGGCCAAGTACGCCCTGCGCCCCCGCAAAATCGGGCACGCGGGCACGCTCGATCCGCTGGCTACCGGCTTGCTGATTTTGTGCACCGGCAAGCAAACCAAGAGCATCGACAGCATTCAGGCGCAGGAAAAAGAATACACCGGGGTGTTTCGCCTAGGTCAGATTACGCCCTCCTACGACCTGGAAACGGCCGTAACCGAGGAGAAACCCTGGGAACACATTGCCCTGGCCGACCTGCAAGCCGCCGCTCAGCGCCTTACCGGCCTCATCGAGCAGACGCCGCCGCTGTACTCGGCCGTTAAAATCAACGGCGAACGGGCCTACGAACTGGCCCGCCGCGGCGACACGGCCGAAATCAAAAGCAAAACCATCGACATCAAGGTGTTTGAGCTGCCCGAGGTAAACGGGCCCGAGGTGCATTTTCGCGTGGTTTGCTCCAAGGGCACGTACATCCGCAGCCTGGCCCGCGACTTTGGCGAGCTGCTGGGTTGTGGCGCCCACCTTACCCGGCTGGTGCGCACGCGCATTGGCGAGTACCGCCTCGAAAACGCCCTGAGCATTGCCGACCTGGAGGCCCGCCGCCCTCCGCGCCCTGAGGGCGAAACCGACCGGCCGCCCCGCGGGCCACGCCCCGAGCGCCGCTCCAACCTCAAGTACCTCGATACGTTTCCGCCCGCCGCGGCGCCCGAGGCCGAGTAAGGCGCTGGCCAGCGCCTTCGGCGGCCCTAGGTGCTGGGCGGGCCGGCCGCCCGGGGGAGCACGGCCGTATACAGTTTCCGGCACCTTGCCCGCGGCCCGGCTGCGGCCCCGCCGCGTAATCCTGCCTACCTAGCTTTTTCTTTCTTGCCCATGCATGTTGTTCGCGACCCCGCCGAGTTTCCGCGCTTAACCAACGCTGTGGTGACCAGCGGCACCTTCGACGGCGTGCACCTAGGGCATCAGAAAATTCTGCAACGCCTGCAAGAGGTGGCGCGCCAATCCGAAGGGCCCAGCGTGGTTATTACCTACTGGCCGCACCCGCGCATGGTGCTGGCCCCGCCCCTTTCGCACCCCGAGCCGCTGAAGTTGCACCTGCTGAACACGCTGGAGGAGCGCATCGAAAAGCTGGCTTCGCACGGCGTCGACTATCTGCTGATTGTGCCCTTTACCCACGAGTTTGCCGAGTGGACATCGGAGCAGTACATCCGCGAGCTGCTGCTCGACACCGTGGGCGCCGGCAAGCTCGTAATTGGCTACGACCACCGCTTTGGCAAAAACCGGGAAGGCGGGTTTGAGTACCTGCAGGCGCATTCGGCCCAATACGGGCTGGAGGTGGAGGAAATTCCGCGCGAGGACGTGGACGCCGTGGGCGTGAGCAGCACGCGCATTCGGCGGGCCCTCGAGGCCGGCGACATCGCCACCGCCAACCGCTACCTCGGCTACGATTACCCCTACACCGGCACGGTGGTGCGCGGGCAGCAGCTGGGCCGCACTATTGGCTACCCCACGGCCAACATCAAGTGCCAGGAGCCGCTGAAGCAGGTACCAGGCCGCGGCGTGTACGCCGTAATGGCCACCACCGCCGACGGCCGCCACCACGCCGCCATGCTGAACATTGGCGTGCGGCCCACCGTGGGCGGCGACCTAGCCGAAACCGTGGAGGCGCACCTGCTCGATTTCGACGGCGACCTGTACGACCAGCCCCTGACGGTGCAGTTTGTGGCCCGCCTGCGCGATGAGCAGAAGTTCGACGGCCTGGAGGCCCTGAAAGCACAACTTGGCCGGGATGCCGATGAGGCCCGGCGCCACCTCATCAGCGGCTGATGCGGCCTGGCGCACCTAGGCTACCCTGCCGCGCCCTAGGTGCCGGGGCCCGTTGGTAGCGCCGGCACCTAGGGGCTGCGCCGCCCGCCGCCTGCATTCGTACACGCAACTCCCCGCCCGGCACTGCGCATGCTCGGCGGGGAGTTGCTATTTTGGCGCCACCAAACTCCCACCCGATTTCTATGATCAACAAAGTAGTGGCCGATGCCCAGGCCGCGCTGCAGGGCATCACCGACGGCATGACGCTTATGCTCGGCGGCTTTGGCTTGTGCGGCATTCCCGAAAACAGCATTCAAGAGCTGCTGCGCCTGGGTGTGAAAAACCTCACCTGCATCAGCAACAACGCCGGCGTCGATGACTTTGGCATTGGCCTGCTGCTGCAACAGCGCCAGGTGAAAAAGATGATATCGAGCTACGTGGGCGAAAACGCCGAGTTCGAGCGCCAGCTGCTTTCGGGCGAGTTGGAGGTTGAGCTGATTCCGCAGGGCACGCTGGCCGAGCGCTGCCGCGCGGGCGGCGCGGGCATTCCGGCCTTTTACACCCCCGCCGGCTACGGCACCGAGGTGGGCGAAGGCAAAGAAAGCCGCGAGTTCAACGGCAAGATGTACTTGCTCGAAACCGCTTTGCACGCCGATTTCGCCTTCGTGAAGGCCTGGAAGGGCGACACCGCCGGCAACCTCATCTACAAAGGCACGGCGCGCAACTTCAACCCGATGATGGCCGCCGCGGGCAAAATCACCGTAGCCGAAGTGGAGGAGCTGGTACCCGCCGGCGAGCTGGACCCCAACCAGATTCATACGCCCGGCATTTACGTGCAGCGCATTTACCAAGGCCAGCACTACGAGAAGCGCATCGAGCAGCGAACGGTTCGGGGCTAGTTAGTTTTCGCGCAGAGGTCCGCAGAGTTGAGCGCCGAGGTTCGCTGAGCTGCTCAACAATTGCCGCAACGGCCTCTGCGTACCTCTGCGCATTCCTCAGCGAACCTCAGCGAGAAACAATCCTTTATGGCTTTAGATAAACACGGCATTGCCAAGCGCATTGCCAAAGAAGTACGCGACGGCTACTACGTAAACCTCGGCATTGGCATTCCGACGCTGGTGGCCAACTACATTCCGCAGGGCGTAAACGTGGTGCTGCAGTCGGAAAACGGGCTGCTGGGCATGGGCCCTTTCCCCACCGAAGCCGAGGTAGACCCCGACCTCATCAACGCCGGCAAGCAAACCATCACCACGCTGCCGGGCTCCAGCATTTTCTCCTCGGCCGAGTCGTTTGGCATGATCCGGGGCGAGCACGTCGACCTGACCATTTTGGGCGCCATGGAGGTATCGGAGCGCGGCGATATTGCCAACTGGAAAATTCCGGGCAAAATGGTGAAGGGCATGGGCGGCGCCATGGATTTGGTGGCCTCGGCCAAAAACATCATCGTGGCCATGCAGCACGTAGCCAAAGACGGCTCCAGCAAACTGCTGCCCGATTGCACGCTGCCCATCACGGGCCTGCGCTGCGTGAAGAAGATTGTAACGGAGCTGGCCGTTATCGACGTGACACCCGATGGCTTTGTGCTGCGCGAGCGGGCCCCGGGCGTGTCGGTGGAGCAAATACAGGCCGCCACGGCCGGCAAGCTGGTGATTCCGGCGGGCGGCGTGCCCGAAATGGTCCTTTAGCCCACCGGCAACGTCGCTTACCTGAAAAGCTTCGTTTGGTTTGGGCCGGGCGAAGCTTTTTGTTGCTGCCGGGCCTAGGCGCTAGTGCCGGCACCTAGGGCCGGCAGCAAGCGGCGTGGCAGCGGAACACCCAGCCTTTCGGCTGCGTTGCTACGTATTGCCCCTGCGCGGCCGCCAACTTTCTACTTTTGTGCACCGCGTTTCATCATTCTGCTACCATGGCTTCGAGTTCCTCCGCTAAATCAAACGGCCAAGCCAAAAAGGCCGATAAGAAACCCGCTCCTTCCGCTGCGGCCGCTACGCCCGCCGCCGAGGAAGGCCACGCCGCCCAGCCCCACAAGCTGGTGCTGCGCACGCTCCGCAAATCGGACTACAAAGCCGTGCGCGACATCATGGACAAGGTGTATTCCAACATGGAAGGTGCCTGGGCCCAAGACGAATACAACGCCCTGATCCGGAAGTTTCCGGAAGGCCAGATTTGCATCGAAGACAACGGCCTGGTGGTGGCCGCGGCCTTGGCCATCATCGTGCAGTACTCCGATTTCGGCGACCGGCACACCTACGGCAAAATCACCGGCAACGGCAAGTTCGACACGCACAACCCCGACGGCGACACGCTCTACGGCGTCGACGTGTTCGTGGACCCCGAGTACCGCAACCTGCGCCTAGGTCGGCGCTTGTACGACGCGCGCAAGGAGCTGTGCGAAAACCTGAATCTGCGCGCCATGGTGGCGGGCGGCCGCATACCGGGCTTTGCCAAGTACGCCGACGAGTTGACGCCCGCTAAGTATGTGGAAATGGTGCGCAACAAGGAGCTGACCGACCCCATCCTCACCTTTCAGCTCTCCAACGAGTTTCACGTGCGCAAAATCATCCGCGGCTATTTGCCCTACGACTCCGAGTCGAAGGCCTATGCCACGCTGCTGGAGTGGATTAACGTGTACTACGACGAGGATGCCGAGAAACTCATCGGCAACGTTAAGAGCAACGTGCGCATTGGCATTGTGCAGTGGCAGATGCGCGGCACCCGCTCGCTCGAAGACCTGTTTCAGCAGATCGAGTTCTTCGTGGATACCGTGTCGGGCTACAAAGCCGACTGCGTCATGTTCCCGGAGTTCTTCAACGCGCCCCTAATGGCGCTAACCAACGAAGACACGCCCTCGGTGGCCATTCGGGCCATGGCCGCTTTCACCGAGCCCATCAAAACCAAGATGATGGAGCTGGCCCTGAGCTACAACATCAACATCATTGCCGGCTCGATGCCGCTGTACCAGGACGGCAAGCTGCACAACGTGGCCTACCTCTGCCGCCGCGACGGCACCGTGGACGAGCAGTACAAGCTGCACGTTACGCCCGACGAGGCCAGCTACTGGGGCATGCGCGGCGGCGACAAGCTGAAGTGCTTTGATACCGACTTTGGCAAAATCGGCATTCTGGTGTGCTACGACGTGGAGTTCCCCGAACTCTCGCGCATGCTTTCCGACGAGGGCATGAAAATCCTGTTCGTGCCCTTCTGGACCGACACCAAGAACGCCTACCAGCGCGTACGACTCTGCGCCCAGGCGCGGGCCATCGAAAACGAATGCTACGTGGCCATTACCGGCTCGGTGGGCAACCTGCCGCGCGTCGAGAACATGGACATCCAGTACTCGCAGTCGGCCGTGTTCAGCCCCAGCGACTTTGCCTTCCCGCACGACGCCATCGTGGCCGAGGCCACGCCCAACACCGAGATGACGCTCATCGCCGACCTCGACTTGGACTTACTGAAGGACCTGAACACCAGCGGGGCCGTTCGCAACCTCCGCGACCGGCGCAAAGACCTGTATTCGGTAAGCTGGGTGGTGAAGAAAACCGAACGCGACGAGGATTTGCTGGCCCAGGGCGAAGACCGCCTACCCGTGCGGCCGGGTCGCAAAAACAAGATGCAGCACACAGCCGGGTAACAGTCCGGTTTGCTTAGCTACTAAAAAGCCCCTGCCAGCAAGCTGGCAGGGGCTTATTGCTATCAGGCACCTAGGACCCGTGGGCTTAGCTCTCGGAGCCCTGGTGCGGGTTTTCGGGTTCGTTGGTTTCCCAGTTGCGGGTGCCGCTCTGCCGGAAACGTGTGTCGCCGTGGCGAGTGGTGTCGGGCTCGGGCGGGGTTTCCTGGCCGTAGTACGGCTGAAAGTTTTCGCCGGAGGTCGAAGCCTGGCTTTGCGGCAGCACGTTTTCGGGCTTGCCAAAATCGCCGTAGTTGGGCGCCTGCTGGTGCGGAGCCTGCAGGCCGGGGTTGGCCGTTTGGCCGGGTATGCCCTCGGGCTGGTTGGCTACCTCGGCGCCCCGGCGCAGGTTTTCGGGCTGGGGGCTGAGGTTGGGCGACTCGCGCGGGTCGTTGTCCTTTACGAAATCGAATTTGTCGTTGTCGTTTCTATTATCGGTAGCCATGGCGGTATCAGCGTAAGGTTTACCCTCCTGCTACGGCCAAACGGCAGCGGAGTTGGGCGCGGCCGGCCTTGTTGCCTGGGCGGCAGCCAATTGGCACCTAGCGCGCCGCCGCCTGCGAGGCCAGGTAGCCGTAATCGCGCAGCACCACCAGCAAAAATTCGTGGTTAGGCATGGTGGTTTCGATGCCGGTAAGCGTGCGTACGCGCTGGGCTACTTCGTCGAGGATGTGGTAGGCGCCGCGTTTCTCGCTTTGCGTTACCAGCTCTTGTATCAGGCGCACGTCGTGGTCGGCGAGCTGCGCTACCTGCGGAAAGGTAACGCGGTAGTTGGGGTCGTAATCGGAACCGAACAGGGAGTTGTCGGCGGTGGTTTGGCGGCGGTTGAGGCGTACCACGGCGGTGCCGGCGGCCATATCGCCAAGGCGCTGCCCGCGGCCGCTGCCCAAAATGCAGGCAATGGCCACAATGCCATAGAACATGCTCACATCAACCAGGCGCAACACCCAGCGCAGCAGGTACTGCGTAAAGCGCGCCGGCGTGCCGTTCAGGCTGATAACGCGCACCTTCATGATGCGCTTGCCGATGCTCTGGCCCTGCCACAGCGCCTCCGACACCAAGTGGTACAAAAACAGCGGCAGCACCACGAATCCAATCACGATTACGCCCAACAGCACCTCGTTGCGGTTGGTCTGCACGTCGAACACGCCGAACAGCAGCAGCATCCACAAAATAACCCAGCCGGCTTGCACTACGCCGTCGAGCAAGGTGGCGGCAATTCGTTCGCCAATAGAGGCGGTTTCGTACTCGAGCGTAACGTTTTGGGTGGTTGGGATGCGCAACTGAGCCATCGGGGCAAACTATAATTGGAGAATACTTTCAAAAATATAATCTTCCTGACACGATTTGCGCCCGCTGCCTTTGGTCGGGCGTTTCTTTATGCGCGAAGCTGTATTCATTCGCCGCAACCAAGAGCGGTGGCACTCTTACGAACACACCCCGGCCGGCACGCCCGAGGAGCTGGCCGAGCGGTTTGTGGCCCTCACCGACGACCTGGCGTACGCCCGTACGTTCTACCCCTCGGCGCCCGTTACCGAGCACCTCAACCAGCTGGCCGCGCGCTTTCATGAGCAACTGTACCGCCGCCGCAGCACGCGCCGCCAGCCCCTAGGTACGTTTTGGCGCCTCGAGCTGCCCCTGCTGATGGCGCGCCACTGGCGGCCCATGCTGCTGGCCTTTGTGCTGTTTTCGCTGTTTGCGGGCCTAGGTGCGCTGTCGGCGGCCGAAGACGACAGCTTTGTGCGCCTGATTTTGGGCGACGCCTACGTCAACTCTACGCTCGAAAACATTCGGCGCGGCCGCCCCACCGATGTGTATGGCACCGCGCCCGAAATGTCCATGTTTCTGTACATCGCCTTCAACAACGTGCGCGTGGCTTTGCTCACGTTTGCGTTCGGCGCGATAGGCGGCTTGGGCACGCTGTTCGTGCTGTTTCGTAACGCCGTGATGGTGGGCAGCTTTCAGTATTTCTTTTTCGAGCAGGGCGTGGGGCTGAAATCGGCCCTGGCCATTTGGGTGCACGGCACCATCGAAATCAGCTGCATTATTCTGGCCGCCGGAGCGGGACTGGTGCTCGGCAACAGCTTGCTGTTTCCGGGCAGCTACCCGCGCGGCGAGGCCCTGCGCCGCGGCGCCCGCGACGGCATGCGCCTGATGGCCGGCCTGGTGCCGCTGATTGTGGTAGCGGCCTTTCTGGAGGGCTTTATAACGCGCCTGGCCCCGCGGCACCCGCTGGCCGTGAGTTTGCCGGCCATCGGCCTTTCGCTGGTGCTGGTAGTGGGCTACTTTGTGGTGTACCCCTGGTGGGTGTACCGCCGCACCACGCGCCTAGGTCTGGCCCTGCCCGATACCGACGAGCAGGCTCCTTGATTTTAGTACCTACTCTGCACTTGCTTATTCCTCCACCGCTACGTTGTTATGCCTACGCTTACCTCGGCCAAGCCCACAGTTACGCCGCCGTTTAGCCACCCGGCCGATTTTTACCAAGTGCGCGACTTTGGCCAGAAATGGGAAGCCACGGCCCAACTGCTGCGCCTGCACTACCGCGAGCTGCTCGGGGCTTTGGTGCGCTACTCGGGCTTGTACATGCTCATTGGGGCGCTATTTCAGGCGGCGGGCGAGCATTACGTAGGCACCGATGGCGCCATGCTGTACCCCGTGGGCTCGGTGTTTTACGCCATCGGAACCTTTGTGGGCACGGGCGTGGTGTACGGTTTTCTGCGCGCCCGCATGCACGCCCTCGACGAGCCCGGCGCGCGCTACACGCCCGATCAGATCTGGGACTTTGCAAACGGCTTGGGCTCCTTCTTCGGCAGCTACCTCATCTTCGGTGCCCTTATGCTGCTGGGCTTTCTGTGCCTGATTGCACCGGGCATTTACATTTGGCCGGCCTTCACGCTGCTGCCCGGCGTGGTAATGCTCGAAGACAGCGAAGAGTCGATGTCGCGGTGCTTTAAGCTGGTGGAAGGCTTTTGGTGGACAACGCTGGGATTGGCACTGATGACATGGTTGCTCAGCGTGGCCGTTGTTCAGGTGCCCCAGTTGCTCTTGCAAAGCCTAGGTGCCGCGCTGGAAATGGATCAGTCGGAGTGGTTGTGGGTGTTGCCGGTGCGCCTGCTCATTTCGGGCCTGCAGTTTTTGCTCCAGCCCATTACGGCTATCTTGCTGGCATTTAATTACTTTAGCATAGTAGAGAGCAAGGAAAGCCCCGGCCTCAGCTGGCGGGCTTCACGCATTGGCCAGGCCCCGGCGTCCGGCAGCCACCCCACCGACCTAGGCGCCATTACCGAAGGCGAATACTTGCTGTAACCGCCCGTTTGCCGCATTCTCAACAACCCCAACCATACCCATAGCCGCATGCAAACCTCTACCCTTGCGCCGCGCACCGAGTCGGAGCGCGCGTTTACCAGCCCGCAGGACTTTTACCGCCGCCGCGACTTCGGCCAGAAGTTCGAGGCCACGTTCGCTTTTTTGGGCAAACACGGCGGCAACCTGTACCGCGTGTTGCTGGTGCCCATGCTGGTAACCATGGCGGCCATGGCTGGGCTGTTTTTCTCGGTATTCAGCAGCATGCCAACGCTGGAACGCGGCGATATTTCATCGGTGCAGCTGCTGATGGTACCGGCCTTCGTGGGGCTGTTTATCGTTGTCATGCTGGCTTCGCTGGCCACCTACGCCATGATGTACGCTTTTGTAAAGCGCCGCATGGAAAGCCCCGACGCCACCGCGCCGCTTACCGTGGCCGAGGTGTGGGCCGAGGCTCGGCCGAATATGCTGCCCTTGCTGGGCTACGGCTTTGTGGCCGCGGTGCTGGTGATGCTGGGCTACATGCTGTTTTTCCTGCCGGGCGCTTACCTGACGATGGCCATGTACCTGCTGCCCTGCGTGGTGGTGTTTGAGCGCGCCGACCTAGGCCAAACGCTAAGCCGCTCCGTGGGCCTAATTCGCGGCAAGTGGTGGTCCACGTTCGGGCTGATGATGGTGGGCGGCATTGGCGTATTTATTGTTTCGGCCGCAGTGGGCGGCGTGTTGGGGCTGGTATTCGGTTTCATGGGCGTTTTCAGCTCCGATGCCGTGGGCACGGCAGGCTTCGCATTCGTCCAGAGCGTGCAAATGGCCCTGAACATGGCCCTGTACCCTGTGCTATTCTTGCTGCTGATGTTTCAGTATTTCAACCTGGTTGAGCGCCGCGACGGGATAAGCCTGCAATGGCGCGTGCAGGAAATCGGCCAAACGCCAGCCGCCGGCAACGCCGCCAGTGGTACCGACGACACGTTGTTCCGCCCCAGCTACGGCGACCCTACCCTTTGATGCTCCCTTACCCGCGCCGTTTTGCGCACCACCTAGGCAGCCTGGCTGCGGCTTTGCTGCTGGTGCAGCTGGCCGTAGCCGCTCCGGCCGCGCCGCAGCCGCAGCCGCAACCTCCTGTGGCCCGGGCAGCAGCGGCACAGCCAGCGCCGGCGCCCGTATCGGTACGGCACTTTGAGGCCGCGGAGCTGCAGCGCCTCCAAGCCGACGACGACCTGCAGTACCACGAGGCCCCGCCGCCCACCAACCCCTTAAGCCGCTGGTGGCGCGACTTGATGCAACGGCTGTTTGAGGCCTTGCCCGAAGGCAGCAGTGCCATGTTTTGGCGGGTGCTGGCTTACGGCGTGGCCGCAGTGGCGCTGGTGCTCATCGTAATGCAGCTGCTCAACCTGCGGCTTTCCGATTGGCTGCGGGGCCGCGGGCGCGACATTGCGGTGCCTTACGCCACCGAGGCCGACGATGTGCACGAGCAAACCCTGCCGCAGCGCCTGCAGCAAGCCGAGGCACAAGGCCAGTGGCGCCTGGCCACGCGCCTAGGTTATTTGCTGGTGCTGAAGGCCCTCACCGATCGGGGCCTGATTAGCTGGACGCCCGACAAAACCAACCACCACTACCAGGCCGAGCTGCAAACCAATGCGGCGCGGCTGGTGCCCGCCTTTGCCTCCGTTACGCGCCAGTTCGAGTACGTGTGGTACGGCGAGCTGGAGCTGGAGGCCGCGCCTTACGAGCAGGTACGCGCCATGCGCCAAGCATTTCTTACCGACCTCCAAAACCGCCGCGCCGCCTAATGCTCCGCTCTATCCGATGGCCGCTTACGGTGCTGGGGGCGCTGGTGGGCATTTGGTTGCTGATTGCCTACAACCAGCCCAAAAAGCTCGACTGGACACCCTCGTACCGCTCCGACCACAAACGCCCCCTGGGTACCTACGCCGCCTTCCGGCTGCTGCCCACCTTGGCCAAAGCTCCCGTGCGGCTCACGCGCGAGTCGCCGTATGTGGCTTTGCAAGACTCGACGGAAGCGCGGCCGGCCGTGTATTTCCTGGCGCTCCAAACGTTTCAGCCCAGCCCGGCCGATGCCCAGGCCATTACGCGCTACCTGCAGCGGGGCGGCACCGTGTGGCTGGCCGCCGAGCAGTTTCTGCTGCCCAACGAAATTGACAGCCTCTGGCTAATGCCCGCCACGGTTGATGCACCCTTCGATTTGGCGGCCAACAACAAGGATACCGTACGCTTTCGCTTTGCGGCAGCCGCGCTGCAGCGGCGCACGGCTGCTTTGCCCAACCGCGTAGTCGGCACCTATTTCGCCCACGACAGCCTGGGTCGGTTGTTGGCGGCTTCGGCCAAGCGCAAGGGGCAAACCTCGGCGGCTACCGTGCTGGCTACCAATGCCCAGCAGCGCCCCGTGCTGGTGCACACCTCCGTAGGGCGTGGGCACTTGTACGTGTGCTCGGTGCCGGCGCTGCTGAGCAACTACGGCGTGCTGTACGGGCGCAACGCCGCGTTTGTGGCCGGCGCCCTAAGCTACCTGCCCCAAGGCCCGGTGCTATGGGATGCGTTTTACACCCAAGGCCGCGAGGGCGACGACTCGCTGCTGCGCGTGGTGCACACCAGCCCGGCGCTTACCTGGGCCTGGAACGGGCTGTTGCTCGGCGGGCTGCTGTTTGCCTTGCTAGGTGCGCGGCGCCGCCAGCGGCCCGTGCCTACGCTGCGGCCGCTGCCCAATACCAGCCTGCAGTTTGTGCGCACCGTGGCCAGCGTGTACCGCCAGGGCCGCAACCACCAAGCCTTGGCCGCGTTGCGCATCCGCTTGTTTTTCGACTACCTGCGCACCCGCTTTCAGGAGCCCGTGCCGCTCACGATTGATACCGATTACCCGCGCCGCCTGAGCGTGCGCACCGGCATTCCGGTGGGCGAGGTAACAGCGCTGCTGGCTCGCCTGAACAATTGGCTTGATGCCGAGCACGTTTCCGAAACCGAGCTGCATCAGCTTTATCAATTGCTTTCCAACTTTCAGCAACGCGCCGAGCGCTAGCCGCTTGGGTTAACTTCTATCACCTACTTGCCGCCCGCCTTGCCCTAGGTGCTGTGGCCAATTTTACCGCATGGAACCCTCCACCAACCATACCCCGCACACCCAAACCGCTACCGCCGAAATGCCCTTCGGCACCCGCACCGACCTGAGCCAGCTTTCCGGCACCACCGCGGCCGTGCGGCAAGAGGTAGGCCGCGTGCTCGTAGGCCAGCACGACCTGGTAGAGCTGCTGCTGGTGGCCCTGCTGGCCGATGGCCACGTGCTGCTCGAAGGCGTACCCGGCGTAGCCAAAACGCTCACGGCCAAGCTGCTGGCCCGCACGCTGTCGGTACCGTTTGGCCGCATTCAGTTCACGCCCGACCTCATGCCCTCCGATGTGCTGGGCACCTCGGTGTACGTGCCGGCGCGCGGCAGCTTCGAGTTTCGGCAGGGCCCTATTTTCTCAAGCGTGGTGCTGATCGACGAGATTAACCGCGCCCCGGCCAAAACGCAGTCGGCGTTGTTCGAGGTAATGGAGGAGCGCCACATTACCCACGACGGGCAAACCCACCACCTCGGCGAGCCTTTTATGGTGCTGGCCACGCAAAACCCCGTGGAGCAGGAAGGCACCTACCGCCTGCCCGAAGCGCAGCTCGACCGTTTCCTGTTCAAGGTGCTGGTGCCCTACCCCACCGAGGCCGAGGAAATCCTGATTTTGCAGGGCCACCACGCCGGCGCCGGCGGGCTACCGCTCGAGGCGGTGCGGCCCGTGG
Organism: Hymenobacter oligotrophus; assembly: GCF_003574965.1. Taxonomy (NCBI): domain Bacteria; kingdom Pseudomonadati; phylum Bacteroidota; class Cytophagia; order Cytophagales; family Hymenobacteraceae; genus Hymenobacter; species Hymenobacter oligotrophus. Next base: position 118,737 of record NZ_CP032317.1, on the reverse strand, counting down.
TTACGCCCGAGCAGCTGCACGCCCTGCGCCGGCAAGTGCGCGAGCAGCACGTCGAGCCAAGGTTGTTCGAGTACGTGGCCCGTTTGGTGGGCCTCACGCGCACGCACAAGTCGCTGCACCTAGGCGCGTCGCCGCGGGCCTCTATCGCCTTGCTGAACGGCGCAAAAGCCCTGGCCGCCCTGCGCGGCCGCGACTTCGTAACGCCCGAAGACATTCAGCACCTGGCCGCGCCGGTGCTGCGCCACCGGATTCAGCTAACCCCCGAGCGCGAGCTGGAAGGCCTGGGCCCCGACGACGTAGTGCGCCAGCTGCTGCAGCAAGTGGAGGTGCCTAGGTAAGTTTTGAGTGACAGGTGACAAGTAACTTGTGGGCAACACGTGACACGTGACAAGTAACACGTGACGAGCGGATTTAGGCGGTCTGCTTTGCGCCCCACGGTCAGGCGCTGATTCTCACCCATCACTTTTTACCCAAAAGACTTGTTCGTGGACAAGCAAACTCGGCAAAGGCCGTCATGCTGAGCTTGTCGAAGCATCTTTACCGCTTTGTTGGTATCTGGCGAAGCGGTAGAGATGCTTCGACAAGCTCAGCATGACCGTTCCAGTGCGTTTGCCTATTCAGGAACACGTCTAAAGCCTGTCACGTGTCGCCTGCTACGTGTTACCTATAACCTGTTACGTGTCACCTAAATCATCTTTCTTCCGCAACCTGGTAGCCTCGTTGTTGCTGCCGCCGCGCTTTTTTGCCGCGTGGGCGGTGGTAATTACCCTCCTGATTGTGGCGCACTTTTGGCCCGTGCTGGTAGCGCCGGCGCAAATTCTGGCGGTTGCGCTGGCCTTGTTTACACTCCTCGACCTAGGGTTGCTCTACACCCTGGGCCGCGGGGAGGGCGTATTTGCGCGGCGGGTACTTGGCCGGCGCCTCTCCAACGGCGACGACAACGACGTGCAAGTAGTAATCGAAAACCGCTACCCCTTTGCCGCGCGCCTCGATGTGGTCGACGACGTGCCGGTGCAGTTTCAGCGCCGCGACTTGCTCTTTCCGCTGCAGCTGAGCGGCGGCACCAGCACCACCCTGCACTACCAACTGCGCCCCACGCGCCGCGGCGAGTACGTGTTTGGCCAAACCAACGTGCTGGCCCGCTCGCCATTGGGCCTGGTGCAGCGCCGCTACCGCTTCGGCGAGGCCGACGTGACGACGGCTGTGTACCCTTCATTTTTGCAGATGCGGCGCTACGAGCTGCTTGCCCTTAGCAACCGCCTTACCGAAGTCGGCGTGAAGCGCATCCGCCGCGTGGGCCAAAGCATGGAGTTCGACCACATTCGGCCCTATGCCCTCGGCGACGACCCGCGCACCATCAACTGGAAAGCCACGGCCCGCCGCCCCAGTCAAGCCGGCGACCAGCTGCTCGTGAACCACCACGAAGACGAGCGCGCCCAGCAGGTGTACTGCGTGATTGATAAAGGCCGCGTAATGCGCATGCCCTTCGAGGAGCTAGCCTTGCTCGATTACGCCATCAACGCTTCGCTCGTGCTTAGCAACATCGCCCTAATCAAGCACGACCGCGCCGGCCTCATCACCTTCGCCCACGAACCCGGCGACGTAGTACCCGCCGACCGCCGCCGGGGCCAGCTGCCGCGCTTGTTGGAGGTGCTGTACCGGCAGCAAACCCGCTTTCTTGAATCGGACTTTGAGCGGCTGGCTGCCCTGGTGCAGCGGCAGGTAAAGCAGCGCAGCCTGCTGGTGCTGTTCACCAACTTCGAAAGCCTGCACGGCCTGCAGCGCCAGTTGCCCTACCTGCGCCGCCTAGCCAGCCGGCACCTGCTGCTGGTGATATTCTTCGAAAACACCGAGCTGCGCGGCGTGATCGAAACACCAGCTACCAGCACCGAAGAACTGTACCACCAAACCGTGGCCGAAAAATTTGTGCAGGACAAGCGCCGCATGGTGCTGGAGCTGCAGCGCTACGGCATTCATGCCTTGCTCACGGCGCCGCAAAACCTCACGGCCAACACCATCAACCGGTACCTCGAGTTTAAGTCGCGGGGCATGATCTGAGCGCGAGCGAAGCTAAACGGCAAAGAAATTGCGCCTGCTCGGGCGCTTCGCCGTAAACTCGCCCTATGCTTCGTTTGCTTTTGCTTCTGCTCCTCCTGCCGCTTGCCGCTTTTGCCCAGCCTACCGATACGCGCCAGCTCCTGCCCGTGCCAACCCAAGTTAGTTGGGGCAAGGCCTCGCTGGCACCTAAAGCCCTGCTGAAGCCCCAACTCGACGGCCCCGAAGACGCCCAACTGCGCGCCGCCGTTACGCGCACCCTCGACCGCCTACGACGAAACGGCACGGCCGCAACCACTGCCTTGCCGCTGCAAATCCGGTACGGCAAGCTTGGCCGCATGGAGCAGTTTGATGAGGAACGCTACAGCCTGCGCGTAACGCCCAACGGCGTTACCATTGATGCGCCTACTTCCCTAGGTGTGCTGCGGGCTTTGGCCACCCTAGAGCAACTGCCGCAAGGCGACGCCAAGCGCAGCTACTTGCCCGAAGTAGAGATACAAGACCAACCGCGCTTTCCGTGGCGGGGGCTGCTGCTCGATCCGGCCCGGCACTTTTTGCCCGTTTCGGTTATAAAGCGCAACCTCGATGCCATGGCGGCGGTGAAGCTGAACGTGCTGCACTGGCACCTTACCGACGACCAAGGTTTTCGAATAGAAAGCAAAGTACTGCCCAAGCTGCATCAAGTGGGCGGCGCCAACGGCTACTACACCCAGGAGCAGGTGCGCGAAGTGCTGCAGTATGCCCAGGCGCGCGGCATTCGGGTGGTGCCCGAGTTCGATGTACCGGGCCACGCTACGGCTTGGCTGGCGGCTTACCCCGAGCTGGCTTCCAACGACTCGACGTACGGCGTATCGCCGCGCTGGGGCGTGCTGAACATTGCCATGGACCCCACCAAGGAGTCGACTTACGAGCTGCTCGACAAGCTGTTTGCCGAAATGACGGCGTTGTTCCCCGACCCGTACTTTCACATCGGCGGCGACGAAAACGACGGCCGGCAGTGGCGCCGCAACCCGCGCATTGCCCAGTACATGCGCCAGCAAGGCATGGTAAAGCGCGACGGCTCGGTGGACAAGCACGCGCTGCAAACGGCCTTTAACCGCCGCGTACTGACCATGCTGACGAAGTACCAGAAGCGCATGGTCGGCTGGGACGAAATCCTGGGCCCTGGGCTGCCGCCCGATGCTGTAATCCAGAGCTGGCGCGGCAAAAAAGGCCTCTACGAAGCCGCCAAAGCGGGCCACCAGGCTATTCTATCGAATGGCTACTACATCGATCTGTACTTAACCGCCGCTTCGCACTACGCCCCCGACCCCGTGCCTGCCGATGCACCCCTAACCGACGAAGAGAAGAAACGCATCCTCGGCGGCGAGGCTACCATGTGGTCGGAGTTTGCCGATTCGGTTATTTACGATTCGCGGACGTGGCCCCGGGCAGCGGCCGTGGCCGAGCGGTTGTGGTCGGAGGCTACGGTTACCAACGTGCCCGATATGTACCGCCGCCTAGGTGCTATATCGGCGCAGCTCGAAGGCCTGGGTCTGCAACACCGCCGCGCACCCGAGCAGCTGCTGGGCATGATGGCCGCCGGCCACGATGTGGCCCCGCTGCGCACCTTGGCCCACGCACTGGAGCCCGTTAAAGAATACAAGCGCCATTTTCAGGGCTTCAAATACACCACGCAAACGCCGCTCAACCGCTTGGTTGATGCGGCACCGGCCGAGTCGGAAGTGGTGCGGCAGTTTGGCGCGACGCTCGATAGCCTGCTCTCCTATCCGCGGGCGCTTACTACGCAGTTGCCGCACACCCCCGAAACGCGGCGGCAGCTGGCCCGCCTGCGCACGCAGCTAAAACAATGGCAGCAGAACGATGCCCTGGTGCAGCCGCTGCTGCAAGCCAATCCCAGCCTGCGCGAGTACGCTCCGCTTTCCACGCAGCTTACCGTTGTATCAACCCTGATGCTGCAGCGCCTTGAGCAATTGGAGAAGGGCAAACCAGCTTCCGCCGAATGGTTGGCGGCCGCGCAAAAGCAACTAGAGCAAGCCCAGAAGCCCGCCGGCCAAACCGAGTTGCCTTTGGCTGAAGTGGTGCGGAAAGCCATTACGCGCTAGGATGCCCCAGGTCACGTTGCGCGGTGTAGCGCGGACTTTGTAGTCCGCGTCCACAGATAGCAATTTTTGACCTAGGGATACAGCGCGTGTAGCGCGGGCTTTAGCCCACCTTTGCCAGCACGAAATCGTAGGTGCGAAACCGCGCATGACCGGCTGTTCACGCCAACGCGGACTGAAGTCCGCGCTACACGCGCTACCGCGCAACGATTGATTTTACTATCTGTGGACGCGGACTACAAAGTCCGCGCTACATGGCGCTACACCACCTAGGGCAACGCAAAGCGCCGAGTTGCGGTAAAGGCCAATAACTTCTTTTCTGTCTTCATGCCCGGTTTCCCGCGTCCCTTCTTATTCACTTTGCTTTCGAGCGGCGGCTTATTGCTCGGTTGCCAACGCGGCCAGCAGGATGCCGAGCGCAACCCAGCCTCCACGGCCGAATCGGTAACGCCTGCTGCTGTGGAGGCGCTGGCCCGCGAGTACGGCCCCATGCTGCGCGGCGTGTGGGTTAAGGAGGCATACATGGCCGAAATAGCCCGAACCCGCTCGCCGTTGCAAGCCGCGGCGGCGCTGCAGGGTATTGCCGCCCTGCGTATCAACCCGGCCACGCGCTCGGCCGATAGCCTGCGCGTAGCGCTGAACCTGAACAACCACGAAGCCGGCGAGCTAACGGTGTATTTCCGCCCGGGTGCCGCCGAAAAGGCATTGCCCACCAACTACCGCAACGCCGAAAAGCCCGACGATGCCTTTGAGCTAGCCTACGACAAGCGCTTGGCCGACACTACCCTGCTGCTCAACCGCTACAGCAAGGGCGGCCGGCAGCTGGCCTCGGAGCGCTATGTCAGGCTGCAGCGCAACCCCACTGCCGCGGGCACCGAGGCCAGCGCTGTGCAACGCTTCGTGCACCAGCAACTACTAGCCGGCACCTACGCGGCTACCGATTCGGCTGGGCGCCGCAACCAGGTGCGCCTAGGTGCCGATGGCAGCATACGTGGCCTGGGGCGCTACCGCAGCTACCAAGCCGCCACCGATTTCGCCGAAACCCACGCCAACAACCTCGACTACGTGCTGCTCGATGCTAACACGCCGCGCCGACGCCGCCTGGCCTACGAAAGCACACCCGACACGGTACGCCTCTACAGCCTGCGCCTGCAAGGTGCCGAGCTTCGGCGTGGCCGCCTGCTTTACACGTTGGTGCGGCCACGCCCCACGGTAGCGGCCGGGCAAAAAGCGCCGTTGCCGTAGGGTTGTTGCGGCCGCAGAGTGCGTAATTGCATGCCGCTTTTCGGGCAAGGCCCGGCGCATTACCCACCTTCTGTTTACCGCGCAGCCATGCAGCAACGCATTCTCCAAGACCTTCAGGAGTTCAACTTCACGGCTATTGACTTTGAGACGGCGTACGAGAAGCGCGACAGCGCCTGCTCCATTGGCATTGTGCAAGTGCGCGGCGGCAACGTTGTAGCGCGCGAGCAGCACCTCATTCGTCCGCCCGAGCTGCGCGTGTCGGGCATCAACTACAGCATCCACCGCATATCGGCCGAGCAACTGCGCCCCGCCGCTACGCTGCTGCAATTGTGGTCCAGCATCGAGCACTACGTGCAGGGGCAATTGGTGGTAGCGCACAACGCTTCCTTCGATGTGAGCGTGCTGCAGCACAGCTTAGCCACGCACCAGCTGCCCATGCCCGAGTTTTTCAGCATGTGCTCAATCAAGCTCTGCAAGGATGCCTTTCCGCACATCGGGCGCAGCAAGCTAAGCGAGCTGTCGGCTCATTTCGGCATCGAGCTAAACCACCACGACAGCCTTTCCGACGCCTTGGCTTGCGCCGAGCTAACGCTGCGCGCCTTGCGCAGCAACCACCCGTTCGATTTCTGCTTCCGCCAGCGCGACATTACCAAGAAGGTGGGCAAGCAAGCCCCGGTACGACGCGCTAGTTATTGGCGCTACTAAGAGCACCTAGGATTTCAGGGACTTAAAACAACACCGAAGCCTGCATACGCCCGGTATGAATGCTGCGCAGGCCATCGGGTTTGCGGCCGTCGTAGCTGATGGTGATGTTAAGGCCGTTGCTGAGGCGCTGCTCCAAGTTTATCGTCCAGGTTACGTTGTTGCCGGGGCGCAGGGCCTGCAGTATTTCGAGGCCTACAACCGAAGCTTCGGAGGCTTGGTCGCCGCTGTAGGCCACGCGCACGTAGCGGCTGGCGGCCGTAACCGTGCGCTTGTTCACCTGGCTGATGCGCGTTTCGACACCCAGCTCATCGAAAGCACCGCGGGCACCGGTTTCGGGGCCGAACACGTTTTCCTTGGTGGTGTGCTGGTAGGTGCCCGTAAAGCGCCACGTGCCCGTGGGCTGGAAGCTCAGCTCGGGCGCTACCTCGTACTGCCGGATGCGGAAGTTGCGCGTGAGCAGGTACGTGCTGCTGTTTTCGCGGATGCTGCGCGTGGCCGTGAGGCGCGAGGTAAACGATTGCGCCAGGGTGCGGCGCAGCAGCACACTTTGGCTGGCGAGGTTGCGCGTGTCGGTGCCGGTGGTGAGCAGTGTCTTCTGCTGGTTTTGCAGCACGGTTAGCTCGGCGCCGAACACCGGATTGGAACGATTGAAGTACAGCGTGTTGCGCAAGAGCTTGTTGAGCGACAACAGCTGCTCGTCGTTGGTTTGGTACGCAAACGGGTTCAGGCGCGCCGACAGCGACTTTTCAGTGGTGCGCCGATCGAGGTTGACGCTGCTCACGTTGCTAAACCGAGCTAGCATGGCTCGCCAGCCGCTGCCATCGCGCCACTCCCTAGGTGCAGCCAGCAGCAGGCGGTAACCAAAGCGGTTGGTGAAGGCCGTAACGTAGGTATCGGTAAAGAGAAATACCTTGATGTGGGTGCGGAACACCGCATCGGGCGTGGCGGCCTCCAAAAACTCCTCTTTGTCTTGGCGGCCGTTGTTGTTCAGGTCGCCGGCGTAGTAGTGCGTGCCTTGCCCCTGCTGGCCGCTGGGCACCGGTATGAACACGTAATCGCGCTTCGGTTCGCGGCCCGTGGCTACGTTGTAGGTCAGCTCGGAGCGCACCTGCCCCTGCAGCAAGGCCACGTTCCAGGCCAACTGACCTAGGGCCGTGCGCTGCCGGGCACTGTCGCGGGCCAGCAAGTCGCGGTACGTGGCCAGCAGGCTCAAATCTTGGTTGCGGCCGATGCGCGTGGTGAGCTGGCCCTGCCAGGTTTGGGCGGTGCCGCGCAGCTGCAGGGCGGTTTGCTCGGCGTTGGGCGTACGGTCGCGGCGGTAGGTGTAATCGAGGCGGTATTTGGTGCGGGCGCTGTCCTGACTTTGCAGAAACACAGCATGCTCGTCGAAGTAATTAGCCGACGAGAGCGAGTCGCCCGAAGGCAGCGCTACGCGGTTTTTATCGAAGCGGTAGGCGTAGCCGGGCACCACCGGGCCGCGGGCGTAGCGCACGGCGCCTTCGCCGCGCGTCCAGCTGGAGCGGCGCCGGCCAGCTTCGGCTCCGAGCAAGAACAGCGAGCCGCGCAGCTCCACGTCTCCCACGCGCTGCGCGGCATCAAACCAGTGTTGCACGCCGCTTACCTCGCCCGCCCGGTAGCGCCGGCTCACGCGGTAGCCAAAGTGGTTGTTGAGGTCCTTGGCAGCGCCCACCGCAAAGTTGAAGATGTTGTCTTCGCGCGAGAGGCGCCCGCCAATGCCGTTGCTCTGCTGCGTAGCAGTGGTGCTCCAGTTCCGGTCGAACTCGATGTCGCGGTAGCGGTCGATGGGCGAAAAGCGGCGGCTGGTGTACTCGTAATCCATGGCGGAGCGCAAGCGGTAGTTGCGCAGCCCCGGCACGGCCAAGGGCTTGTCGTGCACGGCGTAACCCACGCGCATGGAGTGGCCCTGATCCGATTGCGGCGAGAAACGGTTCAGGTCGAGGTCCGACGAGGCCACATCCACGAACACCGAGGTGGTCGAATCGACCCGGAAGTTGGCACCAGCCGAAATCAGCTGCTTTTCGAGCGGGGTGGGTAGCAGGCGCTCGGGCCGGTAGCGCCCCCGCGCTACGCCGCCAATGGGCGGCACGTACTCGTACACGCGGCCGTTGGCGTTGGTTTTGTTGGGGTCGGTGCTCAGCACGTAGTCGGCGTTGCCCTCGCCCACATCCGTGAAGCGCACGTTGTACACGCTGCGCGTCGAGTCGGTCAGTAGCTCAAATACCCAGCGCTGCTCGCCGGTAGCGGGGTCGCGGTAGCGCACGCGGTTATACTGCACTTGGCGGCGGTCGTAATTCACCGAGTCGGCGCCGGGCGTGGCGGCAATGCTCACATTTTCGGGCAAGCGGCGCAAAAAGTCGCGGTCGTCGTCGTCGAGCGTGAGGTTGGGCGAGTTGTCGGGGTTATCGGCCTCGCGGTAGTAGTTGGCGTGCAGCTGCAGGCGCCCGGCCTCCTGGTAGTGGCTGAGGTGGTAGAGTGAGCGGGCGTAGTTGAAATCGGAGTACTCGTAATCAACGCGAATGCGCGAGTTGCGCGTGATGAGGTGCCGCGGCGAAAACGTGAGTTCGGCCGTGTTGTAGTCAATGACATAGTCGTTATCAAACCCTCGCACCAGCAGGCGGCCGTCGAGGTACACGCGCTCGGAGTTGGCCAGAATGATAATAAACTGCTCGCCGTTGGGCCCGCGCAAGCGGTACGGCCCCTGCACGTTCTCAATAGGCTCGACGGTGGTGCTGGCAAATTTGCCTTTGGCCACGCCCGCCGCCACGTTGGTGGAGCTGCGCCAGCCGGGCCGCTGCCAAAACTGCGCCTCGGCCGCCGCGCCCTGCACGTTTTTGTAAAAACGCAGGAAGTAATCGGGCTTGTTACGCAGTACCACGTCGCCGGCCGTAAGCGCCCAATTTGGGTGCGTAAGGGTGATGTAGATGCGGTCGAACTCCTGCAGCTGCTGCGTGTTGCCCTCGGGCTGAAACGGTACATTCTGGTCGCTGATGGCTGCCGTAAGCCCGATTTTCTCGGTGAGCTTGCCTTCGAGTTGCAGGTTGAGCGCCGAGTTGACGAACACGTTTTGGGCGTTGCCGAACGAAACGCCCCGCGTGAGGTTGCCCGTTTTGTTGATGCCCGGCGTGGACAAAATCTGCTCCTGCTGACCTAGGCCCGCGTACCCCGTAAACGGCCGGTTGTTGAAGCTAATGGTATCCATCAGCCCCCTGGGCCGGCGCGCTACCGGCGCACCTAGGCGCATGGGCAGCACGCGGTAACATACCAGCACCGAATCGGGCCGGTTGGTGGGCAGGCGCAGTTCGGGCTCGGTGGGCTCGGGCGAAGCCACGCGGCTGCTCGGCCACAGAATGCGGTAACGGTCGGTGGTGCGGTCGTAAGCCACTGCTCGGCCCGGCACCGAAACGGAAACCGACGATGGTACTACGGTCAGCGAATCGCGAAGCACAAACTCGGTGGTGTCGCGGCCGGCGGGCACACGCACCCACACGCACCTACGCGACGACATGAGCTCGGGCCGCTGTTGCGCACGCGCCCATGCGCTACCTGCCAGCAAAGCCAGCAGCAAAAAGCAGCGCAAGTAGCAGCGTATCAGTGGCAACATAGAAAGCTCGCGGCGGAGCGGCGGCAACCCAAAGGCGAAATAACGTACGGCACGCTAACGTCGCATACGGCCGGAAAAATCCTGCCGACGCCGGGCTTCAACTAAGATTACAAGCTAGGCGCCTGCGGCAGCTCGATGAAGAAGGTAGTACCTAGGCCTTCCGTCGTCTCAAACCATATTTTACCGCCGGCACTCTCAATGCCGCGCCGAGCCACGGCCAAGCCAATGCCCGAGCCTTTCTCCTTGGTGGTAAAGTTGGGCTTGAAAACGTTGTCGCGCACGTCGGCGGCAATGCCGCTGCCGTTGTCCTCAATGCTGATGCGCACCAGTCCCGGAGCGGGCAGCTGCACGCGCGCCACCACCTCGGGCTTGCGCGCCTCTGGCACCGCTTGCAACGCATTCAGCAACAAATTGTTGAAGGTGCGCACGATCAGGCTTTCATCGGCGTACACCACCACGTCTTCGCCGCCGGGCTCTACCTCCATGCGCACGTGCTGGTGCAGGGCCACGCAGCGCCGCAGCACCGAGGCAATACCTAGGCGCTCGGGGCGCATGGCGGGCAGGTTGGTGAAGTTGGAGAACGAGGTGGCAATGTCCGTCAGCACATCAATCTGCGTGATGAGCGTTTGCGAAATGCGCCCGATCATTTCCTCGATGTTGTCGCGCTTTTCGGCCAAGGCCCGCTGCAAAAACTGCAGGCTCAGCTTCATGGGCGTAAGCGGATTCTTGATTTCGTGCGCCACCTGCCGGGCCATTTCGCGCCACGCGGCTTCCTTCTCCTGCATAGCCAGCTCCTGCTTGCTGTCTTCGAGCTTGTGCAGCATGGTGTTGTACTCGCGCACGAGTAGGCCAATTTCATCGTTCGATTCGTAGGCCAGCGGCTCGTTTTGGCCCGTGAGCGTGGTGTGGCGCAGCTTTTCGGTAATCAGCTTGAGCGGCTGCGTGAGCACGCGCGTGGCTACAAACGTGAGGAACAAGAACAAGATGAACATCACGGTGAAGATGTTCAGGATGGTGGTGGTCAGCTCCGTTAGCTTGGTGTTCAGCTCCTTTTCCGAATCGAAAAACGGAATGCCCACGTAGCCCAGCACCGCTCCCCCACCCGGGGCGGCCGTTTGCGCCCGAAGCGGCAGGTACAGCGTATTAAACGACAACGACCCCGCTCGCTCGTTTACCAAAGTACGCGGCTGCCCGCGCTCGGCCAGGGCCGTTACGGCTTCGGGGTTCATTAGCTCGCTTACCAAGCCGTACTCAAAAATTAGCGGCTGGCTGCTCACCAGCAGTTGGCCCTTGGCGTCGTACAGGTTCAGGTCAGCTTCCGTTAGCGTCGAAACGTTTTCGGCCAGCTCAGTTAGTCGTTCGCGGCCTTCGGGCTCGGTAAGCAGGTCGCGGTTTTTGAGCAGCGTGGCCTGCGCCAGCTGGCCGCGGCGCTCGTAGGTGCGGCGCAAATCGCGCTTGTAGGTGTCGGTGAACAGGCTGGCCGTGGCCAGGCTTACCACCAGCAGCGTCATCAGAATGCCGATGTTCAGGAACAGCTGAATTTTGGCGCTGAACGTGGCGCGCGAAAGCTGCGGGTGCCGGCCCCGCACCAGCACCACTACCACGCCCGCCAGCACGCCGCCCAGCGTATGCAGCAAAAACCAGAACGAGAAATTGGCTAGCCACTCGGCCACGGCGTACGTGGGCGTCGATACCACCACGCTGCGGTGCTGGGGGCCTTTTACCCCTAGGTGGTGCCCGCCGTTGAGTACCACGCCAGCGGTATAAAGGCGTTCGTCGTGCAGGGCGGGCACGGGCAAGTTGTTCACGTAGTCGAAGTCGCCCTCGCTGTACACCAACCGGTCGTACTCGTAGCCGGCGTAGCTTAGCTCGTTGCCTAGGCCCGGCTGAAAGAAGTTCTGATCGACCAGCAGCTCGGGTACTACGCTGTTGGCCGTGAGCTTTTTTAGGGTGAGTTGCAGCATTACGGTGGCCACATCGCCCGCCACCGTGGGCACCGGCACAAATGCAACGTACCGGCGCGTATCAAAAGAGCCGGCTGGGTTCAGCAGGTACAAATTGGGTAAGTCCGTAGGTATGGCTTGCTGCAGCAACGACGGCCGCAGGGCAGGCAACCGGGGCGTGCTGGCCGGCTCGTCCATCGGGATACCATTGGCGTCGAACAGCGTAACCTGCACCTCGTACTTATCGAAATAGCCGCGCAGGTAATACTTGGCAATTTTCTGCCTTACTACGTCCTGATCGGCAAAAGGGCTAGCCAGGCGCGTGCGGATGGCGGGGTCGGCGGCAATGTCGCGGGCGCGTTCCACCAGCATAAACTCGCCCTGCAGGTCGTTGTCGACCAGCAAGTTGCCGGCCATTCGTTGCTTGCTTAGGATTAGCTGATCCTTGAAGTGCTGGTACAGTGCCAACGAGCCTAGGCTGGAGCTCAGGCCCAGCATCAGAAACACGAACACGTACACGCGGTACGGCAATACTCCCGAAAGCAGCCGCAGCGACGATATGCGCAGCAGCAAAAAGAACAACAGCGTCAGGCCGAGTATCCCCAGCATCGGCTCGCCCAAAGCAAAGCCCACCGGCAAAATCAGCAAGGCCGGCACGCCCAGCAGCAACAAGTGAATTGGCTTGGGCTGCGGCCGCACCACGGCCATGTACAGCTGCGTGAGCAACCAAAAGCCCAAGCAATAGCTGCCCGTGTGCATCACGATGGCGGCGCAAAGCAGCAATTTGAAACGCGAGAACTGGATGCTCTGCGTTACATCGAGCACCAGTTGCGAGTTGGTAGCCGTGCTCAGGTAAAAATGATACAGCAGCAGCAACAGCCCATAAAACACGACAAAAACGAGGGCGGCCGCCGTTAGCCGTTTGGGTTGCCCGCTTACCCTGCGCATGTACCGCAACAGGCCGTAGCGCCGGAAAAGCAACAGCGTGTACCAAGCCACCACCAAGAGCAACGCGGCGTTGATGAGCAAATCGCCCAACGACGGCGATACCCACGAGGCCGCGTACACCTTGGGGTCGAACAGCGGTAGCTCAATAAATGAAAACGGCAGGTTGAAATGAAGCAGGACTGCGCGCAACACTACCAATGGTGCCACCACTGCCACCGCTCCTAGCCCGGCCTTACGCCGCTTAAATAGGCCGTGGCCGAACAACAAGGCAGCGGCCACATACAAGCCTACCCCCACGACCAGCAGCGCCAGCGGCAGGTATTTGCCGGTAACGGGGTTAGGCTGCCGGCTCTCAACCGAGAAAAGGTAGTGCCCTTCGTGCGAGTACAACCTAGGCAACTGGTCGTTGTGCTCGGCGCTGGGCAGCAACTGCACATCCGAGCCCTTAAACAATGCCTGCTCTGGCCCTTCGCGCAAGTAGCGGTTGCTAATACCGTATTGCCGTTGGAGCGGGATGTACGTGAGAATAGTGAAGTTGCCCGCTGGCCTGCGCACGGCCAAATAGGTACCGAACCGCATCCGTACCAGCTTGTCGCGGAAAGCCTGGGCTACGTTTTGCGCATCTGGCCGAATGGTGTGGTCGGACCAATAGAGCAGTTGCGTACCTTTAAAGACAAACGTTGGGTACGTAGCTCCCTGCAACGTTGCAAAACTGCCTTGCCCGCGCAGCAGCTGCACGGCCAAGCTTTCCGCCTCGCGCTCGGCCCGCTGCTCGGCCCCCGAAAGCAGTTGCTGTAGCCGCGTCATATCGGCCTGCATCAGCACCCCCGGCGCCGTAAAGTGGTTGCTCAATAAAGCTCCCGAAAAGCAGAGCAAAGCCGCCAGCAGCAGCACCAGCGGTGAAAAGCGCTTCGTCACTAAAAAAGTTGTGGGTGTAACCGGAGCAAGATTAAGCACTTGCTTAGCATTCGACGGGGCAATAAGCAAAAATGCCGCCAGGCGGCGGCATTTGCGTGCAAAGCATATTCGTTGATCGGTTTGTTGCCCTAGGTGGTTGTGTCCACCTCAGCTCGTGGGCAGGCCTAGCAAATTGGCGCCTAGGCAGGCTTTAGCTCTGCGCTTGCCCGTAGGACTGCCGAGCACCTAGAGCGTAGCAACGGTGCTTTTGTTAGGCAGCCTGCTGGCGTTTACGGCGCACGTTGCGGTACCAGAAGAACCCAACCAAACCACCCATGACGTAGGGAGCCGCCATCATGTACAAAATGCCCTTGTTGAGTCCCGAAATGTCGTACCCGTCTTTATCAGTGCGGGCCGACTCAACGTTGTTTTTGCACAGAGTGCATTGCGCATAGCTAGCACGCGGGGCAATGCTCAACAGCATTACCAACAGCAACGGCAAAACGGCAAACAATACCTTTTTCATACTTCTTTCAACAGCTTTTCAGAAGTGAAGTTCCGTCGGAGCTAGTGTACGTAATACGGCGCAATCATGAAATATACGATTACGCCTGTAACCGACACATAGAGCCAGATGGGGTATGTCCAGCGCGCAATTTTGCGGTGCTTGGCAAACTGGTTGGATATGGCAAAGTACAGCGTGAACAGCACCAAACCAACCGTTACCGCCGCCAGCAAAATGTGCGTCAGCAACACGAAGTAGTACACGTAACGGATGAGTCCTTCTCCGCCGAAACGCGTGGTTTCAGCTTGGGAGTGGTACACCACGTACGACACTAAAAAAATTGATCCGAGCAAAAAGGCAGTGCCCATCATGGTCCGGTGCTTAGCAACATCCTTGTTGCGGATGAAGTAATACCCCAGCACCAAACAAACCGCCGTGAGCGAATTAAGCCCGGCGTTAACCGCCGGCAGAAAACTTACGTCAGCTCCTTCGATGCGGAAAAGCTGCGGAAAATAGTAGAGCACGGCTACCGCTATCGGGATGATAACGCCCAGTGCAATCATTACCACTTTGTACCCGCGCGGCATTACGGGGCCAGCCACTACGCCGGTGCTAGTCGTGGTCATAAGTGTAAAGCAAAATGCGAATTTCAGTCATTAACCGGTCCACGTCTTTCGGGTCGAGGCCGTCGTAGATGCCTCGTATCTGCTTATCGCGGTCGACCAGAACCAACCGTTGGCTATGTACTAAACCAACTGCCGAGCCGATAGTTGCCGACTCGGTCTGGGCAATCTTGTAATCCTGCACGGCCAAGCGCTGCACACTGTCCGCAGCTCCCGTCAGAAAGTACCATTTGCCAGCAATGGCGCCGTACTGCTCGGCATAGCCGGCCAGCACAGGCACCGAGTCGTGCTGCGGATCAACACTAAACGAAATCAGTTTCAGGCGCGGTTCCTTCCTGAATTTTTCCTGCACCCGCTGCAACTGGCTGTTCAGCTTGAGGCACTCCTTGGTGCAAGTGGCAGAGAAAAAGCTGCTCACGTACACACTGCCTTCCAGGTTTTTGGCGGTAACAAGCTGCCCCGACTGGTTCTGCAAACGGAAATTACCAACTCGGTGAAAAACCGTATCGCGCTGCCACTTCCCCCCACCTGCGTCGAATCGACACGAACTGGGTAGAAAATGCGCAGCGCGAAATGGTTGGTACCGAAGCTGTATAAGAACAGAAACGCCAGTACCGGCAAGAGCAGAAGCAGGCCCAGTATTAAGATTTTCTGGGGCCTCATGCCTTATTTGTAAGCGCTGAAGATGGCTTCGCCTACGAAGCTACCTTCGGACACCAAGGCCACCAGCAGCCAAATGAGCAGGGCCATCGGAATCATGATTGACCAAATCAGGCCCTTTGTTTCGTGGCGCAAGTGCATAAACTCGGCAACGATGAAGAAGGCTTTGAAAATGGTCAGGATGATGAAAATCGAGTTGCGCAGCGTGCTTGCATCCATTACGAAAGCCAGCAAGAATTCGAAGGCTGTGATGCCTACAATCCACGCTAGTGCACGCAGAATGGGCTTCACGTTGGGCTTGCCGTGTACTGCGTGCCCTTCGGCATTGTAATCGTTTTCGGGAGCGTGGTGAGCCATGTTATGACGAGGTTTAAACAGCCAAATGGCTAAATGGTTGATGTCCGATGAACATGCAGCCATTTAGCCATTCAACTATCAAGCAATTAGATCAGGTAGAAGAAGGTGAAAACGAATACCCACACCAGGTCTACAAAGTGCCAGTAAAGGCCAATCTTCTCAACCATTTCGTAGTGGCCACGTTTGTGAAAGGTGCCGTTGGTGGTGGCGATAAACGCGTACACCAAAAGGCAGACACCCGAGAATACGTGGGTACCGTGGAAACCTGTAATGAAGAAAAACAGGTCGGCGAATAGCACCGGGCCGTACTGATTCATGGTGAGGTTAGCACCAAAGAAGCGCGTACCATCGGCCATCAGCGTACCCTCGTCGGTACCGGAGATAAAGTGAGCCCATTCCCAAGCCTGGCAGCCCAAGAACATGCCACCGAACAGGATAGTCCACAGCAGCCACTTCTGCACGTCGTCCTTGTCCATGCGGTGGCCAGCTTCCACTGCCAATACCATCGTTACCGACGACACGATAAGGATCATGGTCATCAAGGCCACGAAAGCCAGAGGAATATCAACACCGTGCAGGCCGGGGAAAGCGTTGAATACTTTCTCCGGAATGGGCCAATAAGCGGTGCTGAATTTGAACGCCTCGGGCGTACCGGTGTAAGCAAGGTGGCGGTGACGCACCATGCCGTAGGTGGTCAGGAATGCCGCGAACGTGAATGCATCCGACAGCAGAAAGAACCACATCATCAGCTTGCCATAGCTAGCCTTGAAAGGTTCGTTGCCGCCGTCCCAGGTGCCGCTGCGCGGCGCTTCGTATGCGGCGTTCTGCGTTGCCGTAGTGGAAATGGCCATAGTGTGCGAGAAAAACGGAATCAGTGGTTCAAAAGTAGAAACAAATACAGGTACAACCAAAGCCCACCCAGGAAGTGCCAATAGATGGTTCCGTTGGTCATGGCCATCATTTGCCGGGAATGAACCTGAAAACGCAGACTTTTAAGCAGTACCACTACCAGGAAAACCAAACCCGTTATCAAGTGAAAGCCGTGTACACCGGTGAGCACATATACGAAAGAACCCGCCGGATTGCTGTCGGCCCCACCAAAGAAAATCTTGCTCTGAACCAACTCCTGCCATACCTGCCACTGCCCAAAAAGGAAAAGAACACCTAGGGCAAAAGTTATCAGCATGGCCACTTGAACCCGGCGCAGCTCGTCGCGGCGCGCCGAATGCCATGCCCATTGTATAGCAGCACTGCTCAGCAGTATCACCACCGAGTTAAAGATTAGCCCCGAGGGCAGATCGAACTCGAGCCAGCCGCCCTCACCCCGGCGCACGATGTAGGCGCTGGTAAAAGCGGCAAACATCATGGTGATGCTGATAATCATCAGCCAAAGCAGGAAGCGCAACGGATGAATACCTAGGGCGACCTGCTTGTTGTTTAACGACTCGGAAGGATGCATATCCGAAATGTTAGAGTTTGTCAATTACCAAGGCTATCTGCACAATTGGGAGGTACAGAAAAGAGCCAAACATGATGCGCATCGCGGCTTTCTTGGAACCTGTACGCATCAAGTAAAACGTCTGCATCAAGAATAAAACTCCGCACAGCACAGCAATAAGTGCCGAAGTTTTCCCCGTCATCCCGAATTGCATAGGCAACAAGCTCAACGGAATGAGAAGCAGCGTGTACGTCATGATTTGGAAAGCCGTGCGCAAATCGCGCCCGCCTGCGGTAGGTAGCATCCGGAAGCCAGCTTTACTGTAATCTTCGTCCAGCACCCAAGCAATAGCCCAGAAGTGCGGGAACTGCCACATAAACTGAATGCCAAACAGAATCCATGCTTCTACTGTGAGCATACCAGTGGCGGCTACCCACCCGATCATGGGCGGCAAGCCTCCGGGTATTGCGCCTACTGCCACACAAATCGGCGAAATACGCTTAAGCGGCGTGTAGATAAAACCGTACAGGATTAACGAAAGCAGCGAGATGGCGGCCGTAAGCGGATTGAAATACCACCCCAACAGCACCAAACCGGCCATTCCCGTCACGACAACAAAAATCCAAGCTTCCGTTACCGATAGCACCCCTTGCGGCAACGGGCGCTGGGCGGTGCGCTTCATCAGCCGGTCTAGGTCCTTCTCGTAGATTTGGTTAATGGTGTTGGCCGAGCCTGTTACCAGCAAGCCTCCAAGCATCACCAATAGCGCTTCTGCCCAATGACTGCGCCAAGCAAATTCGCGCTGGCCAAGCATGAAGCCAATGGCCGCAGAAAACGCTACCGTGAGCGAAAGCCGAAATTTCAGAAGTTGGAAGTAGGCCCTGGCCTTTGTCATCACCAGCAGAAACAATCAAGCCGGGCATTCGGCTACAAATGGGCCGCAAAGTTACGCAACAACAACCGTATGCGGGCTTGCTTGCGGAATTTGCATTAGCTTTTGGTATTGCACCAAAGCGAGGAATTGCACTCCGAACAGCAACGTGCCTAGGGTGAGGTGAATAGGCTGGGCAGCAGCCGGCATGGCAAAGTAAGCAAGGGTAACGCCAGCAATGATTTCCATCACCAGCACTAACAGGGTGGCATATGCCATTTTAGCCAAGCTAGGAATACCCGTTTGAAAAAGGCGTACCGCTGCATACACATTACCAATCAGCAAAACCGCCGAGAAGGTCCGGTGAAATCGAAAGACGCCACCCAACTTCGCAATCCACAGTTCGCGGTTAAGGTAGTTCATTCCAAATGCCACCATATCAATATCCTCGCGCACCTGCGTGCCCAAGACAATTTGCAGGAAAGTCAGTGCTACCAGGAGGCTTAATAGGATAGCCACACTAATGCCTAAAGGCTGCTTATGCGCAAAAGTGCTAACCTTACTTGCCCGTACAACAGCCCAAATGAGCAGCCCAACCAAGACCAATGCTAAGCTCATGTGGATAGTTACCATGACAGGCAGCAGGTTGGTCGACACTACCAAAGAGCCCAGCCAACCCTGCACCCCAACGGTAATGAAGCTTGCGAAAGCCGCCCAGAAGATCAATGGGTCGCGCTTACGATAGGGCCATGCAGCTACCATCGTCAACATTATCAGAAAGCCGATGACGACGCCGGTCAAACGGTTCAGGTACTCAATCCACGTTTTTACAGGATTGAAGTCCGTTTCGATGTATTGGTTGGGGTGCGCAAAAATGTTAGCAGCTACTTCAGCAAAGCCTAGGCTTTCAAGAGTCTTAGCAACGCGCTTATTTTTAGCGACTCGTTGCGCGGTGTAAATCTCTTTGTAGTTGGCGGGCAATTGGCTGATATGAGTAGGTGGCACCCATTGCCCAAAGCATTTAGGCCAGTCGGGGCAGCCCATACCTGAACCGGTGCTTCTAACAATGCCGCCAACCAAAATCAGTATGTACACCGCTACCAATGTGAGCGTAGCAACAAACCTAAAACGACGTTCGAAAGCTGGTGTGTTCATCTAAAATGTAAAACCAGATGGGGCGGCGAAGTTCCTACCGTATTGGATGAAAAAGAAAAAGGGAAGCCAAATTGTGGCTTCCCTTTTTGCATTTATTGGAAAGTGATTTATTCCATTTCGCGCTCGTACGGCAGGTTCGAAGATACGGTCTGCGAGTACGGAATGTGTTGCGGAATAAAGTCCTGTTCAGCGCCTGGCTTGCTGTAGTCGTAAGGCCAACGGTACACAGCAGGGATTGCACCAGGCCAGTTACCGTGACCAGGCACCACTGGGGTAGTCCACTCAAGTGTATTCGAATTCCAGGGGTTCTCGGTAGCGCGGCGGCCACGGAAGATGCTGTACACGAAGTTGAACAAGAACACGAACTGGGCAAAGAAAGCGAAGATGGCCGCAATCGAGATGAACGTGTTCAGGTCAGCGAACTGATTAAACGTTTCGTAAGCTGTGTAGGCGTAATAACGACGCGGAAAGCCAGCAATACCAACGTAGTGCATCGGCAGGAACACCAGGTAAGCAGCCAGAATGGTGAGCCAGAAGTGAACATAGCCAAGCTTTTCGTCCATCATTCGGCCAAACATCTTCGGGAACCAGTGGTAAACACCAGCAAACATGCCGAAGAAAGCAGAGCTACCCATTACCAAGTGGAAGTGAGCTACCACGAAGTAGGTGTTGTGCATCTGAATATCGAGGGCAGCGTTACCTAGAATGATACCAGTCAGACCGCCGGAAACGAACAGCGAAACGAAACCGATGGCGAAGAGCATAGCTGTCGTGAAACGGATATTACCGCGCCACAGCGTAGCCAACCAGTTGAATGTTTTAACTGCCGAAGGAACTGCGATAATCAGCGTGAGGAACATGAACACCGAACCGAGGAAAGGGTTCATGCCCGTAACGAACATGTGGTGAGCCCACACAACGAACGACAGCAGCGAAATACCGATCAGCGAACCAATCATGGCACGATAACCGAAGATAGGCTTACGAGCATTCGTGGCCATAACTTCAGAAACGATACCCATTGCCGGCATGATCACGATGTAAACCTCCGGGTGACCTAGGAACCAGAACAAGTGTTGGAAAAGGATCGGGCTACCACCAACGTGGTTCAAAGCTTCACCACCAATGTAGATATCCGATAGGAAGAAGCTGGTGCCAAACGAGCGGTCAAAAATCAGCAGCAAAGCGGCTGAGAAAAGAACCGGGAATGACAACAAGCCCAGAATTGCAGTCAGGAAGAACGACCAGATAGTAAGCGGCAGCTTAGCCATCGACATACCAGCCGTACGAAGGTTAATTACAGTGGTGATGTAGTTTACACCACCCAGCAGCTGAGAAACGATGAACAAAGCCATCGATACCAGCCACAAAGTTTGACCAGCGCCTGAGCCAGGAATTGCTTGCGGCAGAGCGCTCAGCGGCGGGTAGATTGTCCAACCAGCAGCAGCAGGACCGGTCTCAAGGAAAAGCGACACGAACATTACTACACCCGCCAGGAAGAAAAACCAGAACGAGAGCATGTTCATGAAGCCCGAAGCCATGTCACGGGCACCAATCTGCAGCGGAATGAGGAAGTTTGAGAACGTACCGCTCAAACCAGCAGTCAGCACGAAGAACACCATAATGGTGCCGTGCATAGTTACCAATGCGAGGTAGAATTCAGGGTTGAGCTTACCACCTTCTACCCAACGGCCGAGCAAAGGCTCGAGCCAGGTAAGCTGAGCGTCGGGCCACCCAAGCTGAATGCGGAACAGCGTGGAGAGCGTCGCACCGATGAAAGCCCAAGCAATACCTGAAATCAGGAATTGCTTAGCAATCATCTTGTGGTCCGTGCTGAAGACGTACTTCGTCAAGAAGTTGCCTTCATCATGGTGCTCGTCGTGGTGGTCGCCGGCTACGTGATGCTGGATTTGCGGCGCGCTGGTAGGCGCCGAGCCCATCGGAATATTAGATGCAGCCATCAGTAAAGCGTGCTTATTGGTTACTCGTTAGAGGGCGGCTTTTGCCGAAACAGTAGGTACTGCTGCAGAAGCCTGTGCTTGTTCAACAGACGTAGCCTTTTTCTGTTTGAAGTCGGCCAAAACATCTGGGTTTTGCTCTACGAATGGCTTTTGCTGCGAATACCAAGCAATGTAGTCTTCAGGCTCATCCACGATGATGGTAGCTTTCATTGCAAAGTGACCACGACCGCAAATCTGGTTGCAGGCAATTTCATAATTGAAATTTGGGTTGCCAGTTTGCGCCCGCATCTCATCGGTGGTCTTCGTAGGAGTAAACCAAAACTTGGTTGGCATACCAGGTACGGCGTACATCTGCACACGGAAGTGCGGAGCGTAGACAGCGTGCAGCACGTCGCGCGAACGGATACGCATCAACACCGGGTGGCCTTTCGGCACGTGAACTTCACCAGCGGTAAAGTCGTCCATGCCACGCTGGTCATTTAAATCGAAGCCGAACTCGTTGGTTGCGTCAATCAACCGGTAGTTGATGTTACCAAGCTTTTGGTCGCGACCAGGGTAACGCACAAGAAAGTTGAATTGCTTGCCCATCACCTCTACTTCAATGGCATCCTTAGGAGCGGGGCCCATGATGCTAGTCCACTCCTTCCAGCCGCCGAAAATCAAACCGGACATCACCACAGCGGGGATAACAGTCCAAATGATTTCGATCTTATTGTTGTGAGAGAAGAAGAAAGCACGACGCCCTTCGCGGTACTGGTAGCGGTACGAATAAACGAACAATGCTACCTGGGTGATTACGAATACGATGCCGATAACGACCATCGTAGTCCAAAAAAGCTTCTCAGTATGAACCCCGTGCACAGAAGCAATCGGAGGGTTCATCTTGTCGAAATTATCGACAAATGAGTAAGCGAATGCGGCACCACCCAAGATCAGGAAGGCCAGCATTAATATGGCATTTACTCGGTTGCTCAGACCAATCGGCCGATTGTAGCTGCCCGAGAAAATGGATGTCAGAATCTGAAGCCGGAACAATAGGCCGAACACGACCAGAAGAAGCACCAGCGCCAGAAGGATACCTAGAGCAATCATTAGTTGTACGTTGTGAAAGTCAGTGGTCCGAACAGCGCAAGGCTTAGGTAGTGTGATGAACGCTTTCCTCTACGAAGGGGTGATTCACAGGAATAAGCGAGGCCTGTGAAAGACGCTTCGTCATAAGTAGGAGGAACGAGCCGAGGAAAACCAGCGCGGTACCAATCTCTATGATAAACCCACTGTCGGCCTTCAACGTTCCGGGCATGATCATCATGTAGAAGTCTAGCCAGTGACCAATCAATACGGCAATGGCAACGATCTTCAGCATAATCATTTGACGCTTTGCGTCCCGGGTCATAAGAGCCAAGAAGGGGAATGCGAAGTTGATGATCAGGTTGAAGAAGAACAGCCACGTGTATTGACCATTAAACCCACCCAAACGCTGATTGAAGTACACAGATTCTTCAGGCAGGTTTGCGTACCAGATCAGCATGAACTGCGAGAACCAGATGTAGGTCCAGAAGATGCTGAATCCAAACATCAACTTCCCTAGGTCGTGCAAGTGGTTTGAGTTCAGGAAGCGTAGGTAACCAGCTTGCTTTAAGAAGATAGCGGTTAGCAGAATAGCTGCGATGCCGGCTACCCACCACGAGGCGAATACATACCACCCAAACATAGTGGAGAACCAGTGCGTGTCAATCGACATCACCCAGTCCCAAGCGGCAATAGACGAGGTTACGGCAAACAGAACAAGGAAGAGCGCCGAAACATTGATGCTTTTGTCCCAAAAGCCCGTACCACCTAGTTGATCCTCCTCAAGCGAAAGCTTGCGTAAACGTTCGGAGAAAAACCACCAGATAAGTACAAACAGCACCATTCTGATCAGGTAGAAAGGCAAGTTTAAAAAGCCCGACTTGCCTGCGATAATGGCATCATAGTGCTCTGAAGCAGGATCCATGATGCCTTCCGTACGCCAGTGAAACAGGTTGTGCCCGCTCGCAAAGAAAACAATCAGCATAATCGCCAAGCCCGGCAGCAGCCACGCACTAAATGCTTCTGCAATCCGGCGAACGATGATCGACCAACCAGCGTAGGCAACTGTGTTTATTGCGACAAATACAGTACCTACAACCGATATGCCGATCAAGTAGGTGTTGCTTTGCCAGAGGCTAGCAAAAAGACGACGAAGCCAAATGGGAGCATGGTCGCCACCATGCTCAACCGAAGCCCCAGCACCTTCAGAGGCGCCGTGAGCTGCGGCTACTTCGTGATGGCCGCCAATGTTCATGGCAGCCATAATCAGACCGATGGCCATAAGCACGACCCCGGCAACAATGAACAGGATGAACCGACGGCGAGCAGCGGGCGAAAGTTCTAGGAACTCAGCCGTTACAGGTTCGTGATGATGCGTTGAAGCCATATAGATTACTCTGCCGTGCCGTTACGAGCTTCCGTGCCACCTTGGCCCGGGGTTTCCGAACCTTTGCCAGCTTGTGCTTGCCCGTAAGGCTCCTGGTTTTCGGGGTTGGTTTTTTGGGTAGGAGTGAGTTCGTCTTGTACCAACTCGCTCATGCCATCAGGACCTTTTCCTTTCTGGAGTACGCGCACGTACATCGCAATCTTCCAGCGTTCCTCCGGATTTACGATTGAACCGTGCGGCATCATGCGCCCTTTACCCCACTGAATTACGTGGTAGATATGGGCGTCATTCATGGTTGCGTAAGCACCTGCCGAGTAGTTCGGCACACCTTTGAACTTCACACCAACTGGCCCATCGCCATTGCCTTGTTCGCCATGGCAATGCTGGCAAACGCGCGTGTAAAGAACCTTGCCTTCTTCTAAATTCTGACGGCTGTAAGCAAGCGGGTTGCGCAACGTGCGCTCTGCAATGCCTACACTATCCTTTCCGATGTGGTTGAAGTAGTCCAGCTTTCCACGCGGAACGGTAGCAATGGCTGGAGTCCGCATGTTGATGCCAGTCGGATTAACCGTGTTGGCATCGTACTGTTTCAGCGGCTCGTACGGAATAGATTCGTACATCTGAGGCGCATACTCCAAGCCAGGATCGTTGGCATCGTTGCAAGCAGATACTAGCACCGAAGCGAACAGAATGGCCGAAGCCTGGACGCCGTATTTTACAAAATGCGTCATTATTCTTTGGTCATTTCTTTCTCGTTCACCTCAGAAGCACCGTTGCTACGCAGCAGTTGGGTGAGCTGAGCCAGATCGGTTCCCTCTTTAAGCTCAATAGCCATGACGAATTTATCATCAGTGGAGCGCACGTCCATCACGGGTACGCGCCACCGAGGCCAAAGCTTGCTGATAAGGAAGAAGGTAATCATCATGCCGTGGGCTGTGAAGAGAACCGTCAGCTCAAAAGCAACTGGTATGAAGGCTGGAAGGCCGATGTGAGGTTTGCCCCCAACAATCATTGGCCAGTCGAAGCCCATCATATAAATCTGCATCCAGAGTGCGAATGACAAGCCGCACAACCCGTAGAAGAAGGCAGCAATTGGCAAACGCGAGCGTTCAATACCCAATGCATCGTCGATGCCGTGAACTGGGTAAGGTGAAAACACGTCGTAGATTTTAACGCCGGCAGCGCGAATGTTTTCAATTGCGTGCAGAAGCACGTCTTCGTCTTCGAAGATGCCGAGCGCGTACCGCTTAGTCATGCTTGTTGTAGTTTACGGGAGCAGAAGCAGGAGCACCAGTCGGACGGTAGCTCGACTGTTGAGCACCTGTGTTAGTGCCACCATAAGTCGGACCGTTGTCCACACCGTATTTGAGGATAGACTTCACTTCGGCCATGTTGATCACCGGGAAGAACTTGGCAAAGAGCAAGAACAAAGTGAAGAACAGACCAAGTGTGCCTACATAAATGCCAATGTCAATGATCGAGGGAGAGAACATTGCCCAGCTGGAGGGCAAGTAGTCGCGGTGCAGCGAAGTGACGATAATCACAAAACGCTCAAACCACATACCGATGTTCACGATGATCGACAGGACGAAGGTTGCCGGGATGCTATAACGGATACGACGAATCCACACCAATTGAGGCGAGATTACGTTGCAAGTCATCATCGACCAGTAAGCCCACCAGTAAGGGCCAGTAGCACGGTTGATAAACGCGTACTGCTCGAACTCTACTTGCGAATACCAAGCAATAAAGAATTCGGTGATGTAGGCTACACCTACGATGGAGCCCGTGATCATCATGATTTTATTCATGAGAGCGATGTGCTCCAGCGTGATGTAGTCTTCGAGACGGAAAACTACACGGGTAATCAGCATTAGCGTGAGTACCATAGCGAAGCCCGAGAAGATGGCGCCAGCTACGAAGTAAGGTGGGAAGATGGTGGTATGCCAGCCTGGTACTACCGAAGTAGCGAAGTCCATCGATACAATAGTGTGTACCGAAAGTACCAGCGGCGTTGAAACACCAGCCAAGATCAGCGACACAGTCTCGTAACGCGACCAATGCTTAGCTCCACCTTTCCAACCGAAGCTCAACAAAGCGTAAGCACGACGAGCAATGGGTCCTTTAGCACGGTCGCGGATGGTAGCAAAGTCGGGAATCAGACCTGTGTACCAGAAAACCAGCGAAACCGAGAAGTAGGTCGAAATAGCGAATACGTCCCAAAGCAAGGGCGAATTGAAGTTTACCCACAGCGAACCCCAAGTGTTCTGCAGCGGCAATACCCAATAAGCCAACCAAGGACGGCCCATGTGCAGGACCGGGAACATTGCAGCGCAGATAACGGCAAAGATGGTCATTGCCTCTGCAGCTCGGTTGATCGAGGTGCGCCACTTCTGGCGGAACAGCAGCAGTACTGCTGAAATCAGGGTACCAGCGTGACCGATACCTACCCACCAAACGAAGTTGGTAATGTCCCAAGCCCAGTCAACGGTCTTGTTCAGGCCCCATTCACCGATACCATACCACAGGGTGCGGTAAACCGAGTAAAAGAAAATGCCCAGAAAGAACAAAGCAACGGCTAGCGCGGCCATCCAGCGGATGTTCGGCTTGGCCTCCACTTGGCGGCACACGTCCTGGGTGACGTCGTGGTACGTTTTACCACTCGTAACGAGCGGCAGGCGTACAGGCGAAACGTGCTGCATATTGATCAGTTAATAGTTTCGGGTTGACTTACGCATTGTGGGGCTCAGCCTTTGCTGCATGCTCAGCTTCGGGCGCGAAGAAATTCGATACGTCCGTGTTACGAATCTTGGTCAGATAAGTAATGTTCGGCTGCGTATTGATAGCGTCGAGCACTTTAAAGCCACGCTCACCATCTTCGCGGCGCCAGATTTGCGCCACACGAGAGTTCGGATCTTTCAGGTCGCCAAATACAATGGCTTGAGTGGGGCAAGATTGAGCGCAGGCCGTTACAACTTCGCCATCAACAGGACGACGCTTTTCCTTTTTGGCTTCGAGTTTGCCCAACTGGATGCGCTGCACGCAGAACGAGCATTTCTCGATTACACCACGCGCACGAACCGTAACGTCCGGGTTAAGCACCATGCGACCTAGGTCGGTGAACATGTGCCCGTTCACGGTCTCAAACTTTTCGTTAGAGTAGTACGAGAACCAGTTGAAGCGGCGAACCTTGTAAGGACAGTTGTTGGCGCAGTAGCGGGTACCTACGCAACGGTTGTAGGTCATCTGGTTCAGACCTTCACTGCTGTGGGTGGTAGCCAGTACGGGGCACACCGTTTCGCAAGGAGCGTGATTGCAGTGCTGGCACAGCATTGGTTGGAAAATAACCTGCGGGTTATCCGAAGGGTCTTCCATCAGTGCGTAGGTAGCCAGTTTACCCTCCGTCTCAAATGAATCTTTGTGCGTATTCGAACTGTAGTAGCGGTCGATACGCAACCAGTGCATTTCGCGACGGTTGATTACTTCTTGCTTTCCAACTACTGGGATATTGTTCTCAACCTGGCAACCCAACACGCACGAGCCGCAGCCAATGCATGAGTTGAGGTCGATAGCCATAGCCCAGTGGTGGTTCTTGTACTCGTAGTCCTGCCACAGCGAAACTTTGTTCGGCTTCTCCAAACCTTCCGGCGTGGAGATTTTGTCGTACTCAGTTACGGCCTTAGGATTCTTGATGTACTGAGCCAGCGTTGCTTCCTGCACCACCGGCTTGCGGTCCATTATGGTGTGGTGTGTCTGCGTCTGGGCAATGGGCTGCGAAGCGTCAGTTTTCTCCAGCGTTACGGGCACATTGTAAACAATGGCGCCGTTGCGGAGCTGAGCCAACGGGAAGGCATTAGCGCCTACTTTGTCGCCCACTTTGCCGGCCTTCTCGCGGCCGTAACCTACTGCGATACCTACTGAACCTTGCGCTTGGCCTGGTTGAATCAGCACTGGCAATTCAACTGACTTGCCATTGGCCGTAACGCGAATTACATCGCCTTGCTCCCAACCTTGCTCCTTTGCCATAGCTCGGGAAACGGTAACGTAGTTACCCCACGTAGCTTTGGAAACTGGGTCCGGGAGCTCTTGCAGCCACGGGTTGTTGGCAAGCGAACCATTGCCTACACCAACTTTCTCGTAAAGCGCTAACTCAAGTCCCGAAGCAGCCTTAGAGGCGGCCACTTGACTGGCAGCTTGGTCAGCTGAAATAGCAGGCGCAACTTGTGCAGTAGGTGCTGCAGTAAGGGTACCAGCAGCAACACCATCGTGTACTGCTTTATCCCAGCCAGCCTGGAAGTTGCCACCTAGAACACCGCGCCAGTTATTGCGCAGGTAGTTATAGTAGGTATTAGGATTACCCGCCCACACGAGCAAGCTCTCTTGTGCTTGGCGCGTTTTGAAAAGCGGCGTGATAACCGGCTGCGACAAGCTCAACGCACCACGACGGGGCTCGAAGTCGTTCCACGACTCCATCCAGTTGTGGTCAGGGCACTGGTACTGGCAAAGCAAGGTGGTTTCGTCCATCTTTTCGTTGAACGAAATGCTAAGCAGGTTTTTATTCTGCAGCGCTTGCTTTACATCTGCAGCCAGCGGATGATCGTAGGCAGGGTTGGCATGGTAGAAGATAACTGCTCCTACTTGTCCAGCTTTCATATCTGCAACCAAACGGGCCATGCGAGCATCATCCCCCTGGCGCACAAATGAAGGCGTTGCGGGATTGATCGTAGTGCCGTTGTTACCTAAGGCAGCATTGATAGCTGTTACGAGCGTTTGAACAGCTGCATCGTTAGAACCCGACACAACGAGCGCACGGCTGCCAGCAGCTTTCAGCTCGTTGATGGCCTTGGTGAGTTGGGCGTTCTTGTAAGAAGAACCAGCACCGCCGCCCACAACACCGTTGTACAGAGCCAATGCAACTTGCCCCAATTCCGAAGGTTTAACGGCTACGCGCACGTCGGCATTTGCGCCTGTGAGCGACATGTTCGACTCGAATTGGAAGTGCCGCGACATCGTCCGCTTCGAAGAAGAAACCTTGCGGTTAACGATGTACTGAGAAGCGTACTCTACGGGCGAAACCCAAGTACCGAGGAAGTCAGCACCTAGGCTTACAATTACAGCTGCTTTGCTGAAATCATAACCCGGAACTACGCCCCCGTTCGCACGAAGCAGACCTGAGTGCGACACAGCATCGTACATTACGTGCTCCGTGTTGGCATAACGGCCTGCAAACTCAGCAATTACACGCTTAGTAGTAGGGCTGATAATGGTGGGCGAAACGATTGCGATGCGACCATTCACACCAGCCAGTTTCGTGCGAATTTCTTGGTCAACCTGGTTTTTATCGGCAGGCTTACCGTTAATCGCAAACGACTGCAAACGAGCCTGGTCATACAGGTTCAGCAGCGACGCCTGACCACGAGCGGACAGACCGCCACGCGTTACCGGCGACTCAGGGTTGCCTTCAACCTTGATCGGACGACCTTCGCGCGTTTTGATAAGCACGCTGTTGTAGTCCTGACCGTTGAAGTAGGTTGAAGCGTAGAAGTTGGCAATACCCGGGTCTACTTCCTCGGGCTTGTTCAGGTACGGAATGGCTTTACGGACGGGCGCTTCGCAGCTAGCCA
This sequence comes from Hymenobacter oligotrophus, assembly GCF_003574965.1. Lineage (NCBI taxonomy): Bacteria > Pseudomonadati > Bacteroidota > Cytophagia > Cytophagales > Hymenobacteraceae > Hymenobacter > Hymenobacter oligotrophus. The sequence continues at coordinate 89,571 of NZ_CP032317.1, read as the reverse complement.
AGGTAGCGGCAGCCAGGCCAAAGCCCATCAGCTTCAGGAAGTCGCGACGCGGTGCAACCGTATCATCCGTTGAGGGGTGGCTTTCTTTCACCGGCAACGTCCCGAATTCGCTCAGGGCGTTATGCAAAAACTCCGGCGAGTTTTCGAGCTCCTCAATTCCCTTCCAGTACTTAGGCGACTCTTGCATCGTGGGTTGGGTAGTCGTATTTGGCAGAGAGTTAGGGCATCCAGTACGAAGCAGCGAATGGCTTACTTCCTTACTCGACACCCTAGCTCAGTACTTTCATTATTAGTAGTGGCACTTCGAGCATTCGGTGCCGCCGTTCGACGACACGGTGAACGGAGCACCGGCATTGGCATTATCGTGCAGCTTCACCAGGTTATCATAGTAACCGTTGCCTTTGGTGTTGAGCGGCGTCTCGCGGTGGCAGTTGATGCACCAGCCCATCGTTAGAGCAGAGTACTGGTACACAACCTCCATGTTCTGGATCGGGCCGTGGCAAGTCTGGCACTCAATGCCACCTACTTGGGTGTGCTGCGCATGGTTGAAATAAGCCAAGTCGGGCAGGTTGTGAACACGTACCCACTGAATCGGCTGGTTGCGCTGGATTGCGCGGTAAATCTTCTTGATTTCGGGCGACGTTGCTTTGATCTGCGAGTGGCAGTTCATACAGATGTTCGCCGAAGGAATGTTAGCCGACTTGCTCTTGTACACCGAAGTGTGGCAGTACGCGCAGTTGATTTGATGCTCGCCGGCGTGCAGCTTGTGCGAAAACGCAATCGGCTGCGACGGCTGGTAACCCTGCTGCAAACCGATAGCCATCAATCCCTGGATGGATTCGTACAGAACCACAAGTACGAACAACGTACCAACGGTGCCTTTAAACCAGCCCGACTTCAGGATGGCCATCCAGTCGGTTTTCTGGTCAATCATCTCAACATCGCGGCCGTCGAGGTCTTTGCGACCACGCAGCACATCGCGCATGATGTTGGCGATGATAACTAGGGTAACAACCAGAACGATGAGTACTACAATCAGAACGATGAGTACTACGTTCACATACTTTCCGGCACCAGCACCGGCGCCGTCGGCTACTTCACCGGAGGGTTTCCCTTCGGCACCGCGGTCATCACCACCTACTGCGGCATTAGCAGGCTTCGAGGCTTCAGCTTTCACATAAGCGAAGATCGAGGTGATTTCCTCGTCGCTTAACGCGAAGTTGGGCATCTGCTGTTTCTGGTACTCGTTGAAGATTTTCACCGCGTACTCGTCGCCGCTGGCTACCATCTTGCTTGAGTTCTGAACCCACTTAATTAGCCAGGGCAGCGGACGACGCTGCTCGATACCGGCCAATGCGGGACCTACCACCACATCGTTGATGGCGTGGCACTGGGCGCAGTTGCCTTTGAACAAAGCGTCGCCGGCCGAAATGGCGGCAGCGTCGCCGGCGGGGGCACTACCCGCTGCAGCCGCAGGGGCGGCTCCGGCAGTGGCGCCGGGGGTCACACCCTCCTTGCTTACTGTCGCGTTGTCCTGCGCGGCCACTTGGCCAACAGCAGTAAACGTCAGAAACAGAGCGAGGAGCCAGTGTGAAAAGGGACGTAGTCGGAAGCTACTCATTGCAAAACGTGCTGGAAAAACGTAAAAGCAGGGCGCTTTAGGGCCACAAATGTAGCCCACGATTGCCAGACCGCAAACCGGGGTTTGCTAAATTTTGGCCTAGCGCCATTGCTTAGAATCATTCTAAGAAGCCTTGACTTACACCTTATTATATATAGGTGTAAGGATACCTCTGCTAGATCTTGCACCCAGAAACAAAGACGAGGGCGGCCCGCGTTGTAATTAACCGACTACGCTATACAAGGTTTACGAGTTGATCTTCAGTGGCTTTACTTCTTAAACTGACACAATTATTGTATTCGCATCGTTCGCTGATTAAGAAAAACTCTTACCTTTGCCGGCTCATTCATCGTCTCACTTACTTTTTCTCTGTTCCGCAATGGCAAACAGAAACTATGAGACCGTCTTCATCCTGACGCCCGTGCTCAACGACGCGCAGGTTCAAGAGACGATCGAGAAGTTCACGCAGGTGCTTAAGGAAAATGGCGCCGACATTCTGAATTCGGAAAGCTGGGGCTTGCGTAAGCTTGCTTACCCAATTCAGAAAAAATCGACCGGGTACTACTTCCTGGTAGAATTCACCGGCGAATCTACGCTGGTAGACACGCTGGAACTGGCCTTCCGCCGCGACGAGCGCGTAATCCGCTTCCTTACTACCGCTCTGGATAAGCACGCTGTGGCTTACAACGAGCGTCGTCGTAAGGGCGAGCTGAACCAGCAGAAAGCAAAACAATCAGAAGCAGTAGCCCAGTAAGATGAGCCTCGCCAACGAACGCATCCACAAGCAGGAGCAACGCAAGAAGTACTGCCGCTTCAAGAAGGCCGGCATTCGCTACGTAGATTACAAAAACCCGGACTTCCTGCTGAAGTTCGTGAACGAGCAGGGCCGCATTCTGCCCCGCCGCATCACGGGCACCAGCCTGAAATTCCAGCGCAAGGTAGCGCAGGCCGTGGCAAAAGCCCGTCACCTGGCGCTGATGCCCTACGTGGCTGACCAGATGAAGTAGTCTATTACCCCCTAACGACGACTGACCGAGATGGAAGTTATCCTGAAAGACGACGTAAAAGGCCTGGGCTACAAGAACGACGTTGTAAAGGTAAAGCCCGGCTACGGCCGCAATTACCTGCTGCCCCAAGGTCTGGCTGTATTGGCCGACAAGACCAACAAGAAAATCGTAGCCGAGAACGTACGTCAGGCTTCGCACAAAGCCGATAAGATTAAGAGCGACGCGCAAGGCCTGGCCGACCGCATCGGCGACTTGAGCATCGACATTCCTGCGAAAGTAGGCGAGTCGGGCAAGATTTTCGGCCGTGTTACGACGCTGCAAATTGCCGATGTACTGAAGGCCAAAGGCTTTGAAGTAGATCGTAAGCGCATCAGCCTCGATTCGGATCCGGTAGCTGTAGGTGAATACACCGCTTCTATCGATCTGCACCGCGAGGTGAAGCACAAAATTCGCGTAAACGTTGTAGCTGAGTAAGCTATTTGCGCATGCGCATCGTTAAGAAAAGCCCTGCCCACCCGGTAGGGCTTTTTCATTGGCCGTTTTCGGCAACAAAAGCTGCACCAATCCAAGTTAAGTTTTGGCCGTAAGCTGCTAGTTGCGTAGGTTGGCCTTCCGTATGCGGCCCTAGGGGCTGTTTTTGCTAATGTTTCGTACTGAATTACTACTTCGACCCGACGCACAACCTCTTTCGCTGGGGGCACGTGTGCTTACCCTAGGGTCGTGCTTTTCCGATGTCATAGGTGAGCGGCTGGCCCAACACAAGGTGCGCACGCTTGTAAACCCGTTTGGCACTGTGTTTAACCCGCTGGCGGCGGCGCGGCTGCTGCGTGCGGTGGCCGGCGAAGAAACCGATTGGCAACAGCACTTGGTTGAAGCCCGCGGGCGTTGGCAGAGCTTTGATTTGCACGCCACCCTAGGTGCCGACTCCCCTCCTGCCCTGCTGCAGCGGATTGAGCAAACCGTACGCGAAACCGCCGAGTTTGTACGCTCGGCCGACGTGCTTATCTGGACCCTAGGTACTGCGTTTGGCTACCGCCTGCAGGAAACGGGGGAAGTGGTAAATAACTGCCATAAAATCCCAGCCGAGCGTTTTGAGAAGGAGCTGTTATCTGCCGAAGAGATTATTACAGCCGTAACCGAGGCGTACGCGTTGCTACGGCAAATTAATCCGAAGCTGAGGCTGGTGCTGACGGTTAGCCCGGTAAGGCACCTGCGCGATACGCTTCCCTTAAACGCAGTAAGCAAATCGGTGCTGCGGGTAGCTTGCCACTACCTGAGCGAATTGTTGCCGCAGGCCACTTACTTTCCGGCATACGAGCTGCTCCTGGATGACTTGCGCGACTACCGCTTTTACGCGGCCGACATGATTCATCTGACGGAAGTGGCAGAACAGTACATCTGGGAGAAGTTTACGGCGGTTTACTTCGACAGCGCTTTCCGGCAATTTGCGCAGGAATGGGACGGCATTCGGCGGGCTCTTGAGCACCGCCCCTTGCACGCCGGCGCGCCCGAGCACCGCCATTTTCTGGAGCAAACTCAGCAACGGCTCGAGCGCCTTGCGGGCCGGGTTGATGTACGCGCGGAGCTGCGCGATGTGCACAAGCGCATCGTGGCTTTGCCACCGCCCCCGAAACCTGTGTTGCCGCCCGAACCGGACGACGACGGCGAAGAGCGCATTGATATCGGCGAAGGAAGCGAACCTGTGGAGGCGCCCCAAACCGATAGGCAGACCGCGCCCCTACCTGCTGCTCAGCCAGCAGTTGATGCGGCCGACCTGTGGGCCGAAGCCTTGGCTGAGCAAGAATCCGATGAGGCCGAGGACGTGCGCCCGGCCGCCGAGGTAACTCACGAAATGGAATCGGGTACGACGGAAGCAGGCCCGGCCAAACGGCGCAAGCGCAAACGCGGCGGGCGTAAGCACAAAAAGAAAAACAGACCGGACACCGACGAAACCAGCGCAGAAAATCCGCAGGAACTGTTGGTGGAAGCTACGGTGCCAAACGAGCCTGTTGAAGCCGCTTCGCCGGTTGCGCTGGCACCCGCAGAGCCGACACCTGAGCCAACCGGACCGGAATCCGTTACGGCTAGGCCTCCTAAGCGGCGCGGGCGGCCCGCTCGCCAATCGCCGGTTTTGTATGCCGAACCGCAACCCGACGAACAACCCGAGCGAAGCGCGCCGGAACCCCAGCCACCCGTCGCGTCCGAAGCCGTGCCTACGTTTGCAGCGGCACCCACCCAAGCCCCAACGGCCAGCCCCAACGAGCCGCCAAAGCCCAAGTCGCGCAGCCGCGCTGGCCGAGGCAAGGGCACCAGCAAATTGATGGCGGCCGTAGAATCGGCTATCGACGCTTTGCCTACTCTTACGCCGGCGGCACCGGCGGCAGAGCCAACCGCTCCGGTTGCCGAGATTGGCTCCGCCCCTGCTCCTGCCCGCAAGCGCCCGGCACCTAGGCGCAAGCCGAATAACCCGGGGGCAACGACCCCGGAGCCGCAGGCTCCGTTGGCAGAGGCTGTATCGAATGCGGATGCTAATGCGGCGCCACCGACGGAGGCCAAGCGCCGTGGCCGACCGCCGCGCCGCAAGCCGCAGGCACCACCAACCGCAGAATAAAACAAACCCGGCCCTAGGTGGCCGGGTTTGCTGTTTAAGCCCGTACGCGTACAAGTTCCAATAGTGCTGCCCATCCGAATTCGCATTTGCTTATGCCAACGCCTGCCCCCCACGCCAAACCCAACCGTCTGGCGCACGAATCGAGCCCGTACTTGCTGCAGCACGCCTACAACCCCGTTGACTGGTACCCGTGGGGCGAAGAAGCGCTTAGCCGGGCTCAAAAAGAGCAGAAGCCAATTTTGGTAAGCATCGGGTATGCGGCCTGCCATTGGTGCCACGTAATGGAGCGTGAATCGTTTGAGCATGAAGAAATTGCCCAAATCATGAACGAGCGGTTTGTGTGCATTAAGGTCGATCGGGAGGAACGGCCCGACGTGGACCAAGTGTACATGGATGCCATTCAAGCCATGGGCTTAGGTGGCGGGTGGCCGCTGAACGTGTTTCTGACACCGGAGGCAAAACCTTTTTATGGCGGCACGTACTTCCCGTCGCGCAACTGGTTTGAGCTGCTGCAGCAAATTGCCAATGCCTACGGCAGCGAGCATCGGGCGGAGCTGGATAAATCGGCCGAGGATTTTGCGCGGGTGCTGCGTGCCAACGATTTGGAGAAGTACGGCGCCAAAATCAGCACCAAACCCGTGGGGCAACAAGCGTTTGGCACCCTGCTGCGCAACCTAGCCAAGCACTTCGATGCTAAACGCGGCGGCACTGGCCAAGCCCCCAAATTCCCGATGCCGGTAATCTGGCGCTTTTTGCTGCGGGCGCACGCGCTAACCGGTAACGATGCTGCCTTGCAGCAAACTAACCTAACGCTGCGCGAAATGGCCTGGGGCGGTATCTACGACCAAGCAGGCGGCGGTTTTGCGCGGTATTCGGTGGATGATGCGTGGTTGGTGCCCCACTTCGAAAAGATGCTGTACGACAACGGGCAGCTTATCAGCCTGTACGCCGAAGCCTATCAGCTTACCCAAGACGAGCAGTGGCGCGAAGTGGTGGAGCAAACTGTGGCTTTTGTGCAGCGCGAACTGATGAGCCCGGAAGGCGGATTTTACGCCTCGCTCGATGCCGACAGCGAGGGCGAAGAAGGCAAGTTTTACGTCTTTGGCCTGGAGCAACTGCGCGAAGCCCTAGGTGACGAGGCCCCCTTGGCGGCCGAGTACTACGGCTGCACAGCCCTGGGCAACTGGGAGCACGGGCACAACATTTTGCACCGCCGTCAATCCGATGCCGCGTTTGCCGAAGCACACCAACTAACCCCTGGCGTGGTAGCAAGCTTGGCCGCCGGTTGGCGCGAAAAACTGCTCGCCTACCGCAGCCAACGCGCCCGCCCCGCCCTCGACGATAAAATCCTGACTGGCTGGAATGCCCTCATGCTGCGCGGTTTGGTCGACGCATACCGGGCGTTTCATCTGCCCCAATACCTCGAGCTGGCCTTGCAAAATGCCGAGTTCATCGAGCAAAACTTACGCCGCGGGCAAGGGCTGTGGCGCAACTACAAAAACGGCCGCGCTACCATTGTGGCCTTTCTGGAAGATTATGCCTTGCTGATTGATGCGTACACGGCCCTCTACGAAGCCACCTTTGCCGAACGGTGGCTGCAACGCGCCCGCGAGCTGACGGAGTACGTACTCGAACACTTCGCCGACGAAGCCGATTCGCACTTATTCTACACCGACGATACCGGCGAGGCACTGATTGCGCGTAAGAAAGAGTTGTTCGATAACGTAATACCCAGCTCCAACTCCCTGATGGCGCATAACCTGTTGCGCTTAGGTGCCCTGCTCGATGTACCGGCTTGGCACGAACGGGCCACCAATATGCTGGCCCTTGCGCAGGATTTGGCTGTAAATGAGCCGCAACATCTCGGCAATTGGGCTTCGTTGTACCTCAGCCTCCTGGCTCCGCTAGCTGAGGTAGCCGTGATTGGGCCCGAAGCGGAGCACTTTAGGCGCGAGCTAAGCCGCCACTACCTGCCCAACGCCGTGCTAGCGGGCACCAACACCAGCAGCGAACTGCCGCTACTGCAAAACCGCCACGCCGCCGAGGGCCAAACCACCATTTACGTGTGCTACAACCGCGCCTGCCAACAGCCGGTGTACAACCCCACCGAGGCATTGGCGCAACTGCAGGCGGCAACCCTGCGCGGCTAATGTTGGGGCCCTAGGTTCCAACAGGCGGCTCTGCGGCAGGCACATGGCTGAATAGCCATTTCCGGATGCTCTGCCGGCAGGATTGTTCTGGCGTTTAGCGGGCTATCTTTGTTATTCGCCGCTGATAGAACCGTGTCCCAAACGCACCTTTTCTCCTTGCCCCAGTCCGAGCCCGCCGCGGCCGACCGCGTTACGCTTTTCGCCGACGTGATTTTGCCCTTGCCGCTGCCCAAGCTCTACACGTACCGCGTACCCTTCGAGCTGAACGACCAAGTGGTAATTGGCGGGCGGGTGCTGGTGCAGTTTGGCGCGAAAAAGACGCTGAGCTGCATTGTGGCGGCCGTGCACGAAACCCCGCCCAAGGACTACCAGGCCAAGTATATCCTCGAGTTCATCGACGATGCGCCGGTGGTTACGCAGCCTCAACTCAAGCTTTTCCGCTGGATTGCGGAGTACTACATGTGCACGCTGGGCGAGGTCATCAACGCGGCTTTGCCCTCGGCGCTAAAGCTCAGCTCCGAGTCGCGGGTGCAGCTGCATCCGCAGTATCTGTCGGAAGGCACGCCCTACCCGCTAAGCGAGCAGGAGCAAAAAATTGTGGAAGCCCTAGGTACCGAAGACGGCAAAGCGCTGACTTTTTCGGAGGTGGGCGAAATCCTAGGCATCAGCTCGTTCCACAAGGTTATCAAGAGTCTGATCCAGAAGGACGTTGTCTTTCTGTTCGAGCACATTGCCGATAAGTACGCGCCCAAGGTGGTGAAGAAGGTGCGCCTGGCGCATCATTTCGTGGCCGAGGCAGCGCTAGAGGGCTTATTTGAAAACCTCGCCAGCAAGCCAAAACAACTGGATGTGCTGATGCGCTACATCCAGCGCGTGCCGGTGTACCAAAACGAGCACGCCAACCACACCGGCCTCGAGAAAGCGGCCCTCACCAGCTCGCCGCACCTCTCGCCCTCTGCCGTAAACACGCTCATCAAAAACGGCGTGCTCGAGCAGTTCGATCAGATTGTGTCGCGCTTCCCGCTCGATGAAAAAGAAGGCAACCAAATGCCCTTCGAGTTATCGGAAGCCCAAACCAAAGCCCGCGACCAAGTGCTGGAGCTGTTTGGGCAGAAGGACATTACGCTGCTGCACGGCGTAACCGGTGCCGGCAAAACCGAGATTTACATCGATCTGATTCGGAAAGCGCTGGAAGGCGGCGGCCAAGTGCTGTACCTGCTGCCCGAAATTGCCCTGACGGCACAAATCGTGACGCGCCTGATGCGCGTATTTGGCTCGCGCCTAGGTGTGTACCACTCCAAGTTCTCCGACAACGAGCGCGTGGAAGTATGGAACGGCGTGCTTTCGGGCCGCTTTCAGGTGGTGGTGGGCGTGCGCTCGGCCGTGTTTCTGCCTTTCGATAGTTTGTCGCTGATCATCGTCGACGAAGAACACGAATCGAGCTATAAGCAGTACGACCCGGCCCCGCGCTACAACGCCCGCGAAGTAGCCCTGATGATGGGTACTTTCCAAGGCGCCAAAATCCTGCTGGGGTCGGCTACGCCGTCGGTCGAAACGTACTACCAGTGCCGGGCGGGCCGCTGGGGCCTGGTGCCGCTTACCAAGCGTTTTGGCGAGGCAGGCTTGCCCGAAATCGAGTTGATCGATACGCGGCGAAACGCGCAGCAAGGTCAGAAGAAACCTTCGCACCACTTCACGCCCGAGCTCACAGCGGCAATCGAAGGCCGTTTGTCGCAGGGCGAACAAGTGATTCTGTTTCAGAACCGCCGCGGCTATTCGCCCTTTATCAGCTGCCTGGATTGCGGCTGGATACCCAAGTGCAAGAGCTGCGCCGTGAGCCTCAGCTACCACAAAAACGCGCACGAGCTGCGCTGCCACTACTGCGGGCACCACGAGGTGATGCCGCGCGAATGTCCGGCTTGCGGCTCGCGCGCAATTCGGGCCATGGGCTTTGGCACCGAGCGCATCGAGGACGACCTGAAGCTGATGCTGCCCGAGGCCAACGTGCAGCGCATGGACCTAGACACCACACGCGCCAAAAACGCCTACCAGCAAATCATCAGCGACTTTGAGCAGCAGCGCACCAACGTGCTGGTGGGTACGCAGATGGTGACCAAGGGCCTCGACTTCGGCAACGTGAGCCTGGTGGGCATTATCAACGCCGATAGCATCATCCACTACCCCGATTTCCGGGCGCACGAACGGGCCTACCAAATGTTTGTGCAGGTAAGCGGCCGCGCGGGGCGCAAGGGCAAAAAAGGCAAGGTAATCGTGCAGACCGGCGACCCGCAACAGCCCATCTTCGACAAGGTGATGCGCAACGATTACCAGGATTTCTACGAGTACGAAATTGCGCAACGCCGCGAGCACATGTACCCGCCGTTTGCTCGCGTCATCAAGATTACGGTGAAGCACGTGGAAGAGCGTATGGCCCTAGAAGCCGCCGTACTGCTGACGCAGGAACTGGTGGAGCGCCTAGGTAGAGATGCGGTGCTGGGGCCCGAGGCACCGTACATTTTTCGCATCCGTAACTTCTACCTGCAGGAAATTACCATCAAGCTCAGCCGCGAGCACACGGTGCTGAAGCACGCCAAAGCACAAATTTTGGAGGCCATTACGCTGGTGCGCGACGAAAAGGATTTCCGACAGGCCCGCATTGTAGCCGACGTGGACCCGATGTAGCCTTGCACCTAGGGCCCGCAAACAAAAGCGCCCCGGCTATTACAGCCGGGGCGCTTTTGTTTGCGCTGATACGTTGCGTACGACCTAGATTTCTTCGAGCAGGCCGAGTACGATCAGTACGATACCGATGATGGCGAAGATCAGACCGAGCAGACCGATGATACCGCCGAAAATGCCGAGCAGAACACCGATGAGCAGCAGGATGATACCCAGCTTGATGTTTTTAGCCAGGGCGTTGGCGTCGTCGGCCGAAGCAGCGTTCGACTGCTTTTTCAGCTCGGCCTTAGCAGCCAGCTTGTCTACTTTCTTCAGTGCTTTAGCAACAAGAGCTTTTTGCACCAAATTGGGCTTAGCAGCGGGAGCGGAAGCTACTTCGGCGCGCTCTTGCTTGGCTACTTTAGCAGCCTTGCGCGGAGCAGCGGCTTCTTCTTTCACGGGTGCGGCAGCTACCGTGGCAGCCGGCGCTACGGGCTCGGTGGCTACAGCGGCCGGGGTTTGCTCGGCTACCGGAGCGGCAGGCTTAACGGCTACCGAGCGGTGCTGGTCGCCGTGGTACGAGCTGGTTTTGGGCAGCATGGCGTACTCGTTGCGTGCGCAGCCCGTGAGGGCAGCGGCAAACAGGGCCGCAGCAGCCATTTTCTGGAGGGCAGAGGCAAGTTGCTTCATAGTGATTATGGGTTAAGAAAGGTTTGAACCAAGGAATGGTACGAATTTGAGCCGAAAATAGGAGTTAGCACAGAGAAAAGAAGTATTAACTATATTCTTTCTTCAATTGATTGAGGATCAATTGGGTTTTTTCTGGCGTTAGGGCTCAGCGAACGGTTTTGGCGGCAAGCGTTGTTAAACCCGCAGTTGCCGTTTTCTTTGCACGTGCCTATGCCTACGGATGCCTCCTTGTTTCTGCGCAGAGCAGTAGTGGCCACCTTTGCGGTGCCTGCGCTGCTGTTTGCCTGCACCCAAACGCCCATTGCCGAAAGCGACGCCGCCCGTGTGGTGCAGGGCCGCACCGAGGCCTCGCCCGATACGGCTGGCTACCAACGCCGCGCCCCCCAAGACCCCAACGGCATTAGCCGCTATTACATGGGCCGCCAAATTGCGCACGTAATGGGCCACGACGGCGCCGGCTGGCTGGAGCGCCCCGATCGGGAGCAGGAAGAAGGCACCGATATTTTGCTGCGCGAGCTGAAGCTGAAGCCCACCGATGTAGTGGCCGATATTGGCGCTGGCACCGGGTTCTTCACTTTCCGCATGAGCGAGCTGGTGCCCCAGGGCAAAGTGCTGGCGGTGGATATTCAGCCGCAAATGCTCGAAAAGCTGCAAGCCACCAGCCAGCGCCGCAAGGTTGCCAACGTGGAGCCCGTGCTGGGCACCGTGAAAAACCCCAACCTACCGGCCAACGCCGTGGATTTGGCGCTGATTGTGGACGCCTACCACGAGTTTGACCACCCCAGGGAAATGATGCGCGCCATTAAAAACTCGCTGAAGCCGGGCGGCCGCGTGGCGCTGGTAGAGTACCGCGCCGAAGACCCCAACGTGCCCATCAAGCGCATTCATCGGATGAGCGAAGAACAGGCCCGCCGCGAGCTGCAAGCCGTGGGGTTGCAGTTTGTCGAGAACATCAAGGCGCTGCCGCAGCAACACTTGCTGATTTTCAAGCGCCCTTAAGTCGCCTAGGTGCGCAACCTTCCAACTTCGCAAAGCACGGCCACACCCAACTTTACGGGTGTGGCCGTGTTGTTTGTACCCCGTTTACCTAGGGCAGCGCCGTATTGGCCACTGGGTTAATTTTGCCCCGATGCACACCCCCGACCCCCGCCAGCTTTCCATACAGGACTTCGCCTACGACTTACCGGCCGAGCGCATCGCGCCGGAGCCCCTACCCGACCGCGACGGCTCGCGCCTGCTGGTGTACCGCCAGGGCGCTATTGCCGATCATATTTTCCGGGAGTTGCCCGAGCAATTGCCTCCTGATGCATTGCTCGTTTTCAACAACACGAAAGTGGTGCGGGCGCGCCTGTATTTGCACAAGCCCACCGGCGGCCAAATAGAGTTATTTTGCCTGGAACCCGTAGCACCCAGCCGCGCCATTGAGCCGGCCATGCAACAAACCGGCGCGTGCGTGTGGCGCTGCCTTGTGGGCAACGGCAAGCGCTGGAAAACTGGCGCCGTGCAGGCCACCTTTACCACGCCCGATGGCCAAACCGCCGTGCTCGAGGCCGAGCGCGAAGCCGCCGAAGAAGGCAGCTCGTTAATCCGGTTTCGGTGGCAGCCGGCTGAGTTGCCGTTTGCGCAGGTGCTGGCCGGCGCGGGCCGCCTGCCGCTGCCGCCCTACCTCAACCGCGAAGCCAACCCCACCGACGACGAGCGTTACCAGACTGTTTACGCTGCCCACGACGGCGCCGTGGCGGCGCCTACGGCCGGGCTGCACTTTACGGAGCGCGTATTGCAAGCCCTCGGGGCCCGCGGCATTCAGAGCGCGCAGCTAACTCTGCACGTGGGTGCGGGCACGTTTCAGCCGGTGAAAGCCGCCCAGATGGCCGACCACGCCATGCACTCCGAGCCGATAAGCGCCACCCGCCAGGTGCTGCGCCAGCTGATAGCCCACGCACCTAGGCCCGTTATTGCCGTGGGCACCACCAGCCTGCGCACGCTCGAGAGCTTGTACTGGCTAGGCTGCCGAGTGGTGCGCGGCGGCAACTTATCGGGCGTGGTGCAGCAGTGGGAGCCCTACGAACACGCTACCGAAGTACCCATGCAAGCGGCGCTGCAAGCCTTGCTCGATGAGCTGGAGCGCCGCGGCGACGATGCCTTGCAAGCCAGCACGCAGCTGCTAATTGCGCCGGGCTACCGCTTTCGGGCCATGCAAGGGCTTATTACCAATTTTCATCAGCCCGAAAGCACCCTGCTGCTGCTCATTGCGGCCTTAATTGGGCCCGGCTGGCGCCGTGTGTACGACCACGCATTGGCCAACAACTACCGCTTTTTAAGCTACGGCGACAGTTCTTTATTACTGCCTTAAGTATCCTTGTTGCCGGGTTTGCGTAGAAAGGTCGATTCTTAATCTGACCTCATCCTATGAAAAAGATACTGATGCTCCTGTCGGCCGTTGCGCTGACCAGCATTTCGGCCATGGCCCAAACCGGCACCACCTCGTCGTCTTCGACTACCACCACCGGCGGTAGCACCACCACTACGGGCACTACCTCGGGTACTATGTCTACTGGCACCACGTCGGGCACCATGTCGACGGGTACTACCTCGGGTACGTACAACACCGGCACCACCACCACGGGCACGACGACTACTGGCGGCACCATGACGGGCACCACGACCACGAACGATGCCAACAGCTCGGCTACGCCCGCCACCGGCACCAACACGCCCTACGAGCGCACCAAATCTGGCCGTATGGTAAGCAACACGGGCAGCGACGTAAAGCGCGGCGGTAAGAAAGTAGGCCGCACCGTGGGCAAAGGCGCTAAAAAAGTAGGCCGCGGCGTTAAGAGCGGCGCCAAAAAAGTAGGCAACAAAGCCGAGGACATCGTAGACTAACCCTCGCCTCGAACCCATAAAAAAGCCCCGCCGGATTGCTCCGGCGGGGCTTTTTGGTAGTTAGCCTTAGGTGCCTACTGGCCCACCATAAAAATGGCATTCGTGAACAGCAATTTGCCGGCTTGCCAAAAACCCCGGAACAGCGGGTTGTCGCCGAGGTACACCACTTGGCCGCGGCCGAGGTCCTGCACGCCCAGCACTACGGTGTCGTTGAGTTTGGCGCGCACCTGGCTGCCCGTGAAGCCCGAGGCGGCCTGGCCTTTTTTCAGCACGCCTACGTTCCAGCTGCCTTCGCCTAAAAACTGGTAGTTGAGCGGGCTACGCACCAAGGCAAAGTAGCTGCTGGGGTAGCCAAAGGCCAGCGGGTGCGTATTGTCGAGCTCCACGCGGTACACGCTGCCTTGCACTTGCTCCTGCAAGGCCTCGCGCTCGGCGGTGCCGTAGCGGCGCAGCTGCCGGTAAGGGTCGGCGGGGGCAGCGCCTTTCTTGGAGTTGGTTTGGCTTGAGTCGGCCGATTTGGTTTTCAGCGCAAAATCTTTTTTGCCGGCCAAGTAACCCATGGCGCCTTCCATGGCTACCAGACGTCCGCCGCTGCGCACCCAAGTTTTCAGATTTTCGAGCTGCCGCTCATTTAGCACATCGGCGTAGTTGCCATCGGGCAGCACCAGCACATCAAACTTGTTCAGCGGCACCGAGGCAAAGTAATCGGTGCCAATAACCGACACGGGGTAACCCAGTTGCTGCTCGAAGAAGTGCCACACCTCGCCGAAAGCGGTGGCATCGGTGCCGGGGCCGGCCAGCAGGGCTACGTTGGGCCGGGCCACGCCGTGCACGTTGCCCGAGCCCAGGTCGCTGCCTTCGGTGGCAAAGCCGGTTTTCACGGCCGTTAGCTCAGCCCCCACCGAATCGGCCAGGCTGCGCACCACAGCATCGAAGCGGTTGCCCAGGTTTTGGTTGTTGCCGCGGTTGATCAGCAGCGTACCGGCCTGAAATTTCTGCCCACCGGCCTCGAAGGGCTGGTAGGCCACGCGTACGCGCACCTGGCGTTGCAGCAAAGCCGAGAGCAGGCGCGCATCGCGCAGCGAGTTCCAGCGGGCAATGTAGGCGTAGGTGGTGCCATCGGCGGCGGGCAGCGTAGCGTTGGGCTTGCTTGCCGCAGCAGGTGCCTTGCCCCCGGCCTTCAGGTTAGTGGTAAGCGCGTAGCCCTGCAACCCGTAGGCGTAGGGCAAGGCCCAAGCCGTGATGTCGTAGGTCAGCGAGTCTTCCAAGGCCGCCTGCGGCTCAAACAGCACTTTTACCAGCGTCGATTTGGGCTGGTACATGCTAATGACCACATCGGTAGGCTGCAGCGTTACGCCTTCGCGCTTGCCGCTGCTGTAGTTGTAGGCCTGGGTTTTGCGCCGCTCGCCTAGGTAGCCAAACTGAATTTGCTGGCGCTGCAGGTAATCGACGAGCGGCGCCATGCGCTCGGGCGAGCCGCTTACCACGTAGCTCTTGTAGCGGCCGCGGGGCCGCTGGCGGGCATCCTGGTAGTACTTGTCGAACTCCTTTAGCATCTCCTGCTGGTGGTCGGCGGCGGCCCTGATGGTGGCCCAGCTGGCGGCGTGGTGGTGGGCAATGCGGTCGGCCAAGGTCAGCGTGTCGCCGTCGCTCTTGATGTAGCGCACGCCGGCGCGGCCGCTGCCGCCCTGCTCGTACGTCATGCCGATGGCGCCGTTAAACGAGGGCCAGGTGTCGCCGTAGCTGGGCGCAAACAAGTCGTAAGTTTCGCGGCTGAAATAAAGCCAGCCGTTCTTATCGAACACTTGCCGGTTGTAGTCGCCGATGACGTTCTGAAACTTGCGCTGGTAAGGCGTAATGTCTTCGTGGAAAGGCTTAGCCGCCGGCGAGAAGTAATACGGCGCTTCGGCACTCATCTCGTGAAAATCGGCGTGTACCTGCGGCAGCCACTGGTTGTACAAGGCAATGCGCTGCTGGCTTTCGCGCTGGGTTTGCCAGGCCCAGTCGCGGTTCAGATCGAACATGTAGTGGTTGAAGCGGCCGCCGGGCCACGGCTCGCGGTGCTCCCAGCTAAGCGGCGAGGCATTGGCGGGCGCCCCGGCCACGCGGCCGTACCACTGCGCGTACCGCTCGCGCCCGTCGGGGTTCACGCAGGGGTCAATCAGCAGCACCACCCGCTCGAGCAGGGCTTGCGCCTCTTTGTTTTGCGGGTTGCTGAAGTCGTAGAGCACCTGCAGCACGGCC
This sequence comes from Hymenobacter oligotrophus, assembly GCF_003574965.1. Lineage (NCBI taxonomy): Bacteria > Pseudomonadati > Bacteroidota > Cytophagia > Cytophagales > Hymenobacteraceae > Hymenobacter > Hymenobacter oligotrophus. The sequence continues at coordinate 73,704 of NZ_CP032317.1, read as the reverse complement.
TCGCTCGACACGGCCTCGTTGCCGTGCACGTTGTAGCTCAGCCACACAATGGCCGGCTGATCGAGGCTGGGCGTGCCGCTTTCGAGGCCGGCGCGGCGCAAGTTGCTGCGCCGGATGTCGTCGAGGCGTTGCAGGTTGCGCGCGGAGGCTATTTGCACCACCTCGAGCGGGCGGCCTTCGTAGGTGCGGCCGTAGGGCACGATGCGCATGCGGTCGGCGTGCTGCTGCGCCAGGTACTCGGCGTAGCGCAGCACATCGGCGTGGTAGGTAAAGCGGCTGCCCAGCTTGTACCCCAAAAACTGCTCGGGCGACTGCAGCGCCTGCTGCGCCACGCTGGGGGCGGCCGTTGCCACACTCAGGGCCAGTAGCCCGGCGCGCAACACGCGGGTAAACGGTAGTGTCATCGTTTTGCCTAGGTGGAAAAAACGTGGGTAGATGAAAGGACCTGCGGCCCTGCAGCGAATGTACGCCGCAAGGTAGCCGATGTGGTTATACTACCGCCCCTAGGTACTTTTAGGCTCGCCGCACCGGGCCAGCCGCTGCTGCTTATTGCTGAGCTTATGGATATTTCGCTTACCACCCCGGCCTTGTTGTTTCCGGCGTTGTCGTTGCTGTTGTTGGCGTTTACCAACCGCTTTCTGGCCTTGGCCAACCTAGTGCGCACGCTTAAGGCGCAGTACGCCGAAACCCACAACGAACATTACATGCGGCAAATCCGGAACCTGCGGCGGCGCCTGGGGCTAGTGCGCAACATGCAGGCCGTAGGTATTGCCAGCATGTTTGGCTGCGTACTGTGTATGTTTTTGCTGTACGCCGGTTTCGCCAACCTAGGCAAGCTCGTGTTCGGGGCCAGTTTGCTGATGTTGCTGGTATCGTTGGGGTTGTCGCTGTGGGAAATTCAGATTTCCGTAGACGCCCTCAACATCGAGCTGAACGACTTGCAACAAAACGAACAACGGCGGCAGGCCCACGAGGCCAACCGCCGTTGATTAGGTACTCCGAGGCGCGCTGCGTTAGCGCAGGCCAAAGCTGGCCACGCCACTCGGCACAAAGTCGAGCACGATGGAGTTCATGCAAAAGCGCTTGTAGGTGGGCGCGGGCCCGTCGTCGAAAATGTGGCCGAGGTGCGAATCGCAACGGCCGCACACCACCTCGATGCGCTCCATGCCGTACGTGTTGTCGGGCAAGTACCTCACCGATTTGGCACGCAGGGGCTCAAAAAAGCTGGGCCAGCCACAGTCGCTGGCAAATTTGGCATCGGAGCGAAACAGGGCGTTGCCGCAGGGTGCGCAATAGTAAGTACCGCGGCCGGTGGCGTTCCAGTATTTGCCCGTAAACGCGCGCTCCGTGCCTTTGCCGCGGGCCACGCGGTACACCTCCGGCGTAAGTACCTTTTGCCATTGTGCGTCGGAGAGGCGCAAGCGGGTGGTATCGGTGCGCGAGTAGTAGGGGTTGCGCGGCGCGGCCGGCCTGGCCGCCGCGGGCTTTGGTGGCTTGGCGCCTGCCGGCTTGGTTTGGGCTTGCGCCCCCGAAAACCAACCCGCCGCTAGCAGCAGCAATACAGCCGAACGAATGTGCATAGTGCAGAAGGTGATGTTGCAATGCTTACGCAGCTGCGGCCTGCATCGGTTTTGGGCTGGCCCAGTACCTAGGCGGTAAGCGGGCGAGCACGGCAGCAGCTGATACCTGCTACAACAAAAAAGCCCCGCAGAAGTGCGAGGCTTTGGAGTGATTCCGCTGGGATTCGAACCCAGGACCCATACATTAAAAGTGTATTGCTCTACCAGCTGAGCTACAGAATCGTTTTCCGGTCGGCGTGCTTGCGTGCACAGGCATTGCTGAAACGGGGTGCAAACTTAACACAGCTCGTCCGAAACTTGCAAATTTTTTTTGCGGCCGCTGCCTGGTACGGCGTTCAGGCTACTACTGACAGCAAGCCCGAACTGAGTTGAAAGCCACCGCGCACGCTCGCTTAGGCAAGTGCACTGTTCACACAGTTCGGGCTGCCGTTCAGCCAGTTTGGGCCGCCTACCCCCGTGGCCGCTGTACTTTTGTATCGCTGTCCGGCTTTTGTGGTGAGGGCCGGCCAGCTACTTAGAAAGCAAAAGTGCCAGAAAAGGGTATTGGTGAGAAATTACCTGGCACGTAGGCAAGGCCGCAGTCTTTGACTGCGGCTTTCTGCTTTTGCCCCGGCGCGCTGCGGGTTAATCCTGCGGCAACTTGGCCGGGCTAGCCTCCTTACTTGGTTTCTCCTTAAGCTGGTAAAGCACACTCTCGGCCACGCCGCGCCCAAACAGGCTTACCCCGGCGTTGAACACCCCCAGCGCCACGGTGCCAGCCATTACCCAATCTTTGGTAGCGGCGCCATCCTGCATGCGTTTGGAGGCCCACTGAATCAGGCATACGCCAAGGCCTATTACTACCAGCCCGCTAGGGGCAAATACCAACCATTTGGTTTTGTGCGTCATTTCAGCTCGAGCAGTTTTAGGTGATGCGCAACCACAACCCGCTTGCGGGCTGCAGGGTTATGCGTACGTAAACGAGCGCTGCGCGGCGATGCCCGCGCGCCGGCTGCGAGCAAATGCGTTCCTTTGCAGCCTACTCCGGTTACTTAGTGCCTATGCCCGCCACTACTTTTCAGCAGCTGCTCAGCGCCGCCTTCCGCCAAGAGGGCCCCACTTACCTGCAGCCCCACGACCTCCAAGCCTACCACACGCTGCAGCAGGTGCCCCCGGCCGAACAAGGCTTTCGCTTTGAGCGCGTGCGGCTGCTGGTGGCCATGAGCCTGATGAAGGCTTTGGCCGACCTAGGCGACCACGACGAAAGCCGGCAGGTAATGCAAGTGCTGCACAAAGCCCTGGAGGCGCGCTCCACGCAGCAAATCGACGCCGTTATCACGAAGGAAGCACACCGCTTCGAGCGCCTGTACACCGATTTGTACGTGAACGAAGAAGGCAGCCAACTGCTGGGCTTGTTCGAGCGCACCCTCGATGCCGACTCCATCCCGGCCATGGATCAAGTAATCGAAGAAGCGTTTGAGCTGGTCTCGGAGTTGGATTTTCAGCAGCAAGCCGACGAAGACGAGGACGAAGACTAACCGGCCGCAGCAGCCCAGCCTTGGGCACGTGCCTAAACAAAGCCGCTCCATGCAAACGGCAGCCCTTGCGTAGCCCTAGGTAAGGCCGGGCCAGCAATGCAAAAGGCCACTCTGCCCAGGGCAGAGTGGCCTTTTTTGGTTAGGCAACCTAGGGCGTAAGCACCTAGTAGCCGGGATTTTGCGGCAACGCGCTTCCCAAGTTGATTTCGCGCTGCGGAATGGGCAGCACCAGGCGCGGGCTATCGAAGGTATACACCGACGTGATATTGCGCTGCGTGCGCTTGTAATCGTGCAGGCGGAAACCCTCGAAGGCCAACTCCAGTTCGCGCTCCTTCAATACGTCGTCGACCGTAACGGCAGTGAGGGCCGCGGCGCCCGCGCGGCGGCGGATGCGGTTCACGTCGTTCAGGGGCGTATCGCCTACCGTCGAGCCCAGGCGTGCGTTGCATTCAGCACGCGTCAGGTACATCTCGGCCAAGCGAATCAGCGGGATGTTCTGGCCCGGGTCGTTGTACTTGAAGTTGCGCAGACGGCCGGCGCGGGGGCCGTCGCCGGTGTAAATCAACGAGCCCAGGATCGGGCCGGAGCCGCGCTGGTCGCCGGGGCCGTACTGGCTGGCAAAGGCAGCGGTAATCTGCACGTCGCCGCGGCCGTTGAAGCCCGAAGCGCGGCTGGTGTAAAACGTGGCGAGGCCGTCGTTCACGGCACCGGCGTTGTTCTGGTCGTTTTGCTGAATTTCGAACAGCGACTCGCGGGTGTTGCGGTTAGTGAAGGCCGACAGCACCGAGGGGTTGAGGCTGGCGCCGCTGTTGTTGATTACTTCGTTAGACAAAGTCAGGGCTTCGGCGTAGCGGCCCTGCTGCAGGCGTACCCGCGAGAGGAAAGCCTGTGCATCGTAACGGTCGAGGCGGGTGCCGTTGTTGGTAGGCAACAGCTGCACAGCGGCCTGCAAGTCGGTTACAACCTGCTGGTACACCTCCTCTACCGAAGCGCGCGGCAACCGGCGCGAAGCGTCTTCTTCGGTTTTGTTTGGCGTCAGGTTGATGGGTACGCCCGGCTGGCTGTTGGTTTGGCCGGCGCGGTACGGTTGCCCGTACAGGCGCACCAGCTCAAAGTACACCATCGCGCGCATCATGCGGGCCTCCCCCTCGTAACGCTGCCGGTTGGCCGGGTCGGTTACCACGGGCAACGCGTCGATGATGAGGTTGGCGTGGTTGATGGTGCGGTAGGCGTGGTCGAAGGTCCGATCGGCTTCTACGTTGAAGCTCGTCAGGTTCGTCTTCTGCGAAAGCTCGCGGTAGCTCTGGAACGTGCCCAGCCAGTTGATGTAGTTGTTGGAACCCAACAGCTCCGGAATCAGCAAAAGGTTGGTGCCGTAGAGCTGCGGGCGGCCCAGGCGGGCGTAGCCCCCTACCACGGCCGCGTCAACGCCTTCGGGCGTGCTCAGGGCCTGTTCGGCATCAACGGATTGCTGCGGCTGCAGGTCCAGCTGGTCTTGGCAGCCGGTGCCAAGCCCCAGCGTGAGGAGCAGGCCCGCCGCGGCGGTTCGCCGCATTACGTGAGAAAGAAAAGTATTCACGGTCGTGTTCGGTTAAAAGCCCAGGTTTACGCCCACCAGCACGGTGCGTGCCAGCGGCGGCGTGTAAAAGTCGTGGCCCAGCAGCACGTTGGTGTTGCCTAAGCCGGTGGTGTTCACCTCAGGGTCGTAGCCGGTGTAATCGGTGAGGGTGAGGATGTTCTGCCCCGTTACGTAGATGCGGGCCGACTGCAGCTTGGCACGCTCGATGAGCGTTTTGGGCAGGTTGTACCCGAGGGTTACGTTTTTGAAACGGAAGAACGAGCCGTCTTCAACCCAGCGCGACGAAGGCTGCGAGCCGTTGGCGGCGTACAGCTCGGCACGCGGCACGTCGGTTACGTCGCCGGGCTGGCGCCAGCGGCGCAGTTGGTCGCGGGTTTGGTTGTCGAAGTAGTCGCCGTTTACCGACTGGAACAGGCCGGCCACGTTGTAAATATCGTTGCCTTGCGTGAACTGGTTCAGGATCGACAGCTCGAAGCCCATGAACGAGAACGTGTTGGTGAGGCCGCCCGTGAAGTTCGGGTTCGGGTCGCCTAGCTTCTGGTCCACGGCATCGGCGTAGCGGGCTGTGGTGCCGCCATCGGCAGTGAAGTACAGCGCGTTGCCGGTGGCGGGGTCAACGCCGGCGTACTTCTTGCCCCAGAATATACCAATCGGTTCGCCCTCGCGGATGCGGCCGACGTTGCGGCCACCGCCGAAAATTTCCTGCCCGTCGAGGTCGACTACCTCGTTGCGGTTGAAGGTAATGTTGAAGTTAGTGCTCCACTTAAAGTCACCTTCGAAGTTGCGCGTGTTCAGGTTCAGCTCGATGCCGCGGTTGCGGATTTCGCCTAGGTTCTTCGTCACAATGGGGTAGCCGCCGGTGTAGGGCAACTGCAGGTTCAGCAGTGCGCCGCCATCGGTTACTACACCCGTGCGCTTCTCGTACACGTCAACCTCGCCGCTGATGCGGTTGTTGAGCAAACCAAACTCGAGGCCTACGTTGGCCTGGTTGGTGGTTTCCCAGGAGAGGCGGCGGTTGCCCACGTTGGTACCCAGCACAATACCGGCTTGGTCGGCGTAGGCCAGCGTGCTAAACAAGCGCTGGTAGCTGAAGTTGCCGATTTCGGCGTTGCCCGTGATGCCGTACGAACCACGAATCTTGAGCAGGCTCAGCACCGAGTTGTCGCGCAGGAAGTCCTCCTCGGTGATTACGTAACCTACCGAACCAGCCGGGAACACGCCGTACTTGCGGTCGGAGGGGAAACGCGACGAACCGTCGGCGCGGGCACTCACCGATAGCAACAGCTTGTTGCGGAAGGTGTAGTTGACGCGCGTCAGGTAAGAGATAAAGGAGTAGTCGGTTTGCGACGAGCTACCCGAGATGATGCGCGAGGCCGATGCAATGCGCCGGAATTGGTCGTTCGGGAAACCGCGGCCCTCAGCGGCTGTGCCCTGCTGGTTGTAGCGCTGGAACGAGAAGCCCACCAAGCCCTCGAAGGTGTGATCGGCCCCGATCGTTTTCAGGTAGGTGGCCGTTTGGTTGGTGGTGTAGTTTACCGACTGAACCTGGTTGGAGTAGCCGTAGCCGGTAGGTGCCCCGTCGAGGGTGTAACGGCCGCGGTAGATGTTCTCGTTCAGGTTCAGGAAGTCGGCACCCAGCTCGGAGCGCAGCGTAAGGCCCTGAATGGGCTGGTACTGCAACGACAGGTTGCTGAACGAGCGGTACGTGCCGGCGCGGTTGCTGGCATTTACCACATCAACGAGTGCGTTGTAGTAGAATGTGTTGCGATTTAGGCCGGTGGGGTCGTTGGGGTCTTCCTTCTGCTGAATAGGCGGAATTGCATTCAGCTGCACCGGGTTCGAGAAGGCGTTGTCGTCGGGCACGCGGTCGTTCACGGAGCGCGTAGCCGAAATGTTAAAGCCGATTTTCAGCTTCTCGGTAATGTTGTGGTCGATGTTGGCGCGCAACGAACCGCGGCGGTAGCGGTTGCCCACAATAATGCCGGTTTGGTCGTTGAAGGTGCCGCTAAGGTAGAAGCGCGTTTTGGCGTCGCCGCCGGTTACGTTGGCGTCGTACTGCTGCACGCTGCCCGTGCGAAAAGCAGCGCGGTTCCAGTCGGTATCGAAATTAGAATTGAGGTCGAGGCCGGCTTCGCCCTCAAAGGCATCGGCCACCGTCGGGTACAAGTCCGGGTCGTTCGGGTCGACGAGGCCAGCGTTGGTAATGGCTTCCGTGAACAGCTCTTTGTACTCGGCCGCGTTCAGGAACTCGCGCAAGCGCGTAGGCTCGCTGCGGCCGTAGTAGGCACCCACATTTACGCGGGTAGCGCCTTGGCGCCCCTTTTTGGTGGTTACCAGAATTACCCCGTTGGAGGCGCGCGCACCGTAGATGGCCGAGGCGGCTGCGTCCTTCAGGATGGTAATCGACTCGATGTCGTTCGGGTTCAGGTCGGCCAGCGGGTTGATGGGCTCGTCGTTGGCGGCGCCCACGTCCTGCGAGGTTATCGGAATGCCGTCGATAACGTAAAGCGGCTCGTTGGAGCCCGATACCGAGGCCGCACCGCGTACCCGAATCTGCACCCCGGCCCCGAGCTTGCCCGTGCCCTGGTTGATTTGCACCCCCGGCGTACGGCCCTGAATGGCCTGCTCGAAGCTGACCACGGGCACGTTCTCCACCTCGCGTGAGCCTACTTGCGTAACGGCGCCGGTAAGTTCGCGCTTGGCCTGCGTGCCATAGCCTACTACCACCGTTTCGTTGAGCAGCTGGGCGTTGGTATCCAAGCGCACGTTTACGGTAGACTGCTCGCCCACCGGAATGGTTTGCGTGGTAAATCCCACCGAGCTAATAACCAGCGTGGCGCCGGGCTGCACCGTGAGTCGGAAATTACCATCGGCATCGGTGCTGGTGCCGTTGGTGGTGCCGCGCTCCAATACCGTAGCCCCTGGCAACCCGGTGCCGTCGGCTACGGCCGTAACGCGCCCGCTTACGGTGCGCGTTTGGGCCTGGGCTACCACTGCCGCTGGGCCCATGAGGGCCAGCGAGAGTAGAAGTTTATGATCCATAATGGGTGGCCTTGCGGCCGGTTTGGTGAGTGAAAAGCGAAAAAAGTGATGCCATGCTTACTGCTAAGCGTTGGAAATTAGCCCGCTAACAGCGCTACCCGCGGTGCCGCCAACGAGGCCAGTTCCCAGCGGCCGGAGCTGCTTCCGGCACCTAGGAAAATTTCCTGTCGAGCATTGTGCGTCAAAAGAAGTAAAAAGCCGTGGAAAGGTTTACTGCCGCCAACTGGCAAAATACGCCTTGGCTTGCAACTAATATAACTATTGCGCAACATTATATCACTACCCGAGCAATCAGAAGCCAATTATTCTGGTAATGGTGCTACCAAAATTTATAAGCAGGCTCATACGTGTTGCGAAACCGGTACGTTTGCATCCTGGCTGGGTTTCGCACGCCGTGTTTGGCATGTGCCTCAGCCTCGGGTGGCAAGCTACGGCGTGCGGAGGCCCGGTAGGGTGCCCAAACACGGCTACCCGCACCTAGGGCGTGGGCCCGGTGCTGGCGTACATCGTTTGGCCTGCCTACCTTTACCGGGTACGAAGCAGCCGCGCTACTACCTTCGCGTAAGGTTTCTACCTTGTGGCCTACTTGTTATTTAATGGCTGAAATACAATACCTCACTACGCCCGATGCAATTCGGCAAGCCGCCGACTGGCTGCGTAACCAACCCCGCATTGCCGTCGACCTGGAGTTCGACGACATGCGCCATCACTACGGCCGCAATCTTGCCTTAATCCAACTCTTCGACGGGGCCACGGTATACCTCATCGACCCGATTCCGCTGGTCGATGCCGCCGCCCAGCTGCAGCCGCTTTGGGACATACTGGGCGATGCCAACGTGGAAAAGGTATTCCACAGCTGCAAATCGGATATTCTGCTGCTCGATGAGCTGTACGGCGTGCGCGTGCGCCGCATTACCGATACCAGCGTGCTGCACACGTTGCTGGCCGAGTCGGACAACAACATTGCCCTAGGTCGGCTGATCCAGAGCGAGCTGGGCATTGAGGTGGATAAGGGCGAGCAGAAGTCGAACTGGCTGAAGCGCCCACTCACCGAGGCTCAAAAGCAGTACGCCGCCAACGACGTGCTGTACCTGCTGGAGCTGGCCGACCGCCTGGCCGATAAACTGGCCGAGCTGGGCCGCACGCAGTGGGGCGCCGAGGAAAACGCCATTCTGGAAGATGTGCGCTACACCCGCGACGAACGCCCTTACCTGCGCATTGCGGGCAAGTACCGCATTCAGCCGCACGAGTTGCCGCTGTTCCGCGACTTGTACTTGCTGCGCGACCAAGTAGCCAAGGAGCTCGACCGGCCGCCGTACATGGTGTTTTCGAACGACCGCCTCTCGGAGCTGGTGCGCGACACCCCACGCAGCACCAACGACTGGCGCGCCGCCCGCGGCTTGCACCCCGAGCTGAAGCGCGAGCCGTACCTTCAACAGCTCGCGGCCATGTCGCCGGATAAGTTTGTGCCCGTGCCCGAGCCGCCCATGACTGCCGACCAGCGCCGCTTTCCGTTCCGTCGTCGGCTTAACGGCGAGCGTGCCGCCCGCGCCGATGCTCGCGAGCAGTTCCTGATGACGCTGAAGGCGCACATTGCCAACGACATCAATAGCTACGTGGCCAACTTGGTACTCTCGAACCGGCTGATTGCCGACATCGTGGAGCAAGGCACCGAACGCGTGCTGCGCCCGTGGCAAAAACAGCTACTCCGCGACGCTACCCAACGCCACAACCTCGATTACGGCTTTATCTCCGAGCCTTTCGATGCGGTGAATGCGTAAGCAGCCCTAGGTAAATCCCAAAACAACAGCGCCCGGCAGCCAAGCCGGGCGCTGTTGTTTTGTAGCGGTAGTATCGGCGCTGTTGTCATGTCGAGCGTAAGCGAGACATCTAACTAAAAACAGCGCGAACATTCTACCCCAGATGTCTTGCTGCCGCTCGACATGACAGGAGTAATGCTCCTGCTTGACGTGACCTAGGCAAGTGTGGCTAGTGGCTTAGTGCTGAAACTGCGCTTCTTCGGTAGAGCCCACCAGCGCGGCCGTGCTAGCCTGCCCGCTCGACACCACGTTCTGCACAGCATCGAAGTAGCCTGTGCCCACGAAAGCCTGGTGCTTCACGGCCTTAAAGCCGTGTTGCTGGAGGGCAAACTCACGTTGTTGCAGCTCCGAGTAGCCGGCCATGCCCCGGTCGCGGTAGGCTTGGGCTAGCTCGAACATGCTGGTGTTGAGGGCGTGGAAACCGGCCAGTGTGATGAACTGAAACTTGAAGCCCATGGCAGCCAGCTCTTCGCGGAAGGTTTCCATCTGCTCCACCGTCAGCTTGGCGGCCCAGTTGAACGAGGGCGAGCAGTTATAGGCCAGAATTTTGCCCGGGTATTTGGCGTGGATGCCTTCAGCAAACTGCCGGGCCTGCTCCAGGTCGGGGTGCGAAGTTTCCATCCAGAGCATATCGGCATAAGGTGCATAGGCCAGGCCGCGCGCAATGCACGCCTCTACACCGCAGCGCACCCGGTAAAAGCCCTCGGAAGTGCGTTCGGCTTCTTGCAGCACAAAGGGCTTGTCGCGCTCGTCTACATCGGAGGTGAGCAGGTCGGCGGCGTCGGCATCGGTGCGGGCCACAATGAGCGTGGGCACACCCAGCACATCGGCAGCAAGGCGGGCGGCAACCAACTTTTGCACGGCCTCTTGGGTAGGCACCAGCACCTTGCCGCCTAGGTGCCCGCACTTCTTCGCCGACGACAGCTGATCCTCGAAGTGCACGCCCGCGGCGCCGGCTTCGATCATCATCTTCATCAGCTCAAACGCGTTCAGGTTGCCGCCAAAACCGGCTTCGGCATCGGCCACAATAGGCACGAGGTAATTCACGCGGTTTTCGTCGCCGTCTTTGCCATCGAGGTGCTGAATTTGATCGGCGCGGAGCAGGGCGTTGTTGATGCGGCGCACCACGGCGGGCACCGAGTCGACGGGGTATAGGCTTTGGTCGGGGTACATGTGGCCGGCCAGGTTGGCGTCGGCGGCTACTTGCCAGCCCGAAAGGTAGATGGCGTTGAGGCCGGCCTGCACCTCCTGCACGGCCTGGTTGCCGGTAAGGGCTCCTAGGCCTGCCACGTAGGGCTCGGTGTGCAGCTGCTTCCAGAGCCGCTCGGCCCCGTGCCGCGCCAACGAGTGTTCAATTCTTACAGACCCTTGCAGCTTTACAACGTCTTCGGCAGAGTAGGGTCGCTCAATGCCTTTCCAGCGGGGGTTGGTAGCCCAATCTTGGTTGATGGCGGCAATGCGTTCGGCGCGGTTCATAGGAGTAGTGTTTTGGGAGTAGAAAACAGAGACGGTTAGGGCAACGAGAAGCCAGGCCACTTTTTTTAGGCGGCTTAAGGCAAGCGGTAAGCAGATGGATGTGCCCGCAGCAGGCAAGCAGTAGCCCGATGTAGCACGAACTTCAGCCCAGTTCGGCGGTAACACCAATCATCCAGCGGATTGGCACTTGCACGCCTAGGCTGCGGACCGAAGCTCGCGCTACATGATTTAGGGCTGCTTAAGCCAGTACTTCGTAAGCTGGCAGCGTAAGAAAATCGGCGCACTGATCAGCCGTCACGAGGCGGTCGAGCAGGTGCACGGCGGAGCGGTAGTACTCCTGGTAGGTATCCTCCCCTACTTCGCGCCGCAACTTATCCACCACATCTTGCAGCAGCTCGCGGTACAGCTCCGGCGTTATGGCTCGGCCATCGGCCAGCTCGGTTTCGGGGGTGTGTAGCCACTGCCACAGTTGCACGCGCGAAATTTCGGCGGTGGCGGCATCTTCCATTAGGTTGTAGAGCGGCACGCAGCCGTTGCCACCAATCCAGGCTCCTAGGTAGCGAAGGGCTACATCGATGTTCTGGCGCATGCCGTCTTCGGTAATGGTGCCTTCGGGGGCTTGCAGCAACTCGGCGGCGCTGGGCAGCGGCTGCTCCGAGCGGGGCTTGTCAATCTGGTTAGGCTGCGGCATCAGCTTATCGAACACCTCCAGCGCAACGGGTACCAACGCAGGATGCGCCACCCACGTGCCATCGTGCCCAAGGGTAGCCTCGCGTACTTTGTCGTTGTGCACCTTGTCGAGGGCAATGGCGTTGTCGGCGGGGTTGTCCTTAATCGGAATTTGCGCGGCCATGCCGCCCATGGCGTGTACCCCGCGGCGGTGGCAAGTGTCGATTACCAAGCGCACGTAGGCGGCCATGTTGGGCACCGTCATGGTTACTTGCGAGCGGTCGGGCAGGCGGTACTGGGGCCGGGCACCTAGGGTTTTGATGTAAGAGAAGATGTAATCCCAACGGCCGCAGTTGAGGCCGGCCGAGTGCTGGCGCAGCTCCCACAAAATTTCGTTGGTTTCGAAGGCAGCCGGCAGCGTTTCGATGAGCACCGTGGCCTTGATGGTGCCCTTCGGAATTTTCAGCTCCCACTGCGCAAACTCAAACACCTCGTTCCAGAGGCGCGCCTCTAGGTAGCTTTCGAGCTTGGGCAGGTAGAAGTACGGGCCAGTGCCGCGGGCAACCAGCTCGTGGGCGTTGTGGAAGAAATACAGCCCAAAGTCGAAGAGCGCGCCGCTCACTTCTTCGCCATCCACGAGCACGTGCTTTTCGGGCAGATGCCAGCCGCGGGGGCGCACCATTAGGGTAGCGGTGCGCTCGTTTAGCCTGTAAGTTTTGGCCGGGGTTTCGAGCGAGATGGTGCGGCGCACGGCGTCGCGCAGGTTAATCTGGCCTTGCACCACGTTATCCCAAGTAGGCGCCAGCGAGTCTTCGCAATCGGCCATGAACACCTTGGCACCCGAGTTTAGGGCGTTGATGATCATTTTGCGCTCGGTGGGGCCGGTAATCTCCACGCGGCGGTCCAATAAATCGGTGGGCAACTCAGCTACCTTCCAGTCGCTTTCGCGCAGCTGCTTGGTTTCGGCCAGAAAATCGGGTAGCCGGCCAGCGGCAAACTCGGCACGGCGTTGCACCCGGCGCTGCAACAGCTCGCGCCGCCGTGCCTCAAAGTGGCGGTGCAAGGCTGCCACAAAAGCTAGAGCCGAAGGGGTAAGTACCTCGGCGTAAGCGGCGGTGCAGCGGCCAAGCACTTTCACGCGCTCGGGGCATAAATAATCAGTTTTGAGGGCAACAGTTGGCTGGTCAAGCGTTTCCATAGTGTTTTGGTTGGTGGGGCTGTGTTGCGAGTATCTGTATCAAACATACGCGAGCGAATTATTATTGTCAAGCGAATTTTCGCTAAATGATAAAATTTAGCTTGAATCAAGCTTTTCACTGCATCTGGGGCGGGTTTTGTTTCTTTGCTTTCATACCACTCCACCGTTGCATGCTTACCCACGCTCAGGTAGTCCGCTTAATCTTCGGCTTAAAGCTGCGTCAGCTCCGACAGGAGCGCAGCCTCACGCCAGCCGCCCTGGCGCAAGCGGTCGACGTTTCGGTTTCGTATCTCAACGAGATTGAAAAGGGCAAGAAGTACCCCAAGGCCGACAAGATCATGGCCTTTGCGCGGGTGCTGGGCGTGAGCTACGACGAGTTGGTGTCGTTGCACCTAGGTAAGCGCTTGGCGCCCATTTCGGAGCTGTTGCAGTCGGATGTGCTGCGCGAGTTTCCGCTGGATATGTTTGGGCTCGATCCGGCTCGGCTTATCGAGATGATATCGGATGCGCCCACGCGGGTAATGGCCTTCATCAGCACCATACTGGAGCTGGCCCGCAACTACGAAATGCGGCAGGAAAACTTTTACCTGGCGGCGCTCCGCTCCTACCAGGAAATGCACGACAACTACTTCGACGACCTCGAAGACGCCGTGCGCAGCTGCGTAGCCCGCTTCCGGCTACGCACCGAACCGCCCTTCGATTTGCATCAGCTCGAAGACTTGCTCGGCCAGGAGTACCATTACCTCATCGACCGCCACAGCCTGGCCGAATACCCCGCCCTGCAGGAGCTGCGCTCGGTGTACCAGCCTGCCGCGCGGCGCTTGCTGCTGCGGCCTGGGCTTTCGCGGGCGCAGGAAATCTTTGTGCTAGGGCGCGAGGTAGCGTTCAACTACCTAGGGCTGAAAGAGCGGCCCTACACCAATGTACCCTCGGCCACGCCTGGCTCGTTCGAGCAGGTGCTGAACCACTTTCGCGCTTCTTACTTCGCCGTGGCGTTGCTGATGGAGGAAAGCCAGCTGGTGGCCGATCTGCAGGCGTTTTTCTCGGCGCCGCGTTGGAATGCGGCCCTGCTGCTCGGCTTGCTTGCGCGCTACGAGGTGTCGCCGGAAATGCTGCTGCAGCGCGTAACCAACCTGCTGGCGCGGCACTTTGGCATTGGCAGTTTGTTTTTCCTGCGTTTCGACCAAGAGCCCGACGCCCAAGGTTTCCGCCTGACCAAAGAGTTGCACCTTTCGCGCCTGCACAACCCCCACGGCAACGAGCTGCAAGAGCACTACTGCCGCCGGTGGGTAAGCCTTTGGCTGATGGAGCAGGCGCGCCAGGCCGGCAGCCCCGGCTTGCGCGTGGCCGCCCAACGCTCGCGCTACTGGCAAACCCCCGACGAATACCTTTGCCTTACCATTGCCCGCTACGATGGCTCGGGCCACGCCACCAGCGTAACCGTTGGTTTGCCCATCGACGACAATTTGCGGCAGAAGGTGGCGTTTTTGGGCGACGAGGCAATTCCGATGCGCTGGGTAAACGAAACCTGCGAGCGGTGCTCCATTCCGGACTGCGAGGTGCGGGCCGCTCCGCCCGTCAAGATTGCGGAGCAACAACGCAAAAACGAACTGGCGGCGGCCGTTGCGGCGTTGGTGCAAGGCCTTTAGGCCCTAGGTGCCTTACGGCTCGGGCAATGGCCGGAGCTGGTTGATTATGGTAGTACACGCGGCCGAGGCAACCCACGCGGTTGCCTCTTCCCAAGCTGCGTTAGTTTTGTTGTGATTGACTTACCAAAAGAATAAATCTGCTTTGCTGTGGCGCCGCGTTGGCTGGGCACTGTTTGTGGTGCTACTGCTTGCGACGGGTGCGGGGCTGTACGGGGCTTGGCGCATCTTGTGGCGCCCCAACGTAGAGCCTTCGCCGTTTGGCCCAGCTTATCTCTACATCCGTACCGGCGGCACCTACCAAGATGTGCTCGACTCGCTCGAGCGCCACGAGCTGTTGCAGGAGCCTGCTACTTTCCGGTGGTTGGCCGAGCGCAAGGGCTACCCAGCCCAGATACGCCCCGGCCGTTACCGCCTCGATAGCAACCTAGGCAACGACGCTTTGCTAGCTATGCTGATGCAGGGCCGGCAAGATACCCTGGAGTTTGTGCTCGATGCTTTCAAATACAAACCGCAACTGGCCCGCCAGATGCAGCACCAGCTCGAAGCCGACTCTACGCACCTGCGCCGCTTGCTAGGCGAGCAATACCGCCTGCAGCGACAATACGGCGTCGATACCACCACCGTGCTGACGCTGTTTATCCCCGGCCGCTACCGCTTGGTATGGAATACCTCGGCCCAGCAGTTTCTGGACAGCATGGCGGCGCACCACCGGCGGTTTTGGACGCAGCAGCGCCAGCGCCGGGCCGATTCGTTGCGCCTCTCCCCTGCCCAAGTGCACGTGCTGGCCAGCATTGTGCAGCGCGAAACGACCAAGCCCGAAGACAAGCCCGTAATTGCCGGCGTGTACCTCAACCGGCTGCGCCGCGGCATGCGCCTGCAAGCCGACCCCACGCTGCTGTGGGCCATTGGTAACTTTGGCGTGAAGCGCGTGCTGAACAAGGATAAGCTCGTCGATTCGCCTTACAATACCTACAAGCACAAAGGCCTGCCGCCCGGCCCCATTACCTCGGCCAACCGCCAAAGCCTAGATGCTGTGCTAAAGCCCGCTCAGCACGACTACTTGTTCTTCTGCGCCCGCCCCGGCGGCAGCGGCTACTCCGATTTTGCCGCCTCCTACGCCAAGCACAAGCAGAATGCCCGCAAGTACCAGCGCTGGCTCGATAGCCTTAAGATCAAGCGCTAACGCGCCTCCGAAAGCGGCAATCTACTTAGGTCGATCAGCCGCAATTGCAGGGTATCGCGGGCGGCTTGCTGCTGGCGCTGCAAAGTGGCCTGGTAACCTAGGCCGGTGTACTCAGAATGCTCGAGGTACAACAGCGGCGAGCGTAGCAAGGGCTCGGGCCAAGCCGCTACGTAGGGCGCGCGCCGCAGCGTATCAAACGGCTGCACGCCGGCCACGCGGTAGTAGTCATCGAGCAACAGGTAGCGGAAGCCTTGCCGCCGCAGCGCAGCCAGTTGCCTTAGGTTGTTGGCCCCCGCAACGGTTATTTGCTGAGGGGCGGCTGCCGGCGCTAAGCCTATGCCTACGGAAGTTGCTACCCGAGCAATTTGCCGCTGCTTCAGCCAGGCCGCCACTTGCGGGTAGCTCGAGGGCGCGTAGGCCAGCACCTGCCGTTGCACTTGCCAGCCGTTGTAACCTAGGGCTAGCACCAGCAACACCAGAGCTACACTACGTGGCCACTTTTGCAGCAGCAACACGGGCAAGGCATACATGGGGATGTAGCCGAACAACAACCCCCGCGGCGCTTTTATCAGCAACGACATGCCCGCCAGCGTGCAAGCAGCCCACACCAGCAAGTAGGCCCCCATGGTGGTTGGGCGTTGGCGCAAATCGGCCCCAAACCACACCAGCGCCATACCTAGGGCCGGCAGCAAAAAGGGCGACTCAAAATCGGTGAGGTAGCGCAGGTAGTAGCTGAAATCGACCTGCACAGTGCCTTGCCGCCCGGCCGCGTTGGCCGCTGCCGGAAACATGATGACGAAGTACACCGCCGGCCAGCGCCACAGCGGCACACCCGATAGCACCCAGGCCAGCACGCCCAACACCACAAAGGGCAGCGCCACTACCAGCAGCACCCGCCACCAATTGCCCCGGCGCCACAACAGCCCATCGGCCTGCAACAGCTCGAGCACCAGCAAAATGGGCGCCGTGAGCAAAAACTTGTAATTGATGGTGAGCCCCAAGGCCAGCCACCCGGCCGAGCGCAGCAAATTGCGCCGCGTGGGCACTTGCAAACGCCGCCAATGAGCCCGCATCAGCCCGGCCAATGCCAGCAGGCTTAAGGAGCTCATGGTAAAATCGCGGCCCGAGAAGGTGAGAAACACCGACGAGCCAGCCAACAGTGCCAGCAATGCGGTTTCGGGGCCGCGTAGGCGGGCTGCCTGGGCTATCCAGCTCATAAACACACCTAGGGCCGCCACGCCCACCAAGGCATTCAGCACTAGGTACACGCGGTAGTCGGTGCTGAGCCACGTAACAGGCGCAAAAAACAGGTAAAACCCCGGGCTGCCGTGATGGAAGATGTGCCGCCAATCGAGCTGCGCTACTTCCTGAATGATTTGCCAATTGCGCACCGAGTCGTAATCGGGCAGGGCTGCGCTTGGCAAGCCCCACAAGCGCAAAACCGCCACGGCCAGCAAGGCCGGCAGCAGCCAACGCCAGTAAACAACGGCAGCAGGTGGAGGAGCTACGAAGGTCGACACGTGGGCGAAGATGGGCATTTGCTGCCTTTCTTTGCGGTTCCTGTTCGTCTTTACCCCTTGTTGTATGCGCGTAGTTGTGCAGCGCGTCGCGGAAGCTTCGGTTACCGTTGATGGCGAAATCACGGGCCAGATTGGCTCCGGCTTACTGGTACTGGCCGGCTTTACCCACTCCGACGGTGCCGCCGAGCTCGATTGGATGGCCCGCAAGCTGGTGCAGCTTCGCATCTTCAACGACGACGAAGGCAAGATGAACCGCTCGGTGCAAGATGTAGGCGGCGACTTGCTGGTAGTAAGCCAGTTTACGCTGCTGGCCGATGCGCGCAAGGGCACGCGCCCCAGCTACATTGCCGCCGCCCCGCCGCCCATTGCCATACCGCTTTACGAGCAATTTGTGCAGCAACTCGAGCAGCTGATGGGCCGCCCCGTAGCCACTGGCCGCTTCGGGGCCGACATGAAGGTGCGCCTGCTCAACGACGGCCCCGTTACCATTGTGCTCGACACGCCCACCTCCAACAACGCATAACCCCTAGGTGCCATGACCATTGAAGAAGCCCAGCAGACCGTGGACCAGTGGATACAAACCACCGGCGTGCGCTATTTCAACGAGCTAACCAACATGGCCATGCTCACCGAGGAAGTTGGCGAAGTAGCCCGCATCATAGCGCGCCAATACGGCGAGCAGTCGTTTAAACCCTCCGACCGCGACAAAGTGCTGGCTGATGAGTTGGCCGACGTGCTATTCGTGGTCATCTGCCTGGCCAACCAAACCGGCGTAAACCTGACTGAGGCTCTGCAACGCAACCTGGAGAAGAAAACCAAGCGCGACGCCGACCGCCACAAGCAAAACGAGAAGCTGCAGTAGCACGATGTAGCCGCTGTAGCGCAGACTTCAGTCCGCGTTTGCCAGAACGACCGGTAAAGCAAGACTAGCTTTATACAATAACGGCCCAGTGCTTATGCTCTGAGCCGTTTGATTTTACTATCTGCGGACGCGGACTACAAAGTCCGCGCTACTTCGTGCTGCAGTGCCACCAGCCGATCTTCCCTCCAGATAGGCAGCACCGCCGGGTACTCGTCCACGCGCAAGCAGAACGCAAAGTCCTTGTTGGCCTCCAGCGAATTGAGGCGCCGCACGTGGGCCGATTGCAACAAGTAGCCGTGCAAATCGCCTTTGGCCTGCTGCCAGAGGTGCAAAGCCGCCAGCGTGGCATCGGAACTGCTCACGTCGAATGAGTCGGCCAGGCGCTCGGCCAATGCACCGCCAAATACTGTGTCTTCAAGGCAAAACTTGCCTTTCCAGCCGGCACACACCACCACCACGTCTTTCTGCTGCGCGCGGGCAAACTCCACCACGGCCCCTAGGTTCAGGAAGGCGCCCACCACCACGGCATCGGCCGCGAGCGAACGGCGCAAGGCCTGGGTGCCGTTCGTGGTGCTGATGGCCACGGCGCGGCCCCGTACGGGCAGTACGCCATCGAGGTAGCCAAAGGGCGAGTTGCCTAGGTCGAAACCTTCGGCAGCGCGGCCGTCGCGCTCGGCCGCCGTGAGGCAGCCGTGCTGCGCACCTAGGGCCTGGCACTCGGCTAGCTCGGCCACCGGAAACACGTGCGTAACGCCACTGGCCAGGGCCGTAACAATGCTGGAGGTTGCCCGCAAAATATCGACTACCACGGCCACGCGGCCGCGCAAGTCATAGAGCGGCAACAGCTCCGGCGAAAAACAGATATCGAGTTTCAATGATCAATTAGCAATGAACAATGAGCAATTTCGGCAGCCGAAGCCGCGGCCTTGCTCATTGTTCATTGCTCATTATTGATTGTTAATTGACTATTCCTCCGTGCCTTTCACGAAGGGCAGCTTGGTAACGGTAGCAGGCAGGTTTTTGCCGCGCACCTGCACGAAGATTTTGCTGCCGGGCGCACTGAGCTCGGTAGCCACGTAGCCTAGGCCAATGCCTTTGCTCATGCTCGGCGACTGCGTGCCCGAGGTAACCTCGCCGATCTTCTCGCCGGCTTCGTTTACCAGCTCGTAGTGCGCGCGTGGTATGCCGGGGCCGTCCATCACAAAGCCCACCAGCTTGCGCTGCACGCCTTGCTCCTTCTGCTGCTTCAGGGCTGCGCTGTTGGTAAACTCTTTGGTGAACTTAGTAATCCAACCCAGGCCACCTTCGAGCGGCGAGGTATTGTCGTCGATGTCGTTGCCGTAGAGGCAGAAGCCCATTTCAAGACGCAGCGTGTCGCGGGCACCTAGGCCGATGGGTTTCAAACCGAAGGGCTTGCCGGCCTCCAGAATCTTGTTCCAGATATCAGCGGCAGCTTCGTTCGGGATGTACAGCTCGAACCCGCCGGCGCCGGTGTAGCCCGTAGCCGAAATAATCACGTTGGGGTGCCCGGCAAAAGTGCCTTGCACGAACGAGTAGTACGGAATCGACTTCAGGTCAACGTCGGTGAGGCTTTGCAGGGCGTCGGCGGTTTTGGGGCCTTGCACCGCAAACAGGCTAATCTGGTCCGACACGTTTTCCATATCGGCGCCGAACTCCTCGTTAAAGCGGCTGATCCAGTTCCAGTCTTTCTCGATGTTGGAGGCATTTACCACCAGCATGTAATCCTCGTCGGCCAGCTTGTACACCAGCAGGTCATCCACGATGCCGCCCTGCTCGTTGGGCAGGCACGAGTACTGCGCTTTGCCCGGGGTAAGCTTGCTGGCGTCGTTGCTGGTTACACGCTGAATAAGATCGAGGGCACGGGGGCCGCGCACCCGAAACTCGCCCATGTGCGACACGTCGAAAATGCCCACGGCCCGGCGCACGGTGTGGTGCTCGTCGAGGTCGGAGGAGTAGCGCACGGGCATGTTGTAGCCGGCGAAGGGCACCATTTTGGCGCCGAGTTGCTGGTGCACGTCGTTCAGCACGACGGTTTTCAATTCGCTCATGGTGGGAAGAGAAGCTTGCGAGAATCGGTGGGAAGAAGCAACCCGGCAACCCAAGCTGCCAAGCCGGCGCAAAAGTAGCCGAAAACCGCCGCCGCCCAATCGACTAACTTTGCCGTAGAAGGGCAAGCAACCTTACGTGCGCCGTTCTGCCAATTATCACATGAGTGAAGACATCAAGCGGGAGATTGACGCGGCCCGACTCAAGCATATCTTGTTCAAAGCCAAGCTACGCTCCTACTTGTACGGCAGCGGCATCGACGAAGCCCCCGTGCGCGACCCCGACGTGTGCGCCCTAGGTCAGTGGATTGCCAACGTGGCCTTGCAGCAGTTTGGCGACATGCCCGAAGCCCAAAAACTCGACCGCGTGCACCGCCAACTTCACCAAGCCGCCAACAAGCTGATGGATTTGCACCAGGCCGGCCACGCCGAGCAAGCCCAGCGCGGCCTCAGCGGCATCAACCCCCTCACCGACGAGGTGCTGGAGCTGATCAATACCCTTGAGCGAAAGTTGCGTAAAGAGGGCCGCTAGCGCCCCGGGCGCCGCCTCGTAGCATGAAGCTAAAGCTCTCCACCCGCTTGTTTATTGGCTTTTTAGCCATTGCACTGCTGTTCGTTACGGTTGTTATCGTCAACTACCAGTTGTCGCGCAAGGTGCTGCGCAACTCCGAGCGCATTGCGCAGTCGCAAAACCGCACGGCGCAATCCACGCGCATGCTCCGCCACATCGTGGATATGGAATCGGGCTTTCGGGGGTATTTGCTGATCGGCAATGAAGGCCTGCTTGAGTCGTATTACGAGGGCGAGCGGCAGCTCCTGGGCTCCTTCTCCCGCCTGCGCGACGAGTTTGAGCCCGACGAACCGCAGTACGCCCGCTTGCTGCGGGCGCAGGAGCTCTACGAGCGGTGGTCGGCGTACTCGCATTTGCTTATCAGCGAAAAGCGGCAGGCCCGCTTGCGCAACCCGCGGCAAGAGGGCGTCGACGGCATGGAGCACCGCAGCTTGGTAGAAGACAAAACCGGCAAGCAGCTGATGGACCAGATTCGGGTGCTGTTTCGGGGCTTCGACCGCGAAGAACTGACCTCGCGCGAGAAGCAGCGCGACAAGCTGACCGACAGCATCCGCGAAACACGCATCTTGTCCATTGTCATTACCCTGCTGGCGCTGCTGCTGGGGCTGGTTTCGGCCGTGGTTATTACGCGGCTGCTGGCCGGGCGCATCAACTCCATGGTGCAGCTGGCCACGCGCATTGCCAACGGCGAGTACCACGTGCGCCTCGCCGATGACGAGCAGGACGAGCTCAGCGAGCTGGCCACCTCGCTCAACTCGATGGCGGGCACCATTGAGTCGACAATTTCGCAGCTGGAGCGCCGCAACCAGGAGCTCGACCAGTTTGCCTACGTTGTGTCGCACGACCTGAAGGCGCCCCTGCGCGGCATCGAAAGCGCCTCGCACTGGATTGAGGAAGACATGGGCGACAATTTGCCCGACCACATCCGGGAGTTTTTGGTGCTGATGCGCACGCGCGTGCACCGCATGGAAAACCTCATCAGCGGTATTCTGGAGCTGGCCCGCATCGGGCGCGTAAAGGAGCAGCAGGAGCGCGTAAACCTGCGCGAGCTGCTCACCGAAATCATCGACTCGTTGGCGCCGCCCGCGGGTTTCCGCACGGTGCTGCCGCCCTACTTACCCACCCTCACGGCCTCGCGCGTGGAGCTGCACCAAGTGTTCAGCAACCTCATCAGCAACGCCCTCAAATACCACCACGACCCCGCTAACGGCTTGGTGCGCATTACGCTGCGCGAAAGCCCCGACGAATACACCTTTGCCGTGGCCGACAACGGCCCCGGCATTGCCCCGGAGTACCACGAGCGGGTATTTGTCATTTTCCAGACGCTGACCG
Source organism: Hymenobacter oligotrophus (assembly GCF_003574965.1). NCBI lineage: Bacteria > Pseudomonadati > Bacteroidota > Cytophagia > Cytophagales > Hymenobacteraceae > Hymenobacter > Hymenobacter oligotrophus. Next base: position 51,640 of record NZ_CP032317.1, on the reverse strand, counting down.
AGCGCGACACCCTCGAGAGCACCGGCGTGGGCCTGGCCATCGTTAAGAAAATCATTGAGCGCCACGGCGGTAGCATTCGTCTCGACTCGAGCGAAGGGGCCGGCGCCACCTTTACGTTTACCTGGCCAAAAGCGTCGGCGGCGCGCCTGGCAACCAATCCGCGCTCAGCCAAGGTTATCCCGTAAGGCAAAACGCCGTATAGCACGGGTGCTACTCCACCGAGTTGCTCGCTTCTACCCCGATCGATACCCATGTCTGCCGATACCCACGCTTCCCCCAGCATTCTGCTCGTTGAAGACGACCAGATGGACATTATGAATGTGCAGCGCGAGCTGCGCAAGCACCACATTGAGGTGCCGCTGCACATCGCCCGCAACGGCCGCGACGCCCTCTCGCTGCTGCGCGGCGAAAACGGAAAGGAGCGCATTGCCAAGCCCAGTGTGGTGATGCTCGACATCAACATGCCGCGCATGAACGGCCTGGAGCTCCTCGAAGCCCTCCGCTCCGACCCCGAGTTCGTAGGCCTAAACGTGTTCATCATGACCACCTCCGACCTCGAATCGGACCGCCTGAAAGCGCGCGAGCTGGCCGTGAGCGGCTACATCATCAAGCCGCTGTGCTTCGACAAGTTCGGCGAAGGCGGTGCCACCGTCGACGGGTTTAGCCTGTTTCTGGATCTGCTGCAGCTAAAGGAGCAACCGCATTAGCTCTCGTCAATTCAGCGCGAAGGCCCGCTCGGCAGTGCCGGGCGGGCCTTCGCGCTTATCAGCTGTACTAGCACCTAGGGCCGCTAAAGTAGCCGAAAACCCATGCGGTGGTGCGGCGTGGGGCCGTGCTCCCGAATGGCGTTGCGGTGCAGCACCGTGGGGTAGCCGGCGTTCTGGCGCCAGCCGTACTCCGGAAAGGCCGCATCCAGCTCGTGCATGCGCTCATCGCGGAAGGTTTTGGCCAGCACCGAGGCGGCGGCAATGTTTAGGTATTTCGCATCGCCCTTCACAATGCAGGTGTGCTCAATGCCCGGGTATGGCTTAAAGCGGTTGCCATCGACCACCAGGTGCGCGGGCACCACCCCCAGGTTGCGCACGGCCCGGTGCATGGCCAGGTAGCTGGCCTGCGCAATATTGATGCTGGCAATTTCGTCGGGCGAGGCTTCGGCCACGGCCCAAGCCACGGCTTCCCGGCAAATCAGCTCGCGCAATTGCTCGCGCCGGCGGGCGCTCAATTGTTTCGAGTCGTTGAGGCCCGGAATGGTCAAATCGAGGGGCAAAATGACGGCGGCGGCAAATACTGGCCCGGCCAGGCAGCCGCGGCCTGCTTCGTCGAGCCCTGCCTCCAAAGGCTTTCCGGTGTAAGATGCAAGCAGCATAGTGGCCGCAAAGCTAGGCACGAACGGCCCCTAGGTCGGCGCCACAAAAAGAATCGTCCTTCTGGCCGGCTGCCAGAAGGACGATTTGCATTGCATGAGCAACAAACAGGCGAGGCTAGTGCTTGCCCGCCGTGCTGCCCAAATCTATACCGGGTTCGCCGCGGCGGCGGCCCTGGCTGTCGCGCGGGCCTTCGTCCAGCTCGCCGTCTTCGTCGGTGCTGATGTATTCGTTGGTAAGCGGACCTAGGCCGCCGGTTTGTTGCTGCAGTTCAGCTTCTACTTGAGCATGCTTAAGGTTGAATAGCGGGTCGCCGATGTTGTTGGTGTCTTGGTTGGTGGCGCCTTTTTTCTGCGAGTTAGCCATAAGTGCGGTGTACCGACCGGAATGTGGGCGGCCGGCTGACTTAAGTTACGGCTTTAACAAATATGGAGTTAAGTATATGTTAAGCAAACGCCGTTGCCGTGCTTTTCCCGCACCAGTCATGCGCTGGTACCCAGCGTAAGCCCCTGGCGAGGCTTTGCTAGTTTTGCACCTAGGCTTTTCTTTCATCGATATGCACTCTCGCCCCGACGAAACCCGCAACCCCTGGCAAATCCTGAGTTCCGAGGCCAAATACCAAAATCCTTGGATCAGCGTGCGCGAAGACCAAGTAATTAACCCCACGGGCGGCCGCGGCATTTACGGAGTGGTGTCGATGAAAAATAAAGCCCTAGGTATCATTCCCATCGATGCCGAGGGCAACACTTGGTTGGTGGGCCAATACCGCTACCCGCTCAACGAGTACTCTTGGGAAATCCCTATGGGCGGTGGCCCGGTCGAGCTAGACATTTTGGAATCGGCGCAGCGCGAGTTGCAAGAGGAAACCGGCCTTACCGCCCGCCGCTGGACCAACATTGCCCGCCTGCACACCTCCAACTCCGTTACCGACGAAGAAGGTTTTGTTTTTCTGGCCGAGGAGCTAACCCACGGCGAAGTGGCTCCCGAAGAAACCGAGGAGCTGCACCTCTGGAAGCTACCTTTGGCCGAGGCCGTACAGATGTGTATGGACAACCGAATTACCGACGCCATTAGCGTGGCCGGGCTGCTAAAAGCCGAGCGCGTGCTGCGCGAACGGAACCTAAGCTAGAGGTGCTTTATGCCCTAGGTGGCCATGCATCTTGGCACCGCTGCCTTACCTTTGTAGCTATGCGCAGGCTGTTGCAATATATCGGGCACCGCATCTACACCACGTGGGCAACCTTTTGGTTTGTGATGCCCTTTGTGGTCACGTACCCGCTGCAATGGCTTTTTTCGCGGCAGCCGCAGTGGCATCGTTACCTGCACGCGCTCAACCGGGCTTGGTCGATGTTGTTTCTGCGCATGTGGGGTGTGCCGGTTGCGGTGGTGCACAAGCAAAAGCTGCCTGCAGGGCAGCCGTGCGTGTACGTGCCCAACCACAGCTCCTACATCGATATTCCGTTGCTGTTCAAGGCTATACCCGGCCACCTGAACATCATGGGCAAAAGCTCATTGGCTAAGGTACCGCTGTGGGGTCCCATTTTTGAACGCGCTTACATCAGCGTCGACCGGGAAAACCGCGTGAGCCGCGGCCGTGCGCTGGTGCAGGCCCGCCAAACGCTGGAAGCCGGCCGCTCGGTGGTTATTTTTCCGGAGGGCGCCATTGCCGAAAAGCCCGGCCAGGAATTGCTGCCGTTTAAAGACGGCCCTTTTCAGTTGGCCATTGCGGCTGGCGTGCCCATAGTGCCCGTTACGATGCCCTACAACCACCGCTTTATGCCCGATGTGGGCGGGCTGCGGGTGCGCTACTCGCCGCTGCGTGTTGTGCTGCACGAGCCCATCCCGACGGCCGGGCTCACCCTAAACGACCTACCCGCGTTAAAAGAGCGCGTACGTGCTATCATTGCCAGCGAGTTCGACCCCAAAGCGGCTGGCGTACCTGCGCCCAGCCCATTTGTGAAGGTGCGGCCGCAAAACGCCCCACCCAGGCCCGTTGGCACGCCGGTGGCCCGCTGATATTTCATTCCTGACTTTAATTTACTTGCCTCACCCGTGAGCACCGATCTGAATACCCTGCGCCAATTGGCCCACCTCGCCCGCCTCGAGTTCGACGAAAGCAACGAGCAACAAATGCTCACCGACCTCAACAAGATTTTGGCTTGGGTTGAGCAGCTAGGCAACCTCGATACCTCGACGGTGGAGCCGCTGGTGCACCTCTCGCACGAAATCAACGTGCTGCGCCCCGACGAACCCCAGAACTCTATTTCGCACGCCGAAGGCCTGCAAAACGCCCCGCGCAAAGATTCTGACTACTTCCGCGTGCCCAAAGTACTGGAGTAAGTCGTGCGCGAGCTTTCATCGGTAACGCACAATACCCCGCGCAGCTTGCTGCGGGGCCTGCTCGGAGTGCTCTTGGCGGCACTGGGGCTGGCGCTTTATTTCTACGTTGCGGGGCCCGAGCACACGCTGCCCATTGGCACCATTGCGCAGCTCACGCCCGTGCCCGCCACTGTGGCCAAGCTGCCCGCCGGCACCGATACCCTGAACCTGCCGGCCAACGCTTACCTCGTTACCCAAACCTACGACGTTGCCGGGCCCAATCTGTGGCCGGCGGCGGCGGCGGCTTGGGTTGCGTTGCTTGGGCTGGGCCTAGTTGTTTGGCTGGCCGCCATTAGCCAACTGCGGCGCCCGGCTTTCGTGGCCGGGGCAGCGGCGGTTATTTTCCTGCTGATGTCGCTCAGCATGGATTTGCTGGGCGTTTTTGGCGAGCAGGATCAGTACTTCCTGATCCTAAGCATTGCGGTGCTTGTGGGCGCGGCTTTCGCACTGCATGCTTTTTTCGAGGGCGTAAGCTTAAGCTGGCGGTTGGCGTTGTTTGCCTTGCTGATAGCGGCCCTAGGTGCTTTGCTTTTGGTTAAAACCCGGCACCCAGCCAGTTTCGTGGTGCTGCACTTGGCGGCATACGGTACGTTAGCCGGTGCGGCTGTGGTGGCGTTGCTGGCCTTGTGGCTTGGGGGCGAGTTAATATTCGGTTTGCTCTGGCTGAACACACAAGGCGCTACGCCCAAGGGCCGGTTCGGCTTGGTTCCGTTTGTGCTGTCGGGCGCTTTGTTGCTCGGCATTTTGCTGATGTACACCTGGAACGGCGGCCAGCTGGCCGTACTGCCGGGGGTTCAGCTCAACCCGTTGGCGCTGCTGCTGATTGCGGCCGCGGTGGGTTGGTTTACCCAGCCCTTGCGCCAGCCCACTTACCGCGCGTGGCTGCCGCGGCAATTGGCTCCTTGGCTGTACATAGCACTGCTGTTAGTGGCCACGGGCACCTTGGGTTATGCTGCGGCCACGCTCAACGGGCCCCTGCTTCACGCCACGCGCGACTTTGTAGCCCTGGCCTTGGGTGCCATTGGCCTAGCTTTTTTTCTGTACATACTGCTCAATTTCGGCCCGCTGATTCAGCAGCGCCTGCAGGTGCACCGCGTGGCTTACGAACCGCGTCGCATGCCCTATTACTTGGTGTATATCCTGGGCGTGGGCCTGGTGGGCGCGGTGTTGCTGCGCAACCAGTTTGATTTGCTTGACCGTGCCCGCGCCGGCCAGTACATTCAATTCGGCGACCTAACGCGCCTGCAAAGCGAGCAGCAGCCCGATAACCTGTACCTCGCCTTGTTGGCGGAGCGCTACTACGCCGAGGCCGACCAACTTGACCCGCTGAATGCGCGGGCAGCCCTAGGTAGGGCGGCGCTGTACCAGGCCAAGGCCCAGCGGCAAAACGAAATCAACATTTTGCGCAGCACCTTGCGCCGCGAGCCCAACGAGAAGGTGTGGATGCGGCTGGCCGCGCGGTTCGATCAGCCCACCGACTTTTTCGAACGCCAACAGGTGCTGCGTCAAAGCCTGAAGGCTTTTCCGGCCAGCGGCCGACTCAACGCCGAAATGGCGCAGCTCTACTCGCGCTCCTCGCTGCCCGACTCGGTGCTGCACTATTACAGCCGCGCCGCTGCCGCCAGCAACGCCGACCCCGTACCGCACACCAACTGGTTGGCTTTTCTGCTGAAAAATAATCAGCTGCAGGGCGCGCAAGATGCCGCCCGCGAAACGCCCAACCCCGAGTGGCCCGCTTGGCAAAACAACACCCTGGTGCTCGAGTTGCTGCGCGGCCGTTACCAACCCGTTGCCGCCACCAAGTTGGGCGTCGATTCGGTGCTGAGTGTGGTGCAGTTTGCGCAGCTCTACCACCTAGGACTGGCCCAGGCAGCCGGCCACGATACGACCACGCTGCCGCTGGTGCGAAACCTGCTGCAAGTGCAAGCCAACGATCCGTTTGCCGATCAGCTTACGTTTGTGAGCGGGCTGCAGCAGCTGCGCAGCGCGCGCCCAGCGCCCGGCTTCGATCAGCTCGAAGCTTTGGCCACGGGCGCTACAAGCGGTTATTACCACCACGTGCTGGGCATGTATCTGCTCGAGCGTGGCCTGTACCCCTCGGCGGCGGCCCGCTTGGCCCTGGCCGAACAAGCCAGCAACGCTGCGGCCTTGCAACCTAGGGCCTACGCCTTGGCTTGGGCCGGCCAGCCCGACTCGGCCCGCGCAGTTGCGCGCCGCGCCGCTGCCGCCGTGCCAGGCAGCGAAAACCGCCTAGGCACCCTTTTGGCCGGCCAGATTCTGCCAGCACCCAAGGTTGCGCGGCCTTTGGCCAAAGCCTATGCTACCGCCGCCGCCACCCCAGATGCCAAGGCAGCAGCCAAGAGATACCGGCAACTCACTCAAGCCGATCCGTTCGACGAAGCGGGCATGCTGCAGGCGTCGGCGTACTTTGCGCGGCACCAAGACCCTGTTACGGCCTACGAAATCATGCGCCGGGCGGTGTCGTACAACCCCGAGTCGGTGGCGATGCTGCGGGGCTACGTGCTGGCCGCCGCCGATGCGGGTTTGGAAGAATACGCCACCGCGTCTTTTGCTAAACTTGCCACGTTGCTTCCCTCGTCAGAATATATTACCTTTCGTAAGCTTTACGACAAGCGGCGTGCCGCCCACCGGGCCGCCGTAGCACCCTGGAACTAACCCCAAGACCTCATGCTGCCGCCTGTCATCGAAACCTCCGACATATCCAAGGTGTACCGTATGGGCACCGAGGAAATCCACGCGTTGCGCTCGGTTACCATCCGCATTCAGCGCGGCGAGTACGTAGCCTTCATGGGCCCCTCGGGTTCGGGCAAATCCACCCTCATGAACATTGTGGGCTGCCTGGATACCCCTACCACCGGCCAGTACGTGCTCAACGGCAAGGACGTAAGCCGCATGACGGACAACCAACTGGCCGATGTGCGCAACCGCGAAATCGGCTTCGTGTTCCAGACGTTCAACCTGCTGCCGCGCGCCACGGCGCTCGACAACGTGGCCCTGCCGCTGATTTACGCAGGCTACTCCAAATCGGAGCGCGAGGCGCGGGCCATGGAGTCGTTGCGCAGCGTGGGGCTCGAAACCCGCGCCAAGCACCGGCCCAACGAGCTTTCGGGCGGGCAGCGCCAGCGTGTGGCCATTGCCCGGGCCCTCGTCAACAACCCCAGCATTATTCTGGCCGACGAACCGACGGGCAACCTCGACACCAAAACCAGCCACGAAATCATGGACCTCTTCGAGGCCCTGTACGTGAAAGGCAACACCATCATCATGGTAACGCACGAAGAGGACATAGCCCGCTACTCGCACCGCATCGTGCGCCTGCGCGATGGCCTCATTGAAAGTGACCTGCCCAACCACGATGTAGCCACGCACCAACTGGCGCTAAACACGCAAGGCTAATTGCTGTTATGCCCTAGGTTGCGCCGTTCGAAGCAGTGCCCCAACCCGCCCGTTGGGGCACTTTCTTTTTTACCTGTTAATTTCGCTTGCGCCTTAGCCAGCTCCTTTCCACCCGTTTTCTGTGAAGATTTATACCCGCACCGGCGACCAAGGCCTGACCTCGCTTATTGGAGGCACGCGCGTACCCAAATCCAGCTTGCGCATCGAGGCCTACGGCACCGTCGATGAGCTCAACTCGTGGGTGGGCCTGGTGCGCGACCAGGAGGTAAACCTGCCTCACCGCACCCTGCTCAAGCACATACAAGACCGACTATTTACCATTGGCGCTACCCTGGCCTCCGACCCCGAACGCTCGCGCATGCAGTTGCCCGATTTGCTCGATGCCGACGTGGACGAATTGGAGCAGGAGATGGACCGCCTGAACGAAGAACTACCCGAGCTGCGGCACTTCATCCTGCCTGGTGGTCACCCCGCCGTTTCGCAGGCCCACGTAACGCGCTGTGTATGCCGCCGGGCCGAGCGCCTTGCCATAGCGCTGCGCGAAGAATCGTTCGTACCCGATCTGGTTGTCAAGTACTTAAATCGATTATCCGATTACCTGTTTGTGCTGGCGCGCAGCATGGCCCGCGACCTAGGCGCCGAAGAAATTATTTGGCAACCGCGTCAGTAGCCGCCCCGTTTCAGAACCAAGCACCCCCATCTTCTTCGCATTCCCCCACCGATTTTCCTGTTAGTCATGCTTGATACGCTGACGATTTCCATTCAGCCCACCACCGCCTCGCGCTTGGGTGAGCTGGACCCCGCCAACATTGAGTTTGGCAAAATCTTCGCCGACCACATGTTCGCCGTCGATTATGCGGATGGCGAGTGGCAAGCGGCGCAAATTGTGCCCTACGGCGACATGGCCGTGAGCCCCGCTAACTCGGCTTTGCACTACGGCCAGGCTATTTTCGAGGGCATGAAGGCCTACAAAGCCCCCAACGGCGAAATCGCGTTGTTCCGCCCGCTCGATAACTGGCGCCGCCTCAACGAATCGGCCGCGCGCATGTGCATGCCCGAAATTCCGGAGGAGCTGTTCATGCAGGGGTTGTCGCAGCTAATCCGCCTCGATGCGGGCTGGGTACCCAGCACCGCCGGTAGCTCGCTGTACATCCGGCCGTTTATGTTCGCCACCGATGGCTTTATCGGCGTGCGCCCCTCCGATGCCTACCGCTTTATGATCTTCACTTGCCCCGTGGGCAAGTACTACAACAAGCCCCTGCGCGTACGCTTCGAAAACAAATACGTGCGCTCGGCCGAAGGCGGCGCCGGTTACGCCAAAAACGCTGGTAACTACGGCGCAGCCATGTACCCCACTAAGCTGGCGCAGCAGCAAGGCTACAACCAGCTCATCTGGACCGACGCCTCCGAGCACCGCTACGTAGAGGAGTCGGGCACCATGAACGCCATTTTTGTGATTGACGGCCGCGTGGTAACGCCTGCGCTTAGCTCATCCATTCTCGATGGTATTACGCGCCGCAGCGTACTGCAGCTTGCTCGCGACTGGGGCCTGACGGTGGAAGAACGCAAGGTTTCGGTGCTCGAAATCATCGAAGCCCTTAAGCAAGGCAAGCTAAACGAGGCGTTTGGGGTAGGCACTGCCGCCACCATTGCGCCCATTGCTACCATTGGTTACGAGGGCACCGACTACGAACTGCCACAAACCACGGCCAATGCTTTTTCTCTGCGCGTAGGCGAAGCCTTGGATGCCATCCGGAGCGGCGAGGCGCCCGATCCCCACGGCTGGATGGTGCGCGTTTAGCCCGCCGTTGCAACCGCATTAGTACTGCCGCCTGCTGTGGCCCTAGGTCGTAGCAGGCGGCTTCGTTTTCGGCAGACTACCTTTGCCAACCAGTTGCCCCGTCAGGCAACCCGCATTCGATACATTAACCCCCTACCCTTTCGCTCAGATGACCACTGAACAAGTGAAAGACCTGAAGGGCCGCGTGGAGGCCTTAAGGAGGTATCTTTGACTACGATAACCGCAAAGCCGAAGTAAACCGGCTCGAAGAGCTAAGCCAATCGGCGGGCTTCTGGGACGACTCCAAGAAGGCCGAGGCCACCCTGAAAGAGCTGAAAGGCATAAAGGTGTGGACCGACGATTTCGAAACGGCCCAAAAAGCCGTCGACGACGCGGACGTGCTCTTCGACTTCTACAAGGAAGGCGAAGCCACCGAGCCCGAAATGCGCGCCGAGTTCGAGCGGGCCGTGCAAGCTGTGGAGCAGCTCGAGTTTAAGCGTATGCTATCGGGCGAGGAAGATCAGTTGTCGGCCATCATCGAAATCAACCCGGGCGCCGGCGGTACCGAAAGCCAGGATTGGGCCGAGATGCTCATGCGCATGTACATCATGTGGGGCGAAAAGCACGGCTTTACGGTGCGCGAGGTAAACTACCAGCCCGGCGAAGGCGCCGGTATCAAATCGGCCACTCTCGAAATAGAAGGGCAGTTTGCTTACGGCTACCTCAAAAGCGAAATTGGGGTACACCGCCTCGTGCGTATTTCGCCTTTCGACAGCAGCGGCCGGCGGCACACGTCCTTTGCGTCGGTATTTGCCTACCCGGTGGTCGACGACACGATCAACATCGCCATCAACCCCTCCGACATCACCTGGGATACGTTCCGGGCCGGCGGCGCCGGTGGCCAGAACGTAAACAAAGTAGAAACGGCCGTACGCCTAACGCACGCTCCGTCGGGTATTGTTATTGCCGTGCAAATTGAGCGCAGCCAACTCATGAACAAGGAGCACGCGCTGCGCATGCTGAAGTCGCGCCTGTACCAGATAGAAATGGAGAAGCGCAACGCCGCCAAAGCCGAGGTAGAAGCCGGTAAAAAGCGCATCGATTTCGGTTCGCAAATCCGCAACTACGTGCTGCACCCCTACAAGCTCGTGAAAGACCTGCGCACCGGCGTGGAGCGCTCCGACGTGCAAAACGTGCTCGATGGCGACCTAGACGAGTACATCAAAGCCTTCCTGATGGAGAGCTAACTGCCAATGCCCTAGGTGCCATACGGCAAAAGAGGCGGCCCCACCTAGGGAGCCGCCTCTTTTCAATTAAAACCGGCAGGTGCGCTGGCTTAAACAAGAAAGGCTGCCCAATTGGGCAGCCTTTCTTGTTTGATAGATTCTTCGGTGACTAGTTTTTGTCCCAGAAGATCTTAGTCGTCACAACGTCGCCGCCGATGGCCGAGGCCGCAGCTGCGTAGTTGCTGCCGTTCACGTTCTGCTCGGCAATCGGGTAGATGAAACGCAGCGGCAGAGCCGACAGCGCGCTTGCAGGAGCCGTCAGTTTCGGCGAGTCCAGGCGGCGGTATTCCGTCCAGGCGTCAACCGGTTGGCCGTACAGCGCAATCCACTCCTGGCGGCCAATTTTCTCCTTGGCAGTACCCATGGCGGTGGTGTAAGCCACTTCTGGCTGGAGCAGGTAAGCAGCAGCCTCGGCCGCGGTGTTGCCCCACTGCAGGATAGAGGCCGTGATGCCAGCGTTGTAGAACGACTCCGCAGTGCCCGTGCCTACGTTGAAGCCGCGCGAGGCAGCGTCAGCCAGCAGGAACTGTACTTGCGAGTACGACATCAGCGCGCCGGGCAGGGCCGGATCTTCCAGCGCCGGGCCGGGGTTCGACGAGGTGGTAGAGCTGTTGTTCGAGCCGTACACACCGCCTTTGTAAGTACCGTTGGCAATGGGCTTGAAGTACTCATCCAGACGCGGGTCTTTCAGGTCGTTGAGGGTGCCTACGAACAGGCTGGTACCCACAAAGTCCTTACGGCCGCTCTGCACGAGGTCTTCCCACAGCGGGTTGGTGCTCGGAGGCGTGCTCAGGAAAGTCACTTGTGCGTTGTCGTCGTTCGAAGCAAACACTTTGGGCGCAGCCTCGCGAACCATGGTAGCTGCTTTGGCAGCATCATCGTCGGCGATGGTCATGGCCATGCGCAGCTTCAACGAGTTGGCAAACTTCATCCAACCGTTCACATCGCCGTGGTACAGCAAGTCGCCGTCGCCTAGGCCAGCGGCCGAAGCGTCGAACTGACCGATGGCCGTGTTCAGACGGGTGATCAGGTCGTTGTAGATGGCCTTATCGTCGTCGTACTTCGGCTGCGATTTAGCAAAGTCCAGGGCTTCGCTGTAAGGCACGTCGCCGAAGGTGTTCACCAGCGTCGACCAAGCGTACACTTCCAGCACCTCAATCGAAGCCAACTGGTTGGCCTTTACTTTCGGGTTGAGGGTGTTGTCGGCCTGGATGAGGCGCTTGGCTTCCACCAAGTCGCGCAGCACGTCCCGGTACATCGCATTCCAGAATGCACCGTTGATGTTACGCGTGTTGATGTCGTACGTGCTTTCGTCGAAGTACGTGGTTTGCGCCCACTGCTGCACGTACAAACGGAATACGTTCAGGTTTACGCTACCGCTCACCATGGTACGCGCCAGGTTGCGCTGGGCGTTCGATACCAGCGTTTCGCCCGGTACGCGGGTGGCCGCCTTGGGATTGACGTTGTAGTCATCCTCCAGCGAATCCACGCACGACGTCGTGAACAACAGCGCCGGGATGCAGAATAACAGAAGCTTTTTCATTTCTGAGAATCGAATTCAATTAGAAGCTGAAGCGGATGTTACCACCAATCGTACGGGTGTTGGGGTAAGCACCTACTTGGTAACCCTGGCCGGCGTTGCCCGAGCTCAGAGCGTCCTCCGGGTCAGCATCCGGCAGGTTCTTGTGGATAATCCAGAGGTTACGACCTACAAGCGACAAATCGATGCCACGTACCGGACCAAACTTGGCCAGCAGCGTTTTCGGCAGCGAGTAGCTCAACGATACCTCACGCAGCTTCACGAAGCTAGCATCGTACACGAAGCCAGCGGCAGGGTTACGAACGTAGCCGTAGAGGCCGTAGTTGGTGTTGCTGGTGCGAACAGCGTTGGGCTGACCCGATACATCAACACCGTTGATGGTGGTGCCGGGGGCGTAAGTGCCCTCCAGAATTACACCACCCGAGTTGGGAGCGTACGAGCCGTCGGCATTGCGAACGATGGGGTTACGCGAGGGGTTCCCGAGTTCGTTGTTGCCAGCGGTTTCCGGGGTGAGGCCCGTAGCCAAGCCGTAGTAGCGGTCGAGCGAGAACACGTCGCCACCCTTGCGGAAGTCAACCAAAGCGTACAGCGAAATGCCTTTGTACGACAAGGTGTTGCCGATACCGCCCGTCCAATCCGGGTTCGGGTCGCCAATTACTTCGTTGGCCGTAGCGCTCTGCTTGAAGTAAGCAGCCGTCGGGATGCCAGCAGCATTTTTGGTTACCGTTACCTGGCGGTTGCCGTTGCTGTCGTACACGTAGTTCGAGCCACGGAGCACGCCGTAGGGCTGGCCTACGGTGGCATTCGAGCTTACGCCACCCTGGTAGCTGGCGATTTGCACGTTGTCAACACCTTCGTACAGCGACATTACCTGGTTGCGGTTGCGCGTCCAGTTCACGTTCACGGTCCAGTTCAGGTCGTCCGAACGGAACGGCGTTACGTAGGCCGTCAACTCAATACCACGGTTGCGTACGTTACCCGAGTTTACGTAACGGAAGTTGTAGCCCGTAGCCGACGAAATAGCAACCGGAATGATCTGGTCAACCGAGTTCGACTGGTATACGGTAGCGTCGAAGCCCAAACGGCTTTGGAAGAAGGCCATTTCTACGCCGGCTTCAGCAGCTTTGGTACGCTCCGAACGCAGGTCGGGGTTATTTTTGGTACCCGGAACCGAGAACAAAGGCACGTTGCCAAATGCAGTCGGCTTGTCGTACACGTCGACAACGTTGTACGCTTCGGCACCCGAACCTACTTCGGCGTAGTTGGCGCGTGCTTTAGCATACGACAGCCACGTTGCGTCCTTCAGCAGTTCCGAGAACACGAAGCCCACGGCGGCCGACGGGTAGTAGAAGCTGTTGTTCTTTTTCGGCAGCGTCGACGATACGTCGCGGCGCAGCGTCAGGTCGAGGAACACCATCTCGCGGAAACCGAAGGTGGTGCTGGCGAATACACCGTCAACGGCGCGGCGGTAGTCCACTTCGCCGGGAGGCGTAAGCGGCTGGGCCGTGTTCGAAAGCGAGTACAAGCCGGGCACAACCAGGCCACCGTTGGTAGACGAACGAATCGATTGCGTACGCTCCCGACGCATGTTGGCACCAATCAAGCCCCGGAACGAGAAGTTCTCGGTGATGTTCTTGTTGAAGTTACCAATCAGGTCGTAGTTGGCTTCGCGGAACGTGCGGTCGTAGCGCGAGTAGAAAGCGGGCTGGTCGTTGGTGGTTGCCCCAATAGCCTGACGCTCCTCCTGCATCTCGTCGTACGAGTCGAGGGTTACGCGGCCCATCAGGTTAAACCAATCGGCAAACTTGTAGGTAGCTACTACGTTACCGAATACACGGTTACGCTGGTCGTTCTGGAAGTTCTGGTAGCGCGTGAAGTACGGGTTGTCCCAGTAGATAGCGGTCAGATCGTCCGGATCGTGCCAGTTCCAGGTTACGTTCTGGTTGTTGCGGTCGTAAGCGGCTTTCTGCTCCTTGATGTCGACGTTGGTCTGCCACCACTGGCGGAAGTTCGTCATCAGGTTGCGCGACGAGTAACCCGTGCCGTAACGGCCCAGGCCCTTAATGCGCGTAAAGTTTACCGAGGCGCTGGTAGTTAGGCGGGGCGTAACGTTCAGCGAGCCAGCAAAGTTGACAATGTTCTTGTTAACCTGGCTGTTCGGCATGATACCCTTGTCGCGGATATCGTTGTAGCCCAGCTTAAAGGTACCGAGGTCGTTGCCGCCGTCGATGCTTACGCTGTTGTTGGTGGAAACAGCCGTTTCAAAAAACGAAATCGGGCCGTTTTTAGCGTTTACCCACGGACGCGCCTTGCCGAAGTTCGGCGAAGCCGGATCGAAGGCATCCCACTGGAACACGTTCAGGTTCGGGTCGAAGGCTGCACCGTACGAAGCGTCTTCCGATAGCGGAGCCACGAGGTCATCCTTGCCGTCGCCGTCGATGTCGCGGTACAGGAATTTGCCCGAGGGGTCTTCGTAGTAGTTGCCGTAGCCAGCACCGTAGCGGTCTTGGTACTTAATAAAGGTGCTCTTGTCAACCTTACCAGCCGTGAGGCCGGTGTTGATAGTTACGCCCAGGCCTTTGCGGCCTTTCTTGGTCGTAATCATGATAACGCCGTTGGCGGCACGGTCGCCGTACAGCGCGGTTGCAGCAGCACCCTTCAGCACCGTTACCGAGGCCACGTCGTCGGGGGCAATGTCAGCGGCAGCGTTACCGTAGTCATAGCCACCGCGGCCGGTACGCTGGTCGGCGGTGTTGGTGTTCGAGTTGCTGATCGGCACACCGTCAACCACAAACAGCGGTTGGTTGTTGCCCGATACTGATTTGGTACCGCGGATGAGGATGTTCGACGAACCGCCGAGCGAGTTGCTCTGACGAATTTGCACGCCGGCAACCTTGCCCGACAGGCCGTTTACCACGTTGGTGGCGCGGGCCTTCGTGATGGTCTCGTTCTCAATCTGCGTGGCTGCGTACGGCAGCGAGTTGCGGGTTCTTTCAACCCCAAGGGCCGTAACCACCACTTCGCTCAGCTGCTTGGTGTCGGTGCTCAGCGCCACGTCGATGGTCGAAGAAGTACCGATGGTGCGCTCTACCGGCAGGTAACCGATTGAGCTGAACGTGAGCGTAGTGGCACCAGCTGGCGCAGCCAAAGTGAATTCGCCGTTGGCGTTGGTCGATGCACCGGTAGTAGTTCCTTTAACTATCACCGTTACACCGGGCAAACCCTGCCCCGAAGCAGCGTCCGTTACCCGGCCACTTACTTCCCTCGTCTGCGCTACGGCAGGCTGAACGATACCTACCGCCCCCAGAAGGGGTACAGCTAACAGTTTTCTCATAAATGATTTGGTATTGGAAAATATGGTGAGTGAAAAAGCAAGTTAATTGGTTTTAACCTGAATGCACCATGTAAAAACAGGGGTGTAGCGCGCCGTAGCGGCAATGTTGCGTTGTTTATTCCTTAGTTGAGTTTGTAATTAACTGTGTATTAATTTCTTGTTAAATGCTATAAGTGTTATACAAAATATGTTCGTTGCTAAAACTTTCTGCTTTAATCTCGGTTTTGCGGGTCCTTTCGTCGCTCATACCACTCGTTCACCTAGGCGTTTGGCAAATGTTGACCGGCTGAGGCCCTAGGTCTGCGTGAATGTGCAACTGAGTAGGGCTGCCTCCGAATAGGGCTTTTGCGCTAGACCTATACACACAGCGGAGGAACTGCCAACAAAAAGGCCCCGCACCAAATTTGGTGCGGGGCCTTTTTGTACCAAGTCAACTTACCTACCTAGGGGTTGATGGCGTCCCAGGCTTTTTCGGCGGCCGGCCGCTCGATGCGGTCGAACAGGCGGTATTGTCCGCTGCTGAACGCCAGCGTTTGCGGCGTAAAGGGATAGGGCGGCGTGCCCAGCGGGGCTACAACCACGTTTTGCGTTTGAGCAGCGGTGGGCAGGCGGCCCAGGCGGCGCAAATCAACAAAGTAGTGCCCCTCGTAGAACAGCGAGTAGCGGCGCTGGCGAATAATCTCATCGGTAGCCACGGTTACGTTAATGAACGAGCCGGCCGGCAACGCAGCCAAACGGCCAGAAACTGTCCGGATGACGTTGACGTCGGCTAGGGCATCGGCCAAGCGGTTGGAGTTGGCTTTGGCTTCGGCCGCAATCAAGATCAGCTCTTCGTTGCGCATGATGTCGAGCGACGATACGTTGGACGCAAACAAGCGCGGCTCGTAAGTACCCGTGATACCGCCCGTAACGCGGGGCGTAGTGCGGGTGCCGACCTTGGACAGGCGAGCGTCGCCGGTTTCGGCCTCCGTCACAAAGTTATCGGGCACGGCCACCACCGTAATGCCGGGTGTGTTGGGCACTTGGAAGTACGGGTTGCCTTGGTCGCCAGCGGTGGCCGGGTTAAAGGTCATTTTCGGACCTAGGGACAGGCTGGCCGTGGGGTCGTAAAAGGATTGCCCGATGGCCGTGAGAGTACCGGCGTAGTCGCGCTGGTAGAGGGCCACACGCGCAGCCAAGCCACGATTGAAGCGCCGGAACGTAGCTGGCGTGTTAAAGCCGGCGAAACCCGAGCTCAGAGTAAAGCCAAAGCTGGTACCTGCCTGGTCGAGGGCAGCAGCACCTTGGTCGAGCAACTGGCGGATGTTGGTCAGCGCTTGGGCTTGCGTTACGAAGGGCCCGGGGCGCAGCACGTTGCTGACGTCGGTACGAATGCCGTTTTCGCCTTGCATATTCAGCAACAGCAACTGCGCCAAGGCCTCGTAGGTGTAGGTAAAGCCGGCTACGCCCTGCTTCTGTTGCTCGTTGTATGCCTGGCTGTTGTTGGCCGATTCGCGAAACACCTGCGCGGCGCGGCGCATCTGGGCCAGCGGCACGTAGTAGGCGTTGTAGTAGGCAGCGTCGTCGAGGCGGCCGCGCGTGCCTTGCAGCTCGCCGTACCAGCGCGACTCGGTACCGGCCAGCACCACCACCTCGCGCCCGAAGGTGCCAATTACTTGGTTGTAGGGCGCGTTGGTGGTGTGTTGGTTGCGGTACGAGGCCTCCACGCCCACGGCCAAGGCATCGAGCTGGGCGCGCGAGGCGTTGTTCAGTACCGTGTCGAGGCTCGGGTTGTTGGGATCGGGCACGGGGTCGGTGTCGAAGAACCCGCACGAGCCCAGCGTGAGCAGCAGGGCCGTGGCGGCCCAAAGTTTATGTCGTATGGCTAGCATAGAAGTTGGCGGAAGAGGTCGGACCTAAAAATCCAGGTTGAGGTGGAAAAACACGCGGCGGGTATTGGGATATGAGGCCACATCTACCTGCGCAAAGTTGCCGGTGGCGCCAAAGTTCGATACCTCCGGGTCGTAACCCACGTAGTCGGTCCAGGTAATCAGGTTGTAGCCCGAAACACCCACCCGGATGTTTTTCACGAAATCGTTGAACAAGCTGGTGCGCACGCCGGCCGGCACGGTGTAGTACAACGAGGCCTCGCGCAGGCGCACATAGCCCGCGTTTTGGATGTACTCGCGCGCCGGTTGGGTTTGCCGGAACTGGCCCTTTGTGAGGGGCGTGCCATCGGCGGCTACTTGCCCGCTCGGTTCGCTCCAATCCTCGGTGGTGCCGTTTTCGTCTTGCAACAGACGGCTCAGGTTGCTGTTGTAGCCGTCCTTCTTCCAGTGCAGCAAAAACGACAGCTCAAAGCTGCGCAGCAGGCTGATGGAGTTCAGGAATGACATCTGGAACGTAGGCTGTGCCTCCTCGTAGCGCGTCAGGCCGCTGAAGTTGTTGTTCGTGGCAAAGTTAACGGGCGTACCGTACCACCGCGAAGGCGACTCGCCCACGATGAACAGGTTGCGGCCGAACGTGTTGCCAAAGCCTAAACCCGTGTTGAAGGGCGGTACCACCAGCGGGTCTTCGGCGAGGCGGGTTACTTCCGTGCGGTTCAGCCAAAACTGCGTAGTCGAAGTCCAGCTGAATTTGTCTTTCCGCACAGGGTTGGCGGTTAGGGACAGCTCCAGGCCGCGGTTGCGCAAGTCGCCCACGTTGTAGGCGCGCAGCGAGGTTACGCCTACGCTCGGCGCCAGCACGTAGGTGTTTACTAGGTCGAATACCTCTTTATTATAATAAGAGGCCTCCAACGTTACGCGGTTGTCGAGAAACCCTAGGTCGATACCGGTCTCAAACTCCGAGGCAGTTTCGGGCCGGATGTCGGGGTTGCCTAGTAGCGTGGAAGGCAGCAAGCCAGGACGGCCGCCCGTCGAAATGGCCGTGAGCGGCGAGTACAGCGCATTGAAGAACGCCGGCCCACCGGTTTCGCCGTAGGCCGCGCGCAGCTTCACCATCGTTACCGGCTCAAACGCCCAGAAGCCGAACTTGGCCACGTTCACGGCCAACGAGGCCTTCGGGAAGGCATAGTACTTGTCGGGGTCGCCGTTGCGGTTCGATTTATCGAAGCGGATGCCAGCCGTGGCAATTACCATGTCGCGGAAGTTAGCCTCTTGTTGGGCCACAAACCCAAGGTCGGCTTCTTCGGTGATGAGCGTTTCTTGGGTGGTTACGGTGCCGCGGTTGGGCGTGTAGGGCGGACCGGGCGACAGGTTCTGGCCTTGGTTGAAGGTAAGGTTGGTGCGTTGCGAGAGGCGCACCGTACCCACCTGCGAGGTCAGGTTCAGGTTTTCACCTAGGCGCCAGTCATAAATCAGGAAGCCCTGAATGTTGGAGTTAAAGAACTCGTTTTTGGCCACGCGCGCCGCGCCCGGCAGCGCCACGCCGCGCTGCGACTGCATGTCGGGCGGAATAGCCAGTTGGGCCGTGCTGTTGGCGTAGTCGACGCCGCCTTGCACCGCCAAGCGCAGCGAGGTACGGGTGTTGTCGATAATGCGCAGCGTGCCCGTGGCCGTTTGCACGAAACGGTTGGTTTCTTCCTCGTTAATGGCGCGCTCCACTACGGCCAGCGGGTTGTCGCCGGTGTAGGGCGAGTCGGGGAATTCGCCGACCGCGTTCGGGAACAACTGCGCATAAGTCGGCACCCCGGCCAGCGTGTAGCCCAAGCTAATGCCACGGTTATCGTTGCCGGTGAAGCCGCGCTTGTTTAAGGAGTTGATGTAGTTGGAGCTAACCCCTAGGTCGATGCGGTTGCCAATCTTTTGGTCGATGTTGGCCCGGATGGAGTGACGCTGAAAGCCGGTACGCTTTACAATGCCTTCCTCGTTGGTGGTAAAGCCCGACACAAAGAACTTGGTGCGCTCGTTGCCGCCCGATACGCTCAGGCCCGTGTTGCGCAGAAAGGCCGTGTTGCCGAACACCTCCTTCTCGTAGTTCACGATGCGGCCGTTCTGTTGCGCTTCGGCTAGCAGGCGCTTTTCTTCGGTGGCGCGGGCGCCGGTGTAAAACAGGTCGATTTTTTCAGGCGTCCAGTCTTCTTGGCCCAGCAAACGCCAAGCCCGGGCAAACCCTAGGTCCTGCGTGAAGCTTACGCGGGTTTGGCCCGCCGCCCCGCGCTTGGTTTTGATGATGACCACGCCCGCGTTGGCGCGCGTACCGTAAATGGCCGCCGCGCTCGGGCCCTTCAGAATCTCGATCGACTCGATGTCGTTCGGATTCAGGTCGGCCAAGCGGTTGATGCCGTTGTCCTGGGTGGTGCGCCCTACCCCGGCCGAAGCCGACGAAAACGCCGCCGAACCAGCCCCGTTGCCTACCTCCTGGCTTACCGCGTACACCCCGTCAATAATATACAGGGGTTGCGACGAACCGTTGATGGTAGATATGCCGCGCAGCTGCACCGACAGGCCCCCGCCGGGGGCACCACTGGTTTGGGCAATGTTGGCGCCCACTACCTTGCCGCTCAGGGCCGCATCAACCGTAACCGGCCGCGTGCTGCCTACCAGCTCCTTGGCGCTGATGGTAGTAATGGCGTTGGCCAGGTTCGAGCGTTTTACGCTGGTGGCCAAGCCCGTTACCACTACCTCGTCGATCTGACGAGTTTGGGCTTCCAGTGCCACATCAATAGCGCTGGAAGTGCCAATAGGACGCTCCACCGACTTGTACCCCACGAAGCTAAACGTAAGGGTTGTGGCCGATGCCGGGGCACTAACGGAAAAAGCGCCGTCAGCATTCGTTGAGGCCCCCGTTGTGGTTCCTTTTACCAGAACCGTAACGCCGGGCAATCCTTGCCCGGTGGCCGCATCGGTAACCCTGCCGCTAATCTCCCGGTTTTGTGCCAGCGCCGGTTCCACAAGGGCAACCATTGCTAGCGGTGTAACAGCTAACAGTGTTTTCATACGCACTCTTCTTAGGATGATTTGGTGAGTGAACAGGATAAGGTATCACTAATTCATTTACTTAAACAACATGCTGTTAAATTATTCTAATAAAGTTCAATTACATATGAAAAACAATATTTACCATTTAATCCATCATTATGTAGCACTGATACAAGATTTATGGGATTTTACGGGCAGTTTTGATCTGTACAAACTTCTGAGGACCACTTAAAAGTTATATATGTCTTGTTTTTTAACTTAATCCAAAACGTCCTTGAATAGCTTAAAAAATGATTAAAGCACTTGCCCAAGATTTTCCTTCGCTATCTTTTGGCACCATTTGATGAGCCTCATCGGCTCAACACCATCTCAATCACTATTTAATAACCGCATGAACAAACTTTTACTGGGACTAGTACCCCTGGTGGCTTTGGCCCACCAGACGGTAGCCCAAGACAGGTCCGTTTCAGGCCGCGTAACTGACCGGGCCACCGGTGAAGGTATTCCCGGAGCCACGGTGCTGCTGAAAGGCACCACCACGGGTGTATCGACGAACTCCGACGGTACGTTTACCCTGAGTGCTCCGGCGTCGGGCGGTACGCTGGTAATCAGCTCCGTGGGTTTCGTGTCGATTGAGCGCGCCCTAGGTGCCGAAAACCAAGTAAACATTGGTTTGGCAGCCGACAACAAGCAGCTGAGCGAAGTGGTGGTAACGGGCTACGGCACGCAGGAGCGCCGCGACGTAACCGGCTCGATTGCTTCGGTGAAAGGCGAAGACATTGCCAACCTTCCCACCCCAAGCTTCGACCAGCAACTGGCAGGCCGGGCCGCTGGCGTGCAGGCCACCGTACCGTCGGGCTTGTTAGGCTCTACGCCGCGTATCCGTATTCGCGGTACCAACACCATCACTTCGCAAGCGCAGCCCCTGGTGGTAGTCGACGGTGTACCGATTATTACGGGCAACCAATCTGGCGTAGTGCAGAACAACCCGCTGGCCGACATCAACCCCTCCGACATCGAGTCGTACGAGGTGCTGAAAGACGGTTCGGCAACGGCTATCTACGGTTCGCGCGGTGCCAACGGCGTTATCCTTATTACCACGAAGCGCGGCCGCCTGGGCAAAGCCAAGGTTAGCTACGACAACTGGTTTGGTTGGGCGCAAACCGTGAAGCGCTACGAGGTACTGAATGCCGATCAGTTCATCGAAATTAACAACGAGCGCCTGAGCAACGCCGGCCAGCCCGCACAAGCTTTCCCCTTCGAGCAGAACGGGCAGCGCGTAAGCACTGACTGGCAGGACGAAATCTTCCGCACGGGCTTCCAGCAAAACCACGCCCTATCGGTAAGCGGCGCCACCGAGAAAACCAACTACTTCTTCTCGGCCGGCTACACCGATCAGAACGCCGTTATCAAAGCCAACTCGCTGCAACGCATCACCTTCCGCACCAACCTCGACCAAGAGGTGCTGAAATGGCTGCGCGTGGGCATGAACCTAGGCCTGACGCGTACCAACACCGACGGCCTGAACACGAGCGTAAACGGCCTCTCGGGCAACGTTACCAACGCCCTGTCGCTGTTCCCGAACGTCCCGGCCCGCAACCCCGACGGCACACCCTACATCAGCACCTCCAACCCGGCGGTGATTGGGCAGGGCAACAACACCCTCGGCATTGCCTTCAACTACCCCAACATTATTTTCCCGTTGGAGAATAACGTATACCGGGCTACCAACTACCGCGTTCTGGGCAACACCTACCTGGAAGCCGAGCCGCTGAAAGGCTTGCGCCTGCGCAGCCAGTTGGGCACCGACGTGTTCCTGAACGACGACTTCCAGTACAACGACCCGCGTCACGGCGACGGTCGTGGCCCGAACGGCATCATCTACCAGCAGTCCTCGCCTACCACGCGCTGGAACTGGCAGAACACCATCAACTTCGACAAACTGATTGCCGACCAGCACAAGGTGGGTGTGGTAGTAGGCTCGGAGTTGCAGAAAACCAAAGCGCAGTTCTTCTGGTCGCAGGCCACTGGCCTTTCGGACCGCTTCTTCGGCCCGAACAGCCTTATTTCGAACACGTTTGCCACCCCGACCGTGGGCGGTGGCTACGTAGAGCGCGGCTTTAGCTCGTTGTTCGGCCGCTTGAACTATGCCTTCAAGGATCGTTACCTGTTCAGCGCCTCGTTGCGCTACGACGGTATTTCGGACCTACCCGAGGCCAACCGCTACGGCTTGTTCCCGGGCGGCTCGGTGGGCTGGCGTATTTCGGAAGAGCCTTTCTTCAAGAACCTGAACCTCGGCTTCATCTCCGATTTCAAAGCCCGCGCCAGCTACGCTGTGGTGGGTAACGTTGATTTCGGTGCGTTTGCCTACGCCAGCTTGTTTGGCCCGGGCAAGTACGGTGCCCAGAACGGTATTGGCTACAACCGCGACGCGCAGTTCGGCAACGACGAGCTGAAGTGGGAGCAGTCGAAGAAGAAAGACATCGGTGTGGACCTAGGGTTCCTGGATAACCGCATCACCGTTGGTGCCGATTACTACATCAACGACAACAGCGACCTTATCCTGAGCGTGCCGGTAGCTGCTTCGTTGGGCATCCCGAACAACTCGTACCGCGCCAACGTGGGCAACCTCGAAAGCAAAGGCTTCGAGTTCACGTTCAACTCGCAGAACATCCAGAACGAAGCCTTCACCTGGACGACGAACCTAAACTTTGCCACCAACAAGGCGGTGGTTAAGTCGCTCGGTGGCAACGGCGACATCCTGGCTACCTACAACATCACGCGGGTAGGCGAAGTAATCGGCGCCATTTACGGCTACGACTTCCAGGGTGTAAACCCGGCCAACGGCTACCCGATCTACCGCAAAGGTGACGGTTCGCTGGTGCAAGCCAACGTCGACAACAACTCGTACTACGCCTACGACCCCGCCAACCCTGGCGCAGCCCTAGGTTCGACGGTTACGCCGCTGCAGGCCAACGCCGACCGCAAGGTGCTGGGCAACCCCAACCCCACCTGGTTTGGCGGTATCACCAACTCGTTTACGTTTAAAGGGTTCGATGCCTCGGTGTTCATCCGTTTCTCGGGTGGCAACAAAATCATGAACGTAACGCGCCAGCAGTTGCTGCGCCAGGAGTTCCTGAATAACGGCACCGAAATTCTGGACCGCTGGACGACTCCCGGCCAGCAAACCGACGTGCCGAAGCAGCGCTACAACAACTCCGACTTCATCAACTTCAACAACTCGGCGGTATCGCGCTTTGTTGAGGACGGGGATTTTGTGCGCATCCAGAACATCTCGCTGGGCTACACCCTGCCGCAAAACCTGTTGGGCTTCACGGGCCTGAGCCGCATTCGCGTGTACGGCCAAGTACAGAACGCCTTCACGTTCACGAAGTACAAAGGCGTTGACCCCGAAGTAAACTCGTCGGGCAACAGCAACCTGCAGCAGAACACGCAGTTCGGTATTGACTACAACAGCAACCCGCAGCAGCGCGTGTTCACCACGGGCCTCAACGTAAGCTTCTAATCCCGTCTGACTCCGAATTCATGAATAACGTACTGTTTCGCTTCGCGCCGTTAAGCCTGCGGGCCATGGCCTTGGCAGCTTTCTTGTCGCTGGGCATGAGCTCTTGCGACGTTACCGACCTAGAGCCGAAGGACGCCATTACCGAATCGGCCGCTTTCCAAACTCCGGAGCGCATTGCCCTGGCCGTAACCGGCGTGTACAACGCTGCGCAATCGGGCTTTTATGACCCGCTGAACGGCGGCGCTCTGCAAACCCGCGGTTATCCGTTTGGCTCGGCTGCTACCGAGTTCGGTGATATGCGCGGCGAAGACGTGGTAGACATGGCCGGCTTCTTCGGCATCGTGTACTCCAACACGCAAACCTCCTCGAGCCCCAACGTAGTGGGCATGTGGTCGAACCTGTATGCGCTCATCAACCAGTGCAACGTGGTAATCGAAGGCGTACGAGCAGCGCAGCAGCGCGGCACCATCGATCAGGCTACGGCCGCCGCCTACGAGGGCGAGTGCCGCTACCTGCGTGCGTTGGCTTACCACGAGTTGCTGCTGAACTTCGCGCGTCCGTTCTCCGACAACAACGGCAACAACCCCGGCGTACCGTACCGCGACTTCGCCGTGAACACGGCTGCCACACTGGAACGCGCCAAAACCGTTGGTCGCAACTCGGTAGCTGAAGTATACACGGGTATGCTAGCCGACCTCGACTTTGCTGAGCAAAGCCTGCCCGCTACTCGCACTGGCAACTTGCGCGTTTCGCGCGCTACTAAAGGCGCCGCTATTGCGCTGAAGCAGCGTTTGCGCCAGCACCAGCAAAACTGGACGGCAGCTAAAGCTGAAGGCGACAAACTGGTTGCGGTAAGCACTTCTGCTCCTGGCGGTTTCAGCAGCCCCCTAGGTGGCTACCAGCTACAAGCCACGCCGCAGGCAGCTTTCCCGGGTGGTACCAGCGTTACGGCCGAGAACATCTTCTCGATCGAGAACAGCTCCGATGACAACCCGGGGGTAAACGGCGCTCTGCCGAACTTCTACGGTTCGCCGGCAGCCGCGCCCGTTGGCATTCAAGCCCGCGGCCTGATTGCCATCAGCCCGATCCTGTACAACGCTAGCTTCTGGCCCTGCAACGACTTGCGCCGCACGCAGCTGCTGCAAGGCAACGCCGCCACCCCGGCTCGTTACCACAGCTTTAAGTATAAGGACGCCGCTACCAACACCGACTTCGCGCCCATCAGCCGTTACGCCGAAGTGCTGCTGAACCAAGCCGAAGCGGAGGCCCGCCTAGGCAACAGCTTGCGCGCCGTAGCTCTGTTGAACGCCGTGCGCGGCCGCGCCGTGCAGGCAACCGACTTGTACCCCGTTACGCTGACCGGCGATGCACTGGTACAAGCTATTCTGAACGAGCGCCGCATTGAGTTTGTGGCCGAGGGTTTCCGCTGGGACGACATTCACCGTTTGTCGCCTACGCCGTTTAGCCCGCGCCCTGCGGGCGGCATTCCGGCCAAGGTTGGCAACTCGCAGTCGATTGCAGCCAACTACAACTGCGGTACGCCGCCTGCCATCACTGGCTCGGTTAACGCAATTCCCTACAGCGACTACCGCTTCCTGTGGCCGATTCCGGCCATCGAAGTGGCTAACAACCCTGTACTGGCTGCTCAGCAGAACCCCGGTTACTAATACATAGCCATCTGCTTAAAACGAAAGCCCCGCCTGAGTTCAGGCGGGGCTTTCGTTTTAAGCAGATGGCTATGACGTACTGAACAAGCTGCAATCAAAATAGTGCAATATTTAAATTTTGTACAAGCTACAACTTGGTATTGTTACATGTACGTACAATAATTTGCCTCTGATCTTAAAAAAAGAAAAAGTTTGGTTGCTTGTCGGCTGAATAACTGCTATTCTTATGGGCAAGTTTCGGAAGGTAACCTAGGCAGAGAGCATTGTGTTGGTAATGGCTAGGCGGACGAGACCCCAATTGCCAGATTGGTAAAAAATGGGCGCACCCTTGCCAAATTTTCCGAATCAAGTTTTTTTAGCATTGTCAGTTGCTAGGTAAAATCCTTTTACCTGCATAAATTGGAAATCGGTTGTCACTTCACTCACTTCTAACCGCATGAACAAATTTTTACTGGGTTTAGTACCATTGGTAGCCCTGGCTCACCATGTGGATGCTCAAACCCGCCAGATCTCTGGTCGGGTAACCGACCGTGCTACCGGCGAAGGTCTTCCCGGTGCAACGGTGTTGCTGAAAGGCACTACCACAGGTGTATCAACGAACTCGGACGGCACCTTTACCCTAGGTGTTCCGGGCGACGGCGGCACTCTCGAGATTAGCTCACTTGGCTACATCAAAGTAGAGCGCGCAATTGGTACCGATACCCAGATCAACATTGGCCTGGCTACCGATTCGAAGCAGCTGACCGAAGTTATTGTTACCGGTTTCGGTAACGCGCAGGAACGCCGCGAAGTAACTGGCTCTATTGCCGCTGTAAAGGCGTCGGAGTTCAAAAACCAACCCATTGCTGGTGTTGACCAAGCGCTGCAGGGCCGTGCGGCCGGTGTGCAGGTAACTCAAAGCTCGGGTACTCCGGGTTCGGGCATTTCGGTGCGCGTACGTGGTGCTGCCTCGCTGAACGCCAGCAACGAACCGCTGTACGTAGTAGACGGCTTGCCCATCAACACGGGTAGCTACACCAACATCGGTGCAGGTGGTCAGCTCACCAACTCGCTGTCGGACATCAACCCCAACGACATCGAGTCGATTGAGGTACTGAAAGATGCTTCGTCGGCTGCTATCTACGGTTCGCGTGCTTCGAACGGCGTAGTGCTTATCACTACCAAGCGTGGTAAGGCTGGCAAAACCAACATTACGCTGGACTACTACCGTGGTGCCCAAACCATGTGGAAGATGCCCGAGAACATCAGCGGCCCCGATCAGGTGCGCTTGTTCCTGGAGCAAGTAGAAAACCGTTACCCACGTAACGCTGCCGGGCAAATTGTTGCCTCTAACCTCAGCGCTACTCCTTGGCGTTCGTACGCCGACCTCGCCGCATACCTGTTCAGCGACGCTGGTGCAGGCGTAGCAGCTGGTCAGCTTATCACCGTTGACAACGGCGACGGTATTCGCGACCTGGCGCAGTTCCAGAACCCCGATTCTGCTCCTAACACCAACTGGGGCAAGGAGATTTCGCGCACTGCTCCCATCACCAACTACGAGCTTACGTTCTCGGGTGGTAACGACCGTACGCGCTTCCGTGTAGGTGCTGGCTACTTCGACAACGTAGGTACGATTCTGGGCTCGGGCTTTAAGCGTGCTAGCGCCCGCGTAAGCCTCGAAAACAGCATCAGCGACCGTGTTCGGATGGGTTTGAACGTTGGTTTGAACCGCTCGGTAAACAACCGTATCCAGAACGACAACAACATCAACGGTGTGCTTAGCACCGCCGTTCTGGTAGCAAGCGACATTCCGAAGTACCGCGCCAATGGCACCTATGCCAAAGACCCCGGTGCTTCTACCGAAAACCCGCTGGCTGCAGCTCTCGAGCCCACCATCAAAGGTGTTAGCGCCCGTATCATCGGTTCGCAGTACACCGAGTTCGACATCCTGAAGGGCCTGAAGTACCGCGCTACGTTTGGCCTGGACTACCTCACGTTCAAAGACGACACGTTCTTCCCCACCACCACCAACACCGGTGCTGGCTCGAACGGCTCGGCTACGTCGTCGTACCGCCAGGATTTGAACTGGAACCACACCAGCGCCCTGAGCTACAACAAAACTATCGGCGAGTCGCACTCGTTAGGTGCGCAGTTGGTAGCCGAATACCAGCAAAGCGTATTTAACGAGGTATTTGCTTCGGCCACGGGCTTCCCTGGCAACGATGTAAAGCAGCTGTCGGCAGGTGCCCAGAAAACGGCTGCTTCGTCGAGCGAAACCGAGTGGCGTATTTTCGGTCTGCTAGGCCGCGCTAACTACTCGTTCCGCGACAAGTACCTGGTATCGGCCAGCGTTCGTCGCGACGGTTCGTCGCGCTTCGGTGCCAACAACCGCTTTGGTTACTTCCCGGCTGCTTCGGTGGGCTGGCGTATCTCGGAAGAAGGCTTCCTGAAAGGCGTAACTGCTGTGAGCGACCTGAAACTCCGTGCTAGCTACGGCCAAACGGGTAACCAGGAAATTGCTAACTTCGCTTCGCGCGGCCTGATCGGCACGGGTGCCAACTTCCAGCAAATTGGTGGCTTGGCGCTGTCGCAGCTTGCCAACCCCGATTTGAAGTGGGAACGCACCAACCAAACCAACATTGGCTTGGACCTGGGCTTGTTCAACAACCGCGTTGTATTGGCAGCTGATGCTTACCAGCGCGATACCCGCGACCTGCTGCTGAGCCGCTTGCTGCCCGGCAACACGGGCTTCCTCTCGTACCTGGCCAACGTGGGCAGCATCGAGAACAAAGGTCTTGAACTGGCTCTGACCACCGTAAACCTGCGTGGCGAATCGGAAGGCTCGTTTGAATGGACGACCAACTTCAACATTGCCTTCAACCGTAACAAGGTAACCAAGCTGGTAGACGGCACGCCCTTCGCGGCTGGCTTTGCTAGCTGGGTAGCTGAAGGCCAGCCCCTAGGCGCTTTCCGTGGCTACCGCGTCGAGAAAATCTTCCAAAACCAGGAGGAAATCAACGAGCTGGATGCTGCTGCTAAGGCCAAGTTTGGCACGACTGCAACTTACCAGTCGACGCTTACCCGCCCCGGCGACATCAAGTTCCGCGACATCAACGGCGACGGCCGCATCACTGGCGACGACCAGGAGATTATTGGTAACGCTCAGCCGGACTTCTACGGCGGCTTGACCAACACAATCCGCTTCAAGGGCTTTGATTTCACGGCCTTTGTTCAGTACAGCGTAGGGAACGAAATTTACAATAACAACATTTCGTTTGCACAGGGCATGAACGGCGTGTTCGGCCAGGACAAAGCAGTGCTGAACCGCTGGACTCCGACCAACACGAACACCGATATTCCGCGCGCAGTATACGGCGACCCCAACAACAACCGCCGCGTGTCTGACCGCTTTATCGAGGATGGTTCGTACGCTCGTCTGAAGCAAGTAACCCTGGGTTACACCCTGCCCAAGTCGTTGATCGGCCGCGTGAAACTGAACACTGCCCGTGTGTACGTGCAGGCTCAGAACCTCATTACGCTGACGAACTACTCGGGCCTCGACCCGGAAGTAAACACCTTCAGCGGCTCGAACACGTCGCTGGGTACCGACTTCCTGGTGTACCCGCAAGCCCGCACCATCACGGGCGGCATCTCCCTCGGTTTCTAATAAATTAACTCGACTGTAGAAATGAATTTCTCTTCCATTCGCCGATTCACTACGGCAGCAGCTTTCCTGCTGACGCTAGGCTTTGGCACTTCGTCTTGCGAGGACGCGCTGCAGGTTGAGCCGCGGGCCAGCCTTGACGCCGAAGCTGGCCTGGAAACCCGCCAGGACATTGAGGCCGGTTTGCTGGGTGCATACGACGTATTGCAGAGCGTCAACTACTGGGGCCTGCGCTACCAGTTGTTTGCCGACCTAGGCGCCGACAACGCCCGCCACACGGGTACCTTCCCATCGTTTGCCCAGATTGCCCAGAACCAGATTCTGCCGGACAACGTCGAGGTAACCAGCATGTGGAACTCGATCTACGGTGGCATCAACCGCGCTAACTTTATCATTCAGCAAGCCGAAAAGCTGAACGACCCGGCCTTTAACAAAAACCAGGCTATTGCTGAAGCCCGTGCCCTGCGCGCGTTTCACTACATGAACCTGATCGGTTACTGGGGCGGTTCGCCGCAAGGCTACGGCTACGCTGGTGGCCTGGGTGTGCCGCTGCGCGTGGTGCCAACCACCAACATCACTGGCTCGGAGATTGCGCCAATTGCTCGCGCTTCGGAGGCTGAGGTGAACGCGCTTATCCGTTCCGACCTGGATTTCGCCATCGCGAACCTAGGCGGCTCGAACAAGGCACGCATCACCAAGGCCGGTGCGCTGGCGCTGCGTTCGCGCTTTGAGCTGCGCAACCGTAACTACGATGCCGTAATTAACTACACGGCGCAGATTACGGGTTTCAGCCTAGAGCCGGTATACGCCAACATCTTCACCCAGAAAAACTCGGCTGAGTCAATTTGGGAGCTGCCCTTCGACAACGTTGACTCGAACTCGCTGGCTTTCTTCTGGTTCCCGTCGGCCAACGGCGGCCGCAACGAGGTTGACCCCGCTACGGCTTTACCCGCTGCGCACGAATCAGGCGACACCCGCCTGCCCGTGAACGCGGTTACGGCTGCCAATGCTACTCCGGTGTACCCCACGGGCACTACCCGTAAGTACTTCCGCGTAGCGGCCGGCGACGACAACGCTATCCTGGTTCGTCATGCCGAGGTGCTGCTGACCCGCGCCGAGGCTTTGGCGCAGAACGGCGACCTAGTACCCGCTCTGGGCATCCTGAACACGGTACGTAGCCGCGCTGGCCTCACCCCGCGCGCTACCACCCTCACGAAGGATCAGCTGATTGCTGCTATCCTGCAGGAGCGCCGTATCGAGCTGGCTCAGGAAGGTCACCGTTGGTTCGACCTGCGTCGTACCAACACGGTACAGGCTGCTCGTGCCGACGTTACGCAAACCTTCCGCCACCTGTGGCCCATTCCTCAGCGCGAACTGCAAACCTCGCCTGGCGTAGTAGAGCAGAACCCTGGCTACTAAGCTCAGCCTCTTTTACACAAAAAGCCCCGGCCATTTGGTCGGGGCTTTTTGTTTGTCGTGAGTTCTTGAATGAATATTGGGTAAGTAATGCGGCCGCGCCGTTGGCTGGAAGATGCTTCGCTGGTACTGATTAGCTTGATCCCGACTGCCCAATACTAAATACTTCGTCCCAACCTAGGGCAAGGTGTCGATGCGCAGCACTACGGGCTCTTGCGCGGGGGTAGGTTGCGTAATCCAGCGCATGATGCGTTGGGCTACCTCTTGCGGTTGGGCTAAGTGGCCCTCGCGGTGGTAGGCCTCGAAGCGCGCTACCTGGCTGAACTGCCGCTCATCGGAGCTGCGGATTTGCTCCTGCATTTCAGTATCCACAATGCCCGGCGCCAGGCTGCGGATGCGCACACCCGAGCCGCGTAGCTCCTGCTCGTGCTGGGCCACCTGGCTAAGCATATCCAGGGCCGCCTTGGAAGCGCAGTACGCTCCCCAGCCATCGACCGGACGCTGGGCGGCACCGCTGCTAATGTTGAGCACCGTGCGCGGGCACCCTAGGTTGCCGTAGGCACTCAGGAAGGTGTTCATAAGCATGGCCGGCACAATCACGTTCACGTCGAACACAAACGCGAAGTGCTCGTTTTGGTGCTCGCCCAGGTAGCCGATTTCGCCCACCACGGCCGCGTTGTTGATGAGGGTGATGCTGCTGGCATCGGGCCGCGTCATGAATACTTTGTGGAGGTTGTTTTCCACGGCTACCACATCCGAAAAGTCAAGTGGTTGATGGTGGTAGCGCGGGTGTTCGATGGTAGCGTGCCGCGACACTCCTAGCACGGTGGTATCGGGGCGGGCCAGTGCCTGCTCAGCCAAAGCCTTACCTAGGCCGCGGCTAGCACCGGTGATGATGTAGTAGTGCATAGATGGAACGGAGGGTTTGCCAATCACTACGTAAGAAAGCAAAAAGGGCAACCCTTCGGCTGCCCTTTTTACGGTTGCGGCACCTAGGGCGCCTTACAGAATGTACTGGCTCAGGTCGCGGTTCTTCACCATGTTCTGCAGGCGCTCGTCTACCAAAGCCCGGTCGATGAGGATGTGGGCATTGGCCCCGATGCGGTCGGGCACATCGAACAGAATGTCGTTGAGCAAACGACTCATCACGGTATGCAGGCGGCGGGCACCGATGTTTTCTACCTCGCTATTAACCTCAAAGGCTATTTCGGCAAGCCGCTCCAGCGCGGCGTCCTCAAAGGTCAGTTCCACTTCCTCGGCTTTCAGCAGGGCTTCGTACTGCTTGGTGAGGGCATTTTTGGGGTCTTTCAGGATGCGGTAAAAGTCGTCCTTGGTGAGGCTTTGAAGTTCTACGCGAATAGGAAAACGGCCCTGCAGCTCCGGAATGAGGTCGGAGGGCTTGCTGACGTGGAACGCTCCGGCGGCGATGAACAGAATGTGGTCGGTGTTGACGACGCCGTACTTGGTGCTCACGGCCGAGCCCTCCACAATAGGCAGTAAATCGCGCTGCACACCTTCGCGGCTTACATCGGGGCCGCCTTTTTGACTGCCACTGCTGCTGGCTACTTTGTCAATTTCGTCGATGAAAATGATGCCCGCGTTTTCGGTGATGCGAATGGCTTCGTCTTTCACCTCGTCCATGTCGATGAGCTTGGCCGCTTCTTCGTCGAGCAAAATTTTGCGCGCCTCGGCAATGGTAACCTTGCGCTTGCGGGTTTTCTTGGGCATCATCGAACCGAGCATATCCTGTAGGCCCTGCAGCGAGGCTTCGTCGAGGCCGGCTTGCCCGCCCAGCGTGCTAATGCCAGGGCCACTCCCCTGCTGCACTTTTACCTCAATGCGGCGGTCTTCCAGCTCGCCGCGGCGCAGCTTTTCGCGGAACCGCTCGCGGGTGCGTTCGTTCAGCTCCATATCGGTTTGCGGCATATCGTCGGAAGCGGCCATGCCGCCAAAACCTAGGCCCGGCTTGTTAACCACCGAGGCACCGGTGCCTTGGATGGGCGGAATCAGCGCGTCGAGGATGGTATCCTCAACGGCTTGGGCGGCTTGGGCTTTAACGGCCTCCTTGCGACGCTGCTTTACCAGGTGCACGGCCTGTTCGGCTAAGTCGCGCACCATACTTTCCACGTCGCGGCCTACGTAGCCTACTTCCGTGAATTTGGAGGCCTCTACCTTAGTAAAGGGCGCATCGGCAATGGCAGCCAGGCGGCGGGCAATTTCGGTTTTGCCGACGCCCGTCGAGCCAATCATTAGGATGTTGTTGGGCACGATTTCGCGCTGCATCTCCTGCGGCGCGTGCAGGCGGCGCCAGCGGTTGCGCAGCGCAATGGCTACGTTGCGCTTGGCATCGTGCTGGCCAACAATGTATTTATCGAGTTCGGCTACGATTTGAGCCGGGGTGAGAAACGTTGCAGAGTCGAGCATGAGCAAGGGGCCACGCTTAGGGCGCGCCAGCTGATTAGATACTGAGCAATGGGGTAAGGGTTGCCCAGGCTGCAAAAACTGTGGCGAAAACCTAGGCGTGCCGTTCTGGCAGAGCAAGTCCCCCGCTGTCATTGCTAGGACGAAGGAAGAAGCAACCGGTCCTGGGCGTGGCACGGCCGTTCGGCCAGCAGCAAGCGAAAACCACGTAGCGCGGGCTTTAGCCCGCGTTGGTGTGAACGGGTGATACCGTGA
Source organism: Hymenobacter oligotrophus (assembly GCF_003574965.1). Classification (NCBI taxonomy): domain Bacteria; kingdom Pseudomonadati; phylum Bacteroidota; class Cytophagia; order Cytophagales; family Hymenobacteraceae; genus Hymenobacter; species Hymenobacter oligotrophus. The sequence goes on along the minus strand of NZ_CP032317.1, from coordinate 18,711 downwards.
GTTTTGCTCCACCCACTTCGCTCTGGCAAACGCGGACTGAAGTCCGCGCTACACGCGCGGCATCCCTACGTCCGGAAACAGCAATTACTATCCGGGGACGTGAACTACAACCGAAGGTCGGCGTAGCCAAAGTCCGCGCTACATTTCGCTTAGTGCTAGGTGAGCGGTTGTGCTCAGCTCAGGACCGATTGCTTCGCTTTGCTCGCATTGACAGCTGGCGCAACGGTCCTACTCCTTTTTGCCGAACAACTCGTGCACGTTGCGCGACAACGTGAGGTAATTAGTGCCGCCCGATACGTGGTAAATAGCCCGCGTGTATTCGAACTGGTAGGCCCCAAGCTTCAGCAGCGCGCCAAACGAGAAACCTGCCCCGCCCGAGACATTATCAAGGCGCAGCTCGCGGCGGCGCAAGTGGTTGTAGCCCACGCGCACGTTCAGGCTTTTGCCCAAAATCAGCTCGCCACCCACCACAAAGTGCCGGGCAATTTTGTCGCCTAGGCTCTTTTTGGGTGTTTCTTGCTGCCCATCGAGGCTCTGGCGGCGTTGCTGCAAGGTGTCGAGGTAAACGATATCGAGCTGATACAGGTGGTGCGCCGTGATGGTAAAGCGCACGGGCATGTGCTCGGGCTTGATGCTGGCGCCTAGCTGCACATCAAACGGCATTGGCTCGCGGCTGCTGCCCTCGAAAGGTTTCAGCTGGTACCCTAGGTTCTTCACGGCTAAGCCAACGGTAAAGTCCTGCTCGGGATGCTTAAACACGCTGCCCACATCGGTGAGCACCGCCACCGAATGGTTGCCCGCAATGCCGGCTACCGCCAAGCGCGCCGTAGCACCCATGGTAAAGTTGCCGAAGGTGTGGGCGTTGGTGAGGCTGAGGTGGTAATCGTTGACGGAAAACTGGCCTAGGGGCGTGCCGGCCGGGTCGTACATCTCAAAGTCGCCGTAGCTCAGGTACGACAGCCCGAAGCCCCAGCGCCCAAGCCGCTCGGTGTTGCGCACGTAGGCGGCAGTGCTCTGCCTAATGTCGGCCAGGTAGTCGCCGTGGCTCAGGGCTAGGCGGCCGTCCATGTCGCTGTTGAGCAGGGCCGGGTTACCGTAGAGCATGCCGGGGTCGTTGTTGCGGCCCGATACGCTCACCCCGCCTACCCCGGCTAGGTAAGCCGTAGGTGGCAGACCTAGGGAAGCAAACGCCCGCTGCCCGCCTATTTGCGCGTACGCCTCGCTGCCCAGCAGCAAAGCGGGCAACACCAACAGAGCACCTAGGAAACGGCGTACGGGTCGAATCATCGTAGCTAAGATAGCCGGCTGGCGGCGGATGTAGCACACGCCATTAAGCAAAACGGCACCGCACTAACGTAGTGCGGCGCCGTTTGATGTAAGCCAACGCTTGGCTATTGCACCTCCACTGCATGCAGCGGAGCGGGGGCGGCGGTTTCGTCGCGCACGGTCAGCTTCATGGGGTTTGTCACTAATTCGTCGAGCAAAGCCACGCGCACCACGTCGTCCACGCGGTCGACGTGGTGAATGGTAATGCCCTTGAGGTACTCGGCCGGAATGTCCTGCAGGTCTTTGCGGTTTTTCTCGCACAGAATTACGTCGCGGATGCCGGCGCGCTTGGCGGCCAGCAACTTCTCCTTGATGCCGCCCACCGGCAGCACCTTGCCGCGCAGGGTAATTTCGCCCGTCATGGCCAAGTGCGAGCGAATTTTGCGCTGCGTGTATACCGAGGCAATGCTGGTGAAGATGGCAATACCGGCCGACGGGCCGTCTTTGGGCACGGCGCCTTCGGGGAAGTGAATGTGCAGGTCGTACTGGTCGAAAACGCGGTAGTCGATGCCCAGCTCCTCGGCGCGGCTGCGCAAGTAGCTCAGCGCCGTCACGGCCGATTCCTTCATCACGTCGCCCAGCTGGCCCGAAAGCGTGAGCTTGCCACGGCCACGGCTCAGCAGGCTCTCCACGAACAAAATGTCGCCGCCTACCGAAGTCCAGGCCAAGCCCGTTACCACGCCGGCGGTTTCGTTGTCCTGGTACAGGTCGCGGTCGAAGATAGCAGCACCTAGGATTTTACTTACATCATCGGGCTCGAGCTTGCCCGGAAAGGGCTCGTTCATGGCCTTGTGCTTGGCAATGTTGCGCGCCAACGCGCCCAGCTTGCGCTCCAGGCTGCGCACGCCCGATTCGCGGGTGTAATCGTCAATCACGCGCTGCACGGCGGCGGTGCTGATGGTTACATCCTTTTGGGTGAGGCCGTGCTCGGTTACTTGCTTGGGCCAAAGGTGCTTTTTGGCAATCTGGGTTTTCTCCTCCAGCGTGTAGCCCGTCAGGTCGATAATCTCCATCCGGTCGCGCAGGGCCGGGTGAATGGTGTCGAGCGAGTTGGCAGTAGCCACGAACAGCACACGCGAGAGGTCGTACTCTACCTCCAGGTAATTGTCGGTGAACGTCGAGTTCTGTTCCGGATCGAGCACCTCAAGCAGCGCCGCTTGGGGGTCGCCGCGGAAATCCGACGACAGCTTATCCACCTCGTCCAGAATCATCACCGGGTTGGAGGCGCCAGCTTTCTTAATCTGCGACACGATGCGGCCCGGCATGGCGCCCACGTAGGTTTTGCGGTGCCCGCGGATTTCGGCTTCGTCGCGCACGCCGCCCAACGACAGGCGCACGTATTTCCGACCTAGGGCCGTAGCAATAGAGCGACCTAGGGACGTTTTGCCCACGCCAGGAGGGCCGTACAAGCACAAAATGGGCGCGCGCAAATCCTGTTTCAGCTTCAGCACGGCCAAGTACTCCAGAATGCGCTCCTTCACCTTTTCCAGGCCGTAGTGGTCCTGGTCGAGGATTTTGCGGGTGCGCTTCAGGTTAAAGTTGTCCTTGGTGTACTCGCCCCACGGTAAATCGAGCAAGAACTCCACATAGTTCAGGCTCACCGGGTACTCGGCGGCGGCCGGGTTCATGCGGCTTAGCTTATCAAGCTCTTTCTGGAAGTGTTTGGCTACCGTTTCGGGCCACTTTTTGTCCTTTGAGCGCTGACGCAGCTTATCCAGCTCCTGGTCGGGGCCCTCGTGGCCGAGTTCGTCTTGCAACACCTTCAGCTGCTGGCGCAGGAAATAGTCGCGCTGCTGCTGGTCGATGTCGGTGTGGACCTTGCTCTGGATTTCGTGCTTAATCTCGAGCAGCTGGATTTCCTTAAGCAACAGCTCGAGCAGCTGCGTGCCGCGCTCTACAGCCTCGTTTATCTCGAGCAGGCGCTGCTTCTGGCCTACCTCAACGTTAAGGTTCGAAGACAGAAAATGAATCAGAAAGCCCGGCGACTCAATGTTGTCGAGGGCAACCTGGGCTTCCTGCGGAATTTCGGGGTTCAGCTTCAGCATCTTGGTGGCCGCTTCTTTCAGCGAGGCCATCAAGGCTTTTACTTCCTTGGTCTGGCGAGTGGGTAGCAGCTCAGGCAAGTAGTCTACCTGCGCCGTAAAGTAGGGCGTGGTTTGCACCATCTCGGCCAACCGAAAACGCTGCTGGCCCTGAATGATGATGGTGGTGTTGCCATCGGGCAGCTCCAGCAGCTTCAGGATGCGCGCCATGGTGCCTACCTGGTAGAGGTCGGTCAGCACGGGGTCTTCGGCATTGGAGTTTTTCTGGGCGATAACGCCAATCAGCTTGTCGCCTTTGTAGGCCTTGCGCACCAGCCGAATGCTCTTTTTGCGCGTAACCGTAACGGGCAGCACCACCCCCGGAAACAGCACCGTGTTGCGCACGGGCAAAATGGGCAGTTTTTCCGGCGCTTCGCCTTGCGCCGCGGGTTCCTGCTCCGAGTCGGACGATACTACCGACACCATTCCATCAGGGTCTTCGGTCATGAGCAGGAAGGAAGCTGGAAAGCGCGGATTCGAATTTTTCGACATAGAGAAGGAAACGACAGCAGCGCCAGATTGGCAGAAAAAAGCACCCACGCTGCCGTCCACTAAACGAAGATACCGCTTTGTCAAGTGCCGTGCCACGTGCGCCTAGGGCACTGCCAAGCGCCATGCCTGCACTTTACCGCCGACAAGGCGTCAGCCGGGCACTGCGTCATCAGCTAAAAGCTATATTTTTGAAGGCCGTAGCTCCCGCTTCACGTTGGGCTTTCGTGCCGACTACCTTCCTATGTTTCGTCTGATTCGCCCACTTTTTTTGCTGCTGGTGGGGTTGTGTTTTGCGGGTGTGCTTGCCGCGCAAAATAAGCCGTACCGCCAGCGCGCCCTTTCGGGCAAGGTTCGCCAGCTTCGGGTGCGTCCCGATGCCACCCCAGACTTTATCAACATCAATCGTGTTGCTTATTTCCAGGACAAAAAAGCGCTGCGCGAAATAGCCCGCGCCGAAAAGCGCAAAAGCTGGACCCCGGCGCGCAACCTGCTGGAGCAGTACGTGGCCAACTTCGGTATCCAGAACTTCAGCAAGGACAACATGATGCTCTGGCGCCTGGGGCAATTGTTTGAGCGCGCCGGCAACGAGGAAAAAGCCAAGGCCTATTACCGCTTGGCCCTGAAGCACCACCGGCAGGACGTCAGCAAAATTCAGCTGTACTACGACTCGCTGGAGCAGAAGGACGCCGACCTGTACGTGCCCCTAAAAACGTACTACGAAATTGTGGAGTACCGGAAGAACATTGCCACCTTCCGGCCGCCCAAAGGCGTGTACACCAACATGGGCCAGGGCATTAACTCGCAGGTGGAGGACTACGGCCCTAGCTACCACGACGACTCGGAGCAGCTCATCTTCTCTTCGAAGCGCAAAACGCGCGGCCTGCACAACATCGTGGACGAGGAGTTGTACATGGCCAAGCGCCAGGGCGAGTCGTGGTCGGATGCCGAGGCCCTGCCCAAGCCCATCAGCTCGCCCTACAACGAGGGTTCGGCCTGCCTTACCAAGGACGGCACCACCATGTATTTCTCGCGCTGCGAGTGCCCCACCTGCCACGGCAACTGCGACTTGTTCGTGAGCCAGTTTAAAAACGGCCAGTGGACGGTGCCGCAAAGCCTAGGTATGCAGGTGAACTCCAACGCCTGGGACTCGCAGCCTACCCTGTCGCGCACCGAGGACACCTTGTACTTCGCCTCCGACCGCCTAGGTGGTTTCGGCATGTCCGACATTTGGTTTACCCACAAGCTGAAGAACGGGCAGTGGGCCAAGGCCCAGAACATGGGCCCCATCATCAACACGCGCGAAAGCGAGGTAAGCCCCTTTTACCACCCGCTCTACAACGTACTGTACTTTTCGTCGCGCGGGCAGCTGCTGAACTTCGGCGATTTCGACATCTACAAAGCCTACCGCACCAAAGGCCGCTGGCAGGAGCCCATCAACATCGGCCCGCTCGTGAATGGCAAGGGTTCGGAGTACTACTTCACCATCGACGGCGAATCGAAGAACCTGTACTACGCCCGCTCGGAGGAGAAGAAGATGAAGAACCTCGACCTGTACTCCTTCCCGCTGCCCATGGAAGCCCAGCCGCTGGCCACCACGCGCTTCGAGGGTACGCTCGTCGATTCGGTAACGCAGAAGCCCCTCAGCGGCATTGTGAGCATCATCGATGTCGACAACGGCATTGAAGTGGCCTCGAAGTACATCCGCCCCGATGGCTCGTTTGATTTCGACCTCATCGACGGCTCGAAGTACGTGATGCTCATCCAGAGCCCCGAGTACTTTACTGTGGAGAAGCAGTTTAGCCTGAAGCAGGATACCGTAATGAAGTTGATGACCACCAGCATCGACTACAACATCCCGCTGATTTTCCGCAACATCGAGTTCGACCAAGGCAAATCCAACATCCTCCCTTCGATGCACGTCACCCTCGACCGCATCGTGGTGTTTATGGTCGACCACCCGAACCACCGCTTGCGCATTTCGGGCCACACCGATGCCAAAGGCGACCCCGACGTGAACGAGAAACTCTCGCAAGACCGCGCCGACGCCATTCGCCGCTACATCGAAACCAAAGGCAAGCTCAAACCCAACCGCATTGAGAGCCGCGGTTACGGCAGCACCGAGCCGCTTAAGGAAGAAGTAACTGAGGAGGACATGCGCATCAACCGCCGCGTGGAGTTCCGCCTGATCAAGCCCGAATCGGAGCAGAAACCCGCCGACAAGGATGCCGGCGGCTGGAACTAGCCACCCCCTAGGTCGGCCAGAAAAAGTCGCGGGCCCGGAGCTGTATCAGCTCCGGGCCCGCGACTTTTTTCAATAACCAGCTGTCATTGCGAGGACGAAGCAATCGGTCCTGGGCAGGGCACAACCCTTCAGCCAGCACTAAGCGAAAACCCACCTAGGGCAGTAACTCATCCCAGTTCGGGTTCAGGCTGGCCACAGCGTCCAGCTTCTTCTGCCGCGAGCCGCTTTTGAACTGCTTTTCGCGCGCAATAGCTGCGTTGATGTCTGTGTACTCTTCGAAGTAGATGAGCTTGGTTACGTTGTAGCGCTTCGTGAAGCCTTGGTGCACACCGGAGCGATGCTCAGTCACACGGCGCCCTAGGTCGTTGGTAACGCCGACGTAGAGCACCATGTGGTTCTGGTTTGTGAGGATGTAAACAAAGTAGCGATGGTGGCGCATATCCGGTTTACGGTTGCTGCTGAAGGAGCGGTAGCGCCCAGCTCAGGACCGATTGCTTCGTCCTTCGTCCTCGCAATGACAGCCAAGGGAACGGCTACCAGCTTATGCGCTGCGTGTCGTTGCCGCTGCGGAACAGGGCACTTAGCTTTTTGCCGTTGGCCTCCAGGTTCACAATGTTCATTTGGTCGGAGAACTGCTCCATCAGCAGGCGGTGGCTCAGGTTGATGCCTTGCGTGCGTTTGTTCAGCTTCACGCTGAAGTATATCCAGTGGGCGTCTTTTTCGCGCTCCATGCCTAGGTAGTTCAGGGGCAGTGCTTCGCCGGGCTTGGTACCCACGGCAATGCTGCGCCGTAGGTAGTTGCTGATTAAGGGCGTGAGCTGGGCAGCGGGGGTTTCAAGCAGGCGCACGGGGCGGGCCGCACCTTGCGACAGGGCCGTTTCCATATCGTCGGTAAATACCTTAAGGGCTACTTCGAGCTGCTGCGTTTTGGGATTCAGCTTGGCCTCCATGATGCTGGCGTGGTACGGGTGGGCCCACGCCGCAAGGGCTACCAGCAATGCACCCAGGAAAGCAACGAAACGACGCATGAGTAAGGAAGACTAGATGAATTATGGACTCAACAACCGCCAAGAAAAAGTAATGCCATCTTGCGGAGAAGATGGCATTACGGCAGTTGCGAGTAGTTTACCTAGGGGCTACAGCACGTACTTGATGAACGGGTTGATGATGAGCACGAAGGCCATCAGCGAGAGCAGCAGCACCATGCCTACCTTCTGGGCGTTTTCCAAAAACTTGTCGGAAGGCTTGCGGCCCGATAGCATTTCGTAGGTCAGGAACATCACGTGGCCGCCGTCGAGCGCCGGGATGGGCAGCAGGTTCATGAACGCCAGCACCATCGAGAGCATGCCCGTCAGGGTCCAGAACTTCAGCCAATCGAAACGGCCGCCGTACTGCTGCGCAATTTCGATGGGACCACCTAGGGATTTGCTTACCGAAGCCTCGCCGCGGAAGATTTTGCCAAAAGCCTTGACCTGCGCTGCTACAATACCGAAAGCTTGCTTGGTACCGGCCGGAACGGCCTCGGCTAAGCTATAATCGCGGGTGCTGTACTTCAGCAACGATTTAGGCCGGAAACCTACCTTGCCTTCTTCGTCCACGTTCAGCGTCAGCGTAAGGGTTTGGTCGCCGCGCGCTACCACTACCGGCGTGGCTTTGCCGGCGTTAACTTTCAGCGCCGCTTGCAGCTCCGGGAAAAACTCGATGTTGGCGCTGCCCACGCGCACGATGCGGTCGTTGGGTTGCAGGCCGCCTTTGGAGGCCGGGCCGCCGGGCACTACCTCGTCCACCACAAAGGGGTCGAGCGGCTGCACGAACAAGGCCTGGTCCTGGTCGGCCATCTTGTCCATAAAGTCCTGGGGCACCGGAATGTCGATGAGCTGGCCTGCGCGCTCCACGGTGTAGTAGCTGCCGTTGCCGAGCACCACGTCCACATCGTACACGTCGTTGAACTGCTCGAACGGGCGGCCGTTGATTTTCACGATACGGTCGCCGGGCCGGAAGCCAATTTGCTTGCCCAGCTCGTTGGGCACCACGCCAAAGCGCTGCGCCTCCGTAGCGGGCAGGTAGCTTTCGCCGTACTTGTAGGTGAGCAGCGTGAAGATGAGAATACCCGTCAGCACGTTTACAATAATGCCGCCGAGCATCACAATGAGGCGCTGCCAAGCCGGCTTGGCCCGGAACTCGTAGGGCTTGGGCTCTTGGCTAAGGCTCTCGGTATCGAGCGACTCGTCCACCATGCCGGTGATTTTCACGAAGCCACCTAGGGGCACCGCACCAATCATGTACTCGGTTTCGCCAATGGTTTTGCCAAAGATTTTGGGCGGAAAGCCGATGGAGAATTTCTCCACGCGCATTCCAAACCATTTGGCCGTCAGCATGTGCCCTGCTTCGTGCACGCCCACCAAAATGGTGAGCCCCAGCAGCAGCTGGCCAGCCATTACCAGAATATCCATTCGTTGCTTTAGTTGTCAGTTTTTAGTTGTCCGTTGTCAGGCAGGGTTGTTCCCGACGAAGGTGAGAGGTTTCGGTAGTAGCGAATGAAGCCTTGTAGCAGTTTTCGGCAGTCGTTGAGGTTGGCAAGCACCGCCTGCAGTTGCTCGGCTGAGAGGTATTGCTGATCAGCTGCCAAATAACATTGTGTTTCGAGTTCGAACAACGAACCGCGAGCCACAAACAAGAATTGGATTGTGTCGCGCTGGTGCTGGCGTCCGCAGCCTTCCGCAATGTTCGAGGGAATGGATACCGCCGCACGCCGCATCTGGTTTGTCAGCCCCAACATCTCTTCACGGGGAAAACCGCGCGTCAGGTCGTAAATCTGCCCCACCAACGCCCGGCACCGTTGCCATACCTGCAGTTCGGTATACGGACGCTCTAGCATGACATTGCTTACTGACAACTAACAACCAACAACTGACAACTAATTCACTTCACCAACTCCGAAGCCACCCGCCGAGTTTCGGCGTCGGTGTGCACGTAGTCGTCGAGCGAAGGTTCGGCAAGGTACGAAACGCGGGCGAGGCAGTTTTCTACCACATCGGGCAATTGCAGAAAGCCGATCTGGTCGCGCAGGAACGCGGCTACGGCTACCTCGTTGGCGGCGTTGAGTACGCACGGCGCGTTGCCGCCCCGGCGCATGGCCTCAAACGCCAGCGGCAGGTTGCGGAAGGTGTCGCCATCGGGCCGCTCGAAGGTGAGCTGTGGGTAATCCAGGAAGCTGAACCGAGGAAAATTGTTGGGCAGGCGCTCGGGGTAACCCAGGGCGTACTGAATGGGCAGCTTCATATCGGGTAGCCCGAGCTGCGCCTTCAGCGAGCCATCCGTGAACTGCACCAGCGAGTGAATGATGCTTTGCGGGTGTACTACCACTTCAATCTGCTCGTCGGTCAGCCCAAAAAGCCATTTGGCTTCTATCACCTCCAAGCCTTTGTTCATCAGGGAAGCCGAGTCGATGGTGATTTTGGCGCCCATGTCCCAGTTGGGGTGCTTCAGGGCCTGGGCCTTGGTTACGGTAGCCAGTTCCTGCGCCGAGCGGCCCCGGAAAGGCCCACCCGAAGCCGTGAGGATGATTTTCTCAACCGAATTAGGCTCCTCCCCTACCAGGCATTGAAAAATGGCCGAGTGCTCCGAGTCGACGGGGTAAATGGCCGAGCCGGACTGCCGGGCCAGGCGCGTAACCAGCTGCCCGGCCACCACCAGGGTTTCCTTGTTGGCCAGGGCGATGGTTTTGCCGGCTTTAAGGGCCGCTATGGTGGGCAGCAAGCCAGCGTAGCCCACAAGCGCCGTAAGCACCACATCCACATCGGGACGGGCGGCGGCTTCGGCCAAGGCATCGAGCCCGGTCATTACCTGGGTTTCGGGCTGATCAGTCAAGGCCTCGCGCACCGTGGCGTACTGGGCTTCGTCGCCAATTACCACTACCGCGGGCCGAAATTCGCGCGCTTGCGCCACCAGCAAGTCGGCATTGCGCTGGGCGGTGAGAGCTACTACCAAGAAGCGCCCCGGGTGGGCCCGCACGACATCGAGCGTTTGGGTGCCGATGGAACCGGTAGAACCTAGGAGGGCAAGAGAACGGGGCTGATACGAAGACATGCTAGCGAGAATGCCTGCAACTGCGGGCGGCACTGGTAAGCAAAGGTACTTGTCTTTACACCACAGCCTCGATTCGGATCTGCTTTCCGTTGAAAGTAGCCTGCTCGCCCGCGCGCTTGCCGCTTAAAGCTGCCGCAATGGGCGCCGCGGCCGATACCGCGAAATATTCAGCCCCATCAATGGCGAGCTTGCCGGCGCTGATGCCGACGTAAAACTGCCCTATGTTAGTGCGCACCAAGGCACCCGGCCACACTGCATCACATGGCTTCTCCGGATCGATGCGTTCCAACTCGGCCAGTAGCTTCTTGGCTTCGTGCAGTTGCACGGCGTTACGGTCGCGCTCGTTCTGGGCCATGGCCCGGCCGGTTTCGTACTTGTCGCCGGCGCTGCTCTTGGTTTCGCTGTTGGCCGACTCCTGCGCGGCCTGAATGGCCGCTTGGCAAGTATCGATGCGCTGCTGCACGTAGGTTTGGCAGGCGGTGTATAAGGAGCGTTTATTGAATGTAGCCACGGCAAAAGCGAAAGACCCGGTACTGAAAGCCTTCTGCGCAAAAGAACACAATCCCGGCAGGAAACCCGCTTTACGGTTTGTTGCTTGCCCTAGGTTGCGGCGTACTCTGGGGTTTTCGGTACCTTCGAAACTGGCAATTGCGGCTTCTCCATGCTCGATTTCTTACGCCACAAGCTTCGTTCCCTGAAGCTAACGTACACGGTCTACAACTTTCTGCACCAGCGCAAACTGCGCCACAACGAGCAGTTGTACCGCCGCTACGGCTTGCGCAAGCGCGTGTACCAATCGGTGTCTTCCGACGACTTCAAAGCCCTAGGTGCCGGCGAGCCGCCGCGCTTCGATGTGCACGACAGCCGCCTCGCAGCCAGCAACTACCCGGAGTTTAAGCAGTTTTCGCCAGCTACTCAGGAGGGTATTCGGTTGTGGTCGGAGCGCGGCTACATGGTGCTGCGTGGATTTTTCAGCCCCGATGAAGTGGCCACCATCAACGGCGAAATTGAGCGGCTGATTGGGCAAGGCGAAGCCAACTGGCGCTACAGCCACGTCAAAATCATGTTCGCCATTCACCAATCGGAGGCAATTCGGCGCATCGTGGCCAAGCCCGAGCTGCACGCGGTACTCGGCTTTCTGCTGGGCAAGCCCGTGACGCATCCGTTCCAGAGCATCAACTTCATCCAGGGCAGCCAGCAGCGCGCCCACTCCGATACCATCCACATGACCACCTACCCCCTGGGTTACATGGTGGCTGCCTGGATTGCCCTGGAGAACATCGACGCCAGCAACGGGCCGGTGTTTTACTACCCCGGCAGTCACCGCCTGCCCTACGTGCTCAACAACGACTACCCGCACGGCAACACGCATTTCACCATCGGCGAATCGGCCTACAAAGCCTACGAAAACGCCATCGAGGCCGTGGTGCAGCAAAACCAGCTACGCCCCGAGGAGTTTCATGCCCAAGCCGGCGACGTGCTGTTGTGGCACGCCAACCTGCTGCACGGCGGCATGCCCATCCAAGCTGCCCATCGCACGCGCCAAAGCATGGTGCTGCACTACTTCGCCGACGACGTGATTTGCTACCACGAAATCACGCAGCGGCCGGCCTTGCGCGAGCAGCCCTAAAACGCGTAGCCCACGGCCAGGCCCAGGCGTGGCTCGGCGCCGTCGTGGGTTTGGGCGGTGTAAAACTCGTGGTTGGTAAAGCCCGGCGTGGTTACGTTGCTGAAGGCCGTGTTGAAACCCAGGCCCACAAACGGATCGAGCCGGAGGTGTTTGGTTATGCGCACTTGATAGCCAGTGGTTAAGCCCAGTCCAAAGGCGTTGATGGTGCCGTCGATGGGCCGACCGGGCAGGGTTTGGTCTTCGGGGCGAGTTGGAAACATTGATTGCTTGATGTCCTCGTGCGCCCGGAAGTGCTGGTAACGCGCATACAGCCCTAGGTAAAAACCTTGCAAAGCGGTGCCGGAGGGATAGAACCGCACTTCGGGCGTAATGCCAAAACCCGACAGCTCCCGGTCGCTGAACATCTGGCCGGTGCTGTGGGTGTAAAACACGCCCAGCTGCACGCTGACTGCTGGATGCACTTGCCGCTCGGCCAGCACCGAAGCCGTGCGGTACAGCAGGCTTACGGTGTTGAGCTTCGCAACTGTCTTCTGCGCGTGCCCTAGGTGGGCGCTCAACAGCGCGGCGAGGCAGAGTAGCAATTTCTTCATAACATGGTTTGGGCTAGGTGAAACGCAGCACTGCCCAAAGCTAGAGCACTGGCCACCTGCCGCCCAACGGCCTTGCCGAGCTCTGCGGCTCCGCCACTTGCAGAAATTGCAACTGCCCGCCTCAACGCCCGCAGAGTTTGCCGCAAGCGGTATTTATTGCAACTTCGGCGGCCTGCCAACTCAGATTTTGCAAGTATTACCTAGGGCAGCCGTTCGCGTTTTATGGGGTTATCCATTAAGTCTGTTCCTGCGCTGCCGGCCCAAACCGCTTTTTTTGCCCGACTGCGGGGGCACTTGCCCGCGCATTTGTCGCTGGTTGATGAAGTAGCCGATGTGCTGCAGCTCAGCACCGATAGCACCTACCGCCGCCTGCGCGGCGAAACCGCCTTATCACTCGACGAGGCCACGCGCCTGGCCCAGCACTTCCAGCTGCCGCTTACCGATTTGCTGACCAGTCCGAGCGAGTCGGTCACGTTTCAGCGCATGAGCATCAACGCCCAGCCCGGCGGCATCAGTGATTACCTGCGCTACACGGCAAGCTACTTCGGCCAAGCGGCCGCGGCCAATGCGCACATCAGCTACGCCGCCAAGGATATTCCGGCCATTTACCACTTTCTTTTTCCGGAGCTGGCCCGGTTTAAGGTGTTTTTCTGGCTGAAAACCATCAAAACCGTTGAGGCCTTCAGCAACTTGCGCTACGCCGCCCAGCACATCCCCAACGAGGTAATAGCCGCGGGAGCCGCCGCCGCCGAGCAATACTTGCGCATGCCCACGGTCGAAATTTGGAACGACGAAACGGTAAACAGCACCCTGCGCCAAATCGAGTACTACCACGACGCCGGCCTCTACGAGCAACCCGCCGACGTGCCGCGCTTGCTCGATACCCTAGAGGCGCTAGTCCAGCACATTCAGCGGCAAGCCATTGCGGGCCGCACGCTGCGCCACAATCTAGAGGTAGCGCCTTACCAACTCTACTTCAACGAAATCCTGCTGCTCGACAACACCATCCTGACCGCCGCCGAGGGCCACGACCGCGTGCTGGTGAGCTACAACGGCATGGATTACCTGCACACCACCGATGCCTCTTTCTGCACCGAGGTAAAACAGTGGATGCGCGTTCAAACGGAGAAATCAACGCTCATCAGTCAGGTGTCGGAGAAAGAGCGCAACCGCTTTTTCAACAAAATTTACGCCCGCATAGAGGAGCAGCGCCGCAAGCTTCGGCAAGGTCATCGAGCACCGTAGCAACACTAAGTCGTACGCGCAAAGATGAGTCAGGCTGAACTCGGCTACCCAACTGCTTGTAACCCTTCGGCCAGCTTCCGGTCGTTGCTCAACCTAGGTACTTTGTTCTGTCCGCCTAGTTTGCCCTGGCTTTTCATGTAGCGCTGGAAAGCGCCAGCCGGCAGCGGCGTGAGCAGCAACGGCGCCAGAATATTGCCCGCGAGCAGGTCGTCGTAGTACACGTTGCGGCGGCGCAGACCCGCATCCAATGCGGCGGCAAAGGCGCCTAGGTCGTGGGGCGGGCGGGCAAACTCAACCAGCCACTCGTGGCGCGAGGGTTCGGCTTTGTTTTCGCTCACGCGCGGGGCCACGGTAAACTCCGTCACCTCCACCTCCGCGAACTGCTGCAGCGCCTCGCGCAAGGTTTGCTCCACCTCCTCGCCAATCACGTGCTCGCCGAAGGCCGACAAGAAGTGCTTGATGCGGCCCGATACCACCACGCGGTGCGGGCGCAAGCTGGTAAAGCGTACCGTGTCGCCCACGGAGTAGCCCCACAGGCCGGCGTTGGAGCTTACCACCAAGGCGTAGTTCTTGTCCAGCTCTACGTCGGCCAGCGTCAGGCGCGGCGGGTTGGGCTCGAAGAACCGCTCGGCCGGAATAAATTCGAAGTAGATACCCGCGTTGGCCAGCAGCAGCATGCCGGGGTTACCGGGCTCGTCCTGAAAAGCAAAGAAGCCTTCGGAGGCCGGAAACAGCTCCAGCGTATCTACCGAGCGGCCGATGCTTTCGAGCAGCTTGCGGCGGTAGGGCTCGAAGTTGACGCCGCCGTACACGAACAGCTGGAACTCGGGGAATACCTCGCCTACCAGCTTGCCCGTGCGTGCGGTAAGCCGATCGAAATACATCTGCACCCACGGCGGGATGCCCGAAATCAGCGTCATCGGCTGACCTAGGGTTTCGTCCACAATGCGGTCGAGCTTATGCTCCCAATCCTCAATGCAGTTGGTGGCGTAGCTCGGCAGCTGGTTGCGGCGCAGGTAAGCCGGCACGTGGTGGTTGCTGATGCCCGACAAACGCCCCGTCGGGATGCCGCCTACCTCTTCTAGCTCGGGCGAGCCTGAGAGGAAGATGAGCTTGCCATCCAGAAACTGCGGCTTGCCCGTGCGGTGCACGTAGTGTAGCAGAGCATCCTTGGCCCCGTTGATGTGGTTGCCGATGCTGTCTTGGCTGATGGGGATGTACTTAGTGCCGGAGGTAGTGCCCGATGTTTTAGCCAGGTACAGCGGCTTGCCCGGCCAGAGCACGTCCCGCTCCCCTTCCTTCACCCGGTTGAAGTACGCACCTAGGGCCTCGTAGTCGCGCACTGGCACGTGCGCCTGAAAGTCCTGCACCGAGCGCACATCGGCTAGGCCGTGGTCGTGGCCGAAAGCCGTGGCGGTGCCTTGCTGCAGCAGGTTCTGCAGAATGCGCTGCTGGGCCACCTCGGGCTGGTGCGCCCATTTCTGGTACTGGCTAACGGTGTAGGCGGCGAGCGGGCGGCTCAGGAAGGACTTCAGGCCCATGCGGAAGAACTTGAGGAAAAGGCGGGGCGGTAAATGTAGCGGCTATTGCGGTACGCGCTGCCAGCCCGTTGTGTCGAAAGTGGCCGTATCTACGGGTTCGACGCGCTGCCACAACGCCAGCACAGGAGTGAGCTTTACAACCCGTTCTTCTTGGTTGATCGTGGGCCAATCTTCCAAATACTGCGCGGCAATTCGCGCTTCTGGATTGGTAGCATGCCGATATACAACCTGCCGGTCTCTCCACCTTTCTTCATTATCAAAGGCTGATAACGCTAGGGCTACTAACAGCCACGGCATGCTGATTATTACGCTTATTATTCGCACGACAGACCATTGCCGCTCACTTAGTACTGGCTTGATATGCAGGAGCACAGCGCCAGGCCAAACAATAAAGAATAACAGGTTTTTAAGTTTATTGAACACTTTGAGTAAGCCATCATGCGTGGTTTCAAGAGGCACGTAATCGAACAATTAGTCGATTAGAAACAAAGCCAAACCCAACCATCCCAAACAGATAAATGCCTTACGTAAGTCAACTGTCAGATTGATAAAGCCAATTGTTTTTCTCGTTGCATCCATAATGTTGACGAATAATACGGCGCGAATACGATGACTACATTGCTTTCCTAAACTTCCGCATTGTTCTGTTGGTATTAAAACCGCATCAGCTCATTCTCCCACACCCCTATCCCAAATACCATGATCAACCAACGCGGTACGGCCGTCTGGAACGGCGACATCAAAGGCAGCGGCGAAATCACGACGCAAAGCGGCACGGTTCAGGTCCCCTATTCGGTAGGCGCCCGGTTTGAGGGCCAGAAGGGCACCAACCCCGAGGAGCTGATTGGAGCCGCCCACGCCTCCTGCTACACCATGTACCTGGTGAGCTTGCTTACCCGCGAAGGTTACTCGCCCACACAGGTGCGCACCGAGTCGAAGGTGACGCTCGACCCGGGCAACATGTCGCCCAAAGTGGTAAAGATTGCCGTCACTACTTCTGGCCAGGTACCGAACCTCAGCGCCGAGGATTTCCAGCGATACGCCGAAGACGCCAAGCAAAACTGCCCCATTTCGCAGCTGCTCTCGGCCGTACCCGAAATGACTTTGGAGGCTAAGCTGAAGTGAACAGCCACCCGGGGCCGCACGCCGCGGCGTTGCGGCTCCGGGTGCTTAAATCCGCACCCAACGGTTTTGTATTAGTTTTGCCGGCTGAATCTCTCCCCTGCCTATGCCGTCATCCTATACCCGCATTGGTCTGCAGCCGGCCAACACCTCCCGCGTCCCGTTTTTCGGGCAGTTTGTGTTCGGTTTGGTAGCGGTAGCCTACCCTTTGCTTTCCATCCTCGGCGACCCAAACCGCACGCCCGGCGTGCTGCGCTACCTCGACTGGATGTTCCTAGGTCTGGCGGTGGTGTTCCTGCTCTATATCTCGGTGCAGAACCTGCCGCTGTTCGGCACCCAAACCTACCTCGAAATCACGCCCGATTACCTGGTGCATAAGTCTGGCCTGTTTGCCCCCAAGCAGCCTTTTGCCGCCAAAGAAATGCGGGCCCTCGACCTAGAGCCCAACCAGCTGCTGCTCCGCCTGCACGATGGTACCAGCTACGCCCTCAATTTGCGCCAAGTGCGCGGCCGCCAGCGGCGGCAAAACCTGCGCGGCATGCTCAGCAACTTTGCCCAGCGCAACGGCCTTGAGCTGCGCGAGCGTTCGGCTTCCGAGCTGTAAGCCCTAGGTGCTCTGAAATGCAAAAGCCCGCATTGCTGCGGGCTTTTTTATGTAGCGTGGGCTTTAGCCCGCGTTTAGCAGAACGATTGGTACCGCGCGGAGCTGCCCAGACGAATATGTTCTGGCAAACGCGGGCTGAACCGCAGGAAGGCGTGGCCAAGCCCGCGCTACAGGCTACTTGCTTGTAAATTTCTTGCGCAGCTCCTGAATGGTTGTCCGGAAGGTTTTGTCCGAGTCAATCAGGTCCGACACGGTTTGCACCGAGTGAATTACAGTGCTATGGTCGCGGCCGCCGAAGTGGTAACCAATGCTCTTGAGCGAGTGGTTGGTGTGCTCCTTGGCGAAGTACATCGCCACCTGGCGGGCGGTAACTACTTCCTTTTTGCGGGTTTTGGCCTTTAGCAAGTCCACCGCAATGCCGAAGTGTTCGGCCACGGTCTTCTGGATGAAGTCGAGGTTTACCTCCGCCTCCACATCCTCGATGATGTGGCGCAGGGCCTGCTTGGCCATTTCCAGGTCAATTTCGCGGCGCGTCAGCGAGGACTGCGCAATCAGCGAAATCAGCACGCCTTCCAGCTCGCGCACGTTGGTTTCCACGGAGTACGCGAGGTACTCCACTACCTGCGGCGGAATGTCGATGCCGTCGGCCTGCATCTTGTTCATGATGATGGCCACGCGCGTCTCAAAGTCAGGGCTTTGCAGATCGGCGGTAAGGCCCCACTTAAACCGCGACAACAAACGCTCCTCAAACCCCTTCAGCTCGCGCGGCGGCACATCGGAGGTCATGATAACCTGTTTGCCGGCCTGGTGCAGGTGGTTGAAGATGTGGAAGAACATTTCCTGGGTGCGGTCTTTACCGGCCAGGAACTGCACGTCGTCCAGAATCAGGATGTCCACCAGCAGGTAAAAGTTACCGAAATCCTGCACCGAGTTGGTTTTCAGGCTTTCAATAAACTGGTTGGTAAACTTCTCGGCCGACACGTACAGCACGAACTTGTTGCCCGAATGCTCCTTGATGTGGTTGCCGATGGCCTGCACCAAGTGCGTTTTACCTAGGCCCACGCCGCCGTAAATCATCAGCGGGTTGAAGGAGGTGGTGCCCGGCTTGTTGGCCACGGCCCAGCCCGCCGAGCGCGCCAACCGGTTGCACGAGCCCTCGATGTAGTTCGTGAACGTGTAGTTCTGGTTCAGCTGGGAGTCGAGGTAGCTGCGGTCCGACACGGCGCGCACCTCAAAGGGGTTGCGCAACGGTGGCGGCGGTGCCACGGCAGCCGCGGCTACGGCAGCAGCGGCGGCCGGCGGCGTTTGGCGCTTGGGGTACGCGGCACTGTTGGCACCGGCAAAGTTTTGCTGCCCGGCCTGCGCACCACTGGGTTGCTGCGGCGCCATGGGGCGCACCTGCGCTGCCATGGGCGTGTGCGTGGGCGGCCGGTGAGGCGCTCCGCCGCGGGTAGCGGGCAAGTTTACCGTACGCGGGCGGGCCTGCTCGTTGCCTTGGTCGACCACGATGGAGTACTCCAGTTGGCCTTCGGCGCCGAGTTCCTGCACAATGGCCTTCTTGAGCACGTCAACATAGTGCTCCTCCAACCATTCGTAAAAGAATTGGCTAGGAACCTGAATAATGAGCAGGTTCTTCTGCAGGCCTACCGGTACAATGGGTTCAAACCATGTACGGAAGCTCTGCTCTCCGACACTGCTCCGGATGACGCGCAGGCAATTGGCCCAAACGGTACGGCAATCCTTCTGCAT